>NZ_LMSK01000001.1 GCF_001428385.1 Rhodanobacter sp. Soil772
CCGCCGCCGGTCAACCGCAACTACCCGGCGAAGGTGATCGTCGAGCTGGAAGTGATCGAGAAGGAGATGCCGATCTCCGAGGGCGTGAGCTACACGTTCTGGACCTTCGGCGGCACCGTGCCGGGCAGCTTCATCCGGGTGCGCCAGGGCGACACGGTGGAGTTCCACCTGAAGAACGCGCCGGACAGCAAGATGCCGCACAACATCGACCTGCACGGGGTGACCGGRCCGGGCGGCGGCGCGGCGTCCAGCTTCACCGCACCSGGSCACGCCTCGCAGTTCACCTTCAAGGCGCTGAACCAGGGCATCTACGTGTACCACTGCGCCACCGCGCCGGTGGGCATGCACATCGCCAACGGCATGTACGGGCTGATCCTGGTCGAGCCGCCGGAGGGCTTGTCGAAGGTCGACCACGAGTACTACGTGATGCAGGGCGACTTCTACACCACCGGCAAGTATCGCCAGAAGGGCCTGCAGCCGTTCGACATGGAGAAGGCGATCGACGAGCACCCGACCTACGTGCTGTTCAACGGCAAGGAAGGCGCGCTCACCGGCGACAACGCGCTGACCGCCAAGACCAACGAGACGGTGCGCCTGTTCGTGGGCAACGGCGGSCCGAACCTGGTGTCCAGCTTCCACGTGATCGGCGAGATCTTCGACAAGGTGCAGCCCGARGGCGGCACGGTGGCGCAGCACAACGTGCARACCACGCTGATCCCGTCCGGCGGCGCGGCGATGGTGGAATTCCACACCGACGTGCCGGGCAGCTACGTGCTGGTCGACCACTCGATCTTCCGCGCGTTCAACAAGGGCGCGCTGGGCATCCTCAAGGTGGACGGCGCGGARGACAAGACRGTCTACTCGGGCAAGGAAGTGGACTCGGTCTACCTGGGCGACCGCTCGGAGCCGAACCTGACGGCGGTGAGCACGGCGGCGAAGGCGCATGCGGCCGGCACGCTGACCAAGGCCGAGCAGATCGCGGCGGGCAAGCAGCTGTTCACCGGCACCTGCTCGGTGTGTCACCAGGCGAACGGCGAGGGCCTGGCGAACGTGTTCCCGCCGCTGGCGAAGTCGGACTACCTGGCGGCCGACCCGAAGCGGGCGATGACCATCGTGACGCACGGGCTGACCGGCAAGATCACGGTGAACGGCCACGAGTACGACTCGGTGATGCCGCCGATGGCGCAGCTGACCGACGACGAGGTGGCGAACATCCTCAGAACTTGGCGACGAAGCCNCGATGACCATCGTGACGCACGGGCTGACCGGCAAGATCACGGTGAACGGCCACGAGTACGACTCGGTGATGCCGCCGATGGCGCAGCTGACCGACGACGAGGTGGCSAACATCCTSACCTACGTGCTGAACAGCTGGGACAACCCGGGCGGGCAGATCAGCAAGGAAGAAGTGGCCAAGGCTCGTGCCGCGGCCGCGCCGGCACCGGCGGCGGAACACTGATGCGGAGCGGTACGAAAAAGCATGTCTGGAAGTAAAGACGTCCAGACGAAGCACTGCAAGGCGCAACGCCGACCCTCGTGGTCGGCGTTGTCGTTTCGGCGGCATGCATGGCCGCGGCGCGTTGTCACAGTCGCACCTTGCATGGCGGGGACTTGACCGGGGTCAGGTCGGGCACGTGCGCTCGCTTCGAGACTGCCGCCGACCACAAGGGAGCAACACCATGAACCATGCACGCAACTATCTTTCGGCAGCCTGCCTGTTCGCGATCCTGGCCACACCGGCCTGGGCGGGCGACGGAACCGCCAACATCAGCGAGCCGACGGCATCGGCCGGGCCATCGTGGCAGCTGGAATGGGATGCCCGCCTGCGCCATGAACAGGTCGACGACGATGCGTTCGCGCGCAACGCTAATGCCGACACCTTGCGCCTGCGCCTCGGCCTGCATGCCGAGTTCGGGCATGGCTGGAGCGGCCTGGCCGAAGGCGCCGGCGTGGCCGGCGCCGGCGATCGCTACAACAGCGGCGCCAATGGCCGCGTCCTGTATCCGGCGGTGACCGATCCGCGCGGCAGTGAGTTTAACCAGTACTGGCTGCGCTGGCAGGGCGACCGCTTCGGCGCCACCGCGGGCCGCCAGCGGCTGCTGCTGGACAACCAGCGCTGGGTTGGCAACAGCGGCTGGCGCCAGCACGAGCAGACTTTCGATGCAGTCGAGTTGCGCTGGCAGCCGCTGACGGCGTTGACGGTGCGCTACGACTGGCTCGACCGGGTGCACCGGGTGGCCGGCCGCGACGCACTGAACCCGCTCGCGCGCGAGCACAAGTTGAATACTCACCTGCTCAACCTGGCCTGGACCCGGGGTGCGCAGCAATGGGGCGGCTACGCCTACCTGCACGAGGATCGCGACGTGGCCAGCGCCTCCAGCGCCACCTACGGCCTGCGCTGGAACGGCAAGGCGCTGCACGACGGCCGTGGTCTCGGCTGGACGCTGGAGGGGGCGCGGCAAGTCGACTACGCCAACAACCCGCAGCGTTTCGCGCACAGTTACTGGCTGCTGGAACCGAGCTGGACGCAGGCCGGGATCACCGCGAAGCTGGGCTGGGAGCACCTGGGCGGCAACGGCCGGCATGCACTGCAGACACCGCTGGCCACGCTGCACGCGTTCAATGGCTGGAACGACCAGTTCAACGTGACCCCGGCCGGCGGGCTGGAAGATCGCTACGTCGGCGTCAACGGCAACTTCGGTCGCGGTGGCGTTGCCGGCAAGCTGGCCTGGGCAGTGGCGTACCACGACTACCGCGCCGATCGCGGCGGTCGCTACGGCAGCGAGTGGGATGCCTCGCTCGCGTTTCCGCTGGCGCAGGGCCTCAGTGGCCTGCTGAAGGTGGCGGACTATCGCGCCGACGGTTTCGGCCGCGACAGCGCGAAACTGTGGCTGCAACTGGAATGGCGTGGCCAGCAGGCCTTGGCCGGCGCACGTTGAACGAAGCGGAAATGCAGATGGGCGCGTTGATCCAGGTCAGCGCGCCCGCGCCGCGACTGCGTTGAGATGACGCCATGAAAGCCCAGTCATCACCCCACCGCCGCGTCGACGACGCGGTACTTCCCGAACTTGACCTGCGCTGGCTGCCGTCGCCGGAGCCGATGCTGCGCGCACTGGCGGCAGCCGATGCGTTGCTGCCGGGGCAGGCAGTGCAGGTACTCACCCCGCTGCTGCCGACGCCGCTGCTCGACGCGCTGGCCTCGCACGGCATGCAGACGTCGGTGTTCGCCTTGCCGACCGGCGGTGCGCGCGTGCTGATTCGTTGTCCGGGCGGCGATGACGCAGCTTCGGCTTGAGCAGGCTCCGGCGCCGTCGTTGCCGCGGCGCTTCCTGCTCGGTGCGCCGTGGTGGGGAATGCTCGCCGGTGTGCTGCTGATCGTCGACGGCGATGCCGCGCTGCACATGCGCTGGAACGCGGCCACGCTGGCGCTGGTGCACGTGTTCACGCTGGGCGTGCTGGGCAACGCGATGTTCGGCAGCGTGCTGCAGTTCCTGCCCGCCGCGGCCGGCGTGCGGGTGCGCGGCAGCGCCACGTTTGGACCGTGGCTGCATGCCCTGTTCAATCTCGGCGTGCTGTTGCTGGTAGCGGGACTGCACCGTGGTTGGCGTACGGCACTGATCGCCGCCGCCGTGCTGCTGCCGTTGGCGTTCGCCCTGCTGGCGGCGATGACCGTGCCCGGCCTGCTGGTGGCGGCGGGGCAGCGCCTGCTGCGCGCGGGCTTCGGCGCGGCGATCGGATTCGCCGTGCTCACCGCATTGCTTGGCGGCATGCTTGCGTTGGGCTCCGCCGGGTACCTGGCTTTGCCGTTGGCGGTACTCACCGACGTGCATGCGAGCTGGGGCGTGCTGGGCTGGGTGGTGGTGCTGATGGCCAGCGTGGCGCGGGTGGTGATGCCGATGTTCCAGGGCACCGGCACGGTGCGCGAACCGGTGCAGGCGATGTGGTTGGGCAGCGTGCTGCTGATGCTGTTCGGCGCGGCGTGCTGGCGTCTGACCGATGGTGGCGGTGTCTGGCTGACCGGTACGGTAGCCGTGCACGCGCTGCTGTTCGCCGTTGCCGCGTTGTGGCTGCAATGGCGTGCGCCGCGATTGCGCCGCGGGCCGCTGCTGTGGAGCTGGCGCGCCGGCTTGATCGTGCTGGCGCTGGCGGCACTGGCACTGGCCGCGGGCGTGCGTGGCGGCATGCTCGCCGCGACGCTGGGGCTGGGCATCGCCTTGCCGCTGCTGGTCGCCGGCATGATGCTGGAGATCGTTCCCTTCATCGGCTGGATCGAACTGCACCGGCGCTGCGGTCGCGGCGTGCAACTGCCCGGCGTGCAGCGGTTGTTGCCCGCACACGACAAGACTCGCGCGCTGCTGGCGCAAGGGCCGCTGCTGTTGTTGCCGGCTGCCGTGATGTGGCCGTCGGCGTGGCTGGCCCGCGCGGCCGGGCTGGCGTTGCTGCTGGCCTGGGGTTGCATGGGCTGGACGCTGCGCGGCGTGCGCCGGCGCGCCGGTGATTTCCTGTCGACGATGGAATCCGCCGATGCCGCTGCCCGGGTCTGACCGTTTCGCACTCGGCCGGGTTCGAGCGGCGATCGACCGCGTCGACGACGGCCTGGTCGCGTTGTTCGCCGCGCGGCGTCGGTTGGCCGCTGCCGCCGGGATGCTCAAGCGGCGTGCCGGCGTGTCGCCGCGCGATTCGTTGCGCGAGCAGCAGGTGCGTGCGCGAACGCAGGCGCTGGCGCAGCGGCTGGCGCTGCCCGCGAGCACCGCCGAGCGCCTGCTCGATCTGGCGATCGCCGATGCCTGCCAGCGGCA
Organism: Rhodanobacter sp. Soil772; assembly: GCF_001428385.1. Classification (GTDB taxonomy): domain Bacteria; phylum Pseudomonadota; class Gammaproteobacteria; order Xanthomonadales; family Rhodanobacteraceae; genus Rhodanobacter. The sequence goes on from NZ_LMSK01000001.1 coordinate 4,800, forward strand.
AGGCATGGCGGTTGACCTGGGTCAAGGCGTGCCGTTGTGCGCGCCCGTCATGATGCCGCCCATCATGCCCAGCCAGACATTCCTTCCCTCTCTTGCGCCGCGCCTGCTGCGCCTGTTGCCGCCGCCGACGCGGGTGGCCCCGCTGCTGCATGCGCTGCCGGCGCGCTGGCAGCGCCGCCTGCTGGAAGCGGCGATGGCGCGCGTGCTGGCCACGCCGCTGCGCGATGGCTCGCTCGATTTCATGCGTGGTCGCCGGCTCGCCATTGAAGTGAGCGACCTGCGCCTGCGCTGGGTGCTCGAACTGCACGGCGACCGCCTCGGTGTGGTCGACGCCGAACCCGAGGCAAGCGTGCGCGGCAGCGCCACCGACCTGCTGTTGCTGGCCGGCCGGCTGGAAGATGCCGACACGCTGTTCTTCCAGCGGGCGCTGGAACTGACCGGCGACACCGAACTGGGCCTTACCGCGCGCAACCTGCTGGAACGGCTGCCGTGGGAGTCGGTGCCGCTGGGCCTGCGCATCGCGCTGAACCGCGGCGCGCGCTTTGCCCGTGCCGCCCGTGCCGCGCACTGCGGCGAAGCCGCCTGAGCCAACCCGTTTTCCCACTGATAAAGCGATCACGATGACCGCCTCCGCAACGCTGCCCGTGCCGGTCTGGCGCGACGAACTCGAACACGAGTACGCCGCGCTGGCCGAGCGCCTGGAACCGCTGGTGCCGTGCCTGGAGATCCCGCTGCACTTGCCGTGGATCGACGCCATCAACAAGCTGAAGCGGCAGCGCGGCGCGGTGATCATGGCGCACAGCTACCAGTCGCCGGAGATCTTCCACGGCGTGGCCGACATCACCGGCGACTCGCTCGGCCTGGCGCAGGCCGCCGCCGATTGCGACGCCGACCTGATCGTGGTGTGTGGCGTGCACTTCATGGCCGAGAGCGCGAAGATCCTGGCGCCGGAAAAGACCGTGCTGATCCCCGACCTGGAAGCCGGCTGCTCGTTGGCTTCCTCGATCACCGCCGCCGACGTGCGTGCGCTGCGCGCGCAGCATCCCGGCGTGCCGGTGGTGAGCTACGCCAACACCTCGGCCGCGGTGAAGGCGGAGTCCGACGCGATCTGCACCTCGGCGAACGCGGTGCAGGTGGTCGAGTCGATGGGTGCGGCCAAGGTGATCTTCCTGCCCGACGAGTACCTGGGCCGCCACGTCGCCAGCCAGACGAAGGTCGAGCTGGTGCTGTGGCACGGCCGCTGCGAAGTGCATGAGAAATTCACCGCGCAGCAGGCACGGCATGCGCGCGAGCAGTTCGACGCGATGCTGGTGGCGCACCCGGAGTGCCCGCCCGAGGTGCTCGCCGAGGTGGACTTCGTCGGCTCCACCACGGCGATGGGCAAGTGGCTGGAGCGCGAGAAGCCGGCGCGCGTCGCGCTGATCACCGAGTGCTCGATGGCCGACAACCTGCGCGCGCAGTTCCCGGCCACGCAGTTCATCAAGCCGTGCAATCTGTGTCCGCACATGCAGCGGATCACCTTGCAGAACATCTACGCGTCCCTGCGCGACATGAAGCACGCGGTGGAGGTGCCCGCGGATATCCGTGTGCGTGCGCGTGCCGCGCTGGAGCGCATGCTCGCGATCGGGCGGCGCGAGAGCGTGTGAAGCAAGCGCGCCTGCCGATCGTGGTGGTGGGTGGCGGCGTGGCTGGCCTGGCCACGGCGCTGGCCGCCGCGCCTGCGCCAGTGCGCCTGCTGTGCCGCGCGCACGACGGCAGTGGCAGTGCCAGTGCCCTGGCCCAGGGCGGCATTGCTGCCGCGCTCGATCCGCACGACAGCCCCGCCACCCACGCCGCCGACACCTTGCTGGCCGGCGCCCATCACAACGACGCGGAGATGGTGGAGTGGCTGACACGCGAGGCGCCCGGCGCCATCGCCTGGCTGCAGGCGCAAGGTGTGCTGTTCGACCGCGATGCCGATGGCCGCCTGCAACTGGGGCGCGAGGGCGGCCACGCCGCCGCGCGGATCGTGCACGCCGGCGGCGACGCCAGCGGGGCCGCGCTGGTGCATGCCTTGCGCGCGAAGGCGCAGGCCGCGGCGCACGTGCAGTGGCGCGGCGGCGTGGACGTCGATGCCTTGCTGGTCCGCGACGGTGCCGTGGTCGGCGTGCGTACTCGCGATGAACGCGGGCGACAGGAGCACATCGAGGCGGCGGCCGTGGTACTCGCCACCGGCGGCATCGGTGCGCTGTTTGCACGCACCAGCAATCCGCCGGGTGCGGACGGTGCCGGGTTGGCGCTGGGGCTGGCAAGTGGCGCCTCGCCGCGCGACCTGGAATTCGTGCAGTTCCATCCCACCACACTGGACGTCGCCGGACACTGCCTGCCGCTGATCACCGAGGCGCTGCGTGGCGCCGGTGCGCACTTGCTTGATGCCGATGGACAACCGCTGATGGCCGGCGTGCATCCGCTTGGCGACCTCGCACCGCGCGACGTGGTGGCGCGCCGTGTGGCGCAGGCGCAAGGCGAGGGCGGACAGGTCTGGCTCGATGCGACGGGCGTGGCCGGTGCCTGGGAACGGCGTTTTCCCACCGTGCTGGCGGCGTGCCGTGCCCACGGTTTCGATCCGCGGCGGGCACCCATACCGGTCACGCCGGCAGCGCATTTCCACATGGGCGGGTTGGCCACCGATGCGGACGGGCGCACCAGCGTGCCGGGCCTGCATGCGGTGGGCGAGGTGGCTTGCAACGGCGTGCACGGCGCGAACCGGCTGGCCAGCAACTCGCTGCTGGAAGGCGTGCTGTGCGGGCGTCGGCTTGGCCGTTTTCTGGCCGCTGCCGAACCACGCCCCGGCCGGCGCGGCGACTACCGCTGGGTCGAGCGTGGCGACAGCCTGTCGCCGTCACAGCTGATCGCGCTGGGCGACCTGCTGTGGCGCGCGGCCGGCCCTGTGCGCGAGGCGTCGTCGCTGCGCGATGCATGGCGCAGCTGTGCGGCGGTGGCGGATGCCGGCTGGCAGGCGCGGCTGGCCAAGGCCCTGCTGCGCGCGGCGTTGCTGCGCAAGCGCAGCCTGGGCGCCCATTGCCGCCACGATCGCGGCTGCCCGGCCTGAAATAGGCGACCCACAGTGCGGCGATATACCCTGGCGGAAGCGGCATGTGTGGCGGCTGTCGCGAGGGGTTTGACCCGGATCAAGACAATTGAGCCGGGAGCTGTGCAAACTATAGACTCCCGACCCTGTGAGTCTTTCATGACACGTTCTTCTTCGTTTGACTACGAACAACTGCGCGCCTGCGGCCGCGGCGAACTTTTCGGCGACGGCAATGCCCGGTTGCCGTCGCCGCCGATGCTGATGTTCGACCGCATCACCCACATCGCCGACGAGGGCGGTGCACATGGCAAGGGCGTGATCCGCGCCGAGCTGGATATCCATCCGAAGCTGTGGTTCTTCGACTGCCACTTCATCGGCGACCCGGTGATGCCCGGCTGCCTCGGTCTGGATGCGATGTGGCAGCTCAGCGGATTCTTCCTGCCGTGGCTGGGCGAACCCGGCCGTGGTCGCGCGCTCGGCGTGGGCCAGGTGAAATTCTCCGGCCAGGTGTTGCCGAGCGCGAAGCTGGTGCGCTACGAGATCGACATCCGCCGCGTCATGCGCGGCAAGCTGCGGATGGTGATCGCCGACGGCAAGACCTTCGTCGACGACCGCCTGATCTACGAGGCCTCCGACATGCGCGTGGGCCTGTTCCAGTCCACCGAGGGTTTTTGAGATGCGCCGGGTAGTGGTGACCGGCATGGGTATCGTGTCGTGCCTGGGCAATGACCTGGAGACCGTGACCGGCGCCTTGCGTGATGGCCGCAGCGGTATCCGGGCGATGCCTGAATATGCCGAGCTTGGCATGCGCAGCCATGTGGCCGGTGTGCCGAACATCGACCTGGAGGCGGTGATCGATCGCAAGCTGAAGCGCTTCATGGGCGATGCGGCAGCCTATGCCTACGTGTCGATGCGTTCGGCGATGGCCGATGCCGGACTGGACGCGGAACAGGTTCGTCACCCGCGCATCGGCGCGATTGCCGGTTCCGGCGGTGGATCGCCGCGCTGGCAGATCGAGACCGGCGATCTGCTGCGCAACAAGGGCGTGCGCAAGATCGGCCCGTACATGGTGCCGCGCACGATGTGCTCGACCGTGTCGGCCACGCTGGCCACGACCTTCGGCATCCTGGGCCTGAGCTATTCGATCTCCGCCGCCTGCGCCACCTCGGCGCATTGCATCGGTGCCGCGGCCGACCTGATCCGGCACGGTGCGCAGGACGTGGTGTTCGCCGGTGGCGGCGAGGAAGAACACTGGGGCATGACCGCGCAGTTCGACGCGATGGGCGCGCTGTCCAGCCATCACAACGACACCCCGGTCACCGCCTCGCGCCCCTACGACAGCAGTCGCGACGGCTTCGTCATCGCCAGCGGCGGCGGCATGCTGGTGCTGGAGGAGTACGAGCACGCGAAGGCGCGCGGCGCGCGCATTCACGCCGAACTGGTCGGTTACGGCGTCACCTCCGACGGTGCCGAGATGGTGGCGCCGTCCGGCGAGGGCGCGGTGCGCTGCATGCAGATGGCGCTGGCCAACGTCAACGCGCCGATCGATTACCTGAACACCCATGGCACCGCCACGCCGCTGGGCGACATCGTCGAGCTCGATGCGGTGCGCGAAGTGTTCGGCGAGGCGGTGCCGCCGCTGTCCTCGACCAAGGCGTTGACCGGCCATTCGCTGGGTGCCGCCAGCGTGCACGAGGCGATCTACAGCCTGCTGATGCTCAAGGAAGGATTCGCCGCCGGCTCGGCCCACATCACCGAACTCGATCCGCGCGCCGAAGGTTTCCCGATCCTGCGCGAAAGCCGCCCGGCGAAGCTGCACACGGTGATGTCGAACAGCTTCGGCTTCGGCGGCACCAATGGCAGCCTGGTGTTCGCCAAGGTGTGAGCCGGCGGCAGCCACTTGCGACAAGCCGGTTGGCCTGCAGCGGCCGCCGGCTTGTGTCGTCGGTGCGGGCCGGGGTGTACCGAGGCGTGTCGGCGCGCTAGGATCGCGGCGGACGCGGGGCTGCCAGGGTGGGGAACGTCGGTGGTACGACATCGCGACAGCAGTGGAGGCTGTGATGGGCGACGGATACATGGAAGCGTGGTTTTCGCGCGTGGAACCGGTACTGGGCGCTGCGCTCGAACGGCGCGACGTTCACACCTCGACCCACTGCGGGCGGGTCGGTCGGCTGGCCCTGGCGTTCGCCCGGGATCTTGGCCTGGCCGACGAAGAACTGCTGGTTCTGGATGTGGCGGCCCGGTTTCACGACGTGGGGAAGATCGGGATCCCCGATGCGGTCCTGCACAAGCAGGGGGCGCTGAACGACGCCGAGTGGGAAATCATGAAGGGCCACAGCCTCCATGGCGAGCACATCGTGCGGATGGACCCGGAGCTGCCGTTCGGCAACGAGATCGCGCTGGCGGTGCGCCATCATCATGAGCACTACGATGGCACCGGTTATCCGGACGGCCTGCACGGACGCGCCACTCCGCTGCCGTCGCGCATACTGTCCGTGATCGACAGCTACGACGCGATACGCAAGCGTCGTGCCTACCATGCGCCCCAGTCGCATGAGTCCACGGTGGCCATCCTGGTCAGCGAGCGGGGCACCAAGCACGATCCGCAGATCCTCGATGCGTTCCTGTCGCACGACAGGCCTTGGTTCGACCGACCGGGCGTACCCGGCTAGCAGAGGCGATTCACGCGGTTTCCGGCATCCGCATGCCCGGCTCGCCGTGCCAGTAGCCGTTGCGCGCGCCGATCCGCGGCGGCGCCACCGGCGAGCGGCGGGCGAGGTGATAGTGCGCCACCACCTCGGCCATGCCCTCGGCTTGCGGATACAGCCGCAGCACGTCCACGCCCAGTTCGCGCAGCTGCGGCAGTTCGGGGCCGAGGTCGGTGATCTCCTCGCCCTGGATCTGGATGCCGTTGATGCGCAGGAACGGCCGGCCCTCGCGCGTGGCCAGCGGCATGCCGTCGGGATAGTCGATGCAGCGGAAGCCGCACTGGTCCTTGGCCACGTCCAGCGCACGCGCGGTGAAGCAGCGCGCGGAGAAGGCCAGCGGCAGCCGGCCGAACGCGATCACCTCGAGTTCGGGCATCGTCCTGCCTTCGGCCTGCATTGCCTCGCGCAATTCGCGCAGCAAGGTGTGGCCTTGTTCGACACCCGGTACCCAGCGGCGCAGGCCGTCGTCCATCAGCATCGCCAACGCGTGGTGGTTGTAGACGTTGAGCGTGGGCCCGGCGACGAACGGCACACCGCGCTCGCGGCACAGCTGCACCGCCGAGAGGTCGTTCGCCTCGATCCAGCAGTCGCCGTGATCGACCAGCCGCTGCAATGCGCCCAGTTCCGATTCGGCCTCGATCAGCGCCAGCGACGACAGCACGACCTGCTTGCCGCTGCGGGCGAGTTCGGCGGCCAGCGCGATCCAGTCGCGCGTGCCCAGCTCGCGGCGCTTGCTGCACACCGTCTCGCCCAGGTAGATGATGTCGACCGGCCAGTCGGCTGCCTCGCGGTAGAACGCCAGCGTGTGTTCGCGTGGCCAGAAATACTGCAGCGGGCCCAGGCTCAGTTTCATCGTGTTCATCGGTTCAGTGCCAGAAAAATCAGTGCCACGAGCGGTGATAGGGGCCGAGCGTGGTCTGGTGACCCTCGGCATGCTTCGACAGCGCGGACTGCCAGCGCGGTTGCGCCGACCAGTCCTGCGGCGAAGCGCGGTAGCGGTCCAGCGCGTCGCGCCAGGTGCGGGTGACCGAGCCGACATAGGCGACGCCGCGCTGGCGGCCCTCGATCTTCAGCGCCGCCACGCCGGCTTGCGCCAGTCGCGGCAGCAGCTCCAGCGTGTTCAGGCTGGTCGGTTCCTCCAGCGCGTGGAAGACTTCGCCGCCGACCTCGAAGCGGCCCTTGCACACGGTCGGATAACCGGCCGGTTCGCGCGGTTCGAAACGGTCCATCAGCACGTTGTTGAGGCGCACGCTGCGGCGGCCGTCATCGTGTTCCTCCCAGCGCACGAAGCTGGCCGGCGAGCACACGCCGTGGCGGTTCGGCGAGGCGCCGGTGACGTAGCTGGACAGCTGGCAGCGGCCTTCGACCATGATGCACAGGCTGCCGAACGCGAACACTTCCAGCGGCACCGGCGAACCCTCGCACAGCCGCTCGACCTGCTGGATCGACAGTACCCGCGGCAACACCGCGCGGCTGATCCCGAAGCGCTCGTGCGCATAGCGCAGCGCCGGCGCGGTGGTCGCCGAACCCTGCACCGACAGGTGCCGCTTCAGCGCGGGATGCGTGCGGGTGGCGTAGTCGAGCACGGCCATCTCCGCCGCGATGATCGCGTCGCAGCCGAACTCGGCGGCCTTGTCCACCGCCGCGTACCACTGCGGTAGGCGCACGCTGTCGGGATAGGTGTTCAGCGCCAGGTAGACCTGCCTGCCGCGCTGGTGCGCGTAGGCGATGCCGTCGCGCAGTTCGTCGTCGCTGAAGTTCAGCCCGGGAAAGGCGCGCGCGTTGGTCTGGTCGCGGAAGCCCGCGTAGACCGCGTCGGCGCCGGCGTCGATCGCCGCTTGCAGCGCCGGCAGGTTGCCGGCAGGACAGACCAGTTGCATGAGCACCTCGAAGCTGGGAGTTCGGGGCGCATCGTGACGGTCGTCGCCGGTGCCTGCGTTGACGTGGATCAGCTGGACCCGCATTGCCCGGAGCTACCATGCCCCACATCTGTCACGTGCATGATGTTGTTTCCCACCGAGGAGTCGATTCGATGAAATACAAGCATGCTGTCACCGCCGTCCTGCTGTGCGCGTTCTCGCTGGCGCCATGGGCGCAGGCGGTGGCCCAGGAGCATCACCATCACGCCGCCGCACCAGCGGCCGCGCCGGCAGCAGCGCAGCGCTGGGCGCCGGATGCGCCGTTGAGCGAGGGGATGCGCCGCGTGCATGCCGCGGTGGACGAGTTGCGCCACTACGAGATGGGCCACATGAGCGCGCCGATGGCGGTGGACCGGGCCACTGCCGTCGAGGAAGCGGTGACCTACATGTTCGCCCACTGCAAGCTGGCGCCCGAGCCCGACGCCGCACTGCACGGCATCCTGGTGCCGCTGCTGGGCGCGGCGCAGGCGCTGAAGGCCGACCCGCAGAAGGTCGGAGCGGTAGCCGACATGCGCGCGGCGATCGCGCACTACCCGCAGTACTTCAACGACCCCGGCTGGGACCAGCCGGCCCCGGTCGAGCACGTGATGCACGACGAGCCCTGAGTCGTAGCGGCGGCAGGTCGTGGCCGCCGCGTATCACCTTGTCGTCGGTGTGCGCGTGGCCTGCAGCACCGCCCACAGCGCATCGACGCGCCGTTCCACCGCGGCATCCGGCACGATCGGCCGGCTCCAGGCGCGGCTGGTTTCGGATGGCCATTTGTGGGTGGCGTCGATGCCGAGCTTGGAGCCGAGCCCGGCGACCGGGCTGGCGAAGTCGAGGTAGTCGATCGGGGTGTTCTCCACCAGCATCGTGTCGCGTGCTGGATCGACCCGGGTCGACACCGCCCAGATCACCTGCGACCAGTCGCGCACGTCGATGTCGTCGTCGGTGACGATCACGAACTTGGTGTAGGTGAACTGGCGCAGGTACGACCACACGCCCATCATCACCCGCCGCGCGTGGCCGGCGTACTGCTTGCGGATGCTGACCACCGCGATGCGGTACGAGCACGCCTCCGGCGGCAGGTAGAAGTCCACGATCTCCGGAAACGCCTTCTGCAGGATCGGCACGAACACATCGTTCAGCGCCATCGCCAGCACCGACGGTTCGTCGTGCGGCGCGCGGCCCATGTAGCTGCCGTGGTAGATCGCGCCTTGGCGCAGGCGCATGCGCTCGATGGTGAATACCGGAAAGTGATCCTGCGCGTTGTAGTAGCCGGTGTGGTCGCCGAACGGGCCTTCCAGCGCGGTGTCGCCGGGATGGATGAAGCCTTCCAGCACGATCTCCGCGCCGGCCGGCGCGTCCAGGCCGGTCAGCTCGCTGCGCCACACGCGCGTGCGCTGGCCGCGCAGCAGGCCGGCGAATTCGTATTCGGACAAGGTGTCGGGCACCGGCGCCACCGCGGCCAGCATGGTGGCCGGGTCGGCACCGATCGCCACCAGCACGGGAAACGGTTGCTGCGGATGCGCGGCGCACCAGTCGGCGTAGTCCAGCGCGCCGCCGCGATGCGGCAGCCAGCGCATGATCACCCGGTTCGGTCCGATCACCTGCTGGCGGTAGATCGCCACGTTCTGGCGCGGCTTGTTCGTGCCGCGCGTCACCACTAGGCCGAAGGTGATCAGCTTGCCGGCGTCGTCGGGCCAGCAGTGCTGGATCGGCAGGTGCGCGAGATCGATCTCATAGCCTCGCGATGTTTCGTGTTCGAACGCCGCCTCGCGCACACGCTGCGGTGCCACGTGCGCCAGTTGCGCCAGTTCGGGCCAGGTCGCCAGCGCCTGGCGCAGGCTGGATGGCCAGCGCGGCTCCTTGATCGCAGCGAGCAACTGGCCGAGTTCGCGCAGGGAAGCCAGCGGTCGTCCGGCCAGCGCCAGTTCGATGCGCCGACGGTGACCGAACAGGTTGCCGAGCAGCGCATGCGACGAGTCGCCGGGGCGCTCCATCAGCAGCGCGGGGCCACCTTCGCGCAGCGCGCGCAGGCTGAGCGCGGTGGATTCCAGGTGCGGATCGACCGGCGTCGTCACGCGCTGCAGCTGCCGTTCGCGTTCGAGGTGCGCGAGGAAACCACGCAGGTCGTGGAAGCTCATGCGGGCGGCCCGGGAATGGCCAGGCTGTCGCCGTCCGCATCGGCCAGCAGCTGCCGATGCACCCGTTCGAGTTCCGCCAGCAGCTGCGCGCGCGCCTCGGCGGCGAACGGGTTCTCGCGCTGGATCGCGGCAAACAGGTGGCCGGCGTCGCCGCGCACCGCCGCCAGCATGTGCTTCATGCCCTGGAACGACGGCGGGGCTACCGGCAAGCCATCGTCCACGCCGAGGTCGATCAGCCCCTTGGCGATGAAGAACGCCAGCGCGTGAGTCCTGGCCATGGCGCGGTCGTGGCTTTCCGGGTCCTGCACGATGACTTCGCAGCCGAGTTCGACGAACAGTTCGCGGGTGCGCTCGGCAGCTCGTGGATGATCCGCGGCGGGGCAGATCACCGCGCGCAACGGCCGCTCATCGCGGGCCAGGCTGAGCGGGCCGAACAGCGGATGTGTGCCCACGTGCGGAATGTCCGCGCCGAGCAGCTCGTCCATCATCGCGCAGGGATGCAGCTTCACGCTGCCCACGTCGAGCACGGTCTGCCCGGCATGCAGCAGCGGACGCAGCGTGAGCAGCGCATCGCGCATGTGCGGCACCGGCATCGCCAGCACGATCCAGCGTGCCTCGCCGACGGCGGCAGGCATCGACGCGGCGGCCAGTGCGGTGGAGATATCCGCGTGCGGATCCCACGCGCGCACGCGGTGCCCCGCCTGCAACAGCAGCTCGGCAAAGGCTTTACCAAAGCGGCCGTAGCCGAGCACGGCGAAAGTCGTGGCGGATGGCGCAGGCTCGCGCAGCTCGGTGGCGCTCATGCCGCGAGAGGCGGACGGCCGCTGGCCAGGCTGGCGCGCAGCGCGGCGTCCCATGGTGCGGTGTCGATCCCGCGCGCGGCCAGCCAGTCGCGGTCGAACAGCGTCTGCGCGTAGCGTTCGCCGCGGTCGCACAGCAGGCTGACGATGCTGCCGCGTTCGCCGCGTGCGCGCATCGAGGCGGCCAGTTGCAGGCAGGCGACCAGGTTGGTGCCCGACGAGCCGCCGTAGCGGTGGCCGAACAGATCTTCCAGCAGCCAGGCGGCGGCGATCGAGGCGTCGTCGGGCACCTCGACCACGCGGTCGACCACGTCGAAGATGAAGCCCGGTTCCACCCGCGGCCGGCCGATGCCTTCGATCAGGGTGGGCTGGCTGGCCACCGCCCGCACGTCGCGGTTGCGCCAGCCATGCACGTAGCCGCTGCCGGTTGGCTCGGCCACGCACAGTTGCGTGTGCAGCCGGCGGTAGCGCAGGTAGCGGCCGATGGTGGCCGAGGTGCCGCCGGTGCCGGCGCCGCAGACGATCCAGGCTGGCTCGGGCTCGGCCTCCAGCGCGAGCTGGCCGATGATCGACTCGGCGATGTTGTTGTTGCCGCGCCAGTCGGTGGCGCGTTCGGCCAGGCCGAACTGGTCCAGGTGGCAGGCACCGCGCGCGGCGTGCTCGGCGGCGCGCGCGTGCACTTGCGCGGGATCGTCCACCAGGTCGCACTCGCCGCCCAGCGCCTGCACGTCGTGGATCTTGCCCGGTGCGGTGCAGGCCGGCATCACGGCGATGAACGGCAGGCCGAGCAGGCGCGCGAACCATGCCTCGGAGATCGCCGTGCTGCCGGAGGAGGCATCGACCACCGCCTGGCCGCCGCGCAGCCGGCCGTTGCACAGCGCGTACAGGAACAGCGAGCGCGCGAGGCGATGCTTCAGGCTGCCGCTGGGATGCGCGGCCTCGTCCTTGAAGTAGAAGTCGATACCGTGGAAGCCAGGGAAGTTCAGCTTGAGCAGGTGGGTGTCGGCCGAACGCGCGGCCTCCTGCGCCAGCTTCGCCAGCGCGGTGTGCACCCAGCGGCGATCGGTTTCGCGTTGCGGGTTGACCAGTCGCAGGACGCTGTCCATCGGAGGCTCCGTGATCATGGGTGGAAAGCGGCGGCGCCGTGCAGGGCGCGCACGCGACGGCCGAGGAAGTCGAAATAGCGGTCGATGTAGCTGATGCCGTTCTCGTGGTCGATCAGGTACGGATTCATCAGCGTGTGACGCAGGATCAGCAGGCGGTCATCGCCGGGAACGAAGCTGGCCGGGTCCAGGCCCAGCGCGCCGAGGATGCGCGTGGTCTGTGCCGGGCCCAGCATTTCCGGTCGCAAACTGGTCACTGAACCGAAGAACTCCTTCAGCTGCAGCGGCTGCTGCGGATCGCAGCGCAGTTCGTCGTGCAGTGCGCGCACGAACGCGTTCGCCGTCGCCACCGAGGTGTTGCCGTGCGGGTTGAGCGCGAGGCAGACCAAGTTGCTGTCCGGCGCGAACGGCACCAGCGCGTGGACGCAGCCGGCCAGTTCCAGCGCGAAGCGTTGCGCGCGGGCGTGGAAGGTTTCGGCCGCGCGCACGGTGGCGCGCGGCAGGGCGCCGAAGTGGGCGTGGTCCAGCGGCAGCACCTTGTGCGTCACGTACACCGCGGCTGCCGCCGCGCCGGATTTCGAGCCTTCCGGGATGAACTGGCCCAGGCTGCGGTAGCGTGCCAGGTAGCCGGCGGGCGTGGCGGCGTGGAACACGTAGTCGGCGCGCTCGGCCAGCAACGCCATCGCGCGGTGGTCACGGCAGATGAAGGCGCCGCTGCCGTAGGGCAGGTAGCCGAGCTTGTGCGGGTCGACGGTGACCGAGTCGGTGTCGCCCAGCGCGGCGAACGCGGCGTGCACCGCGGGCGTGGGGAATTGCACGTAGTCGGCGGCCACTTCGTCGCGGGTGCGCAGCGAGCTGTCCTCGTGGCGGAACAGCGTGGCCAGGTAGCCGCCCCAGGCGGCATCGACGTGCACGGCGAAGTCCAATCCGCGCTCGCGCGATTCATGTCGCGCGGCGAGCACGGCGTCGATCGGGTCGATGGTGCCGTACTCGGTGCCGCCGAGCACGGCCACGCACATCAGCACCGGTCGGCGCTCGCGCGCGCAGCGTTCCAGCGTATCGCGCAAGGCGGCGGGGTCCAGCCGCATGCCGGCGGTAGGCAGCAGTTCCAGTTGATCGCGGCCCAGGCCGAGCAGCTTCAGCCCCTTGCTCCACGAGTAGTGCGCAGTGACCGGCGCCAGCACCAGCGGTACGCGCAACGACGGATGTGCGGCGAAGAAACCGGCCAGACCGCGCTGCTCGATGCGTTCGTTCTCGACCCGCTGCAGCCAGTGCGCGCGCTGCGTCGGCGCTTGTGCGGCCAGCCAGTGCTGCCATGCCTGCAGCAGGGCGATGCCATCGGTGTGGGAAAGGTTGAACGCGCTCCAGTCATCGGCGGGCAAGGCCAGCTCCGGCACCTGCGCCGCGCGCAACGCGACCGGAAACGCCTTCAGCGCCAATGCCAGGCGCAGCGCCTGGTAGTTCGCCAGGGTGCCGCCGGAAGTGAGGTGGCCGAACGCGCAGGCGTCCTGCGCCGGATCGTGCGGATAGCCGAGCATGCGCGCCAGCTGCAGGCCGGCCTGCACTTCCATGTCGACGGTGACCGGGGCGGCGTCCTCGCTGACGTTGTTGGGGTTGTACGGCAGCGTCAGCATCTGCGCGGCCAGTCCCGGCAGCAGCAGGTCGGAAGCCATGTGGCCGATGTAACGCGGGCTGTGGAACGGTACCGACTTCTTCAGCGCGGCGGAGAGCTGGTGCAGCTCGCGGCGCATGCGCGATTCGAAGGCGAGGTAGTCCGGGTGATGCGCGGCGGCGGTGGCGATCGCCGGCGGGTCCTCCGGGTGGAAGTTGCGGCGCCAGTAGACGTGGTCGCGCAGGAATTCCACCAGCAGCTTTTCCAGCAGCGTGTCGTTCTCGCCGTAAGGGCCGAGGAAGCAGGCGTCCAGCGTGTGGTCGCGCGGTTCTTCGGCGGGAAAGGGTCGTGCTGCATTCATGGGGTCCATCCGTACAGCCAGCCCAGCGGGTGATGCATGCGGGCGACGCCGAGCATGTAGACGTAGGTGACCAGCGCAGCCACATAGAAGGCCAATCGCGCGCGCGGCGTGCGTGCCCGTTTCAATGCCAGCATGGCGAGCACCACGTAGACCACCAGCAGCACCAGCTTGGTGGTGAGCCAGCCGTTGGCGAACAGTGCGCCGGGCAGGATGCTCATCAGCATCAGCGCGGCGGTGAGCAGGGTGGTGTCGATCGCGTAGCTGAGCCAGCGTAGCGGCATCGCCTGTGCCGCGCCGCTGTAGCCGAGCTGGGTCGCCAGGCCGCGCAACGCGAACAGCGTACCGCTGGCCAGCACACAGGCGATGTGCACCCATTTGATCTGTGGATAGAACTCGAACATTCGGGATTCGGGATTCGGGATTCGGGATTCGGGATTCGGTATTCGGTATTCGGTATTCGGTATTCGGTATTCGGTATTCGGTATTCGGTAAAAGCATCAGGGCGCGCCTCGCGGCGCGCCCTGATGTGGGTCATGCGTTCTCGCGGGCCGCTTGCGGTAGCACCGCGGGAGCTGTCCGGCGATTTGGCCACAGCCACAGTGCAGCGACGAACACCGCGATCAGCAGGGCTCCGACGGCGAACAGGGTGTCGCCCGGCACGCGCATCCACACCAGCATGTGGATCAGCGGGCGGTCCATGAACTCGGCCGAACGGGCGAACCAGTAACCGTGTTCCAGCACCGCCTTCAGCTGCAGGATGCCCAGCGGCAGCAGGGTCAGCACGGCCATCAGCGACAGGCCGATGTTGAGGCACCAGAACGAGCTGCGCAGCCAGCCTTCGCGCCAGTGCGCCTCTGGCTTGATGCCGCGTAGGCAGAACAGCATCAGGCCCAGGCCGAGCATGCCGTACACGCCCATCAGTGCGGTGTGGCCGTGCGTGGCGGTGAGGTTGAGGCCCTGCATGTAGTACAGCGCGATCGGCGTGTTGACGAGGAAGCCGAGCAGGCCCGCGCCGATCAGGTTCCAGAAGCTCACCGCCACGAAGAACATGATCGGCCAGCGATAGCGCGCCATCCACGGCGCGGCATGCTGCTTCTTCCAGGTGTCGTGGGCTTCCAGGCCGATCAGCGCCAGCGGCACCACTTCCAGTGCCGAGAAGCTGGCACCCAGCGCGATCACCGCCGTGGTGGTGCCGCTGAAGTACAGGTGATGCAGGGTGCCCAGCACGCCGCCGGCCATGAACACGATGGTGGCGAACAGCACGTTGGTGGTGGCGCTGCTCACGCGCAGCAGGCCCAGCCTGACGAACAAGTAGCTGATCACCGCGGTGGCGAACACTTCGAAGAAGCCTTCCACCCACAGGTGCACCACCCACCAGCGCCAGTACTCGACCATCGCGATGTGGGTGTGCTCGCCCCACATCAGGCCGGCGCCGTAGAGCAGGCCGATCGCCACGGTGGACAGGAACAGCAGGCCCACGATCGACGCGCCTTCCTTCTTGCCGCGCATCGCCGGCAGCAGCGCGCGGCCGACCAGGAACAGCCACAGCATCAGCCCGATGAACAGGAAGATCTGCCAGAAGCGGCCGAGGTCGGTGTATTCCCAGCCTTGGTGGCCGAACCAGAAGTTGTACTGGAGGCCCATCTTGTCCATCACCGCGAACCACTGGCCGGCGAACGAGCCGACCACGATCACCAGCAGGCAGACCCACAGGAAGTTCACCCCGAAGCGCTGGAACTTCGGCTCGTGGCCGGAGATCAGCGGCGCGATGTACAGGCCGGTGGCCAGCCACGCAGTGGCGATCCACAGCACGGCCAGCTCGGTGTGCCAGGTACGGGTGAGGCTGTATGGCAGGTAGTTGGCCAGCGCGAAGCCGTACGCTTCCTGGCCCTCGACTTGGTAATGCGCGGTGGTGGCGCCCAGCAGGATCTGCGCCAGGAACAGCGCCAGCACGGTCCAGAAATACTTGCCGGTGGCCTTCATCGAAGGCGTCGCTTTCATTTCGGTCAGCGGGTCGCGCACCGGAATCGGCGGCAACGGCTCGTGGCTCACCTGGCGCGCGTGGTGCCAGCCGAGCAGGCCGATGCCGAAGATCATGAAGAGGATGCTGAAGACCGACCACAGGAAGCTGGTCGAGGTTGGCACGTTGCCGGCCAGCGGCTCGTACGGCCAGTTCTGGGTGTAGCTCATCGCCTCGTTCGGGCGCTGCGTGGCGGCGGCCCAGCTGGTCCACCAGAAGAACGCGGTGACCTCGCGCCGGTGCTCCATCTCGGCCACGGTGTTCTCGCGCATCGCATAGCCTTCGCGCAGCGTGTGCGTGGCCGGGTCGTTGCCGAACAGGCTCATGTAATGCGCCGCGACGGCTTCCATCGCGTGCGCGCGCAGCGCCGAGACGGTGATGGTGTTGCTGGCTGCGTCGTAGGTATTGGTGCGCAGTTCTTCCTGCACCCGCGCCTTCAGCGGTGCCTGCTGCTGCGCATCCAGCGATTCGTAAGGGCCCAGGCCCGCGTCACGGGCGAGCAGGTCCAGCATCGCCATGCTTTCGCGGTGCAGCCAGTCGGCGCTCCAGTCCGGCGCCAGCAGCGCGCCGTGGCCCCAGATGGATCCCAATTGCTGGCCGCCGATGCTCTGCCACACCTGGCGGCCTTCCTCCATGTCGGCCTTGGTGTACAGCGTCTGGCCATCGCCGGTGACGACGGCCGTGGGCAGCGGCGGCGCCTGTTGGTGGACCACGCTGCCGACCCACAGCAGCACGGCGAAGGACGTGACGAGCAAAGCCGCCAGTCCCAGCCAGAGTTTTCGGGTGGTACTCATCGCGCATCTCCCTGAAAGGTGCGCGCATGCTCGGCGAGGCGTGACCTGGCCATCTTGATGCAGGTCAAGCAGCCGCCACGGCACGCTGCGCGAATTGTCGCGGCCGTCGCCCGCGGCATCTCGCCGTCTTGCCGTGGGGATGGGCCGATGGAGAACGTGCGGATTCCGGGGCTCCGCTGGCTGCGACATTTCCAGTGCCAGCCATGCGCCGCTATCCGGCTTTTTCCCCGCATGAGGCGCCAGGCTTCGCGCGCAGTCATTTCGACAATGCCGTCCATTTCGCGTACGGCCTGCGAGCGACCCCGGCAGTGGTGAAACGGGTGAACGCGAAAATCTAGTGTTGCATCAGCACCGGAATGGAGGCTTCTTCCAGCACGCGCCGGGTGGCGCCGCCGAACACGTGTTCGCGCATGCGCGAACGGCCATAGGCGCCCATCACCAGCAAGTCCGCGTCGATGTTCTCGACTTCCTTCAGCAGGATTTCGCCGGCCATCGCGGAGGAGGCGCGGACGTAACTGGGCCGGGACGTGATGCCGTGGCGCAGAAGATAGACGAACGGGTCGAAGCGCGGATGCCCTTCGTCGCCGTCGCGCACGTCGCCGTCGACCAGGGTCACTTGTTTTGCTGCCTTGAGGAACGGCAGGGCGGAGTGGATCGCGCGGATGGCCTCGATGCTGCCGTTGCAGCCGATCACGATGCGCTCGAAGCGGGTTTCCCGATGCCATTGCGGGGGCAGGATCAGGCAGGGCACGCGGCAGCCGAGTATCGCCTCGCCGAGGATGTCGAGCAGGCCGGATGCCTGCACCATGTCCCGCTCGATCACCGCGAGATCGTGCCGTGCGCCGAGCCAGCGCAGGGTAGCGGCGATGCCGGCCCGGGCGACGGTCCAGTCGGCATTGCGCACGCCGGACTGCCGCGCGAATGATTCGAAGGCGGCGTGCTCGTCGGCGAATTCCGTTCGCGGTTCAAGCAGCAGGCCGAGCACGGTGGGGTCGGTGCCGGCTTCGGCGCCGCCGGGTTTCCGCAGCGCGGGGTCGATGAAACAGCCCGTCAGGTTGCTGCCCCAGCGCGCGGCAATCGCGAGGCCGGTTTCGGCGGCGGGACTCCACGGGTTGCTTGATGTCACCAGCGCGAGGACGTCGCCCGGGCGTGTCACGGGCGGTGTCGGGCTGGCTTGCTCGGTGGCTGGCATGGTGGGCGTCCGAGCTTCGCTGGCGGTCAGAGGTCGAGGGTGTGGATGGCTTGCGCGGCGTCATCCGGGTCGAGCCGGCGCCGGAAGCCCAGGAAACCGGCCAGCTCGCGCATCGGTTCGTTCTCGGCGGCGTCGATCGAGAACATCGTGCGGAATCCGTTCTTGTGAGCGATATCGATCAGGCGCCGCATCAGCAGCACGCCCAGGCCGCGATGGCGCCAGTCGTCGGCCACCGTCACCGCGCATTCGCATTGCTTTTCGTCGCCGCTCGCGCTGTAGCGGCTGACCCCGACTTCGCGCAGTTCGCCGTTGTCGTGGGCGAGCGCCACGAAGGCCATCCGATCCTGGTAGTCGACGTTCATCAGCTGGTCGAGCAGGGCCGGGCTCGCTTCCTTCAAATTGCCCAGGAAGCGGAAACGGCAGGCCTGTTCCGACAGGCGGTTGATGAAGTCCGTTTCGCGCTGGCGATCCTCCGGGCGCAGCGGGCGTATCAGCACCGGGCTGCCGTCATTCAGGGTCTCGATCCAGTGCGTTCCCTCGATGGCGCCGAAGGGCGCGGCGGGTGTGGGGTCGTGGTCGGCATGATGGGCGTTGGACATGATCTGTTCCCGTGGCGGATGAATCGCGGTCGATTCCCATGCCGAAACGGGCGGCCATCGCGGCATGGCTCCTTGCAGGGTCCATTTCTACGCCGGCCAATGGTGGTTCGACTTGACCTCGGTCAATCCGGAATGAACACGGAAGATTCAGCCGGCATCGCGCTGTTTCGATGCCGCCACGGGGCTGCTGCGGCAGAGTTCGGCGAGCAGATCGGGGCGGCAGATGCGCACGGATTTGCGGTTGACCTCGAGCACGCCCATTTCCTCCAGGCGCGAGAACAGCCGGCTGACCGTCTCGACCACCAGGCCGAGGTAGTTGGCGATGTCGTAGCGCGACATCGACAAGGTGAGCGCGGTGCTGTCGCGCTGCAGGCGCTGGTAGCGGTCGGCCAGGCTCTTCAGGAAGATCGCCAGCTGTTCCTGGGCCTGCTGCCGGCCCATCATCACCAGGTGGCGGTGTTCCTCGATCACTTCGCGGCTGATCACCCGCATCAGTTGCCGGTGCAGCGCCGGCACCTCGCTGGTGACCTGCTGCAGCCGCGCATAGGGCAGCTCGCAGATGCTGCTGCGTTCCAGCGCCTCGGCCTGGCTGACATGCCGGTTCGAAGCCAGCGCGTCGAAACCGATGATTTCGCCGGGCAGGTGGAAGCCGAGGATCTGCACGTCGCCGGAATCGTCCTGCACGAAGGTCTTGAGCGAGCCGGAACGCACCACGTAGAGCGCCTCGAACGGGTCGCCATCGCGGTACAGCATGCCGCCGCGGTCCAGCGTGCGCTTGTCGCGGACCGCCGTGTCCAGCCGTTCCAGATCGTCGTTGCCGATGCCGGCAGGCAGGCACAGTTCGCTCAGGGCACAGGACGAGCAACTGCGTCGCAGTTGGCTCAGATCAAGGACGTTGGTTCCGGAGTCCATCAACGTCCTCGCAGGGCTTGAGATGGGCTCGCATGGACCCGGCAGGCAGCCGGATCGTGTGGCCGCACCATAGCATGGCGGGGTGCAAATTCCGTGTGTATTTGACCGGAGTCAAGTTGCGCGCGGGTCTTTCATCGCAGGCTGTCGGCATGGGCCGGAGCAGCGCGTGATCGTGCAGAACCGGCCGTTGCCGACATCCCGCCTGCAAGAGATTGTCATGAACTGGAAAAACACCACCGACCGTTACGGCTCGCTGTCGATCGGCATGCACTGGCTGATGCTGCTGTTGCTGGTCGCCGTGTATGCCTGCATCGAGTTGCGCGGCTTTTACCCGCGCGGCAGCGACCTGCGCGAGGGCCTGAAGACCTGGCACTTCATGCTGGGCCTTGGTGTGTTCGTACTGGTCTTCGCGCGCCTGGCGATCCGCTTCGCGGCGGGGGCGACGCCGCCGATCCGGCCGGCGCCACCGGTGTGGCAGGAGCGCCTGGCCGGGCTGATGCACCTGGCGCTGTACGCCTTCCTGATCGCGATGCCGCTGCTCGGCTGGCTTACTCTCAGCGCCGCGGGCAAGCCGATTCCGTTCTTCGGCCTGCAGTTGCCGGCGCTGGTGGGGGCGGACAAGGCACTCGCCGATTCGCTGAAGGAAATCCACGAGACCATCGGCACGGTCGGCTACTACCTGGTCGGCCTGCACGCGGCCGCCGCGCTGCTCCACCACTACGGCATGCGCGACAACACCTTGCGACGCATGCTGCCGGGTTGACTCAGTCGACCTTGACCGGCTCATGCAGGCCGGGTAGTTGGCAGGCTATGCGCGGCGTTCTGAGTCGTCTGCCCGCCGATAGTGCTGCTCAACGGCAAACCAGCACCGGTACGTCGCCGTTGAGGATCACCTTGTGCGTCTCGCTGCCCAGCAGCAGCCGGTCGAAGCCGCGCCAGCCGTGCGAGGCCATCACGATCAGGTCGCACTGGTGCTTGCGGGCAGCGCCGACGATGGCGGAGTAGGGGCGCGCATCGACCTCGGAGCTGCTTTCGCAAGAGACGCCGGCGGCCTCCGCACGCCGACGCACGTCGGCCAGGTAGCGCTCGGCGTTGGCGTTGGCTTCCTGGGTGTATGCGGGCTCGTTGGCCTGGACGAACTCGGCGAAATAGGTGGAAGCAGGGAACGGCGCGATCACGTGGAACGCGTGCACGCGGGCTCCCAGCCTGGCGGCCAGCTCGATGCCGGTGTCGACGGCGCGCAGGGACAGCTCGGAACCGTCGGTGGGCAGCAGGATGTGCTTGAACATGGCGAACTCCTCTACTTTCTCGATAATCAGCGGCAGGTGTAGCCGCCATCGATGACCAGCTCGCCGCCGGTCACCAGTGCCACTTTGCCGCTCAATCTGCCCATGGCCATGCCTCCTCGGGGAGTTGAGACATAGCATGTGCGCGCCGGCATGCCCGGGTATTGACCGGTGTCAAGTGGAGGTCATGCCGGCGCGTCGATGTCGCCGAAGCGAATCATTTCAGCTGGGTGCAGGTAGCGGCCTGGGCGGAGTTGGCGGGAGCGCCGCGGATGCGGCCGGCGTTGGAGACCACGACGACGAGCGCATCGCTCGCCTTGGACGGCTGGCAGAACAGCAGGGTGATGTTGCTGCCACTGGCGCTGCCGTCGGGATGGAAGCGCACGACGTGCCGGCCGCCGCTGCTGTAGATGGCCACTTTCCCGGCGTAGCCCCGGCCGACGTGCAGCGGACCGCCGTCGGGCTGGTCATCGTGATCGCCGTCGCGGCCGAGCAGCCAGCCGTTCTCCCAGCGCGTGGCGTCGCTGCAGCTGCTGCCATCCAGCGTAGGGCAGAACAGCGTGCGCCGGCCGCTCGTGACGGCAGCCTCGCGGGCATGTTGCAGGGCTGCGATGAAGTCGGTCTGGGCGACCCGCAGTTCGTTGCGGCTCAGCAATTGGCGCAAGGGCGGGGCGGCGATGCCCATGAGTACCGCGATGATGGCGAGCACCATGATCTGCTCGATCAGGGTCATGCCGCACTGCCGGCGCAATGGCCCGGGATTCCTTGAAACCGTCACGGTGTCGCTTCCTGCGTGGTCCGGGAGGTTCATGCTAGGGCGATGCCGTCGCCCGGCCAGCAGTCCGGCCGCCAGCCGGCTGTCGGTTTCTGCTGACGCGTCCTGTCAGCAGGGACGATTTAAAATGACCTGTCGCACCCACATCTGTAGCCGATGACTGACCGCTTCCAACTCGTCGCCCCCTACCAGCCCGCCGGCGACCAGCCGCAGGCGATCGTGCGCCTGGCCGAAGGTTTCGAGGCCGGCCTGGCCACGCAGACCCTGCTCGGCGTGACCGGTTCGGGCAAGACCTACACCATCGCCAACGTGATCGAGCGCATCCAGCGCCCGACCATCGTGATGGCGCCGAACAAGACGCTGGCCGCGCAGTTGTACGGCGAGTTCAAGGAGTTCTTCCCGCACAACGCGGTGGAGTACTTCGTCAGCTACTACGACTACTACCAGCCGGAAGCCTACGTGGTGGCGTCGGATACCTTCATCGAGAAGGACGCCTCGATCAACGAGCACATCGAGCAGATGCGCCTGTCGGCGACCAAGGCGCTGCTGTCGCGGCGGGATTCGATCATCGTGGCCACGGTGTCGGCGATCTACGGCCTGGGCAACCCGGAGGACTACCTGAGCCTGCGGCTGATCCTGGCCAAGGGCGAGCGGATCGAGCAGCGCAAGCTGATCCACCAGTTGACCGAGCTGCAATACACCCGCAACGAGATGGAGTTGCGCCGCGGCACCTACCGCGTGCGCGGCGAGATCATCGACGTGTTCCCGGCCGAGTCGGAAACCGAGGCGCTGCGCATCGAGCTGTTCGACGGCGAGGTGGAAAACATGGCGCTGTTCGACCCGCTCACCGGCGAGATGATCCGCAAGGTGCAGCGCTATACGGTCTACCCGCGCACGCATTACGCCAGCACGCGCGAGAGCGTGCTGAACGCGGTCGAGACGATCAAGGTCGAGCTGAAGGAACGGCTGGAGCTGCTGTACCGTGAGAACAAGCTGGTCGAGGCGCAACGGCTGGACCAGCGCACCCGCTTCGACCTGGAAATGATGGCCGAAGTGGGCTACTGCCAGGGCATCGAGAACTACTCGCGCCACCTGACCCGGCGCGAACCGGGCGAGCCGCCGCCGACGCTGTTCGACTACCTGCCGGCCGATGGGCTGCTGGTGGTGGACGAGTCGCACGTCACCGTGCCGCAGCTCGGCGCGATGTACAAGGGCGACCGCTCGCGCAAGGAGACGCTGGTGGAGTTCGGTTTCCGCCTGCCGTCGGCGATGGACAACCGACCGCTGCGTTTCGAGGAATGGGAGGAACGCGTGCCGCGCGCGATCTACGTCTCCGCGACACCGCGTGCGTACGAACTGGACAAGTCCGGCGACGCGGTGACCGAGCTGGTGGTGCGCCCGACCGGCCTGGTCGACCCGGAAGTGGAGGTGCGCCCGGTGCGCACCCAGGTCGACGACCTGCTCAGCGAGGTGCACAAGCGCGTGGCGATCGGCGACCGCGTGCTGGTCACCACACTGACCAAGCGCATGGCCGAGAACCTCACCGAATACCTGTCAGAGCACGACGTGAAAGTGCGCTACCTGCATTCGGACATCGAGACGGTCGAGCGCAGCGAGATCATCCGCGACCTGCGCCTGGGCGAGTTCGACGTGCTGGTCGGCATCAACCTGCTGCGCGAGGGCCTGGACATGCCCGAGGTATCGCTGGTGGCGATCCTCGACGCGGACAAGGAAGGCTTCCTGCGTTCCACCGGCTCGCTGATCCAGACCATCGGCCGCGCCGCCCGCAACGTGCGCGGCAAGGCGATCCTGTACGGCGACAACGTCACCCGCTCGATGCAGGCGGCGATGGACGAGACCGCCCGCCGCCGCGAGAAGCAGGTAGCGTGGAATCTGCAGCAGGGCATCACCCCGACCACCATCGTGCGGCGCATCGCCGACATCATGGAGGGCGCGCGCAGCGAGGCCGGCAATCGCCGCGGCAGCAAGTCGTCCGCGCGCGGCCGTGTTGCCGTGGCCGAGCAGGCCGCCGACTACGCCGGGCTCAGCGCGCCGCAGGCGGCAGGCATGCTGAAGAAGCTGGAGGCCAGGATGTACAAGCACGCGCAGAACCTGGAATTCGAGGACGCCGCCCGGCTGCGCGACCAGATCCATCAGCTGCGCGAGCAGGCCCTGCGCTGAGCCGGCAACCCGGTCACCGGCGGGATATTGTCGAGCGCCGGCAGCTCCCGTATACTGCGCGGCTCGCGTAGCTGGTATGCGCGATACGGGCGGTTAGCTCAGCGGTAGAGCACTACCTTGACATGGTAGGGGTCACAAGTTCGATCCTTGTACCGCCCACCACCTTCGACCCAGCAACGGCGCAGCTTTCGGGCTTGGCGCCGTTTCTGCGTTTGGCGGTTGCTAACCCCGTACTGACCCCGTGCAGACGGGGTACATCCTTCGTCAGGTCGGCAATTCACGTATCCGGCGGGCTGCGCCCGGGCGATTATCCGGTTCTGCGCCGCCGCGACCGCTTCCAGCGCACCCAGCGTCGCTCCACCCAGAGCAGCGCCCGCCGCATCGGGCGACGCAGGAAGGGCAGGTCTTGCGCCAATAGCAACAGGCCCAGCGGCAGCATCCACATGCCCAGCAGGGGCAGGATGCTGAAAATCCCTCCCGCGATCAGGAGAAGTCCCACGGGAATGCGCACCCAGCGCGACGAAGGTTCCCGCAGCCATCGGATGCTTCGGCTGACCCGTTTCGGCAGCTCCCGCTCGAAACGGTCGAGCTGGTGGTTCAGCCTTTCCTCGTCTTTGTCGATCATGCCTTTCCAGTCACGCGTACCCACGAACACGCGCCATCCTATCGGCAAACCGGGTCAGGTGTGTCTGCGGGCCAAGCGGTCCTATTCTTCTTCGGTGGAAGCGGGCGGCACGTAGTCCGGATCTTCCGAGTCGCGCGCGTGGCGGATGGCATTGCGCAGGCGCAGGCCCAGGTGATCGAAGTCCAGGATGACCTTGTCGGAATGGACGGCTTTCACTGCTGAAAGCGGGACCACGAAGTCGCCGGCGTTCTCGATGTAGACGAGCAGTTCGGGCAGGCCGTGCCTGATCTCGCGGACCGAGCCGACGCCCTCGGCCCCGTCGGAGACGAAAACCATGAATCCTTCGCTGATCTGACCGTGCATGATGCGATCTCCCTGCGAAACTGGGCGGGTTGAGCTTCGCGTTGCGACGGCATGAGCGGCGGACAGTGCTGCGACCAGCCTTCGCAATGCGGGCTGCAGCGAATGATGGACACACCCGCCGTTTCGAAGCGGTGAAAATGCACAGGGTCGCGCTGCCTGTCCCCGGCAGTACCCGAGCCCTGGCGTCGAAGGATGCGGAAACGGCGGTCCCAAAGCGGTTCATTTCCGGCGTCGGGGCAGGGTGTGGAAGAATGGACATGCGCCCGGTTTCTCCCGTCGTGTGCCGTATGCGAGTGAACCCGGCTGCGGCAAGCATGACTGCAGCATGTACCCTTAACGGTCGACCCCGGCCGACCGACTGCCACCAGCGAATGAATCCCATGCAAGCCATCGAAACCCTGATCGACGACACCTTCGAACGCCGCAACGCGCTGACCCAGGCCGAGATCGAAACCCATCTGCGCCCGGCCATCGGTCAGGTTCTGGATCTACTCGAATCCGGCGAGCGCCGCGTCGCCGAGCCGGACGGCCACGGCGGCTGGACGGTGAACCAGTGGATCAAGAAAGCGGTGCTGCTGTACTTCCGCATCAACGACAACCAGGTGGTCGACGGCGGCCCGGCGCAGGCGTTCGACAAGGTGCCGCTGCGCTTCGCCCACGGCAACGATGCCGAGCTGCAGCAGCTCGGCGCACGCGTGGTGCCCGGTGCGCTGGTACGCCGCGGTGCACACATCGCGAAGGACGCGGTGCTGATGCCCAGCTACGTCAACATCGGCGCGTATGTCGGTGCCGGCAGCATGATCGACACCTGGGCCACGGTGGGTTCCTGCGCGCAGATCGGTGCGGGCGTGCACCTGTCCGGCGGCGTCGGCATCGGCGGTGTGCTGGAGCCGCTGCAGGCCAACCCCACGATCGTCGAGGACAACTGCTTCATCGGCGCGCGCTCCGAAGTGGTCGAGGGCGTGGTGGTGGAGCGCGGCAGCGTGATCGGCATGGGCGTGTTCCTCGGCCAGTCCACCCGCATCTACAACCGCGCCACCGGCGAAGTGAGCTACGGTCGCGTGCCGGCCGGCAGCGTGGTGGTGGCCGGCAGCCTGCCGGCGAAAGACGGCAGCCACAGCCTGTACGCGGCGGTCATCGTCAAACAGGTCGACGCGAAGACGCGCGGCAAGACCAGCATCAACGAACTGTTGCGGAGCGGCGAATGAACCCTGTCGTGTATGGACTGCCGAATTGCGACACCTGCAAGAAGGCGCGCAACTGGCTCGCCCGCTTCGAGGTGGCGCACGACTTCGTCGACTACCGCGCCAACCCGGTGCCGGCGGCGACGCTGAAGGACTGGGCGGCGCAGCTCGGCGGCTGGGAAAAACTGGTGAACAAGTCGTCCACCACCTGGCGCAACCTGCTGCCGCAGCGCAAGAACCCGGGCAGCGATCCGGAGTGGACGCTGCTGCTGAAGGAATACCCCGCGCTGATCCGCCGCCCGGTGGTGGTGCAGCCCGACGGCGCGGTGAGCGTGGGCTTCACCGACAACGGCTTCAAGAAGCTGTTCGGGCGCTGAGGTGCCGACGCGCCTTTCCAAGATCCTGATAATGGCGACGATCGCGCTGTGGCTGGCGCTGGTCGCGTTCGGCAACATCACCGACTACGGCAGCAACTGGGTCTTCGTGCAGCACGTGCTGGCGATGGATTCGATCTTTCCCGACGCCGGCATCCATTACCGTGCGATCCATGCGCCGCTGCTGCAGCACGCCGCCTACGTACTGATCATCGCCGCCGAGACGCTGGCCGCGGTGCTGTGCGGAGCCGGTGCCTGGCGCATGTGGCGTGCACGTCGCGCGCCTGCGGCGACGTTCCATCGCGCCGGGCAGCTCGCCGTGACCGGACTGACGGTCGGCGTGCTGCTGTGGCTGGGCGGCTTCATGGCGATCGGCGGCGAATGGTTCGGCATGTGGATGTCCACGCAGTGGAACGGCCTGGCCAGCGCCTTTCGTTTCGTTGTCGTGTTGCTGGTTGCACTGGCCTATCTCGGCCAGCGCGACGACGAACTCGGCGATTGAGCCGGGAGGCTGCGATGGGCAATCACCGTACCCGCAGGTTCCGCGGCAATCTGCGCATCGAGCGCGACAACGCCGCGCTGTACGCGCGGCTGGCCGAGCTGGCTACCGATGCGCGGCTGGCCCACGTCTACCGGCGCATCGCCGCGGGCGAGCAGGTCAATGCGCAGTTCTGGGAGGCGCGTCTGCGCGAACTGGGCGAGGCCGTGCCGCCAGCGCGGATCGGTCTGCGCGTACGTGCGCTGAGCTGGTTCGCGCAGCACTTCGGCACCGAGTTCGTGATGCCGACGGTGGTGCGGCTGGAGCACGCCGACCAGGGCGCCACGCCAGTCGATCGCAGCGGTCATCGCGACCATTTCGTCGTGCCACGCGGGATCGGGTCCCAGCAGGCCGGTTCGCGCAGTCATCGCCATCGCACGCAGAGCGGCAACACCTTGCGTGCGGCCGTGCTCGGCGCCAACGATGGGCTGGTTTCCAACGTCAGCCTGGTGATGGGCATGGCCGGCGCCGCCACGGGCGATCGTGCGGTGCTGCTGGCCGGCCTGGCCGGACTGGTTGCCGGTGCCTGCTCGATGGCGCTGGGCGAGTGGCTGTCGGTGAACAGTTCGCGCGAGTTCTACCAGGCGCAGATCACCGAGCGCGCCGAACGCCTGGCCGTGGCGCCGGAGGACGGCCTCGAGCATATCGCCGGCATCTATCGCGACAAGGGACTGGAGCCGGCCGCAGCCGAGCACCTGGCCGGGCACATCGCCGAGACGCCGCGCGCGGCGCTGGACATGCTGGTGCGCGAGGATCTGGGCGTCGATCCGGGCGAACTGGGCGGCTCGGCGTGGGGCGCGGCGATCTCGTCGTTCTGCCTGTTCGCCTGCGGCGCGCTGTTTCCGGTGGCGCCGTACTTCTTCCTCGGCGGCCATGCCGCGCTGCTGGCCAGCGGGTGCTCCACCGCGGCGGGGCTGGCGTTGATCGGCATCGGCACTTCGCTGTTCACCGGCCGCAGCATGCTGTTCTCGATCGCCCGCCAGTTCGGCATCACCGCCGCGGCTGCGGCGATCACCTACGGCGTGGGCCATCTGCTGGGCGTGGTGCTGGCCTAGCTTGATATGCTGCGTCATCGCCCATCGCTGTGCCGCGTGAGTCTCCATGTCCGACGTCTTCGAGCTTGCCTGTGACCTGATCCGCCGCCGCTCGGTGACGCCGGAAGACGCCGGCTGCCTGCCGTTGATCGGCACCCGACTCGAGCGCGCCGGCTTTCGCGCCGAGCATCTGCGTTACGGCGAGGTGGACAACCTCTGGGCCACCCACGGCGCTACCGGCCCGACCCTGATGTTCCTCGGCCATACCGACGTGGTGCCGAGCGGTCCGGAAGCCTCGTGGCATAGCCCGCCGTTTGAACCGACAATTCGCGATGGCCGTCTATACGGCCGTGGCGCCGCCGACATGAAAGGTGCGGTGGCGGCGATGGTGGTGGCGCTGGAACAATTTGTGGCGGCGCATCCGGGCCATCGCGGCCGGGTCGGACTATTGCTGACCAGCGATGAGGAAGGGCCGACCAATCTCGATGGCGTGCGCAAGGTGGTGGAGCACTTCCGTGCCACCGGCGAGCGCATCGACTGGTGCGTGGTAGGCGAACCGTCGGCGAAGCAGCGGCTGGGCGACCTGATCCGCGTGGGCCGACGCGGCTCGCTGTCGGGCACGCTTCGCGTGCGCGGCGTGCAGGGGCATGTGGCGTATCCGGAGAAGGCGCTGAATCCGATCCACGCCTTTGCGCCGGCGCTGGCCGAGCTGGCGACCGAGCGCTGGGACGAAGGCAACGGCGACTTTCCGCCCACCTCGTTCCAGGTCCCCAATCTCAACGCCGGCACCGGCGCCAACAACGTGATTCCCGGCGAGCTCACCGCGCTGATCAACTTCCGCTACTGCACCGCCAGCCGCGCCGAAGATCTGCGCGCGCGCACCGAGGCGATCCTGCATCGGCATGGCCTGGACTTCGTGCTGGACTGGAACCTCTCCGGCGAGCCGTTCCTCACCCCGCCTGGCGGCGTGCTGCGCGAAACCGTGGTGGCCGTCTGCCGCGACCTGTGCGGCATCGACCCCGAACAGAGCACCGGCGGCGGCACCTCCGACGGCCGCTTCATCGCGCCGATGGGCACCGAAGTAGTGGAGATCGGCCCGGTCAACGCGACCATCCACAAAGTGGACGAGTGCGTGGCGCTGGAGGAACTGGAGCAGTTGCCGGCGTTGTACGAGGCCATCTGCGAACGGCTGCTTGGTCGGAGTGATCGCGGGTAGCAGTGCCGGGTGTTACCCCCAGCACCGAACGGACTGGTTCAAGAGCGACCTGCTGCAGAGCCGTCATTCCCGCGAAAGCGAAAATCCAGCGACTTCAGGATTCGTGAGTGGTGCGAAAGGCGCTGGATTCCCGCTTTCGCAGAAATGACGAAATGCCTCCAGGCGGGCACAACCCTGCGCTGAATGTCCGCATGTTGTGGTTGCCACGATTCGCCTCAGCGCCCGGGTTGCAACACCAGCGTGTGTTGCGTCGCCCCCGGCAACAGCGGCGTCGGCTTTCCTTCGACCCAATCCGCGTGCCCCGCGCCGAAGTACGGCGACAGCGGGTGGTCGCTCTGGCCGCCGGGCATGTTGAGGATGCCGTCGGCTTCGTGGCCGGGCGCCACGTCCAGGTGCTCGGAGGCGCCGAAACCGGGCGAGGCGACGTGCGGCATGTTGTTGTCGCCGGGGATGGGCTGGTCGGGCATGTCGATGAAGCGGCCCAGCCAGGACGGTAGCGCGGCGGACAGCGGGTGCTTGATCCCGGCGCGGTTGCGTTCGCCCCAGCTGCGCGCGGCGAGGCCGCCGGGTTGCCGGCCGAGTTCGGCCACCACTTGACGGGCGGCGTCGGTGAGCAGGGCGTGCCAGTCGGGGTATTTCGGGTCGAGCAGGTACGCGGGCCGGGCGCGCACCAGCGCCCACACGGCCGCTTCGGCGCTGTTCTCGCCGGGCCAGCTGAAGTCCGGGTAGCGCTGCTGCACTTGCGCCGCAAACGGAGCCAGCACGGCTGCGCCGACCTGGTCGCGGAAGGCGCGTACCAGCCGGTAATCGACGCTGTCGACGGCGGCGCGTTCCTGCCACTGCGCGGTGAGCTGGCGCAACTGCTGCAGTGACGGGTCGGTGCTGCCGGCCAGGGTGTCCTGCAGCAGGCGCTGCCAGCGGGTGAGAAACACCGCGCGGTTGTCCATCTGGATATCGAGCAGGTTGCCGGGGGTGAAGCTGGCGCGGGCGCGCAGGTCGTCGCGGATCTGCTGCGCGCGCGCGCCGAGGTCGTGGCCGCCGTTGCCGAGCAGGGCCAGCGCATCGCCGTCGACGGTGCGGTTGTTCGCCGTCCACAGCCGGCCTTCGCCCGGATTTTCGATGCGCGGGTAGCGCGCCGGCATGGCCCAGCCCTGCCAGCCGCTGCCGGGTTTCGACCAGTCCGACGGCAGCAGCGGGTCGATGCCGGTGCGCAGCGGGATGCTGTTGCCGGCGATGGTCCAGCCGATGTGCCCGGCGCGGTCGGCGACCAGCAGGTTCTGCGGCGGCATGCCGAGCCGCGGCGCCAGGTCCAGCGCACCGGCCACGTCGGTAGTTCGTTCCAGTTGCATCAGTTCGACGTTGTAGCCGTGCGCGCGGCCGCCGATCCACGCCAGCGCCAGCGGCGTGCCGTCGGCGTCCTGGCCCATGATCGGGCCCCAGCGGGTGTCTTCGACCTTGAGGATGGTATCCGGCTGGCCTTTGACCTGGATGTGTTCGTCGTGGCTGTCGATGCGGGCCCAGCCATCGGGCACTTTGTAGCGCGTGGGGTCGGCGGGATCGCGCAGCACGCGCACCCAGTCCTGCCAGTCGCCGTAGCTGTTGGTGAAGCCCCAGGCGATCTGGCCGTTGGAGCCGACGATGATCGCCGGCGTGCCGGGCAGGCTGACGCCGTTGACGTCGCGCTGGCCGTTCGGTGCGCTGGCGTCGGGGTAGCGCAGGCGGGTGCGGAACCAGATGTTCGGCACGCGCAGGCTCAGGTGCATGTCGTTCGCCAGCATCGCCGCGCCGCTGCCGGTGAGTGCGCCGGCGACCGCGAAATTGTTGCTGCCGGGGCGCACTGCATCGAGCGCCGGCGCCAGGGCGGCGAGCAGCGCCGCGGAGGGCTGCGACGGCGCGAGCTGGTGCAGGTCGAACACGCTGGCAGGCGGAATCACCGGTGGCCGCGACAGCCGGCCGCTCAGCGGCGCCTCCCAGTCGGGGTCGGGCGCCAGCAGGAAATCCACCAGCGATCCGGGCAGCACCGCGCGCATCTGCGCAAAGCGCAGTTCGCGCTCGTTGCGGCCGTCGCTGTTGAGGTCCAGGTACATCGCGGCGATCACCAGCGCGCTGTCCTCCGAGCGCCATGGCTGCGGCTGGCTGCCCAGCAGCAGGTATTCCCACGGCCGCACGCGCAGGTCGGCAAGGCCGGCGTTGACGCCGTCGCGGTAGCGGTCCAGTTCGTGTTGCTGCTCCGGCGGCAACTGCGCATAGGCGGCCTCGACCACGGCGCGCAGGCGATGGCGGCGATGGTTGAGATCGACCTTCAGCGCGGCCGGCCCGACCAACGCGGACAATTCGCCGGCGCTCATGCGGCGCATCAGGTCCATCGCGAAGAAGCGCTCCTGCGCGTGCGCGTAGCCAAGCGCGTAGCTGATGTCCGCGCGGTTTTTCCCCTCGATGGTGACCGTGCCCAGCGCGTCGCGGTCGATGCTGACCGCGGCGGTGAGGCCTGTGGCCGGGCGCGTGCCGTCGAGCCGCGCCTGGCTGCCGGCGAGCAGCCACCAGAGCGCGAGGAAAGCCAGCAGCAACAGCGCCAGCAAGGCCAGCAGCAAGGTGCGCAGGATGCGCCAGCGGCGGGTCGTCATGGCTTGGCGAACACCGCGAAGATGCCGGCGTACGGCTTGACCATGAAGGCCGGCGCGCCGGCGTAGCCCTCGCCGTCGACGTACAGCTGCGAGATGCTGCCGTCCAGGTAGAGCGCGTCGCGGCAGCCCAGCTTGTCGCGGAACAGCCGTCCAAACGTATGGAAGTTCACGGGGGCCTCGCTCACGGCAAATACCACGTCGGTGGGGGTTTTCGCGCAGACGCCGCTGCGCCATTTCAGGCTGGACGAGTCGTCGATGAACTGTTCGTTGAGCTTGCCGTCGATCAGCAGCATCGGCCCGGACTGGGTCGCCCACTGCGCGCTCGCGCCGTCGGCCTTGAACGCGGCGCTGGTGCGCACCGCGGCATGGCCGTCCGGGTACACCGCGAACACGCCGTTCGGCAGCAGCGAGAAATTGCCCGAGGCGGGGTTGCCGTGCGCCAGGTTCAGTGGCACCACGGTCTTGCCGTTTTCCACGTACAGGCCGAGCGGCGCGAACTTGTGGTCGTAGATGCCCGCGTTGGCGGCAAACAGCAGGCGCCGGCCGCGCTGCTCGCCCCATTGGCGCAGCGTCTCGATACTGCCGAACGGCTGGCCGCTGGCGGGTTCGCGCCAGTGCAGGCTCAGTGGCTCGCGTTTCAGGTTCAGGTGCACGACGCGGTAGTTCTGGCCCTCGAACGCCAGCTCGCGGCTGTCCAGCGCGCGTGCGCTCGGCGTACAGCCGGGCATGCCGACGAGCAGCAGCAAGGGCAGCAGCGCGTGCAGCAGCACGCGTCGCAGCTGTCGTGCAGGGAAAATGTGGGGTGGCGGCGAAGCGGATGGGCGCATCCGTCGATGGTCGCCGCCCAGCCGCGTCGGTGCAAGTCCGCCGATGTCCCTGCGCCGGATATCGGCTGCCGCTAAACTTGGGTTTTTCCGCGGTGCCCGCCCATGCCCTATACCCCGATAGTGGCGACTCTCGGCTACGTGTTGTCGCCCGACCGCAGCGAAGTGTTGATGATCCACCGCAACGCCCGCCCCGACGACCTGCACCTGGGCAAGTACAACGGCCTCGGCGGCAAGATGGAACCGGGCGAGGATATTGCCGCCTGCATGCGCCGCGAGATCCGCGAGGAAGCCGGTATCGAATGCGAGTCGATGCAGTTGCGCGGCACGTTGAACTGGCCGGGTTTCGGCAAGCACGGCGAAGACTGGCTCGGTTTCATCTTCGTGATCGATCGCTACAGCGGCACGCCGTTCATGGTCAACCACGAAGGCACGCTGGAGTGGGTGGCGCTGGAGCGCCTGCCGACCCTGCCGATGTGGGAAGGCGACCGCCACTTCCTGCCGCTGGTGTTCGACGCCGACCCGCGCCCGTTCCATGGCGTGATGCCATACAAGGACGGGCGCATGCAGTCGTGGTCGTATACGCGATTGTGAGTGGCGGCGAGAGGATCGCCCGCATCATTGCCAGGGCGATCCGCGACGAAGCCGGCGGCGACAGCGAAGCAACCGAGCCGGCTGCGCTTAGGCCACGTCGCCGATCCAGGTCGGGCTGCTGAACTTGGTCAGCGCGAGTGCTTCGGCCTGGACCAGCTCGTCGGCGCGCAAACTGCCGTCGTTGAGGCCGTGCAGGCGGCGGAAGGTGGCGATCATGCGCTCGATCACCGCCTCGCGCGGCAGGCCGGTCTGGCTGCGCAGCGGGTCGACCCGCTTGGCCGCGCTGACGGTGCCCTTGTCGGACAGTTTTTCGCGGCCGATGCGCAGCACGTCCAGCATCTTCGCGGCGTCGATGTCGTAGGCCATGGTGACGTGATGCAGCACCGCGCCGCCGCGGTGCACCTGGGCGGCGCCGGCGATCTTGCCGCCTTCGGAGGTGATGTCGTTGAGCGGCTGGTACCACGCCTTGATGCCCAGTTCGCCGAGTGCTTCGAGCACCCACGCGTCGAAGAACGCATAGGCCTCCTGGAACGACAGCCCCTTGACCAGCGACTGCGGCGCGTAGATCGAATAGGTGATGGTGTTGCCCGGCTCGATGAACATCGCGCCGCCACCGGAAACCCGGCGCACCACCTCGATGCCGTGGCGCCGGGCTGCCTCGCCGTCCACTTCGTTGCGCAGCGACTGGAAGCGGCCGATCACCACCGCCGGCGCGGCCCATTCCCAGATGCGCAGGGTCGGCGCGCGGCGGCCGGCGCCGACTTCGTGGGTCAGCACGTCGTCCAGCGCCATGTGCAGGGTGGGCGATTGCGGCGCGGTGTGGATCAGCTGCCAGTCGTGGTCGCGCCAGTCGGTGCGCATCATGCGGCGGGTTCCCTGTGCAAGGCGCGGCGCACGGCTACCGCGACGGCTTCCGGCGAAAGACCATACATCATCACGTCGGCGGCGAGGGCGTCGCGCACGCTGGCGGCGAGCGCGGCTTCGTCGGCGTGTTCCGATTGACCCTCCAGCGCGCGGTTGATCGTGTCCAGCGCGCTGTCCGGTTCCAGGAAAAAATCGCCGCTCAGCTGCACGCCGGCAAGCCGGCCGTCGCGCACGGTGAGGTCGATCACCACCAGCTTGCCGCCGGGCATCTTGTATTCGCCGTGCATCGAAAGCGTCCCTGGCACCATGCGGCGATTATACCTTCGGTCAGTGGCCGCCACGGCCGTGGAAGTGATCGCTGCCGGCGCCGACCGAGATGCTGACGCCGCCGGTGGGGTGGTCGCAGCTGCCGAACGCCTTGGTGAGGTTGACCGTGCCGGTCTGGTAGCTGCCGCCGAAATGGTTGCCGCTGACCACGCCCATGCCGACGCTGCCGTGCAGCTGGGGCTGGTTGTAGCTGTAGTCGTCGCAGTCGGTGCCCGTCGCGGCGGCAGTGGTGTCGTTGTTGCCCATGCGCCCGCTGGTGTCGCCGTAGTACACGCCGGGCGCGTTGCGGGCCGGCGTGGCGGCGGTGGAACTCGGAGCAGGCAGGTCGCTGGGCGGCAGTTTCAGGTTCAGCGGCTTGTCGGCGCTCTGCGCCCACGCCGGCGCGGTCAGCAAGGTGACCAGCAGGGCGGGAAGGAACCGTGGCATGTTCATGCGTACTCCAAGGTTGTCACGTGTTCAACGCGCGATGCCGCGTTGGCGTGCACATCCCTGTTGGAAAGGCCGGACGTCGACAAGTTCCTGTGGCTGTTGTTCAACCGCTGGTCTCGATCCGCTCGACCCGGCGCAGGCCGCGCGGCAGCAGGCCGCCGCGGGTGGCGCGGTTGCCGCCGTACTCGACGAGGTCGGCCCAGCGCAGGGTGAGCTTGCGCTGGCCGGCGTACAGGGTGACCTCACCCTTGCCTTCGCTGACCACGGCCACGCCGGCCACGCGTTCGTCGCCGCTGACGAGTTTCGCCTTCGGCACCTCGATCAGCTTGTTGCCCTTGCCCTTGTCCAGCTCGGGCAGCTCGGCCACCGAGAACATCAGCAAGTGCCCTTCGGTGGTGACCACCACGATGCGGTCGCGCGCCGGGTCGGCACTGGTCTGCGGCGCCAGCACCTTGGCCTTGTCGCTGAGGCTGATGATCTGCTTGCCGGCCTTGTTGCGGCCGGTGAGCGATTCGAAGCGGGTGACGAAGCCGTAGCCGAAGTCGGTGGCGAGGATCAGCCGGGTGTCGTTGTCGCCGGCGACCACCGCGTCAAAGCTGGCGCCCGCGGCCGGGCTGAAGCGGCCGGTCAGCGGTTCGCCGTTGCCGCGTGCCGAAGGCAGGGTGTGCGCCAGCGTGGAGTAGGCGCGGCCGGTGGAGTCGATGAACGCAACCTGTTGCGTGGTGCGTGCCTTCACCGCGGCGAGCAGGCCGTCGCCTTCGCGGTAGTTCAGTGCCTCGGCGTCGACGTCGTGGCCCTTGGCCGCGCGCGCCCAGCCCTTCTGCGAGAGCACCACGGTGACCGGCTCGCTGGCCACCAGCGCGCTCTCGTCCAGCGCATGCGCCACCTCGCGCTCGACCAGCGGCGAGCGGCGCTCGTCGCCGAATTTCGCCGCATCGGCGCGCAGTTCGTCCTTGATCAGGCTCTTCAGCTTGGCCGGCGATTTCAGCAGCACGTTGATGCGCGCGCGCTCCTCTTCGAGCTGGTCGCGCTCGGCGTTGATCTTCATCTCCTCCAGTCGGGCCAGCTGGCGCAGGCGGGTTTCGAGGATGTAGTCGGTCTGTTCCTCGCTGAGCTTGAAGCGTGCCATCAGCACGGGCTTGGGCTCGTCCTCGCTGCGCACGATGCGGATGACTTCGTCGAGGTTGAGGTAGGCGGTGTGCAGGCCTTCGAGCAGATGCAGGCGGCGGTCGACCTTGGCCAGGCGATGTTCCAGGCGCCGGGTGACGGTGCTGGTGCGGAAGCTCAGCCACTCGCCGAGGATGCGTTTGAGATCCTTCACCTGCGGTCGGCCGTCGAGGCCGATCATGTTGAGGTTGACGCGGAAGCTCTTCTCCATGTCCGTCGTGGCGAACAGGTGCTGCATGGTCTCGTCGGCATCGACGCGGTTCGAGCGCGGCACGATCACCAGCCGGATCGGATTCTCGTGGTCGGACTCATCGCGCAGGTCCTCGATCATCGGCAGCTTCTTCGCGCGCATCTGCGCGGCGATCTGCTCGAGGATCTTCGACGGGCTGACCTGGTGCGGCAGCGCGGTGATCACGATGTTGCCTTCCTCGCGCTGGTACACCGCGCGGGCACGCACCGAACCGCCGCCGGCCTGGTAGATCGCCAGCAGGTCGGCGCGCGGGGTGATGATCTCCGCCTCGGTCGGGTAGTCCGGCCCGCGCACGTGCTCGCACAGGTCGGCGACGGTGGCGTCCGGATCGTCCAGCAAGCGGATGCATGCGGTGGCCAGCTCGCGCAGGTTGTGCGGCGGGATGTCGGTGGCCATGCCCACGGCGATGCCCATCGAACCGTTCAGCAGCACGTGCGGCACGCGCGCCGGCAGCCAGCTCGGCTCGTCCATGGTGCCGTCGAAGTTCGGTACCCAGTCCACCGTGCCCTGGGCCAGCTCGCCCAGCAGCGCCTCGGCGATCGGGCTGAGCTTGGATTCGGTGTAGCGCATCGCGGCGAAGCTCTTCGGGTCGTCCGGCGAACCGAAGTTGCCCTGGCCGTCGACCAGCGGGTAGCGGTACGAGAACGGCTGCGCCATCAGTACCATCGCCTCGTAGCACGACGAATCGCCGTGCGGATGGAATTTGCCGATCACGTCGCCGATGGTGCGTGCGGACTTTTTCGGCTTCGCGGTGGCCGCCAGGCCCAGCTCGCTCATCGCGTAGATGATGCGCCGCTGCACCGGCTTCAGGCCGTCGCCCACAAACGGCAGCGCGCGGTCCAGCACCACGTACATCGAATAGTCGAGATAGGCCCGCTCGGCGTATTCCTTCAGCGGGATCTGTTCGTAATTGGCTTGCAGGTTCATGCGGTGATGTCTGATGAGTAGCGCGCAGTGCGCGGATAACCGGTCGATGGTGCCAGAACGCGCCGGCCCGGGACAGCTTGCGGGAGCGCGGCTGTTGTGCCGCAACGGTTGCCGGGGTTCACCGGGTTTTGCCCTTGGGCGCGGGCAACGGCGGCGCGCGCAGCGGGACCGGCGTGGATTGCACGATCGAGGTCGTGGTCTGGCCGTAGCGCAGGAAGCGGTCGAGGATCAGGTCGAGGTTTTCCAGCGCATCCAGGTGCACTTTCATGATGAAGCAGTCTTCGCCGGTGACACGATGGCACTCCACGACTTGCGGCATCTTCTGCGCGAGTTCGGCGATCTTCGGCAACTGCCCGGGTACCGGGCGCACGCGCACATACGCCGTGATCGGCCAGCCCAGCGCCTTCGGATCCAGATCAAGCCGGTAGCCGCGGATCACGCCGGCTTCTTCCAGCCGGCTCAGGCGTTCTTTCACCGCCGGTGCCGACATCCCGACGCAGGCGGCCAGCTTGGTGACGGGCTGGCGCGGATCCTCCTGCAGCGCCTGCAGCAGCGCGACGTTGCGGGGGTCGGACAGGAGATTTGAAATCTGAGGCATCTTGGTTATTCAACCTGCAAGAAGCGAAATATTGACCGCTGAATCCTTTCTTTCGGCATGGATCATGCGCCGATACTTTGTAAAAGTGGAGCCATGAATGACGCGCACGATACCCCGACCTTGCGCCGGCCGGTGCCGACCCTGGCCGCGCTTGGCGACCGGCTGCCGCCGCACCTGTACTTCATCGTCAGCGCGGTCTTTCATTACCTCGGCCCGGCCTTCGCCGTCTTGCTGTTTGCCCGCGTCGAGCCGCTCGGCGTCGCCTGGCTGCGGATCGCCAGCGCCGCGTTGATCTTCGCCGTGTGGCGAAGGCCGTGGCGCTATTTCCTGCAGCAGGATGTCGCGGCGCGATGGAACATCGTGGGGCTGGGCGTCGTGCTCGGCTGCATGAACCTCTGTTTCTATCTGGCGATCGATCGCCTGCCGCTCGGCACGGTGGGCGCGATGGAATTCCTTGGTCCGATCGCGCTTGCCCTGGCCGGTACGCGCACCCGACGCAATGTGGTGGCGCTGGCCGTTGCGGTCGCCGGTGTGTGGATGCTGACCCACGTGCGCATCGTCGGCGAGGCGACGGGTTTTGTCTTCGCCTTCGCCAACTGCGCGCTGTTCATGCTGTATATCGTGCTCGGACATCGTGCCGCGAAGGATGGCGGCGGCGAGGGTATCGACCGTCTCGCCGCGGCGATGCTGGTGGCCTTGCTGCTGGTCATGCCGTTTGGCCTGCGCGACGCGGCGACGGCACTGGTCAGCCCCGGGCTGCTCGCGGCCGGTATCGGCATCGGCATTTCGTCGTCGGTGATCCCCTATGTCTGCGACCAGCTCGCGATGGCGCGACTGCCGCGCGCCACGTTCGCGCTGCTGCTTGCGCTGTTACCGGCCACGGCGAGCGTGATCGGTATCGTGGTGCTGCATCAGATACCGGGTTCGCTTGAGATGACCGGCATCGCGCTGGTCATCGTTGGAGTCAACCTGCATCGGGTGAGCAACCGGTGAGCGCAGGCGATCGCTTTTCGTTCCGTCGACATCCCCACGGGAGTGCACCTCATGAACTACATCAATCTCGGCAAATCCGGCCTCAAGGTCTCGCGCATCTGCCTGGGCTGCATGAGTTATTCGGTGACACCTACCGACGAGAGGCCATGGACGCTGGACGAGGAGCACGGCCGGCCGTTCATCCGCCGCGCGCTGGAACTGGGCATCAATTATTTCGACACGGCGAACATGTATTCGGGCGGCGGCAGCGAGCTGGTGCTGGGGCGCGCATTGCGCGATTTCGCCCGGCGCGAGGAGGTGGTGATCGCCACCAAGGTGTTCTATCCGATGCGCGGCGATGCGAATGGCGGCGGCCTGTCGCGCAAGGCGATCATGACCGAGATCGACGCCAGCCTGCGTCGCCTCGGCACCGACTACGTGGACCTCTACCAGATCCATCGCTGGGACGACGCCACGCCGATCGAGGAAACGCTGGAGGCGCTACACGACGTGGTGAAGGCGGGCAAGGCGCGCTATCTCGGCGCCTCGTCGATGTCGGCGTGGCAGTTCGCCAAAGCACTGTACACCGCCGACCTGCACGGCTGGACGCGTTTCGTGTCGATGCAGCCGCACTACAACCTGCTGTACCGCGAGGAGGAGCGCGAGATGCTGGCGCTGTGCGCCGACCAAGGCATCGGCGTGGTGCCGTGGAGCCCGCTGGCGCGCGGCCGGCTGGCGCGGGCGTGGGAGGACGAACCGAGCACCGTGCGCGGCGGCTCCGATCCGTGGGGCGATGGCGTGTATGCCGCGAGCAAGGCGGCGGACAAGGCCGTGGTGGATCGCGTCGGCGAGGTCGCCGCGCGGCTCGGCGTGCCGCGTGCGCAGGTGGCGCTGGCGTGGCTGCTGCAGCAGCCGGTGGTCACCGCGCCGATCGTGGGTGCGACCAAGCCGCATCATCTGGAGGAGGCGGTGGCGGCGTTGTCGGTCAGCCTGCCGCCGGCGGAGATCGCCGCGCTCGAGGCGCCGTATGCACCGCACGCCGTCGCCGGCATCGACTGATCAGGGCAGGCGCTCGACCGGGACGCCCAGCAATTCCAGTCGCGCTTGCACGCTGTCCGGCCCGGCCAGGTGCGCGGCACCGACGGCGATGAAGACGGTGCCCGGCTGCTGCAGCATCGCGGCGATCTTCGTCGCCCAGACCTGGTTGCGCTGCACCAGCAGCCGTTGGTAGAGCTTCGGCCCGCGCAGACGCATGTCGTCGTTGCCGATGCGGGCGATGGTGTCCACGTCGCCGGCCTTCCAGGCGTCGATCAGTTCGGTGAGCTGGAACGCGCCCTTGTCCGCGTCGCGCATGGTCGAGCGCAGCAGGGCCAGCTCGATCGCGCGCGGCATGTCGGCGAGAAAGCGGATCTGCTGTTCGGCGGTTTCCAGCCCCAGCACCGGCTTGCCGGTGGCGCTCATCTGCGCCTTCAGCTGCTTGTCCACGCCATGCTCCGGGTCGAGCCCGGCCTTCAGTAGCGGCGTCACCGCCAGCGTCAGCGCGGCCAGCCACGGACGCATCACGTTCAGCGTCTGCATGCCGCCGGGCACGCCGAGCTTGTTCGCCAGCAGGCTCAGCCGATGCGCCTCCGACGGGCTGAGCTGGCTGGACAGCGGATGCGTCGCATCCATCCCGTGGCGCAGCACCAGCGCCGCCATGTTCGCCGGGTCGTCGTCGGTGATTTCGATATACAGCGTCCGGCTGTCCGCCATCGCCCGGTCCAGCTCGGGGGTATGCCAACTGGCGTCGCTCGGCATCAGGTGCACCGTGCCGAACAGGTAGATCGTGGTGTCGGCGTCCTTCACCACCCACAAGGCGGGGTGGGCGATGGCTGCCACGGGCAGCAGCAGGGCGAGGCAGGCGAACAGGCGCAGGGCGATCGAGGACTTCATGCCGCGAGTGTCGCGGCAGGTCGTGGCCAGTTCAATCCCGGCGAGTTGGCGACGGCGTGGGCCGTCGGCCTGCGGAACCGCCGTGTCGGAGTTGCACAGGTGCCAGTTGACCCCCGGAACCTCGCCGTCGGGGTGGCGCATGTCCCCGTCGATATCGGGAACCTCGGCGTCGAGGTGGCGCACGTCCCCGTCGATATCCGGAACCTCGACATCGGGGTTCGGCACGTCCTGGCCGGGTTTCGCTACCGCCTTGCCGGACGCGGCGCAGCGAGATCGGGCGCGTGGGTGCGGGCCGGTAGCGAGGGCCGCGTCACGCCCCGCGGATGCTCGTGCAGCCGCCGGAGGATTTCGGGGCCGGTCAGTCGCCCGAACGCCAACGCGGCGGTTCGCCCTTCAGCCAGCACACGGCCGTCAGGCCGAGGGTAAGCAACACCAGACTGATCGCGAACATGACGGGGTCGGCCGCTGGCTGCAGGGAACGAAAGACTAGCGCAACACACCCCGCGTAGATGGCGAGGCAAACCCAGCCCTGCCACCGAACCGGCAGACCCCAGCCCCAGCCGTAGCGCTTGGCGGGAAACCAATACTTGTTCTGGCTATCCATTTCGGCTCCTTGGGAGGATTCGTGGCGTTTGGGTTTGAATGGACCTGATCGCGTTTTCGCCGCAGAGCGGGAAGGGGGGCGACCAACATGGCGTCGCCCGCACGGGCTTACGTCGGGGTTTCGTTGGTCAGCGCAAACGCGCTGGCGCGCGTCAGATCGAGCGGCCGCACCTCGCACACCAGGCCGTAGGCAAGGCACGGGTTCTCCGCCGCGATGCGCGCCGCTTCCTCCAGGCTGTTCGCGCGAATGAACCAGTACCCGCCGACCACTTCCTTGGCCTCGGCAAACGGGCCGTCCGTGGCCGCCTGCCGCGACACCACCTTACCCTCGCGGGCGAGCCGATGCCCGGGCCCGATCCTGCCCTCGCTCACCAGCCGGTCGTACCACGCATAGAACCGGTCGATCGCGCCCTGGATCTCGTCGCGCGAGGCGTCCTTGTCCCACTGACCGCGGCAGAGGATGAGGTAGTCGGAGGGTGGGGTTGGCTGGTTCATGGGTGGCTTCCGTTGGTGTTGCGTCGCGCCTATATGCGCGACCTCGCAGAAGAGAGGGGACACATGACCAGCAGTGGCCCGAAAGCTCAGGGCAAAAGCATCATGCGCATGGGGTTGATCGGAAGTCTCTTACGAAACTGTTAGGGCTAACGCTTTGGATGATAGTCAATAGCTGTGGGATCATAGATATCCCGCCTGATGTACTCGGATCCGTTATGCTCTGCCCAGCGCTGCATAAGCCGATCTATGTAACCATCAGCGAGGTGCTTGAATGTGCGGCAAGCACAAATCACTAGCATTTGGTTCTGGCGATCCCCGCCATTACTGATCTCATGAGACTCGAAGACAAGTAAGCAATAATCGATGTGTCGTGACTTCTTGTTCAAGTACTCACAGACCCGGTAAGCGACAACCCCCGGATCGAGGGGCGCAATGCTCTCATTTAAGATGATCAGTAGCCCGGTGGAGTCAATGCCAAGATGCTGCGAGGTATGCATAATTTGCTCGTTCGCAGATCGACACATCTCCTCGGTGTTTCGCGTGACATCTCTGAGAATCTTATGATGGAACCTATCGCTATCGGTTTGATCTTTGAATAGCTGCGTACTCACTATAGTGCCAAAGACAATGATGCCCGAATCTTCCAGGTGCTGATCTAGCCGACGATCGATCTTCGGTTGCGGGTCGTTCGTAACTGTCTTGACTTCGACAATGACGCTACGTTGATACAGAAGAAAGTCAGCTTTTCTAGTTTTTGGCGGAAAACAGAATTCTGGGGAATCAAGCCACTCCGAGTCGGGAAGGCTCTTCAAGAATTCTGTAAATCGATGTTCGAGAGAAGCTGGCACGTTAGCCCCAACGCTGGAGTTAAGTGGCGGCGAAGCCGTCCGCCTCGGACGAGTTGTTAGCGCTAAGCCTCATATTGCTCCATGAACTGCGGAAGGTACAATAAAAGACTCCGGACGCTTTCAGCCGATACTTCGTGCCACTGTGCGTGCAAGGCCGAATTGCGAAAGTCTTTAAACCCAAGAAGAATACCTTTTGTTGCTTTAGTGATGGCGCCGGCCTTGAATAGCTCCACGACAACGACGCTAAATTCTTGATTGAGCACCGTAGTAAGTTCGTGCTTTTCCGCAAGGCGCTTCGCTGAATCCTCAAGAACGGCAGCACCCAGGACCGCTGCCACCTCTGTACCGCCGTTGTCGAGCGCCTGGCTTGCGGCACTGATAAAATCCGACTTGATATCGAGCAGTACTTGAGTTCGTAGCTCTGCTAGGAGACCGTGCCTCAGCGCTTCCAATGTGCCATGAAGAATTCCTTCGGCAGATTGAAGATGAAATAGGGTTTCCTGCGAGACAGTTCTTGCCAAGCTGCGAGCTTGCACATGGTCCGCGCCATAAATGTAGTTGCCAAGTGCAATACACTCAGTACAGAGTGCTGAAAACGCAACCGTGTCTCTGAACCTAGAGACAACATTGCTGGAGTGCCACGTGGCGGCCACGGCTGGAAATTTCGTGAGCACGCGCTCTATTTGTGCAATTAATTCTTCAGTA
Organism: Rhodanobacter sp. Soil772; assembly: GCF_001428385.1. Classification (GTDB taxonomy): domain Bacteria; phylum Pseudomonadota; class Gammaproteobacteria; order Xanthomonadales; family Rhodanobacteraceae; genus Rhodanobacter. The sequence goes on from NZ_LMSK01000001.1 coordinate 47,751, forward strand.
GAAGCCACAAATTCCCCTTCGCACTAACGCCTGAAATCAGCGGCGCGCGTAGCGCGTCCGCTGGATTGATTTGTTAGCCTTTTTCGAGCGTTGCAAGTAGTTCCTTCATAGAACGGTCGATCCGCTCGAAATTAGCCTGAGCTTCCGCCTCATAGTCAGATGCTTCTGTTGCCAGCGCAAGCTCACCACGAATTGCGGCGGTAAGACGCATTTGCAGGGGACCAACCGAGCGCATCTCTTTCAGTAGGGCAATTGTGTATTCGCGCATCGCAAGGTTGCGCTCCTCGAAGCTCTTGATCCTATCTTCGCTAAGTTGCGTAGCGGCCTGTTGAGAATTGTCGAAGGATCGTTTTAGGGCCTCGAAACGCAACGGATCAGCGGAACCAGACTCATTGAGTTGAGTCATTTCCGCTAGCACGCGCACTACTTCTGACTGCTTCTGGTCGTAGAACTCACCTGCGATCTGTATGGATGCTTGCAATGTATGAACCGGAGAGGCCTTAGCGAGCAGTGAAAAGAGCATCTCGGTGTATCTAGCTGTCAATTCGTTTGCCAGCTTGGCTGTTCCGGACTCCGCAACGAGCTGAAGCTTTATTGACGCCCCGAAAAAACCTGACAGGCCATCGGCAATATTTTCTTTCGTTGGGTCAAGTTGTGGAATCTTACCGAGGTAGTTGCCGACCTCAGCCATCGTTTCCGCGGCGCGCAGGTAGACGTCTTTTCGGAGAGAATGTATTCGGTCTTTGTCCTTCTCGGAAGATTCATGCGCCAACGTTTTGATGAGACGGCTCGTGTTACTCCTATTTGAAAGCATCACCCCAAAGAAGGTAAGGGCTGATGCCAATATGGCAGCCCAGACAACATTGGGAATCATCGCAACGTAGTTAAGAAGATGCATAGGAGGCTAACGCTAAGTAGATTTCAAATCGCAGTGTAATCCTGCAGCCTATCCCGTGTCTGCGGTGTCACTTTTCCAGTCGTCGCTTTTTGAATCAATACCTTGGCTTGCCATGCGCAGCCTAACGCCGCAGCCTAATCCCGCAGCGTTTCGACGCACCTTTTGCGTCACTTCGCTTCAACGCCCCGCAAGAACCCGATCAACCCATCGAAATACACCTGCTGGTCGTCATACATCGCCATATGGCTCCCCTTCGGGCACAGCAAAAACTGCCCATGCGGCAGTTTCTTCGCCATGCCGGCCATGTACTTCGGATCCATGGTGTCGTGTTGCGCGCCGATCACCAGGGTGGGGACGGTGATCCGGTGCAGGTCCTTGCTGCGGTCCCAGTTCAGCAGGCGGCCGCTGGCGCCGAGTTCGCTGGGGCCTTGCATCAAGGCGTAGATCTGCTCGTTGATGTGGCCGAAGGAGCGGGTCACCGGCTCGGGCCATTGCGCCGAGGGCATGCGCAGTACGTGCTGCTCGTAGTGCATCGGGGTGAGGATTTGCATGTAGCGCGGGTCGTCGGTGCGGTGTTCGGCTTCCAGCTTCTGCACTTCGGCGAGTTGTTTCTGATCCATCGCCGGCATCAGCACCTTGTGCGCGTAGTCGTTGTAGGCGGGGATCGAGTCGACCATGTTGGAGATCACCAGGCACTTCAGGTGCTGCTGGTATTTCAGCGCGTATTCGATGGCCAGCACGCCGCCCCAGGAGTGGCCGAGCAGGCAGAAGTTGTTCTTGTCCAGGTGCAGCGCCTGGCGCACCTGTTCCACTTCGTCGACGTAGCGGTCGATGGTCCACAGCGCATCGTCTTTCGGTTGGTCGCTGTAGGCCGAGCCGAGCTGGTCGTAGTAGTAGTACTCGATGCCGGCGCCCGGGAAATAGCTGTCGAATGCCTCGAAGTATTCGTGGGTGGCGCCGGGGCCGCCGTGCAGCAGCAACACCTTCAGCTTCGGGTTGTTGCCCACGCGCTTGGTCCAGACGCGGAACGTGCCCTTGGGTGTGGTGATCGGGATCATCTTCACGCCGCCGGCAAGCACGTCGTCGCGGCCGCTGTGGTCGAAGTAGCCGGCACCGGGCGCGGTGGTGGCGGGCGTGGGGCCGCTGGCCATGGCGGCGGTGGCGGCCAGGGCCAGGCCGGCCAGCAAGGTGGCGATGCAACGCTTCATCGGTATTCCCCCGGTGCAAGATCAGCCCGAACTATGCGGCGCGGTCGCGTTGCCGGCAACCAGCGGGCAGCGCATGCGGCTTCAGTGCGGCACGCGTCAGCGCGGCACGCGGTAGCCGCCGGGCACGCCGTGCGGGCTCAGGGTGATCTGCCACAGCTGGTCGCGGCGGCTGCGGAACACCGCGGCGGAGACGGCGAGGTAGTAGCGCCACATGCGCCGGAAGCGTTCGTCGTAGCTCGCCGGCAGGCTGGGCCAGGCGGCTTCGACGTTGGCGCGCCAGGCGGTGAGGGTGCGGTCGTAGTCGGCGCCGAAGTTGTGCCAGTCCTCGACCACGAACAGGTCTTCCAGCGCGGCCGTGACCTGGCTGGCGGCGGGGATCATCGAGTTCGGGAAGATGTATTTGTCGATCCACGGATCGGTCTGCGCCGGTGCGCTGTTGCTGCCGATGCAATGCAGCAGCGAAAGGCCGTCGTCCTTCAGGCAGCGCCGCACGGTTTCGAAATACGCGCGGTAGTTCCTGCCGCCGACGTGCTCGAACATGCCCAGCGAGTACACCGCGTCGAAATGCTCTTCGACGTCGTGGTAGTCCTGCAGGCGGATTTCGATCGGCAGCCCGGCGCACAGTTCGCGTGCGTACTCGGCCTGCTCCTGCGACACGGTGATGCCGACGCCCTCGATGCCGTAGTGTTCGGCTGCGTATTTCAGCGCCTCGCCCCAGCCGCAGCCGATGTCCAGCACGCGCTGACCGGTCTTCAGCTGCAGCTTGCGGCAGATCAGGTCGAGCTTGGCCGCCTGCGCGTCATCGAGGTTGTCGGCCTTGGCCCAATAGCCGCAGGAATACACCATGCGCTTGCCCAGCATGGCGTGGAACAGGTCGTTGCCGAGGTCGTAGTGGGCCTTGCCGATCTCGAATGCGCGCTCGCCGCGCTGCAGGTTGATGAAGCGCGCCTTGAGGTGGGCGAGCAGGGTGTCGAGCGTCTTCAGTTCCTGGTCCAGCCCGGCGGTGAGCAGGCGGGTGCACATCGCGGGCAGGTCGTCGGCGTCCCACCAGCCGTCCATGTAGGCCTCGCCCAGGCCCAGCGAGCCGTGCGCGAACACGCGGGCGTACAGGCGCTCGTCGTGCACGCGCAGGTCGATCGGGGCATCGCCGTCGATGCGGATGCCGGCCTGTTCGAGCAGTTCGCTGGCGCGATTTTTCAGATCGTCCTGGCTCATGCGTGGCCTCGTCGTGGGTGGAATCGTGGCGGTCAGTCGCCGCCGAGTACCGCAAAGCTTGCCGGCGAACGTGCATACGTCACGTCGACGCCGGCGTTGCGCACCAGTTGCAGCAGCAGATCGGCCTGTTCCTCGCGCAGCAGGAATTCCACTTTCACCGGCAGGTCGTCGGCGAGCTCGAAGAACTGTTCCTCGTGCAGCACGCCGTGCCGGCCGAAGCCGGCGATCGCGCGGAACACCGAACCGCCGCCCAGGCCGTGCGCCTTGGCCTGTTCCAGCAGCCACTCGGACAGCAGCATGCCGTCGTGTTTCGCGCGCGAGTGGCAGTAGAAGTACAGGTGCACGCCGTGTTGCAGGGTTTCCTGGTTCATGCGCTGCTCCCGTTCAATGCCGCAGCAGGCTGCGGGTGAGAGCGATGCCGAGCACGGTCATCGCCAGCGAGCCGGCCAGGTGCGCCGCCACGTGGCCGCTGAACCACAGGTACTGCTGGCGCAGCAGCAGGGTGGCCGACTCGGCCGAGAAGGTGGAGAACGTGGTGAGGCCGCCGAGGAAACCGGTGAACACGAACAGCCGCAGCGCCGGCGACAGTGCCTGGAAATGATCGAACAGGCCCATCACGCAGCCCATCAGCAGGCCGCCGACGAGGTTCGCCGCCAGCGTGCCCAGCGGCAGGGTGGGAAACAGCGGGTTGAGCAGGATGCCCAGCCCCCAGCGCAGCCAGCAGCCCAGGGCGCCGCCGACGCCGATTGCCACAAATCCGTTCCAGCCCACGTGCGCGCCTCCTGACAATGAAAGTGTCCGGTTGCCGCGGGCAGGCGCGCCTGCACCGCCGGAAACCGGGGGAGCAGGCATCATCAACTTCAACGCGGGATCACGAGAAGCGGTTTGTCCCGGTGTGCCCGCAGGCTCCGGAACGGGAGGCATGCCATCTCCCGCGCGGCCAATCCTAGTTGATCCGGCGGTCCCGCCGTCAAGGGTGGCCGCTATACTGCACGGCCCCGTCGATGCCCCGTGCCGCCATGAACCCAACCCATCGCACCGTGCGACGCAGCCTGCCGTGGCTGCTGGCCGCGCTGTCGATGATCGGGCCGTTCTCGATCGACGCAGTGTTCCCGGCGTTTCCGCTGGTCGGCGCGCGCTTCGACGTGGACGCCGCGGCGCTGCAGCAGCTGATCAGCGTGTACCTGGTCACGTATGCCGCGATGAGCCTGTTCCACGGCGCGATCTCCGACGCGATCGGGCGCAAGCCGGTGATCATCGCCGGCATGCTGGTGTATGCGCTGGCTTCGGTGGGCGCGGCGGTGTCCACCTCGTTCACGATGCTGCTGGCCTGCCGCGGCCTGCAGGGCATGTGCGCCGGCGCCGGACTGGTGGTGGGGCGCGCGGTGATCCGCGACAGCCTGGAAGGGCCGGCCGCGCAGCGGCTGATGTCGCAGGTGATGATGATCTTCGGAGTGGCGCCGGTGATCGCGCCGATGGTCGGCGCGCTGCTGCTGCCGCTGGGCAGCTGGCACGGCATCTTCTGGCTGCTGGCGGGCTTCACCGTGCTGCTGGCGCTGGCGTTGCAGCTGTTCCTGGACGAAACCCATCCGCCGGCGCGGCGTACGCGATTTGCGCCGCGGCCGCTGCTGGCCGGCTACCTGTCGTTCGGTCGCGACCGGCGGTTCTGGCCGCTGCTGGTGGCCAGCTCGGTCAACTTCGCCGGGCTGTTCCTGTACATCGCCTCGGCGCCGCACATCGTGCGCGAACTGCTGCAGCTGTCGGCGCAGGGTTTTCCGTGGCTGTTCCTGCCGGTGGTGACCGGCCTGATCGGCGGCGCCTGGCTGTCCGGGCGGATGGCCGAACGGCGCAGCGCGAAGTTCACGGTGAGCCTGGGTTACGCGGTGATGCTGCTGGCCTGTGCGGCGCACCTGCTGCTGGCGCTGGCGTTCCCCGCGCCGCGGCTACCATGGTCGATGCTGCCGCTGATCCTGCACGGCATCGGCGTGCAGCTGGCGTTCCCCACCCTCACGCTGTTGCTGCTGGATCGTTTTCCGCACCATCGCGGCGGGATTTCCTCGGTGCAGGCGTTTGCCAGCCTGCTGCTGTGCAGCTTCGTGGCCGGGGTGATGTCGCCGCTGCTGTCGGCCAGCATGCTGCATCTGGCGCTGGGCGCGTCGACGCTGACCCTGGTCGGCGTGCTGGCGTGGTGGTGGTACCACGGCGTGACCCGCCAGCTGGTGCAGCCTGCCGCCGGTGCCGAAGCGGCGGTGGTGATGCAGGCGGAGATCGCCGAACCGCGCTGATGGCCGGCGCAGGATCGAGGGTGACGGGAGTTACGCCGGCGACCCCGGCTGGGGTGCGGGGTTCTGCACCACGGCATCCGCCGACATCAGCACGGTGGCGTCGGCCAGCGCCCGCACCAGCGGCGGCGAGCGGTAGCCGGCGTCGGCACGCCAGCGCTGCCACACCGAATCGTCGATCTTTTCGTTGACGCCGGTGCCCAGCAGGCGGTCGATCGGCGACTTGAATTCCTTGTAGATGCCGCTCATGAATTCCGCGTACGAGTTGCGCGGCACGCCGCTGTCGGCATCGAGCGCGGGAACCAGCAGCTTGCTGCAGGTCATGCCGGCGTCGATCGCCTTGCGCTGCAGCCATGCCAGCGGCAGGTCGGGCAGCGGATCGGGCTTGCGCCCGGCGCCGTCGCAGTCGTTGCCGCCGCCGACGTCGGAGTGCGAACCGATGAACCAGCGCTGCTCGATCTCGATCTGCTCGGACTTCTTCGAGGTGAGGGTTTCGCCGGGCTTCACCGTGAACGGGTTGCGCGTCCACACCGCGGGCACGAAGTCGGCGCGATGTTCGTCCAGTGCCAGCGCCTGGTACGCGTACTTCACGATCTTGCTGAGCTCGGTGTCGTGGAACTGGTAGCGCGAGCGGGCGTACGGGAACCACGAGGCGGTGTCAGGAATGCCGAGCGAGCCGACGGTATCCCACACGCCGATGAAGTGGATGTCGACCTCGATCGAATGGCTGGCGCGAAATTCCACGCCGATCGGGTCGTCGGGTTTGCTTCGGGTGTCGCGGTAGAAATCGTAGGCGGCGGAGACATCGGCCTTGGCCACGCTGTCGTCGGCGCCGCGCCGAAGCAAGCCGCATTTGCGGATCAGCCCGCCGAGGCTGCGCGCGCTGTAGGCGCCGCGGCTGAAGCCGAACAGGTAGAGCTGGTCGCCGGGCTGCCAGGTCTCGCACAGCCAGCGGTAGCCATCGATCACGTTGTCGGACAGGCCGTAGCCGAACGCGCCGCCGAGCAGGTGGGTGATGCCGCGCTTCACGCCGACACCGGGAATGTAGTTGACCAGTTGCAGGCTGCCGTCGGCATCGTGCGGCGCGATCAGCTGGCGCAGGCGTTCCACGTTGGTGTTCGACTCGGGCTTGTTCCAGGTGCCGTCGAACAGCAGTACCAGCTTGCGTGTGGCCATGGTTCCCTCCAGCGCGGTGCGTCGGGTTGCCAGCGGCAACTCTAGGCCGCAACGCGGGAGGGAACCAGTGCCGGACAAGACGCAAGCGGCGTAGGCTGCAGGTTTCGTCATCGTCAGCGGGTGTGTGGATGGACATGCAAGTACAGATCGGCAGGGCGCAGGCGTTCCGGCAGATGCACGATCGCACGGCGATCCTGCTGTTGCCGAATGCCTGGGATGCGGGCAGCGCGCGGCTGTTCGCGCAGCGCGGTTTTGCGGCGATCGCCACCACCAGCGCCGGCGTGGCCTGGTCGCTCGGCTACGCCGACGGCGAACAGGCGCCGCTGGCCGAGGTGCTGGCGGCGATCGCGCGGATCACGCGGGTGGTCGAGCTGCCGGTGACGGCGGATATCGAGACCGGCTACGGCGAGGCACCGGCGGACGTGGCGGCCACGGTGCGGGCGGTGATCGCGGCCGGCGCGGTGGGCATCAACCTGGAAGACGGCCGCCCCGGGCACGGCCCGCTGCGGCCCGTCGAGGAGGCCGCGGCACGGATCCGCGCCGCACGCGGGGCGGCCACTGCGGCTGGCGTGCCGATCGTGATCAACGCGCGGGTGGACAACTGGATGCAGCACGATGCCGCCGCTCCGGCCGAGCGTCTTGCCGATGCGGTGCAGCGTGCACAGGCCTATCTGGCGGCGGGCGCGGACTGCATCTATCCCATCGGCCTCGATGACCGTGCCACGCTGGCCGCGTTGGTGCAGGCCATCGACGCCCCGGTGAACGTCGCGGCCGGACCGGGTGTGCCGGGCCTGGCCGAGTTGGCGCGCCTTGGCGTGGCCCGCGTGAGCACGGCGACGCGTCTTGCCACACTGGCGCTGGCCGCGGTCGACCGGGCGGCAGGCGCCATGCTTGAAAGCGGCCGCTTCGACAGCCTGGCTGCAGACTTCACCTACGCGGACGTGCAGCGGATGTTCGTGCATGCCTGATCGTCACGTGGCACTGGATCGCGCGTTCTACCGGCGCGATCCGCGCGAGGTCGCGCCCGACCTGCTGAACAAGATCCTGCTGAGTGCGGACGGCCGCAGCGGTCGCATTGTGGAAACTGAGGCTTACTGCGGCTCGGTGGACCCGGCGGCGCACTCCTGGCGCGGCCGCACGGCGCGCAATGCGACGATGTTCGGCGCGCCGGGGTTGCTCTATGTGTATTTCACCTATGGCATGCACTGGTGCTGCAACCCGGTGTGCGGCGAGGAGGGCGAAGGCGTCGCGGTATTGTTGCGTGCGCTGGCGCCGCTGGACGGACTGCCCGCGATGCGTGCGGCGCGAACGAGTTGCCGCAGCGATCGCGACTTGTGCCGTGGGCCGGCGCGGCTGTGCCAGGCGCTGGACATCGGCCGCGCGCAGGACGGCATCGACCTGGTCGGAGGCGCCAGCGGATTCAGCATCGTCGACGACGGCATGCCGCCGCCCGCGGCTCCCGTGGCGACGACGCGCGTAGGCATCACCCGCGCGGCCGACGAGCCCTGGCGCTGGTACGTGCCGGGCGACCCGCACGTCTCGCGCCGCTGAAGGGAACCGCGAATGCCCCCTTTTTTCTCGTCATTCCCGCTTTCGCGGGAATGACGGCATCGGAGTTTTCGAGATTCCCAGGACGGAGCGCCGCGGTTACCGCGGCGGCAACATGAAGTTGACGACGGCTTGACCGCGCGTGGCACACGGTAGCGGCACATCATTTCTTCAGCTGCGAGGCTCGAGCCATGCCATATGCATCCATCAGCGAGCTGCCCGATGCCGTGCGCGATCACGTGCCGAAACACGCGCAGGAGATCTACAAGGAGGCGTTCAACAGCGCTTGGAACGAGTACGCCGACAAGGACGCGCGCCGTGGCGACGAGTCGCGCGAAGAGGCCGCGCACAAGGTGGCCTGGGCGGCGGTGAAGAAGCAGTACCGCAAGGGCGCCGACGGCGACTGGCACGCGCAGTCGCCGTCGCGGAAGGTCAGGACGGCAGGCCGCGCGCCTTGAGGAATTCGCGGGCGTTGTCCGCATCCTGCTCGAACCATGCGCGGGCCGAGCCGAGCCGGAACGTGTAGCCCCAGGCGTCCATGTCGGCCATCAGGCGCTCGCGCCCCACGCCGGGCAGTTCGTCGGCCAGCACGATCTGCAGGTAGCAGGTGGCGTCTTCTTCCTCGATCGAGTCGGTGGCGTCGGTATGGACGTCTGGACGTCTTTCCGGCGGCAGCACGATCAGGTGGCCGGCCTCGTGCAGCAGCGAATGCACCGGGGTGTCGTCGCGGGCATAGACGGTGGCGCCGATGATGCCGGCCTCCTCGTCGCCCCAGAAGCTGCCGGGGATCGGTTCGCCCGGCGCCACCCATTGAAGCTGCAGGCCGAAGCGGCCGAGCAGGGCGGCCGGCGCGTCGAATCCGACCTGGCCCACACGCATCACGGTGCTGGCCGGGTCGCCGGAGACAGGAGGAGTGGCGGGGTGCATGGGTGTGCGCGGCGGGCGCGGATGACTTCGGTGGGAAAGGGCGCCGGGCGACGCGGGGTCGCCCGGCGGTCAGGCTGTCGGCGATCGCTCAGCCGGTCTTGGCTTCGCTCTTGGCGGCCAGCTTGCCTTCCGGCAGGGTGACCGAGAGTTCGAGGATCTCGTGGCCGCTGTCGCGCTCGAAGTTGATGTTGATCGCATCGAGGTCGACGTGGACGTATTTCTTGATCACTTCAAGCAGTTCGTTGCGCATCATCGGCAGGTAGTCCGGTGCGCCGCGGGTGGAGCGCTCCTGCGCCACGATGATGCGCAGGCGCTCGCGCGCCACCGTGGCGGTGGCTTCGGGCTTGCGCTTCAGGAAATCGAGAATACCCATCGTGATCAACCTCCGAACACGCGCTGGAGAAAGCCCTTCTTGGGCACGTCGATGAAGCGCAACGGGCGCTCTTCGCCGAGGATGCGGGCCACCGTGTCGCCGTAGGCCTGGCCGGCGTGTGAGTTGGCGTCGACGATCACCGGAATGCCGTTGTTGGAGGCGGTCAGCACGTTCTCCGATTCGGGGATCACGCCGACCACCTCGATGCCGAGGATCTCCTCGACGTCCTTGACGCTGAGCATTTCGCCGATCGCCACGCGCGCCGGGTTGTAGCGGGTCAGCAGCAGGTGCTGGGTGACCGGCTTTTCGCCTTTCTCCGCGCGCCGGGTCTTGCTGGCGAGCAGGCCGAGGATGCGGTCGGAATCGCGCACCGAGGACACTTCCGGGTTGACCACCACCACCGCGTGGTCGGCGAAGTACATCGCCAGGTGGGCGCCTTTCTCGATGCCGGCCGGGGAGTCACAGACAACGTAGTCGAAGCCGTCTTCGGACAGGCCGTCGAGCACCTTCTCGACGCCTTCCTGGGTCAGCGCGTCCTTGTCGCGGGTCTGGCTGGCGGCCAGCACGTACAGGTTGTCGTAACGCTTGTCCTTGATCAGCGACTGCTTCAGCGTGGATTCGCCGTGCACGACGTTGACGAAGTCGTACACCACGCGCCGTTCGCAGCCCATGATCAGGTCGAGATTGCGCAGGCCGACGTCGAAGTCGATGACGGCGGTTTTCTTGCCGGCCATGGCCAGGCCGGTGGCGAGCGAGGCGCTGGTCGTCGTCTTGCCGACGCCGCCTTTGCCGGAGGTGACAACGATAATCTCAGCAGTCAAGGGCCCATCTCCGCATAGTTGTTTTTGTTGTAGGTGATTACAGCTTGGCGATCAACAGCTTGTCGCCTTCGAGCCAGCATTGCACGGACTGGCCCTCGAGGTCGTCGGGAATCTGCTCGAACACGCGATATTGCCCGGCGATCGCCACCAGCTCGGCGCGAAAGTCAGAGACGAAAATGCGCGCCTTCGCGTCGCCCTGCGCGCCGGCCATGGCGCGGCCGCGCAGGCCGCCGTAAATGTGGATGTTGCCGTCGGCGATCACTTCGGCACCGTTGGCGACGGCGCCGGTGACGATGAGGTCGCGGTCGCGCGCGTAGATCTGCTGGCCCGAGCGCACCGAGCCGGCATGGTGCTGCGCGCCCTGCATGCTGCCGGGAGGCGGCGCGGACAGGATCGGCTCGCGCTGCACCGCCGGGGCGGGTTCGGCGTGCCGGGCCGGTTCGGCGGCGGGCGCGTTGCCCTGGGCCGGCTCGTAGGCGGCGCGGAACTTGGCGATCAATGGCAGGCCCATGCGCTTGGCCAGCGCCTCGGTCTCGCTGGTGCCGTAGGCCAGGCCCACCGGCAGCATGCCGGCGCTGCGCACCGCTTCGAGCAAGGCATCGACGGCGCCGTCGTCGGGCAGGTCGAGCAGGTGGCTCAGGTCCAGCACCACGGCGGCGCGGGCAAACATCTGCGGCGCGGCGCGCACGCGGCGTTCGAGTTCGTCGCACAGCGCGGCGGCGTCGACCCGGCGCACGCGCACGCAGGCAATGCCGACCTGGCCGAAGCGCAGATCGCAGGCGTCGGCGGTATCCATTTTTGCGCTCATGCGTGCCGCTCCCCGGCGGCGCGGCGCGAGGTGCTGTCGTGCAGGAAACGGTGCTCGCGTTCGGCCAGCCACGGCACGTCGGGCAGGCCGCCGTGCTCGAGCCAGGTGTCGCGCACGTAGGCGTAGCTGGGCAGGTCGCGGGCCAGCAGGCTGACCTGCGGGCCGTGTTCGCCCATGCGCTGCTGGCCGACTTCCTGGAAACCGTAGGTGCCGTGGAACAGCACCACCACGTCGTCGCGCGGCTCCAGGAACACCTCGCAGGTGAGCAGCGGCACGCGCACCTCGGCGTAGCTGTGCACGTCGCAATAGAAGATGCGGCCCAGGCCGTGGCGGCGGTAGGCGTTGGCGATCACGATGCGGTCGATGTAGACGAACTGCGGGTAGTGTTCGGCAAACCAGCGGTAGTTCGGGCTGTCGTAGCTGCTGCCTTCGCGCAGCGCGATCAGGAACCCGGCCAGGTGACCGTCGATCTCGGCCACGCGAAAATACTCGGCGTGCTCGTGGAAGTAGCGCAACTGGGCTATATCGAGGGCGAGGATGGAGCGACCGGCAGCGTTGTTGAGCGCCAGTACGGCATCCAGGTCGTGCTCGCGCACGTCGCGGATGGCAAGGGCCATTCGTTGCTCCGCAATGATGGAATCGGGGACGAGGTCGGGCCGCAGCCTCGCACAAGGACGCATTATGACATGCGGCCGTGGCCCGTACATCTCGCAAGGGCACATGTGAAAGCTTCGTAAAATGGTTCGGCATGGCTTTCGGCAGGGGGTGACTTCCCGCGCATTGCACGGACTTCGCGCTCCCCTATGATGCCGGACATGCAATTGTCCAATTTCAATCACGTCCGCCTGCTGCGCTACGCCGGGTTGTTTACCTACCTGTGCGTCGGCACGCCGTTGATCACCAACTGGGCGGCCGAACGTGTGAGCCTGCTGCACCGCCCCAACTTTGCCCTGCTGTTGTGGACGCTGTGCTACCTGCTGTTCGGGCTGCTGTACTGGGTGGTGACCAGCAACCTCGGCTCACGTCGTTACCAGGGGCTGCGCCTGCTGGGGCTCGTCGCGATGAGCACCTTCGCGATGGCGGTGGGCTGGTACAGCCACAGTGGGTTGTCGGCCATGTTGATGGCGATCAGCGCGGTGGCGCTGCCGTGGCTGCTGCCGGTCTGGCTCGGCGTGCTCTGCATCGTGCTGCAGAACCTCAGCCTGGTTGCGGTGTTTGTGAACTTCCCCGAATACGACCATAGCGTGGGCCTGGCTTTCCTGCAGACCAGCATCTATCTGGGCATCTCCGCACTGACCTACATTGCGTCGATGGCGGCCAGCCAGCAAGCCGAACAGCGCGAAGTGCAGCGCCGGCTGAACTCCGAGTTGCGCGCTACCCGCGCCCTGCTGGCCGAGTCCAGCCGGATCGCCGAGCGCATGCGCATCGCGCGCGACCTGCACGACCTGATCGGCCATCACCTGACCGCGCTGAGCCTGAACCTGGAGGTGGCCAGCCACCTCACCAACGAGGCGGCTGGCGCGCACGTGCGCAAGGCGCAGAGCACGGCCAAGCTGCTGCTGGCCGACGTGCGCGAGGTGGTCAGCGAGTTGCGCCAGGACGATGCGATCGACCTGACCCAGGCGCTGCGCAGTCTCACCGAGGGCGTGCCCGGCCTGAGCGTGCACGTGATCATGCCGCCGCGCTTCAGCGTGGAGGACCCGCGCCGCGCCCAGGTGCTGCTGCGTTGCGCCCAGGAAATCATCACCAATACCGCCAAGCACGCCGGCGCGCGCAACCTGTGGCTGAACTTCGCCTATGCCGGGGAAAACCTGCTGGGCCTGCACGCGCGCGACGACGGTCGCGGTGCCGAGAACGTCGAGCCGGGCAATGGCCTGTCCGGCATGCGCGAGCGGCTGGCCGAATTCGGCGGCAGCGTGACGCTGGAAACCGGCTTGAGCCAGGGCTTTGCACTGACCGTACGGCTACCGCTGGGCGAGCACACCGCGCTGGCGCACGCGCCGACGCGGTTTGAGCCGCCGGCGCTGAATGTGTCGTAATCTTGGCGGCCCGCGCTGGGGCGCAAAGTGCGCCGGTGTTGGCAACGACCCGGCCCGCCAGCTGCCAATATCACTTTCTTGAGTCATGTTTGCCCGAGGATCCGCGATGATTTCCGTTTGTCTCGTCGACGACCAGAATCTGGTGCGCCAGGGCGTTCGCTCGCTGCTGGACCTGGCTGAAGATATCCGCGTGGTGGCCGAGTGCGCCGACGGCGCCCAGGCCGTGCAGGACATTCCGCGGATCAAGCCCGACGTGGTGCTGCTGGATCTGCGCATGCCGAACATGAGCGGGCTGGAAGTGCTGCAGGCGTTGTCCGCCCGCAACGAACTGCCGCCGACCATCATCCTGACCACCTTCGACGACGATCAGCTGGTGCTGCAGGGGCTCAAGGCCGGCGCGCGCGGCTACCTGCTGAAGGACGTCTCGCTGGAGCAGCTGGTCGAGGCCGTGCGCACCGTGGCCGGCGGCGGCTCGCTGGTGGCGCCGATGGTCACCCAGCGCCTGATGGCCGGGGTGGCGCGGATGCAGAACAATTTCACCAGCCTGGAGCAGCCCGATCCGCTGACCGAGCGCGAGACCGAGATCCTGCGGCTGCTGTCCGGCGGCTACAGCAACAAGGAGATCGCCAACTCGCTGAAGGTGGCCGAAGGCACGGTGAAAAACCACGTTTCCAACATCCTGTCCAAGCTGGGCGTGCGCGACCGCACCCGTGCCGTGCTGAAAGCGCTGGAAATGGGCATCGTCTGAAACAAGCCCGGGAGCCGGCGCTGGCGGCCATGCCGCAGCCCGCTTTTGGCCTTCCGGATGGGGCAATGCCGACGATAGCGTTCCAGCCCGTGAGCAAGTAACATCCGTTGCTTCGGCGTTTGCCGACCCCCTGCCATGGCCCTCGGAGTGAACCCTCGGGCGGGCCCGCGCGGACGGCTGGGGCAACACTATCTAGGTATGGCGTAAAGACGCTTCGGAGAACTCTGGAATGATGCGTGTCTTTGAATTTCTTGTTGCCCTGGTCATCGTTGCGATCATCGGTGTCCTGGCGGCTGTGGTCATGCCCGGCAGCGGTCATGTGGAGCGCCAGCTGGTCATCGGCAAGGACATGCGGCAGGTCTACGACGTGCTCGACAACTACCGCCGGTTGCCGGACTACTCCGTGCTGCGCTCGTTCGACCCGAACATCCAGTTCAGCTTCTCCGGCAAGTCGTACGGCCCCGGTGCCGAGGTCAGCTGGACCAGCACCGACCCCAAGGTCGGCAACGGCGGCCTGACCATCGCCAGCGCCACGCCGGATTTCGACAAGATCGACAGCAACACCAAGACCGCCAGCATCATCTGGAACCTGGACAACAGCTGGCGCGGTCTGGACAAGCATTTCACGCTGGACCTGGAGCGCCAGGGCAGCCGCGGCCAGCTGACCCAGGTCACCTGGTCGTATGACGTTTCCTACGGCTGGAACCTGGTCAACCGCTTTGCCAACCTGTACATCCATGGCGATCCCGACTCGTTCATCCAGTTCAGCCTGAACAACCTGCAGAACGTGCTGGCCGGCGTGCCGAACATCGACTACAGCCAGCTGATCCCGTACATCGAACAGACCCAGCCGACCCCGGTGCTGCTGGTGTCCACCTCGATCCAGCGCAAGGACGGCATGGAGGCCGTGGAAGACGCCATCGTCAAGGCAAACACCGAGGTCCAGGCGGCGGCCAAGAAGCTCGGCGTGAACGTCACCGGTTCGCGGATCCTGATCACCACCAACTATGGCGACCAGACCTACAGCTTCGACGTGGCGTTCCCGATCGACTCCAGCACGCTGACCATCAACGGCCAGAGCGAGCAGCTGACCGCGGCGACCCCGCCGTCGCTGGACGCCTCCGGCGCGCCGGCCGAGGCCAGCAGCGCCGCCGTTGCCGCGGATGCCAGCGTCGCTGCCGGCGGCCGCGACCGCTACGGTCGCCTGGTGGTGGACGGCAACGTGCGCGCCACGCTGGCCTTCGGCGGTGCAGCGTTGAAGGGTGTGTGGAACGGCACCTTTGCCGGCGTGCCGCAGACCCGCGACATGCTCAAGGCTTATGCGCAGACCCACGGCTACAAGTACGACGACGTGATCAACCGCACCTACGACCTGATCGCGACGCCGGAAGTGAAGGACGCCGGCGGCAACATCACCACGTACGCGAAGTACAACGTGTTCCTGCCGATCAGCAACGCGCCGGAGCAGACCCCGGAGCAGGAAGCCGGCTTGCAGCCGCCGACGCTGGACGAAGCGGCTCCGGCCGCATCGGGTTCGGCACCGGCCCCGGCCGGCAGCGCTGCCGCGCCGGCCGAGGCAGCCAGCGCCGGCGAATAAGCCGGGCGCCGCTGCAGTACGTCGAAAGGCCCTTCCATCCGGAAGGGCCTTTTCTTTTCAGGCCGCAGGCCAGTGTCTTGCGGTACATTGCAGGGCGAGCCGCGGCGTCGATCAGCAGACCCGCCCGCGCTCGACGCGACCCCCGCCACAGCCCACCGCCGGACATGATCGAGACCGACCAGCTCACCCGATGCTATGGCAACCTGACCGCAGTGGACGCGCTGAGCATTCGTGTCGAGCCCGGCCAGGTGCTCGGCCTGCTCGGGCCCAACGGCGCCGGCAAGTCCACCGCGATGCGCATGATCGCCGGGTTCCTGGTGCCCACCTCGGGCACTGCGCGGGTTTGCGGCCATGACGTCGGCCGCGAGCCGCTGAAGGCGAAGCGCGCGCTTGGCTACCTGCCCGAAGGCGCACCCAGCTACGGCGAGATGACGGTGCGCGAGTTCCTGCAGTTCATCGTGCGCATGCGCGGGCTCAAGGCCGAAGCCGGCTACCGGCAGTTCGACGCGGTGGTGCAGCAGCTGCAGCTGGAGGAAGTGCTGGGGCTGTGCATCGACACGCTGTCGAAGGGCCTGCGCCGGCGCGTCGGCCTGGCCCAGGCGATCCTGCACGATCCGCCGGTGCTGATGCTGGACGAACCCACCGACGGCCTCGATCCGAACCAGAAGCATGCGGTGCGCCAGCTGATCGACGCGATGGCGCGCGACCGCACCATCCTGATCTCCACCCATCTGCTGGAAGAAGTGCATGCGCTGTGCAACCGGGTGGTGATCATCGCCCACGGCAAGCTGCTGGCGGATGCCACGCCGGCCGAGCTGGAGGCGCGCTCGCGCTATCACGGCGCGGTGTCGTTCAGTGCACCGGGCAGCGGCATGTCGCAGGAGATGCTGGGCCGCCTGCCGCAGGTGGCGGCGATCGAGGTCGATCCGCTGGATGGCCGCATCACGGTGTTCCCGAAGCCGGGCGAGCGGATCCTGGAGCCGGTCGAGACGCTGCTGCGCGAGCAGGGCCTGGAGGTGTCGGAGATCCAGCTTGAGCGCGGCCGGCTGGATGAAGTGTTCCGCCAGATCACCACCGGCGGTGACGGCGATCTTGCCGGAGGCCACGCATGAGTCCGGTCAGCGCCGTGCTGCGGCGCGAACTGCGCAGCTATTTCGTGACGCCAGTGGCGTACGTGTTCCTGGTGATCTTCCTGGTGCTGGCCGGCATCCTCACGTTCTACGCGGGCGATTTCTACGAGCGCGGCCAGGCCGACCTGCAGCCGTTCTTCATGATGCACCCGTGGCTGTACCTGATCCTGGTGCCGGCGATCACCATGCGCATGTGGGCGGAGGAAGCCAAGGGCGGCACGCTGGAACTGCTGCTGACCCTGCCGCTGACGCTGTGGCAGGCGATGCTGGGGAAGTTCCTCGCGGCGTGGCTGTTCATCGGGCTGGCGCTGGTGCTGACGTTTCCGGTCTGGATCACCGTCAACTACCTGGGCTCGCCGGACAACGGCGTGATCCTGGCCGGCTACCTGGGCAGCTGGCTGATGGCGGGCAGCTTCATCGCGATCGGCGCCTGTCTGTCCGCGCTGACGCGCAGCCAGGTGGTGGCATTCATCCTCACCGCGCTGGTGTGCGTGTTGCTGATCCTGGTCGGCCAGCCGCAGGTGCTGGATTTCTTCTCCGGCACCTTGCCGCGCAAGCTGATCAACGCGGTGGCGCACTTGTCCATGCTGCGGCACTTCGAGGCGATCGCGCGCGGCGTGCTGGACATCCGCGACCTGACGTACTTCCTGCTCAGCACGATCGGTTGGCTGATCACCGGCGTGCTGCTGCTCGACCTGAAACGGACGCGTTGAGCCATGCTCCGCTCGCGCCTGCATCGCCTGCTTACCACGCCGCTGCAACTGACCCGGCGCGGTGTGCTGTATGGCGCGCTGGTGCTGCTGGTGTTGCTGTTCGTGCCGTTGATCGTGGCCAGCAGCCGTTGGCTGCATGCGTCGCGGGTCGACCTCACTACCGACAAGCTGTACACCCTGACGCCGGGCACGCTGCACATCGTCGATACGCTGCAGCGGCCGCTGCGGCTGACCCTGTATTTCTCCGAACACGCCACCCGCGACCTGCCGCAACTGCGCAGCTACGAGCAGCGCGTGCGCGAGATGCTGCAGGAAATGGTGGCGCGCTCGCACGGGCATATCCGCCTGCAGATCATCGACCCGGTGCCGTATTCCGACGACGAGGCCAGCGCCGAAGGCAACGGCCTGACCGCGGCGAACGGCGGCAGCAACGGCGAGCGGGTGTTCTTCGGCCTGGCCGGCAGCGCCATGTCCGGCGGCCTCGAGAGCGAGGGCACGGACGACCGCGTGCCGGAAAAGACGCTGGCGATCGCGTTCTTCGACCCGGCCCGCGAAGCCTTCCTGGAATACGACATCGCCAAGCTGCTGTACGAGTTGAACCAGACCAGCAAGCCGCCGATCGGGGTGATCAGTTCGCTGCCGGTCGCGGGCAACCCGATGCTCAGCGAGCAGCCGTGGACGGTGCTGCAGCAGCTCGGCCAGCTGTTCGACGTGAAGACGCTGGACTCATCCACGCTGCGGAAGGTCGACGACAGCATCAAGGTGCTGTTGCTGATCCATCCCAAGCGGCTGCCGCCCGACGCGCAGTACGCGATCGATCAGTACGTGCTGCGCGGCGGCCACCTGGCGGTGTTCGTCGATCCCGATGCGGAGCTTGACACCTCGCCGTACGGACCCGACAGCATCACCTTCCCCGATCACGGCTCGGACCTGCCGCGGCTGTTCAAGGCCTGGGGAGTGAGTTACGACCCGCACAAGGTGGTGCTGGACCGCGCGCGTGCGCTGCAGATTGAGCTGGCCGGCAGCAGCCTCAACCATCCGGCGATGCTCGACCTGGGCGCGCAGGAACTGAATCGCAACGACGTGGTTACCGCCAGCCTGCAGCGCATCAACGTGTCCACCACGGGCTACTTCGACCTGGCCGCGGATGCGCGCACGCGGCTGGTGCCGCTGCTGCAGAGCAGTGCCGAGGCCGAGGTGGTGGCGACCCAGCGGGTGCTGGATGCGAGCAGCGACCCCACGACCTTGTTGCAGGATTACAAGCCGGACAACGCGCATTACGTGCTGGCGGCGCGCCTGCGCGGCACCTTCGAGAGCGCGTTCCCCGAACGGGCCGGCGTGGCGGGCCATCGGGCCAAGTCGGCGCCGAATGCCGAGGTGATCCTGGTCGCCGACACCGACCTGCTCAGCGACCGGCTGTGGGTGGAGCCGCAGACCATCCTCGGCCAGACCATGATGCGGATCTTCGCCAACAACGGGGATTTCGTCACCAACCTGGTGGACAACCTCAGCGGTTCCTCGGCGCTGCTGTCGATCCGCGGCCGCTCCACCTCGCAGCGGCCGTTCACGCGGGTGCAGGCGCTGCGCAACGTGGCCGACCAGAAATTCCTGCAGAAGGAACAGGAACTGGAGCAGGAACTGGCCGACACCCGGCGCCGGCTGGACGAGCTGCAGCCGGCCAAGGGTGGCCACGCCAGCACGGCCACCGCCGAACAGCGCCGCGAGATCGAGCAGTTCCGCCAGCGCCAGCTGGCGATCAACAAGGAATTGCGTGACGTGCAGCACCAGCTCAACGCCGAGATCGACGCGCTCGGCCTGCGCCTGAAGTTCATCAACATCGTGCTGGTGCCGGCGCTGGTGGTGCTGCTCGGCCTGCTGTACGGCTGGCGGCGCACCAGGTACAGCCGCCAGCGGCGTTGAGAGCGGCAATCTGTCGCAAGAGCGCGGCACCGCTGCGGCTGACTCTGCCGACGCGCGGCATTATGCTGGGAGGTCGCCGGCCGTTGCCGGCGCAGACAGAAGTGCCGGTGCAGTGACCGCAATCTTGTTGAAATGGATCGTGCCGTGGGAGTTCTCGTGGGTCTTGCTCGCGTGCTTCGTGTCGGCCAGCGTGCTGTATCTGCGCGGCAGTCGCCGCCTGCCGGTGAGCTTCGGCCGCAAGCTGGCGTTCTGGTGCGGCATGGCGATCATCTACCTGTCGCTGCACACGTACCTGGATTACTACGCCGAGCATGAGTTCTTCATGCACCGCATCCAGCAGCTGCTGCTGCATCACCTGGCGCCGCTGCTGATCGTCACCGCGTATCCGGCCACGGTGTTGCGCGCCGGCCTGCCGCTGGCCTGGCGGGTGCGCCTGCTGCGGCCGCTGCAGCGTTCGTGGCCGTGGCGGCTGACCGCCGGGGTGCTGCTGAATCCCACCGTGGCGACGTTGCTGTTCATCGCCTTCATCCTGGTCTGGCTGATCCCGTCCATGCAGACGCTGGCGATGCTGGACTGGCGCATCTACCGCTTCATGAACTGGAGCATGTTGATCAGCGGCTTCGCTTACTGGTCGCTGGTGCTGGACCACCGGCCGCATCCGCCGGGGCGGATGACCGCCGGGCTGCGCGTGCTGTCGCCGGCGATCACGATGACGCCGCAGATCATCGCCGGCGCAATCATCACGTTTTCCAAGACCGACCTGTACCCGATCTTCGAGATCTGCGGCCGCGCGTTCACCTTCAACGTGCTGACCGGACAGCTGATCGGCGGCGTGATCATCTGGGTGCCGTCGGCGCTGGTGGAATCGATCGGTGGCCTGATGGCGCTGCGCATGTGGCTGCGGCTGTCGCGCAACGGTCGCTTGCCGCGCAAGCCGCTGCGTCGGCCCGCGGCGCGCCGCGCGGCCGTGGTCGATACGGTCGTGCCGGACTGAGTTTCGCCGCGGGCTCAGTGGTCGTGCGGCATCGCGCCGTGGTCCATCGCCGGCATCGCGTGGTCGGTGTGTCCGTCGCCGGCGTCCAGCGCATTCGCCGGGCGCGCAATGAAGTCGGTAGCCAGCGTGCTGCCATCGCCGAACTGCAGCGTCAGCGTGACGGTGTCGCCCGGTTTCACCGGCGCGTTCGGCTGCATCAGCATCAGGTGGTAGCCGGCCGGCGCCAGCTCCGCCTTGCCGTGCGCAGGCACGTTCAGCGCGTCGACCATGCTCATGCGGCTCATGCCGCCCGCGCGCGAACTCTGGTGCAGCATCACCTCGGCGTACACCGTGCTGCCGGCGCCGCGCAGCGCGACCGGCTGCTCGCCATCGTTTTCCAGCGTGACGTAGGCACCGGCCGGCAGCGCGCCGGGCAGCACGCGGATCCAGGCGTGGCTGGCGCGGATGTGGTCGGCGTCGGTGGCGTGGGCGCCGCCGGCCAGCAGCAGGCCGGCCAGCAGCAACGACAACGTGGATGACTTCATGGGGTGGCTCCGGTGTCGAGCAGCAGGTGCAGGTCGTGCACCAGGTCGTCCTGCGAGGCGGACGGCGTGGCCAGCACGCGGGCGCGGCCGTCGCGGTCGAACACGTAGATCGCCGAGCTGTGGCTGACTTCGTAGGCGCCGTCGGCGGAGCTGGGCTCGCGGGTGAACGCCGAGCGGTAGCGCTTGCTCAGCGCTTCGACCGCGCGGGCGCTGCCGGTAAGGCCGATCGCGCGCGGGTCGAACGCGTTGACATAGGCATGCATGATCGCCGGGGTGTCGCGCGCCGGGTCGACGCTGACGAACAGGATCCGCGCGCCGTCGGCCAGCGGCCCCAGCCGCTGCATCACCACGTGCAATTGCGCCAGGGTCAGCGGGCAGACGTCGGGACAGTGGGTGTAGCCGAAGTACAGCACCGCCACCTTGCCGCGGTAGTCGGCGCCGGTGACGGCCTTGCCGCTGTCGTCGGTGAGCTTGAAGTCGAGGTCGGGCATGTGTCCGCTGATGTTGGTCAGCCGGAACGGCAGCGGTTCGCCGCGGTGGCAGCCGCCCAACAGCAGGCCGGCGGCAAGCAACAGGAACAGCAGGGCGGGGCGCAGCCAGTGGCGAGGCTTCATGCGAGAATCCTGGGTCTTCATCCGTTCAAGCATACGACACCGGCCGCGTTGCCGGGTCCGCCGACCAGGGATACGAACCCGATGCGACAACCTGTCAGTACCCGCATCGCCCTGCTGGTCGGCATCACCGGCGCCAGCGCGGTGCTGCTGGGCGCCTTCGGCGCGCATGCGCTGCGCGGCGTACTCGATGCCCGTGGCACCGAGTTGTGGCATACGGCGGTGAGCTACCACGCGTGGCATGCGCTGGCGCTGGCTTTGGCGGCCGGGCTGGGGCGCGGCCGCAGTGGGCGCGTCGCGGTGGCGGCATTCGCCGTCGGCATCGTGCTGTTCAGCGGCAGCCTGTACGCATTGGCGTTGGGTGCGCCGCGCTGGGTCGGGATCATCACGCCGTTCGGCGGGCTCGCCTTCGTTGCCGGCTGGCTCGCGCTCGGGTGGGCGTTGCGCACGCGTAACGAATAATTCTTGCAGGCGTCATCCCGTGGTCATGGCCGGTTGCGATGGTGCCGGCATGAACACGCAGATCGCCCTTCACCATCGATCCCTTGCGGCGTGGCCACCCGGCCACCTTCCCCGCAGCCTGCCGGTCATCGTGCTGCTCGCGCTGTTGTCGGCAGGCTTGCTGTGGTGGTGCTGGCCGGCTGCCGATCGTGCGGCGGAAGCGCCTTCGACCCAGCAACTCGTGCACTGGCAGGACGCGGATCACGATTGGCTGCTGGTGGTCGATCCGGCGACCCGCGAGCTGGTGGTCTACGACGCCACCGACGGCCGCCCGCTGGAGCGGCTCGGCGCGGACGACGGCTTGCCGGACGTACAGTCGATCGCGCAGCAGGGGTCGTGGTTGTTCGTGACGGGCCGGCAGCAGCCGAAGGTGCGCCTGCTGAAGTTGCCGGAGCTGCAGGCGGTTGCCATGAGCGGCCGCTAGAAACCGCCGGCCAGCGGCAGGGCCACGTGCAGGATCAGGTCGGCGCAGAAGTGCGCCAGCATCGCGTGCTCCAGCCCGTACTTCCAGAACAGGCCGCCGAAGGCGATGCCGACCACGGCGTTGAGCAGCACGATGCGCGCCACCAGCAGCGGCGAGCCGAGCAGGCCGGCAGCCTGCGCGGCGGGCAGGTGGCCGGCGCCGAACAGCAGCGCGGCCAGCACGATCGCCAGCACGAACATCCACGGTCGAGCCACGCGCCGGTTGCAGCGCGCCAGCAGCCACACCAGCGCGCTGACCAGCAGCAGCCGGGACAGCACTTCCTCCACGATGCCGCCATAGAACGAAGCCAGCACGCCACGCCACACCTGTATGGTGTCCTCCGCATGCTTCGGGCCGAGTAGCGACAAACCGCCCACCAGCAGCGCCATCAGCACACCGATCAGGACGGCCAGCCACCAGTGCGGGCGCCGTGCCGGATCGCGCGGGCGCCGGTACACCCAGGCGCGCAGCCAGGGTGCATCGAGGCCGTACGGCGCGCCCAGGTACAGGCCAAGCCAGCCCAGCAGCCAGCACGGCATGCCGGTCTGCGCTGCCGCGGCCAGCACGATGACCGGCAAAGGCAACGGCAGCGCGGCGAATTTCTGCGGCGTCAGCGCCATCAGGTACGGCATCAACGCCAGCGTGGCCAGCACGCCGGCGATGCCGAACAGCGCGGCGAGTTTCAGGTGCGGTCCGTTGACCGGCAGGATGGACGGGTTGGCAGACATGCGTGCGTACTTCCTCGTGAGCGGTTCAATCCGCGTCGCTGTCGTCGACTGCCGGCCTGGTCGGGCCGGCCTTCAGGCGACCGGCCTTGCGCAACGCCTCGCGCAGCACGTATTCGATCTGTGCGTTGACGCTGCGCAACTCGTCGTCCGACCAGCGCTGCATTGCGTCCAGCACCGTGGCGCTGATGCGCAGCGGGTAGGCTTTTTTCTCGACGGCCATCGCGACGCGTCAGTACAGCGTGCCGGTATTCAGCACCGGCTGGGTACCACGCTCGCCGCACAGCACCACCAGCAGGTTGCTGACCATCGCCGCCTTGCGCTCCTCGTCCAGGTTCACCACGCCGCGCTGGCTGAGCTGGTCCAGCGCCATCTCGACCATGCTCACCGCGCCCTCGACGATCTTCGTGCGGGCGGCGATGATCGCGCCGGCCTGCTGCCGCTGCAGCATCGCCTGGGCGATTTCCTGGGCGTAGGCGAGGTGGCTGATGCGTGCCTCGACCACCTGCACGCCGGCCTTGCCCAGGCGTGCCTGGATCTCGTCGCGCAGGTGCGAGTTGATCACGTCGCCATGGCTGCGCAGCGACGGCTTGCCGTCGTCATGGGCGTCGTACGGGTAGCTCTGCGCCATCTGCCGCAACGCCGATTCGCTCTGGATGTGCACGTAGTTCTCGTAGTCGTCGACGCAGAACACCGCCTCGGCCGTATCCAGCACCTGCCACACCACCACCGCGCCGATCTCGATCGGGTTGCCGTCGTTGTCGTTGACCTTCAGTTTGCCGCTCTCGAAATTGCGCACGCGCAGCGAGATGCGCCGCCGGCTGTAGAACGGATTGGTCCAGCGCAGGCCTTCCATGCGCACGGTGCCGGCGTACTTGCCGAACAGCTGCAGCACCTGGCCCTCGTTCGGAGCGACCTGGAAGAAGCCCTTGAGCATGAAGCCATCGACGGCCAGCAGGACCACGCCCATCAGCAGCTTGGTCAGCGGCGGCGCTTCGGGCTGGGCGTGGATGGCCGAGATCAGCAAGGCCGCGCCGATGCCGGCCAGCACCAGGCACAGTCCGATGAAGGGAATGCCTGCGACGGAAAAGCCATTGCGTTCGTTCATGGATGTTGTCTCCCTTGGGGTGTGCGAATTAGATATCAAAATGATATCTAGTGCAAGAGCCGGCGGCAGTAGCCCGCTGCGCGGACGGGATCGCCGCATACAATGCCGGTTTGCCAGCACCGGAGAACCCGATGAAGCCATTCGGCACGCCCCATTCCGACCACGCGCTGCGTGTCCTGCTGCTCGGGGCCGGCGAGCTGGGCAAGGAGGTGGCGATCGAACTGCAGCGTTACGCCGTGGAGGTGATCGCGGTGGATCGTTATGCGAATGCGCCGGCCATGCAGATTGCCCATCGCAGCCACGTCGTCGACATGCTCGACGGCAAGGCGTTGCGCGCGGTGATCGAGCTGGAAAAACCCGACCTGGTGGTGCCGGAGATCGAGGCGATCCACACGCCGACCCTGATCGAGCTGGAGAAGGAAGGGCAGCGGGTGATTCCGACCGCCCGCGCGGCGTGGCTGACGATGGACCGCGAAGGCATCCGCAAGCTGGCCGCCGAGGAATTGAAATTGCCGACCTCGCCGTATCGTTTTTGCGACGACGAGGTGCAGTACCGCGAGGCCGTCGCGGCGATCGGCTACCCGTTCGTGATCAAGCCGGTGATGAGCTCTTCCGGCAAGGGCCAGAGCGTGGTGCGCGGCGCCGGCGAACTGCAGCACGCGTGGGACTACGCGCAGTCCGGCGGGCGCGCCGGCAAGGGCCGGGTGATCGTCGAGGGCTTCGTCGACTTCGACTACGAGATCACCATGCTCACCGTGCGGCACGTCGATGGCGTCAGCTTCTGCGCGCCGATCGGCCATCGCCAGGAGGAGGGCGACTACCGCGAATCGTGGCAGCCGCAGCCGATGAGCGATGCCGCGCTGGCCGAGGCGCAACGACAGGCCGCTGCAGTCACCGGCGCGCTGGGCGGCTGGGGCGTGTTCGGCGTGGAGTTCTTCGTGAAGGGCGATGCGGTGATCTTCTCCGAGGTCAGCCCGCGGCCGCACGACACCGGCCTGGTCACGCTGATCTCGCAGGAATTCTCCGAGTTCGCCTTGCATGCGCGGGCGATCCTCGGTCTGCCGATTCCGGTGATTCATCAGTACGGGCCGTCGGCTTCGTGCGCGGTGCTGGTCGAGGGCGACGGCGCGGGGCCGCGCTACCACGGCGTCGCTGCGGCACTGGCCGAGCCGGACACGCAGCTGCGCATCTTCGGCAAACCCGAGGTGAAGGGGCGGCGGCGCATGGCGGTGACGCTGGCGCGCGCCGAGTCGCTGGAGGCGGCGGTGGGCAAGGCGGTGCGCGCGGCCGGGCATCTGCGCATCGAGCTGTGAGCGCAGGCATGGGTTCGGTTCGATGCGATAGGCTTGGGTGACGAGACTCCTGCAAGCACGCAGGCGGTCTGCCGTGACAGCTGACTGACAGAGGGTGGCAGGATGGAATCGACGGGATTTGCGCACTGGCTAGTCGTGATGGTCGAACTGGTTGCGGCTTTTGCCCTGCTGCTGCTGGCGTTGGCGGTGGTGGTGCTGCTGGTGACCTGGGTGGTCGACCGCAACCAGACCGGTAATGCGGTGCTGCGCAACTTCCCGATCATCGGCCACTTCCGCTACTGGTTCCTGCACCTGGGCGAGTTCTTCCGCCAGTACCTGTATTCCAGCGATCGCGAGGAGATGCCGTTCAACCGCGCGCAGCGCACCTGGGTCTATCGCGCCGCGAAGAACGTCGACAACACCAACGCGTTCGGCTCCAGCCGCGACCTGCGTGCGGAGGGCGTGCCGTTCTTCGTCAACGCGCCGTTCCCGGACTTGGGCGTGGATCACGTCGAGCCGGTACCGGTGACAGTCGGTCCGTACGCGCGCGAGCCGTACAGCCACGCGGCGTTCTTCAACATCTCGGCGATGAGCTTCGGCGCGTTGTCGGCGCCGGCGGTACGCGCGCTGTCGCGCGGCGCGGCGAAGGCGGGCATCTGGATGGATACCGGCGAGGGCGGGCTGGCGCCGTACCACCTCGAAGGCGGCTGCGACATCATCTTCGAGATCGGCACCGCCAAGTACGGCGTGCGCACGCCCGAGGGCAAACTCGACGACGACAAGCTGCTGGCGATCTGCGCGCACCCGCAGGTGAAGATGGTCAGCATCAAGCTGGGCCAGGGCGCCAAGCCCGGCATGGGCGGCCTGCTGCCGGGCGCCAAAGTCACCGCCGAGATCGCGGCGATCCGCGGCATCCCGGTCGGCGAGGATTCGCAGAGTCCGAACCGTCATCTCGACATCGGCAACGTGTCGCAGCTGATGGACAGTATCGGCCACATCCGTGAACTCACCGGCAAGCCGGTGGGTTTCAAGGCGGTACTGGGCGGGGTGGAATGGATCGGCGAGCTGTGCGATGAAGTGCACAAGCGCGGCATCGAGAGCGCGCCGGATTTCATCATCGTCGACGGTTCCGAAGGCGGCACCGGCGCGGCGCCGCAGACCCTGATGGAAGGCGTCGGCCTGCCGCTGCACGAGGCGCTGCCGGCGCTGCTCGACATGCTGATCGTCAAGGGCCTGCGCGAGCGCATCAAGGTGGTCTGTTCGGGCAAGTGCATTACCGCCTACGACGTGGCGTGGGCGCTGTCGATCGGCGCGGACTTCGTCAACTCCGCGCGCGGCTTCATGCTGGCGCTGGGCTGCATCCAGTCGTTGCAGTGCAACCGCAACACCTGTCCTACCGGCATCACCACGCAGAACCCCAAACTGCAGCGCGGCCTGGTGGTCAGCGACAAGAGCGAGCGGGTGTTCCACTACGCGAAGAACGTGATGCACGAAGTCGGCATCATCGCGCACAGCTGCGGCGTCAGCGAACCGCGCCAGCTCAACCGCGGGCACTGCCGCGTGGTCGGCGATGACGGGTTGTCGATTCCGCTGGAGAAACTATTTCCGTATCCGCAGGCGGCAAGGCGGCAGGCCGGGGTCGACGCGTAGTTCAGGCCATGGCCTGCCAGCCCTCGGCTGTGCGGATCTGCAGCGGTTTGAAGCGCCGCTTGTAGTCCATCTTCGGATGGCCGTCGATCCAGAAGCCCAGGTACAGCCACGGCATGCCGCGGCGGCGCGCCAGCGCCACTTGCTGCAGGATCGCGCAGGTGCCCAGGCCGCGCGCGGTTTCGTCGGGGTCGTAGAAGGTGTAGACCGCCGAGACGCCGTTGAGGCAGATGTCGGTGACCGCCACGGCGAGCAGGCGCTCGCCCAGACGCAGCTCCATGAACAGGGTGGGGCTCCACGGCGCGGTGAGGAAACGGCGGAAATCGCTGGCTTCCGCATCGTCCATGCCGCCGCCGGCGTGGCGGCTCTGCAGGTAGCGTTCGTACAGCGCGTGGCGCTCGCGGTTGTACCCGGGGATCGACTCACTGACCGCGAGGTCGGCGTTGCGCTTCAGGCAGCGGCGCTGGGCGCGGTCCGGCTGGAAGTTCGCCACGTCGATGCGGCACGGCGTGCAGGCGTGGCACTGCGCGCAGTTCGGGAAGTACAGATGGCCGCCGGCGCGACGGAAGCCGCGCTCCAGCGCCGGGCCGTACAACTGGTCGAGATTCGGCGCGGCCGGGTCCAGCACCAGGTTCTGCGCCGTGCGGTCGGCGTAGTAGCCGCACGCGTGGGGCAGCGTCTGGAACAGGCGGACTTGGTCGGAACGGCGCATTCGCCGATTCTATGCCCGCGTGACGGGCGTCGCACTGTCGAACTCAGATCACCCGCAAATAGCGCAGCATCGCCATGGCGAGTACGGCCAGCACCGCCAGCAGCACGATGCGTCGCACGCGGGTCACCGTATGCGCGCGCCGGTCGGCCGGGGTGGGGTTGCGTGCGGCGGCCAGCTCCTCGCCGTGGCGGACCACCGGCTCGATGCCGATCTCGCGCAGCAGGGTGCGCGCCTTGGTGTAGTCGTCGGCGTGGGTGATCCACACCTGTGCCCAGCTGCCGCGGTCGTCCCGCCGCTGCGAATAGCTGAAACGCTGCCAGGTCGGCCGGTTGTAGTTGGACCGATTGGCCACGGTGGCCTCGATGCCGTGCTCGGCCATCAGGGCGACCACGGTGTCGATGTTTTCCTGGCGGGGTGAGGTATAGATCTGGCGCATGGGCGCAGTTTACGCGAATGCCCCGGAACCGGTGTTCAGTCGCCGCGCACGCGGATCAGCCCTTCCTGCGCGCTGGAGGCGACCAGCCGGCCGTCGCGGCTGAAAATCTGCCCGCGCGCCAGGCCGCGGCCGCCTTGCGCGGTGGGGCTGTCGAACGAGTACAGCAGCCATTCGTCGACGCGGAACGGGCGGTGGAACCACAGCGCGTGGTCGAGGCTGGCCATCTGCACGTTGTGGGTGAGGTAGGAGATGCCGTGTGGCAGGGTGGCGGTGCCGATCAGGTGGAAATCCGAGGCATACGCGAGTAGCGCGCGGTGCAGGATCGCCGAGTCGTCGATCGGCGAGGTCAGCTTGAACCAGATGTGCTGGATCGGCGGGCGCTTGGCCGGGTGGCGTTCGTCGCGCGGCCATACCTGGCGGAACTCGAACGGGCCGTCGATACCCATCCAGCGTTGCAGCTTCACCGGCAGTCGCGCCAGTTCGTCCGGCGGCAGCGGGCGCAGCGGTTCCAGGTCCTCCGGTGCGGGTACTTCCGGCATCGAGGTCTGGTGTTCCACACCGACTTCGGGCAACTGGAACGAGACCGAGCCGTTCAGGATCGGCTGGCCGTGCTGGATCGCCAGCACGCGTCGCGACGAAAACGTGCCGCCGTCGCGCGCGCGCTCCACGCTGTAGACGATCGGTGCCTCGATGTCGCCGGCGCGCAGGAAGTAGGCGTGCAGTGAATGCGCCTCGCGCGCCGGATCGACCGTCTGCTGCGCCGCCGCCAGCGCCTGCCCCAGCACCTGGCCGCCGAACACGAAGCGGGTGCCGATGTCGCGACTCTGGCCGCGGAACAGGTTGTCTTCCAGCCGTTCCAGGTGCAGCAACTCGACAAGTTCGGCAACGTGGTCTTCGCTCATGGCGTGTCCTTGCAGGGGGCCGCCAGTATAGCGGTGGCGCTGCCCGAACCCGCATTCAGCGGGTGCCGGCCGAGCCTGCGCCGGCTTCGAACGTGACTGTGATTGCCGCGGGATCGAGCGCGGCCAGAAAGTCGCGTGCATCGAAGGCCTGACCCGCGGCCAGCGTGCCACGAGCGCGGACACGGCCATCGAGGATGCGTTGCAGCGCCTCGACCAGCAGTGGCGCGGTGACGGCGTAGATGTCGCGTCCGCTGGCGATGGCGCGGCAAGTGTGGTTGCCGCGGCGCACGCGTACGTCGACCGCGAAGCGCTGCGCGGAGCGGCCGCTGTCGTCGGCGGCGACCGGCGCGGGCGTGGCCGGATCGCGCAAATCGCGCAGCGGGGCCAGGTTCATCCACGAGTGCAGGTTGCGGCAGGCGATGTGGTGCGGCACCACGACAGCCTCGGACAGCGGCAGCAGCACCGTTTCCAGCCGCCCGAACGGTGCCGGGAAATCGGTCTCGCGCACGGGCGCGGGGTCGGGCACGGTGCGGGTGCGGCCGTGCTCGATGTACGTGCGCGGGTCATGGTTGCGCTCGCCGGTGAGGCGGGTGCCGCGCGTCGGATGCCAGCCGTCGAGCGCGACGGCGATGTCCACCGCGTCCGCGTCGGTGGCGCCGTCGAGCGCGGCGCTGGCCAGCAGGTCGGCGAGGCCGCCGTAAAAGGCCATCGCCGGCACCACCGTCACGCCCGCGGCTTTCGCCTCGCCATCGCGCGCCAGGGTGTCGGCCACGGCACGCTGTTCCGCCGCCACGTCGAGGTAGTGGATGCGTGCGCGCAGCGCCGCATCCAGCACCGGCGTGGCGGTGTCGAGAAAGGGGCCGGCGCAATGCAGGACGGCGGCGGTGCCGGCGATGGCGGCGTCCAGCGCGGCGGGGTCATCGGTGGCGGCCACCCGGACCTCGACGCCGACGACCGTGGCCAGTTCGTGCAGCCGGGCCGCGTCGCGGCCGCAGGCTACCGGCACGAAACCGCGGCGGCGCAGTTCGGCGAGCACGAAGCGGCCGGTATGGCCGTAGGCGCCGTACACCGCGATGCGGGGGGAAGGATGCGTCGTCATGCCTGGTCTCCCTGCGCGGCCCACAGTCGGCGCGCTTCTTCGGCGATCACGTCGGGGCGCTCCTCGGGCCAGAACAGCTTGCTGCCCTGGAGTTGGCGCACACCCAGCGAACGGCCGAAGGCGCGGTCGAGGAAGCGGCGCCGGTTCATGCCCGGCGCCGCCAGTCGTGCGGCGGGTGATGAGGTTCCGCCGCTCACGACTGCGCTTCCGCCTCGCGCAGCTTCTGTGCGCACTCCTCGCAACAGACCTCGACGGTGCGGCCGCCGATGGTGACCTTGATGGCGTTGCCGTCGAGCGGATAGTCGCAGGCGGCGCAGGTGTTCTCGTTCATGGCGTGTCTCCGGTAGGGCCCGCGATCGGGCAGGCACAGGAGACCACCAGCCGCCGGCGGCGGCTGTCAGGATCTTTAGCGATTCACAGCGATCGCGACAGCGCGGCCTGGCGGAAGGCCGTAGGCGTGCGGCCGTAGGCCTGGCGGAACGCGGCGCTGAAATGGCTGTGGCTGGAGAAGCCCAGGTCCTGCGCCAGCGCGGCGACGTCCTCGCAGTCGGCCACCAGATCCAGCGCGCGCGCCAGGCGTAGGCGCAGGTGGTAGCGGTACAGCGGCATGCCTTCGACTTGCTGGAAGGCCTGGGTGAGATAGACCGGCGAACCGCCGACTTCCGCGGCGATGTCGGCCAGCGCCCAGCGCCGGGTGAGGTCGCTGGCGAGCAGCAGCTTCGCCCGATCCACCAGCCGTTGCCGCGCGCGCGACGCGCCGGGCGCATGGGTGGTGCGCGGGCCGAGGCTGCGGCACACCAGGGTCAGCGCCAGGCTCTCGGCCTCCAGCGACTCGATGCCGCCGTTGCGCAGGCTGTGGCGCAACAGCGCCACCAGCACCTGCGCGCGCTCGTCGATGCGCAGCGCCTGGTGGCGAAACACGGGCTGGTCGCGCCGTTGCAGCATCGCGGCCGGCGCGAGTTCGCGCAGCAGCGGCTGCGATACCGACAGCGACAGGCAGGCGTCGCCGCCGGTCGCCGGGTGGCTGACCTGGTAGCCCTCGCCGGCGTTGAAGAACAGCACGTGGTTGGCGTCGGCCACCGATTGCGTACTGCCGACGTGGCGCAGGAACAGCCCGCGATACGGAAACACCAGTTGGGTCGAGCCCGCACATTCCTCGGCGCTGCGATGGCGGCAGGCGCCGCGACAGCACACGTCGTGCACCGCGACGGTGGTCGATTGCAGCAGCGGCTGGACGTCGAACTCCGGCATGGCGGCGGCTCGAAGGGGGCGATGCAGTCTAGCGCAGCCGCTGCAGGCCGCAGGCCTCGACGATGGCAGGCCAGGGGAAACGCGGGCCGGGGTCGAGCTTGCGGCGGATCGGCAGCGCGGGATCGTCGCTGGCCGGCATCAGCGCGGTGTCCAGGTCCTCGTGGCCGGCGATCTGGCGCAGGTTCGGGAATGCCACGCGCAACTGCGCCAGCAGGGCACTCAGCGCGGCGATCTGCGCATCGGTGTACGGCTCGTCCATTTGCTGGTGGCACGAATCCCACCAGTGCGGATAGCGGCCCCGGTTGACCAGCTCGATGCCGATCGAGTTCGGGTTGTGGCCGCGCACGTGGTTCGCCACGCGGGTGCCGGGCACGTAGCGGTACACCGCACCGTCGCGGTCGACGTAGTAATGGCCGCTGTTGCCGGCGCCGCTGGGATGCAGCACGCGTTCGCCGTATTCGCGTGCGGTGGCCAGATCGGGCAGTTCGGTGCAGTGGATTACCACCAGCTCGACCGCGTCGGCTGGGCGCTCGGGCAGGATGTCGACGTAGGGCAGCGGCTGCTCGTGGATGCTCAGGCTCATGCGCGGCAGTTTCGCACGCGGCAAGGCCGCGCGGAAACGCCGCCTGTTACCATGCGCGCCTTGCTTCCAGCAGTTTCACGGAGACGCGCCATGCGCGGCCAGATCATCCTTTCGCACGGCTCGGACTCCAGTCCGGACGCCACCAAGGTCAGTGCGCTGGCCGCACTGGCCGAATCGCTGGGCTGGCGCACGCAACGGCCGGACTACGGCAGCGACGATGCGCGCGGTCACGCCGGATCGGTGGCCCCGCGGATCGCCCGCCTGCGCGCCACCATCGAGGCGCTGGATGCGCCGCCGCTGCTGGTCGGCTCCAGCATGGGTGCGTTCGTCTCCGGGCTGGTCTCGCTGGACGTGCCGGTGGCCGGCCTGTTGCTGCTGGCCACGCCCAGCGCGATTCCCGGCTATGCGCGGGCGTTCGATCTGCGCCCGGATGTGCCGACCATCCTGATCCACGGCTGGCGCGACGAGGTGTGCCCGCTGGCCGGCGTGCACGCATTCGCCGCGAAGCGCCGGTTGCCGCTGCTGCTGGTGGATGACGATCACCGGCTGGGTTCCAGCATGCCCATGATCACGGCGCAGTTCCGGTACATGCTCGATCAGCTGGCGACCACCGCATGAATCACTACTTCGCCACCTGCCCGAAAGGCATGGAATACCTGCTGCGCGACGAACTCGTCGCGCTCGGCGCCAGCGACGTGCGCGAGGCACTGGCCGGCGCACATTTTTCCGGCACGCTGGAAACCGCCTACAAGGCCTGCCTGTGGTCGCGCCTGGCCAGCCGCATCCTGCTGCCGCTGACCGAGTTCGACGCGGCCGACGACGATGCGCTGTATCGCGGCGTGCAGACGATCGACTGGAGCCAGCACCTGGCCGCGCATGCCACCTTCGCGGTGGATGCCGGCACCGCGATGAGCAAGCTCACCCACAGCCAGTTCATCGGCCTGCGCGTGAAGGACGCGGTGGTCGACCAGTTCCGCCAGCGTGACGGCAACCGGCCGGGCATCGATACTGACGAGCCGGACATCCGCATCAATGTGCGCCTGCGTCGCGACCGCGCCACGCTGTCGCTGGACCTGGCCGGCTCGCCACTGCACCGGCGCGGCTGGCGCGAGGAGCAGGGCGAGGCGCCGCTGAAGGAAAACCTCGCCGCCGCGATGCTGCTGCGCGCGCGCTGGCCCGAGGTGTACGCCGCCGGCGGCGCGCTGCTCGATCCGATGTGCGGCTCGGGCACCTTGCTGATCGAAGGCGCGTTGATGGCGGCCGACGTGGCGCCCGGCCTGCGCCGCGAGTACTTCGGTTTCCTCGGCTGGCAGCAGCACGACATCGCGCTGTGGCGCGGCTTGCTGGATGAAGCGAAGCAGCGCGCCGAAACCGGCCTGCGCGGTCTGCGCAGCGTGTTCTTCGGCAGCGACGCCGACCCGCGCATGGTGCAGACGGCCAAACGCAACGCGCAGGCCGCGGGCGTGGCCGGCTTCTTCACCCTGGACAAGCAGGACGTGGCGCGTGCCGCGCCGCCGCCGGGCGTCGACTACGGCCTGGTCATCACCAACCCGCCGTACGGCGAGCGGCTCGGCGACCGCGCCGAGATGCCGAAGCTGTATCGCGCCGTGGGCGACACCTTGCGCAACCGCTTCAGCGGCTGGCGTGCCGCGGTGCTGGCCGGCGACGTGGAGCTGGGCCGGGCGATGCAACTGCATGCCGACAAGCGCTACGCGCTGTACAACGGCGCGCTGGAAACCGTGTTGCTGACCTTCGACCTGAAGCCGCGCGACGAAAAACCACGCGAGCCGAAACCGCTGTCGGCCGGCGCGCAGATGCTGAAGAACCGGCTGGAAAAAAACGTCAAGCATCTGCGCAAGCGGCTGCTGCGCGAGGATATCCATTGCTGGCGTGCCTACGACCAGGACCTGCCCGAATACGCCGCGGCGATCGACGTCTACGGCGACACGAATGGCGACGACCACCTGCACATCCAGGAATATCGCGCACCGGCCGATGTGCCGCCTGACGTGGCCCGGCTGCGCCTGCGCGAGATCGCCCGCGTCGCCGGCGAGGTGCTCGGCGTGCCGCGCGAACGCATTGCGCTGAAGACCCGCGAGCGCGGCAAGGGCGGTTCCAAGTACGGCCAGCTCGACCAGCGCAACGAGTTCATCGAAGTGGAGGAGGGCGGCCTGAAGTTCCTGGTCAACCTCACCGATTACCTGGACACGGGCCTGTTCCTCGACCACCGGCTGGTGCGCGCGAAAGTGCGCGAGCTGGCCGAGGGGCGCTGCTTCCTCAACCTGTTCGCCTACACCGCCACTGCCAGCGTGCACGCGGCGGCCGGCGGCGCGCTGGAAACCACCAGCGTGGATCTTTCCGCCACCTACCTGGAATGGGCCTCGCGCAATCTCGCGCTGAACGGTTTCAGCGGCGCCAGCCATCGCCTGATGCAGTTCGACGCGCTGGAATTCCTGCAGCGCGATCGCGGCCATTACGGCTTGATCTTCGTCGACCCGCCGACGTTCTCCAACTCCAAGCGCGCCGAGGATTTCGACGTGCAGCGTGATCACGTGAAGTTGCTGGAAGCCTGCAATGAGCGGCTGACCCGCGACGGCGTGATCGTGTTTTCGAACAATTTCCGCCGCTTCAAACTGGATCGCGAGGCGCTGGAACAGCACTTCGAGATCGAGGACTGGACCACGCCCAGCATCCCGTTCGACTTCGCCCGTCGCGCCGATATCCACGGCTGCTGGCTGCTGCGCCGACGCAAGGCTGACCCGGGGATCAACCCGTGGGATACGGCGCGCATCAAAAGGTGAACCCTTCAGTTCACATTAAGCGTGATCCGACGAGCATCCGCCCTGTACAACGGAGAACGATCATGACCCAACGTTTCAGCGGTGCAGGCAAGCTGGCAGCCATCGGTCTGGCAGTCGCGGCGGCGGTGGCGATGCCACTGAGCGCGTCTGCGCGCGGTCATGGCTACCACGGCGGTGGTTATCACGGCGGTTACCATGGCGGCTATCACGGCGGTTACTACGGTGGCCATGGCGGTCACTGGAGCGGCGGTCGCTGGATCGCTGGCGCGATCGTCACCGGTGCGGTGATCGGCCTGGTCGACAATGCGCTGCGCCCGGCGCCGGTGTACTACGGCGCGCCGGTCTACGGCCCGCCGCGTACGGTGATCTACGAGGATGCCCCGGTGGTGCGTCGTCGCGTGGTCGAGACCCGCACGGTGGTGTACGACGACCCGTACCAGACGCGCTACATCCGTGACGATGGCTACGATTACGACGGCGACTGAGCCGAGCGGTCAAGTCATCACGCATGACACGAAGGGCCCGGCATGTCCGGGCCCTTCTGTTTCAGCGCAATCGGTACCGCACCCGTTCAATGGGCGGGCATGGCCGTCGGCTGCTCCGCACCGCTGCCATGACGCGTGGCGCGGGCGCTGAGCTGATCGAAGCGCTCCTTGTCGATCTTGCTGACCGACTGGATCGCGCACGGTGGCTGGTAGCGTGAGTGCACGGTCTCGCCTACCTCGCCGCAGATGCGGCTGCGATTGACGACGGTATTGGACGGGTTGGCGCGGAAGATCAGCCCGGGCGGCGGAGTACCCAGTCGCGGACAGTCGCTCTGCAACGTCACCAGGTAGCGCTTGGGACCGGTGCGCACGATGGCGGTGCGGGCGTCGACGATGTGCCATTCGTTGATCTGGGTGGTGTCGATGCAATCACCTGCAGGCAGCGGCGATCGGGCGGGCGCCGTGTCGGCGGCCTGCGCCGCGCCGACGCCGACGGTGAGAGCAAGCAGCAGGGTGGGGAGGATCGTTTTCATGGGCGTTACCTCGTCTGTTTCGGGTAATACGCATACCGTGAATTCCGTCACGGGAACTGCATGCCGGCCCGCATCGGCACGGGTACGGGGGAAGGGCGCTGCAAAGTATCTGCCATCTTCGTATCACAATAAGTGAACGGTTGACGCGGCATGCTGGCCGACATGCGTTTGAGCGACAAGACACTCGATACCCACCGCCACGCGACCGCCTTGCCGGCCGTACCAAGGGAGTCGCGATGACGACCTGGCACTCGTCCGCACCTGCAGGCATCGCCGCCCGATTCCTGCAGGTGCGGCAGCGAACGCTTGAACTCTGTGCCAACCTCAGCGCCGAGGATCTGCAACTGCAGTCGATGCCCGACGCCAGCCCCGGCAAATGGCACTTGGCACATACCAGCTGGTTCTTCGAGCAGTTCGTGCTGGGCCGCGACCCGGCCTACCGGCCGCGCGATCCGGCCTGGCATTACCTGTTCAACTCCTACTACCAGTCGGTCGGGCCGATGCACGCACGGCCGCAACGTGGCCTGCTGTCGCGGCCGTCGCTGGACGAGGTACGCGACTACCGGCGCTGCATCGACGACGCGGTGGGCGAACTGCTCGGCCGCGCCGAGGATGCCGAGCTGCCTGGGCTGGTCGAGTTGGGTCTGCAGCACGAACAGCAGCATCAGGAACTGCTGTTGACCGACATCAAGCACGCGTTCTGGTGCAATCCGTTGCAGCCGGCCTATCGCGCACCGATCGCTGCGGCGGCGAATACGAAAGCCGTGCCGCTGCGCTTCGTCGATGGCCGCGAGGGCATCGTCGAGATCGGCCATCGCGGCGAGAGCTTTGCGTTCGACAACGAGACCCCGCGCCATCGCACCCTGCTGCAGCCGCATGCACTGGCCAACCGCCCGGTGACCAATGCCGAATACCTGGCGTTCGTGCGCGAAGGCGGCTACCGCGAACCCGGGTTGTGGCTGTCCGACGGCTGGGCCACGCTGCAGCGCGAGGGCTGGCAGCATCCGATCTACTGGCAGGATGACCTGGCCAGCGAGTTCACCCTGGCTGGCGTGCGCGCGCTCGATCCGCACGAACCGGTCTGCCATCTCAGCTATTACGAGGCTGAGGCATTCGCACGCTGGGCCGGTGCGCGGCTGCCCACCGAGGCCGAGTGGGAATCGGCGGCGCACGGCGTCGCGATCGACGGCAACCTGCAGGACGCGCAGCGCTTCCAGCCGCGCGCGGCGAGCGGCGACGCCGGCCTGCTGCAGCTGTACGGCGACGTGTGGGAGTGGACCGCCTCGCCCTACGTCAGCTACCCGGGCTTCCGCCCGCTGCCCGGTTCGCTGGGCGAGTACAACGGCAAATTCATGTGCGGCCAGTGGGTGTTGCGCGGCGGTTCCTGCGTCACCCCGCGCGATCACCTGCGCGCCAGCTACCGCAATTTCTTTCCACCCCAGGCCCGCTGGCAATTCGCCGGGCTACGACTGGGACAGGACCGATGAGCAGCGTGCAACCCTGTGGCATCAGCGACGACGATCGTCGTCCGCCATCAAGCGATCTTCTGGAAGTCGTCCAGCGCGGCCTCGGCGCGAAGCCCAAGCGGCTGCCGTCGTGGCTGTTCTACGACGAGCGCGGCTCGATGCTGTTCGAGCGGATCTGCGAGCAGCCGGAGTATTACCTCACGCGCTGCGAGATCGCGCTGATGGATGAACACGCGGCCGGCATCGCCGATGAACTCGGTGCCGACGTGCGCCTGGTCGAGTACGGCAGCGGCAATGCGCACAAGACCCGTATGCTGCTCGAACACCTGCATGCACCGGTGGCCTACGTGCCGGTGGAGATTTCGCCGGAACCGTTGCGGCAAAGTGTCGAGCGGCTGGCGGTGGCGTTCCCGCAGCTGCCGCTGCAGCCGCTGTGCGCGGATTTCAGCAAGCCGCTGCGGCTGCCGATTCCGCCGCGTGCGCCGCGGCGCACCGTGCTGTATTTCCCCGGCTCCACCATCGGCAATTTCGAGAATCGTGAGGCCGCCATTCTGCTGCGCAAGATGCGCAACGAGATGGGCGATGCCGGCGGCATCCTGATCGGGGTGGATTTGAAAAAGGATCCGGCGCTGATCGAGGCGGCCTACAACGACCGCGCCGGCGTCACCGCCGAGTTCACCCTGAACATGCTGGCGCGGCTGAACCGCGAGATCGGCAGCCACTTCGAGCTGTCGGCGTTCGCCCACCGCGCGCACTACAACCCGATGGCCGGGCGCATCGAGACGCACCTCGTCAGCCGCCGCGAGCAGCAGGTGAAGGTGGGCCGCGTGAACGTGCCGTTCCGCGCCGACGAGGCGATCCAGGTCGAATACAGCTGCAAGTATTCGCTGGAAGACTTCGCCGCGCTGGCCGCCCGCGCCGGGCTGGCCGTGAAACACGTGTGGACCGACCCGCAACGGATGTTCAGCGTGCAGTACCTGGTGCGCGCCAGCACGCTGGCGCGCTGAGTGCGAGGCGTGGCGCGCGTATCCAGGCCTGCCGGCGGCTTATCTCATTTGACGCCGTACAACGCCTTCACGTCGCTGGTCAACGCGGCCTGACTGTCCGCCCGCGCGTAGAACATGTGGCCGCCGGGGTAGTTCTTCACCTGCACGCGGGTCGGGTCGCCCATCGCCGGCATCTGGTCGACGATCAGCACCGAGGCCATGAACGGGCAGGACAGGTCGTCCCAGCCGTGCGCGATCAGCACGCGCAGGCCCGGATCGTTGGCGACCGCTTCGCGCAGTTGCGAGACCGAACCCTTGTTCGCGTCCTTGTCCTCGTGCCACAGCTTGTTCACTTCGTAGCTGAGCGCGTTGTAGCGGCCGTCGTATTTCCAGCCCACGGTCTGGGTGACGAAGTTGACCATTGCCGTGGTGGTGGGCGCGATGATGCCGTTGAGGATCGGGTCGCCGGTCTGCTGGTGCGGTGCGTACGGGAACGGGTCCCAGGCGGTGACGTTGGAGTCGTAGCGGCTGCCCAGCTTGCCTTCGGCGCGATATACCTCGCGCAAGTAGGCCTGGGTTTCGATGCGGCCGCCGGAGCGCCTCACGAACAGCGGATCGAGCCCGGTCAGCTCGGTGACTTTCTTCACCACGCGATCGGTGGCCTGCGGGTCGGAGCGGCCGCGCATCAGGTCACTGGCGTATTCGCCGCGGGTGTACTCGATGATCGGCGCCATCGCCTCGGCGCTGAGCTTGTGCTCGCGCTCCAGGTGCGCGGCGGCGATCGATGGCAGGGTGAGCATCCACGGCAGCGGCGACACGTTCTCGTCGTCCGATGCCGCCGGGTCGAGATAAGGCGACAGCAGCACCACGCCGTTCATCGCCACGCCGAGCCGGGTCTGCAGGTACTCGGTGATGCGCGGGCCGCGGAAGCCGCCGTAGCTCTCGCCGACCAGGTACTTGCGCGAGCTCATGCGGCCGTTCTTGACCAGCCAGTCGTAGACGATGCGCGACAGGTACTGGATGTCGCTGTCGGTGCTGTAGAACTGTTTGGTCGCTTCCTTGTCGTCGACCAGCGCGCGGCTGTAGCCGGTGCCTACGGGATCGATGAACACCAGGTCGGTGAAGCCCAGCCAGGTACCGGGGTTGTCGTGCAGCGTCGCCGGGTCGGACGGGTTGTCGCCCTCGACGCCGAAGTTCACCCGCTTCGGTCCGATCGCGCCGAGGTTCAGGTACACCGACGAGGCACCCGGGCCGCCGTTGAGCGCGAACGTCACCGGCCGTTCCTTGCCAGCCATGGTGTAGGCGGTGAACACCACTTCGCCGGTGGTCTTGCCCTTGTCGTCGCGCACCGGCAGCGAGCCGACGGTGACCGTGTACTTGAGCGTGCGGCCGTCCACCGTGGCCGATTGCGTCACGTGCGCATCGGCAGGCAACGGTGGCAGTTGGAAGCCATCGCTGCTGGCCGCATCCGGCGCCGCCGGCTTGTGGGCGTCGGCGGCGAGGGCCGGGGCGGCGTGGGACCCGGCCAGCACGAGGGCCGCCAGCAGAACGGATTGCAGGGACTTGCGCACGGCTTTTCCTCGCGGGCGAAAGCGGCCAGCTTAACCGGCCGCGCCGTGGCGGGGGTGTGCGTAAAGGCATGGGTGATCGCGGTCAGCGCGCTGCCACCGCCGCGGGCTCCAGCTTGCCGACCGATGGCGCCACACGCTCCATCCATCGTTCGAATGCCAGCGTGAAGTTCTGCAGCGACTGCACGATGGCCAGGTCGGTCAGCACGCCGTCCGCATCGAAGCGGCTGGCCGTGTTCGCCACGAACAGGGTCGGGGTGGGCATCACCAGGGCGCCGCAGGTGTGCAGCACCTGGCGCAGCGAGGCCTGCGCCAGGCGCGTACCCCACGGACCGCTGCTGGCGCCGAGTACGCCGACGGGTTTTTCCGACAGCACGTCGCCGGCGGGACTTTCGCGCGAGAGCCAGTCCAGCGCGTTCTTCAGCACGCCAGGCATGGCATGGTTGTACTCGGGCGTGGCGATGATCAGGCCGTCCGCGGCGGCGATCGCCGCGCGCAGCGCCTGTACGCCGGCGGGGCCGGCCGGTTCGCGCCGCTCCAGGTCCTCGTCGAACAGCGGCACGGCGGACAGCGCGTCGTAGACGTCCAGCTGCAGCGTCGCCGGTGCCTGGGCCACGGCCGCCTGCAGCAGGCGGCGGTTCCAGGAATCGCGGCGCAGGCTGCCGGCAAGGCACAGCACGCGGCGGGCGGGAGTCGTATGGAAGGCGGTCATCTCGGTATCTCCGGTGAGCAAAGCGTCAGGGTTCGATCAGCAGCAGGAAGGCGCAGGCGACCAGCAGGGCGCCCATCACGATGTCGACGCCGCGGCGGACCGCGGGGCGCACCAGCCAGCGGGCCAGCCACGCGCCCAGCGCGGCCCACAGCAGCAGGCACAGGGCGGGGATCAGCACGAACAGTCCGGCCAGCGGCAGGTAATCGCGCAGGCCGGTGGCCGGCATCGCCGCCAGCACGGTCAGCACGATCACCCAGCTTTTCGGGTTGAGGAACTGGAAGCCGATCAGGCCCAGGGTGCCGGCCGGCAAGGCTGCCGACGTCGCGGCGGCGTGTCGTGGCGCGATGCCGGCGGCGCACAGCGATACGCCGAGCCAGACCAGGTACAACGCGCCGATCGCGCCGGTCCAGCGCCGCAGCGGCGGGTGTGTGGCGAAAGCCGCGCCCGCACCCAGTGCCGTCACCGCGAGCAGCAGCAGGCCGCCGCATACAATGCCGACGATCGCCGGCATCGCGCCGCGCAGGCCGGCATGCCCTGCCGCGCGCAGCACCACCAGGTTGTTCGGGCCGGGCGTGATCGCGGCCACGCAGAGCAGGCCGCACGCGGCAAGCAACGGATCCATGGCATGTCCCTCATCGCTAATGGTCGGATGAAGTACATACTCGGGGCTTTGGTTGGTCTGTGCCGTGTGGTTTATGGTCTAGAATTGCGACCATGAACGAGCTGCCGCTGAATGCCTTGCGTGCCTTCGCCATGGTCTACGCCCACGGCGGCGTACGCGCCGCCGCGCGCGAGCTGGGCATGGCGCACTCCTCGGTAAGCCGCCACCTGGGCGAGCTGGATCGCTGGCTGGGTGTGCCGCTGCTGCGCACGGCAGCCGGGCGCGGCGCGCTGGTTTTCACGCCGCAGGGCGAGGCGCTGGGTCGCGCCACGCTGTCCGGCCTGCGCGAGATCGAACAGGCGGTGGCAGCGTTGCGCGAGACCCGCCCGGCGCATGCGGTGACCCTGTCCGCCTCGCCATCGTTCGCGATCCGCTGGCTGCTGCCGCGACTGCCCGCACTGGAGAAGGCGCATCCGAAGATCGAGCTGTCGGTGCAGGTGGAACAGCGCCTGGATGCGCTGGACGACGGCCGCATCGACCTGGCGATCCGCATGGGCAAGGGGCCGTGGCCGGAACTGCACGCCGAACCGCTGATGGACGACGCGCTGTATCCGGTGATGAGTCCGGCGCTGTGGCAGGCATCCGGACGTCCATCCAAACCGGCCCAGTTGGCCGGCCTGCGCCTGCTGCACGACCGCGATCCGCAGGCGGCGTGGGAGTTGTGGCGGCAGGCGCACGGGCCGGCGAAACTTTCGCTGCAGGGCGGCGCGCGCTACACCTCGTCCGACCTGGTGCTGCGCGCGGCGATGCAGGGCCAGGGCGTGGCGCTGGCGCGGCACCGGCTGGCGGCGGACGACGTGGCGAACGGCAGTCTGCTGCGCCCGTTCGGTGAACTCGCCGTGGCGCTGGGGCCGTCGTACTGGATCGTGCGGCCGCCCGCAAAACCGCGTGCGGCGGTGGCCGCGGTGATCGACTGGCTGCGCTGGCAGGCGGCGGGTACCGGCCAGCCAGCCATGTGATCAGCCGCGCGCCAGCGCGCCCTCGACGAACTGCTGCAGCTGCGCCGCGTTCAGCGCGCCGGACTGCCGCGCGATCTCGCGGCCCTGCTTGAACAGGATCAGGGTGGGGATGCTGCGGATGTTGAAACGCCCGGCCAGTTGCGGCTGCGCCTCGGTATCCAGCTTGGCCAGCCGCAGGCGCGGTTCGAACTTGCCGGCGGCCTGCACGAACACCGGCGCGAAGCCGACGCACGGCCCGCACCATGGCGCCCAGAAATCCACCAGCACCGGCAGGTCGCCGCGGCCGGCGATCGCGTCGAAGTTCGCCGCGGTGAGTTCTACCGGGTGTCCCTCGAACAGCGCCTGCTTGCAGCGGCCGCAGTTCGGATGCTCGCCCACCCGTTCGGCCGGCACGCGATTGAGCGCGCCGCAATGCGGACAGGGGATGGCCCGTGGTGTACTCATGGCAGACTCACTCCGATGACAGGTCAGGCGCCGGGCGCCAACGCCGACAAGATGGCGACGACCACCGTCGAATCCAAGCGGAGCCGATATGCCGCAACGTCCCGATGCCTCCGCTTCACGCTGGCCGCAGCGAAGCCTGCTCGCGCTGGGCATGCTGTGGACCTTGCCGAACAGCCTGCTCGGCCTGTTGCTGGGAGTGGTCGGCCTGGCTTTCGGCGCACGTATGCGCTGGCAGCCGCGCGAACTGGCGCTGGTGGTGCGCCGCTGGCCGTGGGGCCGCGGTGGCGCGCTGACCCTGGGCAATGTGATCGTGCATACCGGCGAGCGGCTGGATACGTTATGCCTCACCTACGCGCATCGCGCCGGCCGCGGCATCGAGCCACCGGTGTCGCTGGCCGACCACGAGCGCGCGCACGTCTACCAGTACATGCTGCTGGGGCCGCTGTTCCTGCCGCTGTACCTGTTGTGCGGCGGGGTCAGCGCGCGCAACCCGTTCGAGCGCGCGGCCGACCGCTATGCGCGCTCGGGGCGCGGCTGGTGGCCGTGATGGCGCACGGCGCCACCACCGCGATCAATGGCCATCGCGGTCCTCGTGATCGTTCTTCTTCTTGTCGGCGGATTTCGGCTTGGCGCGGTCGGACCGGGCCGGCTGACCATGCGCGGCGTTCGACGGGCGATTGCCTTGCTGGCTGGCCCGGTTGTCGCCGTGCGCTTCCGGTCGGTTTTGCCGGGCCGGACGTGCCGTGTTGTCCTGTTGCGACGACACGGGCGAGCGCTGGCTCGTGACGGGAGGCCTCTGGTTGTCGTCGTATCGCCGTGGCTGCTGGTCCTGTTGCGGGCGCGTGTCGCGCTGTGTGCTGCCCGGGCGCGGCTGCGGCCATGCCGGTGGCCGCGACCGGTCATTGCCCGGCGACCGATAGTCGTTCGACGTGCGTGCCGACGGCCGGTACGGGTAGCGCATCGGCGGTGGCGACGGCCGATGCACGATCGGGCGGCGGTACCAGCGCTCGCGCTCGCGGTAGAACGGCCGTCCGCGGTAGTAGCTGTCCCAGTAGTTGCCGATCACGAAGGTGATGATCGGGACACCGATCTGCGCGCCATAGGCGGGCAGCAGCACCGGCCGGTCCTGGTATTCGTACTCGACATAGTTGCCGGCGACCCAGCCGCGGTTGCCGTAGACGATCACGTCGCACCACTCCCAGCCCTCGGTGCATCCCAGCACGTCGACGTAGGTGCCGGCCAGGATCAGCGCGATCCGTGGATAACCCGGGTCGGGGCCGGCACGCAGGTTGACGTTGCCGGTGACGTAGCCCTCGGCTGCCTGCGCCAGCGCGGGGAGGGCGAGTGACGCTGCAGTCAACGACAGCGTGGCAAGGGCGAATCGGGTCAGGCGTTTCATGCAGGCGAACTCCAGCGATCGTCGAATGACCGTCGCCTGCGGTTATGCACGCGGGAATGTGAGGACGCCGTTGTTGAAGCGTTGTGTAGTCAGGTCCGACTCAGGCTGTCGCACGCGGCACGAAGCGCAGC
The DNA here is from genome assembly GCF_001428385.1 of Rhodanobacter sp. Soil772. Taxonomy (GTDB): domain Bacteria; phylum Pseudomonadota; class Gammaproteobacteria; order Xanthomonadales; family Rhodanobacteraceae; genus Rhodanobacter. The sequence continues at coordinate 92,147 of NZ_LMSK01000001.1, forward strand.
GCCACCGAGTTCATGCAATAGCGCAACCCGGTCGGTCGCGGGCCGTCGTCGAAGACGTGGCCGAGGTGGCTGTCGCAGCCGGCGCAGCTGATCGCGGTGCGCTGCATGCCGAACAGATGATCGCTGCGCTCGATCACGTTGCGGGCAGCGATCGGTTGCCAGAAGCTGGGCCAGCCGGTACCGGAGTCGAACTCGGTGGCCGCGTCGTATAGCGCGGTGGCGCAGGCCACGCAACGGAAGAGGCCGGGCACGGCGGGGCGCTCGTGCTCGCCGCTGAACGCGCGCTCGGTGCCCTCGCGGCGCATGATGTCGTACGCCGCCGGCGGCAGCCGCTGCCGCCATTGCGCATCGCTCAGCACCAGCTTCGCCACCTTGCGCGCGCCGAGGTCATGGCCGGCGTCGTCGAAGATTTCCAGCAACACCTCGCCCGGCGTGCCGACCGGCGCGTTCGCCGCGGCGTACAGCCGCGGCAGCAGCAGGCCGCCGCCAACGGCCAGCAATGCACCGCCGCCAAGCGCGGCGCGCAGGAAGCGGCGGCGGTCCATCGCGAGGGTTTCATCGATGCGGGACATGACAGCCTCCGTGGAGATGCATGCAGCGGTCAATCAGCCGAACGTGAACGCGTATGCCTGCACGCCCGGATCCAGGAACTCGATCTCGAACAGTCGCTCGCCGCTGCCGTGGGCCTGGCGTACCAACTGGTACAGCCGCTGCGTGGTGACCGTGCCGCGGCCGTCTGCGTCGGTGTCCATGCCGTGGTCGGCGCCGGGCGGCTTGCCGTCGATGCTCACGCGATAGCGGATCGGCTTGCCGTCCGCCGCCGGGCCGAGCACCAGGTGCAGGTCGCGGCCACGGAAGCGGTAGACGATGGCGCCGCCGGCCTGCTCCAGTTGCGCGTTTTCGTCGCGCACGGTCCAGCGGCCGTCGAGCGACCACTGGTCCGCGGCGAGCGAGGCAGGTGCGTGATAGTCGTGGGCGTCGTCGCGCGCCACCCGGCCGCCGACGAAGTTCATCGCGCGGGCGTAGCCGACGTAGGTTTCCGGCGAACGGGTGGGGTCGTTCGACGCGGCCGCCTCGATGCCGTTGTGGTCGTCGCTGACGTAGCCGCCGGGCAGGTTCTTCTGGCCGGCGTCGGCCAGCAGCTGGCGGATCACGTCCTCGCTTTCCCGGTACTCGCCTTCGCCGAAGTGGTGATGGCGGATCTGTCCCTGCGCGTCGATGAAGTAGTGCGCCGGCCAGTACTCGTTGTTGAAGCCTTTCCAGATCGCGTAGTCGTTGTCCAGCGCGACGGGATAGTCGACGCCCAGGTCCTTGATCGCCTTGGCCACGTTGGCCGGATCCTTCTCGAACGCGAACTCCGGCGCATGCACGCCGATCACCACCAGGCCGTGGTCCTTGTATTTGTCGGCCCAGCCGCGCACGTACGGCAGCGCGCGGATGCAGTTGATGCAGGAGTACGTCCAGAAATCGACCAGCACCACCTTGCCGCGCAGCGACTCGGTGGTCAGCGGCGGGCTGTTCAACCACTGCGTGGCGCCGGCCAGCGACGGGAGCGTGCCTTCCACCGGCAGCGGTTCGCCAGCCTTCAACACCGGCTGCGGCGCCGGTGCCGGGCGCACGGCGTTGATCAGCTTCTGCTCGATGCCGCCGGTGCTGGCCAGCGAAACGCGGGTGAGCAGGCCGGTATCCAGGCCCAGCGCGATCGCGGCGACGCCGCACAGCACCAGTGCGCCGAGCGCGCGGCGTACCCATTCGCCGGCGCCGAGTGAGCGCTTCATCAGCGCGAACACCTTGCCGCCGATCAGCAGCGCCAGGCCCAGCGAGGTGGCTGCACCGGCGGCGTAGGTGAGCAACAGCAAGGTGGTCTGCACGCTGGCCCCGTTCAGCGCCGCGCCGGTCAGCAGCAGACCCAGGATCGGCCCGGCGCAGGGCGCCCACAGCAGGCCGGTGGCGACGCCGAGGCCGGCCGCGCCCCAGACCGAATCGCCGTCGCCGGCCGACCGCTGCGACAGCCGGTTGCCCAGCGCCACGAATGGGCGCGTGATCCATTCGGCAAGCCGGGTCGACAGCAGGGTCAGGCCGAGGAAGGCCAGCACCAGCATCGCCACGTAGCGGCCGTACTGGTTCGCGTGCACCGCCCAGCCGCCGCCGAGCGCGGCCAGCGTGGCGACCACGGCGAAGGTGATCGCCATGCCCAGCAGCATCGGGAAACCGTTGCGCATGAACGGCCGGTCGGAGCGGGCGAACACGAACGGCAGTACCGGCAGGATGCACGGGCTGAGGATGGTCAGTACGCCGCCGAGGTAGGCGAGGATCAACACGAGCATGGGGAGCATCCGTGGAAGGTTGTCTGGTTATTCGCCGTTGCCCTGGCGAGGGTTACGCGCCGGCACGAAGTAACGTTGGCGTCGGCCGCAGCGAATACCTGTCAGGCGTTCCGCCGCGGAGCGAAGCATGTCGCAAGTCTTGACCGCCACCGGCTTCATGGGTCTAGATAGTGGACTTTCCCTGCGGGCGAGTCTCGACCAGACCATGCCAGCCGACGTCGCCACGGTGAACGACAGCGAATCGCCCGGCCAGCGCCGGGCGGCGTGGATGGCGGCTGCGCAGGCCGGCGACCGGCGTGCCTACGAAAAGCTGCTGGCCGATTCGGTGGCGCTGATCCGTGCCACCGCGCGGCGCCAGGGCGTGGCGCAGGATCACCTGGACGACGTGGTGCAGGAGACCCTGATCACCGTGCACCGGGTGCGCCACACCTACGACCCGACTCGCTCGTACGATGCGTGGCTGACCGCGATCGCCAGCCGCCGCGCGATCGACGCCCTGCGCAGCCGCGGCCGTCGCGACAGCCGCGAACTGCACGATGATTTCGCGCTCGACAATCATCCGGACAGCAGCGATGCCAGCGCCGCCACCGAAAGCGAACAGCGCGCGCAACGCCTGCACGAGGCGATCGCCGAGTTGCCGCCAGGCCAGCGCGAAGCGGTGGAACAGCTGGGCCTGCGCGAGCGTTCGCTCGGCGAGGCGGCCAAGCTGACCGGGCGCAACGCCGGCGCGCTGAAAGTGAACCTGCATCGCGCGCTGAAGGCGCTGCGCGAACGTTTCCATGGAGAACCCTGACGTGATGTCCGATCCGCCATCCCATGAGGCATTGATCGACCGCCTGGGCACCGGCCTGGTGCCGGTGCGGCGGCTGCTGCCGCCATGGCTGCGTACCGCCGGCTGGCTGCTGCTGGTGGTGGCGCTCGCGATCGGGTTGCTGATGCATTACGGCGCGGACCCGATGCTGCGGCGCTGGGCCGCCACGCCGGACCTGGCCTGGGCCGGCATCGGTGCGGCGATCACCGCGATCTGCGCGGCGTGGGCCGCGTTCGCGCTGGGCGTGCCGGGGCGCCGTGCGGCGTGGGCGTGGCTGCCGCTGCCCGGGGCCCTGTTGTGGATCGGTGCCAGCGGCCTCGGCTGCCTGCGCACGTGGATCGCGCCGGGCACCGAACTCGCCGGCGTGCATCAGTCCGCCGACTGCCTGCTTTTCATCATCGGCTTCTCGGTGCCGCTGTCCGCGCTGCTGATCATGCTGCTGCGCCGCGCCTGCCCGCTGCGGCCGGTGCTCGCCGCGGTGCTGATCGGCCTGGCCAGCGCGGCGGCCTCGGCCAGCCTGCTGGAGATCTGCCATTCGTTCGACGCGGCTGCCACCGACCTGCTGACGCATGCGCTGGCGGTGGCGGCGGTGGTGGCGGCCAATGCCGCGATGGGTGGTCGGCTGCTGTCGAGGACCTGAGCTCAGTCGCGGAAGTTGTCGAACTGCAGCGGCAGCTCGACCTCGGACTTGCGCAGCAAGGCCATCGCCGCCTGCAGGTCGTCGCGCTTCTTGCCGCTGACGCGCAGCTTGTCGCCGTTGATCTGCGCCTCGACCTTGAGCTTGGCCGCCTTCAGCTCGGCCACCAGCTTTTTCGCGACCGGTTGCTCGATGCCCTGCTTCACGGTGATCTTCTGCCGCGAGCCGCCCAGGTTGGTTTCCGGGTCGCCCACGTCGAGCGCGCGGACGTCGATCTTCCGCGCGGTCAGCCGGCCGCGCAGGATGTCCAGCATCTGCTGCAGCTGGAATTCGCTGGGCGCGCTCTGGGTGATCACGCCATCGTCCAGCACGTACTGCGCGTCCACGCCCTTGAAGTCGAAGCGGGTGGTCAGCTCGCGGTTGGCCTGGTCGATCGCATTGGTCAGTTCGTGCTTGTCGACTTCGGAGATCACGTCAAAGGAAGGCATGGCGGCGGCTCGCTGGGAACAGGCACAAAGTGTAAGCCATGCGGCTGGGTGATAATGCGCGACTTCCCTTTTCGCCGGGATGACGAACAGAAGCAAAGCGGCGTAGCCATGGTGAGTTTTTGAAAACCGACGTGTTGATCATCGGCGCCGGCGCCGCGGGCCTGATGTGCGCGATCGCCGCCGGCCAGCGCGGTCGCCGCGTGCTGGTGGTCGACCACGCCAACAAGGTCGGCAAGAAGATCCTGATGTCCGGTGGCGGGCGCTGCAATTTCACCAACACGGGTGCGACGCCGGCGAACTACCTGTCGGCGAACCCGCATTTCGCCAAGTCCGCGCTGGCGCGCTACACGCCGTGGGATTTCATCGCGCTGGTCGAGAAGCACCGCATCGCCTATCACGAGAAGGAACTGGGCCAGCTGTTCTGCGACGACTCGTCCAAGCAGATCGTGCGCATGCTGCTGGATGAATGCGCCGCCGCCAGCGTCACAGTGGAAGCGAACTGCGGCGTGCAGCGCGTGCGCAAGACGCCGGAAGGTTTCAGCGTGCACACCGCGCGCGGCGAGGTGCATGCCGAATCGCTGGTGGTCGCCTCGGGCGGCCTGTCGATCCCCAGCATGGGCGCCAGCGGCTTCGGCTACGAACTGGCGCGCCAGCTCGGCCACGCCGTGCTGCCCACGCGCGCCGGGCTGGTGCCGCTGACCATGAGCGGCAAGCACCAGGAGCATTACCAGGATCTCGCCGGCGTGGCGCTGCCCGCGGTGGAGACGCGTGTCGGCAAGCAGGGTTTCCGTGCCGGCCTGCTGTTCACCCATCGCGGCATCAGCGGTCCGGCGATCCTGCAGATCTCCTCGTACTGGCAACCCGGCGACGACCTGCGCATCGATCTGCTGCCGGACCGGGACGCCGGCGCGCACCTGATCGAGCAGCGCGCGGCGCGGCCGCTGGCGGAACTGAAGACCGTGCTCGGCGACGCGCTGCCGAAACGCCTCGCGCAACGCCTGTGCGAGCCATGGTTTGAGAGCCGCCCGATGCGCCAGTACCGCGATGCCGAACTGGAGCAGATCGGCACGCAGCTCAATGCGTGGCCGATCACCGCCAGCGGCACCGAAGGCTATCGCACCGCCGAAGTCACCCTGGGCGGCGTCGACACTGACGGTTTGTCCTCCAGCACGATGCAGTCGAAGCTGGTGCCGGGGTTGTACTTCATCGGCGAGGTGGTCGACGTCACCGGCTGGCTCGGCGGCTACAACTTCCAGTGGGCGTGGGCGTCCGGGCAGGCGGCGGGGCAGGTGGTGTGAGGACGGCGCCCGTCGGTGGGCCGTGCCTGTCTTGCCACGGCGACCAGCGTTACGGCTGCCACGCCAGGGTGCCGTCGATCACCGTATGGCTGCGCCCGCCGACCCAGATCGCGTTGCCGTCGATGTGCACGATCAGTTGCGCGTCGTGGCCGATCTCGCGGCCCTGGCTGACCCGGTAGCCGCGGGCCAGCGCGCCGTGTGGTTCGGCGTGCACGATATACGCGGCGATCAGTCCGTTGGCAGCGCCGGAGGCGGGGTCCTCGACGATGCCGACACCGGCCGGAAACGCGCGCACCACCAGCTGGTAGTCGGGATGTCCGCTTCTTGCGAATGCGCACAGCCCCATGCTGTCGCTGGCCTGGGCCAGCGCAGCGATCGCCGCGTGATCGGGCTGCCACGCGCGCAGGCTGGCTTCGTCCGCCACCTCGGCCAGCCACCAGCGCCGCCCGCCATCGACCAGCGCCGGCGGGAGTGCACCCAGTTCGATGCCGGCCAGCGTGGCGGCCAGCAGCGGGTGCGCGTCGCGGCCGGTGTCCAGCACGCGCTCGCCGGGCGACTGCAGCAATAGCTCGCGGTTGGCACCGTTGCCTTCGACGCGGATCGGCAGCACGCCGGCGCCGCATTCCTGCCACAACAGGCCATCGTGCGGCTCGGCCAGGCCGCATTCGAGTACGGCGTGAGCACTGCCGATGCTGGGGTGGCCGGCGAACGGGATCTCCTTGTGCGGAGTGAAGATGCGCACGCGGTAGCTGGCCCGCGGATCGGTCGGCGGCAGCAGGAAGGTGGTCTCGACCAGCGCCGTCCAGCGCGCGAAGCGCTGCATCGCCGCGCTGCTCCAGCCGTCCGCGCCGATCACCACGCCGAGATGATTGCCGCCGCCCAGAGTGGCGGCAAAGACGTCCAGGTGCAGGTAGCGAAGCGAAGTCATGGGATCCATCGAGCGGCTGGTGGCCGCATAAAGCGCCGAATGATAACCGCCTGCCGCCGGTCCGGGCAGTGGCCTTTCGGAATATCGACGCGGCGGCGAGGCATGAGCGCCGGCAGAGCGGCAACTGCGCCAACGAAAAGTCGACAAGTCGCGGCAGCGGCGCCAAGATGGCCGCTTTTGTTACCTGGCGCGGAACCGTCTATGCCGATCACCCTGGTCATCATCGCCATCACCTGCATCGTTTCGTTCATGGCATTCAAGAACAGCCGCCTGATGAACGACCTGATCCTGTGGCCGCCAGCGATCGCCCGCCAGCGCGAGTACCACCGCCTGGTGACCTACGGCGTGGTGCATGCGGACTTCGGGCATCTGTTGTTCAACATGTTCACGCTGTTCTTCTTCGGCCGGGTGATGGAGGGCTTCTTCACCGCGCGCATGGGGCCGTTCGGTTTCGCGCTGTTCTATATCGGCGGCCTGGTGATCTCGATCCTGCCGACCTACCTGAAGAATCGCGCCAACCCGGACTATCGCAGCCTCGGTGCCTCGGGCGCGGTGTCGGCGGTGCTGTTCGCCTTCATCCTGCTGGCGCCGTGGTCGCGGATCATCGTGCTGGTGATACCGATGCCGGCGATCGTTTACGCGGTGCTGTACACCGGCTACTCGATCTACATGGACCGGCGCGGGCAGGGCAACGTCAACCACAGCGCGCACCTGTGGGGCGCGGCGTACGGCGTGATTTTCACCCTGCTGGCGGAGCCGCGGGTGTTGCCGCATTTTCTCAATGCGCTGATGCAGCCCAGCTTCCGATGATGAACGTTTCCTGCGCTGCGTAATGCCCGTCGCGGCCGGGGCGCGCATACTGGGCACGGTTCCATCGACCACCGCAGGAGAACGAACGCATGGCTATGACCCGCAAGTCGGCTGCGAAGAAGTCCGCGGCAAAGAAAGCAACCGCCAAAAAGGCACCGGCCGGGAAAACGGTCGCGAAGAAGCCCGCGCCGCGCAAGGCGGCGGTGAAGAAAGTCGCCGCGAAGAAATCCGCGACGAAGAAACCGGCAGCGCGGAAACCCGCAGCAGGAAAAGTTGCGACGAAGAAGGCGGTGGCGAAAAAGGCCGTGGCCGGGAAGGTCGCCGCAAAGAAGGTGGCTGCGAAAAAGCCGCTGGCGAAACCGGTTGCAAGCAGGAAGGCCGCGGCAGCAAAACAGGTGGCGAAGAAGCTGGCGACAAAACCTGCCGCCCGCCCCGTCGCTGCCGCGAAAAAGCCGGCTCCACGCAAACGTCCGCCGGCGGAAGCACCGGTCCAGCACATCAGCCAGGAAGACGCCGTGGCAAAAATCCAGGCCTTGCTGGCGGCCAAACAGAATCGGGTGAGGCAAGGGCCGAGTTGGCCGGATGCCAACCTGGCGCAAGCGGGATCGGGCAGTGCGGAGCTGCACCTGCCGGTAGCGGGTGCAGCCGGCGGCGAAGCTGCCGGCGGACGCGTGCTGGCGCCGGAACGCGGCGAGCAGAGCAAGCGCAAGGATTGATGGTCTTTGTCGACGGGTGGGCGGCGGCGCTACATGGCTGGCGGGTGAACGCCGGTAGGCGACACGCTGGAACTCAGTGCGCGTTCAAGCACCGCGGGCTAGCGTGACATCGCTACTCCAGAACGGGGACGGATCATGAAACGCCTGTTGGCCAGTCTTGTCCTGATCGTCGCTGCGGCGACGTTGTCGGGCTGCTATTACGATCCGGGCTACAGTTATGTACGTGGTTCCGGCTACAGCGGTGATGCCTACTATGGCGCCGGCGGCAATGCCTACTACGTGGCGCCGGGTTACTACGACGGCTATTACGGTGGCTACGGCGGCGGTTATTACGGTTGCTGCTATGCACCCGGCGTGAGCGTGGGCGTCAGCAGCGTGTGGTACGGCGGTTCGCGTTATCGGCATGATGGCTATCGCGATCATCGCAACTACCGCGACTATCGCAGCCACGCCGGCCAGTGGCGGGGCCGTGGCGATGGACGCAGCGATGGCCGCAGCGATGGCCGCAGCGACTATCGCGGCGGCAGTCGCGAAAGCAGTCGCGACGGCAACCGGCAGCGGCGAGGCTCCCGTAGCGGCGATCGCGATCATCGCGACTGAGGCTTGAGGCACAATCGGGGGATGCCCGGATTCGTGCCGCCACGCACCCGTATTGCAAGGCTCATCGTCATCGCGACGGTGGGCCTTTTGCTGTGCGCCTGCGGCAGCCTGCGCTACTACGCGCAGGCAGCGCACGGGCAGGGCGTGCTGATCGTGCACCGACGCGCGGTGAGCGAGCTGGTGCGCGATCCGGCCACCGATCCGAAACTCGCCATGCGCCTGCGCCAGGCGCAGCAGGCACGCCGGTTCGCCTCGCAGCGGCTGGCCCTGCCGGACAACCGCAGCTATACCGGCTACGTCGCGCTGGATCGGCCGTACGTGGTGTGGAACGTGTTCGCCGCGCCGCGCTTTTCGGTGCAGGCAGTGCCGCAGTGTTTTCCGGTCGCCGGTTGCGTCGCCTATCGCGGCTGGTTCAGGGAGGCCGATGCGCAGGCGGATGCGACGCGGCTGCAGGCGCACGGCGACGACGTCTGGGTCGGCGGCGTGCCGGCGTATTCCACGCTGGGCTGGTTCGCCGATCCGATCCTGTCGAGCATGCTGCGCTGGGACGACGACGAGCTGGACGGCACGATCTTCCACGAGCTGGCGCACCAGCTGATCTACGTGAAGGGCGACACCGCGTTCAACGAATCCTTCGCGAGCTTCGTGCAGAGCGAAGGCCTGCGCGAATGGCGCCAGTCGCGCGGCCTGCCGCCACCGGACGAGCATGCCCGGGCGATGGAGCAAGGTTTCACCCATCTGGTGCTGGACCTGCGTACACGACTGGAAGCCCTGTATGCCAGCGACGTGGATGCATCGGCGATGGATGCGGACAAGCAACGCGAAATCGCGGCGTTCCGCGTCCGCTATGCACAGTGGCGCGAGCACGACTGGCCGGACGACCACCGTTACGACGCCTGGGTCGCCATGCCGATCAACAATGCACGGCTATTGCCGTTCGGCCTGTACGACCGGTGGACGCCGGCGTTCGCCGTGCTGTTCCAGCGTGCCGGGCGCCGCTGGCCGGCGTTCTACGCCAGCGTGCGCCAGCTGGCGCGCGAGCCGAAGGTGCGGCGCGACCAGGCACTGCAGGCGCTGTTGCAGCAACGCTCTTGACCTGGCGCGGCGTGTCCGCGGTGGACGTACCGGCTGATCCGGCGGAGTCAATGCCCCGGCTTGCGCCCGGCCATGTGCCGCAGATAGGCCAGCACGGTGTCGAGATCGGCGTCGGACAGCGCGTGCGTGTCGAACCCCTGCATTTTCGCCTGCGGCCACTGCCGCAGCGACTGCGGATTGCGGATGAAGGCGCGCAACAGGTCGGCACGCAGGTATTCGGTGGGGTTGTGCGGAAGGTTCAGATCCGGGCCGAGTTTCGAATCGCCCTGGCCGTTGAGCGTGTGGCAGGCGAAACAGGTGCGCTGGAAGACGGCGAAACCGCGTTGCACGTCGCCTCCCGCCGGCAGCGAAGGGTCGGGCAGGATCGCCGGGAAGCGTTCGGCCACGCCGCCCAGCTTGCGGATGCGGGCCAGCTGGTACGGCCATTGTTCCGGGCCCACGCGGGCGGCCTGCGGCCGGGTCCACACGACGTAGAACGGCCCGGCGCTGCCGCGGTTCTTGTCCAGCGCGGGCCAGGGCCGGGACGGGTCCTCGATCGCCAGCCAGGCTGCGCTGCCTTGCGTGTTCAGCAGCAATGCGGCGGGGATCTCGGCGGCAAAGCCATCGCCGGCGACGAACTGCAGGTGATCGTCGGGACCGATGCCCTCGAGCAGGGCGGCCAGCGGCACGGCACGGTAGTGCATCGTGCGATGGAACGCGACATCGCCGGGCACGCTGATCGTGCGCGCGTCGTGGCGCTTGAGTAGAGCTTCGGTGCGATAGGTGATGACGCCATGGCCGAGGTCGACTTTCAGCTCGGCGGCCGCCGCAGGCAGGGCCAGGCACCACACGAGCAGGTAGATGGCGAACAGCTTCATGGTCGATTCCGCACGGAAGTAAAGAAATTGTAGGTGATGGGTACGCGAACCGTTCCCGTCCGCTTCGTTGCAGCAAGCCTGTCGGGAAGCTGAACAAAGTTCGACATGCACGTTGAACTCACGCGCTGCCGGCCACACTAAGCATGTGTATCGCCGTGATGGCGACAGGAAGCGGCGCAATACAGCGTGTCACTGAGGGGCCGGCATTTCCTCCCCTGGATGCCGCCTGACAAACCCCGTCAGTCCTCCCCTGGCTGATGGGGTTTCTTTTTGCGCGAAACAAGCCGCGGTTCGCGTGGATAATGGCCCATCCCGCTCCCCGCCTGGGTTACCGATGATCATCGATTCGCTGCTCGACACCGACCTGTACAAGTTCTCGATGATGCAGGTGGTGTTGCACCAGTATCCGGCAGCCCAGGTCGAGTACCGCTTCAAGTGCCGCACGCCGGGCATCGATCTGGTGCCGTACATCGACGAGATCCGCACCGAGCTGAGAGCCTTGTGTCAGCTGCGTTTCGCACCGGACGAGCTCGACTACCTGCGCACGTGGCGCTTCATCAAGAGCGACTTCGTGGATTTCCTGGGGCTGTTCCAGCTCAATGAGAAGTACGTGAAGATCGCACCGGCGGCGGCCAACGGCGAGATCGAGATCCGCATCCGCGGGCCGTGGCTGCATACCATCCTGTTCGAGGTGCCGCTGCTGGCGATCGTCAACGAGGTGTACTTCCGCAACACCAGCGGCGGCCTCGACCTTGCCGAGGGGCGCCGGCGGTTGCAGGCGAAGATCGAACTGCTGCGCGACACGCCGGACTACGCCGGCTGCAAGATCGCCGACTACGGCACGCGCCGGCGCTACTCGCGGATGTGGCAGGAGGAGGTGGTGACCGCGTTGCGCGAGGGATTGGGCGAGCAGCTGGCCGGCACCAGCAACGTGTGGCTGGCGCGCAAGCTCAACCTGACCCCGCTGGGCACGCTGGCGCACGAATACCTGCAGGCGCACCAGGCGCTGGGCCCGCGCCTGCGCGACTCGCAGGTGGCGGCACTGGAGGCGTGGGCGAAGGAGTATCGCGGCGACCTCGGCATCGCGCTGTCGGACGTGTACGGGCTCGACGCGTTCCTGCGCGATTTCGACATGTACTTCTGCAAGCTGTTCGACGGTACCCGCCACGACTCCGGCGACCCGTTCGCCTGGGGCGAGAAAGTGCTGGCGCACTACGGCGCGAACCGCGTCGACCCGCGCAGCAAGGTGCTGGTGTTCAGTGACGGGCTGGACATCCCCACGGTGATGCAGCTGTACGCGCACTTCCGCGGCCGCTGCCTGCTGGCGTTCGGCGTGGGCACCAACCTCACCAACGACGTGGGCCCCATGCCGCTCAACATCGTGATCAAGATGATCCGCTGCAACGGCCAGCCGGTGGCCAAACTGAGCGACTCGCCGGGCAAGAACATGTGCGAGGACAAGGCCTACGTGGCGTATCTGCGGCAGGTGTTCGAGATTCCTGCGTCGCAGGGGTGAGGCCCAGGCAGGAGGAGTCAGAAGCCGCCAAGCTCTGCTCCCTCCCCTGCAAAGCAGGGGAGGGTTGGGGAGGGGTTGCTCTTCGGTACGAGCAAGATCAAAAGCCTCACCCCCTCCTGACCTCCCCCTGCTTCGCAGGGGGAGGGACCGAGCGTGTAAGAGTCAGGGGAGGGAGCGATGCGTGGTCAGAACGCCGGCAATACGGCGCCGTGGTACTTCTGCTCGATGAACGCCTTGATCTGCGGGCTGTTCAGCACCCGGGCCAGTTTCTGCACGCGCGGGTCGTGCTGGTTGTCGGGGCGGCCGACCAGGTAGTTCACGTAGGGCGAGTCCTTGCTCTCGATCAGTAGCGCGTCCTTGGTGGGATTCAGGCCGGCGGCCAGCGCGTAGTTGGTGTTGATCAGGGCCAGGTCGACCTCGTCCAGCGTGCGCGGCAGCATCGCCGCTTCCAGCTCGCGGAACTTCAGGTGTTTCGGGTTCGCGGTGATGTCCTTCAGCGTGGCCATCTCGTCGGTCGGATCCTTCAGCGTGATCAGGCCGTGTTTCGCCAGCAGCAACAGCGCGCGGCTGTTGTTGCTGGGGTCGTTCGGCAGCGTCACGCTGGCGCCGTCGGGCAGCTGGTCGATGCTCTTGTACTTGTGCGAATACGCACCGAACGGCTCGATGTGCACGCCGGTGATGATGGTGAGCTGGGTGCCGCGCTCGCGGTTGAACGCATCCAGGTAGGGCTTGGTCTGGAAGTAGTTCAGGTCGATGTTCTTCTCGGCCACCTGGGTGTTCGGCTGCACGTAGTCGGCGAACACCTTGATCTGCAGGTCCACGCCTTCCTTCGCCAGCAGCGGTTTGGCCTGCTTGAGGATTTCCGCGTGGGGCACGGCGGTGGCGGCAACCGTGAGGACGTTCTCGCCCTGCTTGCCGGAACCGGAGCAGCCGGCAAGCAACAGCAGGGACAGGGCGGCGATGGGCAGGAGCAGTTTCATGGCGGCATGATCTTGTGCGGCGCACAAGAATAGCCGTCTATACCGCCAGATGCAAAGACGTTCGTTCAGCGCCGACCGTAGCGCGCCACGATGCGGTCGCCGATCATCTGCAGCAGCTGCACCAGCACGATCAGCAGTACCACGGTGACCAGCATGTAGTCGGACTTGTAGCTGAGGTAGCCGTAGCGGTAGGCCAGGTCGCCGAGGCCGCCGGAGCCGATCGCGCCGCCCATCGCGGTATAGCCGACCAGCGCGATCGCGGTGACCGTGATGCCGGCAAACAGGCCGCCACGCGCTTCGGGCAGCAAGACGTGGCGCACGATCTGCCACAGGCTGGCGCCCATCGCCTGGCTGGCCTCGATCACGCCCTGCTGCACTTCGCGTAGCGCGGTCTCCACCAGTCGCGCGAAGAACGGCGCCGCGCCGATCACCAGCGGCGGGATCGCGCCGCGGATGCCCAGCTTGGTGCCGACCAGGGCGTACGTGATCGGCATCAACACGATCATCAGGATGATGAACGGCACCGAGCGCAGGATGTTCACCAGCAGCGAGGTGATCGCATAGAGCTTCGGCATCGGCCGCAGCTGGCCCTTGGCGGTGAGATACAGCAGCACGCCCAGCGGCAGGCCGATCAGCACGGTGAGCGCCAGCGAGCCGCCCAGCATCAGCAGGGTGTCGATGCAGGCGCGGCCGATCTCGCCCCAGTCGTCGATGTTCGGAAAGAGCTTCTGCAGCGGGTTCATCGGTGCAACTCCTCGATCTCGATGCCGGCTTCGCGCAGTGCGGCCAGTGCGGCGTCCACCCGTTCGCCCTGCATCGCCAGAGTGAGCTGGCCGTAGGGCAGGTCCTTGATGCGGTCGATGCGGCCGGCGAGGATGTTGAACTCCACGCCGGTCTCGCGGGCGATGCGGCCCAGCGCCGGGGTCAGCGTGGCGTCGCCGCGAAAGCTCAGACGCAGGATGCGTCCGGGTACCTGGGCGAACGGCGCCAGCTCGCTGGCCGCTTCCTCGGGCAGCGCCTCGTTGACGAAGCGTTTGGTGGTGGGATGCTGTGGGTGCAGGAACACGTCGGCGACCGCGCCGCGCTCCACGATCGCGCCGGCGTCGAGTACCGCCACGCGATCGCACACGCGGCGCACCACGTCCATCTCGTGGGTGATCAGCACGATGGTGAGTTTCAGTTCGCGGTTGATCTCGGCCAGCAGCTCCAGCACCGAGGCGGTGGTCTGCGGGTCGAGCGCGCTGGTGGCCTCGTCGCACAGCAGGATGGACGGCCGGTTGGCGAGCGCGCGGGCGATGCCGACGCGCTGCTTCTGGCCGCCAGAAAGCTGCGACGGGTATTTGTCCGCGTGCGCGGTCAGCCCCACCCGCGCCAGCAACTCGTCGACGCGCGCGCGCAATGCGCCGGCATCGCGCTCGCCGGCCAGCCGCAGCGGGAATGCCACGTTGTCTGCCACCGTCTGCGAGGCGAGCAGGTTGAAGTGCTGGAAGATCATGCCGATCCGGCGCCGCTGTGCGCGCAACGCCGGCTCGGCCAGCGTGGTCATCTCGGTGTCGCCCACGAAGATGCGCCCGCCGCTGGGTCGTTCGAGCAAGTTGATCAGCCGTATAAGCGTCGATTTGCCGGCGCCGGACAAGCCGATGATGCCGAACACCTCGCCATCGGCGATGTCGAGGCTGAACGGCTGCAACGCTGGAATGTCCTTGCCGTCGACGCGGTAGGACTTGTGGACATCGACGAAGCGGATCACGGCGGAATCTGGCTTGCGGGTGGTGGGCCATTCTATGCCACGGACATCACGGTCGATGGCGTATGCTGCCGGATTGATCCATCAAGACGGAGTCCGTCCATGTCCAGCGTCTACGATTTCACCGTTCGCGATATCGATGGCAACCAGCGCTCGCTCGCCGAATGGCGCGGCAAGACCCTGCTGATCGTCAATGTGGCATCCAAATGCGGCTTCACCCCGCAGTATCAGGGGCTGGAGACGCTGTGGCAGGACCAGCGCGACCTGGGCCTGGTGGTGCTCGGTTTTCCGTGCGACCAGTTCGGCCATCAGGAGCCCGGCGACGAGGCCGAGATCAAGACCTTCTGCAGCACTCAGTACGACGTGACCTTCCCGCTGTTCGCCAAGCTCGAGGTCAACGGCGAGCACGCCGACCCGCTGTACAAGTGGCTGAAGAGCGAAGGCAAGGGCATCCTCGGCAGCGAGTCGATCAAGTGGAACTTCACCAAGTTCCTGATCGATGCGGACGGCCAGGTGGTGAAGCGCTACGCCTCCACCGACACGCCGGAGAAGATCGGCAAGGACACGCAGGCCCGGCTCGCCGGCTGATCCGGTTCCCTCTCGATCGC
Organism: Rhodanobacter sp. Soil772; assembly: GCF_001428385.1. Taxonomy (GTDB): domain Bacteria; phylum Pseudomonadota; class Gammaproteobacteria; order Xanthomonadales; family Rhodanobacteraceae; genus Rhodanobacter. The sequence continues at coordinate 107,565 of NZ_LMSK01000001.1, forward strand.
TCGCGGCAGCACGCCGGCGCATGCATGGCGCTGCACGGCCTGCGGCCGGTTTGCGCGGTTCTGGTATTCTGCGCGGCTCGTGTCGGCGCCTGGCCGGCGGACTTGAACCTATTCGCGAGAATTTCATGCAGATTGCCCAGAACTCCGTTGCCGCTTTCCACTACACGCTGACCGACGACGAGGGCCAGGTCATCGACAGCTCCGAAGGTCGCGAGCCGTTGACCTATCTGCATGGCAGCGGCCATATCGTGCCGGGCCTGGAAAAGCAGATGGAAGGCCGTTCGGTCGGCGACAAGTTCACTGCCGACGTGGCGCCCGAAGAGGGCTACGGCGTGCGCCATGACGAGCTGATGCAGGAAGTGCCGCGCGCGGCGTTCCAGGGCGTCGAGGACATCCAGCCCGGCATGCAGTTCCAGGGCCATGGCCCGGAAGGCCAGATCAACGTTACCGTGAGCAAGGTCGAGAACGACGTGGTCTTCATCGACGCCAACCATCCGTTGGCCGGCAAGACCCTGCACTTCGCCATCGAGGTGACCGACGTGCGCGGCGCCACCGCGGAAGAGCGGGAGCACGGTCACGTGCACGGCGCCGGCGGTCACCACCACTGATCGCCGGCGCGGCCAGGCCGCCATCCGCCGATAAGCGAAGGCCCGGTATTTGCACCGGGCCTTCGTCGTTTGCGACTTGAGTCAATACCAGTCGAGCAGCGACACGCCCAACCCCAGGTAGGTGGCGTTGTGGTTGTAGTCGATCAGGCTTTCGCCGTAGCCCTTGAACACTTCCATGTAGCCGCGCAGGTTGCCGGCCATCGGGAAGCTCCAGCTGAAGCGCGCCGAGCCGTGGCTGCGGCTGCCGCCGCGCAGGGAGTGACGCAGCAGCATGCCGAATTCCTGGCCGTGCCATTCGTGCACGACCTGCATTTCGGCGCGGCCCATGTAGTTGCCGATGTCGGGGTTGTTGTCGTCGCTGCGGGCTTCCGGCACGCGCCACCACGGGCGCAGCATCACGGTCCAGCCATCGCGTTCGAAGCCGACGTTGGCGATCACCCGGTTCCAGCTGCGCGACAGCGGATCGCTGCGGCCGTTGGACTGGTGGTTGAAGCCGATGCTGAGCATCCGCCCATCCCATCCCAGTACCTGATAGTGGGTGTTGAACACCAGCATCGCCTCGGGCTCGTAGTTGGTTTCGCGGAACGGGCGCGACAGCTGCGAGTTGTAGACCTGCCAGCGCGAGGACTGGGTGTAGCCCACCCACAGGTCGCCGGCGTCGCCGAACACGCCCTGCCACACCTTGGCCTTCAGGCTGAGCTGGAATTTCGCCTCGACGTTGTCCAACTGTTCGCCCTGGTCCGTCACCGTATTGTTCGGATTCGGGCTGTGCGGCTGGTTGTTCTGGTTGCTGGTGAGGAAGGCTGGCAGCACGTACACCGGCTTGTAGCCGCGGATGTTGTAGGTGCCGAGCTTGCTTTCCGGCGACAGTTCCCAGCGGCTGTCGAGCAGCGACAGCGGCGTGGCTACTTCGCTGTTGGGTTCCACGCCGGCGCTGGACGTCTTCTGGCGGTCGCGGCTGAAGATGCTTGGCGTCGTGGTTGCCTCGTCCACCCGCTTCTGCGCGATCGGCAGGTTGACCCGGCCGGTCGCATGGTCGTAGCAGGCCAGCCGCTGGGCGTCGCTCTCGATGGCGGTGCAGGCGCGGATGTCGGTAGGGTCCGGGTTCTGCGCGTGCGCGGCGGTGGCCAGGGTGCCGGCGGACAAGGCCAGGAGGACGGCCGCGGTCAATCGCTTCATGAAGGAAAGTTCCTGGCGGGCGGCGGGTCAGTTTAGCGGAGCGGCCGCGGGCGACGGTGACTGGCACATGAAAACGCCGGCCGCGGGTGCGGCCGGCGTCTGCTGCGGGCAGGTTTATTTGCCGGTGGTCCAGCGCGCGTACTCGCTCTTGCTGATGCGGCCATCGCGGTTGTGATCGGCATAGAGAAAGTCGTTGGCGAGCAACGGATAGGCCGAGGCCTGGTCCTCGCTGATGTATTTCCCGCCGCCGGACAACTGCTCGAAAGCGGGTGCCGGACCGGCCGGCGGAGGCGGCGGCATGCTCGAATGCACGGTGAGCTCGCCGGCCGGCGTGTTCATGGTGGCCGTGTCGGCCTGGCCGGTCGGCGGTGCGACTGCCGTACTGGCCGCCGGCGGCGGTGTCGCCGGCATGCCCGATTGCGCCGGCGGTGGTGGTGCAGGCGGCGTCGGCGGAACGGGTGGCGGCTGGGGCATCGTATCCGTGGGCGGCGGCGGAGGTGCCTGCGTCGGCAGGTCCTGTTGCGCGATCAGGCTGCCGGCGAACAGCAAGGTGCCGGCGGCGAGGACGGTCAATAAGGGTTTGCGGGATTTCATCATCGGTACTCCATGCCAGAATGATCGGCGAGGTTGTGCGGATGTCCGCACGCCATCGGGCGGGATTCCCGTCCGGCCCAACTCGAGTTTCACGCTAGCAGGGGCTTTGTAAATGCCGGCTCAATATCCGGGTCATGAGGTTGTGAAGACACTTCGCCATTGGGCGCCGCTTCAGGTGATGGTCGCGTGCTGAGCCTGGCGCAGGCGCGGGCGCTGCAACTGTCCGCGCAGGGCCTGCTGCAGTCGCCGCGACGGCGGCCCCGGCGCGACGACGTGGTGGCGGCGATCGAGCGCATGCGCCTGCTGCAGATCGACACCATCCACGTGGTCGCGCGCAGCCCCTACCTGGTGCTGCATTCGCGCCTGGGCGACTACCCGATGGTCTGGCTGGACGAAGCGCTGGCGCAGGGCCGGCTGGCCGAGTGCTGGGCGCACGAGGCGTGCTTCGTCAGCGCCGCCGATGTCGCCTGGCATCGCGGCGGGCACGGTCAGCGCGCGCATCACTGGGCGCATCGGAATGCGGCGCGGATGCATCGCGAACAACGCGCCGAGATGGAGGCGTTGCTGGAAGCCGTTCGTGCGTCCGGCCCGGTACGTGCGGCGGATTTCGCGCGCAAAGACGGCGCCAGCAAGCCGGGCTGGTGGGAGTGGAAACCGGAAAAACGCTGGCTGGAGGCGTGGTTCGCGCTGGGCGAGCTGATGGTGGCGCGGCGCGACAACTTCCAGCGCGTGTATGACCTGGCCGAGAACGTGCTGGCCCGGCTCGACCCGCCGTTCGATTCCGCCGCCGCACCGTCGGCGGCGCAACTGCGCCGGCGTTTCATCGTCGACAGCGTGCGTGCGCTGGGGGTGACGCCGGCCGGCTGGATCGCCGACTACTTTCGCCTGAAGCCGAAAGTCAGTGATCGCGAACTGGCGCCGCTGCTGGCCAGCGGCGAGTTGCTGGCGGTGCCGGTGCAGGGCTGGAGCACGCCCGGCTATGTGCACCGCGACCACGCCGAGGCGCTGGACAAGGCGCTGGCCGGCCGCCTGCGCGCCACCCGCACCGCACTGCTGTCGCCGTTCGATCCGCTGGTCTGGGATCGCGCACGGGCGCTGGCGATGTTCGATTTCGAGTACACCATCGAGTGCTACACGCCGGCGCCGAAGCGCCGCTACGGCTACTTCGTGCTGCCGATCCTGCATCGGGGCCGATTGATCGGCCGGCTCGATGCGAAAGCCCATCGCAGTACCGACCAGTTCGAGGTCAAGGCCTTGTTCCTGGAGCCGGGCGTGTTGCCGGAACCGCCGCTGGTGCAGGCGGTGGCCAGGGCGATCGCCGATACCGCCCGCTGGCACGGCACTCCGGAGATCCGTTTGGGCCGCACTCAGCCCGCGGCGATGGCGCGGCTGCTGCGCGCGGCCTGGCGCGAAGCCGGCTAGCCCGCGCTCGTTATCGCCCGATGGGACTTACGGCGTGCCGGCCGGTGCCGGGTTCCCCGCACACGGCTTGCCGTGCAGGGCCTGGCGCAGCTGGCCGGCCAGCGAGTTGCAGCGTGCCGCCAGTTGCGGACGGATATCCGGGTTCTTCGAATCGCGCAGCAGGCTGCTGCGCATCGCCTCGTAGCGGGATTGCAACTGGTCCGGCGCGTAGATCGCCGCCGCGCGATGGCAGGCGAGATAGCTGGAGAGATAGTCGTCGCAGGCGGCAATACCGGTGTTGCCGGACAGGTCGGGTTCGGCGGCGGGCTTGCTGCTGGTGGCCGCGGCGTGTTCCCGGTGCGGGGTGCTGGCGGCCTTCGTGGTGGAGGTGGATGAGGTTGTCGTGGTGGAGGTGGTCGTTGTCTTGGTGGCCGGGTGCTGTGCGCAACCAGCCAGCAGCAGGCCTCCGAGCATGCTGGCCAGGGTCAGGCGGGACAGGGCAGGCATCATGGCGCTCCTCGACTTGATGACCATACCGACGGGCCGGGGCGGCCAGCGGGTAATGGATCGGGTGACTGGCTGCCACTAGAGCGCGGCGGAGGTCAAGGAAATCTGAATTTACCGCCGAATCGGCAAAAAACCGTGAATGGGCTCCATTCCGTTCAGCCCCGTTGTGCCGTTATGATCCGCCCACTGTGTTTGCCGGGGTCAGCAAAGTTTGTGACCCGATGCAGCCGATCCGCGATCTGCCTCATCGTTCACCCCAGGGTTGTTTCCTTGCACACCAGTCAAGCCGGCCGGCCGCCGTCGTGGGGGTCGCGTCTATAAACCTGTGGAGTGATTAACATGTCTGATCGTCAGATGGGTACCGTCAAGTGGTTCAACGACGCCAAGGGCTTCGGTTTTATTGCCCGCGACAATGGCCCGGACGTATTCGTGCATTTCCGCGCCATTACCGGCGGCGGCTTCAAGAGCCTGCAGGAAGGCCAGCAGGTGTCGTTCAAGGTGGTGCAGGGCCAGAAAGGCCTGCAGGCCGAAGAAGTAACCCCGGCCTGATCGCCGCGTTTGTAGGGGAAACCGGGCAGAGATGCCCGGTTTTTTCCTGCCCGGATCATGTCCGAAATAACCTGCTTGACAAATCACTCACGGGCTGAAAATCCGTTATGCTTGGGCCGCTGCGTCTGCTTGGCTACGTGAGTGCCCGGTAAGGATTTCCTGAATCCGACTGTTGCACCGGACCCTGCATGCTCAGTGAACCGTCGGCCCGTTGGGGCCGGTTTGTCTCAGCGTCTGGATAGGATCGGAGTTAGTCATGTCGGATCGTGAAGTAGGTACCGTCAAGTGGTTCAACGACGCCAAGGGTTTCGGTTTCATCAGCCGCGAAAATGGCCCTGACGTATTCGTGCATTTCCGCGCCATCACCGGCTCGGGTTTCAAGAGTCTGCAAGAAGGCCAGAAGGTCAGCTTCAAGGTCGTCGACGGCCAGAAGGGCCTGCAGGCCGAAGACGTCACCCCCGTTTGATCGCGGTGGCGGAATCCGTTTGAGGAGGCCGGCGCAAGCCGGCCTCCTTTTTTGTAGTGGCGAAGGCAATTCGCTAGCCTGTCGGAATGTCCGATCATTCCGTCGAAAACATTCCTGCAGCGGCCGAGCCGCTGGTCATCCCGGTAACTGCTGCCGACGGCGCCCGTTACGAGTTGTTGGCCGTGCTTCCCGCCGACGCCTGGCAGTACTTGCTGTACTGGATTCCGGCGATGGGCATACCAGCCCGGCACTATCTGCCGCTGGCCCAGGCGCTGGCGGCGCGGGGCGTCGCGGTGGTGCTGCACGAGTGGCGCGGCATCGGCTCCAGCGATCGACGCGCCGGCCGCGGCTGCGACTGGGGCTATCGCGAGTTGCTGCAGGACGACCTGCCCGCGGGCATGGCGGCGGTGCGCCAACGCTGGCCGCAGGCGCACCGCTGGTTGGGCGGACACAGTCTCGGCGGCCAGCTCGGGTTGCTTTACGCCAGCCTGCATCCGCACGACTTCACCGGCCTGCTGCTGGTCGCCAGCGGCGCGCCGTACTGGCGCCGGTTCCGGCGTGGCTGGCTGATCGGTGCGGCTTACACGCTAGCCCCGTTGCTGGCCGGGTTGGCGGGTTATCTGCCCGGGCGGCGGATCGGCTTTGGCGGCAACGAGGCGCGCGGGGTGATCGCCGACTGGGCGCGCAGCGGACGCAGCGGTCGCTATGTGGTGGCCGGGATGGCGCAGGATTTCGAGCGTCAGCTGGCCGCGTTGCAGTTGCCGCTGCTGGCGCTGCGCCTGCAGCAGGACTGGCTGGGTCCGCCGGCGTCGCTGGAGTGGCTGCTGGGCAAGCTGGGTCCGGGCGAGCGCCGCGTGGATGTGATCACGCGGGAAGACATGGGTGGCTTGCCGGCCGACCATTTCGGCTGGATGAAGACGCCCGCGCCGATGGCTTCGCGCATCGCCGACTGGCTGGCTGCGCCGGACGCAGCGTTCGCCGCGCGCGACGGCACGGCGGCTTGATTCCATGGGACTTTGTCTGCATCTCGGCAGTTCCATGACGCTGGATTCCCCATGAACCTGTTCGATCCGTTCCCCCAACGCAGCCTGACCTTGCGCAACCGCCTGGTGGTGTCGCCGATGTGCGAGTACTCGGCCACCGACGGCGTGCCGAACGACTGGCATATGGTGCACTTGGGCAGCCGTGCGGTCGGCGGCGCGGCGCTGGTGATCGCCGAAGCTTCGGCGGTTTCCGCGCAGGGGCGCATCTCGCCGCAGGACACCGGCCTGTGGAACCAGGCCCAGTTGCAGGCGTGGCAGCCGATCACCCGCTTCATCAAGGCGCACGGTGCGATCGCCGGCATGCAGCTGGCGCATGCCGGGCGCAAGGCCAGCACGCTGCGGCCGTGGGACGGGCACGGCCCGGTGCCGGCCGGGCAGGGCGACTGGCGCACCGTGGCGCCGTCGGCGCTGCCGTTCGATACCGGCTGGCCTGCACCGCAAGCGCTGGACGAAGTCGGCATCCAGACGGTGATCGCGGACTTCCGCGCCGCCGCGCAACGCGCGCTGGCGGCCGGCTTCGAGTTGATCGAAGTGCACGCGGCGCATGGCTACCTGCTGCACCAGTTCCTGTCGCCACTGAGCAACCGGCGCGATGATCGTTACGGCGGCAGCTTCGAGAACCGCACCCGCCTGGTGCGCGAAGTGATCGTCGCCGTACGTGAAGTGTGGCCGGCCGAGTTGCCGCTGTGGCTGCGCCTCTCGGCCACCGACTGGGTGGACGAAGGCGGTTGGGACATCGGGCAGAGCGTCGAGCTGGCGCGCCAGGTGAAGTCGCTGGGCGTGGACCTGATCGACGTCTCCAGCGGCGGTCTGCTGCCGCACGCGAAGATCGCGCCGGCGCCGGGCTACCAAGTGCCGTTCGCGGCGCAGATCCGCCGCGAGGCCGGCATCGCCACCGGTGCGGTGGGCCTGATCACCGGCGCGGAGCAGGCCGCGCAGATCGTCGCCAACGGCGACGCCGACGTGGTGCTGATCGCTCGCGAAAGCCTGCGCGATCCGTACTTCCCGCGCCGCGCCGCGCAACAGCTGGGTGCGAAGATCGACCCGCCAGTGCAATATCAACGGGCCTGGTAAGGAGAGCGTGATGGAAGCTGCCCCGATGCTGATTGCCGATGCCCGCGTGCACGACCTGGGCGACGGCTTCATGGTGCGCCGCATGCTGCCGGTGCTGCAGGCACGCCACGTCGGCCCGTTCGTGTTCTTCGATCACGTCGGGCCGGCCACGTTCGCCGCCGGCAAAGGCATGGACGTGCGCCCGCATCCGCATATCGGCCTGGCCACGGTGACCTGGCTGTTCGACGGCGTGATCCGCCACCGCGACAGCTTGGGCAGCCTGGCCGACATCCGCCCCGGCGAAGTGAACTGGATGACCTCCGGTCACGGCATCGTCCACTCCGAACGCACGCCGCCGGAAGCGCGCCAGGATGGCCAGCTGCTGCACGGCATCCAGGTCTGGGTGGCCTTGCCGCAGACCGATGCCGAGGTGGACCCGGAATTCCATCACCACGACCGCGACGCACTGCCGAAGATCCGCCGGCCCGGCATGGAAGCCGTGCTGATTGCCGGCACGGCCTACGGCGAGCGCTCGCCGGTGAAGGTGTTCGCGCCGATGTTCTTCCTGGAAGTGCAACTGGCCGCGGGCGCCGAACTGGCCTTGCCGGCCGAGCACGCCGAGCGTGGCGTGCACGTGGTCGAGGGTGCGATCCGCTGGGGCGAACTGGAAGTCGGCGCGCAACAGATGGCGGTGCAGGCCGGCCCCGCCGCGCCGCCGCTGCGCGCGCACGAGGCGAGCCGCCTGATGCTGTTCGGCGGCGCGCCGCTGGATGGCGAACGGCACCTGTGGTGGAACTTCGTGGCCAGCACGCGCGAGCGCATCGAGCAGGCCAAGGCCGATTGGCGCGAAGGACGCTTTCCGAAAGTGGCCGGCGACGACAAGGAATTCATTCCGCTGCCGGAATAGGCGGAGCGCACGGTGTGTCTGCGTGGCAGAATCGGGCCATCTCGCCACGGAGCAGAAACATGTCCGGCTACAGCAGCTTTGCCGAGTTCTATCCGTTCTATCTCAGCGAGCACAGCAACCGCAGTTGCCGCCGGATGCATTTCGTCGGCAGCACGCTGGTGATCGCGGTGATCGTGTTGGCCCTGGCGAGCGGCCAGCTGCGCTGGCTGTGGCTGGCGCCGGTGTTCGGCTACGGATTTGCCTGGATCGGCCACTTCGGGTTCGAGAAGAACCGCCCGGCCACGTTCAAGCACCCGCTGTACAGCCTGGCCGGCGACTGGGTGATGTACGGGCAGATGCTGCGCGGAAAGATCCGCTTCTGAGCGCTTTTCTCCCTCTCCTGCTCGCAGGGGAGGGTTGGGGAGGGGTGCTCTTGATCTTTCAGCGATACTGCTGGTGGCAGCTCTTGCAGGTCTCGCCGACCGGCTTGACCGCCGCGGCCAGCGCCTCGCAGGTGGCGGGCGCACCCTGCACGGCCTGCTGCAAGCGGTTCTGCAGCTGGGTGGCGTCGTCGGTGAAAATTTTCTCGTCGATGCCGAATACCGGCACGATATCCGTGGCAGTGGACTGCAGGCGGGCCAGGTGATGCTGGACCTTGACCGGATCGCACTGCTTCGCCTTCATGGCGTTCTTCAGTTCGCCCATGTGGTAGCCCATGGTTTCCATCACGGCTTTCGGCATCGGGTTGCGCGCGGCCAGCGCATTCATCACGTTGGCCGTACCGATCACGCCGATCGCCAGGCCGAGCAGGATCATCAAAGCTACGCGCATCGTTACGATTCCAGGAATGAAGATGGCCGCAAGGATAACCCCCGCAGACGCGTTGCAGCCACGCGGGCGCGATAAAATGGCGGATACGCAGCAGCAAGGCAGGCCCGTGACACACGCAGATACGACCCCGTACACCAGCGGCGATGCCGTGGACGAGACGACTTTTCCGGCCGAGCGCTTCGCCGGCGTCGAACGCCTGTACGGCAGCGGCAGCGTGGCTGCGCTGGCGCGCGCGCATGTCTGCGTGATCGGCATCGGCGGCGTCGGTTCGTGGGCGGTCGAGGCACTGGCGCGCAGCGGCGTGGGCCGACTCACCCTGATCGATGCGGACGAGGTCTGCGTGTCGAACACCAACCGCCAGCTGCACGCACTGGACGGCGAGTACGGCAAGTCCAAGGTGGGCGTGATGGCGGCGCGCGCGCACGCGATCAACCCGACCATCCGGCTGGAGGCGATCGAACGCTTCCTCACCCCGTCCACGCTGGACGAGCTGCTCGACCACGGCTACGACGTGGTGCTGGATGCCTGCGACGCGTTCCGCGTGAAGCTGGAGACGATCGCCTGGTGTCGCCGGCGCAAGCTGCCGATCGTCAGCGTGGGTTCGGCCGGCGGGCGCACCGATGCCACCCAGATCCGCGTGCGCGACCTGTCGCGCACCGAGCACGACGCGATGTTCAGCCTGATCCGCAAGAAGCTCCGCACGGATTTCAATTTTCCGCGCAACCCGGATCGCTACTTCGGCGTTTCAGCCGTCTATTCGTTGCAGAACGTGCAGTACCCGCAACCCGATGGCACCGTCTGCGGCACCCGCCCGCCCGGCGGCGACACGATGAACCTGGCCTGCGGCGGCGGGCTGGGCGCGGCCACCCACATCACCGGTGCGTTCGCATTCGCGGCCGTGGGCAAGGTACTGGAGAAGTTACTGGGCGGTTAGCGGCTCGGTTATGCGGCCTTACCAGCCCATGTAGTGTCCGCCGTTGATCGCCAGGTTCGCGCCGGTGATCCAGCTGGCCTGGTCGCCGGTGAAGAACGCCACCGCGTGGGCGATTTCGTCCGGCCGGCCGAGGCGGCCCACCGGGATCTGCGCCACGATCTTCTCGCGCACTTCCTCGGGCACCGCCATCACCATGTCGGTACCGACGTAGCCGGGCGACACGGTGTTCACGGTGATGCCGAACTTCGCGTTCTCCTGCGCCAGCGAGATGGTGAAGCCGTGCATGCCGGCCTTCGCCGCGGCGTAGTTGGCCTGGCCGTACTGGCCCTTCTGGCCGTTGATCGAGCTGATCTGCACGATGCGGCCCCACTTGCGCGCGCGCATGCCTTCGATCACCGGGCGGGTGACGTTGAAGCAGGCGTTCAAGTTGGTGTTCACCACGTCGGTCCACTGCTCGTAGGTCATCTTGTGGAAGGTGGTGTCGCGGGTGATGCCGGCGTTGTTGACCAGGATGTCGACCGGCCCGCACTTGGCCTCGATCGCGCGGATCATCGCTTCGCAGGCGACCGGGTCGCAGACGTCGCCCTGCACCATGCACACCTCGATGCCGTCCGCCGCCATCGCCTTGCGCCAGGCTTCGGCCTTGTCCGGGTCGCGATAATTGGTGGCCACCCGATGTCCCTGTCCGGCGAGGTAGCGAACGATCGCGCTGCCGATGCCACCAGTGCCGCCTGTGACCAATGCCGTGCGCTGAGTCATATCCTTGAATCTCCTGTGCAGGTGTAGCGGAGGGCTGTCGCGCCGAAGCATGGCAAGCCGATGTTGCAGCCGTTGCCGTGCGAGCCGGTGCGTCCGCACATTTATAGCGTTTCAGGCGAGAGAGTGACCGCTGCAGTGCGGCAAAGCGGCCGGATCGAAATTCGCCAGTGCCCGTGTCAGCAGGTCGCCCACACTTGTTGCGCCCGAAGGCGGCAGCCGCAGGAACGCCAGCGCCCGCCGCAGCGCCGGCAACGGGTCGGCCGGGTCGACCGGGAAGGCTTGTTCGGACTTGGACAGCTTGAGCCCCTCGCCATCCAGCACCAGCGGCAGGTGGCGATAAGCCGGCGTGGGCAGGCCCAGGCAGCGTTGCAGCCAGATCTGCCGCGCGGTGGAGTCGAGCAGGTCCTGCCCGCGCACCACCTCGGTGATGCCCTGGTAGGCGTCGTCGACCACGCAGGCGAGCTGGTAGGAATAGAAACCCTCGACCCGGCGGATCACGAAGTCGCCCACCTCGTCGCGCAGGTTCTGCCGCTGCGGGCCTTGCAGCGCGTCGTCGAATGCGATGGCGATATCCGGCACGCGCAACCGCCAGGCCGGCGGTTGATCCGGCTGCGGCGACGCAACGCAGTGACCGTCGCGATGGATGCCGCCGTTGCCGGCCAGCTCGCTGCGGCTGCACCAGCACGGGAACACCTGCTGCGCCGCGCGCAATTGTTCGAACGCTGCCTCGTACGCCGCGCTGCGCTGCGACTGGAACAGCGCCGGCGCGTCGGCGACCAGGCCGAACGCCGGCAGCGCGGCCAGGATGCTCGCCGCCGAGCCGGGAACCTCGCGCGGCGGGTCGATGTCTTCCATCCGCAGCAGCCACTCGCCGCCGGCATGCCGCGCGCATAGCCAGCTGCCCACCGCGGCGACCAGCGAGCCGAAGTGCAGGTATCCGGTGGGCGAGGGGGCGAAGCGGCCGCGATAGCTCATCGGCGCATCTTAGATGCCGTGCCGAACCCTTGAAAGCGCCGGCCGTCGCCCCGAATTCCCAACCCACCCCAGTCCCCTTCATGACTGCCACGATAGAGAGACAGCCATGCGTCGCATCGCATTATTCATTGGTACAAACCTTGCCGTCCTGCTCCTGCTGAGCATCGTTTGCCACCTGTTCGGCATCGACCAGATGGCCGCCGCCCGCGGCTACGGCGGCATGGGCGGCCTGCTGGCCTACGCCGCCGTATTCGGCATGGGCGGCGCGTTCATTTCGCTGGCGATGTCCAAGATGATCGCCAAGTGGTCCACCGGCGCGCGGGTGATCGAGCAGCCGCAGAACGAGACCGAGCGCTGGCTGGTCGACACCGTGCGCCGCCACGCGCAGGCCGCCGGCATCGGCATGCCCGAGGTAGCGATCTACGACGCGCCGGAAATGAACGCGTTCGCCACCGGCATGACGAAGAACAGCTCGCTGGTGGCGGTCAGTTCCGGCCTGCTGCAGCAGATGAACCGCGAGCAGGTCAGCGCCGTGCTCGGCCACGAGATCGGCCACGTCGCGAACGGCGACATGGTCACCCTGACCCTGATCCAGGGCGTGTTGAACACGCTGGTGATCCTGGCTGCGCGCATCGTGGGCCGGCTGGTCGACAGCTGGATGTCGGGCGGCCGCGACAACCGCGAAGGCGGCACCGGCATGGGTTACTTCGTGGTGGTGATGGTGCTGCAGGTGGTGTTCGGCCTGTTCGCCTCGATCATCGTGGCCGCGTTCTCGCGCTGGCGCGAGTTCCGCGCCGACACGGCGGGCGCGCAGTTCGCCGGCCGCGGTGCGATGATCTCCGCGCTGCAGCGGCTGCAAGGCAACCACGGCGAAAGTACACTGCCGAGCACGATCGCCGCGTTCGGCATCTCCGGCCCGCTGGCCGACGGCTTCAAGCGCCTGTTCATGAGCCATCCGCCGCTGGAGGAGCGGATCGCCGCGCTGCAGAACGCCAGCCAGGCAGGTTAAACCGTACACTTTCAAGTCCGTCATTCCGGCGAAGGCCGGAATCGCACTTCCGGCACGATGACGCAAAGGTGCAAGTGCGATTCCGGCCTTCGCCGGAATGACGATCAAAGACATCAACGCATCAACGGAACATCCACGCATGAACGCACCCGTCGCCGAAACCCGCAAGTTCGAAGCCGAAGTCGCCCAGGTCCTGCACCTGGTCACGCACTCGCTGTACTCGCACAAGGAGATCTTCCTGCGCGAGCTGATCTCCAACGCCTCCGACGCCTGCGACAAGCTGCGTTTCGAGTCGATCGCCAACCCCGAGCTGATGGCCGGCGACAGCGAGCTGCACATCGACGTGAGCTGGGATCCGGACGCGCGCACCGTCACCATCCGCGACAACGGCGTCGGCATGAACCGCGACGAGGTGGTGGCCAACATCGGCACCATCGCCAGCTCCGGCACGCGCCGTTTCCTGGAGGCGATGTCGGGCGAGCAGAAGGCCGATGCGCGCCTGATCGGCCAGTTCGGCGTGGGCTTCTACTCCGCCTTCGTGGTCGCCGACAAGGTCACCGTGCTGAGCCGCCGCGCCGACGCGCCGGCGGGCGAGGGCGTGAAGTGGGAGAGCGACGGCAAGGGCGAGTACTCGCTGGAGCCGGCCGAGCTGGCCGAGCGCGGCACCGCCGTGATCCTGCACCTGAAGGCCGACGAGGACGAGTTCCTCAGCCGCTGGCAACTGCGCGCGCTGATCACCCGCTACTCCGACCACGTGGCGTTTCCGATCCGCATGCCGACCGAGAAGGACGGCAAACCCACCGACGAGTTCGAGACCATCAACGCCGCCTCGGCGCTGTGGACCAAGCCGAAGTCGGAGATCAGCGACGCGGACTACCAGAGCTTCTACAAGTCGCTAGGCCACGATTTCAACGACGCATTGGCGTGGACGCACAACCGCGTCGAAGGCAGCCAGAGCTTCACCACCTTGCTGTACATCCCCGCGCAGCCGCCGTTCGACCTGATGATGGGCGGCCGCGACGAACGCAAGGGGCTGAAGCTCTACATCAAGCGCGTCTTCATCATGGATGCCGCCGAAGAGCTGCTGCCGAACTACCTGCGCTTCGTGCGCGGTGTGGTCGACGCCGACGACCTGCCACTCAACGTCAGCCGCGAAATCCTGCAGCACAACCGCCAACTCGAGCGCATCAAGGCTGCCTGCGTCAAGCGCGTGCTCGACCTGATCGAGAAGCTGGCGAAGGACGAGCCGGAGAAGTTCACCACCTTCTACAAGGCGTTCGGCAACACGCTCAAGGAAGGCATCAGCGAAGACGCCAACAACCGCGAGCGCATCGCCAAGCTGCTGCGCTTTGCCAGCACCAAGGGTGACGGCACCAACCAGACCACCTCGCTGGACGATTACATCGGCCGCATGGCCGTTGGCCAGGACGCGATCTGGTACATCACCGCCGACAGCTACGCCGCCGCCTTCGGCAGCCCGCAACTGGAGGCGTTCAAGGCCAAGGACATCGAAGTGCTGCTGATGTCCGACCGCATCGACGAGTGGATGATCGGCAGCTTGAGCGAATACGACGGCAAGAAGCTCAAGAGCGTCGCCAAAGGCGACGTGCCGCTGGACGAGGCCGACAAGAAGAAGCAGGAAGAGGCGACGAAAGAAGCCGAGCCGTTGCTCAAGAAGCTGAAGGACCTGCTCGGCGACCGCGTGGGCGAGGTGAAAGTCTCCGCCCGCCTCACCGACTCGCCCTCATGCCTGGCCCTCAGCGACTACGAAATGGCCCCGCACCTGGCCCGCCTGCTGCGCGAAGCCGGCCAGGACATGCCCGAGAGCAAGCCCACGCTGGAGATCAACCCGCAGCACGCATTGCTGAAGCGCGTCGAGGCGGAAGCGGACGAGGCGAAGGCGAAGGATCTGGCCACCCTGTTGCTGGAGCAGGCAGAGATTGCGGTGGGTGCGCAGTTGCCGGATCCGTCGGCGTTCGTGCAGCGGATGAATCGGGTGTTGCTGGGGTGAGGCGCGGGGCGCCTTGCTGATGTGAAAAGGCCCGCCTACTCGGCGGGCTTTTTCTTTGCTCCCTCTCCCTCTGGCGACCGAAGGGAGTCCCCTTGTGGGTGAGAGGGTTGGGGTGAGGGTTCGGCTCTCGCCACATTCTCCCCACTCGTCATTCCTGCGAAGGCAGGAATCGCATCTGCATTTCTTCACCTCGGCATCAGAGCCAAGAGCTTTCGTACGCTTTCAGCGCCCGAGTCACTTTTCTCTTGCGTGGCCAAGAGAAAAGTAACCCAAAGAGAAGGCCACCCCGCTTGGCGCTTGCCGCCCTTCCATGGGCGGCAAGTCCGTGAGCCGGGGCCGGGCTTTTCGAACGGGCATCCTGCCCGTGCGAAAAGGAGTCGACATCCCTGTCGACTCCCGCTGCGTGGCCTGTCGACCCCGACTCACCGCCGCACAGGGGCCCTGGGTAGAGCGGCGGGCCATCCTGGCCCACACTCAGTAGGTCTGCCGGTTGGTCAACTCGGCCCCTCAATGTGTGACGATGAACGAGAAAGAATCCGAAGAGCCCGAATAGAAAGGGGCTGACCCCGGTGACGGTTTACGGTACAGCGAGGACCTTCCTAGCGGTTCTTCATGAGTGTGGTGACGAGGTTTGAAATCTGGGCAAGAACATTCCCTGTTTCTCCTGCCTTGTCGCCACCAATCGGAAGTGTGTCCGCGAAGATGCTTTTAGCCACCTCGGCTTTAATTTCCTCGGCTTTCTTCACATCGAGGAGGGCGAGATATGGACCAATCGTAGTAAGGATATGCTGCCGCCGACGATTGACCACTTCGTTGTTTCGATGTTTGCTCGACTCCCTAGCGAGATAGACGGCTGGGGCAAAGAGAATGAGGGAAAAGGGAAGGCGGTATAAGGCCTTTTGCCAGTCGACGGTGTATCCGTTGAGCGTTTGAGCAAAATGCCCGATTTCCGGAAGAAAGAGGACCAGTGCGGCGACAGCCATCATGCTGATAGCAAGGCGTCTGTAGGTGTTTGCGTTTTTCTTTTCCTCGGATGCGTAAGTGGCGTATGCACCTGCTTGGGACGTATCCACGACAGAACCGAGAACCTTTCCAGCCTGATCTTGGTAGCCCCCAAGAACTACAAGGCCAGTTGCATGTTTCGCTGCAACTAAAGTGAATTGTTCATCCACCTTCGATTGTTGAGCTTCCATCCATTTGTCATATCGTTCAGCGCGTGACGATTCGCTGGTTTGAAATGCAGTGTTGAATCCCGCCAGCTGAGTCTGAAGTTGGGTTTCAAGCGCGGCCAAGCGCTGATCGAGTTTATCGACTGCCTCGTTAGCTCTTACGGAATGCCGTGCAACTTCTTTTACTTGCTCGTCCAAGCGACCGACCAGTTGACTGGTTCGGTTGTGCCAGTCAGAAACGTATTTGCTAAGCGAGTCCGCGGCGGCAGCAACAGCCTTAGCCGCTGCGGCCGTTTTTTGGGTGATTGGTCCCCCCACATATTTGTGAAAAAGGTCCGCAAGGGCATCCGCCTGGGCGTTGGCATTCCGCACATGCCCAATATTTTTGTTGCTGATATAAGCTTGAATCTCTCCAAGGATTGCCCGAGCTCCGTTATGCAAGCCTCCAAATGCATCACTGCTTATCAGTTCCGGATCAGCACCATCAAGCATTGCGTCAAGGTAAACGATTAACTTTCTCAGGCGTGAAAGTTCTTCCGCATCGCTGATGCCCGCTTCATCGGGCAAGATGACTTGTGCTGATGTTTCCTTGACCGACTGCCAAACCCCCTTAAATGGGTGATCCTTGAACTGGTCCGTCCATCGCGACATTGGGCCTCTCCCTTGATTGGCGTGGCGCAATGATAGCTCTCGATGAGAGCCATGGCTTCAAAGAGTGCGGGGCTGACACAAAGGTCAGTGTGAACTTTTCGAGTTGCTAACCGGATGTCGCCTTTCGGGCGAAAAGCTCCCGGTGGTGCGCGAGGAACGTAGTCTGCTCTGGTCGAAACCGCTCAACCTGCTTCGATGGATCAATCGACCACCGTTCAAGCACGTCGCGCGACAGCGACGAATGCACCAGCATCCGCCCGCTATCTTCAAAGCTGATGAACTGCTCGTCGAACAGTGCGTCGACATGCGGAGATAGCAGCAGGCCGTTGTAACCGCTGAGGCGTTCGGCGTTGTTGGCTTCGCGCCAAGGTTTGATATGGCTGGCGATCAGCAGACGAGTGTCAGTGACGCCGGTGACGCGACACGCCTTGTCGAGCAAAATCACGCGTGTCCGGAAAACGCCTTGACCTATCCGGGCTCTGGTGAGCTGTAGGCGTTGGGTTTCCGGAATGGACGTGTCGGACTCGATACGTTGAATGTCGTTCAATACTTGCGCATTGGGCTCTTGGTTGATCACGTAGCGAGGCAATTGATCAAACTCACGCACTTGATCCATGCCCAACAGCGCCATCAGCACGTGGCCGAGCGCATCGGAGATGCCGGCCAGGTAGCAGCCTTGATTGCCGTCCCCGTTTTTCTGCAAAGGAGAGTAGCGATTGGGAAGCATTGGACCGATGGCGTCGATGTGTTCCTTCGGGCGTAACGGACGGCGTGTGTCTTGATAAGCGACTTTTACAAACCTGCCTTCGTGTGCCCAGTAGTCGCCCACATTGCCAAATTCGATCGGCTTGGGACTGGGTGAGGCGGCTTCGGTGACACGGCCCACGGCACCGATGCGACCATGAGCATACGAGAACACGATATCCCC
Source organism: Rhodanobacter sp. Soil772 (assembly GCF_001428385.1). GTDB lineage: Bacteria > Pseudomonadota > Gammaproteobacteria > Xanthomonadales > Rhodanobacteraceae > Rhodanobacter. The sequence goes on from NZ_LMSK01000001.1 coordinate 125,118, forward strand.
CGGACTTACGAGCTTCATGTTTTCGTAGGTCTGGTTGAAGGCGCCGTTCGTGTTTCGGTAGGGCGACCACAGGTAGCCGCCACGAACTTCGTGGTCGCGAGTCTGTTTGTGGTTGACCCACCAGTAAGCCATTTCGTACCCCTTGCACCAGGTTAGCCGAAAAGGAGCGAGCGAGCAGGGAATAGCGTGTCGCGCCCTCGCTGTACGCCGGGCATTGCGCGATGATGGAGTTGCTGAAATCGCCTGCAGGGACGCCAATGACGAACGAATCACTTACCTATGCACTGATCGAGAAAAAGATCGACCAGTACGTCAAGGATGTCGGGGATGACAAGCCGGGCATCGTGGAACGTTTGGCCTTTGGGACGACGATGGTGTCGTGGATGCCGTTGTTGCTTGCGACCCAATTCGCGAAGTCTCAGGTAGCAGTTATCGTCCTCGCAGCATGCACAGTGCTCCCTCTGATCGCGTTGGGAGTCAGCATGGTTTGTTTTGTACGACGCGAGTGGCGCACGTTCCATCGCAAACACGACAAGTTATCTCGCGAATTGGATCGCGACTATGACCAATGGCGCGAGTTGGTGGCCGCCGTGAGGCGCTTCCCGAGGGCCGAACTTGCGCGTCGACTACGCTACTTGAGCACGCGCAAGTCGTCGCTTGTGTATCGCTTGGGGCTCGTCACCGGTAGCGTGCAGCGACTGGGCATCCTGCCATTGCTGGCGATTCTCTACGTGCAGTTCAAGGACTGGCGGTTTGGTGACTGGCAGGCGTTTGGACAGGTACACATGCTGGGCGGTCTGCTGCTATGGGCACTATTCCTTACCTACCTCCTTTCATGGTGGGCGGTGGGGCTGGGCACGCGCTGGGATGCCTACGAGGCGTTGCTGATCGAGGCGACTTGCGACGAGTGAGGAAATACCGGGGTTGTCCTGCCGATCTTCCGGCGTTTTGGACGCTGGACTCGCCCCGCCGCCCCTTTTCCCAGGCACCCTGAGAAATTTTCTCGGCTGGCCAGGCAAATTGCCCGGTAACCCGAGCTTTTTTCTCGGAGCGCCGAGGTCACCAGCTCGGCGCTCCGGGTTATTTGCTCGGCCGGCCGAGCTTTTTACTCGGCGTGCGGAGCTTTTTTCCCGGATCGCCGAGCAACGAGCTCGGCGGTTCCCGCTTTTTCCCCGGCGTGCCGAGTTCACCTGTTCGGCGCGCCGAGTTATTTACTCGGCCGGCCAGGCTATTTTCTCGACGCGCGGAGCTTTTTCACCGATGCGCCGGGCAACAAGCTCGGCGCATCGGACTTTTCCTGTGGCGGTTGCGGAAATTGCCTGGGCTGGTTCGGCCTATACCGACGCGTGCCGGGCCGGAGGGCGCACCAGCATGTAGAGCGCGGCGATGTGCGTGATCATCAGTAGCGGGACATAGATGATCGGGATCGCGTAGGCGGCGCCGAGCTCTCCGGCCATCGCGGGAAGGTTGGCCCGAATGGCGTGGAAATAATCCAGGGAAAGGTCGCCTATGCCTACGACATTGAAGGCGACGACGAACAGCCAGAAGAGTGGTCCCGTCTTCACGGCGAGTAGCGCGAGGATGGCGAGCAGCCCGGTTGCCAGGTCGCCGTAGGCGGCGAATGTGGCAAAGGCACTCGGCAGGTGAGGGCCGACGACGCCGGGGACCACAAAGACGAGTCCGAAGAATCGAAAGCTGTGCAAGGTCGCGATGGCCCGCTGCGCTTCGATCCGATCCATCGATTTGAGGCGCGGCCAGATGTACGCGCGAAAGCAGAGCAGCCAGGCGATATAGCCCAGGACGAGTTGCATGGTGAAGATGTTTGCCGGCGGCATGGGGACTCCCATCAACGGTTGGTTGCCACGGCTTGGGCCATGGCGTGCGATAGAGGATGCGCACGCCATGCGGCCCTCCAGCGTGGCTGTTGGGTTGATTGGTACCGGCTGGTACCGGTGCGCTCATGCTACGGTACCTGTCGGTACCAATGCAAGGGGGTCTTCGTGAAGAAGCAGGTAAACGTCGAATCCGGTCCGCAGCCGCTGCGCGAACGGATCCTGCACGCCGCCATGGAGACATTCATGGAGCATGGCTACGTCGAGGCGAGCACGCTGAAGATCGCGACGCGCGCTCAGGTGTCGAAGCGCGAGCTGTACGCCTTGTTCGGCAACAAGCAAGCCATGCTTTCCGCATGCATCGCCGATCGGGCAGGGCGCATGCAGTTTCCAAGCCTGCTGCCGCCACCATCCAGTCGCGAAGAGCTTGCGGCCATGCTCTCCAGGCTTGGCGCGACCGCACTGCGCGAGGTGAGCCATCCCGCCGTGATGGCCGTCTTCCGGCTGGCCATTGTGGAGGCGCAGCGTGCGCCCGAGGTGGCCGTGACGCTGGAGGCTGCTCGCCAGTCAATCCGAACCGTGGTCCGCGACATTCTGGTGGAGGCGCAGTCTGCCGGACTGATCGGTGCGGGTGACCCGAGCGACATGGGCAACCGTTACCTCGCGTTGCTGTGGGGCGACCTGATGGTGAGCATTCTGCTGCGCATACGCGAAGCGCCGGGCGCGGCGGAAATTGATCGTCGGGTCAGAAAAGCCGCCGAGGATTTCCTGTCTCTCTACCCCGAGCCGAAAAGCCCGGCTCGCCCAAGAAGGCAGAGCCGCGGCTGAAGAGGCTCAAGGGAGCGCAGTGTCTTCAGCGTGAATCGGCTCTCGCGGATGAAGTCCACGAACGCGCGCCGTGGTGAGGGCCGGTGACGGCGGCCGGAGCCGTGCAGGAACGGGCCGCTGAAGCTTTGCCGCCAGGGTTCGAGGACGGGCACCGGGGTGCCGTTGTCGGGATGCGGGCGTAGCCAGCCCTCGAACAAGTGAATGATGCCGGGGCCGTCACGTTCCGCTTCCGGCAAGAGCCGCCCGGGAGCAGGCGGCTTTCGTCCTGGCCGGTTTACCGCTCGCGCCCGGTGGTGCGTGCGGGTGCAGGGCTGGGTGCGCTGCGGGTAGTGTTTTGAATGGGCGGAGTCGGTGCGGACCGATAGTTCATGGGGTTCGAGGACCGGTCCATTCTCCGGTTGTCGTTGAATGGGATCCGTGTTTCGCGATGGAAGGAGTTCCTGTTTGCCAGCACCAGCCGGTGGCCATCGATATGGACCCAATACCAGGACCCCGAAGGCACGGGCGAGCTTGATGCGAGGGCGAACTGGACATCGTAGTCACCTTCCTTGCGAGGTGTGGACTGCAGGACCATGTTGGCGACGAACTGGCTGGACACGGGGCGCCCATGGTCGGTCGCCGGCCCGACGATTATTTCATCCAGGTTCTGCAGCAGCAGGCGGCGCAGTCGCGGCGAGAGTTCCATCGCCGGCGAGGCGTCGGTGACCTTGCCGTGGGCGTTCACCTGCACCAGCACCGGCATGACCTTGGGTCTGAATTCGTTGATCGAGCCCGAAGAAGCCAGGGCCGCGCTTGCCGCGACCGACAGCATTCCGAAAAGCAGGGTGGTTTGGAACCGTTTCATGGTGACCTCCTTGGAGCATCACGGAACCGCGTTGTGGGACGTCCCGCATGGTGCCTCTGTCCCGTGTTCCAACTGTCCTCGCGCGGTGCTGCTGCGTCAACCGGAAAGGAGGTCGTGGTTGCCTCTGGCAAGCCGCCGCCAGGCCTGCGATGCGCCGGGCTTCGATGCCTATCCGGCCCGTTTCCATAAGCGGAGCGAAAGCTGGGCGGCGTAGCTTGCGGGCAGGAAGACAGGCGCTGCCTGCCATGTGGGAGCCGCGAGATGCCTGCTTTGCGATTCTGGCTGTGCGCCGCCGCCATCCTGGTTTCGGGCGCTGCCCATGCGGGAGGCGGCCCGTTCGGCATCGACCACCGCGTCCACTACGACGACAGCGGCATCTGGAAACGTTCCAACCAGGACGTGCTGATCTACGGCACGATCACCACGGTCGTCGGCGGCGCCCTGGTCTTCGGCGACAACGACCAGCTGGGCGATACGTTCTGGCGCTCGGTGGATGCCATGGTGATCACCAGCGTCGGTGCCGAGGCGATGAAATACACGTTCCAGCGCGAGCGGCCTTCGCAAACCGACAACCCCGATCGCTTCTTCAGCGGCAGCCACGCGGAGAGTTTTCCCAGCGGGGAAGTGGCGGCGATATCGGCGGCGGTCACGCCGTTCATCGTCACCTACGGCCGCGACCACCCGGCCGTGTATGCGCTGGCCCTGCTGCCGGCCTACGACGCGGTGGCCCGGGTGAAGACGCATGGCCATTGGCAGAGCGACGTGCTGGTCGGCGCCGCACTCGGCACCGGGGTCGGCCTGTGGGCGGCGCACCGGGATTCGCCGCTGATCGTCAGCTGGCTGCCCGGCGGTTTCCGGGTCGGTTTCATCCATCGGTTCAAGTGACGCGCGACAGGCGCTAGCTTCAGCACTGCGTGCGGCCACCAGCCAGTTGCTTGCACGGGTGGAAGACGGGTTCGTCCGACGGCGGCGGGCGATGGTCGTGGTCGCCGTCGTGATCGCGGTCGCGATGGCGGTTCCGGTACGGCGGGGCGACCCAGTAGGCGGGCGGGGCGTTGTAGACCGGCTGGTTCAGCTGATCCTGGTAGGCGTCGTTCTGCTGGCGCAGCGCCTCGTTCTCGGCCTGCAGCCGGTCGCGCTCCGCGGCCTGGTCGGCCAGCGTCTGCTGCCGCGTTTCCTCGGCGCGCTGTTCCGCCGCGTAGGCTTCGTCGGCCTGGCGCTGGGCCTTGTCGTCCAGCGCCTGCTGGCGGGCGTCGAGGCGCTGCTGGTAGAGCGTTTCGAGATGGCGTGAATCCGCATAGCGCTTCGCCAGGTCGTCCTGGCCCAGGCGCAGGTAGCGGTCGATGACCTCGGTGTCGTCGGCCTGGTGCAGCAACTCGCCGTTGCCGCCCGGGCAGGGGTGGTCGGTGTAGGCGACTTGCCCGCCCTGCGTGCATTTGTAGATGTTCTGCGCGCCGGCCGTTCCCACTGCGGCCAGCAGCAGGGCGGCAGCCGAGAAGCGGATTCCCATCGTCAGGCTTTTCATGGTGGCCACATTCTGCATCCGGCCGGCGTCGCCTGCACCCATGGGTCCGGAACGGAAAGCCACCAAGCGTGCGGCCTGGCGGTTTGACCAGCGGAATACCGCGGTTTGCCTGCCGGCGTGCCGGAGGGGCAATCGCGCTGTTCGTAGCCTCGGAATCGCTGCCAAACCTTCGAAAATGTGACTTGCGTCACATTTCTGGTGCTATTGTCCCGCGTCACGGGTGCCTGCTGGAGTGTCCTGACTGGCTGGCGCCCGGGGTCAGGTCGAGTGGATGGGGACTTCCCGGCAAGGGAATGCGTCACCTCGTGCGGGAGCCAATGCGTCATGACGCAAGCTTCCGCGGTGCCGGTATTCCGGTACCGCGCCTTCATCAGCTACAGCCACCGGGACAAAACCTGGGCGGGCTGGCTGCATCGGGCGCTGGAAACCTATGCGGTTCCGAAGCGCCTGGTCGGCCAGGCGACGGCGTTCGGCGAGATCCCCGCCCGCCTCGCGCCGATCTTCCGCGATCGCGACGAGCTGGCCAGTGCCACCGATCTCGGCCGCAAGGTCAACGAGGCATTGGCGCAATCGGCCAACCTGCTGGTGATCTGCTCGCCGAACTCGGCGACTTCGCACTGGGTCAACGAGGAAGTGCTGGCGTTCAAGCGGCTCGGCCGCAGCGAGCGCATCTTCTGCCTGATCGTCGATGGTGAACCCGACGCCAGCGAGCTGCCCGGCCGCGCCGCCGAGGAATGTTTCGCGCCGGCGCTGCGTCGTCGGCTTGGCGCCGACGGTGCGTTGAGCCACGAGCGCACCGAGCCGATCGCCGCCGACGCGCGCGCGGGCAAGGACGGCAAGGCCAACGCCAAGCTGAAGCTGATCGCCGGCATGCTCGACCTCGGCTTCGATGCGCTGAAGCGGCGCGAGCTGCAGCGACGCGCCCGGCGCATGGCCGCGCTGGCCACGCTGGCGCTGATCGTGATGGCGGCGACCACCACTTTGGCGATCACCGCCATGATCGCCCGCCACGCCGCGGTGGTCGCCAGCCAGGCCGCCGAGCGCCGGCAGAAGCAGGCCGAGGGCCTGGTCGATTTCATGCTGGGCGATCTCAACGACAAGCTACGGCAAGTATCGCGCCTGGACATCCTGGAGACAGTTGACGACCAGGCGATGAGCTATTTCCAGTCACTACCGATTACCGATGTCACCGATGAAGCACTAACGCAGCGCGCCAAGGCGCTGGAGAAGATCGGCAGTGTGCGGCTGGATCAGGGGCATCTGCCGGCGGCGATGGAGTCGTATCAAGCGTCCTCGAAGCTCGCGGCCACGCTGGCCGAGAAGGCTCCCGCCGACACCACGCGACAGCTCGCGTATGCGCAGGTCCTGGCCTTCGTCGGCATGACCCACTGGTATCAGGGGCAGCTCGACGCCGCGCAACGGAGTTTTGAATCAGCTCAAACCGTTCTGCAGCGGGCCAAGCCGGGGGCCGCGGACAATCTGCCGTTGCAGTATGAGCTGGCAATAATCGACAACAATATCGGTCATGTGCTCGAAGCACGCGGCCGGCTGGACGAGGCAATCGTCCCATACCGCCGCATGCTGACGCTGTCCCAGAGGCTGGTGGCGGTCAAGCCCGACAAGACCGAGTGGGCGGTGAAATTGGGTGTTGCACACAACAATCTTGGCAAGCTGGCCCTGATGCGCGGCGACCTTGCGACGGCCATCGCCGAATACGCTGCCGATGACGCAATCGAGACCACACTTTCCGCACGCGATCCGCAGAACAACGACCAGCGCGAGAACATGCTTACGGTTCGCGCCATTCTGGGGCGCACGCTGGCCCTGACCGGCGACATCGATACGGGCATGCGCGACCTGCAGCAGGCTGTCGACATCGCCACGCAATTGACGAAGGTTGATCCGAACAACACCAGCTTCCAGGATGATCTGGCACTGTATGCCTCGCAAACGGGCCGGCTGCGGCGCCTGAACGGTGATCTGCCCGCGGCTCAGGCGCTGAATGCGCAGTCGCTGGCCATTTTCCTTGCCTTGACGAAACAGGATCCGGCGAACGTCGGCAGGCAGCGCGAGTTCGCCGAGGCGCAGCTTGAGCAAGCTGCGCAATCACAGGCGTCCGGCCAAACCGACGCAGCGCGCAGGCAGGCGCAGGCTGCACTGGCCATCCTCGCCCCCTTGTTCGTCAAGCAGCCCGACGACCGCGCCACCCTGCTGGCGACGGCAGGAGCGCAGCTTTTGCTCGCGGCGGTATCCGATGACGCGCGGGCCACTCGGCAACTGCGCAGCGATGCCTTGAACGCGATGCAGGCGGTGAAAAGCGGCGGCGACGATCCGCGTCTGCGGGCGTTGCAGGTCGAGGCGCTGCTGGCGCTGGGCATGAAAGCCGAGGCGCAGGTTGTGATCCGGCAACTGTGGGGCAGCGGCTACCGCGATGCGGCGCTGCTGGCCGTGCTGCTGCACGCGCGGATCGACTATCCGGTCAATGCGGCATTCCAGCAAAAACTGCTGGCGGCAACCGACACCAGCACCCGCCAGTAAGGCCGGGCGCAACGAACAGGGGACAGGCAACACCGGCAAGTGCGGTGTCGGATCAAACCCTCATCACCAAGGAATCCATCATGCCGAACAATCTCCATGTCACGCTCGACACGAGCACGACCCCGCCGTATCTCGATATCGACCAGAGTAACGGCGCGAACCACGTCAGCCGTAGTCCCAACGCGCAAACCATCACCTGGCAGCTGACCGGCAATGCGGCCTCGGGATCGTTCAATACGCAAAGCGATCCGGAACCTGGTTTCGCCTGGGTCGGCACGCCGCCACCCGCAGGTATCTTCGGGCCCCCAACGCTGAGTCCGAACGGCAACGAAATAACCATGAGCGACCTCAACAACAGCGCCAGCACGGCGGGAGACTGGATCTATCAGCTGAGCGCCACGATCGGCAATGTGCCCTATCAGTCGAAGAAGACATCCATCACGGAGCAGACCACGGATCCGACGATCAAAAATCGTTGATACCTGCTTACACCTGGATCAGCCATCGAACCCAAGGAGGTGCGCCATGAGCGGATAACAAGGAAACCCGATTCGTTGTACTGAAAGCCATCGATGTTCAACGCGGCATCGCCGCACAATGTGAGGATGAAATCATGAAGCGCATTGTATTGTCTGTGGTTCTGGGCGTCGCCTTGGCGGCGACTTCGGTACTTGCCAGTGCCAGTACGCCGATCACGAGTTCCTCGGGCTCGTTTACGGCTGCCATCAGCAACTGGTTCGCTTGCGCGATTGGCAGCCAGAGTTGCGTGTCTACCGAAACAAGTACGAACCCATCGATCAAAAACAATTAGCAAGACTGCGCGGGCCGCAAGCCTTGTCCAAGACTGCGGCCCGCCATCCGCCATCCGCCGTATGGCTCTGCGACGCTGATCAGCGTCGCATCTCAACCGTCTCTTCTCTCTTGCCAACTGAAGCCCTACACGGCATCGAAACAAAGCTAAGGACGCAGACACGGCTAGCACCCATTTACTTCAACCACTCTGGAGACCGTCATGTCAAAGACCAATACTGAAAATCAGAACACCACGGCTGCGCCTCTACCAGTCGAGAACGAGAATGACGGGGCAAACAGCGAACCCGATCTGGAATCCGAGCTGACAAGAACGCCAACTCCGAATCAAGCCACCGAACCGATGATAAAAAACAGGTAGGTCGCGTCGGCGCCAACACCACTCCAGGCATCCAGCAGAATTCGTGCGGTTTCGTGAGAAAGCAGCCGCATGGCTTTTTCCGGAGCATGGGTTTGTGAAGCTGTGCGTGACCTGTCCATCGTGACCATTCATCGCCCGGAAGCCACATGACTCCCCTGGTCATCGGCGTCACCAGCCATCGCAACATCCCCGCCGACGAGATCGAGCCGATCCGGCAGCGCGTGCGGGATTTCCTGGCGCAACTTCGGCGCGATTTCCCCGAGCTGCCGCTGGTGGTGCTGTCTGCGTTGGCCGAGGGCGGCGACCAGTTGGTGGCGCACGAGGCGCTCGCCGCCGGTGCGCGCCTGGTCGCGCCGTTGCCGTTGCCGCGGGAACTGTACGTGGACGACTTTGCCGACCCGGCGGTGCGCGCCAGTTTCGACGCGCTGTGCGCTCAGGCCGAGATCGTGCCGCTGCCGCTGCCGTTGCCGAAGGCACAGTCGCTGCTTGATCTCGGCACGCCGGGCCTCGCGCGCGATCGTCAATACGCCAAGGCCGGCGTGTATATCGCCAGCCACTGCCATGTCCTGTTGGCGATCTGGGACGGCAAAGAATCGGGCCGGCTCGGCGGCACCGCGCAGATCGTGAAATACCATCTGAGCGGCAGCATGCCGGGCCTGATCGACCGTCGCCGGGATACGCGCCACGTGCTGGGCGGTGGCGACGAGAGCCTGCTCTATCACATCATCTGTTCGCGCGACGGGCTCGATGGAGCGCCGGCTGCCGGGCTACTGCCTTTGCAGGCGCTATGGCGTACCGCTGACACGGCTTCCGCCGCCGATAGCCTGCCGGCGGATTTCCGGGTGATGTTCGCGCGCATGGTCGAGTTCAATCGCGAGTGCGACAAATACGCCGACGAGATCGAGGCGGCCGCGCCCGCGCAACCGGCCGCCGGAACGCGCGACACCGCGGCGATCGATCGGCTGTTCCATGCCGCCGACTGGCTGGCGATGCATTTCCAGCGGCGGGTACTGCTGGCCATGCGCCTGACTTACACGCTGGCGGCCTTGATGGGCATCGCCTTCACGTTCTATGCGCACATGCCCGCGCAGAACTTCCTGATCTACCTGTTCCTGTTCCTGTTCGCCAGCGGCGGCGCGGTGGCGGCGCTGGCCCGGTATCGCGGCTGGCACCGCAAGTATCTGGATTACCGCGCGCTGGCGGAGGGCTTGCGGATCCAGTCGTACTGGCGACGGGCGGGCATCTCGGCGAATGCCGACCACGAGTTCGCGCATGACAACTTCCTGCAGAAGCAGAACATCGAGCTGGGCTGGATCCGCAACGTCATGCGTGCCGCCGGTCTCGACGTGGTGGTCGGTGTGGCGGCGTCCCCACCGACTGCGCTGGCGGACGTCATTGCGGAGTGGGTGGGGGAATCGGGAAAGTCCGGGCAGCTTCATTACTACGAGCGCAAGACCATCGAGCGCACCGGCCTGCACCATGTGACCGAAGCGATCGGCTCGCTCAGCCTGTGGGGCGGCGTGGCGATCAGCGTGTTCCTCGCCGTATTCGTGCTCAAGCTGTCGCAGGAAACCAAGACCACCCTGGTGATGGTCATGGCGGTGCTATCGATCATCGCCGCCGTGCGCGAGGCTTACGCCTACCGCAAGGCCGACAAGGAATTGATCAGACAGTACCGCTTCATGCAGCGCATCTTCGCCAACGCACGCGCGGCATTGGACCGCACGCACGATCCCGTGCTGCAGCGACAGATCCTGCTTTCGCTCGGCGACGCGGCACTCACCGAACACGCCGAATGGACGCTGATGCAGCGCGAACGCCAGGTGGAGCACAGCAAGCTCTGATCGTTCCGGCTTGGCGGGCGCCCGAGTGGAGGGCTTCCGGGGAGCGATGTCGCGGTACGGCCAGCTTCAGCGAGGTGGGATGGGGAGAGGTGGCGTGGGCGCCTTGTTCACGCGTCGCCATGCGCGCAGGCCGATCACCGCCAGTGCCACGAACCCCACATACAGCACCGACGTGATCAGCAGGTGCTTGTAGACGTATTCGCCCACGTAGATCACGTCCACCACGATCCACAGCCACCACGCGGCGACGTGCCGCTTGGCCTGCCACCATTGCGCGACCAGGCTGAAGGCGGTGAGTGCCGCGTCCAGCCAGGGCAGGGCGGCGTCGGTGCGGTAGTGCATGAACGCGCCCAGCGCCAGCGCGCCGAGGCTGCCGATCGCCAGGTGCACGATCGCTTGCCGTCGCGGCAGCGCGGCCACTTCCACGCGGCCGTCCTCGCCCATGTGCTGCAGCCAGCGGTACCAGCCGTAGCCGATCAGCAGCGCGAACGCCAGCTGCAGCAGAGCGTCGGAGTAGAGCTTCGCGTGGACGAATACCCACGCGTAGACCAGCACCGAGATCAATCCCACCGGCCAGCACCACGGGCGCCGGCGGGTGGTGAGCCAGACGCCCCAGGCGCTGACCAGCGCGGCGATGAGTTCGACCCAGGTCATCTCAGAACGCGACGGTCAGCGAGAGCCGGGCCAGCCGCGGTGCGCCCGGGAACAGGTAGCTGTCGCCGCCGGAGCTGCCGGTGTCACGCCAGTAGAAGCGGTTGAACACGTTGTCGACGCTGAGCCGCCAGGTCAGCGCATGGCCGTTCCACTGGCTGGCGTAACGCAGGCCGGCGTCGAACACGTGGTACGCCGGCACGCGGGTCAGACCGTTCGGCGTGGCCACGTTGGGGCTGGCGTAGCGCCAGCCGCCGAGCAGACCGAGCCGGGGTGCGAACGGCAGGCGGTAGTCGACATACAACGCGCTGCGCAGGCGCGGCACGTTGACCACCTGGTGGCCTTCGTAGGCCGGGGCGCCGGTGCTCTCGGCGCGCGCCTGGATCAGGTTGAGGCTGGCGGTGAGGCGCAGGTTGTCGGTGACCTGGCCGGCGGCGTTGAGTTCCAGTCCGCTGTGCACCTCGTTGCCCTGCTGCACGAAGGTGAAGCCCTCGGCGGTGCTGTCCGGCTGGGCGAACTGGTACGGCTGGCGGAGACGGTACAGCGCGGCCGAAAGGCTCAGCGCGTCGCTCCAGGCGTACTTCACGCCGGCTTCGGCCTGGCGCGCCAGCAGCGGGGCCAGCGTGGTGCCGCCGTTGGAGGTCCAGTACGGCGCTTCGTTGCCCAGCGACAGGTTTTCGCTGTAGCTGACGTAGGTGGTCAGTTGCGTGGTGGGCTGCCACAGCACGGCGGCCTGCGGCAGCGCCTTGCCGAGGCGGGTGTCGCGTTCGGGTGCGCCGGTGTCGTCGTAGGCGCGCTCGTGCAGGCGCACGAAGCGGCCGCCGAGCAGTACCTGCCACTGCGGGCCGAGGTGCACGCGGTCCAGCGCGAACATCGAATGCTGCCAACTGGTCAGCCGGCGTGCCGACAGTCCGGGCTGGTTCGGCGAAGGCGCGAAGTAGGGCGGATCGACTTCGTCGATATTGGCGGTGCCGACGTAGTCGTAGACGTAGGGGCGGCGGTCGATGGTGCGGCGGAACGCGCTGGCGCCGAGGCTGACTTCGTGGTTGAGCGGGCCGGTGTCGAACGAGCCCTTCAATACGGCACGTGCCTCGTCGTTGACGCGGGTGTCGTCGGGGCTGCGGTAGTCGTAGACATCGTAGTCGCCGTTCGGCGCGAAGAACCAGCCGGGTGTGGCGCCGCTGGCGCAGGCCGGCGAGTAGAAGCAGCCGTAGGCGAACGCCACGTTGTCGTCGATCACGACATGGCTGTGGCCGGCCGACAATTGCGCGCTCCATCGGTCGCTGAAGCGGTAGTCGAAGCGCAGCGTGCTGTTGCTGGCGTCGATGCCCACCGGCCGCTGCCACGGCTCGAAGCCGAGCATGCGGCTGCGGCTGGGATGCGCCGGAATCATGCTGCCACCGAGCAGCTGGTAGCCGGAGACCGAGCGCTGCCCGCTGGTCTGGTAATTGGTGTCCAGCCGCAGCGTGGCGTTCGAATTGATCTTCCAGTCGGCGGCCAGCGAGAGGAACGTGCGGCGGCCATCGGTGTGCCGCACATAGGAGTTCATGTCCTCGTGGGCGGCATTCACGCGCACACCGAAGGTGGGCGTCAGCCAGGCGCCGACATCCATCGCGAGGTAACGTGAACCGTGCGAGTCGGTGCCGACGGTGGCGCTGTGCACGTCGGCCGGGCGCTTGCTGACGTAGTTGATCAGCCCGCCCGGCGCGACCACGCCCGCTTCGAGACCGCCGAGGCCCTTGAGGATTTCCACGCGCTCTTTGTCTTCCAGCGGCTGCAGCTGTTCGCCGGCCATGCTCATTTCGTTGAACCGAAAGCCGGTAGCCGGATCCAGCGCATAACCGCGGATCGCGATGTCCTGGTAGTAGCCGACCGGCGCGTAGCTGTCGCCCAGCGCGGCGTCGGCGCGCGCCAGTTCGCTCAGGGTGCGCGGCTGGCGGTCGTCGATCTGGTCGCGGGTGATCACCGTGATCGCGGCGGGCGTGTCCTGCAGCGGCGCGTTGCCGAAGCTGCCGAAGGTGTCCAACTGCGAGTTGTCGGCGTGGTAGCCCTTGGTGCTGTCGGCCTGTACGTGCACCGGCGCCAGCCGCGTGGCTTGCGGTTCGCTGCTGGTGTCGCCGGCATGGACGGGCGCCATGGCCGCGAGCAGGGCAAGGATCAGGGGAGTGCGGGGAAGTGGCATCGTCATCGTCGTCGTCAAGGGAGTACGGACGAAGCGACGGCGACCCGGCTGTCGCGAGGACATGCCGGATCTGCAAGCTCCCTACGCCGGTACTAACCGGGTCAGGTTCCAAGGGACTCTCTCAGCCCGGCAACGCCGGGCACCCCCGCTTCAAGAACGTCTATTGAACCACGAATCGCCGCGGCGTGGTCAGGCGAGCTCGCGGATGGCCTGCAGCATGGCGTGGCCGGCCGGCGTGCGGAACCACGCGGCGTGACCGCACAGGAAGGTGCCGTAGGCCACGTCGGCGTTCGCACGCGAGTGCGTGATGGCGTGGTAGTACTCCACCTCGGACAACGCGAAATCCACGTGCACCAGTGGCAGCAGGTCCGCCAGCAGGTGCAGGTCGGCCGCCTTCAGCGCACGTTGCCGGCGGTAGCCTTCGATCAGGGTGCGGGCGATGTCGGGGTGGGCGGCGTTGGCGCCGCTGTCGAGCGCCAGCCAGGCGATCGCGTTGCGTTCGATTGCGGTGGCGAGGTCGAACAGCGCGAAGTTGGCGGCGGCGAGGCCGAAGTCGAGCACGGCGCTGATCCGCACGTCGCTGTCGCCGCCGTTCCAGCACAGGTTGGAGACGTGCCAGTCGCCGTGCGTCCACAACCGCGCCTGCTGCGCCAGCTGTGGCTGGGCGGCGGCGTGCCACGGGGCGAGCAGTTCGGCGAAGTCGTTCGGCCAGTCCCGATCACGCAGGTAGTCGGCCAGGCCTGGGCGCTGCGGCAGTTGCGCGCGCAGCGCGGCGACGGGATCGGGCGCCGCGATCAGCTCGCTGCGCGCGACCAGGATGTGGGTGTCGCGCTGGGGCGCGCGGTAGTCCGTCGCCGCGTCGTGCAGCGCGGCCAGCATGCGCCCGGCGGTGAGCGCGTGCGCGTGGTTCGGCAGCGGCTCCCACGAGATCGCCTCGCGATACAAGTCGATGCCGGCGGCTCGTTCGTGCACTTCGTAGACCCAGTCGCCGGATGCCACTGCGGTCTGCCCGTGCGCGTCGCGCAGCACCGCCGGGATCGGCATGCCGCGGTCGCGCAGGTGTGCGATGAAGCGATGCTCCTCGGCGAGCGTGGCGGCCGAGCGCACGCTGCAGTGATGGCGCTTGACGAAGACGGTGGTGTGCTCCGTCTCGACCAGGCAGGCGGCCGACAGCGGGCGCGGGCTGTGCCAGTCGAGGCGGGCCGGGGCGCCGAGCGCCGGGTAGCCGCGTAGCAGCATCTCGACCTCGCCGGCGGTCAGCGGCGGCCAGTCCGGCGGCGTGTTGTCGCCGGCCAGCCCGTGGGCGAGGTGGAGCGGGTCGTTCATGGAGATGGCGAGATATCCGCAGGCAGGGCAGGCCGTGGATTATCCCCGAAAGGACAAGGCGTCACGTGCGGCCGCCATCGGTACACGGCGTGCCATCCCTATAATGGCCGACTTTCCCCGTGGCCCCGTTCCATGAGTGCGATGTTGCTGCTGTTCGTCTGCCTGATCCTCGGCACCCTGGTGGCGCGCTATGCGAAACCGCCGGCGGGAATCGTGCCGGGCATCAACTGGTGGGTGCTCAATGTGGCGTTGCCGGCGCTGGTGCTGGAACTGATCCCGAAGGTGAAGTTCGATCCGCAGCTGTGGTTTTTGGTGGCGGCGATGTGGCTCACCTTCGGCGGCGCGTGGCTGCTGTTCGGCCTGCTCGGGCCGCGGCTGGGCTGGTCGCGGCAGCGCACGGGGGCGCTGACCCTGGTTTGCGGGCTGGGCAATACGGCGTACATGGGCTATCCGATGATCGAGGCCCTGCACGGCAAGGCGGGTCTGGCGCTGGCGGTGGTGGCCGATCAGATCGGTGCGTTTCCGGTGCTGGCGTCGGCCGGCATCGTGGTGGCTTCGGTCTATTCGGGGCGCACGCTGCAGCCGCGTCTGATCGTCCGGCGCATCGTCACGTTTCCGGCTTTCATCGCCTTGGTGGTGGGCATCGTCGCCGGCCTGTGCGGCGGCTGGTCCGAGCTGTTGAATGGCGTGTTCGCACCGATCGGCGCCACGCTGACGCCGCTGGCGCTGTTCTCGGTCGGCTTGCAGTTCAAGTTCCATCCGGGTCAGCGGCAACTCGGCGCAGCCAGCTGGGGACTGGGCTGGAAGCTGCTGCTGGCGCCGTTGCTGTGCTGGGCGGTGGGCGCGGCCGCCGGTGTCGACGGGCTGGTGCTCACCGTCGGCGTGTTGCAGGCAGCGATGGCGCCGATGGTGTCGGCGACGATCCTGGCCGACGAGTACGGACTGGAACCGGCCTTGGCGAACACCGTGCTCGGCGCCGGCATCGTGCTGTCGCTGCTCACCATCCCGCTGGGCAACCTGCTGCTGGGTGCTTGAGCAGCTTGCGTCCGGTCTGCGCTACACCGAGACTAGCGGCGGAATCTCATGGGCAGGGGGAGCTCGTGTCATGGCAGGTTTCGATCTGATCAAGCGCATGTTCGGCGATCACGGCGAGCGCCGTGCGGTGCCCCGCAGCGGCGAGCCGAAGGAAGCCTGCATCCTGGTGGTGGACGACTCGGCCACCATCCGCGCCGTGCTCGGCAAGATGCTGGCGCAGAACGGTCACGTGGTGCTGAAGGCGGCCGATGGCGAAAGCGCGCTGGAAATCGCGCGCACGGAACGCCCCGACCTGGTCTTCCTCGACATCGTGATGCCCGGCATGAGCGGCTTCGCGGTATTGCGCGCCCTGCGCCACGACCTGCTGACCCGGGACATCCCGATCGTGATGATCAGCGGCAACCTGCAGGCGACCGAGCAGTTCTACGTGCAGCGTTTCGGCGCGGACGATTTCATGAAGAAGCCGTTCGGCCGCAGTGAAGTGTTCGCGCGCATCGAACACCTCACGCGCCGCGGCCGACTGGTGGTGCGCCAGCGCACGGCGGAGGAATCGTTGCCGGCCGAGCCCGAACACACCGCCGCCGAACACGCCGCCATCCCCGACATCGCGATGCCGGATCCGCAGGACCTGATCGTGCCGCCCACCGGGCAGGCATGAGTACCGCGTTCGCGGGGGCGCGATAATCCCCGCGATGAACAAGCCGCCCACCCACCCGACGACCGATACCCGCGCCGACGTATGGCTGTGGGCGGCGCGTTTCTTCAAGACGCGCAGCCTGGCCCGGCAGGCGATCGACGGCGGCCGCGTCGACGTCAACGACATGGGCTGCAAGCCGGCCAAGGCACTGCACGTCGGCGACCGCCTGAAGATCAGCCGCGGCGAGGAGCGGCTGGAAGTCGAGCTGCTGGTGCTGTCCGACAAACGCGGTCCGGCCAGCGCGGCGCAGACGCTGTACCGCGAGACCGACGCCAGCCGTGCCGCCCGCGAAGCGGTGCGTGAACAGCATCGGCTGGTTGGCGCGAGCGGCCCGCTGAAGCGGCCGGATAAGCAGGCACGGCGCGAATTGCGACGGCTCAAGGATGCGCGCTGAGCAGTACATCGCAGAATACCGGCCAGATCTGCGGGAATATCCATGTAAATCCACGGGCTTGGCGCCGCCGCGTCATCCCACAGAGCCGGGAGGCTTGCATGGACGGGCACGCGCTGATGAATGGCATCGGTTTTTTCAAACGCCTGCTGGGCAACCACGCAGCCGTCGAGCATCGGGTGGAGCCGCAGGCGGCGCTGGGCGCGCGCATGCTGGTGGTCGACGATTCGCCCACGATCTGCGCCGTGCTCGGCAAGATGCTGCGCCAGGACGGTTACGCCGTGCTCAAGGCCACCGAGGGCAAGGATGCGATCGAGCTGGCCCGCAGCGAGCAGCCGGAGCTGATCTTCCTGGACATCGTGATGCCGGGCATGAACGGGTTTGCGGTGTTGCGCGCGCTGCGCCACGACCCGCTGACCCGGGGCATCCCGATCGTGATGATCAGCGGCAACCCGCAGGCGACCGAGCAGTTCTACGTGCAGCGCTTCGGTGCCGACGATTTCATGCAAAAGCCCTTCGACCGCGACGAGGTGTATCTGCGCATCGGCCAGCTGGTGCAGTCAGGGCGGCTGGCCGGCCGGTTGCCGCCGGAGCCGGTCGAACTGGCGTCGCCGCCGGTGCTGTCGGCCGAGGAATTGTCGGCCGACGACCTGGCCGACATTCCGGATATCGCGATGCCCGATGCGGATGCCACGCCGCACCTGACCGGCGCGGTCGCGATGCCGCAAGCCACCTTGCAGGTGGTTCACGGCATCGGCTGACGGTTCGGGTTAGATCGCCAACCCCAGCACCTTGGCTACGCCTGCCGCATAGGCCGGGTCGGCCTTGGCGAAGTGGCCGAGCTGACGGCGGATGATTTCCTCCGGTACGCCCTGCATCGCCGCGGCGATGTTGTCGAACAACTGCTGCTTCTGCGCATCGCTCATCAAACGAAACAGGTCGCCGGGTTGCCGGTAATCGTCGTTGTCGGCGCGGTGGTCGTAGCGATCGGCGTCGCCGGAGATCCGCAGCGGCGGCTCCTTCACCGAGGGGTCCTCGACCGGGCCGCCGAACGAGTTCGGCTCGTAGTTCACGCTGCCGCCGCCGTTGTCGCCGTAGCACATCGACCCGTCGCGTGCGTAGTTGTGCACCGGGCAGCGCGGCTGGTTCACCGGCAGCTGGTCGTGGTTCGCGCCGAGCCGGTAACGCGCCGCATCGGCGTAGGAGAACAGGCGGAACTGCAGCACTTTGTCCGGCGAGAAGCCGATGCCGGGCACCACGTTGGCGGGTGAGAAGCTGGACTGCTCGACCTGGGCGAAGTAGTTGTCCGGGTTGCGGTTCAGTTCCATCACGCCGACCTCGATCAGCGGGTAGTCCTTGTGCGGCCATACCTTGGTCAGGTCGAACGGGTTGTACCAGGTGTTCTCCGCGTCGGCCTCGGGCATCACTTGCACGTACAGCGTCCACTGCGGGAAATCCTTGCGCTCGATCGCCTCGTACAGGTCGCGCTGGTGCGATTCGCGGTCGTTGCCGATCAGCGTCGCCGCTTCGGCATTGGTGAGGTTCCTGATGCCTTGCCGGGTCTTGAAGTGGAACTTCACCCAGTAACGCTCGCCGGCCTCGTTCCAGAAACTGTAGGTGTGGCTGCCGAAGCCGTGCATGTGGCGCAGCGTGGCGGGGATGCCGCGATCGCTCATCAGCGTGGTCACCTGGTGCAGCGACTCGGGCGACAGCGACCAGTAGTCCCACATCGCGGTCGGATTGCGCATGTTGCTGCGCGGGTCGCGCTTCTGCGTGTGGATGAAGTCGGGGAACTTGTACGGGTCACGGATGAAGAACACCGGCGTGTTGTTGCCGACCAGATCCCAGTTGCCTTCCCCGGTATAGAACTTCAGCGCGAAGCCGCGCACGTCGCGCTCGGCATCCGCCGCGCCGCGCTCGCCGGCCACGGTAGAAAAACGCGCCAGCATCGGCGTCTGCTCCCCCGGCTTGAACACTTTGGCGCGAGTGTATTTCGTGATGTCGTGGGTGATGGTGAGCGTGCCGAACGCGGCGGAGGCCTTCGCATGTACCACGCGCTCGGGGATGCGCTCGCGGTTGAAGTGCGCGTGCTTCTCGAACAGCGCGACGTCCTGCACCAGTAGCGGGCCGCGCGGGCCGGCGGTGAGGCTGTTCTGGTTGTCGGCCAGCGGTGCACCGGCGTCGGTGGTCAGGGTCTTGCGGTCCTGGCTCATGGTGGGCTCCTGTGGGGCTTGGGTGTTCGGCCAATGTACGCAGGCGTGGCGATAAGCGGAATTCGAATGTTCTGATGTAGACCATAGCCCATGTCTATGGTTGAGACGGCCGCGGCCGGGCTCGACAGGTCAGCATCGCCGATGGGGTGTTAGCGCAACGTGGTAGCGGCAACGTCGGTTGCCGTCGTGGTCAGCCCAGCTGTTTCAGGCGGTACAGCGCTTCCAGCGCCTCGCGCGGGGTCAGTGCGTCCGGGTCGATCTGTTCCAGCGCGCGTTCGGCGGCGGAGGGTTGCGCCGGGGCGAACAGGCCCAGTTGTGGCGAGGCATCGGCGGCCGGCGCGGATGTGCTGGCGTGCTGGTGCATGCCGCGCTCGAGTTCGGCCAGGGTGCGCCTCGCATCGGCGATCACCGATTTCGGCAAACCGGCCAGCGCCGCTACCTGCAGGCCGAAGCTGCGGTTGGCCGGGCCTTCCTTCACCGCGTGCATGAACACCAGTTGCTCGCCGTATTCGACGGCGTCCAGGTGCACATTGGCGATCGCCGCGAACTCGTTGGCCAGTTCGGTGAGCTCGAAATAGTGGGTGGCGAACAGCGTGTAGGCGCGGCTGCTGCGCGCCAGGTGCACGGCGGCGGCGCGGGCCAGCGACAGGCCGTCGTAGGTGCTGGTGCCGCGGCCGACCTCGTCCATCAGCACCAGGCTGTCGGCGGTGGCGTTGTGCAGGATGTTCGCCGTCTCGCTCATTTCCACCATGAAGGTGGACTGGCCGCGCGAGAGGTCGTCGCCGGCGCCGATGCGGGTGAAGATGCGGTCGATCGGGCCGATCACCGCGCTCGCCGCCGGCACGTAGCTGCCGATGTGCGCGAGCAGCACGATCAGCGCGTTCTGGCGCATGTAGGTGGACTTGCCGCCCATGTTCGGGCCGGTGATCACCAGCATGCGGCGGGTGTCGTCGAGCTTCAGGTCGTTCGGCTCGAACGGCTCGTCGCGGACTTTCTCGACCACCGGATGGCGGCCGCGTTCGATCGCGATGCCGGGTTCGTCGGTGAGCTGCGGGGCGCTCCAGTCCAGTGCCTCGGCGCGCTCGGCCAGGGTGGCCAGCACGTCCAGCTCGGCCATCGCGGCGGCGGCGGTTTTCAGCGGTTCGAGTTTTTCGGTCAGCGTGTCGAGCAGCGCCTCGTACAGCGCGCGTTCGCGCATCAGCGAGCGTTCCTTCGCCGACAGCACCTTGTCCTCGAATGCCTTCAGTTCCTCGGTGATGTAGCGCTCGGCGTTCTTCGTCGTCTGCCGGCGCGTGTAATGCGTGGGCGCCTTGTCCGACTGCGCCTTGGTGATCTCGATGTAGTAGCCGTGCACGCGGTTGTAGCCGACCTTCAGCGTCGTGATGCCGGAGGAGGCCTTCTCGCGTTCCTCCAGCTCGACCAGGTACTGGTCGGCGTGGGTGGACAGGCGGCGCAGCTCGTCGAGTTCGGCGTCGTAGCCGTCGGCGATCACGCCGCCGTCGCGCTGCAATACCGGCGGTTGTTCGACCACGGCGCGGGCGAGCAGGGCGGCGCTGTCCGCGTGGTCGCCGATGCGTTCGACCAGGGCGTGCAGCAGCGGGCTGTCCAGCGTGGCGATCTGTTCGCGCAACATGGGCGCCGCGGCAAGGCCGTCGCGCAAGGTGGACAGGTCGCGCGGGCGCGCCGAGCGCAGCGCCACGCGGGCGAGGATGCGTTCGAGGTCGCCGATGCCGCGCAGCTGTTCGCGCAGGCTGTCGTAACGGCGGCTGTCGATCAGCGTACCGATCGCCTGGTGGCGCTGGCGCAGCAGCTCGCGCGAACGCAGCGGCCGGGTCAGCCAGCGGCGCAACGCTCGCGCGCCCATCGGCGTCACGGTTTCGTCGAGCACGCCGAGCAGGGTGTGTTCGGTGCGGCCGCTGGGGTGGGTATCCAGTTCCAGGTTGCGGCGCGTGGCCGCGTCCAGCGCGATCGTCTCGCTGGCGCTTTCCACCGCCATGCCGGTGAGGTGCGGCAGCGCGCTTTTCTGGGTTTCCTCGACGTAGCCGAGCAGGCAGCCGGCGGCGGCGACGGCCAGCGGCAACTTGTCCACGCCGAAGCCGCCAAGGTCGCGGGTGCCGAAGAAGCGGTTCAGTTCGCGTTTTGCGGCATCGCTGTCGAAGTGCCATGGCGGCCGCTTGCGCAGGCCGGGCAGGGTGCTAACCAGTTTCGGCCACGCCACGTCCTCGCCGATCAGGGTCTCGGCCGGCTGCAGCCGTGCCAGCTCGGCGGCCAACGCCTCGGCGTTCGGTATTTCGGTGAGCAGGAAGCGGCCGCTGCTGAGGTCGACCCAGGCCAGCCCGTACGCGCCATGCGCCCCGGCGGCGATCGCCAGCAGCAGGTTGTCGCGGCGTTCCTCCAGCAGCGCCGCGTCGGTCACCGTGCCGGGGGTGACGATGCGCACCACCTTGCGTTCGACGATGCCCTTGGCCAGCGCCGGGTCGCCCATCTGCTCGCAGATCGCCACCGATTCGCCGAGGCGCACCAGCCGCGCCAGGTAGTTTTCCACCGCGTGATACGGCACGCCGGCCATCGAGATCGGCGCGCCGCCCGACTGCCCGCGCTGGGTCAGGGTGATGTCGAGCAGTCGCGCCGCCTTGCGCGCGTCGTCGTAGAACAGCTCGTAGAAATCGCCCATGCGGAAGAACAGCAGCACGTCCGGGTGCTCGGCCTTGGCCGACAGGTACTGCCGCATGAACGGGGTGTGCTTGGTGAGATCGTCTTGGTTCATGCAATGCAAGTCTTGGCGTGGTCGCGCGGAACAGGTAGAACGGTGCCTCTGCGCGTGGCGCAAAGTTTCGTTCAAGTTCGGGAGTCTCGCATGGAGTTGTCGTCTGTTCCTACCGATGCCGAGTTGCTGGCACTGGCCGGCGAGGTGGCCGACGAGGTGCAACGCTGCCGGCTGATGCTGGTGACGGCCGAGTCCTGCAGCGGTGGCTGGATCGCCAAGACGCTGACCGACCTGCCGGGCAGCTCGGCCTGGTTCGATGCCGGCGTGGTGACCTACAGCTACGAGGCGAAGGAGGCGCTGCTCGGGGTCAACCCGCGCACGCTGGAGCACACCGGCGCAGTCAGTGAGGAAACCGTGCTGGAAATGGTGTCCGGCGCGCTGGCGCGCTTTGGCGCCGGCGTGGCGGTGGCGGTGACCGGCATCGCCGGGCCATCGGGTGGCACCCCGGACAAACCGGTCGGCACGGTCTGGATCGGCTGGAAGCGCCGTGGCGGCTATGGCCATGCGCAGTTGTTCCACTTTCCGGGCGACCGCGAGGCGGTGCGGCGGCAGACCGTGGCGGCGGCGCTCATCGGTTTGCGTAGAACGCTGACGGAATGACGCGCCGTCTGCCGCCAGACCGGCTTGACCGGTGTGGGATACTGGCCGCGTCAGTGCCGATCGTCCGCGATCGCGCCAGCGTGATCGCAGCCGGTGAGATTCGATCCGGGCATCATGCAACCCATTCACAGCCCAACCGGAATACAGACGATGGATGACAACAAGCGCAAGGCGCTCACTTCCGCCCTCGGCCAGATCGAAAAGCAGTTTGGCAAGGGCGCGATCATGCGCATGGGCGATCGTGTGAACGAGGCGATCGAGACGGTGTCCACCGGTTCGCTGGGGCTGGACATCGCGCTCGGCGTCGGCGGCTTGCCGCGCGGCCGCGTGGTCGAGATCTACGGGCCGGAGTCGTCCGGCAAGACCACCATGACGCTGCAGGCGATCGCCAGCTGCCAGCGCGCCGGCGGCACCGCCGCGTTCATCGACGCCGAGCATGCGCTCGATCCAACCTACGCGGAAAAGCTCGGCGTCAAGGTCGACGACCTGCTGGTGTCGCAGCCGGACACCGGCGAGCAGGCGCTGGAAATCGCCGACATGCTGGTGCGCTCGGGCGCGGTGGACATGGTCGTGGTCGACTCGGTCGCCGCGCTGACCCCGAAGGCGGAAATCGAGGGCGAGATGGGCGACTCCCATGTCGGCCTGCACGCCCGCCTGATGAGCCAGGCGCTGCGCAAGCTCACCGCCAACATCAAGAAGTCCGGCACCCTGGTGATCTTCATCAACCAGATCCGCATGAAGATCGGCGTGATGTTCGGCAGCCCCGAGACCACCACCGGCGGCAACGCGCTGAAGTTCTACGCCTCGGTTCGCCTGGACATCCGCCGCATCGGCGCGGTGAAGAAGGGCGACGAGATCATCGGCTCGGAAACCCGCGTCAAGGTGGTCAAGAACAAGGTGGCGCCGCCGTTCCGCCAGTGCGAGTTCGAAATCCTGTACGGCGAGGGCACCTCGCGTGAGGGCGAGATCATCGAACTGGGCGTGGCGCAGAACCTGATCGACAAGTCCGGCGCCTGGTACAGCTACAACGGCGACCGCATCGGCCAGGGCAAGGAGAACGTGCGCCAGTTCCTGCGCGACAACCCGGCGATCGCCAACGAGATCGACAAGCAGCTGCGCGAGCGCCTGCTGGTGCCGGTCGGCAAGCCGGCCCCTGCCGCGCCGGAAGAGGCGCTCGAGGAAGTCTGAGCGGTGATCGTTGGCGTTCCCCGGCGGAAGACATGGCCCGGCTTGCCCGGGCCATGTCCGTTTGCGTGGTCATGAAACGCCCGCCCGGCAAGGACGATCCGGCCAGGCCGAAGCGCAGCGCGTACGACAAGGCGCTGGGCTTGCTGGCGCGTCGCGAGCATTCGCGCAAGGAGCTGAAGACCAAGCTGCGCCAGGGCGGTTACGAGGGCGACGAAGCCGCCGCCGCGCTGGACCGGCTCGGCGAGCAGCATTACCAGGACGACGACCGCTTCGCCGAGGTGCTGCTGCGCAGCCGGATCGCTCAGGGCTACGGCCCGCTGCGCCTGCGCGTGGAGCTGAAAAGCCACGGCCTGGCCGACGCACGCATCCGCGAGCTGCTGGACGAAGCCGAGGTCGACTGGGCCGCTTCGGCCGCCGCCCAACTGCGTCGCCGCTACGGTGGCGCGGGCACGGCAGACCCCGCCGAACGTACCCGGCGGGCGCAATTCCTCTTGCGCCGCGGCTTTGCCGCCGCCACAGTACGAAGTGTTACCCACGCCGATGTGGACGAAGCCGACGATATTTCCTGAAATCCATCATCCGCAAATGATGGGTTGACGGGTCGGGTGGCCTGGCCGCGGCGTGGCCTTTATCGCCTGCCACCTTTGATCCGCATGAAAACCTCCGACATCCGCTCCGCCTTCCTCGACTACTTCCGCTCCAAGGACCACACCATCGTGCCGTCCAGCTCGCTGGTGCCGGCCAGCGACCCGACCCTGCTGTTCACCAACTCGGGCATGGTGCAGTTCAAGAACGTGTTCCTCGGCAGCGAGAAGCTGCCCTACGTGCGCGCAGCCGACGTGCAGCGCTGCCTGCGCGCCGGCGGCAAGCACAACGATCTGGACGCCGTGGGCTATACCGCGCGCCATCACACGTTTTTCGAGATGCTGGGCAACTGGTCGTTCGGCGACTATTTCAAGCGCGACGCGATTGCCTACGCATGGGAGCTGCTGACTGAAGTCTTCAAGCTGCCGGCGGACAAGCTGTGGGTCACCGTCTATCACACCGACGACGAAGCCTTCGACATCTGGAACAAGCAGGTCGGCGTGCCGGCCGAACGCATCGTGCGCATTGGCGACAACAAGGGCGCGCCGTATGCGTCCGACAATTTCTGGCAGATGGCCGACACCGGTCCGTGCGGTCCGTGCACCGAGATCTTCTACGATCACGGCGCGGAGATTGCCGGCGGTCCGCCCGGTTCGCCGGACGAGGACGGCGACCGCTACATCGAGATCTGGAATCTGGTGTTCATGCAGTTCGACCGCGCGCCCGACGGCACGCTGAGCCCGCTGCCGGCGCCGTGCGTGGACACCGGCATGGGCCTGGAGCGTCTCGCCGCGGTGCTGCAGCACAAGCATTCGAACTACGAGATCGACCTGTTCGCGCACCTGATCCGCGTCGCCAGTGAGCTGACCGGCACGAAGGACCTGGCCAACAAGTCGCTGCGCGTAATCGCCGACCATATCCGCGCCTGCGCCTTCCTGATCGTCGACGGCGTGTTGCCGTCCAACGAGGGGCGCGGCTACGTGCTGCGCCGGATCATCCGCCGCGCCTTGCGGCACGGCTGGATGCTCGGCGTGCGCGGCGATTTCTTCTGGAAGATGGTGCAGCCGCTGGTCGAGGAAATGGGCGCGGCCTATCCCGAGCTGCCGGCGAAGCAGGCGTTCGTCGAAGACGCGCTGCGTACCGAGGAGCATCGTTTCGGCGAGACGCTGGAACACGGCATGCGCCTGTTCGACGAAGTCGCGGCGAAGTCGGGCAAGACCATCCCAGGCGTGGATGCCTTCCGCCTGTACGACACCTACGGCTTTCCGGTCGACCTCACCGCCGACATCGCGCGCGAGCGCGGCCTCGAGGTAGACATGGACGGCTTCGAGCAGGCCATGAACGAACAGCGCGAGCGCGCCCGCGCCGCCGGCAAGTTCGAGGCCAAGGGGCAGATGCCGGCCGAGCTGGCTAGCCAGCTCAAGCCCACGGTTTTCCTCGGCTACGAGGCGCTGCAGAGTGAAGGCAGCAAGGTGCTCGGCATCGTGCGCGGCGGCAAGCAGGTCGATCAGCTGGGCGAAGGCGAGGAGGGCCTGCTGATCCTCGATCGCACACCGTTCTACGCCGAGTCCGGCGGCCAGGTCGGCGACACCGGCGCGCTGTCCAACGCGGCCGGCCGCTTCGAGGTCGGCGATACGTTGAAGATGGGTGGCGTGTTCTTCGGCCATGCCGGCCGCTGGCGTGGTGGGCAGCCGTTGCGTACCGGTGACGTGGTCGAGACTCAGGTGGATGCATCGCGGCGCCAGGCGATCGTGCTCAACCATTCGGCCACTCATCTGCTGCATGCGGCGCTGCGCAAGGTGCTGGGCGACCATGTCGCGCAGAAGGGCTCGCTGGTAGCGCCGGAACGGCTGCGTTTCGATTTTTCGCACTTCAAGCCGATGAGTCATGACGAACTGGCCCGGGTCGAGGCGCTGGTGAACACCGAGGTGCGCCGCAACGCGGTCGCCGAAGTGCACAACATGGGCTACGACCAAGCGATCGAGTTCGGCGCGATGGCGCTGTTCGGCGAGAAGTACGGCGACGAAGTGCGCGTGCTGAGGATGGGCGACTTCTCCACCGAGTTGTGCGGTGGCACCCATGTCGGGCGCACCGGCGACATCGGCTTGTTCAAGATCGTCAGCGAGGCCGGCGTGGCTTCCGGCGTGCGCCGCATCGAGGCGGTCACCGGTGCCGGCGCGCTGACCTGGGTAGCCGACGAGGAGCGTCGCCTGACCGAGTTCTCGCAACTGCTTTCCAGCAGCGGCGACGAGGCGGTGGAAAAGCTGCGCCAGCTTTTCGACCGCCAGAAAAAGCTCGAGCGCGAGCTTGAATCGCTGCGCAGCAAGGCGGCCGGTTCGGCCACCGCCGACCTGGCGGGGGCCGCGAAGGATGTCGATGGCATCAAGGTGGTGGCGGCGCGGCTGGAAGGGCTCGACGCGAAGTCGCTGCGCGACAGCGTGGACCAGCTCAAGCAGCAGCTTGGCGACTGCGTGATCCTGCTGGCCGGTGCGGCCGATGGCCGTGTCTCGCTGATCGCCGGCGTGCACGGCAAGGCGCTGGGTAGGGTCAAGGCCGGCAGCGTGGTGGCGCACGTCGCCGCGCAGATCGACGGCAAGGGCGGCGGGCGGCCGGACATGGCCCAGGGCGGTGGAACGGATGCGCCGAACCTGCCCGTCATCCTGTCGGCATTGCCGGATTGGATTTCGGCCCAGTAACCTGCGTCGGCGCAAGCTGAACGCTACGTTTGTAGCGGTTCGGGCGCATTGCACAGAAGAATCAGGCTCAGTTACTATCGACCAAGTGTCGGCGCAATCGGTAACGGTGGTGTCGCCAGTCAGGACGCTCAGGAGTGTTTTGGCTGTGAGCCGGGAAGGCGGTAGGGCCTTCGGCGGATCAATCGTCGAACTGTGGACGGACGGACGCTCAGGGGTGAGGCACCGTCAATCCGCAGGCCTGTGACCAACAGCATTTATGGAGTAGCAATCATGTTGATTCTGACCCGCAGGGTCGGTGAAACCCTGATGATCGGCGACGAGGTGACCGTTACCGTTCTTGGCGTGAAAGGCAACCAGGTGCGCATCGGCATCAATGCACCGAAAACCGTGGCCGTCCATCGCGAAGAGATCTATCAGCGGATCAAAGGCGAGCACGATGCCGGTGGCGCCGCGCCCGACGATTCCGCCGAGCATTGATCGCGTGAATTAAGGCTTTACCTCGTCCGCGTCGGTCGGTATCCTTGCCGGCTCCGCAGCAATGCGAAGAAAACCCCGGAGAGATGCCCGAGTGGCCGAAGGGGCTCCCCTGCTAAGGGAGTATAGGGTCAAAAACCTTATCGAGGGTTCGAATCCCTCTCTCTCCGCCAGATACGCAAAGCGCCCCGCAAGGGGCGTTTTGCGTATCTGGCGGAGAGAGGTGGTGGACGAACCCTGACGGGTTCGACGAATTCGCCAGGAGCGAATTCGGACAGCCGCAGGCTGGCCCCGCAGCGCGTCAGCGCGGAGGGGTTCGGCCCATGGATGGGCCGAACAATCCCCCGCGGACTTCACGCTATCGCGCACCTCATCGAAGGGGCGTTTTGCGTATCTGGCGGAGAGAGGTGGTGGACGAACCCTAGTGGGTTCGACGAATTTGTCAGGAACAAATTCGGACAGCCGCAGGCTGGCCCTGGAGCGCGCCAGCGCGGAGGGGTGAGGCCCATGGATGGGCCGAACAATCCCCTGCGGACTTCACGCTATCGCGCACTTCATCGAAGCGGCGTTTTGCGTATTACCAGCCTCACCGCTCCCCAACCACCACCGTAAAAGTCTGCACGAAGTGGAAATCCGCTCGACGCAGCGCGAACTGCGGGTGCTGCGGATCGCAAAGACGCGTGAGCTCGTCGTAGTCGTCGCCTGACAGGTACGGCTGCAGCCGCGCTCCCCAGGTGTTGCGGAAAATGGCCTCGACAAGATAAGCCTCGTCCGCCGCTCCGAGAGGGGCGACGCGTTCGATCACGAACGTCTGCGCACTGACGTTGCGCAACTGCGCCTGGCGCAACACGCCGACCATGGATCGGACCGCTGCCAGATCCCGTTCGCTGACGCCGTAACGATCACGGTAGTACTGGCGCACCGCCTCGTTGACTACGCGTTCGAGCCTCGCGTCCCAGGCAAAGTACATGTCGGGCAGCACCGAGCTTTGGCACAGCGCGATACGACCGGCGGGACGCAGCAGGGAGGCCAGCTGCCGCGCCCCGGCGACCGGGTCGTGCAGGTGGTTGATCGTGTTCATGCACCAGATCAGATCGAGGCTCTCGCTGCGCAGCGGCGTCTTCAGCAGATCCGCCTGCAGCACCAGCGCCGTCGGCGGGGCGCTCGCGCGGGCGGCTGCCGCGTGCGCCGTCGCCAGGTCGATCCCGACGATGGCGCCATCAGGCCCCACTTCGTCGGCGAACCAGCGCAGCACCTCGCCGGTGCCGCATCCCGCGTCGAGAACGCGCGCCCCGGGTTTCAGCTCCAGGCTGGCGATGACCCGGTGAAGTTCGGGTTCCGCGAATGCATTGAACAGCCGCAGCTTGTGCGAGTAGTCGCGAGCCGCCGTATCGCCGAGCAGGCCAGGCGATGCACTCATCCGGTCACCATGCCCAGGTTGTCCTGCGCGAGGCGCTTCATTTCACTGCCAGCCCGCGCAGTTCGACGCCGTCCGCATCCACCCGCAGCACCGAGCCCTGCTCGTACCAGTCGCCCAGCACGATCCGTTGCGCGGGCGCGCCGTCGAGCTGGAAATCGTGCACGGCCGGGCGGTGCGTATGCCCGTGGATCAGCCGGGTCACACCCGCCTTGCGCACGGCTTCGGCCACGGCGTCGGCGTTGACGTCCATGATGCTTTCCATCGTGTTGCCGGTGTGCGCCTTGCTGTCCTCGCGCGCCTTGGCGGCGAACGCGCGGCGCGCCTGCAGCGGCATCGCCAGAATCTGCGCCTGCCACTCGGGCGTGCGTACCTGTTTGCGCACTGCCTGGTAGGCGATGTCGTCGGTGCACAGCACGTCGCCGTGCATCAGCAGGGTGCGGCAGCCGTGGATGTCGTGCACGGTGCCGTCGTCGAGCAGGGTCAGGCCGGCGCGTGCGGCGAACGCCGGGCCGAGCAGGAAGTCGCGGTTGCCGGCCATGAAGTATACCGGCACGCCGGCGTCGCGCACGGTACGGGTGGCGGCGGCGATGCGCGCGGGCAACTCCGCGTCGTCGTCGTCGCCGATCCAGGCCTCGACCAGGTCGCCGAGAATGTACAGCGCGCCGGCGTGGCGGACTTCATCGTCGGCCAGGTAGCGTTCGAACAGATCGGTGATCTGCGGGCGGCTGGGGTCCAGGTGCAGGTCGGCGATGAACAAGGTGGCCATCGCGACGTCAGCCCTTGTCGGCTGGTTTGGCGGCTTTCCTGCCTGGTTTGGCGGCGGGCCTGGTCGGCGCCGACGCAGCCGTGGCCGGCGCTGCCGCACTGGCGGCGGGGGCCGGGGCTTCCTCGCCGATCACGCGGGCGCTTTCGATCAGCACCAGCGGGTTCGGCACGTCACCGGCGAACGGGCCGAGTGCGCGGGTGGGCAATGCGGCGACCTTGTCGACCACGTCCATGCCCTTGGTCACCTTGCCGAACACGGTATAGCCCCAGGTCAGCCCGCTCTGGTTGCCGACGAAATCCAGCCGGCGGTTGTCGACCAGGTTGAAGAAGAACTGCGCGGTGCCGGAATTCGGGTCGGCGCCGCGGGCGACGGCGACGGTGCCGCGCAGGTTGGACAGGCCGTTGTCCGCCTCGCTGGCGACGGCCGATCGCGTGCGCTTGGGTTGCAGGTCGCGGGTGTACAGGCCGCCCTGCACCAGGTAGCCGGGGATGGCACGGTGCAACAGGGTGCCGTCGTAGAAACCGTCGCGTACGTATTGCAGGAAGTTGGCCACGCTCTTCGGCGACTTGTCCGGGTACAGCTCCAGCGTGATGTCGCCTTGCGAGGTGCGCAGCACGACCTGCGGCGATGGCGTGGCGGCCGGCGTCGGTTTGGCGGTCTGTGCCGCCAGCGTCGGCGGCAGGATCAGGAGCAGCGTGGCGAGCAGGAATTTCAACATGGGCATCAAGGCTGTTTGGGCGTCCGGACATGATACGCGGCCGCGGCGGAACCTGGTTTGTCGGCGCGCTCAGCTGCTGGAGATGTCCAGCTTGACGCCCAACTCAGCCATCGGCGATTGTTCCTGCTGCAGATCGGCCTCGCTGAGCGGGTGCTGCTCGAACCAGACCAGCGGCAGGGTGAGTCGCAGTGATTTGCTGCTGGCGGTGAGCTTCATTTGCGGCAGCGACTCGGCCCGGCGTGCGCGGCGGAACAGCACCGCCAGGCGCAGCAGCGCGGTGGTGTAGCGGGCCAGCTGGCGATAGCGCTGCGGCAAGGTGGCGAGCACCGCCTTGTCCGGCTTGCGCCGGTGCATTTCGACCACGGCGGCCAGCAGCTGCTGTTCCTGCCGCGAGAAGCCGGCCAGGTCGGCGTGGCGCAGGATGTAGGCGCCATGATGGTGATGCTGGCTGTGCGCGATGGCCAGGCCGATCTCGTGCACGCGCGAGGCCCACGACAGCCACTCGCGGGCCTCGGCGTCCAGTTTCCAGGCGCGCGCGACCTGGTCGAACAGCATCAATGCGGTCGACTCGACCCGGCGCGCCTGGGCGCGATCCACGCCGTAGCGGGTGGCCAGCGCGTCGATGCTGGCGGTGCGCGGATCGCTGCCGCCGGCGCGGCCGAGCAGGTCCCACAGCAGGCCTTCGCGCATCGAGCTTTCGCACACGCGCAGCCGCTCGATGCCGAGCGCGGCGAAGGCCGCCTCGAAGATCACCACGCCGCCGGCGATCACCGGCGCGCGGTCCTCGATCAGGCCGGGCAGCTTCAGCGTGCCGATCTGGCCTTGCTCGATCAGCACGTCGCGCAGCGCGGCGAGCGAGGCCGGGGTGATGCCGTCGTCGGAGAATTTCATCGCTTGCACCACCGCGCCGATCGACTTGGCGGTGCCGGAGGAGCCATAGGCATCCTGCCAGCCCGACTCGCGGAAGTCCTCGGCGAACTGCTGCAGCAGCACGCCGATCTCGCTGCGCGCGCGCTGCCAGCGCTTGCGGGTGAGCTTGCCGCCGGGGAAGAAGCGCAACGTCGAGGCGATGCAGCCGGCCTGCACGCTCTCGGTGTGCAGCGGCGCCAGCCCGCGGCCGATAATGAACTCGGTGCTGCCGCCGCCGACGTCGATCACCAGCCGCGGCTCGCGCGAAGCAGGCAGGTCGTGCGCCGCACCGAGGAAGATCAGGCGGCCTTCCTCGCGCCCGGAGACCACCTCGATCGGATGGCCGAGCGCGGCCTCGGCGGTGGTCAGGAAAGTCTGCGGCGAAGCCAGCCGGCGCACCGTGTTGGTGGCCACCGCGCGCACCCGCATCGATGGCAGGCCGGCGATGCGCTGGCCGAAACGGGCCAGGCAGGCCATCGCACGGGCGCGCCGTTCGGCGTCCAGGGTACCGTCGGCGCGCAGGCCGGCGGCCATCCGCACGGTATCGCGCAGGCGGTCGATCACGCGCGGCTCGCCGTGTTCCATGCGCGCCACCACCATGTGGAAGCTGTTCGAGCCCATGTCCACGGCGGCGATCAGTTCGCCGTCGCGGATCGGTGTCTGTTCGGCTGGACTCACGCCCGGGCTCCGGCGACGGCAAAGCGCGGATTCTCGCATGCATGCGCGAACGGAAGAAAACGGCGGCTCATGCGGATCGTCCGGTTCATTGGCGGTAGCGTTCGAGCAGGCCCGACTGCGCGCTGTACGGCGGGTTGTCGCCGGGCTCGGCGCGCACGTAGCGGCCGTCGCTGCCGAGCAGCCAGGCCTGGGTGTTGTCGGCCAGGCCGTTGGCCAGGGTTTCCTCGAACACGCGCGCGGCCAGTTCGGGGTCGAGGATCGGGAACGCCACCTCGATCCGCCGCATCAGGTTGCGCTCCATCCAGTCGGCGCTGGCGCAGTAGATATCGGGGTCGCCGTCGTTGGCGAACCAGTACACCCGGCTGTGCTCGAGGAAGCGCCCCACGATCGAGCGCACGCGGATGCGCTCGGAAATGCCGGGCAGGCCGGGGCGCAGGGTGCACGCGCCGCGCACGATCAGGTCGATCTCCACGCCGGCCTGCGAGGCGCGGTACAGCGCTTCGATCACGCGCGCCTCGTTCAACGCGTTGAGCTTGGCGACGATGCGCGCGGGGCGGCCGGCCTGCGCGTGCGCGGTCTCGCGCTCGATCTTCGCCAGCACGCTGGGGTACAGCGTGAACGGCGAATGCAGCAGCCGTTTCAGCTCGATGATCGGACCCAGGCCGGACAACTGCTGGAACACCTTGTGCAGGTCTTCGCCGATCTCCGGGTTCGCCGTCATCAGGCCGATGTCGGTGTACATCCGGCTGTTGGCCTGGTGGTAGTTGCCGGTGGACAGGTGCACGTAGCGGCGCAGCGTGTCGCCCTCGCGGCGCACGATCAGCATCATCTTGGCGTGGGTCTTGTAGCCGACCACGCCGTAGACCACCTGCACGCCGGCCTCCTGCAGGCGCGTGGCCAGGCGGATGTTGGCCTCCTCGTCGAAACGCGCGCGCAACTCGATCACCACGGTGACGTCCTTGCCGTTGCGCGCCGCCTCGACCAGCAAATCGACCAGCGGCGTGTCCTCGCCGGCGCGGTACAGGGTCTGCTTGATCGCCAGCACCTGCGGGTCGGCGGTGGCCTGACGCAGCAGGTCGATCACCGCGGCGAAGCTCTGGTACGGGTGGTGCAGCAGCACGTCGCGCTGGCCGATCAGGTCGAACTTGTTGCGCCCGCTTTCGAGCGCCGGCGGCAGCTGCGGGTTGAAGCGCGGAAACTTCAGTTCCGGCCGGTCCAGCCAGTCGTAGATCAGGCCCGCGCGGATGATGTTGACCGGGCCGTCGCAGCGGTACACGTCGGCGTCATCCAACTGGAAGTTCTGCGTCAGCATCGCGGTGATCGCCTGCGGGCAATCGTTGGCGATCTCCAGCCGCACCGGGCGCGCATAGCCGCGCCCGACCAGCTCCTCGCTGAGGGCGAGCGCGAGGTTCTCCACCTCGGCCTCCTCGACGATCAGCTCGCTGTTGCGGGTGACCCGGAACTGGTACGAGCCGACCACCTTGAGGCCGGGGAACATCAGGTCGACGAAGGCCTGCAGCAGTTCGGCGAGGAACACGAAATGCTCGCCCGGGCCGCTGACCTCGGCCGGCACGCGGATGATCCGCGGCAGCGAACGCGGCGCGCGCACCAGCGCCATGTGACCCTCGTGGCCGAACGCGTCGCGGCCGCGCAGCACCACCGCGATGTTCAGCGTCTTGTTGAGGATGCGCGGGAACGGGTGCGCCGGGTCCAGTCCCAGCGGCGACAATACGGGCAGCACCTCGTGCTCGAAGTAGCCGCGCAGCCAGCGGTGCTGGCGCGGGTTCCAGCGCTTGCGGGTGAGGATGTGGATCTGCTCGGCGTCGAGTTGCGGGCCGATCTGTTCCTGCCAGGCGGCGTAGACCTCGGCGACCAGATCCAGCACGCGGCTGCGGATACGCGCCAGCAGCTCGCCGGAAGGAATGCCGTCCGGTCCCGGGGCGGCCGAGCCGTAGGCGTGGTGATGCTTGAGCATCGCCACGCGCACCTCGAAGAACTCGTCGAGGTTGTTCGCCACGATGCTCAGGTAGCGCAGCCGCTCCAGCAGCGGCACGGCGGTCTCGCGAGCCATCGCCAGTACGCGGAAGTTGAACTCCAGCGCGGCCAGCTCGCGGCTGAGGTAAAGGCCGGGGGTGGTCAGGTCGGTGGCGTCGGGCGATGCGGGTGATGTGGGAGAAGGCTGGGCCATGCCGCATTCTGGCGCATGCCCCGGGCCATTGCATGCCGCGCCGCCGCGGCTTTCAGCTTTCGTCGCCGCTGCCGGGAGTGAGCAGGCGGGCCGCGCCGAAATGGCAGGAGAAGGTGGAGCCGACACCCGGTGCGCTCTCGATGCGCAGTTGTGCCCGGTGCAGGTTCAGCACGTGCTTGACGATCGACAGGCCCAGGCCGGTGCCGCCGCTGTCGCGCGAGCGGCTGGAGGAGACCCGGTAGAAGCGTTCGGTGAGCCGGGCCAGGTGCGAGGCCGGAATGCCGAAGCCGGTGTCGCTGACCGAATACACCGCGCCGTCGGGTACGCGCTGCCAGCGGATCGTGATGCTGCCGCCGGCCGGGGTGTAGCGCACCGCGTTGCTGGCCAGGTTCGACAGCGCGCTGTGCAAGTCCTTCGGCGAGCCGAGCAGGTCCGCCTCGGCGGTGGATTCCAGCACGATGCGATGGCGGCCCTGGCTGAGCGCCTCGGCTTCCTTGCGCACGGTGGCCAGCAGCGCCGCCATCGGCACGCGTTCGTCGATCACTTCGTGCTGGGTTTCCAGCCGCGACAGGGTCAGCAGGTCTTCCACGATCTGGCCCATCCGTTTCGACTGCGTGCGCATCTCGCCCAGCACCGCCGCCAGCTCGGGCACGTCCTCCGGGTCGAGCAGTTCGAGGTAGCCATGGATCACCGTCAACGGCGTGCGCAACTCGTGCGACACGTTCGCCACGAAGTCGCGGCGCACCTGTTCGAGCCGGTTCAGATGGCTGATGTCGTGCGCCAGCAGCAACTGCTCCTGATCGCCGAACGGCAGCAGGCTGACGTTGAGCTGGCTGTCCGCCCGGCCGGGGGCGGTGACATCGGCGAGCGGCTCGCGCGCGCCGTCGCGCAGCCAGGTGGCCAGCTCCGAGCCGGCCAGCCGCTGCTGCAGCGCCGCGCCGCGATCATCCGGGCGGCGCAGCCCGAGCAGGTTCTCGGCGGCATGGTTGAACCAGCGGATCTGCTGCTGCCGGTCGAGC
This sequence comes from Rhodanobacter sp. Soil772, assembly GCF_001428385.1. Lineage (GTDB taxonomy): Bacteria > Pseudomonadota > Gammaproteobacteria > Xanthomonadales > Rhodanobacteraceae > Rhodanobacter. Next base: position 160,203 of record NZ_LMSK01000001.1, read on the forward strand.
AGCACCACCGCATCCGGCAACTGGCCGGCAACGTTGCGAAGATCGCGCAGGGAGGAGGCAAGGCGGCGGGAACGCGTCATGAAACGGTCATGCTGGAGAGGGCTGCCGGCAGTCGATGCAGTCATCATGGCCCGCGCTTGATGACGGATCCGGGTCAGCAGCAAGACGACTTCGACCACGGCGACCAAGGCGACGCCTGCGGCCACGCGCCCACCGGCAAGCCAGCCCAGCACGGCGCCGGCGCACAGCGCCGCGGCGAGTGCCGCGGGCAGTTTCCAGGAAGACGTGCTGGGCGGGGTCATGCTGGCGCCGGAGTGTGGAGGGCGAGCCAGCATCGGCAAAAGCCGCGAAGACCGCAAGCTTGCCCGCGCCGGCTCAGGTGCTGGTCGAGAAGCGGTAGCCGGTGCCGCGCACGGTCTGCACCAGCTCGTCCAGCTTCCACGGCTCCAGTGTCTTGCGCAGGCGGCGGATATGCACATCGACGGTGCGCTCTTCCACGTACACGCTGCCGCCCCAGACGTGGTCGAGCAGCTGCGTGCGCGAGTAGACGCGTTCGGCATGGGTCATGAAGAAGTACAGCAGACGGTATTCGGTGGGGCCGATCGGCACCGGCTCGTCGCCGGCGAACACCCGGTGTGCCGGGCCGTCGATGCGCAGGCCGCCCAGTTCGACCACGCCGGAGCCGTCGTCGCCCTGGCTGCGCCGCAGTACGGCCTTGATCCGGGCGACCAGCTCGCGGGTGGAAAAGGGTTTCACCACGTAGTCGTCGACGCCGGCTTCGAGGCCGTTGACGCGATCCATCTCCTCGCCGCGTGCGGTGAGCATGATGATCGGGATCTCGCGGCTGAGCTCTTCCTTGCGCAGGCGCCGGGCCAGTTCGAGGCCGCTCATGCCCGGCAGCATCCAGTCCAGCAGGATCAGGTCGGGCACCTGTTCGGCGAGCGCCAGCTGGGCGGCACGGGCATCGGCGGCCTGCATCGCGTCCATGCCGGCCTTGCGCAGGGCAAAGGCGATCATTTCGCGAATCGAGGTCTCGTCTTCAACGATCAGGATGCGTTTGTGCACGCCGTGGTCTGCCTTGGCTTGTGACGGGCATATTGCAGCGGATGGATGTTACGTGTCGATGACAGTGGTGTGCCTACTGCCGGGAGCCGCTGTCCGGGCTGTCTTCGGTCTTGATCTTGCGCTTGTGCAGTTCCAGCACCAGCGGGGTCAGCTCGGCGATGCGCGCCTGGATGCGCACCCGCGCGTAGTAGTCCAGGTCGTCGCGCTTGAGCAGCCGCTTGAGCTGTTCCATCGCGTCGTACGGACGGCCGGAATAGTAGCTGGCGTCGGCGAAGGCCTCGCCGGCGCGCACGCTGTCGCCGGCCTTGTCGCTGGCGCGGGCGTAGGTGCTGTAGATCTCCGGCTCGCTGGCATTGTCCAGCAGCGGCCGCAGCAGGTTGGCGGCAAGATGGGCCTGCTCCTGGTCGCCGCCGGCGGTGAGTGCCTTGGCGTAGGCGAGCGCGACGGCGCGATTGCGTGGGGACTGGGTATTGAGCTCGCTGTAGATCGTCAGCGCCGCGGCGCGCTGCCCGGCCTGCAGGCGGGCGTCGGCCAGCGCCAGTTTCAGGATCAGGTTTTCCGGGTGGGATTGCAGCAACGGCTGCAGTTGTTCGATCGCCGTGGCGCCGCGGCCGCTGCGGGTGAGCGCCAGCGCGTAGCCGTAGCGGTTCGGCGGCGTGTCGAAATCCTGCCGGGACTGCAGGCTGGCGCTGTAGTAGGTGGCCAGCTTGGTCGCATCGCCGGCCAACACGCGCACGCGCTCGCGCATCAGGGCGTAGCTGTCCAGGTGGCCGCGGGCGGGCGGCTGGAACAACGTCGTGGGGTCTTTCACGAACGCGATCGGCGCGGTGTTTTTCTCCCACTGCAGCTTGTCCATGATGGTGCCGGCGGGGCGCAGCTTCTGCGCGGCGATCAGCGCGCCGGCGCGCGCCTTCGCGTCGCTGATCCGCATCGTCGTCACCGGGTGCGTCTGCAGCAGGGCCGGCACATCCTCGCCACCGGCGCCGGCGCTCATGACGTCCTGCATGCGCTGGAAGAAGCCGGCCATCGCGTTCGGGTCGAAGCCGGCCTTGGCCAGCGTCTGGATGCCGACGCGGTCGGCCTCGATCTCGTCCTTGCGGGTGAAGTTGATCGACTTTTGCGCGATCAGGCCCTGGCCGCCGGCCAGCACCGCCATCGGCGCGTCGCCGCTGCCGCTGCCGGCACCGGCGGCGATCGCGCCCAGCAGCACCAGCGCCATCAGCGGCGCGTCCTTCTTCGAATCCTCGAACGCGCGCTGCAGGTGGTTCTGCGTGATGTGGCCGATTTCGTGTGCGACCACGCCGGCCAGCTCGCTTTCGTCGCGGGTGATCGTCATCAGCCCGGCGTTCACCGCGATGTAGCCGCCGGGTGCGGCGAACGCGTTGATTTCCTGGTCCTTGACGACGAAGAACGCGAAGTGTTCCTTCGGCTTGTCGCTGCTGGCGGCCAGCCGGTAGCCGAGGTCGTTGATGTAGTCGTCCAGCAGCGGGTCGTCCACCACCATGTCCAGCGCACGCATCTGGCGCAGCATGGAGGCGCCGTAATCCTGCGCTTCCTGCGGCGAGATCAGCGCGTTCGCCGAACTGCCCAGGTCGGGCAGGCGCACGTCCTGCTGGGCGCCGGCGGCGCAAGCCAGCCCGGCGGTGATCAGCGCCGTCAGCAGGCGCGGTGCGAGTGGTCGTGGTGCCATGCTCATAAGGTGAGTGACAATAGCATTGTGACCGTGGTCCGCCGTGTCGGTTCCGCTTGAGCTGCCGGCGCGCGACCCCATTTAGTGACGGCCTTTCCCTAGTTGCGGAGTGTTGTGATGTCCAAGATCGAGGTCTATTCCACCGCGGTGTGCCCGTACTGCGTGGCGGCCAAGAACCTGCTCAAGTCCAAGGGGCTGGAGTGGACCGAAGTGCGCGTCGACACCGACGCGACACAGCGCGACGCGATGCTGGCGCGCAGCGGCGGCCGCCGCACGGTGCCGCAGATCTTCATCAACGACCGGCACGTGGGCGGCTACGACGACCTCGTTGCCGCCGACCGCAGCGGCAAGTTGGCCGAGCTGCTGGAGCAGGCGGCATGAGCGACAAACTTGCCGAATTCACCGCGTTCCGCCAGCGCATGAACGAGCGCATCCTGGCCGAGGACAACCAGGTCGTGCGGCGCTTTTTCGCGCTGGACACGCAGACCTACAAGGCCGGCGCGCTGGACGTGAAGACCAAGGAGATGCTGGGCCTGGTCGCCTCGATGGTGCTGCGCTGCGACGACTGCATCAGCTACCACGTGGCCCAGTGCAAGGACGCCGGCGTGCAGCGCGACGAGTTCTTCGAGGTATTCAGCGTGGGTCTGGTGGTGGGCGGCTCGATCGTGATCCCGCATCTGCGCCGCGCGGTGGATTTTCTCGACAAGCTGGAAGCCGGCGAGTCCGCCGCGCCGGAATGCGCCGACCACGCCTGAGCGACGCCTGCGGCTTTTTGCAATGCTGCGTGCGAGTATTTTCAACGTCTTGCGGGGCGCCCGCCCTGTTCGCGCGGGGGCTTATCGGCGATAATTGACCGGTTTCGGCACGTGCTCATCCCCATGCGCACGTGCCGCCCGTAGTTTTCGTTTCAAGGAGTTCCCCCCATGAGCAAGACGATTGCCGTGATCCCCGGCGACGGCATCGGCCCGGAGATCATGACCGCCACGCTGCGCGTGCTCGACGCGCTGGATTGCGGCCTTTCCTATGACTTCGTCGACGCCGGCATGGTCGCGCTGGACAAGCACGGCGACCTGCTGCCCAAGGCCACGCTGGACAAGATCGCCGAGCACAAGGTTGCCCTGAAAGGCCCGCTGACCACGCCGATCGGCGGCGGCTTCACCTCGGTCAACGTGACCCTGCGCCGGCACTTCGACCTGTATGCGAACGTACGTCCGGCGGTGAGCTTCCCGGGCACCAAGTCTCGCTACGAGAACATCGACATCATCACCGTGCGCGAGAACACCGAGGGCGCGTACCGCTCCGAGGGGCAGACCCTGTCCGCCGACGGCGAGATCGCCGAGTCGGTCGCGCGCAACACGCGTAAGGGCAGCAGCCGCATCGTGCGCTACGCGTTCGAGCTGGCGGTGAAGAAGGGCCGCAAGAAGGTCACCGCGGTGCACAAGGCGAACATCCTGAAGACCAGCTCGGGCCTGTTCCTCAACGTGGCGCGCGAGATCGCGAAGGAATACCCGCAGATCGAGTTCAACGAGATGATCGTGGACAACACCTGCATGCAGCTGGTGATGAAGCCCGAGCAGTTCGACGTGATCGTCACCACCAACCTGTTCGGCGACATCCTGTCGGACCTGTGCGCCGGCCTGGTCGGCGGCCTCGGCCTGGCGCCGGGCGACAACATCGGCGCCAACGCGGCGATCTTCGAGGCCGTGCACGGTTCGGCGCCGGACATCGCCGGCAAGGGCATCGCCAACCCCTGCGCGCTGCTGCTGGCCGCGGCCGACATGCTCGACTACCTGGACATGGTGGCCAAGGGCGACCGGCTGCGCCAGGCGATCCGCGACACCATGACGAACGACCGCGACAGCGTGACGCCGGACCTGGGCGGCAAGGGCAGCACCAGCAGCTTCGCCGACGCGATCGTGAAGCGCCTCGCGGCCTGATCCGGGCACGCTGGTCGCCAAAAAGGCCGCGGTCGCTCCGCGGCTTTTTTGTTGGATCGACGCCGGTCGAGCGGTTAGGCTCCCGGGCTGCGCCACGCGACCGCTGAAATCCACGATGCCATCACGGGTGATCCCCAGCCTGGCTTGTGTGTTCTGGGCTTTCGCCTGCATCGCTGCTGCGGTGCAGGCTACATTGCTGGCACTCGGCGCAGCCGTTGAACTCGCGTTCGACGCGGCGGCGCAGTGCGGGGATTTGCAGCAACGGCAACAGTGGCCAGTAGGCCGGGATCTGCCGGCACAGCAGGGCGAACCCAGCCGCGCCTCGCTGGGTCGTGCCGTAGCGCAGGTCCTGCACCACGACTTCGCCCAGGTGCAGCGGACCCACGGGCGAGACGCCCGTGGAATCTTCGAAACGGCCCAGCCAGTCGAGCCGGCGGTGCAGCCGCGCGTAGCGTGCGCATTTCGCGCAGTCCGGGTGACGGAACAGCCTGATCGTGGCCATGGCGATGGCCGTTCAGTGCTTGCCTGGCTTGTAGTGGCCGGGCTCGGCGCGCGAAGGGATGGCGATGCGGTTCCAGCCGTTGATCACGATCACCACCATGTTGAGGTCGATCAGCTCGTCCTCGCTGAACTGGGCGCGAGCCTCTTCGTAGACTTCGTCGGGCACGCCGTGGATCGGATCGAGCCGGGTCACCGCCTCGCACCAGGCCAGCGCGGCACGCTCGCGCGCACTGTAGAACGGCGCCTCGCGCCAGGCCTGCAGCACGTACAGACGCTGCTCGGTCTCGCCGGCGGCGCGGGCGTCCTTGCTGTGCATGTCCAGGCAATAGGCACAGCCGTTGAGCTGCGAGGCACGCATCTGCACCAGTTCGATCAGGCTCTGTTCGAGGCCGCAGCTCCTGACGTAATCGACCAGGGCGAGCAGCGGTTTCAGGGCGTCCGGGCGTTTGTAGGCATTGAAGCGGGGCATGGGGTTCTCCGTGGGGTGGATGGCCAAGGTGGCCGTTCAGTGCAAGGACGTGGGTGGCGCCGATTTCGTGACAGCCGCCAGCCGGGCGAGCTTGCCGGGGTGGCGCAGGGCGTGCACCGCGGTGATGCGCTCGCCGTCGTCGTCGATCCAGCTGGCCGAGATCAGCGTGTCGCCATGCCAGCCGAGCAGCGCCGGCGCGCCGTTGAGCTGGCGGATCTCGTGGCGCACGCCGCCGTACCGCTGCAGCTGCAGCGCGATCTGCATGTACAACCGGGCCAGCCGTTCGGCGCCGTGCAGCGGATGCAAGGTGGCCCGCGCCAGGCCGCCGCCGTCGGAAACGCTCATGGCATCTTCGGCAAACAGGGCGCGCAGGGTGGGCATGTCGGGTTGCTGCAGCGCCTGCATGAAGCGTTCGAGCAGGCGCCGCTGGGTGTCGATGTCCGGCATCGCCTGGCGCGGTCGATCCTCGCGCAGCCGCTGCTTCGCCCGATGCACGCGCTGGCGGCAGGCGTCCTCGCTGATCTCCAGCATCGCGGCCGTCTCGGCGTGGCTGTAATCGAACACCTCGCGCAGCAGGAAGGCGGCGCGTTCCTCCGCGCTCAATCGTTCCAGCAACAGCAGGAAGGTGAGGGTGAGGCTTTCAGCGCGCTCCAGTTGCGCCTCGGGCTGCTCGGATTCGGCGGCCAGCGGCTCCGGCAGCCACGGGCCGGGATAGTGCGCGCGTTCGGTCTTGGCCCGGCGCAGGCGATCGAGCGCGATGCGCGTGGTCACGGTGACCAGCCAGGCTTCCGGGTCGTCCAGTGCGTCGGCATCCTGCGTGTGCCAGCGCAGCCAGGCGTCGTGCAGGACGTCCTCGGCGTCGCTGGGCGTGCCGAGCATGCGGTAGGCCAGGCCGAACAGGCGTGGGCGGTGTTGCTGGAACAGTGCGGTGTGCGGATCCATGGCGTTCTCCATTGCGGCGTCCAGACAGGACGCGCGGGGATCACACGATGTGACCGCTCAGCGGAGCGTCACTTATCGAAGCAGCGGCCACGGTGCCAGGAAGATCAGCCAGACCAGCAGCAGGATGCCGACGTACTTGCAGGCCTTGTACAGCTTCTTGTGCCGCCGCTTGAACTCGGCCTTGAACCGGTTGCCGCCGGCATGCTTGCTGCGCTGGCTCAGCGCGAACAGGCGGTTCACGAAACCGGTCTTCTCCGCTTCGCCCTCGGTGTTCGGCGAGGCGGTGATCTTGCCCATGAACGCGCCGACCCGATGGTTGACCGCGCTCATCCAGCGCGTGCGCAGCGGGCGCTCGACATCGGCGAACAGGATCACCCGGGTCTGCCCGGTGGTGTTCTCGGCCCAGTGCACGTAGGTCTCGTCGAACACCACGTCCTTGCCGTCGCCCCAGGCGTGCTCCTCGCCGTCGACGAAGATGCGGCAGCCCGGCGAGTTCGGCGTGATCAGGCCCAGGTGGTAGCGCAGCGAACCGGCAAACGGGTCGCGGTGCGGGTTGAGCTTGCTGCCCGGCGGCAGCAGCGCGAACATCGCCGCCTTCACGCTGGGGATCGACTTCAGCAAGGCCACCGTCTGCGGGCACAGCGCCTCGGCCGAGGTCAGCGGCTCGCCGTACCACTTCAGGTAGAAGCGCTTCCAGCCCTGCTTGAAGAAGCTGTTGAAGCTGGCGTCGTTGTTCTTCGCGGCGGCGCGGATATAACCCTCGTCGAACAGGTGCGTCGCCTCATCGCGAATGACCTGCCAGTTCGCCTGCAGCAGGTCCAGCTGCGGAAAGCCGCGGCGGTCGAGGATGGGCCGCGCCGGCACCGCCGAGAACGCGTACATCAGCAGGTTGTACGGCGCGAACACCGCCGAGTGGTCGACCAACTGGCGATCGAAACGCAGCCGCACGCGGCCGCGCAGGTGCACCAGCAGCACGCACAACGCGAAGAAGGCAAACAGGGCCAGCAGGACGAGGCGGGGAGTGAGAAGCATGTCGGCGCTTGCAACCGTGAGATGTCTGTCAGACAGGCATTCTACTCGTTTGGCTGCCGCCGTTATCGCGAGGCTGCCGCGGCCTTCGCCTGCTGCTCCCGGGTCAGCTCGACGTGCTGCTGCGGGCTGATCGGATCGAACACCGGCTGTACGACACTGCCCTTGTGGCGCAGCGCGGCGATCATGTTGGCGGCGGGGTAGCGGCTGGCGGCGAGAGCGGCCACGTCGATCGCCTGCATGCGATCGATCCATTCGCGGTCCTCGGCCCGCTGCGGGTCGAAGTTGAAACCGATCCGCCGTTCGACGAACGGCATGATGGCGCCGCCGAAGCTGAAGAACAGCTCGAAGTCGAACTCGGCCAGCAGGCAGGCCACGATGTCCTGCGCGCGCACGCCTTCGTTGGAATACGCGGCATGGTTGATCGGGCAATAGCGCGGCGATGTCGTATTGAAATGGCGATCATGGCGCTTGTCGGCCGGCAGGGTCGCCCACGCTTCCTGCACCACGGTTTCCACGTCGGGCCACAGTTGGTGGCCGTTGCGGCCGATGATGTCGGAACTGAGCAGCACGCCTTGCGCGGCCAGCGAACGACGCAGCGATACGCAGAGGATTTCCAGTTCGGTGACGTGGTGGAAGAACTGGTTGACGATGATGACGTCCTGCGCGGGCAGTGCGAACGGCAGGTTGCAGTCGCGCGCCTCGAATGTCATCAGTGCATCGACGCCGCGCTCGTGTGCTGCGGTGGCGGCATGGCGCATCAGCGCAGGATTGAAGTCCATGCAGGTGATGTGCACTGCACTGCCGTCCGCGCGCAGGCGTGCGGCAAGCTCGATCTCCATCCCGCATGAGCCGGTGCCGACGCTGAGCACGTGCACGGGTGCGTTTGCACCGGCTGCGCTGCGCCGGATGTGGTCGAGAAAGAAACTTTCCGGCGAGCCGATGCCCAGCCGCTGCGCGTCCGGCGCCAGGAAACGCCCCGACCAGTACGTGAAGATCGGCGGCAGCGTTTCGCCCTGGTATTGCGGGGTAACGCTGAACGCGACGCGCTCGGCCACGGCCAGCAGCCGGCGGCGAGCCGGCGCCGGCAGCGAGCGTGCCAGCCATGCGATGGCGCGCTTGACCGGAAGCCGGTGGCGGTAGGCGAAATTCTTCAACGACATGGAGGCGGCGTCAGTCGGGCATGGCTGGGGAACGGGGCGCGGGAGCGGCGGGGCCTGCCGGCTTGCGACAGGCCCCGCGGCTTACCACGTCGCTGACGTTACAGTGTCTCCGCCGCGAAATCCGCCAGTCGCGAACGTTCGCCGCGGCGCAGGGTGATGTGCGCCGAATGCGCCCAGTTCTTGAAACGGTCCACCGCGTAGGTGAGGCCGGAGGTGGTTTCAGTGAGGTAGGGCGTGTCGATCTGTTCGACGTTGCCGAGGCAGACGATCTTGGTGCCGGGGCCGGCGCGGGTGATCAGGGTCTTCATCTGCTTCGGGGTGAGGTTCTGCGCCTCGTCGATGATCAGGTAGCGGTTGAGAAAGGTGCGCCCGCGCATGAAGTTCAGCGAGCGGATCTTGATGCGCGAGGCGAGCAGGTCGTTGGTGGCCTGGCGGCCCCAGCTGCCGCCGTCCTCGGGGTTGGTGAGCACTTCGAGGTTGTCGGTCAGCGCGCCCATCCACGGCGTCATCTTTTCCTCTTCGGTGCCGGGCAGGAAGCCGATGTCCTCGCCCACCGAGACGGTGGCGCGGGTCATGATGATCTCACGGTAGCGCTGCTGGTCCATCACCTGGGCCAGGCCGGCGGCCAGCGCCAGCAGGGTCTTGCCGGTGCCGGCGTTGCCGAGCAGGGTGACGAAATCGACATCCGGGTCCATCAGCACGTTGAGCGCGAAGTTCTGCTCGCGGTTGCGTGCGCCGATGCCCCACACGTGGTGGTTCGCGTGCGAGTGGTCGTCCAGCAGGACCAGGGTGGCGCTGGCGTCGTCGAGGTGCAGCACGCGCAGCTCGACCGCGTTTTCGCCGGGCAGGTACAGGCATTGGTTGGGGTGCCAGTCATCCTCCTCGCGTCGGTTCATTTCGTAGAACGTGCGGCCGCGTTCGGTCCACGAGCGCACTTCCGGGTGCCGCTCCCAGAAGTCTTCCGGCAGCTGGGCGGAGCCGGTGTAGAGCAGGGAGAAATCGTCCAGCGCGCGATCGTTCTCGTAATCCTCGGCGACGATGCCGTTGATGCTGGCCTTGATCCGGAGGTTGATGTCCTTGGTGACCAGGATGACGTCGCGGCCGGGGTTCTGGTCACGCAGTTCGATCACCGCCGACAGGATCTGGTTGTCCGCCTTGGCGTGGCCGTTGCTGCTGGTGCGGTGCTGGAAATACAGCCGACCCACCGAGGCGCCGCGCTTGAGCTTGATGCCCTGCGGGTTGCTCAGCTCCAGCCCGTCGCCGAGGTCGTGCTGCTTGCCCAGTTCGATCAGCTCGTTGAGGAAGCGGCTGACCTGGCGCCCGTTGCGCGAGACTTCCGAGGCGCCCTTCTTTTTTTCGTCCAGTTCCTCCAGCACAGTCATCGGGATGAAGACGTCGTGTTCCTCGAAGCGGAACAGCGAGGTCGGGTCATGCAGCAGGACGTTGGTGTCGAGAGCGTAGATGCGCTTGCTTCCGGTCATGCGGAAGTGTCCTCGCTGGTGGGTGGAAGAAACGGGCGGATGGAAGCCATGAACGGCGGCATGGTCACCGGGTGGGGATGGCGTCGAGCACGGCCTGGGCGTGGCCGGGGACTTTCACGCCACGCCATTCGCGCGCCAGCTTCCCGTCGGGGTCGACCAGGAAGGTGCTGCGCACGATGCCCAGGTGGTGCTTGCCGTACAGCACCTTCTCGTGGATCACGTCGAACGCGCGGCACCAGGTTTCGTCGGCATCGGACACCAGCGGGAACGGCAGCTCCTGTTTCGCCGCGAAGTTGGCGTGCGATTTCTCGGAATCGCGCGACACGCCGATGACCTGCGCATGGCGTTCGAGGAAGGCCGGGTAAAGGTCGCGAAAATCCCTGGCCTCATTGGTGCAGCCGGGCGTCGAGTCCTTCGGGTAGAAATACACCACGAGCCACTGGCCCTTGAGGCTGGCGAGCTTCAGTTCGCCGCCGTCGCCGGTGGTGCCTTTCAGCGGGGGTAGCTTCTTGCCGATATCGGGCATGACGGATCCTGCACGGCGCTGCGGCGCCGTGATCGTTGGTGGAAAGCGAGGGGTGACGCGGTTTGGACGAGGGGCGTCATGGCGCCCGGAGCGATCGGCATGAATCGACACGCTGGCTGCAATGCAACGTCCCTCCGGCAGGGTCACGGGCACAGACTAGCGCTTGTCCGGCAGCCGATGACAGCCCTTGTCAGGCGGGCGCCAACGCGCGATGCTCGGAAGACTGCCTCGCCTCAGAATTTGACCGGATCCATGATCGCGTCGAGGTTCAAGCCGTCGCACAGTTCCAGGAAGTCGTCGCGCAGCGCGGCGATGTGGATTTCCGCCGGGATGCCGATAGTGAACTGGGCCTGGAACATGTCCGCCCCGGTCTGCATCGCCTGGTAGCGGGTAGAGTTCAGCTGCTCCACGCTGATTCCGTGCTGGCTGAAGAAATCCACGATGCGCGCCACGATGCCGGGCCGGTCGGCCGCCACCACTTCCACCAGGTAGGGCAGCAAATGCGAGCTGTTCTGGCGCGGGCCGGTACGGTAATGCACCAGCCGCATGTTCTCGTCGCGGGTCAGCTTGGCCAGCGCGGTTTCCAGCTTGGCCAGCGCGTCCCACGCGCCGGTGGCCAGCAACATCAGCGAGATTTCCGTGCCGATGGTGGAGACGCGCGACTCGGACAGGTTGCAGCCGGCGTCGGCGATGCGCTTGGCCAGCGCCAGCAGCGGCGACTTGGTCGCCGGGGTGAGCGCGTGGATCAGCAACTGGTTGTCGTTGCCCGAACGCGTGGAGGCGGAAGAGGGGCCGGGGGAAGGTTTCAAAAGGGTCTGCCTGTGGACGTCGTCGGCCCGCGCGACGCGGAGCCATGAGACTACTCCGGTCGAGCTTACTTGCCCGCCTCGCGAGGCGGCAAGTAACATGCGAGGCTTGCCTTGGTAGCGGAATCGAGTCTTGAACATTCGCGGAAGCATCTGCGCGCTGGCCACGCCGTTCGCGGTCGACGGCGCACTCGACCTGGATGCGTTCGGCCGGTTGCTCGATCACCAGCTGGCCGGCGGTACCCAGGCGCTGGTGGTGGCCGGCTCCACCGGCGAGGCGCACATGCTGGAGCACGACGAGTTCGACCGCCTGCTAGCGTTCGCGCTCGAGCGCGTGGCCGGGCGGGTGCCGGTGATCGCCGGCACCGGCGAGGCCGGCACCGCCAAGACGGTTGCGCTGACCCGCCGCGCCAGGACCCTGGGTGCCGATGCGGCACTGGTGGTGACGCCGTACTACGTGCGCCCGACCCAGGAAGGCCTGCGCCGGCATTTCCTGGAAGTGGCCGAGCACGGTGGCCTGCCGGTACTGCTGTACAACGTGCCGACCCGCACCGGTTGCGACCTGCTGCCGTCGACCGTGGCTGCGCTGCGCGAGCACCCGGCGATCGTCGGGATCAAGGAGGCGCGGGGCGATCGCGAGCGGATTTCGGCGTTGGTGGAACTTGTGCGCGAAGATTTCGTCTATCTGTCCGGCGACGACGGCAGCGCCGGCGAGGCGATGCTGGCCGGCGCTGCCGGTACCATTTCGGTGGTGGCCAACCTGGTGCCGCAGGCGTTCCGTGCCCTGTGCGATGCGGCTACCGGCGGCGACCAGGCGGCGACGGCGCGGTGTCATGCCGCATTGGAACCATTGGTGCAGGCGCTCAACTGCGCGCCGAACCCGATCGCGGTCAAGGCTGGCCTGCCCGTGTTGGGGCTGGGTCTGGCGCTGCCAAGGTTGCCGCTGGTGGAACTGAACGACGGTCCGGATCGCGCCCGATTGCACCAAGCGCTGTCCAGTCTGGCATCCTTGGCGACTGCGGCCGGTTGACGGTTGCCTGACTTACTCACGGAATCCGATTACATGAAGAAAACTTCGCTCCTCGTGGCCCTGCCGGCCGTGGCCCTCAGTGGCCTGCTGCTCACCGGCTGCGGCGCGTTCCGCTCGCACAAGGCGTGGGACACCGCCGTGCAGGAAGCCCCGCTGGAGATCCCGCCGAGCCTCGACCGGCCGTCGACCAGCGACGCGCTGGTAATTCCGCCGCCGGGCGCGAACCAGCCGACCGCCAATGGCGCCACTGCAAGCGTCGGCTCGGCCGACGGCCAGATCACCGATGGCTTCGTGCTGACCGACAGCGTGGACAATGCCTATCGCCGGGTCGGCCAGGTGCTGGAAAGCGGCAACCTGGGCGAGGTGGTCGGCCATGACGACGCCACGCACAGCTACACGCTGAATGTTGCCGACGCCTTGGCGCAGCAGAAGAAGAAAGGTTTCTTCGGCCGCATGTTCGGGCGCGACAAGGGCAGTTCCGTGCGCGCCCCGGGCGCCGGCTCGCACCAGGTTCGGGTCAGCATCAACGGCAGCGGCACGGCGGCCAGCGAAATACGCGCCGAAGGCAATGCCGCGGCCGTGGGCAAGGTGATCGACGCGTTGAAATCGCGTCTGGGCGGCTGATCCCCGAGTCGCGCCACCAAAAAGAACGCCGCCCTCGAGGCGGCGTTCTTTTTGGTCTGGTAGGTGGGCTCAGCGCTGCAGCAGCTCGAGCTTGTCCGGCTTGCCTTCCCACGCCTTGGCGTCGGGCAGGGCATCCTTGCGTTCGGTGATCACCGGCCAGTCTTTCGCCAGTTCGGCGTTCAGCGCCACGAACGCTTCCTGGCCGGCCGGCACGTCGTCTTCCGGATAGATCGCGTTGATCGGGCACTCCGGCTCGCACAAGGTGCAGTCGATGCACTCGTCCGGGTCGATCACCAGGAAATTGGGGCCTTCGTGGAAGGCGTCGACCGGGCAGACCTCGACGCAATCGGTGTACTTGCACTTGATGCAGTTGTCGATGACGACGAAGGTCATGGGCGGCTTGGGCCTGCTTGTGGGAAGTGTGCCAGACGGCCCGGTAAATGGTGCTCCCTACGAGACTCGAACTCGTGTTCCCGCCTTGAGAGGGCAGTGTCCTAGGCCACTAGACGAAGGGAGCGTTATCCTGCGAGGCGCGCTAGTATAGCGGAATTGTTTCGCCCGGCAATGCTTGGCACGCATCGGCCTGCACCGTTCGAAGCAGACCCCGCCGGTGCACGCGTCCCGCGTCCCCGCGGGACGGATTCGCGGCGCCACGCGCCGCGATATATTGCAACCCAAGGGCGGCTTCGCCCGCAAGGATTCCGACCGCTTGAATCTCGAATCAGGGAACGACATCGCGCCAACGCTGCGGATCATTCCGCGCGACCAGCACATCATCTCGCGCAAGAACATCAGCAAGGCGGCGTTGCGCGTGCTGTACCGCCTGAACGAAGCCGGCTACACCGCCTACCTGGTCGGTGGTGCGGTGCGCGACCTGCTGCTGGGGCTGCGGCCGAAGGACTTCGATGTGGCCACCGACGCCACGCCGGACGAGGTGAAGAAGCTGTTCCGCAACTGCCGCCTGATCGGCCGCCGTTTCCGACTGGCCCATGTGGTGTTCGGCCCGGAGATCATCGAGGTGGCCACTTTCCGCGGCACCGGCGAGGAGGGCGGCGAGGGCGACCGCCACATCATCGACGGCCGCATCGTGCGCGACAACATCTGGGGCACGATCGAGGAGGACGCGGTACGCCGCGACTTCCGCGTCAACGCGATGTACTACGACATCAGCGACTTCTCGGTGCGCGACTACGTCGGCGGCATGCAGGATCTCGAGGATCGCGTGCTGCGCCTGATCGGCGACCCGGACACCCGCTATCACGAGGACCCGGTGCGCATGCTGCGCGCGGCGCGGCTGGCGGCGAAACTTGGCATGCACATCGACGCCGCCGCGATGGCGCCGTTCGAGACGTTGGGGCCGCTGCTGGCCGATGCCGCGTCGGCGCGGCTGTTCGACGAGTCGCTGAAAATGTTCCTGGCCGGCAACGGCCTGAAGAGCTTTCGCATGCTGGAACAATGCGGCCTGTTGAAGTTCCTGTTCCCGGCCACCGCGCGTGCGCTCAGGCGCGGCGACGAGGCGCTGCGCGCGCTGGTCGAGCACGGCCTGGCGAACACCGATGCACGGATCGCCGAAGGCAAGTCGGTAACCCCGGCGTTCCTGTTCGCGGTGCTGCTGTGGGGCGAAGTGCGCGACGTGGCGCACCAGTTGATCGGCCGCGGCGTCGAAAGCAACGAGGCGTGGTCGCGCGCCGCCGGCCAGGTGGTCGGCGAGCAGTGCCAGCGGGTGGCGATCCCGCGCCGGTTCACCTTCACCATGGAGGAGATCTGGTCGCTGCAGCCGCGTTTCGAGCAGATCCAGCGCAAGCGCGTATTCCGCCTGATGGCGCATCCGCGCTTTCGTGCCGCGTTCGACTTCCTGCTGCTGCGTGGCGACGAATCGCCGGCGATGCGCGAACTGGGCCAGTGGTGGGCGCATGCGCAACAGCTGCCGCAGGACGTGCTGGCGGCCGCGCTGCCGGCCGGCGGCGGCAGTGCCGCTGATTACGTGGCGGCGCCGGTAGCCGCCAAGCCGCCGCGCCCGCGCCGGCGGCGACGCCGGCCGGGCGACAAATCAGGCTCCGCGTGACCCTGGCCTACGTCGCGTTGGGCAGCAACCTCGGCAACCCGCGGCAACAGTTGCTCGACGCCATGGAGGCGTTGGCGAACCTGCCCGATACCCGCCTGCTGCAGCGTTCGCGGCTGTATCGCACGCCGCCGTGGGGTGTGCTGGAGCAACCGCCGTTCATCAACGCCGCGGTGGAACTGGACACCGCGCTGTCGCCGCACGCCTTGCTGGACGCCATGCTGGCGATCGAGCAGCGCGCCGGCCGCGTGCGCGCCGAACGCAACGGCCCGCGCACGCTGGATCTGGACCTGCTGCACGTCGACGGCGTGCGGTCGGACGACCCGCAGCTGACCCTGCCGCATCCGCGCATGGCCGAGCGCGCGTTCGTGCTATTGCCCTTGCACGACATCGCGCCCACGCTGCGCTTGTTCGGCCAGGCCACGGTGGCGGAGCTGCTCGCCCGCCTCGATCTGGCTGGTTGTGAACGCGTGGCTTGAGCCATCACCGTGGCGCGCCGGATAATCGGCGGCCACCCCTCATCCCAGGAATTGCCGTGTACGTGCAGAACGCCAGTGTCCCCGACCGCAAGCCGGTGACCGTGCCAGGCCTGCTTGCGATGAAGGCGCAGGGACGGCGCATCGTGATGCTCACCGCCTACGACGCCAGTTTCGCGTGGCAGCTGGAGGCGGCCGGCGTCGATATCGCGCTGGTCGGCGATTCGCTCGGCATGGTGGTGCAGGGGCATCGCAGCACGCTGCCGGTGACGCTGGACCACATGGTCTACCACACCGCCGCGGTGGCGCGCGGACTGTCGGCCACGCTGCTGGTGGCCGATATCCCGTTCATGGCCGACCGCGACGTGGCGCATGCGCTGGAAGCCGGCACGCGGCTGGTCGGCGAAGCCGGCGCGGCGATGGTGAAGATCGAGGGCGCCGCGCCGCACATCCTCGAAGTGATCGCGGCGCTGAACGAGCGCGCGATCCCGGTTTGCGCGCACCTGGGGCTCACCCCGCAGTCGGTGCACAAGTTCGGCGGCTTCCGCATCCAGGGTCGCGAACAGGCTGCCGCCGACCGCGTGCTGGCCGAGGCATTGGCGGTGCAGGCGGCCGGGGCGGACTTGCTGGTGATGGAAGGCGTGCCGGTGGAGCTGGGCCAGCGGGTGACTGCGGCGCTGACGATACCGGTGATCGGCATCGGCGCGGGGCCGCATTGCGATGGCCAGGTGCTGGTGATCCACGACATGCTCGGCATCACCCCGGGCAAGCGGCCGAAGTTCAGCAGGGATTTCCTGAGCGGGCGCGATTCTGTCGCCGCGGCGATCGCCGCCTACGCCGAGGACGTGCGCAGCGGCGCGTTCCCGGCTCCCGAGCATTGTTTCAACTGACCTGGCGAGTCGACATCCCATGCAGACCGTACAAGACGTCCCGGCACTGCGTGCCGCGATCCGCGGCTGGCGCACCCAAGGCCAGACGGTGGGCTTCGTGCCGACCATGGGCAACCTGCACGCGGGTCACCAGTCGCTGATCAAGCTGGCGCGGGCGCGCACCGAACGGGTGGTCGCCAGTGTGTTCGTCAACCCCACCCAGTTCGGCCCGAACGAGGATTACGACCGCTACCCGCGCACCCTGGTGCAGGATCAGGCGGCGCTGGCCGAGCAGGATTGCGACCTGCTGTTCGCGCCGGACGTGGCCACGATGTATCCGTTCGGTGCCGAACACAGCGTCAGCGTGCACGTGCCGCGGATCACCGACACGCTGGAGGGCGCGCACCGGCCGGGGCATTTCGACGGCATGGCTACCGTGGTGTGCAAGCTGTTCAACCTGGTGCAGCCGGACGTGGCGGTGTTCGGCCAGAAGGATTTCCAGCAGCTGAAAGTGGTCGAGCGGATGGTGCGCGACCTGGGGCTGCCGGTGAAGGTGGTGGCGGCGCCGATCCTGCGCGCCGACGACGGCCTGGCGCTGAGTTCGCGCAACCAGTACCTGAGCGCGGAGGAGCGCACGCGCGCGCCGCTGATCCACGACACCTTGCTGAAAATGCGCGAATTGCTGGCGCAAGGGCATCCGTGGCAGGCCATCGAACAGACCGCCACCGCGCGGCTGGCGCGGGCGGGTTTCGTGCCCGATTACGTGGCGATCCGCCGCGCCGAGGACCTGGCCGAGCCGGCCGAAGGCGAGCACGAGGGGCTGGTGGCCCTGGTCGCGGCCCGTCTGGGCAATACCCGCCTGATCGACAACTTGCTGTTCGACTGAGTTGCCCGCATATCGGGGCCGTTGCCGCTGATGTTGCGGTGCAACGTCATCGGTTCGATAATTGCCGACTTTGCAGGATGTCCCTGCTGGAAAGAATGTCATGCACCTGAACATGCTCAAGGCCAAGATCCACCGCGCCACGGTGACCCACGCCGAGCTGCACTACGAAGGCTCGATCGCGATCGACGGCTTGCTGCTGGATGCTTCGGGCATCCGCGAGTACGAGCAGATCCACGCCTGGAACGTCAACAGCGGCCAGCGCTTCGTCACCTACGCGCTGCGCGCCGAGGAAGGCTCGGGCATCATCTCGGTCAACGGCAGTGCTGCACGCAGCGCGCAAGCGGGCGATGTCGTCATCATCGCGGCCTTCGTGCAGTTGAGCGAGGCGGAGCTGGAACAGTACCAGCCCACCTGCGTCTACATCGCGCCGGGCCCGGGCAACCGCATCAGCCATACCAACCGTTCCATTCCCAAGCAGATGGCCGCGGCCTGATCCTTCAGCCGCGCTGTTTCGCCAGCGCCCATGCCACGTGCTCGCGCACGACCGCCGACGGGTGATCGGCGCGGGTGTTGAGCGCCTCGACCGCTGCCGCTGACTTCGGCGCATTGCCCAGCGCCACCGCGATGTTGCGCAGCCAGCCCTCGTAGCCGGTGCGGCGGATCGCCATGCCTTCGGTGCGCTTGAGGAATTCGTCCTCGCTCCACGCAAACAGCTCGACCAGCTTCGCGCCGTCGAGGCTGTGCCGCGGCGCGAAATCCGGCTCGGTGGTGGCCTGCGCGAACTTGTTCCACGGACACACCAGCTGGCAGTCGTCGCAGCCGAAGATGCGGTTGCCCATCGGCGTGCGCAATTCTTCCGGAATGCTGCCTTTCAGCTCGATCGTGAGGTACGAGATGCAGCGCTTGGCGTCGAGCCGATACGGACCCAGGATCGCCTGGGTCGGGCACACCTCGATGCAGCGCGTGCAGCTGCCGCAGTGCGCGCTGGCCGGTGTGTCGACCGGCAGCGGCAGGTCGGTGTACAGCTCGCCGAGGAAGAAGTACGAGCCGGCGTGGCGGTTGATCAGCACGGTGTGCTTGCCGATCCAGCCCAGCCCCGCGTTGCGCGCCAGCGCCTTCTCCAGCACCGGCGCGGAGTCCACGTAGGCGCGATAGCCGAAGTCGCCGACCACGCCGTGGATACGCTCGGCCAGCTTCTGCAGGCGGCTGCGCATCAGCTTGTGGTAGTCGCGCCCCAGCGCATAGCGCGACACGTAGCCGGCCTCGGCGTCGCCCAGCACGCCCCAAGCGTTCGCGGTGCCGGGCGGAATGTAGTCCATGCGCACCGAGATCACCCGTTGCGTGCCCGGCTCCAGTTCGGCCGGGCGGGTGCGCTTGGTGCCGTGCCGGGCCATGTATTCCATCTTGCCGTGGTGGCCGTGTTCGAGCCAGCGTTCGAGATGCTGTTCGTCCTCGCCCAGGTCGGTGCCGCTGATGCCGGCGTCGGCGAAACCCAGTTCGATCGCCCAGCGCTTGATGTCGCGGGCGAGCGCGGCGTAATCGGGCGAACCGGACGAGGTGATGCTGGGCATCCGCCTATTGTAGATGCGGCCCGTGCCTATAATCCGCGCATGCCTGCCCATCCATACAGCCGCGATCTGCATACCGTCGAACAGTTGCGCGTGATGGAGCGCGCGGCGCTGTCGGCGCTGGGCATTTCCGGCCCCGAGCTGATGCGTCGCGCAGCCAGCGCCGCGCTGAACAGTCTGCGCCGGCACTGGCCGCAGCTGCAGCAGGTCTGCATCCACTGCGGCCCCGGCAACAACGGCGGCGACGGTTTCCTGCTCGGCGTGCTGGCGCGCGAGGCCGGCTTGCAGGTCGAGCTGGTGGCGTTGACGGCAACTTCGCACGGCGACGCCGCGGCGGCACGCGCGGCGTGGGAGGCGGGCGGTGGCCGGGTGCGCTTGTGGGACGCGCAAGCGGCATTGCCCGAAGCCGAGCTGCACGTCGACGCGCTGTACGGTATCGGCCTCAACCGCGCGCCCGAGCCGGTGCCGGCCCGGTTGATCGAAACGATCAACCAGAGCGGCCGACTGGTGCTGGCGCTGGACGTGCCCAGCGGTCTGGATACCGACACCGGCAGCTGTCCCGGCGCGGCGATTCGCGCGGATGTCACGATCACTTTCATTGCCGGCAAACGCGGACTGCACACCGCACGTGCGGCCGACCAGGTTGGCGTGCTCGAACTGGCCACCCTGGGTGTGCCCGACAGCGTCTACACCGACACGCTGCCCGACGCGCAGCTGCTGGTCGCCGAGGCGTTGCCGCCGCGCGCGCGCTACGCGAACAAGGGCAACTACGGCCACGTGCTGGTGATCGGCGGCGAGCACGGCATGGCCGGTGCGGCGCGTCTGGCCGGCGAGTCGGCGTTGCGTGCCGGCGCCGGCCTGGTCAGCGTGGCAACGCGCGCCGGCCACGTGTTCGCGTTGAACACCGCGCGGCCGGAACTGATGGCGCATGGTGTCGACGGGCCGCAGGCGTTGGCGCCGCTGCTCGAACGGGCCAGCGTGCTGGCCCTGGGGCCGGGCCTGGGCCAGGCCGCCTGGGGCCATGCGTTGTGGTTGACCGCACTGGACGCGAACAAACCGCTGGTGCTCGATGCCGACGGTTTGAACCTGCTGGTACGCGAGCCGCGCCGGTTCGGTGCACCGACCGTGCTGACACCGCATCCGGGCGAGGCGGCGCGGCTGCTCGGGGTGGCCACCGCCGCCATCGAGCAGGACCGTTTCGCCGCGGTGCGCGAACTGGCACGGCGCCACGCCGCAGTCGTCGTGCTGAAGGGTGCTGGCAGTCTGATCGCCGATCCGGATGGACGTCTGGACGTCTGTCCGTGGGGCAACCCGGGAATGGCCGGCGGCGGCATGGGCGACCTGCTCACCGGCATCGTGGCGGCCCTGCTGGCGCAGGGTTGCAGCGCCTGGCAGGCGGCCTGCCTCGGCGTCGGCTTGCATGCGCGGGCCGGTGATCGCGCCGCCCAGCAGGGCGAGCGCGGGCTGCTGGCCAGCGACCTGCTGGCTCCCTTGCGGGCATTGGGCAACGGCATGACGGGATACGAACGTGAACATGACTGAGCCGGCCGATATCGACCTGGCGTGGACGCTGCCCGACGAGGCCGCCACCGCGGCGCTGGCTGCGCGCGTGGCCAGCGCCTTGGACGGCGGCATGGTGCTGTACCTGCATGGCCCGCTGGGCGCCGGCAAGACCAGTTTCGCGCGCGCCTTGCTGACCGCGCTGGGCGTGGGTGAACGGGTCAAGAGCCCCACCTACAGCCTGGTCGAGGGTTATACGGCGCGGGATCGGCCGGCCTGGCATCTGGACCTGTACCGGATCGCCGATCCCGGCGAACTGGAGTGGCTGGGCCTGGACGCGCTGGCCGACCCGGCGGCGCTGGTGCTGGTGGAGTGGCCCGAGCGTGGCGCCGGCGCGTTGCCGGCGGCGGATCTCGAACTGCAGCTGGACTATGCCGGTCAGGGCCGCCAGGCGTCGCTGCGCGCGTTCACCGTACGGGGCGAGCGGCTGCAGGCGCGGCTGGCTAAGTACTGACTCTTCCTGGAAAAATTGCGATCCGGCGATTCTGGCAAGGATCTGTTCGGAATGTGTGACTTGCGGTCCATAACTTGACACGGTCTGATGAATGGTGTGCAGGCTATGGATACTTAAGGGAAAAACTCTTGCATTCCACACATCGCTGCGCTTCAATGCGGCTCATGAGGGGTTACCTGAACAACTGGGGTGGGTGGGTTGTCGTCGCGATCCTGGCGGCGGCGCCGCTATGCGTGACGCGGGCAGCAGACTTGAAGGGTGCGCGAGCTTGGGCCGGCCCCGAATACACCCGCGTGGTGCTCGACGCCTCCGGCCCGCTGCGTTACACGATCAGCCAGAAGGACGGCCAGGTCGTGGTCGACCTGCCGGATAGCCGCACTACCAGCAGTTTTTCCAGTCCGTCCGCGCAAGGCCTGTACCGCGGCATGAGCCACGCCCGTGTCGGCGACGGCATGCAGCTGACCGCGAGGGTCGCCCCGGCCAGCCGCCTGAAGAGTTTCGTGCTGAAGCCGGCCAGCGGCACAGACTATCGGCTGGTGCTGGACCTGTATCCCGCCGACGCCAACGCCGATGCCAGCGTCAGCGTCAGCGTCGCCACGGCCGCGCCGGCCAAGGCCGCACCTGCGCCTGTCGCCCAGGCACCTGTGGCGGTTCCGTCGTACAGCAACCCCACGCACAGCCGCCGCGTGGCGGCCGAGCAGGCGGCAGCGATGCTCAACGGCCAGCGCCAGGTGGTGGTGGCGATCGACGCCGGCCACGGCGGCAAGGACCAGGGCGCGCATGGCCCCGGCGGCACGCTCGAAAAGAACGTCACGCTGGCGGTGGCGCGCGAGCTGGCGGCGCAGATCAACCGCCAGCCGGGCATGAAGGCGGTGCTGACCCGCGACAGCGATTTCTATATCCCGCTCAAACAGCGCTACCAGATTGCCCGCGAGAACAACGCCGACCTGTTCGTCTCGATCCACGCCGACTCGTTCACCAACGACGATGCCCGCGGCTCGTCGGTGTGGGTGCTGTCGCCGCGCGGCAAGACCAGCGAGGCCGCGCGCTGGCTGGCCGACCGCGAAAACCGCGCCGACCTGATCGGCGGTACCACGCTGGACGACAAGGACGACAGCCTGGCCAAGGTGCTGCTGGACCTGCAACAGGGCTGGGCCATGCAGGCCAGCGACGTGGTCGCCGGCAACGTGTTGAAGGCGCTGGGCCAGCTGGGTCCGACCCATCGCGGCTATGTCGAGCGCGCGAACTTCGTGGTGCTGCGCTCGCCGGACGTGCCGTCGATCCTGGTCGAGACCGCGTTCATCAGCAATCCGGCCGAAGAGCGCAGGCTGCGCGATCCGGCGCACCAGAAGAAGCTCGCCGAAGCGGTGATGGGCGGCGTGCGGAATTATTTCGAATCCACGCCGCCGCCCGGCACCTGGTTTGCGGCCGAGGCCGCGCGCCGCAGTGGCGTCCGACTGGCATCCAGTTCGGATGCCGGCGCCGGCAAGACGGTCGCGTCGCGGACGGAAACGCATGCGCGCGACCTGCACAAGGTCGGGCGCGGCGAAAGCCTGAGCAGCATCGCGCGGCAGTACGGGGTCAGCGTCGGCGCATTGAAGAATGCGAACCAGATAAACAGCAACACGGTACGCGCCGGCACGACGCTGACCATCCCCACCGGCTGACCTCGGCCGGTTCGCTCGCCGACGGCTTCGCGGGCGTTCGCTGCTAAAGTTCGCGGATGACCGTCATCCGCCTGCTTCCCCCCGAACTCATCAACCAGATCGCTGCCGGCGAAGTCATCGAGCGCCCATCCTCGGTGGTCAAGGAACTGGTCGAGAACAGTCTCGACGCCGGCGCCACGCGCATCGAGGTGGATATCGAGGCCGGCGGCGCGCGCCTGATCCGCGTGCGCGACGACGGCGGCGGCATCCATGTCGACGAACTGCCGCTGGCGGTGGCCTCGCACGCGACCAGCAAAATCGGCAGCTTCGACGATCTGGAACACGTCGCCAGCATGGGTTTCCGCGGCGAGGCGCTGGCTTCGGTGTCGTCGGTGGCGCGCTTCGCGCTGACTTCGCGCGCACGCGACCAGGACGCCGCGTTCCGCATCGAGGTCGACGGCGGCAAGCTGCAGGCGGCGCGTCCGGCGCAGCATCCGCAGGGCACCAGCGTCGAGGTGCGCGACCTGTTCTACAACGTGCCGGCGCGACGGAAATTCATGCGCGCCGAGCGTACCGAATTCGCGCATATCGACGACTTGCTGAAATCGCTGGCGCTGGCACGTGGCTCGGTCGAATTCCGGCTCAGCCACAACGGCAAACCGGTGCGTATCTGGAAGGCCGCACGCGACGAGCAGGCGCAGCTGCAGCGCGTGGCCGAGGTGCTCGGCGACGAGTTTCCGGCGCAAAGCCTGCGCATCGACCACGCCGCGGCCGGCCTGCATCTGTCCGGTTGGGTCGGCCTGCCTACAGCATCGCGCGCACAGGCCGATTCGCAGTATTTCTACGTCAACGGCCGGCTGGTGCGCGACCGCATCGTCGCCCACGCGGTGCGCCAGGCGTATGCCGACGTGCTGTTCCACGGCCGTCACGCCGCGTTCGTGCTGTACCTGGAACTCGATCCGGCGGGCGTCGACGTGAACGTGCATCCGGCCAAGCACGAAGTGCGTTTCCGCGAGCAGCGGCTGGTGCACGATTTCCTGTTCCGCACCTTGCACGAGGCGCTGGCGCAGACGCGCGCGGGACTGGGTACGCTGCCGGCGACGGAGCCGGCACCGATGGCCGGTTACCCGTATGCGCCACCCGCTCCGGTGGCCTGGCCCAGCCCGTCCAGCCAGAGTCGGCTGAGCCTGGGCACGCGCGAGGAACCGCTGGCCGATTACGCGGCCTTGCTCGGTGCCTCGCCATCCATCGCTGGTGTGCCCACGCCGTTGCCGGAAACGGCGGAGGGCGAGGCACCGCCGCTCGGTTTCGCGATCGCCCAGCTGAAGAGCATCTTCGTGCTGGCCGAGAATGCGCACGGCATGGTGCTGGTCGACATGCATGCAGCGCACGAGCGGATCACCTACGAAAAGTTGAAAGCCGGTCGCGTCACCAGCAACCTGCGCTCGCAGGTGCTGCTGGTGCCGCTTTCCATCGCGGTCAGCGCGAAGGAAGTGGCCGCCGCGGAGGAGCATGCCGAGGCGCTGGTCGAGTGGGGCCTGGAGCTGTCGCGCAGCGGTCCGGCGACGATCGTGGTACGGCGCATTCCTGCGCTGCTGGAAGGCGCCGACGTAGCCCAGCTCAGCCGTGATGTGCTGTCCGAACTGGCCCAGCACGGCAGCTCGCGCCGCCTGCAGGAGCTGGAGAACGAACTGCTCTCCACGATGGCCTGCCACGGTTCAGTGCGCGCGGGTCGGCGCCTGACGATTCCCGAGATGAACGCACTGCTGCGCGAGATGGAGGCGACCGAACGCTCCGGACAATGCAATCATGGGCGTCCGACCTGGGTTCAGCTGAGCCTGGCCGAGCTCGACAAGTTGTTCATGCGCGGCCGTTGACGCGCCTTCAAGAAACGTTTCGCTGGAGATATTGATGATACGTACCAGCCTGTTTGTTGCCGCCGCCATCCTGGGAGTCGCTACCGTGCAAGCCGCCGACATCGATAGTTACAAACAAAGCATCGAGCAGTGGCAGGCCGGCCGGGTCGAACGGCTGACCGCGCCGGACGGCTGGCTGAGTCTGATCGGGCTGGAATGGCTGAAGGAGGGCGCGAACCGCGTCGGCAGCGCCGCCGACAACGACATCGTGCTGAGCGCCGGCCCCGCGCATCTGGGTGTGGTCACGCTGGCGCGAGATGGCAGCATGCGCATCGCGCTGGACAAGGACAGCGGCGCCACCATCGACGGCAAGGCCGTGACGGAAGCCGCGCTGGTGGACGATCTGCACGCCGGCGCGGACGCTGCGCCGACCCGGGTGGGTTTCGGCAGCGCGAGCTTCTACGTGATCGACCGCGATGGCCGCAAGGGGTTGCGGGTGAAGGACACGCAGGCGCCGACGCGCCAGCATTTCCTCGGCATCGATGCGTTCCCGATCGACCCGTCGTGGCGGATCGAGGCGACCTGGGTGCCGGCGCAGCCGGGCGAGACGCTGGAGATGGGCTCGGTGATCGGCACCATCGACAAGTACCCGGTGCCGGGCAAGCTGGAGTTCACCCGCGACGGCAAGCACTTCGAGATCCTGCCGGTGATCGAGGTGCCGGGCGACGCGCAGTACTTCATCGTGTTCGCCGACCGCACCAGCGGCAAGGAAACCTACGGCGCCGCGCGTTTCCTGTACATCGACCCGCCGCAAGACGGCAAGGTCGTGCTGGATTTCAACAAGGCGTACAACCCGCCGTGCGCGTTCACCCCGTTCGCCACCTGTCCGCTGGCGCCGCCGGAAAACCGGCTGGATCTGCGCGTCACCGCCGGGGAGAAGAACTACCGTGGCTCGAATCACTGAGTGGTGCGCGGTCGCCGCGCTGATGTGGCTGGTTCCGTTTTCCGTGCCGGCCGCGACGCCGGAGAATTACGCCGCTGCGGTGACCAGGGCGCGCGCCGAGCGCGTCGATCAGCTGAAGCGCGTGGACGGCTATCTGGCGTTCACCGCCTCGGGCTGGCTGCAGCCCGGCGCGAACAGCGTGGGCAGCGCGGCGGACAACCGCTTCGAGGTTCCCGGCGCGCCCGCGCACCTGGGCACGCTGCAGCTGGCGGCGGACGGACAGGTCAGCCTGCAGCTGGCGGAAACCCATGGGATCACGATCGACGGCCAGCCGGCGGCGGCCGTCAACGTATTGCGTACGCAAGGTCCGGACGGCAAGCAGCAGCCGACCCGCGCGGGCTTCGGCAGCAGTTACCTGTACGTGATCGAGAACGGCACGCAGCGCGGCCTGCGGGCGAAGAACAACGACGCGCCGCTGCGCACGCATTTCCCCGGCTTCGACTATTTCCCGATCGACCCGTTGTGGCGGATCGAGGCGGACTGGGTGCCGTTCGCCACGCCGCACATGCTGAAGATCGCCTACGTCACCGGCACCGTGAGCGATACGCCGATCGCGGGCAAGGCAGTGTTCCACCGCGATGGCCACACCTACGAGCTGCTGCCGATCGACGAGGATGGCCGGCTGTTCTTCGTGTTCACCGACCGCACGGCGGGGCGGTTGACCTACGGCGGCGCGCGCTTCCTGTACGCCGCGGCGCCGAAGAACGGCAAGGTGCTGCTGGACTTCAACCTGGCCGAAAACCCGCCATGCGCGATCACCCCGCACGTGGTCTGCCCGCTGGCGCCGCCGGAGAATCGGCTGAAGCTGCCGGTGACCGCGGGCGAGATGAAGTTTCTTGGCGGTGAGCACTGAGCTACCGCCACGCGATGGTTCGGCTCAACGCCCGGTGAACTGCGGCTTGCGTTTTTCCAGGAATGCCGCGGTGCCTTCGCGCATGTCCTCGGTGGAGAACACCAGCGCGAAACCCTGCGTCTCGAACTCCAGGCCCTGATCGATCGCGGTCTCGCCACCTTGCAGTACGGCGTCGAGGATGCCGGCGGCGGCCAGCGGCGCGGCCGCGGCGAGCTGGTCGGCCAGCGTGTTCACAGCTTCGTCTAGTGCTTCGGGCGCGACCACGCGAGTGACGATGCCAAGCTCGTACGCACGCTGCGCGTTGATCGGCGCGCCGGTCAGGCACAGCTCCAGCGCCGCGCCGCGGCCGGCCAGGCGCAGCAGGCGCTGGGTGCCGCCGAAGCCGGGGATCAGGCCGAGGTTGATTTCCGGCTGGCCGAACTTCGCCTTCTCGCTGGCCACGCGCAGGTGGCAGGCCATCGCCAGCTCCATGCCGCCGCCGAGCGCGAAACCCTGCACGCGCGCGATCACCGGCTTGCCGAGCCGCTCGATCGACGTCATCAGGCGCTGGCCGGCACGCGAGAAACCCTGCGCCCGCACCGGCGTGTAGCCGTTCATTTCGGCGATGTCGGCGCCGGCGACGAACGCCTTCTCGCCGGCGCCGGTCAACACCACCACGCGCACGGCGTCGTCCTGCGCGGCCTGCGCGAACACCAGGCTCAGCTCGTTGAGGGTGTCGCGGTTCAACGCGTTGAGCTTGTCCGGGCGGTTGACCACGATCGTGCGCACTGCGCCGCGGTTGCTGATTTCCAGGTTGCGATAGGCCATGAGTGGTTCCCGATCAGTGCAAAAACGCGATGGTAGCAGCGGGAACCTTTGCCGCCGCGGGGTTTCTCAAGCCACGAGCGCCAGCGCTGCACGAATCGCGCGAACCGCTTAGGATGAACCGTCAGGATCGATTGTCGCGATAGGGAAAGGCCCGGTGGAGAAAGGCATGACACATCTGCGTTGCGGGCTGCTCGGCGCAGTGCTGTTGCTGGGCGGAGTGGCGCATGCGCAGAGTGCGGTGCCGACGACGAAGCCCGACAAGGCGAAGCTGTCGTACGCGATCGGCTACCAGATCGGCAGCCAGTTCGCCGACGGCAAGCCGGACGTGGAAATCCCGATGCTGGTGCGGGCGATCCAGGATGCCTACGCCAGGCGCCATCCCAGCGTGTCGATGCAGGACATGCATCAGCAATTGCAGCGGCTCGACCAGCAGATGCATGCCGATGCGCTGGCCGAGTTCAACCGGATCGCCGCTCTCAATGCGCGCAAGAGCGCGCAGTACATGGCGCAGAACCGGCGGCAGTCCGGCGTGGTGCAACTGCCGTCGGGCATCCAGTACGCGGTGCTGAGCAAGGGCAGCGGCAAGGCCAGCCCCACCGTGAGCAGCACGGTGACGGTGAACTACCGCGGCATGCTGGTCGACGGCACCGAGTTCGACAGCACCTGGGCGCATGGCGCGCCGGTCAGTTTCACCGTCGACAAGGTGATCCGCGGCTGGCAGGACGTGATTCCGCGCATGCACGTGGGCGATCGCTGGAAGGTGGTGATTCCGCCGCAGCTGGCGTACGGCGAAACCGGCGCGTTGCCGCGGATCGGCCCGAACGAGGCACTGGTATTCGAGATCGAGCTGCTCGCGATCAAGCCGGATACGGGCAAGCCCTGAGAGCCTGCTCAAGTCCCGCGGTGGTAGCATGGCGGGGCATGTCGAACGCCCCGATCCCCGCCGAAACTCCACCATTGACGCCCTGCATCGGCACCTGCCGGCTGGATGCGCGCGGCTATTGCATCGGCTGCCAGCGCAGCGGCGAGGAGATCGGTCGCTGGCGCGCGATGAGCGACACCGAACGGTTGCATGTGATGCGCGATATCCTGCCGCTGCGCAGGACCTCATGATCGGCGAGTTGGTCAGCGCCCTGCGGCCGTTGTCGGCGCCGCCGACCGGGCCGGGCTGGAACCACGCGGACATGTCCCGCTTGCTCGGCAGCAGTCAGCGCTTGCCGGCGGCCGTGCTGGTGGGCTTTCGCGAAGGCGTGCAGCCGCGGCTGGTGCTCACCGTGCGCACCGACAACCTGCAGGCGCATGCCGGCCAGGTGGCGTTTCCCGGCGGGCGCAGCGACCCGGGCGATGGCGACGCACTCGCCACCGCATTGCGCGAAAGCGAGGAGGAGATCGGTCTCGACCGCGCGCTGGTGACGCCGCTGGGCTATCTCGACCGCTTCGAAACGATCAGCGGTTTCTGCGTCACCCCGGTGGTGGCGAAGATTGCGGCCGAGGCGCAGCTGTATCCGGCGCCGGACGAGGTGGCCGAGGTGTTCGAGGTGCCGCTGGCGTTCCTGCTGGAACCGGCCAACCTGCGCCGCTATACGATGGAATTCCGCGGCCACCAGCGGCCGATGGTGGAATTCATTCACGGCGGCCACCGCATCTGGGGCGCCACCGCCGCGATGCTGTACAACCTGTTGCAGAGGATGGGACGCACATGACGCTGAGGACCACCTTGATTGACGCGACGGAACTGGCTGCGCTGCCAGCGCATGCGGTGCTGATCGTGGATTGCCGCTTCGACCTGACCGATCCGGCGAAAGGCGAGCGTGATTATCTGGACGGCCATATCCCGGGCGCCGTCCATGCCAGCCTCGACCGTGACCTGTCCGACCTGTCGCGCCAGGCCGAAGGCCTGGGCCGGCATCCGTTGCCGCTGGAGTCCGCGTTCAACGCGCTGTTGTCGTGCTGGGGCTGGCAGCCGGGCATGCAGGTGGTGAGCTACGACGCCGCCGGCGGCGCGCTGGCCGCGGCGCGATTGTGGTGGCTGCTGCGCCTGGTCGGCGTACATGAGGCGGCGGTGCTGGATGGCGGCTACGCTGCGTGGCTGGCGGCCGGCCTGCCGGTCGAATCCGGCGCGGCCGCTCCGCGGCCGGTCAGCAAGGTGTCGTTGCGCTATAACGCGAACCAGGTGCTGCTCGATCATGTGGCGGTGCGCGACGGCGCGGCCGGCCAATTGCTCGATGCGCGCGCCGCGCCCCGCTACCGCGGTGATGTCGAGCCGCTGGATCGGGTCGGCGGCCACGTGCCCGGCGCGCTGAACCGGCCGTTCGCCGACAACCTCGGCAGCGACGGCCGCTTCAAGCCGGCGGCGCAACTGCGCGATGAGTTCCTGGCGGTGCTCGGCGTGAACGCACCCTCGCATGTGGTGCACATGTGCGGCTCCGGCGTCACCGCCTGCCACAACCTGCTGGCGATGGAACACGCCGGCCTGCACGGCTCGCGGCTGTACGCCCCATCGTGGAGCGGCTGGGTCAGCGACCCGTCGCGGCCGGTGGCGAAAGGTTGATTCATTTTTTCTCTTTGAGCCGGGCGACCAACTGCTGCAGCACCGCCTGCGTCTGCGGGTGGAAGAACGCCTCGACGAAATCGTCCAGCGGCAGCGCGTCCAGATCGGCGTAGGCCGCGGCGAGGTCCGCGCGGGCCAGCGTGCGGGTGGCCAGCATCGCGTGCGGTGGCAGCGCCAGCAACTCGCCCAGCCAGCGGATGGCGCGGGTGGTGACCTGGTCGACGCCGGTGAGTTCGTCGACGAAGCCGCAAGCCACCGCCTCGGCCGATTCGATCATGGCACCGGCGACCAGCAGCCGCTCGGCGCGATAGGTGCCGACCACGCGGCGCAGCGCCAGCTGGATCGCCTCGGGCACGATCAGCCCGACCTGCACCTCGTTGAGGCCAATCCGGTACGGACCTTCGGCCATCACCCGGTAGTCGCAGAACAGCGCCAGCACCGCGCCGCCGGCCGGGCTGTGGCCGGTGATCGCCGCCACCAGCGGAATCGGTGCGTGCGCCAGCGTGGCACACAACGCGAAGAACTCGCGCCAGTATTCGCGCACGCCGGCGCGGTCGCGGCCGAGCAGGGCCGGTATGTCGACGCCGGCCGAGAACAACCCCTGCGCGCCGGACAGCACGATGCCGCGCACACCGTCGCGCGCGGCGTCGTCGACGGCAGCGCGCAACGCGCGCAGCAGCTCCAGATTCAGTGCGTTGACCGGTGGACGGGCCAGCTGGATCTCGCGGATCCCGTTGTCATGGTTGGTGATGTTGAGCATGGTGAACTCCGGTTGGGATTACTGTGGTTGTTCGTCGGCGGTCCAGCTGTAGCGCACCGCGTAGTCCAGCACGGCCTTGCCGTTGGCCGGCACGTCGATGCGGAACTCCAGCGTGTCCGGCGTCTGCTGACTGGGCTTGCTGCTGGATGAAATCAGTGTCCACTGCCGCCAGCGGCTGGGATGCTCGCGCACCGTCACCGTGCGTGCGCTGTCGCCGGCATTGCTGAGGCTGATGCGGAATGCCTCATCCAGGGTGCGGCCGGCCTTGTCGGTGCTGAAGGCGGTGCGCTCGCGCGTGGCGCGCAGGTCGAACGCGGTGCCCAGGGTGAAGGTGGCCTCGCTGCCTTTCGGGGTGTCGTCGATGCGGCCTTCGCCGATGAACTGTGGCGTGCCGCTCCGGTCAGCGGTGAGCACGCGCAGGTAGCCGGCGGGCAGGCTGTCGAACGCCTTCAACTTCAGCGTGCTGACGATGGCGCTGCCGCCGCCCTGGTTGAAGTCGCGGCTGAGGATCGGCTGTTGCGGCTGGAAGCTGTTGCCGTTCTCGTACAGCGCGGTGCGCACGCAATCCAGCGTGCGCGTGGCGTACAACGGCACCTGGCTGACGCTGCCGTCGGGCAGCTCGACCGCGGCGGGCAGGGTGTAGCTACGGTAGTCGCCCACGCTGTCCTGCTGCGGCATGTCGGCACTCTCGGCCTTGGCGTTGAAACCGCGCGCCATCGTCATCATCGGCCGCGGCGCCGAGGCCTTGGCCATGTTCGGCTCGCCGGCGATCAGGGTGACCTGCGCATCGTGCCAGTCGCGGCCGCTGCGGTTGGCGATGCTCGCGCGCGATTCGAACTGCATGCGGCAGGCTGTGCCGGGCTGCAGCGTCGCCACGTAGGCGGCGCGCCAGCCGAGACCGGAAGTGGGATAGCTGAGCACGGCCCGGGCCTGGCCGGTGCGCGCGGCGTCCACGCGCAGGCTGAGGCTGGATCCGGTGGGGAAGTCGGCGCCGCTGCTGCGCACGGCCGCGTAGTGGATGACCAGGCTGGTGCGGCCGTTGCCGTCGCGCACCAGCAGACCGTCGCCCGCGCGCAGCAAGGTGCCGCTGGCCAGCGGCTCGCCGCTGCTGCCGAGTACGTCCACGTTGCGGCCGACCAGGCCGGTCAGCGCCGCATCCGCACCCTGCGCCAGCAACAAACGCTGCGAGATCACCTTCGCGCTGGCGTCGGGGAATCCCAGCGCCAGCGCTTCGGGATCGAGGAAGGTCGGCAGGTCGCCGATCACCACGTCATGCGTGCCGGCAGCGAGCGCCAGCGAGCGTTGCTCGCGCACCACCGCGTAACCGTCCCCGACATCGCCGCCGCCATGGCTGGCGTACAACGTGGCGCTGTCGCTGCGATACAAGGTGAGCGCCGTGGTGTCGGCAGCGTAGGCCGGCCATGCGCCGGCCAGGGCAGCGATACAGGCGAAGGCAAGGGCGGAGCGATGTGCTGTCGTCATGAGGCGCATTCCATCGTGGGGACCGGATTGTCATCATAGCGACGGCGCATGCATGCCGTGCGTCGACGGCGTCGCTGCGTGCCGAGGAATGCCGGCATCCGCGCTGGTTCCCTTGCCGTTGGTCAGGATTGTCCAAGCGTCGATGGCACGGATTCACTATCGTGATGTGCGGATTCCTTGTGGACGCTCCGACCATGTCTGCAACTTCGACGATCGAAATCGCACCTGCCCGCCTGCCGGACGACATCGAAACCGTGCGCGGGCTGTTCGCGGAATATATCGACAGCCTCGGCATCGATCTCTCCTTCCAGCACGTGGCCGTGGAGCTGGCGCAATTGCCCGGCAAGTACGCGCCGCCGCGGGGCGTGATCCTGATCGCTCGCGATGGCGCGGGATCGGCGCAGGGTTGCGTGGCGCTGCGACCCTGGTCGCAGCCGGGCGTGTGCGAGATCAAGCGCTTCTATGTGCGACCTGCGGCGCGTGGGCAGGCGCTGGGACGGCGACTGGCCGAGGCGGTGATTGCCTGGGCGGGCCAGGCCGGCTACGTGCGCGTGCTGCTGGACACGCTGGCCTCGATGCAGGCGGCCCGGCAACTCTATGCCGCGCTGGGTTTTCGTCCGGTGGCGCCGTATTACGACAACCCGGTGCCGGGCACGTTGTACATGGCGCTGGAACTCGAGCCGGGAACGGTCTGAGCTACGCCGCCCAACCCGCGCGAAAAACGGCGGGAGTCATGCCGAACGTCTTCACGAATTCGCGGTTGAGATGGGCCTGGTCGTAGAAGCCCGCGTCGAGCGCCGCCTCGATGACCGGTGTGTGATCGCGCAGCAGCGCCTTGGCCTTGTGCAGGGCCAGCAGGACGTGGAAGTTGTGCAGGCTGGTGCCGGTCTCGCGGCGGAACGCGCGTGCCAGGTGGCCGGCGGAAACCGCGCAGGCTTGCGCGATCGCTTCCACATCGGTGTGCAGCGAAGGGCGCACGGCCAGCAGGGTTCTGGCCTGCGCGCCGAGTGCATCGTGATGGCTGTCGGTCGAAACCTTCTTCGTGGCGGGTGGCACAAAGCGCGAGCTGAAGGCCCAGCCGCTGCCGTCGACCGGCTCGAAGCGGTGGATCACGCCTGCCGGCACCACGATGGTGTCCCCGGCGACGACCTCGCGGCAGGTCGTGGGAAGGCGCAGCCGTGCCCGGCCTGCCAGCACCTGCACGATCTCGTCGCCGGCGTGGAAGTGCGGCCGGAAGCGCCAGGCATAGCGCGCACCCGCGATCGTCTCGACCCGGCCGGCTTCGCCCGGGCTGACCGTGAATGAAGTGCGGGCGGCTGCGGCGTGCATGGGCGGCTAGGCAGTGGCGGTGCGGATCGCCTCGGGCAACGGCACCGGCTTGCCGCTGGCCGGGTCCATCCACACCATCACCACGTGGCCGTCGCAGTACAGCCGGTCGGGGTGTTCGGCGTCGATCACCCGGTGCGCGAGCGTCATCGAGCTGTTGCCCACGCGCGCGCAGAACAGCTGCACCTGCAGCTGTGCGGGCCACGCGATGGGGCGACGGTAGTTGACTTGGCTGGCGGCCATCACCGGCATCGCGTGATCGTCGAACCACGGCCCGGGCACGTGGCTCAGCCACTGCAGCCGCGCCTCTTCGAGGTAGGTGAGGTAGTTGGAATTGTTGACGTGATTGAACGCGTCGAGGTCGCGCCAGCGCACGCCGATCGAGGCGACGAACAGCGGCTTGCCGGCTTCGGTTTCCGGCGCGGCAGTGCTCGCAGCGTCGACGACCGTGGTGGATTTGCGTGGACTCATGAACGCTTCTTCTTGCTGCCGCGCATCGGCTTGTACTTGTCGGCCGAGGCGATGTGCTTGGTGGCGGCCTTGACCCGCGTGGCGGCGCCCGGCTTCTTCGGCTTGGCCGGTTTCAAGTGCGGCGCGAGGAAATGGCCGGTGTGCGATTCGGGCGTAGCCGCCACGGTTTCCGGCGTGCCGGCGACCAGGATGCGGCCGCCGCCGGCGCCGCCTTCGGGACCGAGGTCGACGATCCAGTCGGCGGTCTTGATCACGTCGAGGTTGTGCTCGATCACCACCACCGTGTTGCCCTGGTCGACCAGCTGGTGCAGCACGTCGAGCAGTTGCTCGATGTCGTGGAAGTGCAGGCCGGTGGTCGGTTCGTCGAGGATGTACAGGGTGCGGCCGGTGTCGCGCTTGGACAGTTCCTTGGACAGCTTCACGCGCTGTGCCTCGCCGCCGGACAAGGTGGTCGCGCTCTGGCCGAGCTTGATGTAGTCGAGGCCGACCGCGCGCAACGTGTCGAGCTTGCGCGCGATGGTCGGCACGTTCTCGAACAGCTTGAGCGCATCCTCCACCGTCATGTCGAGTACGTCGGCGATGGTGTGGCCCTTGTACAGGATCTCCAGCGTCTCGCGGTTGTAGCGCTTGCCGTGGCACACGTCGCAGGGCACGTAGACGTCGGGCAGGAAATGCATCTCCACCTTGATCATGCCGTCGCCCTCGCACGCCTCGCAGCGGCCGCCGCGCACGTTGAAGCTGAAGCGGCCCGGCGTGTAGCCACGCGAACGCGCTTCCGGCACCTGCGCGAACATTTCGCGCAGCGGGGTGAACAGGCCGGTGTAGGTGGCCGGGTTGGAACGCGGCGTGCGGCCGATTGGCGACTGGTCGATGTCGACCACCTTGTCGAACAGCTCCATGCCGTCGACGGACTTGTAGGGTGCCGATTGGGTGCCGGCACCGTTGAGTTCGGCCGCGGCCAGGCGGAACAGGGTGTCGTTGACCAGGGTCGACTTGCCCGAGCCGGATACGCCGGTGACGCAGGTGAACAGGCCAGCCGGAATCGCCAGGTCGACGTGCTTCAGGTTATTGCCGCTGGCGCCCTTCAGATGCAGCCACGCGTCGGCGTCGATCGGCTGGCGGCGTTCCTTCGGCACTTCGATCGCGCGCGCGCCGGACAGGAACTGGCCGGTGATCGAGCGCGGCGAATCGAGCATGTCCTGCACCGTGCCCTGCGCCACGATCTCGCCGCCGTGCACGCCGGCGCCGGGGCCGATGTCGAGCACGTGGTCGGCCATGCGGATCGCGTCCTCGTCGTGCTCGACCACGATCACCGTGTTGCCGAGGTCGCGCAGGCGCGTGAGCGTGCCGAGCAGGCGCTCGTTGTCGCGCTGGTGCAGGCCGATCGAGGGTTCGTCCAGCACGTACATCACGCCAACCAGACCGGCACCGATCTGCGAAGCGAGACGGATGCGCTGCGCTTCGCCGCCGGACAGCGAATCGGCCTGGCGATCCAGGGTGAGGTAGTTCAGGCCGACGTCGTTGAGGAAGGTCAGCCGCTCGCGGATCTCCTTGACGATCTTCACCGCGATCTCGCCGCGCCAGCCGGCGAGCTTCAGTTCCTCGAAGAACGCCAGTGCGTCGTCGATCGAACGCGAGGTGAGCGAAGGCAGCGCATGGTCGGCGACGAACACGTTGCGCGCGGAGCGGTTCAGCCGCTGGCCTGCGCAGGCGGGACAGGGCTGGTCGCTGATGTACTTGGCCAGTTCCTCGCGTATCGCGGCGGATTCGGTTTCCTTGTAGCGCCGCTCCAGGTTCGGCAGGATGCCCTCGAACGCGTGCTCGCGGGTGACCTTGCCGCCGCGCTCGGTGATGTAGCGGAACGCGATCTTGTCCTTGCCGCTGCCGTACAGGATGGCCTTCTGGACGTCCGCGGGAAGCTTCTGCCACGGCGTGTCCACGTCGAAGCCGTAGTGCGCCGCCAGCGACAGGATCAGCTGGAAATAGTGCGCGTTGCGCCGGTCCCAGCCGCGCACCGCGCCGTTGGACAGCGGCAGTTCGGGATGACCGACCACGCGCGCCGCATCGAACACTTGGGTCACGCCCAGGCCGTCGCAGGACGGGCAGGCGCCGACCGGCGAGTTGAACGAGAACAGCCGCGGTTCCAGCTCGGGCAGTGAATAGTCGCAGACCGGACAGGAGTAGCGTGACGAGAGCATCTGCTCCTTCGCGCCGGCAGCGGCCGCTCCTGCGCGTCCTGTGCTCGCGGCACTTGGGCTTTCCTGCCCGGCGTCCATGTTCGCCAGGATCACCAGCCCGTCGCCCAGCCGCAGCGCCGTCTCGAACGATTCGGCCAGGCGCTGCTTGATGTCCTCGCGCGGGCGGAAGCGGTCGATCACCACTTCGATGGTGTGCTTCTGGCGCAGGGTCAGCGGCGGCACCGCGTCCAGGTCGACCACCGCGCCGTCGACGCGGGCGCGCACGAAGCCTTGCGCGCGCAGCTGCTCGAACACCTGCACGTGCTCGCCCTTGCGCTCGCGGATCACCGGCGCCAGCAGCATGTAGCGCTGCTCCGGGTTCAGCGCGAGGGTGGCGTCGACCATCTGGCTTACCGTCTGCGCTTCCAGCGGAATGCCGTGGTCGGGGCAGCGCGGCGTGCCGACGCGGGCGTACAGCAGGCGCAGGTAGTCGTACACCTCGGTGATCGTGCCGACGGTGGAGCGCGGGTTGTGCGAGGTGGATTTCTGCTCGATCGAGATCGCCGGCGACAGGCCTTCGATGTGGTCGACGTCGGGCTTCTCCATCATCGACAGGAACTGCCGCGCGTACGCCGACAGCGATTCGACGTAGCGCCGTTGGCCTTCGGCGTAGATGGTGTCGAACGCCAGCGAGGATTTGCCGGAGCCGGACAGGCCGGTGATCACGATCAGTTTGTCGCGCGGGAGGTCGAGGTCGATGTTCTTGAGGTTGTGCGTGCGTGCGCCGCGGATGCGAATGGTGTCCATGGACGCCGGATATGGGGGGGATCGTTTACTATACCAAGGAGTTTCGATAGTTCACTGTGCTTCGGCGGAATGCCCGGTGGATTCCGGTTTCATTGCCATGCTCGCCATGGCCAGATGTGGGAGGCGCGCCATGCGCAAGTGGGTGGGAATGACGGCCGGCGCCGTGCTGACGCTGGGGATGGCGGGCCAGGTCATGGCGGCGCAGCCGAGCGAGAAACAGGTGCGCCAGCTGTTCCAGGTGATGCACATGGAGCGCATGTTCGACCAGATGAACTCGCAGATGGCCGGCGTGATGGGGCAGGCGGTGCCGTGCGTGCCGGCGTCGTACTGGCAGGGTTTCATCGACGCCAGCGGCAGTCAGCAGTTGCTCGGGCGGATGGTGCCGATCTACCAGCATCACTTCAGTGCTACCGACGTGACCGGCCTGCTGAAGTTCTACAAGTCGCCGCTGGGCCAGAAGGTGATCACGCAGATGCCGGTGACCATGGCCGAGGGCATGAAGATCGGCCAGGAGTGGGGCCGCGAGCGCGGCCAGGCGATGGTCCGGCAGTTGCAGCAAAACGGTACCCTGGACGCCAACGGGCGCTGCCCCGCCAGTCCGGCGGCTACCGCGCCGAAGCCGGGCCATTGAGCCGCGCAGGCCCCGGTCCACGGCCATCCGGCGGGGTTCGGGGCCGGTTGTGGTCAGTATTTGACCAGCGCGCGGGCAGATCGTTATAATCCGCAGTTCGCCAGGCCTGACAAGGTCATGGCGATACCCAAGAGAATAACGACAGAAGGGCATTCCCATGAGTTACGCAGTCATCAAGACCGGTGGCAAGCAGTACCGTGTGCAGCAGGGCGACGTGCTGCGCGTGGAGCTGTTGACCGCCGAAGAAGGCGCCACCGTGAGCTTCGACCAAGTGTTGCTGGTCGGCTCCGGCGAGTCGGTCACCGTCGGTGCGCCGGTCGTCGAAGGCGCCACCGTCAGCGCCACCGTGCGCAAGCACGGCCGTGCCGACAAGATCCGCATCATCAAATTCCGCCGCCGCAAGCACTACAAGCGTCAGCAAGGTCACCGTCAGCATTTCACCGAAATCGAGATCACGGGCATCAACGCCTGAGCACTGGAGCACTGAGTCATGGCACATAAAAAAGGCGTAGGTTCCAGCCGCAACGGTCGCGATTCGAACCCGAAATACCTCGGCGTCAAGATCTACGGCGGCCAGGCCATCGAAGCCGGCAACATCATCGTGCGTCAGCGCGGCACCCAGTTCCATCCGGGTGTGGGCGTGGGTCTGGGTCGCGACCACACGCTGTTCGCGCTGGTCGACGGCACCGTCAAGTTCGCTGTCCGCGGCGACAAGAACCGCCGTTTCGTCGACGTCGTCCAGGCGTAAGCCTTCCGCGACGCGATAGCGAAGGCCCCGCTTCGGCGGGGTTTTTGTTTTTTTGTAACGGGATTCGAGATTTGGGATTCGGGATTCGTAAAAGCTGAAATGCTCCACGTCCCGTATCCTGTCCAGATAGCCAGCTCTTCCCGAATCCCCAATCCCGAATCCCCAATCCCGGCTCTCCAATGAAATTCGTCGACGAAGCAAACATCAAAGTCCAGGCCGGTGACGGCGGCAATGGCTGCATCAGCTT
The DNA here is from genome assembly GCF_001428385.1 of Rhodanobacter sp. Soil772. Lineage (GTDB taxonomy): Bacteria > Pseudomonadota > Gammaproteobacteria > Xanthomonadales > Rhodanobacteraceae > Rhodanobacter. The sequence goes on from NZ_LMSK01000001.1 coordinate 198,706, forward strand.
CCGCCGCGAGAAGTTCATCCCGTTCGGCGGTCCCGACGGCGGCGACGGCGGTTTCGGCGGCTCGGTCTGGCTGGTGGCCGACGAGGGCCTGAATACCCTGGTCGACTTCCGTCACCAGCGCAGCTTCAAGGCCAAGCGCGGCGAGAACGGTATGGGCAGCCAGATGTACGGCAAGGGCGGCGAGGACACCACGATCCGCGTGCCGGTCGGCACCATGATCACCAACGTCGACACCGACGAGGTGATCGGCGACCTCACCGGTCACGGCCAGCGCATGCTGGTGGCGCAGGGCGGCAAGGGCGGGTTGGGCAATATCCATTTCAAGACGTCGGTGAACCGGGCGCCGCGCAAGGCCACGCCGGGCACGCCGGGCGAGGCGCGCGAGCTGAAGCTGGAGCTGCGCCTGCTGGCCGACGTCGGCCTGCTCGGTTTCCCGAACGCCGGCAAGTCCACCTTCATCCGTGCGGTGTCCGCGGCGACGCCGCGGGTGGCGGATTACCCGTTCACCACGCTGCATCCGAACCTGGGCGTGGTCAGCCTGGGCACCGACCAGAGCTTCGTGATCGCCGACATTCCCGGCCTGATCGAGGGCGCCTCCGAAGGCGCCGGCCTGGGCATCCAGTTCCTGCGCCACGTGGCGCGCACCAGCCTGCTGCTGCACATCGTCGACATCGCGCCGATCGACGGCTCCGACGTGGCCGCCCAGGTGCGTGCGATCGAGCAGGAACTGCAGAAATTCAATCCGGAATTGCTGGAACGCCCGCGCTGGCTGGTGCTGAACAAGGCCGACATGCTGGCCGAGGACGAACGCCAGGCCGTGGCGGAGAAGATCGTCGCCGAGCTGGACTGGACCCAGCCGTGGTTCCTGGTCTCGGCGATCGCCCGCGAGAACACCATGGCCGTGTGCCAGCAGGTGCAGCGTTTCTTCGAGTCGCAACGCGAGGCCAGCGTGGAACGCACCGACATGCTGCCGAACGACGTGCGCCTGCGCGGGGAAGCGCCGACGCAAGGCTGATCGCCCGCGGATTCGACGCTGGGGGCCGGCGGACACACGCCCGCCGTCGATCCATCCATAGCTGGGCCCGATTTGGAACAGCGCAGTCCAACGGGCGTCCGACGAGGGAGGCTGTGCGCGGATTCGCTTGCGGTCGATAACGAGAATGATTATCATCAACGCCACTTTGCTTTGAGTGGATCCTCATGATGCGTGAGTTTTTCATCGCTGCCTGCCTGATGTTTGCCGGTTTCTCCGCGCATGCAGGCGAGGTGCCGGAATACCGGCTGGTGATCAGCAATCACCGCTACCAGCCGGCTGAGCTGAAGGTTCCCGCCGGTATCAAGTTCAAGCTGGTGGTGGAGAACCGCGACGCTTCTCCGGAAGAGTTCGAGAGCACCGAGTTCAATCGCGAGAAGATCGTGATGCCGAACAGCTCGGCCCATATCTACATGGGCCCGCTTGCCGCCGGGCACTACAAGTTCTTCGGCGACTTCCATCAGGACACGGCGCAAGGCGCGCTGTTGGTGGAGTAGCCGCATGCCAGGCATCGCATTGCTGGTTTTCCGGGAAGTCCTGGAAGCCGCCCTGATCATCACCATCGTCTGTGCGGCCACCCGCGGGGTACCGCGGCGCGGGCTGTTTGTCGGCGGCGGCCTGACCCTGGGTGTGCTGGGCGCGCTGTTGGTCGCCCTGTTCGCCGGCGCACTGACGAATGCCTTCAGCGGCGTCGGCCAGGAAGTCTTCAACGCCAGCGTGCTGCTGGCCGCGGTACTCATGATCAGCTGGCATGTGCTGTGGATGTCCGGCCATGGACGGGCGATGGCCGCGGAGATGAAGGCGCTGGGAGGTGCCGTCCAGAGCGGCTCCAGTTCGTTGATGATGCTGTTGCTGGTCGTGGCGCTGGCCGTGTTGCGTGAAGGCTCGGAAGTGGTGCTGTTTCTGTATGGCATGGTGGCCGGTGGCGCGGTTGGCGTAATCGGAGGGCTGGCGCTGGGCGTGATCGCGGGTAGCGCGGTGGGTTTCGCCCTGTACTACGGCCTGTTGCGGATCCCGCTGCGGCATTTCTTCAGTGCGACCAATGCGATGCTGATGTTGCTGGCTGCGGGCCTGGCGTCATCGGCAGCGCGCTATCTGGTGCAGGCTGATCTGCTGCCGGCGCTCACCGACCCGCTGTGGGACAGTTCCTGGCTGTTGTCGAATGACTCGCTGCCGGGGCAGACGCTGCATATCCTGATCGGCTATGACGCCCGTCCGTCCGGGATCATGCTGGTGTTCTACACCGCCACCCTGCTGATCCTGCTGGGCGGCATGCGCTGGGTCGCTCGCGCTGCCGCCCCGCGTGCTGGCCATGCGGCCGCTGCGATCGCAGCGCAACCCCAGCCCTGATTCCGCGTACCAGCCACGCTGTCGCGGCTTGCCGCCTCGAGCGGGTGCGGTGCGCGCCCGATTCACCCGAACCTGATTTCAAGGAAGCTCCTGCGTGATCACCCATTCCCGATTCTCCCGCGGCACCTGTCTGATGTTGTTCGCTGCCGTTGCGCTGGCAGGTGCCGGGCGTGCGCATGCCGATGACTTCATCGTGTATTCGCCGCACGTGATCGCGACCCAGACCGAGATCGAGTTGCGCGGCTACAGCTTCGGCGATGGCCGATCGGACATGGATGGTCAGCGCGCCGCCGAATTGTCCGTGGCGCACGCCTTCACCGGCTGGTGGAAGCCCGAGCTCTATCTCGCCGAATACGAAAAGGAACCGGGCGCCGGCGGAAGTCTGGTGGGCTACGAGTTCGAAAACACCTTTCAGCTCACCGAGCCAGGGCGTTACTGGGCGGACTTCGGCTTGCTCGCATCCTATGGCCACCCCAAGGATGGCGGGCCCGGCGAACTCGAGTTCGGTCCGCTGATCGAGAAGACCGTGGGCCGCTTCGACCACCGGGTCAACCTGATCTGGGAGAAGCACGTCGGCGCGGGTGCGGCGTCCGGAACCGAGTTCCGCTACAGCTACGCGGGGACCTACGCCGTGTCGAGCGCGTTCCGCCCGGGCATCGAGGCCTATGGTCGCCCAGATGACGATGCGTACCAGGCCGGCCCGATCGTCGCCGGCGAATGGCATGTGCCACACAGCAGCGGCAACCTGGAATACCGCTTCGGCGTGCTGCTGGGCATCAACGCGGCGGCCCCGCGTCGCACCTGGCTGGCCCAGCTCGAATACGAGTTCTTCTGAGCCACCGGCCACCGCGGCGCTACATGCGGAACACGCCGTAGCGCTGTGGTTCGATCGGCGCGTTGAGCGAGGCGGAGATCGCCAAGCCGAGCACGCGGCGGGTGTCGACCGGGTCGATGATGCCGTCGTCCCACAGCCGCGCGCTGGCGTAGTAGGGGTGGCCCTGGCGTTCGTACTGGTCGCGCAACGGCGCCTTGAACGCTTCTTCCTCATCGGCCGACCATTCGCCGCCCTTGGCCTCGATGCCGTCGCGCTTGACCGTGGCCAGCACGCTCGCGGCCTGTTCGCCGCCCATCACGCTGATACGCGCATTCGGCCACATCCACAGGAAACGCGCGCCGTAGGCGCGGCCACACATCGCGTAATTGCCGGCGCCGAAGCTGCCGCCGATCACCACGGTGAACTTCGGCACGTGCGAGCAGGCCACGGCGGTGACCATCTTTGCGCCATCTTTGGCAATGCCGGCCTGCTCGTACTTCTTGCCGACCATGAAGCCGGTGATGTTCTGCAGGAATACCAGCGGCACGTTGCGCTGGTTGCACAGCTCGATGAAGTGCGCGCCCTTGAGTGCGCTCTCGGCGAACAGGATGCCGTTGTTGGCGACGATGCCCACCGGGTAGCCGTGGATGTGCGCGAAACCACAGACCAGGGTCTTGCCGTAGCGCGCCTTGAACTCGTGGAACTCGGAGCCGTCGACGATGCGTGCGATCACCTCGCGGATGTCGAACGGGCGGCGGGTGTCCTGCGGGATCACGCCGTACAGTTCCTCGGCCGGGTACTTCGGCTCGACCGGCGCGCGCAGCGCCAGCGGCATCTCCTTCTTGCGGTTGAGGTGGGCCACGATGTCGCGCGCGATCGACAGCGCGTGTGCGTCGTTCTCGGCGTAGTGGTCGGCCACGCCGGAGATGGACGTGTGCACGTCCGCGCCGCCCAGCGTCTCGGCGTCGACCACCTCGCCGGTGGCCGCCTTCACCAGCGGCGGGCCGCCGAGGAAGATCGTGCCCTGTCCGCGCACGATGATCGTCTCGTCGCTCATCGCCGGCACGTAGGCGCCGCCGGCGGTGCACGAGCCCATCACCACCGCGATCTGCGGGATGTTCAGCGACGACATCCGCGCCTGGTTGTAGAAGATTCGCCCGAAGTGTTCCTTGTCCGGGAACACCTCGTCCTGCAGCGGCAGGAACGCGCCACCGGAATCGACCAGGTAGATGCAGGGCAGGTTATTTTCCAGCGCCACTTCCTGCGCGCGCAGGTGCTTCTTCACGGTGATCGGGAAATAGGTGCCGCCCTTGACGGTAGCGTCGTTGGCGACCACCACCACCTCGATGCCATTGACCCGGCCGATGCCGGTGATCAGGCCGGCAGCGGGCGCGGCGTCGTCGTACATGCCGTGCGCGGCCAGCGGCGACAGTTCCAGGAACGGCGAGCCCGGATCGAGCAGGGCGCGGATGCGTTCGCGCGGTGGCAGCTTGCCGCGGGCGACGTGCTTTTCGCGTGCCTTGACGCCGCCGCCCTCGGCGCTGCGCACCAGCTCGCGCTGCAGGTCGTCGACCACGGCGCGCAGTTGGGCGCTGCTGGCCTGGAACTCGGGCGAACGCGGGTCGATCTGCGAGGCGATGATGCTCATGGTGCGTGCTGGCTGTAGGGAGTCGAATGCCGATGATAGCGGCGCACGCCCTCCATCAGAACCACGGACTTCGGCGAGCGGCCCGCAGGGGCGACTTCTACGCCCGCGGCTCGCGGCGCAGGTCGGTGGCGTCCGCAGTGTGGAAATGCCGTTTGAACGCGACGTCGCCGGCGGCCGGCTCCTCCAGTTCACGCGCGTAGCGGTGGCCGGCGTAGACCGCGTGGGCGATCAGTCCCGGCGCTTCGGCGTCGCCGATGCGGCGCAGCGAGCGGATGCCGGCCTCGGCCCAGGCCGCTTCGCGCTGCTGCAGTTCCTGGAACAGCGCATCGTCGGGCACGCGCGCGGTGACGGTGACCACCGCATCGCAGGCGAGCTCGCGGCGCTGGCCGCTCCAGACGTCTTCCAGGGTCAGCGTCGAACCGTCGAAGCCGGCGATGTTGTGCGATACCAACGGCTCGATCCCGAGCTTGGCCATGCGCTTGCGGATATGCCGGTAATCCAGCGTATTCAGGCTCCACGGGGCGATGCTGTCGTCGGGGGTCACGTAGGTCACGTCGCAGCCGTGCGCGCGCAGCATCTCGGCCGCGACGCTGGCGTAGTAGAAACCATCGTCGTCGAAGACCACTACGCGACCCTGTGGCAGGCGGCCGTCCATCAGGTCGTCGGGGGTGAATACGCGCGGGTTGTCGACGAAGCCGGCGATGGCGAAGCCGTTGCTGCGGCCGTAGCCGTCGCGGCGCCAGTGGCAACCGGTGGCGAGCACCACGTGTTCGGCGCCGAAGTCGAGCACGTCCTGCGCACCCAACGCGGAATCGAGGTAGACGGCCACATTCGCGAGTTTGCCGATCTGGCCGGTGCGCCAGTCGCGCACGCGCGCCCATTCGGCCAGGCCCGGCAGGCGGGCTTCGCGGGTGACGCGCCCACCCAGCTCGCGGCGCGCCTCGGCCAGACTCACCTCGTAACCGCGCTGGCCGAGCGCGCGCGCGGCCTCCAGCCCGGCCGGCCCGGCGCCGACCACCAGCACGCGGCTGGCCGAGCGCTTCGCTTGAATGCGCTCCGGATGCCAGCCCTTGCGCCACTCCTCGCCCATGGTCGGGTTCTGCGTGCAGCGGATCGGCGAGATGGTCATGTCGCCGGACACGCAGATGTTGCAGCCGATGCATTCGCGGATGTCGTCGATGCGGCCTTCCTCGATCTTGCGCGGCAGAAAGGGATCCGCGATCGACGGACGCGCGCAGCCGATCATGTCCAGCACGCCGCGCTTGAGCTGCGACACCATGGTGTCCGGCGAGGTGAAGCGGCCCACGCCCACCACCGGCTTGCTGGTGGTTTGCTTGACGAAGTCGATGAACGGCTCCTGCGCACCTTCGCCGGCGAAGCGCGAGGGCACCGAGTCGTTGTACCAGGCGGCCAGGTTCACGTCCCACAGGTCGGGCAGCTCGGCCAGCATGCCGACGATGTCCTTCGCCTCGGCCAGCTCCACGCCGCCGGGCCCGAGCAGTTCCTCGGTGGCGAAGCGCAGCGCCACCGCGCAGGTGTCGCCGACGGCATCCTTCGTGTCCTGCAGCACTTCGCGCAGCAGGCGCACGCGGTTCTCCAGCGAGCCGCCGTACTCGTCGCTGCGCTGGTTGCGCCGGCGTTGCAGGAAATGCATCGCCAGCGACAGGTCGTGCGCCGCGTAGACGTAGATGATGTCCATGCCCGCGCGCTTGCCGCGGATCGCCGCCTCGCGATGCCAGCGGCGATATTCGCGAATATCGTGCAGGGTCATCGCGCGCGCCTGCGACGGGTAGCCGTATTTGGACGGCTGGTGCGACGGCGCCAGCAGCACCTCGCGCGAATACAGGTTCGACGCGGTGGGGCCGTTGTGCGACAGCTCGAGTGCGGCCAGCGCGCCGTGCGCGTGCACCTTGTCGCACATCAGCGCCAGCGCGGGGATGTCGCGGTCGTCCCACAGCCGCGCCTCGACGTAGGGCGTGAGGTCGCCGCTGGGGTGGATTTCGCACTCCTCGGTGGAGACCACCGCCCAGCCACCCTCGGCCTTGGTCTCGCGCATCGCCGCATGCGCCAGCGGCATCGCATGGCCCATGCCGTTGCAGTGCGGCACCTGGAAGAAGCGGTTCTTCGCCGTCACCGGGCCGATCTGTAGCGGAGTGAACAGGATGTCGTAGCGCGGATCTCTCATTCGGCGATGGCCTTGATGACTGGTGCCGGTTTGCGGCGCAGGCGCATGAACGCATACAGCGGCAGGCCCGCCGCGATCAGTCCCAGCGCATACAGGAACGGCTCGTGACCGATGCCGACGAAGGCGAACACCACGAACGCCACGCAGGTGACGGCGACCAGCAGCACCCGGCGCGTGGCGCACGTCGCGCTGCGCCGCCACCACAGCACGATCAGCGCGAGCGCGCAGCACAGGTAGAGCGGCAGGTTGGCGGCGGTCACCACCCGGGTGAGGAAGGTGAACGCCGACACCAGCGATTTGCTGTAGCTCATCCAGACCATCACCGAGGCGAGCGCACCGATCACCAGCAGCGCCACCGCCGGCGCGCCGTGGCGGTTATTGCGCGCCAGCACCGCCGGCAGCACGCGGTTGACGGCCATCGTGCGGGTCAGCTCGCCGGCGAGCAGGGTCCAGCCGTTGAGCGCGCCCAGCCCGCTGATCACCACGAACAGCGCCAGCCAGCGCCCGGAACCGGCAGCGGCGAAGCGGTCCATCAGCAGCGCGAACGGTGCGCTTGCCTCGGCCAGTTCCTGCTGCCGGATCAGCAGCAGCGGCACGGTGGAGACGATGATGTAGATGATCGCGGTCAGTATGGTGCCGGTCATGGTCGAGCGCGGAATCGTGCGCCCCGGGTCGTCCACCCGTGCCGCCGGCACGCTGGCCGATTCGATGCCGAGCATCGCGAACAGGGCGATGGTCGAGGCCGCCATCACGTCGGCGAGGGTGACCGGCGTGGTCGGCGGGTGCGCGGTATAGCTTGCCGGCGAGGTCAACAGCAGCCAGCCGCCGAGCAGCGCGATCGCCAGCATCGGCAACAGTTTCAGTGCGGTGGTGACGATCTGCACGCCGCCGCCGGTGCGCACGCCGAACAGGTTGATCACCACCACCGACCACAGCAGGCACAGCGCGAACAGCGCCGGCTGGATCGCACCCAGCGGCGGGAACACCACCGTCATGTAGCCGACCACGCCGGTGGCGAGCGCGGCATTGGTGAGCCACATCGACACCCAGTAGGCCCACAGCGCCATGTACGCCGGCAGCTCGCCCAGCGTGCGGCGGATGTAGCCGTACGGGCCTTCGGCGTCGGGCAGGGCACGGGCCAGGTGCGAGAACACGCGGGCCAGCACCAGGCAGCCGGCCAGCACGATGACCCAGCCGATCAGCGCATTGAATCCGAACGGTGCCAGCGACGCCGGCAGCACGAAGATGCCCATGCCGATGACGTTGCCCACGACCAGCGCGGTGCAGGTCCAGAAGCCGATCTTGTTGCTGTCGTGCATGCCGGCTTCCGCTTGGGGTCAGTTGGGGAGGAACGGTCCGCCGGGGCGGCGCATGCTCATGCGGATTCGCCGGCGGGGCCGGCATACGCCGCGCGCAGCAGGTTCTGGAAATGCCAGACGCCGCCCTCGCGTTTCGGATTCAGCCGGCCGGGAACATAGAACCCGGACGCCAGTCCCTTCTGTACCGCCTCGCAGATCGCGATGTCCTCGTTCTGCACTTCGTCGCTGAAGGCCTGATCGGCGGCGATGCGTGCCTGGGCGCCGGCGTCCTGTGCGTAGTAGTAGTCGAACACGATGCGGCAGCGATCCGGCCCCAGCGGCAGGATGCGGTTGGTCTGCAGCCGCCCGGGCATGATGTTGAGCATCACGTTGGGGTAGATGAAGTAGTAGAACGCCTGGCCGTCGCCGTAGAGCTCGGTGCTGTTGCGCAACGGCGAGGATTGCAGCGAATGCCACGCGAACAGCTCGGTGTCGTAGGCGCGGTAGTCGAGCACCTTCGACAGGCCCGGGTGCACGTGCGGCAGGTGGTAGCCCTCGAGGTAATTGTCGACGTAGACCTTCCAGTTGCAGTCGATGTCGTAGTTGTCGCGACGCAGGTAGCGCATCGCCGACAGGTCGATCGGCGCGATGCGCTCGGCGATGCCGCCGTAGACCTCGTCGAACGGCGGCACGTCCGGCTCCAGCGCCACGAACACCAGGCCCTGCCATTCGTGCACGCGCAGCGGCGGCAGGCGGATGTCCTCGACCTTGAAATCGCAGGCGTCCTGCATCTCCGGTGCGCTGCGCAGCTGGCCTTCGAGGGTGTAGGTCCAGCCGTGGTATTTGCAGTGCAGCGCTTTGGCGCCCTTGCCGTTGCACAGCGCCAGCGGCCCCGCCCGGTGGCGGCAGACGTTGGGGAAGGCGCGCAGCACGCCGTCCGGCCCGCGGATCAGCAAGATGGGCACCCCGGCAATCTGCTCCACGACATGGTCGCCCGCTTCGGCCAGTTGCTCCTGGTGGGCCACCAACTGCCAGCTGCGCGCGAATACCGCACGCTGTTCCATCGCCAGCTTCGCGTCGCCCGCGTAATAGCGGGCGGGCAGGGCGTGCGCGCGGTTGAGTTCCTCGACCATGGTGTCGGTAGGCATGAGCAAGTTCGGTCCCCGGATGGATGGATGCGGCGAGCGGTCGTCTTCCGGAGCTTCCATGTCCCGCATGCCGTCTCGCGCCCGCAGCAGTGTTTGCCCGATCCAGCCTAGCGCCTCCGCCGAACCGGGGGCAACCGGTGCTGCCTGCGCCGGATAGATCAGGGCACCTCTACCAATGTAGTTGCCGTCGCCACTATCTACCGGTCGGGATCAGTTGTAGATTGCGGCGATACCCGTGAGGAGCTGCTGCCGTCCATGCAACGCGTTGTGCCCCGGCTGCGTCGCCCGAGACTCGACCCGCGCGGGCAGGGCGCGTTGTCACCGCGAGGTCGGCCGTGACGGGTGTGTCAGCGACCGGTACGCTGGAACAGGCGCTGGCTCACGCGGCACGCCTGCTGGAGCGGGATCCGCTGCTGGCGGCCGAACAGCTCGACGAAATTCTGCAGGTGGCCGCGGGTCATCCAGCCGCGCTGCAGTTGCTGGCCGCCGCGCGCTCGCTGCAGGGAGACGTGCAGGGCGCGCTCGATATCCTCATTCCCCTGGCGCAGGCCCAGCCGAACTGGGCCATGATCCATTTCGACCTGGGGCTGGCCCTGGGCCGCCGTGGGCGCGGGCAGGAAGCGATCCAGGCATTGCGCCGCGCGGTGGCGCTGAAGCCCGACCTGCCGCAGGCCTGGCGCGCGCTTGGCGACCATCTGATGGCGGCCGGCGACCAGGACGCGGCGGACGCGGCATACGCCAACCACGTGCGTTACTCCACGCGCGACCCGCGCCTGCTGGCTGCCGCCGTCGCCCTGGTCGAGAACCGCATTCCCGAGGCCGAGGCCTTATTGCGCGAGCACCTGAAGCAGGCGCCGACCGACGTGGCGGCGATCCGCATGTTCGCCGAGGTCGCTGCCCGGCTGGGCCGCAACGAGGACGCCCTGCATCTGCTCGAACGCTGCCTGGAACTGGCCCCCAGCTTCCAGGCGGCGCGCCAGAACTACGCGCTGGTCCTGCATCGCAGCAACCAGCCGGAACAGGCGCTGGTCCAGATCGAGCACCTGCTGGCGCAGGCGCCGGCGCATCCGGGCTACCGCAATCTCAAGGCAGTGGTGTTGTGCCGGATCGGCGACTACGAACCGGCCACCGCCATCTATGCCGACCTGCTGGAGCAATACCCGGGCAACCCGAAGGTGTGGATGAGCTACGGCCATGCGCTCAAGACCGCCGGCCACGCCGAACGCGCCATCGCCGCCTATCGTCGCAGCCTGGAACTGGAGCCGTCCTTCGGCGAAGTCTGGTGGAGCCTGGCCAACCTCAAGACCTTCCGCTTCGATGCCGCCGACCTCGCCACGATGCGCCAGCAGCTGGAGCGCGCTGAGCTGGTCGTCGAGGACCGGTTGCACCTGGAGTTCGCGGTCGGCAAGGCACTCGAGGACACCGGCGATTACGAGCCGTCGTTCCGGCACTATGCTCGGGGTAACGCGATCCGCCGCGAGCAGCTGTACTACAGCGCCGACGAGACCAGCGCGCGCGTGCGCCATATCCGCGGGCGTTACACCCGCGAATTCTTCGCTGCGCGCGCAGGCAGCGGCAGCCCGGCGCGCGACCCGATCTTCGTCGTCGGCCTGCCCCGCGCAGGCTCCACCCTGATCGAGCAGATCCTGGCCAGCCACAGCCAGGTTGAAGGCACGATGGAACTGCCCGAGGTCACCTCGATCACGCGCGTGCTGCGCGGACAGGGTGATGCCGACAGCGCGGTGCCGTACCACGATGCGCTGGCGGCGCTCGATGCCGGTGCGCTGCGCGAGCTGGGCGAGCATTACCTTGCGCGCACCCGCATCCAGCGCAAGACCACGGCGCCGTTGTTCATCGACAAGATGCCGAACAACTTCATGCACATCGGGCTGATCCACCTGATGCTGCCGAACGCGACCATCATCGACGCGCGCCGGCATCCGCTGGCCTGCTGTTTCTCGGGTTTCAAGCAGCATTTCGCGCGTGGGCAGGGTTTCAGCTACAGCCTTGATGATCTTGGCCGCTACTACCGCGACTATGTCGCGCTGATGGCGCATTTCGACGCGGTGCTGCCTGGCCGCATCCACCGCGTCGTCTACGAACGCATGGTCGAGGACACCGAAGGGGAGATTCGGCGCCTGCTCGATCATTGCGGCCTGCCGTTCGAGGAATCGTGCCTGCGGTTCTTCCAGAACGAGCGACCCGTGCGTACTGCGAGTTCGGAGCAGGTGCGCCGGCCGATCTACCGCGAAGGCGTGGATCACTGGCGCAACTACGCACCATGGCTGGTGCCTTTGGAATCGACACTGGGGCAGGTGCTGCAGCAGTACCCCGACGTGCCGGGATTCGAGTCTGATGTGGCAATTTCCGATTGATCGTCATCAACAATAGAGAGGGGAGCCAATGCACAGGACCAGGGGTAGACAACCAGCAGGAACACGGCGGGCGGGATTGAACCGGTTGCCGCTCGCCGCGGCGATCTGTTTCGCCGTCAGCTCGGCGGCCTTCGCGCAGGACACCGGCCAGGCCCAGGCGCCGACCGGGACAGCCGCCGCGGAGCATAAGGTCGCGACGCTGAGCGCGGTGACCGTGACCGCGCAGAAACGTACCGAGAACCTGCAGAAAGTGCCGGTCAGCATCCAGGTGCTGGGTACCGATCAGATCGAGCAGCTGCATATCAAGAACTTTGACGACTACGTGAAGTACCTGCCCAGCGTTTCCTACCAGAGCGCGGGCCCGGGCTTCTCCGAGATATACATGCGCGGCGTGGCCAGCGGCGGCGATGGCAACCATTCCGCGTCGCGGCCCAGCGTCGGCGTGTATCTGGATGAGCAGCCGGTCACCACAGTCACCGGTCCGCTCGATATCCACATGTACGACATCGCCCGGGTCGAGGTGCTGGCCGGTCCGCAAGGCAGCCTGTACGGCGCCAGCGCGGAATCGGGTGCCCTGCGCATCATCACCAACAAGCCCGACCCCAGCGGATTCGCCGCCAACTACAGCGTCGGCATCGACTCGGTGGCCCATGGCGGCATCGGCAATACCGTCGAAGGCATGGTGAATATCCCGATCTCGAAGACGGCGGCGATCCGGCTGGTCGGCTGGCACGAGCACGATGCCGGCTACATCGACAACAAGCCCGGCACGCGCACCTATCCGGTCTGGGGTGGCACGGTCAGTAACGCCAGGAACTGCACGTCGTCGAGCCTGCTGGTATGCCTTCCTGCGGCAAAGAAGAACTACAACGATGTCGATACGAATGGTGCGCGTGCGGCGCTGAAAGTCGATCTCAATGACGATTGGTCGGTCAACGGCACCTTCATGGGCCAGTACACGCGCGCCAACGGCAACATCGCGACCGATCCGGCGATCGGCGACCTTGCGCTCACCCACTTCTATCCCGAGAGCACCACCGACCGCTGGTGGCAGGCTGCGCTGACTGTGGAAGGCAAGATCGGCAATTTCGACCTGACCTACGCTTATGCGCATCTCAACCGCGACAACGTCGAACACAACGACTACAGCGACTATTCGTTCTGGTACGACCAGCTGCCTTATGCGTACGGTAACTACATCTACGACAACAGCGGCGCCCTGATCAATCCTTCCCAGTACATCATCGGCAAGGATCACTACTCCGTGAACAGCCACGAGCTGCGCATCGCCTCGCCGAAGGAGGATCGCCTGCGCCTGGTCGGTGGCGTGTTCTGGGAGAAGTCGGTGCACGACATCGAGCAGCGCTACATGATCAACGGTTTCTCGGACTCGCTGACGATACCGGGCTGGCCGAACACCATCTGGCTGACCGAGCAGGTCCGGACCGATCAGGATGAGGCCGTATTCGGCGAGCTGTCCTACGACTTCATTCCCGACACGCTCACCGGCACGATCGGCGGACGCTACTTCCGCGCCGACAACAGCCTGGGCGGCTACTACGGCTTCAGCGCCGGCTACTACCCGGGTTCCAGCTATGGCGAGGCCGGTTGCATCTCGCCACAGCCCTACCGCGGCGCACCGTGCCTGGACTTCGACAAGAACGTGAAGGAGAGCGGTTCGCTCGGCAAGGTCAACCTGACCTGGAACATCAACCCGAGCAAGATGATCTACGTGACCCGTTCCGAGGGTTATCGCCCCGGCGGCATCAATCGCCGCGGCTCGTTGCCGCCTTACAAGTCGGACTTCCTGACCAACCTGGAGTTTGGCTGGAAAACCACCTGGTTCGGCAACCGGCTGTCGTTCAACGGCTCGGTATTCGAGCAGAAGTGGAAGGATTTCCAGTTCAGCATCCTGGGCGCCAACGGTCTCACCGAAATCAAGAACGCGAACCAGGCGCGAATCAGGGGCCTGGAGTCCCAGTTGAACTGGGCCGCCACCTACAATCTCGAGCTCGGTGCCGGCTTCGCTTTCTACGATGCCAAGCTGACGGCAAACTATTGCGGCTTTACCGACGCCAGCGGCACGCCGGTCACCGATTGCCCCGGCGCGGAGGAGGCACCGAAGGGCACCCAGTTGCCGGTGACGCCCAAGTTCAAGGGCAATCTGGTTGCCCGCTACACGTTCGACGTCGGTCAGAATGAGGCATTCATCCAGGGTGCGGTGGTGCATGTGGGCGAGCGCAAATCCGATCTGCGGGTGTTCGAAAACAGCCTGACCGGCAATCTCGCCGCGTACACAACCATGGACTTCTCTGCCGGCTTCCAGAAAGGCAGTTGGTCGGTGGACATGTACGTCAACAATCTGTTCGACAAACGCGGGCAACTCTACAAGTACGCCGAGTGCGCCGAAGCGGTCTGCGCCGCCCACGGCGTAGTGCCGCAGTACCCCAACGGGCAGGTCTACACCGTCACCAACGTGCCCCGTACTGTCGGTCTACGTTTCACGCAGAACTTCTAGGCAGGGTTATTTGCCAGGCGGAACGAAAAGCCCCGGTGCGAACCGGGGCTTTTCATTTGGCGGTGGTCCGGCATGACGCGTGCGGTGATTTTCAGGCGGCCACGGTTTTTCGCCACTCCGGCGAGTGGACCCGCCGGCGTCGAGGTATGTCCGGCAATATGACGACAACGGGCGAGGTAGTCTTCGAATCAAAAAAAACGGCCGCACAGGGCGGCCGTTTTTTCAGGAAACCAGAAAAGGATCAGTGATCCTTCATGGCGTCCTTGGCTTTGTCGGCAGCGTCCTTGGCAGTGTCGGCAGCCTTGCCGGCAGCGTCAGCAGCGCTCTTCATGGTGTCAACAGCGCTGGGGGCCGTACCGGCAGCAGCCGGGGCAGCTTCGGTCGAGGCCGGAGCAGCAGCAGTGGAAGCCGGAGCAGCAGCGGTGGAAGCCGGAGCAGCGGCGGTGGCAGCTGCGGCAGCCTGCTGCGCCGTATCAGCAGCCTGCTGAGCGGTGTCAGCCGACTTCTGGGCGTCCTGCGCGGAATCCTGCGCGCCGTTGCTGCAAGCCGCCAGCAACGCGACGAGCGCGGAGGCGAGAAGGGTACGCGTAAACTTCATGGTGGATCTCCTATGCCGTGGAATGCCATTTGGCCGTGTATTAATAACGCTTTCGTGGAAATTGCGCCACTTTTTTTATGGTACTGCCTCTATACGTCAAAAACCGATTTAGCCAGCCGTCATGTGCCGGGTAATGAAATGAGGCCGGCGGGCCAGCCGGATATCAGTCGATGCGCTCCACGGCAATCGCGGTGGCCTCGCCACCGCCGATGCACAGGCTCGCGATGCCGCGCTTGAGGCCGCGCACCTTCAAGGCGTTGAGCAGGGTCACCACCAGGCGGGCGCCGCTGGCGCCGATCGGATGGCCCAGCGCGCAGGCGCCGCCATTGACGTTGAGCTTGTCGTGCGGGATGCCGAGTTCCTTCATCGGAGTCATCGCGACCACCGCAAATGCCTCGTTGATTTCGAACAGGTCGACGTCCCCGACTTTCCAGCCGGCCTTGTCCAGCACTTTCTGGATCGCGCCGACCGGCGCGGTGGTGAACCACTCCGGTTCCTGCGAATGGGTGGCGTGCGCCACGATGCGCGCCAGCGGCTTCAGGCCGCGCGCCTTCGCATCGTCGGCCGACAGCAGCACCACGGCGGCGGCGCCGTCGGAGATGCTGGACGAGCTGGCCGCGGTGATCGTGCCGTTCTCCTTGCGGAAGGCCGGTTTCAGGCTGGGGACCTTGGCGATATCGGAACGGCCGGGCTGCTCGTCGGTATCGACCACCACGTCGCCCTTGCGGCCGCTCACGGTGACCGGGACGATCTCGCCGGCGAACCCGCCGTTCTGCTGCGCCGCCAGCGCACGCTTGACCGACTCGATCGCGAACGCGTCCTGCGCCTCGCGGGTGAAGTGGTACTTGTCGGCGCACAGTTCGCCGAACACGCCCATCGCCTTGCCGTCGTACGGGTTGGTCAGGCCGTCCCACGCCATGTGGTCGACCAGCTGGCCGTCGCCGTAGCGGATGCCGGTGCGGGCCTGCACCATGTGCGGCGCATTGGTCATCGACTCCATGCCGCCGGCCACCACCACGGTCGCCGAGCCCGCCTTGATCAGATCGTTGCCCAGCATGATCGCCTTCATGCCCGAACCGCACACCTTGTTGATCGTGGTGCAGCCGGTGCCCGCCGGCAGGCCCGCGCCCAGCGAGGCCTGGCGCGCTGGCGCCTGGCCGAGGTTGGCCGGCAGCACGCAACCCATGATCACTTCGCCGACATCGGCCGGGGCCACGCCGGATTGCTCCAGCGCGGCGCGGATCGCGGTGGCGCCGAGCTTCGGGGTAGGCACGCCGGTGAACTGGCCGAGGAAGGAACCGATGGCCGTGCGCTTGGCACCGACAATGACGACGCTGACATCCGACATGGATAACTCCGCTTGCAAGACTCGAGGGGCGCGAACGCCTGACAGATAACCCCGCAATTATCGCAGCCTGCCGCGAAGCTCGGCAAACGGCCGCAAGTCCTTGCGGCACCGGCATTTGCGAGCGTTTCATTGGATTTCCGTTGTGCCAAGATGCGCGGCAGGGAAGCACCGCGGCGTATCCGCTACGCCGGCGATGCATGGGATTGGGACTTCGTTGGCAGGGGGAATGATGAAAACGTTCGACTCGGGTTTGCGGCGTCGCGAGATGGCGTGGCTGATGGCCATGGCGCTTGGATTGAGTGCCTGCGGCGGAGGCGGCAACGTCAAGCCGACACCACCACCGACCGTGCCGAGTTCGCCGCCACCGCCACCGCCAAGCACGCCGACCAATCAGCCGCCGCTGGATGCCCAGCTTGCGCTGACCAACGCCTCCGGCGCACACAGCCTGGGCTACACCGGCGCCGGCGTGACCATCGGCGTGGTCGACAGCGGCATCATGCGCAACCACCCGGCGCTGGTCGGGCGGGTCAAGCAGGAATTGATCTACATCGATCCGGCCACCAACAACACCGCGATCGACGACGTGGTCGGCCACGGCACCTGGGTCTCGCAGATCGCCGCCGGCCAGGCGTTCGACAAGTTCCCCGGCGGCATCGCGCCCGGCGCCAGCCTGGTTTCGGCGCGCATCATCAGCGACGTCGAGCCGAAGGACGATGGTTCGGGCCAGGGCAACGCGGTGACCGCCGCCGATGCCGACTTCTTCGCGCAGACGCTCAATCCGGCCCTGATCAACGCCGGCGTGCAGGTGATGAACAACTCCTGGGGCGGCATCTACTGGGATACCACCAACGCCTCGATCAACCAGGCCTTCGCCCAGGCTTACGAGCCGTTCGTGATACAGCATGGCGGCCTGGTGGTGTTCGCTGCCGGCAACGACTCCCGCAGCGATCCCAGCGACATCGCCAGCCTGCCCAGCCTGGCGCCGCAACTGGCGCCGGGCTGGCTGGTCGCCGTGGCGGTCGACAGCAACCATCCGAGCCAGTTGGCGAGTTATTCGAACGCCTGCGGCAGGGCGATGAGCTACTGCCTTGCCGCACCGGGCGATGTGATCGTCAGCGACAAGGATGCCGTTGCCGGCACCAGCCCGGCCTACTGGGTGGTCAGCGGCACTTCGTTCGCCGCACCGGAAGTCTCCGGCGCGGCCGCACTGGTGTGGCAGGCCTATCCGTATTTCAGCAACGACCTGGTGCGGCAGACCCTGCTCGGTACCGCGCGCGACCTTGGCGCGCCCGGCCCCGACACCACGTTCGGCTACGGCATGCTGGACGCATTCAGGGCGGTCAACGGGCCAGCCAGGTTCGACTGGGGCGATGTCACGGTGAACTTCAGCGGCACCTCGACCTGGGGCAACTCGATCTCCGGTGCCGGCGGATTGATCAAGCAAGGACCGGGCAGGCTCAACCTCTGGGGCGGCAGCAGCAGCTATACCGGTCTCACCCAGGTGCAGGGCGGCACGCTCGCCGTGGCCGGGTTGAGCAGCCCCGTCGAGATTGGCGCGCAGGGCACGCTGATGTCCGGCGATTCGCCGCTGAATCCCACGGGCTTCTCGGTCTACAACAACGTGACCAACGCCGGTGTGCTGGTCGTGAGCCAGGGTGACGTCCATCTAAGCGGCAACTACGTGCAGCAGGGCAACGGGCGGATAGCACTATCGCTGGGGTCGCAGCTGTACGTGAACGGCACGGCTACCCTGTCCGGTGGGGACCTCTATGTGTACGGCGCCAATTCCAACTACACCCTCAACTCGCACACGACGGTGCTGTCGGCTTATGGTGGTTTGACGGGCACCTTTTCGGCCCTGGGCACGGCGCCGAGCGTGACGTTGACCGCGACGCTGAACTACGACGCCAACAACGCCTGGCTCGACGTGCAGCAGGTGAATCTGAGCCAGATCCTGGGCCTGCCGTACACCGCCGCCAGTTTCGGCGCTGCGCAACGCACGCAGAGCGCATTCGAGCAGATCAACAGCCAATTGCAGGGCGTAGCCAGCGGCGCACCGGCCGACGCGGGCTTTATCGCCGGTGCCGCGAGCCTGCAGCGCGCCGTTTCCACCGAGGTCATGCAGCGTTCGCTGGAAAGCCTCTCGGGCCAACTGCATGCGGCCAGTGCGGCGATGACGTTCGAGGCGATCGATGCGGGCACGCGTGCGCTGTCCGATCGTTTCGACAGCCTGCTCGATACGCCGCAGGCCGGCGGCTGGACACAGAACCTCGGCTATCACGGCGACATGTCGCGCAGCGGCTACGACAGCGTCGGCTACGACCTCAGCGGCTGGTTGGTCGGGCAGGATCATCGCGTAGGCAGCAACGGCATTGCCGGCTATGCACTGAGCCAGAGCCAAGGCCTGGGGCGGCTCGCCGAAAGTGCGGATCAGGGCCGCAGCCATGCGCTGGAAGGCATGTTGTACGGCGGCGTGATCCGCGGCGCGTGGTATACGATGGGCCGCTTCGGGGCCGGCAGCTATCGTGAAAGCATGCGTCGCCGACTCGAACTCGGCGACCAGTTCGCCGGCGTGGCCAGCGACGGCAGCGGCCGCTACGGCGTGGCCTATGGCGAAAGCGGCTACCGTCTGGCGCTTGGCCGCACCCAGTTCACGCCGTACGTGAACCTGCAGTACGCGCAGGTGCAGCGCGACGGTTTCAACGAACGCGGCGCGTATGGCTTCGGCCTGAAGTCAGGCGCACAGACGACAGCGCGCTGGCAGGCTGGTTTGGGCGTGCGTGCCACGCGCAACTGGACGCTGGCCGGCGGTGGCAGCCTCAGCCTGCAGACACGGATGCTGTGGCAGCAGTCGTTCGGCCTGCGCGGCGAGGTGTTCGACGCCAGCTTCAGCGGGATCGACCAGTTCGCCCCGGTCGGCGGCATCGGCCTGTCGCGCTACGGCGGCGTGCTCGGTACCACGCTGGGCTGGCAGATGACTTCACGCGCCAGCCTGCAGCTCGGCTACGACCGTTACCTCGGTCAACGCCAGCAGGCGCAGATGGCCACGGCGAATTTCAGCTGGTCGTTCTGATCCGGCCGATCGACGGCATGGCCGGCGGGCATCGACTGCCGCCGGCCATGCGCGACATCATGCTTTGCCGTGGAACAGCTCGCGGCCGATCAGCATGCGGCGGATCTCGTTGGTGCCGGCGCCGATCTCGTACAGCTTGGCGTCGCGCAGCAGGCGGCCGGCGGGGAACTCGTTGATGTAGCCGTTGCCACCGAGGGTCTGGATGGCCTCCAGCGCCACCTGTACCGCGTTGACCGAGGCGTTGAGCAGGCACGCGGCCGGGTCGATGCGCGACTTCACGCCGTTGTCGAACTGCTGCGCCACCATGTAGGCGAAGCCGCGCGAGCTTTGCAGCGCGGTGTACATGTCGGCGATCTTCGCCTGCATCACGCCGAAGGTGCCGATCGGCGCGTTGAACTGCTTGCGCTCGCGCACGTAGGGCAGGGCCAGGTCCAGCGCCGCCTGCATCAGGCCGAGCGGGCCGCCGGACAGCACCAGCCGCTCGGTGTCCAGGCCGCTCATCAGCACGCGCACGCCTTCGTGGACTTCGCCAATGATATTTCCGGCCGGGATCTCGCAGTTCTCGAACACCAGTTCGCACGTGTTGGAGCCGCGCATGCCGAGCTTGTCCAGCTTCTGTGCCGTGCTGAAACCCTGCATGCCCTTCTCGACGATGAAGGCGGTCATGCAGCGGCTGCCGGCCGCGCGCGGCGCGGTACGCATGTAGACCAGCAGCACGTCGGCGTCGGGGCCGTTGGTGATCCACATCTTGGTGCCGTTGGCGACCCATACGTCGCCGCGCAACTCGGCCTTGCAGTTCATCGAGCCGACCACGTCGGAGCCGGCGCCGGGCTCGCTCATCGCCAGCGCGCCGACGTACTCGCCCGAGCACAGTTTCGGGATGTACTTGCGACGCTGCGCCTCGTTGCCGTTGTGGTAGATGTTGTTGAGGCACAGGTTGGAATGCGCGCCGTAGGACAGGCCGACCGAACCGGACGCGCGCGAGATTTCCTCCATCGCCACCATGTGCGCGAGGAAGCCCAGGCCGCTGCCGCCGTACTCTTCCGGCACGGTCACGCCGAGCAGGCCCATCTCGCCGAACTTGCGCCACAGGTCGGCGGGGAACAGGTTATCGCGGTCGATGCGGTCAGCACGCGGGGCGATTTCCTTTTCCGCAAACGCATGCACGGACTCGCGCAGCAGGTCGATGTCTTCTCCGAGCGGAAACGGACGCATGGCGAACTCCTTGAATGCAGACCGGCGATTTTAGCGCACGCCGCCTCGCAGCGCCGGCCACGGACGGGCGCGGGAGCTACAGCTGCGATTCGATCGGCAGCCAGCTCATCACCCGGGTGATCGCGCGCAGCCACCAGCCGGCGTCGGGCTCGTGCCCGAGCACCCGCGGCGGCTGCGTGGTGCGGTCCAGCCACTGCGTCGAGCCGTCCGCGCTGCGGCGGAGTTGGTAGCTCAGCGCCGGTGCGGCCAGCCGCAGGTATTCCTGGCGCAGGTCGCGGGCCAGGCCCGGATCGTCGAACAGCACGCCCATCTCGGTGTTGAGGTTGGCCGAGCGCGGGTCGAGGTTGAACGAGCCGACGAAACCGCGCGCGCCGTCGATCACGAACGCCTTGGTGTGCAGGCTGGCGCCGCTGCTGCCGAACAGGCCGTGGGTGGCGACCGGGCCGTTGCGGCGGAGTTCGAACAGGCTCACGCCGCCGGCCAGCAGGCGTGAGCGGTAGCGCTCGTAGCCACTGTGCACGGCCGGCACGTCGTTCGCGGCCAGCGAGTTGGTGATCACGCCGACCCGCGCGCCGGCATGCACCAGCGTCAGCAGTGTGGCGGTGCCCTTGCTGCCGGGGACGAAGTAGGGCGAGATCAGCAGCACCTCGCTGTGTACGCCGCCGAGGTGGGCGGCCAGCCGCGGTTGCAGCCAGCTGCCGCGGTCGGCGGACTTCGTCTTCAGCGGCGGATCGGACGCCACCACGATGTTCGCGCTCCAGTGCGGCGACAGTTCGTGGTTGGCCAGGCGCTGCGCGGAGGGCGAGGCGGCGACCCGATGCAGATAGACCTGCGCGGTGGCGTCGGCGGACTCGTGGGCGAGCGCGGCCACCAGCTTGTGCAGGTTTTCCGGCGTCTGCGGGTTCAGCGCCTCGATCGGCACGGCCGCGCTGGAGTTCCAGAAATCGTCGAAGATCGCGCTGGCGTCGACCACCGCCGGGCCGAGCAGGAGCATGTCGAGGTCGCGGAAGTTCACGCTGCTGCCGGCGTCGAAGTATTCGTCGCCGATGTTGCGGCCGCCGACCAGCGCGACCCGGCCGTCGACGATCCACGCCTTGTTGTGCATGCGGTGGTTGACGCTGAAGAAACGTTGCACCATTTCCAGCAGGCGCCACACGCCGCTGCGGTTGCGGAACGGGTTGTACAACCGCACTTCGATGTTGGGATGCGCGTCCAGCGCCAGCAGCGCCGGGTCGAGTCCCTTGGCGTTGATGTCGTCGAGCAGCAGGCGCACGCGCACGCCGCGCTCGGCCGCGGCGTATACCTCGCGCGCCAGCAGGTGGCCGACCAGGTCGTCGTGCCACATGTAGTACTGCAGGTCCAGGCTGCGCCCGGCCAGGCGTGCCGAGGCGGCGCGCGCGGCGAACGCGTCCAGGCCGTCGGGCAACAGGGTCGCTGCGGTCTTGCCCGGGTGGGTGGCCAGGTACGGCGCCAGCTCGCGGTCGATCGCGGTCTGTGCCGGCTGCAGCGGCAACGCCGTGCTGGGCGCACCGGTGGCGCGCGGAGTCAGGTGGTCGGCCAGCAGCAGCCCGCTGAGCATGAGCAGCAACAGCGCCAGCACACTCCAGCCCAGCCAGATCATCACCCTGCGCATCCGTGGCACCTCCTGCGTCCGATTATTCGGTTGCCACCTCACATATGCAAAGGCCTGCCGCGCAACGCGGCAGGCCTTTGGCGAGCATCGCATGCCGGTGAGGTCACCGGCATGCCGTATCGCAACGGTTTACTGACCGCGCATGCGGCCCTGGAAGCGGGTGCCGCCGTTGCCCATGTGCGACAGCTTCAGCTTGCCGATCGCGTTGATGCGCTCTTCGGCCAAGCGATCCGCGGCCTTGTAGGTCGGGATGCCGTCGTTCTTGGAGATCTCGAAGATGCGCCCGAGGTTGTAGTAGATCGTGCGCATCATGCGCATCGCGCGCTCGCGGTTGTAGCCGTCGATCTCCAGCGACACGTTCATCACGCCGCCGGCGTTGACCGCGTAGTCCGGCGCATACAGCACGCCGCGACGGTTCAGCTCGTCGCCGATCTCGTCGGTGGCCAGCTGGTTGTTGGCCGGGCCGCAGATGATCTTCGCCTTGATGCGGTTGATGGTCTGCTCGTTCAGCGTGCCGCCCAGGGCGCACGGCGAGTACACGTCGGCGTCGACGTCGTAGATCTCGTCCAGGCCCACCGCCTCGCAGCCCAACTCGTCGACGCAGCGCTGCACCGCTTCCTTGTTGATGTCGGTGACGAACACCTTGGCGCCCTGTTCGCGCAGCAGCTTGATGAACTCGCCGCCGACGTGGCCGCAGCCCTGCACGGCGTAGCTGTACTTGCCCACGTCTTCGTTGCCGTGCTTGAACTGCAGCGCGGCCATCAGGCCCTGCAGCGAGCCGTAGGCGGTGAACGGCGACGGGTCGCCCGAACCGCCATGCACCTGGTGCACGCCGGTGACGTACTCGGTCTCGCGGAACACGTATTCCATGTCGTTGACGTCGATGCCGACGTCCTCGGCGGTGATGTAGCGGCCGTTCAACGAGTTGACGAAGCGGCCGAACGCGCGGAACAGCGCCTCGGACTTGTCCTTGCTCGGGTCGCCGATGATCACCGCCTTGCCGCCGCCCAGGTTCAGGCCGGCCACGGCGTTCTTGAAGGTCATGCCGCGCGACAGCCGCAGCACGTCGTTCACCGCTTCCTGCTCGGTCTTGTACGGCCACATGCGCAGACCGCCGAGCGCAGGGCCCAGCACCGTGTTGTGGATCGCGATGATGGCCTTCAGGCCGGCGTCCTTGTTGTGGCAGAAGACGACTTCTTCGTGACCCGTGTTGGCGATGGTTTCAAAGATCATTGGAACGGTGACTCCATGATTTACGGTGCCGATGGGCATCTACAGATGGGCGGCGGGGAGCGGGTGGGACCCTGCCAGGGGGTGTGAAAACGCTGGAAACTCATCGCCCCGACCGGAGCCGGGGCGATGAATCAAAGCGACAAGTTTAATACGTCGCCCCCGCCGGTGGTGACGCGACGCAACAAGCCAGGGGCGTATGGAGTGTTCAGCGACCCCAGTAACCCGGCTGGAAGCGCCACTGGCGACCATGCTGCACCCAGCGTGCCGGGCGGTAGTGACGGCCCGGATGCACCCTGACCCGAGTGCCGCCGACCCACACGTGGCGATGGGCATAACCGTCCCAGCGCCAGTAGCCCGGCGCCCATGCGTAACCGCGCCGCGCCGGCGGCAGCCGCTCGAAACGGGGCGGCGGCGGGGCCACGCCGATGTTGATGCCGACCGCCACCTGGGTGCGCGCGGCGGCGGGCGGCGTATACATGGCGCCGGCGAACGTCAGGCCGAGTCCGGCCAGCAGGGCCAGCTTGAGAGGTATGCGGGTCATCGTGTTCTCCGTCAGCGCCGCGAACCGCGGCAGGCAGGACGGAAAACGAGGGGCGGCGCGCGCAGTTGACGGCGTGCCGCCCCTCGTTCAGCCAGCGATTACATCCAGGCCCGTTTACATCCGGCAGTTCGGCGCGTGGCCGCTGGCGCGCGCCTGCTGGTACACCGGCAGCAGTTGCTGTGCCTGCTTGTTCAGCGCCTGCGCACGGTTGCCGGACGACGGATGGGTGGACAGGAAGGCCGGCGGCTTGCTGCCGCCCTGCGCGCCCATCTTGTCCCACAGCGTCGCCGCCGCGCGCGGATCGAAACCGGCCTGGGCCATGTAGCGCTGGCCCAGCGTGTCGGCCTCGCTTTCCTGGGTGCGCGAGAACGGCAGCAGGATGCCCACCTGCGCGCCCACGCCGAGCAGCGCCGCGGCGTTGCCGGCATCGCTGCCGCGCGTGCCGGCGTAGATCGTGCCGGCAGCCACCGCCGCCTGCGCCGCCATGTTGTCGGACACGCGCTCCGCGCCGTGCCGCGACACCACGTGCGACAGCTCGTGGCCGAGCACCACCGCCAGCTGGTCCTGGTTATCGGCCAGCTTGAACATGCCGCGGTTCACGCCGATCCGGCCGCCGGGCAGGGCGAACGCGTTGGCGGTGTCGTCGCCGATGATCTGTACCTCCCACTGCTGGGTGTTCCACGGCGGCGGCAGCACCGCGATCAGCGCGTTGGACACGCAGGTGGCGTAGGCGCGCTCGCGCGGCGCGTCCACGAACTTGCCCTGCTTGCGCATGTCGTTGAACGCGCTCAGGCCCATCTGGCTCATCTGGCTGTCCGACACCATCATCAGCTGCGAGCGGCCGGTCGGCGAGGTGACGCAGGCGGCCAGCAGGGCGGTGATCAGCGGAATGCTCAGGTTGCGGATTTTCATGTGGGATCCTCCTTGGCTTGCAGCGGCGAAGCATACCTACAAGGTCTGCCGAGGCCGCGTGACTGTCGCTTGATATAGAACGAACGGTCGTGCTATTTTTACAACCATGACGATCGCCACCCACCCCGGCAAGCGTGCGGCCACCCGCGACACCATCCTCGACCACGCCTACGCGCTGGCCCGCCGCGACGGGCTGGAAGGCCTGTCGATCGGCAGCCTGGCCAGCGACGTGGGCATGTCCAAGAGCGGCGTGTTCGCCCACTTCGGTTCGCGTGAAGACCTGCAACTGGCGGTGCTCGACACCGGCCGCCAGCGCTTCGTGACCCAGGTGCTGCTGCCGGCGCTGAAGCAGCCGCACGGCCTGCCGCGGCTGCGTGCGATCGTGGCGAACTGGTTCGAATGGAGCCGCGAGCACCAGAGCGGCTGCGTGCTGCTGTCCGCCGTCAGCGAGTACGACGGCCGCGAAGGCGCGCTGCACGACGGCGTGGTGCGGCAGCAGGCCGGCTGGCGCGACGAGTTGCAGAAGGCGATCGCACAGGCGGTCGAACTGGGCCACCTGCGCAGCGACACCGACGTCGCCCTGCTTGCCTTCGAGATCTACGCCCTGATGCTCGGCCTGCATCACGACGCCGGGCTGTTCGGATTCGACGAAGCCGGCCGCTGTACCAAGGCGGCTTTCGAGCGCCTGTGGCGCAGCTGGCAAACCTGAGGCGAAACCCATGCCCACCGTCATCGACCGACTCAAGCTCACCACCGTGCGTACCGGCTTCGTGCTGGGCGGCCGCATCGCACCGAAGCGTACGGTGAACCGCGCCGCGCGCCTGTTCGCCACCCCGTTCGCCAGCAGCCGCAGCCGCGCGCAGGCGGCGCAGGGCGACGCGGACATGCAGCGCGGCGAATTGCACGTCAACGGCGAAACCATCGCCACCTACGTCTGGGGCGACCCCGCCACCCAGCCCTACGCGCTGCTGGCGCACGGCTGGTCCAGCTTCGGCCTGCGCTTCCTGCCGTGGGTGGCGCAGTTGCGTGCGCAGGGTTTCGCCGTGGTCACCTTCGACCAGCCCGGCCACGGCCACAGCACCGGCAAGCTGTGCACGTTGCCGGAATTCATCACGACGATCCGCGCGATCGGCGAGCGTTACGGCAACGCCGCGCTGGCGATCGGCCACTCGCTCGGCGGTGCCGCCGTCACCTTCGCGCAGGACGAAAGCTGGCATGCCGATCGGCTGATCCTGGTGGCGCCCGCCGCCGACATGAAGGCGGCGGCCGGTCGCTTCTTCCGCTTCGTGCGCCTGGGTGGCTACCTGCGCGAGCCGTTCTACGCATGGCTGCACCGGCGTACCGGCGTGCACATCGACGAGCTGCGGGTGGAACGCAAGCTGCCCATGCTCGGCCAGCCCGCGTTGATCGTGCACGACCTCGACGACGCGGACGTGCCGTGGGCCGAAGGCGAGCGTTACGCCCAGTACTGGCCCGGCGCGCGACTGTACACCACGCAGGGCCTGGGCCACCGCCGCGTGCTCGACGCCCCCGAAGTGATCGAGGCAGCGCTGGCTTTCGTGCGCGGCGAACAGGTGGGCACGCGCGTGATCGGCAGCCCGGACCTCGCGCTCTGCATGTAGGTTTTCCTTCTCCCCCGGAATTTCAGGGGAAATAACACCGTCATCCCGGCGAAGGCCGGGATCGCACTTCCGGCCTTCGCCGGGATGACGGCGTGGTAGCCCAAAACTCCGCGCTCCCTGTCGATCCACTAGAATCGGCAAGTTCAAGCACGATGTCCGGAGTTGCCATGAGTTCCCCCGCCAAGCACGTCCCCGCCAGCGCCCCGCAGACGGAAACCACCCCACTGCGTTTCGTCACCGCGGCCAGCCTGTTCGATGGCCACGACGCGGCGATCAACATCATGCGGCGAATCATCCAGTCGCAGGGTGCGGAGGTGATCCACCTCGGCCACAACCGTTCGGTCGAGGACGTGGTGCGCGCCGCGCTGCAGGAAGATGCCGACGCGATCGCGCTGTCGTCCTACCAGGGCGGCCACGTCGAGTACTTCAAATACATGGTCGACATGCTGCGCGAGCGCGGCGCCGGCCACGTGCGCGTGTTCGGCGGCGGCGGCGGCACCATCACGCCGGAAGAGATCCGCGAGCTGCAGGCCTACGGCGTCGAGCGCATCTACCACCCGAACGACGGCATGAAACTCGGCCTGGTCGAGATGATCGAGGACGTGATGCAGCGCGCCGGCAGCGCGGCGGCCAAGCGCGCGGAAGCCGAAGACCGCGCGCTGCCCAAGGTCGACATCGACGACGAAATCTCGATCGGCCACATGCTCTCGGCGATCGAGCTGGGCAAGCTCGACGGCAGCGAGCTCGAACACCATCGCAAGCAGTGGAAGCTGGCCGGCAAGCACACCCCGGTGCTTGGCCTCACCGGCACCGGCGGCGCCGGCAAGTCGTCGGTGGTGGACGAATTGCTGCTGCGCTTCCTGCATGCGTTCCCCGACATGCGCATCGCCGTGCTCGCCGTCGATCCGACGCGTCGCCGTTCGGGTGGCGCGTTGCTGGGCGACCGCATCCGCATGAATTCGTTGCGCTCCAAGCGCGTGTACATGCGCTCAATGGCCACCCGCCGCCAGCACGCGGCCACCAGCATCGTGCTGCACGACTGCATCGACTTCCTGAAGAGCCAGCCGTATGACCTGGTGATCGTCGAGACCGCCGGCATCGGCCAGAGCGATTCGGAAATCGTCGACCTGGTCGACTTCCCGGTCTACGTGATGACCAGCGACTACGGTGCCGCCAGCCAGCTGGAGAAGATCGACATGATCGACTTCGCCGACCTGGTCGTGCTGAACAAGTTCGACAAGCGCGGTGCCGAAGACGCGCTGCGCGACGTGCGCAAGCAGTGGAAGCGCAACCACACCGCGTTCACCGTGAAAGATGCGGACGTGCCGGTCTACCCGACTATCGCCAGCCAGTTCAACGACCCGGGCGTCACCTGGATGTTCACCAACCTGTGCCGGCTGATGCGCGAGAAGCTCGCGCTGCCGGTGGAGAAATGGTCGCCCCAGCTCGACACCACCCTGAAAGAACCGCGCGCCACCGTGCTGATTCCCGGCGCCCGCGTGCGCTACCTCGCCGAGATCGCCGAGCAGGGCCGTGCCATCAACAGCGGCATCGCGCATCAGGCCGAATTCGCCAGCAAGGCGCAGCATTACTACGAGGCGCTGAAGGAGCTGGGCGATAGCAGGCTGCCGCGCCCGCTCGATCTGTACAGCAGCGCAGACTTGCACGCATCTCCATCCGATCACGCTGAGCGTAGCCCGCAGGGCGCAGTCGAAGCGCCGCACCACGTCGACCGCTCCATCCTCCTTCTGCGCCAGCGCTACAACGCCGCGCTCAAGGAACTCAGCCACGAAGCCATCCATCAGTTGCGCGAATGGCCGGCGCTGTACGAGTCGGTCACCGCCGACGTCAACGAATACAAGGTGCGCGACAAAGTCATCCGCGTCGACAACTACCGCGACTCGCTGAGCCACCAGAAAATTCCGAAAGTCTCCCCGCCCAAATCGAAAGACTGGGGCGAACTCGTCAGCTTCCTCGGCCGCGAGAACCTGCCGGGCCACTACCCGTACACCGGCGGCGTCTACCCGTACCGCCGCAGCGGGGAAGATCCCACCCGCATGTTCGCAGGCGAAGGCACGCCCGAGCGCACCAACCGCCGCTTCCATTATCTGAGCCAGGGCGGCGCCGCCACGCGCCTGTCCACCGCGTTCGACTCGGTCACCCTGTACGGCGAAGACCCCGCGCCGCGCCCGGACATCTACGGCAAGATCGGCAACTCCGGCGTCAACATCGCCACCCTGGACGACATGAAGAAGCTGTACTCCGGCTTCGACCTCAGCGCGCCCAGCACCTCCGTCTCCATGACCATCAACGGCCCCGCGCCGATGATCCTGGCGATGTTCATGAACACCGCCATCGACCAGAACGTCGAGAAATACCTCAAGGAAGACGGCCAGCGCTGGGCTGCCGCGCAGCAAACCATCGACAAGCTCTACAAGAACAGCTCGCGCCCGCAATACCACGGCGACCTGCCCAAGGGTAACGACGGCTTGGGCCTGGGCCTGCTCGGCGTCTGCGGCGACGAACTGGTCGACGCGGAAACCTACGCCCGCATCAAGGCCGACACGCTCACCAAGGTGCGCGGCACCGTGCAGGCCGACATCCTCAAGGAAGACCAGGCGCAGAACACCTGCATCTTCTCGACCGAATTCGCGCTGCGTATGATGGGCGACATCCAGCAGTACTTCGTCGACCACAAGGTGCGCAACTTCTACTCGGTGTCGATCAGCGGTTACCACATCGCCGAAGCCGGTGCGAACCCGATCAGCCAGCTCGCCTTCACGCTCAGCAACGGCTTCACCATCGTCGAGTACTACCTCGCCCGCGGCATGAAGGTGGACGACTTCGCGCCGAATCTCAGCTTCTTCTTCTCCAACGGCATGGACCCGGAATACACCGTCATCGGCCGCGTCGCCCGCCGCATCTGGGCCCGCGCCATGCGCGAGCGCTACGGCGCCAGCGCCCGCAGCCAGATGATGAAGTACCACATCCAGACCTCCGGCCGCTCGCTGCACGCGCAGGAAATCCAGTTCAACGACATCCGCACCACGCTGCAGGCGATGTACGCCCTGTTCGACAACTGCAACTCCCTGCACACCAACGCCTACGACGAAGCGATCACCACGCCCACCGAAGAAAGCGTGCGCCGCGCGGTGGCGATACAGATGATCATCAACAAGGAACTCGGCCTCAACTTCAACGAGAACCCGTGGCAGGGCAGCTACGTCGTCGACACCCTCACCGACCTGGTGGAAGAAGCCGTCTACAAGGAGTTCGAGGCGATCAGCGAGCGCGGCGGCGTGCTCGGCGCGATGGACACTATGTACCAGCGCGGCAAGATCCAGGAAGAGTCGATGTACTACGAGCACAAGAAGCACGACGGCTCGCTGCCGCTGATCGGGGTCAATACGTTCCTGCCGAAGGATCATGGCGGGGAGATCGCTACCGAGATCGAGTTGATCCGCTCGACCGAAGAAGAGAAGGGCCAGCAGATCGCCAACGTGAAGCGCTACGGCGAGGCACGCAATGCGCTGGCCTCAGACAGCCTCAAGGTGTTGCAGGTAACGGCGCGCGACCGGCGCAACGTGTTCGAGCAGTTGATCGAGGCGGTGAAGTACAACTCGCTGGGGCAGATTTCGCACGCGTTGTATGACGTCGGCGGCGAATACCGCCGCAATATGTAAGCCATGTCCCGCCTGGTCGAGCAGATCAAGCAGGCTGTTGCCGCCTTTACTGGCTGCAAGACCACGCCTGCGTTGATCGGGGGATTGGCGTTGGCCGCGCACCAGGTGGTGCGCGCCACGCGCGATGTGGATTTTCTCGCCGACGCGGACGACGCGGATCGGCTGCACGAGATCCTGCTGGCGCTCGGCTACCGCTGCGTCCATCGCAGCGAGGACGCAGCCAACTACCTGCGCGAGGACGAGGGCTTGGATCTGCTGTATGCGCATCGCCCGACGGCACGACGCCTGCTCGCCGACGCCGAGGAACGTTCCACGGCCATGGGGTCGCTGCGCGTCATCAGCGCCGAAGGCCTGATCGGGTTCAAGCTGCAGGCGCTGGTCAACAACCCATCCCGCACGCGCGACCTCGACGACATCCGTGGGCTGTTGCGCGCGCAGCGTGGCCGGCTCAACATGCAGGAAGTGCAGGGGTACTTCGCGCTGTTCGACCGCCAGGAGATGCTGGATGAATTACTCGCCGAAATCGCCAACGACAAAGCATGACGGTGTCCGCGAGCCGTTGATCGGCAGCGACGTGCTGGATGTCGTGCAGGCGGGCAGGGGCGATCTATCGGACTGGGTGGAGTTGATGGAGGCGGTGGAGGTGTTGTGTCCAGTGTGGCCGGCGGTTGAGATTCAGCGTAACGGGGCATTTCGACTTTGATTCGGCAGCAACAGTCATCTGCGCCTAGTGATCTCGGCGCGATGGACACCATGTACCAGCGCGGCAAGATCCAGGAAGAGTCGATGTACTACGAGCACAAGAAGCACGACGGCTCGCTGCCGCTGATCGGCGTCAATACGTTCCTGCCGAAGGATCACGGCGGGGAGATTGCTACCGAGATCGAGTTGATCCGGTCGACGGAGGAGGAGAAGGGGGTACAGATTGCGAATGTGAAGCGGTATGGGGAGGCGCGGAATGCGCTGGCTGCGGACAGCTTGAAGGTGCTACAGACGACGGCGCGGGAGCGGCGGAATGTGTTTGAGCAGTTGGTGGAGGCGGTGAAGTACAACTCGTTGGGGCAGATTAGTCATGCTCTCTACGAAGTTGGGGGGAGTATCGGCGGAATATGTAGTTGCTCATCATAACCTTATGTAAACGATCGTAGGGGACAACATGAACGTCGATGATCTGGCGCTGATTCGCGGGCAACTCGCAAGCCTTCTTGGGAGAGGGGAGCTCTCCCTGCTTTTAGGGGCTGGCTTTTCTTTAGCAAATTGCACAAAATCTGGGCGTTTGCCGAATTCACAAGGTCTGCGGGACCTAATTCTCGACGCATGTGGCAAAAAACCAGGGCCGAAAACGGCCTTAAAAGATGCCTACACCTTTGGGCGCCGTGAGCTGCCTGAATTTGATAAATTCCTTGCCTCTGTTTTTACCGTCGAGTCCGTGCCGCACTGGCAAGAGGCGATCTTCTATTACGTGTGGAATCGTATTTACACCACCAACATAGACAATGTGCTTGACGTTGCCTACGAACAGGCGCGAAGAGTGGGAAAGGCTAGCGCCGAATACACCTTCTTTAACTACACCGATCCGGGCCTATTGAGCGATACGATTGGTACTGTTCCAGTGGTGACGATTCATGGGACTTGTAGCAGACTTAAAGACGGATTCATTTTTTCCGATATCGAATATGGGGTTGCCGCAACGAAAATTCTCGATTGGCATCGGGAACTAGCCGCTCGATTGATGGCTGGTGGCTTGGTTGTAGTCGGTAATCAACTGGATGAAAGCGATTTTGATGCATACATAGCTCAAAGGGAGAGCGCATATCCAAGCAAGGATACACAGCCAGAAAATTGGCTTGTGATGCCTAGTCCAGATGAAATAAAGGCAGAAAACTACCGTGCCGCTGGCTTCCACGTAATCGACGCTACCGCTGAGGAACTATTCGCTGTTCTGTTTGCGGCGCAACCGCCAAAAACTGTAGCTGATCTAGTAATGGAAACAAATCCGGCAATAAAAAAGGCTTCTACCGATCAGAAAGCTTTGGTCTGGTTCCGCAGCTCTTTTTCGCCGGTTCTTGTGGAGATGGAAGATGCCAAAGGTCAAACAGGCATCTTGCGACACTTCATAACTGGTGCCCATCCAGACTGGTTCTATATTGTGCACAATGCGCATGCAGCGACGCTGCGTGCGCACGATCTGACCGGCCGGGTAGCAGCTTTAATGCAGGCTCAAGCGGTCGGCGTTGGATCTCTCAACGTGATCGGCCCGAGTGGCTCAGGTAAGACCACGGCCATCCGTTCCGCCATGGCCGAACTCGTGTCGACATACCGGTGTATGTACGAATTTAATGACGCAGCAGGTATCGATCCCGATCTTCTTGTAAGCGTTATCTCGAGGTTCTCGGAAAAAAGCATTTTAATCTTCTATTCGGCTTCGGAGTTTTTTTACGCAATTAGTCATGTCACAAATAAATTTAGTGGCAAGCCAAATCCATTCTGTCTGTTTGTCCTAGAGGATAGGACTAGTGATTATAGACAGAATTATCAGCAACTTAAGGGCGGGGTGTCCATTCCGCCCTTCGAGATGGGTGAGTTATCAATTGATGATGCAGGTGCGTTGGCAAGGAAGATGGGGGAGAGTGGACTTCGATTTGAGGGGTTTTCTGACCTCCCACTCGAAAAGCAGGCTGCTCGCATTATCGATAAGGAACGCGGTTACGGTGGAGACCTGTTATCGGCGCTTTTTTCTATCACCACTCATCAGAATTTTGAAGCCAAAGTATATGATGAGTATTTTTCAGTAAAAAGCCGGAAAGCAAGCTATGTATTGGATATTGCCGCGATTCTGGATTCCCTAAGTCTTCCGTTGCCCATAAGCTATCTTGCAGGCATGCTTGATTGTTCGGTGGAAGATATTAATGCTTACCTTGCCAATGACCTCGCGGGGATCTTGCTCTATTCCCGGAAGACGTTACAGGTTAGATGTCGGCATCGCGTCATCGCCACCTATTACTTTGGGCAGTGCATCGCAGGTCACGGATCTGTGGACCTGTTGGTGGGTGTACTTACATTTCTTTCCAGGCAGTTTACCGTCGCAGATATTAAACATCATCCGCTGTCGTACAGGATATATAAAGAGCTTATATCCTTCGAATTTATGTACGGCAGCTACTTTGCCTTAGAGTCTAGCGGGCGCGATGTTGAGGCTGTCTATCACCACGCACAGGGCTTGTTTGGTAACGATGGAATTTTTTGGCTCCAATTCGGCCGGTTCTATCGAAAGACCGAACGCTTGGATGAAGCGATTGACTGCTTCAGAACTGGTCTCGGTATTTACGATTCATTCCAGACGCGACATTCGCTTGGAACTACGCTTTTGGAGAAGTATTTGTTGGATGGATGTGCGGATAGGAAGCTTTACGAAGAGGGGGTTGAGGCATTGGAAGTAGAGGCGCTAAAGCGTGGTAGCCGAGATGCATATCCTGTTTCTACTCTGATTGCTTTCCTTTCCCGAATTCTGCAAGCGGATTCCTCCAATCTAGATGCTGAGAACAAGGTAAAGCGCCATGTGAGTTATGCCATGCAGCACTTTAAGGAAGATAATTACGCTATGGGTGCGGTCAGCGATTACTTTAGGCACTTTGGGAGATAGTAAAAAACGAAACCGGGACGGAGTGAGCTGGCCCGGGTTTGACGGACACCTTTGAACGGGGACAGTCCCCCGGGAGGTGTCAGATGGTCAGGTGGCAACGATTCACGGCGGAGTTCAAGCGCGAGGCGGTACGCCTCCTCGATTTGGGTGAGCGCCCGGCATCGGAGGTGGCCATCGATCTGGGCATACGCCGCAACCAGCTCTAGGCAAATAAGAGGTCGGGTTCATTTAATACCGGTCTGGGCTGATTTTGGTGGCCTCCCGCGGGGTCTGACGCCGACCGCCCGCTGGGCCAGGGCTTCGATTTGTTGCTGGAAACGTTGGCTGCCCCACGCACGCTGTTGCTGAGTGTGCAGGCGAACTAAACGGGGTCAGGTTCACTTACAGTCGTTTGAATTTGGGTGGGGCGGGCGATGCGCGGGCCTGATGCCGGCGAAGCGTTGGGTCTTGGCTTCGACCATTGCGCGGAAGTCATCGCGACCCAAGACGCGTTGTTGTTGAAGGTAGGTTCGGATGGCTTTCAGGTCGTCGTCGGATAGGGTTTCGTGTAACAGCTGACGGTAGGCTGCGGCGCGCGCTTCCGGTGTGGCGGCGAGCGTGGTGTATTCCGGATGCGGCGAGAGAATGGCCTCTTGGCGAAGGCCGCAGTGGCTGGCGCAGCTCGACCAAGGGTAAGCAGTCGGATTGTCCGTCATCCGCGCGGAAACCGGGACGGAGGAAGTTAAATCGAAACTGGACCCAGAGTGAGCTTTCTCAAGAAAGGCGACTCTGACCTTTGGCGTGCTGATATATCAACCCGTCATACTTGCCTCAACCCAGGAGCAAGTATGGAAACGATCCACGTAGTGCAGCCCTTCGACCGCGTGAAGAATGGCTTGAAACCAGGCCAGGTCCTGCAGTTCAAGACGGCCGATGAGGCCGCGCGCAGGGCGGGGCTGCTGGCCGGCAAGCATGCCGGCGTCGTCGCGTACAGCATGGACGTGGACGAAGAGAGTGGAGAGTACGGCACGCCGCGAGTGCTGTTCGAGTCGGGGGACGTACCTGAGCTTTGATCGGCCGAAGCATAAGCTCCCCCGTCTGACAGACACCCCATAAGTAGAACTTTCTGGCATGTTTCCCCAGCCAGGAGGTTCCATGAAGAAGTCACGATTCACCGAGACCCAGATCATCTCGATTCTCAAGCAGGCCGATGCCGGCGTTCCTGTGAAGGACATCTGCCGTCAGGCAGGCATCAGCGTCCCAACCTACTACCAGTGGAAGAGCAAGTACGGAGGGCTGGAGGCGTCGGAGCTACGGCGGGTCAAGGATCTGGAGTCGGAGAACGCCAAGCTCAAGCGCATGTACGCCGAGTTGGCGCTGGACAATGCGGCGCTGAAGGACCTGATCGCAAAAAAATTGTAGGGCCGGCCCAGAAACGTGAGGCCGTGCGCTTCCTGACCGAAGTGCATGCGCGGCCGCTGAGCCGGTCCTGTGACTACCTGGGGCTGTCGCGGGCGGCGTGGTACGCGCCGCCGCTGGACTGGACGGTGCGCGATGCGGAGTTGATCGCCGCGCTAGCCAAGCTGGTCGAGGCTCGGCCCAGTCGCGGCTTCTGGAAGTGCTGCGACCAGCTGCGCAAGAAGCGACCGGACTGGAACCCCAAACGCATCTATCGGGTGTACAAGGCCATGCGACTGAACCTGCGACGGGCCGCGAAGCGGCGCCTGCCCAAGCGTGAACGGGTGGCGCTGTACGTACCCAAGCTGCCAGACACGGTGTGGTCGGTCGACTTCATGAGCGATGCGCTCGCCTGCGGTCGGCGCTTTCGAACCTTCAACATGGTCGACGACTTCAACCGCGAAGCCCTTCACATCGAGGTGGATACATCCATCAACTCAAGCCGCCTGGTGCGCGTGTTCGAGCAACTCAAGCGCGACCATGGCCTGCCGAAGGTAGTTCGGTCGGACAACGGCCCGGAGTTCCTCGGTGAGGTGTTCACCCAATGGGCCAAGGCCAACGGCGTCGCTCTCCAGTACATCCAGCCGGGCAAGCCGAACCAGAACGCCTTCATCGAACGCTTCAACCGCACCTTTCGCGAAGAGGTTCTCGATCAGCACCTGTTCGTCTGCCTTGAGGATGTCCGCGAGGCCGCGCATTGGTGGATGATCGACTACAACGAGGAACGACCACACGACGCGCTCAACGGCATGACGCCCGCCGAGTACCGCAACACGTTCGCCGGAAGTTCTACTTTTGAAGTGTCTGCTTGACGGGGGAGCTTTCGGAAGAACCAGATCAGGTTCACCTGATTCCGTGCGGACACAACGCGGTCGGAGGGCTCAGGGGCGGCTATCATGGCGTCATGTCCAAGCTGCTCATGAACCTGCGTGACGTGCCCGACGATGAGGCCAACGATGTGCGCGCGATGCTCGACGCGCAGCAGATCGCGTTCTACGAAACCAGGCCCAGTCTGTGGGGTATCTCGGCAGGGGGGATCTGGGTCACTGAAGACGCGGCCTTCGCGGACGCCAGGCGCGCGATGGACGACTACCAGCAGCAGCGCGCGGCCCGTGTCCGTGCCGAATACGCCGCTGCCAAGCTCGCAGGTACCGCAGAGACGTTCTTCACGTTGCTTCGTGCAGAGCCGGCGCGCGTCGTGATGAGCGTGTTGGGCATCCTCTTCGCGTTGGGCCTGGTGACGCTTCCGTTCTTCCTGTTGCGCGGATAGGGCCGCAAGCAGGAACAAAGGTGACGGAGTGAGATGGCCCGGGGAACCGGGACCAGGCGAAACAGAAGTCAGAGCGCACTTTCTTGAAAGTCGACTCTGACCCCTGTTTTAGCCGCTCGGCCGCCCGCCCGTTTCGGGGTTTGCCTGAATCCCACTTTACGGATTGGGACTGGGATGCGGGTTGTCAGGCAGCGGTGGAATCGCGCTCAAGTATTCATAGATCGCACGGAGGTCGAGATCGGTTTTCGTCCCGAACGCGGGCCACGGCATGATCTGCAGCAGTGCCCCTGGCGGGTCGAGCGGGTTGTGTCCCGTGCGCAACGTCGTGATGAATTGATCAAGGGTCAGGCCTGCCGGCTTGCCGGTTGCGTCGGGCGTGAGATTGGGTGACTTGAATGGGGATGGCGGAAACAAACGGCCACCCGCCATGAATTCGGCCGTGTTGATCTGCTCAGGCTGACCGAGATAGGGATTGCCGCCAGCGGCAAACGCCGGATTGGTATGGCAATCGTTGCAGCCCCCCGAGTTGACGATGTAGCTCCCGAGGCCAACCAGTGCAGGATTCTTGCCGTTGAGATTGAGCGGCACCGGGTTCAACGCGAAACCCTGCCTGACCCTGCTCTCATTGTCTTGGGCATGCAAGGCCGCGACCGGGATGGTGACGAACGCGACACCAAGCAGCATGAACTTGGTAAACCCCGCACTACGGGCTAGACATTTCATCTTTCCTCTCCTCGACTAGATGGAAGCAAACGACGCGTTCTCCGCTTCGGGCTTCCGTCTTCTGGACGAGGACAGGAAAGCCTTCGCGTGATCACGTCAGGCAAATCTACGGCTGACCGCCGCGATGGGTCGGGCGGCAGCGATGTAGATCGAGGGGCGGCGGCGTTATTCTGGACCTTGGCGCGTAAGCGCCCGGTGACGGCAATGAGAAGCTGCCGGTGACAATTTCCGGGAAAACCCGGGTCAGCGTGCGCTTTGCCGTCGCCGCCGTGGCCGCCCGTCAACCCTGCTCCAACGACTCCGTCCGCACCATGCCCTCGCGGACGTAGCGATTGACCAGCGCCGGTGGACGTGGCCCCCGATGATTCGAGCCGGAATGCCGCTGCCTGCGCGTGCTCGTCGAACAGGCCCTTGCCGCGGCCGAGCAGGATCGGGCAGACCAGCGGGAGCTGCTCGTCGACGAGGTCCGTGGCCAGCCGTTGGTGCACCGGCATAAGGAATCTCGAAAAACCTTCTGCGAGACGTCATTCCAGCGAAAGCTGGAATCCAGTGCCGTTGCGTTTCAAGGGCTTGGAGTCGCTGGATCCCAGCTTTGGGGTGCCCATAAGGGGACGGGGGGAATTAAATCGAGTTAATTACCTGCGGCGCCTTTGGGATTGCGAGGCTCATTCTTGAACACCGAGCGCTCAGAACGGATGCTGCCGGTAAAACTGCTCGAGCTGCCGATAGACGTCGGGTAGATGCTCCCGCAATGCTGCCGGCGTTTCGAAAAATTGCTCGCTGGCCACCGCAAAGAACTCGGCCGGGCTTTCAAGGGCATACGGGTCGATCGGCAACTCGGCTCCGTTGCGTTGCTCTTCCTGCAGGCGGTCCCACGCGCTCGAGAAGACCTGTGACCACGCGCGGCGATCCATGCGCCGGTGCAAGGGCGGGAAGCCGTTGGCGTCGCCGTTGAGCATGTCGAGCTTGTGGGCCATTTCGTGGACGACCACGTTGTGGCCCGGTTTCTTTCCGCCACTCAGTACATCCGCCCACGACAGGATCACCGGGCCACGCCCCCATGCCTCACCGGCCATCACGGTGTGGGTCTGGTGAACCACCCCCGATGAGTCCGTTTGTTGGCGACGTGGAATGAACGCGTCCGGATACACGATGACGCTGTGCCAACCGTCGTACCAGTCCATGCCCAGTTTCAGGATGGGTAGGCAGGCATGCGCCGCGAGCAAGACACGGTCGGCGTCGTCCAGATGCAAGCCCTGGGTCGGCTCCAGCGACTTGCTCTCCAGGAACAGCGTCGCCAGCATGCGCAGCGTGGCCTGGTCGGTAGCGCCCAGCCGACGCGCTGCAGTACAGCGCTGCAGCGCGTCCCGCCAGAGCGATTCGGCGATGGGGCGCCGAGTGAGGATGCGTCGTAGACGCCAGTTTCTGATTTTGTCGAACACGGCCACATGCTGGAGGAAGGCGCAGGTCAAGAGAATCAGGGCCAAAGCGCACTTTCTCAAGCGAACGGGGCCATCTCAACCTGATCAGTTCCGCCTCCGTTCGTCCCGGTTTATGTATTGCGCATGAGGTTGTACAGGAAAGTCCGGTTGAAGCGGCTGGAGGGATGCCGGGATTTCTTCTTGTAGACAGGTTGGTTGGCGACCAGCAACACCGGGTTGGCTGCATCCTTCTCTTCGATGTAATACGCCCGCTGCGCATCGCCTTCGCTGCGATACGCTTGGCTTCCCGGTAGATGCCTGCACCGTTTTCGTCGTTGTCACTCAACGGCACAGAATGGCGTGCATGCCCGGGTCAGCCGCTGCGGGTTGAGCCCGCCACCACCGGCAGTAGCACGGCGCTGTGTCCATTGGGCCCATGCTCGATCGTCACGGTCGCCTTGCGGTAGTCGGACGGCTTGGCGAACAGGATGTTGGGCACGTAGCTCTGCGGGTTGCGGTCGTAGAGTGGGAACAGGCTGGACTGGATCTGCACCATGATGCGGTGGCCGGGCTTGAACTCGTAGTTCACTGTCGGCAGGCGGAACTTGTATTCCTGCACCTGGTTCGCCGGAATCGGCGACGGGTCGGAGAAGCTCTTGCGGTAGCGCCCGCGGAAGATGTCGAGCGAGACCGGCAGCTGGTAGCCGCCCATGGCCGGATCGGTCGGATCGGTGCCGGGGTAGAGGTCGATCAGCTTGACCACGAAATCGCCGTCGGTGCCGGTGGTGCTGGCGAAGATGTCGGCGATCGGCGCGCCCTGGACCGTCACGGTCGTGGTCAGCACCGGCGTGGCGTAGGTGAGCACGTCGGGTCGGTCCGCCACGAAGCGCTGGTCGTACACCAGCCAGGTGCGCCAGCGGTCGTTCTTCTGCGGGATCGGGCGCGGCAGGTAGGGCACCGGCTTGGCCGGGTCGGAGACGTAGCTGTCGCTGCCATCGGTGGGCTGCTCGAAGCCGAGGCCCATGTCCGCCTGCAGGTAGAGCGGGGTGAGCGACTGCTCGCTGGCCGGCTTCCAGTTCGCGAAGCTGTCCCAGTGCTGCTCGACCGGGTTGTAGATCATCGCCTCGGGCAGCGTCTTGGACTGCGGCGTGCCACGCAGGTAGTGGTTGAACCAGGGGATCATCACCTGTTGGCGAAACTGGGCGGTAGTGTTGCCCGGCCACTTGAGCGGTCCCATGTTCCAGCCGTCGCGGTTGATCTGGCTGTGCCACCACGGGCCGATCACGAGATGGTTGTTGGCGCCGTGTCCCGCTTTCTTGAGCGCTTCCCAGGCATGCACGGCGCCATAGATGTCCTCCTGGTCCCACAGGCCTTGCAGCCACATCGTGGGCACGCTGGACGGATGTGCGACGAGCAGCTTGTCGAGCGCCTGCAGCTGCCAGAAGGCGTCGTAGGCCGGGTGGGTGGAAAAGCGGTTCCACCAGGGCAGCTGCTTGAAGCCGTTGGCCTCGGCATAGGCGCCGGCCGAGCCCGCGTCGAGGAAATTGGTGTAGTCGTCGTAGCTTTCGCGCGGAATGTTCTTGCCTTCGCCCTTCTTGCTCATCTGGCCGCTGAAGTAGTCGAGGTTCACCTGGCGCAAGGCGCCGTAGTGGTACCAGTCGTCACCCATCCAGCCGTCGATCATCGGACTTTCCGGCGCCGCGACCTTCAGCGCGGGGTGCGGGTGGAGCAGAGCCATGGCGACTGTCCAGCCGTCGTAGGACGAGCCGATCATGCCG
Organism: Rhodanobacter sp. Soil772; assembly: GCF_001428385.1. Lineage (GTDB taxonomy): Bacteria > Pseudomonadota > Gammaproteobacteria > Xanthomonadales > Rhodanobacteraceae > Rhodanobacter. Next base: position 239,205 of record NZ_LMSK01000001.1, read on the forward strand.
ACCTTGCCGTTCGATTCCTTCGTGTTCTTCACCAGCCAGTCGATCGTGTCCCAGGCGTCGGTGGTGTCGTCGGTGGTGGTCGGGTTGAGCGGCCCCATCGGCGGGCGCGTCATGATGTAGTTGCCTTCCGATCCGTATTTGCCGCGCACGTCCTGCCAGACGAGGATGTAGCTGCCGTCGGCCCAGTCCTTGTCGCCCGACCACACTGCGTCGGCCATGTGTGGGCTGTTGCCGGGCATCATGCCGCTGGCTTCGTAAGGCGTGCGCTCGAGCAGCATCGGCAGCTCGCGCGCATTCTTCGGGATCAGGATCACGGTGTGCAGCTTCACGCCGTCGCGCATCGGGATCATCACGTCGCGCTTGATGTAGTCGAAGTTGTCTTGCGGCTGTTTCCAGTCGGCGGGGATGTCGGACCCGGTCTGGATCATGTCGGGCGTAACCTTCGCCGACGTCTGGCCCATCGGAGGCATCGTGAACGCAGCGGCTGACAGGAAACAGGCAAGCGAAACGAGCGCCGCGCCCAGAGTGCTTTTCTTCATGGCCAGAAGGTCCTCGTGATGATGGTCGCGTCCGCAATCTACCGCGGTTGCACACCGCAACTATGAGAGCGGTCACAAGGATTTTGCAATCCGGATGCGAGGAAGGGTGCCCGAAAAGGGGAAAGCCAAGAGCGCATTTTCCTGACAGGGGCGACGGGCCCGGCTTTCCACCCGGCGCTCGGTCTATGACGCCGCCTCGCCTGTGACGAGCCGGGAAGCGCTGTGTCGGTGGCGCGCCATCAGGTGGAACGCGGCGCCATGCGTGATCATCAGCAAGGGCACGTAGAGGATCGGGATGGCGTAGGCGGCGCCCAGTTCGCCCGACAGCGCGGAAAGATTGAGCGTGACGCCGTGGTAGTAGTCGCCGACGAGGTCGACCACAGCGGCCGACCGGCCTGCTGCGGCTGTCGGTGCCGCGCGTGGTGGTGTCGGTGCTGCTGGAGCCGTTGATCGCCTCCTTCTGCGAGGCGTATCCCGAGGTCGAGGTGGAGAGCCGTACGCGCCGACGGCGCCTGGCATGTTTCTCTACTACCCCAGCCGGCGGCAGATGCTGCCCAAGCTGCACGCCTTCGTCGACCACGTGAAACGCCGCGCGGTGGCCGCCGACACGAGCCGGAGCCGCACGGACTGACGGCTGCCGATTCACCCCGGCACCTTTTGAAACAGCACTCTTGAATCAGCCCAGGCCTGCGGGCCGCCCAAGGTTCGTTGTTGCTTTCTTCGCGCGGCGCGTTTAAACCTTGATCATCCCCGTGCTTGCCCAGGCCTCCATGAAACGACCCGCCATGTTCTCGTTGTATCCCGCTGTGCTGTTGCTTTCCGCTGCTGTCGCATCGGTTGCTGCGGCTTCGACAGCCGGCGCCTCGCCAGGCCAGGAGCCGCGGCTGCGTTCGCCAAGCGCGACCGTCCTGCCCAACGCGCAGCTGGCTTCGCCGCAAATTGCGCGGCGCGTCGAGGCGCTGCTCAAGCAGATGACCCTGGACGAGAAGATCGGCCAGCTGGTGCAGTACAACGACCAGGGTTTCAGCGCGACCACCGCCGACGGCGACCAGGCGCTGGCCGCCAATCCGGAAACGAAGACCCGGGTGGACGCCATGCAGTTGGCGCGCGAAGGGCGGCTGGGCTCGATGCTGAACGTCGTCGGCGCCGAGAAGACGCGCGCCTTCCAGGAAGCGGCGATGCACAGCCGCCTGCACATCCCGATTTTGTTCGGCGCCGACGTGATCCACGGTTACCGCACGATCTACCCGGTACCGCTTGGCCTGGCCGCGTCGTGGGATACCAGGTTGGTCGAGGACGTCTCCCACATGTCCGCGACGGAGGCCACCACCGCGGGCGTGAAGTGGTTCTATTCGCCGATGGTGGACATCTCGCGCGACGCGCGCTGGGGCCGTTCCACCGAAGGCGCGGGGGAGGACCCGTACCTGGGTTCGGCGATGGCGCGCGCCTACGTGCGCGGCTACCAGGGGAGCGATCTGTCGAAGCCGGACAGTGTCGCCGCCTCGGTCAAGCACTTCGCTGCCTACGGCGCGGCCGAGGCCGGGCGCGAGTACAACACCACCGACATGTCCGACATCCGCCTGCGCCAGGTCTACCTGCCGCCGTACAAGGCTGCGGTCGAGGCGGGCGCCGCGACGATGATGAGTTCGTTCAACGCGCTCAACGGCGTGCCGGCCACGGCCAGCCCGTATCTGATGGACGAGATCCTGCGCAAGGAATGGGGCTTCGACGGCTTCGTGGTGAGCGACTACACCGCGGTGATGGAACTGATCAACCACGGCATCGCGCTCGATGCGGCCGCCGCCACCGAAAAGGCGCTGAAGGCCGGCGTCGAGGTGGACATGATGTCCCACTTCTACGACACGCAGATTCCGAAGCTCCTCGACGAACATAGGCTGTCGATGGCCACCGTGGACGAAGCGGTGCGCCGCGTGCTGCGCGTGAAGTTCGCGCTGGGACTGTTCGAGCATCCTTACGCGCAAGGCGCCGAGGTGACGCACGCGGTGCCTGGTCATCGCCCGCTGGTGCGCCGCGCCGCCGAGGAGTCCTTCGTGCTGCTGCGCAACGCGCCGGTCGACGGCAAGGCGGTGCTGCCACTGGGCGAGGGCGTGAAGTCGGTGGCGCTCATCGGCCCGCTGGCGGATGCCTCCAACGAGATGCAGGGCGCCTGGGGCGGCGGAGCCCGGACACCCGATGTGGTGACCCTGCGCCAGGCGCTGGAGCGGCGCATGCAGCAGCGCGGCGGCCACTTGCTGTTCGCGCAAGGCACCGACATCGACAGCGATTCGGCCGCGGGCTTCGACGCCGCGCTGCAGGCGGCCCGCCAAGCTGACGTGGTGGTGATGGCGCTCGGCGAATCGTCGGCGATGAGCGGCGAAGCCGGCTCGCGCGCCCACCTCGACCTGCCGGGCAAGCAGCAGCAACTGCTGGAGCAGGTGGCGGCCACCGGCAAGCCGGTGGTGCTGCTGGTGTTCTCCGGCCGCCCGCTGGTGCTGGACTGGGCAGCCCGGCACGTGCCGGCGATCATGGCCGTGTGGTTCCCGGGTACCGAAGCGGGCAACGCGCTGGCGAACGTGTTGTTCGGCGACGTGGCGCCCAGCGGCAAGCTGCCGATGAGCTTTCCGCGCGCGGTGGGGCAGGAGCCGCTCTATTACAACCAGTTCCCGACCGGCCGTCCGCCGGGCGCAGCCGACCTGTCCAGGCCACCTGCCGGCGACACCCGCTTCATCTCGCGCTACATCGACGTGCCGAACGATGCGCTGTTCCCGTTCGGTTACGGCCTGAGCTACAGCAGCTTTGCCTACTCCGACGTGCGCGTTTCGCGCCGCGCGCTGCCGCTGGCCGGGGCCAACCGGCCGGATGCGAGGTCGCTGCTGACCGTGACCGCCACGCTGACCAATACCGGCAAACGCGAAGCCACCGAGGTGGCCCAGCTTTACGTGCGCAACCTCGGTGCCAGTGTCGAGCAGCCGGTGCGCAGCCTGAAGGGCTTCCAGCGCGTCACGCTGGCGCCGGGCGAGTCACGGCAACTGCGCTTCGAGCTGGGTTTCCCGGAGCTGTCCTTCTACGACGTGCGCAGCCGCCAGATCGTGGAGCCCACGCACTACACGGTGTGGGTCGGCGGCAGCTCGCAGGCGACGCAGCAGGCGGAGTTCGACGTCACGCGATAGATGGCCGCCCGTTGCCAGGCCGGCGGTTCCGCCCCGATCAGTCGTCGTGTTTTTCCCGAAACGCGGCCTCTCCGGCTTCCGACACCTTGTCCTATTCCGGGTCGATCGCGGCGCCGGGGACGTAAAGCTCGTGCCAGTTCCACCACTTGTACGGCCGGGTCTGGGGATAGCCCTCCGGCGAGTCCTCCCACGACTCCTGGCGCCCGAGCGCCGTCATGTCGAGGTAGCTCCAGACGGTGCCCATCGCCTCGTCGCCGCGGCCGTTGATGAAGTAGGTGCGGAACACGCGGTCGCCGTCGCGGATGAACGCGTTGTGGCCATGCCACTCGTCCACGCCGAAGTCGGCGTCGAAGCTGTCGGTGATCGTGTACCACGGGATTTTTTCCCAACCCATCCGCGCCTTCAGGCGCGCGATGTCGGCCTGTGGTGCACGCGAGGCATACACGAGCGTCGTGTCGCGTGCGTTCAAGTGAGCGAGATGGGAAACCTGATCCGCTCCCAGGGAACAGCCGATGCAGGCATGCTCCGGCCAGCCATGCACACCCGGCTCGAAGAAGGCACGGTAGACGATCAGCTGACGGCGGCCCGCGAAAAGATCGAGCAGACTCGTCTTGCCTTCGGGGCCGTCGAACACGTATGACTTTTCCACCGCCATCCACGGCATCCGCCGTCGCTCGGCGGCCAGCGCGTCGCGGGCGCGGGTCATGGCTTTCTCCCTGACCAGAAGCTGCGCGCGCGCGGCCTCCCACTCCTGCGGCGGTACAACCGGCGGCGTGTTCATGGCGCGCCGTCCTTCTTTGCGGCCGTTTCCGGGTGATTTGTTCGTGGTCATCGCAGCCTCCGGATGAGAGCGATCTCTCGTGGGTTCGGGCCGGAATGCGCCACCGCCACTGCCGATCGCTCGCTGTGGGTGATGGACCAGTTTTACCGCCGGATGTCGAACGGCGGGAGTGACAAGTGTGGCGGGATTCACGCGCGCGGCCGGTGAAAGCTCCGAGGCGACTGCAAGATCAAAGGGATCAGGTTGAGGTGGCCCGGCTTTTTCGGACCCTGGTTTTCGGCGGGTCGATTGTTGGAATGCCGCGCGATCACGGCACCGCAGCGGTGACCACGATCTCGATTTTCCAGTTCGGTCTGGCCAGCTTCGCCTGCACCGTGGCACGCGCTGGCGTGGCGCCCTGGGGTACCCACTGATCCCAGGCTTCGTTCATGCCGGCGAAGTCGGCCATGTCGGCCAGGAAGATTTCCGCGCGCAGGATGTTGGTCTTGTCGGTCATGGCCAGCTTCAACAGGTCATCGATGGCATGGAGTACCTGCTCAGTCTGACCGACGATATCGACGCTGGTGTCCTCGGCTACCTGCCCGGCGAGATACGCCACGCCGTTGTGGATGGTCATTTCGGACATGCGGGGGCCGCTATCGAAACGCTGGATCATGGGGTGGTTTCCTGTAGGAATATCACCGTCATTGTTACCAGAAACAAAGGGGGCTGAGGCACTTTCCTTGCGGGTTGAATACCTCTGGCCCCTCGCGTGCAGCTCAAGAGCGCGATGTGCGCATCAATGCCATGTGCGCTTGCCGCCGGCGCTGGCGGGATTCATCTCGACGCTCAGCGTGAAAGTGCGTTGTTCGTCCGGCAGCATGGCGCCGACGCCAACCAGCTTGCGCGCGATCTCCTCGCCGCGTTCGTTGCGGATGGTCAGCACCATCGAGTATTCCCATGCGCCGCTGCCGACGGGGTTGCGAAAGCTGCCTTCCACGCGCAGTGGTACGGATGCTGGCGCTGCGCTCGCGCTGGCTGGCTCACTGAAGCGCAACTTGTGGCGGCAGGCGGGACATACCCCCGCACTTTCCAGGATGGTCTCCCGGCAGTGCGGGCAGATGCGCGTCGCTCCGGCCGTGCCGGGATGTGTGGTGGTCACGAAATTGTGCCGTTGTGCCCACTGGTCTTGTGCGCGCTGTTGCTGTCCTTGGCATCGTCCCAGCCGAACTCGGCCTGGCCGCGCATGCGCGAACCGGCTGCCACGCTGAGCGATCCTGCCTTCAGGTCGCCGGTCAGCGCGCCACTTTGCTGCAATTCCACGTGCGCCGCGGATTCGATGTTGCCGGTCAGTTCGCCCGCGATGGTGACCTTCTCGGCGCGCACGCTGCCGGTCACCCTGGCACCAGGCTCGATGGTGAGGTCGCCGCGCACGTTGACATCGCCCTTGAAGTTGCCGGCTATGCGCACGTGGCCCTCACCTTCGATCTTGCCCTCGATGGTGATATCAGGCGCGATCAGCGATTCGGTCTTGGGCTTGCCCGGCGTGGGCGTGGGTGTGGGACGGAGTGCGGGCTGCACCGGCGTTTGCGCCTCGGGCTTGGTCTCTTGAATGCTGGGGCGTGCCAGGTCCGTGGCTTCGGGCGTTTCAGTGGCGGGGATCTTGACGGATTCTTTCCACAGGGCCATGGCGGGACTCCGGTTCAGTCGGACGGAGGGTCAACCGTACCCCCCAAATGGTGCCCAAAACGGGGTTAGGTTCACTTACCCGTGCAAAAACGGGGTCACGTTCACGTCCTGTTAGCCATTGGCTGCGGGCTTGAGCACTCCGTTACGCGCGGGACGATGCATGAGGCGTGGGTAAAAATCCCGGATCAGACGGGGTGGAGGGAACGTTTCAATCCTCCTTGTCCGGCCAAAGCAGCGGTGACCATTTCTTGGGCCCACGGCAGGCAGCATGACTAAAGGCCCATGAGCGCGGAGAGGCAGGGCGCTAGATTCGAAAGTTCTTGCGTCCAACCGTACCAGGGGAAAGCTGTGATCAAGCGTTGCATGTTGGTGATGATGTGTCTGGGAGTCAGCGGGATGGCCGTGGCGCAGGAGCCGGTGGACCTGGACATGGTCAGCCGCATCCGCCAGGAGGCGTTTCATCGTTCGCAGGTGATGGCGACTTTCAGCCACCTGACCGAGAACATTGGTCCGCGTCTGACCAATTCGCCGCAGATGGCGCAGGCCAATGCCTGGACCCGCGGGAAGTTCAACGACTGGGGCCTGGCCAACGTTCACGACGAGGCCTTCGACGACTTCGGCCGCGGCTGGGAGTTCAGCGACGCCAGCGTGGAAATGCTCAGCCCGCGCACGCTGCCGCTGCATGCGCTGCCCAAGGCGTGGACGCCCGGCACCAACGGCCCGGTCGAGGGCGAGGTGATGGCGGTCACGATCAAGAAGCTCGCCGACCTTGAGAAATACAAGGGCAAGCTGGCGGGCAAGATCCTGTTGTTGAACGAAGCGCGCGAATACAAGCGCGGCGTCGAAGCGGATTCGCACCGCCACGACGAGGCCGGCCTGGCCGAACTGCAGGCGTTTGCCGTGCCCAAGGATGCCGACAAGGATCGCGCCAAGCGGATCAAGACCTACACCGAGCGCCAGGAGTTGACTCGCGCCGCCAACGAATTCTTCGTCGCCGAAGGCGTGCTGGCCACCCTCAGCATCAGCGGCTGGGACAACGGCATCATCCGCGTCGGCGGCGGTGGCTCGCGCAAGGCCGGTGAATCCGTTGGCGTGCCGGAGCTGGCGATGGCGGCCGAGCACTACAACCAGCTGGCGCGCGCGATCGAGCGCAAGCAGGCGGTGAAGCTGCGGGTGAACGTGAAAGCACGCTTCACCGACGAGGCCAACCAGCCCGGCTACAACACCGTGGCCGAGATCCCGGGCAGCGGCAGCAAGGCCGGCGAGATCGTCATGCTGGGCGCGCACATGGATTCCTGGCACACCGGTACCGGCGCGGCCGACAACGCCGCCGGCGTGGCGGTGATGATGGAAGCCATGCGCATCCTCAAGGCAGTGGGCGCCAAGCCCAGACGCACCATCCGCGTGGCGCTGTGGAGCGGTGAGGAGCAGGGCCTGATCGGTTCGCAGGCGTACGTGTCCAAGCACTTCGCCGCGTATCCGGAGCCGACCGATCCCAAGCAGAAGGCGTTGCCGGCGTCGCTGCGCGAACCGACCGGTGCGCTGCAGAAGACGCGCGACTACGACCGCTTCTCGGCCTACTTCAACATGGACAACGGCTCGGGCCGCTTCCGCGGCATCTACGCCCAGGAAAACCTGGCAGTGATGCCGATCTTCAAGGCCTGGCTGGAGCCGTTCCACGACGTCGGCGCCACCACCGTGGTCACCCGCAACACCGGCAGCACCGACCACATCGCGTTCGATCGCGCTGGTCTGCCGGGGTTCCAGTTTATCCAGGATCGCCTGGACTACTTCAGCAACGTCCATCACAGCCACCTGGACACCTGGGACCATGCCGAGCCGGAAGACCTGAAGCAGGCGGCAGCCATCGTCGCGTCCTTCGTCTATCACGCCGCCATGCGCGAGGAAAAACTGCCGCGCAAGCCGCTGCTGGAAGGCTGATTCCCAACAGGGCTGGTTGCACTGACGGGCCGGTCTTGCCGGCCCGTCGTCATTTCGGAAAAGGCGTCGTGGGCAACGCGGGCTCGTCTTATTTCGCGAGCGCCTTTACCGCGCCCAGCGTCTCCTGCACGTGCTGCTTCGGGTTCAGGTTCGAATAGACGTGCACGATCTTCCCCGACGGGGCGATCACATACGAGGTGCGGTCCGACCAGCCGGGCCGCATCAACAGCAGCGCGTCATACGCCTTGGCAATCTTCGCGCCGTCGTCGGCGGCGACCGGGAACTTGCCGCCGCAGTGCTCGGTTTCCTTCGAGAAAGCCGCCAGCTCCGTGATATTGCCGGCGGTGACGCCGATCACGGTGGCGTGCTGCGCCTTGAACTGGTCGATGGCCTCCGAGAACAGGTGCGCCTCCAGATTGCAGCCCGAGGTGTGCGCGGCAGGGAAGAAGTACACCACCACGGGACCCTTCTTCAGGGCGTCGGCAAGCTTGAACGTGAAGGGCTGGCCGGCGAGATAGGCCGGCGCGGAAAAGTCGGGCGCCTGGGTGCCTTCCTTCAGCGCTGCAAATGCCGGCAGTGCGAGGGTAGCGGTGCCGACGAGGGTGAGGGCTGCGAGTTTCAACAAGGCGTTCATGGGGGATTCCTCTGACTGATAGGCCAGTCGATTTATACGCCAGAAGTGCCCGGACAGGTGCCGCCATGGCCCGGGAGTCCGTGTTGATTCCCGCTGGACCGGCAGGAGGAGTCATGGCCATGGCTCCTTTTTCCGGGTTCAGCCGCCGGGCGGGAGTTCTGGTATGTTGGCGCCGGGGAACGCGCTTGCATGTCCATTCGCATCTATCCGGCGGGAGGTCAGCCACATGGGCCACGACAAGTCACGCTCGAGCGTCTCGGTCGGCACGGTCGACTGGAGTGATCCGGACCTGGATGCGCTGCTGCAGAAAGTCGACGGCTGGCGGCTCGACAACCGCAGCGACCATCCGCCGCAGGAAGTGCAGATCCACATCAGCTCCGGATGGACGTCCAATTCCGTCGTCAGCAAGCCCGCGCAGCTGATCTGGATGGATGAGCAAACCATGGTGGTGGTGACCCGGTTTCCGGTTCCGCAAGGCGACCACGTACGCGTGGATAGCCAGCATGCGGACGGCACGCGCACCGTGTGGGGCTGGCTGGTCGAAGGACGCGAGGGTTCCCGCGCCGGAGATCGCGAACAGGGCCTGTTCCTGAACAAGTTGCGCATCGGCTGACGGCGCGGCAGCAGGCACGAAAATGGCTCCAGGGACGGCCGGAGTCTGATGCGGTGGGAGTGTCGCGCAACAGGCGGGCGGAGTTCCGGGCGAGTCAGCCCAGTCCGTTCGATGCTGTGCGAAGGGTCAGCCCAGAGTGCGCTTTTTCGCAAATCGCCTCTGGTTCCGACACCTGAAATTTCAGGCTTCGACCAGGCTGCCGTTCTCGGTGTCGGCGATGACGCGATTGCGCCCGCCGCGCTTGGCGCGATAAAGCGCCGTATCCGCTGCCGTGCAAAGCCGCTGCAGCTCGTAGCCGGAAGTGCCGGTGAAGGCCAGGCCGACGCTGGCGGAAATCGACACGCCACTCCCGTCTTTTTCGATCGTCGTTGTTCCGATGGCAACCCGGATGCGATCGGCGATATCCAGCCCCTGGTCGCGGGAGCAGTCGTGCAGCAGGATGCCGAATTCCTCGCCGCCCAGACGGCCAAACAAATCGGTTGAGCGCAATTGTTGTTGGCAAATGGCGACGGTACGCCGCAGCACGGTATCGCCCATGGCGTGGCCGTGGGTATCGTTGACCTGCTTGAAGTGGTCCAGGTCGATGGATATCAGGCAGGCATGGCCGAGCTTCTTCTCCAGCAGGCGCAAGACGCGATCGGCCTCATTGATGAAGTGCTGGTGGTTGTAGATGCCGGTAAGTCCGTCGCGGTTGGCCATGTGCTTGAAACGCCTCTGCGAGCGCATGGTGCGGAACAGCCAGAGTGCGATGGCTGCCAGCAAGATGATCAACAGCGTGATGTAGAGCCGGCTGTTCTCCGCGGCCTTGGTGTCCAGCGCCTGCTGCAGCTTGAGGACGCTGTTCTGCTTGCCGAGCTCTTCGGTTTCCAGCTTGCGGGTCAGGACCTTCTGCTGCACCGTTTGATAGGCCAATGCCTGTGCCGCGGCATCATCGAGCGAGCCCTTGTTCTGGGCGACATAGTGTTCGTAGTAGGCGAGTGCGGAAGCTGCGTTGCCGTGGCGCTTCGCGACCCGGTAGAGCACCCCGTAGGCATCCATAAGGTAGTCGTTGATGTCGTCCGGGCTGGCCATCGCCACGGCGTCGAGCGCCGCCTTTCGGGCGTCTTCATCTTTACCAAGTTGCTCATACGCCTGAGCTCGCTGCACCTGCGCGGACAGCGTGTGCGGGTAGTAATGGTTGACCCGGATGCTCGGCGCTATCCGGTCGAGCAGCGACAACGCTTTGGCGGGCTGGTGTTCTTCCAGGAAGAGCGTGCTAAGGATGAGCTGCCCAGTTGTTGTCATGATGGGCTGTCGAGCCGCTTCGCACGTATCGATGACCTGCTTCAGCTCCGGGCTCGAGGATGTGAGCCGCTTGGCGTTATAGAGCGCGGCAACCAGCTTGGAACGCGAGTAGCACGAGGTCGTATCTGAAGGAACGGTGTCCTCCATCATATGGGCGTACTTGATCGCCAGATCCGTCTGTCCGGCCAGGTTCAACGTCTGGGACAGATAGCTGAGAACCTGGAGGCGGACCGCCTTGTCCTGGATCCGGGGTAGGTCGATCGCGAGCTGTTGGGCCAACTTGAAGGCGTCTTCGTAGCGATGACCGACCGCCAGGTTGTTCATGAGCAGCGCCGATGCCTTGGTGGCAAGCGTCGGATCGCCTGAATGATCGATCACATCGTGCAGCGGTTTTTCCGCGGCGGCGAATTTGCCACCCATCGAAAACTCAAGCGCATCGAGATAACGCAGGTGCCATTGCTCGGCCGTGGTGAGTACGGGCGACTCGCGATGGATCTGCGCCAGCCGTTCGGCGAACTGCCGGTGGTCCTTGATGCGCAGATCCTCAGTCTGGTCGAGGAATGCGCTTGCGTCGGTGATCCTGGGAGTATCGGTGGCGTGGTTTGCCTGCATCAGTGCGCACAAAAGCAGGCCCGCCAAAGCGGTCCCCAGTCGTCTTCCCTGCTGACCGATGAGCACGGTGCGAGAGGTTATTGTTTGTGCGGCGTACGTTTGTGCGGCGGGCTGTGACCGGGATCGGGCGGACGATGCGGCTTGTCGTCGCCGTCATGGTCCGGCTCGTCCTCCTCATGTCCAGGCGCATTGGTGATCTGCGGTACCCGATTCGGCTGGTGTCCGAATTCTTCGGACAGAAGCGAGCTGTCGCCCGCCGCGACGGCAGACTTGAGGGCCTCGGACGCCTTCGCCTGTTCGAGAATGGACGCTAGCTCGTCGACAGATGCGTGGCGCAGCGTGGCGTTCCGGCCGATGGCTTCTAGAAGTTCGATCGTGTCCGACATGTTTTCCCCCTGTTCCCACGTATCCGTTTTGCGAGCACTGCGGATCGCCGCAGTGTGTCAAGCGATGGAAGCTTCCTTGTCCAGTGCCGCCAGCCGTTCACGCATGGCTGGATTCTGCTTCAAGGGCGCGCCGGGCGGTAGCACGACCGTCTCCTCGGCGGTCAATTCGGCGCCGGGCAAGTCGCGCAGCGCCATGCGGCGGATCCGCGGTTTCTGGATCGGCAAGGTGGCGCCGCGATAGATGATCACCTCGTGGTCGAGCGGATAGTCCGCGCTCAGCACGTCCACCAGTGCCTGCCGGTAGGCCGGCCCGGTGGAAAAGCGTTTCAGGGACAGATCACCCACCAGTCCGACTTGCCACAGCACCAGATAGCCGGCCGGATCAATCCGCCGTTCGTAGAAAAGCAGCTGGCTGGCCTCAAAGTGCTGGCAGCCGAAGCGGCCCGGGTCGATGCCCAGGTCGGCGTAGAGGCAGTCCTCGGCGGAAATGCCCGGTTCCATGTGCGCCTTGAAGCCTTCCGCGCGGGCCACCTCGATGGCCTTGTGCGGCGACCAGGCGAAGATGCCGGGGTGGCCGTAGAACACGCCGCAAACGTTCTTGCCGGCACGCACCTCGGTCATCATCAGGTCGACCCACTGCCGGTACGTGACCATCCTCGACTTGCCCTCCGCGTAGTAGGGCTGGAGGCTGCGCACGTCAGAATGCATGCGCTGCAGCCACAGCTCCACGATGCCATCGGAGAGCGCCGCGAACACCACGTCCGCCTGTTCGATATGGCTGCGTGCCAGGGGCGTGAGATGGGAGCCCAGAGTCATGCCCAAACCGACGCACGCCAGACTGCCGCGTCGTGCGTGGTTCGATGGCGAAAGAGTCGGTGTGCTCACTGCGCGATAGTAGGGCAATTTCATGGTGCTGGAGTGCGCCGGCGCGATCGTCTTCCGGCGGCGCGGGGTGTGCCAAGGTCTTTCCCACCGTGGCCCGGAACCTCCCGTGCTCCGCGTGCAACGGCCCGTCGGAGTCTGGTGGCGTAGCTCCGACCATGGGCTGTGCCCGGCAGGATCTGGCGGAAACCGGGGTTCTTTCGGGTGGGCGAACCACGGTCCTGTGGACCTATGGCGGCCCTCCCCACATGCGCGTATCGTACTCGGGCGCATATGTCAATATGCGTACTTGCGTGGGCGCTCATCGGTGCAACCGGTGCCAGCGTCTTCAGGGGACGCGGTCACCTATCAAACGCACAGGAGACCGATGATATGAAGATTCGACTGCTCATCGCAGCAGCGGCTATGGCGTTCGCTACGTGCGCCCTGGGCGCCTCGCCAACGACGCTCAGGCTGCAAAAAGGCGGCACCACGGTGCCGACGACCACGCCGGTTGGGGGCGCGCCGCTGACCACCCTGGAACAGGATCCGGCGATGACCGCCGGGGATGCCGATTCGGGCGATGGTGATGAACTCGGCGAGGAGCCCGTAGTGAATCGCAGCATCGCCCACGGACACGCCGGCAGCAACCGGATGGGAAATGCCCGGCGTGCCAAGTCGAACCCCCAGTTGCTGGGCGGCTTCGATGGCCTCAATTTCCACGACCAGCGTTACGCCAATGGTGGCAACCAGTTCTCGGTGGAGCCGCCCGATCAAGGGTTGTGCGCCGGCAACGGATTCGTCATGGAAAGCGTCAACGACGTCCTGGCGATCTACGACAGCGCCGGCAACGAACTCGTCGGCCCGGTCGATCTCAACACGTTCTATGGCTACCCCGCGGCGATCAATCGCGCCACCGGCGCGTATGGACCCAGCATCACCGACCCGTCCTGCTACTACGATGCAGGCACGCAGCGCTGGTTCCAGGTCGTGTTGACGCTCGATCGCATCGGCACGACGTCGTCCCTGGCCGGAACCAATCACCTGGACATCGCGGTCAGCCAGACCGCCAACCCCACCGGCGCCTGGAACATCTACCGCCTGCCGGTGCAGAACAACGGCACGCAGGGCACGCCGGATCACGGCTGTACGGGTGGATTCTGCCTGGGCGACTATCCCCACATCGGCGCTGACGCCCATGCGATCTTCCTGACCACCAACGAGTTCTCGCTGTTCGGCCCCGGCTTCTACGGTGCGCAGATCTACGCCATCTCCAAGCAGGCGCTGGCGTCGGGCGCCGCCTCGCCGAATGTGGTGCTGTTCAATGGCGGCGATCCGAGCGTTCCGGCGCCCGCGTTCACGGTGTGGCCGGCCATCTCGTCCGGCGGGCAGTATGTCGACACGTTGGGCGGAACCGAATACCTGCTCAGTTCGGACGCGGTGTTCTACGACTCGGGCACGTCGAACACGATCTGGCTGTGGTCGGTGACGAACACGCAGGCCATCGACAGCGCGCCCACGACCCTGGTGCTGGGCGTCTCGCCGCTGACCGTGCAGACCTATGCCGTGCCGAGCAGCCTGGCCCAGCAGAAGCCGGGCAGTGCGCCCTTGCGCGATTGCTTTGCCCTGGCCGGTTGCGCGCCGACGTATCTCGGCTACCCGAATATCGTCTACCCGACCCCACGGCCCATGGCGGTGAACGACTCGCGCATGCAGCAGGTGAGCTACGCCAACGGCAAACTCTGGGGTACGTTGGATACCGACGTGCTGCTGGCCAATGGCAGCCATGGTTCGGGCATCAACTACTTCGTCATCGTGCCGAAGTCCGGCGGCGTCTCCGCCAACGGCACGCTGGCCTTGCCCGATGCGAATCTGACCTACGGCGCGGCGGCCGTCACGCAAAGCGGACGTGGCGTCATCGCGTTCACCGTGGTTGGCCCCAACGACCATCCGAGCGCCGGCTACGCCAGCCTGGATGCGAAACTGGGTGCCGGTGATGTCCATATCGCCGCGGCGGGTGCGGGTCCGTGGGACGGCTTTACCGGCATCCCCTACCTCGCTGGTGATCGTCCGCGCTGGGGCGACTACGGTGCGGCGGCGGCCGACGGCAACACGATCTGGACCGCGTCGGAGTACATCGCGCACACATGCACCCTGACCGAATACCTGACTGCTCCGTTGTTCCAGTGCGGCGGTACGCGCGCTGCGCTTGGCAACTGGGCGACCCGGATCTCGGCCATCGGGCTCTGAGGTTTCGGCAAGGCACCAAATGACGGGCGTGATGGGTAGTGTCATCGCGCCCGTTTTTGTCTTGAACCGGATCGGCCGGAGCTACTTTCCGATCGGTCCTTTCAGCGCCGTGTCGCCAGTACGCCGTCCAGCGCCAACTGCGCCTTGAAGCCCGCCTTCTCCAGCCGTTTCACCACCTCGCGCGGCACGTCGCGGCCGCTGGTGAGCTTGTTCGGGCTGCCGGTGTAGTGGAACAGGCGGCCGCCGCGGCGCAGCACGCGCGCCAGCTGGTCGTAGAACGTCTGCGAGTACAGCTCGCCGGCGATGCCGAAGCGCGGCGGGTCGTGCAGCAGCGCGTCCACCGAGGCGTCGGCGAGTTGCGCGATCGCCTGCGACACGTCGGCATGGGTGAGTTGCAGGCGGCCGCCGCTTGTCGGCGCATCCGGGTCCGGCGACCACGGGTTGAGCGTGCGCAACCACAGCACGTCCGCGTTCTTCTCGAACGAGTGGAGGTGCGCCACGCCAGCTTCCAGGCAGCATGCCGCGAAGTAGCCCAGGCCGCCGCAGGTATCCAGCACCACTTTGCCGTGCGGCTCGACCAGCGTCACCTTGCGGCGCGCATCCGTGACCGGCGATTCCTTCGAAGTGGGCAGCATCTTGATGCCGTCGATCTCGAACGTGGGCGCGCCCCATTCGGTGGGCACCAGCTTGATCAGCGAGCCGGCATAGCGCGACACCGGCGCGAACCCGTCGCCGTCCCAGTGGTAAATCGTGCGGTCCTTCAGCGTGGACGGGTACGGGTAGCGCTGGTCCCGCCACTGCCAGGCACCCGCCTGCAACAGAACGTTGCCGCTCGAGACGCCCAAGTCCAGCGAGCCGGTCCATTCGCCCGCGCCGGCATCGCGCGCGGCGAGCAACGCCTCCGCGATCGGACGCGTGAGCAGGGGGCCGGAATAATGCGGCACGGCGGGCAATCTCCTGGGACAGCGGTAGCTTGCCGCGACCGCGGCGAGGGGCGGCATCGTAACCCACTGGCGTGCGTGCGCGGGGGTCAGCCCCGCGCGGAGGCCTTGTCGGAGGTGGCGGCCTGGAGATTGTCCTTGGAGCGGAATGCGGTGGTCTGGGTGCGCGTGCGGAACGGGGTGTTGCCCAGGACCTCGATGCGGCCGCCGTGTTTCTTGAACGCTGCGATGTCGTCGGCGATGGTTTCGCTGGTCATGCTTCGGCTCAGACTCTTGCCCTTGCCGGGACCGAACAGGCGCGACGTGGTGCTGTGCTTGCTGACGGTCGGGGTGGACTTGCGGGACATGGTTTCTCCTTTTTGCTGGTGGCTCCGCGGTGGCGGGCGCGTGGGCCTGCGCCGGCGGCTTGGCGTGCGGCGAAGCGTGCTCGACACCCGTCGCCTCGATCGGACTTCTCTCTGCGGCGCGGCTGAGGTGCGCGGTAAAGCTCCCGGATATGGGGCTGTGGGGCAGAGGAAAGTCCGCGCATCGTACGCAAACATCCATGAAAATGATGTTATGTGAGGCAAAATGCGGCAAAAAGCAGAATTTTGAAACGGAAGCGGAGCACCACGGCGGGGTGTGGTGCATGGACGCGGTGGCCGGCGTGGCCGACCGTGCCGAGGTGTTGCATGCGACTGCCGAGTTGGCCCCTCCCCCAGCATCTCCGGAAGAGGGGCCGAGGCCTCAATGCCGGTGCAGCGTGCCGGATTTCGGGCAGTGGCATTGCGCGGTGGGCCCGAACTCGGTGCCGAAGCTGCGGCCGTCGCGGTGACGCTGCCAGTAGAACTCGGGGGCGGGGCGGCTCTTGCCGGCGACTTCGGCCATGTCGGCGTCGATGTCGAACACGCGGCCGTTGACGGCAACGTAGCGGGTATCGGCGGTGGCGCGAATGTTCTCCAGCGGGTTGCTGTTGAGTACGACGAAGTCGGCGCGCTTGCCCGGTTCCAGCGAGCCGAGGTAGCGGGCCAGGCCGAGCAGGTCGGCGCCGTCGTAGGTGGCCGCGCGCAGGGCCTCCCAGTTACTGAAGCCGCTTTGCGCGAGCATCCAGATTTCCCAGTTCTCGGACAGGCCCTGCAGTTGGCCGTGGCCGCCGGTCTGGATTTTCACTCCGACGTCGCGCAGTTTCTTCGCGGCGGCGCCGACTTCCTTGTAGTAGTAGTCCCACTCCGGCGCGGTGTCGCGGCGGATCGAACGGGCGTCGAGCGTTTCGCGTGGGAAGAAGCGGTTGAGCTTCTTGTCTTCCCACACGTTGTCGCGCGCATACCAGTAGTTCTCGCCGGACAGGCCGCCGTAGTTCACCACCAGGGTCGGCGTGTTGCGCACGTCGGTCTGCTTCCACAGGTTGATCACGTCGGCGTACAGCGGCGCGACCGGCAGGTTGTGCTCGATGCTGGTGACGCCGTCGAGGATCATCGGCAGGTTGTGGTTGAGCGTGGAACCGCCTTCCTCGACCACCAGCATGCCCAGCTCGCGCGCGGCCTGGTTGATCTGCTGGTGCTGCTCGCGGCGCGGCTGGTTGTAGCTCTTCACGCTGAACGCGCCGTTCGCCTGCATCCGGCGCAGGTGGGCGCGGGCGTCGTCGAGCGAATTGATCACCGCCTTGAAGTCGCCGTCGGCACCGTACAGGATCGTGCCGGTGGAGAACACGCGCGGGCCGACCAGGTCGCCGGTCTTGAGCAGTTCGGCCTGCGAGAACACGGTTTCGGTGGTAGCCGACGGGTCGTGCATGGTGGTGACGCCGAACGCGAGGTTGGCGTAATAGGCCCAGTTCGCCTGCGGCACCACGCCGGTGAAGAAGTGGCTGGCGTGCGCATGCGCGTCGACATAGCCCGGCACGATGGTCTTGCCGGTGACGTCGATGACTGTCGCGTTGGCCGGAATCGCCACGCTGCCCGTCGCGCCGAGCGCGCGGATGCTGTCGCCCTCGACGATCAAGGTGCCGTTCTCGATCACTTCCTGCTCGCCGGACTGCGCGTTCTTCATGGTGATCAGGCGCGCGCCGGTGAACGCGAAGGTGTCCGTCGGGCGATCCATCGGCAGGCTCAGGCCGACGTCGATGCCACGTTCGCTGCCGGGCTTGGGCAGTTGTTTCGGTGCGCCGGGCAGGAAGGCGAACGCGTCCTTGAGATCGCGTGAGTGGTAGTTGCGCCCGACCATCCAGTGCAGCGCCTTCGCGTCGGCCGACCAGTGCAGGTAGGAGCCGACGTCCTTGCTGACCTGGGTCAGCGGGATCGCCTTGGTGTCCTTCGACAGCTCGATCGCGGTGCCGGTCTGCGGCAGCGGCGCCACGTAGGCGTTGAACAGTTCGGTGAATGCGACCCACTGGCCGTCCGGGCTGAGGCTGACCGCATCGACGTACTTCAGGTCGAACACGTCACGCAGTTCCTCGCCGTGGATGCCCACGCTTTGCAGCTTTTTCTTGAGACCGTTGCCGGTGAGGAAGTACACGCGCTGGCCGTCGGCAGCGAACTGCGGGTTGCTGCCGGATTTCGCGATCCGCTTCGCCATGACGCCGTTCGTCGGCATCAGGTAGATGCCGGCTTCGCCGGCATTGAGGTTGCCGCTGATCGAGCCGCCGGCGGTTTTCGCGTAGGCGATCTGGCTACCGTCGCGCGAATACGTCGGCGCGTAATAGAAGCCGGGCTTGTTGGTCAGCGTGCGGGCCTGGCCGCTGGCGAGGTCGCGCTCGACGATCGCGCCCTGCGCCGCGTCGGACCAGGTCGTGTACAGCAGCTTGCGACCGTCCGGACTGAACGCGGGCTGGTATTCGAACTGGCCGTTTTCAGCGGCCAGACGCTGCGGCATGCCATCCGGCAGCGCCTTGGTCCACAGGTGGCCGACCGCGTGGAACACCAGCGTCTTGCCGTCCGGGCTGGTGGTGACATCGCGGATCATCTTCGGCGCGAAGCTGCCCTGGTCGAGTTTCTGTTCGAAGCGCAGCGGTTGCGCCACGGTCTGTTCGACCGCGGCGCTGAACGGGATCGGCGTGTGCGTGCCCTTGTCGGCATCGACGCGCCACAGCTTGCCCTGTGCCCAGATCACCAGGTTCTGCGAATCCGGCGTCCAGGCGAAGTTCGCGTAAGGGCCGAAGATCGCCCAGGCTTCCTGCATGTCGTGCGAGAGGCCGTCCCACAGCGGGCGCACGTCGCCGGTGTCGAGGTCGACCAGGTGCAGCACGCTCTTCTCGCGCACGCGCTTGACGAAGGCCAGCGACTTTCCGTCCGGCGACGGCTGCGGCCGCACCGCGCCGCCGGGCGTCGCCACGATGGTTTCGGTTTCGCCGGTCCGGCGGTCGAGCCGCTTGATCGCGTAGATCACGTCGTGCGGGTTCTTGTTGTACTGGAAGTACGGCCCGGCGCTGACGTCCTCGGAGTAATACACGTAGCGGCCATCCGGGCTCACCGCGGGTTCGCCCAGGTCCTGCTGGTCGTTCTTCTGCTTGGTCAGCTGCAGGCCGGCGCCGCCGCTCTTGTGATACATCCACAACTCGCCGGCGCCGAGCGAGCGCTCGCCGGTGAAATGCTTGCGGCCGATGAGGTACTGGCCATCCGGCGTCCACGCCGGGTTGTTCATCAGGCGGAAATCCTCCTTGCTGACCGCACTCGCGTTGCCGCCGCTCACCGGCATGCGCCAGAGGTTGTTGCCGCCACCGCGGTCCGAGGTGAACGCGATTTCCTTGCCGTCCGGCGAAAACCGCGGCTGCACGTCCCAGGCCGGACCCGAGCTGATCCGCTTCGCGCTGCCGCCCTCGATCGGCATCAGGTACAGGTCGCCGAGCAGGGCGAACACGATGCTGCGGCCATCCGGACTGACGTCGAGGTCGATCCAGGTACCTTCGTCGGTGGTGAACTTGACCGTCTTGGTCGGGCCATGCGCGGCGTTGACGTCCCATTTGGACGTCTTGCCGTCCTTTTCGTCGGCGGCGAGCGCCGCTGCGGGTGCGAGCGAGAGGGTGGCGAGAATCGCGAGGCGAAGCAGTGACATGAGAAACTCCGGATCGGTAATCCTCCGATGGTAGAGGAAGCGCACCGGCCGCAACCGGGCCGAAAGTCCCGCACGCGGCGGAGCCGTGTTCTTCCCCGCGGGCGCATCGGATTGCCTCCATCTCCTTGCGTCCGCGTTATTCTTGCCGCTCCTCTCGTCGGGACCGTATCGGAGGTGGGACATGGCCGTTCTCGTGGGGTTTTCCGGCAGCCTGCGCAAGGGTTCGTTCAATGCCGCGCTGTTGCGTGCCGCGGGCGCGACGATGCCGGCCGGCAGTCGGCTGGAGATCATGTCGATTGCCGCGTTTCCGCTGTACAACGGCGACGATGAAGCCGCGCACGGCATTCCGGCCGAGGTCACGGCGCTCAAGGACGCGATCGCGGCGGCCGACGGCCTGCTGATCGCGACGCCCGAATACAACAACAGCATTCCCGGCGTGACCAAGAATGCGCTGGACTGGCTGACGCGACCGCCGGCCGACATTCCGCGCGTGTTCGCCGGCAAGCCGGTGGCGCTGATGGGCGCGTCGCCCGGCGGCTTCGGCACGATCCTGTCGCAGAACGCCTGGCTGCCGGTGCTGCGTACCGTCGGCGCAGAGCTGTGGACCGGCGGTCGCCTGATGGTGTCGCGCGCGGGCAGCGTGTTCGATGCCGAGGGCGCCATCGTCGATGCGCGTACCAGCGACCTGCTGCGCAAGTTCGTGGAGGGCTTCGTCGCCTTCGCGCAAGGCAACTCGACAAGGAATTCGTAAAGCGGCGGTCAAGGGAAGGAGTGAGCTGGCCAGGGTTTGAAGGAGTAACCTGCCGGCTTCCGTTTGCCCGCTTGCGCATGAGGTGGTGCCTTGTCTCGTGAAGGTGACATGGTCGGCATGAATCCGACACTGCGGATCACCGGCCGCAGCAGTTCGCATTTCACCCGCCTGGTGCGCGTGTTTGCGGAAGAGCTTGGCGTGGCCTGCGAGTTCGTTCCGGTCTACGACCTAGCGTCGCTGGATCCGCGTGACTATGCGGGGAATCCCGCGCTCAAGTTGCCCGTGCTCACGCAGGGCGATGCGAGCGTATTCGGCGCCGAAAACATCTGCCGCGTGCTGGCGGAGTCCGCGCCGGAGCGTCGGCGGATCGTCTGGCCCGAGGATGCATGCGATGTGCGGGCGCGCAATGCGCAGGAACTCGTCTGGCATGCCATGCAGGCGCAGGTGCAGCTCGGCTTCGGTACGCAGATCGCCAAACTTCCGGCGGACAGCGTCTACTTCGTCAAGGCCGCTGCCGGGTTGCGCAACGCCCTGGAGTGGCTTGATGAAAGAGTGCAGCCCGTCGTCGACGCGTTGCCGCCCCGCGACCTCAGCATGCTGGAGGCGTCGCTGTTCTGCCTCATCGAGCATCTGGCCTTCCGCCCGACTATCCCTCTCGCGCCTTATGGCCGCCTCACGGCTTTCGCCCGGGAGTTCGGGAAGCGGGCTTCGGCAGGAAACACGGCTTACCGGTTTGACGTGCCGCCCGGTTGCGACGGGCAAGGTGATGGCGGTCGTTGATCGCCTTGGCCATCGTGATGCGTGCAGTGGATTTCCTCGTGGTGGGA
Organism: Rhodanobacter sp. Soil772; assembly: GCF_001428385.1. Taxonomy (GTDB): domain Bacteria; phylum Pseudomonadota; class Gammaproteobacteria; order Xanthomonadales; family Rhodanobacteraceae; genus Rhodanobacter. The sequence continues at coordinate 260,489 of NZ_LMSK01000001.1, forward strand.
AACCTGTACTCTGGCCCTGGGTTTCCCCGCACAGGAGTCTGCCATGAAGCTCGCTTCGCCTGCCTTGCTTGCGCTGTGTCTGTGGGGTCTCGGTTTTAACGTGGCCGCGCAGGCGGTGGCGCAGAGCGGATCTGCGCCGACTGCCTACGATCGCGCGCTGGCGCAACGCCTTGGCGCCGACGCGCACGGGATGCGCAGTTATGTACTGGTGATCCTGAAGACGGGACCGACGAAGGTACCCGAAGGGGATCGGCGCAAGGCGATGTTCGCCGGACACTTCGCCAACATCGAACGTCTGGCCGCCGCGGGCAAGCTGGTCATGGCCGGACCGTTTTCGAAAGATCCCGACGGCTGGCGCGGGCTGTTCCTGCTGGCCGTGGACGATCTCGAAGAAGCCCGGCGCCTGACCGTCACCGATCCGGTCATCGTCAACGGCGAGATGGTCGCCGAGTACCACCCGTGGTACGGCTCCGCGGCCGCGATGATGATCCCGGAGATCCACAAGGCACTGACGCCGCCGGCGAACTGAATACCCCGTTCGTTGCGCACCTCGACGTTGCCGCACGCCGCCTGCAGCGCCCGCGGGTCCATGCCGGCCTGCGGAAATTCGCGCGGCCGTGATGCGCTGTGGTGGCACCATGGACATTGCGTGACCCATCCATGCGGGGAGTAACGGCATGACCTTCTATCCGTTTGCATTGTCGATCGCCAGCACGTTGCCGCTCGCGGTGGCCGCGTCATGAGCCGCCGGTTCGACGCGATCATCGTCGGCGCGGGCCAGGCCGGCCCGCCGCTGGCGAACCGGCTGACCCGGGCCGGCCAGTCGGTAGCGCTGGTCGAGCGCAAGCTGTTCGGCGGCACCTGCGTCAACACCGGCTGCATGCCGACCAAGACCTTGGTCGCCAGTGCACGCGCCGCGCACATGGCCCGTCGCGCGGCCGATTTCGGCGTGGTGCTGGCGGGCGCGGTGGGCATCGACATGGCCAGGGTGAAGTCGCGTGCCGACACCGTCATCGCCAACGCGCGCCACGGCGTGCGCGCGTGGCTGGATGGCATGGACGGCTGCACGGTGATCGAAGGTCATGCGCGGTTCGAGGATGCGCAAACCCTGCGCGTGGGCGACGAACGGCTCAGCGCGCCGCAGATCTTCTTGAATGTCGGCGGCCGCGCGGCGGTGCCGGACCTGCCCGGCCTGCACGACATCCCGTACCTCACCAACACCTCGATCCTGGGCCTGGACCGCGTGCCGGCGCATCTGCTGATCGTGGGCGGCAGCTACATCGGGCTGGAATATGCGCAGATGTACCGCCGCTTCGGCGCCCGCGTCACCGTGGTGGAAAAAGGCCCGCACCTGATCGGGCGCGAGGACGAGGACGTGTCGACGGCGGTGCGCGGGATCCTGGAAGGCGAAGGCATCGACGTTCGCACCGGTGTCGCCGATCTCGCGTTCGCGGGCGAAGGCGAAACGCTCGCGGTGACGGTCGACGGCGAGCGGCTCGCCTGCAGCCACGTGCTGGTGGCGGTGGGACGCGTGCCGAACACCGGCGACCTCGGCCTCGAGAAGGCCGGCGTGGCGACGGATGCGCGCGGCTACATCAGCGTCGACGATGAGCTGCGCACGAACGTGCCCGGCATCTGGGCGCTGGGCGACTGCAACGGCCGCGGCGCGTTCACGCATACCGCGTACAACGACTTCGAGATGGTTGCGGCGAACCTGCTCGATGGCGAGCATCGCCGGCTCAGCGAGCGCGTCAGCGGCTACGCGCTGTACATCGACCCGCCGCTGGGCCGCGTCGGCATCAGCGAGGCGCAGGCGCGCGAGCGCGGGCGTCCGTTCCTGGTCGGCAAGCGGCCGATGAGCCGGGTCGGCCGCGCGGTGGAGAAGGACGAGACGCAGGGCTTCATGAAGGTGATCGTCGATGCCGAAACGAAGGCGATCCTCGGCGCCGCGATCCTCGGCAGCGATGGCGACGAGGCGATCCACGGCATCATCGACATGATGAGCGTGGGCGCCACCGCCACCCAGCTGCAGCACACGGTGCCGATCCACCCGACCGTATCGGAACTGATCCCCACGCTGATCGCGGAAGCGCAGGCAGCGGGCGGGTAGGGCCCATTGCCGTTGCCTGGCAGGATCGCCTTGTCCAAATCGCGGGGCCTCGCGCGTCATAGGCATGGCGGAGCATGCTGCCCGCCGATCACCCGGAACGGAGAATCACGATGCAATATCTACTGATGCTGTATGCGGAGGAAGGCGGCTGGTCGCGCATGTCGCCGGCCGAACAGGAGCAGGGCGTTGCGGCTTACGGGGCCTATACGCAGGCGTTGAAGACGGCGGGCGCGCTGGTCGGGTCGAACCGCCTGCAAGGCAGCGCGACCGCGACCACCGTGCGCGTGGCGAACAACAAGTCGCAGGTGCTGGACGGCCCCTATGCGGACTCCAAGGAGCAACTGGCCGGCTACTACCTCATCGACGTGGCCGATCTGGACGCCGCGCTAGCCTGGGCGGCGCGCTGCCCGGCCGCGAGTCACGGCATTGTCGAAGTGCGGCCGGTCTGGAGCATGTAGGTTGGATCGCACCGCGCAGGCGCGTCGTGCGGCGGATGCGGTGGCCCGCCGCAGCTACGGCAAGCTTGTCGCCTTCCTGGCCGCTGCCATGCGCGACATGGCCGCGGCCGAGGATGCCTTGTCCGAAGCGTTTGCCGCGGCCCTGGCGGACTGGCCGCGCAACGGCTGCCCCGCGAATCCGGAGGCCTGGCTGCTGACCGTTGCCAGACGCAAGGGGATCGACAGGTTTCGGCAGCATCGCAACGGCGAGGCGGCGGCCGTGCAGTTGCAGGTTCTGGCGGAGATCGGCGAGAGCGCGTCGGCGGAAGGGGATGACGCGGCGATCCCGGATCGGCGCCTCGCGCTGCTGTTTGCCTGTGCGCATCCGGCCATCGATGCCGGCATCCGCGCGCCGTTGATGCTGCAGGCAGTACTCGGGCTGGATGCGAAGGCCATCGCCGCGGCCTTCCTCGCCTCACCGGTGGCCATGGGCAAGCGGCTGGGGCGGGCGAAGCAGAAGATCCGGCAGGCCGGCATTCCCTTTGTCGTGCCGGCGCGCGACGAACTGGCCGGGCGGCTGGACGGCGTGCTGGAAGCCATCTACGCCGCCTTCGCGGAAGGCTGGAGCGATCCCGGCGGCACCGACGCGATTCGTCGCGACCTCACTGCGGAGGCGTTGTTCCTCGCCAGGCTGGTCGCCGAGTTGCTGCCGCAGGAGCCGGAGGCGCTGGGCCTGCTGGCCTGCATGCTGCATGCGGAAGCACGCCGTTGCGCGCGCCGCACGGCGAAAGGCGACTACGTGCCGCTGGCCGCGCAGGATGTCGCGCTGTGGGATGCGGCGATGATCGACGAAGCCGAGGCCCTGCTGTTGCGCGCCAGCAGGCTGGGTCGCATCGGCCGCTACCAGCTCGAAGCCGCGCTGCAGTCGGCACATGTCGAGCGTTGCCGCAGCGGCCGCACCGACTGGACGCCGGAGGTGCAGATCTACGACGCGTTGCTGGCGCTCTGCGGCTCGCCGGTGGTCGCGCTCAACCGCGCGCTGGCCATCGCGGAGCTGAAGGGTCCGGAGGCTGCGCTCGAGATCATGGACGCGCTCGCCGCCGATGGCCGGCTCGTCGATTACCAGCCTTACTGGGCGGCACGGGCGGCGTTGCTGGCCAGGACGCACGCCTACCGCGACGCGCGGCACGCCTTCGACGTCGCGATCGGTCTTGCCGGCGACCCGGCCGTGCGCCGTTTCCTGCAGGATCGCCAAGCCGCGTTGCCGCACTGAGCCGGGTGCGCTGCGAAGGGAGCCCGACGGGAGGTCAGGCGTTTCCCCGCTGCGTCTTTGCCGCGGCCTCGCCGGTTTCCCCGATCGCGCCGCACTCGACCGCCTGCTGCAGCCGCTGCACCTCTTCGAGTATGCCCATGAAGCGGCGGCCGAACGGCGTCAGTCGGTATTCCACCTCGACCGGCGGTTTCTCGCCGTGCACGGTGCGGTGCATGATGCCGAAGCGGGTCATCTTGCGCAGGCGCTCGTTCATCACCTTGGCGGAGAGCCCCGTGCAGGCGCGCAGCAGCGCGCTGGGGCGATGGTTTCCTTCCGCGCAGAGCTGCAGCAGCCGGATCGACCATTTGCAGCCGACGATGCTTTCGACCATCGAGGCGACGGGAACGGGCGCAGGAGCGGCGTTCGCCGTGTCCGGCCGCCTGCTGGCTGCAAATTCGTGTTCGCCCATGTCGTAACCACCTTACCGAAAAGTGCCTTCCTGACGCGCGCCGGTGCCGTCGCTAGAGTCCGTGGCCACGGAGCGCAAGCCTGCGCCCCGAACCCGGCGCAATCAGAGGAGCCAGGCTATGAAAGAAACCCATGCCATTCCCGGATACACCTTCGGCACCAGTGCGATCGCGCGTTCTCCGGTGACGCCCGGTGACTTCGAGTTGATGAAGAGGAGCATCCTGTTCGACGACGAGGACGTCAAGTATCTGCGCCTTTCGCGCGGCATCGTGGCGGATCAGGTCGAGGCGATCCTCGACGTCTGGTACGGCTTCGTCGGCTCGCAGCCGCACCTGCTGGCGTCCTTCTCCGGCCGGGTCGACGGCAAGCCGCTGGGCAATTATCTCGGCGCCGTGCGCAAGCGCTTCGGCCAGTGGATCCTCGACACGGCCGCCGCCGAATACGACCAGCGCTGGCTCGACTACCAGCACGAGATCGGCCTGCGCCACCATCACGCGAAGAAGAACCGCACCGATGGCGCTACCTCGACCGCCGTCGTGCCTTTCCGCGACCTGTTTCCGCTGATCTACCCGGTGACCTTCACGCTCAGGCCGTTCCTCGCCAGCAAGGGGCACGCCGCCGGGGAGGTGGAGAAAATGTACGCCGCGTGGCTGAAGTCGTGCCTGCTGCAGATGACGCTGTGGACCTACCCGTACATCAGGGACGGAGATTTCTGATGGCGCCGGAACCGGCCCCTGAGTGGCGCACCAGCGCCTGGCTGAATACCCCCGAGCCGCTGAGCCTCGGGGGCTTCCGCGGGCGGGTGGTGTTGCTGCACGCCTTCCAGATGCTCTGCCCGGGCTGCGTGGCGCACGGCATCCCGCAGGCGCAACGCGTGGCGAAGCTGTTCGAGGGCGCGCCGCTGGCCGTGGTCGGCTTGCACACGGTGTTCGAGCATCACGCGGCGATGGGGGCGGAGTCGCTGCGCGCGTTCCTGTACGAGTACCGCGTACCGTTTCCCGTCGGCATCGACGCGCCCGGCCCGGCCGGCGATCCGATCCCCCGCACCATGCGCGCGTACGCCATGCAGGGCACGCCGACCACGATCCTGATCGACGCGCAGGGGCGCCTGCGCCGCCAGGTGTTCGGCGTGCACGACGACCTGCTGCTCGGCGCGGAAATCGGCAGCTTGCTGGCGGAGATGGAGCAGCAACGCCTGGACGCGACGGACGCGGCGGGGCATTGCACCGATGGCCGCTGCGAGGTGGGTGCCGGGGCGGCGACGCGGGATCGGCTTTCGTAGAAGCGCATGGGTGCGTCGCTGCGGGCGGGCCGTGTCGATCCGGTCGCAGAGATGACCGCGGCCGGCGTGCTGCTGGGTACCGCGGGGCTGCGGCCGACGGCCGAGGGCGCGCCCAAGCCGTGAGCCCGCGCACCGCTGCTGCGGGATGGAGGCGATCGGGCCTCCATCCCCTTGCGCTCAGTACTCGAGTTTCGGATACCAGTCCGTGCCGCGCCCCTCGGGCGTCATGTCGAGGATGGTCCACAGCGGCATCAGGTCGGGTGCGCCGCGCGGGTCCTGGCCGGGGTCGGCGCTCTCGAAGCCCATCTCGCCGCTCCAGAAATGGCGGATCGTGCCGTCGCGGCGGGTGAACACGTTGAGTGCGGCCTGGTCGCCGTCGCCGCCGTCAGTGTCGATGGCGAAGTAGTCGCGGCTGTAGGCACTGTCGATGTCCGAATACAGTTTGAGGTCGTGCCAACCGCGTTCGTTCTTGAACGCGACCAGGCGTTCGATCGGCGAACGCGCGACCACGGCCAGCGCCACGCGCTGGTCGACGTCGCGCGCCTCGCCGTCCCATGCGCTCAGCAGCGAGGTGCACATCGGGCAGGGCCGCGCGCGCTGCGGGCCGAACATGTAGCTGTAGACGACCAGGGTTTGCTTGCCGCCGAACAGGCCGGCGAAATCGAGCGGCCCGCGTTCGCCCTGGAAGCGGTAGTCGCCGCTCACCTCGCCGCCGGGCGGCAGCGCGCGGCGCTGTTCGGCGACGCGCTCGATGTGCCGGCGCAACTCGATCTCCTCGGCGAGCAGGGCGGTGCGCGCGCGGCGGTAGTCGTCGCTTTCGCTGGGAAAGCGCATGCGGTTGCGCCCGGCCAGTTCGGTGGCGGGCACGAGGGCAGGGATGTGCGTCATGGCTGGTCTCCGGTGGGGCTTTGCGTGGGCAGGGATCTTTCCCTGGCGACGAACAGCGCCGCAGGAAATCGACACCCACACGAAGACCCGGCCGGGCAAGGGCAGCAGCTTGAACGAGGCCCGGCGTACGGCGTCAGGGTTTCTCGACGACGCTCCCGATGGCTTGCCCGAATGCCAGCAGGTTGCCATCCGGGACGAGCACCAGCAGCTCGCGCTGGCCGTAGGGTTTGTCGGCGGGGCCGTGCACGTCGGCGGGCGGCAAGCTGTCGAGCTGCGGTTTCAATTCGGCATACAGCGCATCGACGTCGCGCACGTCCACGTAGTAGGCGAAGCGACGGTTGCCCGGTGGCACCGCGTACTCGCCCTTGCTCTCCATGATGCGCAGGCCGGCCGTTTCGCGCTCGATGTAGGCGTAGCCGGGCGCGCGCAGCAAGGTGCGGAAGCCGAGGACGCCATTGAAGAAGCGCAGTGCTTCGTCCAGGTCGGTGACGTGCATGAAGGGCGTGATCTGGATGGTGTTGGACATGGCTTCTCCGGGTGGCAGCGCCGATCGGGTCGAGGATAACCGCGACCGATACGGGGAGCAGATGGTTCGCTTGCAGCGGCGAATCGTTGCAGCGGCAAGCGCGACGACACGGCGTCAGCGCTGCGCAGTCCGGTTCTTGCGCACCCGCTGTGCGACGGGGATCAGCGCGAGCAGCGCCACGATCGCGAAGCCCGCGCCGGCGAGGAAGGTGGCGCGCGAGCCGAACGCATCCCACAAGCCGCCGGCCACCACGCTGGCCGCCAGCAGGGCCAACCCGCTCACCAGGTTGAACATGCCGTACGCGGTGCCGCGCAGGTTGGCCGGCGCGGTGTCGGCGACCATCGCGGCAAGCAGACCCTGGGTCATGCCCATGTGCAGGCCCCACAGCGCCACGCCCAGCGCCAGCCCGGCCAACCCGCCGACGAAGGCCAGTGCCAGATCCGACAGCACCAGCACCACCACGCCCAGCCCCAGCAGCGTGCCGCGATCGTAGCGGTCGGCCAGCACGCCGATCGGGTAGGACGACAGCGAATACACCACGTTCATCACCACCAGCACCAGCGGGATCAGCGCCAGCGCCAGCCCGAGTTCCTGTGCGCGCAGCACCAGGAACGCTTCGCTGAAACGGGCCAGGGTGAACACCGCGGCGATCGCCACCACGCCCCAGTACAGGCGCGGCAGACGCGCCAGCTCGGCGCGCGACAACGGCGCGCGCGCCCGCTTCATTTCCCTGTCGCCGGGCGCGTCGTGCACGCCGAACAGCACCAGCGCGAATGCGGCGAAGGCCGGCAGCACCGCAACCCAGAACACCAGCGGGATGTTGTCGGCGGTCAGCCACATCAGCACGATCGCCAGCGCCGGGCCGAGGAACGCGCCCGTGGTGTCGAGCGACTGGCGCAGGCCGAACGAGGCGCCGCGCAGTTCGGCCGGTGCCAGGTCGGCGATCAGCGCATCGCGCGGCGCGCCGCGGATGCCCTTGCCGATGCGGTCCACGAAGCGCGCCGTGACCACCCACCCAAGCGTGCTCGCCAGCGGAAAGATCGGTTTGGTGAACGCCGCCAGCCCGTAGCCGATCGCCACCAGCAGCTTGCGCCGGCCCAGCCAATCGGACAGCGCGCCGGAAAACACCTTGGTGATCGCGGCGGTGGATTCGGCGATGCCCTCGATCAGGCCGACGGCGAGAGCCGAGGCGCCGAGCACGCTGACCAGGTACACCGGCAGCAGCGCGTGGATCATCTCCGAGGAGATGTCCATCAGCATCGAGACCAGGCCGAGCGCCCAGATGCCTGCCGGAATCCGCCGCAGCACCGAAGGCGCCCGCGCCGCGGCGCTGCTGGATCCTTCCGTGTGCTGGCTCATGGCGGCGCTTCCGGGGATGTCATGGGGCAGGTCAGGCCGCTCAGCGCGCGGGCAGGGCGTAGCCGAGATCGTAGCTGTGCTTGCCGCCGGCAATGGTGATCGTCATCGTGCCGGCGAGGCCGGCCAGTTCGCCGGTGCCGGAACCGGGCACCACCACGACGGTCCACTCCTGCGGCGTACCGTCGACCATCAAGGCGCGGTGCACCAGCACGAACGTGCCGCTGCGGCCGTGCAGCTTGCCGGTGACTTTCTCCAGCGCCACGTAGGCGCCGGATGTCGTGCCGTCGCCCGCAGCCAGCATCTCGCCCTGGCTCGTCGCGTCCAGGTCGCCGTGGAACTGCTTGTCCAGCGACAGCCGTGCGAGGCCGGAAGCCCGGGCCTGGGGATTGTCGGGAGTCTGTGGAGTGACCTTGACGTCGAAATGGCCGGTGGCATGCATGATGGCGGGCTCCGTGGAGGTTGGTGCGGGCGCGGCGAGCGGGCTGAGGTTGGCCGGGTCCGCATCCGGCTGGCGGCGGCGTTCAGCCGTGTTACTTTGCGGGCAGTATCAGTCCGATGGTCCGCGTGCGCACATGACAGAAGCGGCACGCTGATTCTGGCTTTCGGGTCTGCCTACGGGAATGGGCATGCACTTCGACCTTTTTACGCTCGGTGTCATCGGCGCGGCCATCGGCATCGCCATCTCGATAAGCTTCACCTTGCTCGGGCTGGTGCTGCGCGGCCTGCCGGCGTTGCGCATCTGGGCCAGTGCGTTCTGGGTGGTGACTGCCGCCGCGCTCGCGCAAGGCCTCAACGAAAACGGCAGCCTGCTTTCGACGGTCGTGGGCGGCGGCCTGATCGCGCTGGCCAACGCGCTGATGCTGATGGGCATCGCCATCCACCTGCGCTATCCGCTGCGCTGGCGCTGGCCCATGGCGGTCGTCGCGTTGTTCGTCGCCAATCAGCTCCACGTCTACCTGTCGCCGCCGTCGCAGACGGTATCGGCACTGATGTTCGGCGCGTACAGCGTGGTCTGGGACGTGTGGATGGTCTGGGTGCTGCTGTGGCGCTCGCCGCGGGACATGCGCAACACCTGCAGTTTTACCGCGCTGATTTTCATCATCGACGCGGTCTTCTACCTGCTGCGTTCGGTGGTCGTGCTGTTTCCGCAGCTGCTCGCGCACTCGCGGCTCGACGAGCTGCTTACCACCTGGAATTACCTGTTCGGCATCCTGTCCTCGTTCCTGCTGAGCACCGGGTTCACCCTGATGCTGGCTGAGCGGCTGACCCTGGACCTGCGCCGGCTGGCGCGCACCGACGGACTTACCGGCCTGCTCAACCGCAGCGCGCTGATCGAGGCGGGCGCCCGCCTGGTCGATGCCTGTCGCGCACGCAGGCAGGCCTGCAGCGTGCTGATGTTCGACCTGGACCATTTCAAGTCGATCAACGACAGCTGGGGCCATGCCGCGGGCGACGCGGTGCTCAGCCATTTCGTCGAGGTGATCCGCGGCATGGGCCTGCCCCGCGACACCTTGTTCGCGCGCTACGGCGGCGAGGAGTTCGTGCTGCTATTGCCCGCGATCGAGCCCGCGCAAGCCGGCGTCCTGGCCGAACGCATGCGCGCCGCCGTGGCGGCGGAGCCGGCAGTGTTCGGCGGCCGCACCATCAACATCACCACCAGCGTAGGCGGAGCCACCGCCACCGACGCGAATTTCGAGCACCTGATCAGCGCCGCCGATGTCGCGCTGTATCGTGCCAAGCACCTGGGGCGCAATCAGGTGGCGTGGAATCAGGGGGCGTAGAGGAGCCGGACAAGGGCGTTTTCGTCCTCCGTTGCACCCGTATTTTCCGTTGCAGGAGGACCTTCATGAGACGCACATGGACGATCATCGGAGTGGACGATGTAGCTGGCAGCTTCAGGTGGTACCAGTCGCTGCTTGGCTTGCCGGAGACGGCTCCCGCTCACGATTATTTCGGGCAGATCCTCGACCCGGACGGAACGGTCTTGCTCTGCCTTCACGCGTGGGGCGCCCACGAGCATCCCTCCTTGACGAGCCCTGATCGCGCGCAGCCTGGCAACGGTCTCCTCCTGTTTTTCCGTATTGATGATTTCGACATGGCGTTGTCGAGGGCACGCGCCCTCGTCGCCCGGCTCGAAGAGGAGCCCCAGGTGAACCCGAACACGGGGACCAGGGAGTTCTCGCTCCGGGATCCGGACGGGTATTACGTCACGATCAGTGCGCTCTCTGCCGCCTGATCCCATAAGCGACTTCCCGTCAACGCCACGAGCGTTCCGCGTGCTGCCTGACTTCAGCGCAGGCCTGTATGGAAGGCAACAACGGGGTTACCGGATACGAAGAACAGTGCCGTCGGCTGGCGCCGGACGCCCACTCAAGATTCCGATGGCGCGGCGCCTGACATCGCGTTAGCCTGCGCGCTTCCGCGTCGCGGAATGGGGGAGGGGGCTTTATGCGCAAGGCATGGAAGTGGCTCGGCCGCTTGGCGGCCGGTGTGCTGGTTCTGCTGGTGGTAGTGCTGCTTTCGGCTTATGTACTGAGCGAGCGGCGCATGGCCAAGGTGTACCGGATCGACCCGCCGGTGCCGGCGGTGCCTGCCGATGCGGCTGCGGTCGAACGGGGCAGTCACCTGGCCGCGATCCGCGGCTGCAAGGACTGCCATGGCGCCGATCTGGGCGGCGCCACCTTCATCGACGATCCGCTGTTCGCCCGCCTGTCGGGCAGCAACCTCACACCCGGCGGGGCGGGCGGCAAGCTCACCGACGTGGATCGGGTGCGCGCGATCCGCCACGGCGTGGCGCCGGACGGGCGCCCACTGCTGTTCATGCCGGCGCAGGAGTTCAGCCACCTCGGTGACCAGGACCTGGGCGACCTGCTGGCCTATCTGCACAGCGTGCCGGCGGTCGAGCGCACGCCGCCGGCGAACCGGGTTGGTCCGCTCGGGCGCGTGCTGTTCGTGGCCGGCAAGGTGCCGCTGCTGCCGGCGGAGATCGTCGACCATGCCGTGCAGCGGAGCGAGCCGCCCGTGGCCGGTCCCACCGCCGCCTACGGCGCCTACCTCGCCAGCGCCTGCGCCGGCTGCCACGGCAAGGGTTTCTCCGGTGGACATATCCCCGGCACGCCGCCGGACTGGCCCGACGCCGCCAACCTCACGCCAGACCCGAGCGGCCTGGCGAACTGGAGCGAGGCCGACCTGAAGAAGGCGCTGCGCGACGGCATGGCGCCGGGTGGCCGAGTCCTGAAGACCGACTACATGCCGGTGCGGGTGACCCGCTTCCTCACCGACGAGGAGGTCGGCGCCCTGTACGCCTATTTCCACAGCTTGCCGGCGAAGCCGCGCGGGCAGGGCTAGCGAGGCATTGACGGAAAGCGTCGCGCTGCGTGGATGCGGCGGGCGCTTTTCTGTATGTTGGCGCCTTCCCATCGCAAAGGCGCGCCGCATGACCGCATCGCTGGAACACCCGGACCATCTGAGGCGCAGCCTTTCCAACCGGCACCTGCAGCTGATCGCCATCGGCGGCGCGATCGGCACCGGCCTGTTCATGGGCTCGGGCAAGACGATCAGCCTGGCCGGGCCGTCGATCCTGCTGGTCTACCTGATCATCGGCGTGATGCTGTTCTTCGTGATGCGGGCGATGGGCGAGCTGCTGCTGTCCAACCTCGAGTACAAATCCTTCATCGACTTCTCCACCGACCTGCTCGGGCCCTGGGCCGGTTTCTTCTGCGGCTGGACTTACTGGTTCTGCTGGATCATCACTGCGATCGCCGACGTGATCGCGATCGCCGCGTACGCGCAGTTCTGGTTTCCCGGGCTGGCGCCGTGGATTCCGGCGGTGCTGTGCGTGCTGCTGCTGCTCAGCCTGAACCTGGTGACGGTGAAGCTGTTCGGCGAGATGGAGTTCTGGTTCGCGCTGATCAAGATCATCGCGATCTGCGCGCTGATCGCCACCGGCTTTGCCCTGGTCGCCTGGGGCTTCACATCGCCGACCGGACACAAGGCTTCCGTGGCCAACTTGTGGAATGACGGCGGGTTCTTTCCGCAGGGGATGAGCGGCTTCTTCGCCGGCTTCCAGATCGCGGTGTTCGCCTTCGTCGGCATCGAGCTGGTCGGCACCACCGCCGCCGAGACGGCCGACCCGAAGCGCAACCTGCCCAAGGCGATCAACTCGATTCCGATCCGCATCATCATCTTCTACGTGCTGGCCCTGGTCGCAATCATGATGGTGACGCCGTGGCGCATGGTGGAAGCCGGCAAGAGCCCGTTCGTGGAACTGTTCGTGCTGGCCGGCATCCCGGCCGCGGCCAGCCTGATCAACTTCGTGGTGTTGACCTCGGCCACGTCTTCGGCCAACAGCGGCATCTTCTCCACCAGCCGCATGTTGTACGGCCTGGCCGAGGAGCAGCACGCGCCGAAGACGTTCGCGCGGCTGTCGCGGGCGGCGGTGCCGTCGCTGGGCCTGCTGTTCTCCTGCTTCTGCCTGCTGCTGGGCGCGGCGATGATCTACCTGATCCCCGACCTGATCACCGCGTTCACCCTGATCACCACGCTGTCCGCGGTGCTCTTCATGTTCGTGTGGTCGCTGATCCTGTTTGCCTACATCGCCTACCGGCGCAAGCGCCCGCAGTTGCATGAGGCGTCCATCTACAAGATGCCCGGCGGCGTGGCGATGTGCTACGCCTGCCTGGCGTTCTTCGTGTTCGTGCTGGTGCTGCTGAGCCTGCAGCCGGACACCCGCGAAGCGCTGATCGCCAGCCCGGTGTGGTTCGTGCTGCTGGGCATCGGCTACGCGTGGAAGGGACGCCGGGCACGGCGGGCTGCGGTACTGCCCGCCGAGTGATCATTCCATACACCACGGCCAGGAGCGGCGGACCGTGTCCGCCCTGCAAAATTCGCGCTGCCGTGCTGCCACGGACGATGAACAGGGCGCGGCGCGCGGCCTGCCATCGTTCGCGGGTGACGATGGGCGGGTGGTTCGTGGCGGTCTCCTTCGGGTTCGCTCAGTCGCGGTCGGGTGCGCCGAGCGGGAAGTACGAACGGTACGGCCGCGCTTCGTCGACGGCGCGCGCGAACGAGGGGCGCGCGAGCAGGCGTTGCCGGTAGGCCGTGACGTTGGCGCGTGATGTCGGGATCGGGTGCGTCCAGTCGGCGTAGAACAGGGCCGGTGCGGCGGCGCAGTCGGCGAGGCTGAACGCGTCGCCGGCGGCCCACTGGCGTCCGGCCATCTGCCGGTCGAGCCAGGCGTAGGCGGTGTCCAGCATCGTGCGCGCCTCGGCCACGCCGAAACTGTCGCGGTCGGCTTCGGCGCGCAGGCGGTCGAGCACGATCTTCTGCAGCGGCGTGTGTACGTAAGTGTCGAAGAAGCGATCCATCATGCGCACCTCCAGCGCGGTGTCGGCATCGGCGGGAATCGGCCGCACCGGGCCGGGATGATGCCGGTCGAGGTACTCGATGATGATGCTCGACTCGACCACCGTGCGCTCGCCGTCGCGCAGCAGCGGCATGCGCCTGATCGGCCACAGCGCGGTGAACTCGTCGTTGGTGGTGGCGTCGTCCGGCGTGAGCAGGCGCCACTCGAACGGGATGCCGTTCTCGTACAGCGCGATCAGCACCTTCTGGCAGTAGGAGGAGAACGGGTGGGCGTAGAGCTTGAGGGGCATCGCGGATCGTCCTTGCGGGGAGTCTGTACTTGCGACGAATGAGCCGGTACGGAATCGACACCCGCCGCGACCGGGGGCAATCTGCCGCAGGCGCACTTGACCGGGGTCAAGGCGATGCAGGCCGGCACTGCCGAACATCGGTTCCGGCGACACCATGGCGGTGTCCATGAAACGGATAGTCCGATGGAATTCCATATCGCCTTGACCGGCGCGTCCCCCAATCCCGGCGTGGTGCAGGACGCCTTGTTCGACGTCGATCCCACCGCGGTGGTCGATCTCGACATGAGCGGCCTGGTGCTGCGCGTATCCGCCTCAGCGACGGCGGCGGACCTGGTCGAGGTGTTGCGGCAGCTCGGCTGGCCGGTGGCGCCGGAGCAGGTAGTGCAGCTGCCGTCGATCTGCTGCGGCGGTTGCGGCGGGTAGCACGTTGTCCGGATCAGTAACCCGTTTCTTGATCAAGGTCAGCGCCGGCGACCGTGCCTGCCCGTAGTTTGCTGCAGTCATCCTTTGGGAGTGCGGCGCATGTCGTTCGATATCGTGATCATCGGGGCCGGTCCGGCCGGGCTGTGTTTTGCGCGGTCGCTGGCCGGTAGCGGCCTGCGCATAGCGCTGGTGGAGCGGCAGGACGAGGCGGCGCTGGTGGAGCCGGTGGATGACGGGCGCGAGATCGCGATCACCCACCACTCGCAGCGGTTGATGCGCGAGCTGGGCCTGTGGGCGCGCCTGCGCGCGGAGGAGATCGGCACCCTGCGCGACGCGATGGTGCTCGACGGCGACGACCGCGACGGCCTGATGTTCCGCCACGACGAGGCGGGCAAGCCGCAACTGGGCTGGCTGTTGTCGAACCATGCGATCCGCCGCGCCGCGTATGCCGAAGTGATGAGCCTGCCCGAGGTCGAACGCATCACCGGCGCGCGGGTCAGCTCGATACGCACCGGCGCCGATGGCGCCGAAGTCGACCTCGGCAATGGCGACGCGCTGCGCGCGCAACTGGTGGTGGCGGCGGACAGCCGTTTCTCCGAAACGCGCCGCGCGATGGGCATCGCCGCCGGCATGCACGACTTCGGCAAGACCATGCTGGTGCTGCGCATGCAACACGAGGTGCCGCACGAGCAGGTGGCGTGGGAGTGGTTCGGCGTCGGCCAGACCTTGGCGCTGCTGCCGCTGCACGACCCGCATACGTCCTCGGTGGTGCTGACCCTGCACCCGCAGGCGATGCAGGCCTTGCTGGCGCTGGACGATGCGGCGCTTGAAGCGGCGATGGCCGAACGTTTCCAGCAACGCCTTGGCGCGATGCATGTGGCCGGCCCGCGTTGTGTCTATCCGCTGGTGGGCGTATACGCGAAGCGTTTCGTGGCCGAACGCTTCGCGCTGATCGGCGATGCCGCGGTGGGCATGCATCCGGTCACCGCGCACGGCTTCAATTTCGGCCTGCTCGGGCAGGCCACGCTGGCGCGCGAGCTGCGCGCGGCGGTGGACGCGGGGCAATCTTTCTGGAGTCAGGCGCCGTTGCAACGCTACGAACGCCAGCACCGCCTGGCCACGCGGCCGCTGTACCTGGCCACGCAGATGCTGGCCGGGCTGTACACCGACGACCGTCGTCCGGCGCGGGTGTTACGCAAGCTGGCATTGGGCGCCGGTGCGCGGCTGGGGCCGTTCAAGCGACTGGTGATGTCCGGCCTCACTGCCGACCGCGGCGGTGTCCCGGCGCCGTTGCGGCGACTGCCCTTCAGGTCGAGTTGAAGCGGCCCCACAGCAGTTTGGCCAGGATGCCGGCCAGGATCACGCCGCCGATCACCAGCATGGCTTCGCCCGCGCGTTGCTGGTCGTCGAGCAGGTAGTTGTTGCACAGGCGCAGCGGCGAGACCAGGTACAGCCAGCCCAGGCGGAAGAACGTGGCGATCAGTTCGAGCAGGAACACGCCCCTGACGACGAAACCCATGTGCGGCCAGCTCAAGCCCAGCGGCAGGCCGATCAGCAACGGCGCGCTGGCGAACTTGGCGAACGCCATCCACGGCAGGCTCACCGCCGCGTCGAGCGAGCGCGGCAACATCCAGAACATGCCGGCCAGGCTGGCCAGCACCAGGCCGCTGATGCCGTGCTGGTTCCAGCGTGCGATGACCGCCGCGAGCGGTGCCGGCACGGCTTCGCGCAGCAGGTAGCCCACGCCGATCAGCAGCGGAAGCTGCACCAGCATCTGCAAGGTCATGCTGCTTTCCAGCAGGCGTCGCGACGGCGGCAGCAGCAAGGCCACGAACAGCAGCGCGGCGACGGGCGGGGCGTGGCGCCACACCGTGGCGGTCATGGCTGGAGGTTCCGCAGCACAACCTTGGCAGCGGCCTCGGGGTTGCCCATGTCGAGGATCTGCACCAGCCGGCCCCGTGGATCGACGACCGCGATGGCGGTGTTGTGCACGTAGCCGCCAAACGTGTCGGGAACCACGGTAACACCGAAGGTATGCAGCAACGCCTGCAGGTCGCCTGCGCGCAGTGGCCGGGCCGCCACCCAGCCGGCGCCACGGTTGTGGAATCGCTGCTGGTACGCGGCCAGTTCCGCCGGCGTGTCGTGCGCGGGATCGAAGCTGATGCTGAGCAGCAGCAGCCGGCCTTGTGCCAGCGGTTCGGCGAGCCGGTCCTGCAACTGCGCGAATTCGCCGCCTTGCACCAGGCACCAGCTGATGCAGCGGGTGTAGACGAAGTCGACCAGCAGCCACTTGCCGCGCAGGTCGGCCAGGTTGAGCTGTGCGCCGGACTGGGTTTCCAGCGGCACCGCCGGCACCGTCGGCGGGTGCCGCTGCACCGCCAGGCGGCGCGCGGTTTCGGTGGTGAAGGCATGGAAATTGTCGGTGGCGGCCGTCAGCACGGCGCCACCGAGTACGAGCAGCAGGCAGCTAGCCAGTGCGGTGCGCAGGATCGACATCGGCCGGCGCCTTCAGCAGGCCGACGATGAGGCGGGTGGCGAACAGCAGCATGCCGAGGATCAGCACCATCGCGGCGATCGAACCGGCCCGGTCGTACGGCACCCACTCCGGCAGGTGTGCCGCGAAGCGCCGCGCCACGCTCATGTGGCCGGCGTAGAGGAACACCATGCTGAAGCAGATGCCGCCCACGACGTACAGGGTGAGGCCGAGCCGGTCCGCGCGACTGTTCGCCGGTGCCCGTGCGCGGCTGCCGACCACGTGGTAGAGCAGGGTGAGGATCATCGGCAGCACGCCGAGCAGCAGGTAGAAGTGGAAATGCCCCGGCACCCATTGGGTGTTGTGCATCACCCGGTTGACGCTGATGGTGCCGTCGATGATCGCCGGCACGATGCCCGCGGCCCAGCCGAACAGCGCCAGCACGGCCAGCATCGAGGGCATCTTCCAGCGCAGGCCGGAGCGGTGGATGTTGGTCAGCACGCCGTACGCGGTCACCAGGAACACCGGGAAGCCGGCCGCATAGGAAATGATCTGGCCCATCACCAGCATCCAGCGCGGCTCGGCGTAATCCATCAGCAGGTGGTGCGGGAACACGATGATCACGAACACCGTGCTCACCGCCCACGACCACAGGAACGGCCGCGAGATTCCATAAGGCTTGCCGGTGTAGCGCGGCAGCAGTTCGTAGACCGCGATCACGCCCATGTAGATCGTGGCGTTGATGAACATGTGGCCGAACCAGTAGATCAGGTTCTTCACCACCAGCGCATTGAGCGCGACCTCGGGGTCGTAGGCGTTGATCAGGCACATCACCAGCACCACCGCACCGGCCAGGATGCCGAGCGTGTTGGCGATGATCACCATGGTGCTGGCAACGACCGCCTTCGGGTGGTTCGGATCGATCGTGCCGCGGAACAGCCACTGCAGCCCCAGCCCGCGGCTGAGGTTGCCGAAGCGCCGGATGATCGCCGCGGCGGCGTCCAGGTAGAACAGCAGCATGCCCACGCCGATCAGCAGGTAGCCGATCATGAATACGGCGGCTGCGCCGTTGCTCCACAGGCCCATCGAGTGCACCGGCAGCGGGTAGAGGAAGGTCCACGCGCTGGCGAAGTTGCCGACGAACACCGCCCAGATGATGCACAGCGCGCCCAGCATGAACAGCACGTAGTTGCTCACGAATGCCCACAGGTGCAACGACACGTACTTGCGCAGGAAGAACCACATGACCGCGGTGCTGGCCAGGCTCAGGGTGCCGACCATGCCGGCCCCGTGCATGGTCATGATCTTGTAGAACATGGCGGCCTGCACCGGCGCCCACTCGGCCTGGGTCGTGCGCATGGTCAGGCCGAGCAGCATCATCAGCACGAACAGCAGCAAGGCGGTGACCATATACAGGTTGAACGCCACGTGTTCGCCGCGCGGCAGCCTTTCGTCCTGCGGGTAGAGTTCGAGCGAGCTCATGACTTGTCCCCCGGGGCAGCAACGTCAAGTTCGGCCGTCATCCCGTGGTGTGCGACGCCACAGTATTCAAGGCACATGATCTTGTAGGTGCCTGGTGTGTGGAACGTGTACAGGATCTTGTTGGTGAAGCCGGGCATTGCCTGGGTCTGGATGACGATGCGGCCGTCCGGGGCGTAGATCGCGAAGCCGTGGTTGACGTCGCTGGCGGTCACCCGGAATTCCACCGGTTCGCCCGCCGTCAAATGCGTCTGGCTGACATCCCAGGTCCATTGATGGCCGACCACATCGACCACTTGCGCCGCCTGCAATGGCTCATGCTGCAACGGGATGGGAAAGTGACGAAGGCTGGCCCAGGTGACCCCGATGCTCAGCAGCAGCAGCGCCAGGAACAGGCTGCGGCGCAAGGTGTTGGAACTTCGGTTGGCCTGTGCGGCCTCGGCCGCATCAGCCGGCCTGCCGGCCTGCGTGATCGCATAGATGAAGCCCAGTGCCACCAGCCCCATCCCCGTCAGCGTGACTACCCAGATCACGTTCTGGAAAATCATGGTCATTCCCTCCCCGGAAAGCGCCAAGTGCGCGCCATCTACGCCCACCTTGGCGATGGTGTCAAGGTCGGGCGAAGCATGGGGCTGGCGGGAGGCCGTGATTCCGGCCCGTAGCCCGCTTCGGAACAGCCATCCAGACGGCCATGGCGTGGCCGTGACGCGGCGTCAGTGCGTTACGGCGAATCGCCGCCCAGTCGCGAGTCGATGCGCACCTCGCCGGTCAGCACCTTGTGGATCGGGCATTTGTTGGCGATCTGCAGCAGGCGTTCGCGCTGCTCGTCGCTCAGCTCGCCCTGCAGGGTGATCACGCGGGTGATGTCGTTGCCCGACGCGGGCGTGCCCGCGGGGTTGAACTGCAGTTCCACGTCGACGTGCTGCAGCGGCCACTGCTTGCGCGCCGCGTACATCTGCAGGGTGATCGCGGTGCACGCGCCCAGCGCGGACAGCAGCAGCCGGTGCGGCGCCGGGCCGGTGTTGGCGCCGCCTTCCTCGACCGGTTCGTCGGCGCGCCAGGTGTTGCCCTGGTCGTCGGTGAAATCGACCGTGTACGGCACGGTGCCGGTACTGGCGCGGACGCTGGGGGTACTCATGGCAGGTTTCTCCTTCGGTTGGTTTCAGATCACGTCCCACATGTAGCCGTCGTGTGCCAGCACCGCACCGGCCAGTTGTTCGATCGCCGCGTCCTCGTTGCGCTCCAGTGCGCGCACGTTGCGCGCCATGCGCCGGCGCGCCTGCTTCGCGAAAATCTCGGCGATGCCGATCGCCTCGTCGGCAGCGGCGTGTGATTGCTTCGCCAGGCTGTCGGCGCGCGACAGCACGCACAGGCCCACGAACAGGTCGATCGCGATGTCGGCCAGGCGCTTCTGCGCGTGCTGCTGCTCGGTGGCTTTCTTGCCGTAGCGGCGCAGCAGCGCGTCGGAGGATTTGGACAGTTCCACCGTGTACTTCTCGTAGGTGGCGGCGACCTTGCGCAGCCGCGGCGACAGCTCGTGCGCGATGCGGTCGATGCCGTAGCCGGTGGCCTCGCGCATGCGCCGGCCGGTGTACGTGCCGAGCACGCCGAAGCCCTTGATCGGGTCGTTGAAGATGTCGCCCACGGCGGCCTTCAGCTCGCTCAATCCCGCGCCCACGCCTTTCAGGCCGGACAGCGCGATGTACAGGTGCAGGATCTCGTTGGTGCCTTCGAAGATCGACAGGATGCGCGTGTCGCGGGTGATCTGCTCGTACGGGAAGTCGCGCATGAAGCCATTGCCGGCGGCGATCTGCAGCGCCTCGTATGATGCGCGCTGCACCGCCTCGCTGGCGAACACCTTGCTCATCGCCGCCTCGACCGAGTAGTCGCTGCCGCCGCCGTCGATCAGGTGCGCGACCATCCACACCGCGCTTTCGGCGGCGAAGCAATCCACTGTCATCTGCGCGATCTTCTCGCGCACCAGGCCGAACTCGGCGATCGGCTGGCCGAACTGCTTACGCTCCTTCGCCTGCGCGCTGGCCAGGCGGATCAGCGAGCGCATGCCGCCGACCGCGCCGCCGCCGAGGCCGGTGCGGCCGCTGTTCAAGATGCTCATGGCCACCTTGAAGCCCTTCCCGACCGGGCCCAGCACATTCTCCGGCGGCACCCGCACGTCGGCGAACGCGACTGTGGTGGTGCTTGATGCGCGGATGCCCATCTTGTCCTCGTGCGGACCGTGGCTGACGCCGGGCCACGCCGCCTCGACGAGGAACGCAGTGATCTTGCCCTCGGCCGTGTCGGTGCGCGCGAACACGGTGTAGAAGTCCGCGATGCCGCCGTTGGTGATCCAGATCTTCTCGCCGCTCAGCGTCCAGCTGCCGTCGTCGTTACGCGTGGCCTTGGTGCGGATCGAGGCGGCGTCGGAGCCGGCGCCGGATTCGGTGAGGCAGAACGCGGCGATCATCTCGCCGCTGGCCAGTTTCGGCAGGTAGCGCTGTTTCTGCGCGTCGGTGCCGAACAGCAGCACGCCCTTCATGCCGATCGAGCTGTGCGCGCCGATGGTCAGCGAGACCGAGCTGTCGTGGCTGCTGGTCTGGCCCAGCACGCGGGCGTAGGCGCCGTTGGACAGTTCCAGTCCGCCGAATTGTTCGGGGATGATCAGGCCGAACAGGCCCATGTCGCGCAGCGCCTGGATGAACTCGGCGGGTTGTTCGGCATCGCGGTCGTACTGCTTCAGCTCGGCGGTCTTGTCGGCGAGGAACTGGTCGATCGCGTCGGTCATCGCGCCCAGCATTTCCTTGTCGCGCGCGCGAATTTCAGGGTACGGGAACAGGTTCTCTTCCAGGATGTTGCCCAGGAACAGCTGCTTGGCGACGCTGTCGTCGCTGCGCAGGGCGGTGTTGTCGGATGTGACGGACGGGGCGGTACTCACGACGCGTTCTCCTGGGCGAAGATGAATAACGCATTCTGGCACTTCCGCCGTGACCGGCCATGCCGCGAATCGACGCAGCCTGCGGGATGCCGTGGCGCACGGTTCAGTCCGCTCGGCTATGCTTGCGCGTACGCTAGAGTTGAACGGTATTGGCGGAGGTATGCCATGGCAACCGGTTGGGCAGGCGATGGCGCCGTGCAGGACCAGATCGACGCCACGGTCGACGATGCGGTGCAGCGCGCACGCCAGCAGTTGCGCAAAGGCCCGGGCCTGACGCACTGCGAGGAATGCGACGCGCCGATTCCCGCGGCACGGCGCCAGGCCGTGCCCGGCGTGCGCCTGTGCGTGGCCTGCCAGGAAGCGCAGGACGCGGAGCAGCGCAGCAGCGGCCTCTACAACCGCCGCGGCAGCAAGGACAGCCAGCTGCGCTAGCGGTCACCCGGCCGCCCGCTGCAGCGTCTTCACGCCGATCTTCTTCATCGGCATCAGCGCCGCAGTGACCTGCCGCACCTTTTCGGGATCGGGGTCGGTCGACAGCGCGAGTGTGCGGGGGCGAG
Source organism: Rhodanobacter sp. Soil772 (assembly GCF_001428385.1). Classification (GTDB taxonomy): domain Bacteria; phylum Pseudomonadota; class Gammaproteobacteria; order Xanthomonadales; family Rhodanobacteraceae; genus Rhodanobacter. The sequence goes on from NZ_LMSK01000001.1 coordinate 282,329, forward strand.
TACTTGTGTGCCCCGTCGACAAGCGGCAAGCTCGGACTTTATCGGCCGGGCCGGCTCGGGCATCGCGAGGCGGCAGGCAACCGGTCACTGGCGCGATTGCTTGGAGGCACAGCTCATTTCCACCTCATCGAACCCATCCGAGCTTGCCGCCGGCATCAACTATTTTTTTGCGTTGCTGCCGGATGATCCGGCGCGCGCCGCGATCGCCGGCGTGGGCGAGCGTTTTCGCAAGTCGCACCGGGTCGGCGGATCGCCGGTCGGTGTCGACAGCCTGCACCTGACGCTGTGCCCGATGGGCCGGCCCGAACGGTTGCGGCAGCCGCTGGAGAGCGCGTTGCTGGCCGCGGCCGGCGAGGTGCGTGCGCAGGGCTTCATGGCTACCCTGGATTCGGCGATGCGCTTCAGCGCCAGGGACGGGCAGTTTCCGTTCGTGCTGTGCGCGGACGGCGCCACCACCGAAGCGGCGTTGAATCTTCGCAAGGCGATTGCCGCGGCGCAGGTTCGCGTGGGCCTGCAGGTCAGCGGCGTCTCCAGCTTCCTGCCGCACGTCACCATGCTGCACGGCCATGCGGTCGATGCGATCGAGGAATCCATCGCAGCGATCCACTGGCGGGTGTCCGAATTCGTGCTGATCCGCAGTTTCTTCGGCCAGTCCAGGTACGCGGTGATCGGCCGTTGGCCGCTGGCGGCGCCACCCGAGCCCGAGCCGGTCGACATGCTGGCGGAGATGGCCAGCCTGGCGGATCTGCCGGACCTGCCCGACGAGGAGTGATCCGCGCGGACCGCCGCCGTCAGATCGACGGTTCGGCGTTCGCCGCCGGCACCTGCCGGCGCCGCTGGCGTGCCAGGCTGTGTTCGCGGTGGGCGATGTACAGGCTGGCGCCGATGATGATGGCCGCGCCGGCCACGGTGTAGCGATCCACGCCTTCGCCGAAGATCCACCAGGCCAGCACGGCCACGATCAGCAGCTGCAGGTAGCTGAAGGGCGCCAGCAGCGAGGCGTCAGCCATGCGCAATGCGCGCGTCCAGCAGTAATGCCCGCCGGTGCCGAGCGCGCCGGACAGCACCAGCCACGGCCAGATATTCGCGTGCGGCCATTGCCATACGGGCAGTGCGGCGGGCAGCGACAGCGGTACCCACAGCAGGGTGGTCAGCAGCACGATGCGGTCGGCCGGTTCGCTGCCGGTCAGCGACTTGATGCTGATCGTCACCGCGCCGGTCAACCCGGCCGCCAGCAGGGCGATCAGGCTGCCGGCGGTGAACGCGTCGCTGCCGGGTCGCACGATCACCAGCACGCCGATGAAGCCGGCGACCACCGCGCTCCAGCGGCGCATGCGCACGATTTCGCCGAGGAACAGCACCGCGCCGATCGTGACGAACAGCGGCGAGGAATACGATAGCGCCACCGCCTCGGCCAGCGGCAGGTTCACGATCGCCCAGAAGCCGGCCAGCATGCCGCCCATGCCGAGTACGCAACGCATCACGTAGAAGCCGAGACGCGGCGTGTGCAGCAACTGCCAGCCGTGCACATACAGCAGCGGCAGCGCGAACAGCGTGCCGAAGCTGCTGCGGAAGAAGGTGATCTGGAACGGATGCAGCTGGGCCGAGGCGAACCGGATCGACACCGCCATCAAGGCAAAGAAACTGGCGCTGCCCAGCATCAGCAGCACGGCACGCAAGGGTAGCGGCGAGGCGGATCGCGTTGATGCGGCGTTGGGGTTCAGGACCGTGCCTGCGTGTCTCGGGGAGTCGCGCATGGTAGCCCAACGCGCCACGCAGGACCTGTCGGTGCGCTCCTACATCCGAGGTTCCGGGCTGGTTGACCACGCCTGCAGCCGTTCGCGCACGGCCGGTTCCAGGCTCTTCAGGCCCCAGCGGCGACCCTCGGCGAGTGCCGCCTCAGTCGAACGGTCGTCGATCAGCGCGGCGCGCAAGGCGATCATCGCGCCCACCCGGTTGCTGCTGGCGCAGTGCACCAGGGTCGGTTGATCGCCGGCGTCGCGCAGCAGCCGGTCGAACTGCGCGACCCTGGCGCGGGTCAGGTCGCCGGCGCCGCGGATCGGCAGGTTGTGGTAGCCGATGCCGGCCGCGCGCACGGCGACGGCTTCGTCGAAACCGGGCGTCTCGCTGTCCAGGCTGAGGTCGATCACCTGCCGGATGCCGGCACGCTTCAGCGTGGCGATGTCGCCCGCCTGCAATCGCCCGGAGGCCACGCGGTGCGGCGCCGGGAACGCGACATGGGAGAGTCCGGTCATCGCGGCTTCCTCCGGCGCGGCAGCGGCGACGGAAACGGAAACGGACAGGGCGAGTGCCAGCCACAGCAGCAGTAGACGGTGCATCAGGAGTGCCTTCTGGCGAGAAACGCTCAGGATAGCCGGGTGGTGGCTCAAGTGGTCGCCGACTCGACGAAGGTGACCAGGTTGCCGTCCGGATCGCATATCGGGGCGAAGCGCACGTAGTGGGTCGCCAGTTGTGGCGGCGGCGCGTCGATCTGCCGTCCCTGCAGGCCGAGCAGGATCTCGTCGAGGTCGTCCACGATGATGCCCAGCGACGCACCGGTACGCGGACCGGCGTCGGCCAGTTCGTTCCTGGGCAGCACCTGGATCCGCGTGCACCGGGCGATCTGCCATTCGGCGCAGGAGGCGTTCGGGCCGTTGTCGGGAACGCGCCCGAACAGGCGGGCGTACCAGGCGCTGGAGGCAGCGAAGTCGCTCACGGCAACCGTGGCGAGAACCTGGCGGGCGGGCATGGCAAGTCTCCGTGGCGGTGCGCACAGATTTAACGCCATGCCGATGTCGGCCGCGTGAAGGCACGCACCGCGCCGGTATAATCGCCGGTCCTCTTGATTGAACGACCAGGATCGAGCGATGTCCGATATCCCCGCCTGCCCGCTGTGCGCGATGGAAAACACCTACCCCGACGGCGACAACTACGTCTGCGCCGACTGCGGCCACGAGTGGCCGATCGCGGCGGGTGCGCATGCGGCCGATGCCGCGCTGGTGGTGCGCGACGTCAACGGCAACGTGCTCAACAGCGGCGACACGGTGACGGTGATCAAGGACCTGAAGGTGAAGGGTTCGTCGATCCCGCTGAAGCAGGGCACGGTGATCCGCAACATCCGCCTGGTCGACGGCGACGACGAGCACATCGAAGGCAGTTCGGACAAGATCAAGGGGCTGGTGCTGAAGGTCTGTTTCCTGAAGAAGGCGTGAGCCGGCGCGGATCTACTGGCGCGCTTCGAGCCGCAGCCCGCGCGGCGTCAGCCAACGCTCGATGAGCTCGAACAGGCCCTGCACCAGCAGCGCCAGCACGGCGGCCGGGATCGCACCCTGCAGGATCAGGCCCACGTCGTCCAGCCGGATGCCGGTGAGGATCGGCTGGCCGTAACCGCCGGCGCCGATCAGTGCCGCCAGCGTGGCGGTGCCCACGTTGATCACCGCCGCGGTCTTGATGCCGGCCAGGATCGAGCGCATCGCCAGCGGCAATTCCACCCGACGCAGCCGCACGCCGGGCGGCAGGCCCAGCGCGGCGGCGGACTCACGCAATTCCGGCGCGATGCCGACCAGGCCGGCGTGCGTGTTGCGCACGATCGGCAGCAGGCTGTACAGGAACAGCGCGGCGATCGCCGGCCAGGTGCCGATGCCGAGCAGCGGGATCATGAACACGAACATCGCCAGCGACGGCACCGTCTGCAGCACGCCGGTCAGGCCGATCACCCACTGGCCCAGCCGTCGCAGCCGGGCCGCCAGGATGCCCAGCGGGATCGCCAGCAGCATGGCCAGTCCCAGCGAGATCGCCACCAGCTTGACGTGTTCGGCGCTGCGCTGGAGCAGGTGCGGCCATAGCCCGCCGTCGTGGCCATCCGCGTGGATGCCGAGGAAATCGGCGGCCACCACGTTTTCCTTGATGCCGCGCAGTTTCACCCGCGCGTTCATCGCGCGCATCGCCTCCTCGTCGATGCTGCCGGTGAGCTTGTGCAGCACGCCGACAAAGGCGGGTGCGCTCCGGTCCAGCACCAAGCGATAGAGGTAAACCGCCTCGTAGCGCGGAAAGTAACGGCGGTCGTCGCGCAGCGTGCGCAGGTGGTAGTAGGGAATTTCCGCATCCGTGCTGTACAGGTCGATCGCATCGACCGCGCCGCTGGCCACCGCGCGATACGACAGCGTGTGGTCGAGGCCGCTCACGTTCGTCTGCGGCAGGCCGTAGCGCCGGCGCAGGCCGGGCCAGCCGTCGCCGCGATCCATGAACTCGTTGGAGAAGCCGAAGCGCAGCTCGGGATGCTGCAGCAGGTCGGAAATGTCCTTGATGCCCAGCCGCGCGGCGACGTCGTCGCGCATGCCGATCGCATAGGTGTCGCTGAAGCCGAGCGAGTCGGTAATGCCGATGCCGAGCGGCTGGAGCCGCGCGCGCAAGGTGGCGATGTCCGCATCCGCCGGCATGCCTTTCAACAGTTCCTGGGTGAGCGTGCCGGTGTATTCGGGATAGGCGTCGATCTCGCCTTCGAGCAGGGCGCGCCACAGGATGCTGGTGCCGCCCAGCTCGCGCCGATGCACCGCGGCGACGCCGGCCTCGCGTGCGCCGGCCAGCGCCAGTTCACCGAGAATCACCGACTCGGTGAACTGCTTGGAGCCGATGCGCACCGGCGCGGCCTGTGCCGGCGCGGGCAGCAGACATGCGCCCAGCAGCAGGATCAGCGCAGGCAGCGTACAGCGCATCACAAGGCCTCCGGCAAGCGTCGCTGCGCCGCGACGAAGCGGCTGACGAACGCGTCGGCGGGGCGGTCGCGCAGGTCGCGGAAAGTCCCGTCCTGCAGCACGGCGCCCTGGCGCAGCAACACCAGCCGTTCGGCGAACCAGGCCGCTTCGGCCAGGTCGTGGGTGACCACGATCACGGTCTTGCCGAGCTGGTCGAAGATCTGCTTCAGCTCGTCCTGCAGTTCGTGCCGCACCACCGGGTCGAGCGCGCCCAGCGGTTCGTCCAGCAGCAGCGCGTCGGGGTCGGCCATCAGCGCGCGCATCAGCGCCACGCGCTGGCGCTGGCCACCGGACAGCTCGGCCGGGTAACGCTCCAGCACGCCAACCGGCAGATGGGTCAGCGCGGCGAGTTGTTCCGCGCGCTGGCGGATCCGCTCGCGGTTCCAGCCGAGGTGGCGCGGCAACAGGGCCAGGTTGCCCAGCGCGGTGAGATGCGGAAACAGGCCGCCCTCCTGGATCACGTAGCCGACGCGCCGGCGCAGCGGCAGCACGTCGCTGCGCTGCAGCGGCTGGCCGTCGACTTCGACGTGGCCGTGGTCCGGCCACTCCAGTCCAAGCAGCAGGCGCAGCACGGTGGACTTGCCCGAGCCGCTGCTGCCGATCAGCGCGGTGGTGGTGCCGGCGGCGAACGTCAGGCTGACCTGTTCGAGCGCGCGCACCTTGCCGTAGCGCTTGCCGGCCTGTTCCAGCGCAAAGGCGATGCCGCCGGAGAACTCAGCCGTGGGCATGGCATGTCGTGGCAAGTCGGTCTTCATCTCGATGGGAGGGACGCGGCGCGGGCAGAGAGCGGTGCGTGGCCGCCGCCGCGAGCCACGCGTGAGCCTAGCAGCAGAGCGGATTCATGCGCCAATGACGAGCATGCGGCGACTGCGCCGTACCGCTACGCTGTCCCGCTCGTCAGCGCACGGTTGCCGCCTTGCCGTTTTGCGCCGTACATGGCGTCGTCGGCCTGCCGCAGCAGTTGCTTGTCGTCCTCGCCGTGGTCGGGGTAGATGGCGATGCCGATGCTTGCCGATACCTGCAGCAGGCGGCCGGCCAGTTCGAACGGCTGCTCGAAGGCAGCGTGGATCTTCGCGGCAACCGCGGCGGCATGTTCGGGCAGGCTGATGCCGTCGAGCAGCACCACGAATTCGTCGCCGCCGATGCGGCCGACTGTATCGGACTCGCGCACGCACTGGCTGATGCGCGCGGCCACTTCGCGCAGCAGCAGGTCGCCGATGTCGTGGCCGTGACTGTCGTTGACCGGCTTGAACCGGTCCAGGTCGAGATACAGCACGGCCAGTTGCTGTTCATCGCGCCGGGCTTTGGTCAATGCGGTGCGCAGGCGGTCGTGGAACAGCTCGCGGTTGGGCAGGTCGGTGAGCTGGTCGTGCTGGGCGAGGTACTGCAGCCGGGTTTCGCTCTTCTTGCGCTCGATCGCCGCGGCGATCTGGGTGGAGACGAACTGCAGCAGCGCCTTGTCCTGCTCGTTGTAGCGCACTTCGCCGGAGTAGCTCTGCACCACCAGCGCGCCGATCACGCCCTGCTGTCCGCTGAGCGGCACGCCGAGCCATTCCAGCGAGTCCCGGCCGACGATCGGGCGCACCCGCGGCGGCAGTTCCACCTGGGTGTCCGGCGTCAGCAGCAGCGCCTGCCCGCTGCGGATCACCTCGCTGGTGAGCGTGCCGGAGTCCAGGCTTTGCGTCGGGGGCGGCGGGTCGTACTCGTCGACGAAGTAGGGGAAGCTCAGCTCGTCCTTCTTTGCGTCGTACAAGGCCACGAAGAAATTATTGGCCGGCAGCAGCTTGCCGACGATCCGGTGGATATGCCGGAACAGCGCCAGCAGGTCCTCCGCCGAATGCGCCGCCTCGGAAATGGCGTGCAGCGCCACCTGCATCAACTCGGCGCGCTTGAGTTCGGTGACGTCGCGTGCCACCGCGATCCGCACCTGGTCCGCCTCCGACCAGCGCGCCGACCACATGATGTGGATGACCCGGCCGTCCTTGCGCACATAGCGGTTCTGGAAGTGCGGCTTGGGCTGGCCGGCCATGATCTCGTTTGCTGCCTGCAGGGTGCGTTCGCGGTCGTCGGGGTGGACCAGCTCGATCATCGGCCGACCGATGACCTCTTCCGGCGTGTAGCCGAAGATGCGCTCAAAGGCGGCACTGACGAAAACGTAGCGGCCCCGGGCATCCACCACGCAGATCGCGTCGAGCAGCAGATCCATCACATTGCCGAACGGGAGGCCCGTGCCGGATTCGATCGGGGAAAGCGGTTGGTTCATTCGTGCCCACGCAAGGTGGTAGTGCCGTGGCGGTAGCGCTGGTTTCGCAGCCTATCCTGATTCTGCGCAGAGAAGGTCTACGCGCACCCTCACGGCGCCATGCCGGTCCTCGCCGCGGGCATGCGGCAACCTTTCGCTGCGCGGCATCCGGCCGTCCGTCTGGCATGGACAGGCAGGGCATGGGCGCCGCTGGCGTTGGCGCAGCCAGGCGGCGCGGTTACAGTGCCACGGCCTTCCTTGCCGCACCCGAATTCCATGTCGCTGACCCACCGCTTCCTCCGGACCACCCGCACGGTCCATCTCTACCTGGGCGTGTTCACCGCGCCGATGCTGCTGTTCTTCGCGATCACCGGTGGCCTGCAGGCTTTCAGCCTGCACGAGAGCACGCGCGGCAGCAGCTACGCACCGCCGGCATGGCTGGCCAGCGCGGCGCAGTTCCACAAGAAGCAGACCACGGTGCTGCCGCCGCGGCGCCGGCCGCCGCCGCAAGCGACTGCCGGCGCGCCGCCGGCGCAGGCGGGTGCGGAAACACGGGCGCCTTCGGGCGTTGGCGCGCCGGCGAAAAAGAACCTGCTGCCGATGAAGGCGTTCTTCGCGCTGGTGGCCCTGGGCCTGTTCGTCTCGGTGCTGAGCGGGCTGTACATGGCCTGGCGCTACAGCCGCAAACCGGCGCTGTTCGGCGTCATCCTCGGCGCCGGGATCGTCGTGCCGTTGCTGCTGCTGTTGTTCTGACGACAACCCGGGCGAGCCCGGGAAAGCGGCGGCCGTGGCTGGCCGCCGTCATTTTGCCGCCGGGCGGATTTGCCTCGCCGCTTCGATCCGGCGGTGCAGAAGCGGTATCGCAAGCCATTTTTCATGGATGGCTTCCGGCACGGGCCGGATCGTGCCGCATGGCTTATGGTGGCGTCGTATGTATCGGACGAGGGGCAAGTGATGCTCAGGCGGGTCCTGCTGGCCCTGGCCATGGCGTTGCCGGCATTGGCGGCGGCGAAGATCCCGCCGGCCCAGGTGGCCGTGCTCGCCACGCTGCATCAACTGCATGCGACCACACCGGCTTATTCGTTCGAGGCACTTGGCCGTGCCATCGAGCAGTTGCAGCCCGATGTGCTGTGCGTCGAACTGCAGCCGGACGATCTGAAGCTGCGCTTGGCGGAAGCGACCAAACAGGAATATCCCGATGTCGTCTATCCGCTGATCGATCGTCATCACTATCGCGTGTATGCGATGGAGCCGGCCGAGCCCACCTACAGCGACATCCTCAAGCCGTACATCCAGGCCGGCCACGATTTCAGCGTGCGGGCACCGGAACAGGCCGAGGCGTTCTCGCGTTACAGCGATGGCGCCTATATCGGCCTGCAGACGTACTGGACATCGCCGGCGCGGGTCAACGACGCGGTGACCGATTCGGTGCTGCGCGCCAAGCATGAGCTGCAGCAGGCCATGGTCGGCGACGGCGAGCGCATCGGCTGGGAACGCTGGAACCGCCAGTTCCTCGGCGTCATCCTGCAGGCGGCGAAAGAGAACCCGGGCAAGCGCATCGTGGTGATCGTGGGCGCCGAACATGGCTACTGGCTGCGCGGACACCTGGCCCAGGCGACCGGCGTGCAGTTGCTCGATACGGCAGCGTTGCTGCGAGCGCCGGCCGCGCAACCGGCGCCGCGCGCCGGCCCGGCCGACGTGCCGATGACGTGATGGCGACAACCGCCGAAAACCACCATGAGGCCCTTGAATGAACCTTCGAACGACCACCCTTGCGGCGCTGGGCGCTGCCGCACTCTCCGTGCTGGCCGGCGGCAACGTGCAGGCGAAAGACAGCTACAGCGCACCCCAGCGTGAAGCGCTCGGCGCGGTGGATGCGTTGTTCGCGGCGATGGCGAAGCATGACGTGGACGCCTCGCGCCGGCTGATCCTGCCCGGTGCGAGTTTCGTGGTGGTGCTGCCCGATGGCGCGGTGAAGATCGAGCCCGACACCGGCTACCTGGATACGCTGGGCAAGCACAAGGAAGCGTTCCGCGAGCGCATCTGGGACGCGCAGGTGACCGTGCAGGGCAACCTTGCCCAGGTGTGGGCGCCGTACGATTTCCATCTCGACGGCAAACTGTCCCACTGCGGCATCGACAGCTTCAGCCTGGTGCGCGGCACCGACGGCTGGCGTATCGCCGGAGTCAGCTACACCGTGCAGAAAGCGGGCTGCGCACCAAGCCCGCTGGGCAACCCGAGGTAGCCGGTATTCCCCGCGAAAGCTTCGCCGGGCAGGCTTCTTGCCCGTTGCCTTTGACAAGGCCGGCGGATCGCGTTACCTGTGGCCGCTTCTGCAAGCCGGACGCCGCATTGTGGCGTATTCCCGGCATGGACTGACAGGGTTGGACATGCGCCGAGTGATGCTGATTGCGTGCGGGGGAACGATCGCCGGCCGCGCCGACGAAGTTGGCCGCTTTCGCCCGATGGGCCGTGCCGCCGAACTGCTGGCCGGAGTGGCGTTGCCGGCGGGCATCGAAGTCAGCGCGACCGACGCGCTTACTGTGCCGAGCCGCGCGATGTCGCTGGCCGACGTGCTGCAACTGGTGGAGCGCGTCGAGGCGCTTGCCGCCGGCGCGCAGCCACCGGACGGCGTGGTGATCAGCCAGGGCACCGACACGCTGGAGGAAACCGCCTACCTGTTCGCGCTAATGTGCGGCGCGCGGTTGCCGGTGGTGCTGACTGGTGCGATGCGTCCGAACGTGGTCGCCGGCTCGGACGGCCCGGCCAATCTGGCGGCGGCGATCGCGGTGGCCGCGCAGGCCGAGGCCGCCGCGTTGGGGCCGTTGCTGGTGTTCGGCGACGAGATCCACGCAGCGCGCTGGGTGACCAAGGTGCACACCAGCCGCCCTGCGGCATTCGCCAGTCCCGGTGCGGGTCCGGTCGGCGTCGTCGGCGAGGGTCGGGTGCGTCTGTGGGGTACGCCGGCGAGCACCATCCTGGGCCGGCCGCGTGAACTGTCGCATCGGGTCGAGTTGCTGACCATGGCCAGCGGCGACGATGGCCGTCTTGCCGAGGCGGCGGGCCGTTACGCCGACGGTCTGGTGATCGCCGGCATGGGCGGTGGCCATGTACCGCCTGCGGCGGCGAAGGTGCTGGGAACGCTGGCCCGGCGCATGCCGGTGGTGCTCGCCAGCCGCTGCGCCGCCGGGCCGGTGCTGACCTCCACCTATCGCGGCGCGGGCGCGGAGAGCGACCTGATTGCGCAGGGCCTGCTGCCGGTGGGCAATCTGCAGCCGCTCAAGGCACGCTTGCGCCTGATCGTGGGCCTGGGGCTCGGACTGGCGCCCGCAGCGATCTTTCCGGTCGACTGAGGCGCCGGGTTCGTTCGGAGATTTTCGTCGCGCGCCCTGGCGATCACTCCAGCGGCGCGGTCATGATCAGCTGGTCGACCTGGTAGCCGCGCTGGCGCGAGTGTTCCTTGAGGGTCTGGAACAGCGCGCGATCCATCGTGGGCTGGCGCGAGAGTATCCACAGATGCTTGCGCCCGGGGCTGCCGATCACGGCCCAGCGATAGTCGGCGTCCACCTCGATCACCCAGTAGTCGGCCCATGCCACCGGCAGCCAGGTCAGCCACGCGGGCGCGAAGCGCACTTCGAGCGCGGCAGGCTGGTTGTCCTTCATCCGCGCCACTCCCTCGACGGACATCGGGCCCTTGCTGGTACGGCAGGTGTTGTGGACCTGGACGGTGCCGTCGGGGTTCGGCGTGTAGGTGGCGATGACGGCGTCCAGACACTTGCGCTCGAAGTACATCGGCAGGCGCGCGATCTCATGCCACTGGCCGGCATAGCGGTGGAGATCGAGCGATGGCACCGGCTGGTTCGGCAAGGTGGTGGCTGCAGCAGGCCAGGTGATGGCCATGGCCGCGATGATCAGCAGCCGGCGGAACATGCGCATGGTTCGGCTCCATCGATTATGCATGGTGCATCTTCATGATCATGCCGCCGCCGACCACGAAACGCCGGTCGGCAGCGAAACCTGACTGCGCGGGCAGCCGGAAGGCTTGCATCAGCCGCCGGTGGCGATCCAGTCGGGCGGTCATGCCTGGCGATGGGTTGCGTCAATGCCATGCGGGAAGTACCGGAGAACGAGAGTCGGTTGCATTTATCCCCGATTCCGACCCCGGCGGTCCAGTCGCCCGGATGAGTTCGCCGTGACGATCGATCAGTCCGGTCGTTGGAGCAGTTTCATCGTGACTGGATCGCGTTTGAACTTGCGTTTCAGGCATGGAGGCGTTGCTCGGCTGGCCGTTTCGCATGTTCTAACGAGCGTCCTGATGTGAGTTGCATTTATTAAAAATAGCACTTAAATATATGATTTATAAATAATTTCTTTAAAGTTTAAAAAATGTTATCCGGATGTGACGAAGTGGCGTATATTCGCAAGGCGTTCGAAATTGCGATTCGAACTGTCGCCGAAAGAGTCAGAATTTCGAGATTTCTTTCGACGCTTACTTGTTGTGGCTTGCCCAGCCACGCATCAATAGCTTCATTTCACTGGGGAGTTGGGAAATATGAGCGTTGTCGATCGTTATGGCCGTGCCAAATTGTGGCGTCAAACGGCGCTGGCGGTAGCTTTGAGTCTGAGCCTTGGCGGAGTCGCCATGGCGCAATCGAACGCTTCGGGTGTCATTTTCGGCAATGCCGGGGATGTTCCTGGTGCAACAGTCCATCTGCAAAACGTGAACACCGGGCAGAGCCGTGACATCACGGTGGAAGCCAACGGTCGCTACCGCGCGACATCGCTGCCCGTGGGTACCTACACCGTCACCCTGAAGCGTGATGGCCAGGTGGTGGGGAGCCGCGAGAACGTGCAGGTTCGCGTGGGTTCGGGTACCGATGTGTCGTTCGACGCAGCCGCCAGTGAAGGCAGCGCGAAGACACTGGAAGGCATTACGGTAGTGGGATCGGCGTTGCCGGCCATCGACGTATCGTCGGTCGACTCGCGCACCGTGCTCACGTCCGAACAACTGGCCAAGCTGCCGCTGGCGCGTGACGTTACCGCTGCCGCGCTGCTGGCCCCGGGTACGGTCCAGGGTGATTCGCGTTATGGCAACGTCGCCTCCTTCGGTGGTGCGTCGGCGTCGGAGAACCAGTACTACATCAACGGTTACGCAGTGACCAACGCGTTGACCGGCCTCGGCTTCACCAGCCTGCCATACGACGCCATCGATCAGCAGCAGATCTACACCGGCGGTTACGGTGCGGAGTACGGGCGCTCCACCGGTGGCGTGATCAACGTGGTCACCAAGAGCGGCGGCAATACCTGGAAGGCGGGTGTCGGCCTGCACGCCACGCCGGATGCGCTGCGCTCCACACCGAAGAGTGTCTACCGCAAGGATGGACAGCTTTACCAGAATCGCGGAGACAACGAGAACACGGTGATGCAGTACACCGGCTATGTCAGCGGCCCGCTGGTCAAGGACAAGTTGTTCCTGTATGCAGCGGCCGACTTCACCCGCACCAGCGGGAAGTCGACCGGTTCCATCCTCACGCCGCAATCGACCGATGAGGTGTCCAAGGCCAAGAAATGGCTGGCCAAGATCGACTGGAACATCACTGACAGTCACATCCTGCAGTTCACCGGGTTGTCGGATCAGACCGATACCGACCGCACGGTGTACAAGTACAGCTATGCGAATCAGTCGCGTGGCGACCTGATCGGTACGGACACGCTGAAGAACGCCGCGTCGCTGGCTGGTTCCGCGCCAGGCGGCAGTGTCTATGTCGGCAAGTACACCGGCTATCTCACCGACAACCTTACCGTCAACGCGTTGTACGGCACCAGCAAGACCACGCATCGGCGCACGCTCGCTTACGCGACCAACCCGAATTGCCCGTGGATCACCGACTCCCGTAGCGGCATCACCAACCCGATCGTCGGCTGCGGTCTGGTCGGTGGCACGGTGCTTGGTCCGGGGGCCAACGACAAGACTCATGGCTGGCGCCTGGACGTGGAATACCAGTTGGGTTCGCACGATCTGCGTGCCGGTCTGGACACCCAGACGCTGGAGTCGACCAGCGGCAACCAGTACGAAGGAGGCTACCGCTGGCGCTATCGGAGTGTCCGCGCAGATGGTCTTTTCCCCGGGCGCCCGGACGCCTCGGTGCCTGCCGGAACCCAGTATTACGTGGAGAACCGCACCTTCATCACCGGCGCCTCCGTCAAGGTGGAACAGGAGGCACAATTCATCGAAGACCGCTGGCAAATCAGCGATCGCTGGATGGCCTACCTTGGCCTGCGTAACGAGCAGTTCAAGAACATCAACGGTGCCGGCGACGTCTACGTCAAACAGCGTCACCAGTTGGCCCCGCGCTTGGGTGCAACTTGGGACGTGTTTGGCGACTCCACCTTCAAGGTGTACGCGAATGCAGGTCGCTACCATCTGGCGATTCCGTCCAATGTGGCGATCCGTGGCGCATCGGCGTCGCTGTATTCCAGCCAGTACTACACCTACAACGGCGTCGGTCCGAACGGCGAGCCGCTCAACCTGGTGCCTTTTGGCAGCAAGATCTATCTCAACGGCGAGGATGGCACGGACCTCAATCCCCGGACCGTCGCGGCGCAGGACATCAAGGCGTACTACCAGGACGAGTACATCCTGGGCTTCGACAAGGCGATCAACAACGATTGGAGCTTCGGTGCCAAGGCGACCATGCGCAAGCTGAAGAGCTCGATCGACGACTTCTGCGATTCGCGTCCGTTCGAGAAATACGCTGCGCGCAACAACATCGACATCACCAACGCCAGCATCCCCGGTTGCTACCTGTTCAACCCGGGCGTGCCGAACACGTTCCTGGTGGACGTGGACGGGCAGGGTAACCTGGTGCCGTTCAAGCTGACCATGGAAGATTTCACCACGCCGGCCGGCGTCGCCTTCCCGCCACTGAAGCGCAAGTACTACTCGCTGGATCTGTACCTGGAGCATCACTTCGACGAGCGCTGGTTTGCCCGCATGGAGTACACCTTCTCGCGCAGCTACGGCAACTCCGAAGGCCAGCTGAAGTCGGACATCGGCCAGCTCGATCCGTCGGTGACGCAGGACTGGGATGCACCGGAAATCATGCAGTACGCCAACGGCCCGCTGCCGAACGACCGCACCCATCAGCTGAAGACCTATGGCTTCTTCCAGCTCAACAAGGAGTGGTTGCTCGGCGCCAATGTGGCGATTGCCTCGGGCCGTCCGAAGAACTGCATCGGCTTCGATCGGGTGGATGCGATCCAGTACGGCGCTTCGTACTTCGAATGCAACTACGAGCCGGCGCCCCGCGGTTCGCGCGGTCGCCTGCCGTGGACGTTCAAGGCCGATCTGAACGCGCAGTACCGTCCGTTGTGGGCAGGCGCGGGCCAGAACCTGGCGTTCTCGGTGACCGTGTTCAACTTGTTCAACAGCCAGAAGACGCTGTCGCAGGTCGATGGCGGCGAGGATCCCGCGAACGATTACCAGCGTCCGCTGGCGTTCCAGACCCCGCGCTACGTGCAGTTCGGCGTCACCTACGACTTCTCGCTGTAACTCGAGAAGCGTCGGGGCAACCTGACGCAGTCGTTTCGAAAGCCGCCGGGTAACCGGCGGCTTTCCTTTTTCCGGATGCCGTGAATACGGCAGGATGGCTCCGATCCGGTTAGCGGTAGCGCGCTTCCTGCAGATCGATCTCGCGCACCAGCCGGCGCGAAACCTCGTCGGAGACGTGGTGGTGGCGCGCCAGTTCGAAGATCGCCTCGCGCTGGCCCTGCAGCGCGGCCAGACGTAGTTCGCGTTCGGCCACGTCGGCCTTGCGCAGGTGTCGTGCCTCCTCTTCGCTGGAGTCGTCTTCGTCCAGCCAGTGCTGGTACAGCGCGATCACCCGGGTGGCCGCGCTGGTGTAGGTATCGACATCGCTGGCCGGGGCCTTTTCCAGCAGTTCGTGCTGGGTCCTCTCGACGGCGGCGATCGCCGCGATGGCGGCCGTGCGGCGGGCCAGGTTTTCTTCCTGGTGGACCGCCGGTTCCGGCGGCAATTCCAGGCCTTTCAGCAACGGCGGCAGGCCGATGCTGGCGGCCAGCAGCGACAGCAGAATCACCGCCGTAGCGAGGAAGATCGCCAGCTCGCGCGCGGGGAAGGGCGTGCCGTCCGGCAGCAGCAGCGGCAGCGTCATCACGCCGGCCAGGGTGATCGCGCCGCGCACGCCGGCCAGCGAGGTGGCCAGCAGCAGTCGCCAGTGCAGCTTGCTCACCGGATCGCCGCGTTGGTGCGCCTTCAGCACGTTCAGGCGCAGCGAGATCCAGACCCAGGCAAGGCGCAGCAGCGCCAGGCCGATGTTGATCGCCAGCGCGTACACCAGCAGCCACCATGGGTTGCGATGGCCGCTCTGTGCCACCGATGCCATCGCGTCTTGCAGGCTGGCGGGCAGCTGTTCGCCCAGCAGCACGAACATCATGCCGTTCAAGGCGAACTGCACGGTGTTCCACACCGCCGTACGCTGCACCCGCGTGGTCGCCAGCAGGCGGCCGCTGAGTTCGACGTAGCTCATGGTGATGCCCGCCGCGACCGCGGCGAGGATGCCGGAGGCATGCACCTGCTCGGCCAGCAGGTACGCGCCGAACGGGATCAGCAGGCTGATCAGGATCGGCGAGCCGGCCTCCTGGCCGAAATGCCGCGACAACCAGCGCTGCGCGTAGCTCACCGCCACGGTGAACAGCACGCCGACGCCGAGCCCGGCCAGCGCCACCCACAGAAAGGTCAACGATGCCGACAGCAGCGAGAAGCCGCCGGTCACCGCCGCCGCCACCGCGAAGCGGAAGCAGACCAGGCCCGTCGCGTCGTTGAGCAGCGACTCGCCTTCGAGGATGTGCATCAGCCGTTTCGGGATCGGCACGCGCGCGGTGATCGACGACACCGCTACCGGGTCGGTCGGCGACACGATCGCGGCCAGCGCGAACGCCATCGCCAGCGGCATCGCCGGGATCATCCAGTGGATCAGGAAGCCCGCGCCGACCACGGTGAACACCACCAGCCCCAGTGCGAGCGCCAGGATCGCGCCCCTGTCGCGCATCAGCCCGTCCTTGGGGATGCACCAGCCGTCGAGGAACAGCAGCGGCGGCAGGAACAACAGGAAGAAGATGTCCGGGTCGAGCGCCACGCCCTGCTTGAACACGCCGGCGATCACCGCACCCAACCCGATCTGCACCAGCGGCAGCGGCAGCGAGAACGGCAGCATGCGCACCAGGTAGCCGCTGCCGACCACGGCCAGCAGCATGGCCAACGCTACTTCGATCGAATTCATGCGCGTTCCGGCGGCGAGCTTTTGACCTTAGCAAGACAACGGTCGCGTCGTCGAGGAAAGATCGCGGCAAGAATGATGGCGTCGGGCTGGCTGCGCCGGCGCGGATGGGCATACCATCGGCGCTTCCCGCCGCCGCCCCGTCCCGAGGAAATCGCGTGCAGCCGATCATCGCCGTCAGTCAGCTCAGCAAAACCTATGCCTCCGGATTCCAGGCGCTGAAGAAGATCGATCTGGAGATCCGCCGAGGCGAGATCTTCGCCCTGCTGGGCCCCAACGGCGCCGGCAAGACCACCCTGATCAGCATCGTCTGCGGCATCGTCAATCCCAGCGGGGGCACGGTGCTGGCCGACGGCCACGACGTGGTGCGCGACTACCGCGCGGCCCGCGCGAAGATCGGCCTGGTGCCGCAGGAACTGACCACCGACGCATTCGAGACGGTGTGGAACACGGTCAGTTTCAGCCGCGGCCTGTTCGGCAAGCCGGCGAACCCGGTGCATATCGAGAAGGTGCTGAAGGACCTCTCGCTGTGGGACAAGAAGGACAGCCGGCTGATGACCTTGTCCGGCGGCATGAAACGGCGCGTGATGATCGCCAAGGCGCTGTCGCACGAGCCGCAGATCCTGTTCCTGGACGAGCCCACCGCCGGCGTCGACGTGGAACTGCGCCGCGACATGTGGGCGATGGTGCGTGCGCTGCGCGCCACCGGCGTCACCATCATCCTGACCACCCATTACATCGAGGAAGCCGAGGAAATGGCCGACCGCATCGGGGTGATTCACAAGGGGGAACTGATCCTGGTCGAGGACAAGGCCGAGCTGATGAACAAGCTCGGCCGCAAGCAGCTGACCCTGCACCTGCAGAACCCGCTGGCGAGCATTCCCGCCGCGCTGGCCGATGATCCGCTGGAGCTGTCGGCCGACGGCAACGAACTGGTCTATACCTTCGACGCGCAGGGCGAGCGCACCGGCATCGACGTGCTGCTGCGCCGGCTCGGCGAGGCGGGCATCGACTTCAAGGACCTCAAGACCAGCCAGAGTTCGCTGGAAGACATCTTCGTCAGCCTGGTGAGGGAACGCGCATGAATATTTACGCGATACGCGCCATCTATCTGTTCGAGATGGCGCGCACCTGGCGCACCCTGCTGCAAAGCATCGTTTCGCCGGTGATTTCCACCTCGCTGTACTTCGTGGTGTTCGGTGCGGCGATCGGTTCGCACATGAAAGGGATCGACGGGGTCAGCTACGGCGCCTTCATCGTGCCGGGGCTGATCATGCTGTCGCTGCTGACGCAGAGCATTTCCAATGCCTCGTTCGGCATCTACTTCCCGAAGTTCGTGGGCACGATCTACGAGATCCTGTCGGCGCCGGTGTCGCCGTTCGAGATCGTCGCCGGCTACGTGGGCGCGGCGGCGAGCAAGTCGATCATCCTGGGTCTGATCATCCTGGTCACCGCGCGGCTGTTCGTGCCGTTCCAGATCGAGCACCCGCTGTGGATGCTGACGTTCCTGCTGCTCACTGCGCTGACCTTCAGCCTGTTCGGCTTCATCATCGGCATCTGGGCGGACAACTTCGAGAAGCTGCAGCTGGTGCCGCTGCTGGTGGTGACGCCGCTGACGTTCCTTGGCGGCAGTTTCTATTCGATCCACATGCTGCCGCCGTTCTGGCAGAAGGTCACCCTGTTCAATCCGGTGGTGTACTTGATCAGCGGCTTCCGCTGGAGTTTCTACGGCGTCGCCGACGTTGGCGTGGGCGTCAGCGTGGGCATGACCCTGGTGTTTCTCGCGATCTGCCTCGCCGCAGTGTGGTGGATCTTCCGCAGCGGCTACCGGCTGAAGGCGTAGCAGGCTCCTGGCGGTCAGGTCAGCGCGGTATGCGCGTGGAACGGCAGCGGCGTGGCGCCGGTGCGTGCGACCGCGGGTTCGGCCACGCCGAGCTTGTCCTTGCTGGCGTCGATCACTACCAGGATGCGACCGGCTGCGATCTCGTCCTTGAACTTGCGACTGACCACGTCCGGCACCTCGAAGCCGACCATCTCGCCGATGCAGGTGCCGAACGCGGCGCCGGCGATGGTCATCGCCGCGGCGCCGGCCAGCGTCACACCCAACGGCGGCACGGCGACCGCGATGAGTCCGAGCAGCAGGCCGGTGCCGCCGCCGCAGACGCCGCCACGCACGGCGGCGGGATAGAAATCATTGCGCCCCTGCATCAAATGATCGGGGATCTTTTCCAGCTCGATGTCCTCGCGGGCGACCAGCGAGATGTCGCCGTCGTCGATGCCGGCCGCGCGTGCCGCGGCCATCGCGGCGCGTGCCGCGACCAGATCGGGTGTGCTGAATACGCATCGGGTTTTCATGAGGTCTCCCTCCGTGTTCCGGCGTGATATCACTCGCGCGGACGGCGTTCTCGGGAGCTCGTGCGTACCGCGCGGGCAAGGCGGGCGAGCAGTGTCCATCCTTGTCGCAACCGCGTTGCGGGCGCGTGACGCGGTTGTTATCAAAAACGGCTCAATGGGTTCGCATCGGCGTGCCGTTCGCCATCACGGCGCCACGCCGGTAGCTGAGCAGGCGACCGCGGAACGGCGCGACGTCGGCCGCGTCGAAACGGCTGCGCAGTTCGGTGACGGCGAAACCCTGGCCGACCAGTGCGCGGGTGAACGGCGCGCTGTTGCCGCGGCCCGGATCGGTGACCAGCACCTCGGCGTCGGGCAGCGCATGACGCGAGACCATCGCCGCGAGCAGGTCCGCGTGGCCGCTTTCGTAAAGGATGTCGCTGCCAATGATCAGGTCGAAGCGCCCCAGCGTGACGTCGGGCACTTCCCAGCGCAGGTCGCGATAGACGATGGTCGCCAGCCGGTTCAGCGTGGCGTTGTGGCTCAGGAACGATTCGGCCAGCGGGTGATGGTCGCTGGCGGTGATGTCGGCACGGCGCTGTTGCAGTACCAGGCTGGACAGGCCCAGCCCGCAACCGAGTTCCAGGATGCGCTTGCCGACGATGTCGTGGGTAGCCATCGCCTCGGCCAGTACCCGACCGGCCGGCCATACCTGCCCGAACAGGCTCCACAGCGCCGACGAGATGCCGATGCGGTTGGCCAGCTGGTGCGGGTCGGCAAATTGCTGCAGGTCGCTCAGCGCCCGGATGCGGTAGTCGTGGCCGCCAAGGCGGACCACGAGTTCGCGAGTGGTATAGCCCGGCATGGGCACCTCCCGTAAGGTATCGTCCCGACCATCGGCAAGCGGGATGAAACGTGGGCAGGGAGCGTAGCGGCACTCGCCGCGAGACGCTGGGAGAAACGGAAGCATGGCCAGCTTACCTGCAATGTCGGTAGGGTGTTGCCAGGCCGACTCGGTCGGGCGGGATGAACGAATCGGGCGTGGGCAAGTCCAACACAGGCATTCGACGGCGGAACGGGAGAGATCGTGAGCAGACAGGCATCGACAGGTAGCTGGATCGGGGCGGTGGTGGTGGTGTTGGCCATCGTGGTGGCGGGCGTGTACCTGGCACGCAAGGCGATGCATGCCGGCGCACCACCGACCGCCGCGCCGGCTGCCTCCGCATCGGCCGCCACGAGCGCCGCCAGTACGCCGATCCAGCACCCGATCGAACAGGCGCAGGCCGGGCCGGCGACGGCCTCGACCAGCGCGTTGCCGGCACTGGACGACAGCGACGCCAGCACGATCGCTGCACTCGCTGCGCTGGCCGGCGGCAACGACCTGTCCTCGCTGCTGGTGCGCCAGCAGGTCGTCGCGCGCATCGTGGCGACCATCGATGCGTTGCCGCGTCATGATGGGTTGGCCACGTTCACGCTGCCGGCGCGCGTGCCGAAGGGCGCGTTCATCGTCGATGAAGCCAACGGCATCACGGTGGCCGGCGAGCGGAACGTTGCCCGCTATGCGCCGTACATGCAGATCGTCGATGCCGTCGATCCGCAGGCGCTGGTGGCCTGGTACGTGCACGCCTATCCGCTGTTCCAGCAGGCGTACCGGCAACTGGGCTACCCGAAGGGCTATTTCAACGACCGCCTGATCGTGGCGATCGACGACCTGCTGGCCGCGCCGGAACCGGCCCAGCCGCCGGCCCTGGTGCGTTCGAAGGCGTTCTACGTCTACGCCGATCCCGCGCTGGAATCGCGCTCGACCGGGCAGAAGCTGCTGCTGCGCGTGGGGCTTGCCAACGAGGCGAAGATCAAGGCCAAGCTGCGCGCGATCCGCACGCAGTTGACCGGGCAGGACCTGCATCCGGCGCCGGCGGGCACGGCCGGGTAGACGCGCGCGCCCAGCTTGCGATTTGCAACGATGGCCATTCGACCCACGCCTTCCGGCCAGCCTCAGCTCGACCTGCTCGGAGCCGCCGATGCCCGGCCTGCCGAAGTGCACCGGTTGTTCTTCGCGCTGCTGCCGGACGCCGCGACGCGTGCGCGGTTGGCGCAGGCGGCGCAGGCACTCAAGGCCGGTCATCCGAAGCTGCGTGCGCGCTGGGTGAACCCGATGCGCTATCACGCCACGCTGCATTTTCTCGGCGACCACGCGCTGCTGCGGCAGGACGTGGTCGATGCGGCGATGGCTGCCGCGGGCGGGTTGCGCATGGCGCTGTTCGAATGGGTGCTGCACGAGGCGGCCAGCTTCCATGGCCGACAACCGCCGTGCATCCTGCGCAGTTCGAGCGTGCCCGAGCCGCTGCAACAGCTATGGCAGGACTTGCGCCGTGCGCTCGTGCTGGCCGGGCAGGGCCGCCACGTCGCACGCAGCTTCACGCCGCATGTCACGGTCGCCTACAGCCAGGCTGCGCTGCTGGACGTCACGCCGATCGAACCGGTGGCATGGCGGGTCGAACGCCTTGCGGTGGTCCACAGCGTGGTCGGCCAGCAGGACTATCAGGTGCTGGCGGAGTGGTCGCTGCAGAACAGTTGAACCGTTCGCAGGCGTGTCAACGGTGGCGAAGATATCGCCCGAGTGGGTTTCGGTCGCCCGATAGCCACGAAGTTCTGTGTTGTGTCTCACTTGCCGTGGGGTATGCTGGGTTGGCCGTCAGCCGTTGAAGGGGCCGGTGATGGTGCTGCCTATGAGTCGTTCGCCACACGATAGGCATGCGGGCTAGCACAAGTCGGGATGATGTCTGTGTTGTCATTTGACTCGATGGAGTGAACCATGAAGAAGTTCGGTTTTGCGACGTTTTGCATGACTTTGGCGGTGGGTGGTGCCTCGTTGTCCTCACCTGTTTCAGCACAGGATGCCGCCGCGGGGAACCCTGCCAATTCGCCGCTTTATTTCGCGAATGTCGACAAGAACGGCGACGGGGCCATCAGTCGCTCCGAGGTTCCGAAGGATCTGCCTGAACTGCGGGCGCATTTCGATCAATATGATGCGAATCACGATCATCGGCTCTCGCAGGGAGAGTACGTGAGCTATCTGGGTACGCTCGGCTCCAAGGCGTGCCGTGACGACATACACACCCAGGTAAAGTGCCAGATCTCACCCTATGCTGGAGATCCGCGGCGGGATTACGCTGGTGAATCGCCGGCAGTTAATCCTCCGAAGACGTCCGGGGGACAATGAAGGCGTATCAGCGGTAGGGCGTGCCGTCCTTGTGCGAATAGTGATCGACGCCTGGCTCCAGGTGCAGGTCGATGTCTGAGTAATGGCAGGTGTCGTCGTCGCAGCGGGTGCCGATGTCGAGATAGACGGCTGTTTCTTTGCCGCGGTTGATCATGTGGTGGCCATCGGGCACGTTTTTCGGAAATGCCGCGCCATCGCCGGCGCGCAGCAATTGCTCGCCGGCTTCGGTGACCAGGGTCAGTTCGCCGGCCAGCACGTAGACGAATTCCTCCTCCTGGCTGTGCCAGTGGCGCTGGCTCGACCACGCGCCCGGCGGCAGGTACACCAGGTTGACGCCGAAATCGGTCAGGCCACAGGCATGGCCCAGCGCCTGCCGGATGCGCCCGCTGACGGGTTCCGCGTAAGGTGCCGGGTAGTCCGAGCCCGAGCGTTTTGGGACCTTGTCGACATCGACTTTCGGCATGGCTTGTTCCTCGCAGCGGTGGGTGGGCCGCTTTCGATGAATCATTGTGCATCGGCCAGACCTTGGCTGCGCTGACCCGTCGGCGATCGGTTTTTGAACGCCGACGGGGTTACAGTGGCGGCATCGTCGCTGATGTCATGCGGAGGTCGGTGAGATGAGGCGTTGGCTGTGGCTGGTCTGGGTGACGGTTCTTTGCACATTGCCGATGCAGGTGGCGTTTGCCGTCGAGCCAGTGGCTGCCGGCCGCACGTCGACCCATGGCATGGTGGCGCAGATCACGCTGGATGGCCCGATCGGCCCGGCCGCCGCGGAGTACTTCGACGACGCCTCGAAGCGTGCGGTGGCCGATGGCGCGGTGGCGATCGTGCTGCGGCTGGACACGCCCGGCGGGCTGGCCGACTCGATGCGGCAGATCATCGCCAGCATGCTGTCCTGCGAGGTGCCGGTGCTGGTGTATGTCGCTCCGGGCGGTGCACGGGCGGCGTCGGCCGGAACGTACATCCTGTATGCCGGGCAGATCGCGGCGATGGCGCCGGCCACCCACCTGGGCGCGGCGACGCCGGTGCAACTGGGGGGCGCCCGGCCGGTGTCGCTGCCCAAGGCCAGCGACCAGCCGGCAGTAGCGGGTACAGCCGCCAAGGACGAGCCAGCCGCCGGCGACGATGCCGAGTCGCACAAGGCCATGAACGATGCGATCGCCTACATCCGCTCGCTGGCGCAATTGCGCGGGCGCAACGCGCAGTGGGCCGAACAGGCGGTGCGCGGCGCGGCCACGCTGACCGCCAGCGAGGCCGCGCAGCAGCATGTGATCGACTTCGTGGCGGCGGACGTGGCCGACCTGCTGGCGAAGGCGGACGGGCGCAAGGTGCAGATCGGCGACCGCGACATCACGCTGCAGCTCAAGGGCGCGTCCGTGCGCGAATATGCGCCCGGTGCGCGCACGCGTTTCCTGGCGATCGTCACCAACCCCACCATCGCTTATCTGTTGCTGCTGGCCGGCATCTTCGGCTTGCTGCTGGAAGCCATGCATCCCGGCGCCATGTTGCCGGGCATCGCCGGCGGCATCTGCCTGCTGGTCGGCCTGTACGCGCTGCAACTGCTGCCGGTGAACTACGCCGGGCTGGCCTTGATGGCGCTGGGTGTCGGCTTGCTGGTGGCCGAGGCGGTCAATCCCAGCGTGGGTGCGTTCGGCGCCGGCGGACTGGTGTCGTTCGTGGTGGGCTCGGTGATGCTGATGAATACTGGGGTGCCCGGTTATGGCGTCAATCTGGGCGTGATCGCCGGCATTGCCGTGTGTGCGGCGGCGTTGCTGGCCTTGATCGTGTGGCTGGTGTTCCGTTCGCGCCGCGCCCATCCGGTCACCGGCGATGCGGCGATGCAGATGGACACTGGCGAACTGCTGGAGCCGGTGAGCGCCGGCGGCGAGGCCTGGATGATGGTGCGCGGCGAGCGCTGGCGCGTGCGTTGCGATACCGCATTGCCGGCTGGTGCGCGGGTGCGCGTGGTGTCGCGGCAGGGGTTGCTGTTGCGGGTCGAGCCGGCATGAACCGGCGCGGCAATTTCATGAAAGGCAGGAGATGATCATGTTCGGATTCGTCGGTGTACTGGTAATTCTTGGCGTGCTGCTGCTGTTCTCCGCGGTGAAGATCCTGCCGGAGTACCAGCGCGGGGTGATCCTGACCCTGGGCCGTTACACCGGGACCAAGGGCCCCGGGCTGGTGCTGCTGGTGCCGTTCGTGCAGCGGATGATCCGCGTCGACTTGCGCGTGACGGTGATGGACGTGCCGCCGCAGGACGTGATCTCGCGCGACAACGTCTCGGTGCGCGTGAATGCGGTGGTCTATTTCCGCGTGGTGGAGCCGGACAAATCCGTGCTGCAGGTGGAGAACTTCCTGCAGGCCACCAGCCAGCTGGCGCAGACGCGGCTGCGCTCGGTGCTCGGCCAGCACGAGCTGGACGAGATCCTGTCGCAACGCGATTCGATCAACCACACCTTGCAGACCATCCTCGACGAGGCCACCGACCCGTGGGGCATCAAGGTCGCCAACGTGGAGATCAAGGACGTCGACCTCAACGAAACCATGGTGCGCGCGATCGCCCGCCAGGCCGAAGCCGAGCGCGAACGCCGCGCCAAGGTGATCCACGCCGAAGGCGAGATGCAGGCCGCCGAGAAACTGCGCGACGCCGCCGCGATGCTGTCGCAGCAGCCGCAGGCCTTGCAACTGCGCTACCTGCAGACGCTGGCCGACATGTCCAACAACGGCAAGTCTTCGACCATCGTGTTTCCGCTGCCGCTGGACCTGATCCGGCCGCTGATGGAGGCGTTCCCGGCAAAGTCCGATCCGGCCTCGAACCGCTGAACTGGCGCAGCCGTTCCAAGCGGGTGAATAATGCCGCTCACCTCCTGCCAAGACGAGCGATCACCATGGATGCAGCACGTTCACCCGGAAGCCTGGTCTGCGTGGGCCTCGGCATGACCCTGGGCTCGCACCTCGGTCCGCTGGCGCGCAGCCACATCGAACAGGCGGACGTGGTGTTCGCCGGGCTCTCCGACGGCATCGTCGAGCTGTGGTTGAACAAGATGCACCCGGACGTGCGCAGCCTGCAGCCGTACTACCACGAGGGCAAGTCGCGCATGCAGACCTACCGCGAGATGGTCGAGGCCATCCTCACCGAGGTGCGCGCGGGCAAGCGGGTGTGCGGGGTGTTCTACGGCCATCCTGGCGTGTTCGCCTGGGCACCGCACAAGTCGATCGAGGTCGCTCGCAGCGAGGGCTACCCCGCGCACATGGAGCCGGGCATTTCCGCCGAGGATTGCCTCTACGCGGACCTCGGCATCGACCCGGGCCGCTACGGCTGCCAGCACTTCGAGGCCAGCCAGCTGCTGTTCTACCAGCGCCGGATCGACCCGACCGCCTACCTGGTGTTGTGGCAGGTAGGCCTGGTGGGCGACCAGTCGCTGGCCCGCTTCTCGACGGGCCCCGCGTACAAGCAGGTGCTGGTCGACGTGCTGGCGCGCGACTACCCGCTCGACCACGAGATCACCATCTACCGCGGCGCCACCTTGCCGATCCAGCAGGCGCGCATCGAGCGGGTGAAGCTGCGCGACCTGCCGCAGGCGAAGGTCGAGATGGAGGATACGGTGGTCGTGCCTCCTGCAGGTCCGCTGCGGCCGAATGCGGAGCTCCGCGCGCGGCTGGCCGAACTGGATCGGGCCGAGGCCACAGCCCAGGTGGATATTCTGTGAGCAGGTAGACAAGTTGGTGTTGGCGGCGTCCCTAGGATGGTTTGGCGCAGGCTTGCAGTTGCCGGTAATTGGGCGGGCTTATCTCGTCCCGGTGGCTGAGCGGTCCGCGTATTTCAACCAACCGTACACTCGAGGAGAGAACGCCATGTCCAATATCATCGATTTCCTGGAAACCGTCGGGCAGGACGCCAATCTGCGCTACGCTTCCAACGGGGAAATGCAGCACATGCTGGTCAATAGCCAGCTGGATCAGGATATCAAGCAAGCTGTGCTGGCCAGGGATCAGCAACGATTGACAGCGCTGGTAGGGGCACAGAATGTATGCTGCTTGCTGGTTCCTGCGCAGGTGCGGTGCTTGCTGGTTCCTGGGATCAACGACGAAGATGAACATTACGAAGAGCGGCGTGCCTGAGGCGAGTCGGATTCGCTGACGCATGGCGAAAGAGGTCCGCATTGCCATGGACGCTGATTACGTCAGCAATCAGGGGGTTCGCATGTCCAATGTCATTGAGTTTCTCGAAAAGATGGGGCAGGACGCGCAGTTGAGTTGCGCAACAAAGGGCTCACTCGATTTTGCGCCGATGCTGGCTGGCCTTGACCCGATGCTGCAGAGGGCGATTTGTGGCGGGGACCGAGCAAAACTGGGGGCCCTGATGGGGGTTACGCCTGTCTGCGGTTTCTTGGCGCCGGGGGAAGAGCAGGAAGAGGATGATTCTGAAGAAACCCCTCCCCCTGATGATGGCGAGGAACGTTCGGTGTCAGATCTCGCGAACTAAGTTCAGTGTTCACGTCCGGCACGCAGCGTCGGGGAATGATCCTGGGATGGATCCTGCTTGGGTTGTCATTCGCGGGTATGGCCATTGCGGCCATACCCGCGTCTGCCAGTGATCCCATGTCATTGCTCAAGCAAGCGGACAGCATCAAGTTGTCGGATCAGGGGCAGTTCCTCGAAATACTCGATGTTTTGGGTAATGACAGCGTGCGCTTGCCACCCGATCAGCTGGACTATCTTCGTTACCTGCAGGCTTGGGGGGCAGCGTACCGAGGTGACTACAAGTTGTCGGATTCCCTTCTCAAGGGTCTTCTGAATCATTCCGCGGACTTGACCCTTCATTTCAGGGCGGGAGTACTGCTCGTCAACACGCTGGCGGAGCGATCACGGTACGAAGAGGCGTTTCAACGGCAAAGTTTGTTGCTTGCCGAGTTGCCAAAGATTACCGATCCCGACGCGCGCAAGCAGGCGCTTGTCATTGCGGCCTATTTGTACGAAGAGGCCGGGCAATATGATCTGGCATTTACGTACGCCGATCAGCTGTTCAGAGAGACTCCGGAAATTAGTGAATACAGTTGTATTGCTGGCCACGCGGAGCTCGCGGCGTTGTACAAGAGCGATAAACTGGAGGGCATCGATCGCAAATTCCAGAAGGGCATCGATATCTGCACCAAGGTAGGCGACCTGGTTTATGCCAATGGAATCAGGTTTTATGAAGCGAGCTTGGCTCTGCAGCGAGGTCGTACTGACATTGCTCTCCAAATATTGAAGAGCAACTACGCCGATGTCCAACATACCAAGTATCAGATGCTGATCTCTCAGTTCGACGCGTCGTTGGCCGAGGCGTATAGGAAAACCAACCGTCCAGCACTGGCGCGGCAGTATGCACTGGCAGTAGTCGACCAAAGCAAAAGCAACAGATTTGCCGAGCCGCTGAGTATCGCCTATCAAGTCTTGTATCTGACCGAGAAGCAACAAGGGCGCATGGAGGCTGCGCTTGCTTATCACGAGCAGTACATGGATACCAACAAAGGCTATTTGAACGCGGTGAATGCCAGGGCGTTGGCATATCAGACTGTGCAACAGCAACTGCTGGCCAAGAAGCTTCAGGTTGATACCTTGGGCAAGCAGAACCAGATCCTGCAGCTCCAGCGAAATCTCGACAAAAAGGCTTCCGAAACGGGTCGCTTGTACATACTGTTGTTGCTCACCGTACTGGCTTTCATCGGTTTTTGGGCCTACCGCGTCAAGCGTTCGCAGCTGCGTTTCATGAAACTGGCGCGGCGCGACGGCCTCACCGGCATCTTCAACCGGCAGCACTTCGTCAACGAGGCCGAGCGGCAGTTGCGTTATTGCCGCAAATCGGCGCGCGATGTTTGCCTGGTGCTGATCGACCTGGATCACTTCAAGGCGGTCAACGACACCCATGGGCATGCGGTGGGCGACCGGGTGCTTAGGCGCGCGGTCGATGCCTGCCAGGCGCACCTGCGCTCCACCGACGTGTTCGGCCGTCTCGGCGGGGAGGAGTTCGGCATGTTGTTGCCCGAGTGCACGCTAGGCAACGTACTGGTGCGGGTCGAGCAGATGCGCGCGGCGATCGCCGCCGTTTCGAGTGTCAAGGATGCGCCCGGCATCCCGATCTCGGCCAGCTTCGGCGTGGCCAACGCGGCCGACTCCGATTATGAGTTGCGGCAGCTGATGATCGATGCCGATCGCGCCCTGTACCAGGCCAAGCACGAGGGGCGCAACCGGGTCAGCCTTTTTGGCGTCGGCATGCGTAACTGAGTGTCGTGTGGGCGCGTGGTGACCTGTCGCCCTCACAACGGGCGACAACATTCCGGTGCCAGGACGGTGGCTGCGTTTGCACGTTTGCGGCCGCATCCGGCGATAGCGGGCGAGGCCTGTCGCATGGACAGCCGGGTAGGCGCGCGCTACAAAGGTGGTCGATTCCACTGGTGGGAGCGTTCCGATGCGCGTGAGGAATTCTGTCTTGCTGGCCGCCCTTGGCCTGGCCATGTTGCCGCTGCAGGCGGCAGCGGCCGAACCGGACATGGCGCGGGCGCCGTCGATCAACGCCGCCGATTTCGCGCGCTTCGACAAGGCGCTCAGTTCCGACGCGTTCGGCGGGCGCAAACCCGGCACGATCGGCGCGCAGCGCACCACCGATTTCCTGGTGGCGGAGTTCAAGCGGATGGGTTTGCAGCCGGGCAACCACGGCTCGTGGTACCAGACCGTGCCGGCCGATTCCACCTTGCTGTTGAATACCGACGTTACCCTGGATGTCACTGCCCGTGGCAAGCCGCTGAAGCTGGCGTACCGCACCGACATGGTGGCGCAGACCCTGCAGGCGAAACCCGAGGTCGCGCTGAAGGACTCGCCGGTGGTGTTCCTCGGTTACGGCGCGGACGCGCCCGCCTGGCACTGGAACGACTACCGGGGTGTCGACGTGAAGGGCAAGACGGTGATCGTGCTGGTCAACGACCCCGGCTTCGCCACCCGCGACCCGAAGCTGTTCAACGGCCGTGCGATGACCTGGTACGGCCGCTGGCCGTACAAGTATGCGGAGGCCGCGCTGCAGGGCGCCGCCGCCTGCTTCATCGTGCATACCAGCGACGCCGCGGCCGGCTATCCGTGGAGCGTGCTGCAGAACGGTTCGGTCGGGCCGCAGCTGAGCCTGCCGGGCAGTGTCGATCCATCGCCGCGGTTGCCGGTGGCCGGCTGGCTGACGCGCGACGCAGCCACCCGGCTGTTCGCCGCGGCCGGCCTCGATTTCGCCGAGCTCGAACGGGCTGCAGCGAAGCCGGGCTTCGAGCCGGTGCCGTTGCATGCGACGGCTTCGATTGCCCTGCACAACAAGATCGGCCACATCGAATCGAAGAACGTGGTGGCGATGGTCGAGGGCAGCGACAAGCCCGACGAGGTGGTGGTCTACACCGCGCACTGGGATCACCTGGGCACCGACCCGACCCGCAAGGGCCACCAGGTCTATGCCGGCGCGATCGACAACGGCACCGGCCTGAGCATGTTGCTGGAGATCGCCGGTGCGTTCGCGAACCAGGCGCGGCCGCCCGAGCGCAGCGTGCTGTTCTTCATGCCGACGCTGGAGGAATCAGGCCTGCTCGGCTCGCAATACTACGCGGCGAAGCCGGTGTTTCCGCTGGACCGCACGGTGGCCGACATCGCCGTCGACGCGTTGCCGGTCATCGGCCCTGCACGCGACATGACGGTGATCGGCAAGGGCCAGTCCGAGCTGGAGGACATGCTTGCCGGCGTGTTGCGCAAGCAGGGTCGAGTGATCTCGCCGGAGGCCACGCCGGAGAACGGCTTCTACTTCCGCTCCGATCATTTCAACTTCGCCAGGGCCGGCGTGCCGGCGATGCTGGCCAGTTCGGGTCTCGACCTGCTCGATGGCGGCAGGGGCGCCGGCCAGAAGGCGGCCGACGACTATACGGCGCACCGCTACCACACGACGAACGACGTGTTCGACCCGCACTGGAACCTGCAGGGCATCCTTGAGGATACCCAGGCGCTGTACGAACTTGGCCAGCACCTCAGCCATGCGGGAGTGTGGCCGCAGTGGTACGCCGGCAACCCGTTCAAGGCCGCGCGCGATGCCATGATGAAGCCGTCGGTGGAGCGGGCCGCGCCACCGACGAAATAACCGGGTAAGTTCGTCGCCGGCTTCAGGGCTTCGCCGGCGGCGTATCCAGCTTGTCGAAGTTCACGATGGCGTTGAGCACCAGCGGATAGCTGCCGATGGTTTCGCCGCGCCAGATCGGGTTGCTGGCGAACAGCAGCACGTGGCCCTTGCCGTAGCGGGCGTCGACCACGGCGGCGCGTTCGGCCATCTCGTCGCCGCCGTCGAGCAGGCCGGAGATCAAGAGGTTCTTCGCGTCGACGTAGCGCAGGATCACCCGCGGACGCTGGTCGGCGGGGATCACCCACGGGTTGTTGCGCATCTGCTCGATGTTCAGCGGCAGCGGCTGCCATGGCTTGACGTCGGGCAGGGCGGCCGGAGCGATCGAGGCGCGGCCTTCGGGGGTGTCCGTGTCGTGCGGGCCGCCGCGTCCGGTCGGGCGCTGGAAGTCCTTCGCGGTCGGCAGGCCACGGTCGCCGGTGACCAGGTTGGATACCTTGAACGACTGGCCGGCCGCGCTGTACAGCGCCAGTTCGTCGCGGCTGTAGCCGGCGGCGATCGGGCTGCTGCGGTCGGTGAACTTCGCCTGCAGCACGCTGCCGACGACTTTCAGCTTGTCGGTTTTCGTGACGAACACGCCCGGCGCCAGGCCGACATCGATGGCGAACTTCGCGGTGTCCTCGGCGGTGACCAGCAGGCCGCCGGCCTGCACGAACCGCTTGAGGTTGGCGACGCCGCTCTCGCCCAGGCCGGGGCGGATATCGTCGGTGGAGTCGATATGGCCCAGGTTCGGCGTCAATGCGGTGGTCTTCCACGGCAGCGGGTTACCCCACATCGGCTGGCCGTCGATGATCTGCTTGGCGCTGGCGTCGCCGATCGGGCCGAACAGGATCACGTCGTACTTCGCGCGCAGGTCGCCGGCCCTCGCCACGTCCTGGGTGCTGATGTAGTCGTACGGCACCTGCAGCTTGTCCAGCGCCATGCGCCACCAGCCTTCGGTCTGGGTGCTCAGCCAGGTGTGCATCAGCGCAATGCGCGGCAGTTTCGCCTGCGGCATGTCGACCGCGGCCAGGCCTTGCGGCACGGCGATCGGCCCATCGAGCAGGCTCATCGGCGCCTTGAGGATCGCGGTGTCGGTCACCCGCACCACCTGCACGTCGAACAGGTCGCCCATCGACCAGCCGGTGTCGTCGTAGGGGTGCTGCTGCGGGTCCTTCGGCGACCAGTACTGGCGGTCGAGCAGAGTGTCGACGATGCGCGAATACGGCTGGTCCATGCGCACGACGTAGCTGCCGGCGGGGAAGGTCTGCGTCTTGGCCTTCTTCTTGTCATCGTCCTGTTTCGGCAGCGCTACCGTGACCGGCGTGCTGGTGCGGCTGATCTCCGCGTGCTGCAGTTGCAGAATCCGCAACAGCTGGGCGCGCGAACCGGGGCGCTTGTCGTCGGCCGGGAACACGTACGCAGCCGGGCCGGCCTGCTGCGGCTTTTCGATCGAGCGCTTGCTCTTCAGGTAGAAGTTCTTCAGGAACTGCTGGCCGTTGCCGGAGAAGTAGGCCAGCGCGGTGAGCAGGCCGGTCTGCTGGTAATTGTTGTTGTTGCGCTGCGACCACTTGACGGTCGGCAGCGGCGGGTTCGGGCGGTACCAGGTGCGCTGGTATTCCTCGGGGTCGAGGATGCGCTGCACGGTGTCGGCGCCGGCGTTGCCGAAGGTTTCGTACAGGCGGCTGATGCCGTTGTGCATGGCGGCGATGAACATCAGGTAGCCCGGGCTCCAAGTGTCGAAGTCGCCGTGGGTGAACACGCCGGGCATGCCCAGCTTGGTCATCTGCTGCACGTTGTCCCAGCCCAGTTGCTGCCACTCACCGGTGAGGATCGGGTCGATCCACGCGTTGTACGGGCCGTCACCCACGGTGTTGTCGTACAGGAACGGCACCGATTCGTGCAGGTCGTGCAGCACCTGCGCGTGCCAGCCGACGAAGGTGTCGGCCACGTTGCGGGTGAGGTTCAACGACATGCCCATCGCGTCGCGGTTGTTGTCGTGCGCCACGTAGTGGCCCCAGTACAGCAGCCGCGGGTAATTCTGGCCGGGATGCGCCAAGTGCCAGTTGTACAGGTCGGCCATGCGGTCGCGGCCGTCGACCTCGACCACCGGGGTGATCAGGGTGATCACGTGCGAGCGGATGTGCTGGATGTACGGTGCCTCGTCCACCGCCAGTCGGTAGGCCAGTTCCATCAGCGCGGTGGGCGAGCCGGTCTCGGTGGAGTGGATGGCGCCGGTGATGTAGTAGACCGGCGTGGACTGCGCGATCAGCTGGTCGGCGGTGGCGTCGTCCATGCCGATGCGGCGCGGGTCGGCCAGCTTGGCCAGGCGCGCCTTGTTCGCGTCGAGGTCGGCCAGCAGGCTTTCGTCGGCAATCGCCACCGCGATCATCTCGCGACCTTCCTCGCTCTTGCCGATGGTGAACACCTTCACCCGCGGGCTGGCGGCGGCCAGTGCGCGAAAGTAGCGGTGGACGTCGGCCACGTGCGGTAGGTAATCCGGTGCGCCGGCGATGTGGCCGAGCACCTTCTCCGGCGTGGGCACGCTGGCGGAGGCGGGCAGGTAGTCGGTCAGCGGCGAGTTGAACGAGGGATCGGTGGTGAACTTCAGGATCTGCGCCGTATACGCCTGGTCGATCGGCTGGGCCGTATCGCGGGCATACGGCGATGCGGTGATCGCCGCATCGCCCGTAGCGGCCAGTGCCGTGGTGCCGGCCGCGCCAAGCGCCAGCAAGGTGGCCAGTGAGAGCCGAACGGATACACGCATGATGGATTCCCCAGGGGCGGCAGACGACAGTTCACTGCACTCTGCCAGAACATGACGGAAGCGTGTAGCCCATCGGTCGGGTGGAGCGCGCGCGGGCATGCGGCATGGACCTTCTCATCATGCCCTTGCCGCTTTGCGGGCAGGGGCATGATCGAGCAGTCGTCACCCGACGCGTGGCGCTGTTATTTCGTCACGCCGGGGCCGATGTTCGTGCCAAGGAACTGCACCAGTTGGGTATACAGCTCGGTGTTGTGCGCCTCATCGTAGAACCCGTGCATTTCATCTGGCTTGAACAACCATTCGTGCGCGATGTGCCGGTCCGTCAGCGCCTGGTGCAGGTGGAGCCCCTGGACCGGCGGCACACGCTCGTCCTTGCCGCCGACGACCAGCATCACGTGGGCCTTGAGAGCCTCCAGCTGGTTGATCGGCGAGTTCCGGGCCAGCACGGCCATGTCGTCGCCCAGTTGCCGCTTGAGATATTCCTCACCGAAGCTGGACTGCGGAATGTCGCCGCGGCGGTACATCAACGGCAGGTCGTAGACGCCCACGTAACCGATCGCGCACTTGTACAAGTCGGGCTCTTTCACCGCCCCCTCGAGCGCCGCGTAGCCACCGTAGCTGGCGCCGTAGATGCAGATGCGCTGCGGATCGGCGATGCCGTGTGCGATCGCCCAGCGGGTGGCGTCGGTGACATCGTCCTGCATCCTGCCGCCCCACTGGCGCCAGCCGGCATGCTCGTAGTCGTAACCGTAGCCGCCGGAACCGCGATAGTTCACCTGCAGCACGGCATAGCCGCGAGTCGCCAGGGGCTGCACGAAAGTGTCGTATTCCCAGCGGTCGCGTATGCCGAACGGCCCGCCATGAACCAGCACCACCATCGGCAGATGTTTCGCGTTTTCCTGGCCGGGCGGGAAGCTCAGGTAACCGTGCAATTTCATGCCGTCGCGCGCGTCGAAATCGAACGGTTGCTTGAACGCCATGTGTTCCGGCTTGATCCACGACATGCGTGCGAGCAGGGGCGTGAGCTTGCGCGTTTTCGCGTCGTACAGCAGGAACGTTCCCGGGTCGACGTCGGCTTCCACCAGCACCACGCTCTGGCTGCCGTCGCGCGTGCCCGAGACAAAGCGCACGCTCTCGCCGGGGAACTGCTTCATCAGTGCCAGCAGGACCTGCGCGTCGGTCGACTGGCTGTCGAACAGCGCGGCGCCGGTACGGCCGTCCATGAAACCCACGCCGAGGATGCTGTCGTCAGCCAGGCCTTGCAGCAGGCTGTCCGGTTCGACGGTGGGGTTGCTCCACACGAGCGTCCGGGACTGATTCGCCGGGTCCCATCGGCAGATGCCGAAAGCACCAGGCGCGGGGCAGGTGAAGTAGGCCGCCGTGTCGTCGCGGTCGAACCCGATCGGGGTCGAGCGGTCCCTGCTTTCCTTCGGCAACAGCTGCCAGCCGTCGCCGTCGAGCGAATGCAGGTAGACCTTGGCGTTGCCGTCGTTGTCCGAGCCCACGGCGAAACGGATCCTGCCCTGGTGGTCGGCGACGAATTGCGCGCCGCGCAAAGGCGCGACGATGAGCCGGTTCTTGTTGCCGTTGCGCACATCCATGCGGTAGGCGGTCGGCAGGTTCAGCTCGTTACCGTCTCCCGACCACGAGCTGATCGCCACCAGCACATGGTTGGGATCGTCCGGAATCGCGGCGATGAACTGGGCGCTGCCGTACTCCGCTGCGGCACGCTGGATGTGCGAGCCGGTACTCATGCCGGGCCGGCGGTAGCCGTAAAGCATGTTGACGCCGTTGCCGTCGGCACTGACCGCGAACAGTTCGCCGGTCGCCAGCGGCGCATCGTAACCGCCGATGCGGATGCCTACCGAGTACAGCACCCGCGTGGACGACGCCCACCAGAAATCGGTGACATCGTTTTCCTCGCGCGGGCGAACCAGCTTGCCCTTCATGTCGGACAGGTGGATCAGGGCCAGCACGGTCTGCCCCTTCACCACGGCGGTGGCGGCGAGATACTGCCCGTCCGGGGAAATCTTGACGTTCTCGTACTGGGCATGTCGCGCCAGCTCGGCGAACGAGACCGGCTGGGCATGCAACACAGCGGCAAGCGGCAAGAGCAGGGCCGCAACGATCCAGCGCCGCACGTTCATCATCTGAATTCCCCTGTCGCGATTTCGCGGCTGCATCTTGCGCGCAGCCGCATCCCCGGTGCCATTTATAGCGATCGGCAGGGTCGGGGGCAATCAGGCGGTCAGGGGGCGCGGAGCACGGGCCGCCCCCTGATCGAGCGTGACGCAGCAGCTTGCGATTACCGCTTCAGTAGCGCGGTCAGTTGGTCGAGCTGCGCACGGTAGCCGTCAAGCACCTTCGCGGTGTCCACGGCGTAATGATCGGCTTCGTTCCATCGACGCGACTCCAGCGCCTCGCGCACGCCGGGCACGGTCTTCACTTCGTAGCCGGTGAGCATGCCGGGGGCGTAGATCATGTGCTTGAACCAGGCACGGCCGGGCAGGCCGGACGGGTCGGTGAGGCGCTGCTCCATGCTGCCGATCAAGCGGTTCAGTTGCTGCCGCTGTGCGGCGGCCAGGTCGAAGCCGGCGGCGGCGCGCTTGTCGTAGGCGGCCTGGTAGGCCTTGGCGCTTTGTGCGAGCTGTTTCGCGGCCCGGTCGAGCGGGGCAAGGTCGATCGTCGGCATGTCGGAGTCGCGCGCTGGCGGGGCGACCGGCCGGGTCGGGTCGGCATCGAGCGCGAACGCGTGGCTGTCCAGCAGTTTGTGCTGCTGTGCGGTGGCCTTGCGGGTGCTGTCCACCAGCTTGTGCAGTTCGCCGACGTAGCGATCGAGCGTGCGGCTGAAGTCGCCGAATCGCAGCGGCAGCACGTTGGCGTTGGCCGTGCGCAGCACGACATGGCCGGCGACCTTGGCCAGCGCCACGCCGTATTCGAAGCTTGGGTCGCCGAAGCGCGCGTAATGGTCGAACGAGTCGTAGCGCGAGTGGTAGATGCCGTCATTGTCGTCCTCGCCACCGAAGCCGAGATCCAGCGAGGCGATGCCGAGATGCTCCAAAAACGCGCTGTAATCCGAGCCCGAGCCCAGCGCCCCGATCGGCAGGTCGCCGCCAGCCGCCGCCAGCTCGGCGATCGTCTTGACCTCCGCCTTGGCGTCCTTGTGGCTGCCGGCCACCAGCATGTGCGCACGCAGGCGTTCGCGCACGCTGACATGGGTTTCCGGATCGGTCACGCCCGCAGCCACCTGGTTGACCAGGTGCTGCAGCGAGTGACTGCCGCCGGCGCCGAGGAAGCCGCGGCCGTTGGTGTCGGAATTGATGTACAGCACGGCCTTCTGCTGCAGTTCGGCAGCATGCGTCTCGGCCCATTCGGTGGAACCGAGCAGGCCCGGCTCCTCGCCGTCCCAACTGGCGTAAACCAGGGTGCGCTGCGGTCGCCAGCCCTGCTTGAGCAGGCCGCCGATGGCCTTGGCTTCGGCCATCAGCGCGATGTTGCCGGCCAGCGGGTCCCAGGCACCGAACACCCAGCCGTCATGATGGTTGCCGCGCACGATCCACTGATCCGGCTCGGTCGAGCCCTTGATCGTGGCGATCACGTCGTAGACCGGTTGCTGGCCCCAGTCCGATTGCACGGTCATGTGCACGTTCGCCGTGCTCGGGCCGACGTGGTAGGTCAACGGCAGTGCGCCGCGCCAGCCGGCCGGCGCCACCGGGCCGGTCAACGCCTGCAGCAGCGGGGTGGCGTCGGCGTAGGAGATCGGCAGCACGGGGATCTTCAGGATGGTTTTCGCGTCCTTGATCGCCAGCCGCTGGGCATCTGACGTGGAGCCCACGCCGGGGGTCAACGGATCGCCGGGATAGACCTGCATGTCGGCCACCGAACCGCGCTGCACACCCTGCGCCGGACGCCAGCCGCCTTGCGGATAGACGTCGCCCTTGGCGTAGCCGTCGTCATGCGGATCGGAGTAGATCAGGCAACCGACCGCGCCGTGTTCCTGCGCGAGCTTGGGCTTCAGGCCGCGCCAGCCGCCGCCGTAGCGGGTGAGCACGATCTTGCCGCGCACGTCGATGCCGCGCCGGGCCAGCTCCTTGTAGTCGTCCGGCATGCCGTAGTTGGCGTAGACCAGCGACGCGCTGACGTCGCCATCGGCGCCGTAGACGTTGTAGGGCGGCAGCGCACCCGTTGCGGTCGAGGTGGCATCGCCGGGAATCGCCGGCTCCTTCAGCACGGCGGTGTAGGGTTTCGGCCCCAGCAGTTCCAGCGCCACCTTCTTTGGCGTGGGGTAGAGCACGTTGAAAGTCTCGATGTGCGCATCCCAGCCCCATTCGCGGAATTTTGCCAACATGAATTCGGCGTTCGCCCGGTCGTGCGGCGAGCCGACCTGGTTGGGCTGCGACGACATCTGCTTGAGCCAGCTGCGCAGTTCGGCGGGGTCGAGCTGGGCGTCGAAGCGCCGTTCGAGGTCTTGTTGGGTCGTCGCTGCGGCGGTGCTGAAGCCGAACATGGGGCCGTCATCGGCGTGACCGGGTGCGTTCGCGGCGGCGACGGCGAAGGTCGCCAGCAGGCAGGTCGAGGCCAGCAAAGGCCGTATCGCGTATCGGGTCATATGGGTCATTCCCCCTGAGTTGTGGTGGCGGATTCTGCCGGCTGCGCCGGCTGAGGCGGATCGGCGAGGTCGGATGGCCGGGCCGCATCCCTGTCCCGGATGGTGACATCCTGGGCGAAGAGTTGGCGCGCATCCGCATCCGTGTAGGTCAGCTTGTACTTGCCGGGGCGCAGGTAGAGCACGCTGTGGGGTTCGATCAGCCCGTTGCTGATGCGGTCGCTGGTGACGGCGTTCAACGGGATCGGGTCGAGTACCAGGCGATCGGCGGGAATCGCATTGCTGCCCTCGTCGGCATAACGCGCTTCGACCATGCATGGATAGGTATGGTTGCAGCGTTCGCCACGGACGAAGTACGGCCTGCGGCTGCCACCGAGATCGAGCCAGGTGGGGCGGCCGTATTTGAGCGCCTGTGGCGGGAAGAACACGCTGACGTCATAGCCCGGGCGCAGCGACCACGGTCTGCCCTTCCTGTCCACGAACACGATCGGTGCCTTGGGCTGCAGTTTCCCCATCACCGCGGCGTAGTCGGGGTGGTCGTTGCTGGCCGACGGATGGGGGTACAACATGGTTTGCTCCACCGTGAGCGGGTCGATGCCGCTGAGCTTGTGCAGATGCTCGGCCATCGTGGAACCGCCCAGATAGACGCCCGATTCCTGGATGTGCGCGTAACCGGCGTCGACCACCAGTCGCGCCTTCGGATCGTTCTTGAATACCTGGCGGTAGAGGTTGCGGGCCTGCTCGGCTTCGCGGGCATCGCCGCTGGCATCGGAGAGCGCTTCGTAGGCGATTACCTTGAAGCCCAGCTTCAGGGCGGTGCGCACCATCTCGGCGTAGATCGGTTCCTCGGTATAGAAGCCGCTGTCGGGGACCGGGTAACCGCGCGCCTGCAGTCCGGTATCGGTCTGGTAAAGCGTCTCGGCGGCGAAATAGTTGAAACCTTCCGCGCGCAGCTTGCCCAGCAGTTGCACGGTCAGTGTACGGGTGAGCGGTATGTTGTGTGCCTCGTTGAAGAACACCGCACGGTAGTTCCTGGCCAGCTCGGGAATTGCTTCCAGCGCCGGCCTGGCGCGGTAGTCGGGGTTGTCCAGCGGCGAGGCCCGGTCGTCCGGCAGCGCCGGCTGCTTGATCGAGAAGCTGACCGCGGCATCCGGATAGTCGCCGATGAAGGTTTGGTACCAGCTCAGGTACTGGCCAAAGATGACGTGGAAGGCGGGGTCAGGGGTGGTGGCGTACGGATAGCGCATCACCTGGTACTGGGCCAGCAGGCTCTTGTGCTTGTTGGCCTCGCGCATGATCTGCTCGGACTTCTGCGATGCGGCGATCTGTTCCGCCTGCCATTGCGAGGCCGACTGCGCATGGCCCGGCAGGCCGGGCAGGAACAGTCCAAGCGCAAGGCCGAGTACGGGGAGGGAAGTGCGGCTTGGCATCGGGTTCTCCTGATACGGTGTTCGGGAGGTCGTCTGCCTGTTTTACGGGCACGCGCAGGCTGTCGCGTGGCAGCACGCCGGGACGTGTGCAGTTGGACCAGCCACTGGGTGGGGCATGGCCGCGGTCGAGCATGCAGCATGAACCGTGGCGGTGCCCCGTGCCAAGCGGCACAGGGCCATCGCCGCGATTCGGGAGCACAATCCGGGGACCCTTGCTCACTGAGGAGTACGACCATGCGTCCCACTGTTCTTGCTGTGTTGCTTGCTGTCGCCCTTCCTGCCGCAGCCTTGGCTCAGGCTGCGAACTCGCACGAAACGGCGGTTTCCGCCGCGGTGCAGAAAGCGGTCAATGATCCGGCCCGCCACGCCGATCGTTCCGAGGATGCCCGCCGCAAGATCGACGCGGTGATGATGTTCGCC
Organism: Rhodanobacter sp. Soil772; assembly: GCF_001428385.1. GTDB lineage: Bacteria > Pseudomonadota > Gammaproteobacteria > Xanthomonadales > Rhodanobacteraceae > Rhodanobacter. The sequence goes on from NZ_LMSK01000001.1 coordinate 321,559, forward strand.
GAAGTGAAACCGGGCCAGAAAGTGCTGGAGCTGGTGCCGGGTAGCGGCTACTGGACGCGCGTGTTCAGCGCCGTCGTCGGTCCGCACGGACACGTCTACACGGTCTGGCCGGGCGAGATGGCGAAGTACTCCAGCAAGAGCCTGGCGGAATGGCAGAAGCTGGCCGCCACGCCGCATTACGCCAACGTCAGTCTGTTGCAGCAGCCGGCGGCGCTGTTGAGCGCGCCGGAACCGGTCGACCTGGTGTTCACCGCGCAGAACTACCACGATTACCATGACCCGTTCATGGGTCCGGTGGACATGGCCGGCTTCGACAAGCAGGTCTTTGACGCGCTCAAGCCGGGCGGCCTGTTCGTGGTCATCGACCACGCAGCCCCGGCCGGCTCCGGCCTCGCCGACACCGATACCTTGCACCGCATCGACCCGGCGGTGGTGAAGCAGGAAGTGGAGGCGGCCGGTTTCGTGTTCGACGGCGAGAGCGACGCGCTGCGCAACCCGGCCGATGCACACGACCTCAAGGTGTTCGACAAGTCGATACGCGGCCACACCGACCAGTTCATCTACCGTTTCCGCAAGCCGGCGAAATAACCGCCCGCATCCTGGCGGGCCGCGCGCATGTGTCGCGCGGCCCGCTTGAGCTGCGACGGCGGTTGGCGGCACCATCGGTTTATCCATGCAGCCAGACCCGCGTCTGGCTCACGATGCCGAGGAATGCCGTGAATCCCGTTGACCCCGCTGCTTTGTCCGCGCCTGATCCGGACGACCCGCCGCCGGTGCGACCGACCGAGCCGGATGCCGCCGATTGCTGCGGCGAGGGTTGCGTGCGTTGCGTGTATGACGTCTACGAGGAAGCGCTTGAGCGTTACGAAGCCGCGCTGGCCGCGTGGCGCGCCCGTCATCCCTGAGTTGCGCCGGCCGTGGAGGAGCCATGTGGATCGCCGTGACCCGTGAAGTCAGTACCGCCTTCGGCGACGGTTCCGGGTGACCGCCGTCGACGCATCCGAACTTGCCGGCGGTGCCGGCGGCCACCGGCGGCAACTTGATGTTCCCACGCAGGAATGAGCCATGCGCATCCACTATCGCCTCGCCGGCCCGCAGGACGCGATCGCGATCGGCGTGTTGGCGCGCCGGGTAACGCGGCGCTGGATTCTGCCGGAGCAGCCGGCGAGTGCGGCGCCGCCGCTGTTGCTTGGCATGAGCGCGCGGGTGATCCGCAAGAAGATCCTGGCCGGCCAGCGTTTCCACCTGGCGTGGCAGGACGATGGGCGCCTGGTCGGGGTGGCGGCGATGCGCGAGAACTCTCACCTGTTCCAGTTCTTCGTCACGACTCGCATGCACGGCGATGGCATCGCGCGCCGGCTGTGGCAGCGCGCCATGCGCGATGCAGTGCGCCGCGCCGGTACACGCCGATTCACCCTGAATGCCTCGGCGATGGCGGTGCCGGTGTACCTGCACTTCGGTTTTTTGCCCAGCGGGCCGCTGACGGTCAGCAGTACCGGCCTGGTCGTTCAGCCGATGCACCTCGATCTGCCATGATGAAAACTGCGAAGGGATGCCTGGCGGATTCCTGCACTGCAACGATCGACGGGAGGATGGACACATGGGCGGAAGCGATGAAACCACGGCCACGGGCAAGCTGATCCGCTTCGCCCATCTGCGCTGGCTGGTGCGGATCATCCGGCATCCTTCGGCGATCCTGCTGCTGGTGCAGTTGGTCGGCCTGCTGTTGTATCCGTTCATCGAACACACGCGCCCGGCGCGGGCGCTGTTCGGCGCGTTCGGTGTGCTGGTGCTGGGCCTGGCGATCTCGATGGTGCGGCGCACGCGCGGGCGCGCCTGGATCAGCGCCTGCATCGCGCTGCCGGCCGTGCTGTTCAACGTGCTCGACCTGACCATGGACATGCCGGCATTGCGGCCGTGGTGGGCGGCGCTGGAGGCGATGTTCTATTTCTACGCGGCGGGGTGCCTGATCAGCTACATGCTGGCGGACCGCCGCGCCACCACCGACGAACTGTTTGCCGCTGGCGCTACGTTCACCCTGCTGGTCTGGGCGTTTACCTATGTATTCGTGCTGTGCCAGACCTTGCAGCCAGGCTGCTTCTCCGCCGCGGTCAACCCGCATGAGGCGCGCAGCTGGACCGAGCTGCTGTTCCTCAGCTTCGCGCTGCTGTCCAGCACCGGCATCGGCGACGTCATTCCGATCACCGTGCATGCCCGTGCCGTGGCCAGCCTGGAGATGTTCGTGGGGGTGATGTACGTCGCGTTGGTGGTGTCGCGGTTGATCGGCTTGACCCTGCTGCGTCGCGGCGAATAGCCGGGCGGGATCTGCGGCCCCTCAGGCGCTTTTCGATACGGGAAAGCTGCGCCGGAGATCCTGCTGGCAACGCGCGATCAGGGGCGGCGCAAAGACACCGGGCCAGCTTTGGCTGAGGTCCGGGTTGTCGGTGAGCCGTTCGTGTTCGATCAGCAACTGGGCCATCGCCAGCAGGTCGGCCACGGAAAGCGCGTTGCCCAACGGCGAGGCCGCCGGCGTTGCCGGGGCCTGGCATTCCGTCATCGCATCGAGCACGCGCTGTGGCAGTTCCCAGTGCTGCGCAACCTGCAACGAAAGCCGCGCGGCGAGCCTGGAACAACTGGCGAGAAAGCCCGGCGATGGCGGCACGGTGTCATCGGCGGGTTTCAGCTGATCCAGCAGGCGTACCACGGCGCCGTTGCCGGTATGGCAGACGATCCCGGCCAGATAGGCCTCGAACGCATCGCAACCGTTGTTCCTGCCGAGCCAGGCGCAGGCATGGGCGCAACGTTCGGCATGATTCCACAGACGTTCGCCGGCGGCGTGGCCCAGCGTGCCCGTATTGGCTTGCAGGATGGGTTTCATCACGTGCTGGGTAAGGACCCGGCGCAAACCATCCTGGCCCAGCAGCACCACCGCCTGCTGCAGGCTGGTGATCGGCTGCGCCGCGCGGTAATGCACGCTGCCGGTGACCCGCATGATCTCGCCGACCATCAGGGGGTCGCGGCCGATCAGCCGGGCCAGCTCGCCGCCGCCGGCGTTGTCGTTCTTCAGGGCGCGCAGCAGTTGCGGCAACACCGTCGGCAGGCGGGGCAGGCTGCGCATGTCGAAGCGGGTGCTGAGCAGTTCCAGCCGCTTGAGCGTGGCAAGCTCGAAAGCGCTGAGTCCATCGGCGTCGCTGTCGGGAACACTGAGTACGAAGCGATGGAACCGATCCCCGATTTCCGCCAGCGGCAGTGCCGATGGAACGACAGGCGCGATCGGAGGGGAGCGCACCGACGTCGGGGCGATTGGCTGCGCGCGGTTCGCTGACACCGTTGGCTTCCGGCTGCGAAAAATGCGCCGCCACATATTCCCCATATTCCGTGCCCCTCGTCCCGGCGCGCCGGTTCCCGGGCGACCCGTCTCGAACTATCGGCACCGGGCGGGGAAAGTTTAGCGAAGAGGGAGGAGGCAGCCGGCGCTTGTCTGCCGGCAGCATCGCCGGGCAACCAGCCGTGATCCGGGACTGCCTCCGTGCCGCGATGCGTAAAGAGCTTGGCCTACTTGTTCTTTTTCTTTTCCTGCTTGGCGGCCTTCTTTTCCTTCATGGTCTTGGCCGGTTTTTTCTTCTCGCTCTTCTTTGAATCCATGCCCTTGCTCATGCTGTTCTCCGGTGTGGGTAGATTTGCGACACGTGACACATGGGTGAGTCTAAGCCGTTCCGGTGGCTATTTGGCAAGGGAGCGAGGTGGCAGCTGGCGGCGGGTTCAGATGCGTTCGTGCGGGGCGAGATAGCGCCATTGCCCCGGCGGCAGTTTCGCCAGCGGGATGCGGCCCACCCGCAGGCATTTCATCGCCAGCACCTTCAGGCCGACCGCGTTGCACATCGGCTCGATCTGGGTCGGCTGCAATACCTTGAACGCGAAGCGCAGGCGCTGTTCGCTCTGCCAGCTGACCTTGATCGGCGGCATCGCGTAGTTGTTGAAGCGCAGGCCGTGATTGAGCAGGGCCAGTCCGTTCGGGATCAATGCACCGCTGACCTCGACCACGAACTCCTGTTCGATCCGCTCGATGTCCTCGGTGAGTTTGCGGGTGACGCGCCAGTCCTGGGTGAAGATCAGCAGGCCGCTGGCCTGGGTCGGCAGCGCCAACGGCGTGGTGAGCCGCTGCATATGCCGCCTCAACGGCCGCACGCCGGAGCCGTCGTCGGGCCAGCGCGTTTGCGGGGTGACCAGTGCGCTGGCCGGGTTCGGGCCGTTGCCGGCGTCGTAGCCGGCCGGCTTGTGCAGCACCAAGGTGGCCGGTTCGGCAGGCGCCAGCTTGGCCTGTGGGTCGAGCTCGACGTGCTGGGCATCGACCATGAACTGCGGCTCCTCCACCACGACGCCGCCCACCCGCACCCAGCCGCCCTCGATGTATTGCTCGGCCTCGCGTCGCGAGCACTGGGCCAGCGCGACGACACGTTTGGCGAGGCGGACGGGTTCGGTCATCGGGATGCCGTGGGATAAGGGTGGGCCATTGTAGGCGCAGGCGCTGGTGGCAATCCGCGCGGCAGCCCCCACATCGTGGCCATCCACTTGGCGAGGGCCCAACATGATCCCGTTTTCCGTCCTCGACCTGGCGCCAGTCACCGAAGGCAGCGATGCCGGCCAGGCGTTCCGCAACACGCTGGACCTGGCCCGGCTGGCCGAGCGGCTGGGCTACCGGCGCTACTGGCTGGCCGAGCATCACAACATGCCCGGCATCGCCAGCGCGGCGACGGCGGTGCTGATCGGTCACGTGGCCGGCGGCACCTCGACCATCCGCGTCGGCGCCGGCGGCATCATGCTGCCGAACCACGCGCCGCTGCAGGTGGCCGAGGCGTTCGGCACGCTGGCCTCGTTGTATCCGGGGCGGATCGACCTGGGCCTGGGCCGCGCGCCCGGCACCGACCAGCCCACTGCGAAGGCGTTGCGCCGCTACTTCGACAGCGCCGACGCGTTCCCGCATGACGTACTGGAACTGCTCGGCTACTTCGAACCGGCCAAGGCCGGCCAGCCAGTGCGCGCCGTGCCTGGCGCCGGCATCGAGGTGCCGGTGTGGCTGCTCGGTTCCAGCCTGTTCAGCGCGAAGCTGTCGGCGCAGCTCGGCCTCCCGTTTGCGTTCGCCTCGCACTTCGCGCCGGACGCGATGGACGAGGCGTTGGCGCTGTACCGGCGCGATTTTCGCCCGTCGGCACGGCTGCAGCAGCCGTACGCAATGCTCGGCCTGAACGTGGTCGCGGCCGACAGCGATGCCGAGGCGCGGCGCCTGTTCACTACCCAGCAGCAGAGTTTCATCAATCTGCGCCGCGGCCGGCCCGGGCTGATCCCGCCGCCGATCGACGACATCGAGTCGTACTGGGCGCCGCCGGAGAAGCTGATGGTGGAGCGGGCGCTGGCCTGCGCCGTGGTCGGCGCTGTTGGCACGGTGAAGGACGGCATCGCGGCGTTCATCGCCCGGCATCGGCCGGACGAGTTGCTGCTCACCGCCAACGTGTTCGAGCACGCCGCGCGGCGGCATTCGTTCGAGATCGCGGCAGCGGTGCGCGATCGGCTGTCGACTGCGAACTAAACGTCGTGGCCGCGAAAGCCCGGGCCAGGTCGCCGATCGGCCATAATGGGCGTTATCTCACGAAACCTTGAAGCTCCCCCACGCATGAAAACCCCCAAGGGCCTGCAGGACCTGATCGACGAAGGCGTGATCGATCAGGTGTTGCGACCGCTGAAGAGCGGCAAGGAAGCGTCCGTCTACATCGTGCGTTCGGGCGAGGACGTTCGCTGCGCCAAGGTCTACAAGGACATGGCGCAACGCAGCTTCCAGGCGCGCGTGCAATACCAGGAAGGCCGCAAGGTGCGCGGCAGCCGGCAGGCGCGCGCGATGGGCAAGGCTACGAAGTTCGGCCGCAAGGAGGCCGAGGCCGCCTGGAAGAACGCCGAGGTCGACGCGCTGTACCAGCTCACCGCCGCCGGCGTACGCGTGCCGAAGCCCTACGGCTACTTCAACGGCGTGCTGGTGATGGAGCTGGTCATCGATGCGGACGGCCATTCGGCGCCGCGACTGGGCGAGGTGGAACTGTCGGCGGACACGGCGCGCGACTACCACCGCTTCCTGATGCAGCAGGTCGCACGCATGCTGTGCGTGGGGCTGATTCACGGCGACCTGTCCGAATACAACGTGCTGGTCGGGCCGGATGGCCCGGTGATCATCGACCTGCCGCAAGCGGTCAGCGCCTCCGGCAACAACGCGGCGCGCACCATGCTGCGCCGCGACGTGGGCAACATCACGATCAGCCTGTCGCGCTTCGCGCCGGAGCTGCTGGACACCCACTACGGCGAGGAGATGTGGGCGCTGTACGAGCTGGGCGAACTGCACCCGGACAGCGAACTCACTGGCCATTTCGAGTTCGACGAAAGCATCGCCGACGTCGACAGCGTGATGCAGTCGATCATCGACGCGCGGGAAGAAGCGATCATCCGCCAGCAGGGGCGCGAGGCGGCGGCGCAGGAGGACTGAAGCCTGACGAGGAAGCGCAGGGCGGGCACGGCCAGCCGTGCGGAACCTCAGGGCGTGCTGACGTCGATCAGCTCCACGTCGAACACCAGCGAGGCGTTCGGCGGGATGTCGCCGCCGGCGCCGCGGGCGCCGTAACCGAGCTCGGCGGGAATCAGCAGGGTGCGCTTGCCGCCCACGCGCATGCCGGCCACGCCCTGGTCCCAGCCGTCGATCACCCGGCCGGCGCCGAGCGTGAAGTTGAACGGCGCGCCATGGTCGAGCGAGCTGTCGAACTTGGCGCCGTGCTTGTCTTTCGCGTTTTCGTCGTAAAGCCAGCCGGTGTAGTGCACCAGCACGTCCATGCCGGCCTTCGCTTCGGCACCGGTGCCCACTTTCGTGTCGATGATGGTGAGCTTGTCCACCTTGCCGCTGGCGTGTGCCGCGGGCGGGGTGCTGCAGGCGGCGAGGGCGAAGACAGCAAGCAGGGGCAGCAACCAGCGCATGGGTGACTCCGGGAAGATGGATGGGATCGGGCGGAGATTATGCGGGAAACCGCGGCGAGACGGCCGACGCGAAGTCGTCAGCTCACCAGTTCGGCCGCGACCATGCGCTTGAGCGGGTCGACGGCAACCGCATCGGCCTCGTTCATCAGCTGCAGCTGGCCATCCTGGACCAGTGCCTGCAGGCGCATGCCACGCTGCAGCAGTGCGACCAGTTCGGCCACGGTGTGCGCAGGGATGTCCAGTACGGTGAGGTTCTTGTTGCGGCTGAGTGCGGCACCGACCTTGTTCCACCAGATCTCCGCCGCGTTGCCGCCGTAGCTGATCACCACCACCTGGCGCGAACGGCCGCAGGCCTTGCGGATGCGCGTCTCGTCGGGCTGGCCGACTTCGATCCACAGCTCGATCTCGTCGGTATACGCCTTGCGCCATAGCGCCGGTTCGTCCTCGTCGCTGATGCCCTTGCCGAACTCCAGCCGGTCTTCTGCGTACAGCGCGAACGCGAGCAGGCGCACCATCAGCCGTTCCTCGGTCTCGGACGGATGCCGCGCCAGGGTCAGTGCATGAGTGGCGTAGTAATGCCGGTCCATGTCGCTGACCTGCAGTTCGACCTTGTAGATGGTGGAGTTGAGTGCCATGGGGGTGCCTTGAGACAACAAGCCGGCCATTCTACGCGCACGTGCCGCGCCCTTGCCTTGGTGAAGAAGGGCGGCTGCGCCGGACGCCTTACACTGGCCGTGCCATGAACCGAGCCGCTTCATCGTTCAGCCGCGATCCGCGTGCCAGCACCGTGCACCTGCCGCCGGGTGCCTGGGCCACCGTGCTCGACGGGCTGTGCGCGCAGTTCAGCGCGATCGATCGCGCGCAATGGTTGGACCGCATCGCGCGCGGGCGCGTGCTGGACGGGCAGGGCATCGCGATCACGCCGCAGACGCCGTACCGCGCAGGCATACGCATCCACTATTACCGCGAGGTGGTGGACGAGCGGCCGATTCCGTTCGTCGAAACCGTGCTGCATGCGGACGCGCACCTGGTGGTGGCGGACAAACCGCATTTCCTGCCGGTAACCCCGGCCGGCGGCTTCGTCGAGCAGACTCTGCTGCGGCGATTGATGCATCGGCTGGACAATCCCGAGCTGGTGCCGCTGCACCGGATCGATCGCGCCACCGCCGGGCTGGTGCTGTTCTCGGCGAACCCGGCCAGTCGCGCGGCGTACCAGGCGCTGTTTCGCGAACGGCGGATCGACAAGCGTTACGAGGCGCTGGCGCCGGCCTTGCCATCGCTGGTGTTCCCGCTGTCGAGGCGCTCGCGCATCGTGGCGGGCGAACCGTTCTTCCGCATGCGCGAGGTCGACGGCGAGCCGAACAGCGAGACGCGGATCGAGCTGATCGAGCGCGGCGAGGGTACATGGCGCTACGCCCTGTTCCCGGTCAGCGGCCGCAAGCACCAGTTGCGCGTACACATGGCCGCGCTGGGTGCGCCGATCGTGGGCGACACGCTGTATCCGGCGCTGGCCGACAAGTCCGCCGACGACCATAGGCAACCCTTGAAGCTGCTGGCGCGCGGCCTGGCCTTCGTCGATCCGCTGTCCGGCGAGCCGCGGCGTTTCGAGAGCCGGCTGGCGTTGTGACGCGACAGCGCCGTTCGGCCAGGGGATAACCACCGGCAGCGATTCCACGCTATCTTCCACCGCAGCATCCATCCGGGGGAGAGCCATTCGTGACTGCAAAACCGTTGTCCAGCGCGACGCCGCGCACCGAGTTGACCGTACGCGGCCTGATCATCGGCATCGTGATCACCCTGGTGTTCACCGCGGCGAACGTGTTCTTCGGCCTCAAGGCTGGCCTGACCTTCGCCACCTCGATTCCGGCGGCAGTGATCTCGATGGCGATCCTGCGCGGGTTCAAGAACTCCACGATGCAGGAAAACAACATCGTGCAGACGGTGGCCTCGTCGGCCGGCACGCTGTCGGCGATCATCTTCGTGTTGCCCGGCCTGGTGATGGTCGGCTGGTGGACCGGTTTTCCGTTCTGGGTGACGTTCGGCATCTGCGCCACCGGCGGCATCCTGGGCGTGATGTACACGATCCCATTGCGCCGCGCGCTGGTGACCGATTCCGACCTGCCGTACCCGGAAGGCGTGGCCTGCGCCGAAGTGCTGAAAGTGGGCGGCGGCGACGACGCGGGCGCGGCGTCGGAGGAGAGCAGCAAGTCGGGCCTGCTGGCCGTTGCCGCCGGCACCATCGTCTCGGCGGTGTTCGCGGTGGTGGTCGCTACCAAGGTGTTTGCCGGCAGCGTGGCGCAATATTTCCACTTCGGCGACCGCGGCGGGGCCAGCGGCTATGACTTCAGCCTGTCGTTCGCACTGTTGGCGGTGGGCCACCTGGTCGGCCTGTGGGTCGGTCTGGCGATGCTGCTCGGCGCGTTGATCGCCTGGGGCTGGGCGGTGCCGCATTACACCCTGCTGGCGGCAGCCACCGGCGCCGCCGCGGACGTGGCGCAGGCGGCCTGGGGCAGCAAGGTGCGCTTCATCGGCGCCGGCACGATCGGCGTGGCGGCGATCTGGACACTGGCCAAACTGGTCAAGCCGGTGATCAGCGGGCTTTCCTCGGCGATGGCGTCGTCGCGGGCGCGCAAGGCCGGGCAGGGCGACACGCTGCCGCGCACCGAGCACGACATGCCGATCGGCATCGTCGGCCTGATCAGCCTGCTCTGCCTGCTGCCGATCGGCTGGCTGCTGGGCGATTTCAGCATCGTCACCGGGCTGGGTTCGCACCTGTGGCTGCTGGTGATCGGCGGCCTGGTCTTCGTGGTGATCATGGGCTTCCTGGTTTCCGCGGTATGCGGCTATATGGCGGGCCTGATCGGCTCGTCCAACAGTCCGCTGTCCGGCGTGGGCATCCTGGTGGTGATCATCGCGGCGCTGTTGCTGCTGGTGGCGGGCGTGAAGTCGGAGCTCGCCGGCGATGCCGGCAAGGGGCTGGTGGCGTTCGCGCTGTTCGCCACCTCGGTGGTGTTCGCGGTGGCGACCATCGCCAACAACAACCTGCAGGATCTGAAGACCGGCCAACTGGTCGACGCCACGCCGTGGAAGCAGCAGGTGGCGCTGGTGGTCGGCGTGCTGGTGGGCGCGGCGGTGATCCCGCCGGTGCTGGACCTGCTGAACGAGGCGTACGGTTTCGCCGGCATGCCCGGAGTCGATCCGGCGCGTGCATTGGCCGCACCGCAGGCGGGGCTGATCTCGGCGCTGGCTCAGGGCGTGATCCAGGGCAATATCGACTGGAGCCTGATCATTCTGGGCGGCGCGATCGGCGTGGCGCTGATCGTGCTGGACGCCGTCCTTGGCCGCACCACCAAAGCGGCCGCGCTGCCGCCGCTGGCGGTGGGCCTGGGCATCTACCTGCCCACCTCGACCACGCTGATGATCGTGGTCGGCGCCGTCGTCGGCTGGTATTTCGACAAGCGCGCCGAGCGTGGCGCGAAACCCGAAGCGACAAAGCAATTGGGCGTGCTGCTGGCCTCCGGCATGATCGTGGGCGAAAGCATCATCGGCGTGATCATCGCGGCGATCGTGGTGTTCTCCGGCAAGGGCGCGCCGCTGGCGCTGGTCGGCGATGGCTTCGGCACGGCGGCGATCTGGATCGGCGGCATCGCCTTCGTCGCGGTCAATGTGGCGCTGTACCGCTGGGTAGCCAGGCTGGGGCGGACATCGGCCACGGCGTAACCAGGTGAGGTTCCTGGGGCAGGTTGCGAGGGTTCCGCCGCCTGGTCCTGCCGCCGGGAAACCCCCGCATGCGGATTTTACATCCGGTGGCGCAGCATCCCCGCCACGGTCGGGCGCGTCGCCCGGCCGCCACCACCGCGAGGAGATTCCCATGCTGGATTGGCTGCAATACCGCAAGGAACTGCTGGGCCGGATTGGCGAGATCGGCAAGCTCAGCCCGGATACGTTGAAGGGGTACCAGACCTTGAGCGATGCCGGCCAGAAGACCGGCCACCTGGACGCGAAGACCCGCGAGCTGATCTCGCTGGCGGTGGCGGTCACCACCCGCTGCGACGGCTGCATCACGGTGCACGTGGGCGAGGCGTTGAAGCATGGCGCGACCCGCGAGGAAATCGCCGAGGCGCTGGGCGTGGCCGTGGCGATGAACGCCGGTGCGGCGCTGGTGTTTTCCGCCCGCGCGATGGACGCGGTGAGCCAGCACGGCGGCGGTTGAGTCCGCGCGGCACGGATTCTGCCGGCGGCCACGTACAATGCCGCCACCGTTTCAAGGTGGAAGGGATGACGTGACTGCTGGCGGATTTTTCGCGGCCGCGCCGGATGCGGCGCTGGCGGCCCTGTTCGTGCCGTTCGAATCGGGCGAGTTGCGTCTGCCCGTGGATGGCCGAGCGCTGTTCCTGCGCGCTCGAGCCGGGATGCGACTGCGCGAGATGGCGCAGCCCGGCTGGTTGTGCGAGCAGGGTTTCCTGCCATTCGCCGACGAGCTGGGCCGCAACGGCCTGCGCGTGAGCGAGCCGGCGGCCGATGAAAAATTTCCGCTGGTGTTGTTGCTGCCGCCGCGCCAGCGCGACGAGGCGCGCGCCCTGTTCGCCCGCGCGCTGCAGCACCTGGCGCCGGGCGGCACGCTGCTGGCCGCGATGCCGAATGCCGAAGGCGCGAAGTCGGGCGAGGCCGACCTGGCGAAACTTTCCGGCCCCGTGCAGCACCTGTCCAAGCACAAGTGCCGTGCGTTCTGGAGCACGCCGCAGCCGACCGACGTCGACCAGCACCTGCTGGTCGAATGGCTGGCGCTGGACGAGCCGCGCACGATCGTCGATGGCTACGTCAGCCGCCCCGGCCTGTTCGCCTGGGACCGCATCGACCGCGCCTCGGCGCTGCTGGCGGAACACCTGCCGGCGGACCTGCACGGCCGCGTGGCCGATCTCGGCGCCGGCTACGGTTATCTATCCACGCAGGTCGTCGCGCGCTGCCCGCGGGTCGACGCGCTCGACCTGTACGAGGCCGAAGCGCGCGCGCTGGAGCCGGCGCGGCTCAACCTGGCGCGGGCGCAGCGCGAAGGCGGGCGCGACGTGGCAGTGGCGGTGCACTGGCATGACGTTACCCGCGGCCTGGCGCAGCGCTACGATGCCATCGTCAGCAACCCGCCGTTCCATCAGGGGCGCGCCGACCTGCCGGAACTGGGCCGTGCGTTCATCGTCAGCGCGGCCGAGGCGCTGCTGCCGGATGGCCGGCTGCTGATCGTGGCGAACCGGCACCTGCCGTATGAGGCCGTGCTGGCCTCGCGTTTTCATGAAGTGCGCACGCGGGTCGTGCGGGAAGGATTCAAGGTGATCGAGGCGGTCGGGGTGCGCGGATGAAATTGGTCAAGCTGATTGCGAACCTGGGCTACGGCAGCCGCAAGGACGTGACCCAGTTGTTCCGCGCCGGGCGCATCACCGATGCGGACGGCGAGGTGCTGTACGCCGACGACGTGGTGCCGTACGAGAGCATCCGCGTCGACGACGAGCCGCTCGATCCGCCGCCCGGGCTGACCCTGATGATGAACAAGCCGCTTGGCGTCACCTGCTCGCGCAAGGACCCGGGCCGCGTGGTCTACGACCTGTTGCCGCCGCGCTACAACGTGCGCTCGCCGGCCTTGTCCAGCGTGGGCCGGCTCGACCGCGACACCTCCGGCCTGCTGCTGTTCACCGACGACGGCGCGCTGCTGCACCGGATCATCTCGCCGAAGGTGCAGGTGACCAAGGTCTACGAGGCCACCCTGGCGCAGGACCTGCGCGGCGACGAAGGCGAGCTGTTCGCCAGCGGCAGCCTGCTGCTGGAATCGGAAACCGAGCCGCTGGCGCCGGCCGTGCTTGAAGTGCTGGGTCCGCGGCATGCCCGCCTCAGCGTCACCGAGGGCCGTTACCACCAGGTGCGCCGCATGTTCGCCGCCACTGGCAACCACGTCGAGACGCTGCAGCGGATCTCGATCGGCGCACTCGCGCTGGGCGGGTTGCCGCTGGGCGAATGGCGCACACTCGATGCCGCTGAGGTCGCGGAAATCTTCGCGTCGTAGGGCGGTGCTCGTCCTACGAAGCCTCAGTCACGAGCGCAACTAGAGCACGTGCACCGCAGTGGGAATCGTGGCGCCGAACCACTTGTGCCGCTCGTCGCGGCAGCTCGGGCTGCCCATCGCGAACTTGCGGCAGATGGTGGGGCGGTCTTCGTAGATGGTGCAGCCGAAGGTGTTCGGGTTGACCGCGGCGCACCAGCCGTCCTCGCCCTTGGCCAGGGTTTCCATGCCGTATTCGTCGCGGGCGACCAGCCACGCGGGCACATGGTCTTCGGGCATCAGGACCACGGTGAGGCGGCAGCACACGGCTTCGCAGGTCGTGCATTGCACGCTGGGGTCGACGCTTTCGGCGTAGGGGTCGGGGAGGGTATTCACTCCCCAGCATGACAGCTTCGTCCCGCGCGAATGTGAACTCCGCGTCGGGCGGATGCGTTCAGTCGTCGCTGTCGCGCCACAGCGCCTGCCAGCCATCGGGGCCCAGCCGTTGCAGGGTCTCGATATTGCGCCGGTAGATGCTGTCGGTGTCGCTCATTGTCTCCATCGCGCGCTCGATGCTGGATTCGCGCAGCAGGTGCAGCGTGGGATACGGCGAGCGGTTGCTGAGGTTCTCGACGTCGTCCGGCGCGCTGTCGGCGAACTGGTAGCGGGGATGGAAGCTGGCTACCTGCCATTCGCCTTCCAGACCCAGCGTCTGCACGGCGGCGTCGGCCACGTCGAGGAAGTCGTTGTAGTCGAGGAAGTCGCCGAGCACGAACGGGTGGATCAGCAGGCCGGTCTCGCATTCGTCCGGCGTCAACGCGTTGAGCGACTGCAGCTCGCCGCAGAGGTCGTCGAGCAGCGCGTCGGTATCGCGCGCATGGCTTACCCGCAGGCGCAGCTTGCCTTGCACGTGCGGCGCGCGGGCGAACGGGCACAGGTTCAGCCCGATCACCGCGCGCTCCAGCCAGCGCGTGGTGGCGGCGAGGTAGGGCGCGTCCTCGGGCAGCGCGTCGGCGTTGAGGTGGTTGGCGGACGTCGGGTTCATGCGGTTTTCGCGAGGGTGCGGTAGCCGACTATAACGGCTGGCCGGTGCACCGGTTTGCGCGTGCCGTGCCGATGCCTTGCGGGCTTGCGTCGGGGCGCGCGGGAACGTTCAGGTGCCGGATGCGGGAACCGGCCTCGCAAACCTGATTTAATGGCGACCCTCGACACGGGGAGCTTGCCGCCTCGACCAGACCTCATCGGATTGGCGGTAGCCGTGCCCTTGAACAGGATTCCCTTGTGGACGGTTTGACCCCAACGACTGCAGATGCCTTGCATGGCGAGAGCCGCGGGTACTCCGAAGTCGGTGGTTGCATGGTCGCGTCCGGCGATACGTGCGATGTGTCGGCGCGGGAACCGGCCCCTGCCAAAGCGGGCAAGGCAGCAGGCTCGGACAGGCACTCGGCCACGGACCCTGTGACGGTACGCGGCGCCACTCGGGAACCGGGCCGCGTGTATCTGATGGCGCCGGCGCGCTGGAAATCCGGAGACCCGTCGGCCCGCCACCGTTCCATCGCCCCGCCTGTTGTGATGCCGGCACCAGCTCGATGGGTCCGCTCGCGGACGGTCGTGCCCAACCGGCTGCCCCCGAGCGCGCTGCGGCCGGTAGCGGAACGCTGGCTGCTGCCTCCCGCATGGCCGCTGGATGGATGGCACGTGACCGCAGCCGTCAGTTTGCGCCGACTCGTCGACGCCTGCATCGCGCCGTGGGTGCGGGCACGCATGCCGTCGTGGCCGGGATGGGCGAGGGCGTCTCGGCACAGGCTTGCGGCAGGCGTCGCCATCGGCGCCCTCGTGGGCGCTGCCCTGGTGTTGCTGCGTATCGGCATGCCGCACCCCGACGTGGGGTCAACGCCGGTCAGGGCATTGGCTGCCACGCCGGCATCTGCCGCGCATGCACCGTCCTTGCCGGCCAGGCCTGCGCGGGTGTTGGCTGCGGCAAGCGCGCCAACCGTTGCGTCGGCAGCCCGCGCCGAGCCGGCCGAAACCGGTCGCAAGCTGTTGTCCGACGTCAGCACGATGGACCTGATGATGCCGATCGAGGAGCCCGACCTGGACATCACTTCCCGGCAGAGCCTGTGGTCGCAGATCGGCAAGGCCTCCGGTGTCGATCCACTGCTGCTGTACAGCGTCGCTTTGGTGGAATCGAAGGCGTTGTACCCGGATGGCAAGGTCGCGCCCACGCCGTGGCTGTTCCGCGTCGACGACCACCTGGTGCGCGGCGAGCGGCACGACGTGCAGCTGGCGATGGCGGCGGCGAGCCAGTTCGGTTCGGCCGTGCAGGATGTCGGCATCATGCAGGTCTACTACCCGATGCACCGCGACGCGGTGCGCGATCCGCTGACCCTGCTGAATCCGCGCACCAACATCGCCGTGGCCGCGAAAATCCTGCGCGACGGCATGCGCCAGACCCGCGACCGGGTGCTCGGCGTGGGCTATTACCACAGCCACACGCCGACCCTGGCCAGGGATTACGGCACCGCCGTGCTGACCGTCTACCAGCGGCTGAAGGCGATCCATCGTCCGGCGCGCCGCGGACAGGCCGTGGCGCGCTAGCCGCTCGCAGAAAGCGCGCCGCACGCCGTGCCCCGGCCTTGCATCGCGCCGGTGGCGCCCGGATATAGGCTGCAGTCCCGCGAGGCAGTTTGATGTTCGATCTTCGTTTCGACAATACGTTCGTGCGCGAGCTGCCTGGTGATCCGGAGCAGGGCGCGCGGCTGCGTCAGGTCGACGGCGCGCTGTACTCGCGGGTCGATCCCACGCCGGTGGCGGCGCCGCGGCTGCTGGCGCATTCGGCCGAGATGGCGGCGACCTTGGGTTTCAGCGCAGCGGACGTCGCCACGCCCGAGTTTGCCCAACTGTTCGGCGGCAACGCCCTGCTCGACGGCATGCAGCCGTACGCGGCGAACTACGGCGGGCACCAGTTCGGCAACTGGGCAGGGCAGCTCGGCGATGGCCGCGCAATTTCGCTGGGCGAAGTCATCAACGCCGCCGGCGAACGCTGGGAGCTGCAGCTCAAGGGCGCCGGGCTGACGCCGTATTCGCGCGGCGCGGACGGCCGCGCGGTGCTGCGTTCCTCGGTGCGCGAGTTCCTGTGCAGCGAGGCGATGCACCACCTGGGCGTGCCGACCACGCGCGCGCTGAGCCTGGTCGGCACCGGCGAGGCGGTGCTGCGCGACATGTTCTACGACGGCCACGCCGCGCCGGAACCGGGCGCGATCGTGTGCCGCGTGGCGCCGTCGTTCATCCGCTTCGGCAACTTCGAATTGCCCACTTCGCGCGGCGACATCGCACTGCTGCGCCAGCTGGTCGAGTTCACCATCCGCCGGGATTTCCCGGAACTCGACGGGCAGGGCGAGGCGCTGTATGCGGCGTGGTTCACCCAGGTGTGCGAGCGCACCGCCGCGATGATGGCGCACTGGATGCGCGTGGGTTTCGTGCACGGGGTGATGAACACCGACAACATGTCGATCCTCGGCCTCACCATCGACTACGGCCCGTACGGCTGGGTCGACAACTACGATCCGGAGTGGACGCCGAACACCACCGACGCGCAGCGCCGTCGCTACCGTTTTGGTCAGCAGCCGAACGTGGCGTGGTGGAATCTCAGCTGCCTGGCCGGTGCGCTGGCGCCGCTGTTCGACGGCGTCGGGCCGCTGGAGGCCGGGTTGCAGCATTACGCCGCCGCGTATGCCGCCGCCGACCGCGCCAACATTGCCGCCAAGCTGGGCCTGGCCGAATGCCGCGACGACGACGTGGCGCTGATGCAGTCGCTGCAATCGCTGATGCAACAGGCCGAGATCGACATGACGCTGTGGTTTCGCGCACTGGCCGATGTGGACGTGCAGACGCCCACGCTGGCGCCGTTCAGCGAGGCGTTTTACGACGAGGCGAAGCGGCATGAAGCCGAGCCGGCGCTCGACGCCTGGTTGGCCCGTTACGCGGCGCGGCTGGCCGATGATCCGCTGTCGCCGGCCCAGCGCCGCGAGCGGATGCGCCTGGCGAACCCGCGCTACGTGCTGCGCAACTACCTGGCGCAGCAGGCGATCGACCGCGCCGAGCAGGGTGACCCCAGCGGTATCGCCGAGCTGCTCGAGGTGCTGTGCCACCCCTACGACGACCAACCCGGCCGCGAGGCGTTCGCGCAGAAGCGTCCGGACTGGGCGCGGCACAAGGCCGGTTGCTCGATGCTGTCGTGCAGTTCCTGAATCGGAAACAGCGAAGGCCGGCATGGCCGGCCTTCGCGTTAAGGAACTGGTGCCCTCGAGACGATTCGAACGTCCGACCTGTCCCTTAGGAGGGGACCGCTCTATCCAACTGAGCTACGAGGGCAGCGGCGGGATTTTCGCATGGATCACGCGGCGGTGCGATTTTGTTGCTCCTCCCCCTGCTTGCCCCTCAAGGGACTTCCTTCGGTCGCAGGGGGAGGCTGGCGACCGAAGGGAGTCCTTCAGGTGAGGGGGGGGCGCAGGGTTGCCGGAAATCAAGATCAAAAGCGCCCCACTCCGACCCGACCCTGCGTTGCAGGGGAGGGAGTCACTTACCCGCCCCTGCTAGAATGGGCAATTGCCACATTCCCTTCACGGTGCCTCGCAGGCGCCGCACGTCCAGGAGACATCCATGTCCCATGCAATCCTCAGCGCGCTTGGCCTCGATGGCGAGCAGTCCGGCAGCTATCTCGGCCAGGGCGAGTGGTCGAAGACCGCCGACGCCGGCGCGCTGCAGCCGGTGAACCCGGCCACCGGCGAGGTGCTTGGCACCGTGCATGCGTCCAGCGCCGCCGATTACGAAGTGATCGTCCAGCGCGCGCAGGCTGCGTTCAAGGTGTGGCGCACCACGCCCGCGCCGGCACGTGGCGAAGCGGTGCGCCTGTGCGGTGAAGCGCTGCGCAAGCACAAGGACGCGCTGGGTTCGCTGGTCGCGCTGGAGATGGGCAAGATCAAGCCCGAGGGCGACGGCGAAGTGCAGGAGATGATCGACATCGCCGACTTCGCGGTGGGCCAGAGCCGCATGCTGTACGGCTACACCATGCACTCGGAGCGCCCGGGCCACCGCATGTACGACCAGTACCATCCGCTCGGCCTGGTCGGCATCATCAGCGCGTTCAACTTCCCGGTTGCGGTGTGGGCATGGAATGCCATGCTGGCCACCATCGCCGGCGACATCTGCATCTGGAAGCCGTCGCCGAAGACCCCGCTGTCGGCAATTGCCACCATCCGCATCTGCAACGACGCGCTGAAGGCCGGCGGCTTCCCCGACCTGTTCTTCCTGTTCAACGACGCCGGTAGCGACCTGGCGCAGGCCTTCGTCGACGACAAGCGCGTCGCGCTGATCAGCTTCACCGGCTCGACCAAGGTCGGCCGCATGGTCGGCGAGCGCGTCGCCCAGCGCATGGGCCGTTCGCTGCTGGAACTGGGCGGCAACAACGCGATCATCGTGGACGAGACGGCCGACCTTGCGCTGGCGATCCCCGGCATCGTGTTCGGCGCGGTCGGCACTGCCGGCCAGCGCTGCACCACCACCCGCCGCGTGTTCGTGCACGAGTCGATCCACGACAGCGTGGTCGACACCCTGGTCAAGGCGTACAAGCAGGTCGAGGGCAAGATCGGCGACCCCACCCTGGCCACCACGCTGATGGGCCCGCTGAACAGCCAGGAAGCGGTGCAGGGCTATCTTGCCGCGATCGCCAAGGCCAAGGCGGCCGGCGGCACCGTTGCCACCGGCGGCAAGGCGTTGACCGATCGCAAGGGCAACTTCGTGCTGCCGACCATCGTCACCGGGCTGAAGAACGCCGACGAAGTGGTGCAGACCGAGACGTTCGCACCGATTCTCTACGTGATGCCGTTCAAGACGCTGGACGAGGCGATCGCGCTGCAGAACGACGTGCCGCAGGGCCTGTCCTCGTCGATCTTCACCACCAACCTGAAGGCGGCCGAGCAGTTCCTGTCGGCGGCGGGTTCCGACTGCGGCATCGCCAACATCAACATCGGCACGTCCGGTGCGGAGATCGGCGGCGCGTTCGGCGGCGAGAAGGAAACCGGCGGCGGCCGCGAGTCCGGTTCGGATGCATGGAAGGTGTACATGCGCCGCCAGACCAATACCATCAACTACTCGGACGCGTTGCCGCTGGCCCAGGGCATCAAGTTCGGCTTCTGATGAACCGGCTGCGGGCGGTTCGCCGCCCGCAGCCGACGGCAATGCATGACGGCGCTGATCCACCACCTCGACAGGAGTGAGCGATCCGATGAGCTATCAACCGTCCTACCGTCCGGGCACCAGCACCAGTTCGCTGGCCGTGGTGAGCCTGGTCTTCGGCATCCTGGCCTGGTGCGTGCTGCCGTTCGTGGGCGCGATCGTGGCGATCATCTGCGGCCACCTGGCGCGTAGCGAGATCCGCCGCAGTCCACCCGATGCCCGCACCGAGGGCGACGGCATGGCTGTGGCCGGGCTGGTGCTCGGCTACGTGCAACTGCTGCTGGGCGTGCTGGTGGTGTTCGTGCTCATCGCTGCACTGATCTTCGGTTTCGCCTTCTCGAACTGGCATTGATGCCCCGCATGCCTTTTGACTTCACCGGGTATCGCGTCGTCGTTGCCGGCGGCAGCCGCGGCATCGGTCGCAGCATCGCGCTGGGCTTCGCCGAAGCCGGCGCGGCGGTGTCGATCTGCGCCCGTGGCGTCGCGGCGCTGGAGGAAACCCGCCAGGCGCTGGCCGCCCACGGCGTGTTGGCGCATGCGCAGAGCTGCGACCTGGCCGATGCCCGCGCCATCGAGGCCTATGTGGCGGAGGCGGCCACCGCGCTCGGCGGTATCGACGTGCTGGTCAACAACGCCAGCGGCTACGGTTTCGACGACGGCGACGAGGCGTGGAGCGCCGGTTTCAACGTGGACCTGATGGCGGCGGTGCGCGCGTCGCGCGCGGCGTTGCCGCACCTCAAGGCCTCGTCGCACGGATGCATCCTGCACACCAGTTCGATCGCCGCGTTCCGTCCGCGCGCGAACGGCGCGGCGTATGCGGCGGTGAAGGCGGCGCTGAGCCAGTACACCACCTCGCAGGCGCTGGCGCTGGCGGAACACCGCATCCGCGTCAACGCGATCGCACCGGGTTCGATCGCGTTTGTCGATGGCCTGTGGGAGCGTCGCAAGCTGGAACAGCCGGAGCTCTACCGCGCCACCCTGGCGAAGATCCCGTTCGGCCGCTTCGGCAAGCCGGAGGAGATCGCCCACGCCGCGCTGTTCCTGGCCTCGTCGTGGGCGGGCTGGATCACCGGTCACACCCTGGTCGTCGATGGCGGACAGATGCTCCATGGCTGACGAGAATGCTTCCCTGCAGTCCACCGCGCGCTTCGGCGATCGCGTTGACGACTACGTGCGCTACCGGCCGGACTATCCGGCAGCGTTGCTGGACTGGCTGCAGCGCGAGCAGGGCGTGGACAGCGGCTGGCGGGTGGCGGACGTAGGTGCGGGCACCGGCATTTCCGCCAAGCTATTTCTCGACGCCGGCTATCGGGTGACTGCGGTGGAACCGAATGCGCCGATGCGCGCCGCCGCCGAACACTGGCTGCAGGCGTACGCGGGCTTCGATGCGGTCGACGGCGGCGCCGGCGCCACCGGCTTGCCCGACGCCAGCGTGGACCTGGTCACCGTGGCGCAGGCGTTCCACTGGTTCGACGAGGATGCGGCGCGGCGCGAGTTCGCGCGCATCCTGCGCCCGCGCGGGCTGGCGGCGATCTGGTGGAACTCGCGTCGGCTCGCCGGCACCCGTTTTCTGGAAGGCTACGAGGCGCTGCTGCTGGCCTACGGCACCGACTACGCCAGCGTGGCCGAACGCTACGCCGACGACGCGCACATGCGCGCCTGGTTCGGTGCCGGCTTCCGCGGCGCAGCCCGTTTCGAACACGCGCAGCAGCTGGATTTCGAGGCCTTGCGCGGACGCCTGATGTCGTCCTCGTATGCGCCGAAGGCAGGCCATCCCCAACACGAACCGATGCTGCGCGCGCTGCGCGAACTGTTCGACAGCAGTGCCGAAAACGGCACGGTAAGCTTCGATTACGACACCCGCATTTTCGCGGGCCACCTGGCCTGATCCATGTACGACATCCTGCGCCCGCTGCTGTTCAAGCTCGATGCCGAGACCGCGCATCGCGCCACCCTGTATGCGCTGGGCGTGGCCCAGCGCAGCGGTTTTTCGCAGTGGATCGCCAAGCCGCCGGCGGACCTGCCGACGAAGGTGTTCGGCATCACCTTCCCGAACCCAGTCGGGCTCGCTGCCGGCCTGGACAAGAATGCCGAACACCTGGACGCGCTCGATGCGCTGGGTTTCGGCTTCATCGAAGTGGGCACGGTGACGCCGAAGCCGCAGCCGGGCAACGAGCGGCCGCGCCTGTTCCGGCTGCCGCGGCACGAGGCGATCATCAACCGCATGGGTTTCAACAACGCCGGCGTCGACGCGCTGGTGCGCAACGTGCGGCAGTCCAGCTACCACGGCGTGCTCGGCATCAACATCGGCAAGAACAAGGACACGCCGAACGAGAAGGCAGTCAGCGACTACCTGCTCTGCCTGACCCGCGTGTACGAGCATGCCAGCTACGTCACGGTGAACATTTCCTCGCCGAACACCAAGGGCCTGCGCGACCTGCAGGAAGAAGCCACGCTGCGCCGCTTCATCTCGGTATTGCGCGAGGCGCAGGAGCGGCTCGGCTCGCAGCACGGTCGGCGCAAGCCGATGCTGCTGAAGATCGCGCCGGATCTGGGCGAGGCGGAACTGGATTCGATCGCCGAGGTGCTGCTGCATACCGGCATCGACGGGGTGATCTGCAGCAACACCACGATCGACCATGCGGCGGTGGCCGACGACCCGCACGGCAGCGAAGTGGGCGGGTTGTCCGGCAAACCGCTGTTCGACCACTCCACCGCGGTGCTGGCCGGCATGCACCGGCGCCTGCAGGGCCGCATTCCGCTGATCGGCGTGGGCGGCATTCTCGACGGCAGCGATGCCGCCGAGAAGATGGAGATGGGTGCCTCGCTGGTGCAGCTCTACTCGGGCCTGATCTATCGCGGGCCGCAGCTGGTCGCCGAGTGCGTGAATGAAATCCGCCGCCAGCGCGAGGATGCCGATGCCGTCTGAACGTACTCATCTGCCTGCGGAGCGCGTGGATATGGGCGGTTACACGCTCACCGAAAACGCCTCGCTGGCCACGCGCAACACGCTGCGCGTCGACGCGCGGGCGAAACTGCTGGCCGAGATCCGCGACGCCAGCAAGCTGCCTGAACTGCTCGACTTCCCTGCGCTGCGCGGCGATCGCCTGCTGGTGCTGGGCGAGGGCAGCAACCTGCTGTTCACCGGCGACTTCGACGGCACCGTGCTGGCGATGGCCACCCGCGGCGTGCAGGTGGAAAGCGACGGCGCCAGCGCGCGCATCGCGGTGGCCGCCGGCGAACGCTGGGACGACTTCGTGCGCTGGACCCTGGGCCAGGGCTACGCCGGCCTGGAAAACCTGATCCTGATTCCCGGCACCGTCGGCGCCGCACCGATCCAGAACATCGGCGCCTACGGCTGCGAGGTCGCCGAGTTCGTCGAGAGCGTCGAGGCGTGGGATACGCGCGAACGCCGCGTGGTGACGCTGGACCACGCCACCTGCGCATTCGCCTACCGCGACTCGCTGTTCAAGCACGAGCCGGGCCGCTACATCGTCACCGCCGTGCGCTTTGTGCTGCCGCGCAGCCGCCCGCTGCGCACCGACTACGCCGGCATCGCCGAGGAACTGGCGCGCATGGGCGTGGACAAACCCGCGCCGTTCCACGTCGCCGAGGCGGTGGTGCATCTGCGTACGCGCAAGCTGCCCGACCCGGCGGTGATCGGCAACGCCGGCAGCTTCTTCAAGAACCCGATCGTCGAGGCGGCGCTGGCTGATGCGCTCAAGCGCGAGCATCCCGACCTCGCTGCCTGGCCGCAGCCCGACGGCCGCTGCAAAATGTCCGCCGCGTGGATGATCGAGGCCGCCGGTCTCAAGGGTGTGCGCGAAGGCGACGCCGGCATCTCCAACCGGCATGCGCTGGTGCTGGTCAACCACGGCAAGGCCACCGGGCCGCAGTTGTGGGCGCTGGCGCAGCGCGTGATTGCAGAGGTCGAGACGAAATTCGGCGTGCGGCTGGAGCCGGAGCCGGTCGTGATCGGTTCGCAAGCCGCGTAGAGGCAGTACCCGCCTTGACGGAGCGTCATGCGCGAATCGGGCGTTCCAGGTTCGGCAGGAACACCGTGATCAGCCCCATCAGCGGCAGGTACGCGCACAGCCGGTAGACGTATTCGATCCCGTGCACGTCGGCCAGTCCGCCGAGCACGGCGGCGCCGATGCCGCCCATGCCGAACGCAAAGCCGAAGAACAGGCCCGAGATCATGCCGACGCGGCCGGGGATCAGCTCCTGCGCGTAGACCAGGATCGCCGAGAACGCCGAGGCCAGCACCAGGCCGATGATCACCGTCAGCGCGCCGGTCCACATCAGGTTCGCGTGCGGCAGCAGCAGGGTGAACGGCGCCACGCCGAGGATCGACACCCAGATCACCCATTTGCGTCCGATCCGGTCGCCAACCGGGCCGCCGATCAGCGAGCCGGCGGCCACCGCGAACAGAA
Organism: Rhodanobacter sp. Soil772; assembly: GCF_001428385.1. GTDB lineage: Bacteria > Pseudomonadota > Gammaproteobacteria > Xanthomonadales > Rhodanobacteraceae > Rhodanobacter. Next base: position 345,268 of record NZ_LMSK01000001.1, read on the forward strand.
ACACGAACAGGTGCACCTGCGCGCTCTGCACCGACACGCCGAATTTGTGGATCAGGTAGAAGGTGTAATAGCTGCTGAGGCTGGCCAGGTAGAAATACTTGGAGAAGATCAGCAGGCCGAGGATCGCCAGCGCACCGATGATCTGCTTGCGCGACAGCGCCACCACCGCGAGATGCCGTGCTGCGGACTTGCCGCGGGTGATGTGGTGATGGCTGTACCAGCGTCCCACCTGCAGCAGCACCACGATCGCCAGCAACGCGGCGAGCGAAAACCACGCCACGCTGCCGCGCCCGTGCGGCACGATGATCCATGCGGCCAGCAACGGCCCCAGCGACGAGCCGGTGTTGCCGCCGACCTGGAACAGCGACTGCGCCAGGCCGTGCCGCCCGCCGGATGCCATCCGCGCCACCCGAGAGGATTCCGGGTGGAACACCGACGAGCCGGTGCCGACCAGCGCGGCAGCCAGCAGCAGTACCGGGAAACTCGGTGCGATGGCGAGCAGCAGCAGGCCGCACAGGGTGAAGCCCATGCCGACCGGCAGCGAGTACGGCATCGGCCGGCGGTCGGTGACCGTGCCGACCAGCGGCTGCAGCAGCGAGGCGGTGAGCTGATAGGTCAGCGTGATCAGGCCGACCTGGGCAAAGCTGAGATGAAAATCGTGTTTCAGGATCGGATAGATCGCCAGGATCAGCGACTGGATCATGTCGTTGAGCATGTGCGCGAAGCTGATCCCGCCGAGCACCGCGAACTGGGTGCGTTCCGTGGGGGGTGTGTCGATCGGCGACGGAATGGCGGCAGGGGACAGCGGGGCGCTTTCGACGCAGGTCTGCATGGGGCGTTCGATTGACAGGGCGGGTTCGGCGACAGGACCGACGGGAAGCGTCAACCATAGGGCAAACGGTCGTCGGCCTGCATGTGCCGGTCGTTCGGCCGCGGGTGCAACTGTCATCCTGCGGTCAGGAAAATGCCGCAGGCTGAGTGCGGCCTGACCTGCGGGCGCCGTGCCCGCCCCGCCTTGTCCGCGGCGGGCTACCATGCAGGAACGCTGCATTCACCTTTGCCGGACCCGGTGTACCGATGAACAGCCGCCTGATTCGCGAAACCTTGCCGACCGACCCTGCCGCGCCCGCCGCCAACGATGCCGCGCTGTCGACGCCCGGGCCGGACCTCGGCGACAGCCGGCTGTACATCCATCGCGAGCTGTCGCAACTGCAATTCAACATCCGCGTGCTGGACCAGGCGCTGGACGAACGCACGCCGCTGCTGGAGCGGCTGAAGTTCCTGCTGATCTTCTCCGCGAACATGGACGAGTTCTTCGAGATCCGGGTGGCCGGGCTGAAGGGCCAGATTGCACTGGACCACGAAATGATCGGCCCGGACGGCATCCCGCCCAAACGTGCGCTGGCCGAGATCAGCGAGATCGCGCACCGGCAGATCGCACGGCAATACGCGATCCTCAACGAGCGCATCCTGCCGGAGCTGGCCACGCAGGGCATCCGCATCGTGCGGCGCACGCAGTGGACGCACAAGCAGAAGCTGTGGGTGCGCCGTTATTTCCGTGAGGAAGTGGCGCCGCTGGTCACCCCAATCGGGCTCGACCCGACGCATCCGTTCCCGCTGCTGGTCAACAAGAGCCTGAACTTCATCGTGCGGCTGGATGGCGTGGATGCGTTCGGCCGCGACTCCGGCCTGGCGATCGTGCCGGCGCCGCGCGTGCTGCCGCGGCTGATCCGCATGCCGCTGGAAATCTGCGAGGGCGGCGACAACTACGTGCTGCTGTCCTCGATCATCCACGCCCATGCGGAGGAACTGTTCCCCGGCATGCAGGTGCTTGGCTGCTACCAGTTCCGGCTGACCCGCAACGCCGACCTCACGCTCGATCCGGAGGACGTCGAGGACCTGGCGCTGGCGTTGCGCGGCGAGCTGTATTCGCGCCGCTTCGGCGACGCGGTACGGCTGGAGGTGGCCGACAACTGCCCGAAGGATCTGACCGATCACCTGCTCAAGCAGTTCGGCCTCACCGAATCGGAATTGTATGAAGTGAACGGTCCGGTGAACCTGGCGCGGCTGTTCCGCATCGCCAACAACGTGAGTTATCCGCAACTGCAATACCTGCCGTTCACGCCGGTGCTGCCGAAAGCGTTGCAGCACGCCGAGGGCCTGTTCGAGGTGATCGGCAAGCAGGACGTGCTGTTGCTGCACCCGTACGAGTCGTTCGCGCCGGTGGTTGACCTGCTGCGCCAGGCGGCGAAGGACCCGCAGGTGCTGGCGATCAAGCAGACGTTGTACCGCACCAACGCGAATTCGGAGATTGTCGACGCGCTGGTCGACGCCGCCCGCGCCGGTAAGGAAGTGACTGCGGTGGTCGAGCTGCGCGCGCGCTTCGACGAGGAATCCAACCTCACGCTGGCCTCGCGCCTGCAGCAGGCCGGCGCGATGGTGATCTACGGCGTGGTCGGCATCAAGACGCACGCCAAGCTGGTGCTGATCCAGCGCCGCGAGGGCAGCGAGCTGGTGCGCTACGCCCATCTCGGCACCGGCAACTACCACACCGGCAACGCCCGCCTGTACACCGACTACAGCCTGCTCACCTCCGACGAGGCGTTGTGCGAGGACGTGCACAAGCTGTTCAGCCAGCTCACCGGCATGGGCAAGGTGCTGCACATGAAGAAGCTGCTGCATGCACCGTTCACGCTGAAGAAGACCTTGCTGGAACTGATCGCGCAGGAAACCGTGCACGCCGCCGCCGGCAAGCCGGCGCAGGTCATCTTCAAGGTCAACGCGCTGACCGAGCCGAAAATCATCCGCGCGCTGTACAAGGCCAGCATCGCCGGCGTGCAGGTGGACCTGATCGTGCGCGGCATCTGCTGCCTGCGTCCGGGCGTGGCAGGCGTCTCCGAAAACATCCGCGTGCGTTCGATCATCGGCCGCTTCCTCGAACACAGCCGCGCCTACTGGTTCGCCAACGACGGCGAGCCGCAGCTGTACCTGTCCAGCGCCGACCTGATGGAACGCAACCTGGATCGTCGCGTCGAAACCGCGTTCCCGATCGAGGGCAAGAAGCTGCAGCACCGCGTACGCAACACCCTGCAGCGGTACCTCGACGACAACGTCGGCGCATCGTTGCTGCAAGCGGATGGCGAATATCTGCATCCGGCACCCGCCGACAACGAGGCCGTCCACGATGTACAGGCTGAGCTGATGGAAAAGCTGTGCGGGACGGGGGCTGGCAGCGCGCACTGAGTGAGGTAATCGCGGCTTTCTGTACGCACGAAAAAGCCGGCGCAAGGCCGGCTTCCCGTCAATCGTAAAATCCGTGGGCGGATGACTATCGAACTTAGACGGAAGGTGGCTTCACACGGCCGTTCTTCTGCTCGTTCGCTTCGAGGTACCCCCTAGTTGCCCCTCACCGTGTTTCGATGGCCATCGCAGATGAGGCCATGCAACTTGGCCAAGGGCCGGCCTCAGGCGCGGATGCGCGTGCATGTTCTGTTTTGACACACGCGAACCGATATCCGACCCGGGTATTCCTCGCGCGCGTGCGCGTACTGGTCCTGAAACTCCCTGTGGAAGCGTTGGTGAATATTGGGAATTGTTCGGGTTTGACAGGGCGCCTTTAGCCAGGCCGCCAGGATTCAATGAACGTTCGCAAGTCGTCCGTAACGATCGTTTGCGGCTACTCTCTGGCAAAGACGCTAGGGACGTCTGCAAGGCGGAGATTTACATGCGAGTGATTCATTGGGCCTGGGTCGTGGCTTTCCTCGCCGTGTCAGGCGGGGTGCATGCTGGCGACATCTACGTTTGCAAGGGTGCGAACGGGGTCAACAGTTACCAGAACACGCCGTGCCCTACACCGGCGGCTGAGTTGCAGCACAACACCTACGACGCTGCGCTGGCTCGGCCCGGCACACAGCCGCCACCGGATGGTGCGCAACAGCCAGTGCAGCAGCGCGAGGTGTACCAGGCGCCGCCTGCTGGCGACGCGTACGTCAACTCGCAGCGGAGCCCATCGGCGCCCACGGGTTACCAATGCACTGCCAGCCGGCGCACATGGATCCAGAAGACCCCGTGCCCAGCCACGTACAGCACCTCGAACTTCGTGGACATTGACGGACACTTGATGGACGGAACGCCAGTGCGTGGCACCGGGTTTATGCCCGTCGACAAGCCAGTTCAGCAACAGCAGCTGAGTCGTGACGCGCTATGCGATCAGGTGCGCGCTGGCGCCAGAGTGGGTCAGGGCGGCGGCTCATCGGCCAGCCAGTCGTACGAGCGGAACAAGCTCAAGCGCAACCTGTGCGGAGGGTAAATTGCGCTTTGAAGCCCTGTGCGTCTCTTGTGCTATCGCCATCACGCGCCTCGCAAAGCGGGTTGAAGCCGCGGCGACTAAGAGTTCTGACCCTGGCGTCAGCTCTCTGGGCGATATGGTTTCAGTTGTGGAAGGCTGGCGACGTAGCCTAAACACGTCGCCGGCCGCTTGAACTCTCGCGATCAACCGGCCGTGGCGGCCGGCGTGATGGGCTGCACCTTGGCGCGGAAACGCCGCTGTGCCTGCCACATGTCGTAGTTGCTCTGCATGGCGTACCAGCTTCCCGGCGTGGTGTTCAGCGCCTTGGACAGGCGCAGATCCATGTCGGGACTAATGCCGGCCGCGCCGTTCAGTACGCGCGACAGCGCGACCCGGGTCACCCCCAGCCGTGCGGCGGCATCGGTGACGGTGATGCCGTCCAGCCACTCGCGTAGCACTTCACCGGGGTGCGGGGGGTTGTGCATGGCGGTCATGGTGTTGTCCTCAGTGATAGTCCTGGTAATCGATCAGCACGGCATCGCCGTTCTCGAAGGCGAAGGTCAACCGCCAGTGACTGTCCACCCAGACGGCCCAGTGGTCGACAAGCTTGCCTTTCAGCGGGTGCAGCCGCCAGCCGGGCGCGTTCATGTCTTGTGGGCCGCTGGCCGTGTTCAATCGGCCCAGTTGCAGCCGGAGGCGCTTGCCGTGCCTGGCCTGTATGCCCGCCGCCTTGCCGGTGCGAAAGAAGGTTTCAACGCCCTTGTGCCGGAAGGATCGGATCATGTGTATAGCGTAACGTTACACGCTATCGGGTGCAAGTGGAGGTGATGGACGGTTTATCCAGCTTTGCGCTTGATCGGCAGCAAATCGGTGTCGCCGAGTAGGGCACCAAGGTAGTCAGCCCAGGACTGCATCAGTCTGCGGCGCTCCGGCATGTTGAGCATGGTTGCGGGCCGCGTGCACCTTGCTGCTCGCCATGCGCCAGCTGACGCCACGAATAACCCGGCGTTTCCCCAGCCGGTGATAGCGACATGTTTCTTCCACGCTGCTTGGCGAACGCACACGAAAAAGCCGGCGCAAGGCCGGCTTCTTGTCGATCATGAAATCCGTGGTGGAGCGGATGGGGATCGAACCCACGACCTCCACGATGCGAACGTGGCGCTCTCCCAGCTGAGCTACCGCCCCACGGAAGCCGCGAATATTAGCAGCGTGCGTGGGGGTTCGCCAAGAGCCGATGCATGAGGCTCAGCCGGGCAGCAGGTTGGCCAGGCGGTCGTGCAGCACCTCGCGGCGCCAGCCGTCGAGGAAATCGGGCCATTCGGTGGTGACCACGTATTCCTCCAGCACCTTGCGCGGGCACAGCAGGCCGGGCGGCAGGTCGAGCTCGCCGGCGAGGGCGTCGATCAGCTGTTTCATGTCGCCGAGGGCTTTCTTTGCCTGGCCCTGCGGGTGGCCGGGGATGCGCGCGGTGGCGGCGATTTCCTCGGTGCTGACCGCGGGGGCCAGCAATTCGAACAGTTCGCTGCGTTGGGCGGCGCGCAGCGCGCGCTGGCCGCGGCTGCGTTGTTCGAGATCGCCGAGACTGGCCGGCGGCTGCTGCGCCAGGCTCAGCGCCAGGGTGTCGTCGAGCAGCCACGGGCGCGGCACGTCGAGGCGGCGCGCGCTGCGGTCGCGCCACTGCAGCAGGCGGCGCAGCAGGGCCTGTTGCGCCGCCTGCCAGTCGGCGGCGGCGCGCAGTGCGCGTTGCGGCTGCGGGTCGCCGTCGCGGTGGCTGGCGCGCTGCTTCAGGCGCGCGCAGTCCTCGGCATGCCAGGCACTGCGGTCGCGCTGCTGCAGGCGCTCGGCCAGCTGCTCATGGATGGTTTTCAGGTATACGACGTCCAGCGCGGCGTAGCTGCGTTGCGAGTCGGTGAGCGGGCGTTGCAGCCAGTCCGAGCGGGTCTCGCCCTTGTCCAGGTCCACCCCGGTCAGCTCGGCGACCAGTGCGCGGTAGCTCATGCCCAGGCCCATGCCGGCGAAGGCGGCGGCGATCTGGGTGTCGAACAGTTGGTGCGGACCACCCGGCAGCAGCGGCGCGAGGGTTTCCAGGTCCTCGCTGGCGCTGTGCATGATGGTGACCGCCGGGCCGGCGCCGAGCAGCGGCTGCAGCGCCGCGCCGATGTCGAACGCGAGCGGGTCGATCAAGGCGTAGCGCCCGTTCCAGCCCAGCTGCAGCAGCGCCAGTTGCGGATAGAACGTGTTGCGACGCATGAACTCGGTATCCAGGCCGACGGCGGCGTCGGCGGGTATCGTGGCCAGCCATGCCTGCAGTGCGTCGGGACGGTCGATCCAGTCGGCGGCAGCGGTTTCGGGCAGTGACATCGGTACTCCTTGAAAGACGCCGGGCGCGGATTGCCCTGCCGGCGGTTTGTGCCTATGGTGAGCAGCGCACGATAACAGGCCGCACCAAGGACGCCCATCTATGCCGAACAACGCAACCCTGCGCCGTCAGCGCACTCTCGGTGGGGCGCTCGGGGTGATCGTGCTGGGGTTCGCGCTGACGTATCACTTCTTTCCGCGGCTGTTTCATGTCGACCCGACCCAGGCACCGCGCCGCTCGATGTCGCTGGGTGCCGCCACGCCGGGCAGCGGCCTGCAGCCGGAGCGGGTGTCGGCGATCAACGAACTCAACGCCGGACCACCGCTGACGCTGGCACCGACGGCGGTGATCGTCGCGCGCAACAGCAAGAACGCGAATCTGCCCGAGCAGCTGAGCGCGGACCCGCCCGAGGTGCAGGCGCTGCTGGACCGGGCGACCAGTGCGCTGCATGCCGGCCAGCTGGTCGGCGACGGAAACAGCGCCGCCGCGTTGTTCCAGCAGGCGCTGAAGGACAAGCCGGACAGCCGTCGCGCGGTGCAGGGCCTGTTCGACGTGCGCGCGCGGCTAGTGGCGGAGATCGACCAGGACATCGCGGTGGGCGACGTCGACGCGGCGCAGGACCTGCTCGGCGCGTTGCGCACGCTGCCGAATGCCGAGGCGGAAGTGACCCAGCTGGAGGCGAGCCTGAAGGTCCTGGAGAAGGTGCGGCCGATGCTGGCGAAGGCGGCCGCCCTGCTGCAGCAGGGCAGGGCCGACCAGCCCGCCGGCGGCAGTGCGCTGGACCTGTACCGCGAGGTGCAGACGCTGGACCCGCAGAATGCGGTGGCCGAGCAGGGCATCTTCCAGGTGCAGCGGGCGGTGCTCGACCGCGCGCTGGCGGCGGTGGCGCAGAACGATTTTGCCGGCGCGGACCGGGAGCTGGCCAAGGCGCAGGCGATCCGTCCCGGTTCGCAACAGATGATCGACGTGCACAAGCGCGTCGACGACATCCGCGAGCAGCGCGCGAACGGCGTGCTGGCGCAGGCGCACTCGGCGCTGGATGCCGGCAATGTCGGGCTGGCGACGAAGCTGGCGGCGCAGGTGCGGGCGATCGACCCGAGTCTGGCGGCGCTGGCGGCGTTCGACGAACAGCTGACCAATGCGCGCCTGTACGCCAGCTACAAGCCTGGTCAGGTGTTCATCGACCGCTACGTCGATTTGCCGGGCAAGGCGCCGGCCATGGTGGTGATTCCCACCGGCAGTTTCCAGATGGGCGCATCCGCCGCCGACGAGGATCGCATCGACGCCGCGCAGCCGCAGCATACGATCACCGTCAGCAAGGGTTTTGCGATGGCACGTACGGCGGTGACGGTAGCGGAGTTCCGCGAATTCGTGCGCGCCAGCGGCTACGTGCCCGACTCGGTCAAGCTGGGCGGCGCCAGCGTGTACGACGAACGCAGCGGCGCGCTGCACGACGATCCGGATGCCACCTGGCAGGATGATTACGCCGGTCGCAAGGCCGACGACCGGCTGCCGGTGGTGAACGTTTCGTGGAACGACGCCAAGGCGTATGCCGACTGGCTCGGCCAGCGCACCGGCAAGACCTATCGGCTGCCCAGCGAGGCCGAGTTCGAGTACGCGCTGCGCGGCGGCACCAGCGGCCGCTATTGGTGGGGCGACGACATGCCCACTCGCCAGGTGGAGAACCTGACCGGCTCCGGCGACCGCTCGCGCAGCGGCCGGCGCTGGAGCCATGCCTTCCGCAATTACCGCGACGGTTACTGGGGGCCGGCGCCGGCGATGAGCTTCGCCGCCAACCCATTCGGGTTGTACGACATCAACGGCAACGTGTCCGAGTGGGTGCAGGATTGTTGGCACGACAACTACGTCCGTGCGCCAAACGACGGCAGCGCCTGGATCAACCCGGGCTGCCGTTCCCACGTGGTGCGCGGCGGCTCGTGGGGCAGCTCGCCGGACCAGGTGGACTCGGCCTACCGCCAAGGCGCCGACGGCGACCTGCGCAGCGGCCGCGTGGGCTTCCGCGTGGTGCGCGAGCTGTAGGCGGACATGAAAAACCCCGCGCGAGGCGGGGTTTTTCCTTGCGTTGGTACCGGTGAGAGGACTCGAACCTCCACTGTGTCACCACAAGCGGATTTTGAGTCCGCCGCGTCTACCATTCCGCCACACCGGCATGTGTGAGCGGGGAATTATGCCGGGTTCAGTGCACGCGGTCGAGTCCCAGCTGGCGCACGTCGCGACCGTACCAGCGGTCTTCCGGCAGCGGCTGGAACACGGCGCAGCGGAGCATCGGGCCGGAATAGATGTGCAGGCTGACGGTGACCGCGCTGTCGCTGGGGTTGCGGATGCTGTGGTATTCGTGCGGCGGGATCAGGCTGCCGGCTGAACCAGCGCCGGCCTGGATCGAGCCGACCGGCTGGAAGCAGTAGCGCTGCGCGTCGTGTTCCAGCAGTTCGTACTGCACGATCTCCAGCGCGCCGTTCCATACGCCCTCGACGCACCACATGCCGTCGTGGTCGTGGATCGGCGTGCCCTGGCCCGGCCCCCAGGTCATCGCCACCACGCAGTAGCCGTGTTCCTCGCTGCGGTACAGCTCGCGGCGGGCGTAGTGTTCGGCGTTCGCTTCGAACACGCAGTCGGGCAGGGTCACCGCATTCTCGCGGATCAGCCTGCACAGGCTGTTGCGCAGGCTGTCGGTGAGCTCGTGGGTAGTCGGCTTGGTCACGGCGGCGTCGATCGCGTCGATCAGGGTGCGGCTGCCGGGGAAATCCAGGGTAAGCATGATGATCTCGGTGTGATGCGTGATGCGGCTTATCTTAGCAGTGCGGCCTTCATGCAGCCGCCAGCCTGTTCAGGAAGCCGCCGATCGCGCGGCTGTAGTTGTCGATGTCGACCAGGAACGCGTCGTGGCCTTGCGGCGAGTCCAGTGCCACGAATTCCACCCGGGCGCCGGCCGCCTGCAGGCCTTCGGCGATCTGTTCCTGCTGCTGCAGCGGGAACAGGATGTCGGTGCTGACGCCGATCACCATCGCCTGCTCGATGCGGATGCGCTTGAGCCCTTCCAGCACGCTGCCGTGGCCGTATTCGGCGATGTCGAACCAGTCGCTGGCGCGCGACAGGTACAGGTAGCTGTTCGGGTCGAAATGGCGCACGAAGCGCTGGGCGTGGCCTTCCAGGTAGGACTCGACCTGGAACTCGCGGCCGAACGGCTCGTCCTCGCGCTGCTCGGGGTCGAGCCGGATCCGCGCGAAGCGGCCGTTCCATTCCATCGCCGAGCGATAGGTGATCACGCCGAGCTTGCGCGCGATGCTCATGCCGATGTCGGGGTAGTTGGCGTCGTCGTAGCGGCCTTCGTTCCAGTGCGGGTCGAGCCGGATCGCCTCGCGCTGCAGCGAGCGGATCGCGATGGCGAACGGCTGCGCCTGCGGCGCGGTGTCCACGCTGATGTGCGCGCGCACGCTGTGCGGGTGCAGCAGCATGTAGGCCAGCGCGCTCATGCCGCCCATCGAGCAGCCGATCAGGCAGGCCAGCTGGCCGATGCCGAGGCTGCCGGCGACGCCGTGCGCGGCATTGGCGACGTCTTCCAGCGCCAGCTCGGGAAACGCCAGCCGGTACGGCTCGCCGCTGGCCGGGTCGATCGAGGCGGGGCAGGTCGAGCCCTTGTCGCTGCCCAGCGAGTTCACGCAGATCACGAACCAGCGCGTGGTGTCGATCGCCTTGCCGGGGCCGGCCATGCCTTCCCACCAGCCCGGCGTGGGATCTTCCGCGCAGGAGGTCATGTGCGCACTGGGCGACAGGCCGGTGAGCACCAGCACGGCGTTGTCGCGCGCCGCGTTCAACGTGCCCCAGGTTTCGTACGCGACGTGCGCGCCGAGCAATTCGCCGCCGCGCTTCATCGCGAACGGCGAGGGCAGGGCAAAATAGCGGCGCGCGTCGCCCATGGTCAATGCACCTTGTCGATACTGATCTTGACCGGCGTCTTGCTGTCCACTGCGACCACGCCGGCGTCGCCTTCCAGGTCGCCGGGCTGGGCAACCGGCTGGCCGCTGTGGCTGATCCGCGCGCCGACGAAGACGCGCTCGACCGAGGACAGCTTGAACGCCGGCGTCATCGCCATCGCATCGGTCAGTGTGACGGTGGTCGGCAGCTGGGCAGGGTCGAGCTTGGCTACCGCCAGCGGCATCGGCGGCCCGTTCTCTGCGCGGGCGTAGACGAACAAGGCATCGCCGGGGGCGAGCTTGTCCTTGAGTGCGGGCGCCAGCGCTACCTGCACTTGCAACGCAGCGCCTTGCGGAGTGGTAGCGGCGCTACTGCTCGACGCACCGGCGGGTGCGCCGCCGGCACGGGCGTCGGCCACGGCGATCTGTTCGGCGACCGCCTTGGCCACGTTCGAGCCCGGCTCCAACTGCGGCTGCAGCAGGCGCCAGGTGGCGGCGGCCTCGCGATACTCGCCGCGCTGGAAGTTGCTGATGCCGAGCAGCCACAGGCCGCGCTGGCTGTCCGGATGCAATTGCACGGCGCGCTTGAGCAGCTCCAGCGCGCGGCCTTCGATGCGGTGGTCGCTGCGCGTCATCGAGTCGTTCTCGGCCCAGCCGATCATCGCTTCGGCATTGTTCGGGGCGAGCTTCAGCGCGTGGTCGAACGCATCGCGCGCCTCGGCCGGCTGACGCAGCATGCTGCTGGTCTGGGCCAGCAGCATCCAGCCCTGCAGGTCGTCCGGTTGCTGTTGCAGGTGCGTGCGCAACTCGGTGAGCGCCTGCTGCATGCTGATCGGCGCGGCGGCCGCGGCGGTCACCCCGTTCAACGCGGCCGGCGTACCCACCAGCAGGTACAGCGCGCCGGTGCCCAGCGGCAGCACGAGCGCGATCAGCAGAGTCACGGCGAATACGCCGCGCGAGCGGCCGGACTTGCGGCCCTGGCGCACCAGCGGCAGCAACAGCACGGCCAGCGCCACAGCGACCATCGCGGCGGCGGCAATGAAAAAAGCGGTCTTCACCAGTCGTCCCCGTTGTCGGTCGGTACTTCAGTGGCGGTACTGCCGATGCGGCTGCGTTTGCGGATCGCCACCAGCACCACGCCGGCGCCGCCGAGCAGGATCAGCAGCGGGCCGAACCACAGCAGCCAGGTACCCGGCGTCAGCGGCGGGTCGTACAGCACGAACCTGGAATAGCGCGCGACCAGATACTGCTTGATCTCCTCGTCGCTCTTGCCTTGCTGCATCATCTGGAAAATCTGGTTGCGCAGGTCGCGGGCGATCGGCGCGTTGGAATCGGCCAGCGTCTCGTTCTGGCACATCGGGCAGCGCAACTGGTGGGTGAGCTGCTGGAAGCGCAGCTCCTGGGCGTGGTCCTTGAACGGCATCGGTTCGATCGCCTGTGCGTGCGCAACACCGGCAAACGTGAGCAAGGCCGCGAACAGCATGTGCAGGAGCCGCCGCATCACGGCGCCTCCTTCAGCATCGCCGCGATCGCCGGTTTCAGTTCCTTCGCCATCACGTCGGGCGTCAACGGGCCGATGTGCTTGTAGCGGATCACGCCCTTCGCATCGATCAGGAAGCTTTCCGGTGCGCCGTAGACGCCGAAGTCGATCGCGGTGTGGCCCGGCTCGTCGGCGATCAGCAGGTCGTACGGGTTGCCGTGTTTCGCCAGCCAGCCCTTGGCGTCGTCCGGCGCATCCTTGTAGTTGTAGCCGACCAGCTGCACGCCCAAGGTCGGGCCTTCGACGGTCAGCACCGGGTGCTCCACGCCGCATTCGATGCACCAGCTGGCGAACACGTTGAGCAGGTAGGGCTGGCCCAGCAGGTCGGCCTTGCTGACCATCTGGGTCGGCTCGTACAGCTTGGGCAGGTTGAACGCGGGCGCCGGCTTGTCCAGCAGCGGCGACGGGATCGCGTTCTGGTCGTGCTGGGTGTTCCACCAGATGCCGAAGCCGAACAGTCCCACCAGCAGCATGAAGCCGATGAACGGAAGCAGACGACTCATGCGCGCGTTTCCTGTATCTGCAGGCCGTCGGCCGCTTCGGCGCCGGCCTCGGCCCTGGCGCTGCGTTTGATGCGGAAGCGCTTGTCGGTGGCGCAGACCAGGCCGCCCAGCATCATCAGCAGGCCGCCGGCCCAGATCCAGCGGATGAACGGCTTGTAGTACAGCCGCAGTGCCCAAGCGCCCTCGATGTCGTTCGCGTCCATCGGCTCGCCCAGCGCCACGTAGAGGTCGCGGGTGATGCCGGCGTCCACCGCGGATTCGGTCTGCACCTGGCCGCGCGGGTAGGTGCGCTTCTGCGGGTGCATCACGGTAGTCTCATTACCGTTGCGGGTGACCGTGACCACGCCTTGGTCGGCGGTCCAGTTCGGCCCCGTCGTGTGGTGCACGCCGTCGAAGCGGAAGTCGTAGTTGCCGATGTGCTGGGTCTCGCCCGGCGCCATGCGCACGTCGCGGGTCACGCTGAGCGACTCGGACAGCAGCACGCCGGCCACGAACACGCCCACGCCCAGGTGCGCCAGCAGCATGCCGGCCATCTCGGCCGGGTAACGGCGGCCGCGCGGCATTTCGCGCCAGCGCTTGAGCGCGTACAGCAGCACGCCGACGGTGAGCCAGACCAGCGCGCCTACGCCGGCAATCGCCTTGAGTTGGCCATCGACGAAAAACGCCGCCACGATCGCACAGGCTGCCGCGACGATACCCGCGCGCATCAGCACCTGTTTGAGCACCAGTGACTCGCCCTTGCCCCAGCGCAGGAACGGGCCGAATGGCAGCAACAGCACCACCGGCAGCATCAGCAGCGGGAACAGGAAGCCGAAGTAGGGCGGGCCGACCGAGATCCGGCCCAGGTTCAGCGCGTCGCCGATCAGCGGGAACAGCGTGCCCAGCAGCACCATCGCCGCGGCCACCGCGAACATCAGGTTGCTGATCAGCAGCGCGGTTTCGCGCGACACCACCTTGAACGGCTTGCCGCCGAGCACCTTGGGCGCCCTGAGCGCATACAGCAGCAGCGAGCCGCCGACCACGATGGTGAGGAAAGCCAGGATGAATACGCCGCGGCGCGGATCGGAGGCGAACGCATGCACCGAGGTAAGCACGCCCGAGCGCACCAGGAAGGTGCCGAGCAGGCTCAGCGAGAACGCGAAGATCGACAGCAGGATCGTCCACGCGCGCAGCGAACCGCGCTTCTCGGTCACCGCCTGCGCGTGGATCAGCGCCACGCCGACCAGCCACGGCATGAAGCTGGCGTTCTCCACCGGATCCCAGAACCACCAGCCGCCCCAGCCCAGCTCGGCATAGGCCCACCAGCTGCCGGCGACGATGCCGCAGGTGAGGAAAGCCCAGGCGACGTTCGTCCACGGCCGCGCCCAGCGCACCCAGGCCTGCTCCAACTCACCGCCGAGCAGGGCGGCGATCGAGAACGCGAACGCCACCGAGAAACCCACGTAGCCCATGTACAGCATCGGCGGGTGGAAGGTCATGCCCGGGTCCTGCAGCACCGGGTTCAGATCCGCGCCGTCGCCGGGCATCGGCAGTAGCCGCCCGAACGGGTTGGAAGTGAAGATGATGAAGGCGAGGAAGCCCACCGCGATCAGGCCCATCACCGCGATCACGCGCGAGGCGAACACCTCGGGCAGCTTCTGGCTGAACGCGGCCAGCGCCACCGTCCACACGTTGAGGATCAGGATCCACAGCAGCAACGAACCCTCGTGCGCGCCCCACACCGCGGCGATGCGGTAGTACCACGGCAGCGCCAGGTTCGAGTTGTCGGCCACGTACTGCACCGAGAAGTCGAAACGCAGGAACGCCCACGCGAGGATGCCGAATGCCATGGCGACGAACACCGCCTGACCGGCCGCCGCCGGGCGCGCCACCGCCATCAGTGCACGATTGCCGCGCCACGCGCCGACCAGCGGCAGGACGCTCTGCGCCAACGCCAGCAGCATGGCGAGAATCAACGCGAGTTGGCCGAGTTCGGGGGTCATGATTGGGGCCGGGAGTGGGGAATCGGGAATCGGGAATCGGAAGAGCGGTTGACCGCGACTTGGGAGTAGTCACGCGCGCGGGAAGAGCGATGGGTGTTCATGGCTTGCGACTCCCCATTCCCGATTCCCCACTCCCGGCTTCTTCGACCTGCTTGCCTTCGTGCGCCTTCGCCATGGCGTCCTTCAGCTCCTTCGGCATGTAGGTCTCGTCATGCTTGGCCAGCACTTCGGTGGCGACGAAGCGGGCGCCGTCCATGTGGCCGGTGGCGATCACCGACTGGTTGTCGCGGAACAGGTCGGGCAGGATGCCGGTGTACTCCACCGGCATCGCGCCGCCGGCGTCGACTACGGTGAAGGTGACCTTGAGCGAGTCGCTGGAGCGCTGGATCGAACCGGCCTTGACCATGCCGCCGAGCCGGAACGTGTTGTAGCTGGCCGCTTCGCCCGACTGCACCTGACTCGGGGTGAGCAGGTAGTTCATGTTGTTCTGCAGCGCCAGCACGACCAGCACCGCGGCGACGGCCGCCGCGGCGAGGATCGACAGCACGATGGTGAGTCGGCGTTTGCGGGTGGGATTCATGGGCATGGTCGAAAGCCGCCCCGGTCAGGGGGATGGTGAAGTGGAAGTGGTTCGGGCGCGTTCCTGGCGGGCATTCTGACGTGCCAGCCGGGCACGAAGTTCAATCAGCACGCGGCGGCGACGCAGCCGTGGTGCGATGGTGTCGGCGATCAGCACGACGAAGAACACCGCGTAGGCCGGCCATACATAAGCCGCATAACCGCCCATCTTGAAGAAAGCGGCGGCATCGCCGCTCACGGCAAGGAAGTGCTGCAGGGCGCTCATCGGTCGGCCTCGTCTTCGGCGATCTTGCGCACCCAGTCCTTGCCGCCTTCCAGCGCCAGCAGGTCGGTGCGCACGCGGCGGAACAGGCTGGCGGCGTAATAGAACTTGGTCGCCAGCATCATGGTCAGCAGCGGCCACAGCATGTCCCACGACATCTTGGACTGGCCGAGCACGTTGACCGTGCTGCCCTGGTGCAAGGTGTTCCACCAGTTCACCGAGAAGTGCACGATCGGCACGTTGATGATGCCGATGATCGCCAGGAACGCCGCGGCGCGCGCGCCCTGGCGGCGATCCTCGAACGCGTGGTACAGCCCGATCACGCCGAGGAACAGGAACAGCAGCACCAGTTCGGAGGTGAGCCGCGCGTCCCAGGTCCACCAGGTGCCCCACATCGGCTTGCCCCACAGCGAACCGGTGACCAGGGTGATGAAGGTGAACGCGGCACCGATCGGCGCCGATTCCATCGCCACCACCTCGGCCAGCTTGATCCGCCACACCAGCGCGATGAACGAGGCCACGCCCATCACCGCGTAGATGAACATGCTCATCTCGGCGCTGGGCACATGGATGTAGATGATGCGGTAGGCATCGCCTTGCTGATAGTCGGCCGGCGCCAGCACCAGCCCGCCGTACAGCGCGATCGCGCCGAGCAGCAACGCCAGCGTCGTCGCCCATGGCTGCAGCGTGCCGGCGAAGCGGTAGAACGTCGGCGGCGAGCCGAGCTTGTGCAACCAGAGCGGGATCCAGTTAGACATGGGTCGTCAGGCGTCCAGGGCAATTCGAAGGGCGGCGGCACAGGCCAATGGCGCCAATACCACAGCCAGCACCAGTGCGGCAGCGAGCCAGCTGATCGGCGCGAGCCACGGCAATCCCTGCTGGGCGGCTGCCACGGCGCCGGCGGCAAAGATCACTGCGGGTACGCACAAAGGCAGCAACATCAAAGCGAGCAGCATACCAGAGCGACGGGTGCCGGCCGTCAGCGCGACCAGCACCGCGCCGAACAGGCTGATCAGCGGCGTGGCCAGCAGCAGCGCCAGCAGCAGCACCGGAATGACCGCGGTCGGCAGGTGCAGCATCGCCGCCAGCAAGGGGGTGATCACGATCAGCGGCAGCGCCGTGGTGATCCAGTGGGCGAGGATCTTCATTCCCAGCAGGAGCTCCAGCGGTTGCGGCGACAACACCAACTGTTCCAATGAGCCATCCTCGATATCGCTGGAGAACATGGCGTCCAGCGTCAACAACATCGCCAGCAATAGGGTTACCAGCACGATGCCGCCGGCAATGCGTTGCAGCAGCGTGTCTTCCGGACCGAGCGCAAACGGAAACAGCATGGTCACGATCAGCGCATAAAGCACCGGCATGGCGATGTCGCTGCGACGCCTCCATGCAACCGTCAGATCACGGCGCAGCATGGCTCCGCAAGCAGGGATAAGACGCGGGCGGCCCATTACGGTTCCCCGCCGTTTTCTTGCGTCGCGCGGATGGCGTGACGGAAGGCGTTCGTGCAAGTGCCGAACCCGTGCATGCCGTGTTCCGGGCATGGATGAATGATTGCCCGACCTCGCTTGAGCGCGCGCGCGAACGCGCATGACAGCCAGTCATTCATGCAGATGAATCCGCCGTACCGTGTCGCCCGCGAAGTTGGTGGTGCCGTGGCTGCTGACCAGCGCGGCACCACCGGAGTCGGTGTGCCATTTCAAGACGTGGTTGACCAGCGCAATACCGGCGCGATCCAGGTTGGCATACGGTTCGTCGAGTAGCCACAGCGTTGCCGGCAGCAGCAGCAGCCGGGCCAGCGCGGCGCGCTTCTTCTGTCCGGCAGACAGGCGTCGAGTGGGTTCGCTTTCATACCCGCTCAAACCGACCTCGATCAGTGCGGATCCGATACTCGTTCCGGCGCGCTGACCATGCAGCCCGACGGCGATGCGGAGGTTCTCGTGCGGACTGAGATCGGCCTTGAGCCCCAACTGGTGGCCGAGAAACAGGATCTCGCCCGCGCATTCGCTGCGTCGAAGCGGCGCGCCCCGCCAACGGAGTTCACCGGCCCCGACGTGCAACAGGCCGGCCAGCACGCGCAGCAGCGTCGTCTTGCCGCTGCCGTTGTCGCCCTCCACCAAGGTCAGTTGGCCGGGGTGCACGTCAAAATCCAGTGGCGCAAATACGGCTTCGTCGCGACGAAAGAAGCTCACGGAACGCGCTTCCAGCAACGGCGTATGGGGAATCGAGACGGTCATTGCTCTGATTGTCCGCAATGCGAGTGGGGCTTGTCTATGTGGCACGCTGCCGCTGCCCGGCACGCAGCGCAAGCGCGTTCCCGTTCGCGATTGAACCGGCATCCGGCGGGCCGAGGCGTGAGTCGTGACAAACGGGCCGGACCGATGCCGATGAGCCGGCAACAAGGGGCCGGCGATCCCGGAACCCACGGGGCGGCATTTGCATCCAACGAGGTATGCAAGGGCCCATGCCACCGAGCGCGAAAACGGTACCGCTCGACTACGCGAAGCTGGACGACGATGCGCTGGTTGCCGTGGTGAGGGGCGGTGACCGCGCGGCATTCCGGTACGTCATGCAGCGCTTCGGGCAGCACCTGTACCGGATCGCTCGTGGCGTGGTCAACGACGACACGGAGGCCGAGGATGTCGTGCAAGAGGCATTCATGCGGGCCTATCACCAGTTTGGTACGTTCCGCGGCGATGCGCCGTTGCGCACCTGGTTGATCAGCATCCTGCTCAACGAGGCTCGCAGCCGGTTGCGCAAGCGACATCTCATGGTGGGCCTTGAGCAGATTACCCCGTCCGCGGTGGACCCGTATTGGGATGGTCGCTCGCGGCCTGGCTCCGCTGGTGCCGATCCCGCGTCGCTCGCTGCCCGCGCCCAGATCCGCCGCCTGCTCAAGCGCGCCATCGAGAAATTGCCGGATTCCTATCGCATGGTTTTCGTGCTGCGCGAGATCGAGGAGTGCAGCGTGGAGGAAACCGCGGCGCGATTGACCATCAAGCCGCAGACGGTGAAAACCCGGTTGCACCGTGCACGTCGCCTGCTGCGCAAGTCGCTGGACAAGACGCTTGGCGACGTGCTGGCTGACACTTTTCCGTTCCTGGGTGCGCGCTGCGCGGCGCTGACGACCGTCCTGATGGCCTGGCTCACGGCCGAAGCCGTTGGCGAAAGCGTCGACCTTGCGCGTGGCTTGCCAGTCGGCAGGAGTGCTTCGGACACGGCGGGCGCGGGGCAATCGGAGTCGGGCGGTCATACGTTCAGCGGTTGAACGCCGATACACGAGACCAGTCGTCGATGGTCCGGTCGGGCACGGCCACGACTGCGCGTTTGAAGTCCGCATTCGCAATCCGGCATTCCTGCTGCACAAGGCAACGGCGACCGTGTCGGGTCGCCGTTGCCTTGCGTTTGCAGCACACAGCCTTGCGACAGCTCTTACAGTGACTTCACATACTGCGCCACGTCGGCGACTTCGGCGCTGGTCAAGCCAAGCGACTTCTTGGCGTTGTACTTGTTCACCACGTCGACGAGGGTGGCCGCCGAGCCGTTGTGGAAATACGGCGGGTGCTGCCACACGCCCTTGAGCGGAGCCGTGCGATACATCTTGGTGGCCGTACGCGATGCGTAGCTCGGCACGCCCGGAGCCTCGGGCTCGCTTGCCACTTCGCTCGGGTCGTGCAGACGCTCGTTGGCGTCAGTGAACTCCGGGCCGCTGTGACAGGTGGAGCATCCGGCCTTGCCCTCGAAAAGGGCCTTGCCGCGAGTCGCGGCCGCAGTGTCGAAGCTTCCGGCCGGCGCGGGCGGTGCGGCGATGGACAGCTGATAGGCCTGCAGCGCAGGCAATTTCGCCGTCACCAGATCGTCGGTGCCATTGGTGATGTTGATGCCGCTGCCGACGCGACTGTCGGTGAAGTTGCCGTGCCCGCCCATCTGGGTCACGCCGACATAGCGGTTCCAGTACGCCAGGTCGTCGCCATCGCCGGTGGCGATGATCTTGTGAATGTTCTGCAGGCCATACGCCGGCGAGATCACCTGCGGACCATTCACGCCATCGATGTTGTAGCGCGGGTCGTAAAGGCCCGGGCCCCACGAGTTGTAGACGGCCTTTTGCGCCGCCGTCAATGCCGGCGACAAGGCGATGATCGCGCCCGGATTCAGATCGCGATTCGGCCATCCGTCGAGGCGTTTGCCGATGCCCGGTGCGAATGAATTGTCCACGGTGGAGTGGCACAACGCACAGGTGATGCCGACACGCGTCAGTGTGCTCTTGCCGTTGATGTTTTCCACGGTGCCCTTGATGCCGACCACCGCATCGAGGCCGATCAGGGCCAGCGTGGTGTCGGGACTGGTCAGGCTGATGCTGCCGTCCTGGATGCCTGCAACGACCGAAGCCGGAAGCGCTTCGGAGTCGACCTTCAGACCGACGGCCAGTGCCGTGGTCGGGTCAACGGCGGCTGCGATGACATCGTTCATGTGCAGCGTGTCAGTCCATGTCGTTTCATCGCCGAACGTGTCGAAACGGAAAATCTGCTTGCCCTGATCCAGGAACGCCGTATCCGCCACGGTCGAGAACGTCCACACGAAGTCTTTCGCCAGCGCAGCGCCAGTGGTGTCCTTGACAGCGGTGGTGATGGTCACCGTGCAGGTGACGTTCGCCGCCATGGGCTCGGCCACCTCGGACTGCGGGAGGTTGGTCGGCGTCTCGGCGGTGCGCACGAAGGTGGCTTTCTTCGAGGCCGCGTCGTAGATGACCGAACCAAACGGCTCCGCCCCGGCCGGGCAGTTCACGCTGAAGTTGGCGTTCTTCAGCGTTGCCGTATCCATCGACTGGTCGAAAGTGGCGCTGACCTCGGCGGTGTTCAGTACGCCGGTGGCTCCATTGGCAGGCGTGACGGTGACCACGTTCGGAGCAGGGGCCGTCGGGGTCGTGGGCGGTGGGGAGGATTGGCCGTTGTGGTTGGAGCCACCGCAACCGGCCAGGCCGACGCCAAGTGCGACAGTCAGGGCACTTGGCAACCATTTTTTATGCATGAATCTGCTCATTGGTATTCCCTCTTCATTCGGTGCGATCAGTCAAAACGAAACACCCGTGTACCTGTTATTTGCAGCCGCAGTTTCCCCTGCCAGTCGGCATGAGCTTTCACTCTTGGAACCTTCCCGGTGTGCGGGCGAACACCAGCGCGATATCACTTGCCGTCGCGCGAAGCCTGCCTTGCTTCCAACTGCACGCAGCGCACCTGCCTCCGTTCACTAACCGACGCAGCGGCACACGGAAGGTTCCCACTGATGCAGTAGTCGACGAGAAGTCGGCACGACGGACGAGCCGCTTGTGCGACATGTCCACGGGTGTGTGTGCTCTGCGCGGAACCTGCAGGCAACGGCATGCATCTCAATGGTGGGTCCGGGGCATCGTCGAGACGATTCGTCTGCACTGGCCGATCGAGGCGCGTTCGCGTCGAGATGTTTCTCCCTGTGGTTGCGTGCGTGCAGAACGCAGCCAGGGCCGATTCGCAGCTTTCCTGCATGACCGAGGTGACGCCACCGTGCCAACCCATGTTCCTTCCCAACGCGGCTTCACCCTGCTCGAACTGATGGTGGTCGTGGTCATCCTCGGCATTCTGGCCGCGCTGGTCGTGCCCAAGGTGATGAGCCGACCGGACGAGGCGCGAGTAACCGCCTCGCGGCAGGACGTGGCCAGCTTGATGCAGGCGCTGCAGCTGTACCGCCTGGACAACCAGCGCTATCCGACGACCGAGCAGGGCCTGCAGGCGCTGGTGACCAGGCCGGATTCCGCCCCGATCCCGCCGAACTGGAAACCCGAGGGATATGTCGGGCGCCTGCCCAAGGACCCCTGGGGGCATCCGTACGCGTACTTGAATCCCGGCGTGCACGGGGAAATCGATGTCTACGGTCTCGGTGCCGACGGCGCGCCGGGTGGAGAAGGCAACGACGCCGACATTGGGTCATGGACGTTGTGAGGGAAGCGAGCGCAGATGCTTCATGCCACCACTCGCTGCCACAAGCGCGGCTTCTCGTTGGTCGAGATGCTGGTTGTGGTGCTGATCATGGGCATCCTGGTGGGAACCATCGGCGCCAAGCTGCAACCCGGCAACCGCGACGTATTGCGTGTCGAAGCCGAGCGGCTTGCGCAACTGCTGGAGCTTGCTGCCCAGGAAGCGCGGATGTCCGGCACCGCCATTGTCTGGACGTCCGACGGTCACGGCTACAAATTCTGGCGGCAGGGCGGTGACGACATGTGGTCGGAGATCCGCGATGACGACGTGTTGCGTGCGCGCAGCCTTCCGCACGGCGTGGTGATATCGCAGCTGCGCAACGAAGCTGCCGCGCCACAGGCGATTCTGCGCCTGGAGTTTCCATCCGACGGTTCGATGTCCGCTTTCTCGATGGATATGACATTCGGCGCCGACGGCTACGGCGTCGCCGGCTCTCCGGTGGGCGACTTGCGGATCGCGCCGGGACAAGGAAAGACCTATGGCGACATGGCAGCACAATAACTCGCCGGGATTTACCCTGGTCGAGGTTCTCGTCGCCATGACGATCGTCGCGGTGTCGCTGCTGGCCGCGCTGCGCGTGGCCACGCAAGGCACCCACCATGTCGGCGAGCTGCAAGCGCGCATGTTTGCCGGCTGGGTCGCTGCCGATCGCCTGGCGGAGCATCACGCGCGCGGCGACTGGTTGCCGGTCGGCGTGCTCACGGGCGCCCAGCGCCAGGGCAATCTTGAACTCGGCTGGCGCGAAGAAGTGTCGTCGACGCCGAACGCGGCCTTCCGGCGCGTCGACATCTTCGTATTCGAGCCGGCGCAGGCATCGCACTTCCTGGCGCATTCCGTGGGTTTTGTCGTGAATCCCTCGGAGAGTCGCCGATGAACGTCGGCCGGCTTCGTGGCGCCCGTGGCTTCACCTTGATCGAGCTGCTGTCGGCGCTGCTCGTGCTTTCGCTGCTCACGTTGATGGCCTATCGCGGGCTCGGTGTGGTCATGGCATCGCGCGACCACATCCAGGCGGAATCCACGCGGTGGCGGCAGGCGGGGGCGTTTTTCACACGCTTCGAGCGCGACGTGCAACTCGCCGCGCCGCGCCCGGTGCGAAACGATGCCGGTACCTTGCCCGCGTGGCTCGGTCGGGGCAATGCGGTGCGGGCGCCGCTGCTGGAATTCACCCGTTTTGCCGGGAGCGACGGCGTCGACACGCCGCGCCGCGTCGGTTATGGGGTGAACGGCGCGCATCAAATCGAATTGTGGATCTGGCCCGCGCTCGACGTCGCTGCCGATGCAGCGCCGGCCCGGTACGTGGTGCTCGGTGGCGTCGCCCGCCTGAGCTTGCAATATCTCGGCCCGGCGCTGACCTGGAACAACGCATGGCCGACGGCGTCGACGGATCCGGCGCTGCCACTGGCCGTGCGCCTGCAAGTCGAGTTCGATTCCGGCGAAACCGTGGTGCGCGTATTCGCGCTGCGCTCATGAAGGGCCGGCAACGTGGTGCGGCCTTGCTGATGGCGATGGCGATCATGGCCGTGGCCGCGGTGGCCGCCACAACCATGCTGGTGGCCTTGAGTACGTGGTCGCGTCAGGCTGGACTGGTCACTGATCATGTCCAGGCGGAGGAACTGGTCGTGGCGGGAGGCGACTGGACGCGCGCGATGCTGTTCGACGACCGCCGCACCAGCGGGGACCTCGACCATGACGGGGAGCCGTGGGCCCTGCGGCTGCCACCGATACCGTTCGAGAACGGCGAACTTGCCGGCCGTATCGAGGATCAGCAGGGCCTGTTCAATCTCAACAACATGGTCCGGAACGGCAAGCTCGACGTGACGCAGTACACGCGTTTCCAACGTTTGCTGTCCATTCTCGGCTTGCCTGCGGAACTGGCTGACACGCTCGCCGACTGGATCGACGCCGACGGCACGGCGCAGCCGGCTGGCGGGGCGGAGGACGCGTACTACCGCGCGCTCGGCCACCCCTATCTCACGGCCAACAGGCCGTTGGTCGACCTGGACGAACTGGCCATGGTGCGCGGCTTCGACGCCGGCGTGCGCGCGCAGCTCAAGCCGTTTGTCACGGCGCTTCCGGCAACCACCGCGCTCAACGTGAACACGGCACCTGCCGAAGTCCTTGCCGCCGTGGTCGATGGTCTGGATCTGGATTCGGCGCGGGCGCTGGTCGCTCGCCGGAACGGCGTTTTCTACCGCAACAACGCCGACTTTCTGAGCCAGCTCGGCAACGATGCCACGGTACCCGGGCATGACATCCGCGTCGGCAGCGACTATTTCCTGGTCACGTTGCGGGTGACTTACGGCAAGGCGCGGGCCCGCGGCCAGATGCTGCTGGCGCGGACGAATCCGACGCGCTGGCCCGATGTTGTCTGGCGTAAAGTCCGATGAGCCTGCTGCGTATTTTCTGTCCGCTGTCGGCCGTGCCCGCGTCGTGCGAGTGGGTGCTGTTCGACGACAGCGCCGGTGTGCACCCGGGGGATGGCGCGCTGGCGCAACTGCCGCAGGGCGCCGCGCAAGTCGAGCTGGTGCTCGCCGCCAGCCAGGTGCTGATTGCACGAGCGCGATTGCCGGCGACACGCGGGCGCAGATCCGCAGCTCTGCTTGCCTACGCGGCCGAGGAAATGCTGGCATCCGATCCGGACGCCAACCAGGTGAGCAGGCTCGGCCAGGTCGATGGCGACGAGGTGCTCGCCGTGATGAGCCGGCAGCGACTGCAAAGCTGGCGCGCCGCGCTGGGCGCCGTCGGCGTCCACGTCGACGCCGTGTATTGCGAAACGCTGATGCTGCCGGTGCAAAGCGGAGAGTGGAGTCTCGCCTGGAACGGGCAGGAAGGTTATGTGCGCACCGGCGAGTTTGAAGGTGGCGCCACCGATTGCGGCGATCGGCAGACACCGCCACTGGCCCTGCAACTGCTGCTTGAGGGCGCGCGCGCGCACGATGCGGTCCCCACTTCGATTGCGCTCCATGCGGCGACGCCTGCGGCGCAGCCGGACGTCGAGGCGTGGCAGCGAAATCTCGGCGTCGGCATACGGCTCGCGCCGCAACTGGACTGGCGCACGGCGCCGGCAAAGCCCGCGGTTCGGATCGATCAGGAACGCGAGCACTGGCGTCCATCCGCAGCCGCGCTCATGCGCTGGCGGCAGATTGGCTGGATTCTGCTTGCGGCGCTGGTGTTGCACTCGGCGGCGTTGCTGGTCGACCGCATGCGACTGGCAAGCGAGCAGCATCAACTTCGCCAGCAGATGGAAGTGCGCTTTCGGTCGGCGTTCCCCGATGCCGTCGCTGTCGCGGACCCGGTGTTGCAGACGCGCCGGCAACTGGCCAAGGCACGGCACGCCGCCAACCAGCCGGACGCCGGGGATTTCCAGGTCATGCTCGGTAGGGTGGTTGCCGCACTGGCTGACGTACCGACCGCGCAGCTGCATGCGCTGTCGTACGAGGACGGGCGCATGACGCTGGAATTGAGCGCACCGGGGGACACACTCGTGCGCCGGGTCGAGGTCCGCCTGATTCAGGCGGGGTTTGACGTCCAGGTGCCGCAAGCGGCGCCTCGCGCCGGTCACGGCACGGTCACGCTGACGTTGAGATCGCCATGAAGCAGGCATGGAATCGGCTGTGGGCGTCGCGATCCTCGCAGGAGCGCCGGGTAATTGCGTTCGTCGCGCTCGGTCTTGGCATCGCGCTTTACGGGTGGCTGTTGCAGGCAACGACACAGGCGCGCCGGCAGCTGCTGCCTGCCGTTGCCCAACTGCAGGCGCAGGCCATTCGCCAGGGCGTGCAGGCGGACGAGATCATGCGTCTGCGCGCCATGCCGGCATCGACGCCATCGACGACGGATTTGCGCCAGCTGGTGCAACGCCAGGTGGACTCCAGCGGACTGGCCCGGTCGCTGGTGAGCATGGAGTCGATGGACGCATCTCACGTGAAGTTGGTATTCGGCAGTGTGGTGTTCACCGATTGGCTGGCCTGGGCGGACACCCTGCGAGCGCAGCACCTGCGCTTTGCCGCGGTACGGATCGAATCCCAGTCCACGCCCGGTCAGGTGAGTGTGACGGCGACTCTCGAACGGCCTGGTCGATGATGCGCCGTCCGACATGGCGAAGCATCGCCGCTGGCGTCGGCGTGACGCTGGCGGCCTATGTGCTGTTTCTCGTGGTGCTGGCGCCGGCCACGCTCCTCGATGGCGGCCTGCGGCACGCCACCGGTGGGACGCTGCGTCTCGCACAGGCGCACGGCACGCTGCGGTCCGGCAACGGGCGGCTCGAAGTGCGCGACAAGAACGGGCAGGGTGGCGTCGGCAAGGATCTGTCCTGGACGCTGCAGCCTCGCGCGCTGTGGCGTGGGCGTCTCGACTTCGAGGTCGCCGTCGACCACGCCACCGGGCGTTTCCCGGTGCGCATCTCGGCGAGCGGAATCGAGATGTCCAACGCCGATTTCTCCCTGCCGGCCAGCGCGCTCGGCATGGCTGTTCCGCGGATCGCGCCGCTCGGCCCGCGTGGCGATCTGGTCTTTCATGTCGCGAAGTTCTCCAGCGCCGGGGACAAGGTTTCGGCCGATGCCGTGGTGACGTGGAAGGACGCCGGCTCCGCCCTGACTCCGATCGCGCCGCTCGGCACCTACGAGCTTCGTCTTGACGACGCTGCCGGATATTTGCAGGCGACGCTGCGAACCCGCAGCGGCCCACTCCGCCTGGACGGCGGCGGGTCATGGCGTGGCAGCGGACCCCTGACGTTTTCCGCCACCGCGCGGGTCGATGCCCAGCACCGTCCACAACTGGCACCGCTGCTGCGCCTGATTGCCGTCGAGCGCGGCGATGGCGATTTCGCACTGCAATTCAACTCGCCGCTCGGCGGTGGAAACGCTGCTCCACGATCCGACGCGCCGTGAGGATTTCCCTGTACGGGAACCCGATTCTTCCCGCGGCCATCCCATCCGTGCAATGAGAGCGAATACAGACATGTCATCCGGCCGATCGAATTTCGCGCAAAGGGCGATCGCCGTCGTGTCGAAAGCCGGCGCGCTGTCGTTGCTTGGCTTCGTGCTGGCGTACTGGACTTGGGCGTGGTGGGCACCATCGCCGCTGCCAGCGGCCATGCAGACTTTCGAGCCTTCCGCCAGCCTCGCCGCCGCGGGCAACCTGTTTGGCCAGCCGCCGGGCGGCGCACGCGCCGATGTGCCGACCGGGCTGGCGGTCAAGCTGCTGGGTGTCATGGCTGCCATGCCGGAAGGGTCCGGTTACGCGCTGCTGCAGCTCGACGCGAAGGAGACCCAGCTCGTGCGTGCCGGCGGATATCTCGCGCCGGGCATCCGTCTTGAAAAGGTTCTACCGCAACAAGTGATCCTGCAGCGCAACGGATCGCGCGAAACCCTGGTCTGGCCGCGTCCCGTCCAGGCTCCCGCCACGACCACGAGTACTTCCGTCCGATGAAACGCCACTGGCCATTCCTCCCGTGCACACAAGCATGAAACACCATTGGTTGCAGCTCGCCGCCATGGCCGTGGTCCTGCTCGGCGCGGGCGCCCCGGTGTCGCGAGCCGCCGCGCCGCCGCCGGAAAGTTCGGCGTCGTCCAAGACCGTCACGCTCAATTTCGTCGATGCGGACATCGAGGGCGTGGTGAAGGCGATGGCAGAAATCACCGGCAAGAATTTCGTGATCGATCCGCGCGTCAAGGGCACCGTCAACATCATCTCGGCCCAGCCGGTGCCGCGCGACGCCGTGTATGACGTCTTCCTGTCAGCGCTGCGCCTGCAGGGGTTCACCGCCGTCGAAGACCACGGGCTCGTCAAGATCCTGCCGGAGGCGGACGCCAAGCTGCACCGCAATGTCGTGACCGGTCGACCGGCGGCCAGCGACGGCATGCAGACGCGCGTATTCACCCTGACCCATCAGTCGGCGGTGCAACTCGTGCCCACGCTGCGTCCGCTGGTGGCGCCCAACAACACCATCACGGCGCTGCAAAGCAGCAACACGTTGATCGTCACCGACTACGCCAGCAATCTCGAACGGCTGGCGGGCATCATCGCGGCGATCGATCAGCCGGAGGACGCCGGCGCGGCGATGATCGTCCTGCGGCATGCGTCCGCGCTGGATGCGGCGCGGACCATCAACAACCTGTTCGCGTCGGCGCCGCAATCCGTGCAGACGCTGCAGGGAGCGGATCCCACGCAGCGCATAGCGGTGATCGCCGATGCCCGCTCCAACAGCCTGCTGGTGCGCGCGGCAGATCCGGCGCGGCTTGCGCAGATCCGGAAATTCGCCGCCATGCTCGACTCGCCGACCAGCGCTGCCGGCAACGTCCACGTGGTCTATCTGAAGAACGCCGAGGCGACCAAGCTGGCCGAAACTCTGCGTGGCATCTACTCGGGCACCGCGGCTGCGCCCACGCAGGCGTCCGGCTCGGCCACGACAGAGGATGCGGCATCGTTGAACGAGGGTGCTGGTACGACTTCCACCCGCGGCCTGCAGGCATCGGCCGGCGGCAATGGCGCGCCGGCGATGGCGGATGCCGCGTCGCCGTCTGCCGCCGCCCCGGGCATCATCCAGGCGGATGCCGCCACCAATTCGATCATCATCACGGCGCCCGACGCGATCTACAACAACCTGCGTGCGGTGGTGGAAAAACTCGATGCGCGCCGCCTGCAGGTCTACGTCGAGGCACTGATCGTCGAACTTACCGCGGGCAAGGCCGGCGAGTTCGGCATCCAGTGGCAGGACCTCGGCGGCATCGGGAAGTCCGGCACGCAGGTTTTCGGCGGCACCAATTTCGGCGGCGCCGGCCAGAACATCATCGGCATTGCGCAGAACCCGGCCAGCGTCGGTCCCGGGCTGAATATCGGCACGCTGCGCGGAACGGTGACCGTCGGTGGCGTGCAGATCCTGAACCTTGGTCTGCTCGCGCGCGCGCTGCAGACGGACAACAACGCGAATATCCTGTCCACGCCGACCCTGCTTACCCTGGACAACGAGGAGGCGAAGATCGTGGTCGGCCAGAACGTCCCGTTCATCACCGGCCAGTACGCGGTTTCGGGCGCAGCGACCACGCCGTCGCCGTTCCAGACCATCGAGCGGAAGGATGTGGGGCTGACGCTGAAGATCCGCCCGCAGATATCGGAAGGCGGCGTCGTGCGTCTGCAGATCTACCAGGAAGTGTCGAGCGTGGTCGACACTGCCAATCCCGCCGGCGTCATCACCAACACGCGGTCGATCGAGTCGACCGTCCTCGTCGACGACGGGCAGATCATCGTGCTTGGCGGCCTGATCCAGGACTCGGTCAATGGCGGCGAATCCAGGGTGCCCGTGCTGGGCAGCATCCCGGTGCTGGGCGGCTTGTTCCGCTACAACAACCATTCGCGCACCAAGACCAATCTGATGGTGTTCCTGCGCCCGACCATCCTGCGTGATTCGCAGGATGCCAATGCGTTGACCAACGAGCGCTACAGCTACATCCGCGGCGAACAACTGCGCGCCGAGCCGGTACGTGGCGCGGTGCACCGCAACGACCCGCTGCCGCTGCTGCCAACCCCGCCAGCCGCTGCGGACAATCCGCAATGAGTACGACATGCTGACGAAACCACCCGTGTCGTACGCCTTCGTCAAGGCCAACGGCGTGGCCGTTACCGGGCTTGGCGACGGCGTCGCCGAAGCTGTCGTTCGGTACGGCGCGTCGGCCGGAGCATTGGCCGAGTTGCGGCGTGCGCTGGGCATGCCCGTTCGCGCGCAGCGCGTCAGTGCCGGCGAATTCGACGAGCGCATCTCCGCCTTGTACAACGGCGCAGGCGAAGGCGCTGCCGCCCTGGCGGACGACCTGGCGCAAGATCTGGATCTGTCCCGGTTGCTGCAGGACATTCCTCGGGTCGAGGATCTGCTGGACAGCCAGAACGACGCGCCGTTGATCCGCCTGATCAACGCGCTGCTGACCCAGGCGCTGCGCGAGGGCGCCTCGGATATCCATATCGAGCCGTTCGAGTCGCGCTCGGTGGTGCGCCTGCGCATCGACGGCACGCTGCGCGACCTGATCGAACCGGCACGTGCGCTGCACACGGCCATCGTGTCGCGCATAAAAATCATGGCGCAGCTGGACATCGCCGAGAAACGCCTGCCGCAGGATGGCCGCATCGCGCTGCGTGCCGCCGGAAAGCCCATCGACGTGCGCGTATCGACGATCCCGACCGGGCACGGCGAACGCGTCGTGCTGCGTCTGCTGGACAAGCAGGCGGGGCGGCTGGACCTGTCGCGGTTGGGCATGGATGGCGGCACGCTGTCGCGAATGGATGCGCTGATCCACGAACCGCACGGCATCATCCTGATGACGGGCCCGACCGGGTCGGGCAAGACCACGACCTTGTACGCCGCGCTGTCGCGCCTGGACCCGAAGGCGCTGAACATCATGACGGTCGAGGACCCGATCGAGTACGACCTCGACGGCATCAACCAGACGCAAACCAACAGTCGCATCGACATGAGTTTCGCGCGCGCCTTGCGCACCATTCTGCGCCAGGATCCGGATGTGATCATGATTGGCGAGATACGCGACCTGGAGAGCGCCGAGATTGCCATCCAGGCCAGCCTCACCGGCCACCTGGTCATCACCACGCTGCACACGAACGATGCGGTGAGCGCGGTCACCCGTCTGGTCGACATGGGCGTCGAACCCTTTTTGCTGGCCTCCAGCCTGATTGGCATCGGTGCCCAGCGTCTGGTGCGCAAACTCTGTCTGGAGTGCCGGCAGCCACTGGAACCCGATGCCGCGCAGCTGCGTTTCCTCGGCCTGGCGTCCCCGTCCGGCCAGTTCCACGCGCCGAGTGGCTGCCTCGCGTGCAACCGCTCCGGCTACAAAGGTCGGACGGGTATCTACGAGTTGCTCACCGTCGATGACGCGTTGCGCCGGCTCGTCCACGATCGGGCCGACGAGCAGACGCTGCGCGAACACGCCAGCGCGTGCGGCATGGGTTCGCTGCGTGACGACGGCATGCGGCTCGCCGCCGAAGGCACGGTAAGCGTGGAGGAAGTGCTGCGCGTCACGCGCGCACGATGACGCGATGGAGGCGTTCCGCTACCAGGCTCTCGACAGCGTCGGACACTCCAGGTCCGGCGTGGTGCAGGCCGATTCCCCGCGTCATGCCCGCACCCAACTGCGCAGCCAGGGCCTGTATCCCGAGCAGGTCGACCGCGTTCGCAACCGGGAGCGTGCCACGCCGATGTGGTCGCGCGGCATCCCCGCCGCCGAGCTGAGCCTGCTGACCCGCCAGCTGGCCACCTTGCTTGCGTCGGGGTTGACCATGGAACACGCGTTGACCGCCTTGATCGAGGAGGTCTCGGCGATGAAGACGCGGGAAGTGCTTGGAGGCGTCAAGGCCGAGGTCACCGGCGGTCTTTCGCTGGCGGCGGCACTTGGCATCTACGGCCGGCATTTCCCCGACTACTACCGGGCGCTGGTACGCGGTGGCGAAGAGTCCGGCGCCTTGCCCAAGGTGTTGCAGCATCTGGCCGACTATCTGGACGCCCGCCAGGCGCTCCATCAGAAAACCAGCCTCGCGCTGCTGTACCCGGCGCTGGTCACGTTCGTGGCCATCTGCGTGGTGACCGGGTTGCTGGTCTATGTGGTGCCGCAGATCGTGCAGGTTTTCCAGCAATCGCGGCAGAGTCTGCCGCTGCTCACCCGTGGATTGATCGCCGTTTCCGACTTCCTGCGCGGGGCGGGGCCATGGCTTGCCGGCGTCGGCGTCTGTGCCGCGCTGGGCGCGCGCGTCGCGCTGCGGCGCGATCGCCATCGCCGCCGCTGGCATGCTTTCCTGCTGCGCCTGCCCGGGCTTGGACCGGCCATCCGCGGGCTGAACACCTCGCGCTTTGCCAGCACCCTGGCGATTCTCGTCGGTGGTGGCGTGCCACTGCTGGCGGCACTCGACTACAGTGCCCGCGCCATGTCCAACATGGTGATGCACGATGGCATCAAGGCCGCTATCGAACGCGTGCGCGAAGGCGAAGGCCTGGCGCACGCGCTGAGTGCGACGCACATCTTCCCGCCACTCATGCTGCACCTGGTGGGCAGCGGGGAATCCAGCGGCAAGCTCGAACACATGCTCGAACGCGCGGCCCAGCTCGAAACGCAGACCCTCGAACGACGCCTGGCGGTTCTGCTGACCCTGCTTGAGCCGGTCATGATTCTGGTGATGGGCGGCGTGGTGCTGGTCATTGTCCTGGCCATCCTGCTGCCCATCATGGAGATCAACCAGTTGGTGCGGTGAGACGCCCGCAGGCGGCAACGCGGGGGCCGCGCCTTGAGCAGGCACTTGATGTTCGTCATCGCCTGTTTTCGCCGTGCCGGCGGCGCTTGTGCCTGCGGCGTGCGGCCGTCGGTCGGGCTATTCGAGTTCGCGCAGATGCGCGGCCCTATCGGCGTGGCCGTGCACGTACGCCAGTTGGCGGTGAAGCTTGGCCAGCGGGTCCATCACGGCGGTGTCGGCTCCGATCACGAACAGGCTCGGTTCGATCCAGCCGCTGCTGCCGACGCCAATGGCCGGGTAAACGCTGACGTCAGGCAGGTCTTGCAGCGCGGCCAGCAACGCCTGTTGAGCGGCGATGTTGTCTGCCGCCGCGCGACGGCGTGCCTGTGGATTCCAGGCGGTGATGAAGGCCCAGGGCCGGGCTCCGACTGCAGCCATGAGTTCGGCGGGCAGCGGCAGGTCGATGCGGATCGTGGCCCAGGTCAGCGTGTCCAGGTTGACGTGGTAAGCCGTGGCCCGGAAGGCTTCACGCAGCAATTCATCCATGGCGAAGCTCCGGCAGGGGCGGCAGGCTGGACTGGAACAGTTGCACCGCGGCATCAGGGTCGACATCGGCCACCTGGTTTACCCCGCCCAGCAGCCGTTCCAGCAAGGCGTCCTGCGCGCGCCCGCGTTCCAGTGCGTAGGCGTAGGGCACATGGGTGAAGGTCACCAGGCGATAACGCGCCATGTAGTGGCTGGGCAAGCGCTGCGCCAGCAGTGCACCCAGTTCGCGCTTGGCCAGGTAGTGCGGGTCGACCACCGAGTCGCGCATCTCGACGTAGTTTTCCAGCGCCATCGCGGCGATCGCGTCGGCGTTCGGCTGGCGCACGCGCTGGAATTCGGCGAACACGTCGGCGCTGTCGTCCGGCGCCTCGGCCAGCAGGTTCGCCAGCACCACGGTGTCCTCGAAGCCGCAATTCATGCCCTGGCCGTGGAACGGCACGATCGCGTGCGCGGCGTCGCCCAGCAGCAGCGCGCGGCCGCCCAGATGCCAGCGGTCGAGGTACAGCGTGGACAGCGTGCCGACCGGATGGCTGTCGAAATCCTCGTCGAAGCGCGGGATCAGCGGCGGCAGGCCCGGGAACTGTTCGCGGAAGAATGCAGCCGCGGCCGTGGCATCGGGCAGGGTGGCGAAACTCGGCGCGGCGCCCTGCGCCGGCAGGAACAGCGTGACGGTGAAGCTGCCTTCGGTATTCGGCAGTGCGATGCACATGTAGCCGCCGCGCGGCCAGATGTGCAGCGCGTGCGGCTCCAGCGCGAACTGGTCGCGGCCGCCGCTGAGCTGCAGCACCGCGGCCGGCAACTGGCTGGCCGGCGGAATTTCCAGTTCCTTGTAGCCGTGGCCGAGCGACTCGATCCGCTCGCCCAACGGCGCATGCTCGTTCATTGCCGCGCGCACCGCGGAGCCGGCGCCGTCCGCGCCGACCAGCAGGCCGACATCCAGTTCGCGCTCCACGCCAGCCTCGTCGGCGAGCCGGATGCGCTGCCGCCCGAAGTCGGCGCCGACCAGCGACTGGCCGAAATGAAAGCGCACGCCGACCGCCTCGGCCGCATCCAGCAGCAGCATGTTCAGCGCGCCGCGCGAGACCGACCAGATCACCTCGCTGTCGTCCACGCCGTAGCGCTGCAGGCCGCTGTTGCCGTCGCGGTCGTGCACCATGCGTCCGCGCATCATCACCGCGCGCTGCAGCACGTCGTCGGCCAGGCCGGCCGTGCGCAGCGCCTGCAGCCCGCGTTCGGCCAGCGCCAGGTTGATCGAGCGGCCACCGCTGTCCATGGATGGACGAGTGCCGCGGGCGCAGGATGCGCTGGAGCGGCCCAGAAAGCCGGCCAGCCGCGGATCAGGCCGTTTCTCGAAAACCTCGACCGCGAAGCCGCGTCGCGCCAGCTGTTGCGCCAGCAACGCGCCGACCAGACCGCCGCCAATGAGGGTGATGGGTTGCTGCGCCATGCTGCGGTCCGTGAGGGGAATCTGCTCACTGTTCCGCAAGCGAAGCGGGACTGCAATCCCGGGCGATCCATTTCGTGCCGCAAGAGCGCTGCCGGGTGGGTGGTTGGTGTCCGATGCCGGCGAATCCGGTGTGGATGCCGCGGTTTTCTCGGCAGCAACGAGAAGGGCCGACCCTGGCGGGCCGGCCCTTCTTTTCCACGTACTTCCTTGTTGCTTACTGGCAGGTCACGCCGACGGCGTTGAACGCCGCCACCACGTCGCTGCGCGAGTAGCCGTAGTCGTCTGCCGCGGATTCCACGCCGCAGGCGCCGGCGTTGAACGTGGAGGTCGCCGTCCAGTACATCGCGTTGGCGTGCGCGAAGACCTCGAAGGCCTTCTTCGTATTCCAGTTCGACGACTTCGCCAGCGTGCAGAACGCCTTGTTGTAGACGCCGCTGGAGTAATGCACGTCCAGCGAACTGGTGTAGTTCGCCGCGTTGTCGATCGAGCCGCCGTCCAGCGTCGGCGTGCACATCCAGCGCAGCGCGGTGCCGTTCTTGATGATCTCCGCACCCACCAGCCAGTCGTTGTGGCCGCGGTCGAAGTATTCGGCGGCTTCGCCGGCCATGTCCGAGAACGCCTCGTTCATGCCGCCGGACTGGCCGGAATACTGCAGGTTGGAGTTCTGTTCGGTGAAGCCGTGGCTGATCTCGTGGCTGGTGACGTCCAGCGAAGTCAGCGGATAGAAGTAGCTGGCGCCGTCACCGAAGTTCATCGACGAGCCGTTCCAGAACGCGTTCTCGTAGTTGCGGCCGTAGTGCACGTTCATCACCAGCGAGAAGCTCAGCGGCGGCGCGCCGAGCCAGCTGTTGTACATGTCGTGCACGACGCTGCCGAAGTGGTGCGCGTCGTTGATCGGCGAATACGCGCCGTTTGCGGCATCGCCGCTGCTGTTCGGGCAGATGAAGCTCCACAGCGTGCCGCGGCGCGTGCTGCCGGCCATGTTGTTGGTCGCCACGTCCGGATTCTGCATGGTGCAGGTAGAGCCGGACTGGGTGACGGCGAGCGCCGCATAGTCGGTGCCGTAGAAGTACTGGCCGGTCTTCAGGTTGCCGCCGGCGCCGGTGGCGAGGGCGGGAGTGCCGGTGCCGCCGCCACCACCACCCGGCTTGCCCTTGGTGGTGAGGCCTTCCCAGGACTGGATCACTTCCCCGGTGTTGGCGTCGATGATTGCCATCGGGCGCGTCGGCGCGCCGTTACGATCGACGAAGAACGACGTGACGTAGGCGAGACGCGCGCGGTTGCCTTCGGCGTAGACGTACAGCTCGCTCTTCGCGCTCTGGATGTCGCTGTCCTGGATGCCGTTGACGCCGATGCCGAGCGGTAGAAGGCCGGCGTGCGCGCGCAGGAGGGCGGTCGCGCGGGCGCCGCTGATGGCGGGGGCGACCGAGCTGATGTCGTGGCCGATCCCGCGCGAGATCTCGCCGCTGACGCCGAGTACGTTGCCGCTGCCGTCGCGTTCCACCGCGACACTGCGGCCGTATACGGGCACGCCGCGGAAAGTCTGTTGCTCACGGGTTTTGAGGGTTCCGTGGGCGGTACGTGCCTGCAGGCGCGGCGACAACGAGGCATCGGCATCCAGACCGATGCGGCTGGCGAGGGCTGCGGGCGCGATCTTGCCCATGGATTGGGCCTGAACGCGCGTGTGCGTGGCGGCACCGGCATCGGACATGGCGGCCAGGCCGATAGCGCCCAACAGCGCAACGACAAGTGGTTTGTGCATCATCAGTGTTTCCCCTCCCTAGTGTGACTGGAAAGACGTCCCAGGCCGGTTTCCCCGGTGGTGGTACGTCTTGCGGCCCGGTCGCGGGAAGTCCCCCCCAGGACAGATCGGCGACCGGATCGCAGGAAACTACGCCTCGCCCCAGTCCTGGTCAATGACCATATTTCGTATATCGGCGCTACCCGGAAGTGCTCCGGGGGCCAAGCCGTGCCCGGCTCAGAAGCTCATGAAGTAGCCGCCATTCACCGGCAGGTTGGCGCCCGTGATGTAGCCGCCATCGTCGGCGCTGAGGAAGACCACCGCGCGGGCGATGTCGGCGGGCGAACCGAGCCGGCCGATCGGAATGTCGGCGACGATCTGGGCGCGGATGTCGGCGGAGACGGCGGCGACCATCGGGGTGTCGCAGTAACCGGGCGACACGGTGTTGACGGTGACGCCCTTGCGCGCGGTCTCGCGCGCCAACGCCATGCCGAAGGCGTGCACGCCGGCCTTGGCGGCGGAATAGTTGGTCTGCCCGAACTGGCCGGTCTGGCCGTTGACCGAGCTGATGTTGACGATGCGGCCGAAGCCGCGCGCGGTCATGCCTTCGACCACGTTGCGGCACATGTTGAACACGCCATCCAGGTTCACCCGCATCAGCTCGTGCCATTGCTGCGGCGTCATCTTGCGCAGGCTGGCGTCGCGGGTGATGCCGGCGGCGTTGACCAGGACGTCGACGCTGCCGTGCTGCTGCTCGATGCGCGCGACCAGCTGCTGGCAGCTGTCGAAGTCGCTGACATCGACCGGCTCGAACGCGATGGTATCGCCGAAATCGGCGGTTTCGGCGTGGAATGCGGCCACGCGCTCCTCCCGCGAAGCGAGGTCCAGGGCGATCACCCGGCGGCCGGCCCGGGCCAGCTGGCGGCAGATTTCCGTGCCGAGGCCGCCGATGCCGCCGGTGACCAGGGCGACGCGCTTGGGTAGGGCGGAATGGCTCATGGCTGTGTATCCAATGGCTTGATCATGCCGCAAGGCAGCACGTGCTGTGCTGCAGCGATCGGATCGGGAAACAGACGGACGGTGCGTCGATGCGCGCCGTCGGCCGGGCTGGAATCAGCCGGATTTCTTGCCGCCGCGACTGCCGGCGCCCGGGGTCGGGATCACCTGGGCGGCGGTGTCGATCAGCCCGCGCTGCATGGCCTGGAACGCGGCCATGTTGCGTTCGGTCAGGTCGTTCAGTGTGTTCCAGGGGGTTTGCCCCATCAGGCTGTTGAGCTGGCTGCGGAACTGCGTCTGCTGGTCCAGGAACACCTGCAGGCTGCGCTCCAGGTAGGGTCCCATGAAGCCCTGCAGCGAATCGCCGTAGAAGCGGATGATCTGGCTGAGCAACTGCGGCGACAGCATCGGCTGCCCCTTGTCTTCGTGCTCGGAGATGATCTGCAGCAGGACCGAACGGGTCAGATCCTCGCCGCTCTTGGCGTCGCGGACTTCGAAGTCCTCGTTATCCAGGACCAGCTGGCGAACCTCTTCCAGCGTGATGTAGCTGGAGATCTCCGTGTCGTAGAGACGCCGGTTCGGGTACTTCTTGATGGTGCGTTTTGTTTGTGCCATGCGGCGAACGCTAGCAGAAGATATTGCGCCGCACCAGTCGTGGCCCGGGTGTTCATGCTGCAGCCGGCGGCTGCAGCAATTTAAGAGCCTGCTCATGATCTTCAAGTACCCCGCGTTGTCATCGAGTGGCCGCCAGGTGGTAGTGCGTGGCGCAGCGCCTGCCTGACTGGCAGGCCAAGCCGCGCGCTGCCGCATGGCGGCCACTCGATGGCAACCCGAAGGGCCGGGTCTGTTTGCCCGCATGCCGGCGTCATCACTCAGTCGTGGACGGATGTCCACTCCTTCGTTCTTCCTTGTCCTGCGCGCAAACAGCTCCCGGCGCGGGGTACTTGAAGATCATGAGCAGGCTCTTAGTGACCGACCGCGCCGCCCGCGCTGCCGAACGGCGGCTTGGCGAACCACAGCACCGGAATCAGCAGCACGAACAGAATCGCGCAAGCCCAGAACACGTCGTTCACCGCCAGGGTCAGCGCCTCGCGCGTCAGCAACTGGTCGATCAGGCCCAGGCTTTGCGTGTGCGACAGCCCGCCATGCGACAACTGGCCGATGAACTCGGTAGTCGCCGGATGGCCGGGGCTGACGTATTCGGTCAGCGTGGCGTGGTGGGATTCGCCGCGGTGCTGCCACATGGTCACCATGATCGCGGTGGATACGCTCGAGCCGATCGTGCGGCAGAAGTTGGACAGGCCCGAGGCGCTGGCGATCTGATCCACCGGCAGGCCGGACAAGTAGACCTGGTTCAATGGAATGAAGAAACACGGGATCGCCAGACCCATCACGAAGCGCGGCACCACCAGGGTGGAGAACGAGGCGGAGCTGTCGAAGGTGGAAAACCAGTACGCGGTGCCGGCGAAGACCAGGAACGCGAACGTCACCACCGCGCGCAAGTCCAGCTTGTGCATGTTCTTGCCCAGGATCGGCGCGATCAGGAACGCCAGCACGCCGACCGGCGCGGTGGCCAGGCCGGCCCAGGTGGCGGTGTAGCCCAGGGTGATCTGCAGCCACAGCGGGAACACCACGTTGATGCCGAAGAACGCGAACATGCCCAGCGACAGGCTGACCACGCCGACGGTGAAGTTGCGCTGCTTGAACAGCGACAGGTCGACCACCGGATGCTTCGCGTGCAGTTCCCACACGATCAGGAAGGTGAGGCAGACCAGCGCGATGAGGCCGAGGGTGAGGATCATCGGCGAGGAGAACCAGTCGTGGTCGTTGCCGTTGTCCAGCATGAACTGCAGCGCGCCCACGCCGATCACCAGCAGGGCCAGGCCGACCATGTCGATCGGCGCCTTGAAGGTCTTCGTCTCGCGCTTGCGCAGCAGGCCCCAGGTGACCACCGCCGCTGCCAGCCCGACCGGCAGGTTGATGTAGAAGATCCACGGCCACGAGAAATTGTCGGTCAGCCAGCCGCCCAGGATCGGCCCGAAGATCGGCGCCACCACCACGGTCATCGCCCACAGCGCCAGCGCGATGCCCTGTTTCTCCTTCGGATAGTTCGACAGCAGCAAGGTCAGCGACAACGCCACCATCGGGCCGGAGCCGGCGCCCTGCAGCAGGCGACCGATCACCAGCATCGGCATGCTGGTGGCCAGGCCGCACAGCATCGAAAAGATCACGAACATCAGCACCGAACCGACGAAGGTCTTCACCTCGCCGAAACGGCGCGCCAGCCAGCCGGTCAGTGGCTGCATGATCGCGCTGGCCAGCGCGTACGAACTGATCGTCCAGGTGCCTTCGCTGGGGCTCACGCCGAGGCTGCCGGCGATGTGTGGCACCGCGACGTTGACGATCGTCATGTCCAGCACCTCCATGAAGGTGCTGAACGCGACGGCGATGGTGAGCAACGCCAGCGGGGCGCCGTGCAGCGGCTTCAGCGTGGCGTCGGGTGCGGCGTCGTTCGGCGTGGCGGCCATGGTGGTCCGGCTCAGTTCGCGGCGGTGACGTGGGGCAGGTTGGCGCGGATGATCCGCTCGGCTTCCGCGTCGGCCTTGCTGGCCATCTGGTCGTAGACGTCGGTCTGCGCCACCGGCTGCGGCGTCGACGTGTCGGGCAGCACGCTGCCCTGGTCATGGCGGATGTCGACGGTGACGTCGGTGGACAGGCCGATGCGCAGCGGGTGCTTGTCCAGTTCCCTGTTGTCCAGCGCGATGCGCACGGGCACGCGCTGCACCACCTTGATCCAGTTGCCAGTGGCGTTCTGCGCCGGCAGCAGCGAGAACACGCTGCCGGTGCCGGCGCCCAGGCCGATCACCTTGCCGTGGTACTCCACGTCGCCGCCGTACAGGTCGGACACCACGCTTGCCGGCTGGCCGATGCGGATGTGGCGCAGCTGGCTTTCCTTGAAATTCGCGTCGATCCACAGGTCGTGCAGCGGCACCACGGTCATCAGCCGCTGGCCCGGCTGCACGCTGTTGCCCAGTTGCACGCTGCGCTCGGCCACGTAGCCGGATACCGGCGCGTAGATCGCGTTGCGCTGGGCGGCGACCCAGGCGGCGCGAAAATTCGCGCGGGCCTGCATCACCACCGGGTTCTGCGCCACGTCGGTGCCTTCGATCGCGGCGTGCGCGGCGGCGGCCTGCGCCTCGGCGGCGTTCACCGCAGCGCGCGCCTGCTCCACGCCGTCGCGCAGATGCTGCACGATCTCCGGCGATTCGGCCTGGGCGGCGATTAGCGGCAGGCGGCGCTGCAGGTCGGCCTCGGCTTTTTTCAGGTCGAGCCGGGCCGCGACGACCTGGGCGTCGGCGCTGGTCGCCGAGCTGGTCTGCTGGCGCACGCCGCGCACGGCCTGGGCCAGCGCGCTGCGCGCCTGTGCCAGGCGCGTGTCGGCGTCGGTGCTGTCCAGTTTCACCAGCACCTGGCCGGCTTCGACGTGCTGCGTGTCGTCGGCGAGGATCGCCACCACGGTGCCCGGCACCTGCGCCGAGATCGCCACCTGGTTGCCGCCGACGTAAGCGTTGTCGGTCTTCACGCGGGTCGACAGCACGAAGAACCACAGCAGGAACCACAACAATCCGGCCAGGACGAAGATGCCGGCCACGATCAGCAGCGCACGCCGACGCTTGGCCGGGTTCTTCGCGGCCAGGCCGCTGTCGTTGCTGTCGACGGAGGACTTGGCGGATTCAGTGGCGCTCATGGTCGGCGGCTCCGGCGGTAACAGAAGAGGAAGATGAAGTGGTGGCTTCGTCGGCGGCGCGGTAGCCGCCGCCGAGCGCCTTGATCAGGGTCAGGTCGGTACTCAGGGCCTGTGCCTGCAGCTGGGTCGCGGCGTCGCGCTGCTGCAGCAAGGCGGCTTGCGCGGCCAGGCTTTCGCGCAGATCGCGCACGCCTTGGCGGGCCCGCGCCTGCGCATTCGCCAGCAGCCGCTGGTCGGCGTCGAGCTGGGCCTGCTGCTCGCGCTGGCGGGCGGCGACCTGCTCGGCACTCAAGGCTTGCGTCGCCACTTCGCGCGCCGCGGTCAGCACGGTACTGTTGTACTGCGCCACGGCCGCGTCGAGCTGGGCCTTGCTCACGCCGTAGTTCGCCTCGAGCGCGCCGCCGTTGAAGATCGGCAGGTGCAGCGCCGGGGTCAGCGCGAACGTG
The DNA here is from genome assembly GCF_001428385.1 of Rhodanobacter sp. Soil772. Lineage (GTDB taxonomy): Bacteria > Pseudomonadota > Gammaproteobacteria > Xanthomonadales > Rhodanobacteraceae > Rhodanobacter. Next base: position 385,875 of record NZ_LMSK01000001.1, read on the forward strand.
CGGCTGCCGGCGGTGAGCAGCTTGCCCATGTCGATGCTGGACAGGCCGGCGAGGGCGGTGAGGCTGATGTCGGGGAAGAACTCGGCGCGTGCGGCGTCGGTCTGCTTCAGCGCCGCCTCGACCTGCCAGCGGCTGGCGGCGATGTCGGGGCGGCGCGCGATCAGGTCCAGCCCGCCGTTCGCCGGTACGCCGCGCTCGATCGCCGGCAGCGGCCGCACCTGAAGCTCGGGCAGCTCGGCCGGCGCGACGCCGAGCAGCGAGGCCAGCGCGGCGCGGCGGATCTTCGCCGAGCCGTCGAGCGCCACGTGCATCTCGCGCACCGCGGCGAGCTGGGCCTGGGCTTTCTGCGCCTCGTCGGGCAGGTCCACACCTTGCCGCACGCGCAGCTCGGCGATATGGGTGAACTGCTGTTGCGTGGCCAGCAACTGGTCGGCCAGCTGCAACCGCGCTTGGTCGGCCTGCCAGCCGAAGTAGGTGTCGGCGACGGCGTACTGGATCGCCAGCGCGGCGGCGCTGCGCTGTGCCTCGGCGGCGCGGGCCTGGTCCAGCGCGGCTTCCATCGTCGCGCGCTTCTTGCCCCACCAGTCGAAGTCGTACTGCAGCTGCACGCCAAGGTCGGCCTGGTTGTACCAGCTGAAGCCGAGGAACTGGCTGGGGATGAGTCCATGGTCGCTCATCCGCTGGCGCGACACTTGCGCGCTGCCATTGACCGACAGCCCGAGTTGCGCGGCGGCCAGCTTCGCCGACTGTTCGGCGTTCTGCACGCGGCTTTGCGCCAGCGCCAGGTCCGGCGACTGCTGCATGGCGCGATCCATCAGCCCATCCAGTTGCGGGTCGTCGTACTGGCGCCACCACTGGGCGGCCGGCCAGCCGGCGCGGACGGGTGCCTGCAGGCCGGCCAGCGGCACGTCGTCGCGCAGCGCGGGGGCGCCGAGTCGGGCCGGTGCGGCGGCGCAGCCGGCCAGCGTCAGCAGGATCGCGGCGGCCAGCGCCGTGCGACCGCGGAGCGGGGCATGCTTCATCGGGAGTTCCTTCATGAGCGGCGGTTTTCGCCCAGCTGATCGAGGTTGCCGGCCAGCTTGCGCAGCAGGCGGTCGAGATGGCGTTTGTCGGTGTCGCTGAAGCCGGCGAACATGGTGGCGACGCGGGGAAACATCGGCGGCAGCATCTTCTGCACGAAGCGCCGCCCGGCCGGGGTGATGCGGATCAGCACGCGGCGGCGATCCTCCTCGCTGGCGCCGCGGGTGATCAGCCCACGCTTGACCAGCGCATTGGCGATGCGCGTCATGTTGGTGGCGCCCTGGGTGGCGTACTCGCACAGCTCGCCCGGCGTGGAGCTGCCGTCCGGACGGCTGTACAGGATCATCAGGGTCAGGAATTCGCTGTGGTTGAGCTTGTGCGGCTTCAGCTTGAACTCGAGCTCTTCCTCGATGTCGTCGCCCAGCATCAGCATCAGCCGGCACAGCCGTGCTTCCAGCGCGGGCATTTGCGGGATGATCTGGCTGACCCGGCCGACACCCTCGTCCATCATCGTGATGCAGTTTGTCAGGCGTGCCATTTCACTGGTTCATATTTCACTGGTGAATTAAAAAATAGCAAACCTGGATCGTCAGGTGCAAGTGACGGATGGCATGGTCAGTCGAGCCGGAACAGGCGGCGGGCGTTGGCGCTGGTGGCGGCGGCCAGGTCGGCCTCTGACTCGTCGCGCAGTGCCGCGATACAGCGCAGCACTTCGGCGACATGGGCCGGCTCGTTGCGTTCGCCGCGGTGGGCGGCGCCGGGCTGGTCCGGGGCGTCGCTTTCCAGCAGCAGAAACTCGATCGGCATGTGCGCCACGATCCGGCGCAGGCGCTGTGCGCGCTCGTAGGTCACCGGGCCGCCGATGCCCAGATGAAAACCCAGATCCCACAGTTGCTGCGCCTGCTGCTCGCTGCCGGAAAAGCTGTGCACCACGCCGCGTGGATTGCCGCTGCGGCGCAGGGTCAGCGTGACTTCCTCCAGCGCGCCGCGGGCATGCACGATCACCGGCAGGTCGTGCTCACGCGCCAGTTGCAGCTGGCGCAGGAAATAGTGCCGTTGCAGTTCACGATCGAGGCCGTCCACGTGGAAGTCCAGGCCGATCTCGCCGACCGCCACCGGAGGGTTTTCGTTCAGCCAGAAAGACAGCGCGTCGACATGTTCCGGCGCATGGTGAGGCAGGAACATCGGGTGCAAGCCGTAGGCGGGATGCAGGCCGGCATGACGGGCGCAGAGGTCGCGAATTTTCGGCCAACTTCCGGCATCGACGGCAGGAACGACCATCGTGCCGACTCCAGCCTGACGGGCGCGCTCGATGACCGCATCGCGATCGTCGGCGAAGGCGTCGTCATCGAGATGGACGTGGCTGTCGACGAGCTGAGGCATGATTCGTTTTTCGTGCACTGGCAGAGAGTTCCGCGACTTCTACGTGAAGATAATGTAACGAGCGTGAGCTAGCTGCGATTCAGTTGGACAACGGTTCAATGGCTACGCAGGTTATTGCGCAGGCGCATCGGGCGCCCGGCAACGCCGCCAAACCAAACAGAGGAGAGGGTTGTGATGAACAGGTTGACAGTCAATGTACTCAATATCGCGATCGCGGCGGCACTCGCGACCGGCCTCTCGGCCTGCAACCGCAATGCGGACGCGGGTATTTCCAGCGCTTCCGCCGATGCGGGCGCCAGCGCGAGTGCGGACGCCGGAGTCAAGTACGCCAAGGTGGTCAGCGTCGACCCGGTGCGCTCGACGGTGAACAACCCGAAGCAGGTCTGCCACGACGAGACGGTCACGCAGACCGCGCCGCCCAAGGACGAGCACCGCATCGCCGGTACCGCGATCGGTGCGGTGGTCGGTGGCCTCGTCGGCAACCAGGTCGGTGGCGGCAAGGGCAAGACGCTGGCCACGGTGGCCGGTGCGGTCGGCGGTGGTTATGCCGGCAACCGCATCCAGGCCAGCCGCCAGCATGCCCAGGTGACCTCGTCGGTGGAGCGCAAGTGCGAAACCGTCAACAACACCAGCACCAAGATCGTCGGCTACGACGTGCGCTATGAATACAACGGCGTCACCCGCACGGTGCGCATGGACCACGATCCGGGCGACCGGGTACAGGTACAGGAAGGCGTGACGGCGGTGTCCGACGCTCACTGAAACGACCCCCGAAAAAGGAAGTGACCTCATGAATGCACTGACCAGCAAGTTCGCCCTGGCCGCCGCGATGACTGCCGGCTTGGCTCTCGCCGGCTGCGCCACCGCACCGTACGGCAACAACGGCAATTACAACCGCGGCTACCAGGGACAGCAGAACAGTGGCTACGGGTACGGCGACCGCAACGTGCGTTGCCAGGCCTGCGGCGTGGTGCAGGAGGTGCAGCAGGTCTACACCGACGGCGGCGGCAATGGCGGCACGCTGGGTGCGATCATCGGCGCGGTGGCCGGCGGCGTGCTCGGCAACCAGGTCGGCAAGGGTGATGGCCGCAAGGCTGCCACCGTGGCCGGTGCGGTGGCCGGCGGCGTCGTCGGCAACCAGGTCGGCAAGCGCAACAGCGGCAGCGAAGCTGCATGGCGCGTCGTGGTGCGGCTGGACAATGGCCAGTACGCCACGGTGACCCAACGCGAGAACCCCGGCGTGCGCAACGGCGACTACGTCGAAGTGCGTGGCGACCATGTCTACGCGCGCTGATTAAAGACGTCTGGACGTCCAGAAAGGAAAGGCCCTCGAAAGAGGGCCTTTTTTGTTTCATCGTTGATGCGTGGATCAGTTCACCGCGTAGAACGCATGTTCGCCGATCGTCACGCTGGGGCGGTTGCGCGACCATGCCGGCGAGATCGCGGTCGTGGCGAAATGGTCGGCGCGCGGCACCAGCATGCGGCGCTGCGCCACCGGCAGTTGCCAGTTCTGGATCGACATGCCGGCCACCTGCCACGCCTTGTTGAAGGCTTCCAGGTTGGTGATCTCGAACGAGCCGGACGTGGTCGTCGTGGCGAACTGGTGAGGCGAGGTCACCACCTTGCACACGGTGTCGCCCCAGCGCCCGCGGTCGCGGCGGCGCAACGCCACCTCCGCCACGGCAAGCTGGCCATTGGTCGATTCGCTGCGCGCCTCGAGGTAGACGGTAGTGGCCAGGCAGGCCTGGTCGGCAACGGGCTGGGGCATCAGTGTCGTCAGCCACAACAGCATGGAAAGTTTCATGGTTCTGCCTCCAACGTGCTGTACGCGCAAAGCGGTATTGCAGCTTCGTGCGCCGTTGCGGTGGACGGGCGGGCAGGCCGTTCCACCTGGATCAATCGCCGTGGCCGAAACTTGTGGCCAAGACGCTTTGCCACGGGATTGTGGCGAGTCGAACGGCGGTTCAGGCCGATCGGGGGATTGGGTTGTTGTCGGGCGTTGTGCGGCCGCGTCGGCCGTGTTGCCTTCGACTACTGCGCACTCGTTGGCTGCGAGGCGGTGTTCCATCCGGCGTTGTTGCCGCCGGGTCGCGCCGATTCGGATTCATCCGGTTCGTCGCGTACATCGGCACCCCGTGTTTCGGATGCCGCGATATTCGATCGGCGGAGCCTAGTGGCGGAATCTGCCGCTGGCAAGTGCCGAGGTGCCGAAGTTTAACTGACGCTCACGATTCGTTGACAAATACCATCACGAAATATTTTCACTGCAACAAGCACCACTCATGCCGGCCATGACGCGATGAGTTTCATCACGCGGTTGTCATCGAGTGGATGCGCAGGTGCGGCGCCGTCTTGCGTCGCAACGTCGTCGTTCAACACGACGAGTGCCTCGATGCCGTCGTGCGTGGCGATGACATCGAGTACGCAACCGACGTCGCGGCCATCGCGGCGTAACGTGTCGCCGGCACTTGCTGCTTGCGACAAAGTGACGCGATGCAGATGCCGCTTGTGCCCACCGCGAAAATGCAGTCGCGCGACGATTTCCTGGCCGGGGTAGCAGCCCTTGTCGATGGCGGCCGCGTGCAGGCGTTGCAGCGACAGTGCCGGTGGCAACAGTTCATTCAGCAGTTGCGTCGGCAGCCACGGCCAGCCCGCACGCAGCTGCGGCAAACGCCATGCGTCGTCGCCCGTGCCGGAGGCGATGATGCGAAGACTGTGCGTGTCGCAGCCGAGCGATACGCTTTCGCCATCGTCGGCGACCGTGTGCAGCGGCAGTGCCGGGCCGGTCGCGAGAATGCGCGGCGGCAGTGTCGTCACGCTGACTTTCGAGCGGAACACGAAACGCCGCAGCGCATCGGCCATCGCGGCGGCGACGCCACCGCGCAGCAGCAGCAGGTAGCGATCGTCGGCGAGTCGGGCCAGCTGGAACAATGCGCGCACGCGCCCTTGCGGATCGAGCCAGGCACTGAATTGCCACTGGCCGGTGGCGAGCGAGGTGACTGCGCTGCTGAACTGCGCATGCGCGAAAGTCGTCGCGTCGGGGCCTTCGATCAACAGGGTTTCGGCAGGATGGTATGTCGGCATGAGTCAGCCAGAGTTGGGGGCAGGGGGCGTCGGGCACAAGTGCGATGCGGCAGTCGCGGCTTCGCTGGAGCATGGCGTATGGTTGTACTGCACTGCCGCAAGTATTAACCTTTGTCGGCTTACAAAAACCATGTCCGATACCTTATCTCCCGCCGAGTCCACACCTGCTTCCGTTTCGACGGGAACAACCGCCGTGCCTGTCGGCCCGGCGGCGGACAAGGAGCCAGGGGAGCGGCCGGCCCCCGATCCCACGCGTTATGGTGATTGGGAAAAGAACGGGCGCTGTATCGACTTCTGAACGACCGTAACGGCGCTTGCCGCCGTTTCGTATCAGGGCAGGGGAAGGTGCGGCATGGACATCAGCGATTCCACACAGGATAGCCGCCATGGCAGATACGCAACGACCGCTCTCCCCGCATCTGCAGATCTACAAGAAGCAGGTGCAGATGATGACCTCCATCACGCACCGTGCCACCGGCATCGCGCTGGCTGTCGGCACCTTGCTGGTGGTCTGCGGCCTGCTGCATCTGGCGGCCGGTGAGGAGAGCTTCAATCACTTCAAGGGCGTCATCGGCAGTCCGGTCGGGCTGATCCTGCTGCTCGGCTGGAGCTGGTCGCTGTTCTATCACCTGTGCAACGGCATCCGGCACCTGGTGCAGGATGCCGGCCTCGGTTACGAAATTCCCCAGTTCATCCGTTCCAGCTGGCTGTCGGTCGCCGGCAGCATCGTGCTTACGGTGCTGGTGTGGGCTTATGTATGGATGGCCGGAGGTGCGGCATGAGCGCCAAGGATGCTGTCGTGAAAGACCGCCGCAACCCGCTGAAGATCGCCCGCGGCCTGGGCTCGTCGCAGTCCGGCGTGGGTCACTGGTGGACCCAGCGGGTGACCGCGGCGGCACTGGTGCTGCTGGGCGTCTGGTTCGTGGTCACCGTGCTGTGCCTGCTGCACGCCGACTACGCCACCGCGCGCGCCGCCGTGGCGAAGCCGTGGAACGCGCTGCTGCTGATCGTGTTCGTGCTCACCATGTTCTGGCATGCCGTGCTTGGCCTGCAGGTGGTGATCGAGGACTACGTGCATACCCGCTGGAAGGAAGTCGCGCTGATGGTGGCGATCAAGTTCCTCGCGGTGCTGGGCGCGCTGGCTGGCGTGCTTGCCGTGCTGCGCATTGCGCTGACCCCATAAGACAAGACGCGAGGCCGGGATTTCATGGAAAGCTACAAGGTTCAGCAACATCTGTATGACGTGATCGTGGTGGGCGCCGGCGGCGCCGGCCTGCGTGCCACGTTCGGCCTGGCCGAGAAGGGCCTCAAGGCCGCGTGCATCACCAAGGTCTTTCCCACTCGCTCGCATACGGTGGCGGCGCAGGGCGGCATTTCCGCCGCGCTCGGCAACATGGGCGAAGACGACTGGCGCTTCCACTTCTACGACACCGTCAAGGGCGGCGACTGGCTCGGCGACCAGGACGCGATCGAGTACATGTGCAAGCACGCGCCGGAAGCGGTGATCGAGCTGGAACACTACGGCGTGCCGTTCTCGCGCACCGACGAGGGCAAGATCTACCAGCGTCCGTTCGGCGGCATGACCACGCATTACGGCAAGGGCACCGCGCAGCGCACTTGCGCCGCGGCCGACCGCACCGGCCACGCGATTTTGCACACGCTGTACCAGCAGGCGCTGGCGCATGACGCCACGTTCTTCATCGAATACTTCGCGATCGACCTGATCTTCGACGAAGCCGGCGTTTGCCGCGGCGTGCTGGCGCTGGACATGAACGAGGGTACGTTGCACTTCTTCCGCGGCCAGGCCGTGGTACTGGCGACCGGCGGTTACGGCCGCGCCTACTTCAGCGCCACCTCGGCGCACACCTGTACCGGCGACGGCGGCGGCATGGTGCTGCGCGCAGGCCTGGCGCTGCAGGACATGGAGTTCGTGCAGTTCCATCCCACCGGCATCTACGGCGCCGGCTGCCTGATCACCGAAGGGGTGCGCGGCGAAGGCGGCTACCTCACCAACTCCGCCGGCGAGCGCTTCATGGAGCGCTACGCGCCCAGCGCGAAAGACCTGGCTTCGCGCGACGTGGTCAGCCGCGCGATGACGATCGAGATCCGCGAAGGCCGCGGCGTCGGCGAGCACAAGGACCACATCTATCTCAACCTGATGCACCTCGGCCCCGAGGTCATCCACGAGCGGCTGCCGGGCATCGCCGAGTCGGCGCGCATCTTCGCCGGCGTCGACGTGACCAAGGAGCCGATCCCGGTCATTCCCACCGTGCACTACAACATGGGCGGCATCCCGACCAACTATCACGGCGAAGTGGTGCAGAAGCGCGGCGACGACGTCGACGCGCTCGTGCCGGGCCTGTTCGCGATCGGCGAAGCGGCCTGCGTGTCGGTGCACGGCGGCAACCGTTTGGGCTCGAACTCGCTGCTCGACCTGGTGGTGTTTGGCCGTGCCGTGGCGCATCGCTGCGCCGAGCTGATCGAACCGGGCGCGGCGCACAAGGATCTGCCGACGAACGTGCTGGACAAGTCGCTGGCGCGTTTCGACGCGCTGCGCAACGCCAACGGCAGCACGCCGACGGCGAAGATCCGTGCCGAGATGCAGCGCACGATGCAGAAGGACGCGGCGGTGTTCCGCACCGGCGAGACGCTGGCCGAAGGCCGGCAGAAGATTTCCGAAGTGTTTGACATGTTCAAGGACGTCAAGGTCAGCGACCGCTCGCTGGTGTGGAACTCCGACCTGGTCGAAACGCTGGAGCTGTCCAATCTGCTGGCGCAGGCGGTGGCCACCATGCATGCGGCCGAGCAGCGCCCGGAGAGCCGCGGTGCGCATGCGCGCGAGGACTTCCCCGAGCGCGATGACGCGAACTGGATGAAGCACACCTTGGTGTGGATCGACGCGGCAGGCAAGTCGCGCTTCGATTTCCGCCCGGTGCACATGAATCCGATGACCGATGAGGTCAAAGCCGTGCCGCCGGCGAAGCGCGTCTACTGACCCACGGCTGCGGCGGTGGCCGCAGCGTGGCAGGAACATCATTGGTTGTACGGTCGGGGCGCAAGCCCTCCTGCAGAAAGTCGAAGGGTTCAGCACATGGCAGAGTTTTCGCTACCGAAGAATTCAAAGATCCAGCCGGGCAAGCACTATCCGGCCAAGGATGCGAAGAAGCCGCGCACCTTCCGCATCTATCGTTGGTCGCCGGATGACGGACAGAACCCGCGCATCGACACCTACGAGGTCGACCTGGCCGCGTGCGGTCCGATGGTTCTGGACGCGCTGCTGAAGATCAAGAACGAGATCGATCCCACGCTGACCCTGCGCCGTTCCTGCCGCGAAGGCATCTGCGGCTCGTGCGCGATGAACATCGACGGCACCAACACGCTGGCCTGCATCTGCGCGATCGACAGCGTCGCCAGCGGCGACGTGAAGATCTACCCGCTGCCGCACATGCCGGTGGTGAAGGACCTGATTCCCGACCTGACCCACTTCTACGCGCAGTTCGCCTCGATCAAGCCGTGGATCCGCACCGAGAGCGCGGCGCCGGATCGAGAACGCCTGCAGTCGCCGGAGGAACGCAAGAAGCTCGACGGCCTGTACGAGTGCATCCTGTGCGCGTGTTGCTCGACCAGCTGTCCCAGCTACTGGTGGAACGGCGACAAGTACCTCGGCCCGGCGATCCTGCTGCAGGCCTACCGCTGGATCGTGGACAGCCGCGACGAAGCCACCGGCGAGCGTCTGGACGACCTGGAAGATCCGTTCAAGCTGTACCGCTGCCACACCATCATGAACTGCACGCGCACCTGCCCGAAGGGTCTCAATCCGGCCAAGGCGATTGCCGAGATCAAGAAGCTGATGGTGGAGCGGCGTTCGGCATAAAGGCAGCTGTCGCCGCGCGGCGGCGACACAGTATCCCCTCTCCCCATCGGGGAGAGGGCAGGGTGAGGGGCCGGTGCTCGCGCGGAAGTTGATCGAAGAGGTTTTTTTGATGATGGCCTTGCGCAAGAGTGTCCCCTCACCTCAATCCTCTCCCCGGCGGGGAGAGGAGGCCATGGAGGCGCTTCGCGCGATTTGATCTATGGATGAAGCCCGCATCAAGCGCCTGCGCTGGCGCACTCGCCGCGGCACCCGCGAACTGGACGCCTTGTTCGGCGGCTGGCTGGACGAGCGCTTTGCCGACGCGGACGAAGCGCAGCAACAGGCGTTCGACGAACTGCTCGACGTGCAGGACCCGGACCTGTGGGACTGGGTGATGGGCCACGCGCGCCCGGAGCGAACGGACTGGCAGGCGATCATCGATGACATCCGCGCCCGCCATCGGCTTTGAGTACCGGCCGTCGCGGTTGTTGCGGCGAACATTGATCGTGGTCGCCGCCCTGGCGGTGCTTGCCGTGATGCTGAGTGCGCTGGCTGCGTGGCTGAAGCTGCTGCTCGTGATAACCGTGTCGCTGGCGACCTGGCATGCGCTTCGCCGCGTGGCCACAAACCCGATCGCGGCGGCCGGCTGGAGTGCCGACGATGCCTGGACGTTGCGCCTGGCCGACCACGAGGACGTGCCGGCCACGCTGGCCTCGTTCCGGGTGCTTGGCGCGTTCGTGCTGCTGCGTCTGCGGACGGCGGAGCGTGGCGTGCAGATGCTGCTGCTGGCGCCGGACAACAGCGATGCGGACATCCGCCGACGCCTGCGCATGCGCCTGGCCACGATCCAGCCGGGCGAAGCCGTGCCGCGCCTGTGATCGGCCGGCAACTTCGCCAACGCAGCGCGGTCTGACCGAATACCTGATAATGGACGACCGGGCGGCCTGCCCTGCGACTCTCGACAAGCGACCCGCCCATGTTTCGACCGCTCGAACTCTTTATCGGCCTGCGCTACACCCGCGCCAAGCGACGCAACCAGTTCATCTCGTTCATCTCCACCGTGTCGATCGTGTGCATCGCGATCAGCGTGGTCGCGCTGATCACGGTGATGTCGGTGATGAACGGCTTCGACTACCAGATGCGTTCGCGCATCCTCGGCGCGATTTCGCACGCCACCGTGTCCGGCATCGGCGAGAGCGTGCAGGACTGGCCGCGTGCATTGCAGATCGCCGAGGCCAACCCGCACGTGCTGGGCGCCGCGCCGTACGTGGAGAGCGAGGCGATGCTGCTGGCGCGGCGCTCCAGCGGCGCGCTGGTGCGCGGCGTCGAGCCGACGCAGGAACCGAAGGTCGTCGACATCGACAAGCACATGCTCGAGGGCAAGCTCAGCGAACTGACCCCGGGCAGCTGGAACATCGTGCTGGGCCGCGAGCTGGCGATGACGCTCGGCGTCACGGTCGGCGACCGGGTCACCATGGCAGTGCAGCAGCTGCGCGCGTCGCCGATGGGCAGCGTGCCGCGGATGCGCAGCTTCCACGTGGTGGGCACGTTCGAGCTGGGCATGGAGCAGTTCGACTCCGGCCTGGCCCTGGTCAACATGAGCGACGCCGAGAAACTCAACGACTTGAGCGGCCCCACCGGCATCCGCCTGCGCCTGGACGACCTGTTCAACGCGCGCCCGGTCGCCACCGAACTGGCCGATCAGCTCGGCCAGGTCTACCGGGTGCAGACCTGGATGGACACCAACGCGAACCTGTTCGCCGCGCTGTCGATGGAGAAGATGGTGATGTTCATCATCCTGTCGCTGATCATCCTGGTGGCGGTGATCAACCTGATCTCGATGCTGATGATGCTGGTCACCGACAAGCAGGCCGACATCGCGATCCTGCGCACGCTCGGCGCCACGCCGCGCAGCATCATGGGCATGTTCATGGTGCAGGGCGTGCTGGTGGGTTTCGTGGGGATCGGGTTCGGCGTGGGCTTCGGCTCGCTGCTGTCGTGGAAGCTGCCAGGCATCATCAAGTGGATCGAGCACACCTTCCACGTCACCTTCCTGTCGCCGGACGTCTACTACATCAGCGAGGTGCCGAGCCGACTGGACTGGCACGACGTGGGCTGGACCGCGCTGCTGACCTTCGCGTTCTCGCTGCTGGCCACCCTCTACCCCGCGTGGCGCGCTTCGCGCACGCAGCCGGCGCAGGCGCTGCGCTATGAATAAGGCCGTCATGAATTCCACGACCGAAAACGTGCTGCGCGCCAGCCACGTCGCCAAGACCTATGACGAAGGCGGCTTGCGCACCGAAGTGCTGGGCGACGTCGACTTCACCCTGAAGCGCGGCGAGACGATGGCGATCGTCGGTGCTTCCGGCTCGGGCAAGAGCACCTTGCTGCACATCATCGGCGGGCTCGACACGTTGACCGCCGGCGAGGTGGAAGTGGATGGCCGCGTGCTGTCGAAGCTGTCCGACGCCGAGCGCGGCCGCGTGCGCAACCGCTCGCTCGGTTTCATCTACCAGTTCCACCACCTGCTGCCCGAGTTCACCGCGCTGGAGAACGTGTGCATGCCACTGCTGATCCGCGGCACCGCGATCGCCGAGGCGGAACGCCAGGCGGGGGCCTTGCTGGAACGGGTCGGCCTGGGCGGGCGCACGCATCACAAGCCGTCCGAGCTGTCCGGCGGCGAGCGCCAGCGCTGCGCGGTGGCGCGCGCGCTGGTGACCAAGCCGGCCTGCGTGCTCGGCGACGAGCCCACCGGCAACCTCGACGAGGGCAATGCCGCGCAGGTCTACGCGCTGATGCTGGAACTCAACCGCGAGATCGGCACCAGCTTCGTGCTGGTCACCCACGACCCGCACCTGGCGGCGAAGATGGACCGAACCCTGGTGCTGCACAACGGCGTGCTGCAGGAAAGCCCGAAGGCCTGACGCTCTGCCCTCTCTGCAGACGGGGAGATAGTGCGAGCTTGCGGGAAAGGTCAAGAGCGACCCCTCCCTAGCCCTCCCCTGCTACACAGGGGAGGGGACCGATCCCGCACTCCCCGGCGCGCGCCTACACGTTTTTCATCTTCGTCGCTGCCGCTACCACGCTAGGCTCGGACTTCCAGGATGGAACGGGGCACGCGACATGGCGCGACTGGGGGCGATCACGGCGGCGTCGGCCTTGCTGGCCGGCGTGCTGCTGGTGCAGTGGTTGCCGCAGTTGCCGCCGCATTGGAGCCTGGCCCTGTTGCTGCTGGCGGCTGCGTGGCTGGCCTGGCGTTGCCCGCGCTGGCGCTGGCTGGCCTGGCTGCTGTTCGGCATCGTGTGGGCGGCATGGCGCGGTGGCGTGGCGATGGACGCGCGGTTGCCGCGCGCGTTGGAAGGGCGCGATTTCGTGGTCGTCGGCACGATCGCCGACCTGCCGCTGGCGCACCCGGATGCCAGCCGCTTCACGCTGCAGGTGCAGCAGGCGACGCTGGACGGCCAGCCGGTTGCGCTGCGCGGTCGCGTCACGGTGTCCTGGTACGACGGCGCGCCGCCGCTGCGGCCGTGTTCGCGCTGGCGCCTGTCGTTACGCCTGAAGCGACCGCGCGGGCTGCTCGATCCCGGTGGTGCCGACAGCGAGCGTTCGGCGCTGGAGCGCGGCATCGTCGCCACCGGCTACGTACGCGACGATCCCGACAACGCGCCGCTGGCCGGCGCGCGCTGGTGTGTCGACGGGGTGCGCGACGCGGTGGCCCGCGGCATCGCGGCGCGGGTGCGCGATCGGCATGATGCGGCCTTGCTGCAGGCGTTCACGGTCGGCGACACGCGCGGGCTGCAACAGCAGGACTGGGCGGTGGCGCGCGCGAACGGCGTGTCGCACCTGATCGCGATTTCCGGCTTCCACGTCGGCGTGGCGGCGGTATTCGGCGTGTGGCTGGCGCTGCTGGTCTACGCGTTGTGGCCGCGATTGGGCCTGTGGTGGCCGCGGCCGCAGGCGCAGGCCGCGGCGGCGTTGCTGGTGGCCGCAATGTACAGCGCGCTGGCCGGCTTCGGCCTGCCCACGGTGCGCACCCTGCTGATGATCGCGGTGGTGGCGTTGGCGCGCTGCAGCCGTCGCGGCAGCAGCGGCGCGCAATCGCTGGCGCTGGCGATGATCGCGATCCTGCTGGTCGATCCGCTGGCGGTGCTGGCGGCAGGTTTCTGGCTGTCGTTCGTCGGCGTGGCGTTCCTGATGCTGTGCCTGCAGTCGCGCGGCCGCGGCCTGCGCGCGTTCCTGCACGAGCTGTCGGCCGGGCAGCTGGTGATGACGGTGGCGTTGTTGCCGCTGACCTTGTGGTTCTTCGGCCAGGCTTCGCTGGTGGGCGCGTTGTCGAACCTGATCGCGGTGCCCGTGGTCAGCTTCGTGATCGTGCCGTGCGCCTTGCTCGGCATGCTGCTGCTGGGCCTGTGCCCGCCGCTGGCCGCGCCGGTGTTGTGGCTGGCCGCGTGGATCGCGCATGCGCAATGGTGGCTGCTGGAACAGATGGCGAGGTGGCCCGGCGCGCACTGGTATCTGCCCGCGATGCAGCCGTACGCGCTGCTGCTGGCCGTGCTCGGCGCGCTGTGGCTGTTCCTGCCGCGCGGCGTGCCGTTGCGCGGGTTCGGCCTGCTGCTGTTCCTGCCGCTGCTGTGGCCGCCGTTGCCGCGGCCGGCGGAGGGCGCCTTCCAAGTGTGGGTGCTGGACGTGGGGCAGGGCTTGTCGGTGCTGCTGCGCACCCGCGACCACGTGCTGGTCTATGACGCCGGCGCGCGTTACCCGTCCGGCTTCGACCTGGGCGAGGCGGTGGTGTTGCCGTCGATCCACGCGCTGGGCATCAGCCGGCTGGACATGCTGATGATCAGCCATGGCGACAACGACCATGCCGGCGGCGCTGAGGTGGTCGCCGACGCCTTCCCTGACGCGCAACGCTATGCCGGCGAGCCGTCGCGGATGCGCGTGCCGATGCAGCAATGCGTGGCCGGGCAGGCATGGCAGTGGGATGGCGTGCGCTTTCGCGTGCTGAATCCGATCCGCGGCGCGGGCGACCGCGACAACGACAGTTCCTGCGTGCTGCTGGTCGAGGGCCGTGGCGGGCGCCTGCTGCTGACCGGCGACATCAGTTCGAAGATGGAGCCGCCGGTGGCGGCGGCACTCGGCCCCGGGCCACCGCCGGTGATGCTGGTGCCGCACCACGGCAGCAAGACCTCGTCCGGCGCCGCCTTCATCGCCGCGGTGCGACCGCCGCTGGCCGTGGTGTCGGCAGGCTGGCGCAACCGCTTCGGCCACCCGAAGCCGGAGGTGCTGGCGCGTTACGCCGCTGCCCACGTGCCGGTGTTCGATACGGCCAGGCAGGGCGCGATCGCGCTGAATTTTCCCGCCGACGCGCCGCCGCGGCGCGAACCGGGCTGGCGCCAGCGGCAGGCGCGCTACTGGCGCGAGTGACGGGTCAGGCGGGGAATGCCACGCATGCCGCAGTACAGCGGGACGAGACTGCTATCATGCGCGCTTCCTGTCAGGTCGCGCGTTGGGGTCGAAAAGTGCTGGAAATTCTGTTGGCTGGCGGTTGGGCGCTGGCGCCGATCCTGATCTGTTCGGCGGTGGCTTTGGCGATCGTGCTGGAGCGTTGCTGGACTTTGCGCCGCAAGTCGGTGCTGCCACCGGGCCTGGGCGACGAAGTGCGCCAGTGGGCGCGTTCCGGCCAGCTCGACCCGAAGCATCTCGACACGCTGGCCAGCGGTTCGCCGCTGGGCGAGCTGCTGGCCGCCGCGCTGGCCGTGCGCCGGCAGCCGCGCGAGCTGATCAAGGAACGCATCGAGGACACCGGTCGGCACGTCATCCACCGGATGGAACGCTACCTCAACACGCTGGGCACGATCGCGCTGATCGGCCCGCTGCTGGGCCTGTTCGGCACCGTGATCGGCCTGATCCGCATGTTCATGGAAGTGATGGCCGGCGGCATCGGCGATCCGGCCAGAATGGCCGGCGGCATCGGCGAGGCGCTGATCTGCACCGCGGCAGGCCTGACCGTGGCCATCCCGGCGTATGTGCTGCACCGCTACTTCCGCTCGCGCGTGGCCGGCTACTGCGTGGAGATGGAGAAGCAGGCAACCGCCTTGCTCGACGACCTGACCCTGACTCCTGCCGCGGCGGCACCCGTACGGCCGCGCCGCGCGCCGACGCCGAGCGCGAGCTGAGGCGCACCGATGCGTATCAGCAACGACCGCCGCGGCGACGACTTCGAGATCAACGTGATCCCGTTGATCGACGTGCTGCTGACCCTGCTGATGTTCTTCGTGCTGACCAGCACGTTCATCCAGCACTCGCGCCTGCAGGTGACCCTGCCGCAGGCGAGCACGCAGGATCGCGACATGAACGCCCCGGCGCTGACCATCATGATCGACCACGACGGCCGTTTTTATGTCGGCAGCGACGAGGTGATGGGCGAGGGCATCGAGGCGCTGAAGCAGACCATCGCGCGCAATGCGGGCGACAACCGCGAGCGCCCGGTGACGATCCGCGCCGACGCGATGACACCAAACCAGAACGTGGTCACCGCGATGGACGCGCTGGGCCAGCTCGGCTTCACCCGGCTGTCGATCGCCACCACGCCGAGCAAGCCGGGCGCAGATAAATGAGCGGCAAGAAAACCGCGGTATGGGACGCGCAAACCTGGCGCGTCTACAAGCGGTTGCTGGGGTATACGAAGCGCTACTGGCTGGTGGGCCTGATTGCGCTGATCGGCATGGTTCTGGACGGCGGCGCGCTCGCGGCCTTCACCCAGAAGCTGAAGCCGATGATCGACGACCTGTTCGCGAAGAAGGATGCCTACCTGATCTTCTGGATGCCGATCTGGATCATGGGGATCTTCGCCGTACGCGGCGTCGGCACCTTCGTCAGCAGCTACGGCATTTCCTATATCGGCCGCAACGTCGTGCAGTCGATCCAGTCCGATGTCTTCGCCGCCTACCTGCGATTGCCGGCGGCATTCTTCGGCAACGAGCCGTCGGGCCAGCAGATTTCCCGTGTCACCTACACCAGCGAACAAGTGGCCTCGGCGTCCACCGACGCGGTGAAGATCGCGGTGACCGAAGGCGTCACCGTGATCGGCATGCTGTATGTCATGTTGAGCAACAGCGCCTATCTTTCGCTGGCGCTGCTGGTGATGGTGCCGGCGATCGGGTTGATCGCCACCATGGTGAGCCGGCGTTACCGGCTGATCAGCCGGCGCATCCAGAACATGATGGGCTCGATCACCGGCGCGGTGGACGAATCGGTCAATGCGCATCGCGAAGTGCGCATCTATGGCGGCCAGCAGCACGAGGCCTCGCGTTTCAGCGAGGTGACCCATCGCGCCCGTCGGCTCAACCTGAAGATCGCCGCCACCAACGCGAGCGCCAGCACGTCGATCCAGACCGTGGCTGCGCTTGCCCTGGCCGTGCTGGTGTTCCTGGCGACACGGCCGGACGTGATCGCCAACATTTCGCCGGGCGTGTTCGTCACCGTGCTGACCGCGATGGGCGCGCTGATGCCGTCGCTGAAGCGGCTTGCGAACGTGCAGGCGAACATCCAGCGCGGCGTATCCGCCGCGGAGGATCTGTTCGAGGTCATGGACATGCCGCCGGAGACCGACACGGGTCACCGGGAAATTTCGCGGACGCGCGGCGACATCCGTTTCGAGAACGTGCGCTTGACCTATCCGCGCGGCGATTTCGAGGCCTTGCGCGGCGTGGACCTGCACTGCGCCCCCGGCACGGTGACCGCCCTGGTCGGCCGTTCCGGCAGCGGCAAGAGCAGCCTGGTCAGCCTACTGCCGCGCTTCTATGCGCCCAGCGCCGGGCGCATCGTGCTGGACGGCGAGAATTACGAAGACTACACGCTGGCTTCGCTGCGCCGGCAGATCGCCTGGGTCGGGCAAAGCGTGGTGCTGTTCGACGACACCGTGGCCAACAACATCGCCTACGGCGAACTGGCCGGCGCCAGCGAAGCGGACATCATGGCCGCGGCCGAGGCGGCGAATGCGATGGAGTTCATCGCGCGCCTGCCGCAAGGCATCCACACGCCGATCGGGCAGAGCGGCAACACGCTTTCCGGCGGCCAGCGCCAACGCATCGCGATCGCCCGCGCGATCTTGAAGAATGCGCCGATCCTGGTGCTGGACGAGGCGACCAGCGCGCTCGACACCGAATCCGAGCAGCTGATCCAGCAGGCCTTGCAGCGCCTGATGCGCGACCGCACCACCCTGGTGATCGCGCATCGCCTGTCCACCGTCGAGGGTGCCGAGCAGATCGCGGTGATGGACCAGGGCCGCATCATCGAGCGTGGCACGCACGCGGAACTGATCGCGCTGGGCGGGCAGTACGCCGCGCTGCACCGGATGCAGTTCCACGACCACGCCGTCGGTTCCGGCAGCGACTGAGGATCGACCATGGCGCTGATCGACACGCTCGAATCAGCCTGGTACGGCAACGGCCGGGCACCGTGGTGGGCGTGGCCGCTGGCGGCGTTGTACGGCGGCGTGGTCCGGCTACGCGGCCTGCTTTATCGGATCGGCTGGCTGCGCAGCGTGCGCCTGCCGGCGCCGGTCGTGGTGATCGGCAACCTCAGCGTTGGCGGCACCGGCAAGACGCCGTTGACGATCGCCGCCGCCGCCGCCTTGCGTGCACGCGGCTATCGGCCCGGCGTGGTCAGCCGCGGTTACGGCGGCCGCCAGCGCGAGCCGACGTTGCTCGGCGACGCGCCGGATCCGATACAGGTCGGCGACGAGCCCTGCCTGATCCACGCCAGCGGCGTGCCGGTAGCGGTGGGGCGCGACCGTCCGGCGGCGGCGCAACTGCTGCTGGACGCCGGCTGCGACGTGCTAATCGCCGACGACGGCCTGCAGCATTACCGCCTGGCACGCGACGTGGAGATCTGCGTGATCGACGGCGTGCGCCGCTTCGGCAACCGCCGGCTGCTGCCGGCCGGGCCGTTGCGCGAACCGTTGAGCCGGCTGCAGCGCGTCGACCTGCGCGTCTGCAACGGCGGCGTGGCCGAGGCCGGCGAATACCCGATGCAACTGCGCGGTGGCGACGCGATCGCACTGGACGACGGCCGCACGCAGGCACTGACCAGCTTCAGCGGCCAGCGTGTCCATGCGGTGGCGGCGATCGGAAACCCGCAACGCTTTTTCGACAGCCTGCGTGCCGCCGGCATTGAGGTGATCGAGCACGCCTTCGCCGACCATCACGGTTTCGTTCCGGCGGACCTGGATTTCGCGGATGGCCTGCCGCTGCTGATGACCGACAAGGACGCCGTCAAATGCCGGCGTTTCGCGCGGCCGCAATGGTGGCGGGTGCCGGTGCAGGCGGACCTGCCGCAAGCGTTTTACGAGGCGCTGGGCGAGCGCCTGGTAGGCCTGCGCCGGGAAGCGAGTTCGCCCGCCACGTAGACCGTGCGAGCAAGGCCACCACCGATCCAGTAGCACAACTCGGCTGGCTGGCTTGCGTTCCACACCACCAGATCGGCGCGCTGGCCGATCGCCAGCGTGCCGCGATCGTCGAGGCCGAGTGCGCGTGCGGCATTCACGGTAACCCCACGCAGCGCTTCCTCAGGTGTCAGCCGGAACAAGGTGCAGGCCATCCCGGCGGCCAGTCGCAGCGACAGCAGCGGCGAGGTGCCGGGGTTGCAGTCGGTGGCGATGGCGATCGGCATGCGGTGTGCGCGCAGCGCCGCGACCGGCGGCAGCTGCGTCTCGCGCAGCGCGTAGAACGCACCGGGCAGCAACACCGCGACAGTGCCGGCGGCGGCCATCGCCGCGACGCCGGATTCGCCGAGGTGTTCCAGGTGATCGGCGGAAAGGCCGCCGTACTCGGCGACCAGCGCGGCGCCGCCGAGATCGGACAGCTGTTCGGCGTGCAGCTTCACCGGCAGGCCGAGCTGCTTGGCGCGCTCGAATACGCGGCGGGTTTCCTCGCGGCTGAAGCCAATGCCTTCGCAGAACGCATCGACCGCATCGACGAGTTTTTCGGCGGCGAGCGCGGGCAGCATGTCGTCGCAGACCAGCGCCACGTAGTCGTCGCGCCGATCCTTGTATTCCGGCGGCAGCGCATGCAGGCCGAGGAAGCTGGTGCGCACGCTGATGCCCAGCTCGCGGCCGAGCCGTCGCGCCACCCGCAGCATGCGGCGTTCGCTGTCCAGATCCAGTCCGTAGCCGGACTTGATCTCCAGCGTGGTCACGCCGTCGGCCAGCAGCGCCCGGGCACGCGGCAGCGATTGCGCGAACAACTGCTCCTCGCTGGCGGCGCGGGTGGCGTTGACGCTGGAGGCGATCCCGCCGCCGGCGCGGGCGATCTCCTCGTAGCTGGCGCCATTGAGGCGCAGCTCGAATTCGTGGGCGCGGTCGCCGCCGAACACCAGATGGGTGTGGCAGTCGATCAGCCCCGGCGTGACCAGCGCGCCGTCCAGCGATTCCACCGTGGCGGCGAGCGTGGCCGGAGCATCCGGCAGCTCATCCTGTCGGCCGACCCAGGCGATGCGGCCGTGATGCAGCGCGATCGCGCCGTGCCCGATCAGGCCGTAGGGCTCCTCGCCGGCAAACGTGGCCAGGGTGGCGTTCAGCAGCAGGCGGTCCCAGCGTGGTTCGGTCATCGGTGCGGCAACTCCGTCATGCTGGGCAGGGTTTCATCCGCGGACGTGGCGGGCGCGGAATGGCGCGATTATCGCAGACCCCGCGATCCCGCATGGGGAACCCGTCAGCGCGGCCGCCAGCGCGTCTCGTACAGGTCGAAGCGACGGTCCTTGAGATTCTGCACCGCGCCGGCGTTGCGCGCGCGGGCCAGGCTTTCCAGGCGCAGGTCGGCGAACAGCACGGTCTCGATGTTCGGGGTCGAGTCGGCCGCGACGCCGTCGCGGGCGAAGCCGAAGTCGCTCGGGGTGAGGATGCAGCTCTGGCCGTACTGGATGTCGAAGTTGTTGACGCCCGGCAGGTTGCCCACGTTGCCCGAGAGCACCACGTAGCACTGGTTCTCGATCGCCCGCGCCTGCGCGCAGTAGCGCACGCGCAGGTAGCCCTCGCGCACGTCGGTGCAGAACGGCACGAACAGGATCAGCGCGCCCTGATCGACCAGATGCCGCGCCACTTCGGGAAATTCCGCGTCGTAGCAGATCATCACCCCGATCGGGCCGCAGTCGGTGAGCACGGTGGCTGCGCTGTCGCCGCCGCTGATGTTCCACACATTGCGCTCGCTCGGCGTCGGGTGCAGCTTCTCGCGCTCGTGGATCGAGCCGTCGCGCAGGCACACGTAGCAGACGTTGTGGATGTCGCCATTGGCCTGCTCGGTGGGGTGCGTGCCGGCGATGATGTTGATGTTGTAATGGACGGCCAGACGGCTGAACAGTTCCTTCACCTGCGGCGTGTAGTGGCTGAGCTTGCGGATCGACTCCACCGGCGACAGCTCGGTGTTCTCGATCGACAGCAGTTGCAGCGTGATCAGCTCGGGGAAGGTGACGAAATCGGCGCTGTAGTCGGCGGCGATGTCGGTGAAGTATTCGACCTGGGTGGCGAATTCCTCGAACGAGGTGATCCGGCGCTGCTGGTATTGCACCGAAGCCACGCGCACCGAATCGGGCAGCAGTCGCGCCGAGGTGATCGGCGGGATGTCCGGCTGGTCGAGCAATTGCGGGTTGCGCCAGACCAGATGTACTGCATAGCCAAGCGACTCGTGATCGGACGGCACGTAGGCGCGCAGGACGCTGATCACCTCGAAATCGTTCGACAGCTGGAAGCTCAGCGTGAGGTCGCGCCGCTTGCCTTCCACCACGGCCTGCACGTAGGCCTCGGGGCTGCCGTAGCGCGCGAGGTTCTTCGCCAAGCCGGGCATGCGTCCGCCGAACACGATGCCGCGCAGCTTCAGGTCCATGCACAGCCGCTTGCGCGCCTGGTACAGGCGCTGGCCGATGCGCATGCCGCGGTAGTCCGGATGCACCACCACTTCCATGCCATACAGCCAGTTGCCGTCCGGCTTGTGCCGCGAGCCCATGCCGCCGCCGGTGATCTGCATCCAGGTATGCGGCGCCAGCGCGGTGGCCTCGTCGATGCGGAACGTGGCGCAATAGCCCACGATCACGCCTTCAAACTCGACCACGAACTGGCCTTCCGGGAAGTGCGTCTGCTGCGAACGCAGCATCTCCGTCGAGTGGCCCCATTCCTCCGAGTAGATCCGGGCGGTGAGGGTAGCAAGCTGGGGCACATCGCTCAGGACTGCCTGTCGCAGCAGCAGCTTCGGGGCGTTTTCGAGGGTTTTCTTGGCCATTTCGCCATTATGCATAGCGCGAAACACGCCAGGGTGAAGGTGCTTTCATCCACCCGTTACACTGCGTGGCATCGTCCACGGGAGTCGCCTGCATGAGCATCCACGCCGCCGTTCGGCAATTTCGGGCAGGCCAGCTATGGCGCGCCGATGGTTGGCATGCCGACGCAGCGTTTGCCGTGGGCGCCGACGGCCGCTTGCGCGAGCCGGTCGATCGCGACGGCGAGATGATTGGCAGCTGGGTGCTGCCCGGCATGCCGAACCTGCATTCGCATGCATTCCAGCGCGCGATGGCCGGGTTGGCCGAGCGCAAGGGTAGGGCCGACGACAGTTTCTGGAGCTGGCGCGAGACGATGTATGCGTTCGCCGCCACGATCGGCCCGGACGAGCTGCAGGCGATCGCCGCCCAGCTCTACGTCGAAATGCTCAAGGCCGGCTACACCCATGTCTGCGAATTCCACTATCTGCACCATCAGCCGGACGGTACGCCGTATGCGCCGCCGGAAGCGATGTCGCTGGCGCTCGTCGAGGCGGCGCGCGAGGCCGGCATCGGCCTGACCCTGCTGCCGGTGCTGTACATCAGCGGCGGTTTCGACGGCCGTGCGCTCAGCGCGCGCCAGCGTCGCTTCGGCCATGCCGTCGACGCCTACCTGCGCTTGCTGGAAACGCTGCGTCGGCAGGAGAGCGACGAGGTCTGCGTCGGCATCGCCCTGCATTCTCTGCGTGCGGTGCCGGAGCCGGCACTGCGCGAGGTGCTGGGCAGCCAACTTGCGGGCACCGGCCCGATCCACATCCACATCGCCGAACAGATCGGCGAAGTGCAGGACTGCCTGGCCACCCGCGGCGCGCGGCCGGTGGAATGGCTGTTCGATCACGCCGCCGTCGACGCGCGCTGGTGCCTGGTGCATGCGACCCATCTGACCGAGGCGGAAACCCTGCAGCTTGCGTGCAGCGGTGCCGTAGCCGGGCTGTGTCCCACCACCGAGGCGAATCTCGGTGATGGCCTATTTTCGCTGGCCGCGTACCAGGACGCCGGCGGCACGCTCGGCATCGGCTCGGACTCGCACATCTCGATCTCGCCGGTGGAAGAACTGCGCTGGCTGGAATATGGCCAGCGCCTTTCGACCCGTCACCGCAACATCGCCGCACGGCATGAGGGCGACAGCGTGGGCGAGACGCTGTGGCGCGCCGCGTTGCGCGGCGGTGCCCAGGCATCGGGGCAGCCGGTCGGCGAGCTGCGCGATGGCGCACGGGCCGACCTGATCGTGCTGGACGAGTCCTCCCCGCTGCTCGCCGCGCGCGATGCGCGCTCGGTGCTGGACAGCTTCCTGTTCGCCGGCAACACGCCGCTGGTGCGTGACGTGATGGTCGGCGGTCGCTGGCAGGTGCGCGGCTTCCGTCATCGCGACGAAGAGCGCATCGCGGCGCGCTATCGCGACGTGGTGGCGCGGTTGGCCGGTAGCTGATCGGCCCCGGAATCGGGCCTATGTCCGCACACGTGCGATTGGGCTAGATTGCGCTGGCAGTGCATGCCGCCGTTTCCGGCGATATTCCTCGACCCCTGCCAGGAGAGTTCCCATGCAAGGTTCCACCGATCTGGGCAAGCTGGTGCTTCGCGTCGTGCTGGGTGTGTTGATCCTGTTCCATGGCGTGTCCAAGCTGATCCACGGGCCGGGCTATATCGTCAGCGTGGTGACGGCGGCGGGCCTGCCGTCGTTCCTGGCCTACGGGGTGTATGTGGGCGAAGTGGTGGCACCGCTCCTGCTGCTGCTCGGTTACTGGACGCGGGTGGGTGCGCTGATCATCGTGATCAACATGCTGGTGGCGATCGGGCTGGTGCATCTGGGCCAGTTCGCCACGCTCAACGACACCGGCGGCTGGGCGCTGGAACTGCAGGGCATGTTCCTCGGCACCGCGCTGGTAATCATGCTGCTCGGCGCCGGCCGCTACAGCCTGGGCGGCAGTCACGGCCGCTGGAACTGAGCGGACTCCCCGTCAGATTCGCTTGAACGCCCGCAGCGCCAGCCAATGATGGCTGGCGCTGCAGGATCGTCGAACCGTTGCCCGCTTCGCAAGCGCGCCGCGATTTGCCACACTCGGCTCTTTCGCTGATGGGTCGCGATGCGCTCGAACGCTCTGGCCGCGGTAGGACTGGCGCTGATCTCGGCGCTGTTCTTCACGCTCACCTACGTGCTCAACCGCAGCCTCGTCGTGGGCGGCGGGCATTGGGCGTGGGCGGTGATCCTGCGTTACCTGCTGACCTTGCCGATGCTCGCCGTGGTGCTGCCGTTGCAGGGCGGATTTGGCGAGTTGCCGCGTGAACTGCGCCGGCATGCCCGGCCGTGGCTGCTGTGGAGCAGCGTGGGTTTCGTGCTGTTCGGTGTGCCGCTGACCTGGGCGGCCAGCAGCGGGCCGTCGTGGCTGATCGCGGGCAGTTTCCAGACCACCGTGCTGGCCGGGCCGCTGCTGGCGCCGCTGATCTATCGCGACGAACGGCGCCGATTGGCGTGGCGCACGCTGGCGCTCGGCGCGCTGATCGTGGCTGGCGTGTTCGCGCTGCAATGGGGTCATGCGCAGGGCAAGTTGCATGCCGGCGACTGGCTGGCGATCGGCGCGGTGGTGCTGTCCGCGTTTGCCTATCCGCTGGGCAACCGCAAGCTGCTGCTGCACCTGGAGCGCGCTCAAGCGAAGCCGGGCGGCAGCCAGCTCAACGCGGTGCAGCGGGTGTTCGGCATGACGCTGTGCAGCTGGCCGCTGTGGCTGCTGTTCGCTGTGGTCGCGTGGTTCACGATCGGTCCGCCGACGTGGCGCGAGGCACTGCTGGCCGGTGGCGTGGCGCTGTCCTCGGGCACCATCGCCACCATCCTGTTCTTCCGCGCCACCGACATGGTGCGCAGCGAGCCGACCGCACTGGCCGCGGTGGAGGCGATGCAGGCGGCGGAGCTGCTGTTCGCCACGCTGCTCGGCGTGCTGTTTCTCGGCGAGGCGTGGCCGCATGGCTACGCCCTGTTCGGCGCGCTGGCGATCGTCGTCGGCATCGCATTGTTCGGCTGGGTCAGCGGGCGCGGTGCGGCCGGGCATGACGAGGAAGTGCGCGCGCTGCGCGGCGACCGCAGCGCCTGAAGACGCATGACTGTTGGCACATGCAGGCACGCTTGCAGCGGCGTATCTCGAAGCGTTCCGAATGGCCCGCGGAGAGGCCCATGCCGACAACTGTCCGTACCACGCCATGGGTTGCCGTCTTTTACGGCGGCTTTATCGCCGGCTCGCTCGACGTTCTTGCCGCCGCACTGATCAACTGGCTCGATCCGCTGATCATCCTGCGTGCGATCGCCAGCGGCCTGCTCGGTCGGGCCGCGTTCCAGGGCGGCTTGCCGGTCGCGGCGCTGGGGTTGGGGCTGCAGTGGGCGATGTCGCTGCTGATCGCGGCGATCTTCGTGTTCGCCGCCGGGCGGATGTCGTGGCTGAGCCAGCGCTGGGTCACGGCCGGCCTGCTTTATGGCGTGGTGGTGTTCGTGGTGATGGAGTACGTGGTGGTGCCGCTGTCCGCGGCGGCGAAACCGCATTTCACCGCGCTCTCCCTCGTCGAGAACGTGCTGGCGATGTTGCTGTTCGGCCTGATCGTGTCGTTCTTCGCCCGCGGTACCGGGCCTCGTTCGCCCCCGGATCAAGTCCGGGGCAGGCTCTGAGCGGGCAGATCGCGGTTTCGACGCGAGCTACACTCGGCGTGGACGGGTGAGCTTCGCCCCTTGAGTTGAAACGCGAGCCGATGACCGATTCCGAAGACGGGCCCATCCACCACGGCACGCCCGCGTTCCGGCGCACCAACCTGGCGTTGTTTGCGGCCGGCTTTGCCACCTTCGGCTTGTTGTACTGCGTGCAGCCGCTGATGCCGGAGTTCAGCCGGCACTACGGCGTGAGCGAGGCGGGCGCGGCGCTGTCGCTGTCGCTGACCACCGGCGTGCTGGCGTTCGCGATGCTGTTTGCCGGCGCACTGTCGGATGCGTGGGGGCGCAAGTCGGTGATGGTGGTGTCGCTGCTGTCGTCGGCCGTGCTGGTGCTGGTGACTGCCGTGATGCCGGACTGGACCGCGCTGCTGCTGGTGCGCACGTTGCTGGGGCTGACCTTGAGCGGGTTGCCGGCGGTGGCGATGACGTACCTCAGCGAGGAAATGCACGTCGAGTCGATCGGCCTGGGCATGGGCCTGTACATCAGCGGCAGCGCGGTCGGCGGCATGGGCGGACGATTGATCACCGGCGTGCTGGCCGACTTCTTCGGCTGGCGCATCGGCGTGGCGGTGGTCGGCGTGATCGGCGTGCTGGCTGCGCTGATCTTCTGGCGCGCGCTGCCGCCGTCGCGGTATTTCGTGGCGCAGCCGTTGCGCTGGCGCACGCTGCTGGGGCGCTTCAACGGCATGTTCCATGACCGCGGCCTGCCGTGGCTGTTCGTCGAAGGCTTCCTGCTGCTCGGTGCGTTCGTCACCGTCTACAACTACCTCGGCTACCGGTTGCTGGCGCCGCCGTACAACCTGAGCCAGGCGGCGGTCGGACTGATCTTCGGCATCTACCTGGTCGGCACGTTCAGCTCGGCGTGGATGGGCCACCTGGCCGGCAAGCTCGGGCGGCGCAAGGTGTTGTGGACGGCGTTCGCGCTGATGCTGGCCGGTGTGGCGCTGACCATGACCGCGCCGTTGTTGCTGGTGATGCTGGGCATCGTGGCGGTGACGTTCGGCTTCTTCGGCGGCCACTCCATCGTCAGCAGCTGGGTCGGGCGGCGGGCCGGCGCAGCGAAGGCGCAGGCCGCCTCGGTGTACCTGTTCTGCTACTACATGGGTTCCAGCATCGCCGGCGCCAGCGGCGGGTTGTTCTACGCGTCGCACGGCTGGAACGGCGTGGCGCTGTTCGTCGGCGTGCTGGTGCTGGCCGGCCTGCTGATCGCGCTACGGCTGTTCCGCTTGCCGCCGCTGGTCAACGTGGCGACGCCGCCGGCGCCGATGAGCCGGGGCGCGATGCCGTAGGGGCCGGGATTGGGGATTCGGGATTAGGGATTAGGAAAAGCCGAAGCATCGCGA
Organism: Rhodanobacter sp. Soil772; assembly: GCF_001428385.1. Classification (GTDB taxonomy): domain Bacteria; phylum Pseudomonadota; class Gammaproteobacteria; order Xanthomonadales; family Rhodanobacteraceae; genus Rhodanobacter. The sequence goes on from NZ_LMSK01000001.1 coordinate 412,555, forward strand.
GATGCCGCTCTCCCGAATCCCTAATCCCGAATCTCAAATCCCGGCTTTCAGCATGCCCTTCACCGCATCGTAGTCGCCGTCGTTCGCGGCGGCGGGGATGCCGAGCAGGTGGGTCATCAGCGGGTAGACGTCCACGTTCGGGAACGCCGGCACCTTCGCGCCGACGCGGAACGCCGGGCCGTGCGCCACGAAGATCGCCTGCATCAACGGCTCGGCATTGTCGAAGCCGTGTTCGCCCACGTTCAGCCGGCCCTTGCGCTTCGCCGCGTGGTCGCTGGTGGTGATGCGCCAGTGCACGTTCGCCAGGCACAGCAGCTGCGGCACGCGCGGGTTCCGGCCATAAGCCAGGCGCGCCGGCACGCGGGTCTTGTCCCAGCACTGCATGTGCGGCTGCGGCTGCTCCAGGGTCTGTTCGACCTGCGCGAAATCGGCATGAGCCTCGGCGCTGTCCGATTTCGGGTTGAAGCCGGCCAGGATGCCCATGCTGACCATGTGCACCCGATCGAGCGGAATCACCTTGTCGATCATCACGCTGTTCGGTTCCGGCACGCTGGCCATGCCGTGGTCGGACAGCACGATCAGGTTGATCCGGTCGAACAGGCCGCGCTGTTTCAGCCCGTCGACCAGCTGCGCCAGCGCCGCGTCGGTCTCGCGCAGCGCGTCGTCCACTTGCGGCGAGTCCGGGCCGTGGACATGGCCGGCATGATCGACCGCGTCGAAGTACAGGGTGAGGAAGGTGGGCCGTTCGGCCGCCGGCAGATCCAGCCAGGCCAGCACCTGGTCGACCCGTTGCCCGGGTGTCACGCTGCCGTCGAACGACTTCCAGTAATCCGGCCGGTGGCCGTGGATGTCCGCCTCCGAGCCGGGCCAGAACATCGTGGCGGTGCGCAGGCCATGCTGGTCGGCGGTCTCCCAGAGCGGCGTGCCCTCGGCCCACCAGCGGCCGTCGCCGACCGCGTTGCGGCTGCTCAGCGAGAACTTGCCCAGCTGCGGGTCGAACATCGTGTTGTTGACCACGCCGTGATGGTCCGGGGTGAGGCCGGTGACGATGCTGTAGTGGTTCGGGAACGTCAGCGACGGGAATGCCGGCTGCATCGACGCGGCTTGTACGCCGCCTTGCGCCAGCATCGCCAGGGTCGGGCTGAGCCCGCGCTGCATGTAGTCGTGACGGTAGCCGTCGATCGAGATCAGCAGCAGGGGAACGGGTTTGCCGACCGGCGCCGCGACGGCGGTTGCGGGTGTGGCCGGGCGCTGCGTGGCGCAGCCGAAGCTGAATGCTGCCAGTGTGCAGAGCAGCACGCGAAACAGGATTTTCATGCAGGAGACCTTACGATGTATTCAAGCCATCCCCGCATGATCGCGCACCGTCATGACCATTACACGCCCTGCCTGGCACTCCCCGCTGTTACGCACGCTGTTGGCCGGCGTGCTGGCGATCGCTCCGCTGGGTGCCGCCTGCGCCTGGCAACAGTCCGGAGCGCAGCCGGTGATCCGGCCGGTACCGCCGAGCGTGCGGTTCCAGCAGGACGCGCAGCAGCAGCAGGTGCGCGACGAATTACAAAAGAGCCAACTGCAGCAGCAACTGCGTCAAAGCGTATCGGACAACGCGAAGCGCCCGGCGGCGAATGACGCCCGCGCCCAGCGGCAACTCGACCAAGCCGACCAGGCACAGCGCGATCGCGATCGGGCCCGCCAGCAGGATCTGCTCGACCGCGAGCGCGATGCGGCAAACCTGCCGCGGGTGATACCGCCGGCGCCGCCGGCGCCGGAGCAGAGCGGCGGCTGATCGATCGCCTCGGCGGCGGGTGGAAACTCCGCATCGCCTTCGTCGGGCGGGCAGTGCCCGTCCTGCAGCAGCGGCGAGAGCCGCGCCTCAGCCGAACAAGTCGCCGCGTGCGATGCGTTCTTCCAGGTTCAGCAGGTAGCGCTTCGTCGGCAGGCCGCCGCCGAAACCGGTGAGGCTGCCGTTCGCGCCGATCACCCGATGGCACGGCACCACGATCGGCAGCGGGTTGCGCCCGTTAGCGGCGCCGACCGCGCGCACCGCCAGCGGCTTGTCGATGCGCCGGGCCAGTTCGCCGTAGCTGATGGTGACGCCGTACGGGATGCGCCCCAGCTCGTGCCATACCTCCAACTGGAACGGCGTGCCGACGGGATGCAGCGGCAGCTCGAAGTGCTGGCGTTCGCCGGCGAAGTATTCCTCCAGCTGCACGCGCGCGAACTTCAGCGGCGCGGTGGCGCGGACCCAGCCTGGGTAAGCCTGCTTCGGATGGCGCTCGCGCTCGAACCAGATCTCGCGCAGGCCGCGGCCGTCCGCGACCAGGCGCAGCGTGCCGACCGGGCTGTCCATCTCGTCGTAGTAAATGGTGTCGGGGTTCGTCATGCGATCGCCTCCGCTTTTTTCCGGCGTGTCGGCGACGGCGCTTTCGATGCGCCGCGCCACAGATGGATGACGGCGTACGCGCGCCACGGACGCCACGCGTTCGCGCGTTCGGTCAGCGCTTTCGTGCTGAGCGGCACGGCGTCCGGCGTTGCCTCACGGCGCAGGATCAGGTCCGCCGCCGGGAACGCGTCCGGGTCGCTCAACGCGCGCATCGCGATGTAATGCGCCGTCCATGCGCCGATGCCGGGCAGCGCGACCCAGCGCGCCACGAACGTGTCCAGTGATTGCTCCGCGCTGAAATCCACGCGGCCGTCCAGCAGTGCCTGCGCCATGGTGCTGATCGTCGCGGCGCGCGTCGTGGTCAGGCCGATCTCGCGCAGGTCCGCCTGCGCCAGCGCGGCCGGCGTCGGGAACAACCGCTCCAGTCCGGGCAGCAGCGCCGCCGGCAGCGGCTCGCCCCAGCGCTGCACGATGCGTGTCGCCAGCGTGCGCGCCGCCGCGACGCTGATCTGTTGGCCAAGGATCGCGCGCACCGCGATCTCGAAACCGTCCCAGCCGCCGGGCAGGCGCAGGCCGGGGTGGCGCGCGACCAGCGGGCCGAGCACGGCGTCGTGGCGGAACGTGTCCGCGATCGCCTGCGGGTTCGCGTCCAGGTCGAACATCCGCCGCAGCGTCGTCACCACGCCCAGCAGCTGCGTCGGTTGCGGGCAATGCAGTTGCAGCTGCAACGCATGCGCGCCGCCCGGCCACGCACTCAGGCGCAACCAGCCCGGCGCATTTGCCGGGCCGAACACGCGCGCGTAGCTGTGCGTGTCGACCTGTTCCACGCCGGGCAGTGCGCGCGTGCGCAGGAACGCGAGCAGCGCGTCGAACGCGTACGGTGGCCGATAACCAAGCCGCAGCACCAGCGCCGCACCGGCCGCCGCGCGCGGGTGCCGGCGCAGTTCGCGCGGCGGGATGCGGTTCGCCTGCGCAAACGCCGCGTTGAACCGGCGCAGGCTGCGGAAGCCGGACGCCAGCGCGACTTCCGTCACCGGCAGCGCAGTCTCCGTCAGCAGTTGTTTTGCGAACAGCAACCGACGCGTCGTGTGCACGCTGATCGGCGGCGCGCCGATGCGCTCGACGAACAGCCGACGCAGTTGCCGCGCGCCGATGCCGACGCGCGTCGCCAGTTCGTCCAGCGATTGCTCCGCCAGCGCGCCGGCCTCGATCAGCTTCAGGGCGCGCGCCACGACATGATCGCCGCGCTGCCACTGCTCGTTGCCCGGTGCCAGCTCCGGTCGGCAACGCAGGCACGGCCGGAATCCGGCTGCCTCCGCGGCGGCCGCATTCGCGTAGTAACGCACGTTCTCGCGCTTCGGCGTCGGCGCCGGGCATACCGGCCGGCAGTAGATGCCGGTGCTGCTCACCGCGGTGAAGAACAGCCCGTCGAAGCGCGCGTCGCGGCTGAGTCGAGCCTGTTCGCAGACATGCGGGGCGGGCAGGGTGGGCAGTTCGTTCATGGGTGCAGGCTAGCACCGTCGCAGCGGCCTGACTCGCCGTTTTCGGACATCAATGGTGCAGGCTGGGCATCGTTCCGGGATCGTTGTCCGCGGTGCGGCAACAACACGCAAACGGGCCGGTCGGGGCGGTACGTTCAACCGGCCAGGACATCAGTTCGCGTGATCGATCCACGCAAGCATCGCGCATGCTTTGCTTCGGTGCCTCACTTGATCGGCGCCATCAGATGCTCGTACGGCGTGTCGGCCCACATCACGTACGGGACGGCCGTATCCGGATCCGCGCTTTTCGGGTAGTTCGCATAGAACGCCGGGTCCGCGCCGACGATCATGAAATGCGGCCCGGTCTTGATCCAGTGATTGCCGCTGTCCGGCTTTTGCGCGTACGGGTCCGTGTTGCTCGCGTCCGTGCCGCCGGCCAACATGTACATCATGCCGAGCTTGCCGGGCGGTGGCGTTTTTTTCGTCATGTACGCGTTGATCCACTCCATCGCGTTCTGGTCCATGCACATCGGGTCCGGCCCCGGTGTCTCCGGGTTGTCCGGCATGCAGGTGAATGCGTTCGTGCCTTTGCGCAACGTACGCATCGTGCCATCCGCGCCCATCGCCACGATCGTCGCGTCCTTCGCGATGCGTGCCGGTGCCGCGCGCATCGCGCTCGCGATCATCTGTGCATCGCTCGATGCGGGATGCCCCGCCGCCAGTGCTCCGCCGCCGACGGCGAGCAGGACAGCGGCGACGATGGCCCGGTTTCTCCATTCCTGTTGTTTTCGGCCTGTGGTTTGCATGACAACCTCCTCACGGTGACGTGACGGTCGTTCCGGTCTCCCCGCGGGAAGTTTGTGCCGCCGCCGTGGCGCGGTCAATCGGCGCGATGACCGGTCGGGCGGCGGCTGTCGGGAGGCATGCGCGCCGGCCAGGGCGGCCGGCCGGCGTGGATCAGTTCGTGCTTGCGGCGGCCGGGCAATCGGGCTGGCGGCCGGCATGGAATGCGGCGACATCCGCATCGCTCGCCGGTTTGCCGGCGTCGCCGCCGTCGAACGCGACGCGCCAGGCGCCGTCGCCGGCGCGGCGCCACACCGTCGCGAACCGGCCGGTCACGTAACGCGGCTTCGCACCCGGCGCCGGATTCTCGAACAGGTACGCGCCGCTGGAATACGCGAGCGTGCCGTCGCCCGACGCCACGACCTGCTGCGGGTACCAGTCCACCCGCTGCGTCTTGCCCGCGATGAACGCAGCCCAGTGCTGCCGCACCGCGGCCAGTCCGCGCGTCGGCTGCGGCGTGTTCGCGTCGAAGATCGCGTCCGCCATGACGTGCTCGGCGAAGGCCGCCGCGTCATGCCGCTGCACGCTCTGCGCGAACGACAACTCGCGCTGCCAGACCTCGCACGCGGCCTTGTCCGCGGCGGGCGGCGGCGTGGCCGCGAACGCGGCGGGCGCGCAGGCGATCCATAACGGCAACAGCAGCAACCCGGTTCGGCGTGACATGGCGTTCTCCTCGTTCGTGGCGCGGTGCCGCAGCATCCCGCGGACGCCGTCGGGTTGCCAGTGCCGGATCAACGCCGCCCGGTCATGCTCGACAACACGCCGTCGCGGCGGATCAGGCCGTGGTACAGCGCCGCGCCCATGTGCGCCAGGAACGTCAGGAACAGCAGCATCGCGAACCCGGTATGCAGGTGGCGCAGCACCGCGAACGCGACCGGGCTGGTCGGGAAGATCGGCGGCAGTCGCAGCGACGCGCCGAGCATCACCGGATAGCCGCCGGCCGACAGCATCGCCCAGCCGATCAACGGCATCGCCAGCATCAGGAAATACAGCAGCCAGTGCGACGCCAGTGCCGCCAGTTTCTGCAGCACGGGCAGGTCCGCCGGCAACGGCGGTGGCGGATGGCGCAGGCGCACCGCCAGCCGTACCACCGCCAGAATCAGGATCGCGATGCCGAGCGGCTTGTGGATCGCGAGCAGCCATTCGTGTCGTGCGGAGACGGACGCGACCATGCCGACGCCGATGAACAGCATCGCCAGGATCATGGCGGCCATCAGCCAGTGCAGCACGCGCGCGGCGAGCGTGAACGTGTTCGTGGCGGCCTTCATCGTTTCGTCTCCGCCGAAGGCGCGGCGCTGCCGGGCAGGTGGGCTTCCTCGCTGGTGCGGCGCAGGTACGAGTCCGCATACGCGGCCGAGCGCGCGGGCAGCAGCGGGTCGTCGGACGCGGCGATGCCAGCCGGCAATATCAGCGGGTCGTAGTTGATGTCGCGGCAGGGGCCGCTGTCCTGCGGTTCGGTACGTTCCAGCACCAGCGTGCCGGCGTCGATCGTGCGGCGGTCGTCCGGCCATGTCTTCGTCGCGTCGTTCGTCGGGTCGCCCGGGTTCGCGAGCGTCACCTGCAAGTGCCAGCGCAGCGGTCCCTGCGTCAGGCGTTCGGCCAGATCCGCCGCCAGATAGTCCGCGCCGCCGGTGCTGCCGGCATCGCCGTCAGTCGCTTCCGGCGTCATGCGCCAGCGCACCGGCTGACGCTTGCCGCTCGCGTCGACGAACACGAACGCGTTGAGGCTCCAGTAGCTTTCGGTCGCGAAGCTGGCGGACGGTTTCGCCGTCTTCGCCCAAGCGCGGAACGCGGCCGTTTCCGGATGCGCGGCGAAGAACGCGGCCAGCTTCGTCGGGTCCGGCTTGCCGGTGGCCGGGTCCGGCCGCTGCGCTTGCAGTTGCGCGAAGAACGCCTGCGGCGTCGCGACCGGGAACACCGGCATGCTGTTCATGCCGGTGCGCCACTGCTGTCCGTTCGCCAGTGCGAAGCGCAACGCCATGCTGCGGATCGGCACGCTGGAGTCCGGCGCGTACGGGTTGCTGCCGGGGATCGCGAAGCGGCCGACCACCGGCGTGCGCCCGGGCGCGAACACCTGCGCCGTGGAGTACGCCTGGGCCCGGCCGTTGCTGTCGAAATAACCCGTCACGCAGACGCCTTTCGCGTGATTGCGGCGGTAGCCGGCGAACGTACCGGCGTTGTCCTGGAACTGGTCGATCAACTTGTCCGGGGTGAGCCGCTGCGGCGCCAGCCAGCCGCCGACATAGCCGAAGGCAACCGCGGCAACACCGACCGCGGCGGCGATCAGCGCCCACGCGCCGATCCGGCGTGCGGGTGAATCCGGTGGAACGGGATCGTACATGCTCGACTCCTGGCCGCTCGGGCCACGTGTGATGGGGTCCACGGCACCAGGTTTCGTGCCTTGCCAGTCAGGTCTTCGCTGCGCGGCGGCACTTCGTTACATGTGGCGTGCCGGTTTGGTTCGATGCCTGGGTGTGGCTCCGTGCGCCCGCATTCGAGTGCGGTGCCGGCTGACCTATACTCGGCGGTCTGACTCACCGGAGCCCTTCGTGATGACCGCACCCACCCGCATCGACACCACCCGCACCATCCGCGCGCCGCGCGGCAGCGAGCTTTCCTGCAAGAGCTGGCTCAGCGAGGCGCCGTTCCGCATGCTGCAGAACAACCTCGATCCGGACGTGGCGGAGAACCCGGCCGAGCTGGTGGTGTACGGCGGCATCGGGCGGGCGGCGCGCAACTGGGAGTGCTTCGACGCGATCCTGCTTGCGCTGCGCGAACTGAACGACGACGAGACCCTGCTGGTGCAGTCCGGCAAGCCGGTCGGCGTGTTCCGCACGCATGTCGACGCGCCGCGCGTGCTGATTGCGAACTCCAACCTGGTGCCGCACTGGGCCACCTGGGAGCACTTCAACGAGCTTGATAAGAAGGGCCTGATGATGTACGGCCAGATGACCGCCGGCTCGTGGATCTACATCGGCTCGCAGGGCATCATCCAGGGCACCTACGAAACCTTCGTCGAGATGGGCCGCCAGCACTACGGCGGCAACCTCAAAGGCAAGTGGCTGCTCACCGCCGGCCTCGGCGGCATGGGCGCCGCGCAGCCGCTGGCCGCCTCGCTGGCCGGCATGTGCAGCCTCAACATCGAATGCCAGCAGAGCCGCATCGACTTCCGCCTGAAGACCCGCTACGTCGACGAGCAGGCCAGCAACCTCGACGACGCGCTGGCGCGCATCGAGAAATACACGAAAGCCGGCGAAGCGAAATCCATCGCGCTGCTCGGCAACGCCGCCGACGTGCTGCCGGAACTCGTGCGCCGCGGCGTGCGCCCCGACGCCGTCACCGACCAGACCAGCGCGCACGATCCGGTCAACGGCTACCTGCCGCAGGGCTGGACGCTGGAACAGTGGTTCGAGCGCCGCAAGGCCGACCCGGTCGGCACCGCGCGCGCCGCCAAGCTGTCGATGAAAACCCACGTGGAAGCGATGCTCGCGTTCCACGCGCAAGGCATCCCCACCTTCGACTACGGCAACAACATCCGCCAGATGGCGCAGGACGTCGGCTGCGAAAACGCGTTCGCGTTCCCCGGCTTCGTGCCCGCCTACGTGCGCCCGCTGTTCTGCCGCGGCATCGGCCCGTTCCGCTGGGTCGCACTGTCCGGCGACCCGGAAGACATCTACAAGACCGACCAGAAAGTGAAGGAGCTGATCCCCGACGACGCCCACCTGCACCACTGGCTCGACATGGCCAAGGAGCGCATCAGCTTCCAGGGTTTGCCGGCGCGGATCTGTTGGGTGGGGCTGGGGTTGCGCGACAAGCTGGGGCTGGCGTTCAACGAGATGGTGCGCAATGGGGAGTTGAAGGCGCCGGTGGTGATCGGGCGCGATCACCTCGACTCCGGCAGCGTTGCTTCACCGAACCGCGAAACCGAAGCGATGAAGGATGGTAGCGATGCGGTGTCCGACTGGCCGCTGCTCAATGCGATGTTGAATGTGGCCGGTGGCGCGACGTGGGTTTCGTTGCATCATGGGGGTGGGGTGGGGATGGGGTATTCGCAGCACAGCGGCATCGTGATCGTCTGCGACGGCACGACCGAGGCGGACAAGCGGATCGCGCGGGTGCTGTGGAATGATCCGGGGACTGGCGTCATGCGGCATGCGGATGCGGGGTATGAGATTGCGGTGGAGTGTGCGAGGGAGCAGGGGTTGAAGTTGCCGATGATTTGATGCTCATGTGCACCATTTCTGATACGAGTTTACGAGAGCAGGTTCACACTCCCGTCAACATTGTGCTTACGTCCGCTAAGGTGTCTACTCCCATAACATATGGAATATTTGTGCTTAAACAGGTGGGAGCATGCTTAAGAAATTACTTCGCGGAGTAGAGGCTCGTGCACCATGGTTGGCGGTTGGTCGCCCATTGTTGCTGCGCGCTGGCTTTGACATAAAGCAAGGGTACGAAAAAACAATAATAGGTGCCCTCGGAGAAAAAAATGATCCAGCTAGAGAGCTCCGCCTCAGGTCGTCATTGGTTGAACATTTGGTGGCTGGCGAGAAATACGTAAGGGTCTTTAAAATTAAATCATCCGAGCGTGCAGCCTTAGAAAGCTGGATGCAGTCTAAGCGCGCTAAGTCAAATGCATTGACCGACGCATTTCCCGGCATAGCAGGCAATCAGATACTTAAGAATGCTCTGGGTACACTTAATTCGGTTGGCTACGAAGTATTTCAAAACGGAATGGCGGCCATCTACACAGGTGCGCGGGCATACTTAGAGCGTGTTGATGTTCCCAAGTCGCAACTGAAGTCGGGAGCTTCCGAATACGAAAAATTATTTGGTATCCGTCAAACTTTGGTCCAAACGTATGAGGCGATTTGGCTGCCGAAATCTATGGGTGTAGCTTGTGTTTGTACTGATTTTCCGCTGACGGCCCCTAAGGGATTTTCTACCATTTCACAAGAGGCGCTTAAAGGAGAGTTGCAAAAGCAACTGCATAGAATTCCGAATCCACTAAATCTGTGGAAGGCAATAGATGGTATTTACAACGCCCCAGGTGGACGTGCTGTTGACTATGGTTTCACGAACAATGAGGATTCTGTGAAGCACCACAAGGGTCGTTCTGGGACTAAATGCCTCCGAGATGATATCTACGACAAAGCTGGTGCGGCGGCGGCTGGTGATGATTTATCCTTTTTTAAACTGGCTATGCGCTGGAAAAGAAAGCGGAAGGATCTCGATGACGAAGTAACTGATCCAGAGTTGCTTCTGCCTGGTCAAGCCTCCTTCCTTCACGCAGCCAATGCCACGCTGGATCATGCAATAGTTCGCAATTGCTACGATACAGACGATCTAAATTTTGTACTTGATAAGATTTTGGCTCACGTTTAGTTATGACCTCAATCGAGCACATTCGAGACGTTACTCGAGAACTTGCCGATAAGGATGCAAGAGATGTCTGTGCCACCATCATTGATGAAGTTGCTTCAAGAATAGTTAGCAAACGCCTTGGCTTATGGACCTACCAAACGTTTTCAAGGTGGACTAAAAAGTCACCAACAGACGACGTACTTAATATGTGTGTCCAACTCCTTGTTGGACGGGAAGATGCAAGGCTCCTTGAAATGCACTTTATGTACTTTGATCCTTCTGATCCCGATTCTCCGGGAGTCCAGATTGGTGATGAAGATGTGCGCTCGGCAATGATGTCGGGTGTATTGGTGGACCCGCAAACTGGTCGCGAGGTTGAAGGTTTTTCAGAGGCGCTTGTTCCTTATTTCTCACCATCTAAGGATCTTGTGTCGTAATGGACGTTACTTTGGCAGATATTCAGAGATTCGCTAATGCTGGTTCAGTCGCCGATCAAATGCGGTTTAGCACATTTATGTGGAAGTTTCACAAAGTGCCTTACCAAGAGTGGGCGGAGCAAGTAGAAGGAGCCATTAGATTCACCATCGGAAATATGGCTACGAGAAGGAACCGGTTGGCGGGGCTTAGTGAAGATGCGTTGACCGAATTTGTAACGATTTCCTTGAGTGGTATGGGGTTGCAGGCTAAGAGTGCTACGGTCAATGGAAATTGTGACGTTGTCATTAGCCATGCCGATTATATTTGGATTGGGGAAGCGAAAATATTTAAGGGTGTCGCAGTGGTGTGGGGTGGCTATTTACAGCTGACAAATCGTTATTCCACAGGCCTGCGAGAGCATAACCGTGGTGGAATGTTGTTGTATTGCTACAAGGGTACAGCTGATGGCTTGCTTGAAGAATGGAAAGCTGCACTGACGGTAGACCGTCCTGCATCAGCTGCAAGTGCGCAGGTCGATTTAATGTTCACTTCGCAGGAAACGTGCCATTCGAGTGGTCTGCCTTTGCACATTAAGCACTTCGCTGTTCCGCTTTTTCATGCGCCTGATGAGTCTGTTAAGTTGTCCCGCCATGCGTTGGCCGCCGCCAAAATACAGGCCAAGGCTGGGTGACTTAGAGCCTGAAGATGATCAACACAAAGAAGCCACCTCAACCCGATCCCGTTTCTGACGACGAAAGCCGACTGCCTCGGCTGACCGTTGGGAAAGGTTCGTCACAGCAAAACGTGCATGATCGCGAGGTTCATTGGCTCGCGGACTAGGTTGGGAAGCATGCAGATCATATGTTTGCAACTTTGGGTCCCTCGATCCTAAACAGTTGGCCAAGAGAACTGAAAGGCCGATCTTTGTGCGCGAGCTCCGCGGTCCATTGAACAAATCGACGTCCAGATCCTTGGGCGTCATGTTCTCGGTCACACAATCCATCCATCCGGAAAGCACGATAGTCGGGATCATAACCTTCTAGATCGCATCCAATGATTACGAGCCCACCTTCAGTGAGTGCTAGCGTGGTGCTGCGATGATCGACGAGGACGGGTGTAGTTCCTTCGTCGATGGATGGAAACCAGGTAAACGGCGCGATGATAGAGGGACATTTGCGCATGCCATTAGGTAGTTTGATTAGCTGCCCTGCGCGTTCGCCCGTGAGCATGAGCAGGTCTTGTTGACCCTCTTCATATCCAACGAGCATTGACCAGCTTTCCCGGAACTGCAGAATACTTCCTAGTGGGAGATCCTTGGGACGCAGCTCACCAAATGCTTGTGCGGGAATTTTTATCACGAATTTCTCCGGCATCTAGAGGATGGTCAAGCAACGAGAGCCTTCTACTGCCCCCGCTGCCGGCGAAGCAAAACGGTCAAATCCTCGGAGATCCGCGATAGGTCCGTGCGAAGTGCTGCCCTAACCCGATGCGCAGGGCTGAGATGGACATGAGTGGTGGTGCTGTTGGAGCCCATTCCCATGTTTCCACTTGTTGGATTGGCATCATCTTCCGCCCGCGTGCGCCAGCCGAGATAGTCCCCGCCTACGATTTGTGCCGCGATAGCGATATGTGTCAGGCATGACGACGGGTCGATCTTTTCAAGTGTCCAAGCCGCGAATTTCAGCGCTCTGACTACTGCAGCGGTTACATCTTCTTCGACGAGCGCAATGATCATGCTGCGGCGATTAGGCCGTTCCAGTTTTTGCGACACTACGACATCACCGAAACCGGTGAGCGACACCCACTCGCTACTTCCGTAGCGATCGCCATGGATGATTCGAAGCGTGTCGCCATCCATTACGGCCGCTGTTCCCACCGCCGGATCGAAGAGTGCTTGCGGGCCATCTAGTGCGCCTAAGCGCCACGACCTGTGAAGCTCCGTATCTTCCATCTCCGATGGACGCAGGAGTGATTGGGCTGGCCCTCCGGCCACGGAAACTTCCAAAATCGCACTGCTACGATTGGAGCCCGCTTGCGAAAGATTGCCTAGAGCACGTGCGAGAAGTTCCGTAGGGTCCAATGGTGCCACGGCATTGGCCATGTCCCATTGATGTAGAGCTCCTATGAGAACCTCCTGCAGTTCCGCTGGCGACGTGAAATTTTTCGTCATGTGGCCGGCTTCCCACGCTTGCACCTCTTCGAGAAAGGCTGCTTGGAGCGGCTCACGGTCCACGCCTTGCTGGATCAGCACGACGGTATTCTTTGTCCCTCGCGCTGCCCGATATTCTTCGTGCGTTGCCGACAACCCAGCTGCCTGCGGGTAGCCGTAACGGCTGCCCACTATCAAGACGACAAGGTCTGCAGTTCGCAGTGCGCCCAAGCAAGCCGCCTGGGGCGTCAGCGGGCTGGCCGGGAAGTTTTCCGCCAGCACCGGCTCGTGGCCAAGCAACCTGATTGCTTTTTCGGCGGCCGCTCGTTCGGCTTCATATCCTGAAATTACTGAGCTTATAAATATCTTCATTTCATATCCGGCATGACCTGAGGCTTGATGCTCATCTTTCAATATCGTCTGAGTATATGTTCATAGCCCTGCCATTCCACGTCCAGTGGTAAAGGGCGCCCGTCGGGCGTGGGGATCTTCTGTCCGGCGCGGGCAAAACAAGGGGTGAGTACATTTTCTTGGTGTCAAAGCTTTGAGTGTCCACTCTGCCCCATGCGCTATCTCAGTCCGTGAGACTCCCCGTCTGGATGATTGGCTCAATCGCCACCACAAGGAGCTAACGTGTCCTACGTCGATCGAATGTGCATTAGGCTTTTCTCGCCGTGCCTGGCCGTTCTCGCCGTTGCGGGCTTGATTGCCTGGCTCTTCGCGAGGTTAGGCTCGCTGCCGATGTTCGGGCAAGCTTTTGGGTCAGGTCTTCCGTTCCTTGTTTGGGGTGCGGGGCTGCTGCTCATGGGTGCAGTCGCAGCAGTCCAGGGCTACCGCATGTGGCGCTGGATGCAGGGCAGGGCGTCGGCATGTTTCGTGTGCACGTGCATGCTTGGTGCAGAGCGTGAGGGCCGCTGGGGCATCTATCGGAAGTGCTTAGGTTGTGGAAAGAATCATTCGGCAAGTAACGCTGCGCGATAGCGTACGGGTAAATTGGGAATCAATCGGAGAAGTGCTACATGCTACCCATACATATCGCCTCAACGAAGGTCGTCGAGCTTTCCACGCTCAAACCCGGCCAATTCTTCTTTCAAAAGTCGGGTGGTCAGTTCCAGCTCGCGGTTTACCTCGTCAGTGACGAAGCATATTGCTGCTGGCTAAATCTCATGGGGTCTGATGCTTTCACCTTGGCAAGGTTTCCCGCGCACAATAGGAAGAGAGTGCTCCATCTCGGAATATCACCCGATACTGTCCGGCTCCGCATCCAAGGAGCAAGCCCGCCCGAAGAATATAGCGATCACCAAATGGGGCAATTGGTTTTTGACTCAGACCTGGGCGCGTGCATCGCAGTTCAATGGCCTGATATGGACCCACAGCACTACAAGCACCTCGTTTCCGTTGACTCTTGGGAGAGGGGTCAATTGGCGACGCCGAGTGGCGGTGTAATCAATAGCTGGGCGCTAAGCGTTGTCGATGAGGCGGGTCAGTGGGTCGATTTGGTATCTCGATAGATTTCCGAATACAAGGTCAGAGTGCACTACTTTGAGGTTGAAGCATTCTGACCCGATTTCGTCGTGCGGCTCCACGTCAGCCAACCTCTACACCACAACCTTCCTCACACCGACAGCCACCGGCTACCACCTCTGGCATCGTTCCGGCGCCCCCACTCCCGGCAATGCGCCGCAGGGTGTCGCGGGCGCTATCGGCCGCCTGTCCACGCAACGGAGCTTGCGCGGAACGCAGGCGGCCTAACCAACCGATACGGAGATCGTGATGTCACAGAACCTGATTTCGCTGGCCTTGACGGCCGAGCAACTCACCGCCGTCGAAGGCGCGCTGGCCACGCTGGAACAGAACCTCGGCGGGCTGATTGCCCTGCAGCCGGCGCAGCGCCGGTCGCTGACCAAGATGGGCGACAAGTCGGAAGTGTTCTGCCGGCAGACGCTGAAGCTGCTGCAGCAGAACCCGCAGGTGGTGCCGCCCAGCCTCGACGTGGCCGAGGCGGCGGCGGATCTGGTCGCGTTCGACCAGATCGGCAGCTTCCTGCTGCGCCTGACCCGGCTCAGCGAACGCGCCGAGGATACCTCGACCGCGCTGGGCAGCGACCTGATGAGCTTCGCGCTGGAGGGTTACGGCCTGCTGCGGGTCAGCGGCCAGAACCAGGGCCTGGAAGACCTGCGCCGCGACCTCGGCGCCCGCTTCGCCCGCCGTGCGGCACACGCCACGCCCGAGCCGGCGCCCGCCACGCTCGGATGATCCAGCTCCACACGTAACAGGGTGACCACGCGGCCCGGTGCCTGAGGCGAGCCGCCTCACGCACCGGGCCTTTTTGTGCCCGCGCCGCGCCACCCACCGCCCGCGAGCGCCGGATCGGCACGCCGGCCAGTCTTCCCGCCCCGCCGCCCAGCCCACTCGCCCGGCCCGCCGGGCTTTTTGCTCGACCGTCCGGGCTTTTTTCCCGGCCCGCGGAGCTATTTGCTCGGCCGCCCGGGCTTTTTTCTCCACCCGCCGAGCTATTTACTCGGGCTCCCGAGCTTTTTGCCCGGCGCGCCGAGTACCCGAACCCGGCACGCCGGGCTATTTGCTCGACCCGCCGAGCCTTTTTCCCGGGCCGCCGAGCTATTTGCTCGGCCGTTCGAGCTTTTTTCCCGACCCGTCGGGCACCTGAACTCGGCCCGCCGAGCTATTTGCCCGAACCGCCGGGGTTCTTGCTCGACCTGCCGGGCCTTCTCCCCATGCACGAAAAGGTGTCAGGGACAATTTCGGGGCGCCAACGGGAGTCGTCAAATTGTCCCTGGCACCATTCTTCGACACCATTCTTCCGGGTTCCCGGCCCCTTTGTTCACCCCCTTTCAAACTGACCCAGGGTGGCTTTTGCTACCTATCGCATGGACGCTATAGCATCGGAGGTAAACGCGTGGCGTAAGCACCGCGTCCGACACTACAGGGGAGACAAAATGAACAGGACGATCACGATTGCTGTGGCGTTGGGGTTGCTGCTGGGTGCTGGAATGGCGGGCGCGTCGATCGCGCCGGCCGGGGTGGGGCGCGCGCAACCGTCCGCCGAGGTCAGCGAGGCGACGCTTCAACTCAAGCAGGCCTTCTCCGATGTGGGCAACGGCGACAACAAAAAGGCCGCGCCCGAGCTGGATAAGGTCATCGCCGCCCCGAGCTTCGACCAGTTGCCGGCCGAGCTGCGCTTTCAGACGTTGTACGTGGCGGCTGTCATCGCGCTCCAGGACAAGCAGTACGCCAAGGCGCATCGGCTTGCGATCAGGGCCACCGGCTTCGACCAGGCCACCGGCGCCGCATGGACGGTCCGGCTGTTCGCCGCGTTGTATACCAGCGACAACCCTGATGCCGGGCGTTGCGTGGAGGCCATCGCAAAGCAATGGCCGGACCAGCTGGATAACGTGCGCCCGCAGGGCATAGCACAGATCCACTTTGCGCTGCGCGTCGCGCATGAAGACGATGTCGACCGCGCCATGCTCAAAGCACTGTTCGATGCGAACTGGCAGGCCGGATACAGCGACTACGATATCCTTTGGCGCGACTTGGCACTGCTGCAGATCGAGCACAACGAAGGCAAGCACGCCGCCACGGTCGCCCAGCGCATCCGCAACGCCCACGTGGCCTTGAGCATGCGCATCGACAAGCGCTTCGACCCGATTACCCGTGGCCAGCCGCAGGCTTTTGATGTTGACCACCTGCTCGAAGCGCAGATCCAGACGGCGCGGGCGCAGGTCAAGGCTCATCCCGACCAGCTCAGGTCCGTGCAGCGTCTGCAGGATCTGCTGATCGAGAAGGGACGGAATGCCGAGGTCCTTTCGATCAGTGACGCAGCCGTGGCACATGCCGAACGCGGCGACGGCGAAAAGACCTATACCGACTTCAGCGAAGCCTACAACTGGGTATTGAACCAGCGTTCGCTCGCGCTCGCGCACGAGGGCCGCTGGGACGATGCCGTGCGGGAAATGACGCGTGCCGCGAGACGTCCCGAGAATGGCGGTTTGAACGTCAGCCAGTCGATCAACCTCGCAGGCTTGTTTACCGATCTGGACCAGCCCGACAAGGCTGCTGCCGCCATCGTCGAGCCGGGGGAGATGTCGCCGAACGGCCACATGCAGCTGGAATACGTCAGGTTGCAGATCGCCATCGAGAAGAACGACGCCGGCTCCATTGCCAGGCACATGGCTTATCTGCAGGAACACCGTACCGATGACATCGCCACATGGCAGCGCGCCCTGCTGAAGCACGGCGATCTCGATGCAGCTGCAGCGCTACTGATCCAGCGCTTGCAGGCCCCAGACTGGCGTAGCGGTGCATTGGTCGAGATGCAGCACTATGCCCACAGCGAACAGACACCGACCATGAAGACGATGGACCAGCGCTGGAACGCCGTGACCTCACGTCCCGACGTCCAGGCCACTCTGGCGAAGGTCGGTCGGGTCGAGCGTTTCGACATCATCGCGCCGGCCTATTGAGCGCCTGACAAAAAACAGGCGGCGGAGACACTTTTTTGTCCTTGAGGAGTCGACTCTGCTCCCAGCCTCCGTGAAAAGGTGTCAGGGACAATTCCATAACGTGCTAGGGATTGCCGAAATAAAGGGGGCGCGGCCAATTAAAGTCGGGCGACTTGACCGAGCCGGCAGGTGACTGACGAAATTTAATTTGCCACGCCCCCTTTGCTCGCGAACACGGATCACGACGACCGGTGCTACCGTTCCGCCATGGCCAAACCCATCGCGGTGATCAAGTTCAAGGCGAAGCTGTCGCGCCCCGCGACGCCCAAGGGCGCGGCGTGGACCTTCGTAGTGCTGCCCGTGGTCGCGAGCGCGAAGCTGCCGACGCGGAGCATGGTCACCGTCGAGGGCAGCTTTGAAGACCAGCCTTTCCAGGCCACGCTGGAGCCGGACGGCCAGGGCAGTCACTGGCTCAAGATCGACAAGGCCTTGCGCGAGGCCGCCGGCGTCGCCGTGGGCGATAGCGTCGCGCTGGAGATCGCGCCGGTGGGAAAGGAGCCCGAACCCAAGGTGCCCGCCGATCTGCGCAAGGCACTGGCGTCCAACGCGGACGCCAAGGCGACATGGGCCGACATCACGCCGTTGGCGCGACGCGACTGGATTCACTGGATCACCTCCGGCAAGAAGGCCGAGACGCGCGGCAAGCGCATCGCCACTGCTTGCGACAAGCTCGCGTGCGGCAAGCGCAATGCCTGCTGTTTCGATCGCTCCGGGATGTACAGCAAGGGCAGCATGGGCGCGCCCGAAGCGGCGGAGTAGGGCAAACAGGGGCAAGTTCACCTGGCAGCCGCCGCGAATTTTTGGACGGCCAAAAATAAAAAAGGAAGCGCCTTGCGCTTCCCACCATCAATTTATAAAGCACAGGGGGGCTTGCGGCAAGGCCCGGTGCGGGATGCAGCATCGCCGGCCTGCCGCCATGGCAGGACACCGGAATGACGCAATGACGGATACGCAGACGTACTACCACGGCACCAAGGCCGACCTGAAAGTGGGTGACCTGATCGTGCCTGGTCATGCCTCCAACTTCGGCAAGCGCAAGCAGGCGTTGTTCGTTTACCTGACCGCGACACTGGACGCCGCCACCTGGGGCGCCGAGCTGGCCGTGGCGGCAGGGCGAGGGCGGATCTACATCGTGGAGCCCACCGGGCCCATCGAAGACGACCCCAACCTGACGGACAAGAAATTCCCCGGCAACATCACCCGGTCCTATCGCTCCAGGCATCCCTTCCGCGTCGTCGGCGAGGTGACGCACTGGCAGGGGCATTCGCCCGAGCGGCTCAAGCAGATGCGCGATCGCATCGAAGAGCTCAGGCGGCAAGGCGTCGAGGCCATCGAGGACTGAGCGAAAAGGTTCATGTCAGGGACAATTTTTGGGCGGCAGCTGGAGTCGTCAAATTGTCCCTGACACGAATGGCACTTACTTAAGCGCAAAGCTCCGGTTTCCGTCATTCCCGCGAAAGCGGGAATCCAGTGACTTCAGACTGCCAGAGGCGCTGGATCCCCGCTTTCGCTGGGATGACGAGCTTAAGTAAGTGCCATTCGTCCCTGACACCATTCTTTTCCCATTCCTGGAATTGTCGATTTCCGGCCCGGCCGCTCGTCGCATGAGCACCAACCCCCGAAAAGGATAGCCGCCATGCCCCGCATGATTTTCGTCAACCTGCCCGTCGCCAACCTTCCGGCGTCAGTGGCTTTCTACCAGGCCCTGGGTTTCCAGAAGAACCCGCAGTTCAGCGACGACACCGCCGCCTGCATGGTGTGGAGCGAGGCGATCTATGTGATGTTGCTTACGCACGACAAGTGGCGCACGTTCACCGACCGCCCCATTCCGCCGCCGACCTCAAGCGAGGTCTCGCTCGCGCTCGCGCTGGACAGCCGTGAGGCCGTCGATGCCATGATCGAGGCGGCTGCGGCCAACGGCGGCACCGCGGACGTCAATCCCGTGCAGGAACTGGACTTCATGTATGCCCGCGACCTTACCGATCCGGATGGACACATCTGGGGGCCGCTGTGGATGGACATGGCCGCCATGCCCGCCGGTTAGCTGCTCGTCGCACGACGTCGCGGCGGGTCGGCACGCCGATCGAGCTCGACCTGAGCACGCTCGATCCGCCGGGCCACAACCAGGGCGTCGTGCGTTTCGCCAAGTCGGATTTCTGATCGGGGCGAATTGGCGTGGGGTTTCAGCCCGCAGTTGGCACCTTGCCGGTGAACACCGCCAATTGAGCGGCGAAGGCGCGCTTGAACGCAGGTCGCGCTTCGCCGCGGGCGACATAGGCGGCGAGGCTCGGGTATTCGTCCAGCAGGCCCGATGGCTTCAGCCGGAGCAGCGCGTGCACCATCATGAGGTCGCCCGCGCTGAATGCGCCATCGAGCCAGTCGGCATCGCCGAGGCGGTGGGAAAGTTCGCCCAGCCGCTTGCGGATGCGATCCTTCACGAGCGGCAGGCGCTCCCCGGACCAGGGCTTGTCGCCCTCCAGGAACTTGGCGGTCTGGAGATCGAGGATCGGCGCCTCCACCGTGTTGAGCGCGGCAAACATCCATGTGATCGCGCGCGCCCGGGCATTGGTATCTTTCGGCAGCAGGCCTGCATGGCGCTCCGCGATGTGGAACACGATGGCGCCCGACTCGAACAGGGCGAGGTCGCCTTCCTCATAGGTAGGGATCTGCCCGAAGGGATGCAGCGCCCGATGCGCGGGTTCCTTCATCGCGCTGAACGACACCAGGCGAACCTCGTAAGGCTGGCCTACTTCTTCGAGCGCCCAGCGAACGCGCATGTCGCGCGCGAGTCCCTGGCCGCGATCGGGCGAATTTTCAAAGGCGGTGATGGTGGGGATCATGGGAAGGCTCCAGGAAAAAATTGGGGGCTGCAGGACTCAGGGTCCAATTTCGAGTAAGCGACTCTGGCCCTTGCTTGGCTACGAGACCTCGAATTCCGTTCTTTGCTCGTCATTCCCGCGAAGGCGGGAATGACGGCTGCTGGAGTTTTTCGAGTGCCCCACAGTGGCTGGCAGTCGCAAACGTCAACCACGCCGGGCGGCCTCGATCGCGGCGATGTCGATCTTCGTCATCGTCATCATCGCTTCGAACGCGCGCTTGGCGACGGCGGGATCCGGGTCGGTGACCGCGGCCATCAGGGCGCGCGGGGTGATCTGCCACGACAGGCCCCACTTGTCCTTGCACCAGCCGCACTCGCTGGCCTGGCCGCCGTGGCCGATGATCGCGTTCCACAGGCGGTCGGTTTCGGCCTGGTCGTCGGTGGCCACCTGGAACGAGAACGCATGGGTGTGCGGGGTCCCGGGGCCGCCATTCATGCCTACGCAGGGGATGCCCATGACCGTGAACTCCACCATCAGCACGTCGCCCTGCTTGCCGGCGGGGTAGTCGCCCGGTGCACGATGGACGGCGCCCACGGCGCTATCCGGGAACGTCTTGGCGTAGAACGTCGCGGCATCCAGCGCGGTGCCGTCATACCAAAGGCAAATCGTGTTCTTGCTGACCATGGGAGTTCTCCTGATTCAGGGCGGCGAGGATGCCCTTCATTCTCTGCGACGAACGGCGGGCGCGCAGATCGACACGGGGAAAGCTGCCCGTCAAACCTTGGCCATCTCACTCTGGCCCCTTTGTTCACCGCCGTGAATTCCGGTTGCCTGTACGATTGCGCATGTATTGCAAAAGGTGTCGGGTGCGGCAGCTTGCATGGTGTGAAACGGGAGCATGGCGGCTGTGATGGGGAAAAAACCTGAAGCGCTGTTGCGCAGACTTTCGGTGCGGCAGCGGATGACGGCGATCATCGCGCTGCTTCTGCTGCCGCTTGCCGTGCTCAGTGCAGTGAGCATGGTGGTCCTGAACGAACAGGAGATGGCCTTTCGCGATTCCGTCGAGGAGTCGGTGCACGGGCTGCTCCCGCTGGGCACGCTGGAGTACTACCTTCAGCAGGCGCTGGTGGATGAGCTGCTGGCCGAGTCGAACGACGCGGTACCGGATTTTGCCGCGCTGACCCAGAATATCGACAACAGCTTTTCCAGCATCCAGCTCGGCATGGACAGCAAGGACGTGCCGGAGGATGTCCTGCACGATGCGCAAAATGCCTGGGTGCAGGCGCGTCCCTCGGTTCGTCGCCTGGTCGAGCAGGTGCATGCCCAGCATATGAGCGGGGCAGTGGCCAGCTTGAATACGCGCGCGGAGCTGGAGCGTGCCATCCGGGATATTTCAAGTGCGCGCGCGAGTCTGTCCGGCGTGCTCAAGGCGCGTTATGAGAACGCTGCCGCCCAGCGCAAGAGCCAGTTGCACTGGCTGATGTGGAGCTGGCTGATCACCCTGACCGCGGCCGGATTGCTGGTGGTGATCTTCCTGCGCTCCCTGCTTCGGCCGTTGCAGGCGTTGACGCATGCCGCCCGAGGCATCGAGGAAGGCCAGGCAAGTGTGCGCGTGAACGTCGAGGGGCGGGACGAGCTGGCGGTGCTGGCCGAGTGCTTCAACCGAATGGCTGCCAACTGGGAGGCCACGCAGACCCACCTGCAGGCTGAAGCGATCAAGGACCCGCTCACCGGCGTGCTCAACCGTCGAGGCATCCTGTCCCGCCTGGACGCCGAACTGGATCTCCACCGGCTTCGGCAGCAACCCCTGAGCGTGCTGGCGATGGATCTGGATCGCTTCAAGTTCATCAACGACCACTACGGACACAGCATGGGCGATCGCGCCCTGACCTGGGTCGCCGGCATCATGCGTGGCGTGTTGCGTGAAAACGATCACCTGGGACGGCACGGTGGCGATGAATTCATTGCCGTGCTGCCGAACACGAGCCATGCCAGTGCGCTGGACATCGCGGGTCGCATCAGCGAGGTCGTGCGCGAAGGCGCTGCCCGCGAAGCGGCGTACCCCGAGATAACCATCGGCGTCGCCACCGCGCCGGCGGATGGTGGCCAGGCCGCGTCATTGCTGGAGGCGGCCGATGCCAGGCTCTACGCGCAGAAGAAGCATCGCCGCACGACGGACGCTGCGGAGAGCGCGGGCGGGCGCGACGGAGGCCGCTGAAAACCCGCTGTGTCTCAAGCCAGACGGGAAACCCCGCGCTGCCTGATCCGCAGAAACCGGGGTTCGGCCGACCTCCGTTCGCTTCCTGGTTACGCCGGCAGGCTGACCACCGGCGCGAAGCCGCCGAAGATCATGCGCTTGCCGTCGAACGGCATGTCGCTGGCGGCCGCCATGCGGGGATCCTTCATGAATTTCTCCATGCCGGCATCGCGGGTGGCCTTGTCGGGCCATTCGATCCACGAGAACACCACGGACTCCCCATCCTTGGCCTGCACGGCGCGGCGGAAGTCGGTGAGCTTGCCGTCGGGCACGTCGTCGCCCCAGCACTCCACCACGCGGGTGGCGCCGAGCTCCATGAAAATGGCGTCGAAGGTGTTGGCGTGCGCAATGAATTGCTTGCGCTTGGCGTTGGGCACGGCGATCACGAAACCATCGATGTAGGACATGGCTGTCTCCTGGGTGGCCGGGGAGGCCGGTACGGCGCCCCTCACCTAGGCGACGAACGAGAACGGACGTGATCGACATGGGCCGGGCGAATCCACTGGGTCGAGCCCCCGTTGCATCCGTCTGATTTGATGAACCGACCCTGCAGGCTTTCATGGCCTGGTTCCACGGCGCGCGGATGGGGCGGAATCCCGCCGGTTTCACCGGGATATGCGATAGTTTGCGCATCGGTCTTCCGGGCCGACAGCTGGGGCATGGTGCCGGATGACACCGTGCCGGAGAGCCGGGTCGCAGGGGGAGCGGTTGGATTGCGCATGAATCGTCGGGTCGGGGGCTGGTGTTCGCTGGTGCTTGTGATGTGCGGCCTGCTGGCGTTTGCGCCGGCGCGCGCGCTCGACCCCGATCGTGCGATCGGGCAGCTGACCCACGTCTGGTACGAGAACCAGCTGCCGCAAGGCACGGTGCTGTCCATCGCGCAGCGCCGGGATGGCTCGATCTGGCTGGCGACGTACGGCGGGCTGGTCCACTACAGCGGGGCGGAGTTCGACAACATCGACCCGCGCGTGGCGCCGGTGCTGAAAAGCACGGCGATCACCGCGGTGCATGTCGATCGCGATGGCACGCTGTGGGTCGGCACGCTGAACGGCGGGCTCTACCGCAGCCGCGGGCGCGAACTGGAGCAGGTGGCGCTGCCCGCGAACATCAAGAGCGTGTTCGGCATCGTGCAGGACCGCGGCGGCGTGCTTTGGCTGACCACCAACGCCGGCGTCGCGCGGATGGATGCGAAGGGCATCCGCCTGCTCGACGAGGAACACGGGTTTCCGCCACGCGGGTTCTATCGCGGGATCGTGGCCGATGCGGTGGGCGGGGTATGGATCGCCGCCGACGGCGTCGGCGTCGTGCACTGGCATGACGGCCGGGTCGAGACGTTCGACACCCGGCGCGGCCTGCCGACCAACGCCGTCTACAGCCTGGCGATCGACCACGACGGCGCGGTATGGGCCGGCACGCAGGCCGGGCCGGTGCGCTATCGCGACGGGCGTTTCGAGCGCGACCCGCGCGCGGCCGCGCTGGACGGGAAGCGCATCTATTCGCTGTTCGGCGACCGCGACGGCAGCATGTGGTTCGCGCCGCTCGGCATGGGCATCTGCCGCCTGACGGCCGCACGCTTCGATTGCGACGACACGCTCAGCGGCATGGCCGGCGAGACCGTGCGGTCGATGTTCGAGGATCGCGAAGGCAACCTGTGGATGGGGACGACGTCGAGCGGCGTGCATCGCTTCAGCGACTCGAAGCTCGTCACCGTCACCGGAAAGATGGATTCCAACGCGGTGCGCGCCGTGTACCAGGATCGCGCGGGCACGCTCTGGGTCGGCACCGACGGCTCGGGCCTCGCGCGTTACGAGGACCTGAAGCTGGTGCCGGCGACGGCGATCAACGCGAAGCTGCCGAGCCTGCTGCTGCGTGCGATCCAGTCCGATGCCGCCGGCAACCTGTGGGTGGCGTCGACCGAAGGGGTGAGCCGGATCGCGCCCGATGGCACGGTGCGCAATTTCGGCATCGGCGACGGCCTGCCCGGCACGATCGTGTTTGCGTTTGCGCCCAGCCGCGATGGCGGCATGTGGGTGGGCACGTTGCAAGGCGTGGCGAAGATCAGTGGCGACAAGGTCAGCGTGGTCCAGGGCACGCATGGCGACGACACGCGCGCGCTGTACGAGGATCCGGCCGGGCGTTTGTGGATCGGCGAGCGCAGCGGCTTGCGCTGCCTGCAGGGCGGGGTGGTCGACCGCTGCGGCACCGACGGCCTGCCGGGCATGAGCGTGTTCGCCTTCCATCCCGAACCCGGCGGCGACCTGTGGCTCGGCACCAGCCTGGGCCTGATGCGTGTCCGCGGCTCGTCGGTGGAGGCCTTCACCCAGCGGGCGGACTTCTATGGCGACGCGGTGTTCGCCATGCTCGACGACGGCGATGGCCACTTCTGGGTGAGCTCGAACCGCGGCATCGCGCGATTCGCGTGGGCCGACATCGATGCGCTCGACCGCGGCGCGGCAGCGAAAATCCAGCCCCGCTGGTACGGCAAGAACGACGGCATGCTGTCGCAGCAGGCCAACGGCGCCTCGCAGACGCCGGCGTGGCGCACCCGCGACGGGCGGATGTGGTTCGGCACGGCCAACGGCGTGGTCGTCGTCGACCCGAAGCACGAGCGCGTGAACCGGATGCCTCCGCCGGTCGCGATCGAGCGCGTGCTCGTGGATGGGCAGAGCGTCGATCCGGATCACGTCGGCCGTATCGGTCCCGGCGTGGAACGCATCGAATTGCACTATGCCGCGATGAGTTACGTGGCGCCTGCCGCGGTGAAATACCGCTACCGCATCGACGGCTTCGACCGTGGCTGGATCGACGCCGGCGCCAGCCGCGCCGCCTATTACACCAACCTTCCGCCCGGCGACTACGTGTTCCGCGCCATCGCCAGCAACAACGACGGCGTGTGGAACACCGACGGTGCGAGCGTGGCCTTCACGATCGTGCCGAGCTGGTACGCCACCTGGTGGTTTCGCACCCTCGTCGCGATGATCGTCGTGGGCCTGCTCGCCGCGGTCTACCGGCTGCGCGTGTGGCGCCTGCACGAGCGCGAACGCGAGCTGACGCGCCAGGTCGCGCAGCACACCGAGGCGCTGCGCGACGCAAATGCCGAATTGAAGCGCATCGCCGCGCTCGACGGCCTCACCCGCATCGCGAATCGCGGCGCGTTCGACCAGCGGCTGCGTGAGGCCCTGGACGAGCATGTCGCGAGCGGCGCACCGCTCGCCGTCCTGATGTGCGACGTCGATGCGTTCAAGGCCTACAACGATACCTATGGCCATCTCGCCGGCGATGTCGCGTTGACCGCGGTCGCCGGCGCATTGACGAAAGTGCTGCGCTCGAATGCAGCGGATCTCGCCGCACGCTACGGCGGCGAGGAGTTCGCGGTGCTGCTCACCCGGTGCGACGCCGGTGAGGCTGCCGCGGTCGCGCAGCGCATGCTCGAGGCCGTGCGCGCGCTGGCGATCGAACATCGCAGCTCCGGCACCGCGCCGCGCGTGACCATCAGCATCGGCATCGCCACCGTCGTGCCTGCCGCCACGGACTCGCCCGAACAACTGCTTCGCTGCGCGGACGAGGCGCTGTATCGCGCCAAGGCCGCCGGGCGCGACCGCATTGGCGGCGGTGCCGAGGTCGCGGGATGAGAGCGCCGGCCAGGAAGGGGTAGGGCGCTTTTCCGGCGCCTGGTGCGCCGGGTTCCGAACGACGCATCGGAAAGGTGCCGTGGACAATTTTCATTTGCCCGGCACTCGCCATGCGTGGCGTTCGTTACCCGTCGGCGCGCGATGCGGGCGCTTCGGCCAGGCAGGATGGATCAGCCCTGCAATGGCGCAGGTCAGGCGCCCGCGGCGATGTCCCGCGTCGGGTTGGCGTCCCTAGCGCTGGCGCTTGGCCGCATACATCGCGCGGTCGGCGTGCGCCAGCAGGTCGGCCGGGTCACTCGCGTCTGTCGGGAAACAGGCGATCCCGACGCTGGCATCCAGCCGGAACAAACCGTCGGGCAACGTAAAGGGCGGGCTCAGGCAGGTGCGCAGGCCGTCGGCGACGGCCCGGGCGGCCTCGGCATCGCGGCAGCCGGGCAGCAGCGCGACGAACTCGTCGCCACCGACACGGGCCACCAGGTCGCCTTGCCGAAGACCCTGCTGCAGGCGCTGCGCGACCTCGCGCAGCAGGCGGTCGCCGGCGTCGTGCCCGCCCCGGTCGTTGGCCCCCTTGAAGCCGTCGAGGTCCAGGTAGAGCACGGCCAGGCCGTCGCCGGTCTGCGTCGAGTGCGCGATGGCGTATTGCAGTTCGCGCTGCAACCGGTGGCGGTTGGGCAATCCGGTCAACGGATCGTGGCTGGCGCGGTGTTCGAGCTCGCGTTCGGCACGACGCAGTTCGGTCACCTCGTGGGCCACCCCGATGCGCACGCCGTAGTCGGGCAGCCAGCGGGCCGACCACTGGATGTCCACGCTGTGGCCGTCCTTGTGGATGTAGCGGTTGCGGAAGTGGCGCTGCAGCGTGCCCTCCATCACCTGTTCGGCCTGCTGCAGGGTTGCCGCGCGGTCGTCGGGGTGGACCAGGTCGAATATCCGCCGGCCGAGCACCTCGTCGGGGGCGTAACCGAAGATGCGCTCGAAGCTTGCATTGACGTACAGGAAGCGACCCTCGGCGTCGACGACGCAGACTGCGTCGGGCATCAGGTCGAGCACGTCGGCGGGGGGCGGCAGCTTCGGGATCATGCAATGGCGGGGTTCATGGCACCCGATCGGTGTTGTGCAGATGTTGTTTCCGACATGGTAGCGCTTGAGGGATCCAACGAAGGCGAAAGCCATGCGTCGCCGGTCTCCGGGAAAAAACAGCCGGGTCAGAGCCGTTTGCAGCCGCCCGGATTTCCGGCTGAGCGTGCAGGGATCGGCTCGGACTTGGTATTCGTCAGGCCTCGGCCGCGAATGCCTCGACCAATGGCTGGTACTCCTCCATTGCCGGAAAGCCGGCAAAGCTGTGCTTCGCCGAGGTCGACACCCAGGAGAGCCTGGCGTCGGTACAGGTCTCGATGAACGGCACGAAGTCCGCATGCGGATCGAGCACGGAAGCGCGCAGGTTGACCAGCCAGTCGATGCCCGCCGGGCGGGTCATCACCCACGACTTGCAGAACGCGCAATACAGGTGGGTGTGCTCGCTCTGCAGGCCGCCGCGGACCAGTTCGCCCTCGAGTACCTCGACGCCGTCGGCCGGCATTGCCAGCGACAGCGAAAACGCGCTGCCGGTCATCTTCTGGCAGCCATGGCAGTGGCATGCCATGGTGAGCATGGCCGGCTTGGTGACGCGCAAACGCACGCGGCCGCAGCGGCACGTGCCGGTGGCAGGTAGCTGTCGTGGGTAGGGCATGGGCGGGTTCCTCGTGACGTTAAGATGGGTGCGAGAGACACTTTATCGGGGCAACCGGCTTACGTCCCCTTTCTTCCTTCTGCTTTGCGCCATTGGCCATGAGGAGTATTTACGACCATGCCACGACTGGAAAGAAAAACCGGAAGACGCTGGCTGCTGGCGGTGCTGATCGGAATGGCGACCACTGCAGGCGCGGTCGCGCCGGACCAGGCTACCCGCGAACTGTTGCAGGCCGAGGCCGACGTCTGCCAGGCCTTCGAAGCCGGCCACGCGGATGCCTTGCGCCGCGCGCTGACGGTGGATTTCACGCTGGTCGATTCGCACGGCAACGTGACGAACCTCAAGCAGAACCTTGCCGAGGTCGCCGCGCGGGAGCCGTTCTACGAGGAGTTCCGCAACCACGACCAGCAGGTGCGCCTGTACGGCGACGCCGCGCTGATTGTCGGCATCACCAGCATCCGCGGCCGCGCCGGCGGCGAACCGTTCGCCGCCAATTTCCGCTACACGGACACGTGGGTCCGCCGCGACGGCAAGTGGCTGCTGGCGGCAAGTCACGCCAGCCGGTTGCCGTAGCGCCGCTCAGTCCGGGATTTCCGCTTCCACCAGCTTGCCGAGCAGCACCAGCGATTCCTGCCAGCCCACGTAGCACTGCTCCACCGGGATCACCTCGGGCAAGCCCTCCTGCACCACCTGCATGTCGGTGCCGCAGGACACGGCACGGAAGGTGATGGTGGTGGTCATCTCGCCGGGCAGGTTGGGGTCCTCGAAGCGGTCGTTGTACTTGATGCGCTCGCCCGGCACGAGCTCCCGGTACGTGCCGCCGAAGCTATGGCCGTTGCCGGTGGAGAAATTGGTGAACGTCATCCGGTAGTTGCCGCCGACCCGCGCGTCGAGCTGGTGCACCTTGCAGGTGAAGCCGTTCGGCGGCAGCCACTTGGCGATGGCGTCGGCGTCGAGAAAGGCGCGGTAGACCCGCTCGGGCGGGGCGCGCAGCACGCGATGAAGGCGGAGGGTGTTGGTGGTCATGGCGGTTCCCGTTGAGGATGAGTTCTCGTCCTGAGGGGCAGGCGGCAGGGCGGAAATTGAGCAGCATCAATCGAACGCCATAAAGGCCAAATGGACCTCGCTTTTTCGACCGGGCGCCTTACTCGGATGCTGCGGCGGGCTCCGTCTTCGCTGCAGCGGCCGTCGGCGCCACCCACAGTCTGGCCTCCGGCTTGCCACCCAGCATCTGCGCACGCACCAGCGGGATCGGTGGGCCGCCGTAGCTGAGGAACTGATCGTGGAACGCCTTCAGCGCGTTCGGACCCGGGTGTGCGGCGATCCAGTCCTGGCGCAACTGCATGATCATCAACTTGCCCAAGGTGTAATTCAGATAGGCCGGATCGTAGGTACCACGGGCGGCCTGCTGGCGGGCGTTACCCGGATCCTGGAAGGCCTTGTCGCGGAACATCTGCTCGGACTGGGCGACGGTCATGCCGCCGGTGTGCAGGCCGATGGCGGAGAGATAGCGCACGTCGCGCAGCAGGGCGTTGGTGAGCTGACCGATGTGGGCTTCCGGCGTGGCGCCGTCCAGGCCGGCGTCGAACATCATTTCCTCGGCGTAGTGCGCCCAGCCTTCGGAGAAGGCGTAGCCGACAAACAACTGACCGAACTTCCAGTGCGCGCGATTGGCGTGCAGGAACTGCAGGAAGTGCCCGGGCCACACCTCGTGCGAAGACGTGAACAACAGATCGGCCTTGCCCGGGATGTAGGCCTGCTGGTCGGCCTTGCTCCAGGTCGGATCCGGCGGGGCGATGTAATACACCGACGGCAGGTTCTTTTCGTACGGGCCGGGAATCTCGATATAGGCGAAGTTCCAGCGGTTGAACGGCGGCGCTTCTTCGACCTTGGCCTGCTCGGGGCCGGGGATGGTCACCAGGTCCTTGTCGACGATGAACTGACGCAGGCCGGTGAGCTGCGTGCGTGCGCCTTCCACGGCGCCGCCGACCGGCTTGTCCGCACTCTCCCTGGCGACGCACGCGCTCAGCGACTTGCCGGGCGCGAACTTGTCGCAGGCGGCCTGGAGCGCATCGAGGTTGCGCTGCAGGTCCGACTCGCCGATGGCCTTGAGCCGGTCCAGCGGCAGGTCGACCAGTTCGGTGGCGTGCAGCATTCTGGAGAACTTCTCGGCTCCGAGCGCGTAGTCGTGGGTGGCGTGGGGCTTCTGCGCCTTCAACCAGTCGGCGAGGTCTTGCGTGGCCTTGATCGCGGCAGCATTGGACGCCTTGAAACGCGCTTGCAGGGCGTCGTCCTTGACCTCGGCGAAGATCGCCGGGACGTCGCTCTTGAAGAAGCTGGCGTAGCCGCCGAAGCTGTTCACGCCCAGCGTGATGTACGACTCCGGCAGCGGCAGTTTGAAGTTCGCTTTTATCTGGGCGATCGCCTTGGGCAGCGCTTCCTGATAAGTGACGAAGGCTGCCATGCGTTCCGGCAGCGGCGCGTAGGGACGCGTCAGGTACATGCTGGGCGACAGGTCGCCGGTATAGAAGGCCGGGTTGCTGTACGGGAAGCCGGAGTCTTCGAGCCAGAACAGTTGGCCGTCGATCACCGCGAGCACGTAGTCGCGGTGGAAGCGGCCGCCCTCATCGAGCTTGTCGTCACCGAACGCGGCGAACCTGGCGCGTTCCGCATGCAGCCAGTCGGCATCCGCCTTCAGGCCGGCCGGACTGTAGTCGGGCAGCTTGCCATCGAACTCGTGCTTGCCGGCGTTGGCGGCAAAGGTGGGGTAGCGCTGGAACATGCCGTCGATGAAGTCGTCGACGGCGGCCTCCAACCTGGCGTTGTCGTTGACCACCGCCACGCTGGCGGCAGGTGCGCTTGTCGTGGGTACGCTGGGGGTTTCCCGGTTGCAGCCGGCGGCGAGCGCGGCGGTTACCACGGCGCACAGGGTGACGATATGGATCGAGCGCATGCAGGCGGTTCCATGGCAAGGTCCGCCGAGGGTAAGCGTCGCGGCGGACAC
This sequence comes from Rhodanobacter sp. Soil772, assembly GCF_001428385.1. Taxonomy (GTDB): domain Bacteria; phylum Pseudomonadota; class Gammaproteobacteria; order Xanthomonadales; family Rhodanobacteraceae; genus Rhodanobacter. The sequence continues at coordinate 443,153 of NZ_LMSK01000001.1, forward strand.
GCGCAACCCGTCTCACACCCGTGATGCAGGTCGGGTGGGGTCGTGGGTCGCCGTCGACTCCGCGCCTTGTGATCACTGTTGTCGCGATGGTCGCGCCAGGCGTCATGGTCGCTCTTCCGGAAGTGGCAACATGCGCAGCCGGCCGGGAAGTCACTGGATCGGTGACCGCGTGTCCAGCAGGCGCCGGAAGTGGGCCGCGTGCCAACACCCGACGCTGCGTTCGGGGCGATACTTGGCGCCCACGCAGCGCAACGGAGCACGGCATGAAGGCAAGCTACTTTCTTCTCGGATTCGGGATTCTTCTGGCGATGGTCGGCCTGGGCAGTGCCGCTTCCAGCCACGCGGCAACCGCCGGCAACGACGCCGCCGCCATTCGCCAGGTGATGGATCAGCAGGCGGCCGCGTGGAACCGCAGCGATGTCGTGGAGTTCATGCGCAGCTACAAGGATGCGCCCGACACCACGTTCGTGGGTGCCAGCGTGCGCAAGGGTTACCGCACGATCCTCGAAAGCTACCGCAAGCACTACGCCACGAAGGAGCAGATGGGTCGGCTCACGTACACCGAGCTGGACGTGCGCCTGCTGCCCGACGCCCACGGCGAAGTGCGCTACGCCGCCGTGACCGGCCGCTTCCATCTCGATCGCACCGCCCACGGCGAAGCCGCTCGGGACGACGGCGTGTTCTCGCTACTGTGGGAAAAGACCGCCGACGGCTGGAAGATCATCCTGGATCACACCAGCTGACTGCTTCGTCAGTTCATGACCCGTCGTGGTTGTTCGCGCAGGAAGGCCAGCGCCTCGTGGCAAGGTGCGTCGACCTTCAAGGTGAGCAGCGCGTCGGCGCGGGTGCGGCCCAGCGTTACCGCGGCCACCGGCTTGCCGGCGCGCGCGGCGGCGTCGACGAAGCGGTAGCCGGAATACACCATCAGCGAGGAGCCGACCACCAGCACCGCGTCGGCGGCCTGCCAGGCGCGCGTGGCGGCTTCCACGCGCTCGCGCGGTACGGCTTCGCCGAAGAACACCACATCAGGCTTCACGATGCCGCCGCAGTGCAGGCAGGGCGGCACGTCGAAGCGGGCGAAGTCGTGGCCTTCCAGGTCGGCGTCGCCGTCCGGCGCATCGGTGGCGTCGAGCTGCGCCCAGGCCGGGTTGCGCTCGACCAGCATCCGCTGGAACGCGCGGCGGGCGAGCCGCCAGTCGCAGCTCATGCAGCGCACCTCGTCGAGGCGGCCATGCAGGTCGAGCACCCGCTCGCTGCCTGCATGCTGGTGCAGGCGATCCACGTTCTGCGTCACCAGCAGCTCGACCTGTCCGCGCTGCTCCAGTTCGGCCAGCGCGTGATGCGTGGTGTTTGGCAGCGCACTGCCGAAGCGCCGCCAGCCGACCATGCTGCGCGCCCAGTAGCGCTGGCGCGTGGCCGGCTCGTGCATGAAGGCGGCGTAGTTCACCGGCGGCGGGCGCTTCCAATGGCCGTCGCGGTCGCGATAGTCGGGAATGCCCGAGTCGGTGCTGCAGCCCGCGCCGGTCAACACGAACAGGCGCGGATGGGCCTCGATGAATTGCTGCAGCGGAGTCATCGGCGGGAGTGGGTTCGCGGCGGCTGGAAAACAGGGTGCATGAAAACAGACAGATAAGCGGTTGGTGGGTGGCATCTTCACCCAAAGGGATGCCGCTGGAGTAATTTTGACCGATTGGCGGGCCGGTGCCCTGCCTTGTCAAGGGCAAAACTGGGGTCAGGGTCGAATGGCACTTACTTAAGCTCGTCATCCCCGCAAAAGCGGGGATCCAGCGCCTCTGGCAGCCTGGTCACTGGATTCCCGCTTTCGCGGGAATGACGGAAATTGGAGCTTTGCGCTTAAGTTAAGTGCCATTCGGGTCAGGGTCGACTTTTCCTAAACTGCACTCTGACTCGGGTTCAGGCCATCGTCCGCGATGGCCATGAGAGGCCCGGTTGGCGTATCGCTGGCTTTTCACCATTCTTGTCAAACGCTAGAGTTCTCAACGGTTCGCATTGATGTCGTGTACCTCGTTCGATGCGGGTTGTCGAAATAACACAGGGGAAAAACGTGAATCGATCTGTCAGATATGCAGTCGTTGCGGCTGCGGTGATGGGGCTGTGCGGCTGTGCTCAACAGACGAAGATAGTGCGCCCGAGCGCGACTCAGTTGCAGGCGCTCAAGCCATTGCCGATTATTCAGGTGATCAATCAGGACAAACTGGCGGCAGAGGATACTTTCACTTATGCCAACGTCAGTTTTATCCCCAACCCATCGATACCTATCGTGGTAGGAGCAGCGGGCGGTGCGTTGGGCATGGCGATCGTCAATGCCGAGATTCGAGCCGAGGCACGACGTTTCGCCGAACAACATGTGCAACCGTTGCGCACTGTCCTGGAGGGGTTCGATGCGAAGGGTGTGTTGAGCGAATCGCTGCGACAAGGTTTGGGGCAGCAGCCGGCGTTGTTCGGCAGCTACACGTTGGCTGATGCCGCATGGGCGGAGCAGTCCGGCAGCGGCCAGCGCGCTGTACTCGAAACCAGTTATGCCATGACCCCGGATTTTTCGGCATTGCAGGTGATTGCCACGGTGTCGATCTTTGTTCCTGGCAGCAAGGACAACAAGCCGCTCTATCGCAATATGCTGGTGTATCAGTCGCCGCGATTCAGCGTGCCGGCGAAGACTGCGGCAGACAGCGAGCATATGGTGGCGCAGGAAAATAGCCGCTACGCGGCGTTGCATATCGACGATGAAATTGAGAAGGCGAACGCAGCATTCAACAAGCATGATCCCGAAGCGGGGCGCATGCGGCAGAAGGTCGTCAGCGAGCAAAGGGAACATCGGCTGCGGCTCAAACAGGCGGGAGAGGCGACTTGGGATCCGGATACCCGTGCGCACCGACTGTGTGAGACATGGTCGGCCGGGCATGGCGAGGCATTGAAGGCCGCGATGCGTGCCAGCGGCATCGAGATTGCCCATATGCTTCAGCTGGATCTGGCTGGTCAAGTACCTGCCGACCTGGCGGATCAACCGCATACCGTGTTTCAGGATGACTCACGCGAGATCAAATATCTCGAAGATGGTCATATGATTTCCCTCGCGGTGTCCGACGACGATGCCTCGGAGAAGAAGTCTTCGCCGAGGGTGACGATGCCTCTGCCACATGTGGGGCGCTGAAAGGCAAAGGTGTCAGAGACATCCGAAGTGGTTTTGACCAATTGGCAGGCACGCGCCTGCCTCGCTACGGGGAATCCAAGCATGCCTGTACAAACTCATCGTCTCGCGGCTGCGTGGTCGTCGCCCGGCGCCTGTCGGAACATCCTGCTGGCCGTCGCGCTGGCCGGCTTATGCGCGGCGTCATCCGCCTGGGCCCAGGCGCCGCAGCTGTCGGCGCAGACGCAGCGGTTCGTGAAGTATGCGCAACCGTTGTTGGCGATCACCCATGTGCGGGTGATCGACGGCAACGGCACGCCGGCGCGGGAAAACCAGACGGTGCTGCTGCGCGACGGCCTCATTGCGGCGGTCGGCAGGCACGTGAAGCTGCCGAAGGACGCGGCCGTGATCGACGGCAGCGGGCATACGCTGATCCCGGGCCTGGTGGGCATGCACGACCACATGTTCTATCCGGCGCCGAAGGTGAACCCGGAAGCGAAGGAGGCGATCTATCCCGAGCAGGCGTCGAGCTTTCCCAAGCTGTACCTGGCCGGCGGCGTCACCAGCATCCGTACCACCGGCAGCACCGAGCCGTACACCGACCTTGAGCTGAAGAAGGCGATCGACGCCGGCAAGATCCCCGGACCGAAGATGCACACGACCGGGCCGTATCTGGAAGGCAAGGGCAGCTTCACGCCGCAAATGCACGAACTGGTGGATGCGGCCGACGCCACCGATACGGTCAACTACTGGATCAGCGAGGGTGCCACCTCGTTCAAGGCGTACATGCACATCACCCGCACCGAACTCTCCGCGGCGATCGCCGCAGCGCATGCGAAGCAGATCAAGGTGACCGGCCACCTGTGCGCGATCGGTTTCACCGAAGCGGCCGAGCTCGGCATCGACGACCTGGAGCACGGGCTGCCGGTGGACACCGAGTTCACCGCCGGCAAGCAGCCGGACATCTGCCCGGATACCAAGCTCGCGCTGGCTCACCTGGCGACGATGAGCGTCGACGATCCGCGCATCCAGCAACTGATCAAGACCCTGGTGTCGAAGCACGTGGCGGTCACCTCGACCCTGCCGGTGTTCGAAACGTTCGTGCCCGGCCGCGCGCCGATGGACCAGCGTGTGCTGGACGCGATGCTGCCGGAAACCCGGGTGGAATACCTGGCGACCCGCGAGCGTGTCGCCAAGACGCCAAACTCGCCATGGGTGAAGGTGTTCAAGCTGGAGCAGGATTTCGAGCACGCCTTCGTGCAGCAGGGCGGCACCTTGCTGGCTGGCCTGGACCCCACCGGCTATGGCGGCGTGATCGCCGGCTACGGCGACCAGCGCGAAGTGGAGCTGCTGGTGGAAGCCGGCTTCACCCCGCTGCAGGCGATCCAGATCGCCACCCTCAACGGCGCCCGCTTCATGGGCGAAGACAAGCGCATCGGCTCGATCGAGGCGGGCAAGGCCGCCGACCTGGTGCTGATCGCCGGCAACCCCGCGCAGAACATCAAGGACATCGAAAACGTCGAGCTGGTGTTCAAGGACGGCGTGGGCTACGACCCGGCCAAGCTGGCCAAGGCGGCGAATGGTACGGTGGGCTTGCGCTAGCGCCGGCTTCACCTTGCCGCGCGCCGAGTGTCGCATCGCGATGAAGCCCGCGTCGTGCGCGGATGCCGACAACGGCGCGGGTCGTCGTTTCCGAAGCAGTCCAGCGACCCGCTTGAGTTTTTCGGCACTTGCCCGGACGATCGCCAGGGTGTCTGTACGCCGCGCACGTTCGTGGGCGTAAACAACCAGGCCCTCTTGATCCGACGCATGAAACAGAGCTGGCACGATGATGGCACCTGAACTCGACAATCCTTTCTGGTCCTCGTTGCGCAGCCGCCACCGCGCGATTGCGCTGTGTCGCGGCGAGGCGGCGCGTTATCCGGCGCAATTCGCGCCGTTCCTGGGCGTGGCGAGCGCGCAGGCCGATGTGGCCGCTGCGATTGCGGCGCTGGTCGACCCGGGTGAATCGGTCTACCTGCTCGGCGTGGCGCCCGCGCTGCCGCGCGGCTGGGTGCTCGACGCGTTTGCGCCGTTGGCGCAGATGATCTGCCCCGCGCCGATCGCGGTGGTCGACGGGCCGGCGGTGATCGAGCTGAGCGAGGCGCATCGCGCCGACGTGCTCGCGCTGACCGCACTGGTGTATCCGCATTACTTCCGCCCGCGCACGATGGAGCTGGGCCGCTATTTCGGCATCTACCAGGACGGCCGGCTGGCGGCGATGATCGGCGAGCGGCTGGGCACCGACGCGCAGCAGGAGATCAGCGCGGTCTGCACGCATCCCGACTTCAACGGTCGCGGCTACGCGCGGCGCCTGCTGGCGCTGCTGTCGAACGACAACCTCGAGCGCGGCCGCCTGCCATTCCTGCACGTGAGCCATCAGAACCATCGCGCGAAGCAGCTGTACGAACAGCTCGGCTACCGCCACCGGCGCGACATCGGGTTCTGGTCGCTGTGTCGGGCATAAGGGTGGTCGCTTCCTCGGCGAAAGGGCGAGTCGTGCGCCACCGTTGCGTCGCGTTGCTGACGACCGTTCTGTTGCTGGGCGGCTGTGCTTCCCAGCGCACCCAGGAAGCACCGCCGCGCAGCCCGGCGCAGGTGCGCGCCGAGATCGTGCGGCTGATGCCGGCCGACGCGAGCGACCGCGAAGGCTGGGCCACCGGCATCCAGGCTGCGTTCGCGGCGCAGGGTATCGCACCGACCACCGCGAACTTGTGCGCGGTGCTGGCCGTGGCCCAGCAGGAATCCGGCTTCAAGGTCGATCCGGTGGTGCCTGGGCTGGCGAAGATCGCACGGCAGGAGATCGACCGCCGTGCCGCCGCGAAGCATGTACCGGGATTCGTGGTGGACGCGGCGCTGTGGCTGAAGTCGCCGGATGGCCGGCGTTACAGCGAGCGGCTGGCGGCGGCGCGCACCGAGCAGCAGCTGAGCGCGATCTTCCAGGATTTCATCGGCATGGTGCCGCTGGGCAAGCGCCTGTTCGGCGGCCTCAACCCCGTGCACACCGGCGGGCCGATGCAGGTCAGCATCGCGTTCGCCGAAGCGCATGCGCAGGGCTATCCGTATCCGCTGCGGCGCTCGATTCGCGACGAGGTGTTCAGCCGGCGCGGCGGCATATACTTCGGCATCGCGCATTTGCTGGGTTATCCGGCGGATTATCCGCAGCCGCTCTACCGCTTCGCCGACTTCAACGCGGGTTGGTACGCCAGCCGCAACGCCGCGTTCCAGAACGCGGTGAGCGCGGCATCGGGCATTCCGCTGGCGCTGGATGGCGACCTGGTGTCGCCCGATGCCGGCTTCGGCGATCCGCCCGGCGCGACCGAACTGGCGGTGCGTTCGCTGGGCACGCGGCTCGACATGGGCGACTCGGCGATCCACCGCGCACTGGGGCAGGGCGAGCGCCAGGATTTCGCGGACACGAAACTCTATGCCCGCGTATTCGCATTGGCCGAGCAGATGGAAGGCAAACCGCTGCCGCGCGCGGTGTTGCCGGGCATCACGCTGAAAAGCCCGAAGATCACCCGCAAGCTCACCACCGCGTGGTTCGCGAAACGTGTCGACGAGCGTTGGCAGCGCTGCATGCGGCGGGCGGGGTGACGCGCGTTCGGCAAGGCGGGGTACGGGTCGCGCCGCTGCTGTCGTAGGATGTCGGTTCACTCGCCACTTCAGGGGATCCGGCATGGTTCGTATGGGATGGGTCGTGGTGCTGGCCTGCAGCCTGTGGCTGCCGTCGCCGGTGTTGGCGCGTGACGATGGTGGGCTGGCATCAGCCGCGTCGGTGGCCGACGCCGACTGGCCGGGCACGATCACGCTGGCGGTCGACGCCAGCGACGTGTCGCGGCGCATCCAGCGTGTGCACGAACGCATTCCGGTGCGGCCGGGGCCGCTGACGCTGTGGTATCCGCAGTGGATCCCCGGCAACCATGCGCCGACCGGGCCGATCAACCAGCTCGCCGGGCTCACCATCAGCGGCAACGGCGCACGCATCGCGTGGCGGCGCGACGCGGTGGACATGTACGCGTTCCATCTTGACGTGCCGGCCGGCGTGGACGCGCTGGACATCGCGTTCCAGTACCTGTCGCCCACCTCCGACGCGCAGGGCCGGGTGGCGATGACGCCGGCGCTGCTGTCGCTGCAGTGGCATCGCGTGCTGCTGTATCCGGCCGGCTTCGACGCGCGCCGGATCAGGTTCGCGCCAAGCCTGATCCTGCCGGCCGGATGGCAGTTCGGCAGCGCGCTGGAGGTCGTTTCGCGCGAGGGCGACAGTGTGCATTTCGCGCCGGTGGCGCTGGTCGATCTGGTGGACTCGCCGTTGTACGCGGGCCGCTGGTTCAAGCGCTACGACCTCGATCCCGGCGCGCGGCAGCCGGTGCACCTCGACGTGGTCGCCGATACGCCGGAACAGCTCGACGCCACGCCGGCGATGCTCGACGCGCACCGCGCGCTGGTGCGCCAGGCCGACCGGGTATTCGGCATGCGCCCGTTCGCGCATTACGATTTCCTGCTGGCGCTGTCGGACGTGTTCAGCGGAATCGGGCTGGAACACCACCAGTCCAGCGAGAACGGCACGTACCCCGGCTACCTGCGCGGCAGCGCGCCGTTCATCGGCAACGACCTGTTGCCGCACGAGTACTCGCATGCGTGGAACGGCAAGTACCGGCGCCCGGCGCCGTCGTGGACGCCGCACTTCAACACCCCGATGCACGACGATTTGCTGTGGCTGTACGAGGGCCAGACCAACTACTGGGCGCTGGTGCTGGCCGCGCGCTCGGGTTTGCTGGACGAAAAGCAGGCACATGCGGTGCTGGCCGAACTGGTGGCGACGCAGACGCAGCGGCGCGGCCGCGACTGGCGCAGCCTGCAGGACACGGTGAGCCAGGGCATCATCGACTTCAACGACGCGCCGCAGGCCTGGGAAAGCTGGCAGCGTGCCTACGATTTCTACGGCGAGGGCGCACTGCTGTGGCTGGACGTGGATGGCAAGCTGCGCGAGCTGTCGCACGGCAAGCGCTCGCTGGACGATTTTGCGCAGCGCTTCTTCGGCGGCTCGCAGGGCCGCGTGCAGGTGGCGACCTATGGCTTCGACGACGTGGTGGCGGGATTGAATGCGGTGCAGCCGTTCGACTGGGCGGCCTTTCTGCATGAGCGTCTCGACGCGACGCCGGCCCCGCTCGACGGCCTGGCGCGCAACGGCTGGCGGCTGGTCTACACCGCGGAACCGAATGCCGCGATCACGGCGGCCGAAGATGCGGACGGTTACGACGATTTCCGTTTTTCGCTGGGGCTGAAAATCGCCCGTGCGGACGGCCGGATCGACGAGGTGCTGTGGGACAGCCCCGCATTCAAGGCCGGGTTGGCGCGCGACATGCGCGTGCTGGCGGTCGACGGCAGCGCGTACAGCGCCGAGCGGTTGCGGAACGCGCTGAGCGCTGCGAAAACCGCGAAGCCGCCGGTCGAGCTGCTGCTGCGCCAGGGCGACAGCTTCACCACGCAGCGGATCGACTACCACGGCGGCGTGCGTCATCCGCACCTCGAACGCGTCCCGGGCGCGTCCGATCGCCTGCAGCAGGTGCTGACGGCGCGCTAGCCCGGGTGTTGGCGTGCCGCCGCAAGCCCTTGCCCAAGGCCCGGCTTTCCATCGGCATCACGCCTCCGAGGCTAGCCTTGGCGGCGTGGCGTATCGCTGTTCGAGGCGCCGGCAACCCGAGGAGATCCCGATGAAGAAGATTCCCACTGGCGCATGGGTCGTGGTGGCCGACGGCACCGGCGCGCGGCTTCTGCGCAACGTCGGCAAGGGCCTCAACGTATCGCTTGAACAGGTGAAACTGGTGGGGCCGAAGGATCTTGCCCATGACGGCCCGGCCGGGCGTCAACCACCCGAGCGCAGCATGGCGGAGATGGATGAAGCCACCTTCGCCAAGCAGCTGGCGCAACGCCTGAATGCCGCCGCGCTGAAGAACGAGTTTGCCCACCTGGTGTTGGTGGCCGACCCGCAGACGCTGGGGCAGATGCGCCCCTTGCTGCATGAGGAGACCGCCAAGCGGATGGTGGAGGAACTCAACAAATCGCTGTTCCGAGCGCCGCTGGAAGAGATCGAGCGTGCACTGAAAGCCACCTGGTAAAGACGCCGGAAGGAAGCGGTCGGCGCGCCACTCGAAGCTCCACGGTTGAACCGGCCGGGGCAAGCACCCACCTTGCGGTGATCCCCTACTGCAGGAGTGCCATGTGACCCGGTTGTCCGACTTCCCCGTTAGCCTGCGCTGGCCTGCGCAGCATCCCGAACGCATCCAGCTGTATTCGCTGAACACGCCGAACGGCGTGAAGGTGTCGATCCTGCTGGAGGAGACCGGGCTGCCGTACGAGCCGCACCTGGTCGACATCATGCAGGACGAGAGCCACACGCCGGAGTTCCTCGCGCTCAACCCGAACGGCAAGATTCCCGCAATCATCGATCCGCACGGTCCCGGCGGCGCGCCGCTGGCATTGTTCGAGTCGGGCGCGATCCTGCTGTACCTGGCGGACAAAACCGGACAGTTCATCCCGACCGAGCCGACACGGCGTTGGGAGACGATCCAGTGGGTGTTCTTCCAGATGGCGTCGATCGGGCCGATGTTCGGCCAGGTCGGCTTCTTCAACAAGTTCGCCGGCAAGGCGTACGAGGACAAGCGCCCGCTCCAGCGCTACGTCAATGAATCGAAGCGCCTGCTCGGCGTGCTCGACGATCGGCTGGAAGGCCGCCGCTGGCTGATGGGCGACGACTACACCATCGCCGACATCGCCACGCTCGGCTGGGTGGACAATCTGATCACGTTCTACGAGGCGCGCGAGCTGGTCGACTACGACAGCTTCGCCAACGTCGTCGGCTGGCTCGAACGCGGGTTGGCGCGTCCGGCCGTGCGACGCGGGTTGAAGATTCCCGGCCGCGGCTGAGGCCGCGGTCGTGCAGCAACGAAACAACTTCGGGAGATCGACATGAGCACGGTTCTGGTCACGGGTGGGTCGGGTTTCATCGGCAGTCACTGCATCCTGCAGTTGCTGGCTGCGGGGCATCGGGTGCGCACCACGGTGCGCAGCCTTGGGCGCGAAGGCGTGGTGCGCGCGATGCTGAAGCAGGGCGGGGCCGAGCCGGGCGAGCGACTGTCCTTCGTCGAAGCCGATCTGCAGCGCGATGCAGGCTGGGCGGAGGCGGTGGTCGGCTGCGACTACGTGCTGCACGTGGCTTCGCCGTTTCCGCCGGACATCCCGAAGCACGAGGACGAGCTGATCGTGCCCGCGCGCGAGGGTGCGTTGCGCGTGCTGCGTGCCGCGCGCGACGCTGGCGTCAGGCGCGTGGTGCTGACGTCCTCGTTCGCGGCGGTCGGTTACGGCCACGCGCCGCAGCCGGCGCCGTTCGACGAGACGAGCTGGACGGATGTCGATGGCGAGGGCGTGCTGCCTTACATCAAGTCCAAGACCCTGGCCGAGCGTGCCGCGTGGGATTTCATCGCACACGAGGGCGGCGCGCTGGAGCTTTCGGTGGTCAACCCGGTGGGCGTGTTCGGGCCGGTGTTGGGGCCGGACTACTCCACCTCGATCCTGCTGGTGCAGCGGCTGATGGATGGCGCCATGCCCGGTTGCCCGCAGCTGTGTTTCGGCGTGGTCGACGTACGCGACGTGGCCGACCTGCACCTGCGCGCGATGACCGACCCGGGTGCCCGCGGCGAGCGCTTCCTCGCCGTCGCCGGCGACTTCATGTGGATACGCGAGATCGCCGCGACGTTGCGGCAGCAACTGGGCGCGTCGGCGCGCAAGGTGCCCACGCGGCAGCTGCCCAACTGGCTGGTGCGCCTGGCGGCGCTGCGCGACCCGGCGGTCAGGCAGATCCTGCCCGAGCTGGGCACGCGCAAGAACGCCAGCAGCGCCAAGGCCCGGCGCGTGCTGGGCTGGTCGCCGCGCTCGCCGCAGGAGGCCGTCGTCGCCACCGCCGAAAGCCTGGTGCGGCTGGGTCTGTTGAAGGGTGCGGCGAAGGCGGACGGCTAGGGATGCCCTGATCCGTTCAGCGCATCCCCGGGCCGTCCGCCGCCCGTTACGACCCCGGGTGGTAGACCCGCTCGGTATGGCCTTCCAGTTGTTCCGGCCAGAAGTACACCGTGCGCAGGTTGCCGGTGGTGTAACGCTCGGCCTCGTCGTTGAAGTGCTTCGAGTCCGGGTGGCCGCTTTCGCCGCCGGCGGTGATCGCGCGGGCGCTGACCTTCGGGCCGAACTCGACCACGGCGACGAAGCTGTTGCCGCCGGTGCCGTAGTAGCGCTTCGTGCCGGGCCAGCGGTGCGCGCCGAACGAGGCCAGCGAACCCCAGCGTGACGACACGAACGGCACCGGGATGCTCGGCTTGGCGTCGTCGAACTTTTGCACGATGGCGCCGTCGTTGCGCTGGAAGCGGTTGATCTCGCCCCACGGCACGCCCCAGCTGCCGAAATCCTTTTCCAGCCGGTCGGAGGCTTCGACCAGCGCGCTCAGGCGCGCCTTCGCACCGGCGTCGCCGGCCATGTAGTCGTATACGGACTGATCTTCGGACTCGGCTTCGGCGTGTACGCGATCCCACAGCGTGTCGCCCCAGAACACCGCCAGCGAGGTCGGCATCGAGGCGACGCCCCAGCGGTAGTCCCAGCTGCGCAGCAAGGCGATCTGGCCGGCCAGGCGCGGCTTCAGCGGGTCGTTGTCGGGCAGCATGTCGTAGTCGTGGACCAGCACCGGCACCAGCCGCGAGAACGCCGGCAGGAAGGAGTCGAACGCGGCGGTGATCAGCGAGGCCTTGCTGAAATCGTGCACGCCATCCAGCACGCGGGTGGCGTGGATGCCGCGCGGGTTTTCGCCGAAGGTGTCCATGTAGCGCGGGTAGTCCGCCTGCCGCGGGCTGAACTTGCCGGCGGCGGAGTACGGCCAGTTGTTGGTGTTCATGATCCAGCCGTTCGGCGGGTTGAGCAGGTGCGGCGCCTCGTCGAGCGCGTGCAGGCCTTTCCAGTCGGTGGCCGGGTCGCTGCCGTCGACCGGTTTGGTGTAGTCGAAGCGGTTGTCGCGCTTCGGGATGAACTGCGGGTGCATATACGCGATCTCGCCCTTGTCGTCGGCGAAGATGGTGTTGTTCGAGGAATTGGCCTTGAGCTCGGCGACTTTCATGTAGCTGGCGTAGTCGCTGGCCTTGGTGCGCAGCCAGCTCTGCTCGAGCGCTTCCAGCGGCTTGTTCATCAGCGCGATGGCGATCCATTTGCCGTCGGCCGCGCGCACGATCGGGCCGTGGTGGGTGAAGTGCGCGTCGAAGCTGCGCGTGGCCATCGAGCCGTCCTTCGCCCGGTACGGCACGCGGATCGTGCGCGTGGTGACCGGCCGCAGTTCCTTGCCGTAGCGGTAGAACAGCTTGTCGCCCTTGTGCACGATGGTCTCGGCGAATTCGTCGACCACGTCGGCGCCGGTGGAGGTGTGCATCCAGCCGATATGGTGGTTGAAACCCTGGTAGATGAAGAACTGGCCCCAGGTCACCGCGCCGTAGGCGTCCAGCCCCGCGTCGCTGGACATCTGCAGCTCGGAGCGGAAGAAGAACGAGGTGTGCGGGTTGATCCACAACAGCGCGTGGCCGTCGGCGCTGAGCTTCGGCGCAATCGCGAAACCGTTCGAGCCGGTCGGCTCGACCCAGCTGGACGGAGTTTCCACGCCGGTGAATTTCGCTTGATCCTTGCCGTAGAAAGCGGCGAGCTGTTCGAGCGAGACGCGCTCGATGTCGCCGCCGATGCTGCCCTCGCTGAAGCTGAGTGCCATCCACGGTTCGAAGTGCTTGATGACGCGCGGATGCACGTGCGGATGCGTGGCCAGGTAGTAGTTCAGCCCGTCGGCCCAACTGTTCATCAACGCCTGCAGCCAGGCAGGGCTCTTTGCGTACAGCGCCTTCAGCTCGACCGGGTCGATGAACAGTTTCTGCCGCAGGTCCTGCCAGACCACCGATTCGCCCTCGGTCTCGGCGAGCCGGCCCAGCGAGTTGAGGTAGTTCGTCTCGACCCGGTTGAAGTCGTCCTCGGCCTGGGCGTAGGCCATGCCGAACACCGCGTCGGCGTCGGTGCGGCCGTGCACGTGGGCAATGCCCCAGTCGTCGCGGGTAATCGTGACCGCCTGCGCCTGGTACTGCCAGCGCGCCTGTTCGGGCGGGGCGCTCTGCGCCGTGGCGACCAGGCTGAATGTGAGCAGCGCCGTGGCCAGCAGCAGGCGCGACAGGTGCGGGTGACGTGCTCGCGGGCACGGGTTGTTCGAGGTGCGTGTATGCATCAGCCGGTTATCCCCCTGGTAGTCGTCGGTGCCGCCATGTTTCGTGGAGTTGACCACCACTGGGCCGCGCTTGCAAAGCCGGAGTGCGGGTGTCGATTGGCGGCCGGCCCGTTCGTCGTATGCCAGTGAGCCGCTGTGCGGCTCCGTTTTGCTCACCCGACGACGAGGTCACGCCATGGAAACCCAACCTTACCTGTTCTTCGACGGCCGTTGCGAAGAGGCCATCACGTTCTACCGCCAGGCGATCGGTGCCGAGGTGGTCATGCTGATGCGTTACGGCGATGGCCCGGAAGGCTCCGCCCAGTGCCCCGACGGCACCCAGCCGCCGGCGGACAAGGTGATGCACGCTTGCCTGCAGATCGGTTCGACCCAGGTCCTGGTATCGGACGGTTTCAGCGGCGGGCATCCCGAGTTCAAGGGTTTTTCGCTGGCGCTTTCCGCCGACGACGACACCGCGGCGAAACGCCTGTTCGACGCCCTTGCCGCCGGTGGCCAGGTGCAGCAGCCATTGATGCCGACCTTCTTTGCTTCCAGCTTCGGCATGCTGGTCGACCGTTTCGGCGTGGCGTGGATGGTGCTGGTGCCGAGTACGCCGGCGGGCTGATGGAGTGACGGCAGGTGCGGGCGGTGGGATGTCGATCGACACATGGCAGGCGTTGCGGCGCGACGTAGGATGGCGGCGGCACAGGAGGATCATGATGATCACGATATGGATGGCCGCACTGGCGCTCGCCGGGACCACCCCGGCGCAGACGATTCCCACGCACTACGAAGCCGGGCATTTCTACGCGACGCCGCAGACGACGAGCGGGTCGTCGCTGCGCCTGCTGGTGGATACCGGCGGTGGCGGCGTCGCGGGGATGTACTGGCTGTCGGCCAAGGCCGCGCAGCGGTTGGGGCTGCAAACCGGAACGTGCGCGGTCGGCGGCGAATCGCTGACCGTGGCGACGCCGCCTGCCTACAAACCCGGGCAGGAACTTCCCATCGCGGCGGGCCCGTGCCCGGGCAAGCTGGCGGTGAACCCGCAGCCGTTTTCCGAGGATGGACAGCTCGGTGCGGCTTACCTGGGCAACCGGGTATGGACGTTCGACTATCCGCAGCGCCGGCTAATCGCCGAGGCTTCCGACTGGCAGGCCGATCCTGCCGCCCATCGCGCGCCGCTGGGCTTCCAGAGTGACGACGGCGGCAAGGTGGTGCAGCACTTTCCACGCATCGTGGTGCGCGTCGACGGCAAGCCGTTGAACATGCTGCTGGATACCGGTGCCACCGCGCACCCCACCGCCAGGGGCAAGCGCGCCAGCGGGACGAAAACGGTGCACGGCTTCGGCGTCGCCAGCTACATCACCACCGGCATGCTGGAGCGCTGGCACAAGGCGCATCCCGAATGGACCGTGGTGGAGGAGGGCGACGACCTGCTCGCGCCACGCTTCAAGGCGCGCCTGATCGAAGTGCCGACGCTGGAGATCGCCGGCTGGACGGTGGGGCCGGTGTGGTTCACCGAACGGCCGGACCAGGCTTTCCTCGGCATGATGGCCAGCATCATGGACGAGCCGCCCGAAGGCGCGATCGGCGCCAATGTGCTGGATCACTTCAGCATGACGGTGGATTATCCGAATGCGGCCGCCTGGTTTCTTTGCGACCGCGACTGCACGGCGGCGCCATCGCGCAGCGGATCGCAGTAGCGCCGGCGATCATTTCGCGGACAGTGCCAGGAACCTGCCGTCGCGGTGCGCATCAGATGATCGGGCGCGCCGCGGTATCGGTTCGTGCAGGTAACTGACATGGCAAAGACAATCCCCGTCGTTGACGTCGCGGCACGACGCACCGCCTTTGTGCTGGCCGGTGGCGGCAGCCTCGGCGCGATCGAGGTAGGCATGCTGCAGGCGCTGCTCGACTGGGGCGAGACGCCGGCGTTCCTGGTGGGCGCCTCCGCCGGTGCGATCAACGCGGCGTATTTCGCCGGTGATCCGAGCATGGCCGGCGCCCGCGAGCTGGAACGAATCTGGTGCGCGCTGAAACGGCGCGAGGTGTTTCCGTTCAACCTGGGCAGCGTGTTCGGCTTGCTGCGACGGCGCGACCATCTGGTGGATTCGTCCGGCCTGCGCCGTCTGCTCGAACGCCATCTGCCTTATCGGCGCCTGGAGGACGCGGCCCTGCCGGTCCACCTGGTGGCGTCGGACATGCTGACCGGGCAGGAAACGCTGTTGTCCGCCGGTCCGGTGGTCGATGCCGTGCTGGCCAGCGCCGCCATTCCGGGCGTGTATCCGCCGGTGCGGATCGGCGGGCGCTGGTTGATCGACGGTGGCGTGGCCAACAACACGCCGATCTCGGCGGCGATCGGTCTGGGCGCTACGCGCGTGATCGTGCTGCCCACCGGGTTTGCCTGCGCGCTCGAACGGGCGCCGTCGGGCGCGATCGCGCGCGCCATGCACGCGCTCAGCCTGCTGGTGGCGCGCCAACTGGTGTACGACGCCGACCGTTTTGCCGGCAGTGCGGTGGAACTGCGCATCGTGCCGAGCCTGTGCCCGCTCGACACGTCGCCATACGACTACTCCGCGGCTGCCGTGCTGATCGCCCGCGCCAAGGCGGATACCCGCCGCTGGCTCGAACGGGGCGGACTGGAGCGCGCCGGAACGCCCCCGCAGCTGCGCGAGCACCACGACTGACGTGCGCAGCGCGGCGGCGTGAAACGCATCGGGGCGGCTCGCGCCCCGGCACTTGAACAAGCCGGTGGCGACCGTGAGACTGACGGCTTCCCTGTCAGTCGCGGCGACGGTCATGACCAGCTATGTGGCGCTGCTGCGCGCCGTCAACGTGGGCGGTACCGGCAAGCTGCCGATGAGCGAGCTCAAGGCGTTGTGCGAGGCGGCCGGCTTTGCGGACGTGCGCACGTACATCGCCAGCGGCAACGTGGTGTTCGGCAGCCGGCTCGCCGAGAAGGCGGTGAAGCAGGCGCTGGAGCAGCGGCTGCAGGAATACGCCGGAAAGCCGGTCGGCGTGATGGTGCGCACGGCGGCCGAGATGGCCGCGGTGCTGGCGGCCAACCCGTTTCCGGAGGCGGCAGGGAACCGCACGGTGGCGATCTTCCTGGATGCGCCGCCAGCGGCGACGGCGCTGCAGGACGTCACCGGCGTCGATGGCGAACGGCTGGCGCTGGGGCGGTGCGAGATCTACGTGCACTACGGCGAGGGCATGGCCGGTTCGCGGCTGAAGATCCCGGCCGCGAAGGCGGGCACCGCGCGCAACATGAACACCATCGCGAAGCTGGTCGGCATGGCTGCCGGCAAGTCTGCGGGCTGAGGCGGCAACGATCCGTCCCGTCCTGCTGCGACTGGTCACCGGTACGGCGCGATTCATCACTGGTGGCTGGCGTGTGGGGCGGGTGCGTCCCATCGTGGCGGCTTCCAAGGCGAACCCCGGAAGGATGACCCGATGAAACGAAGAGACCTGCTGAAAGCCGCGATGGCGATTCCGCTGCTGCCCATCCTTTCCGGCGGCCTGGCCACGGCCTGGGCGGCCGATGCGGCGCCTGCGCGATTCCGCTCGCGGGTGCGCCCCGGCGATCCGGCGTGGCCTTCCGCAGCCCGCTGGGACCAGTTGAAGCGCGACGTGGGCGGTCGGTTGCTCAAGCTGGAATCGCCCTTCGCCAGCTGCAGCTCGACGCCGGCAGGCGCCGCCTGCGACGAGGCGCTGAAACACCTGGGCAATCCGTTTTATCTAGGCGACCAGCCGGCGCTGACCCAGACCAGCGGCTGGGTCGACGCCTGGACCTCGCAGCCGAGCGTGTACGCGGTCGCCGCCGAAAGTACGGCAGATGTGGTCGCGGCGGTGAATTTCGCGCGCGAGCACCGCCTGCGTCTAGTGGTGAAGGGCGGCGGGCACAGTTACCAGGGCACCTCCGGCGCGCCGGATTCATTGCTGGTGTGGACGCGGCACATGAACGACGTCACCTTGCACGACGCCTTCGTGGGGCAAGGCTGCGCCGGCACGCAGGCGCCGCAGCCGGCAGTGACGGTGGGTGCCGGCGCAATGTGGATCGACGCCTACGACGCGGTGACCACCCGCGGCGGCCGCTACGTGCAGGGCGGCGGCTGCACCACAGTTGGCGTGGCCGGGCTGGTGCAGAGCGGCGGCTTCGGCAGTTTTTCGAAGCACTACGGCACCGCGGCGGCGGGCCTGCTGGAAGCGGAGATCGTCACTGCCGACGGCCAGGTGCGCATCGCCAACGCCTGCACCCACTCGGACCTGTTCTGGGCGATCAAGGGTGGCGGTGGCGGCAGCTTGGGCGTGGTCACCCGGCTGACCTTGCGTACGCGTGAGCTGCCGGAGTTCTTCGGCGGGGCGTTCGGCGCGATCAAGGCCTCGTCGGATGCGGCGTACCGTGCCCTGATCGCGCAGGTGATCGACTTCTACCAGGGTGCGCTGTTCAACCCGCACTGGGGCGAACAGATCAGCTTCGGGTCGGACAACACCGTGCATGTCGACATGGTGTTCCAGGGCCTGAGCCAGCAGCAGGCCGAACAGACCTGGGCGCCGTTGCTCGACTGGGTTCGCGCGCGCAAGGCGTATTCCTTCGAGAAACCTTTCCAGGTACTGGCGCTGCCGGCCCGACATTTCTGGGATGCCGAGTTCTTCCGGCAACACGCGCCCGGAGTCATGATCGACGACGACCGCCCCGGCGCGCCGCGGAATCACGTGCTGTGGGCAGGCGATCGGGGCCAGGTGGGCTGGTTCATCCACGGCTTCAAGTCGGCGTGGCTGCCGGCGTCGCTGTTGCACAAGGAGCGGCAGGCGCAGCTGGCTGACGCCTTGTTCGCCTGCACGCGCCACTGGGGCGTGGGCTTTCATTTCAACAAGGGACTGGCCGGCGCCGCTACGCCCGAGATTGCCGCAGCGAAGGACACCGCGATGAACCCGCAGGTGCTGGACGCGTTCGCGCTGGCGATCATCGCCGGCGATGGCCCGCCGGCCTTTCCCGGCATGCCGGGGCCGACGCCGGATCTTGCACGTGCGCGGGATCGCGCCGAGGCCATCGGCAAGGCGATCGACGCGCTGCGGCGCGCGGCGCCGGGCGCGGGGTCGTATGTATCGGAAAGCGACTACTTCGAGCGCGACTGGTCGACGTCGTTCTGGGGTTCGAATTATCCGAAGCTGGCGGCAGTGAAGCAGAAGTACGATCCGGCCGGCCTGTTCTTCGTGCACCATGGCGTGGGTAGCGAAGCGTGGAGCGCGGACGGGTTCACTCGATTGAAAGGAGGTTGAGGATGAAGGTGCTGCTGCTCGGCGCCACCGGCATGGTGGGGCAAGGTGTGTTGCGCGAATGTCTGCTGGCCGATGACGTGGCCGAGGTGGTGACGCTGGGCCGCACGCCGACCGGACAGCAGGATCCGAAGTTGCGTGAACTGGTACATGCGGACCTGTTCGACTGCAGCGCGATCGAGGCGCAGTTGACTGGTTTCGACGCCGGCTTCTTTTGCATCGGCGCGGCCTCGTCCGGCATGACGGAGGCCGGGTACACCCGGCTCACCCACGACCTCACCCTGGCGGTGGCGCAGACGCTGGCCCGGCTCAACCCGTCGATGTGCTTCGTCTACGTGTCCGGCGCCGGCGCGGACAGCAGCGAAACCAGCACGACCATGTGGAAACGGGTGCGCGGGCGGTTGGAGAACGCGCTGCAGCGGCTGCCGTTCAAGGCGGTCTGCGTATTCCGCCCCGGCATCATCCAGCCGCTGCACGGCATCCGCTCGAAGACGGATGCGTACCGCTGGTTCTACACACTGAGCCGGCCGCTGCTGCCGCTGTTGCGCGCGTTGATGCCGGGCACCGTGCTGAGCACCGAAATCGTAGGCCGTGCAGTGCTGTCGGTGGCCCGGCACGGAGCGCCGAAACCGGTGCTGGAAGCGGCGGACATCAGCGCGCTTGGCCGATGACCGCTACAGCTCGACGATCGTCTTGAAGCCGCCGAAGAACATCCGCTTGCCATCGAACGGCAGCGCTTTCGGATCCATCATCGAGGCCAGCCGCGGGTCGGCCATCACCAGCTTGTTGATGCGGTCGCGATCCTTGCGCGAGCGGTAGACGATCCACGAGAACACCACCACCTCGCCATCCTTCAGCTTCACCGCCTGCGGGAACGAGGTGAGCTTGCCCGGGTGGACGTCGTCGGCGACGCACTCGACGTATGCCAGCGCACCATGCTCGCGCCAGACCTTGCCTGCCTTGCGGGCCATCGTGCGGTAAGCCGCCAGGTTCTGCTGCGGAACGGGTACCACGAAACCATCGACGTAGCTCATGAGCGTTCTCCCGTGGGTGATGCCGGCCAGCACCGGTGATTCGGGATGAGTCACCGGGTGCGTGCCGTTCAGTGATCGTGCGGCGAGTCTTTGTCGGCGATGTGCAACTCCGCTGCGTAGGCGTCGCGCAATCCGGCCCAGCCATGGGTCAGCGCGGTCTCGCCGATGATCGGCGCGATCGGCCGGCCCTGCAGCAGGCGTTCGGCCACGAACAGGCACAGGTGCCAGCCGGCGGCGACCTTGGGGATCCAGTCGCGGTCGCGAATGGTCTGGCGCAGGGTCAGCCGCGTGCCACCCGCACTCGGCTCCAGTTCCCAGCGCAGCACACTGCGGCCGAACTGTTCCAGCTGCCAGCTGTATTCCAGCACGCGCGGCGGCTCGGCGCGGGTCACCGTGGTGGGGATGTCGGGCTGCTCGCTGTCGAGCATGCTCAGGCTGGCGTCGCCGACCTCGCCGAGGTTGCGGTTCGCGGTATACGGCGACCAGGCGCGCAAGTGGGTGGGGTCGGTGAGCACGTCCCATACGCGTTCGGGCGGTTGCGGCAACTCGCGCACGAAGACCAGGGTCCAGCCGTCGGCGTCGCGTCGGCAATCGACCTGGGCCAGCGGTCCGGTGTCGAAATCGGATGAAGTCATGCTGGGGTTACCTCCCGGGTTTGCGCGCGCGTGATGGGCGCGAGGCGGTTTTTTTCTTTGTGGCCGCGGCTGGTGTCGCGTCGGCGAAGTGGAGTGCGCGCAGATAGTCCTCCAGCCGGTCGAGGCGCTGTTCCCACATCGTGCGGTACTGCTGTACCCAGTCGGCCACCTCGCGCAGCGGCTGCGGCTGCAGCCGGCACGGCCTCCACTGCGCCTCGCGGCTGCGCGCGACCAGGCCGGCGCGTTCGAGCACTTTCAGGTGCTTGGTGATCGCCGGCAGGGTGACGTCGAACGGCTGCGCCAGTTCGGTGACCGAGGCCTGGCCCGAGGCGAGGCGGGCCAGGATGGCGCGGCGGGTCGGGTCGGCGAGAGCGGCGAACGTGGCGCTGAGCGGGTCGGTCGACATGTCCGGAAACTTTGTAGTTAATTTAACGATTGGTAAAATACAAACGGCCGAGATGGTTGTCAATTGCCGGCCCTCCGCGGCATGCCGCAGGCGTTGACGGCACGCGCCACGACGCTTATGGCATCGGGATGCGCCTTGCCCTGATCCGGATCAAGGCCGCGGCAGATGGTCGGTTGTACGGTGACACGGCAACGACGCCCGGGTGGACGCCGCACCTACCAACCGAAGGGCGAGGCGATGCAGACAGGCGTCACGGCGCATCATTCCGTAGCGGGCGATCAGGACGACCGCGCACTGGTCGCGGTATTCAGTGCCTACATAGTAAGTGCCACACTCTGGCTGCTGTTTGCCACCGGCGTGGGCCTGTTGCTGGCGTTCAAGTTCGGCGCGCCGGAATTTGGTTCCGGTGCCTGGTTGACGTTTGGGCGGCTGCGGCCGATCCACGCCAACGCCACGTTCTACGGTTTCGCCAGCATCGTGCTGGTCGGGCTGGGTTATTACGTCGCCGCGCGCAGCAGCGGCACGCGGTTGTACAGCGCGAAGCTGGCGTGGATCGGACTGGCGTTGTTCAACCTGGCCGCGGTGGCCGGCACCATCGCGCTGGATATAGGCTACAACGATGGCGACCTGGAATACCGTGAATGGCCGTGGCCGATCCGGCTGATTTTCCTGGCCGCCCTGGTGGTCACCGCATGGAACCTGATCGGCACAGTCGCGCGGCGCACCAGCGAGGACATCTATCTGTCCAACTGGTACATCATCGGCGGCACGTTGTGGACCTGCATCATCGCGGTGGTGGCGGTCCTGCCGTGGTATCAGTACGGGCTGGGTCAGGTCGCCGTGTCCGGCTTCTACATGCACAACGCGGTCGGCATGTGGTTCACGCCGCTGGCGCTGGGCATCTTCTATTACGCGTTGCCGAAGCTGCTGAGCCGGCCGATCTACTCCTATGCGCTGGGCGTGTTCGCGTTCTGGACCAACCTGCTGTTCTACCCGATCATCGGTTCGCACCACTTCCTGTTCAGTCCGCTGCCGTGGTGGCTGCAGACCACCGCGATCGTGTTCAGCGTGGCGATGCTGGTGCCGGTGTGGGGCGGCAGCGCGAACTACCTGCTGACCATGCGCGGGCGCACCCGCGACATGGTGCATTCGTACCCGCTGATGTTCATCTTCGTCGGCGTGATGGGCTACCTGACCGGCTCCACCCAGGGCACGCTGGAAGCGTTCCGCTCGCTGCAGGAAGTGTGGCATCTGACCAATTTCACGGTCGGCCATTCGCACCTGACCATGTACGGCTTCGTGGCGTTCGCGGTGTGGGGCGGCGTCTACGCGCTGCTGCCGCTGGCCACCGGCAAGCATGCCGGCACGCTGGGCTTGGCGATGCACTTCTGGATGGCGCTGGTGGGCAGTTTCATCTACGTCATTTCGTTGTCGATCGGAGGCACCATCCAGGGGTTGGACTGGATCCATGGCCTGCCGTTCATCCAGTCGGTGGTCGACATGCAGAGCTATTACGTCTGGCGCGGCGTGGGCGGCTCGTTGATGTTCCTCAGCCATATCGTGTTTGCGTGGAACGTCTGGCGCATGTGCTACGGGCAGGGTGTCGAAGCACAGCCGCTGCAAGCCTTGCATGGCAAGGAGGCGGTGGCATGAACAAGTTGCTGCTGGTTGCCGGTGGCTCGACCCTGGTCTACGCGTGTCTCGCGTTGATGATGGGTGTGTTGCCGGGGATCGAATTGTCGAAGACACCGGCCGGCCAGGGCGTGCAACCGCTGACCGCGCTGCAGGCCGAGGGCCGCGATGTTTATGTGGCCAACGGTTGCAGCTATTGCCACACGCAACAGGTGCGCCCGCTGGGGCAGGACAAGGTATTTGGCCGTCCCTCCATGGCCGGCGATTTCAAGTACCAGACGCCGGAACTGCTGGGTTCCGAACGCACCGGGCCGGACCTGACCAACATCGGCGTGCGCCAGCCCAGCGCGGTGTGGCAATACATCCACCTGTACAACCCGCGTGCGGTGGTGCCCGAGTCGATCATGCCGTCGTTCAACTGGTTGTTCGACGTGGTTGCCAGGGCACCGGTCGGGGTGGCGCCGGTGCCGCTGCCGAAGGCGTATGCGCCGGCGCAAGGCGTGGTGGTGCCGACGCGCAAGGCGGAAGCCTTGATTGCCTACCTGGCTTCGCTGAAGCAGCCGGCCTTGTCGGAGGCGGACATGGCGATGGGCGGGCAGGCGATGGCCGGCGTGGCCGGTCCGGTGACAACGGGTTCGGCCAGCAGCGCGCCGGCAACGGCCGCGGCAACCCCGGCGGCCGGCTACGATGCGGCCAGGGGTGCGGCACTCTTCACCGCCCACTGCGCCGCCTGTCATCAGGCCGATGGCGAAGGTCTGCCGGGCGCGTTTCCACCGCTCAAGGGCAATGCCGCCGTCAACGATGATGACGCGGGCAAGCACATCGATGTCGTGCTGCATGGACTGAGCAATACGAAGGTGGGTGGCGTGGTGTACAGCAGCGCGATGCCCCCGTTCGCCGATACGCTCGGCGACGCGGAGATCGCCGACATCATCGATTACGAACGCAGCTCGTGGGGCAATCACGGCAAACCGGTCACGCCGGGGCAGGTGGTGACCGCACGGGCAGCAGCGAAATGAGGTCGGTCCGGGTGGACCCGATGCGGACGAAGCCCGGCCGAATGAAGTCAGTACAGATCCGGCGGAGGTCGCCATGCATCATCATCTGATCGGTCCGTTCTGGGGCAATGTCGCCATCATTGGCATTGCCGGGGCGATTACCGTGGCGTGTTTCGTGGCGATGTTCTGGATGCTGCTGCGTCCGGGCGAGACCGATCGCCGCCACCCCAAATACGCGGTGCTGCGCGATGACCGCTGAGCGAGAAATGACCGTAGATATTGCAGCAGGTGCGGAGAAAGCGGGCGTGGCCAAGCCGCATGTGCGGGTGTATCTGGATGGCAGTCCGCAGCCGATCATCGACCGCGAGCTGCCGACCGACATCACGCTCGATACGCAAAGCATGGAGGACGGCGCGCATCGGTTGGTGATCCGCGCCGAGGGCCAGAACGGGCGCGAGGGTGTCGAGGAGATTCCGTTCGTGGTGCACAACGGCCCGGGCATCACGGTCTCGGGCCTGCGGCCGAACTCGGTGCGCCGCGGCAAGGTGCGCTTCACCATCGACGCGTTCAGCGCCGACGATCCGTTCGACCCGCGCCGCGCCGAGGCGCGTTCGCAGATCCCGGTGTGGGTGTGGGTGATGTGCCTGTTCGTGGTGGCTTGGGCCGTGTGGTACGCCGCGCGCATGTGGGACGTGCCGGCGCCGTATGCGAGTACGCCGACCTACATGCACGAGGCCGCCGCGGAGGCGCCGACGGCAAAATAGCCGCCGGCGTGCGAGGTGTGCGGGCCCGCGGGGTCAGCCGGCTTGTCGGTGTATTCCCAGCCAGCCCTTGATTGCCGCGATGGTCAGCGGGATCGCGCCGAAGATGATGAAGACCAGGTCGCCGGGCAGGCGCATCCACTCGATCAGGTGCGAGCGCGGGCTGCCGATGAAATCGAGCGAGCGGGCGTGCCAGTAGCCGTGCTGCACCACGTCCCATACCTGCAACACGCCACTGGGAAACAGGCTGAACACCACCATCATGGCGAGGCCGACGTTGGTGCCCCAGAAGCCGACCCTGACGTATTTCTCCATGCCGGCCCAGCGCTCGTCGCTGCTGGTCTGGCGCAGCGTGAACACCATCAGCGCCAGCGCCAGCATGCCGAACACGCCCATCATCGCGGCGTGGCCGTGGTTCGGCGTGAGCTGGGTGCCGACTTCGTAGTAGCTGACGATCGGCAGGTTGATCAGGAAACCGAAGATGCCGGCGCCGACGAAGTTCCACACGCCCACCGCGATCAGGAAGTAGAACGTCCACTTGTGCGGTATCGCGAGCGACTTGCCGCAGATGTCGCATTGGCCGCGGGTGGTGTGCACGAAATCCCACGCATCCAGCGTGAGCAGGGTCAGCGGCACCACCTCCAGTACCGAGACCATCGCCGACATCGCCATGTTGACGCTGGTCTGGCCGGTGAAATACCAGTGATGGCCGGTGCCGATCAGGCCGCCGAGGAAGTACAGGATGCCGTCGAGGTAGATCACCCGCAGCGCTACATTGCGGCGGGTCAGGCCCAGCTGGTAGAAGGTCAGCGCCACCACCGTGGTGGCGAAGAATTCGAAGAAGCCCTCGACCCACAGATGGATGATCCAGAAGCGCCAGGTATCGACCACGGTGTAGTTGGTCTTCGCGCCGAAGAACAGCGCCGGGATGTAGAACACCGGGATCGCCACCGCGGCGAACAGGAACATCTTCACCAGTGGTTTCGATTCCGGGTTGGCCAGCGTGCGCGACCGCACCAGCAGCCACAGCATGGCGAACCACGCCAGCAGGCCGATCACCAGCAGGAACTGCCAGATCCGGCCCAGTTCGAGGAACTCCCAGCCCTGGTTGCCCAGCCAGAACCACCACTTGCCGAGCATCTGCGAAATGCCCAGCCATTCGCCGAGCAGGCTGCCGCCGATCACCAGCACGAACGCGCCGAACAGCAGGTGCACCGACGGGGCGAACCAGCGTGGCTCGTCGTTGCGCAGCGTGCGGCCCAGGAACAGCGCGGCGGCGACATAGGCGGTGGCGATCCAGAAGATGGCCGTCTGCAGATGCCAGGTGCGCATCAGGTTGCTGGGGAAGATCGTTTCCAGCTGGAAGCCATAGAAGCTGCCCGGATCGGCGCGGTAATGCGCCACCGCGCCGCCGACCAGGGTCTGCATCAGGAACAGCAGCGCCACCGCCACGAAGAACTTCACCAGCGCACGCTGGCCGGGACTGGCCGCGCCCGGCAGCAGGTGCGGGTGGATGTGCTGGCCGCGGCTGATCCAGCCGAGGTAGTCGAACTTGCCGAACATCAGCAGTACCACGGCGATGCCGGCCAGCAGCACGATCAGGCTCAGCGCGCTCCACAGCAGCGCACCCGGCACCGCGATGTTGCCGACGTCGGGGTCGTACGGAAAATTGTTGGTGTACGAGTAGTTTTCGCCGGGGCGGTTCGCCACCGAAGCCCAGGCGGCCCAGCTCACGAACGCGCTGAACTGGTGCAGCTCGGTGGGGTCGGTGATCAGCCCCGCCTTGAGCCCGCCGTTACGCTCCGGATGCAGGAAATAGTCGGTCCAGTAAGAGACCTGCTGGCGATAGGCTGCGGTTTCCGGCGCGGTCAGCTGCAAGGTGCCACTGGCGGCGTCGTAGCGGTTGGTCTTCAATTCGACAGCCGTTTCCGCGCGCACCGCCGCGCGCTGGCCGGGAGTCAGCGCTGACAGCGGTTGCCGGTATTGCTGTTGTGCGATCGCCGCCGCGGTGTCTTCGCCGATACGGTGCAGCGCCTCGGCCGAGTAATCCGGCCCGAGGTAGGCGCCGTGGCCCCAGATGCTGCCGTTGTCCATCAACCCGTATTTCAGGAAGACTGCCTGGCCCTCGCTGATGTCGTCGCCGCTGAACAGGCGGTTGCCCTGCGCGTCCACCACCTGGGCCGGGATGGGTGGAGCATTGCGATAAGCCAGCGAGGTAATCGTGAGCAACCCGGCGAAACCCAGCACCATCACGATCAGCACCGTGCGCAGCCACCAGGGCGACAGTTCGGGGTCCTCCGGGGTCAATGGCTGGGCAGCAGTGCTCATGGAGCTTTCCCTTCGATGGTGTGTGGGCGAGTATCCGGTGGTGACAGGGGCACAGTTGCCCGCCGGTGCCGGAATCGGGCCATGGTCTGCGCAGGTTTTCCCCGAGTTGTCACGGCCAGCATTTTCTTCTTCCCGTGCACGACATGTGAACAGGGCGGGCCGGATTGGCCGTCCATCATCCGGTCGAGGCGAACTGGGGGCGCCACAAAACAGGCGAGCCGGCGTACGCCGCGTACGCCCCGGGGCATGGCCTGTGCGACAGGAGCCGCCACCACAATGACTATGCATCAAGGAATTTCGGCATCGCCCGCGATGCCGGATCACGGCCGGTACGGGAGGCTTTGCACTGCCTGCCGGCCATCAGCGCTGCAGTCGACTGCAGCTCCATTGACGACCGAGGTGAATCAAATGAATACCCTTTTCGAGCGTACCGGCCCCCTGACCGAACTGAGCAGCTACCCGCAGTGGGCGCAGGACATGGTGGCCGATTGCGCGGCCACCAAGCAGCGCGTCCTGGACCACGACATCTGGCGCATGATGACCGCGCTGCAGCTGGACCATGAGTCCACCCGCAACTTCATGATGGGCTTGTGGCCGTTCATCGAACGGTTCCCCAGCTTCATGGCGCTGAACCTGCTGAAGACCCGTTATGGCCGCAGCCCGGGCGACGACAAGGCCCGGCGCTGGCTGGTGCGCAATATCCGGGTCGAGCAGAACCATGCCGAGTACTGGCTCAACTGGGCCGAGGGTGCCGGTGTGCCGCGCGACGACCTGCTGCACGGCGTGCCCCCGCACGGCACCGACGGCCTCACCCGCTGGTGCGAGGACATCAGCGCACGCGGCACCTTGGCGGCCGGCATGGTGGCCACCAACTATGCGATCGAGGGGGTCACCGGCGAGTGGTCGCAGCTGATCTACGACAGCGCGAAGTACCGCGACAGCTTCGATCCGGCGATCCGGGCGTCCAGCCTGCGCTGGCTGCACCTGCACGCCGCCTACGACGACGTTCACCCATGGGAGGCATTGGATATAGTGTGTACCCTGATGGGCGAGACACCCTCGGCCGATGACGTGGCGCATCTGGCCGAGTGCATCAAGCGGAGCTACATGAGCATGATCCTGCTTGGTGACCGGTGCATCCGGTCGTGCCGCGATTTGTGGATGGCGAAAGAAGCCGCAGCTTGAGGTAATGTTGGAGCAGACTGTATCCATGGAAGCGAGCTGCATCATCAACCGAATGGGCAGACGATGCATTTCACCGGCAACAGTTTGCAGAAACCTCTGACACGGCGCCTGCTGCCGCTGGCCTATGCGCTGGCGGTGGCGATCGCGTTGATCATGGCGCTGACCTGGGGCGTGCTGCAGGTCCAGGTCACTCTCGCTGGTTTTCTCAACAGCGAGAGTGTCTGGTCCAAGGCGCAGAAACAGGCCGTGATCGACCTGGACAATTACGCGCTCAATGGCGACATCGCCGACCTGGCCGGTTTCCAGGACAATTACGGCTTGCTCGAAGCCGATCGCTGGGGGCGCGACGCGATCATCTCCGGCGACTTCAGCAAGGCAAGCATCACCCGGGTATTCGAACGCGGCAACATCATGCCGGCGGCACAGCCGGGCATGACCTTCATGCTGCAGCATTTCTCCGGCACTCCGCACATGCGCGAGGCACTTGCGGCCTGGCGCTCCACCGATACCTCGATCGCCGAACTCGGCACGATTGCGAGCGAGCTGCGTGCAGCGCACCGCGCAGGCGGGCCGACGGAAGCCGAGATCAAGCGGCAGCGCGATCGGATCAAGGCGCTCAATGCCTACATGGCGCCGCGCACGGAGCTGTTCTCGATCGAGATCGTGAAGGGTGCGGTGTGGCTGGGCGAACTGCTGTTCTGGGGCGTGCTGGGCGCGTTCCTGATCGCCGCGCTGCTGTGGCTGCGCATGGCGCGCCGCATCCTGGAAAGCATCCGCGGCACCGAGGAGCGCTACCGCCTGCTGTTCGACAGCGCGGCCGACGCGATCGTAATGGTCGACGAGGCCAGCGGGCGGATCCTGGACGTCAACCGCACCGCCGCGGCGTGGACCGGGCGCCGCGCGGACGAGCTTGTCGGCGACCGTTTCGTGCACCTGTTCGTGCAATCCATGGCGGGGCAGCAGGCCGGGCGGGCCGCCACCAATGCGCTGCTGGGTGCGGATGGCCATGCGCGTCCGGTGGAAACGCAGACCAGCCTGGCCAATTGGGGCAACCAGCCGGTGCGCCAGGCGATCATCCGCGACATCTCCGAGAGGGTGGCGATGGAGCGGGAACGCCGGATCGCCGCCGAGGCGCTGGCCAATATCGCCGAAGGCGTGATCATCGCCGACGCCGGGCGGCGGGTGATCTCGACCAATGCCGCGCATACCGAACTGACCGGCTTCACCAGCCAGTCGCTGCATGGCAAGCGCCTCGATGAGAGTCGCTGCCTGCCCGATGGCAAGCCGTTGCCGCAGTCGATCTGGGACAGTGTCACCGCCGGCCACAACTGGATGGGCGAAGTCCTGAGCACCCGCAGCGATGGCAGCAGCTATCCCGAGCACCTGAGCATCAGCGCGATTCGCGACGCCGAAGGCCAGGTGGCCTACTACGTCGCCGTGCTCACCGACATCCATGAGGCGAAGGCGAACCAGCACCGGCTGGAGTACATGGCGCGGCACGACCCGCTGACCGGCCTGGCCAACCGGGCGGAGTTCGAGCGGTACTGCGCCGCGGCGATCACGGTGGCCGAACGCGAGCGGCTGGCCGTGGTGGTGCTGTTCATCGACCTGGATGCCTTCAAGATCGTCAACGACAGCTACAGCCATGCGATCGGCGACCGCCTGCTGATGAAGGTGGCGGAGCGGATCCGCCGGCAGCTGTCCGAGGGCGACGTGGCCGGGCGCATCGGCGGCGACGAGTTCACCGTGCTGATCCCGCGGCTGATCCTGCGCGAGGACGCGCGGGCGATCGTCAGCCGTCTGCTCGGGACCTTGTCCGAGCCGCTGCTGGTGGACGATTACGAGATCGTGCTGAGCGCGAGCATCGGCGTGGCCAGCTATCCGCTGGACGGCGACAACGCGGCGGCACTGATCGCGAATGCCGACGCGGCGATGTATGCGGCGAAGACCGAGGAGCGCAATGCGTTCCGCTTCTATACGCCGATGATGCACGCCGATACCCGCCGGCGCCTGCAACTGGCCACCGAGCTGCGCCAGGCGCTGGCGCGCAACGAATTCCATCTGGTGTTCCAGCCCAGCGTGGAACTGCGCACCGGCCGCATCGTGGCGGTGGAGGCGCTGGTGCGCTGGCAGCACCCGGAGCGCGGCGAAGTGCTGCCGGCCGAATTCATTCCGGTGGCGGAAGGCCTGGGCCTGATCCGCCGCATCGACGAATGGGTGATGCAGGCCACCTGCGCGCAGATCCAGGCCTGGGACCTGGCCGGCGTGCCGCCGATCCGTGTGGCGGTGAACATTTCGGCGCGCTGGTTCGGCCACCCGGCCTTCGTCGACGGGGTCAGCCGGGCCCTGCAGTCGCGGCACCTGGCGGCGAACCGCCTGCTGCTGGAGATCACCGAGAGCGCGATGCTGCGTCTGGGCGACGACATCGAGCGCACCATGCAGACCCTGCACACGCTGGGCATCGAAGTGGCGATCGACGATTTCGGCACCGGCTACTCCTCGATGGCCTATCTCAAGCTGCCGGCGGTGGCCTACCTGAAGATCGACCGCTCCTTCGTCACCGGCCTGCCGGGCGATACCAACGACGCGGCGATCACCGAGGCGATGCTGGCGATGGCGAAAAGCCTCGGCCTGACCACGATTGCCGAAGGCATCGAGACCGAGGCACAGCATGATTTCCTGCTGCGCAGCGGCTGTGTCGAGGGGCAGGGCTACCTGTACTCCTATCCGTTGCGGCCCGAGGAAGTGCAGCACCTGCTGTGTCCGAACCAGCCACTGGTACCGGCAGCACGGCTGAAGCTGGTGCCGCCGAAGCGCGGCTGAGCCGGCACGCCGCGCACGGGCCGCCCGGGCGTCTTGATATGCATCAGGGCGCCCGGGCGGGTGTCGCGGGAGACTGCATGGAGTCCTCCACGCCGTGCACCTCATGTCCAGCAGCGAACCCGTTCCCGACGGCAGCAAATACGTCAGCCCGCAAGGCACCCGTGCGGTCAAGGGCGGCATTCGTCCGAACGCCGCCACCGGCGTGCCGGATGTCGATCGCAAGCCGCCGTGGCTGCGGGTCAAGCTGCCGGGCGGCGCGCAGTACGAGGCAGTGCACGAGATCGTGCGCAGCCACAAGCTGAATACGGTATGCGCCGAATCGAAGTGCCCGAACATCGCCGAGTGCTGGGGCCGCGGCACCGCCACGCTGATGCTGATGGGCTCGGTATGCACGCGCGCGTGCAAGTTCTGCTCGGTCAGCACCGGCAACCCGAACGGCTGGCTCGATCCGCTGGAACCGCTGCAGGTCGCCGACGCGGTGGCGCTGATGGGGCTGAAGTATGTGGTGCTGACCTCGGTCGATCGCGATGACCTGGCCGACGGCGGTGCGGCGCACTACGCCGCCTGCGTGCAGGCGATTCACCAGCGCTCGCCGCAGACCGCAGTGGAAGCGCTGACCCCGGACTTCGCCGGCGATCTCACGGCGGTTGCCACCGTGCTCGACGCCGGCCTGGTCACCTACGCGCAAAACATCGAGACGGTGGAACGGCTGACCCATCCCGTGCGCGATCCGCGCGCCGGTTATGCGCAGACGCTCGGCGTGCTGGCCTTCGCCAAGCGGCACGCGCCGAAAACGCTGACCAAGACCAGCCTGATGCTGGGCCTGGGCGAGACCGACGCGGAGGTCGAGCACACGCTGGACGATATACGCGGCGCCCACGTCGACGTCGTTACGCTGGGCCAGTACATGCGGCCCAGCCCGCATCACCTGCCGGTGCAGCGCTTCGTCACCCCGGACGAGTTCCGGCACTACCGCGAACTGGCGCTGAGCAAGGGTTTTCTGGAAGCGGTCGCCGGGCCGCTGGTGCGGTCGAGTTATCGCGCCGAGCGCGTGCTGGAACACAACAACCTGGGTTTGTGATTGGGCATGCGGCCAACCGGTACGCCGTTTCGTTGTTCGTTGGCATCAGGAGGTACCGCCATGTCACTGCCTGTTTCGCATCGTTTCCCGTTTCGTTCCCCTGCCGGAACGGATTCCGCCGGATCGGGAAGCGCCACCGTGGAAACCGCGGCTGCGCGGAGATCGCGCGAACTCCGGATCGAGCGCGAAAGGCTCATCGACGAGGAGCTTGCACAGAGTTTTCCCGCCAGCGATCCGCCGAGCTGGGTGCAGGGTGTGGCACCGCAGCCGCTGTAAGCGGATGCCATGAAGGGTTTATCAACAAGGATCAACGAGGAGTCATGTCATGGATACATCCATCTACCCGCAGGCCACCGCAGAGCTGGCGCACAAGCGCCGTGAACTGGCGCCGGAGCCGCTGAAGGCGTTCAAGGCGTTCAGCGCCGCGGTGTTTGCCGATGGCGCGCTGCCGAACGTCACCAAGCAGTTGATCGCGGTGGCGGTGGCGCACGTCACCCAATGCCCATACTGCATCAAGGGCCACACCGCCGAAGCCTTGAAGCAGGGGGCCAGCGAGCAGCAGATCATGGAAGCGATCTGGGTCGCTGCCGAGATGCGCGCGGGCGGTGCGTACGCGCATTCCACACTGGCGCTGGACGTGATGCAGCACGCGCACGAGGCAGCCTGAAATGGCCGCGCGCTTTGCCGCGGTATCGGACAGCATCCTCGACGCGGTGGGCGACACCCCGCTGCTGGAGGTCGAGGGCGTCTACGCCAAGGTCGAGTTTCTCAACCCCTCCGGTTCGATCAAGGCACGTATTGCGAAGTACATGATCGAGCGGGCGGAACACGAAGGCCTGCTGAAGCCCGGCGACACTATCGTGGAGGCGACCAGCGGCAACACCGGCAACGCGCTGTCGATGGTGGCGGCAGTGAAGGGTTACCGCATGCTGGTGGTGATGCCCGAGGGCATGTCCAGCGAGCGCGTGGCGATCTCGCGGGCCTACGGCGCGGAAGTGCTGTTCTGCGGCAACTTCCACGTCAACGAGGCACTGAAACGGGCGAAGGAGCTGGGCCAGCAACCGAACTATTTCGCGCCGAGCCAGTTCGAGTCGGAGTGGAACGTGGAGGAGAACCGGCTGATCCTCGGCCCGGAAATCCTCGCCCAGCTGCCGCCGGGCCGCACGCCCGATGCGCTGGTGCTGGGTGTCGGCACCGGCGGCACGCTGATCGGCGTGGGCCAGGCGTTCCGCGCGGTCAATCCGGACGTGCGGCTGTTCGCGATGGAGCCGTCCGAGTCGTGCACGATCCTGTGCGGCGAGATTGCCGCGCATACCATCGAGGGCATTTCGGACGGCTTCGTGCCGGGCATCTTCCAGCGCCACGCGGGGCTGGTGAACGAGGTGCTGAGTGTGTCCAGCACCAATGCCGTGGCCGAAATGAAACGGCTGGCGCGCACGTACGGATTGTTCTGCGGGCCGAGTTCCGGCGCGCATCTGCTGGCCGCCAAGCGCATCCGGCAGAACTTCCCGGAGCTGAAGACCGTGGTCACCGTGTTCTGCGACGAAGGCGAGAAATACCTGCACGAGTACTTCATGCAAGCCACCGCCGCCGACGTGGACGCGACGCACTTCCAGTGAAGTTGTTGCCTACAGCGGCGCGCAGTGCCGGTGCAGCCACTCCAGGTCGGCTTCGTCCAGCAGCGGGCTGAGCGCGGCGCGCACGCTGGCGTGGTAGTCGTCCAGCCAGGCGCGTTCCTCCGGGTTGAGCAGGCCCGGCTCCAGCGCACGGCGGTCGAACGGACACATCGTCAGCGTCTCGAAGGCGAGGAATTCGCCGAACTCGGTGCGGTCGGCCTCGACCACCACGGCCAGGTTCTCGTGGCGGATGCCGTGCCGGCCGGGCTTGTACAGGCCCGGTTCGATCGAGCTGATCATGCCCGGCTCCAGCGCCACCAGTGCGCCGCCGGCGACCGGCGGGCGAATCGACTGTGGACCCTCGTGCACGTTGAGGAAGTAGCCCACGCCGTGGCCGGTGCCGTGGCCGTAATCCATGCCCGAAGCCCACAGCGGCGCGCGCGCCAGCGCATCCAGCTGCGGGCCGCTGGCACCCTTCGGAAAGCGTGCGCGCGACAACCCGATCATGCCTTTCAGCACCAGGGTGGCGTCGCGACGTTGTTCCGCCGTGGTCTCGCCCAGCGCCAGCACGCGGGTGATATCGGTGGTGCCACCGAGGTACTGGCCGCCCGAATCGATCAGCAACAGGCCCTTCGCCTGCAGCGTGCTGTGCGATTCCGGCGTGGCGCGGTAGTGCGGCAGCGCGCCGTTCGCCTGGTAGCCGGCGATGGTGGCGAAGCTTTCGCCGACCCAGCCGGGCTGCGCCGAGCGTTCTTCGTGCAGCAGGGTGTCGACGTCGAGCTCGGTCACCGTCATGCCGGCGGCGAGGCGCTGTTCCAGCCGGCGGAAGCCGCGCACCAAGGCGGCGCCGTCGCGGCGCATCACGTCGCGGATATGGTCGAGTTCGGCGGCGCTCTTGACCGCCTTGAAGGCGGTGCTCGGATTGGCTGCCTCGATTTGGGTCACGCCTGACGGGATCGCCGCGGCGATCGCGCTGACCACCCGGCCACTGTCCAGCAGCAGGCGGTCGTTCGCGCCCAGCTCCTGCAGGGTCGAGGTGATCGAGGCGTAGTCGGCGATGGCGATGCCGTCGGCGGCCAGTTTCGCGACCAGCGCATCGCCGAGCTTGGCGCGACCGACGAACAGCGTGGCGCGCTGCTCTGCCTGCACCAGCAGGTGGGCCAGGAACACCGGATTGCACTCCACGTCGCTGCCGCGCAGGTTGGTCAGCCAGGCGATGTCGTCGAGGCTGGACAGCAAGTGATGGGTGGCGCCGAGCCGGTGCATCGCCTTGCGCAGGCGGACCAGCTTGTCGGCGCGCGGAATGCAGGCCCAAGCCAGGTCATGCTCGATCACCGGCGCCTGCGGCAGGGCCGGGCGGTCCGCCCAGGTCGCACCGGGCAGATCCAGGTCGGTGCGCACCGTGGCACCGCTGTCGGCAAGCCGGCGCTCGATCTGACGCTGAGTGGTCACGGCCACGCTGTCGCCGGCCACGGCCAGCACGTCGCCCTCGTGCAGATGCTGCTGCAGCCACTCGAGATGCTCGGGCGTGTGCGGCACGCGCAGCTTCATCAGGCTGATGCCGCTGCCGGCCAGCTGCTGCTCGGCCTGCGAGAAATAGCGCGAATCGGTCCACAGCCCGGCCTGCTCGCGGCTGACGATCAGGGTGCCGGCCGAACCGGTGAAGCCGGACAGCCATTCGCGCGCGGCCCAGTGGGCCGGCAGGTATTCGGACAGGTGCGGATCGGCACTGGGAACCAGCACCGCGGCGACGCCGTGCTGCTGCATGGCCGCTCGCAGAGCGGCGAGACGGGCGGGGATGGGGTTGTTCATCCGGTCATGCTAGCAGGCGGCCCGGGGCTGTTTCATCCGCGCAGAGGAGCCGGAGATGAACCAATCGCGACGAATTCTGCGTTGCCATCTCGCAGTGGAACGCTTCTGCAGCTAAAATGCCAATTTCCAGCACGGCTGCTTTCCATGACCCCCCTGATTTTCGTCACCGGCGGTGTGGTGTCCTCGCTTGGCAAGGGCATTGCTGCGGCGTCGCTCGCTTCCATTCTCGAAGCGCGCGGCCTTTCGGTCACCATGATGAAGCTCGATCCCTATATCAATGTGGATCCGGGCACGATGAGTCCGTTCCAGCACGGCGAGGTCTACGTGACCGACGACGGCGCCGAGACCGACCTCGACCTTGGCCACTACGAGCGCTTCGTGCGCACCCGCCTGACCGGCAAGAATTCGATCACCACCGGCAAGATCTACGAGAGCGTGATCCGCAAGGAGCGCCGCGGCGATTATCTTGGCGCTACCGTGCAGGTGATCCCGCACATCACCGACGAGATCAAGCACTGCATCCACGAGGCCACCCGCGGCTTCGACGTGGCGCTGGTGGAGATCGGCGGCACCGTGGGCGACATCGAATCGCTGCCGTTCCTGGAAGCGATCCGCCAGCTGCGCATCGAGCACGGCCCGGAGAAGGTGGTGTTCATGCACCTGACCCTGGTGCCGTTCATCAAGGCCGCCGGCGAACTGAAGACCAAGCCGACCCAGCATTCGGTGAAGGAACTGCGCTCGATCGGCATCCAGCCGGATATCCTGCTGTGCCGCTGCGAGCAGGCCCTGCCCGAGGGCGAGCGGCGCAAGATCGCGCTGTTCACCAACGTGCCCGAAAATGCCGTGATCAGTGCCGTCGACGTGGACGTCATCTACAAGCAGCCGTTGTGGCTGCACCAGCAGGGCCTGGACGACATCGTGGTGAAGAAGCTCGGCCTCGATGCCAAGCCCGCGGACCTGTCCGCGTGGCAGCGCACGGTCGACGCGGTGGAGCATCCGAAGGACGAGATCACCGTTGCCATCGTCGGCAAGTACGTCGAGCACAAGGATGCCTACAAGTCGCTGGGCGAGGCATTGCGCCACGGCGGCATCAAGCAGCAGACGCGGGTGAACCTGGACTGGATCGACTCCGAACAGGTCGAGGCCGAAGGCGCCGCCAAGGTGCTCGGCAAGGCCGACGCGATCCTGGTGCCTGGCGGTTTCGGCAAGCGCGGTTTCGAGGGCAAGATCCTCGCCGCGAAATATGCGCGTGAGCATGGCGTGCCGTATTTCGGCATCTGCTACGGCATGCACGCGGCGGTGATCGATTTCGCCCGCCACGTTGCCGGCCTGGCCGACGCCGATTCCAGCGAGAACGACCGCAACACGCCGAACCCGGTGATCGGCCTGATCACCGAGTGGACCACCGCCAGCGGCGAAGTCGAGCAGCGCAGCGACCGTTCCGACCTCGGCGGCACCATGCGCCTGGGCGCGCAGGAATGCCGCCTCAAGGCCGGCACGCTGGCGCGCGAACTGTACGGCCAGGACGTGGTGCGCGAGCGCCATCGCCATCGCTACGAATTCAACAACCGCTACCGCCAGCCGTTCGAGGACCTGGGCCTGGTGATCTCCGGCAAGTCGATGGACGACCTGCTGGTGGAGATCGTCGAGTTGCCGCGGCAGCAGCATCCGTGGTTCCTCGGCTGCCAGGCGCATCCGGAATTCACCTCGACCCCACGCGACGGCCACCCGCTGTTCATCGGTTTCGTACACGCCGCGCGCGAGTTCAAGGCCGTGCGCGGTGGCGAGAAGCTGGCCAGGGAGCACGTGGCATGAAGCTGTGCGGCTTCGATATCGGGCTGGATCAGCCGCTGTTCCTGATCGCCGGCCCGTGCGTGGTGGAGTCCGAACAACTGCAGCTGGACACTGCCGGCACGCTGAAGGAAATCACCGGGCGGCTCGGCATCCACTTCATCTTCAAGTCCAGCTTCGACAAGGCGAACCGCTCCTCCGGCGAGAGCTTCCGCGGGCCGGGGCTGGAAGAGGGGCTGCGCATCCTGGGCGAAGTGAAGCGGCAGATCGGCGTGCCGGTGCTCACCGACGTGCACGAATACACGCCGATGGACGAGGTGGCGTCGGTGGTCGACGTGCTGCAGACGCCGGCGTTCCTGTGCCGGCAGACCGACTTCATCCAGAAGGTGGCGCGCGCCGGCAAGCCGGTGAACATCAAGAAGGGCCAGTTCCTGGCGCCGTGGGACATGAAGCACGTGGTGGCCAAGGCCAAGGCCGTCGGCAACGACGACATCATGGTGTGCGAGCGCGGCGCCAGCTTCGGCTACAACAACCTGGTGTCGGACATGCGCTCGCTGAGCGTGATGCGCGATACGAACTGCCCGGTCGTGTTCGACGCCACCCATTCGGTGCAGTTGCCGGGCGGGCAGGGCGCCACGTCAGGTGGCCAGCGCGAATTCGTGCCGGTACTGGCGCGCGCCGCGGTGGCGGTCGGCGTGGCCGGCCTGTTCGCCGAGACGCATCCCGACCCCAGCAAGGCGCTCAGCGATGGCCCGAACGCGTGGCCGCTGGGCAAGATGGAGGCGCTGCTGGAAATCCTGCTGGAGCTGGATGCCGTGACCAAGCGGCACCGCTTCCTGGAGCAGGATGTTTCCTGAAACACCCGGGCGCAGCGATGCGCCCGTTCCAACTCATTCACCACCCAGGCAGACGGACACCGCATGAGCACCCAGATCACCCGCATCCACGCCCGTGAAATCCTCGACTCGCGCGGCAATCCCACGCTGGAAGCCGAAGTCACCCTGGCCGGCGGCGGCTTCGGCCGCGCCGCGGTGCCCAGCGGCGCGTCCACCGGTTCGCGCGAGGCGGTCGAACTGCGCGACGGCGACAAGTCGCGCTACGGCGGCAAGGGCGTGAAGAACGCGGTGGCGAACGTCAACACCACGATTGCCGATGCGCTGAAGGGTTTCGATGCGGCCGACCAGCAAGGCCTGGATGCGAAATTGATCGCGCTGGACGGCACGCCGAACAAGGGCAAGCTCGGTGCGAACGCGCTGCTCGGTGTGTCGATGGCTGCTGCTCACGCTACAGCTGCTTCCATGGGTGAGCCGCTATGGAAGTATCTGCAGTCGTCGCAGTTTCAGTTCCACGTTAGGGACGGGCGGGAACGCTTTACGACGCCTTCTGTAGGGCAGTTGCCGGTGCCGATGATGAACATCATTAACGGCGGCGCACATGCGGACAACAACGTCGATGTGCAGGAGTTCATGATACTGCCGGTCGGCATGCCGAGCTTCGCCGAGGCGCTGCGTGCCGGCGCGGAGATCTTCCATGCGCTGAAGAGCGTGCTGCACGGCCGTGGTCTCAGCACCGCGGTGGGCGACGAGGGCGGCTTCGCGCCGAATCTGCGCTCGAACGTCGAGGCGATCGACACCATCCTGGAGGCGATCGGCAAGACCGGCTACAAGGTCGGCAGCGAAATCCTGCTCGGCCTCGACGCGGCCAGTTCGGAGTTCTACAAGAACGGCAAGTACGACCTCGCCGGTGAAGGCAAGCAGTACAGCTCGGCGCAGTTCGTCGACCTGCTCGCCGGCTGGGCGAAGCAGTACCCGATCGTCACCATCGAGGACGGCATGGCCGAAGGCGACTGGGATGGCTGGAAGCTGCTCACCGATGCGATCGGCGATCGCATCCAGGTGGTCGGCGACGACCTGTTCGTGACCAACCCGGCGATCTTCCGCGAGGGCATCGAGAAGAAGATCGCGAACTCGATCCTGATCAAGGTGAACCAGATCGGCACGCTGTCCGAGACGCTGGAAGCGATCGCGATGGCCGACGCGGCGAAGTATTCGGCGGTGATCTCGCATCGCTCCGGCGAAACCGAAGACACCACCATCGCCGACATCGCGGTGGCCACCACGGCGACCCAGATCAAGACCGGCTCGCTGTGCCGCAGCGACCGCGTGGCGAAGTACAACCAGCTGCTGCGCATCGAGGAGGCGCTGGGTTCGGCCGCGCGCTACGCCGGTCGCAACGCCTTCCCGAACCTGACCCGCCTGCCGGGCTGAACGGCCACCCATGCTGCGCTGGATCGCCCTGGTTCTGATCCTGCTGCTGATCGGACTGCAGCTGAAGCTGTGGACCGGCAGCGGCAGCATGCACGAGGTGGACAGCTTGCGCGTGGCGGTGAAGAAACAGACCGACGAGAACGCGAAGCTGTTGCAGCGCAACCAGGCGGTCGGCGCCGACGTGCTGGACCTCAAGCATGGCGACCAGGCGGTCGAGGCGCGGGCGCGCACCGAACTGGGGCTGATCAAGCCGGGCGAAGTGTTCTACCAGGTGGTCGAGCAACCGGCCCGCGCCGGCAGCTCGTTGCCGCCACCGCCACCCGCCACGCCTGCCGGATCGCCATGAGCGCGCCGACGCTGTGGTGCGTGGTGCCGGCCGCAGGGCGCGGCACCCGGGTCGGCGGTGATTGCCCGAAACAATACCTGCCGCTGGCCGGGCGGCCGCTGATCGCACACACGCTGGAACGGCTCGCCGCGCATCCGCGGATCGGCGGCCTGCTGGTAACGCTGGCTGCTGGCGATGCGCACTGGTCCGGCATCGACACGCTCTACGGCAAGCCGGTGCTGACCGCGATCGGCGGGGCCGAGCGCAGCGATTCGGTGCTGGCCGGGATCGACGCGTTGCCCGCGTCGGTGGGTGCAGGCGATTTCGTGCTGGTGCACGACGCCGCGCGACCATGCGTGCGGCTGGCCGATATCGGCAAGTTGATCGAACTGGCCGGCGCGGCGGACGGCGGCCTGCTGGGCGCGCCGCTGCGCGACGCGCTGAAGCGGGCGAATACGGCCGGCCGCAGCGAGCTGACCGAGTCGCGCGACCTGCGTTGGCGTGCCTTCACGCCGCAAATGTTCCGGCGTGGTCAACTGGCGGCGGCGCTGCGCGACGCGGCACGGCGCGGCGTGAACGTCAGCGACGAGGCGATGGCGATGGAGCAGGCCGGCTTCGCGCCGTTGCTGGTCGAGGGCGCCGAGGACAACATCAAGGTAACCACGGCAGCGGATTTCGCGCTGGCCGAGTTCCTGCTTTCAAGGACAGCATGATGCGCATAGGCCAGGGTTTCGACGTGCATGCATTCGGCGAGGGCGACCACGTCACCTTGGGCGGCGTGCGCGTGCCGCATCGCCGCGGCGTGGTGGCGCATTCGGACGGCGACGTGGTGATCCATGCGCTGTGCGACGCGATCTTCGGCGCACTGGCGCTGGGCGACATCGGCCAGCATTTTCCACCCACGGACGAGCGCTGGCGCGATGCCGACAGCCGCCAGTTCCTGCGCCACGCGGCGATGCTGATGGCGCAGCACGGCTACGCGCTGGGCAATGCCGACATCACCGTGATCGGCGAGGCGCCGAAGGTCGGTCCGCATGCGCAGGCGATGCGCGAGAATCTCGCCGCCGACTTGGACAGCGAGATCGGCCGCATCAGCGTCAAGGCCACCACCACCGAGAAACTCGGCTTCTGCGGCCGGGGCGAGGGGATCGCCGCGCAGGCGTGCGTCCTGCTGGAGCGCGCGTGAGCGAAGTAGAGGCCCGCAGCGCCGCCAGCCGGCTGCACGACCAGCTCGAAGCCATCGTCGAGGTGCTGCGCCGGCACGACGACGAGAGCCCGCTGCCGGCCGAATCGCAGGCCGAATTGCGCCGGCAGCTGGACGAGCTGCATCCGGCCGACATCGCGTTCATCCTCGAATCGCTGCCGCTGGACGATCGCCTGGCGGTCTGGCAGCTGGTCAAGGCCGACCGCGACGGCGAGATCCTGCTGGAAGTGTCCGACGCAGTGCGCGAATCGCTGATCGCGGACATGGACCGCCACGAGATCCTCGCCGCGGTCGAGCCGCTGGACGCGGACGAGCTGGCCGACTTGGTCGAGGACCTGCCGACCGCGATGCTGCCGGAGCTGATGGCGAGCCTGGACACGCAGCAGCGCGAGCAGGTGCAGTCGGCGCTGTCCTACGAGGACGACCAGGTCGGCGCTCTGATGGACTTCGAGATGGTCACCATCCGCGAGGACGTGAGCCTGGAAGTGGTGCTGCGCTACCTGCGCCGCTGGGACGAGCTGCCGGCGCAGACCGACAAGCTGTTCGTGATCAACCAGGACAACCTGCTCACCGGCGTATTGCCGCTGCACTGGCTGCTGGTGAATTCGCCGGAGAAGATGGTCAGCGCGGTGATGGCGCCGGACGTCAATACCTTCCACCCCACCGACGACGCATACGACGTGGCGCAGGCGTTCGAGCGCTACGACCTGGTGACCGCGCCGGTGGTCGACGAGCGCGGCCACCTGATCGGGCGCATCACCATCGACGCGATGGTCGACGTGATCCGCGAGGAAGGCGAGAGCGAAGCGCTCAGCCGCGGCGGCCTGCGCGAGGAGGAGGACATCTTCGCCTCGGTCTGGGCCTCGCTGAAGAACCGTTGGTCGTGGCTGGCGATCAACCTGGTCACCGCCTTCATCGCCTCGCGCGTGATCGGCCTGTTCGAGGGCTCGATCGAACGGCTGGTGGCGCTGGCGGCGCTGATGCCGATCGTGGCCGGCATCGGCGGCAACTCCGGCAACCAGACCATCACCATGATCGTGCGCGCGCTGGCGCTGAACCAGATCACCGCCGAAAGCGCGAAGCGGCTGTGGCGCAAGGAGCTGACCGTGTCGCTGCTGAACGGGCTGGTCTGGGGTGGCGTGATCGGCATCGTGGCGTGGCTGCTGTACGACAGCGTCTCGCTGGGCCTGGTGATGACCGCCGCGATGACGCTGAACCTGCTGCTGGCGGCGTTCGCCGGCGTCGGCATCCCGGTGCTGATGACGAAGTTCGGCCGCGACCCGGCGCTGGGCTCCAGCGTACTGATCACCGCGATGACCGACAGCGGCGGTTTCTTCATCTTCCTTGGCCTGGCCACCATCTTTCTGATGTGATGCCGGCCTGACCCGAGTGCCGGCGCGACCGGTGGAGTGCCATGTCCGAATCCGAACTTGCCCAGGCCCCGCTGCCATGGGCCTACGGCGCCCCACCGCTGCAGGCGCGGTTGCGCAGCACGCCGGAGGATTTCCAGGTCGAGGAGATTCTCGGCTACGACGCCGACGGTGCCGGCGAGCACGCCTTGCTGTGGGTGGAAAAGCGCGGCGCGAATACCGACTGGGTCGCGCGCGAGCTGGCGAAATTCGCCGGCGTGCCGCAGGTCGCAGTCGGCTATGCGGGCATGAAGGATCGCCACGCGGTGACCCGGCAGACGTTCTCGGTGCAACTGGCCGGCAAGCCCGACCCGGACTGGTCGGCGTTTCCGCACGCGGAAGTGAAGGTGCTGGCGGCGACGCGGCATTCGCGCAAGCTCAAACGCGGCGCGTTGCGCGGCAACCGTTTCGTGCTGGTGCTGCGCGAAGTACAGGGTAATCGCGAGGCGGCCGAGCAGGTGCTGACGCAAATCGCCGCGCGCGGGGTGCCGAATTACTACGGCGAGCAGCGCTTCGGCCGCGAGGGCGGCAACGTGGCGCAGGCACGGGCGATGTTCGGCGGGCGCCGGGTGGATCGCGACAAGCGGTCGTTCCTGCTGTCGGCGGCACGCTCGCAGATCTTCAACAGCGTGCTGGCGGCACGGGTCGAACGCGGCGCCTGGGACAGCCCGCTGGATGGCGAGATCTGGTCGCTGGCCGGCTCGCGCTCGTGGTTCGGGCCGGAACCGTTCACCGGGCTGCTGGCTGAGCGGCTGGCCCGCGCCGACATCCATCCGTCCGGCCCGTTGTGGGGGCAGGGCGAGCCGCCGAGCCAGGGCGAGGCGGGCGCGCTGGAGCGCGAAGTCGGCGCGGCGAACGACGACTTGGCCGCCGGCCTGGCGGCGGCACGGATGGATCAGGAACGCCGCCCGCTGCGGTTGCTGCCGAAGGACCTGCGCTGGCACTGGCAGGGCGACGACGCGCTGGAACTGTCGTTCGAGTTGCCGGCCGGCGCGTACGCCACGGTGGTCGTGCGCGAACTGGCCTCGATCGCGTAGTCAGCCCTTGAGCAGAACGACCACCGCGCCGGTGCCGCCGAGCGCCGGTCGCGCCGAAGCAAACGCGATCACGTCATCGCGCCGACGCAGCATGCGGTCGGTAAGGCCTTTCAGCACCGGCCCGGCGGCTTTCGAGCGCAGGCCCTTGCCGTGCACGATGCGCACGCAGCGCAGGCCATGCTGTTTCGCCTCGGCCAGGAAGGCGACGATGCTGGCCTGCGCTGCGGCGGCGTTCATCTGGTGCAGGTCGAGGTCGTCCTGCACGCTGAACTGGCCGCGCTTGAGCTGGCGCAGCAGCTTCGGCGGGTAGCCGTCGCGCAGGTAACCCAGCTCCTCGCCCACCTCAAGCAGGGCCGGGTCGAACGCCATGTCCAGCAATTCGCCGGGCACCGCGGCTTCGTCCGCTTCAAGCATGTGCGGGTGCGGTGCGGGTTTCGCGGATGCCGGTGGCGGCGGCGTCGGAGCGAGCGGGCGCACGTCACCGATCGCCTCGCGGAACAGGCGGCTGTCGTCGTCGTTGATCGGTGCGGGTGCGCGGCGCTTCATCCATCCATGCTAACCAATGCCGCGGATCCGCGGCGAATGGGCGCGAACGGCGCATGATCGGCGTGAAACCGGCG
Organism: Rhodanobacter sp. Soil772; assembly: GCF_001428385.1. Classification (GTDB taxonomy): domain Bacteria; phylum Pseudomonadota; class Gammaproteobacteria; order Xanthomonadales; family Rhodanobacteraceae; genus Rhodanobacter. The sequence goes on from NZ_LMSK01000001.1 coordinate 486,857, forward strand.
GCACGCTCCGGTAGACTTCAGGGAGTGAAAGGCGCGCTGTCGTGAGACGAAGGGCGCGCCCGCAGTCAGCTTTCGACGGAGCATCATGCGAGTTCTGGTCAGTAACGACGATGGCGTGGATGCACCTGGCATCCGCGTGCTTGCCGAGCGCCTCGGTGAAGTGGCCCAGGTGACGGTGGTGGCGCCTGATCGCGATCGTTCCGGCGCCAGCAATTCGCTCACGCTCGATGCGCCGTTGCGTGTGCTGCCGATGGGCAACGGCTTCTATCGAGTCGCCGGTACGCCGACCGATTGCGTGCACCTGGCGCTGGCCGGGTTGCTGGACGAAGAGCCCGACATGGTCGTGTCCGGCATCAACAACTCGGCGAACCTCGGCGACGACGTGATCTATTCCGGCACGGTGTCGGCGGCGATGGAAGGGCGTTTCCTGGGATTGCCGGCGATCGCGGTGTCGCTGGTCAGCCATGACCACAAGGGCATGCATTACGACTCGGCGGCGAAAGCGGTTCTGCTGCTGATGCAGCGCCTGCTGGTCGATCCGCTGCCGGCCGACACCATCCTCAACGTCAACGTGCCGGATCGGCCGTGGGCACAGATCGAAGGCTTCGAGGTCACCCGGCTGGGGCGGCGTCACCGCTCCGCGCCGTGCATCGCGCAGACCGATCCGCGCGGGCGGCCGATCTGGTGGATCGGTCCGGCCGGCGAGGTGGACGATGCCGGCCCCGGCACCGATTTCAATGCCGTGCGGCGCGGCTTTGTTTCCGTCACGCCGATCCATGTCGACCTGACCCGGTTCCAGGCGCTGGAGAAGGTCAGCAGCTGGATGCAGCCGTTGAGTGACGCGATGGCGGTGAGCCGGACCAACGACGACGAGGCGGCCTGAGCCATGACCATGTATCCATTGCCTGCCGCGGACTTGAAGGGCGAGGGGATGACCTCGCAACGCGCACGCGATCGCCTTGCGGCGACTCTGAAGGACGGCGGCATCCGCGATCTGCGCGTGATCGAGGTGATCCGCAACCTGCCGCGCCATCACTTCATCGACCAGGCGCTGCATTCGCGCGCCTATGAGAACGACGCGCTGCCGATCGGCCACGGCCAGACCATCTCGCAACCATGGGTGGTGGCGCGCATGACCGAGGCGCTGCTGGAATTCGGCATGCCGCAGAAGGTGCTGGAGATCGGCACCGGCTCCGGTTACCAGGCGGCGGTGCTGGCCGCGCTGGTGCCGCAGGTGTTCACGGTGGAACGGATCGAGGCCCTGCTGCGCCAGGCGCGCCGGCGCTTCCGCCAACTCGGCCTGACCAACCTGCGTTCGCGCTACGACGACGGCAAACTCGGCTGGCCGGACGAGGCGCCGTTCGACGCGATCATCCTCACCGCCGCCGGCGACACCATTCCCACCCGCATCCTCGACCAGCTCAGCCCCACCGGCGTGCTGGTGGCGCCGGTCGGCTCGCCCAGCCGGCAGACGCTGATCCGCATGCGCGGCGACGGCCAGGGCGATTTCATCCAGGAGGAACTGGGCGCGGTCAGTTTCGTGCCGCTGCTGGGCGGGATCGGCTGATGCGTCTGTTCGGGGCACTTTATGCGCGTGCGCTAGCCTGGGCACGCGAGCCAAGGGCGCTGTATTACCTGTCCGGGCTGAGTTTCGTCGAGTCGTTCATCTTCCCGATTCCGCCGGAAGTGATGCTGGCGCCGATGATGCTGGGCAAGCGGCACAAGGCGTTCTTCTTCGCGAACATCAGCCTGCTGTTCTCGCTGCTGGGCGCGCTGGTGGGCTACGTGCTGGGGCATTGGGCGTTCCATGCGCTGCGGCCGGTACTCGACACGCTGCACTTGCTGGCACCGATCGAGCAGGGCGTGGCGACCTTGAGCAGGCAGATGGTCGAGCATCACTGGGGCATGTACGGCGTGCTGATCCTGGCTGCGTTGCAGCCGGTGGTGCCGATGAAGTTCGTCACCTGGGCCTGCGGCATCATCGGCGTGCCGATCCTGCCGTTCCTGGCCTGCATCGGGCTCGGCCGCGGCAAGCGTGTGTGGTTGCTGGCGTTGTTGATTCGCCTGTTCGGCGAGCGCGCCGAGCGGATTCTGCACAAGTACGTCGAATGGATCGGCTGGGCCGCGCTGGTCGCGCTGGCCCTGCTGCTGGTGTGGTGGTTCTGGCTGCATTGAGCGGCGCTGTCCGGGGGAGCGACGTCGCATGAAAAAGACTGCCCGCCTCGGTATGCTGGTGCGCATGGATCGATATCTTCAGTGGTGCGCAACTCTGGCCGTGACCTTGCTGCTTGCCGCCTGCGGCACCATGCGCAGCTCGGTCGTGGTGGAACCGGCAGCCGGCGGCTATTACGACCACCGCCCCGCCACCGGCGTGGCGGTACCGGCCCGCACACCGATTCCCGGCGGCAGCTACGCGGTGACGAAGGGCGACACGCTGTACTCGATCGCGTTCCGCAAGGGCGTGGACTTCCGTGATCTGGCGCAGTGGAACGGAGTGGCCGCGCCGTACACGATCTGGCCGGGACAGCGGCTGACCCTTTCACCGCCGACGAAGGGCGCCGCCGCACCGGTGGCTGCCGCGCCGAGCCGTGCCGGCGGCGCGTCCGTGGCGTCGGCACCCTCGACGTCATCAGCACCGGTATTCGAGCCGGTTGCAGCGCCGACTACGCCGCCGCCGACCAATCCATCTGCGGCCACCGCCGCGACGAACGTGCCGGCTGCATCCTCGGCCAGCCTGCCACCAGCGGCCAAGCCTGCCGTGCCGGCCGTCGCGGCGACGACCACGACGGTAGTGCCGGTAGCGGGCATGCCGGCTGCCGTGCCGGCGACCATGCCGCCACCGGCGCCGGTGGCAGCGGGTGCGTCACGTGCGGTCAGCGGCGTGCAATGGCGCTGGCCGGCCGATGGCAGCCTGGCTGGCCGTTTCCAGAGTGGCGACGCGATTCCCGGCATCGAGATCGCGGGCAAGTCCGGTGACCCGGTGCGCGCTGCCGCCGATGGTGTGGTGGTGTACAGCGGCAATGGCCTGGTCGGCTACGGCGAGCTGGTGATCATCAAGCACAACGACAGCTTCCTGTCCGCTTATGGTCACAACCGCAAGCGCCTGGTCAAGGAAGGCCAACGGGTCAGTGGCGGTCAGCAGATCGCCGAGATGGGTTCGACCGGCAGCACCCGCAACGAGCTGGAATTCCAGATCCGCAAGGACGGCAATCCGGTCGACCCGCTGGGCTATCTGCCGCCGCGTTGATGGCGGCGTGGATTGACCGGAATCGTGCCGCGTCGAGGATCAGGCCGGCGGCAGGATGAATCCGGCGACGACCCGGCGCCCTTCACCAGCCAGCAGGTTGTAGGTGCGTGCGGCGGCGGCGTTGTCCATCACTTCGATGCCGATGCCCTTGCGCAGGAAACCGGCGATGAAGGCGGCAGCCGGAAACACCTGGCGCTCGCCGGTGCCCAGGATCACCAGTTCGGGTTGCAGCGCCAGCAGGGCCTCGACGTGGCTGGCATCCAGTGTGCCGGCGGCGGTGATCGGCCAGTTCTCGATCGCCCGATCGGGCGCGAGCAGGAAACTGCTGGTGAGCTCGCGATCGATCAGGGTGACCCCACGCGCGCCGACGCGGCGCACGTAGAGATAGCCTTCGGGACGTTCGAGCGACAGGTCCATCAGCGTGGCAGGGCGATCTTCGGCTCGTCGGCGTTGCGGCGGAACAGCACGACGACATGGCCGATCTGGTGGATCTTTTCGGCCGCGGTGCCCGAGGTCAGCACGTCGATTTGCGCCTGCCGTTCGTCCTTGTCGCCACCGGACAACTTCACCTTGACCAGTTCATGGATGCCCAACGCCTGGTCCAGTTCCTTGACCACGGCTTCGGTGGCCCCCTTGTTGCCAAGCAGGACCACCGGGCTCAGATCATGGGCGAGGCTGCGCAGGTAGCGGATCTGCGAGGAGGAAAGGGCCATGCGCTGGTGCTCGATTCGCGGTAAATGAACGGCAAAGGGTATCATGCGCCATCCCGTTCCCCAATCGACGACTGTGACGACATGGCCCGCAGCAAGAGCAGCGCAGTCTGGCTGCGTGAACACTTCAATGACGAATATGTGAAGAAAGCCCAGGCCGAGGGCTTGCGTTCGCGTGCGGTGTACAAGCTGGAGGAACTGATCGAGCGCGATCACCTGCTGAAGCCGGGCATCAACGTGGTCGACCTCGGCGCGGCGCCGGGCAGCTGGTCGCAGCTGGTGCGCAACCGGCTGGGCGACAGCGGCAAGGTGTTCGCGCTGGACATCCTGCCGATGCAGAGCATCGCCGGCGTGGACTTCCTGGAGGGCGACTTCCGCGAGGAATCGGTGCTGCGCGAGTTGGAGTCGCGGCTGGAAGGGCTCAGGGTGGATCTTGTACTGTCCGATATGGCCCCCAATATGAGTGGTGTGGCACTGGCCGACCAGATCCGGGCCATGGATCTGGCCGAGTTGGCGCTGGATTTCAGTCGGCAGTGGCTCAAGCCGGGCGGCGCATTCCTGATCAAGTTGTTCCAGGGAGTCGGCTTCGACGATTACTTGCGCAGCTTGCGCGCGGACTTCACCCGCGTAACGATGCGTAAACCCAAGGCCTCGCGCGCACGTTCGCGTGAGGTATATGCGCTGGCGGTGGGCCGCAAACCCGCCACCGGCGTCACCGGCGAGAACCGTGCATGAATGAAACAGCGAAAAATGTGTTGCTCTGGGTGATCATCGCGGTGGTCCTGTTCACCGTGTTCCAGAGCTTCAATCCGCGTGGCGCGGCCTCGTCCGACCTGCCTTACAGCTCGTTCGTGCAGAGTGTCGACAACGGCAACGTCGCCACCGCCACGATCAGTGCCGACCAGCCGGCCACCATCAGCGGCAAGCTGAAGGACGGCAGCGCATTCCGCACGGTTGCCCCGATGCTCGGCTTCTCCACCAACGAGGTGGTCAAGCAGATGCAGGACAAGGGCGTCGAAGTCCGTCAGGATCCGTCCGAGGGCTTCTCGCTGATCGGTTTGCTGATCAGCTGGTTGCCGGTGCTGCTGATCGTGGGCGTGTTCATCTGGTTCATGCGCCAGATGCAGTCCGGCGGCGGCGGGCGCGGCGCGATGAGCTTCGGCCGTTCGCGCGCCAAGCTGCAGGGCGAGGATCAGATCAAGGTCAACTTCAGCGACGTCGCCGGTTGCGACGAGGCGAAGGAGGAGGTCGGCGAACTGGTCGAGTTCCTGCGCGATCCGGGCCGTTTTCAGAAGCTGGGCGGCAAGATTCCGCGCGGCGTGCTGATGGTCGGCCCGCCGGGCACCGGCAAGACCCTGCTGGCGAAAGCGATCGCCGGCGAGGCCAAGGTGCCGTTCTTCGCGATCTCCGGTTCCGATTTCGTCGAGATGTTCGTCGGCGTCGGCGCCAGTCGCGTGCGCGACATGTTCGAGCAGGCCAAGAAGCATGCGCCGTGCATCATCTTCATCGACGAGATCGACGCGGTCGGCCGCCACCGCGGCGCCGGCCTGGGCGGCGGTCATGACGAACGCGAGCAGACGCTGAACCAGCTGCTGGTCGAGATGGACGGCTTCGAGGGTACCGAAGGCATCATCGTGATCGCCGCGACCAACCGTCCCGACGTGCTGGATCCGGCCCTGCTGCGCCCGGGCCGCTTCGACCGCCAGGTCGTGGTGGGTCTGCCCGACGTGCGCGGTCGCGAGCAGATCCTCAAGGTGCACATGCGCAAGGTGCCGACCGCCAGCGACGTCAACGCGATGACCATTGCGCGCGGCACGCCCGGCTTCTCCGGCGCCGACCTGGCCAACCTGGTCAACGAGGCGGCGTTGTTCGCCGCGCGCGAAAACGCGCGCGAAGTGCGCATGAGCCACCTGGACAAGGCGCGCGACAAGATCCTGATGGGTACCGAGCGTCGCTCGATGGCGATGAGCGAGGACGAGAAGAAGCTCACCGCCTATCACGAGGCCGGCCACGCCATCGTCGGCCGGCTGGTGCCCGAGCACGACCCGGTCTACAAGGTCACGATCATCCCGCGGGGTCGTGCGCTGGGCGTCACCATGTACCTGCCCGAGGGCGACAAGTACAGCATCAACCGCGTGGCGATCCAGTCGCAACTGTGCTCGTTGTACGGCGGTCGGGTGGCCGAGGAGCTGATTTTCGGTGCCGACAAGGTCACCACCGGTGCGTCGAACGACATCGAGCGGGCCACCAAGATGGCGCGCAACATGGCGACCAAGTGGGGTCTGTCCGACGAGCTCGGCCCGATCACCTACGGCGAGGACGAGGACGAGGTGTTTCTGGGCCGTTCGGTGACCCAGCACAAGAGCATTTCCAACGAGACCGCGGGCAAGATCGACGAAGTGGTGCGCGGCATCCTCGACCGCGCCTATGCGCGCAGCAAGGAATTGCTGACTGCGAATCTCGACAAGCTGCATGCCATGGCCGAAGCCTTGCTGCAGTACGAGACGATCGACGCGCACCAGATCGACGACATCATGGCCGGTCGCGTACCCGGGCCGCCTGCCGACTGGACGAAGAACGCCTCGACCGGAGCCACACCACCGCCACCGCCGCCGAAGAGCGATACCGGTTCGACCGTCGGCAAGGTCGGCGACCCTGCGCCGCAGAGCCGGACCGGCCTGGAAAGTTGATCGCGGTTTGGACGGCCATACTGTCGCAACGGAAGAGGGCGGTCACTGGCCGCCCTCTTTGCGTATGCGCGGGCGACCGTGTCGCCATGCGTGCACGTGGTGTTTGCGGGAGTGTCGTGCCGCAAGCCGTATTTGTCGGGCGTGAAAAATTCGGTTGAAGAAATTTTACGAAAAGGGTTGACGCAAGCGGGCGGAGTCTGAATAATTCCGCTTCTTGCTTCACCGTCTCGATGCCCAGACATCCCGGCGGTGAGGAAAAAGGTTTTTAGTGCGCCCGTAGCTCAGTTGGATAGAGTACCTGGCTACGAACTAGGTGGTCGGGAGTTCGAATCTCTCCGGGCGCACCATTTTTATTCTGCGAGGCGGGGTGCTTGCACCCCGTTTTGTTTTCAACGGGAAACCTGCAGGATTTCCGGCGAAGACGTTGGTTCAAGAACACAAGGTGTGCTTCGATACGGATTGACTGAGCGAGGCGGCACCCGTAACATTTCAAGGCTCCGGTGGCGGCATGGCCGGTGGTTCGAAAGCGGGGTATAGCTCAGTCTGGTAGAGCGTTGCGTTTGGGACGCAAAAGTCGGGGGTTCGAATCCCTCTACCCCGACCAGCGACACGTTCTACCTGCAGTGACTGCGCCTGTAGCTCAACCGGATAGAGCATCGGCCTTCTAAGCCGACGGTTGCAGGTTCGAGTCCTGTCTGGCGCACCAGTATCAGGTCGATGGTGGATGTAGCTCAGCTGGTTAGAGTCCCGGATTGTGATTCCGGTTGTCGTGGGTTCGAATCCCATCATCCACCCCAGTTTCAAACCCAGGTTTCCTGGGCCGTTAGCTCAGTTGGTAGAGCAGTTGACTCTTAATCAATTGGTCGAAGGTTCGAATCCTTCACGGCCCACCAATCGACAAAACGCCGATCGCCTGCGATCGGCGTTTTGCTTTGCGCCGTCGGAACGAAGGCGGAGCAGGTCAGCGATGGCGTGGTTCGACGTCGCCCCAGCGCTTGTGCTGCAAGGCCGTGCAACCGTAAAATGGCCCGCTTTCGTATAAGGGAATCATCGACTTAGACGACGGGCGTGGCCGCAGGGGGCGAGGCGCTTGCCGGGTGGTTTCGGCAGGTGATAATCGCTTTAAAAATCCGGTAGTTACGTGCGTCTGTCGAGAGTGGCAAGGCGAGAGTGGCGGAATTGGTAGACGCACCAGATTTAGGTTCTGGCGGTTAACCCCGTGGGGGTTCGAGTCCCCCCTTTCGCACCATGCCCCGCTGATTTCTTTGTTTTTCGGGCGGCACGGCCGCCATGGCGCCTGTGGCAGGCCCACAACATCAGGTAGTACCAGGAGACGTCATGCAGGTTTCGGTTGAGAACATCGGCACGCTCGAGCGCAAGCTCACGGTGAAATTTCCCGCGGAGCGGTTCGAGACGCAGGTAAGCGCGCGCATTGCGGAAATGGGCCGCACGGTTCGCCTGAAGGGTTTTCGCCCGGGCAAGGTGCCGACGACGGTGATCAAGCAGCGTTTCGGCGACCAGGTCCGTGGCGAAGTGCTGTCCGACCTGATCGGCAGCACGCTGCGCGAGGCGGTGGCGCAGGAAAAGCTGCAGCCGATCGCGAACCCGGCGATCGACACCACCGGACGGCCGGAAAACGGTGAAATCGCGTATACCGCAACGTTCGAGATCATGCCGGAGTTCCCGGCGGTCGACGTGGCCGCGCTCGAGATCAACCGCCCGGTGGCGGTGGTGACCGATGCCGACATCGACAAGATGCTGGAGACCCTGCGCCAGCAGCGCCGCAGCTTCGACGAGGTGGATCGTGCCTCGGCCGAGGGCGACTTCGTGATGTTCGAGTACTCGGCCGAAGCCGGCGACTATCGCTTCCCGGCCGAGGGCCTGGAGCGTGCCGGCAGCGTGCTGGGCTCAGGCACCTTGTTCAAGGCGCTGGACGAGGCGTTGACCGGCCGCAAGGCGAGTGACAGCTTCGAGACCGAGATCGCCTTCCCGGAAGATTTCCGCAACACGCAGCTGGCCGGCAAGAGCGCCAAGGTCAGCTTCAGCATCCTCAAGGTGCAGGAGCCGAAGCTGCCCGAGGTCGACGCCGAGTTCGCCAAGTTGTTCGGCATCGCGGACGGCGATCTGGAGGCGTTCCGCAAGGAAGTCCGCGCGAACCTCGAGCGTGAGCTGAAGGCCGCGCTGATGGCGCGTCTGAAGTCCGAGGTTGCCGAGAAGCTGTCTGCCGTCCACGCCGAGCTGGATGTGCCGAAGCTGATGGTGCAGTCGGAGGCGCGCAACATGGCTACCGGCAGCGTGCCGCAGGGCCAGCAACCGCCGCCGCAGTTGATCGAGGCCGCCATGCCGATCGCGCGCCAGCGGGTGATCGCCGGCCTGCTGATGGGCGAGATCGCCCGCAAGCAGGAGATCAAGATCGATCGCAAGCGCGTGGCTGAACAGCTTGCCGCGATTGCTTCGACCTATGAAGAGCCGGAAAAGGTCATTGAACTCTACAACGGCGACCCCCAGTTGATGTCCGGGTTGCAGAATCGCGTGATGGAAGACCAGGTGGCCGAGTGGGTGGCGGAACATGCCAAGACCGCCCAGCTGGACCTGAGCTTCGACGACGTGATGCGACCAGCCAACGCCTGAGCTGTCCGCCAGGCCCATCAACCGGAGAGCTGCAAACATGGCCATGGATCCGATCCAGAACCTCAATTTGATACCGATGGTCGTCGAGCAGACGGCTCGCGGCGAGCGCTCCTACGACATCTACTCGCGCCTGTTGAAGGAGCGGGTGATCTTCCTGGTCGGCGAAGTCAACGATCAGGTTGCCAACGTGATCGTTGCGCAAATGCTGTTCCTGGAGTCGGAGAATCCGGACAAGGACATCCACTTCTACATCAACAGCCCGGGTGGCGCGGTCACCGCCGGCCTGGCGATCTACGACACCATGCAGTTCATCAAGCCGAACGTCAGCACGATGTGCATCGGGCAGGCCTGCAGCATGGGTTCGTTCCTGTTGATGGCGGGCGCCAAGGGCAAGCGTTTTGCCTTGCCGAACTCGCGGATCATGATCCACCAGCCTTCCGGCGGTGCGCAGGGCCAGGCCACCGACATCGAGATCCAGGCGCGCGAGATCCTGTATATCCGTGAGCGCTTGAACAAGTTGTATGCCGAACACACCGGCCAGTCGGTCGAGAAGATCGAGCTGGACATGGAGCGCGATCGCTTCATGAGCCCGAACGACGCGAAGGCCTACGGCCTGATCGACGAGGTGCTCGACAAGCGCGCCGGCGAGACGGTGAAATCGGCCTGATTTCCAGGTTTTACCCCAGAGTCGCGAGATGGGCTCCGTGTCTGCAGGCAGACGCGGAGCCCTGTGTTATTCTCGCGACGCATCCAGATTTACCAGCGGGATCGAGAGTATGAGCGACGACCGGCAGGGGCGTTCCAGCGACAGCGGCAAGATTCTCTATTGCTCTTTCTGCGGCAAGAGCCAGCATGAAGTGCGCAAGCTGATCGCGGGTCCGTCCGTGTTCATCTGCGACGAGTGCGTGGAGTTGTGCAACGACATCATCCGCGAGGAACTGGAAGAAAAGGCCGCCTCCGGGCGCACCCAGTTGCCGAAGCCGCGCGAGATCCGCGAATCGCTGGATCAATACGTGGTGGGCCAGACCCGCGCCAAGAAGGCGCTGGCGGTAGCGGTGTACAACCATTACAAGCGAATCGAGTCGCGCCAGAAGAGCGACGACATCGAGCTGGGCAAGTCCAACATCCTGCTAATCGGTCCGACTGGCTCGGGCAAGACGCTGCTGGCCGAAACGCTGGCGCGCCTGCTCAACGTGCCGTTCACGATCGCCGACGCCACCACGCTGACCGAGGCCGGTTACGTGGGCGAGGATGTCGAGAACATCATCCAGAAGCTCTTGCAGAAGTGCGACTACGACGTCGAGAAGGCGCAGTCGGGCATCGTCTACATCGACGAGATCGACAAGATCTCGCGCAAGAGCGAGAACCCGTCGATCACCCGCGACGTGTCCGGTGAAGGCGTGCAGCAGGCGTTGCTGAAGCTGATCGAGGGCACTCTGGCCTCGGTGCCGCCGCAGGGCGGGCGCAAGCATCCGCAGCAGGAATTCCTGCAGGTCGACACCAAGAACATCCTGTTCATCTGCGGCGGCGCGTTTGCCGGTCTGGAAAAGGTCATCCAGCAGCGTTCCGAGAACACCAGCATCGGCTTTTCCGCCGAGGTGCGCAGCAAGGAGCGCACCGAGAACCTGGGCAAGGTGCTGGCCGACGTGGAGCCCGCCGATCTGGTGCGCTTCGGCCTGATCCCGGAATTCGTCGGACGCCTGCCGGTGGTGGCCACGCTGGACGAACTGGACGAGGCGGCGCTGGTGAAGATTCTCACCGAGCCGAAGAACGCGGTCACCAAGCAGTTCAAGAAGCTGTTCGAGATGGAGGAGGTGGAACTGGAATTTCGCCCCGAGGCGCTGCAGGCGATCGCCCGCAAGGCGCTCAAGCGCAAGACCGGCGCCCGCGGCTTGCGCACCATCCTGGAACAGGTGCTGCTGGATACGATGTACGAGCTGCCCTCGCTGGAGCATGTCAGCAAGGTGGTGGTGGACGACGCCGTGATCGAAGGTCAGGCCGAGCCCTATCTGATCTATCGCGGCAACCTGCAGCAGCGGGTCGCCAGTGATGGCAGCGACGCTGCCTGACCTTTCGGTTCCATCTGCGGCGACGACGGCTCCGGTGATTTCGCCGGGGCCGTTCTGTTTTTGGCGACCCGCCTGCCTTGAGTAGGCTTCCGGTCGCCTCCACTTGACGAGTTGACAGGCCCGGCGCAGTGTCGGGACGAAACCAGATCCGAATCCGAGGGACCCCTCTTTCATGGCCAAGAACGCCCCCCTTCCTGCTGCGCTGGACGTTCTGCCGGTGTTGCCGTTGCGCGACGTGGTGGTTTATCCGCACATGGTCATCCCGTTGTTTGTCGGTCGCGACAAGTCCATGCGTGCGCTGGAGCGCGCGATGGAAGGCGAGCGGCAGATCCTGCTGATCGCGCAGAAAAGTCCGGATATCGACGACCCGGAAATTGCCGATCTGCACCAGGTCGGCACGCTGGCCGGTGTGCTGCAGCTGCTGAAATTGCCCGATGGCACGGTCAAGGTGCTGGTCGAGGGCCAGTCACGCGTGGCGGTCGAGGATTTCAAGGAAGCAGACGGCATGCTGACCGCCCGTTCGCGCGTGATTGAGCCGGTCTACAACGCGAAGGAACGTGAGCTCGACGTGGTCTCGCGCACGCTGATCTCGCTGTTCGAACAGCTGGTCAAGCAGAGCCGCAAGCTGCCGCCGGAAGTGCTGGCGAGCCTGTCCGGCATCGACGACCCGTCGCGCGTGGCCGATTCCATCGCTGCGCATTTGTCCGTGCGCATGGCCGACAAGCAGAAGGTGCTGGAGACCGCCGACGTCGGTCAGCGGCTGGAGCTGCTGATCGGCCTGGTCGACGGCGAGATGGACCTGCAGCAAGTGGAGAAGCGTATCCGCGGCCGGGTCAAGTCGCAGATGGAGAAGAGCCAGCGCGAGTACTACCTCAACGAGCAGATGAAGGCGATCCAGAAGGAGCTCGGCGACAGCGGGGATGGCCCGAACGAGGTCGAGGAACTGCAGAAGAAGATCGAGGGCTCCGGCATGCCCAAGGCCGTGCTGACCAAGGCGCGGCAGGAGTTCAGCAAGCTCAAGCAGATGTCGCCGATGTCGGCCGAGGCCACCGTGGTGCGCAACTACCTCGACTGGCTGGTCGGCGTGCCGTGGAAGAAGCGCAGCAAGGTGCGCAAGGATCTGCAGCTGGCGCAGGAAGTGCTCGACGCCGATCACTTCGGCCTGGAGAAGGTCAAGGACCGCATCCTCGAATACCTCGCCGTGCAGCAGCGCGTATCGGTGATGAAGGGGCCGATCCTGTGCCTGGTCGGTCCGCCCGGCGTGGGCAAGACCTCGCTGGGGCAGTCGATCGCTAAGGCGACCAACCGGAAATTCGTGCGCATGAGTCTCGGTGGCGTGCGCGACGAGGCCGAGATCCGCGGCCATCGGCGCACCTATATCGGCTCGATGCCCGGGCGCATCGTGCAGAACATCAACAAGGTCGGGACCAAGAACCCGCTGTTCGTGCTGGACGAGATCGACAAGATGTCGATGGACTTCCGCGGCGACCCGTCGTCGGCGCTGCTGGAGGTGCTCGATCCGGAGCAGAACCACGCGTTCAACGATCACTACCTCGAGGTCGATCTGGATCTGTCCGAGGTGATGTGGATCGCCACAGCGAATTCGCTGAACATCCCCGGTCCGCTGCTCGACCGCATGGAAGTCATCCGCATCCCCGGCTACACCGAGGACGAGAAGCTCGGCATCGCACAGAAGTACCTGCTGTCGAAGCAGCTCAAGGCGAATGGCCTGAAGCCGGAGGAGCTCAGCATCGCCGAAGACGCATTGCGTGACATCGTGCGTTACTACACGCGCGAGTCGGGCGTGCGCAACCTGGAGCGCGAGATTTCCAAGATCTGCCGCAAGGTGGTCAAGGAACTGACCCTGGGCCAGGTGAAGAAAGCCAAGGCGAAGGCGTCGCCCGCGAAGGCGGTCAAGGGCAAGGCGAAGGCCACTGCCGGCAAGGTCAAGGTGGATTCGGCCAACCTCGATCAGTACCTGGGCGTGCGCCGGTTCGATTTCGGCCGCAAGGAACTGCAGAACGAAATCGGCCTGGTTACCGGGCTGGCCTGGACGCAGGTCGGCGGCGAGCTGCTCAGCATCGAAGCCTCGGTCGTGCCGGGCAAGGGCCGCCTGGTGAATACCGGCCAGCTTGGCGACGTCATGAAGGAATCGATCCAGGCCGCGCTGTCTGTCGTGCGTGCGCGCGTCGATCAGTTGGGCATCGACCCGGACTTTCACCAGAAACTGGACATGCACATCCACGTGCCGGAAGGCGCCACGCCGAAGGACGGTCCCAGCGCAGGCATTGCCATGTGCACGGCGCTGGTCTCCGTGTTGACCAAGGTGCCGGTGCGTTCCGAAGTGGCGATGACCGGCGAGATCACCTTGCGCGGTCGTGTGCTGCCGATCGGCGGCCTCAAGGAAAAACTGCTGGCGGCGCATCGCGGCGGGATCACCACGGTGATCATCCCGGAGGACAACAAGAAGGATCTTGTCGACATGCCGACCAACATCACCTCGTCGCTGGAGATCCATCCGGTGCGCTGGATCGACGAGGTGCTGGATATCGCGCTGGAGCGCCCGCTGCAGCCGAACCCGGCCAAGGATGCGGCTCCTGCCGCGGTGGCCGGTGAGCCGACGGAAGGGCACTCGCTGACGCACTGATTCGATCGGTTCGCCTTCCTGCCGGCTTCCGTCCGGAATGCCCTGCTCCGGCAGGGCATTTTCTGTTTTTTCGCCGCCGGTCGGCGAAGTTTTCGCATAGTCTCCTGGCGTTCGTTTTGCAAGCGGTTCCGCAAGTCGCGGATCTTCCGGAAACGTTGCTGTGGCTTGTGTTGCGGATTCCGGCAAGGCACTGGTATAAAGGCGATACCGCAGTCCCGGCGTTGTACGTCAGCGCAGCGATGCGGGGTTGCGTTACGGCCCTGGCAAGAGCCAACCATCCATGCCGGTGCTGTCTCGTCTCCGGACTGGCCGCACTGACGAAATCCGAATAAGGGAGTTTTTCAATGAATAAAACCGATCTGATCAATGCCATCGCCGAGAAGGCCGAGCTGACCAAGGCCGACGCCGGTCGTGCCCTCGAAGCCTTTTTCGAGACCGTGCAGAAGTCGTTGAAGAAAGGCGAGGACGTCTCGGTGGTGGGCTTCGGTACGTTCACTGTGCGCAAGCGCGCTGCCCGTACCGGCCGTAACCCGCGTACCAACGAAGCGATCAAGATCAAGGCCTCGAAGGTGCCTGCCTTCAAGGCTGGCAAGACCCTCAAGGATGCCCTAAACTAAGCGGCTAACGCTTGGTTTCGGGTGCTTAGCTCAGCGGTAGAGCGTCGCCCTTACAAGGCGGTGGTCGTAGGTTCGATCCCTACAGCACCCACCAGAAAAATGCGGAGTGGTAGTTCAGTCGGTTAGAATGCTGGCCTGTCACGCCGGAGGTCGCGGGTTCGAGTCCCGTCCACTCCGCCACAGTTCGCAAGGGCGCCCGTGTGGCGCCCTTGTCATTTAAGCGGTGCGTGTCCGTGCAACATGTCGAGCGGACGGACGCGCGCCAGCACGGCGGTTTGTGCCATCCGCGCGCCACGCGCTTTCACCATCTTGCGGGAAGATTTCAATGCTGCAGGCAATGCGTAACAAGATGCACGGATGGCCGTCCATCATCCTTCTTGGCGTTTGCGTTTTCGCAATGTCGCTGTTCGGCATGGAGAGTTACTTCATGTCGCACGACGATGCCTTCGTGGCGAAGGTCGGCAAGCACGAAATCGACCAGCGCGCCTTCCAGGATCGAGTGAACCAGTTGCGGCAGCAGGCAGCCGAACAACAGGGCGAGCACTTCGATTCCAGCGTTTTCGAGAAGAACGAGACGAAGCTGCGCATCCTGGACGGGATGATCGACGAGCAGTTGCTGCTGCAGGCCAATGCGGACTGGGGCCTGCGGGTGTCGGACCTGGCGATGCGCGACTACATTTCGGCGATCCCTGCCTTCCAGGTCAACGGCCAGTTCGACGGAACCAGCTACCGCGCGTGGCTCACCAGCCAGTACAAGACGCCGGAGATGTTCGAGAACGAGATCCGCTCGTCATTGGCCATCCAGCTGCTGCCCTCGGCGATCAACGACAGCACCATCGCCAGCGACGCCCAGCTCGACCGTTTCCTGAAGCTGCTGAGCCAGCGCCGCGACCTGCGCTACTTCCAGTTGCCACGTCCCACGCTGGACAACAACACGGTCAGCGATGCCGAAATCGAAACCTGGTACAAGTCGCACCAGGCCGACTACATGAACCCCGAGAAGGTTTCGGTGAAATACGTTGAGGTCGTCGGCGCCGATCTGCCGCTGGCTGCCGAGCCGAGCGATGACGAGCTGAGGAAGCGCTACGCGAGCGAGAAGCAGCGCTTCGTGCAGCCGGAGCAGCGGCTCGTTTCGCATATCCTGATCAACGTGCCGGCCAACGCCACGCCGGAACAGCAGAAGGCGGCCCTGGCCAAGGCCGAGAAGATCGCGGCGGAAGCCAACCCTGCCGACTTCGCCAAACTGGCCGAACAGGACTCGCAGGACCTGGGCTCGCGTCGCCTCGGCGGCGAGCTGGGCTGGCTGGAAAAAGGCGTGACCAACGAGGCCTTCGATTCGGCCCTGTTTGCGATGCAGAAGGGCCAGATCTCCAAGCCGGTGCTGTCGTCCGATGGTTACCACATCATCTGGCTGCGTGATATCCGCAGTGGCGAATCCAAGCCGTTCGAGGAAGTGCGCGACCAGCTGGTCAAGGAGGCGACGACGGCCGAGCGCGATCGCACGTACAACGAAGTCGCGGGCAAGATGTCCGACAGCACTTATCAGAATCCGACTTCGCTGGAGCCGGCCTCGGTTGCATTGAAGCTGCCGATCAAGACGACGCCACTGTTTTCGCGCGAAGGCGGCGAAGGCATGGCCGCGAATCCCAAGCTGGTCGCCGCGGCGTTCAGTGACGACGTGCTGGTTCAGGGCAACAATTCCGGCCTGATCGACCTGGGCAACAACCACTCGGTGGTGATCCATGTCGACCAGCATGTGCCGGCGGTTGCCAAGCCGCTCGCGGAAGTTCGGGCCGACGTGCAGCAGAAGATCCTCGACGAGCGCGCCGCTGCCGTCGAGAAGAAGCAGGCCGACGAGGCACTGGCGCGCCTGCACAAGGGCGAGGCGATGGAAGATGTGGCGAAGTCGCTGGGTGCCAGCGTCACCACCGTGAACGAGGCGATCCGGCAGGCGCAGATGCCGGCGGCGCTGCTGACCCAGGCGTTCCTGCTGCCGCATCCGGCGGCGGACAAGCCGCAGTTCGCCGCCGTGGACATGCTGGATGGCACCTATGCGCTGCTGGCCGTGGACAAGGTGCAGGACGGCGACTTGTCCAAGGTGTTGCCGGAACAGCGTGAATCGCTGCGCCAGCAGATGGCTCAGGCCTATGGCTACGAAGCGACACGCGAGTTGATCGACCAGCTCAAGGCGAAGGCCGAGATCAAGATCAACGAGCAGCGACTGTAAGCGCACAGGCTGACTCGTGCAGTCGATGTCGCGGTGAAGCGGGGCGGCCAGTGGCCGCCCCGCTTCGTCTGTGGCAGATGAGTCTCTCAGGTGCCGGTCATACCGGGATGTCGTGGCCGGCATCGGCATGGGCGGTTCCGCCGGCGATATTTGCGGCAAGGTCGGAACACGGGAAGCATTGCGATGCCGGTAAGCGGCCGGAGGCTTGATTGGGCCGGCCGGTGGGTTTCTTTGGGGTGAAGGCGAACGCCAGGTAGCGAACGCCCGGCACCGGCGTAGATCAGGGCATTCCTAGTTCGGTGCGCTCACCATCAGCGCCTGGCCGGGCTTCAGCGTATGGCCGTCCAAACGGTTCCAGCGCTGCAACTGGTTGACGTTGACCGAGTAATTGCGGGCGATCTGCCACAGGCTTTCGCCGCGCTTCACGATGTGGGTCTTTCGCGCCACCTTCTCGTCCGGCGCCAGGCCGGCTGTTGCGTTGGTGTCCACGCCGTCGAGGAAGCCGTCGCCGTGGGTGTTGCTGGCGTGTGCCAGCAGGGCATCGCGGAACTGGCGGGCATGCCCGGCGGGCAGGATCAGGTACGAGGCGGCGTTGGCGTCGATCATGTTGCTGCGAAACGCCGGGTTGAGGTGTTTCAGTGCCTCGATCGACATGCCGGCATGGTCGGCCGCCCGTGCGATCGGCATCGAATGAGGTATCTCGGTCTGCACCAGGTGTTGCTCGCTCGGCAGCGTGGGCAGGCTGACATTGAAGCGCTCCGGCTCGCGCACCACGCAGGCTATCGCCAGCAGCTTGGTCAGATGCTCGCGGGTCACCTTGCGCACCGGCCAGTGGGGAATGGCCGGCTGCTCCGCCGGCTTGCCGTGCGTCCGGATGATCCTGCGTATCGCGAACTCGCCGGCGTTGTAGGCGTAGTCGGCCACCCGCCAGTCGTGGAACTGGTCGTGATACTGCTCGAGCAGTTTCATCACGGCATGGGTGGCAGCGGGACCATCGAGACGGCCGTCGTAGTGACCGTCGACGCGCAACCCCATGGCGCCGGCAGTTACCGGCATGATCTGCCACATGCCGGCCGGCCGCTGTTTGCGGGCAGGCACCGGCCGGAAATGGCTTTCCACCCAGGGCAGCAGCACGAATTCGCCTGCAACGTCGTAGCGGTCGGCCACCTGTTGCACATAGACCAGGTGCGGCAATACGGCCTGCAGTTGGCTTTCGAACTGCTGTGGGTGGCGTGTATAGCGCTTGGCCCAGGCCAGCACCGCAGGGTCGGCGTCACAACCCGGCATGGCAAAGCTGCTGCGCAGCCGATCCCAGACGTCGGTTCCTGGCGATGGCGCGGGTGGTTCGCTGGTCGGCGGAGCGGTCTCGGGCGTAGCCGTTGTTGCCGGCGTGGTTTCACCGCTCGGTCGCTGCGCTATCTGTGGGGGCACCCCGGCACAAGCAGCCAGCGCGAGCGACAAGAGCAACGGCAGGAGTCGAATGTGCTGCCTCATCCGCGGAACCCGTCCTTGGCGCTGCGCACGGCGGCGAAGCGGGCGGCCCGGTCGATGCCGCTGCCCTGCTGCCGGCACCATGCGACGACGGCATCGGTGTCGGTCCGCAGGAACGGGTTGGTCGCCAGCTCGCGGGCGAGCGGTACCGGCAAGGTGGGCTGGAGGCGTTCGCGCAGTGCGGCGACTTCCTGCAACCGCTGCTGCAGTTCGGGATTGGCCGGCTCGATGGTGTGCGCAAAACGCCCGTTCGCTTCGGTGTACTCATGCCCACCGCAAACCAGGGTTTCCCCCGGCAACTGCGACAGACGATCCAGCGAGGCGAGCATCTGCGCCGGCGTGCCTTCGAACAGGCGACCGCAGCCCAGGCTGAACAAGGTGTCGCCGCACAACAGCAGACCGGCCCCAACGTAGGCGACATGGCTGAGCGTATGGCCCGGGATCGCAATCACCTCGAAGCGCACGGCCGGTGCGGCCAGTTCGACCCGGTCACCGTCGCGCACGCGCTCGGTGGCCTCGCCGATGCGTTCGTCGATGGGCGCGTAGACCGGCACGTCGTGGCGTGCGCGCAGGGCCGCTACGCCACCGATGTGATCGTGGTGGTGATGGGTCAGCAGGATCGCGCACAGCCGCAGCCGGCGCGCGGCCAGCGCCTGTTCGACGACTGCGGCGTCACCCGGGTCGACCACGATGGCGTTGCCGTCGTCGTCATGCAGCAGCCAGATGTAGTTGTCGGCCAGCGCCGGTAACGGTATGAGGTGCAAGATGGGCTCCGCTGCGTTTGAGGAACATCCGGCGGACCGGGTGTTTTACCTGTGGAACGACAGACGCAGCCATCCGGGGCGCGCATGAGGCGGTCGACTATAAATTGACGTTGCTGCCGGCTCGTTAGTAGAACGTTAACCAGTCGGGGGACTGTTCAGCAGCGTGCGGCAGTTCCGACTCGCCTGCGACCTGCTGCCGGATGTCGTCAGCCGTTACACTCTGGGCACAGATGAAAGACCGGACCGGTTGCATGCCACAACGCGATGACGACATCTACGCCAGTGCGCCGCTGCGCCGCTTGCTGGATGAACAGACGCGCGCGCTGAAGCCGGAACTGCAACGCTGTTTCGGCACCCATGCGCTGCTGTTGGGCGCGTCCCTCGACGATGCGCCACCGGCATTGCCGATGCTTGGCTGCTGGACCACGTTGCACCTGGAGAACGGTCGCTACCGGGGCGACCTGCAGGCCGCGGCGGATGAACCACTGCCATTCATCGACGACGCGTTTGAGTTGGTGTTGCTGCGGCATGCACTGGAAGTGGCGCCGCTACCGGCGACCCTGCTCGACGAAGCCATCCGCGTGCTCGCACCCGGTGGCGTGCTTGCGTTGACCGGCGTGCACCCGTTCGGCGGTTGGTCGCCGTGGTTCTACTGGCGTGCGCGCGGCAAGTCGCCGGCACTGCAGATGCCGTGGCGGCTCCGGCGTCGACTCGAGCTGGCCGGACTGGTGATCGAGCAGGTGCAGCGGGTAGGCAGTGCGTGGCCCGGTCTGACTGCGACGAGGCGAACCCTTGTCGGTGCCTTCGGTGGCGGCTACCTGCTGGTTGCACGCAAGCGCCGGCACTTGGCCACACCGCTGCGGCTCAGGCCGGCGCCGGTGCACGTGCCGGCAAACGGTCGACTGTCGCCGGGTACCCGGCGCAGTTCGGCCTTGTGATTTTCGATGGAATACGTGAGCAACGATGAGCGAAGTGGATGCATTTACCGACGGGGCCTGCCTGGGCAACCCGGGTCCGGGCGGCTGGGCCGCCCTGCTGCGGGCAAAGGGCAGCGAACGCATGGTGGCTGGCGGTGAGCCGGCTACCACCAACAACCGGATGGAGCTGATGGCGGCGATCGGTGCACTGGAGGCGTTGAAGCGGCCGTGCCAGGTGACTCTCACCACCGACTCGCGCTACGTGATGCAGGGCATCGAACAATGGGTGCCGAAATGGCGTGCGAACGGTTGGCGCACCGCGGACAAGAAGCCAGTCAAGAACCAGGACCTGTGGCAGCGCCTGTCCGATGCGGTCAGCGCCCATCAGGTGCGCTGGAAGTGGGTGAAGGGCCACAACGGCCACATTGAAAACGAGCGGGTCGACCAGGCTGCGCGCGAACAGGCCGAGCTGATGAAGGGCAGGGCATGAGGCAGATCGTTCTCGATACCGAAACCACCGGCCTGGAAGTGCGTCAGGGGCATCGATTGGTGGAAATCGCCTGCGTCGAGTTGGTCGAGCGCCGGCTTACCGGCCGGCACTACCAGACCTATCTGAATCCGGATCGGGCGATCGACGAGGGCGCCCGGCTGGTCACCGGCATCGAGGACGAGTTCCTGCTCGACAAGCCGCATTTTGCCGAGGTGGTGGATGAGTTCCTGGCCTTCATCGACGGCGCTGAACTGGTCATCCACAACGCCAGTTTCGACATCGGCTTCCTCGATGCCGAACTGGCCCGACTGGGCGACGACGCGGGCCGGATCGGCGACCGTTGCAGCGTGCTGGATACCCTGGCGATGGCGCGCGAGCGCTACCCCGGCCAGCGCAACAGCCTCGACGCCCTGTGCAAACGGCTGGGCGTGGACAACTCGCGACGCGGCTTGCATGGCGGTTTGATCGACGCCCAACTGCTGGCCGACGTTTATCTGGCGATGACCTCGGGGCAGGTGGCGTTCGACCTCGGCTTCGAGGGATCTGCCGAAAAGCGCGATGTGGTGGTGACGGCGCCGGTGGTATTGCATGCGCGGCCACGTGTGCTGCGTGCCTCGGCGGACGAGCTGTCGCAGCATGAGCAACGGCTGGACACGTTGGATAAGAGCAGTGGGGATGGGGAGAGCGTGTGGCGGCGGTTGGGGTGAGCTTTGGTAGTGCGGTGCGCAGCGTCCACGGGGTGCGGGTGGGATTGTTCGGCTCATCCTTGGGCCGAACCCCTCCGCGCTTTGCGCTGCGGGGCCAGCCTGCGGCTGTCCAAATTCGCTCCTGGCGAATTTGTCGAACCGGTGGGTTCTCACCCAGCCGTCACCACCAGAAAAGCAAAACGCCCCACACGGGGGCGTTTTGCTTTTCTGGCGGAGAGGGTGGGATTCGAACCCACGGTACGCTTACACGTACGCCTGATTTCGAGTCAGGTACATTCGACCACTCTGCCACCTCTCCGGTGTGCTGCATGGTGGCGCATGCGAGCCGGGAATCATACGCGAGCGAACTTGCCGTGACAACAACAGGGTCTTCCGGCATGCTGCAGTGGCTCGCATCAACTGAAAACCCATGATCGAATTCGGACACGGAACGCATGTCGGCCTGCGCCGCACGCGCAATGAGGACACTTATTACGCCGATGCCTCGCTCGGCCTGTTTCTGGTGGCCGACGGCATGGGCGGGCACCAGCATGGCGAGGTGGCGTCGGCACTGGTGCGGGATGCCGTGGTCGATCTGGTCGGCCGGGGGCGCAGCCTGATCGAGGCGGTGCACGGTGCTGCCAAGCGGTTGCTTGCGCACACCCGACACAGCTTCGACGTGTTGCCGATGGGCACCACCATCGCCGTGCTGCGGATCATCGGCGACGGTTACGAGGTCGCCTGGGTGGGCGACAGCCGGATCTACCTGTGGAAGAAGGAGCTGCGGCAGATCAGCCACGACCACTCGCTGGTGCAGGCGCTGGTCGAGGCCGGCCAGCTCGACCCGGCGCAGGCCGCCCAGCATCCGCAGCGCAACGTGCTGACCCAGGCGCTGGGCGTGACCGCCATCGAGCAACTGCACATCGGCATGGCGCGTGGCCAACTGGAATCGGGTATGGGCTTCCTGCTGTGCAGCGACGGCCTGACCGAAGGCGTCAGCGACGCCTCGATCGCGCGCACGATGGCGCGCACCGACCTGGCTGCCCAGGAGTGCGTGGATCAGCTGCTGCTGAGCGCCCTCGACAGTGGCGGCGACGACAACATCACGGTGCTGATCGTGCGCTCCTGCTGAATCCGATCGGCGGGTTTGCGCCTCTGCGAAAAACAAGGGCCGCTTTCGCGGCCCTTGTGCTTCATCCGTATGGCAAGTCGCTCAGAACCGGTAAGTACCCGTGAAGCTGAGCACGTCGCCGTGGTCCTTGAACTTGCCGTCCATGGTGCCGTAACCCAGGGCCGGCTGGTTGGTCAGCTTGACCCGTGCGTCGCTGACGAACTGGTGCTGGTAGCCGAAGTCGATTGCCAGATGGTCGGTGGCCTGGTAGCCCACGCCCATGCCCAGCAGGCGACGGGAGCCGTCGGGGATGCGCGGGTCGCGGCTGATGATGTTGGACGGGGTTTCGTCGTAGCCGACACCGGCGCGCAGGGTCCACTGCGAGTTCAGCTTGTAGTCGCCGCCGATCGAGTAGACCCAGGCGTCTTTGTAGCCCTGGGGCAGGCTGACCAGGGTCTCGCCATTCGAGGTCAGGGTGAGTTTCTTGAAGTCGGACCAGTCGGTCCATTTCACGCTGGCGGCGAGGCTGAAGCGGTCATTGAACGCGTGCAGCCAGTCCAGGTTGGCGAAGGCCGGCATGTTGAACACGGCGCTGGCCTTGTCGCCATCCGGGTTGAGCGCGGGGAGGCCCGCGTTCGGGAAGGCTATCGGGGCCAGGGCGATAAGGTCTTTGCTGGCCTGGCTGCCGTACATCGCGTAGTTACCGCTCAGCGTCTGCTTGATCTTCGAGTGGTAGCTGAAGCCGATGCTGTCCTGCGCGGTCGGCTTGAACTCGAAACCGGCGAAGTAGCCGAACGCGAACTTCTTCTTCACGTCCACGTTGAGCTGCACGTCGCCACTCTGCGGCGCACCCAGGATCGGAGCGCCGATCAGGCCGGCGGCCGAGCCGTACGGGTCAAGCATGGTGTTCAGCTGCGCCTTGGTGCGCTGGCCGAGGATGCCTACGCCGATCGAGAACTGGTCGTTGACCTTGAAACCGGCCGAGAAGCTCATCGCGATCGACTGCACGCTGGTCTTGGTGCCGAAGTAGCGACCCTGCCACGTCGGGTTGTATTCGCTGACGAGGCCGTAGGGGACGGTGACGCTGGCACCCAGCACAAGGTGGTCGTTGACCGGTGCGGCGAACGCCATGTTCGGGAACGGAATGAACTTGCCGAAACCGTCCGGGTTGTTGCCGGTGGTCGGGTTGCCCTGCTGGTCGCGGAACTCGCCCTCGAACTTGGCGCTCGGGCGAATGGCCGTACCGGTCAGCTGGAGCACCGGGCCGTCGAAGAAGGCCATCGCGGCCGGGTTGTTGTAGACGGCGGTGGGATCGTTGGCGAACAGCGAGCCGCCCGCGTTGGCACGCGCCCAGCCGGCCGCGTTGTCGGTGGGGAGCTTGAACGAGCCGGCTTCGGCGCTCAGCGGCAGGGTCAGTGCGGCGGCAACCGCCAGGGCGAGGCTGGCCTGGGTGCCAAGACGGGTAAAGCGGTGCAAGGTTTGACGGTTCACGAGGGTTCTCCTGTAACGGCAGCCTGGGGACAAAGTACGCCCGCAGATAGGTGGGTTCTTGGTTTTGTAATGGAACGTCGGGGGTAGCAGGTGGCAAGGGTGGGACGGTGGTGCATGCTCAGGAGACCGGGCTCCCTTCCCGGATCCAATGCTGGGCGGCCGGCGTGTCGTGGCGTCCATGGTCCGGTTCGGAAGTCGGCTCGATGCTGGCGTTGGCGGTGCTGTCGTCCAGTTGCAGCACCTGCTCGATCACCTTGATCTGTTCCGGGCTGCCGAACGGTGCGGTGAGGATGGGAGAGATCAGCGAGATCAGCCGCGCCAGCAACTCGGCATCGTTGATGGTCTCGCCCTTGCTGATGCTGGCGGTCAGCTGCTGCATGTCTTCGCCGGCCAGCATGCCGGAAAGGGCCTTCAGCGCGAAATGCAGGCGCAAGCCGAGTTCACTGCGCGGCAGTGCCGGCAAGGCGCGCGCGAACGCCTCGAAGAAGCGCCCGGAAATCGACCGGTAATGTTCCTGCAGGTAGCCGCGGATGAACGGCGAGGGGTCGCTGTAGACCCGTCCGAGCAGGCGCATGAAGGCCGGGCCCGACGTGCCGCCGTGGCTGAGCCGGAACGCCGGCACAAACAGCATGGCCAGCACGACGGCGGCATCCAGTTCTTCGGGACGTTGTTGCTCGCAGGCGCTGAGCAGTTGCAGCCGTTCGCGGTTGAGCCGGTCCAGGCGCAGCGACAGCAACTCCTGCACCAGCGCTTCCTTGCTGCCGAAGTGATAGTTCACCGCCGCCAGGTTCGCGCCCGCCCGCGCCGTGATATGTCGCAACGACATCGCTTCGTAGCCGCTCTCGATGAACAGCCACTCGGTGGCTTCGAGCAGCCGCTTGCGGGTATCGCTGTGATTGGTGCGTTGCGTTGGACTCAAAAATACGTCCCCATGGCGTACGTCGAAAGTGGCGCATGACAGATGCTTCAAATAATAGATTGAAACACGTGTATGAACGCTACTGGCGACCACGGGAACGGGCAAGCTGCGGTGCAAGATAGGTGAACGCCGGGGTGTCGCGAACGAGCAGGGCCGCCGACAAGCCTTGCCGGGCAGCGGGCTGGGGTGATCTTGTGCCGATTTTCGCCAGGCCTACGCAACAAAAAGGCCGGATGATTCCGGCCATTTTGTTGCGCTGCAGTATGGATGCGCGTGCCCAGCGGCGATCAGATGCTTCGGCTGGCCTTCTTCTTCGCCAGCCGCAACCAGGTGTCGACGACCGTATCCGGGTTCAACGATACCGACTCGATGCCCTGTTCCATCAGCCATTCGGCCAGGTCGGGATGGTCGCTGGGGCCCTGGCCGCAGATGCCGATGTATTTGCCCTTGGCGCGGGCGGTCTTGATCGCCATCGCCAGCAGCTTCTTCACCGCCGGGTCGCGTTCATCGAACAGGCTGGCGACGATGCTGGAGTCGCGGTCGAGGCCCAGGGTGAGCTGGGTGAGGTCGTTGGAGCCGATCGAGAAGCCGTCGAAGATGTCGAGGAATTCGTCCGCCATCAGGGCATTCGACGGCACCTCGCACATCATGATGACCTTGAGGTCGTGCTCGCCCTGCTTGAGGCCGTTCTTCGCCAGCACCTCGATCACCTTGCGGCCTTCGCCGAGCGTGCGCACGAACGGGATCATCACCCATACGTTGGAGAGGCCCATCACTTCGCGTACGCGCTTGACTGCCTTGCACTCCAGTCCGAACGCCTCGGCGAAGCTGGGATCGACGTAGCGGCTGGCGCCGCGGAAACCGATCATCGGGTTCTCTTCATGCGGCTCGTAGCGCGAGCCACCGAGCAGGCCGGCGTATTCGTTCGACTTGAAGTCGGACAGGCGCACGATCACCGGCTTCGGGTAGACCGAGGCGGCGATGGTGGCGATGCCTTCGGCCAGACGGTCGACGTAGAACTCGACCGGACCAGCGTAGCCGGCGATGCGCTCGTCGATCTTCGCCTTGGTTTCGGCGTCCTGCTTGGCGTATTCCAGCAGCGCCTTCGGATGCACGCCGATGTGGCTGGCGATGATCATCTCCAGTCGGGCCAGGCCGATGCCGGCGTTCGGCAGCATGCCGAAATCGAACGCGCGCTCGGGGTTGGCCACGTTCATCATGATCTTCAGCGGCGCTTCGGGCATGGCGCCCAAGTCGGCGGTGATGCGTTCGAACTTCAGGATGCCTTCGTAGATCGTGCCGGTGTCGCCTTCGGCGCAGGACACGGTGACGTCGGCGCCATCGGGGATCAGCTCCAGCGCGTTGCCGGTGCCGACCACCGCCGGCACGCCCAGTTCGCGTGCGATGATCGCCGCGTGGCAGGTGCGGCCGCCACGGTTGGTGACGATCGCCGAGGCGCGCTTCATCACCGGCTCCCAGTCGGGGTCGGTCATGTCCGCGATCAGCACGTCGCCGACCTGCACCTTGTTCATGTCGCTCAACGAGCGGATCACGCGCGCCTTGCCGGCGCCGATCTTCTGGCCGATCGAACGTCCTTCGGCCAGCACCTTGCCTTTCTCGCTGAGGTGGAAGCGCTCAAGCTGGGTCGCGTGCGAACGCGACTTCACGGTTTCCGGGCGCGCCTGCACGATGTACAGCTTGCCGGTGTGGCCGTCCTTCGCCCACTCGATGTCCATCGGGCGGCCGTAATGCTTTTCGATGATCAGCGACTGGCGGGCGAGCTCCTGCACGTCTTCGTCGCCGATGCAGAATTTGTTGCGCAGTTCGACCGGGGTGTCTTCGGTTCTGACCCGTTCGCCTGGCGCGCTGGAATACACCATGCGCAGCTGCTTGGCACCGAGATTGCGGCGCAGGACGGCCGGCTTGCCGTCGCGCAGGGTCGGCTTGAACACGTAGAACTCGTCCGGGTTGACCGCACCCTGCACGACCATCTCGCCGAGGCCGTACGAGCCGGTGACGAACACCACGTCGCGGAAGCCCGACTCGGTGTCCAGCGTGAACAGCACGCCGGCGGCGCCCACGTCCGAGCGCACCATCAGCTGCACGCCGGCGGAGAGGAACACGTCCTCGTGCTTGAAGCCCTGGTGCACTCGATAAGCAATGGCGCGGTCGTTGTACAGCGAGGCGAAGACTTCCTTCACCTTGTGCAGCACGTCGTCGATGCCGACCACGTTGAGGAAGGTTTCCTGCTGGCCGGCGAACGAAGCGTCGGGCAGATCCTCGGCAGTCGCCGAGGAACGCACGGCGACGGCGATGTCGTCGGCGCCAGCGTCCTTGCACAACTTGATGTACGCGGTGCGGATCGCCTGTTCGAGCTCGGCAGGCAGGGCGGTGTCGACGATCCAGCCGCGAATCTCTTTGCCGGCCGCCACCAGGGTGTCGACGTCGTCGACGTCGAGTGTGGCCAGCCGGTCCTGGATGCGCTTGGCCAGGCCGCTCTTTTCCAGGTACTGCTGGAACGCGCTGGCCGTGGTCGCGAAGCCGCCGGGCACGGAGACGCCGAGCTTGGCGAGGTTGCCGATCATCTCGCCGAGGGAGGCATTCTTGCCGCCGACCTTGCCCAGGTCGGTCATGCGCAGTTGGTCGAGCCAAAGCACCAGGTCGTTCAAGGGTGTCTCCTTAGGGAAGCTCTGCGGTAAGTGGAATGGGCGCGGCACGAAGGCCCGAAGCGGGTTGCAAAGAACTGGTATTGTCCGCTGCGGATGGTGCGCGGCACAAGAAGACCAATGCCGGAAGATGTCATTCCAACGGCATACCAGTCAGCTGGCGGTGGATTTCATGCTTGCGCTAAGGTGCCGACAAATGCTTCCCCGCGATCAGGACCCTGTATGCAGCGAACGGTTTTTTTCATCTCCGACTCCACTGGTATCACTGCGGAGACGATCGGCAACAGCATCCTGGCGCAGTTCGAAGGCGTGAAGTTCGACAAGCATCGGTTGCCGTTCACCGACAACGCGCACAAGGCGGAAACCGCCGCGCTGCGGATCAAGACCAAGTACGCGCAAAGCGGACAGCGGCCGATCGTGGTCAACACCATGGCCGACCGTGCACTGTGCGACATCGTGGCCGCCAGCGGCGCATTGATGCTGGATGTATTCGCGCCGTTCATCGGTCCGCTGGAGGACGAACTGAGGACCAAGCGTTCCGGTGCGGTCAACCGTTCGCATGGTCTGGTCGATTTCGACAAGTACGAGGCGCGCATTAATGCGACCAACTACGCGCTCTCGCATGACGACGGCATCGACGTGGACTATGCCGAGGCCGACCTGATCCTGGTCGGCGTGTCGCGCTCCGGCAAGACGCCGACCTGTCTTTACATGGCCTTGCATTACGGCGTCAGCGCCGCCAACTATCCGCTGACCGACGAAGACCTCGAGAAACTCGAACTGCCCGCACGCCTGCGGCCGTACCGGGATCGGTTGTACGGACTGACCATCGACCCGCTGCGGCTGGCGCAGATCCGCGAACAACGTCGCGCCGGCAGCCGCTATGCCACGTTGAAGCAATGCCGCTGGGAACTGGAACAGGCCGACCGGTTGATGCGCCAGGCCAGCATTCCCAGTCTCAACACCACGCACGTGTCGATCGAGGAAATCGCCAGCAAGATCTTCGACCGCTTCGGTATCGAGCGGACCATGTTCTGATTGCCACCTGGAGTTTGCGCGCCCGCCATGAGCGTCGTACTGGACAACCGCAACAGCCTGCTGCCCGGACGCTTCGAGTTCCTGATGGGGTTGTATGCGGAAAACTACCACCGGCTGACGCGGCTGTTCGCGCCGCAGCAGCTGGCGCCGGGCCGGTATGTTTCCGACGCGGGCGACGGGCTCGACGTGCATCTGCACGTGCAGGAGTGCCACCCGTACACGCTGGAACTGGAACTCACCTACGATTTCGTCGACGCGCACACCGGCCAGCGCGCGCCGTCGGCGCAGTTGCGCATGTATACCGACGCGCATGTGGCCGAGGCCCTGCACTGCCATCCCGGCCGGCACCTGTGGCAGGTGCTGGGACCGTTCTCGCCGGCACACACCGTGTTCCAGCACCGCTTGCGCATGAACGGATTCCTGTCACGCTGGCTGGAGTACCTGGCGGAGCAGGGGCATTCCATCGGCACGCTGGAGCCGCAAACGGGACAATCAGAAAGCGGCGGCCTCGTTTGAAAGTGCGGCCAGGGACGGCCGCCTTTTGACTTTTTCGCGCTCAGGGATGAGCGCACAAGTACAGCAAGTGCAGCCATGGATGGCTGCTTCTTGATCTTTGCGCACATGGATGAGCGCACAAATACATCACAGCAAAAAGCCCGCGCAAGGCGGGCTTTTTGTTTGAATAGTGGCGGAGTGGACGGGACTCGAACCCGCGACCTCCGGCGTGACAGGCCAGCATTCTAACCAACTGAACTACCACTCCGCATTTGCAACAGTTTCCAGCTTGTGCGAGCCAACTTGGCGTCCCCACGGGGATTCGAACCCCGGTCGCCACCGTGAAAGGGTGATGTCCTAGGCCTCTAGACGATGGGGACGGATTAAGTTGGTGGAGCCAGGCGGGATCGAACCGCCGACCTCCTGCATGCCATGCAGGCGCTCTCCCAGCTGAGCTATGGCCCCGCCGCTGGAAGCCGAGAAGAATAGGTGCGGGCCACATATCCGTCAAGCTTTTTTTCAGCATCCCGGCGAAGGAATCGTCCGCCGTCGATCGCCTTGTTCGACGGCCGGCCGAGTACCGCCGTGCTTCGTTTAAGCTGCAGCGACTCGCGTCGTTTTGAAGAATTGACGAATGCACGAAATCGGCTTCATTCGCGACCTTGCCGTGGTGATGATCGTGGCGGGCGCCACCACGATCCTGTTCCAGCGGATGCGGCAGCCGGTGCTGCTGGGCTACATCCTGGCCGGCGTGCTGATCGGGCCGCACACGCCGGGTGTGCTGGTCGGCGATCCGCGCACGATCGACGACATCTCCAATCTCGGCGTGGTGCTGCTGATGTTCACGCTGGGCCTCGAATTCAGCGTGCGCAAGCTGCGCGAGGTCGGCATCGGTGTGCTGGCTGTGGCCGTGGCCGAAGTCGGGCTGATGCTGTGGATCGGCTACGGCATCGGCGGTTTGTTCGGCTGGACCGGCATGGACGCGCTCTTCCTTGGCGCGATCATCTCGCTCTCGTCCACAATGGTGGCCACCCGCACGCTGGCGGAGGGCGGGCAGCGGCATCAACGGTTTGCCCAACTGGTAGTAGGGCTGCTGGTGGCCGAGGACATGCTGGCCATCGTCATGCTGACCTTGCTCACGGCGGTGGCGATCGGCGGCTCGGTACAGGCGGAGACCGCGTTCGCGCTGGTCGGCCACCTGGGCCTGTTCGTGATCGTCGGGATGATCCTGGGCCTGCTGTTGCTGCCGCGGCTGGTGGATTACGTGGCGGGTTTCGACCGCGACGAAACGCTGCTGGTCAGCGTGCTCGGCATCTGTTTCGGCGCCAGCCTGTTCGCGGCCTGGATGGGTTTCAGCGTGGCGCTGGGCGCCTTCCTGGCGGGCGCGGTGGTGGCCGAGTCGCGCAGCGTGGGGCGCGTGCTGCACCTGGTGGAACCGCTGCGCGACATGTTCGCGGCGCTGTTCTTCGTGGCGATCGGTCTGAAGATCGATCCGGCGATGTTGCCGCAGTACGCACTGCCGGCGCTGCTTATCGCGGCGGTCGTCATCGTCGGCAAGACGCTGGCGTGCAGCCTGGGTATCTTCGTGGTCGGGCACGACGCGCGTACGGCGCTGCGTTCGGGGCTGGGCATGGCGCAGATCGGCGAGTTCTCCTTCGTCATCGCCACGCTCGGACTTTCGCTTGGGGTGATCAGCGATTTCATCTATCCGATTGCGGTGGCGGTCTCGGTACTGTGCATGGCCGCCTCGCCATACATGAATCGTTCGGCCGACGGGTTGGCGAACGGCCTGCGCCGGGTGACGCCGCGTTCATTGAGATTGCTGGCGACCAGCTACAGCGGGTGGCTGGAAAATCTCAAGCCGGTCAACGAAAACGCGGCGATAGCCGCCATGTTCCGGCGCCTGCTGTGGCATATCGGCATCAACGTCCTGCTGGTGGTGGCGCTGTTCGTCATCGGTGCCTATATCAATGCGCACAACTGGAGCTGGTTCTCGATGCTCGGCATCGATCGGGACCTGCGCCATACGCTGATCTGGGCCGGCGCGTTGTTCCTGTCCCTGCCGATGCTGATCGCGGTTTACCGCAAGGCCGAGGCGCTGGGCATGTTGCTGGCGGAGATCGGCATACGCGAGCGGTTTGCCGGTTCATATACCCAGGCTATCCGCAACGTGCTGGCCAGGGTCATCCCGCTGGCGACGCTGCTTGCGCTGGCGTTGCTGGTGAGCGCGCTCAGTTCGGCGATCCTGCCGCCGCGCGGCATCGCGCTGTCCCTGGTCGTGCTGGGCGTGGTGCTGGCGGTGGTGTTGTGGCGTGGCCTGGTCAAGATGCATGCGCGCCTGCAGGCGGCGCTGAAGGAGACCCTGGAGAAGCCGGGCCCTTCCGGGGGTGGCGCGGGCTGATCGGCGAGTCCGGCCGGCAGTGGCGTGAACCTTTATCCCGACTGACGGTCTGAACCCCGAATCGTTGCCAAGACCGGACAAGCACCGCACAATGCGAGGCCTGCCTCCATCGGGGGGGCCCGGCCGGCAACGCCGGCATATCCATACATGAGGGAGTTACGAATGAAGCACTTTCTGCGTCCCACGCTGACGGCGGTCGCGATGGCCGTTGCGCTGGGCATGACGGCCGGCGTCGCCGCTCAGACCGCCGGCGCTGCCGGTACCGTCGACAAGGCGAAGGCCAGCTATGTTGTGGGTTGGGAGATTGCTTCCCAGGTCCCGCCGATCATGCGCGATGAGCTGGATCCGAATGCCGTGGCGAATGCGGTGAAGGCGGCGTTGTCCGGCCAGAAGCCGACCATGAGCGAAGCCGAAGCCAAGCAGGTGCACGAGGCCTTCATGGCCAAAATCCAGGCCAAGTACCAGGCCGAGATGACCAAGCTGGCGGCCAAGAACAAGGCTGAAGGCGACGCCTTCCTGGCCAAGAACAAGACCGCGCCGGGCGTGAAGACGACCGCGTCGGGCCTGCAGTACCAGGTGGTCAGCCAGGGTACGGGTGCCCGTCCGGGTCCGAACGATACCGTCGAGATCAACTACACCGGTACCTTTGTCGATGGCCAGGTGTTCGATGCCTCCGCCAAGCACAATCCGCCGGGCGCGGCCAAGATTCCGCTGGCCGGCGTGATCCCGGGCTTCCGCGAAGGCCTGCAGCTGATGCAGGTGGGCGGTCATTACAAGCTGTTCATCCCGGCGGCGCTGGCCTACGGTGCCGAGCCGCAGCCGCCGATGCCGCCGAATGCCACGCTGCTTTTCGACGTGACCCTGGTCAAGACCGGCCCGACGCCGGCTGGCGCCGCTGCTCCTGGCGGCAAGTAATCAGGATCGACACGGTTTAACGACCGTGGCAAGCCGGAGGGGCGCGAAGCGATTCGCGCCCTTCTGCTTTTGAGCGGGGCAGATGCCATGCTGCGCGTGGTGCGCGGTTAGAATGGACGGCTCACGCTTTCAAGGAATGTCGCGACGATGATGAAGGTCACAATTTTCGGTACTGGCTACGTCGGCCTGGTCACCGGTGCCTGCTTGGCCGAGATGGGCAACCACGTGCTCTGCGTCGACATCGACGCGGCCAAGGTCGAGCGGCTGAAGCGCGGCGAGATTCCGATCTACGAGCCGGGGCTGGAGTCGATCGTGCAGCGCAATCACGCCGGCGGCCGGCTCGACTTCACCACCGAGGCGGCACCGGCGATCGCGCATGGCGAGCTGATCTTCATCGCTGTCGGCACGCCGCCGGACGAGGACGGCAGTGCCGACCTGCAGTACGTGCAGAAGGTGGCCAGGACGATCGGCCGGCACCTGGACCGCTACGCCGTGGTGGTGAACAAGTCGACCGTGCCGGTGGGTACCGCCGATCGCGTGCGCGAGGCCGTCGCGGCCGAGCTGGCAGCGCGCCAGGTCACGGTGGAGTTCGACGTGGTGTCGAACCCGGAGTTCCTGAAGGAAGGCGCGGCGGTGGAAGACTGCCTGCGCCCCGATCGCATCATCGTGGGTGCTTCCAGCGAGCGCGCGGTGACGTTGCTGCGCAAGCTGTATGCGCCGTTCAACCGCAATCACGACCGCATGGTGGTGATGGACGAACGCTCGGCCGAGCTGACCAAGTACGCCGCCAACGCGATGCTGGCGACCAAGATCAGTTTCATGAACGAGATCGCGAACATCGCCGAGCGGGTGGGCGCCGACGTGGAGCTGGTACGCCAGGGCATCGGCTCGGACCCGCGCATCGGTTACAGCTTCATCTATCCGGGTGCCGGTTACGGAGGCTCGTGCTTCCCCAAGGACGTGCAGGCGCTGGAGCGCATTGCGCACGCCCAAGGCTACGAGGCGCGCCTGCTCGGTGCGGTCGAGGCGGTCAACCGGCAGCAGAAGAGCAAGCTGTTCGAACTGATTTCGCGCCATCTCGACGGCAAGCTGGCCGGCAGGACGGTGGCGTTGTGGGGGCTGGCGTTCAAGCCGAATACCGACGACATGCGTGAGGCTTCCAGCCGGCGCCTGATGGAGTTGCTGTGGGATGCCGGTGCGAAGGTGCGCGCGTTCGATCCGGAAGCGCGCGAAGAAGCGCAGCGGCTGTATGGCGATCGTGACGACCTGGTGCTGTGCGAGCACGCCATGGATGCCCTGCAAGGCGCCGACGTGCTGGCGGTGGTCACCGAATGGAAGGCGTTCCGCAGCCCGGATTTCCGGGCCATTCACGCCGCGCTGGCCGTGCCGGCGATCTTCGACGGGCGCAACCTGTACGACCCGGCCGTGGTGGAGGAAGCGGGCCTGGCCTATTACGGCATCGGCCGCGGCCGCAGCCTGCAGGCGTCGCGATGAACAACTCAAACGACGCGCTTGCCCGGCGGCTCGACGAGATGGAGGTCAAGCTGACCTTCATCGACGAGGCCGTGCAGGCGCTGACCACGGCGGATGCCGACCAGTCGCAGCGGATTGCCGCGCTGGAGCGCGCGCTGCGCGACCTGCGCGGCGAGATGGCGTCGATGCGCATCGCGCAAGGCGACGATCCGCACAACGAACCGCCGCCGCCGCATTATTGATCCGAACCCACCCAGCCCACCGATCACGGAATACCCGCATGGCCGATTCCCTGCGCGATCAGCTGCTCAAGAGCGGCATCGTCAAACAGGTTCAACAGGACCGGGCGCGCGAGCCGAAGCGCCCGATCCCGCCGCCGTCCGGCAAGCCCGCGCGCAAGGGCGGCAAGCCACACGCCGCGTCACACGCCGCACGACCATCAGGGCAGAGCCAGCAGGACATCGACCTGGCCAAGGCGTATGCGTTGCGCGCGCAAACCGAAGCCCGCGAACGCCAGCGGGTCGAGCGGGAGGCCGCCGAACAGGCCAGGTTGCGGCGCGAGCGCAAGCAGAAGATCCAGCAGTTGCTCGACGGCAAGGCGTTGAACAAGGCCGACGCCGACCAGCCGCGCAATTTCGAATACGGCGGCAAGATCCGCCGCGTGCACGTGGATGCCGCACAGCTGTCGGCACTCAACGCCGGCGAACTGGGCGTGGTGCAGCAGGGCGGTCGCTATCTCCTGGTCAGCCGCGAGATCGCCGAGCAGGTGCGTGACATCGACCCGCATCAGCTGGCGCTGCTGGTCGATCCGGCTGCCACTGGCGTGGGCGATGACGGCGTGCCCGACGACTTGATGTGGTGATGCCGATCTGCGTCAACGAAAACGCCCGGCCATGCCGGGCGTTTTCATGTTGGTAATCGCGAAACCGATCAGTTGACGGATGCGGCCGGCAACTCGAAACCACTTTGCGCCAGCGCCGGATGATCCCAGCCGTTCTTCGGCTTGAACCGGTCGCCGTAGCGTTGCGCCAATTGTTCGAGTCTGGCCTTGAGCTTGTCGGCGCCTTCGCTGCGCGCGTACTGAATCGGGCCGCCGCGGAACGGCGCGAAGCCGGTGCCGAAGATCACGCCGGCGTCGAGCAGGTCGGCGTCGTCGACCACGCCGTCGGCGAGGCAGGCAATCGCCTCGTTGACCATCGGCAGGATCATGCGTTCCTGCAGGTCCGGTGGCGTCACGTAGTCCTTGTCGACTTCGGGTTTCTGCGGCTTGCCGTCCTGCCACACGTACAGGCCCTGGCCGTCTTTCTTGCCGCGCTTGCCGGCTTCGAGTTTGGCGTCGAGCCCCGGCGGCACTTCCAGTCCCAGGAACGGCGCCAGCTCCTTGCCGACCGAGGCGCAGACGTCCAGGCCCACGGTGTCGGCCAGTTCGATCGGGCCCATCGGCATGCCGAATTTCTTCGCCTCGCGATCCAGCACCGGGCCGGGCACGCCTTCGCTGTACAGGCGCATCGCTTCGAGCAAGTACGGCATCAGGATGCGGTTGACCAGGAAGCCCGGGGTGCCCTTGACCGCCACCGGCAGCTTGCCGATCGCCTTGCAGAACGCCAGCGCGCGCTTCTCGATTGCCGGGTCGAGCCGGTCGTGGCGCACTACCTCGACCAGCGGCATCTGCGCCACCGGGTTGAAGAAATGCAGGCCGAGGAAACGCTGCGGCGCGGCAAGATTCTTGCGCAACTCGTCCAGCGGGATGCTGGAGGTATTGCTGGCGAGGATCCCGCCGGCCTGGAATCGTGGTTCGATGCCGGCGTACAGCGCTTCCTTCGCGCGGGCGTTCTCATAGATCGCCTCGATCGCTAGGTCGGCCGTGGCCACGCCGTTGCCCTCGACGTCCGCGCGCAGGCGCCGCATGGCGGCTTCGACTTTTTCCGGCGCCTTCAGCTTCTTCTCGTACAGCGCTCGGGCGCGGTCCAGCGCGGGCTGGATGAATTTCATCTCGCGGTCCTGCAAGGTCACCTCAAAACCCTTGAACGCGGCCCACGCGGCGATGTCGCCACCCATCACGCCGGCGCCGACCACGTGGACGTGCTTGATCGCCGGGTCAGTGCCGCCGCCTTGGCCCTTCAGCCGTTCCTGCAGGAAGAAGATGCGGATCAGGTTCTGTGCGGTCGGCGTCTTCGCCAGCTTCGCCACCGAGCGTGCCTCGATCTTCAGCCGCTGCTGGATGCCGGAGCCGCCGCGCTTCCATACGTCGATCATCGCGAACGGGGCCGGATAATGCTCCTTGCGTACCTTCGCGGCGGTCTGCTTGAACACCATCGGCGCCAGGATCTGCCGCGCCAGCCAGGTATTGCTGGCCCAGGCCTTGGCGCGCCGCGCGAACGGGCGTGGCGCAGCGTGGCGCAGCAGCAGCCGCGCCTCGACCAGCAGTTCGTCGGGGCGGGCCAGCCGATCGACCACGCCCAGGCCCAGCGCGCGTTTCGCCGACAGCGACTTGCCGGTCAGCATCAGCGGCAGCGCCTCGGTGGCGCCGATCAGGCGCGGCAGGCGCGCGGTGCCGCCCCAGCCGGGGTGGATGCCCAGCATCACTTCGGGCAGCGCGATCCGGGTCTTGTCATCGTCGGCGGCGATGCGCTGGCGGCAGGCCAGGATCAGCTCGGTACCGCCGCCCATGCAGGCGCCGTGCACGGCGGCCACGGTGGGGCAAGGCAGCCGCGCCAGCGCCTCGTAGACACGCTGGCCATGCTCGATGTTCTCCAGCACGGTATCGTGCTTCGCGTACTCGATGAATTCCTTGACGTCGGCACCCACGGCGAACCCCGAGGACTTGGCCGAGTGGAGAATGACGCCGGCCGGCTTCTCGATCGCCAGCCGCTCGACGATCTGCTCGAGTTCGTCCAGCACCGCACGGGAGATCGCATTGACGCTGCTGCCGGCGCGGTCGAGGGTCAGCGTGACAACGCCATCGTCGCCTTCGCTGGTCTTCCAGTGGTTGAAACGCAATCCTTCGAACATGGGAGTACAGACGTGGTGGCGGAGGCCTGAACCATACCGTTCCGTCGCCTTGATTGCGAGATGTGACGCAACTGCTTGACCGTGCGGCGGTGCCGGTGTGAAATCGGGCCTTCGTCGGGATACCGCCGGCCGAGGCTGGTTGGCGGGGCAACAAGTGCACGGCCAGCTTTACGGCACGGGCTGCTTGTACGGGACAATGGAACGATCCACCGCGGTTCGATGGCCTGGCAACGGCCGGATATCGTCCGGTCACTCCCCGGTCAGTCGCGGGCGGGCCGACTTCACACAGTGCACCACCGCCGACGCAGCAGGACGGGGACGCAATGACTTCAGCAATGGCCTCCGTTCCACCGCAAGCCGGCACCGAGATTTTCGAGCGGATCCTGGCGGCCCCGAGCGGCCTCGTGGTGCTGGACAGCAAGGACGTCCACGCCCTGATCGACCAGTTCCGCGCGATTGCCCGGCATACCGGGCAGGCGGTGTATCTGTGGCAACCCGATACCGGCTTGGGCAGCCTGCGCGACGCGCATGTGCGCGTGCCGGACTGCCAGCGCCTGGGCAACGCGCTGCGCTACATGCAGCAAAGCATGCATTTCGGCGTGTATTTCCTGCTCGGGCTGGAGCTGCCGTTGTCGGCGATGGACGCCACCTTGCTGCGCCAGCTTGCCCGCGCGCCCAAGGGGCATCTGCGCCGGGTGGTGCTGATCGACGCACCGGTGGCGCTGGCCGAACACCTGGGCGAGCTGGCGGTGCACCTGGGCAGCGAGGACAGCCAGCCGCGGCGCCTGCGCCTGCGCGATGGCCGGTGGCTGGTTTGAGGCGGGCACGCAGATGAATTCCGGCATCCTGGTGATCGCAGCCCAGCGCGAATTGCGCCGCAGCCTGTTCGATGCGCTCGACCAGGCGGGCTACCCGCAGATCCACAGCGCACGCGACGTATCGCACGCGGCGATCCTGCTGGAAGGGCGCGCATCGCTGCCTCCGCTGCAGCTGATCGTGGTGGTGCTGGCCGGCGATGAGCAGCAGGCGCGCGCCAGTTGCGAGCAGGTGCGCCGCTTGCCCGGCGGCGCCGACACGCCGCTGATCGTGGTACTGGCCGAGGAGGCCACGCTCGGCCCCGCCGACCTGCCGGCCGGAATCGCCGACTGGCTTTCCGCCGCCCAGATCGGCAGCGAACTGGTGCCGCGCTGGCGGCGCTCGCAAGCCGGCAGCGGCCAACGCCCGCGCAAGGTGGTTGCCGCACCGGACAGCGGCGCGCATGAGGATTACCGCTACGTATTCGAGGAAGGCGACAGCGAGTGGCTGATCGCCGACGCACAGAGCGGCCGCCTGCTCGAAGTCAGCCCCACGGTGGCCAGGCACAGCCGCATGCATGCCAGTCAATGGGAAGGGTTGCCGCTGGCCGACGTGCTGCGTTTCGAGGGCATCGCGATCAGCCAGGTGCTGGCCGAGGCCAATCGCAACTGGTATCCCTGCCAGCGCAAGTCGGTGCAGGGCGCCGACACCGGACAGGCCAGCGTGCGGCGCATCCGGCATGGCGGGCACGAGGCACTGGCGCTGATGTTCCGCAGCGATCGCGCCGACCTGCGGGCCGAGGCCGCGTTGTCGCTGCTGTCGCGCATCTTCGCCTCGACCAGCGGGGTCGACGCGCAGACCGCATCCGGCCGCCTGCTGTTCGACGAACTGGGCCTGGATTATCTCGCCGTCTGGTCGGCGCGCCAGGACGGCGCCGACGCGCCGACCCAGATGCTGCAGTTGTGGAGTGGCGAAGACCCGCAATGGCCGCCGGCGCAACTGCAGAGCTCGCTGCAGCTGGTACTGGGCGGCAAGCCGATCCTGTACCGCACCGACGCGAAGCGGCTGGCGTCGATCGACCCGTTGCTGCAGCAGCTCGACCTGGCCGGTTTTGCCGGCCTGCCGCTGTACGACGAACGCCACACCGTGCTTGGCGCGATGCTGGCCGGCAGCCGCCGCGGCTTCGGCGAGATGGGCATCATCGAACCGGTGCTGCGCTGCGCCGCGGCCCGTTTCGCGCAGATGCTGGAACTGGGCCGCACCCGTGAGCAGGGCCGCGCCGAGGGTCTGGTCGACGCATTGACCGGCCTGCCGAACCGGCTGCTGTTCAACGACCGGCTGGACACGATCATTCGCGAGGCGACCCGCAACGGCGAGTGCTTCGCCGTGCTGTTCGTCGACCTGGACCGCTTCAAGGCGATCAACGACACCTACGGCCATGCCGCCGGCGACCAGGTGCTGCGCACGGTCACCCAGCGCCTGTGCGGCAGCATTCGCGCCTCCGATACGGTGGCGCGCTACGCCGGCGACGAGTTCACCATCGTGCTGCGCCACATCGTGAAGAACGACGACGTGCTGCGCGTGGCCGAGAAGATCGTGCAGGTGATGGAAACGCCGCTGTACCTCGAGGACGGCACCGAGCTGCAGGTGACCGCGTCGATGGGCCTGAGCTTCTTCCCCGACGACGCCGGCGACGCGCAGACCCTGCTCAAGCATGCCGACGAGGCGATGTACGCGGCCAAACACCAAGGCCGCAATACCTTCCAGATCTACGAGGTGAGCCCGGAGTACGCCCAGCAGCACGGCATGGCGCTGAAGACGCGCCTGCGCCATGCCGAGGGCAATGGCGAACTGCGCGTGGTCTACCAGCCGCAGGTCAACACCGAGACCGAGGACATCGTGGGCATGGAGGCGCTGGTGCGCTGGGAGCACCCCGAGCTGGGCATGATCAGCCCGGCGGTGTTCATCCCGTTGGCCGAGGAGACCGGCCTGATCGTCTCGATCGGCGAATGGGTGATGCGCACCGCGTGCCGCCAGGCGAAGGAATGGGAGCAGCGCTACGGCCTGCGTCTGCGTCTGGGCGTGAACCTGTCCGCGGTGCAGCTGATGGAGCCGCAGTTGCTGGACACCGTGGCGACGGTGCTGCGCGAAACCGGGCTGGATCCCACCTTGCTGGAGATGGAGATCACCGAGAGCATCAGCATCAAGGAAGCGCCGAACCTGGTCGAGAACCTGCACGCGCTGCACAGGCTGGGCTGCCACATCGCGATCGACGATTTCGGCACCGGTGCGGCTTCGCTGGACTACCTGCGCCGGCTGCCGGCCGACCGCATCAAGATCGACCAGAGCTTCGTGCGCAACATCGGGGTGGACCCCGACGACGAGGCGATCGTGCGCGCCACCATCGAGATGGCGCACCGGCTGAAACGGGCCGTGGTGGCGGAGGGCGTGGAGATCGAGCAACACCTGCAGTTCCTGCGCCAGCACGACTGCGACGAATTGCAGGGCTACCTGTTCTGTCGTCCACTGCAGCCGGTCAGCTTCGACAAGCTGCTGTCCGAACGGCAGCGTCTGCTGGAGGGGCGGGTAGCCGAGCCGGCTTGAGCCGGTGGCGGGCGTCCCCATAACTGATCCCGACCCGTCACGGGTTCAGGGGCGCCTGGCCCGACATGACAACCAGCCAACAGGCCGTGCGTTATGGTGGAGGCGATACCTAAGTGCATGCTGAACTCAGGCGCCGGACTGTGGTCTGAGCGCCGCGTTCAGTTCAAAACAAGCTCCCGCAGCGGAAGACGGCATTGACGACGGATACGGCCCGGATGGGCGAAAATGAACTGGATCGCGCGCTGGTCGAGCGGGTCCAGCAGGGGGACAAGCGGGCCTTCGACCTGCTGGTGCGCAAGTACCAGCACAAGGTGATCGGGCTGGTCTCGCGTTATGTGAGGAGCCACGCCGAGTGCGAGGACATCGCGCAGGAATCGTTCATCCGCGCGTGGCGGGCGATCGGCTCGTTCCGCGGCGACAGCGCGTTCTACACTTGGCTGTACAAGATCGCGGTGAACACCGCCAAGAACCACCTGGTGGCGATGGGTCGGCGCCCGCCTTCCGGCGACATCGACGCCGATGACGCCGAGTTCATGGCCGGCGCCGAGCGCATGCACGACAGCGCCACGCCCGAGCGCGAGCTGATGCGCCAGGAAATTGAACAATCCGTGTTTTCCACTGTCCAATCGTTGCCCGAAGAGCTGCGGACAGCCATCACGCTGCGCGAGGTGGATGGCCTCAGCTACGATGAAATCGCCGAAGCGATGGGCTGCCCGATCGGTACGGTGCGTTCGCGCATCTTCCGGGCACGCGAAGCGATTGACGAGAAACTGCGGCCCCTGTTGTCGGACCGCTGAGGATCAGACATGAATCAGGCAGGCATGAATCAGGACATCCGGGAAAATCTTTCCGCCGGCATCGATGGCGAATTGTCGAAGGAGCAGCTGCGTTTCCTGCTGCGCCGGCTCGATCACGACGCCTCGCTGCAGCAGGCCTGGACCGGTTACCACATCGCCCGCGACAGCCTGCGTCGAGAGCTGTCGCCGATGGCGGAACCCGGTTTCGCCGCGCGGGTGATGCTGGCGATCGAGCAGGAGTCGAAGCCGGCCGCTGCAGCTTCCCGACGCAACCACTGGCTGCGCTGGTCCACCGGCGGTGCGATCGCCGCCAGCGTGGCCGCCGCTGCCCTGATGATCGGTCAGCCGACCGGCGATGCCGAGCGCCTGACCGCCTCGACCACCCAGCAGGCCAATGCGGTCGCCACCGCTGCGCCGGCGAATAAGCCGGCCGCTCCGGCCGCCGTGCCGCCATGGCTGAGCGGCAATTCCGCCGGACTGCTCAGCCAGCAGGCCTCGGCTACTTTCGGCGCGTCGTTTGGGCAGAGCCAGCCGGCGTATGCGCGGCGTCTGTCGGGCTATCCGTCGATGCCGCGTTACCGGACGCTCGACAACAACGACGGCAGCTACCTGCTGCTGCTCGAGCCGGAGCAGCAGACTGCGCCGGATATCTCGCGCCGGGCTTCCGCCGTCGCGCAATAAGACGAACCGCGTGTGATTGTCCGCGGCTCGTCCTCGCTGTTTTGCCCTCTGTCGGTCCGTCGCACGGGCCGGCGGGCGGCGCATGTGCGGACCCGCCCACGCAGCGACCCGAGTCGACAATCCGCCCGAAGCCTACCGGCCGAAATCAACCAAGGAGGAGTCATGAGTCATTCCATCTTGCGCAGTCTGGCGTGCTGTGCGCTGCT
Source organism: Rhodanobacter sp. Soil772 (assembly GCF_001428385.1). Lineage (GTDB taxonomy): Bacteria > Pseudomonadota > Gammaproteobacteria > Xanthomonadales > Rhodanobacteraceae > Rhodanobacter. Next base: position 528,647 of record NZ_LMSK01000001.1, read on the forward strand.
GGGCATCGCCGGCACCGGTGCGCTGCAGGCGCAGACGCCGACCGTGGCGGCGCTGCCGGATTTCACCGGGATCGTGCAGAAGAACGCGCCGGCCGTGGTGCATGTCGAAGCTCGCTACAACGGCGAGCGGCAGGACGACAGCCGCAGCATGCGCGGGCAGATGACGCCCGGCCAGGGCATGCCGGACGACCCGCAGACGGAGATCCTGCGGCGCTTCTTCGGCATGCCGATGATGCCGTCGCCGCAGGAGCAGAAGCGGACCTCGCTGGGCTCGGGCTTCATCATTTCCAATGATGGCTACATTCTCACCAACAACCACGTGGTCGATCACGCCGACAAGGTGACCGTGCGCCTGCAGGACCGGCGCACGCTGACTGCCAAGGTGATCGGCACCGATCCGACCTACGACATCGCCCTGCTCAAGGTCGACGCCGGCGGCAACCTGCCGGCGGTGAGCATCGGCGATTCGCGCAGCCTGAAGCCGGGCCAGTGGGTGCTGGCGATCGGTTCGCCGTTCGGTTTCGACTACACCGTGACCCAGGGCATCGTCAGCGCGGTGGGCCGCAACCTGGGCCAGCGCGACCAGCCGTATACCTCGTTCATCCAGACCGACGTGCCGATCAATCGCGGCAATTCCGGCGGTCCGTTGTTCGACTTGCAGGGCCGCGTGGTCGGCATCAATTCGCAGATCTATTCCAACACCGGCGACTACCTCGGTGTGTCGTTCTCGATCCCGATCGACGTGGCGATGAACGCCGTGCAGCAGCTCAAGAGCAAGGGCTACGTCTCGCGCGGCATGCTTGGCGTGACCATGCAGCCGGTCGACGACGACATCGTCAAAGCCTTCCATCTGGAGAATGGCGCGGGTGCCGCCGTGGTCGACGTCAGTCCCGACAGCGGTGCGGCGAAGGCCGGCATCCAGCCCGGCGACATCATCCTGGCTTACAACGGGCAGCCCCTGCAGCAGGCGGCGGACCTGCCGCCGCTGGTGGGCATGACCAAGCCGGGCAGCAAGGTGCCGGTGGAGATCCTGCGCAACGGCAAGAAGCAGACGCTGGATGTCACCATCAGCGAAGCCTCGCGCGACAAGAGTGCGGTGAACAACCAGGGTGCCATGCCCCCGTCGAGCCGCAGCGGTTCGGCCGCGCTGGGCCTGACCGTGCAGTCGATCGACAGCGACACCCGTAAGCAACTGGGGCTGAAGCCGGGGCAGGGCGTGGTGATCGGCGACATCACCGGCCCGGTGGCGGCGCAGGCCGGCTTGCGCGCCGGCGACGTGATCACCATGGTCAACCAGCAGAAGATCGGCAGCGTGGCCGAGTTCGAGGCGGCGACGAAGGGCGTGAAGGCCGGCAGCACGGTGCTGTTGCTGGTGCGCCGTGGCGATCAGAGCAACTTCGTCGGTCTGACGGTTCCGGATGACAAGTAAGCCGGTCGTGGCGCACGGTTGGCGGGAAAACGGCGCAGGCGTTCACCCTTGCCGGGTGGCGCCTGCGTCGCGCGAGTTCGTGCATGGCGGCGGCGGGTTCCATGCGATAATGCCGGGTTAGCGTCGCTCACGGCGACGCGCTGTCACGCATGGTGTGTGGCGGCAAGACTCAAGCCCGACAGGCCGCCTGCGCTCCATGGAATTGATCCGCAACTTCTCCATCATTGCCCATATCGATCACGGCAAGTCGACCTTGGCCGACCGCATCATCCAGATCTGCGGCGGCCTGGCCGACCGCGAGATGGAGGCGCAGGTGCTGGACAACAATCCGATCGAGCGCGAGCGCGGCATCACCATCAAGGCGCAGTCGGTGTCGCTGCCGTACACCGCGCGCGACGGCAAGACCTACCAGCTCAACTTTATCGACACGCCCGGCCATGTCGACTTCTCCTACGAAGTCAGCCGCTCGCTGGCCGCCTGCGAAGGCGCGCTGCTGGTGGTGGATGCCGCCCAGGGCGTCGAGGCGCAGTCCGTCGCCAACTGCTACACCGCCGTGGAGATGGGCCTGGAAGTGGTGCCGGTGCTGAACAAGATCGACCTGCCCACCGCCGACATCGAGAAGGTGAAGGGCGAGATCGAGGCGGTGATCGGCATCGACGCCACCGACGCGGTGGCGATCAGCGCCAAGACCGGCCTCAACGTGGTCGAGGTGCTGGAGGCGATCGTCGCGCGCATCCCGCCGCCGAAGCCGCGTGACACCGATCGGCTGCAGGCGCTGATCATCGATTCCTGGTTCGACAATTACCTGGGCGTGGTGTCGCTGGTGCGCGTGATGCAGGGCGAGATCAAGCCCGGCGACAAGCTGCTGGTGATGTCCACCGGGCGCACCCACGAGGTGGACGACGTCGGCGTGTTCACGCCCAAGCGCAAGAAGACGGCCAAGCTGGGCGCCGGCGAAGTGGGCTGGATCAACGCCTCGATCAAGGACGTCCACGGCGCGCCGGTCGGCGACACGCTGACCCACGCCGGCAAGCCCGCCGACAAGGCGCTGCCCGGTTTCCAGACCATGCAGCCGCGTGTGTTCGCCGGCCTGTTCCCGGTGTCGTCCGACGACTTCCCGGCGATGCGCGAGGCGCTGGACAAGCTGCGCCTCAACGATGCCGCGCTGTTCTTCGAGCCGGAGTCGTCCGAAGCGATGGGTTTCGGCTTCCGTTGCGGCTTCCTCGGCATGCTGCACATGGAAATCGTGCAGGAACGGCTGGAGCGCGAATACGACCTGAACCTGATCACCACCGCGCCCACCGTGGTGTACGAGGTGCTCAAGACCGACGGCTCGATCCTGATGCTGGACAACCCGGCCAAGCTGCCGACGAACTCCAGCCTGGTGCAGGAAATCCGTGAGCCGATCATCATCGCCAACATCCTCACGCCGCCGGATTACATCGGCAACGTGATCACCCTGTGCGAGGAAAAGCGCGGCGTGCAGCGCTCGATCCAATACCTGGCGACCCAGGTGCAGATCAGTTATGAAATGCCGCTGGCCGAAGTGGTGATGGACTTCTTCGACCGGCTGAAATCGGTCTCGCGTGGCTACGCCTCGATGGACTATCACTTCGACCGCTTCGAGGCCGGCCCGTTCGTGCGTACCGACGTGCTGATCAATGGCGAGCGGGTCGATGCGCTGAGCCTGATCGTGCACCGCAGCCACGCCGACCGCCGCGGCCGCGACCTGGTCGAGCGCATGAAGGACCTGATTCCGCGCCAGCAGTTCGACGTGGCGATCCAGGCTGCGATCGGCGCGCAGGTCATCGCGCGCTCCACCGTGAAGGCGCTGCGCAAGAACGTGCTGGCCAAATGCTACGGCGGCGACGTCAGCCGCAAGAAGAAGTTGCTGGAGAAGCAGAAGGAAGGCAAGAAGCGCATGAAGCAAGTCGGTCGTGTGGAGATCCCCCAGGAAGCCTTCCTGGCCGTGCTGAAAGTAGATAAATAGTCAGGCCGGGATTCGGGATTGGGGATTTGGGATTCGGAGCGCAAAGCCGCCCTTTCGAATCCCAAATCCCCAATCCCGAATCCCGGCTCCATCAGGAGCCCCACATGGAATTTGATTTCTCGGCGATTTTGCTAAGCCTCACCGTGCTGTTCGGCGTGGTGTGGGGCCTGGATCGGCTGTTCCTGTACAAGAAGCGCAAGGTGCGCCTGGATGCCGCTGGCGAGGAATACCGCGACCCGATGCCGGTGGACTGGGCCCGCTCGCTGTTCCCGGTGGTGCTGGTGGTGCTGCTGCTGCGCTCGTTCGTGGCCGAGCCTTTTCGCATCCCGTCCGGCTCGATGATGCCGACCCTGGACGTGGGCGATTTCATCCTGGTCAACAAGTTCGCCTACGGCCTGCGCATGCCGGCGTTCAACAACAAGCTGGTCGACCTCGGCGAGCCGCAGCGCGGCGACGTGGTGGTGTTCCGCTTCCCCGGCTACCTGTGCCAGGACGGCGGCAAGCTGGTGCGCAGCGGCGACATGAGCTGCAACGATCCGCAGGCGCCGGTGCCGTCGCAGAACTGGATCAAGCGGGTGATCGGCCTGCCCGGCGACAGCATCGAGGTGCACGGCGCCGAGCTGTGGGTTAACGGCCAGCGCGTGGCGGCCGACGAGATCGGCCCGTACGTGGGCAATCCGCAGCGCAGCGTGGACCAGGTCATGCTGAACATGGGCGCCACGGTCTGGACCGAGCACCTGGGCAAGGTCAGCCACATGATCGCGCGGATGCCGGCCTACACCACGCCGAATTCGATTCCGAACGATCGGGTGCCTTCGAAGGTACCGCCGGGCTGCTACCTGGTGATGGGCGACAACCGCTACGACAGCCTGGACAGCCGCTGGTGGGGCTGCATGCCGGAACAGAACCTGGCCGGCAAGGCCTTCCTGATCTGGATGAGCTGGAAGGGTTGGGGCACCGGCGGGGTGGACTTCTCGCGGATCGGCACGGTGATCCATTGAGATCGCCGGCACGGCAGGTCCGGTTGGCGAAAGCGTGACGGGATCGAACCGTCGCGCACGCCCGGCCGCCAACAGTGCGAGAATCCGCAGGCATAATCGGCACGCCGGCGCGGGGCGGCGAGACCGCCAGACCCGGATCACCATCCACAGAAAGGCACGCCAGACAGGCGGCATAGCGAGGGGACTATGAAATCGAAGCAGTCGGGCGTCACCCTGATCGGGTTCCTGGTCATCATGGCCATCGTGGCCTTCCTGGCCTACATGGGCATGAAGTTGCTGCCGTCGTACTCGGAGTACATGGGCGTGGTGAAGGCGATGAACCAGGTCGCCACCGAAGGCACCAACGGCAAGTCGCTGGACGAGATCCGCCGCGGCCTGATGTTCAAGATGGGCTTCCAGTACGTCGACGACGCCACCATCAAGCCGGCGAACATCACCATCGTGCGCAACAGCGGCGGCGCCAACCAGCTGCGCGTGGCCTACGACAAGCAGATTCCGTTCATGTACAACATCGACTTCCTGCTGCACTTCGACAAGAGCGTGCAGCTGCAGGGCAACGTGGGCGAGTAACTTTTGGAACTGAACTACCGTTTTCGCGACCCTGCGCTGGCGCAGCTGGCGCTGACCCACCGCAGCATCGGCAAGCCTAATAACGAGCGACTGGAGTTTCTCGGCGATGCGCTGCTCGGCGCGATCGTCGCCGAGATGCTGTACGAGGTGCATCCCAAGGCCAGCGAAGGCGAACTGTCGCGGTTGCGGGCGCAGCTGGTGAATGGCCTGGCCCTGGCGGTGGTGGCGCGCGAGCTGGACCTGGGCGACGGGCTGAAGCTCGGCCCCGGCGAGTTGAAGAGCGGCGGCTTCCGGCGTGATTCGATCCTGGCCGACGCGTTCGAGGCGATGGTCGCCGCGGTGTACCTGGATGGCGGCTTCGACGCCTGCCGCGAGACCGTACGCGGGCTGTTCGCCGAGCGCATCGCCGGCTTGCGCCGTTCCTCCAAGGACGCCAAGACGCGGTTGCAGGAATGGCTGCAGGCCAAGGGCCTGCCGCTGCCGCAGTACGAACTGGTCGCCAGCCACGGCGAGGATCACGCCAAGACCTTCGACATCAGCTGCACGATCAGCGAGCCGATGGCGTTCACCGTCGAGGCCCATGCCGGCAACCGCCGCGCCGCCGAGCAGGACGCCGCCGAAATCGTGCTGAACCAGCTGCTGGAGCAGCAGCGCACCCCCTGATTTCCCGTTTCCGCCGAAGCTGCCGCCGGCCTGGCGGAGCCGCGGCGTGGCCGACCGGCCTGCCTTTCCGGCGAAGCACTACACTTGCCATCCGACTCGTCGAGCACCTTAGAGCCTGTTTATGATCTCCAAGCACCCCGCGTTGTCATCGAGTGGCCGTCAGCTGGTAGTGCGTGGCGCAGCACCTGCCTGGCTGGCAGGTCAAGCCGCGCGCTGCCGCATGGCGGCCACTCGATGGCAACCCCAGCACCTATCAATTCGGGGGCCGGGTCTGTTTGCCCGCATGCCGGCGTCATCACTCGGTCGTGGACGGACGTCCACTCCTTCGCTCTTCCTTGGCCTGCGCGCAAACAGCTCCCGGCGCGGGGTACTTGGAGATCATAAACAGGCTCTAACGTCATGAACCACGAACTGGACCCCGCCGGCGGCACCTTGCCGCATGAGAATTTCCGCTGCGGCACGGTCGCGCTGGCCGGACGCCCGAACGTGGGCAAGTCGACCCTGCTCAATGCGCTGATCGGTTTCCGCCTGTCGATCATCAGCCCGCGGCCGCAGACCACCCGCCACCGCATCCTCGGCATCAACACCAGCGAGGCCGGGCAGATCATGTACGTCGACACGCCGGGCCTGCATCGCGGCGCCAAGCGCGCGATGAACCGCAGCCTGAACCGCGCTGCGCGTTCGGCGATCAGCGACGTCGATCTGGTGGTGCAGGTGATCGAGGCCGGCCGCTTCACCGACGAGGACGAGGCGCTGTACGCCGCTCTGGTCGAACAGTCGTCGCCGCGCCTGCTGGTGATCAACAAGGTCGACCTCAACAAGGACAAGACGGTGATGCTGCCGTTCGTGGCCGACCTGGTGGCCAAGCACAACTACGACGAGATCCACTACGTCAGCGCGCTCAAGGAGCAGGGCCTGAAGGAACTGGAGCAGGCGATTCTCAAGCGCCTGCCGGTGCAGCCGCCGGTGTTCGGCGAAGACGAGGTCACCGACCGCAGCGAACGTTTCCTCGCCGCCGAGATGGTGCGCGAACAGCTGATGCTGCGGCTCGACCAGGAGCTGCCTTACGCGACCACGGTGGAGATCGAGCAGTTCAACGATCGCCCCGACGGTATTGCCGAAATCCACGCGATCATCTGGGTCGAGCGCGCCGGCCAGAAGGCCATCGTGATCGGCAACGGCGGCGCCCAGCTCAAGGCCATCGGCACGAGCGCGCGACGCCACATGGAGCGCATGTTCGAGCGCAAGGTGTTCCTGAAGCTGTGGGTGAAGGTGCGCGAAGGCTGGGTCGACGACGAGAACATGCTGAAGAAGTTCGGCTATACGGATTAAGGTCGGGATTCGGGATTGGGGATTCGGGATTCGTAAAAGCCTGAAGCCTGGGGCGCTCTTGCGAATCCCGAATCCCCAATCTCGAATCCCGGCTATCAAGCCATGCGCATCGAACAGCAACCCGCCTATGTCCTGCACGCGCGCGCGTATCGCGAGACGTCGCTGCTGCTCGAATGCCTGACCCGCGAACATGGTCGGCTCGGAGTGGTGGCGCGCGGTGTGCGCGGCGAGCGGGCGCGTTTGCGACGGGCGCAGTTGGAACCGTTCCAGCCGTTGACGATGGACCTGCTGCTGCGCGGCGAGATGGCCACGCTGACCGCGGTCGAAGCGGTGGGCACGTCGACGCGCCTGCCTGGCGACGCCGGCCTGGCCGGGCTGTATCTCAACGAGCTGGTGGTACGCCTGACCGGCCGACAGGATCCCTACCCGCGACTGTTCGATGCCTACGCCCGGACCCTGGCGCGGCTGGCCGCGGGCGAATCGCTGGCGTGGAGCCTGCGCCGCTTCGAGCGCGACCTGCTGGAAGTGATCGGCTACGGCCTGCAGCTGCAACACGAGGCGGATTCCGGCGAGCCGCTCGAAGCGGAGGCGTCCTACCGCTACCGGGTCGAGCAGGGCGCCGTGCGCTGCGCCGCCAACAGCCCGCATGCGCTGCGCGGCAGCGACCTGCTGGCGTTGGGGCAGGACCGGATGCCCGACAACAGCGGCCTGAAGTCGCTGCGCGACATGATGCGCGAGGTGATCCGCTTCCATCTGGGCGGCGGCGAGCTGCGCGCCTGGCGGGTGCTGGCGATGGCGGTTTCGGGTCGCCCGAAAACAGCCGACTAGCTGTCCAGCGCCTGCAGCGTCGCCAGCAGGGCCTTGCGGAAGCGCGCCAACGCGGCCGGCGTGGCGCCTCGTTGCAGCAGCTGCTGTTGCAGCAGCACGGTCTGCGTCGACAGCGCGGTCGCTCCGCAGAATCCGCAGGATGAGCGCAGCCGGTGCAGGCGTTCGCTGAAGCCGGCGTGGTCGCGGCTCAGGGCCTCCAGCTCCTGCAGCAGCAGGGCCAGCTCCTCGCGCAGCAGCAGGCGCAACGCGCGCATGGTGGTGGCGTCGCCGGTGGTGGTCAATGCGGCCTGGTCGTCCAGCACGCAGGCGTCGTGGCGGTCCGGTTGCACCAGCGCCAATACACGCCGCAGTTCGGCCAGCCCGCAGGGTTTCAACAGGATCTCGCTGAAGCCGGCATCGAGCAGCGACTGGCGGTCGCGCGGTTCCAGCTCGGCCGTGGTGGCTACCGCGATGCTGTCCATCGAGCACGCCAGCGCGTCCTCGCGCAGCGCGGTCAGCACTTGCAGCGCGCCGGCGCCGGGCATGCGGCAATCCAGCAGCAGCAGGTCGAAGGGTTCGGTGCGCGCCCGTTGCAGGGCCGTCGCGCCATCCATGCAGGCTTCCGCCTGGGCGCCCATCGAGTCCAGCCCGTCGCACAGGAAACGGCAGCTGCCGGGGTCGTCGTCGGCCACCAGAACCCGGGCACGGCTGGCGTGGGTTGGGGCGAAATCTGCATTGGCGAGCGGGCTGTTCATGACGAAATCCATATCGTTCATCTTGATTTGGCAGAATGGCCTGACATGCGTCCGACTTCAAGCCACTTGTTGCTGTGTTGCTGCCTGCTGCTGGGGATCGGCTGGGTGCTGCCTGCGCGGGCGGAGGTGCTGCTCACGGCGAAGTCGATCAGCGTTCCCGGCGTGCACCTGCAGGCGGTAACCCTGCGCCTCGGCGAGGATGCCGCCGGCGGGCTTCGGCTGCAACTGAGCGCCGCGCAGGCCGACATTGCAGCGATGGGCTGGCGGCGGCTGGGCCTGACCCTCGACGGCAACCTGCAGCGGGACGCCCGCCTGCGCTGGATCCTCGACGGCAACGTGCGCCTGGCTGGCGCGCCGGGCGGCGCCCTCAGCGACGCCCACGTGAACATCCTGCTCAGCGAGGCCGCCAACACCTTGCAGATCGATATCCTGCAGGGCAAGGCGCACGCCAGCACCGCGCTGCCGCTGGACCAGCCCACCCACGCGCAGATCAGCCTGGACAACCTTCCCGTCGGCTGGCTGCAGGGTCTGCTCGGCACGGTGTGGTCGGGGCGTCCCACCAGCGGCCGGCTGGATGCCGAACTGGCGCTGGACCTGCGCGATCCGGGCCTGCAATCGTCCGGACAGTTCACCCTCGGCAACCTGGGCTTCGACACCCCCAGCGGCACCCTGGCGGGGCAGGGGCTGGACGGCAACGGGCGCTTCAGCCTCGATACCACCACCGGTCCGGCGCGAATCGACCTGGACGCCAGCCTGCGTGGCGGCGAACTGCTGCTGGGGCCGATCTACGCGAAGCTGCCGGACCATCCGGTCCAGCTGGCCCTGCATGCGAATGCGCAGAACGGCGCGTTCGAATTGAGCCGCCTGCGGCTGAACGACGCCGATGCGCTGCAGCTCGACGGCGCGCTGGCCTTCGACGCGAAGGGCACGCTGAAGACCTTGCGGCTGGACCACCTGCACGCGAATTTCCCGGCGGCCTACCAGCGCTACGGCGAAGCCTGGCTGAGCACGCTGGGCCTGCACGACATGCGCATCGCCGGCGAACTGAACGGCAGTCTGGACCTGCGCGCGGACGGTCCGCACGGTTTCGCGTTCGATACCGACGGGCTGAACCTGGCCGATGCGGACGGCCGGTTGGCGATCGACGGCCTGCAAGGCGGGCTGGACTGGGCGATCGATGGCGAGCGGCCGGCCACGACCCTGGGCTGGCGCAAGCTGCAGTTCTACCGGATAGCGAACGGCGCTGCCCAGTCGCAGTGGCAGAGCCGTGCCGGCATGCTCAGCCTGCAGCAGCCGCTGCTGGTACCGGTCCTGCAGGGCCAGTTGCGCATTGGCCAGTTGGACTGGCGTCCGGCGGCAGCCCAGGGGCAACGGCTGGCGGCCTCGCTGGCGCTGACCGGCGTCGACATGGCCGCCTTCAGCCAGGCGATGGGCTGGCCGGCGTTTCCCGGCACGCTCGGCGGCGCTGTGCCGTCGTTGCGCTGGGTCGACGACCGTTTCGAACTGGCCGGCGGCTTGTCGGCGAGCCTGTTCGGCGGTTTCGTCGACATCACCCGGCTCTCGCTGCAGCAGCCGTTCGGCGCCACGCCGGTACTGAATGGCGACATTGCCCTGAAGCAACTGGACCTGGCCGCGATCACCAGCGTGTTCGACTTCGGCGGCATCACCGGCCCGCTGGATGGTTCGATCGACGACCTGCGCCTGGTCAACTGGAGCCCGGTCGCGTTCAAGGCCAGCCTGCTCGCGGGCAATGGCGGCCGGATCAGCCAGCGCGCGGTGAACAACCTCACCGCGGTCGGTGGCGGCGGCATTGTCGCAGGCCTGCAAGGCGCCATGCTGAAACTGTTCAAGACCTTCGGCTACAAACGCATCGGCCTCAATTGCACGCTGCAAGGCACGCTTTGCCAGATGAGCGGTCTGGAGACTACCGACGGCGGCTACACTATCGTCGAAGGCAGTGGTTTGCCGCGGTTGCAGGTGATCGGCCACCAGACCCAGGTGGATTGGCCGACCCTGGTGCGGCGCCTGCAGGACGCGATCCACGGAGAGACGCCGCAAATCCGCTGAGCGGAGCGCGGGTTGCCGGCTCTTCACCCTTTCGACTACAGGAGTTCGTCATGCGCAAGCTCGTCTATGTCATCCTGACTTCGCTGGCCGTGGCGCTGGTCGGCTGCGTCACCATCAACGTGTACTTCCCCGAGGCGGCCGCGCAGAAGGCCGCCGACCAGTTCATCGGAAACGTGCTGGACGAGGCGACGCCTGCCGCTCCGGCACCGAAGGTGCAGAAGCCGGTGACCAAGGACGACGGCCAGCCGTCGGCGATGCTGCTCGACCTGCTGGTTCCGGCCGCTTACGCCGCCGACACGCCGAACATCCGCATCCAGACCGCCGCCACCGAGGCGATCCGCGGCCGCATGCAGGGCCGCTTCCAGGGCGCGCTGGGCGACCTGCTCGACAGCGGCGCGGTGGGCTTCACGCGCGACGGCATGGTGGCCATGCGCGACGCCGCCAAGGTGCCGCTGAGCCAGCGCGCGCAGGCGAATGCCACGGTGGCCGACGAGAACCGCGACCGCACCGCGCTGTATCGCGAAATCGCCAACGCCAACAACCACCCGGAGTGGGAAGCGCAGATCCGCACCACCTTCGCCAAGACCTGGATCGAGAAGGCGCGCGCGGGCTGGTATTACCAGGATGCATCCGGCGCCTGGCAGAAGAAGTAGGTCGCAGGCGCCATCCGGGCCGATCTGGGATAATCGGGGGCCAGCCAGCATGGCCCCATCCGTTTAGGCACCATGTCCCGATCCAACTCCGTTCCGTCGACACCTTTCGAAGCCCACATCACCGACCTCGGCCATGATGGCCGAGGCGTGGCCCGGGTCGACGGCAAGGCCGTGTTCGTCAGCGGCGCGCTGCTGGGCGAACATGTGCTGGCCCGCCTGCGCAAGCGCCATCGCCACTTCGACGAAGCCGAAGTCGTCGAGCTGATCACCCGCTCGGCGCACCGGGTGGAGCCGCGCTGCCAGCATTTTTCGCAGTGCAGCGGCTGCTCGCTGCAGCACCTGGACGCCGCCTCGCAAATCGCCGCCAAGCAGCGCGTGCTGGCGGAGAATTTCGAGCGCATCGGCAAGGTCGCGCCGCAGACATGGCTGCCGCCGCTCACCGCCGAGCCATGGGGTTACCGGCGCAAGGGTCGGCTGTCGGTGCGCAACGTGGCCAAGAAGGGGCGCGTACTGGTGGGTTTCCGCGAGGAGCAGAACCCGCGCTTCGTCACCGAGATCCAGCAGTGCGAGGTGATGCACCCGGCGCTCGGCCCCAAGGTCGGCCTGCTTGCCGACCTGCTCAGCGGCATGGATGCGATCAACGACATCCCGCAGATCGAGTTTGCCGCCGGCGACGACCTGATGGCGCTGGTGTTCCGCCACATGCAGCCGCTGAGCGAACGCGACCTGGCCGCGCTGACCGCGTTCGGCCAGCAGCACGCTCTGGCGATCTACCTGCAGCCGGGCGGCACCAGCAGCGTGCATCCGCTGTGGCCGGAGAACCCGCGGCTGGCGTTCCGCATCGGCGGTGGCGACGCGCGCTTCGAGGACGTCGAGCTGGAGTTCCAGCCGCTCGACTTCGTGCAGGTCAACGCCGGCATGAACCAGCTGATGATGGCGCGTGCGCTGGAACTGCTCGACCCGCAGCCGACCGACCGCGTGCTGGACCTGTTCTGCGGCCTCGGCAACTTCACCCTGCCGATCGCCCGCCGCGTGGCCGAAGTCGCAGGCGTGGAAGGCGAGCACGGCCTGGTCGAGCGCGCCGCGCAGAACGCCGCACGCAACGGCATCGCGAACGCACGCTTCCATGTGGCGAACCTGTTCGAGGACCAGCGCACCGCCGACTGGGCGCGCGCGCCGTGGGACAAGCTGCTGCTCGATCCGCCGCGCGCCGGCGCGGACCAGGTGCTCGCCTACCTGCCGCACAAGCAGACCCGCCGCATCGTCTACGTCTCCTGCCATCCCGCCTCGCTGGCGCGCGACGCCGGCATCCTGGTCAACCAGCACGGTTTCAGGCTGGCTTCGGCCGGGGTGATGGACATGTTCCCGCACACCTCGCACGTCGAATCGATCGCGCTGTTCGAGCGATGAGATGGCGATAGAGATCGAAAGGAAATTCCTGTTGGCCAACGATGGCTGGCGCACCGGCATCGAACGCAGCGAGCCGATCGCGCAGGGTTATCTGGTCGGCGCGCAGGCGTTGCGCGACGGTACGGCGCGCGCCTCCGTTCGTGCCCGGCTTGCCGGTGCGCAGGCGTGGCTCAACATCAAGGCGGCTCGCCTCGGCATCGAGCGGGCCGAGTTCGAGTACCCGATCCCGGTCGACGACGCCAGGAACCTGCTGGCCACGTTGTGCGACGGCGTGCTGGAGAAGACGCGCCACCATGTGCGGGTCGACGGCGTGCTGTTCGAGGTCGACGAATTCGAAGGCGACAACCGCGGGCTGATCGTCGCCGAGGTCGAGCTGCCCGCGGTCGATGCGCCGTTCCCGCGGCCGCCGTGGCTGGGCCGCGAAGTGAGCGCGCTGGCGCGCTACTACAACGTGAACCTGATCGCGCATCCGTACCGGCAATGGTCGCCGGCGGAGCGCGCTGCCGAGGATGCCGCATGTTGATGATCGGCGTGGCCGCGCTGGAACTGGCCGAGCACGAGAAGCGCTGGCTCACCGCGCCGGGCGTGGCCGGGGTGCTGCTGTTTGCACGCAACTATCAGTCGCGCGAGCAGCTGATCGCGCTGTGCGAGGCGATCCGCGACGTCGGCGGCGACGACGTGCTGATCGCGGTCGACCAGGAAGGCGGCCCGGTGCAGCGCTTCCGCGACGGCTTCACCCGCCTGCCGCCGCTGGCGGCGATCGGCGCGGTGTATCGGCGCGACCCCGACGAGGCGATCCGCCTGGCCGAGGAGCACGCCTGGGTGATGGCCAGCGAGTTGCGCGCCAGCGGCGTCGATTTCAGTTTCGCGCCGGTGGTGGACCTGGCCCGCGGCAATGCCGCGATCGGCCTGCGCGCGTTCCACGCCGATCCGGCGGTGGCTGCCGAACTGGGCCAGGCCTACGTGCGCGGCATGCACCTGGGCGGCATGGCGGCGGTACTCAAACACTTCCCCGGACATGGCTCGGTCGCCACCGACACGCACAAGGCGCAGGCGATCGACCCGCGCAGCCTGGACGAGATCCGCCGCGACGACCTGCTGCCGTTCGCCGAATGCATCGAGGCGCGGGTCGAGGCGGTGATGATGGCGCACGTCACCTATCCAGCGGTGGACAGCCAGCCGGCCGGTTACTCGAAGCGGTGGATCGAACAGATCCTGCGCGGCGAACTCGGTTTCGCCGGCGCCGTGATCAGCGACGACATCAGCATGGCCGCCGCCGGTGCGGCCGGCAGCGTGGGCGAGCGCGTGCGCGCGCACCTGGATGCCGGCTGCGACCTGGTGCTGGCCTGCTTCCCCGAGGTGGTGGACGAGGCGATCGCCGCGATGCCGGGTGACGCCGCGCCGATGCCGCCGCAGCTGGCCGCCATGCGCGGCTCGCTGGGCTCCAGCTGGGACGGCCTCACCAACAATCCGCAGCGCGAGCGTTTCGTCGCGCGCATCACGGCACTGAACGCCGACCAAGGAACCGCATGAATACTCCAACCCCACTCCTGGCCGATGCGCTGGCGCAGGCCGAGCTGCTGTACGAACGCAGCACGCTGGAAAGCGTGATCGCCGACATGGGCCGGAAGATCGACGCCGCGCTGGACGGCGAGCGTGCGGTGTTCCTCCCCGTGATGAACGGCGCGCTGATCTTTGCCGGGCAACTGGCGCTGGCGATCCGCACCGACCTGGAATTCGACTACGTGCACGCCACCCGCTACCGCGGCGCCACCTCCGGCAGCGACCTGCACTGGTTGCGCGAACCGGCGGTGTCGCTGGTCGATCGCGTGGTGCTGCTGGTCGACGACATCCTCGACGAAGGCCACACGCTGAAGGCGGTGCGCGAGGACTGCTACCGGCGCGGCGCCAAGCGCGTGCTGATCGCCAGCCTGTGCACCAAGCGGCATGACCGCCTGGTCGAAGGCATCGCCTCCGATTTCAACGGCGTCGAATTGCCGGACCGCTACGTGTTCGGCTACGGCCTGGACTATTACGAGCAGGGCCGCAACCTGCCAGCGATCTATGCGTTGAAAGACGAGGCTTGATAATACGGAGCCGGCACTTTGCTCCTCCCCCTGCTTGCAGGGGGAGGTTGGGAGGGGGTAAAGCTCTCGACTGGCTTTTGACCTCCTGACAAAGAGCCACCCCTCCCCAACCCTCCCCTGCGATGCAGGGGAGGGAGCAAAGCCGGCGACTCATGCCGTTAGCTTCAGCCTGCCCATGGATCACCACGATGCCTCATCCCGACCACGCCACCATCGACCTCGCCGTCATCGGCGGCAGCGGCCTGTACAACTTCCCGGGCCTGGAAAACGCCACGCGGCAGGCGGTGGATACGCCGTACGGCGCGGCTTCGGGTGACGTCGTGCTCGGCGATTTCGCCGGCAAGCGGGTGGCGTTCCTGGCCCGCCATGGCGAGAGCCACACGTTGCCGCCGCACCGGGTGAACTACCGCGCGAACCTGTGGGCGCTGCACAGCCTGGGCGCGCGCCGGGTGATCGGGGTCAACGCGGTGGGCGGCATTCGCGGCGACATGGGGCCGCGGGTGATCGTGGTGCCCGACCAGCTGATCGACTACACCCACGGCCGCTACACCAGCTACTGCGATGTCGAGGGTGCCGAGGTGAAGCACATCGACTTCAGCGAGCCGTATACCGAATCGCTGCGCCTGCAACTGCTGGCGGCGGCGCGCGCGGTGAACGTCGAGGTGATCGGCGGCGGCTGCTACGGCGCCACGCAGGGACCGCGGCTGGAAACCCGCGCCGAGATCGCGCGGATGAAACGCGACGGCTGCGACCTGGTCGGCATGACCGGCATGCCCGAGGCGGTGCTGGCGCGCGAACTGGGGCTGGAGTACGCCTGCCTGGCGCTGGTGGCGAACTTCGCTGCCGGCTGCGGCGACGAGGCGGAAATCAGCATCGAGGAAATCTTCGCGCATCTGGCGGCGGCCACCGCCGAGGTACCGCGCATCCTTGCCGCGCTGCTGAAAAGCTGAACGCCGCCGCGAGTCTGCGAACTGCCCGGATAATTTCGTATTGCACTCGGCCTTCACATATTGATACTTTTCCCGGGCCAGGGTGACGAACCGAGGGGAGAACAGTGGTTCAGCGCAGATCCTGGCGCACTCACTCCATGTATCCAGAGGTTCTCGCAATGAGTTTTGGTACGGTCAAGTGGTTCAACGATGCCAAGGGGTTCGGGTTCATCGCGCCCGAGGATGGCAGTGCGGACGTATTCGTCCATTTTTCCGCGATCAATTCCAAGGGCTTCCGCAGCCTGCAGGAAGGTCAGCGCGTACAGTTCGAAGTGACCCAGGGCCCGAAGGGCGCCCAGGCATCGGCGGTCGAAGTGGCCGCCTGATTCGCCAGGCATACGTTGCACAGCAAGAACGAAACCCCGCATCCTGTGCGGGGTTTTTGCTTTTCATGACGGGAGAACGTGATGACTGACCGCAGGCAGTTCCTCAAGGCATCCGTGCTGGGAGCGTCGGCCTCGATGCTGGCCTGGGGCGGCAAGCTGGCCGCCGGACCGTTAAACCGAAGCGGCAAGCTGGTTGCCGGACCCGCGCCGCGGACGCCGGCGACGGCGACCGTGCGGGTGGTCTCGACCTGGGACTTCGGCGTGGCGGCGAACCGGGCGGCGTGGACCATCCTCGGCAAGGGCGGCCATGCGCTGGACGCGGTCGAGTTCGGCGTGCAGGTGCCGGAGTCGGACCTGAAGAACCACAGCGTCGGCAAAGGCGGCTATCCCGATCGCGACGGCCACGTCACCCTCGACGCCAGCATCATGGACGCCGACGGCAGTTGCGGCGCGGTGGCCGCGCTCGAACATATCGAACATCCGATCTCGGTGGCGCGGCGGGTGATGGAACGCACGCCGCACGTGCTGCTGGTCGGCGAAGGCGCACTGCAGTTCGCGCTGGAGCAGGGCTTCAAGAAGCAGGACCTGCTCACGCCCGAAGCCGAGCAGGCCTGGCACGAATGGCTGAAGACGGCGCAGTACAAACCCTCGATCAACAGCGAAGTGCACGACTACGGCAAGGGCGGCGCCCCCGGCATGCCCGGCGGTGCGAACAACCACGACACCATCGGCATGCTGGCACTGGATGCGCATGGCAAGCTGGCCGGCGCCTGCACCACCAGCGGCATGGCGTGGAAGATGCGCGGCCGCGTCGGCGACAGCCCGATCATCGGCGCCGGCCTGTACGTGGACGGCGAGGTCGGCGGCGCCACCTCCACTGGCGTCGGCGAGGAAGTGATCCGCAACGCCGGCAGCTTCCTGGTGGTCGAACTGATGCGCCAGGGCCGCTCGCCGCACGAGGCCTGCAAGGAAGCGGTGATGCGCATCGTCAAGAAGCGCCGCGAAGCTTCCAAGACCCTGCAGGTCGGCTTCCTCGCCATGAACCGCGACGGCGAGGTCGGCGCCTACGCCATCCAGCATGGCTTCTCCTATGCCGTGTGCGATGCGAAAAAGCAGGACGCCCTGATCCCCTCGCAAAGCGTCTACACGACGAGTTATTCATGATCCTGGAAATCGCCGCCAACTCGGTCGCCTCCGCGCTGGCCGCGCAAGAGGGTGGAGCGGGGCGGGTCGAACTCTGCACGGCGCTGGAACTGGGCGGCCTCACGCCGTCGCACGCGCAGATCGCGCTGACCCGCGAACGCCTGCGCGTCCCGCTGTACGTGCTGATCCGCCCGCGCGCCGGCGACTTCCTCTACAGCGAGCTGGAATGCGAGGTCATGCAGCGCGACATCGAAACCTGCGTGACGCTGGGCTGCGACGGCGTGGTGCTCGGCGTGCTCGATGCGAATGGCGAGGTCGACATGCCGCGCTGCCGCGCCCTGATCGCTGCGGCAGGAGCGCTGGGCGTGACCTTCCATCGCGCCTTCGACCTCAGCCGCGACCCCGCGCGTACGCTGGAGGCTATCGTCGCGCTCGGCTGCGAACGCGTGCTGACCTCGGGCACGCAGGCCAGCGCCGTGGATGGCGCCGCGCTGATCCGCGATCTCGTGGCGCAGGCCGCAGGCCGTCTTGCAGTCATGCCCGGCGCCGGTGTCACCGCACAGAACATCGCGGCGCTGGCCGCCGCCACCGGCGCCAACGAATTCCATGCGTCGGCAAAACGGCAGCATCCGTCCGACATGCAGTGGCAACCGGAGTTGCTGAAGGATATGCAGGGTGGGGAGTTGCGCAGCGATGTCGAGCGGATACGAGGCATTGTCGCGGCGTTGAATGCCGCGGCTGCTTCACCCTGACTTGCTGCGAGATGGAGTGGCAGGTTCAGGCTGCAACAAGGAAGCCAGGCCGTGGGTTCTTTGAGAACGAAGTCCACAAGGGAATTTGATCTTCCGAGACAGGCTGCAGAGATTAGACTTCATATCGAAATCTACTTGGCGTAAGGCTTCATGGAGTGGCTATGAAAAATGACCAGCAAAAGCCCGTGTCCTGGGGTCGCCCCAGTGCCTTCGTGTGGTTCTTCATCTGTGTCACCGCCATTGGTCTAGCCGCCGCTACTCATTGGCGAGCACTAGACATTGCGTTTGCCCTAATTTGGTTGGCATTCCTTGTAGTGGGTTCTTTTGTGGTTCTTTGGCGTGGTTGGAAGCATCGCGCAGAACCGGGGGCGTTCAAACTGGGGCAACTTGCCGCGCTACCTCCAAGTTGGCAGCGGTGGGTTCTAGGTGAAAGCAAAGATGATCGCTCTCAATAACCAGTACGCCTGCTTGGCGCCTAATCGCTCGTTCAAAGTGGACGTCTACGCCGCTCAACTCCAGCTTTAGGTTCCAGCGAATATCCACACACCCACCGACACACAGGAGAAAACCGTGAGCAAACAAATATTCGTCAACCTCCCGGTCGCCGACCTCCCGAAGTCTGTGGCCTTCTTCGAAGCACTCGGCTTTTCACGGAACCCGCAGTTCGGCGATGACTCTGGCGCGTGCATCGTCGTCAGCGACACGATTTTCGTGATGTTGGCTACGCATGCCAGGTTTCGTGACTTCACGCCCCAAGCCATCTGCGACACGAGCAAGGCCGTCGAAGTTTTGCTCAACCTCCATTGCGAGAGTCGCGACGAGGTAGATGGTCTCGTGGCCAAGGCGCTCGCCGCGGGCGGTTCGACCTACGACAAGCCGGAAGATCTGGGCTTCATGTACTCGCACAGCTTTGTCGACCCGGACGGCCATGGCTGGGGCCTCTTCCACATGAGCGCCACGCCGGCACAGGAGTGATCCACGTAGATCAAGCACGAGGTCATGCGGGCCAGTCATTCGTTCAAGGCGGACGCCTTCGGAGCAAAGCTGGTCATCGCACTTCAGCTCTTCAACGACAAAGCCGGTCACCCCTTAGACATTTCGCAACAGCGACATGCGATCCCTGCCTTCGCAGGGATGACGAGCAAAAACCTCCCACATCGTCATTCCGGCGAAGGCCGGAATCGCACTTCGACAAAGAAACCAGTCATCCACACGCCCCTTCGCAACAGCAACTGCGATCCCGGCCTTCGCCGGGATGACGAACAAGGAACGAACCCCGCGACACTCCCTACGGCAGCGCATGGCCCCCCAGCTTGGTTAAGATGGCGAATTGCCGAACAGCAGCAGGAGCCACCCGAGTGATCATCAAGCCCAAAGTCCGCGGATTCATCTGCATCACCGCCCACCCGGTCGGTTGCGAACACAACGTGCTCGACCAGATCGAGGTCACCCAGGCCGCCGGCCACGATAAAACCAAGGGGCCGAAGCGCGTGCTGGTGATCGGCGCGTCCACCGGCTACGGCCTGGCCTCGCGCATCACCGCCGCGTTCGGCTACGGCGCGGCCACGCTCGGCGTGTTCTTCGAGAAGCCCAGCAGCCACGAGAAAACCGGCACCGCCGGCTGGTACAACTCCGCCGCGTTCGACAAGGCGGCCAAAGCCGCAGGCCTGTACAGCAAGTCGATCAACGCCGACGCGTTCGCCAACGAAACCCGCGCCCGCGCGATCGAGATCATCAAGAACGAGATGGGCGGCCCGATCGACCTGGTGGTCTATTCGCTGGCCTCGCCCGTGCGCAAGCTGCCGGACACCGGCGAAGTGGTGCGCTCGGCGCTCAAGACCATCGGCGAGCCGTTCCACAACACTTCGGTCGACACCAACAAGGACACCGTGATCGAGGCCACCGTCGAGCCGGCCACCGAGCAGGAAATCAAGGACACCGTCACCGTCATGGGCGGCGAGGACTGGGCGCTGTGGATCGACGCGCTGAGCGCCGCCGGCGTGCTGGCCGAACACGCCAAGACCGTCGCCTACAGCTACATCGGCACCGAGATCACCTGGCCGATGTACTGGCACGGCACCCTGGGCCGGGCCAAGCAGCACCTGGACAACACCGCGAAGCAATTGCGCAGCCGCCACCCCGGCCTCGACGCCTACGTCGGCGTGATGAAGTCCGTCGTCACCCAGGCCAGCGCCGCCATCCCGGTGATTCCGCTGTATGTCTCCATCGCCTTCAAGATCATGAAGGAGAAGGGCATCCACGAAAACCCGATCGAGCAGGCCAACCGCCTGTTCCACGACCGCCTCTACCGCGCCGACGGCGTCCCCGCACCCACCGACGATGAAGGCCGGTTGCGGCTAGACGATTGGGAACTGCGCGACGACGTGCAGATCCCCTGCAAGACGATCTGGCCCACCGTCACCACCGAAAACCTCAAGCAGATCACCGACTACGCGGGGTACAAGCACGAGTTCCTGCAGCTGTTCGGGTTTGATCGGGCGGATGTGGACTATGAGGCGGAGGTGGAGGCGGATCGGCGATTTGATTGTTTGGAGGGGTGAGTCAATCAGGTGATAGGCTTGAGATCTTCGAAATCAGGGGGTCGTATTATGGACAGCGAAAAAATCGATTACTTGAACGAGCTAACTGGGCAAGAGCTTGGATCTGTCGTCGCTACAATGTCTGTGAATGAGCTTGAACAAGTTAATGGTAGTGATCGCAGCAAACCTGAACTCGCGCTGATGGCGGCATCATTAAATCAGTCCGATTACATCGCGCGAGCTGCACACGCTGCACTTGCTTCTCGGTCTCGGGCTATGGGCAAGATGACTTCTTCTTGAATCAGATCAACGCATGGCGTGTGCAATGATCTATCGATTTCTGCAGTGATCGGGTGGCGTGTGGCGCTGCTATGATCCGGGCCATCGATGGCGCGCTACCCTGCATAGCCTGATACTAACAGCTTGTAATTCGTAATGGTCACAGAGGAGGGTCGCCAAGTGTCCTTTGCGCCAAGCTTGCTGGAATGTGACCGTTGTATGGCTAGCTTCCCTGGCAATGCCTTTCTCATCGGTCGACCAGTCTACGTGCTTTCCACTGGTGTCGAACTACCTGTTCAAAAGGAGTTGGGTTGGTGCCATCAATGCCAAGGTACTGCTGCTATCGAGGACTTGGATCCTGCAAAGCTAGAGCAGGAACTCCAGGACAGCCGTAATAGGCGCTTGGCGAGCGAGAGCGAGCTGAAGGATCGGCTCCGGGTACTCTTTCGACGGCCACGCAGTGACATCGAAAGTTTGAATAAAATCGAGCGCACTCTCGCGCAGACTATCGTATTGCAGACATCGCGTCATAACGACCCACGTTGCCTGACGTGCGGGAGCCAAGATGTCTTGGCACTACCTTCAATTACGGCGGATCTTTCAGGGCGGCCAGTCAATACTGGCTTCGTTCACCCGGGCTGTATTGGGCGCTTATGGCACTCGTTCAGTCCCGATATGCGTCTGATGATGACTCCTAAACGAGTGGCTTATGACGCACAAGGGCGACGGTTGAGTGACGACATGCAGAGCGTGCCGGCATGAGTTCGACTACACGAGCGCGCGTAGATGCACGGTTAGGTGGTGACGGTTACGCGATTGACACCACTCTATTTGGCGGTATGGGCGATGTGTGGCTATTGTCGCGCCAGGATCCGCCCAAAGATCCCCGTTTCGAGGCACGCGTGGCGGTCAAGACCTTCCACATTGACATTTCAGAAAAGTTGGTTGTCAACGAACTCACGAACTGGCTTGGTCTATGCCACCCTCGGATTACGCCGCTGCTGGCGATCGACTATCTCAACTGGCACCTCGCCGCTGTTATGCCCCGCATGGACGGGTCGCTTTACGAGGTCATTACCAAGAAGTCCTTTGAGCCAACTGTCGCTATGGGCATCGTGCGGGACATTCTATTTGCTCTTGAGTTTGCCCTTGGCGAGTTGGGCATCTACCACTTGGATATCAAACCACAAAATATCCTATGGCTTAATAGCCCGACTAACGTGAAGGTTGCCGACTGGGGTATTTCTCGGCTCGCCAGCGCGCGTGCCACGACCGCAGGCATGGGTAACGCTTCAGCCACTTTTACCAGCGCCGCAGGCACGCCAGGTTATATGGGGCCAGAACGCTTCGATCCCGAATGGCCCATAACAGCGGCCTCAGACCTTTACTCCTTAGGACTCGTCGCCAGTGAGCTCGTAGTGGGAGCCTTTGTGACAGACCTTATTCGCAAACATGGTTTCAATGAGCATGGGTTGACTGCTTTGAACAGTGCTGCAGCCAAGGTTGCCAATCAAATAGGAGGCTCGCTGGGTGACTTCATTGCTCAATGTACGGCGCTTGATCCCCGTCAGAGGCCTGCGTCATTTACGGATGCGCTCAGACTGCTCGCCGACAGGTGACACCACGGGAGATTAATGCATGCCATCGCATATACCTTCGTCAACCGCGACATCTCAGGTGCTTGCGGAAGTCGTCAATCTCATGATTCAAGCTAACAACTATCGGCGCATCAACCAGGTAGAAGATTTCTACAGCATTCGTAAGCGTGTGATCGCCCTTTCTGTTCCGCTGCTGGAAACGACGACGACAATTAGCGGAGACACCCTCACCTTAATCGATGCCCTCACTGATCTAGGCTCGCGTCCTCGTGCGGTTGCCGCACTGGAGCGTGCAGTACGCGTTCTGGCTGACGGCGCCCCAGCCGAGGTGAAACAGCGTCTCAGGCAACTAATTGAGGAGACGAAATTCGGGCCACCGGCTGATGGCGGGCAGACCCTGGACGTCTGCCGGTTCTACGCGTGTCAAGCATGTGGCCGGCTTCACAGGACCTTTGCCAGTGGATGCCCTTCATGTGGCTTCTTGCCCAACACAGATCACGAGATCGCTGTCGCAACGTTGCTTACGCATCCATTGTTGGAAATGAATCTAGTTGTCTCGATTGCCTTGCGCATAAAACGCGGCGAAGAGTTCGAAGAATTTGCTGAGGACCTTGATGTCAAGGCAGTCCAGCGCATGAAAAGTCAAGGCTGGTTGGTCTATCTCGAACAACAGCGCAAGTTGATCGTAGAGGAGGGTGTCGACTGGCTGCTCACCCTGCCTGAGGTGTCAGGTTGCCCTCAGTGTCAACACACTATACCCACTTCGGACACGACGGTCTGCCCGAAGTGCAGCGGGTGTATCAGCTTCCCATCGATGCAGCGGGCCATCATTGCTGCCGATCGGCTGGTAGGTCTGATCGAGGACTTTATCCTCCTCGACCCTACGGACCGAGCTAAGCAGATGCTCAGTTCTCTCATCAACATGCGCGACAATGCATTTTTTTACCAAGCCATCCCTTCTCCAGAAAGCCTAATGGTTTTCCGCAACTACTGGGATGGCCAGGTGGACTTGTGGGATTGGGATCTCGAATACACGTTTCGCCTCCGTGACGGACAATTTATTTCGGCCGAGAACAAGGGAGTGCCCAGCACTGTCAAGGATGCCAAAGCCAAGCAGTTCGCGGGCGAACTGTTTTTGTTTAAACATTGGCTCTTTCACGAGACCGCCGTCACCTAACGTTCTTCATTCGGCTGCTCGTGGAAAACAGGGAACGGGGCAGGTTCACTTATCTTGAATGCGCTTGATCGCACGGCGGTTGGAGGGGTGATCGCTCGTCGGTGAAGCGTAGGATCTTGGTCTCGACCATCAGGAAGTTGTCAGCGGAAAAAGTTGTCAGGGACAATTCCAGGTGAGTCCAGCGTCCCGGTCGCTGACTCAGCAACTAGGGTCCACAGACTCACCCGCAACCCCAAAACTCCCAAGCCCGAGCCTCCCAAGCCTTGCGCGCAACGCCCAGACCGTTGCACGCAAGGTTTCCTGCTTTGTGTCCAACCCTCAGACTTTCGCGCCCGACCCTCGCGACCTCGCAACGACAATGTTCGAAGCACCCCGCGCGACGCTTTCGGAATTAGTCGCGAGGGTTTTTCAGTCGCGGGCGACCGTTTGACCCTCGCGCTCGCCGTCGAGGACCCTTGCACTCCAAGGCTTTCAACTTTGCGCTTCGGAGTTTTTCGCTTGCAGGCATAGATGAATCGGTTGCGAACGAAGGTCGCAGGGCTGCGCACGAAGGGGAAACCGTTGCGGACGGAGTCCTGACGGTGGCAGGCGAGGGTGGAGAACGTCGCGAGCGGAAGTAGCGGAGTGGCGAGTGGGGCGTTTCCCGTTGTGTCCGTGCATTCCGCGGAGTATTTCGGATTATTCCGACAGGCGCGTGAGGTTCGGAGCCACACGGCTGGGCGCTGCGGGCCAGTAGGCTGCGCGGGCCGGCAATCGGCCGGCGTTACCAGGGAAGTATGTTCACATGACCCAGAATCTGGTCGATCTCGATTTCACCGCCGATACGCTCGCCGCCATCGACGCCGCCCTTGCCGCGCTGGAGGCCGGTTTCGCCGGTCTGCTGGCGCTGACGCCGGATCAGCGTCAGGGGCTCACCAAGATGGGCGACAAGTCCGAGGCGTTCTGCCGCAAGGCGGATGCGGTGTTCGGCGAGAACCTTGCCATCCTGCCGGCCAACTTCGACCTGGCGGCCTACCGTCGCGACCTGGCCACGCTGGATGCGCTGCGCCCGCGCCTGGCGCGGCTTTCCAAGTTGAGCCAGCGCGGCGACGACACGCAGATGGCCGTGGGCAGCGACCTGATGACCAATGCGCTGGAGGGTTACGCGGTGCTCAAGGTCACCGGCAAGGGGCAGGGCGTGGATGACCTGCGCAAGATGCTCGCCACCCGCTTCGCCCGCGGCCCGCGCCCGCCGTCGACGCCCGACGCGCCAGCCCAACCCGCGGCAGCCTGATCGCCGCGAGTTTCCGCCCGACATGCTGCATGAAGTGAAGAGCCCCGCATCGCGGGGCTTTTTTTCGGGGGTGACTGCGATAGCTCGTGGTGGCTTGATCATGTGAAAACCACAGTTTACACTTTGTCCGTGTTTGAACTGGTCAAATCCGCGACGTTCGATGCCTGTTCGGTAGCCTGCGCGATGCCCGCGCCAAGGCACGGATCGCGGCGCGGCTTGATCGCATCGCCGACGGAAACTTGGGCGACGTCAAGCCGGTAGGCGGCGGAGTCAGCGATCTGCGGATCGACTACGGACCCGGTTATCGGGTGTACTTCATGCAGCGCGGTGCGGTGCTCGTGGTGGTGCTGGCAGGTGGCGACAGGCGCACCCAGCGTATCGACATCAAGACAGCCCAGCGCATTGCAGACGAGTGGGAGCGTGGATCATGAAAGGCGTGCGCGAGACTTTTTCCCGTTACGACAGTGCCGACCACCTCAAGACCGAGGCGGACATCGCCGCTTACCTCGAAGCTTGCGCGGAGGAAGCGCCCAACGATCCCGTGTTCATGCTGAAAGCCCTCGGCACGGTGGCGCGCGCACGCAACATGAGCCAGCTGGCCGAGGCTGCCGGCATGACCCGAGCCGGGCTGTACAAGGCGTTGTCGGGTGAAGGCAACCCCAGTCTCGCCAACACCATGAAGGTGGCGAAAGCGCTCGGCTATCGACTGGCCCTGGTGCCTGATCGGGAGTGATGTTGCGTGGCCGGGGGAAAAGGTGTCGGGGACAATTTGATGGATCGGGAAAAGGTGTCAGGGACGAATGGCGCTTACTTAAGCTCGTCATCCCAGCGAAAGCGGGGATCCAGCGCCTCTGGCAGCCTGAAGTCACTGGATTCCCGCTTTCGCGGGAATGACGGAAACCGGAGCTTTGCGCTTAAGTAAGTGCCATTCGTGTCAGGGACAATTTGGCGGATCCGTTTCATCGAGCCGCTTGCCGCGCTGGCGGTGCTCGACAGCTTGGGCCGTGTTTGATCAAGACAAGCAGGTAAGGAGTCACACCATGTTGCGCACCATCCTGAAATACGGCGTGATCGCGGGCCTGGTCGTCGGCGGCTTCGAGCTCGTCACCTTCACCGCGTTCTCGGGGATGCCACCGCTGAAGTACGGCATGCTGATCGGCTACACGACCATGCTGATCGCACTGAGCGCGGTGTTCGTGGGGATCAAGCGGCACCGCGACGTGGACCGGGGCGGGGTGATCGGGTTCTGGCCGGCGTTCGGGGTCGGGCTGGGAGTGAGTTTCATCGCCGGGATCTTTTACGTGGCCGCGTGGGAAGCGGTGCAGGCGATCACGCACATGGATTTCGCCACTTCCTATTCGGACGCGATCATCGCGAGCGAGCAGGCGAAGGGCGCGAGCGCCGAGGCGTTGGCGAAGCTGAGCGCCGACATGGCGGCGTTCAAGGTCCAGTACGCGAACCCGCTGTTCCGCCTGCCGATGGTATTCGCGGAGATCTTCCCGGTCGGCGTGCTGGTATCGCTGGTCTCGGCAGGGCTGCTGCGCAACAGCCGGTTCTTGCCTGCGCGGCGTGGTTGAAGCGTTTTACGAGCGCCGGCCGGGGCGGTGGCGCGCTGCGCGGGTTTCAAACCATGCAGTTTTTATTCGCGAAAGAGCGCTCTCGACGGCGGAATGCAGACCAGGGCTGGCAGCCATGAGGTTGCCTACCGGGAATCTCGAATAACCGCCTTTTGCTCGTCATTCCCGCGAAAGCGGGAAACGCTCCACAACAGCGAAGCTGGTCATCCAAGTTGCTGTTACGCAAAGTCAAAATGGATTCCCGCTTTCGCGGGAATGACGTCATCGGGGCGAGGTTGCTTACCGCAAGGCTTCCGCGTGGTAACGCATGGCTACGTCGCACCTTTCATAGCGTGCGCCATACCGGGCCATGATTTCCGCATCGTGCTGGAAGCCGAGCTTCTCGTACAGGTGAATGGCAGCGGCGCATTTGGCGTTGGTGAGCAGGTACAGCGGCTCGGCTCCCAGCGAGCTTGCCCGGTCGATGATCGCGGAGAGTAGAAACTCCCCGGCCTTCATGCCGCGTGCCGACTCGCGCACACCCATCTTGGTGAGCTCGTAGCTGGTAGCTCCTGTCTTCTGAAGGGCGCATGCACCGACGATCCCAAGCCCGCTTGCCTCGACAAAGAGAATGACGCCACCGGCGTCGATGATCCTCGCTCGCGGGTTCTCCAGTACATCCCGGTCGGTTGCTTCGAGGCGGAACATGGCATGGATCCATTCCGCATTGATGTCCCGGAAGTGCACCGCGAGATCATCGTTGAACTCATGGAGGGTAAGGACGTCGCTCATGGCGCATACGGCTTTGTGGGGAGAAAAGTATCCTAACCGCTTGCCAGGGTGAGGTGATCGGCGGGCGTGGCCCGGAACGAGAGACCGGTGCAGTCATGCGAACCGCGATACTGTTACCGTGCTGGCGGTGCGATGCCAACGCGAAGACGATTGCCGCTGACCACCCGTTCCGGAAACCTCAGACTCTGACCGCCGTTTTCTTTCATGTACACGCCTCGCGAGGGCTGAACCATGCTTACGAAATATCTGGCAAGTTTCGTTTTGGCGGGCGTGTTGTTCGCCGTCAGCGCTGTGGCCCAGGACGCCAAGCCGCAGCACGTCGCGCCCGAGGTCGCGGCGGATGGTGCGATCACTACGCTCGGTGCGCGTTTTCCATTTTCGGTCTACGCCTCGAAAGAAGCGCTCAAGCGTTTCCAGGAGATGTTGGTCGAGGACCGCAACGCGCCTGACTTTGATGGCCCGGTCGAGGCTACCCGCGCGTATTACGACAAGATCGATTCCAGTCGCGTTGAGCGCATGAAAAAGCTCTATCCGGTCCGGATCGAGGCATTGAGGATCGGTGGTGTACCGGTCGATATCGTCACTGCCGCGAATGTGAAAACGGACACGCAACGCGTGTTGATCAACTTGCACTGGGGCGGCTTTCTCTTTGGCGCCGGCAACGGTGGCCTGGTCGAGTCGATCCCGGTCGCGAGCCTGTCGAAGATCACGGTGATCAGCGTGGATTACCGAATGGGACCCGAGCACACGTTTCCCGCGGCGAGCGAGGACGTGGAGAAGGTCTACCGCGAGCTGCTCAAGCGGTACAAGCCGCAGGATATCGGCTTGTACGGCTGCTCGGCGGGCGGCGCACTGACGGCCGAATCGGTGGCCTGGTTTGCGAGCAAGAAGTTGCCCGCACCCGGCGCGATCGGCATCTTCTGCGCGGGCGTGGTCGGGTTTGGCGGCGACTCGGCCTATGTCGCCTCGCTGCTCAATGCCCGGCCGGTGCCGCTTGAATCGTCAATGGATTTGAATGCACTGCCGTATTTCCACGGCATCGATATGGACAATCCGTTGGTCCTCCCCGGCCGCTCACCTGCAGTGCTGGCGAAATTTCCGCCGACCCTGTTGATTTCCGGGACGCGCGACGAGGAATTGAGTGCGGTGCTGCGTACCGAAGACCTCCTGACCCAGGCCGGCGTGCCGACTGAACTGCATGTCTGGGACGGCATGTGGCACCGTTTTTTCGCCGATCCGGAATTGCCCGAATCGAAGGCAGCGTATGCGGTGATGGCGCGGTTTTTCGATCGCCATCTCGGCCACGCCTTGATCGCTGCCTCGAAGAAATCCTGAGCCTTCCGGAACCTCCTCGACTCGTACCGCCATGTACCCATCTTGATGATGTTGCGCTCCAGCGCGTCGAGATCGAGGATCCGGCAGGGCGTCTGGATCTCCGCCTCGTCCATGCCCGGCAGGGCGGGGATGTCGTAGCCGACTTCGTAGTCGGCGAAATCCATCGTTGCGTTCACGGGAATCTCCGCAGTGCTCAAGGGGCTTGTCGGGATCGACACGGCTCCGGCCCATGATGACATTGGCGCGCTTGCCCGAAGAAATTCACGGAAACGGCTGCGACAGGCCCGATGCGGCGCGCAGCATCCGATTACCTGTCTTGATCGCACAACCTTGGCGAGCGCCAACACGGAGGAACGTCATGAAGCTTTGGACGATTGCCCTATGCCTGCTGGCCGCGTGCGCAAGCGCGCATGCAGCGACGGCGGTTTGGCGACCCGCGGCTGGAAACGCTCAAATGCCGATCTGGCCGGGAGCGGCGCCTGACGCACAACAAGTTCCCGGTCCGGAAACGGCGAAGGTGAGCGACAAGTTGTTGGCCGGCAAGCCGGTCACCGCGGTGACCAATGTGACCAGGCCCACGATGACGGTCTATGCGCCCAAGGGAAAGAACACGGGAGCGGCGGTCGTGGTGTTTCCGGGCGGCGGTTTCCATATCCTGGCCATGGATCTCGAAGGCACCGAAAGCTGCGACTGGCTGACAGCCAGAGGCATCACCTGTGTGCTGTTGAAGTATCGCGTTCCGAGCATTCCTTATGTCTGGCAATGCGATTGCCGCCCGCACAGCCGCGAGCTGTCGGTGCCGTCATTGCAGGACGCCCAGCGGACGATGCGGCTGGTGCGCCATCACGCCGCGGAGTGGCACATCGATCCGCACAAGATTGGCGTGCTCGGCTTTTCGGCGGGTGGCTATCTGGTGGCGGAGATCAGCACGAACTTCGCGCGGCGCTTGTATGCACCCGTGGACGCTGCCGACAAGGAAAGTGCCCGTCCGGATTTCGCCATGCCCATCTATCCGGGACATCTGGCGATGAATGACGGCAAGTTGAACCCCAATGTTCCGGTCTCCCGCGACACACCGCCGACGTTTCTGGTGCAGGCAGAAGACGACAACGTGGACGGTGTGGATCAGACGCTGGTCTACTACACCGCCCTGAAGGACGCCGGCGCACCGGTGGAGATGCACCTGTACGCGCATGGCGGGCATGCGTTCGGGGTGCGGCCGACCTCGAACCCGGTCACGCGCTGGCCTGCCTTGGCCGAGACATGGTTGGGCACCATCGGGATGATTCCCGCTGCGGGCCGATAGACTGGGTTCCAGGAAAGCGGATGGCGTGGCGGTCCAGGTTGAGCCAACTCAGGGACGACATGTTGCACGTGCCGGGTGTTCAATACATGCGGCGCCGGAGGATTGCCGTTCGATCGAGAAGTCCGGTGACCGTCGCATCGGCAAGCGGCGCAGGCGGCAACTGGCCTCACCCGATGCATCCACGAGAGAGCAAGCAGCATGAAGGCATTCATCGTTGACCGGTACAGCAAGAAGGACCCGATGCGGCTTGGCGACATGCCGGAGCCCGAGCTTCGTGACGACGATGTGCTGATCGAGGTGCATGCCGCAGGTTTGAACGTGCTGGATTCCAAGATCAAAAGCGGCGAGTTCAAGCTGATCCTGCCTTACCGCATGCCGCTTGTGCTGGGTCATGACGTGGCTGGCGTCGTGACTCGGATTGGATCGCTGGTTCGGCAATTCAACGTGGGCGACGAAGTCTATTCGCGAGTGCCCGATCGCCGCATCGGCACGTTTGCGCAGTTCATCGCCGTGAATGAAAACGATGTCGCGCCCAAGCCCGGGAACCTCACCATGGAAGAAGCGGCGTCGATCCCGCTGGTCGGCTTGACTGTCTGGCAGGCTTTGGTTGAACGAGCCCATCTGCAGAGAGGGCAGAAGATTTTCATCCAGGCGGGGTCGGGCGGCGTCGGCACCTTCGCCATTCAACTGGCCAGGCATATCGGAGCCACGGTAGCCACCACCACGAGCAGTGCCAACACCGGCCTGGTGAAGAGCCTCGGCGCGGACCTCGTCGTCGATTACAAGAAGGACGATTTCGAGAAGGTTCTGCAGGACTACGATGTGGTCCTGCATAGCCAGGATGCGGCAGCGCTGCAGAAATCCCTGCGCGTGTTGAAACCCGGCGGAGCACTCATCTCGATTTCCGGACCTCCCGATCCCGCCTTCGCAAAAGCCATCGGAGCGCCGTGGTTCGTGAGCCTCATCGTCCGCCTGCTGAGTGCCGGGGTCAGGAAAAAAGCGGCCCGTCGCGATCTGAAGTACTCGTTCCTCTTCATGTTGGCCAATGGACACCAGCTGCGCGAGATCACCCGGCTCATCGAGGCCGGGGCCATCCGCCCGGTGATCGATCGTGTCTTTCCGTTCGAGTCGGCCAACGAGGCTCTTGCGTACATTGAAGCGGGCCGCGCGAAGGGCAAGGTCGTCGTCAAGGTCAAGTGAGCGTGGTTTCCCATCCATGGGATCTTCCATGGAGATGGTGGCGTCAGCGACGATTTCTGGTGCGCCACGCTTTCTTCGCCTGTTGGAGATGGAAAGCAAACCGGCGTCGTTCTCGAGGTCATCACGCGCGCCCATTTCACATCCGCCCGTCCACGGCCATCGAACGAGGAAGCCCGACGCGAGCGACGCGCCGGGCTTCTGTGACCCTGGCAGACGCAGCGAATCAATCGCGCGACTTGGCCACCACGCTGCCGTCGTCCGGATCGACCAGCAGGTCGACGTCACTGCCGCTCCTGGTCCTGGCGTCGGCGCTCCACAGGCCGTGCCCGTACTCCACGTCATGGACGTTCTGGTAGCCGGCTGTAGCCAGTTTGGCCGTAACCTCGTCCTTGTTGAGCTTGGACGGTGCGCCGTTGACGTAGACCTTGCCGTTCACCGGTCCCACGGCGAGCTCGCCCCATTGCTTGTTGCCGCCGCGGGCCTTGCTGCGCCATACGCCGTCCTTGAACTTCAGGCCCTTGACCTCTTTGTAGCCGGCGTTGGCGATCGCGGTTTTGATGGCCTCTTCGCTCAATGCGCCAGTCGGCGGTTGGGTGGTCCAGGTGGAAATCGTGGTGGTGGTCTGGGTGGTCGTTGTAGCCGACTGTGCGGTGGCAGGCAGATCCTGTGCGAGGGCCACACTGCAAAGCGACAGTCCGATCAACAGGGGAAGTACGCGCTTGATCATGGGGAACTCCTTGGGTGCTGAAACGAATCGTGCCGCCAGCTTGCGCAGGCACCGTTCAAAAGAGTGCGGGCTTGCGGGTGACATTCCGCACCGACTCATGCAGCCAGCATGGGACCACCGTGTTCAGAACGACGGCGTGAAAGCGCGCGTGACTTTCGGGTGAAGGCAGGGCTGCGGTTCACGTACTTCAACGCGGCGGGCAAGCTTCGTCGCGCCGCCGCCGCACCTGACCGGAGCAACATGCTGATCTGGTGGGCGGCGTACTGCCGCCAGCCGGAACTGGCACTCGAACTGCTGGCCAAAGCTGCGCCGGACATGGGTGACACGGCCCTGTTGTGGCAACCCATGCTGCGCGATGTGCGCAAATTGCCGGGGTTCAAGAAAATCGTGATCGATCTTGGGTTGATCGATTACTGGCGTGTTTACGGCTGGTCCGATTTCTGCCATCCGCTCCGCGGCGATGATTTCACTTGCGACTAAGGGGATCTCGAATAACCGCTTTTTGCTCGCGGGAATGACGTCGTCGGGGGTGAGGTTTCTGGATCAACGGAGGTGTCAGGGACGCTTCCGGTATTGACCGGTAACATGGCGGTTCCGCCACTGCTTCGGCACGCTCCTCCATGTGTTCAAACATCGCTATCCGTCTGCTTGTTGCTTCACTGTGCCTGACCATCTCGCTCCCGCTGGCGGCCCGCGAACCGGGCGTACCAACCATCGGCCAGCAACGCGAGGCCGTGCTGTTCTGGCCGCAGGCGCAGCGCGAGGCGCAGTTCCGGAAGATGTACGAACGGTTTCCCAGCAACCGCGCGGCACACGGTACGCATGTGCGCGCGTTGCCGCAGGGCAAACCGCTGGTGCTGCCGGAGCAGGGTGGCTCAACGTTGCTCGTCAGCTACATGGACCAGCACCACCTCGCCGGCGTGATGGTGCTGCAGCACGGGCGCATCCGCCTGCAGCGTTATGCGCTGGGCTTCGGGCCGGAGCAGCGCTGGGAGTCGTTCTCGGTGGCGAAGTCGGTGACCTCCGCCTTGCTCGGCATTGCGCTGCAGCGGGGTGACATCCACGGCCTGGACGACACGCTGGGCACGTACATTCCGGAGTTGCGCGACAGCGCCTACGCCGAAGTCACGGTGCAGCAGTTGCTGACGATGACCTCCGGCGTGCACTGGAACGAGGACTACGCCGACGCGAAGTCGGACGTGGCGCAGATGTATCTCGGTGCCTGCGTCGACGGCCAGGCGCATGTGCTGTCGTACCTGAAGAAACAGCCGCGGCAATGGCCCGCCGGAACGCACTTCAACTACAACACCGCGGAAACCGACCTGCTCGGCATCCTGGTGCAGCGGGCCACGCACCGTTCGCTGGCGGCGTATCTCTCGCAGACGATCTGGCAGCCGTACGGCATGGCCGCCGATGCGTACTGGATCAAGGACGAGTGCGATGGCAGCGACACCGGCGGCAGCGGCTTGTCGGCCACGCTGGGCGACTACGCACGGCTGGGACAGTTTATGCTCGACGGCGGGCGCATCGCGGGTAAGCCGGTGATCGCCAAGGCGTGGCTGGACGGCGCGCTTCGCCGCCAGGAAAGCGTCGATGATCCCGACCGCGGCTACGGTTATCTGTGGTGGACGGATACCGACGGCAGCTATGCCGCGATCGGCATCTTCGGGCAGATGGTCTACGTCGACCCCGCGCGCCAGTTGGTGATCGCCCAGGTGGGCGCATGGCCGCATGCGACATCCAGCGAGCTGGTCGCCGCGCGGCGTGCGTTCGTGGCCGCCGTCAAGCGTGCGGTGGATGCGGAGCGGAAGTCGTCGACGCACTGAGTCGCGTGTGCCGACATCGAATCTCAGCCCCGTTTCCGCAGCGCCTCCACCAGCAACGAGAACGCGGGCGAAGGCTGCCGCCGGCTCGGGTAGTAGAGGTGGTAGCCGGGGAAGGGTGGACACCAGTCGGCGAGCACGCGTTGCAGCCGACCGTTGGCGATCTCCGCCTGAACCATGTCCTCGGGCACGCAGGCCAGGCCGAAGCCGTCGAGCGCGGCGGTGAGAATGTGGCGGGTGTTGTTGAAGATCAGTCGCCCTTCCACGCGCACGTTCAAGGGGTGGCCGTTCTTCTCGAACTCCCAGGCGTACAGGCCGCCATGGGTGAGGAAGCGGATGTTGATGCAGTCGTGGCCGGTGAGGTCGCGCGGTGTCTTGACCTTGGGGCGCGATGCCAGGTAGTCCGGTGAGCCGACCACGGCCATGCGCATCGGCGGGCCGATCGGCACGGCGATCATGTCCCTGGCCACCTGCTCACCGAGGCGGATGCCGGCGTCGAAGCGCTCGGCCACGATGTCGGTGAGGCTGGAATCGCTGATCACCTCGACGCGGATGTCCGGGTAGTCCGGCAGCAGCTTGCGCAGCAC
This sequence comes from Rhodanobacter sp. Soil772, assembly GCF_001428385.1. Taxonomy (GTDB): domain Bacteria; phylum Pseudomonadota; class Gammaproteobacteria; order Xanthomonadales; family Rhodanobacteraceae; genus Rhodanobacter. The sequence continues at coordinate 562,814 of NZ_LMSK01000001.1, forward strand.
CGGCCACAGGATGGTGCTGGCGGCATGTTCGCCGGTGGTGATGCGCAGGGTGCCGCTGGGCTTGTCGCGCAATTCGCTCAGGTTGGCGAGGGCCGTGTCGATGTCCGCGAAGTTCGGCGTCAACGTGTTGAACAAGCGTTCGCCCGCTTCGGTGGGCGCCACGCTTCGCGTGCTACGGGTCAGCAGGCGCAGGCCGAGGCGGGCTTCCAGGGCACGGATGGTATGGCTGAGCGCCGATGGCGATACGCCGAGCTGCGCGGCGGCACGGGTGAAGCTGTGCTCGCGTGCCACGGCGAGAAAGGCCTGCAGGTCGTTGTAGTTCTCGCGTGCCATGAGGCGGTGGCCGATTGATGAGTATCGATCATAAGTGCATTCGAATTATGGGGTCTAATCAAGACAAGCCTGCGCGTTCAGACTACGCATGTCCCATTCCCCGCAGGGCGCCTCGAACAGCCCTGTTCCAAGCTCGTCATCCCAGCGAACGCTGGGATCCAGTGACTCCAATGCCTCACAAGGCACTGTGGATTCCAGCGTTCGCTGGAATGACGTCAGGGGAGCTTCGAGGTCCTCTACAGGAGCAACGTGATGCAAACGCGCACCCTCGGCCGCAATGGCCTTATCGTCTCCGCCCTCGGCTTCGGTTGCATGGGCCTGAACTACGGCTACGGCCCCGGCCTGGGCAAACAGGATGCGATCGCACTGATCCGTGACGCCTTCGCGAGCGGCGTGACGTTCTTCGACACCGCCGAAGCCTATGGCCCGTTCACCAACGAGGAACTGGTCGGCGAGGCGCTGGCGCCGATCCGCGACCAGGTGGTGATCGCGACCAAGTTCGGCTTCAAGGACGGCAATGTGTCGGCCGGCATGGACAGCCGGCCGACACGCATCCGCGAGGTGGCCGAGGCTGCGCTCAAGCGGTTGAAGACCGATCGCATCGACCTGTTCTACCAGCACCGCGTCGATCCGAACGTGCCGATGGAGGACGTGGCCGGCACCGTCAGGGAGCTGATCGACGAAGGCAAGGTGAAGCACTTCGGCCTCTCCGAAGCCGGCATGCAGTCGATCCGCCTTGCGCACGCGGTGCAGCCGGTCGCGACGCTGCAAAGCGAGTATTCGCTGTGGTGGCGCGAGCCGGAAAAGGACGTGCTGCCGACCTGCGAGGAGTTGGGCATCGGCTTCGTGCCGTTCAGTCCGCTCGGCAAGGGTTTCCTCACCGGCAAGATCGACGCGGACACGTCCTTTGCCAAGGACGATTTCCGCAACATCGTGCCGCGCTTTACGCCGGAAGCGCGCAAGGCGAACCAGGCCTTGGTCGATCTGCTCGGCCGCATCGCCGCCGGCATGCAGGCGACGCCGGCACAGATCGCGTTGGCGTGGCTGCTGGCGCAGCAGCCGTGGATCGTGCCGATTCCGGGTACGACCAAGCTGCATCGGCTGAAGGAGAACATCGGCGCCGCGGATATCGAGTTGAGTGCCGACGACCTGCGGCAGATCGCCGAGTCGCTGGCACAGATCCGGGTGCAGGGCGACCGGTATCCGGCGCACCTGGCGGCACGCGCGGGCAAGTGAACCCGCTCCTGCAGGCGCTTCGGACCGGATTGTCCGATGTGAGGGCGTCTCGAAAAGCTCCACATATTTTCCCATTCACCCACAGGAGCACGACCATGGAGATCATCCGCAACGGCTCGCAAGCCTCCGTCAAGGGGCGTGCCGAGCACTTCACTGGCAACGTCCGCATCGACTGGCAGTTCCAGCGCGGCGGTGAGTCGCGCGTGGCCGGTGCCAGCGTGACGTTCGAGCCGGGCGCGCGCAGCGCCTGGCATACCCATCCGCTCGGGCAGACGCTGATCGTCACGGCGGGCAAGGGCTGGACTCAGTGCGAAGGCGGCCCGATCGTCGAGATCAGCGCCGGCGACATCATCGGCTGCCCGTCGAACCACCGGCACTGGCACGGCGCCACGCCGACCACGGCGATGACCCACATCGCCATCCAGGAAGCGAAGGACGGCAAGGTGGTCGAGTGGATGGAGAAGGTGATCGATGAGGAATACCTTGTAGGCCCCATACCCTGATTCCGTTCAACCATCCCCCGGCAAGGAAAACTCCATGACCACCAAAGCCTACGGCGCGCACGCCGCCGACAAACCGCTGCAGCCCCTCGACATCGAACGCCGCGCGCCCGGCGCGCAGGACGTGCAGATCGACATCGCCTACTGCGGCGTCTGCCATTCCGACCTGCATACCGTGCGCTCCGAATGGGGCGGCACGCTGTATCCCTGCGTGCCTGGCCACGAGATCGTCGGCCACGTCAGCGCCGTGGGCAACGCCGTGGCCGGCTTCAAGGTCGGCGATACCGTGGGCGTGGGCTGCCTGGTCGGCAGCTGCCAGCATTGCGCGGCGTGCGACGAGGGGCTGGAGCAGTATTGCGAGAACGGCTTCGTCGGCACCTACAACGGCCCGACGGCGGACGCACCCGGGCACACGCTGGGCGGCTATTCGCAGCGCATCGTGGTGGACCGGAAATTCGTGCTGAAGATCCGCCACCCCGAATCGCAGCTCGCCGCGGTCGCGCCGCTGCTGTGCGCGGGCATCACCACGTACTCGCCGCTGCGGCACTGGCATGCCGGCCCGGGCAAGAAGGTCGGCGTGGTCGGCATCGGCGGGCTGGGCCACATGGGCGTGAAGATCGCGCACGCGATGGGCGCGCACGTGGTGGCGTTCACCACGTCGGAAGGCAAGCGCCAGGCGGCGCTGGATCTCGGCGCGGACGAAGTGGTGGTCTCGCGCAGTGAGAGCGAGATGAAGGTGCATGCCAACAGCTTCGACTTCATCCTCAATACCGTGGCCGCCAGCCATTCGCTGGATGCCTTCACCGGCCTGCTCAAGCGCGATGGCACCATGGTGCTGGTCGGTGTACCGGAGCATCCGCACCCGTCGCCGAGTGTCGCCAACCTGATCTTCAAGCGCCGCGCGATCGCCGGCTCGCTGATCGGCGGCATCGCCGAGACCCAGGAGATGCTGGATTTCTGCGCGGACAAGGGCATCGTCGCCGACATCGAAATGATCCCGGCACAGAAGATCGACGAGGCCTACGACCGCATGGTGAAGAGCGACGTGAAGTACCGCTTCGTCATCGACAACGCGACGCTCGCCGGCTAAGCCACTTCGCCGAAGCTGGGAGGTGCGGCTTTAGCTTTACTCCCTCTCCTGCGCAGCAGGGGAGGGCTGGGGAGGGGTGCTCTTCGTCAAGTCAAAAAGCTTCACCCCCTCGCCTGAAGGGCTCCCTGCGACCGAAGGAAGCCCCTTTGGGACAGGCAGGGAGGAGCAAGGCCCTCAAGCCACAAACTGCAGCCGCGCCAGCTCCGCATACAGCCCGCCCTCGGCCAGCAGACTTTCATGCGTGCCCTGCGCCACGATGCGGCCGCCGTCCATCACCACGATGCGGTCGGCGCGCTGCACGGTGGCGAGGCGGTGGGCGATCACCAAGGTGGTGCGGCCTTGTTCCAGCCGCGCCAGTGCCTGCTGGATGGCGGCCTCCGATTGCGCATCGAGTGACGAGGTGGCCTCGTCCAGCAACAACAGCGGTGCATCGCGCAGGATCGCGCGGGCGATCGCGATGCGCTGGCGCTGGCCGCCGGACAGGCGCACGCCGCGCTCGCCCAGTTCGGCGTCGTAGCCCTGGTCCAGCGCGCTGATGAACTCGTGCGCCTCGGCGGCGCGGGCGGCCTCGCGCACCTCGTCGTCGCCGGCGTCCTGGCGGCCGAAGCGGATGTTGTCCGCGGCGCTGCCGGCGAAGATCACGGTCTCCTGCGGCACCAGCGCGATCGCGCCGCGCAGGCCGGCCAGGGTGGTGGCGCGCAGGTCGATGCCGTCGACGCTGATGCTGCCGCTCTGCGGATCGTAGAAGCGCAGAAGCAGGGCGAACACCGTGCTCTTGCCGGCGCCGGACGGGCCGACCAGGGCCACCGTTTCGCCGGGGCGGACCGTCAGGGTGAAGTCGTGCAGCGCCGCCGCGTCGGGGCGGGTGGGGTAGTGGAAGGTGACGCCGTCGAAGCGCAGCTCGCCGCGCATCGGTTGCGGCAGCGCCTGCGGCTGCGCCGGGTCGACGATGTCGGCGCGTTCGCCGAGCAGTTCGCCGATGCGCTCCATCGCGCCGGCCGCACGCAACACGTCGCCCCACACTTCGGACAGTCCGGCCACCGAGCCGGCGGCGAACACCGCGTACAGCACGAACTGGCCCAGCACGCCGGCGCCCAGGGTGCCGGCCAGCACGTGGCGTGCGCCGGCCCACAGCACCAGGGTGATCGCGCCGAACACCAGCACGATCACGGCCATGGTCAGCAGCGAGCGCATGCCGATGCGCCGGCGCGCGGTGGCCAGGGCGCGGGCGATCGCGCTGCCGTAGCGGGTGCTTTCGATGCGCTCGCGCGCGTACGCCTTCACCGCGGTGGAGGCGTTCAGGGTTTCATTGGCGATCGCGGCGGCGTCGGCAAGGCGGTCCTGGCTGGCGCGCGACAGCTTCTGCACGCGGCGGCCGAACAGCAGGATCGGCAGCATCACTGCCGGGATCACCAGCGCGGTGAGGCCGGCCAGCGACGGCGCGGTCCACACCATCATGGCGCTGGCGCCGATCAGCATCACCACACTGCGCAGCGCCACCGACACGCCCGAGCCGATCAGCGCCTGCACCACCTCGGTGTCGGCGCTCAGCCGCGACAGCAGCTCGCCCACGCGGCTCTTCTCGAAGAAGCCCACGTCGAGGCGGATCACGTGCGCGTACAGCGTCTGCCGCAGCGAAGCGAGCGCGCGTTCGCTCAGCAGGGTGATGCAGAAGTAGCGCGCGGCGGTGGCGAAGGCCAGCACCAGCGCCACGCCGAACAGCACGATGAAGGTCTGGTTGATCACCGCCTGGCTGGAATGCCCGAAGCCCTGGTCGATGATGTGGCGGAACGCCATCGGCAGCGCCAGCGAGGCGCCGGAGGACAGCGCCAGGAACAGCAGCCAGCCGAGCGCGAGCGCGCGGTGCGGCTTCAGGAACGGCCAGAGTTCGCGCAGCGCGCCGATGCGGCGGACGGGACGGGAGGTGTCGGTGGCGGCGTCGCTCATGGGCTCTCGCAGGCGGATCAAGGATGGACGCGGCCCGCGCACGGGCGATCCGTTCAAGGTGGGGCGGGTTGCCGCCGATTCAATCCGCGGTTGTGCGATGGAGGCTCAATCTAGCCGCCGCGCCTCGCTGCGGCCGCGGCTTATGTCGCTGATCCGCAGGCATGCTTCGGCGACCCGGCTGTCCGGCAGGCGCAGTTGCAGTTCCACGCCGTCGGCGCCGAATACCTCGTGCTCGACCTCGGCTTGCAGGTCTTTCAGACGGGCCTTGAGCAGGGCCAGTTCGGCGAAGTCGCAGCGCAGGCCCAGCCGCGCCATCGCCACGATCGGCACGCGCTCGGCACGGCGCAGGCATTCCGCCGCGGTGCCGCCGTAGGCGCGCACCAGGCCGCCGGCGCCCAGCTTGATGCCGCCGAACCAGCGCGTCACCACCACCGCGATGCGGTCCATCGCCTGGCCCTCGATCGCCTGCAGGATCGGGCGGCCGGCGGTGCCGCCGGGTTCGCCGTCATCGTTGAAGCGGTAGTCCTGGCCGATGCGCCAGGCCCAGCAGTTGTGCGTGGCGGTGGGGTCACCCACCTCGCGCACGAAGGCCAGCGCTTGTTCGGTGGACTCGACCGGGGCGGCCAGCGCGAGGAAGCGGCTTTTCCTGATCTCTTCCTGATGGCGACACGGCTGGGCCAGGGTGGACAGCGTTTCGCTCATGGCTTGCGCAGTTTCGCCTGCAGCTCCGGCGGCAGCTTCCATTGCGGATGTGCGTGCTGGAACGCGGCCAGTCGTTGCTGTGCCTCGTCGTCGTGGCCTTGCGCGAACAGTTGCCGGATCTTGTCCAGTTCCTGCGTCGGCGTATCGCTGGCGTTCGTCGTGGTGTCGGCGTCGACTCTTGCCGCGACCGGCGCCGGTGCGGCAGCCATCGTGGCCTGCATGGACGGCGCGCCGGCTGCAGCTTCAGCCACCACGGGTCTGGCCGCGTTGGCGGTGACCTCGTTGCTGGCTTGCCTGATCACGCCGGCCGGGGCACGGGGTGGCGTGCCTGCCAACTGCTCATTGCGAGAGACCGCTGCGGCCTGCTTGTCGGCCACGGCCTGGCGTGACTTGGCCGCCATGGACGCGGGAGGTGCTGCCGCGATGATCCGTGGCGGTGGTTGCTTCGGCGGTGCAAGCACCGGGGCGAGTGGCATGGGCGCGTGCGCTGCCTCGGCCTGCGCCGGCGCGACACTATCGCTCGCTACCGGCGCGGATTCGGTCTGGGGCAAGTCGTGCATACGCCAGGCGAGCCCGGCGGCGAGCACGAGGGCGGCCGCACTGCTCAAGCCGATCAGCCAGCGTGACCGGGGTTTTCCAGCCGACCCGGCGGACGGTGCGAGGACCGGCTTCGGATGCACCCAGTCGCCGGGTTCGCGCGGCGCCTTGCGGCGCTCGATCGCGGTCGTGTGCTGCGCCGCCCCATCCGTTTCCAGCGCCTGCGCGGCGGCGCGCAGCACGGCCGCGTCCAGCGCCGGGCCGGGCTCATTCTGCGGCAGCTGGCGATACAGCGCGGCCAGCTCGGCTTCGCCGGGCAGTGCCTCGTCCGGCTCGCGTGGATCCTGTGGTGGCAATGAGGTGGTCATTCGGACAGCACTTCGCGTAGACGGGTCATGGCATAGCGCAGGCGCGACTTCACCGTTTCGCGGCCGGCGCCGGTCACCGCGGCGATCTCCTCCAGGCTCAGTTCCTGTTCCAGCCGCAACAGCACCGCCGTGCGTTGTTCGTCCGGCAATTGCTCGATCGCGCGCTGCAGGCTGCGCCGGCGCTCGAACTCGGACAGGGCGTGATCCGGTTGATCCCGTTCCGGCGTGGCGACATTGGCCAGTGCGGTGTCGGCTTCGTCGCCGTCGGCCATCGGTCGCTGGCGGCGCACGCTGTCGATCATCAGGTTGTGCGCGATCTGCAGCAGCCAGGTGCTGAACTTCGCCTGTGGCTGCGGCTGGTAGCGCGTCCGCGCGCTGATCACCCGGCTCCAGGTTTCCTGGAACAGCTCGTCGGTGCGATGCGGGTCGCGCACGCTGCGCAGCAGGAACCGGTACAGCATGCCGCGATGGCGCACATACAGCGCCTCGAACGCAGCCAAGTCGCCGCGTGCGTAGGCAAGCATCAGCATCGCATCGGGATCGACCGCGGCATCCATGGGGTGCGAGGGTAAGGCAAATCGTCGGGTAGCGGGTAGGTTGTGGAAGCTGGCCGCGTCCGCCTGTCTTTGCCTTCCTCCCTCTCCTGCTTGCAGGGGAGGGTTGGGGAGGGGGGCTCTTGCACGTTCCGGCCCTGCGGCGCGGCCGTGGCTGGGGAAGGGGGCCGTGGCGTGGCCACCCATAACCACCGCCGGTGCCGCAAGGCCGGAAACCTCAACGCGCGGCGGTGTCGCTGGCGTCGTCATGGCCGTGCGTGGCCAGTCCGTCGGCCAGCTTCACCAGTTGCACGAAGCCGGCGCGGTAGCCGCTGGCGTCGTCGCCGCGTGCGCCGCTGGCGAGCTGCACGATCTGTGCGTAGCCGTAGCCGTCCAGGTACTTGCCGCCGCGCAGGGCATCGGCGAAGGCGGCCACGGCGGCGGCGTAGCGCAGGCGTTCGCTGGCCTGTGCTTCGACCTGGGCGGCGATCGGCCGTTCGATCAGCTGGCTGTCCGACTGTCCCGGCAGCTTGTAGCGCAGGCGCAGGAAGGCCAGTTCGTTGCCGCTTCTGGCCGATACGGATGAGTTGCCGTAGCGCAGCGGGTCGACGCGCGCGGCCGCCGAACCTTTCGGGGTGATCTCGTAGATCGCGGTGACGTTGGCGCCCGCGCCGATCTCGCCAGCGTCGACCTGGTCGTTGTTGAAATCCTCGCGCTTGAGCAGGCGCTTTTCGTAGCCGATCAGACGGTATTCCTGCACTTGCGCGGGGTTGAACTCGACCTGGATCTTCACGTCCTTCGCGATCGTCAACAGCGTGGCGGACATCTCGTCGACCAGCACGCGGCGGCCTTCCTGCAGGCTGTCGATGTAGTGGTGGCTGCCGTTGCCCACGTCGGCCAGCATCACCGCCATCGCGTCGTTGTAGTTGCCTTCGCCGAAGCCCAGCGTGGTCAGCGCCACGCCGCTCTTGCGGTGATCCTCGATCATGGTCTTCAACGCTTCCTGGCTGACCGTGCCCACGTTGAAGTCGCCGTCGGTGGCCAGGATCACCCGATTCACGCCGCCCTTGATGAAACCCTGCTCGGCCTGCGCGTAGGCCAGCTCGATGCCGGCGCCGCCGTTGGTGGAGCCGTCCGCGCCGAGGCTGTCGATCGCCGCGGCGATGGTGGCGTGCTTGTCGCCCGCGGTGGAGGGCAGGGTGACGCCGGCATAGCCGGCGTAGGTGACGATCGCCACGCGATCCTGCTTGCGCAGCTCGCGCACCAGCTGTTTCAGCGAGGCCTTGAGCAGCGGCAGCTTGTCCGGTTCGTTCATCGAACCGGAGGTGTCGATCAGGAACACCAGGTTCGACGCGGGAATCTCCGCGGCCGGCACGCGATAGCCCTGGATGCCGATCAATAGTAGTTGCCTCTGCGCGTTCCACGGCGCCGGGGCCAGTTCGGTGGTGACGCTGAACGGCTGTTCGCGATCGGCCGGCGGAGTGTAGCCGTAGTCGAAGTAGTTGATGAACTCCTCGGTGCGCACCGCATCGGCCGGCGGCAGCTGGCCCGCGCTCAGCATGCGTCGCACGTTGGTGTACGAACCGGTGTCGACGTCGATGCTGAAGGTGGACACCGGTTGCTCGCTCACCAGCTGCACCGGGTTGCTGTCGCGATGGGTGTAGTTCTCGGTGTTGATGTCGCCGGGCATCGACTGCATCGGCGGCATCGTCATCGGGCGTACCAGGTAGGCGTTGGCGAGCACGCCCTTGCTCGCCATCGTGCGCTGCATCGCGGGGGCGGGCTGCATCGGCGGCGCCGGCGGCGGCAGGCTCGTCGGCATCGGCGCGGCCGCCTCGTTCGTCACCTCGTCGGCTGGTGCCGCGGGTTTGACAAGCCGCGGGCTGGCCGGTGCCGCATCGTCCGTCACCGGCATGTTCGCGACGGGTTTCTTCGAGACGCCGCAGCCGGCCAGGATCACCAGCAGGGCCAGCAGCAGGGTACGCAACAGGGCTTTCACGTTCATGGGGCGGTTCTCCTCCGGTTGTGGAAGATGAAACGCAGGCATGCCACAAACGGGGTTAATCGTCGCGCGGTAACATGGCGCCCTCAGCGAGACCCACCGGAACGACATGATCAACAACGACGTACTGCGCGCCATCCGCTACATGCTCGATCTCAGCGACGGCAGGGTGGTCGACATCATCCATCTGGCGGATCCGTCGGCTCCGGTCGGGAAGGAAGACGTGCAGGCGTTCCTGAAGAAGGACGATGACCCCGGCTACGCCGAATGCAGCAACAAGGTACTGGCCGTCTTCCTCGATGGCCTGGTGTTTCACCGCCGCAGCAAGGACGAAAGCCGCCCGCCGCGCCCGCCGGAGAAGCGCGTTACCAACAACGTGGTGCTGAAGAAGCTGCGTGTGGCGTTCGAGCTGAAGGACGTCGACATGCACGAGATCCTCGAAAGCGCCGGCTTCCCGGTCTCCAAGCCGGAGCTCAGCGCGCTGTTCCGCCAACCCGACCACAAGAACTTCAAGCTGTGCGGCGACCAGCTGCTGCGGAATTTTCTGAAGGGATTGACGATGCGGGTGCGCAGCGGCGGCTGAGCCGTACGAGCGCCGGATACCTCTCGTTTGGCGCGATGCATGCTTTGGCAAACGGATTGATTGACGCTTGTGAAGGCTGGGCGTAGCGTCCGCCAGCACTGCATATCCATGCAGGGTCGGCAAGGAGGTGGGCTGTGAAACGTATCACGATGCTTCTGGTGTCAGTGTTGATGTTCGCAGTGATGGGGTCGGTGTTTGCGCAGGACGCGAAGCCGTACAAGGAAGGCCATGTCTTGCAAGTCAGCTTCATCAAGATCAAGCCCGGGCAGTTCAACAATTACATGAAATATCTGGACGGGCCTTACAAGGCCAACATGGAAGCGATGAAGAAGGCGGGCTTGATCATCGGCTACGCCGTTTACCGTTCGCAGCCGCGGGCACCACAGGATGCCGACCTGATCCTGACGATCGCCTTCCCGAACATGGCTGCGCTCGATCGGACCGACGAGGCCGATGCGATCTCGACCAAGGTGCTGGGCCCCGTGGACAGCCGGGACAAGGCCAGCGCGGACCGGGAGTCGATGCGCGAACTGCTGGGTAGCGAACTGACGCGGGAATTGATCCTGAAATAGTGGCTGCTTCGGGATGCGCGAGAGTGTGTTTGCCCCCCCAAACTGCATTGATGTTGGCGTTACCTTTGGTGCATCGACGGTGATGCTTTTTTTGATTTTTTTGAGTGGTGAGGGATTGTCGGTTTTTACGGGGACAGCAATGTTGAACCGTGTTGAAAAGGCCCTTGCCTGACAAGGGCTTTTTTGTGCGAACACCTTTCGCTTGCATGCCTGTCGATGAGAACTTCTCTGCGCTCCCCAACCAGGCGACGAGTGTCAGTGCGGCGTTTCGCCCCGCGGGTTCATCGTCGCCTTGCGCTCCCGCCGACCCAGATCGCCGCTGGTCCGCGAATGGCCGTTCGGACCAAGTGCACCACCACTGAAGCGCCGACTGAATGAGAGGGCTGGTCGCGCCGCACACTGCTGTCAGGCGCTGTCAGCAATGACGGCAACGAGACGGCCCGCATGGTGGGTTTCGCCGGGGTCTGCGAGCATCATGGGCAGGGTCTTCCGCCATGGCTGCGCTCATGTCGCCACGCTCCACCGTTGCTCCGCTCGTGTTCGCGATCGGCATGCTGTTGATCAGCATGGTCTCGTACCAGTGCGGCGCGTCGCTGGCCAAGCACTTGTTCCCGCAGGTCGGCGCGCAGGGTGCCACGGCCTATCGGCTGGGGCTTAGCGCACTGATCCTGCTGCTGTGGCGGCGGCCGTGGCGCCGGTCGGTCGGCGAACGCGACTGGCGCGCGCTGTGGGGATATGGCCTCTCCATGGGGGCGATGAACCTGGTGTTCTACATGTCGCTGCGCACGATTCCGCTGGGCATCGCGGTGGCGCTGGAATTCACCGGGCCGCTGGCGCTGGCGCTGTTCGGTTCGCGCCGGTGGCTCGACTTCGTCTGGATCGCGCTGGTGGTGGCCGGGCTGGCCCTGTTGCTGCCGCTGCGCGGGCAGATGCACGCACTCGATCCGGTGGGCGTGATGTATGCGCTGGCTGCCGGCGTGGGCTGGGCGTTGTACATCGTGTTGGGAAAGAAGGCGGGAGCGGCTCACGGCGCGGACGCGGTGACGCTGGGCACGTCGATCGGCGCGTTGCTGGCGATTCCGTTCGGTATCGCGCATGCCGGCAGTGCACTGCTGTCGCCAGCGTTGTTGCCGTATGCGCTGGGCGTGGCGGTGCTCAGCTCGGCGCTGCCGTATTCGCTGGAGATGGTCGCGCTGACCCGGTTGCCGGCGCGCACGTTCAGCACCTTGCTGAGCCTGGAGCCGGCCATCGCGGCGGTGGCCGGCGTGGCGTTGCTGGGCGAACGGCTCAGCCTGCTGCAGTGGCTGGCCATCGTGACGATCATCGTGGCGGCGGCGGGCACGGCGTTGAGCGTGCGCCGGCCGATGCTGGCCGAGCCGCTGGCGAACTGAACTTCCATACTGAGTGCACCACCACGTAGTACATCAGCTGGCGGTAGCCAAAACTCAGCTCCATCCCTTCTTACCTTATCCATCGCGAAGGTGATGTGTGGCGGCGCCGGAACTGGACGATAGCTGCGGTGGCGCTATGCGCCTTGCACGGCAGCGAGGATGCGACCCGCAAACTCCGAAAACATGTTCCGGATGCTCGTCGCAGGTGAAAGTGCCCGGTGATTGTCCTTGCCAGTGGGAGTCAGCTCCAGCGCTGCTGCACTGTAGAGCTGGCGCTCGACGAGCCGCTCGCAGAGAATCTGATACCTGCGCGCGTATGAAGCGTCGTGAAACTCCTCGAATACGGCAAAGTGCGGTTCATCGCAGCGTACGGATCGCATGGAGGCATCGCATTCTTCGAGCAGCATCAGCCACGCCAGAAATGGAGGGCGCGGATCCGACTGGATCACCGGGTTCAACAGTGCTGGCGAGTATTCCCGCACTTCGTTCCGGCTTCTGGGCACGCCGCCATAGGCGCCATGGTGATGTGCCACCCAAAGATCGGCAGCCGAGCCGATGACTTCTTCGCTGCGGTTGTTGAAGTTGTTTCCGAACGAGCCGACTTGCGACTTGAACTCGAAAACGCCAAGCAGCCTCTTTTCGTGGACGACCAGTACATCCCAGCTCTTGGTTGCGCGAAAGAAGCCGGGAAGAACTATCTTGGACTTGCGTACATGCACGGTATCGGCAACTAGGCCGCAGTGCGTCACGACCGCACGCACGACTTCGATGAAGCCATCCATGTTCTTGCCGCCAACGACCGCTGCGCGACCGCCTTCGTGCGTCGCATTGACGGTACCGCTGTTGCGCGAATGCCAGAAGGTATGAACCGCCTGGCGGGTGAGTTCGTCGAACGACGGCGGAAGCAGACTGATGGTCACTGGAGCAACCCCTTTCCAACGCGTGCAGAGTCAGCGATTTGACGTGTTCGCAGTGCTTCGGCGGTGCTCAATCCATACAATTCGAATACCGGCGTGTCGACTTCATCCTGGGTCTTCGTTGTGGCTGCAGCAATCAAGCGTTCGCGCATGTGCTCGTCGACGTTGCGCCAGTGGGGAAGGCGGATCCTGCGCAGATACTGCGCCTGGAACCGCAGAAAGCCTCCGGCCATGCGCGTGCAATAAGTTGCAACGACCATCAGCGTCAGCGATGAGCGAAGTACAGTCTGGAGTGCCCGCAGATCCCATTCGCCTGAGGTGATGAAGTAGAGATTGTGGTGCGGGTAGTAGCGCCCCTCATCCATGATGAAGACACCTTCGCCCTTGATGTCAGGCACCAGCAGTTTGGGAGTTTCCAGCAGACCCGGCTGGATGCGATCGATCGTGCGATACCATCCGTCGGGATTGCGTTGTGCGACATGACGCCCTGCCACGCTGTCGCGATGCGCATTGAGGTAACGCTTGAAGCGTGGGAATGATTCGAGCGGAATCAGCTGCCCCGATTCATCGAACGGATTCAACACCGCCTTGCCACCCCACCGGATATGGCCGTCCACGAGGTCACGCGCCATGACAAGTGGAAGCTTGCGCTCCGGTTCGACCGGCAGGGCATCCATGGCATCGATGAAAACGCGGTCGCAGCCGGTTGCCACGCCAATGCCGACCTTGCAACCGGCTTGTTCAAGCGTGGGCAATTCGCGCTCCATGCGACGCAGCAGCACGAGCCGGGGAATGTCATCGAGCAGCAGCGGAGCGGAGCCCACACTATCCAGCTTGAACTCTGCGACGCCGTCGAAACAGGGAGATCCAAGCAGGGCCTCGACCATCACGGGCAGCGATTGGGCAGCGCCGGCCTCAGTGGCACGGGTGGTCTGTCGAGTTGCGGGTTCCGCCGTTGCGCGCTGAAAAATGGTGATGGCGGGATAGGCGATGACTTCCGAATGGAAGGCATCGGTAGCCTCCATATCGATGAAATATTTCAGCCAGTAGCCATTTGTGACCTTTTCCCGAAGTGGGCCACCATAACGATTCTTGAGCCAGCGGTTGGCGCAGATATAGCCGAGTACCCCGTCGTCACTGAGCAAGTCCAGGGCGCGCTCGAAAAACGGTATGTACAAATCGGCCCGGTCGTAGAGTGTGCGGAAACGGCGCCGGTATTCGTTCAGTAGCGCAGCGGGAATCCGCTCCTGGCGGACATAGGGCGGATTGCCGACGACAAAGTCGAACGATCCGTCCAGTGGCGTCAGCAGAAAATCGTCGCGAATCAACCACGACGCGCACAAGGCATCTGCATCGTGCGGGCAAAGACCTTGCCGTGTGAGCTGATCAACGAGCCGCTGGCTAGTCAGGTCGAATGTCGTCTGATGCAGTTCCACCGCAGTAATGGCATTGCGCAGACTTTCCACGGCTGTCGCGGGTGAACCACCGCCGCGCTCGAAGGCTGACCACAGGCGCTGTGCGGCACGGAGCAGAAAGTCACCCGCGCCAAACGAAGGTTCCAGCAAGCGCAATCGATGCAGTGGGCGGTCCGCTCGATAGCCGGCAAGGTCAAGAATCGCATCGACCACTTCCGGGCGTGTGAAAATGGCGCCTCGGTCTGTCTCGCCATGTCCGGCCATGTACGAAATGGCCGCCTCAATTTCAGGCGCCCTTTCGGAGTGGTCGAACAGATCGAACGAAAGATTCATGGACGCCATGGTGACGGGGTGGTCAAGAGCTGTCCAGCGTGGGACGGATGCCAACACCTTGGCGGAATGCTGTCTCAGGCCATGAGCGGCGGAAGCGTCAATGCATGATTTCATCCGCCGTATTGACCGTCGCCTTGCGCTCCTGCTTGCCCCAGCCTACCGACGGGCCGCGGATGGCCGTCCAGACCGAACGCACCACCACGTAGTACATCAGCTGGCGGTAGCCGAAGCGTTGCAGCACCAGCCACCACAGCAGGCTCCACTTTTCCTTCTTCTCCATCGCGAAGGCGAGTGCCGAGGCGCCGAGGTCGACTGCCATGAAGGCGGCGTAGAACGCCAGCATCCTGAGCAGGTTGGTGTCGTCGAACTGGCCGCGGTGCTGCAGGTAGTCGAGGCTGGTGGCGACGATCTGCCAGACCAGCACCAGGTCGACCAGCGGCGACACCACCGAGAACAGGATCTGGAACAGCCACACCTGCGGCAGCGCCACCATGCCGAGCGCGCCGTGGCGCGGGTTGAAAGTGGCGTCGCGGTGCTTCCACAGGCATTGCAGGGTGCCGTAGGCCCAGCGGAAGCGCTGGCGGGCGAGGCCGCGGGCGGTGTCCGGCGCTTCGGTCCAGGCGATCGCCTCGGCGTCGAACAGGGTGTGGTAGCCGGCCTTCTGCACGGCGATGGTGAGGTCCTGGTCTTCCGCCAGCGTGTCGGACGGGAAGCCGCCGAGCCGTTCCAGCGCTTCGCGCCGCCAGGCGCCGACGGCACCGGGCACCACGGTGATTGCGCCCAGCGCGGCCAGCGCGCGGCGCTCGAGATTTTGCGCGGTGATGTATTCCAGCGCCTGCCACAAGGTGATCAGGTTGATGCGGTTGCCGACTTTCGCGTTGCCGGCTACGGCGCCGACCTTCGGGTCGGCGAACCAGCGCACCAGCCGCGGGATGGTGTCCCGTTCGAACTGGGTGTCGGCATCCAGCGCCACCACCACCGCGCCGTTCGATTCGCGCAGCGCGGTATTGACCGCGTGCGCCTTGCCGCCGTTGGGGATGGTGATCAGCCGCACGCGCGGCTCGTGCGCGTAGTGCTGGCGCACCACCGCCGAGGTGGCATCGATCGAGCCGTCGTCGACGACGATGACTTCGAGGTTCGCGTAGCGGCTTTTGAGGATGTGGCGGATCGAACTGGCGATCACCTTCTCCTCGTTGTAGGCGGGGATCAGTACCGAGACCAGCGGCGGATCATCCGGCAGGACCGGCATCGCGCGCCGACGTTCCTGCACCCGGTTGAACAGGGCGAGGCCGCCGAGCAGCAGCAGCCGGGCCACGCCCAGCGTGATGGCCGCGGCCAGCAGCCAGCGGATGAAGTGGCCGAACCAGCCCAGCGCGAGGAAGACCGAGCGGTCGGCCCATTGCGACAGCGAACCGGGCGCCAGTGGCGGCATCGCCTGTTCGCGGCTGAGGCCGGCCAGCGTCGAGACGGTGACGAAGTCGTAGCCCTGCGCGCGCAGGCCGTCGATGATGCGCGGCAGCGCGGCCACCGTCTGCGAGCG
This sequence comes from Rhodanobacter sp. Soil772, assembly GCF_001428385.1. Taxonomy (GTDB): domain Bacteria; phylum Pseudomonadota; class Gammaproteobacteria; order Xanthomonadales; family Rhodanobacteraceae; genus Rhodanobacter. The sequence continues at coordinate 578,813 of NZ_LMSK01000001.1, forward strand.
TTCGCCGCCCGCATCGTGCAGCAGCACCACCTGGCCGGTACGCTCCGGGTTGCTGGCGGCGACCTGGGTCAGCACGTTGTCGACGATCTGGTCCACGCCGGGCCGTTGCCAGTCTTCGGCGTCGATGTGCAGGCCGACCGAGATGTAGCCCATCTTCTGCGCGATCCCGATCGGCACCAGCTCGTCGGCGGTGGTCGGTTCGGCGTCGCCGAAGTAGGGTGCGCGGAACAGCCGCATCGAGCGCCCGGTGAGCGCCTCGAACAGGCGCTGGGTGGCGTTGAGCTCCAGTGACACGATGCCGGGCGGACTGTCGCCGAGATTCGGGTGGGTGAAGGTGTGGTTGCCGACGTCGTGGCCTTCGGCGACTTCCCGCTGCACCAGCTTGGGCGACATCTCGGCGTTCGCGCCGACGATGAAGAATGTGGCCGGCACGTGCTTGGCCTTGAGAATGTCGAGGATCTGCGGCGTCCACTCCGGATCGGGGCCGTCGTCGAAGGTCAGCGCGATCTTGTGCGGCAGGGTGCCGGCGCGCTGGATCACGTAGGAGCTGGGCAGGGCGGTGTAGCTTTCGTCGTCGATGCTGCCATCGTCCTTGTCCAGCTCGACGGTGCGCGCGCCGGGCGACGGTTCGGCGGTGATTTCCAGCACTTCGCCCTGGCCCTCGATGTCGATGTCCTGGCCTTGGCCGATCGTGCGCAGCTGGTCCGGTGCTGCCGCACCGTAGTTGCGACCGAGCACCGACCAGATCGACGGGTCTTCCGAGCCCAATCGCCACAATGCGTAGCCGTAGGGTTTGTAGTCGTCGGCAGCGTGGATCTGGTTATAGGCGGTGGCGCCGTCGAGGAACCAGACCTGGTGCGTGCTGCCGTCGTCCTCGCTGTAGGAGAAGTGCGGGTTCTGCGTGTCCGGGTCGAATGCGATGTCGGTTTGCGCATCGCTGGCGCGATCCATCGCGTCCTGGAAGGTCAGCGTCTCGGCGTTCTGGCCGTGCGACCAGTCGTAGCCGTAGCTGCCGATCGCCACGATGACCTGGTCCGGGTCGAGCACCTTCATGCGCTTGTCGAGCGTGCTCTCGAACCAGTCCTGGCCGGCGATGCTGCCGGCGTCCTTGCCGGCCCAGTGCTGGTCGTAGGCCATCAGCAGTTCGAAGTCGACGATGTCGGCATAGCCGGCGTAGTCCCAGTCGGCGTCGTCGAACGGCACCGACAGCACGATGCCCCAGCCGTGCGGATCGAACGCATCGTTGAGTTCGGACAGAAACGCCTTGAGGTTCGGCTGCGCGCTCGCGGGGATTTCCTCGAAGTCGATCGTCACGCCCTGGAAGCGGTTGGCGGAAAGGAAGGCGACGATCTGCGCGATGCGTGCCTGCCGCATCGCGGGATCGGCCAGCAGGCGTGCCAGGCCGGCACCGTCCCAGGCGCCGTTCGCCGCGTTCTGCAGCAACGGCAGGATCGGGGTGGACGGCTTCTGCGTGCGGATCAGGTTCAGCGCCTTGGCGTCGATGCTGGTGTGCAGCGTCATGTCGGGACCGCTCACGCTCATCCAGGTCGGGATCACCCAGTCCAGCGTGGGCAGCGCGCGTTTCAGCGACGGGTAGCTGCTGTCGTCCCAGTTGACGTAGAAGCCGATCGCCAGCGGCCGGCCGGCCGGCTTGTCCAGCGAGGGCGGTGGCATGTGCGTGGAAGCGGCCTTGCTGGCATGCGTGCGCGGAGCGTGCAGCAGCTTCTGTCGCGCGCGTACTTCCGCGGCCAGCTTTGCCGCCGATTTCAGCAGTTCCGGCGCGGCCGCTTTCACCCCGGCCAGCGCGTGCCGGGTCCGGCCGTGTTCGCCGATGTGCAGGCCGGCCATGCTGGGCCACACGAACAGGCTGGCCGCGCACGCCACCACGAACAGCGTGCTGATTACCGCGGCGGCCAGCGCCAGCCGCGAGACACGACTGGCCCGCCGGCCGGTGGGGTCGAAGAAGATCGGTTTCTTTTGCATGCCAGGGTCGGGTCGGCGAACGCCACGGGGCGTGGATCTGCGTTGGTCCCGAAACCGCCTTGACGCGGTGCGGACCGGGGTGCGCAGTATCTCCGATATGGACCTTTCCACGCGACGGGCCGGCGGGGTCGGTCAGCTTGCGTTGGCTATCCGCTCGGGCAGGTGCGAGCTCGCTTGCCGCAAACGCGCCGGTCCGCGCGCCTTGTCCCGTACGGACCCAGTCAGCCGATCACGGGACCCGCCACCGGCCTGCTGAAATCCTGCGGCGTCAGCGTCTGGGTCAGGCGGAACACGCCTTCGTGGATCTTGCGTGGCAGCACCACGTCGAGCACGGTGGTCTGGTGCGGGCCGAGCATGGCGAACAGGTCGTCGCTGGTGGCGCTTCTCGCCAGCGCGTGGTGGACCAGGCCGCTGAGGTCCATCGGTTGCACGCTGGCGCCGTAGGGGCGGTGGCTGTCGACGGCGGGACGCAGCGTCTTGCGGCTGTTGCGCGGGTCGGCCACGCGGGCGTCGCCGGCGAGCAGGCTGTGGTCGAGGAACAGCGAGATGGTGGTGCGCTGTTTCGAATTGGCCTGGCGGTCGAGCAGGAAGCCGGCCGGCAGCAGGTCGGCACTGGCCTGCACGCCGGCGGTGAACAGGAAGCCGGCGCCGGTCAGCGGTTCGCCCGCCTCGTCGGTGAGCCGCACGATCAGCAGGCTGCGTGGGTCGTGGATGTGCACGCGCGGGGCGAACGGGCCGGCCGGCTCCAGTTCCACCTTGTCCGCGTCGCGCGCGGCGTTTTCGCGCTCGAAGGTGTCGCAGAGGCCCTCATAGTCGCTGGCGCTGCGTATCTGCAGGCAGCGCAGGATCGCCTGCACGGTGGCCGGCGCGGCACTGGCCATGATGCCGTGCTCGTCGCCGGAATGGGCCGCGTCGGCGATCAGCTTGAATGCACAGCGCGGGCTTCGGCTCAGGTTGAGCGCCAGCGTGTCGGTGTCGCCGCGGGCATTGGCCTGCGGCGACAGCACGGCGTGGTGGGCGTTGAGGTTGGCGGCGGCGATGCGCACCACGCCATCGGAACCGTCTTCGCCGGTGTAGCTGTTGAGGTGGTCGTACAGCTTGCGGTCGGGACGGTCGCCGGTCAGCACGAACAGGAATTGCCCGCGCTTCACCGGGTCGTCGCTATGGATGTAATCGAGGTTGAGCGACAGCGATTCGGCGCTGCCCAGTTCCAGCCAGTCGAGGATGCGCTGGCCGGGATCGACACCGGCGAACCACGATTTCAACCGGCCGAGCATGCCCTTGCCGAGCTGCGCCAGCGCCGAGCCGAAATTCGCCGGCGCCAGCATCACCAGGTGGCTGAGCCGGATCGTGCTGTGCGTGGCCGGCTTGTCGCGTTGCGCACGCAGCCATTCGCGCAACACCGGGCCGCCGGTGGAGTGGGTGACGCAGGCGAAGCTGGCGTCGAGCAGGTGCAGGTCGCGCAGTGCGTGGTCGAATGCGCGCACCAGGTCGGACATGGTCACTGCATCGTCGAAGCTCACGTATTCGGACAGCCAGATGTCGGCCAGGCTCAGCGTGAGGCCGGCGGCGGCCGCCTGCTGTTGCAGCTGCTGCGGCAGCTGGCCGTAGGTCGAGGTGTTGGTGACGCTCCAGCCGTGGACGAAGACGAGGGTGGTCATGGCTCAGCTCCCGTGCAATGGCCCAGTCCGACAAGAATCCGCGCGGCGGTCGGCCCGTGATGCGTGGTGATCCTGCCCATGCGGCACGTCGGCATAATGGCACCAGCATCCCGCCATCTTCCACTGGCCTGTCCATGACCGCGAACGTGTTGTTGATCCTGATCGTGCTGGCCACCGTGCTGGCGCTGCTGAAACGGCGCCGCTGCAGCCGCGTGCTGCTGGCGTTGGCACTGATCCTGCTGCTGGCGGTCGGTTGCGGGCCGTTGCCGATCTGGCTGCTGGCGCGGCTGCAATCAGGCTACGCAACCACCGCGCCGATCAGCTGGGGTCAGCGCAATGCGATCGTGCTGCTGGGCGCCGGCAGCGTGCGCGTGGCCGGCAGCGGCAAGATCGAGGCGAGCCTGTTTGCGTACGGGCGCATCAGCAAGGCCGCGGAGCTGTACCGCGAGTGCCGGCGGGCCGGGCGCGAGTGCAAGGTCGAGGTGAGCGGCGGCGATGCGCGCGGGCTCGGCCAGCCGGAAGCGGGGATTTATGCCGGCGACCTGCAACGGCTCGGCGTGGATGCCGCCGACCTGCTGCTGGAATCGCACAGCATGAATACCTGGAAGAACGCGCAATTCAGCGGACCGTTGTTGAAGACCTACGGCGCCGACCATGTGCTGCTGGTGTCGTCCGGTTATCACCTGCGCCGTGGCATGCTGTACTTCGCGCACTTCGGCATCCACGTCGTGCCGGTGCGCGCCGACTACGTCGACGGCGTGCTGTCCTGGCTGCCGCTGTCGTACAACTTCGCGATGGCCGACCTGGCCTTGCACGAGTACGCCGGCATCGCGCGCTATCGCGTGTACAACGCGATGGGCTGGAACGTGCAGGCGACGCGCGCCGGTGCGCTCTGATCACGATTCGCGCATCACCATCAGGCGGATCTCGCTCATGTCCTCGATCGCGTAGCGCACGCCCTCGCGGCCCAGGCCGGACAGCTTCACGCCGCCGTACGGCATGTTGTCCACGCGGAAGCTGGGGATGTCGTTGACGATCACGCCGCCCTGTTCCAGTTCGTTCCACGCGCGCATCGCGTGGTCGAGACTGTCGGTGAAGATGCCGGCCTGCAGGCCGTAGTCGGAGTCGTTGACCATCGCGATCGCCTCGTCAAACCGCCGGAACGGGGCGAGCAGGGCGAACGGGCCGAATGCCTCCATGCGGTTAGCCCTGGCGTCGGCGGGCACGTCTTCCATCAGGGTGGCGTCGAGCATGTTGCCGTTGCGCTTGCCGCCGCAGAGGATCCTGCCGCCAGCTTTCTTCGCGTCCAGGATCCAGCCGTGCAGGCGTTCGGCAGCAGCCTCGTCGATCATCGGGCCGAGGAACACGCTCTTGTCTTTCGGATCGCCGGCCTTGAGTTTCTTCGTGGCGGCGACCAGCTTGCGCTTCAGCGCGTCGTAGATGTCGGCATGCGCGTAAATGCGCTGCACGCCGATGCAGCTCTGGCCGGACTGGTAGAACGCGCCGAAGATCAGCCGTTCGACCACGCGGTCGAGTTTCGGATCCTGGTCGGCGTCGACGATGCACGCGGCATTGCCGCCCAGTTCCAGCGTCACCTTCTTGTGCCCGGCACGGGCCTTCAGGTCCCAGCCGATCTGGCCGCCGGTGAACGAGAGCAGCTTGAAGCGCGTGTCCTCGACCAACGGACCAGCATGCGCGCCGTCCAGGGTGAGGATCGAGAACGCGCCTTTCGGCAGGTCGGTCTCGGCCAGTACCTCGCCGATGATCAGCGCGCCGATCGGGGTCTTCTCCGACGGCTTAAGCACGAACGGGCAGCCGGCGGCGATCGCCGGCGCCACCTTGTGTGCCACCAGGTTCAGCGGAAAGTTGAACGGGGTGATGAACGATACCGGCCCCAGCGGCACACGTTTCGTGTAACCGTGATAGCCGTCCAGACGGCTGGCCAGTTCCAGGTTGATCGTCTCGCCGTTGATGCGAACGGCCTCCTCGGCGGCGATGCGGAAGGTCTCGATCAGCCGGGTCACCTCGCCGGCCGCATCCTTGATCGGCTTGCCGGCTTCGATGCACAGCGCCTCGGCCAGCTCGTCGCGGCGCTCGGCGAAGCGCTGCGCGCAATGCTGCAGCACCGCCTGGCGCGCCCACGGCTTGTACTCGCGCATCGGCTTCGCCGCCTTCACCGCGGCGACGATCGCCTTCTCGGTGGCCTTCGCGTCCGGCACGGCGACGCGGGTGGCCAGCTGGCCGCTGTACTTGTCGCGCACGTCGAGCATGTCCTTCGACGTCTGCGGCTGGTTGGCGAGGTAGTAGGGGTAGGTTTTCCTGAGCATGGCCTTCGTCCTGGAGCGGATTGCACCAGCATAAAGGCACGCTGCGTTCAGTGGACGTGAGCCACTCAGTCGTCGCCGCTGACTCGCAGCGGCAGTTCGCCATCGGCGAGCCGGGCGCGCAATCGCGTGTCGACGGCGACGTTCTGCGCCGAGCGCAACACCTGGCCATCCGCGCCGAACAGGATCGCGTAGCCGCGCTCGAGCGTGGCCAGCGGGCTGACTGCGTGCAGCGCATGACCGGCGTGGCGCAGTGTCGTCTGCCGGCGTTCGAGGATGTGCGTGATCGCGCGGCGCAGGCGCTGGTCCTGCTCGACCAGCCGGCGTGCCAGCAGTGGCATTCGCGCGCGCGGGTGCTGTGCCAGCAGGCGTGCGTGCAGGCGTTCCAGCCGCGTGTGACGCTGCTGGCTTTGTTCGCGCAACACGACGGTCAGGCGGCGTTGCAGGTGCTGCAACCGTTCGCGGTCGCGCTGCAATCGGGCTTGTGGCCGCTGCGCCTGCAGTCGCGCCAGCAGGTGGTCGACGCGTTGCGACTGCGCCTGCAACTGGCGTTGCTGCAAGGTGACCAGGCGCTGTTGCAGCTGCCGCAGGTGGCGGCCGATCGCCACCGCGTCGGGCACCAGCAATTCGGCGGCGGCCGACGGCGTGGGCGCGCGCAGGTCGGCGACGAAGTCGGCGATGCTGAAGTCGATCTCGTGGCCGACCGCGGAAACCACCGGCACTGCGCTGGCGTGGATCGCCCGCGCCACCGCTTCCTCGTTGAACGCCCACAGGTCTTCCAGCGAACCGCCGCCGCGGGTCAGCAGCAGTACGTCGTAGCGCGCGCTGGCCGACGCCTTGCGCAGCATCGCCACGATCGCCGGCGGCGCCTCGCGGCCCTGCACCGGCACCGGCAGCACCTCGACGTCGGCCAGCGGCCAGCGTCGGGCCAGCACGCTCAGCACGTCGCGGATCGCCGCGCCGGTGGCCGAGGTGATCACGCCGATGCGCCGCGCGTAACGGGGCAGCGCGCGCTTGCGCGCCGGATCGAACAGGCCTTCGGCGTCGAGCCGGGCCTTGAGCTGCTCGAACTCGCGCTGCAACGCGCCTTCGCCGGCCGGCTCCATGTATTCGGCGACCAGCTGGAACTCGCCGCGCGGCTCGTACAGGCCGACCTTGGCACGCAGCAGCACCTGCATGCCGTCGACCGGGCGGAAGCGCAACGCGGAAGCCTTCATCTTGAACATCGCGCAGCGCACCTGGGCGCCGCTGTCCTTCAGGGTGAAGTACAGATGCCCGGAGGCGGGCTTGGCCACGTTCGACAGCTCACCCTCGATCCACACCTGCGGCAGCGCGTCGCCCAGCAAGTCGCGCACCAGCCGGTTGAGCAGGCTGGGGGTGAGGACGTGGCGTGGCGTGGCGTTGTCGAACGGCTCTGGCATAGGGGCGCGAGCCTAGCATGCGGGCAGTATCAAGTTGTGAGAAAACATCCGCTTGAGGCCGGAAGCGCATGAAAGTTGTCAAGTGACGAAAGCGGGCGCTTCAGTCGTCGCTTGCGTCACGCAGTTCGCGCCAGCGGCGTTTGCGTACGCGCCAGCTGCGGATGCCCAGGTTCAACGCGAACCAGGCGGCGATGGCGCCGAACGGCCAGCCGATCCACGCCGGCCACAGGAACGCGATCACCGCCAGCACGGCAAGCGCCAAGGTGCCGATCACTAGCGGGCCGCTACTGGTGTCGCCCAGCACGCGGCGATTGGCCAGTGCGGCGCCGACGCTGTTGGCGATGCGCAAGGCGCCGGCAGCGGCGCGGCCGGAGCTGCCGCCGGCGTGGCGCACCCGCGGCGGTCGCGTTTCGCTGCTGCGCACTTTTTCGCGGCTGCCGTTGCCGTGCCGGCGTCGACGCGAAGCCAGCACGATCTCGGTGGCGTTGCCCAGGTCCTTTTCGTATTGCGCGGCGAGCTGGCCGGCGAAGCCGGCGTCCTCGACCGCCACGTCGAGTTCGCGGTTGCCGAGCCAGCTGGCGATGTTGAGGTTGGACGAACCGACCCGCGCCCACTGGCCGTCGGCTACCGCGGTCTTCGCGTGCAGCATCGAGCCGTTCCATTCGAACACGCGGATGCCGGCTTTCAGCAAGGGGCGGTAACCCGAACGCGACATGCCGGCCACCACCGGGATGTCGCTGCTGCCGGGTACCAGCAGGCGCACGTCCACGCCGTCGCGCGCTGCCGCCACCAGTGCCTGCACGTACGGCGCGAGGCCCACGAAGTAGGCGTCGGTGAGCCACAGCGTCTTGCGCGCCATCGCGGCGATCAGTTGGTCGAGCCGGTACATGCCGGCGGTGGTCGGCTGGGTGGCGATCAGCCGCAGCGCCACGTCGCCGGCCGGCACGGCCGGTTCCGGCATGGCCGAAAACGGCCGCAGCGCGGTGCCGGTCTCGCCCCAGCTTTGCGCGAATGCGGCCTCCAGCTCGGCCACGGCCGGGCCGCGCAGCGCCACGCCGGTGTCGCGCCAGGGCGGAATACCGCGCGCTGGGTTGCCCAGCCACTTCGCGCTGATGCACACGCCGGACAGGAAGCCGAGGCTGCCGTCGACCACCAGCAGCTTGCGGTGGTCGCGGCTGATCCAGCCGAAGGGCTGGCCCAGCTGCGGCGGATTGAATACCCGCACCTCGCCGCCGGCCGCACGCAGCGGCGCCCAGAACGCGCCGCGCGACTGGCCGAGGCAACCGAACCAGTCGGCCACCACCGCGACGAACACGCCCGCCTGCGCACGTTCGACCAGGGCATCGCGGAAGGCGCGGCCGATTTCGTCGTCGCGGATGATGTAGTTCTCCAGCAGCACGCGCTGCCGCGCGCCGCGGATCGCGGCCAGCCAGGCGGCGTAGTGCGCGGCCGCGTCGATCAGCAGTTCGACCGCGTTGCCGTTGAGCAGCGGGGCGCCGGCGGTGCGGCTCAGGGCCTGTTCCGCCAGCAGGCGGCTGGGGGTGGTGGGGATCAATGGCGTGGGCATCGGTCGAGTGTAGGCGATGGCTTGTGCGCACGCCGTCATGCCGGGGCTTCTGGCATCATCCGGCGCATGTCGATCGAGCACCGCTACGTTGACACCGATGCCTGCGCGGGCTATCTCGCGGACAGACTCGGCCCGCACTTGCGCGTCGCCGCGCCGCTGGGCCTGGGCAAACCGCACGGGTTGCTCAACGCGCTGTATCGGCTGGTTGCCGCCGACAGCGGGCGTTCGATGCGCCTGTATACCGCGCTGTCGCTGACCCGGCCGCAGCCGGCGCCGGGGCTGGAGCAGCGTTTCCTCGGGCCGTTCCTCGAGCGCCACTTCGGCGCCGATGCGGTCGACCCGCAGTACGCGCTGGACCAGGCGCGCGATGCGCTGCCCGCGAACGTCGAGGTGCACGAGTTCTACCTGCAGTCCGGCGCGTTGCTGCGTTCGGCCAGCGCCCAGCGCAGCTACATCAGCCAGAACTACACCCACGTGGCGCGCGACCTGGCGGTGCAGGACATCAACCTGCTGGTGCAACTGGTGGCGCGCCGCGAAGGACCGGACGGCGTGCACTACAGCCTGTCGTGCAACCCCGACCTGACCATGGATTTCCTGCGCCAAGTGCAGCTGGCCGGCCGGCCGCGGCCGATGTGCGTGGCGGTGGTGCATCCGGACCTGCCGTACCTGAGCGGCAATGCCGAAGTGGCGGAGGCGTATTTCGATGTGGAACTGCGTCCGGACGCGTCGCCGCCGCTGTTCGTGCTGCCGCGCTCGCCGGTGGGTCTGGCCGAATACGCGCTGGGCCTGCACGCCAGCGCGCTGGTCAAGGACGGTGGCTGCCTGCAGATCGGCATCGGCGCGCTGTCCGACGCGTTGGTCAAGGCGCTGCTGCTGCGCCAGCAGGACAACACCCCGTGGCGCCGCGCGCTGGTGGCGCTGGACCCTGCCGGCGCCACGCACGCGCTGGCCGGCCAGGTAGGCGGCCTGGCTCCGTTCGAGGCCGGCCTGTACGGCGCCAGCGAGATGGTGATGGATGGCTTCATGCACCTGCAGCGCGGCGGCATCCTGAAACGGCGCAGCTGGGACAACCTGGCGCTGGAACGCGCTGCGGTCGCCGGCCGGTTGAACCCGGCCACGCCGGGCGGGCATTACCTGCGCGGTGCGTTCTTCCTGGGTTCGCGCGAACTGTACGCATGGCTGGATGCCACCGAAGCGGCCGATCCGGATGCGATCGACATGTGCCAGGTTTCCAACGTCAACCAGTTGTACGGCAACCACCAATTGCTGGCGACGCTGCAGCGGCGCGGCGCGCGTTTCTTCAATACCTGCATGATGATGACCCTGCTCGGCGCGGCGGTGTCCGACACGCTGGAGGACGGCGCCGTGGTCAGCGGCGTCGGCGGCCAGTACAACTTCGTGGCGATGGCGCACGAATTGCCGGACGGCCGCTCGGTGCTGCTGCTGCGCGCCACGCGCAACAGCCGCGGCGGGATCGAGAGCAACATCCGCTGGAACTACGGCCAGACCACCATTCCGCGTCACCTGCGCGACATCGTGATCACCGAGTACGGCGTCGCCGACCTGCGCGGCAAGAGCGACAGCGAGTGCATCGAGGCGATGCTGGCGATCGCCGACGCGCGCTTCCTCGACGCGCTGTGTGCGCAGGCGAAGGCCCACGGCAAGCTGGCTGCCGATTTCGCGATACCGGAAGCCTGGCGCCGCCATCATCCCGACCACCTGCACGAGATATTGGCGCCGTTCCAGCACAAAGGCCTGCTGCCGAAGTTTCCGTTCGGCAGCGATTTCACCGAAGTCGAGCAGCGCCTACTGCCGGCGCTGGAGTGGCTGAAGGCCGCCACCGGCAACCGGCGCGGCAAGCTGCGTCTGCTGCGCGCATTCTGCCGGCCTGGGGAAGCGGTGCCGGGCGAGGCCGAAGCCCTGGCGCGAATGGGGCTGGATGCGCCTACGAGACTGGCCGACCGCCTGCAGCAGCGCTTGCTGCAGGCCGCCTTGCGCCGGAAACCGTAGCGGCCGCTCGCGGGCTACTGCGTGGAGCGGTCGGTTTCGTCGGGCGACTCGGGGGCAGGTTCTGCCGGCGCCGGATCGTCCATCAACGGCAGCACCGACGGGCTGTCCAGGTCGTCGAACTGCTGGTGGTTGACCGCCCAGAAGAACAGCCACACCGCGACGATCACCACCAGCAGGGTGACCGGAATCAGCACCAGCAGAATGTTCATGCGCGCAGCTCGCGTGGGCGGGCTGCCGGACCGGAGGCGTCGGAGCGGTCAGGCACCGCATCGCCGCCGACGCGCAGCGCGTTCAGCACCACCAGCAGCGAGCTCAGCGACATGCCGATGCCGGCCAGCCACGGCGGCACGAAGCCGAACGCGGCAAACGGCACCGCGCACAGGTTGTACAGCAAGGCCCAGCGCCGGCTCTGCGCCATCACCTGTTGCACCTGGCGGGCGATCGTACGGGCATCGACCAGGCCGTCCAGACGTCCATCCAGCAACAACAGGTCGGCGTGCGCCTGGGCCAGCTCGGTGCCCGACGCCAGCGCCGCGGAAACGTCGGCGCCGGCCAGCACCGGGGCGTCGTTGCTGCCGTCGCCCACGGCCAGGGTGGTGCGGCCGCTCGCTCGCGCCGCCTGCAGCCGTTCGAGCTTGTCGGCAGGCGACTGCCGCGCATGCCAGTCGTCGATGCCGAGGCGGGCGGCAAGCGCGGCGACGCGGGTAGCGTTGTCGCCGCTGGCGATCATGGCGGCGATGCCGTCGGCACGCAGCGCGTCGAGTGTGCGACGGGCATCGACGCGGGGTTGTTCGTCGAGATGGAACGCCGCGATCGCGCCTTGCGTATCGGCCAGCAGCAGTGCATCGGCTATCCCGGATGAAACCGGCGGGCTGCCTGGAGCCAGTGCGAAATCGGCGCGGCCCAGGCGCAGCTCGCGGCCATCGACCTCGCCGCTGATGCCGGCACCGGCATGCACCTGCACCGACTGTGCGTGCAGCGGCGGCGCCTGCTGGCGGGCCGCGTCGGCGAGGGCGCGGGCCAGCGGGTGCGAGCTTTCGTGGGCCAGCGCGGCGGCCAGTTGAAGCACCTGCTCGGATGTGTCGCCGCGCAGGGGTTCGACCGCGCGGCGGTCCAGCTGCGGCATGGTCAGCGTGCCGGTCTTGTCGAACAGCGCGTAGTCGACCCGCGCCAATGCGGTCAGCGCCGCGCCGTCGGTAACCAGCACGCCGCGGCCGGCCAGCACGCCGAGCGCACGGCTCAGCGTGGCCGGGCGGGTCAGCGCGAACGCGCAGGGGCAGGCCACCACCAGCACGGCCACCGCGGCCTCGAATGCGCGCGATGGATCGACTAGCAGCCAGCCCAGCGCGGTGAGCACGGTGAGTATCAGCACGCGGGCGACGAAGCGGCCGATCTCGCGATCGCTGGCGGCGATCAGCGAACGTGCCTGCCGTGCGCGGGTGGCCAGGGCGCCCAGCCGCGCCACCGTGGTGGTGGCGCCGCTGTGCTCCACGCGCAATTCGGCGGGTCCGGACAGCAGCACGCTGCCGGCGATCAGCCGCTCGCCACGCTCGCGCCGCAGCGGATGCGATTCGCCCGACAGCAATGCCTCATCCACCCGCACGCCGGCGCTTTCCAGCACGCCATCCGCCGGCACGGTGCCGCCTTCGGCGATATGCACGCGGTCGCCGGGCAGCAGGGCGATCGCGGCCACCGTTTCCAGCTCGCCGTCGGCGCGGCGTCGCTGCGCCAGCAGCGGCGTGGCATCGATCGCCGCGTCGCCGAGCGCGCCGCTGCGGTGGCGCGAACGCAGTTCCACGTAGCGCCCGCCGAGCAGCAGGAACACGAACATGGTCACCGAGTCGAAATAGATCTCGCCGCTGCCGCGTAGCGTGTTGAACGTGCTGGCCAGGAACACCAGCGCCACCGCCAGCGCCACCGGCAGGTTGATGCCGAGCCGGCGTTCACCCAGTTCGCGCACGGCACCGCCGAAGAACGGCTGCGCCGAGTAGAACACCACCGGCAAGGTGGTCAGCAGGCCCAGCCAGCGGAACAGGTTGCGCGTGCTGAAGTCGACGAAGTCGACCACGCCGATGTAGATCACGAAGGCGTACGTCATCACCTGCATCGAGCACATGCCGGCGACCAGCAGGCGCTTCAGCGCGTCGTGCTGCTCGTGCGCGCGGGCGTCGTCGATGCTGTCGTGCTGCAGCGGCTGCGCCGGGCAGTTCGCGGCGGCGAAGTTGTCGAGCAGGCTGGGCAGCGAGGTGCGTTGCGCGTCCCACACCACCCGCACGCGCTGCGCCGGGCGATCGATGGCGACACGCCGCACGCCGGGCAGGGCGCGAATGCGCTGTTCCAGCCACAGCACCTGGCGTGCGTCGTTCAGCGACTCGACCCGCAGTGCGATTTCGCTGCAACCGTCGCGGCGCGGGCGCAATACCTGCGCGGCGAGTTGCGGATGGGCCCACGCCGCGTAGGTGTTCATCGCGGCGGATCAGTCGACGGGCGAGGCGGCGGGCCGGCGCTGCTGTGCGCGCTGACCGGTACGCCAAATACCGTGTGCGAGGTATCCAGCGGCGTGTCGGCGTGGCTCGCGCCGAGCGCGATCATCCACACGCAGCCGGCCAGCGAAGCCGCGAAGATCAACACGCCCAGCCACAGCACCGGCTGGCGATACCAGGCCGATGCCGTGTGGGCGGCTATGTCATTGCCTGCTTTCATCGGCAGGGTGCGACAGGTGGTAGACGTAGGCCGCGACCACGCGGATCTGCTCGTCGGACAGACGCGGGCTCCACGCCGGCATGTGGCCCTGGCGGCCCTCGCCGATGCTCTTCTCGATGTCGGCCACGCTGCTGCCGTGCAACCACACCTTGTCGGTGAGGTTCGGTGCGCCCAGCGCCGGGTTGCCCTTGCCGTCGGCGCCGTGGCAGGCCGCGCAGGTAGCGAACAGCGGCTGGCCGGCAGCGGCCTTGGCCGCGTCGTGCGGCGCGCCGGACAGGCTCAGCACGTACTGCGCGAGGTTCTTCACGTTGTCCGCGCCCAGGCTCGCCCACGGCGGCATCACGCCGCTGCGTCCGTCATGGATCGAAGTGGTGATGTCGCTGCCGCTGCCGCCGTAGAGCCAGTCGCCATCGCTGAGGTCGGGTGCGCCGAGCGCAACATTGCCCTTCGCGCTGCGCTGGTGGCAGGCGGCGCAGTTGTCCTCGAACAGCACCTTGCCCATCTGCTGCGCGGCGGGGTCACTGGCCAGCTGCTCGACGGGATACAGCTTGAAGCGCTCCATCAGCGGCGCGAGCGTGGCTTCGTTGACGGCCACGTTGTGCGCCAGCTCGCCATGCGAGGTCCAGCCGAGCAGGCCCTTGAAGCTGCCGAAGCCGGGGAACAGCGCCAGGTAGACGAAGCCGATCACGAACATGGCGCCGGAGAACAGCACCCACCACAGTGGCAGCTTGCGCACGCCTTCGCGCAGCACGCCGTGAGCCCAGACGTGGCCGCTGGTGCCGTCGGGCAGGGTGGGGATCTTCGCGCGCGGACCCCACAGGTACAGGAAGAACGTGATGCCCATGTTCAGCACCACCAGGAACATCACCCACAACGACCATCCCGTGCTCATGGGCAGTTCTCCTTCGTGTCGGGTTCGACTTCAGGCTCGTCTTCCATGGGCAGGCGTGCCATGCGGTTGAACGTGGGTTTGTGGTACTTGCGCCACGCCCAGAACCAGATACCGAGAAAGGTGAACATCATCAGCAGGATGAACACGCCGGCGATGTGGCCCCAGATCGGATTCATCGGAGTCATGGCGCGCCTCCCGTGCTGGCCGGCACACTTGTGGCGTCAGGTTCGTTCTTGATGCCCAGGCCCTGCAGGTACGCGACCAGCGCATCCATCTCGGTCTTGCCTTCCACCGCGGCCGGCGCGCCGGCGATGTCCGCGTCGCTGTACGGGTCGCCCAGCTTGCGCAGGGTGCGCATGCGCGCCTGGATGTCGGCGGCGTCGAGTTTCTTTCCGGCCAGCCACGGGTAGGCCGGCATGTTCGACTCCGGCACCACCTGGCGCGGGTCCAGCAGGTGCATGCGCTGCCAGTCGTCGGAATACTTGCCGCCGACGCGGGCCAAGTCCGGGCCGGTGCGCTTGGAGCCCCACTGGAACGGCCGGTCGTAGACCGATTCGGCGGCGGTCGAGAAGTGGCCGTAGCGCTCGGTCTCGAAACGCAGCGCGCGGATCATCTGCGAGTGGCACAGGTAGCAGCCCTCGCGCACGTAGACGTCCTTGCCGGCCAGCCGCAGCGGGTCGTACGGGTGCACGCCGGGCGGCGCCTCCAGCTTGTGCGCCTCGACGAACAGCGGGGTGATCTCGGCCAGGCCGCCCAGCGAGACCATGATCGCGATGCCGATCGCGAGCAGGCCGGCGTGTTTCTCGATTGCTTCGAAATGCTTGTAGGCCATGGTATGAGCTCTACTTGAAGAGTGCGGCCATGGATGGCCGCCTTTGGATTTGCGGGGCCGGGTTGCGCCCACGAAACAGGAAGTTGACCGGAGTGGCGATCGTGGACGAGCGCATCAGCTGACGCCGGCGGGCAGCGGTGCCGGAACCTGATGCGGCACGGGCTCGGGGATCGGCACCGGGATCGGCTTGATCAGGCGCGCGCGCGCATCCGCCGCGGTATGCCACAGGTTCCAGGCCATGACCCACATGCCCGACAGGATCAGCACGCCACCCAGCCAGCGGATCAGGTACATCGGCTTGATCGCGATCAGGCTGTCCAGGAAGCCGTAGGTGAGTGCGCCGTCCGGATTGGTGGCGCGCCACATCAGGCCCTCGGTGACGCCGGCGGTCCACATCGCGCCCACGTACAGCAGGGTGCCCATGATGTGCAGCCAGAAATGCACTTCCATGCCCTTGTGCGAATACATCTCCGGGCGGCCCAGCGCGCGCGGCGCCATCGCGTAGAGCGAGCCGATGGTGATCATCGCCACCCAGCCCAGCGAGCCGGAGTGCACGTGAGCGATGGTCCAGTCGGTGTAGTGCGACAGCGAGTTCACCGTCTTGATCGCCATCATCGAGCCTTCGAAGGTGGATGCCGCGTAGAACACCAGCGACATCACCATGAACTTCGCGGCGGGGTCGGTCTTCAGTCGCCACCACGAACCGTTGAACGTGAGCAGGCCGTTCGCCGCCGAACCCAGGCTGGGCATCAGCAGCACCAGCGAGAACGCCATGCCGACCGACTGCACCCAGTCGGGCAGGGCGGTGTACATCAGGTGGTGCGCGCCGGCCCACATGTAGACCGAGATCAGCGCCCAGAAATTGACGATCGAGAAACGGTAGCTCCACAGCGGCTGCTGCGCCTGCCGCGGCACGAAGTAATACATCATGCCGAGGAAGCCGGCAGTGAGGAAAAACGCCACCGCGTTGTGGCCGTACCACCACTGCACCATCGCATCGACCACGCCCGAGTAGATCGGGTAGGACTTGAGCAGCGACACCGGCAGGGCGAGGTTGTTGACGATGTGCAGCAGGCCCACCGCGATGATGAACGCGCCGTAGTACCAGTTCGCCACGTAGATGTGCTTGATGCGCCGGCGCGCCAGGCTGCCGAAGAACACCACGCCGAAGCTCACCCAGACGATCGCGATCAGGATGTCGATGATCCATTCCGGCTCGGCGTACTCCTTGCTCTGGGTCATGCCCAGCGGCATGGACACCATCGCCAGCACGCAGACCAATTGCCAGCCCCAGAACGTGAACGCGGCCAGTTTCTTGAACGCCAGTCGCGCGTGGCCGGTGCGCTGCACCACGTAGTAGCAGGTGCCCATCAGCGCCGAGCCGCCGAACGCGAAGATCACGCCGAAGGTGTGGTCGGGGCGAAGCCGGCTGAAGGTCAGCCAGGGGATCTCGAAATTGAGTGCCGGCCACATCAACTCGGCGGCGACGTAGACGCCGACCGACATGCCGATGATGCCCCAGACCGCCGCGGCCAGCAGGAACTGGCGCACGACCTTGTCGTTGTAATACTCGGTATTCGGCATGGGGTTCCCCGGCTGGATATCTGGACAATCTTAGGCGAAGCATGCGGTGCCGCATTGACTCCGATCAAGTTGCTGCGGCAATCCGCCCCTGTGCCGATGACGCTGGACGGCCATGTGCAACCGATCGGCCGCCAGCGTGCGCCGATTTGCCACAGGGCGACAGGCCTGATCGGGTATCCTTGGCACTATCGCCGCGAACCATCGCGACCTGTCATCCCGGTTGATTCCATGAGTGAGATTGCTACACAGAAACCGCGCCCGGCCGAGCCGGCATTGCGCCGGCCCAGCGTGGCCGTGCAGATCGGCAAGGTGAAGGTCGGCGGCGGTGCGCCGGTGGTGGTGCAGTCGATGACCAATACCGATACCGAGGACCCGGCCAGCACCGCCAAACAGATCGCCGAGCTGGCCCGCGCCGGCTCCGAGCTGGTGCGCATCACGGTCAACACGCCGGCCGCCGCCGCCGCGGTGCCGCGCATTGCCGAGCGACTGGCGATGATGGGCGTGGACGTGCCGATCATCGGCGACTTCCATTACAACGGACACCAGTTGCTGGAACGCGAACCGGCCTGTGCTGAAGCGCTGGCGAAGTACCGCATCAATCCCGGCAATGTCGGCTTCGGCAAGAAGCATGAAAGCCAGTTCGCGTCGATCATCGAGAAGGCGCTGCGCTACGCCAAGCCGGTGCGCATCGGCGCGAACTGGGGCTCGCTGGACCAGGGCATGGTTACCGCGCTGATGGACGAGAACGCCCGCCGCGCCGACCCGTGGGATGCCTCGCACGTGGCGCGCGAGGCGCTGATCCGCTCGGCGCTGGACTCGGCCGCGCTGGCCGAGAAGATCGGCCTGGCGCGCGACCGCATCATCCTGTCGTGCAAGGTCTCCGGTGTGCAGGAACTGATCGCGGTGTACCGCGACCTGGCCACGCGCTGCGACTACGCGCTGCACCTGGGTCTGACCGAAGCCGGCATGGGTTCCAAGGGCATCACCGCGTCCAGCGCCGCGCTGGCGGTGCTGCTGCAGGAAGGCATCGGCGACACCATCCGCATCTCGCTCACCCCCGAGCCGGGCGCGTCGCGCACCGGCGAGGTGATCGTGGCGCAGGAACTGCTGCAGACCATGGGCCTGCGCTCGTTCACCCCGCTGGTCACCGCCTGCCCGGGTTGCGGACGCACCACCAGCGAGTTCTTCCAGGAACTGGCCAAGACCGTGCAGGAACACGTGCGCGAGCAGATGCCGCTGTGGCGGGTGAAGTACGACGGCGTGGAGAACCTCACCCTGGCGGTGATGGGCTGCATCGTCAACGGCCCGGGCGAATCCAAGCACGCCAACATCGGCATCTCGCTGCCGGGCAACGGCGAGGCGCCGGCGGCACCCGTGTTCATCGACGGCGAGAAGGCGATGACCCTTCGCGGCGACAATATCGCCAACGAGTTCGTGGGCATCCTCGACGACTACGTGGCGCGCAAGTATGCGGCGCGAACGGGCTGAGGCCACCGTCACACCGCCGCCGCAGGCGCTGACTCATACTTCCACCTGCCCGCAAGAGGCGTGGCGTGCATGTCGTGGGCGGGATGATCTCGCCGGGGAGCCGTCGTGAGAATCAGCCCTCAGTCCCGTACTGTCCTGCTCTACGTGCTGCTGTCCGCGTTGTGGATCTGGCTGTCCGATCGGGCGCTGGACGCCCTGGTGCACGGTCAGGCCGAGTTGACCTTCCTGCAAAGCGTCAAGGGCTGGCTGTTCGTGGTCAGCACGGGTGCGTTGTTGTACTGGATGATCGGCCGTGACCTGCGCCGTCTGCAGGCGGCCAACCGGAGACTGCTGGACGGGCATACCCAGGCCTTGCGCGTGCTGGTCTCGGCGATGGATATCCGCCACCGCGAGACCGGCGACCATTCCGACCGGGTGATGCGCATGGCCACCGGCCTGGCCCGCCTGGCTGGCGTGCAGGGCGAGGCGTTGCGCAACCTGACCTTCGGCGCCTTGCTGCACGACATCGGCAAGCTGGCCTTGCCCGATGCGGTGCTGATCAAGCCGGGCAAGCTGGACGACGAGGAAATGACGGTGATGCGCCGCCACCCGCAGCTCGGCTACGAGCTGCTGCAGCGGGTGGACTTCCTGCGCGATGCCGGCGAGATCCCGCACAGCCATCACGAGCGCTGGGATGGTGGCGGTTATCCGCAGGGTTTGCGCGGCGAGGCGATTCCACTGGCCGCGCGCATCTTCAGCGTGGTCGACGTGTGGGACGCGTTGATCACGGCGCGCGTGTACAAGCCGGCGTGGCCGGAGCCCGAGGTGCTGGATTACCTGCGCGAAGTTGCCGGCAGCCAGCTCGATCCCGGCCTGGTGGCGCTGTTCCTGGAGAACTACGACGGACTCAAGGCGCTCGGTCGCTGAGGTCAGTCACCGGCGCAGGGCTGGATCAGCCGCGGCGTGAAGGCGGCCCAGCTGCCGACCAGCCCGGGCAATTGGCCGAGCCGGGTGGCCTGGCGCAGGAATTCCGCGCGGGGCAGCTCGATCGCGCCCAGGCCGAGCGTATGCGGGTTGCTGACCTGGGTGTCGATCAGCGGGAAGTCCATGTCGCGCAGCAAGCGCGCCAGCGCAGCCAGGGCGAGCTTCGAGCCGCCGCTCTCGACACTGAACATCGACTCGCCGCAGAACAGCCGGCCGATCGCCACGCCGTAGATGCCACCGACCAGGCGTTCGCCGTCCCACACTTCCACGCTGTGCGCGTGGCCGTCCCGATGCAGCTGCACGTAGGCGTCGATCATCGCCGGCACCAGCCAGGTGCCGGCGTCGTTGGCGCGCGGCGCGGCGCAGGCATGGATGACCTGGTCGAATGCGTGGTCGACGGTCAGCCGCCACGACTTGCCCTTGAGCTGGCGGCGCAGGCTGCGGTTGATCCGCGGGGTTTCGGTACGGAACACGCAACGCGGGTCGGGCGACCACCACAGGATCGGCTCGTGCTCACCGAACCACGGGAAGATGCCGAGGCTGTACGCGGCCAGCAGTCGCCGTGGCGACAGGTCGCCGCCGAACGCGAGCAGGCCGTTCGGCTCGGCCAGCGCCTGGCGGGGG
The DNA here is from genome assembly GCF_001428385.1 of Rhodanobacter sp. Soil772. Classification (GTDB taxonomy): domain Bacteria; phylum Pseudomonadota; class Gammaproteobacteria; order Xanthomonadales; family Rhodanobacteraceae; genus Rhodanobacter. The sequence goes on from NZ_LMSK01000001.1 coordinate 598,865, forward strand.
TCGGGGAAGCGGTCCCAGAGTTCGGAATCCAGCAGTGGCAGCCGGTTCATCGTTCGACCTTGCCGTGATCGGCATAAGGGCTGTGGCTTCGCAGCCCGGCGGCGTAAGCGTCGACCGCTTCGGCCTCGCTGGCAAGCGCCATCGCCACCGCGGCACGGAAATCCGGGTTCGCCAGGTAGTGGCGCGAGTGTGTGCGCACCGGCAGGAACCCGCGCGCAAGCTTGTGCTCGCCCTGCGCGCCGGGCTCGAAGCGATCCAGCCGGTGTGCGATCGCGTGCTCGATGCCGCGGTAGTAGCACAGCTCGAAATGCAGGCCGGGCACGTCCGCCGCCGCGCCCCAGTAGCGGCCGTACAGCACGTTGCCGCCCTGCACGAACAGCGCCATCGCCACGATGGCTGCGCCGTCGCGGGCCAGTGCGAGCTGCGCGGTCGATCCCAGCGTGCCGAGCCGGCGGAAGAACGCGGCGGTCAGCGCGGCGTGGTTGCCCTTCATGTCGAAGGTGGCTTCGTACAGCGCATGCACGCACTGCCACTCGGCGTCATTGAGCGTGTCGCCGCTGCGCCACTCGATGGCCAGTCCGCTCGCCGCCACCTGGCGGCGTTCGCGCAGGATGTTCTTGCGCTTCTTGTGGTTGAGCGCGGCGAGGAAATCCGGGAAGTGGCGGTAACCGTGGTTGTGCCAGTGGAACTGCACATCCGAGCGGATGAGCCAGTCGTCGTCGAATGCAGCCAGTTCGGCGGGTTGCAGGAAATTCGCATGCACCGACGACAGGCCGAGCCGCGCGGCTTCGTCGCGCATGGCATCGACCAGCGCACGCTGCAGTTGTGGCGTGCGCTCGCCGCTGCCGGCGAGCAGGCGCGGCCCAGGTACGGGCGAGTAGGGCACGCCGTTGAGCAGCTTCGGGTAGTACTCGCCGCCGGCGCGCTGCCACGCGCTGGCCCAGCTCCAGTCGAACACGAACTCGCCGTGCGAGTTGCCCTTCAGGTACAGCGGCGCGGCGGCGAGCAGGCGGCCGTCTTCGTACAGGCCCAGGTGATGCGCCTGCCAGCCCCAGTCGGGGCGGATGCAGCCGCTGCGTTCCAGCGCGTCCAGGAATGCGTGCGACACGAACGGATTGGCGTCGGGGCGCAAGGCGTCCCACGCCGCGGCAGGCAGTTCGGCGATCGCGGCATGGAAACGGATCTCGTGCATGGTATGGCCTGCAGAAGCCCGCCAGCGGGCTCCTGCATCGGTCAATTGGCCGGGGTCTGCTGATCCAGCCAGCGTTCGGCGTCCAGTGCGGCCATGCAGCCGAAGCCGGCCGAGGTGACGGCCTGGCGGTAAATGTGGTCGGCCACGTCGCCGGCGGCGAACACGCCGGGAATCGAGGTCATCGTGGCCATGCCGCTCTGGCCGCTGTGGATCCTGATGTAGCCGTCGTGCATGTCGAGCTGGCCTTCGAAGATGCCAGTGTTCGGCGTGTGACCGATCGCCACGAAGAAACCGGTGGCCGCGATGTCGCGGGTGGCGCCGGAGTTGACGTCCTTCACGCGCACGCCGGTGACGCCGGTATCGTCGCCGAGCACTTCGTCGATGCTGTGGTTCCAGACCAGCTCGATCTTGCCGGCGGCGGCTTTCTCGAACAGCTTGTCCTGCATGATCTTCTCGGCGCGCAGCTTGTCGCGGCGGTGCACCAGGTAGACCTTGCGGCCGATGTTGGCCAGGTACAGCGCCTCCTCGACCGCGGTGTTGCCGCCGCCAATCACCACCACGTCCTGGTCGCGGAAGAAGAAGCCGTCGCAGGTGGCGCAGGCGGACACGCCCTTGCCCTTGTACTTCTCCTCGCTTTCGATGCCGAGGTACTTGGCGGTGGCGCCGGTGGTGATGATCAGCGCGTCGCAGGTGTACTCGCCGGAGTCGCCCTTGAGCCGGAACGGGCGCTGCTTCAGGTCCGCCGTGTGGATGTGGTCGAAGATCATCTCGGTGTGGAAGCGCTCGGCGTGCTCGGCCATGCGCTGCATCAGCGCCGGACCCTGCAGGCCCTCGACGTCGCCGGGCCAGTTGTCCACGTCGGTGGTGGTCATCAGCTGGCCGCCCTGCTGCAGGCCGGTGATCATGGTCGGCTTGAGGTTGGCGCGAGCCGCATACACCGCAGCGGTGTAGCCGGCGGGGCCGGAGCCGAGGATCAGCAGGCGGCTGTGTTTGGGGGCAACGCTCATGGTTATAATCCTTGGGTTTTCTGGTGACTTGAGTGGTTGTTCGCTCCACCCCCTGCGGCGGTTTCCCTTGGGGCCGCATCGGGCGGTGACGACGGAGCGCACGACCCCCGAAGAATGGGGAATATGCGGCACCGATTCAAGGCATCGGCAGATCGGTGATCCTGCCGCGGCGATTGCACGATGGATTCACCCTCCCACAGGATTCCTTCTCCATGCGCATCGGCATTCCCTCCGAAACCAAGACCCTGGAAGGTCGCGTTGCCCTCATTCCCGCCGCGGCCGCCGACCTGGTGCGTCGCGGCCACGACGTGTTCGTCCAGTCCGGTGCCGGCCTGAAAAGCGGCTTTGCCGACGAGGCTTACGTCAAGGAAGGCATCCGGGTCGTGCCGGACGCCGCCGCGCTGTACGAGGCCGGCGAGTTGATCGTCAAGGTGAAGGAGCCGGTCGCCGGCGACCTGGCCCTGCTGAAGAAACATCACCTGTTGTTCTGCTACCTGCACCTGGCTGCCGAACCCGAGTTGAGCAGGAGTCTTCTCGACATCGGCCTGACCGGCGTGGCGTTCGAGTCGGTGACCGAGAACGGCGCGCTGCCGCTGCTGTTGCCGATGTCGGTGATCGCCGGCCGCATCGCCATCCAGATCGGCACCACGCTGCTGCATCGGCCGCAGGGCGGCAAGGGCAAGCTGCTCGGCGGCATGGCCTCCACCCCGCGCGGCAAGGTGGTGGTGCTCGGCGCCGGTGCCGCCGGTGGCAACGCCGCCGCACTGGCCGCCGCGGCCGGCGCCAACGTGGTGGTGTTCGACAAGCGCCAGGACCGCCTGGCCGAGATGATGGCGATGGGCTCGAACGTCACCGCGCTGTATGCCTACGAGTCGTCGGTGGCCGAGGAAGTGCGCGACGCCGACATCGTGGTCGGCGCGGTGCTGATCCCCAGCGCCCGGGCGCCGCACGTGGTCAGCGAGGCGATGGTCAGGACGATGGAGCCGGGCAGCGTGCTGGTGGACATCGCGATCGACCAGGGCGGCTGCTTCGAGACCTCGAAGCCGACCACCTGGGAGAAGCCCACCTACGACGTGCACGGCATCACCCACTTCTGCGTGACCAACATGCCGGGCGCGGTGCCGCAGACGTCGTCGCTGGCGATTTCCGCCGCGATCCTGCCCTACGTGCAGCGCCTCGCCGCGGGCGACGAGTGGCGCCAGTTCGCCCCGCTGGGCAGTGGCATCAATGTCGACGGCGGCAAGCTGGTGCATCCCGCGCTGCAAGGTATGCTCTAACCCTTGGCAGGCAGGAAGGGGGCACCCAGAGTGGCGCGCAGCACGAACGTCAGGCAACAACCGAAGGAAGGTCTCAGCGAGGAGCTGAAGCGCCGGCTGCGTGAAGCCGGTGCCCTGCTGCTGCTGCCGCTGGCGCTGTACCTGCTGGTGTGCCTGTTCAGCTACAACCCGCACGACCCCAGCTGGACGAACGCCGGCCAGCTGGAACACGCACGCAATTTCGGCGGCACCGTCGGCGCCTACATCGCCGACCTGCTGCGCTGGATCTTCGGCCTGGTCGCCTACTGCTTTCCGCTGCTGCTGCTGTTGCTGGGCGTGCAGGTGTTGCGCCAGCGCGGCGAGCAGGTGGTGCATCCGTGGGAGCCGGCGCTGCGCCTGATCGGCTTCGTGTTCTTCTTCATCACCGGCCCGGCGCTGCTGTATCTCAATTTCCATGACGAGCCGGTGCTGCCCCAGGGTGTGGGCGGCATCATCGGCGTGTGGGTCGGCGATGCCCTGCTCAGCGCGTTCGGCGCCAAGGGCGCGCCGCTGCTGCTGCTGGCCTTGTTCCTGATCGCGGTGACCCTGGCTACCGGGCTGTCCTGGTTCAAGGTGATGGACCTGACCGGACATGGCGTGCTGAAACTGCTCGACTGGCTCAAGGGCAAGCTGCGCGAGGCGCCGCAGGCGCTGGCCGCGCGACAGGCGCGCACCGAGCGCGAGGTGGTCAAGAAGGCCGACGCGGTGCGCCAGGCCAAGCGCGAACCGGTACGCATCGAGGCGCCGCCCGCGCCGGTGACCAAGAGCGAGCGGGCCCGGCTGGAAACCCAGATTCCGTTGTTCGTCGGTGCCGCCACGCCGGGCGAACTGCCGCCACTGTCGCTGCTGGACGAGGCGCCGCCGCAGGGCCCGGGCTATTCCGAGGAAACCCTCGAAGTGCTCTCGCGCCAGGTCGAGTTCAAGCTGAAGGATTTCAAGATCGACGTGAAGGTGGTCGGCGCCTATCCGGGCCCGGTGATCACCCGCTTCGAAATGGAGCCGGCGCCGGGCATCCGCGGTTCGCAGGTGTCCAGCCTGGACAAGGACATCGCGCGCGGCCTGTCGGTGGTCAGCGTGCGCGTGGTCGACGTGATCCCCGGCAAGAACGTGATCGGGCTGGAGATCCCCAACACCCACAAGCAGATCGTGTATCTGTCGGAGATCCTGCGTTCGGACAAGTACGACCAGCAAAAATCGCCGCTGGCGCTGGCGCTGGGCAAGGACATCGGCGGCAAGCCGGTGGTGGTCGACCTGGCCAAGATGCCGCACCTGCTGGTGGCCGGCACCACCGGCTCGGGCAAGTCGGTGGCGGTCAACGCGATGGTGTTGAGCCTGCTGTACAAGGCCAGCGCGAAAGACGTGCGGATGATCATGATCGACCCGAAGATGCTGGAGCTCTCGGTGTACGAGGGTATCCCGCACCTGCTGGCGCCGGTGGTCACCGACATGAAGGAAGCGGCCAACGCACTGCGCTGGTGCGTGGCCGAGATGGAGCGCCGCTACAAGCTGATGGCCGCGGTCGGCGTGCGCAACCTGGCCGGCTTCAACAAGAAGGTGAAGGACGCCGAGAACGCCGGCCAGCCGTTGCTGGACCCGCTGTTCCGGCCGAACCCGGAGATGCCGAACCTCGCCGCCGAACCGCTGGAGCCGCTGCCGTACATCGTGGTGTTCATCGACGAATTCGCCGACATGATGATGATCGTCGGCAAGAAGGTGGAGGAGCTGATCGCCCGCCTGGCGCAGAAGGCGCGCGCCGCCGGCGTGCACCTGATCCTGGCCACCCAGCGCCCGTCGGTGGACGTGATCACCGGCCTGATCAAGGCGAACATCCCGACCCGCATCGCGTTCCAGGTTTCCAGCAAGATCGACTCGCGCACGATTCTTGATCAGTCCGGGGCAGAGACCCTGCTCGGCTACGGCGACATGCTGTACCTGCCGCCGGGCACCGCCACGCCGGAACGCGTGCACGGCGCCTTCGTCGACGACCATGAAGTACATCACGTGGTCGCCTGGCTGAAATCGCAGGGCGCGCCGAACTACATCGAGGGCGTGCTGGAAGAGGCGCAACCGACCAGCGACGGCAAGTTCATCAACGACTCCGGCCTGCCGCAGGAAGGCGAAGAGGGCGGCGACGCCGACACCCAGCTGTACGACAAGGCCGTGGCGATCGTCACGCAGACCCGGCGCGCCTCGATCTCCGGCGTGCAGCGGCACCTGCGCATCGGCTACAACCGCGCCGCGCGGCTGGTCGAACAAATGGAACAGGACGGCGTGGTCAGCGCCCCGCAGCACAACGGCAACCGCGAAGTGCTGGCGCCGCCCCCGCCGAAGAACTGAAGCCGGCCTGGCAGGGCGGGCTCCTACCGATCCGTTAAGCCGGCACTGTCCACAATCCACCGCCATCATCACGTTCCGGGGAATCCGATGAAACGCTTCATGCTCGTCCTGTCCGCCGTCGTGCTGACGCTGTCGCTGAACGCCGTGGCGCAGGCCGCCGGCGGCTCCGCGCGCGCCCGACTGGACGCGTTCGCCACCGGCCTGCATTCGCTCACCGGCCACTTCAGCCAGACCCTCACCGACATCAACGGCCACGCCAGCAAGAACAGCTCCGGCACGCTGGCGCTGCAGGCGCCGCGCCAGTTCCGCTGGGACACGCTGGCGCCGTACCAGCAGACCATCGTCGCCGACGGCAGCCGGGTGTGGATGTACGACCCCGAGCTCGAACAAGTCACCGTGCGCGTGCAGAGCACCGAGGAAGCGCACAGCCCGCTCACCGTGCTGACCGACCTCAAGCAGATGGACAAGAACTTCAAGGTGGTCGAGCAGGGCGAGCATGATGGCCTGGCCTGGCTGCGGCTCAGCTCCACCGCGAAGGACCCGCAGTTCGACTACGCCGACCTCGGCTTCGACGCGAACGGCCTGGCCCGCATGACCTTCCGCGACCAGCTCGGTTCCACCACCGACATCCGCTTCTCCGGCTGGCAGCGCAACGCGCCGATTCCACCGGCCACCTTCAACTTCGTGCCGCCGAAGGGCGCCGACGTGATCGGCGATGCGCCGGTGATCGACGTGCAGCCGCTCAAGGACTGATGCGCCCATGACCGTGCTGCGCAGGTTGCCGCGTTGGGCGTGGATCGGCGGCGGCATCCTCGCCTTCATCGCCGGCATGGTCAACGCCGCCGGCTACATGGGCTTTCGCCACCAGTCGATCACCAACCTGACCGGATCCACCAGCCTGCTCGGCATCGCGGTGGGTACTGGCGACGGCGGCGAGACGTGGCACTGGTTGCTGTCGATCGGCGCGTTCGTGATGGGGGCCTTGCTCAGCGGCCTGATCGTGCAGCAGCACACGCTGAAACTCGGCCGGCGCTACGGGGTGGCGCTGGTGCTGGAATCGTTGCTGCTGTTTGCCGCGGTGCCGCTGCTGGACGCCGGCAGCTCGTACGGCCTGGACCTGGCCGCGATGGCGGCCGGGCTGCAGAACGGCATGGCCAGCACCTACAGCGGCATGGTGTTCCGCACCACCCATGTTTCGGGCATGTTCACCGACCTGGGCATCTACATCGGCCAGCGTCTGCGCGGACTGGAAGTGGATACCTTGCGCATCCGCGTCTGCCTGCTGGTGGTCAGCACCTTCACCTGCGGCAGCGCGGTCGGTGCGTTGCTGTTCCGCGTGCTTGGCGAGCGCACCCTGCTGATCCCGGCCGTGCTCACCGGCCTGTGCGGCGTGGGCTACGGCGTCTATCGGCAGTTCACGCTGATACGCGGAATCGACGCCGACGCGGGTTGACCGCTGCGCGGCTCAGTCGGCCAGCGCGCAGCAGTTGCGGCCGTTGCGCTTGGCCTGGTATAGCGCCTTGTCGGTACGCGACAGCCACGACTCGAACGGTTCACGCGGCTGCCGCTGCGCAATGCCGATACTTGCCGTCACCATCACCGCGGAGCCGTCGTGGATCAGGGTCATGCCGGCCAGTTCCACGCGAATGCGTTCGATGGTCTCGTGCGCCTGCTGCAGGTTCGTGTCGGGCAGGCACAGCACGAATTCCTCGCCGCCGTAGCGACCGATCAGGTCGGTGTGCCGGCAATGCCGCGTGATCGCCTCGACCGCCTGGCAGATCACCGTGTCGCCGACCTGGTGGCCGTACGTGTCGTTGATCAGCTTGAAGCGATCGAGGTCGAACAGCGCCATGCAGGCGAGTCCCTCGGGCGACTGTTCGCAGAGGTTGCGCACCAGTTCCATGAAACGCCGGCGGTTGTAGACGCCGGTGAGCCCGTCGGTGCTGGCCAGTTCGTCCAGCCGGTGGTTGGCGGCCAGCAGGGCGCGCGTGTGTTCGTCGATCTCGCGTTGCAGGCGAAGCGCCTGATGCCGCAGGTAGAGCGTGCGCAGATGCACCAGCAGGCCGATCAGCAGAAGCAGCAGGACGGCGGCGGCGATCCGGGCACGCGTGGTTTCATGCCAGTACGGGCTGACCACCACCTTCAGTCGGGTTTCGGTCTTCTGCGACTGCAGGCCCTGGGTAGTGGCGACCACATGCAGGGTGTAGCTGCCGTGGGGCAGGTTGGTGTAGTTGGCACTGGGCGTGCTGCCCCTGGGGATATCGGTCCAGCCGTGGTCGAAACCTTCCAGGCGGTACCGGTACGTCGTCTCCATCGGCGCCTGGTAGTCGAGCAGGGCGAAGTTCAGGCGCAGGTTGTGGGTGTCGCCGTCGATCTTGATGGTGCCGCCATCGGCGGGCAGCTTGCCGAAGGGCACCAGCACACCGTTGATCTCGGCGCGGGTGATGGCGAGCGGCGCCAGCGCCGTCGCCGGTGGTTGCCAATGCGGGCGGATCACGGTCAGTCCGGCCTGGCCGCCGAACAGCAGTTCGCCGCTGGGTGCACGCGCGGCGGCGATGCTGACGTAACTGGCGATGTGCAGGCCATCGCGGGCGCCCAGATTGGCCACTGCCAGCGTGTGGCTGTCGATCCGTGCCACGCCGTTGGACAGGCTGGCCCAGATCTGCCCGTGGTCGTCGGCCAGCACGGTGTTGATGTTGTCGCTGGACAGGCCGTCGTCGGTGCCGATCGTCCGCGCGCTCCAGGCTCCGTTGTCCTGATGATGCAGCACGCTGAGCCCGCCCAGCGTGCTCGCCCACACCCGCCCATCCGCAGCAGGCATCAGTGAGCTGATGTAGTCCTGCGGCAGGCTGGTGGCGTCGCCGCGACGGTGCAGCAGGTTGGTGAAACTGGCCGGCAGGCTGCTGCCGCGCGCGATGCTGATGCCGCGGCTGGTGGCATACCACCACTCGCTGCCCACGCGCACGATCTCGCGCACCGTGTTGCTGGCCAGGCTGGTCGGATCGCCGTGTCGATGGCTCAGGTGCTCCAGCGCGTGCGTGCGCGGGTCGTAGCGATAGATGCCGTCGTAGGTGCCGATCACCACCCGCTCGCCGTCCGGCTTCAGGCCCAGCACGGGCTTGTCGTGCAACTCGGGCAGGATCGAGTTTTCGATCGCCAGGGTGTCCGGGTCGACCCGGGCCAGGCCCTGGGTGCCGATCAGGATCGAGCCATCGGATGCTTCGGTGATGCTGTGCACGCCGCGCTGAATCTGACTGCCGGCCAGGCGCAGGTGACTCATGCGCCCGGCCTTCAGGTCGATGATGTCGATATGCCCGGCGCCGAGGCCGAGCCAGATGCGGCCGCGGGTGTCGACGAAGATCGCGCGCACGTTGGACGTACTCAGCGCGTTCGGGTCCAGCGGCGAGGGCAGCAGCGAAAACGCCGTGTGGATGCCCTGATGGGTGCGCGCCACACCCAGGTCGGTGGCTGCCCACAGGTTGCCGGCGTGATCGAGCAACAGCGAGCGCACCGAGTCGCCGGGCAGCGACGAGTGCACCGCGGGATCATGGGCGATCGTGCGGCTGGCGGGATTGCCTGGCGTGTACTCGATGACGCCGTTGCCATCGGTGGCGATCCATACCTTGCCGTCAGCCACTTCCAGCATGTCGCGCACGGTGGGATGGCGCGCGCCGTTGGCGTAGCCGCTGAAGCCTGGCACGCCATGCCAGTTGCCGTCGGCATCGCGCCAGGCCACGCCGGCCTGCACACTGCCAACCCACAACCGCCCCGCGCGATCCTGCAGGATGCTCCAGACCTGGTCGCCGAGCACGTTGCCGGCTGCCGGGTCGGTGGACGCTTCGCGCACGAACGTATCGGTGCCCGCGCGGCGCACGAACAGGCCGTTGTTGTTGCCCAGCCAGACATTGCCGTCGCGGTCCTGCAGCACACTGAAATTGCGCGCCACCGTCGCTGCGCCGGTGTCGATCCGGCGAATCGCGCCGCTGGCCAGGTCCAGGTGATCGAGCCCACCCTCGGTAGCCACCCAGACGCCGCCCGCGCGATCGTCGCCGATCGCGTAGATCTTGTGATCCGACAGTCCGTTCGGCCCTACCGGATAAACCTTGAAACTGTTGTCGGTGGGGTCGAAGCGGACCAGCCCCCCGGCATTGGTGCCGATCAGTAAGCCGCCGTCGGGCAACGCATACAGCGAGCGCACGTAGTTGTCGGGCAGGCCGGGGCCGCTGTTGCTGCGGGTGCCCAGCAGCTCGATCCGATAGCCGTCGTAGCGAACCAGCCCGCCGATGGTGCCGATCCAGATCACCCCGCTGCGATCCTGCACGACCGCCGTGGTGGTGGAATGCGGTATGCCTTCGGCGATGTCCAGGGTGGTGAACCACGGTGCATCGAACGGCGACCAGGGATCAGTACCGCTGGCCCGGGCCGGGGCGAACGCCATCAACAGGCACAGCAACCCGGCCAGGGTCGTCGTCCAGCGCAACGGGCCGCCCGCTTGGCTCACGGGTTGCGCAAGCTGCATGGCGGGCACGCGCGAATCGCGCCTGCCCGTAGGACCGTTCGCATGCAAGAATCCCCCGTACTCGACTTCATCCAGCCCAGCCCCTGCCTTACCCGTGCGGGCAAGGGCCGCGATGTGTGGACATCTTAGCCGCATTTTGCCAGGTTTCCGGCACCCGGCCCGTGGTCAGGCAATGTCCTATCATGGCCCGATGCCACGCCTGAATTCCCCCGCCAGCCCAGGCCTGTTCGCCGAACCCGACGCGCTCAAGCCGCTTGCCGAGCGCATGCGCCCGCGCAGCCTCGATGAAATCGTCGGCCAGCAGCGGCTGGTCGGTCCGGACAAGGCGCTGCGCCGCGCGCTGGAGGCTGGCAAGATCCATTCGATGGTGCTGTGGGGACCGCCCGGCTGCGGCAAGACCACGCTGGCGCTGCTGGTGGCGCGTTACGCCGACGCGGATTTCCGCGCGATCTCGGCCGTGCTGTCCGGCCTGCCGGACGTGCGCAAGGCGCTGGCCGAGGCCGAGGTGAACTTCGCGCAGGGCCGGCGCACCGTGCTGTTCGTCGACGAGGTGCACCGCTTCAACAAGACCCAGCAGGATGCCTTCCTGCCGCACATCGAGCGCGGCGTGATCATCTTCATCGGCGCCACCACCGAGAACCCCTCGTTCGAGCTGAACTCCGCGCTGCTGTCGCGCTGCCGCGTGCACGTGCTGGAACCGGTTTCCATCGACGACATCATTGCCGCGCTGAAGCGTGCGCTGGCCGACAGTGAACGCGGTCTGGGCGAATTGCAGTTGCAGGTCTCCGACGAATCGCTGGACTCGATCGCCCAGGCCGCCGATGGTGACGTGCGCCGCGGGCTGACCTTGCTGGAAATCGCCGCCGAGCTGGCCGACGACGGGCGTATCGACGAAACCACGTTGACCCAGGTGCTGGCCGACCGCACGCGCCGCTTCGACAAGCAGGGCGAGCAGTTCTACGACCAGATCTCGGCGCTGCACAAATCCGTGCGCTCGTCCGACCCCGACGCCGCGGTGTACTGGCTGTGCCGCATGCTCGACGGCGGCGTCGACCCGCTGTACCTGGCCCGGCGCATGACCCGCATGGCGGTGGAAGACGTCGGCCTGGCCGAGCCGCGTGCCTGGCGCATGGCGCTGGACGCGTGGGATACCTACGAGCGCCTGGGCAGCCCCGAAGGCGAACTGGGCCTGGCCCAGCTGGCGATCTGGCTGGCCATCTCGCCCAAGAGCAACGCCGCCTACATGGCCTACAACAAGGCCCGCGACGCGGTGCGCAACGGCGGCACGCTGGAAGTGCCGATGCACCTGCGCAACGCGCCGACGAAATTGATGAAAGGCCTCGGCTACGGCAAGGGCTACCAGTACGACCACGACGCCGAAGGCGGCATCGCGCTGGACCAGCAATGCCTGCCCGACGAACTGGCCGGCAGCGTGTTCTACGAGCCGGTCGAGCGCGGCCTGGAACTGCAACTGCGCGAAAAACTGCTGGCCCTGCGCGCTGCCCGCGCCAAGGCCCGCGGCGAGTAACGCCGACTGCTGCGCGCGCCCTTGCCGCCGCCCCGGTGCCCGACATAGATTCGCCGCATCAACCGGGGAGGGTGAATCATGCGCGTACTTGTGGCAGGTCTGATCGGCGGCATCGTGATGTTCGTGTGGGGCGTGGCGGCGCACATGGCGCTGGGGCTGGGCGATACGGGCATCCATCTGCCGGCCAACGAAAACGTCGTGTTGAGCAGCTTGCATGAAGGACTCGGCAACCAGCCCGGCATCTACATCCTGCCATCGCTGGATCCGAAAAAGATGGGCGACGAGGCGGTGCTCAAGGCGTACTCGGAAAAGGCGGCGACGTCGCCGTATGCCTTCGTGGTCTACCTGCCGCAAGGCGAGGACATGATGCAGATGGGGCCGCAGATCGGCCGGCAGTGGGCGTCTGACACGCTCGCCGCGCTGGCACTGGCCTTCATGCTGGGGCTGGCCGGGCTGGGTTTCCGGCGACGCGTGGCACTGGCCGCGGTGGCGGCGGTATTCACCTGGCTGTGCACGATGGTGCCGTACTGGAACTGGTATCGCTTCCCGCTCGACTTCACTCTCGCCGCACTGGTCGAGCAACTCGTCGGCTGGCTGCTCGCCGGCGCCGCGATGGCCTGGTGGCTGGGCCGCAGCGAACGCAAGCTGGCGCGCTGAGTTGCCTTGCTCCCTCCCCTGCGTGCAGCAGGGGAGGGCTGGGGAGGGGTGAAGTCCCCCACGCCAACCAAGACTTGCATTGCGGCCACCACCACCCGACAGCGATAATTCACGGTTCAAGCCTTCACCTGGACTTTGATCATGCTGGATCCCGCCCTGCTGCGCTCGCGCCTCGCCGAAACCGCCGCACGCCTCGCCGAAACCCGCGGCTACACGCTCGACGTGTCCCTGGTCGAGTCGCTGGAGAGCCGCCGCAAGCAGCTGGCGATGGAGACGCAGGAACTGCAGAACCTGCGCAACACGCGTTCCAAGGCGATCGGCCAGGCCAAGGCGAAAGGTGAGGATGTGGCGCCGCTGATGGCCGAGGTCGCCGGCATCGGCGACAAGCTCAAGGCCAACGAGCTGGCACTGGCCGACGCGCAGGCGAAGCTCGCCGAGATCGCGCTGGGCATTCCCAATATTCCGCACGAATCCGTGCCGGTCGGCAAGGACGAGCACGACAACGTCGAAGTCGGCCGCTGGGGCACGCCGCGCGATTTCGCCTTCGAAGTGAAGGATCACGTCGAACTGGGTGAACCCCACGGCTGGCTCGACGGCGACGCCGGCGCCAAGCTGTCCGGCGCGCGCTTCACCGTGCTGCGCGGTCAGCTCGCCCACCTGCATCGCGCGCTCGGTCAGTTCATGCTCGACCTGCACACCGGCGAGCACGGCTACCTCGAATGCAACGTGCCGGTGATCGTCAACGCCGACAGCATGCAGGGCACCGGCCAGCTGCCGAAATTCGAGGACGACCTGTTCGCCACCGACGTCGGCGAAACAAAGCGCTACCTGATCCCCACCGCCGAAGTCTCGCTGACCAACCTGGTGCGCGACACCATCCAGGACGCCGACGCGCTGCCGCTGCGCATGACCGCGCACACGCTGTGCTTCCGTGCCGAGGCCGGCAGCTACGGCCGCGACACCCGCGGCATGATCCGCCAGCACCAGTTCGAGAAAGTCGAGATGGTGCAGATCGCCCGCGCCGAGCAGTCGCATGCGCAACTGGAGGAAATGGTCGGCCACGCCGAGAAGGTGCTGCAGAAACTCGGTTTGCCGTATCGCAAAATGCTGTTGTGCAGCGGCGACATGGGCTTCACCGCGGTCAAGACCTACGACCTCGAAGTGTGGCTGCCCAGCCAGCAGACCTACCGCGAGATCTCCAGTTGCTCCAACTGCGAAGACTTCCAGGCCCGTCGCCTGCAGGCCCGCGTGCGCAACGCCGACACCGGCAAGCCCGAACTCGTGCACACGCTCAACGGCTCCGGCCTCGCCATCGGCCGCACCCTGATCGCGGTGATGGAGAACTACCAGAACGCCGACGGCTCGATCGACGTGCCCGCAGCGCTGCGCCCGTACATGGCCGGCCTGGACCGCATCGCATGAACACACCGGCACCCGCACGCGGCAGCTGGGGCAAGGTGGAGTTCTACACCAGCTTCTTCCTGCTGGCGGTACTGGCCACGGTGATCGGCATGCGGCTCGGCTTCGAGAGCGTGTGGCGCCTGCCCACGCTCGACCTCGACCTGTCCGTGGTCGCACTGGCGTTGGTCCTCGCCAGCTTCTGGCTCGCCCGCCACAGCCGCCGCTGGCGCCTGGCCATCGTCGCCTTCGCCAGCGCCACCCAACTGGTGCCGATGGTCGTGCGCGAACCGATACTGCTGCTGCCGCTGCTGGGCGCGTTGATCCCGGTGGGAATCCTGGCGGGGTGTCTGGTGGCGTTGTCGAAGAAGGGCCCCAGCGATCGTCCACCGCAGGGTTCCTGATAGACTTCCACGCCTGCTGGCAACCCAATTCGCCGGCGATAGTTATGGAGAGATGGCCGAGCGGTTTAAGGCAGCAGTCTTGACGCGTAGGCAGGATGCCGAAGCGGACAGCGGCGCAGCCGCTGGCCCCGAAGGGGTGGAGGGCAGGATGCCCGGAACAAAACTGCCGTAGTGGCGCGCAACGCGCGCCTTGCCGCAGACAAAAGCTTACGGAGAGATGGCCGAGTGGTTTAAGGCAGCAGTCTTGAAAACTGCCGTAGTGGTAACACTACCGTGGGTTCGAATCCCACTCTCTCCGCCAGAAACGCAAAACGCCCCCGAGTGGGGCGTTTTGCGTTTCTAGTGGTGACGACGGGGATGAGAACCCACCGGTTCGACAAATTCGTCCGGAACGAATTTGGACAGCCGCAGGCTGGCCCCGTAGCGCGCAGCGCGAAGGGGTGAGGCTCAGGATGAGCCGAACAATCCCACTGGTCACGCTGCGGCAGTCACTAAGTAAGTGACTCTGACCCGCTTAGTTGGCACACGGCCGTAGCCGCGGCCGCCGGTTCACTCGTGGCGCGGTTTCATGCGGCAGCGCCTGCACCAGCCACGCTCGAAGATCGCCACCCAATGGAGCGGTCGCCCGGTTGCGGCCGTCGTTTCATTGAACATGTTCGCCTTCTTGCGGTGGCTATCGGTCTCATCTTTTAGAGCTGGTCTCGGTGGCCTCGACCGCCTTGAAACTCAGACAATCTTCGTAGAGACGACGGGCATCCGTCGTCTGCTTCATCAATTCAGCCGATCCAATCATGTGAGCCAGTAGCCGGTAGGTCGTGTGCAGAAGCATGTTCGATTGTTTGACGACCTGCCTGGCCAATTCAACCGGGTATCCAGCGGCCGAACGCTGCAACGGATGAATGCCGCCGTGAACGAACGAATTCAGAGCAGGTGCCGAAGCTTGATAAAAGCAGCTCAAAAGCCGTTTAAGTTCATCGGGCACCGAAGACTTCTCTAACGCCCGCAAGATTTCAGCAATGCCAGGCATGTTCTTGGCCGCCTGTTGCGAGGCGGCGGAGAGTGGGGATGCCAATTTGTCGAGCTGCTCCTCATTCGCAATGAAAAGGAGCCAGACACTGCGTAACAGTGCTTCATATTGAAGCCTCGTGAGTGCGGTTGCTGAGTTGGGTTTTCCAGCATCGATGGTCAGGCGAATTGCTGCCGCATGTTCCAACGAAACAGCGGCTGTTAACGCGCTCAGCACAGTGCGCCGTGGTTGGATTTCAAGCCAAGAGCCAGCGCCGTCGATAAGTTCGTCAAGGTGCGCAGCAAACGCTTCGGATCTGATGAGAAGTTCTTCCACGCGGTCCCCTCTACTTGATCGGCAGTCAGCTGAAACGCCTTACAGCCGCAATCCGGGCAGTCTGTTCCAGATGGTGTCATTTTGGTGAAGATTTCGCTGCTTCAAAACGCATTGCAACTGGCAACTGCGGATGGTTCATGCCCCCCAGCCAATGTCCCTCGGGGCTTCTGCCGCTGTCCAAGTCCAGGGATGCGTCATCGGTGACGCTAGTGCGCTCGCCAAGAAAACGCCCCGCGAAGTGCAGGGCGCGTTGTCAATGAGCAAACAGGAGGCAGTTAATGCGCTCACTCTGAGCGCCACTTCATCCATTATTTTTACCTGAGAGCAGCGCGACGATGATGACGCGGGTGATCTCGGTGGGTGTTGCGTGGCCAGTCTGCATATTCCCTGCTCCTTCCTGCGGTGGAGCGCCGAACCTACGCTCGCGCGCGTGTTCCTTTCAAGCGTCCGGCTCCAGCCGCGGCGCTCTTCGCTTTCTTGGTGGCAGTAACTGCGACTGACGTCTTTGGCTTCGCTGGCTTCTTGGCTGCTGCCGCGGCCTTCTGCTTGGCTATCGGTTTCACCGCCATCCGAAACCCGAGTGCGCGCACCACTTTCCCCACTGTGGCGTATCCGGGTGTTGCGCCTGGCTTCAGCGCCTTGTAGAGGCTCTCGCGGCCGACTCCAGCATCCTTGGCAAGTTGCGACATGCCGCGGGCTTTGGCCACGTGCCCAAGGGCCCGAAGGAGCTCGTCGTCGTCGCCATCGGCCATCACCTGAGATAGATACTCAGCAATGGCTTCCTCGTTGTCCAGGTAGTCGACAACATCGAAGGTCGTAAGTTGAAGGGCCATGTCAGACCTCCTTTGCAAGCTGAGCGGCGTGCTTGATATCGCGCCGCTGGGTTTTCTTGTCGCCGCCGCATAACAGAATAACGATGGCGTTGCCCCGCAACGTGAAGTAGGCGCGGTAACCGGGGCCGACGTCGATTCGCATTTCAGAGACGCCCTCGCCAACGGGTTTCACATCACCCAGATTGCCGGTGGCGGCGCGATCAAGACGACGTGCGATGGCGATGCGCGCTTTCAGGTCGCGCAAGCTCTTGTGCCAGACAGTGAACTCTTCCGAGAGCTGGACGATGTAGGGCATGTCATCAGATTGTATCTGATCGGATACAGTTCGCAAGGGCTTCGAATCGCGAAAGCTAACCGGGTCAGCGCCACTTGCCTGGCTCCAATTCTTCAGATCCGCACTATCGGAGGAATGTCAGCGCCCCCTATCGACGCCGATACCCCAACAATCCCCGCCAACTGAAATCCTCCCGGCGTGGATATCCAGCGACCCGGCGCCGACCAAATTTCACTCGGCGGGGGCATTCGGATACTCGAGGTGGATGTCTGGATACCCCGGCGAGGATATCCGCCACTCGATGCCGACTGAAATGCCGTCGATGGGGATGTCCCGATACCCGGCGTCGACTGCAATCCGGTCGGCGGGGACATTTCGATACTTGGCGGGGATGCGCGACTACTCGGCGCCGACTGAAATTCCATCGGCGCCGATACGCCGCCCGGTCAAAACGATCGGCGGTGCGGCTGATGGCGTGCCGCAGAGGCCGTCGGTCGCCAGCAAGGTGATTTCACGCACGCAATTCCAACAAGAGGCTTTTTTGGCGAAAAAGGTCGGAGTAGGTTGCCCGAGGGGGATACAAGGCCAACTAGAGGGGAGAGAAGATGCCCAACCATGCAGGTGTCAACGTAGTGCTTTCGCGTGCGGTGCGTGCGGCGCTTGCCGCCGCCACGCTGTTCGCGTGTTCGGCGCAGGCGCAGGATCCGGGAGCGTCGGACAGCGGGCAAGCCACGGCCAGCCAGGCGACCAAGACGCAGGGACAGAAGGATGCGGCGAAGGACAAAGCGATCACCAACCTGCAGCAGGTTGTGGTGACCGGCACGCACCGGGCCGGCCTGTCGCCGACCGAATCCATCTCGCCGATCGACGCGTTCAGCGGCAGCCAGATCGCGAACCAGCCGTCGGCGGATTTGACCGACACGCTGACCAATATTGTGCCGTCGCTGACCACCCAGCGCTTTCCCATCGCCGACGGCACGTCGTTCGTGCGGCCGGTGTCGTTGCGCAACCTGTCGCCCGACCAGACCCTGGTGCTGGTCGACGGCGTGCGCTTCCATCGTTCGGCGCTGGTCAACCTGCAGATCGATCCGCTCGGCACCTTCAACCAGGGTGCGCAGGCGGTCGATTTTTCGGTGTTCCCGTCCAACGCGATCGAGCGCGTCGAGGTACTGCGCGACGGCGCTTCGGTGTTGTACGGATCGGATGCGATCGCCGGCGTGATCAACGTCATCCTCAAGAAGGCCCCCAAGGGTGCGACGGTCAGCGCGGAATGGGGCGGATACGGCAAAGGCGACGGCGACCTGCGGCGCTACGACGCCGACGCAGGGTTCCCGCTCGGAGCCGACGGCTTCGTGCATGTGAGCGCCGAGCGCGAAACCACCGAGCCCACTTCACGCGGTGTCCCGCAGCAAAACGCGGCGGCTGTCGCGGCGGTGGTGGGTACCAACCAGGTGCCGTACGACGGTTTCGGCCAGCGCTGGGGCGATCCGCAAACCAAGGCGAACAAGCTCTTCGTCAACGCGGGCCTGCCGCTGGCCGGCGACGTGCAGCTTTACGGCTACGGCAACTTCATGGACAAGAAAGTCCTGTCCAGCTTCTTCTACCGCAACCCGGTCCTGCCGTCGCAATACGGCATCGCCGGCCGCTCGACGCTGGTCAGCTACGCCAACGGCAGCCTGGTGCCGGCGGATGCGCCGCAGTCGTTGGTGGACAGCATCGTCGCCGGTGGCGGCGACCCGGCACACTACTTGACGGCCAACGCGGCGAGTCCGAGCGGCTGGATGCTGCTCAACCCGATCTACACGCAGTTTCCCGGCGGCTACAGCCCGCTGTTCGGCGCCGACATCGCCGACCACCAGCTGGTCGGCGGCGTGCGCGGCGGCGGGCAGAGCAACTTCCAGTGGGATGCGCACTATCGCACCGGCAGCAACGAGGTCGACTATCGGCTGCAGGGTTCGATCAACCCGAGCCTGGGCGACCTTTCGCCCACAAACTTCCGCCCCGGCAAGCTGACCCAGCGGGAGCAGGGCGCCGGCGCGGACTTCGTCCGCTCGTTCGACAACTCGCCGCTCACGCTCGCCTTCGGCGCGCAGTGGCGCCAGGAAACCTACATCATCCATCAGGGCGACGCCGGTTCGATCGAGGTGGGGCCGACCGCGTCGGTGTTCGGTGTGGGCTCGGACGCCTTCCAGGGCTTTCCGACCAACGCGGCCGGCCGGTTCACCCAGAACAGCGACTCCGCCTACTTCGACGCCGAGACGAACCTCAACGACAAATGGTCGGGCGCGGCGGCGGTGCGCTACGAGCGTGCGAACGGCTACGGCTCCAAGGTGGTGTACAAGCTTTCCAGCCGCTATGCGTTCACCGACACGTTCGCGCTGCGCGGTACCTACAACACCGGCTTCCGTACGCCGACCCCGGGCCAGGCCAACACGCTGAACATCACCACCACGGCGAACGCCCAGGGTGGCCTGATCCCCAGCGGCACCTATCCGGTGAACAACCCGGTGGCACGCGCGCTCGGCTCGGCACCGCTGCAGACCGAGACGTCGAAGAGCTTGTCCGTCGGCGCCGTGTGGACGCCGGCCGACAACGTCACGACGACCCTGGACTATTACCGGATCAAGATCGACAACCGCATCGGCCTGGTCAGCAAGACGGTGACCCAGGCCACCGTCGACCAGCTCGCCGCCGGCGGCTACCCGAACGCGCAACTGCTGCTCGGCAGCGCCGCCAGCTATTTCGGCAATGCGTTCGGCTCCCGTATCCACGGCATCGACTTCGTGGTCGACACGCTGCACCAACTGGGCAACGGCAGGCTCAACATCGACTTCCGCTACAACCGCAATACGCAGGACGTGGTCGAGGTCAAACCGAACACGCTCAACAACGATTTCGTGTACGACCTTGAGCACCAGGTGCCCAAGAGCCGGTCGGTGCTCAGCTTCGACTACGGGCTGCACCGGTTCGACGCCATCGCCCGGATCAACCATTACGACGGCTGGAGCACCACGGTCGGTTTGTTCGGCAGCAACAACCCGCCGGACGACGTGAATCACTACAGCGGCAAGACGCTGCTCGACCTGGAGGCACGCTACAAATTCAGCGACGCCTTCTCGGTGGCTGTCGGAGGCAACAACGTCTTCAACACCTACCCGGGCAAGGAGCAAAACGCCACGCTGCAGTTCCTGGGCGCCAAGTACGCGCTCACCTCGCCGTTCGGTTTCAACGGCGCCTTCTGGTACGTGCGCGCGACAGCCAACTTCTGACGGCCGTCGCCTGCAAGCTCATCTCCCCGGGCACGCCCGGGGAGATGGCGGTCGGCGGGGCCTGCTCGTCGGTCAGAAACATGGGCAATGGCGAACTCAATTCTGAAGAGCGCCACCCGTGCTGCGAAGCGGCACGGGCTTGCGATGACTGGGAGTGGGCCGAATCGGATTCTCTCCACCGCAAGCACCCCATTCGGGGCACTCACTCTGACCCGTTAAGGGCCACCCGAAATTTTCGGGCGTGGTCGATGGCTGCGAGGACTGCGGCGAGGTTCGATGGTTGACGTTGGGTTGCGTGGCCTACGCTGCTGGTCGTTGCCTACACTTTGTGCGGTGCCGGGCAAGCCGAACCCCCTCAGCCTTTCACGTCCGGCACCACCACGGCAGTTTCCCCGTTGCCGGATCGCTTCAGCAGCCACGCCAGCACCGGCGGCGTCACCATTGCGGTGAGCAGCGACATCGCCACGATGATCGCGTAGATGCGGTTGTCGAACACGCCGGCGGCGAGGCCCAGGGTGGCGACCACGATGCCCACTTCGCCGCGCGGCACCATGCCGAAGCCGATGATGGTGGCGCTGCGCCGGCCCAGCGACAGCGAGCCCAGCCAGCCACCGATGAACTTGGAGACGATCGCGATCGCGGTGACCACGGCCAGCATCAGCAGGGCGTCCGCGCTGGCCAGCTCGTGCAGGTCGACCTTGCTGCCGGTGACCACGAAGAAGAATGGCGTGAGCAGGGCCAGCAGCGGCTGGGTCTGTTTTTCCAGGGTGTGCTGCTGGCGGGTTTCCGAGGCGATCATGCCGGCCAGGAACGCGCCGATGATGGCGGCCAGGCCGAACTGGGTGGACAGCCAGGCCAGGCCCAGGCACAGCGCCAGCACGATCATCAGCGGCGAATGCGGACCCAGCGGCCTGTCCAGCCAGCTGGAGTTCCAGCGCATGATGCGCGCACCGCCCCAGCCGATCACCGCGATGAAGCCGACCGCGCCGGCCAGCACCACCAGCAGGTGCGAGGCGTTGATGCTGCCGCCGCCCTGCAGCGACACCACTACGCCGAGCAGCAGCATGGCGAGGATGTCATCGATCACCGCGGCGCCCAGGATCACCTTGCTCTCGATGCGCTGCAGCGCATTCAGCTCCTGCAGTACGCGCGCGGTGATGCCGGCCGAGGTGGCCACGAACGCGGCCGCGACGAACAGCGAGCGGTCCCAGTCGAAGCCGTTGCCGTGGGCCCACACGCTGCCCATGCCGAACGGCACCAGCACGCCGACCACGCCGACCACGAACGCCACCTTGCCGACCTTCTTCAGATCTTCCAGCCGTGTTTCCAGGCCCACCGCGAACAGCAGCAGGATCACGCCGATCTCGGCCAGCACGTCGAGCGGGGTGCCGGTGGCGATCTGCTCCGGGGTGATCCAGCCCAGCAGCGAGGGGCCGATCGCGCAGCCGGCGGCGATCTCGCCGACCACGCCGGGCAGCTTCAGCCGTTGCGCGATCTCGCCGCCGATCTGGGCGGCGACGAACACGACGAACAGGGTGAACAGGATCTCGCTGGCGTGATGCATGCGGCGTATGCCCGGACTTTCGACAAAGACTGCATGCTACATGCAGCCTCCGGCGTCATGCAGCGCCGGGCAACGGGCGATCGTGCCGCAAGCGGCTGAACACGCGGCTGGCCACCGCGGTGATCGCCGCCAGCATGATCATCGTCCAGCGGAATGCCACCACGTAATCTTCGTGGGCGTGGCCTTGCAGCATCGCTTCCATCAGCAAGGTGGACAGCGCGATGCCGAAACTCATCGCCAGGTATTGCACGGTCGAGGCCATCGACGAGGCCATCGAGGCATGCTTGATGTCGAGGTCGGTGTAGATCAGCGTGTTCATCGTGGTGTATTGCAGGCCGGCAAAGGCACCGTAGGCGAACGTCAGCAACGCGATCACCCACACCGGCGAGCCCGGGCCGAGCAGGGCGAATGCCGCCAGCAGCGCGGCCACGATCAGCGTGTTGCCCAGCAGCAGGCGGCGGTAGCCGTAGTGCACCAGGGCGCGGTTGACCGCCCACTTCGCGATGATCGAGCCCAGCGCCTGCGGCACCATCATCAGGCCGGCCATCAGCGGCGACCAGCCGCAGCCGACCTGCAGGAACAGCACCAGCAGCAGGAACATGCCGGAGATGCCGAGCCGGGTGAACAGCCCGCCGGCCAGCGATACCCACACGCTGCGCACGCGCAGCAATTGCAGGTCGGCCACCGGATGCGGGGTGCGCCGACTGTGCCACACGTAGACCGTGCCCAGCAGCATGGCGACCAAGGCGCACAGGCCCATCCGCAGCCACGGCACCGGCGCACTGCCAGCCAGTTCCGAGGCGGTGAGCAGCAGGGCCGAGGCGGCGCCGAACAACAGGAAGCCGGACAGGTCGAAGCGGTTCGCGCGGTCGAGCCGGTAGTCGGGCATGTCGCGCTTGTTCATCCACAGGCCGGCGATCGCCACCGGCACGTTGATCAGGAAGATCAGCCGCCACGAGGTGAACTCGACGATCGCGCCGCCCAGCAGGGGGCCGAGTACCGAGCCGAGCAGGCCGAACGTGGCCACCGTGCTCATCGCCCGCACGAACTCGCGCTTGTCGATGCTGCGTACCAGCACGTAGCGGCCCACCGGCATCAGTGCGGCGCCGCCGATGCCTTGCACCACGCGCGCGGCGACCAGTTGCGGCAGCGTCTGCGCCACGCCGCACAGCAGCGAGCCCAGGCCGAACACCACGATCGCCGCGCCGAACACCCGCCGCGTGCCGAAGCGGTCGCACAGCCACGGGCTGGCCGGGATCAGGATCGCCAGAGTCAGCACGTAGCTGGTCAGTGCGGTGCGCATGCCCAGCGGGGTGACCGCGAGCGCATCGGCCATCGCCGGCACCGCGGTGTTGACCACGGTGGAATCCAGCGATTGCATGAAGAAGGCGGCGGCCACCAGCCACAGCAATCCGCGGAAACGCTCGCGCGTGGAAATTTCGCGCCAATCGGCCGCATCCGCCGCTGGCACGGGGGCGTCGGAGGCGACGGCGTGGGTGTCCGCGGCAGTCTGGGGAGGCATTTTCGGCATGGTAACTGTTATGACAGCTTGATTTTCGCCGGCAGTATCAGCACAGTGGCCTTGTTTCATCTGCCAGTCATGCCCAGATAGGTACGACGGCCATCTACTACCACACGCGCCGGGGCGTCTTCGTTCCGGCGTGTGCTTTTGTGCGGCAGGAGCCGCGAGTATCAGGAAAAGTCATGAGCAAGCCACCGATCACTGTTTCCCGCATCGACCTGGAGCGCATCGAAGCGTTGCTGGAGCGCCTGCCGGCCGCCGAGGCCGACAAGCTCGATGCGCTGCGCGCGGAGCTGGATCGCGCCGACGTGGTCGAGCCGGCGGCGATGCCGCAGCACATCGTGACGATGAACTCCACCGTCACCTTCGAGGACGAAAGCAACGGCGAAAAGCTGACCCTGACCCTGGTGTACCCGGCGGCCGCCGGTGCGCACGGCACGGTGTCGATCCTGGCGCCGGTGGGCAGCGCGCTGCTCGGGCTGGCGCGCGACCAGCAGATCGACTGGCCTACGCCGGACGGCCGCAAGCGTCGCCTGAAGGTGCTGGAGATCGCCTACCAGCCGGAAGCGGCGGGGCACTTCCACCGCTGAAGTCCCATCGCACACCGGTGTCGTTAAACTGCGGGGAGATCCGAAGGAGACCCGCATGACCGAACGCCCGGCCCCGGCCGAGACTGTCGCCCGCGCCGCAGCGCTGCGGGCGCAGATCGAGCAGGCCAACTACCGCTACCACGTACTCGACGACCCGGACATCACCGACGCCGAGTACGACCGGCTGATGCGCGAACTCGAGGCGCTGGAAGCCGAACACCCCGCATTGGCCTCGCCCGATTCGCCGACCCGCAAGGTCGGCGCACGGGCGCACGGCGGCTTTGCCGAGGTGCGCCACGCGATCCCGATGCTGTCGCTGGGCAATGCGTTCGAGCAGGACGGTGAGTCGGATCGCGAACGCTTTCACGAAGTGGCCGAATTCGAGCGCCGCATCGAGCAGACGACGAAACGGACTGAACCTGTTTTCTCGGTGGAACCGAAGCTCGACGGCCTGGCGATCAGCCTGCGCTACGAGCACGGCGCATTCGTGCAGGGCGCTACCCGCGGCGACGGCGAGACCGGCGAGGACGTGACCGCGAACCTGCGCACGGTGCGCGCGATCCCGCTGAAATTGCGCGGCAAGGGCTGGCCCGACGTACTGGAAGTGCGCGGCGAAGTGATCATGCTGCACAAGGATTTCGAGGCGTTCAACGACTACGCCCGCCAGCACGGCGAGAAGCCGCTGGCGAACCCGCGCAACGGCGCGGCCGGTTCGCTGCGCCAGCTCGACCCGGCGATCACCGCGAAGCGGCGCCTGAGTTTCTTCGCCTACGCGATCGGCGTGGTCGAGGGCGGCGAGCTGCCGCCGACCCATTCGGCCACGCTGCGGCAGCTGCGCGAGTGGGGCCTCCCGGTCTCGCCGGAGGTGGGTATCGCGCGCGGCTTCGACGGCCTGATCGCGTACTTCCAGCGCATCGGCGCCAAGCGCGACAGCCTGCCGTACGACATCGATGGCGTGGTCTACAAGCTGGACGATTACGCTGGCCAGCGCGAGATGGGTTTCGTCTCGCGCGCGCCGCGCTGGGCGATCGCGCACAAGTTCCCGGCGCAGGAACAGACCACGCAACTGCTCGGCATCGAGGTGCAGATCGGCCGTACCGGCGCCGCCACCCCGCGCGCGCGGATGGAGCCGGTGCAGGTGGCCGGGGTGACGGTGACCTACGCCACGCTGCACAACGCGGACCAGGTCGCACGCCTGGACGCGCGCGTGGGCGACACGGTGATCGTGCGCCGCGCCGGCGACGTGATTCCGGAAGTGGTGCGTGTGGTCGAAGATTTGCGCCCGGCCGGTACCGTGCCATGGACGATGCCCACGCACTGCCCGGTGTGCGGCTCCGAACTGCTGCGCGAGGAAGGCGCCGCTGCGTGGCGCTGCTCCGGCGGACTGATCTGTGCCGCGCAACGCAAGGAGGCGCTGATCCACTTCGCCTCGCGTCGCGCGATGGACATCGAGGGCCTGGGCGAACGCTTCGCCGAAGCGCTGGTGGAGCTCGACATCGTGCATTCGCCGGCCGACCTGTATGGCCTGGGTGTGGACGATTTCGTCGACATGAAACGCCGCATCGACGAGCGTGACGGAACTACGCCGGAGACGGTGAAGGCCGGCAAGGTGGCGACCAAGTGGGCGGAAAACCTGGTGGCTGGGATCGAGGCCAGCAAGCACACCACGCTGGCGCGCTTCCTGTATGCGCTCGGCATCATGCACATCGGCGAGAGCACGGCGAAGACGCTGGCGGCGTGGCTCGGTCGGCTCGACTTCGTGCGCAGCACGCCGGCGATGGTACTGCGCGTGCTGCCGGATATCGGCAGCGAGGTGGCCACCTCGATCGCCGGCTTCTTCGCTCAAGCGGGCAACGAGCGGGTGGTCGACGCGCTGCTCGCAGCCGGCATCACGTTCAGCGACGAGGGCGCGCCGTCGCCACTGCTGCGCGAACGCCTGAACCTCGGCGTATTGCTGGGCATGGCCAACATCAACAAGCTCGGTCCGAAGAGCTGCAAGCTGCTGGCGCAACATTTCCCCACGCTCGATCTGTTGCTGGCCGGTGGGTCGGCACACTGGATCACCGCCGGCGTGCCGCAGGCGGCGGCGACCAGCCTGCAAAACCATCTCGCCGATCCGGCGGCATTGGCCGAGCTGCGCAAGGCCGAGGCCGCGATGCAGCGCCTGCTTGAAGCGATTCCGCACACGGCCAGGGCAGCGGCAGCACCGCTGGAAGGACAGACCTTCGTGCTCACCGGTACGCTGGCTTCGCTCAGCCGCGACGAGGCGAAGGATCGACTGGAAGCGCTGGGCGCCAAGATCTCCGGTTCGGTGTCGAAGAAGACCAGCGCGGTGATCGCCGGCGAAGCCACCGGCTCCAAGCTGGACAAGGCACAGGAGCTGGGTGTGCCGGTGTGGGACGAGGCGCAGCTGCTCGCCCTGCTCGGCGAGCACGAGGCCGGTTGATGGGCGTCGAACCACTCGCCGCCCTGCAACTTCGCGCGCGGCTCTACGCGCTGCTGCGCGCGTTTTTCGCTGATCGCAACGTGCTGGAAGTGGAGACGCCGATCCTGTCGGCGGCCGGCAATACCGAGCCGAACATCGAGAGTTTCAGTACGCGCTTCAGTGGCCATGTCGACGCCGGCGCACGCGAGCGCTGGCTGCGCACCTCGCCGGAGTACCCGCTGAAGCGGCTGCTCGCGGCCGGCATCGGCGACTGCTACGAGCTGGGCCGGGTGTTCCGCAATGGCGAGGCGGGCGGGCGGCACAATCCCGAATTCACCATGCTGGAGTGGTACCGGGTCGGCTGGGACCATCGCCGGTTGATGCGGGAAACCGTCGCGCTGGTCGAGGCGGCGCTGGCGATGCTGGGGCGGCGCGCCGAGGTGGTGGTGACGAGTTACCGGCAACTGTTCCTCGACGGGCTGGGCATCGACCCGGCGCACGCCACGATCGACGAGCTGCGTGCGCCGCTGGCCGAGTACGGCATCGGCCCGGATGGTCTCGGCCATGACGACTGGCTCGACCTGCTGATCACGCACAAGCTGCAACCGGCGTTTCCGCGCGATCGCATCACGGTGATCCACGACTATCCGGCCAGCCAGTGCGCACTGGCGAAGATCCGTCCCGGCGAGCCGCCGCTGGCCGAACGCTTCGAGCTATACCTGAGCCGCTACGAGCTGGCCAACGGCTATCACGAATTGAACGATGCAGTGGAACAGCGCGCACGTTTCGAGCGCGACAACGCAGTGCGCCGCGCGCGCGGCCTGCGCGAGATCCCGCTCGACGAACGCCTGCTCGGCGTGCTCGACGCGATGCCCGACTGCGCCGGTGTGGCGCTCGGCGTGGAGCGCCTGCTGATGTGCCTGGCCGACACCGACGCGATCGCCGACGTGTTGGCCTATCCGTTTTCCGAAGCCTGATCCGGCAGCCTGAAACCGACGACCCCGCCGTTGGGCGGGGTCGCGGTGCGTATCACTGCGGACTTTCCAGAGGCGGTTACGGGGCGATGAAACTCATCGCCCGCGCACGGCGTTCCAGCAACCCCACCGCGGGCTGGTCCTGCAGGCGCAAGTCGCGCAGTTCATACGGTGCACCGACACCCTGAAGACTCGCCGGGTCGTAGTGCAAGGTGAGCTGGCCGTTGCCGGGCGAGAGCCACGCCGCCGACTGCGCGAACGCGGCCGGTACCATCGAACCATCGGCACCGCGTCCGTACAGCACGGCGGAGACCGCATAGCGGCTGGCGTCTCGTGCCGTTACCCCGAGCGTGATGTCGATGCCCCGGTCGGCGGCGCGAGCCGTGCTGGCCAGTCCGCTGAAGCGGGCCACCGGTGCGGCCGCGGCGAACACGGTGGTGGTGTCGCGGCGGATCTCGTTGCCGGCATCGTCCCTGCCCACGGTGAAGCTGTGCACTTCCCACAGCCCCGGCGTGTTCGGGATGCTGCGCGGGCGGACATCGACGGTGAAGCTGCCGTCGGCCTGGCGACGGAAGCTCAGCGGCGTACTGCTGCCGTCCGGTGCGCGCAGCAGGCCGCCGACCGAACTCAGCGGCATGTCGCGGTCCTGCTCCTGCAACGCGACGCGCACATGCACGTCGCGGCCCAGCAGCAAGTCGTCGCGATCGGCCTTCGCGGTGACGGTGAACGGGCTCTGCGGCTCGTAGACGTGCACCACGTAGCGGCCGCTGGCCGCCGGCACCTGCAAGGTGACGACGCCGCTGCCGAGTTCGGGTTTGAGCTGCATCACCATCGACGCGGCCGGCACGTCCATGCCGGCTGCATGCAGGGCGGCGGCATCGGCGACCTGGCTGCTGGCGGCGTTCGCGCTCAACGACTGGCGGCCCAGTTGCAGATGCACGCCGGCCGGGTCCAGTTTGCCGACCGTCGCGTTGCCGGGACTGAGCCGGATGATCGCGCCGGGCGCGCTCAACGGCAGCTTCAGGCCCTGCTGCAGTTCGCTGGCCGAGACGTCGCGCCAGTATTCGCGACTGCTGCGCGCGAACGGTGGCGGCTGCGGCTGCAGTGCGGCGTCGTGCGGCAGCGGCCAGCTCACGCTGAGCGGGGTTCGCTCCACGTGCACCCGCGGCGTCGCTGAAGTCGCGGTCGGGAGGCGCGCGGTGGCGTCGCGTGCCTGCAACACGGTGGGCACCATGTCGTTTTGTTGCGGCGGCAGCAGCACGTGGGTACCGGCCATGGCCGGCACGGCGAGGCAGGTCGCCAACAAGGCGCTTGCAAGAATCCCTGGCTTCATGGCGATCATCCC
Source organism: Rhodanobacter sp. Soil772 (assembly GCF_001428385.1). Lineage (GTDB taxonomy): Bacteria > Pseudomonadota > Gammaproteobacteria > Xanthomonadales > Rhodanobacteraceae > Rhodanobacter. Next base: position 627,340 of record NZ_LMSK01000001.1, read on the forward strand.
CCGATGTCGTTGGCGAGAATGGATTCGAGACCGAAGCAGGCGCGCCGGCTCTGGTTGTGGTTCAGTACGGAGCCGCCGGTTTTCTGCGTGTCGCGGAACCACACCGTGCCGGCGGCGGACGCGCTGGAGCATTCGATGAAACCGTCCGAGCAGCTGCTCAGCCAGTTCTGGGTGATCTCCAGCCCCACGCTTTGCGAATAACCGCCGCAGTAGGCCTGGCTGCTCCAGAAGCCGGACACCACGTCGGTGCCGACCACGGCGCGGAACGGCACCGGCAGCGCCGGTCGCCCGCCCGTGCCGAGCAGATACTGCTGGTTGTAGACGGCCATCCAGCCGACCTGCTGCTGGCGCACCGCATCGGTCTTGTAGCCGAGCAGCCAGCCCAGCGCGGATTCGAACACGTTGCCGGCGATCACCGCGTCGGCCAGCGGCGTGCCGGCGCTGGACGGCGCGAGCGCGTCGACCTTGGCGATGCGGCTGATGATGGCCGGGTAGCGCGCATCCCAGGTCGGGTTGGACAGGATCCAGCGCATCACGTTGCCGCCGTTGGAGTGGGTGACCACGATCAGGCGATCGATATGGCGGTTCTGGATGAAGCTGGTGAGCTGGCCGGCCAGGCAGCCGGCAGCACGGTCGTCCCACATGTACTGGTTGAAATCGCAATTGACCACCAGCAGGTTGCTGCGGTCGGTCAGGCCGTTGCGCACACCCTCGACCATGGCGGCCTGCCAGTAGTCGTTGTAGGCGTCGGTCTGGCTGCCGGTGCCGTGGACCAGCGCCACGCCGGTAGTGGCGGCCTGGGCCGTGGTGCAGGCCAGGGCCAGTGACAACATCAATGTTGTACGTCGCACGTGGGTCTCTCCCCTTGGAAGCGGCGAAGCGCCGCGGGTAGAGCCGGCCCGGTTGCAGCCACAGGTACGCCAAACCCCCTGTGCTGCAGGCAGGTCGACTTCGGGTGATGCCGGCGAGGCATCGTCAGGATGTGTCGCCTGATCCCCCCAGACCGTGCGGCACGGTATGGACTCTAGCAGCGCCATACGTCAGCGTCTTGACGCAACCGCACAATGGCGGCGGCATGCGCGACTGCTAAGGTTGCGCGCTTGTCATGGCAGGAATGCCCACGCGATGCAGCTCCCTCTGGTTGACAACTTTCCGTCCGATCGTTTGCGCCGGCGCGACGTGAAAACCCTGCTGCTGTCCGCGCTGGGCGGTGCGCTGGAGTTCTACGATTTCGTGGTGTTCGTGTTCTTCGCGATCCCGCTGAGCCATCTGTTCTTTCCGCCCGACACCGCGCCGTGGCTGGCCCAGTTGCAGGTGTTCGGCATCTTCGCGGCGGGTTATCTGGCGCGGCCGCTGGGCGGCATCGTGATGGCGCATTACGGCGACAAGCTGGGGCGCAAGCGGATGTTCACCCTCAGCGTGTTCCTGATGGCGGTGCCGACCCTGGCCATCGGCCTGCTGCCGGTGTACGCGCAGATCGGCATGCTGGCGCCGTTGTTGTTGCTGTTGCTGCGGGTGGTACAGGGCATCGCGGTGGGCGGCGAGGTGCCGGGCGCGTGGGTGTTCGTGGCCGAGCATGTGCCGCCGAAGCGGATCGGTTTTGCCTGCGCCAGTCTCACCTCGGGACTCACCGTGGGCATCCTGATCGGCTCGCTGGTGGCCGCGGCGATCAACAGCCGGATGACGCCGGCCGAGGTGCTCGACCACGGCTGGCGGCTGCCGTTCCTGGCCGGCGGCGTGTTCGGTTTCTTCGCGGTGTGGCTGCGCCGCTGGCTCAGCGAGACGCCGGTGTTCGAGGCGATGCATGCGCGCAAGGAGCTGGCCTCGGGGCTGCCGCTGCGGCGAGTGTTCGAACGGCACCTGCCCAGCGTGCTGCTGTCGATGCTGGTGACCTGGATGCTCACCGCGGCGATCGTGGTGCTGATTCTGATGACGCCGACGCTGGTGCAGTCGGTGTTCCACGTCGCACCGGCGCGCGCGTTCTTCGGCAACAGCGTGGCCTCGTTCGCGCTGGCGCTCGGTTGCCTTTTCTACGGCTGGCTGGCCGATCGCATCGGTTACGCACGGACGTTGCTGGCCGGCGCGATCGGGCTGCTGGCATGCAGCTACGCGTTGTACTTCGACCTGCAGGCCGGTGCCGCGCATTTCATCGCGCTGTACGCGCTGGCGGGTTTCGCCGTGGGCGTGGTCGGCGTGGTACCGGCGCTGATGGTGGTGGCGTTTCCGCCGGCGGTGCGGTTTTCCGGCCTGTCGTTCTCGTACAACATCGCCTATGCGCTGTTCGGCGGATTGACGCCGCCGCTGATCGGCCTGCTGGTGAAGTGGTTCGGCGTGCTCGCGCCAGCGCACTACGTGGCGTTCACCGCCGTGATCGGGATCGCCGTCGCGGCCTGGCTGTTGACCGCACGGCGCGCGGCGGTTCCTGCCTAGAACTCCAGTTCCTGCGCTGCGCACAGGTAGTCGACCAGCGGCGCAACCTGCTTGAACGTGGCCACCGTCCACGGCAGCAGCTCGCCGGAGCAGGCCAGCGCCTCGCTGAACGTGGTGGTGGCGACGAAGTCTTTGCGCTTGAGATCTTCGATCAACTCGTGCGCTGGGTCGTAGCCGCGCGGCGGACGCACCAGCGATTCGCCGCCCAGTTGCAGGTGCTCGCGGAACGTCTTGCTCTGCGTGGCGCGTTTCCATGCGGCCGGGTTGTCGACCAGGAATTCGCGGATGTGCTTCAGCGCATCCGGTTCCGGATGCCACATGCCGCCGCCGGCGAAGCATTCGCCGGGTTCGATGTGCAGGTAGAACCCCGGCGCCTGGATCTCGTGCCGGCGCTGGTGGAAGAAACGCGAACCCTGCCACGACTTGTACGGCAGCTTGTTGTTGGAGTAGCGGGTGTCGCGGTAGATGCGGTACAGCGAGCCGCCGTTCTTGCGCGGGTCGGCGCGGTAATGCGCGCTGATCTTCGCCAGCGGTGCCTGCAGGTCGGTGATCAGTTGCAGGAACGGCTCGCGCACGTGGCGTTCGTAGTCGTCCTTGTGCGCGTGGAACCATTCGCGATTGTTGTTGCGCTCGACCGCGCGCAGGAAGCGGAAGGTGGCGGGGGTGAAATAGCTCTGGGACATGGCGGGTCTGAATGGCGAATCGGGTGGGTTGGATCAGAGGGGTTCGAGGCTGGCAGCGAGTTGTTCGCCCCAGGCCTGCAGCAGGTCGAGCAGGGCCAGCTTGTCCTGCGCCTGCGGATCGTGGCGCAGTTCGCCGAGGCGGGCGAAATAGTCGTCGAGGGTGAGCCCGGTCAGTGGCGTGTGGCGGGTGAGGCGCGCCTGGCGGAAGCTTTCCCAGCGCACATGTTCGTCGGCGTCCAGCGTCTCGGGCCAGTTGCGCGCGCGGTAGCGGAACAGCAGCTCCGCATAGCGCGGATCACGGAACGGGAACGCGCGCGTGCCCAGCTCCTTCGGCGGAGTGGCACGGACCTGGGCCAGCAGGCGCTTGTCGGCATCGGGCAGGAAGCCGCCGCCGTACAAGGCCAGCTCGGGGTCTTCCGGCGGCGGCAGTTCGGCGGCGCGCTGGAACACGCGGCGCAGTTTCTCGGCGAGTCCATCGACGGCATGCAGCGTGTCGCGATGGGCCTGGCAGCGGGCCAGGTCCAGCTGCAGGCGACCCAGGTCCACGCCCTGCAGCACCGACAGCGGCGCCAGCGCCGGCGCGTGGTTTGCGCGCACGGTGCGCAGCGGGATGCGCTCGACGTCCTCGGGCAGATCGGCGCGCGCGGTGAAGATGCGGTCGGCGATCTCGTCCTCGTCCAGTGCCAGCCATGTGGCCGGGTCGGTGGCGAGGTCGTACACGATCACTTCGCCGGGGCGGCTCGGGTGCGGCGCCAGCGGCGCGATCACGGCCAGGCAATGGCGGCTGGCCGGATAGCGCGAAGAGACGTGCACCACCGGCGTCATGTTCACCACGTCGAGCAGCTCGAACACTTTCTGCTTGCGGCGCAGGCCGTAGTACCAGTCCCACAGCCGCGGCTGACGCACGCGGATCAGCCGGGCCAGGTCGATCAGCGCGTAGACGTCGGACAGTGCGTCGTGGGCGCGTTCCTGCTTGAGCCGGTTCGCGCTGGCCAGGTGTTCCAGCTTGAAGCTGGGCGAGCCGTCCTCGCGGAGCGGCCAGACGATGCCTTCGGGCCGCAGCGCCTGGCACATGCGCACCAGGTCGATCAGGTCCCAGCGCGAGTTGCCGTTTTCCCACTCGCGGCCGTACGGCTCGTAGAAGTTGCGGTACAGCATCTGCCGGGTGAACTCGTCGTCGAAGCGCAGCGAGTTGTAGCCCACCCCGCAGGTGCCCGGCGCCGCCAGCTGTTCGTGCACGCGGGCGGCGAATTCGGCCTCGCTGACTCCTTCGCGTTCGGCCTGTTGCGGGGTGATGCCGGTGATCAGGCAGGCGTCGGGGTGGGGCGGCATCTCCAGCGACGGCTTGCCGTAGAACATCACCGGTTCGCCGATGACTTCCAGTTCGAGGGTGGTGCGGATGCCGGCGAACTGCAGCGGCCGGTCGCGCCGCGGGTCGGCACCGGAGGTCTCGTAGTCGTGCCAGAAGAAGGTCTGCATCGGGCCATGATCGCATGGCCGAAAGCCGGGCCGGCATGGGGCTGATAAACTCCGCCCCACAAGGAGAGCCCATGAGCCAAGTACACGAAGACAACCTGATCTGGATCGATCTGGAGATGACCGGCCTCGACACCGACAACGACTCGATTCTGGAGATCGCCACGGTGGTCACCGACAAAGACCTGAACCTGCTGGCCGAAGGGCCGGTGTTCGCCATGCGCCACGAAATCGACCGGCTGGAGTCGATGGACAACTGGAATACCAACCAGCATCACAAGTCGGGCCTGTGGCGACAGGTACTGATTTCGGAAACCGACCACGCGATGGCCGAGCAGGCCACGGTGGATTTCCTGCGCGCATGGGTGCCACCGGGCAAGTCGCCGATGTGCGGCAACTCGATCTGCCAGGACCGCCGCTTCCTGCACCGACAGATGCCGCGGCTGGAACGCTATTTCCACTACCGCAACCTGGACGTCTCCACGCTCAAGGAGCTGGCCCGGCGCTGGGCGCCGGAGATCGCCAAGAGCGTCGGCAAGGAATCGGCGCATACCGCACTGTCGGATATCCGCGACTCCATCGCCGAACTGCGTCACTATCGCCGCTACATGGGCGAACTGGGCGGCAGGATCGAAGCCTGAGTGCGGCGCCGTTTCCGGAAACTGACGAGGCCATGAGCATGTCGAACGATCTGTTTGCGCCGGTGCTGGATTGCGCCGGGCGGCCGTTGCGGCTCGACCGCGCGCGGGTGGTCGGCATTCTCAACGTCACCCCCGATTCGTTTTCCGATGGCGGCACGCACGACAGTGTGGAGGCGGCCGTGGCGCATGGCTTGCGCATGGCGGAAGAGGGCGCCGACATGCTCGACGTCGGCGGCGAATCGACTCGTCCCGGCGCGGCCGACGTGCCGGCCGAGGAAGAACTGCGCCGGGTGCTGCCGGTGATCGAACAGCTGATTGCGCGCACCACGCTGCCGATCGCGATCGACACCTCCAAGCCGGAAGTGATGCGCGCGGCGGTGGCCGCCGGCGCCGGCATGATCAACGACGTGTACGCGCTGCGCCGCGACGGCGCGATGGAAGCCGCGGCCACACTGGGCGTGCCGGTGTGCCTGATGCACATGCAGGGCGAGCCGCGCAGCATGCAGGCCGAGCCGCATTACGACGACGTGGTCGGCGAGGTGCACCGGTTCCTCACCGACCGGCTGTTCGCCTGCGAACTGGCTGGGATCGACCGGCGCAAAGTGATGGTCGACGTCGGCTTCGGTTTCGGCAAGACGCTGGAACACAACCTCGCGCTGCTGTGCGCGCTGGAGCGTTTCGCCAACCTCGGTAGCGGCGTATACGCCGGGCTGTCGCGCAAGTCGATGATCGGCACGCTGACCGGCCGCAGCGAGCCGGCCGAACGCGCCGCCGGCTCGGCCGCGGCCGCGTTGATCGCGGTTCAGCGCGGCGCCCGCATGGTGCGTGTGCATGACGTCGCCGCCACCGTGGATGCGCTGGCGGTATGGCAGGCGGTGCATGCGCTCGACACGGTGCCGCGGCGTGAGGAAAAATCCAACGCACCGCGCTGGCCCGACGACGACTGATCGACCGGGCGAAACAGCGGCAGGGACGGAAAAAAACCTTTCGGGATGATGGACACGATGACCCAGCGCAAATATTTCGGTACGGACGGCATTCGCGGCCCGGTCGGGCAATGGCCGATCAGCGCGGACTTCATGTTGCGGCTGGGTCGCGCCGCCGGCAGCGTGCTGGCGCGCGACGGCAAGGAGCGGCCGAATGTGCTGATCGGCAAGGACACCCGCATTTCGGGCTACATGTTCGAGGCCGCGCTGGAGGCTGGCCTGGTCGCCGCCGGTGCCGACGTGGGCCTGCTCGGCCCGATGCCGACGCCGGCGGTGGCGTACCTGACTCGCTCCATGCGCGCACAGACCGGCATCGTGATCAGTGCCTCGCACAACCCGCATCACGACAACGGCATCAAGTTCTTCTCCGCCAACGGCGAGAAACTGTCCGACGAGGTCGAGCTGGCGATCGAGCGGGAGATCGACGCCGAGTTCGTCACGGTGCCGTCCGAGCGGCTCGGCAGGGCCCGCCGGATCGACGATGCGGTGGCCCGTTATGCGGAGTACTGCAAGAGCACCGTGGCCGAGGATTTCAGCCTGCACGGGCTCAAGCTGGTGCTGGATTGCGCGCATGGCGCGACCTACCAGGTGGCGCCGAAAGTGTTTGCCGAACTGGGCGCCGAGGTGATCGCGATCGGCGACAAGCCGGATGGCTTCAACATCAACCGCGAAGTCGGCTCGACCTATCCGCAGACCCTGCAACAGGCGGTGCTGGCGCACGGTGCCGACATCGGCATCGCGTTCGACGGCGATGGCGATCGCGTACAGCTGGTCGACCGGCATGGCGTACTGGCCGACGGCGACGACATCCTCTATGTGCTGGCGCGCAGCTGGCACGCGCAGGGAATGTTGAAGGGACCGGTGGTCGGCACCCTGATGAGCAACTACGGCCTGCAGCTCGCACTGGCCGAGTTCGGGGTGCCGCTGATCCGCGCGAACGTGGGCGACCGCTACGTACTGCAGCAGCTGAAGGAACATGGCGGCGTGCTCGGCGGCGAAACGTCCGGCCACGTCCTGTGCCTGGACCGTGCCACCACCGGCGACGGCATCGTCGTCGCGCTGGCCGTGTTGGAAGCGCTGGCGCGCTCCGGCGTGGACCTGGCCGCAGCACGGCAGGGCCTGCAGAAGATGCCGCAGGTAATGCTCAACGTGCGTGCCGCCGGCGCACGCGAGGCACTGGCGAGCAGCGAGGTAAAACAGGCTCTGGCCGAGGCGGAGCAGATCCTGCACGGCCGCGGCCGGGTGGTGCTGCGCGCCTCCGGCACCGAACCGCTGGTGCGCGTCACCATCGAGGGGGCCGATGCGGTGGAAGTGCAGCAGTTGGCAGAGAGGCTCGCCGGGATTGTAAAATCCGCAGCCGAACGCTCGTGAACCTGTAGTGGTATTGGGTCGCCATGGACTGGCCCGACGTGCCCCGCCCTTGCGGTGGCGGATGAATCGACCGCACGCCTAACCTGGTGACTACAGCCATGAAGAATGTTCCCACCCTCGACATCCGCCGCTACGACACCGATCGCGACGCCTTCGTCGCCGAGATCGGTGCGGCTTACCGTGAATTCGGCTTCTGCTGCATCAGCGGTCACGGCATTCCGCGCGAACTGATCGACGGCTCCTACGACGTGTTCCAACGCTTCTTCGCGCTGCCGACCGAAACCAAGATGAAGTACCACCTCGCCGGCAGCGGCGGCGCGCGCGGCTATACGCCGTTCAAGGTGGAGACCGCCAAGGACAGCCAGTACGCCGACCTCAAGGAGTTCTGGCATGTCGGCCGCGAGATCCCGCGTGATTCGAAGTTCGCCGACGTGATGCCGCCGAACATCTGGCCGAGCGAAGTGCCGGACTTCAAGCAGTACGGCTACGGCCTGTACGAGGCGCTGGACCAGCTCGGCACGCGCGTGCTGCGCGCGCTGGCCTTGCACATCGGCGAGCCGGAAAACCTCTTCGAGGACAGGACCGACGTCGGCAACTCGATCCTGCGCCCGATCCACTATCCGCCGATCACCCAGGACAACATTCCGAACGTTCGCGCCGGTGCACACGAAGACATCAACTTCATCACCTTGCTGGTCGGCGCCAGCGCGGAAGGGCTGGAAGTGCTCACCCGCGAGGGCGAGTGGCTGCCGATCACCACCGAGGGCGATGCGATCGTGGTGAACATCGGCGACATGCTGCAGCGGCTCTCCAACCACGTGTATCCGTCCACCACGCACCGGGTGGTCAACCCGAAGAACGAGAACGCGCGCAAGCCGCGCTATTCGGTGCCGTTCTTCCTGCACCCGAATCCGGACGTGGTGCTGGACCCGCTCGACTCGTGCATCACACCGGACAACCCGCGTCGCTACGACGCCTCGATCACCTCGCACGAATACCTGCTGCAGCGGTTGCGCGAGATCAAGCTGATTTAGCCGGGAATCGGGAATGGGGATTCGGGAATCGGAAGAGCCGCGAATCCGGAGCACCGATCAAGCCATCCAGAAGAACACGGCGGTCATGCGCTTGGCCGCCGTTTCCAGTCCCCAGTACGCGCTGGCGCTGTGGATCAGGTTGGCCTTGTAGACCAGCAGCCGGTTGTAGCGATGCGCCACGCGCACGTCCTCGACAAACGAGTTCGGCTGCACGAAGCGGTTGCCCAGCGCCTCGGCCAAGTTGCGATATGGCGGCAGCACGATATTGCCGCCGAGCTGGCCGCCGGGCATGCGCTGGCGGAAGAAACTGGTACCGCACTGCTCCGGCACGCCGGGGTTGAGATACAGCACGGCGGCGTAGCGACACAGGTTCGATGAGTCGGTATGCGGCTTGACCGCGCCTTCGACCGAACCGACCACCTGCACGCAATTGTGGTTGAGCCGGATGCCGGTCTCGGTCTGCTCGACCCAGACTTTCTTCGCGCCGGTCAGCCGGCACACCTGCGCATCCAGTGCGGCCAGCTCTTCATCGAGCAAAGCGGGCATGGCGCGCATGCCCGGCCATACTTCGCCGGTGTACGGATAACCCATTTCCCAGTCGGTCTTGGCCAGGCAGCGCGCGCGTACCTCGTCGGCATTCGGCAGCACGCCGTCGACCACCCAGTAATCGCGACCTTCGACGGGCTTGCGATAAGGCAACGGGCGCATCTGGGTAGGGAACAGGGACATTCGACGAAGACCGATGATGTGCGGGAGAACGGTAGCTGACGACGCAAATCCGCGAAGCTAGATCTGGGTATTCCGGTAGCGTTTCGACTCCCGCGCGGAAAGCCACATGGCCAGCCGGTCCGGCAGCAACTGGATGACGGCCTTGATGGTGCGGTTGACCCGGCCCGGGATGTACACGGCGTCGCCGCGTTCGACCGCCGCGATGCCCTGGTGCACCACCTCTTCCGCGCTCAGCCACATGAAGCCGGGCAGTTTGTCCATCTTGTCGCGGGTGCGGGTGACGTCGTGGAATTCCGACCAGGTGAAGCCGGGGCAGAGTGCGCAGACGTGCACCCCGGCCGCGTGATTTTCCAGCGCCAGCGACTGCGAGAACTTGATCAGGTAGGCCTTGCTGGCGGCATACAAGGTGTGCCCGGCCGGACCGGGGACATGCCCGGCGAGCGAGGCGACGTTGATGATGCGGCCATGACCGCGCTGGCGCATGCCGGGCAGCAACCGCCACGCCAGTTCGGTGGGCGCGGTCAGCAGTACCTGCAGGAAGTCTGCATGGGTCGCCCAGTCGTTGGCGACGAAGGTGCCGGGTACGCCGTAACCGGCGTTGTTGATCAGCCAGTCCACCTGCAGGCCACGCTGTTCCAGTGCATCGCACAGCGCCTGTGGCGTGGCCGGGTCAGCGAGGTCGTGCGGCAACACGGTGACCTGGACGGCATGTTGTCCGCGGAGTTCAGCGGCGAGAGCTTCCAGCCGGTCGGCGCGGCGCGCGGTCAGCACCAGGTCGTGGCCGAGTGCGGCAAGTTGCCGGGCAAACGCGGCGCCGATGCCGGACGAGGCGCCGGTGATCAGGCTGAGCGGGCGGGGAGGCGACATGCGGCGTTCCGTGTGGCAAATCGTCATTCTTGACCGGGCCGGCCGATTGGCGCCAGTGGGCAGTGCGGGTTTGCCCATATCCGGGGGCGTCGGTAAGCTTGCGGTTTGACCGCAACGGAAGCAGCACATGCGCAAGAAATTCGTCGCCGGCAACTGGAAAATGCACGGCAGCCGTTCGATGGCCAAGGCCCTGGTGAACGACATCGCCGCCGGCATGCCGGACGATATCGACGTGGCCGTATTCCCGCCGTTTCCGTACGTGGCCGAACTGGCCTGGCAGCATGCCGATTCCGGCCTGGGCCTGGGCGCACAGGACGTCAGCGAGCATGAGGGGCAGGGCGCGTATACCGGCGAAGTCTCCGCCGCCATGCTGGCGGATATCGGCGCGCGCTGGGTGCTGGTCGGCCATTCCGAGCGCCGCCAGTATCACGGCGAAGGCGACGAACTGGTCGCGCGCAAGTTCGCTGCGGCCCGCGCCGGCGGCCTGACGCCGATCCTGTGCGTGGGCGAGACCCTGGAACAGCGTAAAGCCGATGAAACCGAAGCGGTCATCGCACGGCAGCTGCAGGCCGTGCTGGCGCTCAATGGCGTGGCCAGTTTCGACACGGCGGTAATCGCCTACGAGCCGGTCTGGGCGATCGGCACCGGCCACACCGCCAGCCCGGAGCAGGCACAGCAAGTGCACGCCTTCATTCGTAGCCAACTGGAAAAGGAAGATGTTATGATTGCCCGTCTGACCCGACTGCTTTACGGCGGCAGCGTCAAGGCGGCCAATGCCGCGGAATTGTTCGCGCAGGCGGACGTGGACGGAGGGCTGATCGGCGGTGCCTCTCTGACCGCATCCGACTTCCTTGGAATCTGCGCCGCGGCGCATCAGGCGCTACAGGCTCAATAGAAACCTTATGTTCGTCATTTTCAGCGTGTTTTACATTCTGATCGCTGCGGCGATGATCGTGCTGATCCTGCTGCAGAACGGCGCTGGCGCCGATGCCGGCTCGGGCTTCGGCGGCGGCGCATCGGCCACGGTGTTCGGTGCGCGTGGTTCGTCCACGTTCCTGACACGTGCCACTGGCGTGCTTGCGGGCCTGTTCTTCCTGCTCAGCCTTGGCATGGGCATCTACCTGCATGGCAACGGTGTGCCGCACACCAATACGGAAGATCTGGGCGTGATGGGCGCGCTCGCCGACAAGCCGGCTGCCGGCAAGGCAACTCCGGCCGCACCGGCGGGTGGCTCGGAAGTACCGTCGGCGGTTCCCGCTGCAAACAACAACGCCGTTCCGGCCGCTGCGCCAGCGGCAACCCCCGCCCCGACCCAGAGTCAGGGCGAGGTGCCGGCAGCCACCAAGCCGCCGGCCAAGCACTAAGCAACACACCTGCCCAGGTGGCGGAACTGGTAGACGCACTACCTTGAGGTGGTAGCGACGCAAGTCGTAGGGGTTCGAGTCCCCTCTTGGGCACCAATACAGGGTTTCAGTGAGCAATCGCCGAAGCCGCAGCAGACAGGAAAACCGCCAGTTGGCGGTTTTTTTGTTTGCGTCGTGGCATCCAGCCTCGTTGGGCTCGCTATGGGGCCCAAGAGGGGACTCGAACCTTCTGAACATCGGGCAGCCAGCGGGGCAGTTGCACGGTGCTTCCCGCACAACGAGTGTGGGTGGCGGCCGACATATCGGGCCTTGCGGCCGTGACACATTACGCCCAGACGATAAAGGCACCGGATGACCGATCGGTCGTGTCGCTGCCAGGTTCCTCACCGGAAGGGGAGTGGGTGTCATGGTGACGATTTCGCTGGAGCAATCGGCCGCGGGCGACTGGCGTGTCTGCCGCTGTCGGACCACGCTGTTCAGTGACCTGCAGCTGGGGGCGGCGATCAAGCTTGCCCGGGAAATGGCTCGCGACGAGCATCAGCGCCTCGGGCGCCAGGTCCGGGTGGAAATGCCGGGGCCGATTTCCGCGATCGTGCTGGCGCGCTATGCCGATGATGGCGACGAAAGCAAAAGCAACGCGGCCGCCGCGCTGGCCGCCTGAGCATCTTTCGACCTGGGGTCCATATCGCGCCATGATGCCGCGCCACCGTACCCGCGTGCCGCCGCCGACGGTACGCTGCAGCCGGTTCTCGCGCCATGCAACGGAAGTACCGAACTGCTTGCAATGAGGCGCCGTGCGGCCTAATTTCATGCAGCCCAACCAAGGAGGGCGTCAAGTGATCAATGTGGTCCTGGTGGATGATCACGAGCTGGTTCGCACCGGCTTTCGAATGATCTTGCAGCAACAGCCGGACATCAGTGTCAGCGGCGAAGCGGGCAGTGCCGAAGATGGCCTGCAGCTGATCCGGACGCTGGCGCCGGACATCGCCCTGGTCGACGTGCACATGCCCGGCATGAGTGGGATCGAACTCACCGAACGCGTGTGCCGCTCGAAAATGTCCACGCATGTCGTCATCGTGACGGTGGTCGATGACGCACGTTTCCCCAAGCGCCTGCTCGATGCTGGCGCGCTCGGCTACCTGACCAAGGGCTGCAGCGCCGGCGAGCTGGTGTCTGCCGTGCGCCAGGTGGCCGGTGGCCGTCGTTATCTTGCCCCGGCAGTCGCGCAGCAGCTTGCACTGGCCACCCTCGACGGCAGCGCCTCGCCATTCGACGTACTGTCCAGCCGCGAACTCGAGGTAGCGATGATGCTGGTTCGCGGCAAGCCGCTGACGATCATCGGCGAACAGCTCAACCTGAGTCCAAAAACCGTATCCACCTACAAGCAGCGTCTGATGGAGAAGCTGCGCGTGGATCATGTGCTCAGCCTGGCCCATCTGATGACGGTGCACGGACTGATCGACACGCCAAACCACCACGTCGGAAACTGACGCGACGATTGCATCGCCGCGTCGTGACTCGCCCCAACGAAAAACCGGACTCGCGTCCGGTTTTTCGTTGGATGACGCAATGTTGCGACGACTCAGCCGTGCGAGTCACCCTGGTGTGCGTCGGGCTCGTCGTGCGACAGCGGCGACGCGGGTTTGCTTTCCTCGTCCACCGGCATCGCCGGCTTCGCCGGGTGAGCATGGACCGGCTGGGTCAGCAAGTCGCCTTGCTTTGGCAGTGGTAGCGAGGCTATGGGATTGGCTGCCGTCGGCTTTTCAGAAGCGCTGGCCGTGAGTGCTGGCGCCGTCACACTGACCGGATGGCCGTCCTGATGGACCGCCGAGGTTGTTGGCGTAGCCGGAGCGACAGTCACGGGAGCCGCGACTGTCGAGCCCGTCGGAGCCGGGGCCGGTCGCATCGTTGTCAACTGCTCCGCATCGTGAGTCGGCCGACTGACCGTCGTCGGAAGCGCGGCAATCGTGGTGATGACAGCCGGTGCCACGGGAGCGGCTTCGGCCTTGGCAGCGGGAGCATCCACACCGGCCGCGGCAACAGGCGCAGACGAAATCGGCGCGTGGGCGGCCGCCGGAGTGATCCTGACGGTGTCCTGCTCAGCTGAGGTCGTTGCCGCTGCAGACTGCACCGGATTCGGAATCGGCGGCAGGGTAGGCAGGTTGAATGCCGTGGCGGGCGGCGCGGCACTGAGCGTCGCTGGCGCTGGCGTAACGACCGGCTTGGACTGGTTGTCGACCGGGGCGGCGACGGGCTTTTCGACTGGCTGCGCGGCAATCGGCTGACGAACCTGGGGAGCAACTGCCTGGATGGCATCGTCGGTCGCGTTGTTGTCGGCCGCAACGGCGGCCGTGGGCAACGATTCACGCGACGGTTGCTCGCTGCGTACTGCCGGGATGCCCGTTGCCGGAACAGCGGTGGTTTCTTCGTCGCGATCTTCGTCATCGAGCGCCTGTGCCTGCTCGCTGTCGACGTCCGTACCGCTCGCGCCGGTCTCGTCATGACGGCGCCGGCGGCGGCCACCGCGACGGCCCCGGCGACGGCGTGACTGGCTGCCTTCGGTATCCGCTGCGTTGTCGGCGGACTCCGGCGCGGTCGACTCGGCCAGCGGCGTGAGCAGCAACTCGGCTTCCTTGGCCGCGTCATCCAGCGGAGCGGCGGCGGGGCGTTCATCGTTGGTGGTACGAGGCTGCCGCTCGGCCCTCGGCTGCTGCTGCGGGTTCGGTTTGCGTTCGGCCCGTGCCTGGTTGTTTTCGCCTGCGGCGGGCTTGGGCTGACGCTCCGCCTTGACGGTCTGCACCTGGGCCTGCTGCGACGGACGCGACTGCGCCTCGTTGTTGCGCTGGCGGTTGCTGCGCGCCTGCTGCTGGGCAGCAGATTTCGGCTGCTGCATCGTTTCGCGCCGCGGCTGGCGCGACGACGAGGCATTCGCGGTGTTGCCGCCGCGGTTGCCGCGCTCGTCACGGCGATTGCGGTTGCCGCCGTCGTTGTTGTTGTCGGCGTGCTTTGGCCCCGACGCCGGGGCAGCCGCTTCCGCGCTGCGGAACCAGCCCAGCAGGCGCGAAATGACACCGCCGGTCGGTGCGGTACGGGCCACCGGGGCAGCGGCAGGCTGACGGCGCGCGACGGGCTGCGCAGCAGCGACCGGAGTGGCGATTTCCTCGCGCACCGGGGCCGGGCTGGACGGCACGATGCCGCTCACCGCAGGCTGTTCGCCGCTGCCCAGGGCCTGGCCCATCTTCGGCAGCTCGGCGGTTTCCACCGTGGTCAGGCGCTCGTAGCTGGGCTTGCTGTGCTCGCCCATGTCCGCTTCGCGGATGCGCTGGATCTCGATATGCGGGGTTTCCAGCTTCTCGTCGGCGACGATCATCACGTGCACCTTGTGGCGCAGTTCGATCTCGACCACGCTGGCACGCTTCTCGTTGAGCAGGAAGTTGGCGACGCTGCTCGGCGCCTGCACCAGCACCTGGCCGGTGTTGTCCTTCATCGCATGTTCTTCGATCAGGCGCAGGGTCGACAGCGACAGCGATTCCACACCGCGGATGTGGCCGTGGCCTTCGCAGCGCGGGCAGGTGATCTGGGTCGCCTCACCGAGACTCGGGCGCAGCCGCTGGCGCGACATCTCGAGCAGGCCGAAGCGCGAGATGCGGCCGATCTGCACGCGGGCGCGATCCAGTTTCAGCGCGTCTTTCAGGCGATCTTCCACCTCACGCTGGTGCTTCGGGCTGTCCATGTCGATGAAGTCGATCACCAGCAGGCCGCCGGCATCGCGGATGCGTGCCTGGCGGGCGATTTCCACCGCGGCCTCGCAATTGGTGTTGAACGCCGTTTCCTCGATGTCGCTGCCCTTGGTCGCCTTGGACGAGTTGACGTCGATCGCGGTCAGCGCTTCGGTCTGGTCGATCACGATCGAACCACCCGACGGCAGACGCACCTGGCGGTCGAACGCGCTCTCGATCTGCGTCTCGATCTGGTAGCGGGTGAACAACGGGGTGTCGTCGCGGTACAGCTTGAGCTTGCGCAGCGCGTTCGGCATCACCTGCTGCATGAAGTCGCGCGCGTCGTTGTACAGCGGCTCGTCGTCGATCAGGATCTCGCCGATGTCGCTGCGCAGGTAGTCGCGCAGGGCGCGGATGAACAGCTTCGACTCCTGATAGATCAGGAACGGCGCCTTCTGCTTGTTGGCCGCTTCGGAGATCGATTTCCACAGCTGCAGCAGGTAGTCCAGGTCCCACTGCAGCTCTTCGGCGTCGCGGCCGAGACCGGCGGTGCGCACGATCAGGCCGACGTCATCCGGTACGGTAACGTGGTCGAGTGCTTCCTTCAGCGCCTGCCGGTCCTCGCCCTCGATCCGGCGCGAGACGCCACCGGCCTTCGGGTTGTTCGGCATCAGCACCATGTAGCGGCCGGCCAGGCTGATGAACGTGGTCAGGGCAGCGCCCTTGTTGCCGCGCTCCTCCTTTTCCACCTGAACGACGACTTCCTGGCCTTCCTTGATCAGCTCGCGGATGTTCGCCTTGTGCGGGTCCAGGCCTGCGGTGAAGTAATCGCGGGAGATTTCCTTCAGCGGCAGGAAGCCGTGGCGTTCGGCGCCGTACTCGACGAAGCAGGCTTCGAGTGAAGCCTCAACTCGAGTGATTCGACCCTTGTAAATATTGGACTTTTTCTGTTCCCGCGAAGGGATTTCAATGTCCAGGTCGTACAGGTTTTGGCCGTCGACAATGGCCACGCGCAACTCTTCACGCTGAGTCGCGTTGATCAACATACGTTTCATGGTGGTAATCCTCGGCTTGGCCGCGCGTCGCGCGCCACGGTGGCGCCACAATGGCGGCCTGCCGGGGATCGCGCCGCTGCGGTTAAGCGGCAAAAAAAACGGCACCGTTTCCGGCGTCGGGATGATTCGGTCAGCTGCGCCTGCCGCCCCGATCCCGCAATGGCATCGGACAAACAGCGGCCCAAACCGTTACGATGAAAGGGAGTCGCCACCGGTAGCCAGAAGGCAATCGGAGCAATCCTCGCCGACGTTACGGGCGGGCACTCGACCCGGTCCAGACTTCGATGGGCAGAATGTAGCGCCCGCCGAGTATCCTATTTAAGCAGGTTTTTTTCAATGCAGACGGCAACTTCCCCTGACGCACCTCACGGTGTACGTCAAGTCGCGATCGGCCCCGAGCGGGACGGCCAGCGCATCGACAATGCGCTGGTGACCCTGCTCAAGGGTGTACCCAAGAGCATGATTTATCGGCTTTTGCGTACCGGCCAGGTGCGCGTGAACGGCAAGCGGGCCAAGCCGGATACTCGTCTCGCTGACGGTGATACGCTGCGTATTCCGCCCGTGCGGGTGGCGGAACGGCCAGAGGGACGTGCGCCGGCCAGCGGCCTGGTGGCATCCGTGGCCGATTCGATCATTTTCGAGGACAAGCACTTCCTGGTCATCGACAAACCCGCCGGCGTGGCGAGCCACGGCGGCAGCGGGGTCAGCCATGGCGCGATCGAGCTGCTGCGCACGGCCCGGCCGCAGGAACACCTGGAACTGGTGCATCGGCTCGATCGCGATACCAGCGGCGTGCTGGTGTTTGCCCGCACCCGGGCCGGGCTGACCGGTTTGCAGGCGGCGATCCGCGCCGGCGAAGTCACCAAACAATACCTGTGCCTGATGCTCGGTCACCCGTCCAAGGCGAAGTTCGACGTCAACGCGCCGTTGCTGAAATCGGTCATGCAGGGCGGCGAACGGATGGTACGGGTGGCCGACAACGGCAAGCCGTCACTGACGTTTTTCCGTGAAATGGAACAATACCCCAGCGCCCGCCTGATGCAGGCCACGCTGGGTACCGGCCGCACCCATCAGATCCGCGTGCATGCGGCACACATTGGCCATCCACTGGCTGGCGACCCGAAATACGGCGATCGCGAGATGAATAAGCGCTTCCGCGAGATGGGTCTGAGCCGCATGTTCCTGCACGCCTCGCACATGAGCTTCGACCTGGACGGGCGCTCCTACAGCTTTTCCGCACCGTTGCCGGACGATCTGAAGGATTTCCTCGACGTGTTGTCGGTGAAAGGCAAGCGGCTGCTGTGGATGAAGGAAAAATCGCGTACCGACTTCTGATCAGCGCGCCAGCAAGGCCTCGACCCGCGCGGCGCAGATGAAGTCGTTCAGCGACAGCCCACCGACATCGTGGGTCGACCACAACACCTGGCAGTGGCCGTAGCCGGCTTCGAGATCCGGGTGGTGGTCCTCCTGGTTGGCCATGAAGCCCACCGCGTTGATGAAGCCCAGCGTGTGATGGAAGTCGGCAAACCCGAAGTCCTTGACGATGGCCGCGCCGTCACCGCGCAGTTGCCAGCCCGACGGCAGCAGCTGCAGCAGCTCGGCCACTTGTGCGCTGCCCAGCGCGTGCTCCTTGCCCTTGCGCGGTTGGCAGTGCCGGGTGGCCAGGTCGTTCGCGTTCATGGGGATCTCCGTCAGGGCTGAAAGTCTTGGGGATGCGAAGCGTCGAAGTTGTGCACGCAAATGTCAAAGCGCGCATGGAACTTGAAACAGGACTAAAATGGTGCTGTATCGCCGGTAAAGTTTACGGGCGCCCGTTTGGTGACACTGGAGCAGGCATGATCGACATTTCGGAACGCGCGCAGCAACACTTTCTGCGGCTTCTCTCACAGCAGGGCATCGACGGGCTGGGCATCCGTCTGCGGGTGACCTCGCCGGGTACGCCAGCGGCGAACTGCGAGCTGGAATTCTGCGAACCCGCGGACCTGGCCGGCGGCGAGTGGACGATCGAGTGCGCCGGCTTCGACTTCCATGTCGACGGCGACAGCGCCAGCTGGCTGGACCACGCCAGCATCGACTTCGAGCCGAATGCCACCGGCGGCCAACTGAACATCCGCGCGCCGAAGATCAAGGGCAACGTACCGGGTGCAGAAGCAGGCTTGATCGAGCGGGTGCGCTACGTGCTGGAGGCGGAGATCAACCCGAAGCTGGCTTCGCACGGCGGCCGGGTCAGCCTGCTGGAGATCGACGCCGACGGTGTGGTGCTGCTGCAGTTCGGTGGCGGCTGCCATGGCTGCGGCATGGTCGACGTGACGTTGAAGCAGGGCGTGGAAAAGACCTTGCGCGAGCGGGTGCCGGAAATCACTGCGGTACGCGACGCCACCGACCACGCCGTCGGCGAAAAGCCTTACTACAGCAAGGCCGAAGGCAAGTCGGCGATCGCCTGAGCCAGGCCCGGATCGCGCAAAGACAAAGGCCCGCCGAAGCGGGCCTTTGTTTTCCTGCAACGCGGCAGCAGGTTTACTTGTCGCCGCTGATGTGGCCTTTCAGCGTATCGAGCTTGCTCGGCAGGCTGGAGAAGTACGTGGCGACGTCCTCGATGTCCTGGTCGGACAGGGTGGCCACCATACCCTTCATGATCGGGTTGTTGCGCTGGCCGTCCTTGTACTCGTGCAGCACATGCTGCAGGTACAGGTTGTACTGGCCGGCGAGGCGCGGGTACTGCGGGTCGATCGAATTGCCGTCGACACCATGGCAGGCGAAGCAGGTGGCCGCTTTCTGCTTGCCGTTCTCGGCGTTGCCGGTGGCAAGCAACTGGGTGGAGGCGAACGCCAGGATGGCGCCGAATGAAAGCAGGGTAATCGCACGTTTCATGCGGAAAGTCCTTGGCAACTTACTTGGCGAGGCTGGAAAGATAGGCGGCAATGTTCTGGATGTCCGTCGCGGACAGGCTCTGTGCCTGCGCATCCATGGTCGGGTGCTTGCGGTCGCCGCTCTGGTAACCCTGCAGCGCATTGACGATGTACTGCTCGTTCTGGCCAGCGATCTTCGGCACCGGGTACTGCGGATAGGCGTTGGTGTAGCCAGGTACCCCATGGCAACCAGCGCACGTATAAATGAGTTTGCGTCCGGCAGCCTTGTCGCCTTCAGCATGAACGCTGGTGGCGGCGAAGAGGGCAGTGGCCACGGCCAGGCCAAGCAATTGCAATCGAGTCATCGAGATCATTCCCACGAGTGCGACGGGTACAGGGTCATGTAAGCCACCAAGTATAGACGTTGCTTCAACGCGTGAACAACACCGCGCTCAAGAATGATCAATGTTTGCGCAGTGTGCATCCAGCGTCGCTGTTTTCGCGCTGACTGCATCGGGCGACATTGCTGTGGCGACCATTGCCCCCATATACTGGTGTGGTCATATCGTTTTCCCCGGGGGTGTCCTGGCTTCGACGGGGGTAGTGAGATGACTTGGTGCATGCCGAGGGGGCAGCTTTCCTCGTTAATCCAGCAGCAAACTCATAGTTGCCAACGACGACAACTACGCTCTCGCCGCTTAAGGCGTAAGCCCCGAACCCGCTTGTGCTCATGCTCGTCGGTGTAGGGTCATTATCATGAGATCGCCGAACGCTGCCGCCTGGCGGTTCTAGGCTAAATCAATCAGGCTGGTTCCGCGGTGCGCTTCGCCCATCGTGCTTGTCGCGGAACGAGATCGAACGGTGAGCTAAGCATGTAGATCCGGGCATTTAACGCCTTCGGACGCGGGTTCGACTCCCGCCACCTCCACCATTACAAGCTCCAACGCAGTCCAACGAAGGCCGGTAACCCTAGCAACAGCAACGGTTCCGGCCTTTTTTGTGCCTGATACCGTCCAAGCTGATCCATTGCAATCCGGGGGCAACTGGGGGCAACATCGGGGGCAACAGCACTTATCTGTGCAAGGGTTGCCCCCATGACACTTTCCGACGTCACTATCCGCAAGGCCAAGCCAACCGACAAGACACAGCGTCTATTTGATGGTGGCGGGCTGTACTTGGAAGTCTCGCCGGCTGGGGGCAAGTGGTGGCGTTTGAAGTACCGGTTTGGGGGCAAGGAGAAACGTCTGTCTCTCGGCACCTATCCCGACACTGGCCTAGCCGATGCCCGCGATAAGCGCGACGCCGCCCGCAAGTTGCTGGCCGCTGAAGTCGATCCGGGCGAACAGCGCAAGGCCGTCAAAGCTGCCGGCGATGATCGTGCGGCGAACAGCTTTGAAGTGGTTGCGCGCGAGTGGCATGCCAAGCAATCGGCAACATGGGTCGAGCTGCATGCCAGCCGGATCATGCTGCGGCTGGAGAATGATGTATTCCCGTGGCTGGGCAGCCGACCGATTGCTGACGTTACGGCAATGGAACTGCTGGCGACCGTGAATCGCATTGTCGACCGTGGCGCCGTCGAGTCCGCGCACCGCGTGTTGCAGAATTGCGGGCAGGTGTTGCGCTATGCCATCGCCACCGGCCGCGCCGAACGTAACCCGGCCGCTGATCTGCGCGGAGCATTGCCGCCGGTCAAGCAAACCCATCTGGCCGCCATCGTTGACCCGGTTGCTATCGGTGGCCTGCTGCGCGCGATGGACGCCTATAACGGCTCGCTGGTGACGAAGTGCGCCCTACGGCTGGCACCGCTGGTATTCGTGCGCCCCGGCGAGCTGCGGCAGGCCGAGTGGGCGGAGTTCGACCTGGATGCTGCGCAGTGGAACATCCCCGCCGAGAAAATGAAGATGCGCGAGCCGCATCTAGTTCCGCTTGCACCACAAGCCGTGGCGATCCTGCGCGAGATTCATGCACTGACCGGACGCGGGCGCTACGTGTTCCCCAGCGCACGTAGTCCGCAACGGCCCATGAGCAATAACGCGGTGTTATCGGCACTGCGCCGCATGGGCTACGCCACCGATGAAATGAGCGGCCACGGATTCCGGGCAATGGCGCGCACGGTGCTGGATGAAGTGCTGCACTTCCGGCCCGACTACATCGAGCACCAGCTGGCGCATGCGGTGAAAGACCCGAACGGGCGCGCGTACAACCGCACTGCGCATCTAGCCGAACGTCGCAAGATGATGGCCGGCTGGGCGGACTATCTGGACACATTGAAGACTGGCGGCAACGTCGTGCCGATGACGCGCAAGGCAAGCTGATCGACAACCGTTGAACGCCGCGCCTAGGCTGATCCCCGAAAACCGGGCACCTTCCCCGGCTGGCGCGGCACCTTTTGAAGGGCGCTGAAGGTGTGCGCGATGGGTGATCCGCTCGAAGAATGGGAAGAGCTGCAACCAGACGGCTGGGATGTTTGGCGACATGCCGAATACGTGACGATCAAGGAGGCGGCGTGTCTGCTGTCTCGTATAGATCCCGGGTCCCGGTATGTTGGCAATCGTGTTCTACCTAGCGAAGCCCAAAATATGGCAAGGCTCATCGAGCAAGCCTTATGCATGCAACGACTTCGAGGGCTTCAGGTCTTGATCTGGGACACTGACAGCGGCTACGGCGACGCCGGTGAAGTCGCTGTTAGCCAATCAGATTTACTTGGCAGGCACCTATCCGAAAATTCAACGATTGAAGTGATCGACTTGGCAAAGTGGTGCGAGGTGAAAGGCTTTCGCCATCCATGGCGCGGCGTGAAGAGCGCGGCAACGCCAGCACCAGCAATCGCGCACTATCCAGCCGAGCTGCGCGCCGCTATCGAGGCGTTCAACGCAGTACACGGTGACCCGGGTGCGACTGCTCGACGCTCACCGAAAGCAGCCCTCGCCACATGGCTGGAATCGAACAAGCCGGAGCTATCTGCGAACGCGCGCGAACGCATTGCCACAGTGGCGAATTGGCTGCCGTCTGGCGGCGCACCGAAAACGCCCGGCGGCTAACCTACCCCGGAGGAGTGGGGTAGGTTCTCCCTGCGCATGGGGCCGGTTTTCATAACTTGCCCCGCTATTCATCCCGCCCCTGATGCATAACATCCAAGACCGTCCAGCCATTTACGGCCAACAAGGGACGGCACCATGCAAGCACGTTCACCACTCCCCGAAACCGGCTACCTGCGCTTGCCGCAGATAGTCGGCAAGCCCGCCACTGATACCGCGCCGGCTATCCCCGCCATCTTCCCCGTTTGCCGGTCGACGTGGTGGGCTGGCGTCAAAGCCGGCCGCTACCCGCAGCCCGTGAAGCTGGGCGAGCGCATCACGGCGTGGCGAGTTGAAGATATTCGCGCGCTGATCGAGCAAGTATCAGCATGATCCCGCACTCCGTCTGGAGTCGACGATGAAGCCGCGGGATAGAGCAAAGCACAAAGGCCGCAAAGTCCAAGGGGGCTTCACCTTGATACCGCATGCCGTGCAAGATGGCCCGAACTGGCGTGCGTGCGGCGGCTCCGCTATCAAGCTGCTATGCGACCTGGCACGGCAGTATCGAGGCAGCAACAACGGCGATTTGTGCGCGTCCATGTCGATGCTGAAGCCCAAGGGATGGACAAGCCCGGAAACCGTCAACTATGCGCTGCGCGAGCTGCGGCACTACGGATTGATCGTGCAGACTCGGCAAGGTGGCTTGCATGCCGCCAGCCTCTATGCCCTGACTTGGCACGCGATCGACGAATGCGGCGGCAAGCTGGATTGCGCGGCAACGACTGTTGCGCCGTGCAGCTGGCGCGATGCTCCCGCGACGCCTTTCAAGCGCCCAAAGAAAAACAGGAAGGCCAGTACGGATTCCGTCACAGTCGCTACGGAATCCGTACCTAAGCGCCGAAAGCGCCAGCTGGTTAGCTACGGCATCCGTACCTAAAATGCCTATTTCCGCTCCTGCTGCTGCTACGGAATCCGTACACCTTTTTATATATCTACCAAGCAGCATGTGTGCTGGCGGTGCGGCCCTTGATCGTCTGCAGTTTGCCCCGCGCGCTCCAGCACGCATAATCGAGCCATCCACGACAGGCACACGCAAGCATGGTCGCAACGACAAGGAACGAGATTCGCCGCCGCCTTTCCGCCTTCGCCAAAGAATGGCAGCACACCGTCCGCGAGAACGCCGACGCCAAGCTATTCTGGGCGCGCTTCTACGAGTGCTTCGGCATCCGTCCCGAGTCCGCGACGATCTACGAAAAGGCTGTGTCCAAGCTGGGCGGCGGGCGCGGCTTCATCGACAGCTTCATCCCCGGCAAGCTGATCGTGGAGCACAAGAGCCGGGGCAAGGACTTGAATGCCGCGTTCGCGCAGGCCAGCGAATACTTCATGGCGCTGAAGGATGCCGAGCGGCCGCGTTACATCATCACTTCGGACTTTGCTCGGTTCCGTCTGACCGACCTGCGCACCGACGTCACCCACGAATGCACCTTGAAGGAACTGCCCAAGCGGGCCGACTGGTTCGCGTTTCTGGTGGAGGATACGGCAGGCGACATTGCCGAGGAATCCAAGATCGACCGCAAGGCGGCCTATCAGGTTTCCAAGCTGCATCAAGCATTGCTGGACGTGCGTTTCATCGGGCACGATCTGGAAGTGTTCATGACTCGGCTGCTGTTTTGCTTCTTTGCCGATGACACCGGCATTTTTGGCGAAAACGGACAGTTCACCCGGCTGGTGCAGCGCAGTCGCGAGGATGGCAAAGACCTGGGCGCCATGCTGGCGGAGCTGTTTCAGGTACTCAACACCTCGCGCGATGTACGCCAGTACAGCTTGGACGAAGATCTTGCCGCGTTCGAGTACATCAACGGCAGCCTGTTTGCGGAACAATCGCGCATCCCCGCTTTCAACCACGAACTGCGCCAGCTGCTGCTGGAAAGTGCGGAGCTGGACTGGAGTGGTATTTCTCCGGCGATCTTCGGTGCCATGTTCCAAGGTGTGCTGGAGCAACAGCACCCGACCGACAAGCGACAAGCTACGCGGCGCGAACTGGGCGCGCACTACACCAGCGAGCGGAACATTCTGCGCGTCATCAATCCGTTGTGCATGGATGATCTGCGTGCAGAGCTGCACGCGCCCAAGCGCACCAAGGCCACCCTACGGGCCCTGTACGACAAGCTGCCCACGCTGACCTTTTTCGATCCCGCTTGTGGCTGCGGTAATTTTCTTGTGATTGCCTTCCGCGACCTGCGCCGGCTGGAAATGGAAGTGATTGCCGAGCTGTGGGGCGAACAGCGCGGCGTGCTGGACGTGTCCACCCTGTGCCGGGTGAACGTGCACCAGTTCTACGGGATCGAAATTGACGATGCGGCGGCACACATTGCTCGCGTGGCGCTGTGGATCACCGATCACCAGATGAACCTGGAAGCGGCCGAACGCTTCGGCACCACGCGCCCGACCGTGCCGCTGGTGACGGCGCCGACCATTGTTTGCGCCAATGCCTTGCAAACCGACTGGCGTACCGTACTGGTGCCATCACAGTGCAGCTATGTGCTGGGCAATCCGCCCTTCATTGGCGCCAAGTACATGAGCGACGGACAACGCGCCGACGTGGCTCCGATCTTCGCTCCGCTCAATAACGGCGGCCTGCTGGATTACGTGGCCGCGTGGTACGTGAAGGCCGCTGCCTACATCGCGCAAAGCCCCGCGGTAGACGTTGCCTTTGTGTCGACCAATAGCCTCACGCAAGGCGAACAGCCCGGCGTGCTGTGGCCGTGGTTGCTGGGGCATGGCATCACGATCCGCTTTGCACATCGCACCTTTCAATGGAGCAACGAAGGCAAGGGTGTTGCGGCGGTTCATTGCGTCATTGTCGGATTTGGTCTGCAGAAACCCGCCAAACGCACGCTGTACGTCTACAGCGATGGCATCAAAGGCGAGCCGACTGCGGTAGCGGCAAAGAACATCAATCCGTATCTGACCGACGCGCCGGACGTGGTGCTGCAGCGACGCGGCAAACCGCTTTGTGAGGTGCCGGCGATGGGTATCGGCAACAAGCCAATTGACGGCGGGCACTACCTTTTTACGCCAGAGGAAATGGCGGAGTTTCTGCAGCGTGAGCCGGGAGCGCAACCGTACTTTCGGCGCTGGTTGGGAGGTGATGAGTTCTTGAACGGTTACGAGCGCTGGTGCTTGTGGTTGGGCGATGCCGAACCGGCTGCCTTGAAGGCGCTGCCACTGGCTATGGAACGGGTAGCCGCGGTGCGGCGTCTGCGCAACGCCAGCAAGAGCGCGCCCACCCGCAAGCTGGCCGACACTCCGCGCCGGTTCCATGTCGAATTCATGCCGGATCAAGAGTACCTAGTCATTCCAAAGGTATCCTCAGAACGGCGAAACTTGATTCCAGTTGGCTATTTCAAACCTGACACGCTTGCCAGTGATTTGCTTTTCATTGTGCCGCATGCCACGGCATACCAATTTGGCATTCTGTCGAGCACGATGCATAACGCGTGGATGCGAACGGTCGCGGGAAGGTTGGAAAGCCGCTATCGCTATTCCGTCCATATCGTCTACAACAACTTTCCTTGGCCGCAGGGCGTACCCGAGGAAAAGCGCGTTGCGGTGGCTCAGGCTGCGCAAGCAGTGCTGACCGCACGGGCTGCTCACCCGGGCGCCACGCTCGCCGATCTGTACGATCCCGATAGCATGCCCACCGATCTGCAGGACGCTCACCGAGCGTTAGACAAGGCCGTAGACGCTGCCTACAGCTATCGCAGCGGGAAGGATGACGCTACCCGCGTCGCCTACCTGTTCGAGCTGTACAACAAGCTCACGGGGCTGCAATCGGCATCCACCAAACGCCCCGGCAAGCGGCGAAAGGCAGCGCAGGCATGAGCGGCTACCTGCTGCGGCAAGCGAGTTTTGTCATCCCCAAAGGGGAGAACGGGGGTTATGAGCACCCATCCCGCCAGCATCGCGCGCGTACACGCGCACGCGCGAACCTTCGAGGCTTCAGCTGTGGCGTGATCTGCAGGCAGCGAGCATGCGCTGGGGGCAACTTTGGGGGCATCTCGGAATCATCGGATCTCGAAACCATTGCAGCACAAGGCTTGCGGCGATCAATTCAATAGACGCCACCCCAATGCAAAACCCCCGAGCGATCGGGGGTTTTTTTGTGGTTTTGTCGTAGCGGGTTCAGGCGGCGCGATTGTGCGAACGCATGGTGCGCTGTTTCTCGATCTGCCAGTCGCGCTGTTTTTCGGTGTCGCGCTTGTCGTGTTCCTGCTTGCCGCGGGCGAGGCCGATCTCGACCTTCACCTTGTTGCCTTTCCAGTACATCGCGGTGGGTACCAGGGTGTAGCCCTTGCGCTCGACGGCGCCGACCAGCTGGTCGATCTCCTTGCGATGCAGCAGCAGCTTGCGGGTACGCCGGTCCTCGGCGATGACGTGGGTGGAGGCGCTGATCAGTGGCGGGATCGATGCGCCGACCAGGAAGATCTCGTTCTTCAGGACGACCGCGTAGCTGTCGCCGAAGTTGATCCGCCCCGCGCGCAACGCTTTCAGCTCCCAGCCCTGCAGCGCCACGCCAGCTTCGAAACGCTGGTCGATGTGGTACTCGAAGCGCGCACGCTTGTTGAGCGCGATGGTGCCGCCGCCCTTGGTGTCCTTGTCTTTTGCCTTGGCCATGTCCGTTAAACTCGGGCGCGTCGCCCTGTGGTCGGCCCTGTCCCGTTGGGAACGGACTCATTGAAAAGTGCAGCCATGGATGGCTGCTTCTTGATCCTCGCATTCAGGGATGAATGCAAAAACCATCGAGGGTTGCCGTGATCGAAATTCGTCGCAGCGCACTGGTGAAGTATTCGCCAGCGCAGATGTTCGACCTGGTCAATGAAGTTGAAGCATACCCAAAGCGCTTCTCCTGGTGTGCCGCTGCCGAGGTCATCGAGCGCAAGGAGGATGTGCTGGTGGCGCGGCTGGATCTCAAGTTTGCCGGGTTCCACCAGAGCTTCACCACGCGCAACACGATCGATCCGCCGCGGCGCCTGCGGATGGATCTGGTCGACGGCCCGTTCCGCAGCCTTGAAGGCGTGTGGGATTTCATCGCCCTCGGCGATGCCGGCTGCAAGGTCGCGTTTGCGCTGGATTTCGATTACGCCGGCCGGCTCGGTGGCAGCGCGCTGAAGCTGGGTTTCCAGGGGCTGGCCGGGCGCATGGTGGATGATTTCTGCCGCGAAGCCGAGCGTGTCTATGGCTGAGGGCACGATCCGCGTCGAAGTGGTTTACGCAGGGACGGAGCAACCGATCCAGCGCCGGGTCGAGCTCGCCGATGGCAGCACGGTGATGCAGGCCATCGATGCCTCGGGAATCGTCGCCATGCTTCCGGACGGGGTGATCGATCCAGCTCGCCTCGGCATTTTCGCGCGAAAAGTGGCGCCGGACCGTCTCGT
Source organism: Rhodanobacter sp. Soil772 (assembly GCF_001428385.1). Lineage (GTDB taxonomy): Bacteria > Pseudomonadota > Gammaproteobacteria > Xanthomonadales > Rhodanobacteraceae > Rhodanobacter. Next base: position 654,999 of record NZ_LMSK01000001.1, read on the forward strand.
GCGGGAAGGCGACCGGATCGAAATCTACCGACCGCTGCTGCTTGATCCGATGGAGGCTCGCCGTCGGCGCGCCCGCTGAAAGCCGACCGGGCCGGAGGAACCGCCCCGATCAATGGCCGTCGTTGCTGCCCGGGTTGCCGCCCTGCGGGTTGCTGCCCTGGCCGAAGCCGCCGTCGTTCTTCTTGTCGTCCGGCGACGTGCTCTTGTCGCCTTGGGTCTCATTGACCGGATAGCCGGCGTTGTACTTCTTGCTGTCCTTGACCAACTGCTGGGCATCCTGCGCAAAGAAATCGCCCTCGGTGCGCACCAGCGTGTCGTTGTTGAAGGTCAGAGTGAACGTGCGCACTTTCATGGCGCCACCACGGTGCGACAGGGTCGACACGTAGTCCCAACGACTCTGGTCGAACGGCGTGCTCACCGAGGGGGTTCCCATCAGCACCAGTACCTGGTGTTTGGTCAGGCCGGGCTTGAGCTGATCTACCGTTTTCTTGTCGAGCAGGTTGCCTTGCTGCACGTCGGGTTTGTAGACGATATGGCAGCCGGCCATGGAGAGCGCCAGCATGGCGAAAACCAGCAGGATAATCAGCTTTTGCATGCGTGTTGCGTCCGGATCATGAAGGTGTCGGATGATACACTACCGGCTCGGAAACGCCGTGTGCGGGGGTGGGTCATGGAACAGGAAACCAAAGAGCTGCGCAGGGTTGGCCTCAAGGTGACCCATCCGCGCATGCGCATCCTGCAAATCTTCGACGAGGAGGGCGTACAGCATCTCACCGCCGAAGACGTCTACAAGAAACTGCTTGCCCACCAGGAAGACATCGGCCTGGCCACGGTGTACCGCGTGCTGACCCAGTTCGAGGCGGCAGGCATCATCGTCAAGCACAATTTCGAAGGTGGTCAGGCTGTCTACGAACTCGACCGCGGCAAACATCACGATCACATGATCGATGTGGACAGCGGGAAAGTGATTGAGTTCGTCAGCGAGGAGATCGAGCGCCTGCAGCACGAGATTGCGGCCAAGCACGGCTACGTGATCGAGGACCACAGCTTGGTGCTGTACGTGCGGCCGAAGCAGCGCGCCCCTCGCAAAGGCTGAAGAGTCGCCACTGTTTTGAGTGTGCCCGGAATGCCTGGCGGTGAAAAGCGGGCATAAAAAAGCCGCGAGGAGGACTCCTGTCCGCCCGCGGCTGCTCCCCTACCTGTCGGCCGGCAATGCGAATGGCTCGCTGTTGCCTTTGACTCTCGCCAGGTAGCGGCGAAACGGCATCCTGCCGTTGTTTCAGAGCCCCCGTCCCCACGGTGACTCTGATCCACCATCTTGCGATGGTGGCTCCCCCACATCGATGGAAGGATCCTAACGAGGGCTTCACGTTTCCGGTATCGGAAAAATTCCTAGTTCTGCCGGTTGCTTTCGGAAGGATGGTTGTTGCCGCGCAGCAAAATTCGCAGGTGGACACCGGCCGGGGCGGGGCGCAGGCGGAATTGCCCGCCGAGCGAGGTGACCCGGTCGCGCATGCCTTGCAGGCCGCGACCGCCCCGCGGCAGTCGGCTGGGCAGACCGGCGCCGTCATCGCGCAGGTCGAGCAAGGCCACCGCGATGCCCTGGCGTTCGCCAATGCGCAGGCGCAGCCTGAACTCGCTGGCCTTGGCGTGTTTGACGGCATTGGTCGCGCTTTCCTGCACCAGCCGGTAGATCGCGGTGCGAGTGTCGTCGTCCAGCAGGCGCGGGTCGCCGTGCAACTCAGTGCGGTAGGCCATCCCTGCAGTGTTCAGCAGATCGCGGATCGGGCCTTCGTCGAGGGCGCGCAGCAATCCGAACTCATCCAGCACGGCGGGGCGCAGGTCGTCCAGCAGGCGGTGCAGGGCGCGCCGCATATGCGCCAGGATGGTGTTGATCGAGGTGCTGATGTCTTCCATGCCGGCCTGGTGCAGGCGCGCCTGGGCCAGTTTCACGTGGGTCTGGATCGCGGTGATGTTCTGGCCCAGTTCGTCGTGCAGTTCGGCAGCCAGGTGTCGGCGCTGGTTCTCGTCCGCCTGCAGGTTGCCGCGGGCGGCGTCGCGCAATTGATGAGCCAACTGGTCCAGCCGGCGGTTGACCGCGCCCAGATAGACGTTCTGCTCGGCGACCCGCTCGCTGCTTCGGCGCAACGCGTCGGTGGCCGACCCCAGCATCAGCGCGCCGGTGCCGGCCACCGCCAGAAACAGGTAGGCCGCGGCGTTCGACGGGGCATGTCCCAGGTGCTGGTCGACCAGGGTCATGCCGAGGCTGGTGATCAGCATGGCCAGGCTGGCGCCGCGCCAGCCGTGGCGGAACGCGAAGAACAACACCGGCGCCAACGACAGTACACGGGCGAATTGCGGTTGCGGCGCGGCTTGCTCGGACAGCACCAGCAGGATCGTCATGGAAGGCAACATCACCAGCAGCCCATCCATGAACAAGCTGGCCAGGGCGCGTTGCTCGATCCGGGTACGCAACAGCATGATCATCAGCGGCACGATCAGCAGGATGCCGAGGTAATGGCTGAGCAGTTCCTCGCCGAGTACGCGGATCATCAATTCGGGCGAACTCGGCGTGCTGACCAGCGCCAGCAGCGCTGCATCGACGGCGGTGGTTGCGGTCACCACCAGCACCACCGAAAGCAGCAGGCGGGTCACCTCCTGCGGGCTGTGCAGGCTGGCGTGCAGGTTGAACCGCCGCAGCAGCCACAGGCCGGCAGCCATCACCAGCGGCTCGGGCAATTCGTCGACGGCGAAACCGAACCAACCCAGCGGCAGGCCATGGGTCACGCTGATGCCGGCGGTGGCGACCAGTTCGGCCCCAAGCAGCCAGCCCCAGTAGCGTACCGGGGTGAGCAACAGGGCACCGAAACGCAGGCCATACGGCAGCATCCAGTACGGCTGCACGGTCAGCCACAACAGCAGCCACAACAGCAAGTAGCCGGCAGCCAGCAAGGGGCCGGAGTCGGGCAGGCGTAGGGGTTTCAGGCGCATGCGCGGATGTTACATGCGCACAGCAGCGTGGTGGCCGGCCTTGTCGCCGGCAAGCCGGGTGTGCACAACCGTGAAGTCCCTGTGTAAAGTAGCGGGATGTACAGCATTGTTCTGGTCGATGACCATGCCATCGTTCGCGAGGGCTTCAAGCGGCTGATCGAGATGGAGTCGGATCTCGACGTGGTAGCCGAGTGCCGCAGCGCCGACGATGCGGTCGAGGCGGTCAGTCACTGGCGTCCCGACCTGGTCGCGCTGGATCTGTCCTTGCCTGACGGCAGCGGGCTGCCGCTGATCGAACATCTGCTCAGCGTCCACTCGCAAACCCACATCGTGGTATTGAGCATGCACGATGGCGAGCCGTACGTGTCCGAGGCACTGCGCCGCGGCGCCAGCGGTTACGTCACCAAGGGCGTGGCGCCGGAGGAACTGGTGGCCGGCCTGCGCGCGGTGATGCAGGGCGAGTGCTTTCTCAGTTCGGATTTGCGCCAGCGCCGGGCCGACCGGCCGAATGCGGCGCTGGACCCGATCAACCGGCTGACCACGCGCGAACGCGAGGTGTTCCTGCTGCTGGCCGGCGGCCGCGCCCCGAAGCAGGTGGCGGCGGAACTGGGGATCGGCCAGAAGACGGTCTACATCCACCGCGCCAGCCTGATGGGCAAGCTGGGCGCAGGTTCGGAACTGGACCTGTACCGGATGGCGACCGAACGCGGGATGCTGCCGCCGGCCGGGTAACGCCGGGGCGCCGCATCAGGCGGTCTGCGCCCGCTCCAGCATCTGCTTCGCATGAGCCCGCGTCTCGCGGGTGATCTCGACGCCACCTAGCATGCGTGCCAGCTCGTCGCGGCGGCCAGCGGCATCGAGCCTTTCGATCTGCGTGCGGGTGGAGTCGCCGTCGCTGTGCTTGCTGACCCGCAGGTGCGCATGGCCCTGGGCGGCCACCTGCGGCAGGTGGGTGACGCACAGCACCTGGCGCTGTGCGCCCAGCGCGCGCAGTTTTTGTCCGACCACTTCGGCGACGGCGCCGCCGATGCCGGTGTCGACCTCGTCGAAGATCATGCTGCCGACGGTGTCTTTGCCCAGGGTGGCGACTTCGATCGCCAGGCTGATACGGGCCAGTTCGCCGCCGGAGGCGACCTTGCGCAGCGGGCGCGGCGGCTGGCCGGGGTTGGCGCTTACCAGCAGTTCGCAGCGTTCCAACCCTTGCGGATCCGGTTCGCCGCCGGCAGCCGGTTCCAGTTCGGCGCGCAACAAGCCGCCGGCCATGCCCAGTTCGGCCATCAACACGCTGACCTCGTCGCCGAGCCTGGCGGCGGCTGTCGTGCGCGCGTCGCTGAGCCGGGCTGCCGCGCTGGCGTAATCGTCTTGCAGCCGCTGGCGTTGTGCCGCCAACTGTTCCAGTGCGTCACCGGCACCTTCGAGTTCGGTCAGTTCGGCATGCAGAGCGGCCAGCCGGTCGTGCAGCTCGGCCACCGGCAGCCGATGCCGGCGCGACAGCTCGTGCAGGCGAGCCAAGTGATTGTCGACCTCGGTGTAGCGTTCCGGGTCGAGGTCGACGTCCTGCGCATAGCGTGCCAGGCCGTCAGCGGCTTCACCGAGTTCGATGCCGGCGTTGTCCAGCAATTCCAGCAGCGGGGTCAGCTTGCCGTCGAGCGCGGCCAGCTTGCCGAGTTCGGCGTGCGCCCGGCCGAGTGCGCGGCGCAACGCAAATTCGCTGTCGCCATCGAGCAGTTCGACCACGCCGGCGGTGCCTTCGGCCAGGCGCCCGGCGTTGGCGAGGCGCTTGTGGTTCGCCTCGAGTTCTTCCAGTTCGGCGGGCGGCAGCGCCCATTTTTCCAGTTCGCCGATTTCATGGCGCAGCAGCTCGATGCGCCGGTCGCGATCATCGCCACCACTGAGCTTGCGCATGCGCGCGCCCAGTTCGCGCCACTGCACGGCGCTGCTGCGCACCTGCTCCAGCAAGTCGTCGTGACCGGCGTAGGCGTCCAGCAGGGCCAGCTGGTGCGACCGCGACAACAACGCCTGATGCTCGTGCTGGCCGTGGATCTCGACCAGCAGCGCGGCCAGTTCGCCCAGTTGGCGGGCGTTCGCGGGGCGGCCGTTGATCCAGGCCTTGGAGCTGCCTTCGGTGCGGATCACCCGGCGCAACTGGCAGCCGCCGTCTTCATCCAGTTCTTCGCGCTGCAGCCAGTCGCGGGCCGCGGGCAGGTCGGCCAGGTCGAACTCGGCCGCCAGTTCGGCGCGATCGCTGCCGGCGCGCACCATGCCGCTGTCGGCGCGGGCGCCGGCCAGCAACATCAGCGCGTCGACCAGCAGCGACTTGCCGGCGCCGGTTTCGCCGCTGACCACGGTCAGGCCCGGGCCGAACGCAACCTCGGCGGCTTCGACGACGGCAAAATGACGGACGTAGAGCGAAGTGAGCATGGGCAGGTTGATGATGGGGTGGTGGGATTGTAGCGGCAGCCGGATGGCTCCTGGATACGTTCCACTTGCAAGCCGCGCGCGCAGACCTTATTTCTGTCGGGTCTCAAGGATTGCTACAACAGCATGATCAACCCGCATGGCCACGACCTCGACTCACGCGCGCGCAGCCTGTTGCGCACGCTGATCGCCCAGTACCTGGTCGACGGCGAGCCGGTGGGCTCGCGCACGTTGTCGCGTTCGTCCGGCCTGGACGTGAGCCCGGCGACGATCCGCAACATCATGGCCGATCTCGAAGATGCCGGCCTGGTCGCCTCGCCGCACACCTCGGCGGGGCGCGTACCGACACCTCGCGGCCTGCGCCTGTTCGTCGACAGCCTGATCGAGCTGCAGCCGCTGCCTCGCGCGGAAATGGCCCGCCTGCAGCGCGAGCTGCCACCGGGACCGACCACCACGCGCGACCTGCTCGGCAATGTCTCCACCCTGCTGTCGGCGATGACCCATTTCGCCGGGGTGGTCACGGTGCCTCGTCAGGCCGACTTTCCGCTGCGGCATATCGATTTCGTGGCCTTGCCGGATGCACGGGTGCTGGTGATCCTGGTGTTCAGCGACAACCAGGTGCAGAACCGCATCGTGCAACTGGCCCGGCCGCTCGACGGCCGCGAGCTGGAGCAGGCTGCGAACTACCTGAACAGTCACTTCGCCGGCCTGCGCGTGGACGACATCCGCGCCCACCTGCTGGCCGAAGTACGCAAGACCGGCAGTGAGCTGAACCAGCTGCTGGCCAGCACGATGGAACTGGCCACCGCCTCGTTCGCGCCGCCGGCGAATGGCTCCAGCGGTCCGGACGTGCTGGTCAGCGGACAGACCAACCTGATGGGCTACTCCGAGCTGGCCGACATGCAGCGCCTGCGCGAGCTGTTCGAGGCGTTCCAGCAGAAGAATGAATTGCTGCAGCTGATGGAAGTGTGCGCCCGGGCGCCGGGCGTGCGCCTGTTCATCGGCGAGGAATCCGGCTTCACCGCCCTCGACGGCTGCAGCGTGGTTACTGCCAGCTACGGCGCGCAGGGGCGCGTGCTCGGTGCGGTCGGCGTGATCGGCCCGACCCGGATGGCCTACGAGCGGGTGATCCCGGTGGTGCAGGCCACCGCCGGATTGCTCAGCGATGCCTTGAATCGCGCCGCCACGACCCTATAACCGCAGCGGGAGGCGGGGTTTCTCGCAAATTTTGACGGTCGGCATCCGTGCCGGCCACGACAATCGTTTGGAGTGAGCATGCAGAACAACGATCCGCAGTCGCCGGGTGAGGCGCCGACCCAGGCCCAGCCCGCCGAGTCGACGACCACTGAGCTGGAGAGCCTGCAGGCACGCGTGGCCGAGCTGGAAGCAAGCAATGCCGAGTTGCGCGAGACGGTATTGCGTGAACACGCGGAGCTGGAGAACCAGCGCCGCCGCCTGCATCGTGACTTGGAACAGGCCCGTCGCTTCGCCAACGAGAAACTGCTGAGCGAATTGCTGCCCGTCTACGACGGGTTGGAGAGTGGCCTGGCGATCGAGGGCGGCGACCTCGCCTCGATGCGCGAAGGCCTCGGCCTGACCCTGAAGGCGCTGCTGAAGGTGGCCGAGAACCATGGCATGGCGCAGGTCGACCCGCTGGGTCAGCCGCTCGATCCGGAACGCCACCACGCGGTGAGCATGGTCGAGGCGCCGGGCCAGGCGCCGGGCACCGTGGTCAGCGTGCTGCAGAAAGGTTATGTGCTGAACGATCGCCTGCTGCGCCCCGCGCTGGTCGCGGTGGCGAAGGACTGAGCGTCGTCGTCGCCTGCGCCCAGCTGAACGGCGCGGCGGCGAACACCACGAAATCGCATCCGGGGCCTTGCCGGCATTGAATCACCAAGGCAGACCCCCATCTGAAAACCAGCGCGGCCGCGGGGGCCGCAAATAGATTTGGAGAGCATACGCATGGGCAAGATCATCGGTATCGACCTGGGCACAACCAACTCCTGCGTGTCCGTGATGGACGGCAGCACGACCAAGGTCATCGAAAATTCGGAAGGCGACCGCACCACGCCCTCCATCGTCGCCTTCACCAAGGACGGCGAAGTGCTGGTGGGCGCCTCGGCCAAGCGCCAGGGCGTGACCAACCCGAAGAACACCTTCTATGCGGTGAAGCGCCTGATCGGCCGCAAGTTCACCGACAAGGAAGTACAGAAAGATCTGCACATCGTGCCTTACGGCATCATCGCGCACGACAACGGCGACGCCTGGGTGCAGACCTCCGACGGCAAGAAGATGGCGCCGCAGGAAATCGCCGCGAAAGTGCTGATGAAGATGAAGAAGACCGCCGAGGACTATCTCGGCGAGACGATCACCGAAGCGGTGATCACCGTGCCGGCTTACTTCAACGACAGCCAGCGCCAGGCGACCAAGGATGCGGGCAAGATCGCCGGCCTCGACGTCAAGCGCATCATCAACGAACCGACTGCGGCCGCACTGGCCTACGGCCTGGACAAGAAGGGCGGCGACCGCAAGATCGCGGTGTACGACTTGGGCGGCGGCACTTTCGACGTGTCGATCATCGAGATCGCCGAAGTCGACGGCGAGAAGCAGTTCGAGGTGCTGGCCACCAACGGCGACACCTTCCTTGGCGGCGAAGACTTCGACATGCGCGTCATCGACTACCTGGTCGAGGAATTCCAGAAAGAGCAGGGCATCGACCTGCGCAAGGACCCGCTCGCGCTGCAGCGCCTGAAGGATGCCGCCGAGCGCGCCAAGATCGAGCTGTCCTCGAACCACCAGACCGACGTGAACCTGCCGTACGTGACGGCCGATGCATCCGGCCCGAAGCATCTGAACATCAAGCTGACCCGGGCCAAGCTCGAGGCGCTGGTGGAAGACCTGATCAAGCGCACCATCGAGCCGTGCCGCACCGCGTTGAATGACGCCGGCCTGCGCGTATCCGACATCGACGACGTGATCCTGGTCGGCGGCCAGACCCGCATGCCGAAGGTGCAGGAAGCGGTGAAGGACTTCTTCGGCAAGGAGCCGCGCAAGGACGTCAACCCGGACGAAGCCGTCGCCGTCGGCGCGGCGATCCAGGGCGGCGTGCTCGGCGGTTCGGTCAAGGACGTGCTGCTGCTCGACGTCACCCCGCTGTCGCTCGGCATCGAGACGATGGGCGGCGTGATGACCAAGCTGATCGAGAAGAACACCACGGTGCCGACCAAGGCCTCGCAGACCTTCTCCACCGCCGACGACAACCAGACCGCGGTGACCGTGCACGTGCTGCAGGGCGAGCGCGAGCGTGCCAGCGCGAACAAGTCGCTGGGCAAGTTCGACCTGCAGGGCATCGACCCGGCGCCACGCGGCATGCCGCAGATCGAAGTCACCTTCGACATCGACGCGAACGGCATCCTGCACGTGTCAGCCAAGGACAAGAAGACCGGCAAGGAACAGAAGATCGAGATCAAGGCCGGCTCGGGCCTGTCCGAGGAAGAGATCCAGCGGATGGTCGCCGACGCCGAGGCGAACAAGGAAGAGGACAAGAAGTTCCACGAACTGGTCGCCACGCGCAACAAGGCCGACCAGCTGGTGCACGCCACCCGCAGCGCGCTGAAGGAACACGGCGGCAAGGTGCCGGCCGATCAGCTCAGCAGCATCGAGGGCGCGTTGTCCGATCTGGAGAAGGTCAAGGACGGCGACGACAAGGCTGCGATCGAAGCCAAGGTCGAGAAACTGGAACAGGTGGCACAGGCGCTTTACGCCGCTGCGCAGGGTGGTGGCCCGGCCGATGCCGGCGCACAATCCGCACCGGGCGGTTCGGCCCAGCCGGACGACGTGGTCGACGCCGAATTCACTGAAGTGAAGGGCGACAAGCAATAATCGGCACCGTCATCGGCACGGCCGATTGACCAGCCCGCGCCAGGAATCCTCCCCGCGCGGGCTGTTTGTTGAATGCGGGGCAGGGGCGTGGCAAGCAGTGTGGATGCATGAATGAGCAAGCGTGACTACTACGAGGTGCTGGGCGTCGAGCGCAGCGTCGGCGAAGCCGAACTGAAGAAATCCTTCCGCCGGCTGGCGATGAAATACCACCCGGACCGCTGCCCGGACGATCCCACGGCACAGGACAAGTTCAAGGAGGCCAAGGAGGCCTACGAAGTACTGTCCGATGCCTCGAAACGCGCGATGTACGACCAGCACGGCCACGCTGCCTTCGAGAACGGCATGGGCGGCCGCGGCGGCGCCGGTTTCGGCGACGTCGGTGACATCTTCGGCGACATTTTCGGCGACATTTTCGGCCGCAGTGGTGGCGGGCGCGGTCGTCCGCGGCGCGGCGCCGATCTGCGCTACATCATGGAACTGGACCTAGAGGAAGCCGTGTTCGGCGTCAGCCGGCAGATCGAGGTGCCCACCCAGGTCAACTGCCATCACTGCAACGGCAGCGGCTCGGAGGACGGCAAGGTCAGCAAGTGCAAGACCTGCAACGGCCACGGCCAGGTGCGCATGCAGAACGGCATCTTCTCGATCCAGCAGGCCTGCCCGCACTGTGGCGGCAGCGGCCAGGCGATCGAGAAGCCGTGCAGGAAATGCCACGGTGAAGGCCGCCTCGAGGAAACCCGCACGCTGTCGGTGCAGATCCCCGAGGGTGTCGACAACGGCGATCGCATTCGCCTGACCGGGCAGGGCGAGGCCGGCCCATCCGGAGCGCCGGCCGGCGACCTGTATGTGGAAGTGCACGTGCGCGAGCACGCGATCTTCCAGCGCGACGGCAACGACCTGTATTGCGAGTTGCCGATCCGCTTTTCACAGGCGGCGCTGGGCGCCGAGCTGCCGGTGCCGACGCTGGAAGGCGAAGTGCCGGTCAGCATTCCGCCGGAAACGCAGACCGGCACCCAGTTCCGCCTGCGCGGCCGTGGCGTGAAATCGGTGCGCAGCCGCCACCACGGCGACCTGATCTGCCGCGTGGTGGTGGAGACGCCGGTACGATTGACCAAGCAGCAGCGCGAGCTGCTGGAATCGCTGGAAGCCACCTTCGACAGCAGCGACGCCGGCAAGCACACCCCGCGCGCGAAGGGTTGGGTCGACGGCGTGAAGAAATTCTGGTCGAAAGTCACCGCGTAAGCTTCATCGCCCCCGCTAGCATGTACGGACCGACCACTGGAGTGCGCCGCCGATGACCCGCCCCCTTCGCCTCGCCCTCAGCGGCGCCTCCGGCCGCATGGGCCACGCGCTGCTGGATCTGCTCGGCGAAGACGCCCGCTTCGAACTGGTGCATGCGGTGGTGGCGCCGGGTTCGGTCCACGATGGCCAGCCGGTATCTGCTGCTGCGGCGAGTTCCCTGCGGTATGCGCACGACTGGACGCAAGCGCCGCCGATCGACGTCATCGTCGACTTCAGCGGCCCGGCCGCGCTGGCGCTGGCGCTCGATCACTGCCTGGCGCACGACACGGCCCTGGTCAGCGGCACCACCGGCGTGGACGCTGCGCTGGAAGCGCGGTTGGCCGATGCCGGTCAGCGCATCGCCATTCTGCGCGCCGCCAACTTCAGCCTCGGCGTGGCGGTGCTGACGCGCCTGCTGCGCGAAGCCGCAGCGGCCCTGCCGGACTGGGACCTGGAAATCGTCGAGGCACATCACGGCCGCAAGCAGGACGCGCCCTCCGGCACCGCGCTGGCGCTCGGCCAGGCGGCGGCGACGGCGCGCAACACCACGCTCGAAACAGCGGCGGTTTACAGCCGTGAAGGTCGCCCCGGCGAACGGGTCGAAGGCAGCATCGGTTTCGCCGTAGTGCGCGGCGGCGACATCGTGGGCGAGCACACCGCCATGCTGATCGGGCAGGGCGAACGGCTGGAGCTCGTGCATCGCGCCACCGACCGTTCGATCTTCGCGCGTGGCGCCTTGCACGCGGCGCATTGGCTGGCGGGCCATGCTCCGGGGCAGTGGCAGCTGGACGACGTGATCACTTCGCTGCGCTGAGACGGCACAGCAAGTCATGGACCAGTGGAACGAACCGGCGCTGCCGGACAGACTCAGTCGCGGTGCGAGGCGTTGCGATCGCGGCCCGCGCCCAGCTTGGTGTCGAGGCTGCCAAACAATTTCTTGAACACGCGCGAGAAGTTTCCGCGTTTCGTCTTGCGCAGCTTCTCTTCTTCGCTGGTCAGCCAGGCGACCTGGATCACCCGCCGCTCACCTTCGTAAGGCAGGTGGCCGTGGAAGGAATTCTCGCAACGCTTGAATACGGCGAACTCGCCGTAGAGCGGCGCCAGCTCCGGGGCCACGATGCTGTCGATGTCGTCGATCTTGTGCAGAAAACGCAGGCAGCCGTCGCTGGTATCCGGCCATCGCGCATTCAGGTAGATCAGCGCGGTCGCCACCTTGGATTTGCTGTCGGTATGGATGGTGCCGTGGCGCTTGTTGAGCAGGCGGCACAGGGTCACCAGGGTCGGGTACTGGCCGAGATCGTCGATGCCCAGCCGCTGGCCGACGGCACGGGCAAACGCCGGCGACGTCATGTTCTCGATCAGCGTATTGACGCTCGGCCCACAATCGGCCGGATCGTAGGGAAAGAAACCGGCGCTGGCATAGCGCGGGAAATCGCGGTCCAGGTCGCCGCGCACTTCGTTCGGCAACTGGCCATGCGCGACCATGAACGGAAAGGGCTGCTGCTGCACCATGGTATCCGGGCGATCGAGGCGGGCGGGATCGAGCAGGACAGCAGCACTCATGGGACATCGGACTCCGGCAAAATGTGGCCTAGTGTAGCGCCGACCGATCGACGGATATGGGCGAGAAATCGCAAGATTCATGTTCCGTGAGGTGGACAGAAACGGCGTCGCCGCTTATCATTTCCACCCGCCCAGATCCTTTCCCTTCCAAGCTCCACAAGCCAGCAATCGTGCGGCTTGCGGACTTTGCTGCATCCAAAAGGCGGTTACCGTATGCCTATTCCTGCCCTGCTGGCCCTCGAAGACGGCAGCGTGTTTCGTGGTCATGCCGTCGGCGCTACCGGCGAAACCGTTGGCGAGGTGGTTTTCAACACCGCCATGACCGGTTACCAGGAGATCCTCACCGATCCTTCCTACTCGCGCCAGATCGTCACGCTGACCTATCCGCACATCGGCAACACCGGCATCAACGCCGAGGATGTCGAGTCCACCGCCGTGCATGCTGCCGGCCTGATCGTGCGCGATGTGCCGCGCCGCGCCAGCAGCTGGCGCAGCACCGAAAGCCTGCCCGACTATCTCAAGCGTCATGGCACCGTCGCCATTGCCGGCATCGATACGCGGCGATTGACCCGCATCCTGCGCGACAAGGGCGCGCTGGCCGGCTGCATCATGGCGGGCGAACAGGTCGATGCCGACGCTGCGCTGGTCAAGGCGCGCGCCTTCCCCGGCCTGAACGGGATGGACCTGGCCAAGGTGGTCAGCACCGCCAAACCGTATGTGTGGAACCAGGGCGTGTACGACCTCGACCGCACCGCATTCAATCAGCCCGCGATGCGCTTCAAGGTGGTGGCCTACGACTACGGCACCAAGCTCAACATCCTGCGCCTGCTCGCCGAACAGGGCTGCGAGGTTACCGTGGTGCCGGCGCAGACGCCTGCCGCCGACGTGCTGGCGATGCAGCCCGACGGCGTGTTTCTGTCCAACGGCCCCGGCGATCCGGCGGCTTGCGATTACGCCATCGCGGCAACCAGGCAATTCCTCGACGCGAAGATCCCGCTGTTCGGCATCTGCCTTGGCCACCAATTGATGGGCCTGGCGCTGGGCGGCAAGACGCTGAAGATGAAGTTCGGCCATCACGGTGCGAATCACCCGGTCAAGGACCTGGACGACGGCCGCGTGCTGATCACCTCGCAGAATCACGGCTTTGCGGTCGACCCGGCCACGTTGCCGGCGAACGTGCGGATCACGCACACCTCGCTGTTCGACGGTTCACTGCAGGGTTTCGCGCTGACCGATCGCCCGGCGTTCTGCTTCCAGGGCCATCCCGAAGCGAGCCCCGGCCCGCTCGACATCGGCTATCTGTTCAAACGTTTCGCCGCACTGATACAGGAGGCCCGCACGCATGCCTAAGCGTACCGATATCAAGAGCATCCTCATCATCGGCGCCGGCCCGATCGTGATCGGCCAGGCCTGCGAGTTCGACTACTCCGGTGCGCAGGCATGCAAGGCGCTGAAGGAAGAGGGTTACCGGGTGATCCTGGTGAACTCCAACCCGGCCACGATCATGACCGACCCCGACACCGCCGACGCGGTGTACATCGAGCCGATCAACTGGCAGACGGTGGAACGCATCATCGCGAAGGAGCGCCCGGACGCGGTGCTGCCCACGATGGGCGGCCAGACCGGCCTGAACTGCGCACTCGACCTGGCCGACCACGGCGTGCTGGAGAAGTACAACGTCGAGCTGATCGGCGCCAAGCGTGAAGCCATTCGCATGGCCGAGGACCGCGAGCTGTTCCGCGTGGCAATGGGCGAGATCGGGTTGGAATGCCCGAAGGCCGAAATCGCGCGCACCTTCGAGCAGGCTTTGGTAACACAGGCCAAGGTCGGTTTTCCGACCGTCATCCGGCCCAGTTTCACGCTCGGCGGTTCCGGTGGTGGCATCGCCTACAACCGCGAGGAATTCGAAGAGATCGTCAAGCGCGGCCTGGAGCTTTCACCGACGAGCGAAGTGCTGGTCGAGGAATCCGTGCTCGGCTGGAAGGAGTTCGAGATGGAAGTGGTCCGCGACACTGCGGACAACTGCATCATCGTGTGCTCGATCGAGAACCTCGATCCGATGGGCGTGCACACCGGCGACTCGATCACCGTGGCGCCGGCACAGACCCTCACCGACAAGGAATACCAGCGTCTGCGCGACGCCTCGATCGCGGTGCTGCGCAAGATCGGTGTGGACACCGGCGGCTCCAACGTGCAGTTCGGCATCAACGCCGAGGACGGCCGCGTGGTGGTGATCGAGATGAATCCGCGCGTGTCGCGTTCGTCCGCGCTGGCGTCGAAGGCGACCGGGTTCCCGATCGCCAAGATCGCCGCGAAACTGGCGGTCGGCTACACGCTGGACGAACTGAAGAACGACATCACCGGCGGCCTGACGCCGGCGTCGTTCGAGCCGTCGATCGACTACGTGGTCACCAAGATCCCGCGTTTTGCGTTCGAGAAGTTCCCGGCCGCCGATGCGCGCCTGACCACCCAGATGAAGTCGGTGGGCGAGGTGATGGCGATCGGCCGCAGCTTCCACGAGTCGCTGCAGAAGGCGCTGCGCGGACTGGAAATCGGCAAGACCGGGCTCAATCCGACCGGGTTGGACATCAGCACGGCGGACGGCCTGGCTTCGCTCAAGCGCGAGCTGCGCGAGCCGCGCCCGGATCGCGTATTCCACCTGGCCGATGCATTCCGTGCCGGCCTGTCGCTGGAAGAAGTGCACAGCCTCAGCCGCGTCGATCCATGGTTCCTCGCCGCGTTCGAGGACATCGTGCTGACCGAAGCGGAGGTGGTGGCGCAGGGCATCACCGCGCTCGACGAGCCGCGCGTGCGTGAACTCAAGCGGCTCGGTTTCGCCGATGCGCGTCTGGCCGAGCTGCTCAACACCGACGAAGCCTCGATGCGCCATCTGCGTCATACGCTCGGTGTGCGCCCGGTGTACAAGCGGGTGGATTCCTGCGCGGCCGAGTTTGCCACCAGCACGGCCTACATGTACTCGACCTACGAGGAAGAATGCGAGGCGAATCCAACTGATCGCGACAAGATCATTGTGCTCGGCGGCGGTCCGAACCGGATCGGGCAGGGCATCGAGTTCGATTACTGCTGCGTGCACGCGTCGCTGGCGCTGCGCGAGGACGGCTACGAAACCATCATGGTCAACTGCAACCCGGAGACGGTGTCGACCGACTACGACACCTCCGACCGGTTGTACTTCGAGCCGCTGACGCTGGAGGACGTGCTGGAGATCGTCCACGTCGAGAAGCCGAAGGGCGTGATCGTGCAGTACGGCGGGCAAACCCCGCTGAAGCTGGCGCGCGCGCTGGAAGCCGCCGGCGTACCGATCATCGGCACCAGCCCCGACTCGATCGACCTGGCCGAGGACCGCGAGCGCTTCCAGCACATGATCGAGAAGATCGGCCTGAAGCAGCCGCCGAACCGCACTGCGCGCAACGCCGACGAGGCGCTGGCGCTGGCCCGCGAGATCGGTTATCCGCTGGTGGTGCGGCCGAGCTACGTGCTCGGCGGCCGGGCGATGGAAGTGGTGCATGACGACGCCGACCTGTCGCGCTACATCCGCGATGCGGTGAAGGTGTCGAACGATTCGCCCGTGCTGCTGGACCGTTTCCTCGACCATGCGGTCGAGGTCGACGTGGACGTGATCGCCGACGCCGAGGGCACCGTGCTGATCGGCGGCATCATGGAGCACATCGAGGAGGCCGGCGTGCACTCGGGCGACTCGTCCTGTTCGCTGCCGCCGTATTCGCTGAGCGCGGAAATCCAGGACGAGATGCGCCGCCAGGCCACTGCGATGGCGAAGGAACTGAAGGTGATCGGCCTGATGAACACGCAGTTCGCGATCCAGGGCGACACGGTGTTCATCCTGGAAGTGAACCCGCGCGCTTCGCGCACGGTACCGTTCGTGTCCAAGGCCACCGGCGTGCCGCTGGCCAAGATCGCCGCGCGCGTGATGGCCGGCCGTTCGCTGGTCAGCCTGAACGCGACGCGCGAGGTGATCCCGGCGTACTACTCGGTGAAGGAAGCGATCTTCCCGTTCCTGAAGTTCCAGAACGTCGACCCGATCCTCGGGCCCGAGATGCGTTCGACCGGTGAAGTGATGGGCGTGGGCCGCAGCTTCGGTGCCGCGTTCGCGCGTGGCCATGAGGCGGCCGGGATCAAGGTACCGACGATCGGCAAAGCATTCCTGTCGGTGCGCGACGGCGACAAGGACCGCCTGCTGCCGGTGGCCAGGGAAATCATTGCGCGCGGTTTCAACGTGGTGGCGACCTCCGGCACCGCTAGCTACCTTGCCGAGCATGGCGTGGTCTGCGAGCGGATCAACAAGGTGCTCGAAGGCCGCCCGCACATCGTCGATCTGATCAAGAACGGCGAGATCGTCTATATCGTCAACACCACCGAGGGCAAGCAGGCCATCGCCGATTCGTTCTCGATCCGGCGCGAGGCGCTGCAGCATCGCGTCACGTATTCCACTACCGTGGCAGGCGCCCGTGCGCTCGTGCATTCGCTGGATTTCCACGGCGATGGCGAAGTGCACAGCCTGCAGGAACTGCACAAGGAGCTCAGCGCATGAGTCGCCCCCCCATCACCAAGATCGGCTCCGAGCGTCTGCGCGCGGAACTGGAACGACTGAAGTCCGCCGACCGCCCGCGCATCATCGCGGCGATTGCCGAGGCGCGCGCGCACGGTGACCTCAAGGAGAACGCGGAATACCACGCCGCGCGCGAACTGCAGAGTTTCACCGAGGGCCGCATTGCCCAACTGGAGGCCTTGCTGTCGACCGCCGAGGTGATCGATGTCGCCCAGCTGAAGCCGGGCAATCGCGTGGTGTTCGGCGCCACCGTGGACCTGGAGGACGAGGACTCCGGCGTGGCGGTGACCTACCAGATCGTCGGCGACCTGGAAGCGGACATCAAGCAGCGATTGATCGCGGTGTCTTCGCCGATCGCGCGTGCCCTGATCGGCAAGAGCGCCGGCGACAGCTTCGAGTTCACCGCGCCGAACGGCGTCAAGCACTATGAAATCATCGACGTCCGTTACGCATGACGGCAATCGAGGGCCCCGGGGCATCGCCACCGGGGCCTTGACGGACACCCACAAAAAAGGCCGCTTGCGCGGCCTTTCTCATGGCATCGGCAGGCTGGACTCAGCGCTGACGAGCCTTGAAACGCGGGTTGCTCTTGCAGATCACGAACACCTTGCCGCGACGGCGCACAATCTTGCAGTCGCGATGCCGCGCCTTGGCGGACTTCAAAGAGTTAAGCACCTTCACGGCCAGCTCCTGACACTAAACGAAAATGTAAGCACGCAAGTATAACGACTCCAATGACTTGTCACAAGCCAGGTGCCGCGGTCGCTTCTGCCACCGTGGCCAGAAATTGCTGCAAGGCCGGGGCATGGTCGTCGGCCCTGCAAGCCACGGCCAACAGCAGGTAGGCGCCAGCGTCTTCCAGCGGCACGTAGCAGACCCCGGCCAGGCGCACGGTACGCATGCTGGCCGGCACCAGGGCCAGCCCCAAGCCGGCGGCAACCAGGGCCAGCAAGCCATTGATCTGTTGCGCGTGCTGGGTGATCGAGGGCTGGAAACCGGCCCGCGTCGCCAGTTCCACCAAGCGGTCATAGAGCGTTGCGGCGAGTTCGCGCGGTTGCGACACGAAGGCATCGCCGGCCACCTCGGCCAGGCGCAAGCTGTCGCGGCCGGCCATCGGATGGCCGGCGGGCAGGGCGAGCAGCAGGGGTTCACGGTCGATCACGCTGAACCGCAAGCCGCGGGCATCTTGTGCGTGCACCGGTTCGTCACGGACAAAGCCGACGTCGATCTGGCCGGCGAGCAGGGCGGCGAACTGCGGTTCGGTGTACATCTCGCTGAGTTGCAGGCGCACGTTGGGCGCGATCTGGCCAAAACGCAGCAGGGCCTGCGGCATGGCCGGATGGAACGAGACCGAGACGGTATAGGCCAGTCGCAGCTGGCCGCTATAGCCCGCCGCGGCAGCCACTACCTGGCTGCGTGCCTCGTCGACCTTGGCCAGGATCTGCCGGGCCTGCTCCAGGAAAATCCGGCCGGGCTCGGTCAGCGCCACGCTGCGCTTGGTGCGTTCCAGCAGGCGCACGCCCAGGTCCTGTTCCAGCGCCTGGATCTGCTGCGACAGCGGCGGCTGGGAAAGGTGCAGGCGCAGCGCCGCCCGGGTGAAGCTGAGCTCCTCGGCGACGGCCACGAAATAGCGCAACTGGCGAAGATCAAACATATAGCTATTTCGAATTAATGTGGCGCTAAATATATATTAGATACTTTATTGCGTCGATCATAAAATCACTCTCGTCCCGCCACTTCCCCTCCCCCCTAGTGGCGGCGGCCCTCGCCCCGCAGCGACGCTAAATACGGCATCTGGTTCAACTCCCCCCCTGAACCCATGTCGATGCGTCTCCCCTGCGGGGCGCTTTCTTTTTCACGGCCGACACCGCCGCCTGACGGCGGCGGTGTCGGGTCAGTGTGTCGGGACTAGATTTCGCTGGCCAGCCGGGTGCCCTGGGCGATCGCACGTTTGGCATCCAGCTCGGTAGCCACGTCGGCGCCGCCGATCACGTGCACCTTCATGCCGGCGGCGATCAGTTCGTCGGCGAGTCGGCGATTTGGCTCCTGGCCCGCACACACCACCACGTTGTCGACCGGCAGAACCTGCGGTTTTCCGTCGACGCTGACGTGCAGGCCCTGGTCGTCGAAACGCTCGTAGCCGACCTTGCCCAGCATGGTCACCCGCTTGGCCTTGAGCGTGGCCCGGTGCACCCAGCCGGTGGTCTTGTTGAGCCGTGCGCCGGGGCGGCCTTCGCTGCGCTGGAGCAGCCACACCTGCCGCGCCGGCGCTTCCGGCTGTGGCGGCTGTAGGCCGCTGCGTTGCCGCAGCTGCATATCCACGCCCCATTCGCGGGTCCAACGGGTCACGTCGGTGGTGGGCGAGGGCGGGGGTTCGACCAGGAACTCGGCCACGTCGAAACCGATGCCGCCGGCGCCGATGATCGCCACCCTGGCGCCCACCGGCCGGTGCCGCGCCAGCACATCGAGATAGCTCAGCACACGCGGATCGTCGCTGCCCGGAAAGCTCACCTGCCGCGGCGTGATGCCGGTGGCGATCACCACCTCGTCATAGCCACTGGCGTGCAGCGAGGCGGCATCCGCGGCCCGGCCGAGCTGAACGTCGACGCCGGTGTCCGCCAGTCGATGACGGTAGTAGCGCAGCGTTTCGTGGAATTCTTCCTTGCCCGGAATCTGCTTGGCGTAGTTGAACTGGCCGCCGATCTCGTTGGCCTGATCGATCAGGGTCACCGCATGGCCGCGCTCACCCAGCGTACTGGCACAGGCCATGCCGGCCGGCCCTGCGCCGATCACGGCGACGCGCTTGCGCACGCTGGTCGGCTCGATCTTCAGCTCGGTCTCGTGACAGGCCTGCGGGTTGACCAGGCAACTGGCGCGCTTGTTCTGGAACACGTGGTCGAGGCAGGCCTGGTTGCAGGCGATGCAGGTGTTGATGCGTTCGCTGCGGCCGGCCTTCGCCTTGTTCGCCCAGGCAGGATCGGCCAGCAGCGGACGTGCCATCGAGACCATGTCGGCCTCGCCGCCGGCCAGGATGCGTTCGGCCACATCCGGCATGTTGATCCGGTTGGTGGCGACCAACGGGATCGCCACCTCGCCCTTGAGCTTTTGCGTGACCCAGGCGAAGCCGCCACGCGGCACACTGGTGACGATGGTCGGAATGCGCGCTTCATGCCAGCCGATGCCGGTGTTGATGATGCTGGCGCCAGCTGCCTCGACCGCCTTGGCCAGGGTCGCGATCTCGCTCCAATCCTGGCCGCCCTCGACCAGGTCGAGCATCGACAGCCGGTAGATGATGATGAAGTCGCGACCCACGGCCTCGCGCGTGCGGCGCACGATCTCGACCGGAAAGCGCATGCGCCGGGCCGCGTCGCCGCCCCAGGCGTCGTTGCGCCGGTTGGTGCGGGCAGCGATGAATTCGTTGATCAGATAGCCTTCCGAGCCCATCACCTCGACGCCGTCGTAGCCGGCGTCCTGCGCCAACCTTGCGCAATGCACGAAATCGCCGATGGTGCGCTCCACGCCGCGTGCGGACAGCGCTCGCGGGGTGAACGGGGTGATCGGCGACTTGATCTTCGACGGCGCCACCGACAGCGGGTGATAGCCGTAGCGACCGGCGTGCAGGATCTGCATGCAGATGCGCCCGCCCTCGGCATGCACGGCGCGGGTGAGCTTGCGATGGCGCGGCTTGTGCCAGGGCAGGGTGAGCCGTCCGCCGAACGGCTTCAGCCAGCCCTGGATGCTGGGCGAGATGCCTCCGGTGACCATCAACCCGACGCCGCCGCGGGCGCGTTCGGCGAAATACGCGGCCAGCTTGTCGTAGTCGCTGGCCTTGTCCTCCAGCCCGGTGTGCATCGAGCCCATCAGGATGCGATTGGGCAGGGTGACGTGGCCCAGATCGAGCGGGGCGAACAGGTTCGGGTAATCCATGCGATCCACACGAGACTCAAACGATCGTATGAATGTGCCGGTGTTCGGTACCTGAAAGCAAGCGCCGTATGCGATACGGCGGCCGGGGTCAGGTCAGCAACTGGTGCACCAGCACGATGTAGCGGCGCATGGCTTCCTCTTCGGGGACGCCGTTCAACTGCGCCCAGGCCTCGTGCTTGGCGGTGCCGACGAAGTCGAAGAAGCCGGGCTGGGCGCGTTTCAGGTCGCCTTCCGAGCCCTGCTTGTAGAGCGCGTAGAGCTTCAGCAAGGTGTCGTTGTCGGGGCGCTTGGCCAATCGCTGGATGTCCTTGGCAGCCTGGTCGAACTCGCGGCGAAGGTCGGTCATAAGGCGGATCGGACATGGCTTGCGGACAAGGAGACCGGCTAGATAGCACGCGTCCCCGATGGGGTCAACGCGGTAAACTCCTCCGCTTTCGCCATTCAGCCAGGATCCTGTCATGAGCCATGCTCCCGCCGTTCCCGTACTCACCATCGACGGGCCATCGGGATCGGGCAAGGGCACCATCAGCGCACTGGTGGCCGAACGGCTGGGGTGGCGGTTGCTGGATTCCGGTGCGCTGTACCGCGCCGTGGGCTACGCCGCGGGCATGGCCGGACTGGACCTGTCGGACGTCGAGGCGGTGACCCGCTGCGCGCAGGGCACGAAGATCCATTTCCGCGCGGCCAGCGACGGCGGCGAGACCCGGGTGATCGTCAACGGGCACGACGCCACCGACGAATTGCGCACCGAAACCGCCGGTGCCGCGGCTTCGGCGATCGCCTCGATGCCCTCGGTGCGCGAGGCCCTGGTGGCGCTGCAGTTGGGCTTCCGCAAGGCGCCCGGCCTGGTCGCCGACGGGCGCGACATGGGCACGGTGATCTTCCCGGACGCGGCGCACAAGGTTTTCCTCACCGCGAGCGCCGCCGAGCGGGCGAAAAGGCGCTATAAGCAGTTGAAGGAAAAGGGGCTCAGCGTTACACTTGCCGGCCTTCAGCGAGAAATTGAGGCGCGTGACAGCCGCGATGCATCGCGGGCGGTTGCGCCGCTCAAGCCTGCCGAGGATGCCGTGCTGGTGGATACCACCGGGATGGGCATCGACGAGGTCGTCGCGAAAGTACTTGCCGTCGTGCAGCCCTGACCGGATTGCGCGACGGTTTCTGTGCCCCTGCCGCGGCAGGGGGTTTTGGCCAACGGTGACGACGGTCGGTTCCGTGGAACCACCCGAAGACACCCTCAACCGGTGGACCGGAAAGTTCGTGCGCAACACCCAACCAGGCGCAACGGATCACGGTCTTTTCCCACTATGGAATCAACATGACTGAAAGTTTTGCCGAACTGTTTGAACAGAGCCAACAGGCTATCTCCAAGCTGAAGCCCGGCGCCATCGTCACCGGCATCGTTGTGGAAATCCGCAATGACGTCGTCGTGATCAATGCCGGCCTGAAGAGCGAAGGCATCGTCCCGATCGAGCAGTTCAAGAGCGAGGACGGCGTGCTGGAGGTGCAGGTAGGCGACGAGGTGAAGGTAGCCCTCGAAGCTTTGGAAGACGGTTTCGGTGAAACCAAGCTGTCGCGCGAGAAGGCCAAGCGCTCGATGGTGTGGGACGACCTGGAGCAGGCGTTCGACAAGGAAGAGACCATCGTCGGCATGATTTCCGGCAAGGTCAAGGGCGGTTTCACCGTCGACATCAAGGATGTCCGCGCATTCCTGCCGGGCTCGCTGGTCGATGTGCGCCCGGTGCGCGACCCGGTCTACCTCGAGGGCAAGGAACTCGAGTTCAAGATCATCAAGCTGGACCGCAAGCGCAACAACGTGGTGGTCAGCCGCCGCGCCGTCGTCGAGACCGAGTTCTCCGAGGAGCGCGAGAAGCTGCTTGAGCGCCTGACCGAAGGTGCGGTGGTCAAGGGTACGGTCAAGAATCTCACCGACTACGGCGCGTTCGTGGACCTGGGCGGTATCGACGGCCTGCTGCACATCACCGACATGGCGTGGAAGCGCGTGCGTCATCCGTCCGAAGTCGTCAACGTCGGCGACGAACTGGACGTGCGCGTGCTGAAGTACGACAAGGAGCGCAACCGCGTTTCGCTGGGCCTGAAGCAGCTGGGCGACGACCCGTGGGTCGCCATCGCCCGCCGCTACCCGGTCGGCAGCCGCCTGTTCGGCAAGGTCTCCAACGTCACCGATTACGGCTGCTTCGTCGAGATCGAGCCGGGCGTGGAAGGCCTGGTGCACGTGTCCGAGATGGACTGGACCAACAAGAACGTCAACCCGGCCAAGGTGGTGCAGGTCGGTGACGAGACCGAAGTGACCGTGCTGGACGTGGACGAGGAGCGTCGCCGCATCTCGCTGGGCATCAAGCAGACGCGCTCCAATCCGTGGGAAGCGTTCGCCGCGATGCACAAGAAGGGCGACAAGGTCTCCGGCCAGATCAAGTCGATCACCGATTTCGGCGTGTTCATCGGCCTGGACGGCGGCATCGACGGCCTGGTGCACCTGTCCGACATCTCCTGGCAGATGTCCGGTGAAGACCTGGTGCGCAACTTCAAGAAGGGCGACGAGATCGAGGCCGTGGTGCTGGCGGTGGACCCGGAGCGCGAACGCATCTCGCTCGGCATCAAGCAGATGGAGCAGGATCCGTTCGGCCAGTTCATGGCGGCGAATCCGCGCGGCAGCATCGTCAACGGCACGGTCAAGGAAGTCGATGCGAAGGGCGCCGTGATCGATCTGGGCGAAGGCGTCGAGGGCTACCTGCGTGCCAACGACATCGCCAAGGAGCGTATCGACGATGCCACCTTGCACCTGAAGGTGGGCGACAAGGTCGAAGCCAAGTTCACCGGCATGGATCGCAAGGGTCGCCAGCTGGCGCTCTCGATCCGCGCGAAGGACGAGGAAGATGTGCCCGACACGTCGGTGGATTACTCGTCCGCTGCCAGCGGCACGACCAAGCTTGGTGCGCTGCTCAAGGAGCAGTTCAACAAGGCCGACTGATCACCTGCATCAGCCTGACGCGGGGCGGCATATCGCCGCCCCGCTGTTTCATGTCACGGACATTGGGGCCCATGACTAAATCCGAATTGATCGAGGCGCTGGCCAGGCGCCAGACCCACCTTGCGTTTGCCGACGTCGAGATGGCCGTGAAGAGCGTCATCGAGCAGATGAGCCATGCCCTGGCTCATGGCGAACGCATCGAAGTGCGCGGTTTCGGCAGCTTCGCGCTGCACTATCGACCGCCGCGCATGGGGCGCAACCCCAAGACGGGTGAAGCCGTGGCACTGCCCGGCAAGCACGTCCCGCACTTCAAACCGGGCAAGGAACTGCGCGAACGCGTCAACCAGGACCTGGAACAGAAAACCGCCTGACAAGTCGGTTGATATGCAGAAAAGCCGATCGAAGGCAGGCGACGCAAGTCGGTCCTGCCTTTTTATTGCGCGCCATCCGCGATGGCCGCAAGGCCGTCATGAATCGTTGCCGCATGGATCGCCCGCACTGCCTGTGCCTGTCACGAGCAATCGGGTAAAGTCTTGGCCATGCGACTGCTCGCCATCATCGTCCTCGTGATCTTCATCGCCGCCGGCACCGTGCTGGGCGCGCTCAATGCCGATCTGGTCGGCTACGACCTTGCGTTCGCCCAGGTACGATTGCCCAAGGGCGCTGCCTTGCTGGTCGCCCTGGTGATCGGCTGGTTGCTGGGCGGGCTTACCGCCTGGCTGGGCGTGAGCATGCGCCAGCGCCGCCGACAACTGCGTGCGGACAAGAAGCTGCCGGCCAAGCCATGAATCTCCTGTATGTGCTGGCTCCGCTGGTACCAGTCGCGTTCGTCCTGGGCTGGTGGGCCTCCCGCCAGATCGGCGCGCGCCGGTCCGGGGCCGAAGTCAGCGAGCTGTCCTCGGACTACTTCCGCGGCCTGAACTACCTGCTCAACGAGGAGCAGGACAAGGCGATCGAGGTCTTCCTCAAGCTGGCCGAATACAACCGCGACACGGTCGAGACGCACCTGGCGCTGGGCAACCTGTTCCGTCGCCGCGGCGAGGTGGACCGGGCGATCCGGCTGCACCAGCACCTGGTCTCGCGGCCGGGCCTGACCGACGCGATGAAGACGGTGGCCCTGCTGGAACTGGGCGAGGACTACATGCGCGCCGGCCTGCTGGATCGCGCCGAGGCGCTGTTCTCCGACCTGGTGGCGATGGACGCGCACGCGCCATCGGCGCTGCGCCACCTGATCGCGATCTATCAGCACGAACGCGACTGGCACAAGGCGATCGAGCATGCGCGCCGGCTGGAGGTGATGACCGGCGAGGACGAAGCGCCGATGATCGCCCAGTTCTATTGCGAACTGGCCGACCGCTCGCGCCAGCATGGCGCCCGCGCCGAAGCGCGCGACTACCTGCGCCAGGCGTTCGAATGCCAGCCCGATTGCGTACGCGCCTTCATGCTGACCGGCCGCCTGCAATCCGAAGACGGCCAGCACGTCGAAGCGGTGACGGCCTACGAGGCGGCGATCAAGGCCGATATCGCGTTTACCCCGGATATCCTGCCGCCGCTGCTCAACAGCTACGCCCGTTCGCAGCAGATGGAACGCGCCGAAGGTTTCCTGCACGACATGCTGGGGCGCTACCACGGCATCTCGCCGGTGCTGGCGTTGACTCATCTGTACCGGCAGCGCGACGGCGAGCGGGCGGCGATCGATTTCCTGACGGCGCAGTTGCGCCAGCGTCCGTCGGTGCGCGGGCTGATGGCGCTGATCGACGCCACCATGGACAAGATCGAGGGCGAGGCGCGCGAGAATTTCCTGATCCTGCGCGACCTGACCCGCAAGTTGCTGGAGGGCCAGGCGATGTATCGCTGCAGCCGTTGCGGCTTCGGCGCCAAGGCGCATCACTGGCAATGCCCCAGCTGCAAGAGCTGGAGTACGATCCGACCGATCCACGGTGTCGCCAGCGAGTGAGCGGAGCATGTATCTGACCATGGGATGGTTGCTGGCCAGCTTGTCGATCACCTTGCTGCTGGCGCGCGGCGCGATCGGCTATGCGCACCGGCGCGGCATGCTGGACCAGCCCGGACAACGCCGTTCGCACCGCCTGCCGACCCCGCGCGGCGGCGGCATCGGCATCGTCGTGGCGATGCTGGTCTGCCTGCCTGGCGTGCTGTCGGGTTTGCCGGCGGCATGGCCGACAAGCGTGATTGCCGGTCTGTTCGCCGCGCTCCTGCTGGTGGCGCTGGCTGGCTGGTGGGACGATCACCGCTCGTTGCCGGTACTGCCGCGGCTGGCTGTCCAGTTGCTGGCGGTCGGCCTGTTTTCGCTGAGCCTGCTGGCTACCGGCTTGTCATGGTGGTGGTTGCCGCTGTTGCTGATCGGCGGCGCCTGGAGCATCAACCTGCACAATTTCATGGACGGCATCGACGGCTTGCTGGCACAGCAGGCGATTTTCGTCGGCGCAGGTCTGGCCTTGCTGGCATGGGCGGCGGCGCAGCCCACGCTGGCCATGGCGGCGGCGGTCCTTGCCGCATCGGCGCTGGGCTTCTGGTGGTTCAACCGGCCACCGGCACGGATCTTCATGGGCGACGTCGGCAGTGGCAGCATCGGCCTGCTGATCTTTGCGTTCAGCGCGATGTTGTGGCGCGTCGAGCATGCCCTGCTATGGCCTGCACTGATCCTGTCGTCGACGTTCGTGGTCGATGCCAGCCTGACCCTGCTGACCCGCATGTGGCGCGGACGGCGCTGGTACACTGCACACCGCGAACACCTGTATCAGTGGCTGGTGCGCCGCGGGGGAACGCACGCACGGACAGGTGCCGCCTATCTGGGCTGGAATCTGCTGATCGCGGCGCCGTTGGCCTGGTTGGCCTGGAGTCATCTGCGAATGGCGCTGCCGATTACCATAACCGTCTATCTTGGAGCGGCAGTCGCATGGCTGGCGCTGAAACGTCGCTGCCTGCGACGCCCTCTGCCCAGGACACCCCATGTCGCTGCGTAAGCTTGTCGGCTTCATCCATCCGCGTATTGCCGTCGTGCTGCACGATCTGGCCATGGCCGTGTTCGCCTGGTGGATCGCCAAACTGTTGCGTTACACGCTGAGGCCGGACGAGCTGGTCAGCTTCCAGTCGCTGGAGTTCCCGATCGTGCTGCTGGTGCAGGGGCTGATCTTCCGCTGGACCGGGCTGTACAAGAGTGTCTGGCGTTTCGCCAGCCTGCCGGACCTGTGGAACATCGTGCGTGCCGTGGTGATCGGCTCGTTGCTCATCGGCGTATCGCTGTTCCTGTACGACCGGCTCGAGGGTGTGCCGCGTGCGGTGCTGGTGCTCTATCCGCTGCTGCTCGCCACGCTGCTCGGCGGCCCGCGGCTGGCCTACCGTTACTGGAAGGACAGCCGCAGCGACCTGCTGCAGAACCAGACCGCGAAGCGGGTCCTGATCGTGGGCGCGGATCGTGCCGGCGAAGTACTCGCGCGCGACCTGCGTCGCGACAACCGCTACGCCGTGGTCGGCTTCGTCGACGACAAGCCCAGCCTGCGCGGCGCCAGCATCAACGGTCACCCGGTACTGGGACGCTTCGACGAATTACCCGAGGTGGCCCGCGAAGTGGCGGTCGACATGCTGCTGATCGCGCTGCCGGGCGCATCGACGGCCGAAATGCGGCGGGTGGTATCGCTGTGCGACGCCACCGACCTGCCGTACCGGACGGTGCCGCGGCTGGAGGACGTGGTGGCCGGCCGCGCCCAGTTCAACCAGATCAAGGAAGTGGCGATCGAGGACCTGCTCGGCCGTGACGCGGTGGAACTGGACTGGACCGCGATCCGCGAAACCCTCAGCGGGCGCCGAGTGCTGATCACCGGCGGCGGCGGTTCGATCGGTTCGGAACTGTGCCGGCAGGTCGCCCGGCTGGGCGCGCAGTCGCTCACCGTGGTCGAACAGAGCGAATTCAACCTGTACCGGATCAGCCAGGAACTGCGTGCGCAGTTTCCCGAATTGATCCTTGACGGCATCCTCGCCAATTGCGGCGACCATACCGCGATGCAGAAAGCATTCGCGGATGCGCAGCCGCAGGTAGTGTTCCATGCGGCGGCCTACAAGCACGTGCCGATGCTGCAGGGGCAATTGCGCGCGGCGTTCCGCAACAACGTGCTGGGCACGCGCACGGTGGCCGATGCGGCCCGCGAAGTCGGGGTCGAGTGCTTCGTGCTGATCTCCACCGACAAGGCGGTCAATCCGACCAGCGTGATGGGCGCCTGCAAGCGCGTCGCCGAGATCTACTGCCAGAACCTCAACGCGCACGCCGATACCCGTTTCATGACGGTACGCTTCGGCAACGTGCTGGATTCGGCCGGCTCGGTGGTGCCGCTGTTCCGCCGGCAGATCCGCGAAGGTGGTCCGGTTACCGTGACGCACCCGGAAATATCGCGCTACTTCATGACGATCCCCGAGGCCTGCCAGCTGATCCTGCAGACCGCGAGCATCGGCAAGGGCGGCGAGATCTTCGCGCTCGACATGGGCGAGCCGGTGAAGATCCGCGACCTGGCCGAGCAGATGATCCGTCTCGCCGGAAAGAAGCCCGGCAGCGAAATCCCGATCGTGTACACCGGCCTGCGTGCGGGTGAAAAGCTGTTCGAGGAGCTGTTCCATCCGCTGGAGAACTACAGCGCCACCGCGCACGCCAAGATCTTCCTGGCACAACATCGCGAAGTGTCGTGGGAACTGTTGCAAGCGTTGCTGCACAAGGCTGCCGAGGCGGCCGACGTTTTCAATGAAGAAGAACT
Organism: Rhodanobacter sp. Soil772; assembly: GCF_001428385.1. Lineage (GTDB taxonomy): Bacteria > Pseudomonadota > Gammaproteobacteria > Xanthomonadales > Rhodanobacteraceae > Rhodanobacter. Next base: position 683,401 of record NZ_LMSK01000001.1, read on the forward strand.
TCGACGCTGCGTGTCCAGCCTGCTGCCCTCGTTCCGCTGGAGCGAATCGGCACAGCCGGACAACGTGGTGTCGATCCGTCGCGCCAACCCGGAGATCAATGAGTGAGCAAGCCCCTGCGCAAAGTGGTGTTTCCCGTGGCCGGACTCGGCACGCGCTTCCTGCCGGCGACCAAGGTGGTCGCCAAGGAAATGCTGCCGGTTCTCGACAAGCCGCTGATCCAGTACGCCGTCGACGAGGCGGTGGACGCAGGTGCCGACACGCTGATCTTCGTCACCAACCGCTACAAGCACGCGATCGCCGACTACTTCGACAAGGCCTACGAGCTGGAGTCGAAGCTGCAGGAAAAGGGCAAGGCCGAACTGCTGGCGCTGGTGCAGGGCACCTTGCCGCGGCACGTGCGGGCGATCTTCGTGACCCAGCCCGAGGCACTCGGCCTGGGGCATGCGGTGCTGTGCGCGAAGCCGGTGGTCGGCGACGAGCCGTTCGGCGTGATCCTGCCGGATGACCTGATCTGGAACGGCCAGATGGGAGCAGGCGCCGGCAAGGGTGCGCTGCGGCAGATGGCCGAGCTCGCCGATGCGCAGCAGGCCGGCGTGATCGCGGTGGAGGAAGTGCCGCACAGCGACACCGACAAATACGGCATCGTCGACGCCACGCCGGTCGACGACCGCAGTGCCCTGATCCGCTACATGGTCGAGAAGCCCAAGCCGGCCGATGCGCCGTCGAACCTGGCCGTGGTCGGGCGTTACGTGCTGCCCGGCCGTATCTTCCAGCTGCTGGAACAGACCACGCCGGGCGCCGGCGGCGAGATCCAGCTCACCGATGCGATCGAGGCGCTGCTGAAAGAGCAGGGCAAGGTGCTGGCCTATCGTTTCGAAGGCATCCGTTTCGATTGCGGCAACAAGGCCGGCCTGGTGCGCGCCACCATGCACATGGCCATGCAGGACCCGAAGCTCGCGCCCACCGTGCGTGCCTTCCTCGGCCAGCTTTGAACCACGTTCGCGTCAACGTCCGGGTTTGAGCGATATGCTTGCCCGGTTACGGACATCGGCGTCGGCCATCGCTGCAGCATGAATCCATCCTCGCCCACCTCCTACTACCGCGCCACGGCCACGCCGTACGCGGCCTGGACGCCACTTCAGGGCAGCGCGCACGCGCGTGTTGCCGTCATCGGTGGCGGCTTTGCCGGCTTGAACACGGCGCTCGGGCTGGCCGAGCGCGGCGTGCGCGACGTGGTGCTGCTGGAACGCGAGCAGGTCGGTTTCGGCGCGTCCGGCCGCAACGGCGGCTTCGTCTTTGCCGGCTACTCGCTGGGCGAGCAATCACTGCTCGACCAACTGGGCGAGGCACGCGCGCAGGCGCTGTTCAAGCTCACCACCGAAGCGGTCGGGCGGATCCGCCGGCGCATCGCCGACCACGCAATCACCTGCGATGCGGTCGACGAAGGCGTGATCTGGGCCAACTGGTTCCGCGACCCCGCCGTGCTGCGCCAGCGCCAGCAACTGCTGGCCGAACATTACGGCGTGCAGTGGCAGTGGCTGCCCGAAACCGAACTGCGCGCGCGCATCCGCAGCGAGCGCTATCACGATGGCCTGTACGAGCGCGACGCGTTGCACCTGCACCCGCTCAACTATGCGATTGGCCTGGCCGCGGCGGCAGCCGGGCAGGGCGTGCGCATCCACGAGAACAGCGGCGTGCGCAGCCTCGCGCGCGAGGGTCTGCAATGGCGCCTGCGCACCGCGCAAGGCGAACTGCTGGCCGATCAGGTAGTGCTGGCCTGCGGCGGTTACCTGGCTGGCCTGCAGAAGCCGATCGATCGGGCGATCCTGCCGATCGCCACCTACGTGATGGTGACCGAGCCGCTCGGCGCTCGCCTGGACGAGTGCCTGCACACCCGCGCAGCGATCTACGACAGCCGCTTCGCGTTCGACTACTACCGCGCGCTGCCGGATACGCGGCTGCTGTGGGGCGGGCGCATCTCGGTGCTCAACCGCTCGCCACGCGGAGTGCAGCGCCTGCTGACGAGGGACCTGCTGCGGGTATTCCCGCAACTGAAAGGCGTGCGCATCGAGCATGCCTGGTCGGGCCTGATGAGCTACGCGCGGCATCAGATGCCGCAGATCGGCGGCGACGGCGACGGCCTGTGGTGGGCCCAGGCCTTCGGCGGCCACGGCTTGGCGCCGACCTGCGCCGCCGGCGAGTTGCTGGCGGCGGCGATCGCCGAGGGCGACGACCGCTGGAAGCAGTTCGCCGACTACGGCTTGGGCAGCACCCACCGCCCATTCGGTTATCTTGCGGCGCAGGCCAGCTACTGGTGGCAGCAAAGCCGCGACTGTCTGAAAACGAGGTTGGAAGGATGAGTGCAACGAATCACCCGGAAATCAGCTGGGCCGATTTCGAGAAAGTCCTGATCGTCGCCGGCACGGTGACCAGGGTCGAGCCATTCCCTGAGGCACGCAAGCCGGCATGGAAAGTGTGGGCGGATTTCGGACCCTACGGCGAGAAGAAGACCAGCGCGCAGATCGCCGCGCTATACCGGGCAGAGGACTTGCTCGGCCGACAGATCGTGGGCGTGATCAACTTTCCGGAAAAGCAGATCGGCCCGTTCCGCTCGCAGTTCCTGCTGACCGGCTTTCCCACCGACGATGGCGTGGTGGTCACCGCGATCGAGCGCCCGGTACCGAACGGCACCCGGTTGGCCTGAGCCGGCCGCGCGTTGCCCGCGATTTGCCAGCAACGCGCCAGCATATGTTCGCCAGCGCCGGCCACCATGACGACTTCGTTTCCGCCATGGAGCCCCGCATGAACCCCTTCATCCGCACGCTGTGGATTGGCGCCGCCCTGTTCGCGGCAGGTATGGCGCACGCGAACAATGCCGCCTGGAGCCAGCCGCAGCAGCCGTTCCGCATCTACGGCAACAGCTGGTACGTGGGCACGCAGGGACTGAGCGCGATCCTGATCACTTCGCCGCAGGGCCACGTGCTGATCGACGGCACGCTGGAAGGCAATGCGGCGCAGATCGAGGCGAACATCCGCGCGCTCGGTTTCCGCCTGCGCGACATCAAGCTGATCCTCAACTCGCACGCCCACTCCGACCACGCCGGGGCGATCGCCAGGCTGGCGCACGACAGCGGCGCCACGGTAGCGGCAAGCGCGGCCGGCGCGAAGGAGCTGCATTCGGGCGGCCATGATCCGGACGACCCGCAATTCGGCATGGCGCCACGCTATCCGGCGGTCGCGCCGGTCGAGGTGGTCGCCGATGGCGCTGCCGTGCAGGTGGGGTCGATCGCCATCACGGCGCACTACACGCCCGGCCACACGCCAGGCAGCACGTCATGGACCTGGCGCTCCTGCGAAAAGAAACGCTGCCTGTCGCTGGCTTACGTCGACAGCCTCACCGCACTCGGCCACGATGGCTTCCGCTACAGCGACGACCCGGCACGGGTCGCGAGTTTCCGCCGGTCCTTCGCAACGGTCGCCGGCTTGCCGTGCGACATCCTGATCACTCCGCACCCCGAGGTCAGCGGCTTCATGCAGAAGATCGCCGCGCGCGATCGCAAGCATTCGCCCGATGCCCTGGTCGACACCGGCGCCTGTCGCGCCTATGCCGCGGCGGCGCAGCCGCGCTTCGAGGAACGCCTGGCGAAGGAGCAGCAGGAGGCGCGCGCAACGGGCAAGTGAGCCGATGCCGGTCGATCAGCGATCCAGCCAGACCTCCAGCCCCTGCGCATTCAACTCGATATCCATGCCCAGCAGCTGGCGCAAGGCGTCGCGTCCGTGGCGCCAGCCGTGGGCCGCGGCACGGGTCGCGTAGAGATCGGTCAGCGACTCCATCAGCACGGCATGCCGGTCGGGCTTGCCGTGCGCGGCGCGGGCGAGATCCACCATCGCGTCGATCTGCGCATGCAGGTCGGCGGCCAATCGTTCGACGCTCTCCACCCGGCCGTAGTGGGTGAGGTACATCGCGTCGGGTTTCAGGGCGACCAGCCGCTCGATCGACGCATGCAGCGCTGGCGGATCGAACTGCACCGGCGAGGTGGTAGGCAGGATGAACGGGCCGTTCGCGGTGTCGAAATCGCGATACGACAAGCCGAACACGTCGCCGGTGAAGCACACGTTGGCGCGCTCGTCGTACACAGTAAGGTGGTGCTTCGCGTGGCCGGGCGTGTCGATGCACAGCAGCGGCCTGCCAGCCAGTTCCACCACGTGCCCGTCCGGCGCCTCGATGACGCGCTCGGCAGGAATCGGGCGCAGCCGGCCGTAGGTCTGCTCCATCACCGCCTCGCCATACACCGCGCTGGCGCCGGCCCACAGCACCGAGGGATCGATCATGTGGCGCGCGCCGCGCGGATGCACTACCAGCTGCGCGTTCGGCAGCCGCGCGATCAATTCGCCGGCGCCGCCGGCATGGTCCAGGTGCACGTGGGTGAGGATCAGCCAGTCCACCGCGGCAGCGGCGATTCCCGCCTCGTCCAGCGCCGCCAGCATGCGCGGCACGGCGAAGTTCGTGCCGCAGTCGATGAAGGCGCCGCGGTCGTTCTCCACGACCAGGTAGGCCGCGTCGAACTGCGGCCGCACGAAGCCGGTGTCGATGGTGTGGATGCCGTGGGTGCTTGCCATGCCTGCCTCGCGAACCGGACGATCCGGCGAGGGTAGCAAGTCACTGCGGGACGGACACCCGGACCATGGTCGCAATGGCTGCCTGAAAGGTGCATCCTGCATGGGTCGTCGCAGCGCTGGGGAACCTTGGGGCGCGCTGCCGCATCCGATCAGTTGTTACTCACTTCATCAACGCGTGACTCAGGGGGAACGATATGCTGCTCTATGCGATTCTGGTTTTTGCGATTGCCGCCATTGGCGGACTGGTGCTGGCTTCCAGCGTGTTGCGCGGCAAGCTGGCGCCGTGGGCGATCTCGGTGCTGCACGCGCTGCTTGGTGCCAGTGGTCTGGTGCTGCTGATCCTCGTGGTGCTGCAGGGTGCGGCGCCGGGGCGGCTCACCGCGGCGCTGGGTCTGCTGGTGGTTGCGGCGCTGGGCGGCTTCTTCCTCGCCTCGTTCCACCTGCGCAAGCAGATCGCGCCGAAGGCTGTGGTGTTCGTGCACGCCGGTGTCGCGGTGGCCGGTTTCCTCACCCTGCTGAGCCTGCTGCTGGGCTGAGGTATCGCCATGCGCCATCCACTCCATCCCGCGCTGGTCCACTTCCCGATTGCCTGCTGGTCGCTGGCCACGGCGGCGGATCTTGCCAGCCCGGTATGGGGTGAACCGGCGTGGCGCCTTGCCGGCGTATTGCTGATGGCGGGGGTCGGCTTCTCGATCCCCGCCATGCTGGCCGGCTTTCTCGAGCTGGCCAAGGTCGCCGAGGACAATCCGGCGATCAAGGACGTCAATCGGCACATGATCATGGTGATGAGCGCGCTGACCTGCTATGTGGTCAGCCTGTTCCTGCGCCTGCACGGCACCGAATTGATCGAACCCGGGCTGCTGGCAATCGGGCTGAGCGTGCTGGGCTTCCTGTGCCTGGGCGTAGCCGGCTGGCTCGGCGGGAAGCTGGTGTACGGGCATCGACTCGGCGTCAGTCCGCCGTCCGCCTAGCCACTTTCGCCGGCCGCGGCACGCGCCACAGGTACCAGGCGGCAGCGGTGCGATGCGGGCTCCATGCTTCGCCGATCGCCGCCATCGTCTTCGCTGACGGCGCGGTTTCCAGCGACTTCAGCAGGCGGTGGCCCTCGCGTACGCCGAAGTCGTCTGCCGGCAGGATGTCGGGCCGATCCAGGCTGTAGATCAGGAACATCTCCACGGTCCAGCGGCCGATCCCTTTCAGCGCGCTGAGCCGGGCGATCAGTACCTCGTCCGGCAACGCCAAGGCCGTAACCAGATCCGGCACCACACCATCCAGCGTGGCCGCGGCGATGCCGCGGATCGTCTCGATCTTGCGCGCCGAAAAACCACAGGCACGCATGCTGTCGAAGTCGGCATCGAGCAATTGCGCCGGCGACGGAAACGCCTGCCGCGGATGCAAAGCCAGCAGCCGCGCCAGGATCGCGTCACCAGCCTTCACGTGCAGCTGCTGGTAGGCCACCGCGCGCACCAGTGCCTCGTACGGCTCGCGCGCCGGTTTCGGTTCGTGGCCACAGGGGCCAATCTGCGCAACCAGACGCGCCCAGTCGGCATCGATCGAGGTCAGGAACGCCGATGCTCCGGCATACGCTGCCCGGGATGGCTCACGGTTTTTCATCGGCGGCATCGCTCCCGTGGGTCGCGGACTGCACATCGGCACTCAGGCATTGATGTTCCAGTGGTTTGCATGAACTACACCGAGCGCAACGCCTGCGTCGGCTCGACCTTCACAGCGCGCAGGGAAGGGAACACGGCGGCGCCCTGTCCGAGCAGGATCACGATGAGCGCGCACAGAAGCAGCTCCCACGCCGGCAATCGTCCCACCCCGTAATGACTCCACAGCCAGATGTTCAAGCCGCGCGCGACAACCATGCCGAACAGGACGCCGGCCAGACAGAGCAGCGCGTTCTCGATCAGGAAGTAGCGCACGATGGCCGCGCGTGTCGCACCGAGAGCACGGCGAATGCCGATCTGCCGCTTTCGCCGCGCCACCCAGAAGCTGGTCAGGCCCACGATGCCCAGGGCGGTGACCAGCACCAGGACGCAGCACACGATACCCAGCGCGATGGCCATGGAGCGATCTTTCTCATAGGCGGTGCTGCGGATTTCGTCGAGCGGCCGCAGTCGCCCGAAGATCCGCTGCGGATTCGACGCGATCAGCGCCTTCTTCACCTCCGGCATCGTGGCGTCGAGCGAACCGGGCGTGACGCGCACCATGAGCAGGCCGCCCGGGCCGGCACTGGCAATCGGGACGATGATCGAGTTTTCGCTCACCGCCTTGTCGATGGTGCCGGCCGCAGCCGGCGACTGCAGACGTTCCACCACGCCGATGATGGCGACCGGCTTGCCCGCATCCGATGACAGATAGATCGACTTGCCCAGGGCTTCCTCCCGGGGAAACAGTTGCCGGGCCAGCGTCCGGCTGACGATGGCCACACCCGGCATGGGCCCCGCATTGAAATTGCCCTGCAGCACGTCTTCGGCCGTGAAATTGCGTCCCGCCAGCAGGTGCAGGCCCAGCGTGCCGATGCCGTGCTGATCCATCGCGTAAACGGCGGTCTGGGCGCTCTGGTCCCGCTGGTTGCTGGCATCGGGAAGCAGGCTGACGCCTTCGCTCCAGCCGCTGCCCCGCAAGGGGTAGGTGTTGGTTGCCACCGCATCGACCACGCCGGGAACGGCGCGCACGCGGCTCAGGTCCGTGTCCAGTGCCGCCTTGCTCCCGCTGCCGCTGGTGAGCCGGAAACCGATCGCGAACAGGTTGTGCTCGTCCGTCCCGGTGGGACGGCTCAGCAAGGCCGTGCGCTCACCGACGATGGAGATCACGTTGCTGATGATCGCCAAGGTCAGGGCGACCTGTATCACCACCAGCAAGGCGCCGATCTTGCTTCGCCTCAGTGCCGCCAGGATCGGTGCTACTTCCATGCTCATCTCTCGGTGTCCGGATGGTGGGGTGCGCTACAGCTACGCAAGATTCGCAAGTGCTAACCGACCTTCAATTGCAGCGCCGGCGCGATCCGCATGGCCCGCCATGCCGGATAGAACCCGGCGACAAGGGTCGCGCCTGTCGCCAGCGCCAGCGTGATCGCCAACAGCGAGGCATCCATGCTGGCGATCCGCCCCATGCCGACCGGGAACAGGGTGCGCAGTGCCCACAGCGCCAGTACGGTGAGGGACAACCCGAACACGCCGCCGAGCAACCCGATGACGCCGGACTCGATGATGGCCTGCGCGAAGATGTTGCGGCCGCTGGCGCCCAGCGCGCGGCGCAGGCCGAACTCGCCCGCGCGCTCGAGCGACTTGGCGAGCATCAGCCCCAGCGCGCCGACGAGGCAGACGACGAAAAAGCTGAAGGCGACGAGCACCGAGAGCCTGGCATCGTTGGGCACGACTTTCTGCGCCACCAGCCAGTCGCGCACGTTGCGCAGGCGCACGTTCGGCTTCCAGGCAAACCGGCCGGCCTGTGTTTGGTCGCGTGCGTAATTCGTCAGGAAGCGCCGATACGCCTCAGCCTCTGCCGACGTGGGCAGTTCGGCCCAGAACTGCAGCCACACGCACTCCGAGCGGATCAGGTCATCAAAGGTTTCGCCGCGGGGGCCGGCGTCGCAGAACTCATATTCGGAAGTGGACATCTGCTTGCCGATGGTCAGCGTGAGCGGAAGAAACGCATCTTCGCCTTCCTCGAAGTCCTGTCCGTTGATGACGTCGTAGTAGCGCGGCTTCGGGTCCCACGTGTCGATAACGCCGACCACCCGGTAGCTGGCATCGTTCAGATACACCGATTTCCCCACGCTGTCGGCGCCGCCGAAGAGGCGCTCGTTGAGCGACTTGCTCAAGACGACCAGTGCAGCGCCCCTGGCGCCGTCGGACGCATCCCAGGCATGCCCGTAGCGCATCGGCACGTCGAACATCCTGAAAAAGTCCGGCGACGTCGCCCGTGCGGCGATGGAGAAAGGCTTCAGGCTGCGATCCGCCGGAATCACCGTCGCCGACACCTGATACATGGCCACCTGATGGCGTGCCTCATGCGCGGCCAGCAGCGCCATCGCGTCCCGATAGGTGAGCTGGGTGGGCGGCTCGTCGTCGCCCGCCTTGCGGCTGCGCGGACCGCCGTTGTCGAGTTGCACGGCGTAGAGCTGACTCGATTTCTGCGGAATCGGGTCGCGGGCCATCACATACAGGATGGTGTAGGCGGTCATGGTCATCGCCACGCCCAGCCCGATGGCGACCACCATCAAGGCAGTGAGCATGGGGTTGCGACGGAAGCTGACCAGGGCCAGCCGAAGATAATAGGTCACCATGGCATCGCCTTTCCCCCGAAGTGCTGCCTGATGTCCGAAGTCCGCGACAGCGGATTTTTTCGTGGCCAAGCCGGATGTCCCGGATGACTATCCCGAATGACGTCAGCACGAGTCATGCCAACGGATGATGCCTGATGCACCGCCTTGCGCGATCGCCAAAGCACTGTCCGCGGACACTTCGTCCGCGGACGCGGACAGATATCGAAGTTCCATCCGGCTGGCGTTAGCCAGCCCGCCGGAACGTGAGGTTGATGCGGCAATCGCCCAACGCAGCGTGATGGTTCGGCTTCAGCGGCAGCACGCCGTGATAGCGCAGCCGCGCCGGGCCGCCCCACACGACCACGTCGCCATGTGCCAGCGGCACGCGTTGCGGGTAGTCCGAGCGCTGCAAGCCGCCGAACAGGAACACCACCGGAATGCCCAGCGAGACCGACACGATCGGCTGACCCAGGTCGTGCTCATCGCGGTCCTGATGCAGGCTCAGCCGGGTACCCGCCTCGTAGCGGTTGACCAGGCAGGCATCCGGCACGAAGCCGGCGAAACCGGCGTGCGCTGCGGTGGTAGCCGCCAGGTGCAGGAAGGCCGCTGGCATCGGCGGCCATGGCTTGCCGCTGTCCGGGTCGATCGGATCGTAGCGGTAACCGCGGCGATCGCTGACCCAGCCCAGCGGTCCCGCATTGGTCATGGCCACCGACATGCGGAAACCGCCGGGCGTGACCAGATGGCGGAACGGCGCCCGCGCCACGATCGCGTCGAGCGCCTGCAGCAACGCCGCCTCATCCGCCAGCGCAAACCCGCGCAGCACCATCGCGCCCTCGCACAATGGCTCGTCCCGACGGACAGGAGCAGGAGCGGCAGCGAACAGGTCGGTGGTGATCATGTGGCGTCGTGAAAGATGATGCCGAGCGTGTGGCGATGGCCGCTGCGCACGCGGCTGACGCCGTGGCGCATATTCACCCGGTAGCTGCCGCGCGTACCTTGCACCGGACGCTGGTGTACCGCGAACACCACCGCATCGCCCTGGCGCAGCGGCACCACGTCGGCGCGCGACTGCATGCGCGGGCGCTGCTCGGTCAGCACGAACTCGCCGCCGCTGAAATCGCGTCCCGGCTCGGACAACAGGATCGCCAGCTGCAGCGGGAATACGTGTTCGCCGTACAGATCCTGGTGCAGGCAGTTGTAGTCGCCCGCACCGTACTGCAGCAGCAACGGGGTGGGACGCCGCTGGCCGGCGGCGTGGCAGCTGGCGATGAATTCGGCATGCGTGGCGGGGTAGCGCACGGCCAGTCCTATCGACGCGTTCCAGCGGTTCGCGATCGGCACCAGTTGCGGGTAGATCGCGCCGCGCAGCTCGGCCACCAGCTCGGGCAGCGGATAGTTGAAGTAGCGGTATTCGCCACGGCCAAAACCGTGGCGGCCCATCACCACGCGGCTGCGAAACCGTCCATCGTCCGCGTACAGGCTGGCCAGCGCCGCGCACTCCTGCGGCGACAGCAGGGCTTCCAGCATCGCGCAGCCGTGCGCGTCGAGTTCGTCGGCGATACCGGCCCAGTTGTACACCTGCAGCCGCGGGTCGGTTTCGGGGGCAGGGTGCAAGCGCGCATTCATGCCTTTGCCTCGCGCTCCAGCAGCGCGCGCTTGCGCTGCACGCCCCAGCGATAGCCGGACAGGCCGCCGTCGTTGCGCACCACGCGGTGGCACGGAATCGCGACCGCCAGCATGTTGGTGGCACAAGCCTGCGCCACCGCCCGCGTGGCCTTGGGCGAACCGATGCGCCGCGCGATCTCGCTGTAGCTGGCGGTGCTGCCGGCCGGGATCTCGCGCAACGCCCGCCACACGCGCTGCTGGAACGCGGTGCCGCGCACGTCCAGCGGCAGGTCCAGGCCGATCGCCGGCGCCTCGATGAAGCCGACCACCTGCGCCACCAGTCGCTCGTAGTCGCGGTCGCCGCCGAGCAGCCTGGCCTTGGGGAAGCGATCCTGCAGGTCGCGCGCCAGCGCGTCCGGATCGTCGCCGAGCAGGATTGCGCACACGCCGCGTTCGCTCTGCGCCACCAGGATCGCACCCAGCGAGCACTCGCCGATGGCAAAGCGGATCTCGCTGTCGGCGCCGCCGGCGCGATAGCTGGAAGGCGTCATGCCCAGCACCTGGTTGGCGGTTTCGTAGAAACGGCTGCTGGCGTTGTAGCCGGCGTCGAAGATCGCCTCGGTCACCGAAGCGCCGCGCTCCAGCTCGTTGCGCACGCGCCGGCTGCGGTGCGCCGTGGCGTACTGCTTCGGGGTCACGCCGGTGACGGCCTTGAACACGCGGTGGAAGTGGAACGGGCTGAGCCCGGTCGGCTGCGCCAGTTGTTCAAGCGTGGGCGCCGTCTCGGCCTGCTCGATCAGCCGGCAGGCGGCGGTGACCATCGCCGCGTGCTGTTCCGCCAGCGACGGCTGATTGGGCTTGCAACGCTTGCACGGGCGAAAACCGGCGCGTTCCGCGTCGGCCGCGGTGGCGTGGAACGCCACGTTCTCGGGCCGCGCCGGGCGCGCCGCGCAGGACGGGCGGCAGTACACGCCGGTGGTTTTCACCGAATAGAAGAAGCTGCCGTCGGCACGCGCGTCGCGCGCCTGCAGCGCGGCCCAGCGCGGGTCGGCCAGGGTGATGGCGGCAAGCTCGGCATGTTTATCGAGGGTCTTCATGGTTGTTCCTTCCGTCAGATTATCGCGCAAGGCTCAATCTACGGATCAGCAACCGCCGCGGCACCCCGGGTCTTGCGGTCGAATTCGAACTGGTTCACCGGCAGGAGCGCCCATGGGCGCTCCTGACGTCCACCAGCACCAGTTCCGCATCTTCCAGCGCGATCACTTTCAGCGTCGCCTCGTCACGGATCGCCGCGCCGTCGCGGGCGTCCAGCTTCACGCCGTTCAGTTCCACCGCGCCGGTGGCCGGCACCAGGTAGGCGTAGCGGCCGGGGGCCAACGGGTACTCGGTGCTTTCGCCGGCCTTGAGCGTCGCGCCCAGCACGCGCGCGTCGGTGCGCAGCGGCAGTGCCTCGGTGTCTTCCTTGAAGCCGCTGGCCAGGGCTACGAAGCGACCCGAGCGCTCGCCTTTCGGAAACGGACGGGCGCCCCACGCTGGCGGTTCGCCGTGACCGTCGGGGATGATCCAGATCTGGAAGATGCGCGTGCTCTCGTTCTCCAAGTTGTACTCGGCGTGGGTGATGCCGCTGCCTGCGCTCATCACCTGCACGTCGCCGGCCTCGGTGCGGCCCGCATTGCCGAGGCTGTCCTTGTGGCTGATCGCACCTTCGCGCACGTAGGTGATGATTTCCATGTCCGCGTGCGGATGCGGCGGAAAGCCCGTTTGCGGAGCAATGGTGTCGTCGTTCCACACGCGCAGCGCGCCCCAGCCCATGCGGCCGGGGTCGTTGTAGCCGGCGAACGAGAAATGATGCTTGGCCTTGAGCCAGCCGTGATCGGCTCCGCCCAGGCTGTCGAAGGGTCTGCGTTCAATCACGGTGGTGCTCCTCATGTTCATCGCGCCAGGCTGGCGCCTGGGTACAACATAAGGCTACGCAGCGCCGTCTGAAACGGGCGCGAAGGAAACGGATTGTCGTCGTTTCCGCGCCAGTGGCCGACTCACCAGTCGGTGGGCCGGTAATCCTTCAGGAACTGGCCCCACACGTGCTCGCCGGTGTTGATGCCGTGGATGATCGGATCGACGATGCGCGCGGCGCCGTCGACGATGTCCAGCGGCGGGTGGAAGCGTTCTGCCAGCACCTTCTTCGCGGCCAGCTCGGCGGGGTCTTCGTCGGTCACCCAGCCGGTGTCGACGCTGTTCATGTGGATGCCGTCGTTGTGGTAATCGGTGGCCGAGGTGCGCGTCATCATGTTCAGCGCGGCCTTGGCCATGTTGGTGTGCGGGTGGCGGGTGGTCTTGAAGTTGCGGTAGAACTGACCCTCCATCGCCGACACGTTGACGATGTGCTTGTCGCGTTCGGGCGTGCGCAGCATCAGCGGCTTCAGCCGCGCGTTGATGATGAACGGCGCGATCGCATTCACCAATTGCACCTCCAGCAACTCCACCGACGGCACTTCGGCCATCAGCAACCGCCACGAATTGCGCTGGCGCAGGTCGATCTGCTGCAGGTCCTGGTCCAGCCGGCCTTCGGGAAACAGGTGGCTCTGCGCCAGCAGCTCTTCCGGCAGCAGCGGCAATTGCGACAGCTCGGCGGCGCGGCTCAGCCCGGGCAGGTCGGAAGCGCGGCCGGCCAGCGCCGTCGCACCAGTCTCGGGCAGGAGGTTCGCGCCACGCAGGCCTTCGTAATGGCCGACCAGTTGGCGCACGTGCTCGGGCAGGTCGTGCAGCGCAGCGGTCTCGCCTTCCATCATGTGCGCGTAGAAATCCGGCGGGCGGCGCACGGTCTGGCAGGCGTTGTTGATGATGAAGTCCAGCCGCGGCCGGGTGGCCACCAGTTCCTGGCAGAACGCCTCGACGCTGGGCGTGTGGCGCAGGTCGAGGCCGTAGACTTGCAGGCGGTGGCCCCATTCGGCGAAGTCCGGTTCGGCCGCGTAGCGCGCCGCCGAGTCGCGCGGGAAACGCGTGGTAACGATCAGTTCGGCACCGGCGCGCAGCAGCTTCAGCCCGGCCTGGTAGCCGATCTTCACACGGCCGCCGGTGAGCAGCGCCACGCGGCCGCACAGGTCGGCCAGTTCGCCACGCTTGGCGTAGTTGAACGCGGCACAACCGGGGCACAGCTGGTCGTAGAAGAAATGGATGGCCGTGTACTTCTGCTTGCACACGTAGCAGTGCTTCGGTTCGATCGACTCGCGCGGCTGCGCGGCGTCGACCTCCGGCGGGACGTCGTGCGGCAGGAAACCTTCGGGCGCGAACACGTTCGGCGTGGTGAACACCGGCTTACGCCGCAGCGCGCGGATGCCGGTCTGGTTCAGCACGGTTTCCTCGGTCTCGATCTTGTTCGCATGGCGCGCTTTCTCGGCCGCCTTCAGCTTGACCCGGCGTGCCACCGGGTCGGGGTGGTAGACCTGCGCCACCGCCTGATGCAGGCGCTGGCGGTCGTCTGCCGGCAGCTGGTCCAGCAACTGGCGGTCGGCCGCCACCGATTCCAGCAGTGCCGCCGCGGTGCGCAGGCGCTCCAGCAGCGCGGTATCCGCGTTGTCGGGCAGGGGCGTGGGTGCGGGCGTGATCGTCAAGAGGGTCTTCCGTTGTTCAAGTAAGGGGCAGGGCACCACCATGCGCACCGCCAGCCGCCTATTTTGCCTGCTTTCTGGCCGGATTTCGGGAAACGGGGGCCAGCTGCCCTGATCGTGCGGCCCGCTCCAAGCAGACTCGAAGTTCAATTATTGGGCGCCGGCGCACACTTTCATGGCACGGGTGATGCAAAAGTGACAGCGTGGCCATCCAGGCGGGATGGCATGAGGACCCGGGCAGGGCGAGGCGCTGGCAGAGTTGAGCGTCGTGACCGCCCACAGCGACGAAGGTTGTTTTGTGAGTGTGTCGATAACCGCAAGCGTGCGTGTGCAAGAAGCCGTAACGGCTAAGCCTTTCGCTGTCTCCGTTCCATCCATCGACGCCCTGCTGGGCGACCTGCCTACCGCGCACCGCGCCTTGCCGATCGGACGCCGGATCGCCGGGCAGGGTTGCCATGGCGCGAAAACCACCACCCGATTCAACCCGGCCGGCTGCAAGATCCGCATCCGCTTCGTCTATTTTCCGGTGGTCGACGACAACGACCGCTGGGCGACCTGCCACCAGCACCTGATCGCCGCCGAGGTCCTGCTCAGCCGCGTATTCGCTGCCCGCGCCGCCGGCCTGCGGCCGATGGCTCCCTCGCTCGACTACGCCGCCGAGGCTCGCGCCACGGTACGGCCGCCGCAGGCCATGTTCCATCCGGCCACGCTGGAATATCGACGCTGGTACCGCGCCGACGGCACGGCGCGCGCGCAGCCGCTGACCCAGGAAGCGCTTTCACTGCGGCTGGCCGCCACCGACGACCTGCCGATGAAGGAAGCGCGCGCCCGCGTCGCGCAGCGCTCGCATGCCTTGTCGACGCTCGACCAGACGTGGCTGGTCGACCGCCGCCACACCCCGCTGGAACGGCGTCCGCTCAACCAGGCGGAGTACCGCGCCCTGGTCGGCGCCCTCGATGGCGTCTGGCAATTGTCGGCCGGTGCCTCGCACATGGAAGGCGCGAACCGCCGGATCGCGCTGCGCGTGGCTGCCGCGCTGGGCAGCCTGCTGGACGAATACGTCGCGTCGCCGTTCGAATCCGCCGCCTTGAGCGAAGCCTTCAACGAGCACCACCTGGCCCATCTGCGCCAGACCATCGAGAGCTCGCGCCAGGCGGAATCCGCCTCGTGCACCTTGCTGGCCGGCCCCAAGGCCTGGTTCGCCGCCAAGACGGCCCGGATGCGCGCCGAACACCAGATCGGCCTGTCGATGTCGCCGACCGCATCCCCCGCGATGCGCCTGTTGGGACGCCCGGTAGTTGCCGTGGTCGGCGGCCGCCTGCACACCTTCGTGGACGGCCGGCGTCCCGGTGCCCGTCTGGTCCCGGCCGAACCGGTCTACGCCACGTTCGGCTGAACGTGCAGTCGCTCCATCCCTGATCCATCCGGTTGCCGATGCAACTACCGGATGCACAACTGCGTATTCGCTCCCTGAACCCGTGCTCGCATCCCCGGCGGCTTGATCCGCCCGGCAACTACAGACACCGCGCGCTCTTTCCGATCATCCTTCGACAAGCTCAGGACGAACGGAAGGGTCCGGGTTCACGGAGTGCGAAAGACGGCCAGCTTGCCGCGCAGGAACGTGGCGGCGTCGATGTTGTGGCCATCGGCGAAGCGGATGGTGTAGCGGGTTCCGGATACCGACGAGCCGGTGGCGCAATAGACGATGAAGTCGTCCACGGTTTTCACCCGGCTGCCGGCGAAGCGCAGCTTCAGGCGCATGTGCGCGGCCGCGTGCTCCGCGTCGTAAGCACTGCCGTTGCGGATGAAACTGGCGCCGTGCAGCATGGCGACCGTGGTGATCAGGTAGTCGATTTTCTGTTGTTCGGTCGGTGGCGACGACACGGGTTGCTGGGCGAGTGCGGGCGTCAGCAGCAGGGCGAACAGCAGCCATGCCAGCAGCACCCTGAGCAGGCACGCGGGGACGGGTCGGTCGAGAGGGTGGCGTGTTGCGGGAAGCATGGGGCAGGGTCCTTTCATTCGGCGGCCCTAGAGCAGGCTTTCCAGCGGCAGCAGCTTGAGCATCTGCACTTCGATGCGACGCTGGGTGGTGGCGTCGGGGTCGCGGTCGTAGCTCACCGGTTTGCCGTTGTCGCTGGCCTGCCATTGCATGGCGCCGCCGTCCGTCTTCAGCGTCACGTGGTAGGCACTGGCGGGCATCGTGGCTGTGTCGAAGAACTGGGTCACCGCCGCAGCCAGCGGCGGGCAATCGACAATGAGGCCCATCTCGGTGTTCAGCAGTTTCGAACGGGCATCCATGTTCATCGAGCCGATGAACACCTGCTGTCGGTCCACCACGATCGCCTTCGCATGCAGGCTCACTCCGGACGAGGTGCCACCCGCGGTGGCGGGTTGGGCCACGCCGGCAGCGGGACGCAGTTCGTACAGCTGCACGCCACCTTCGAGCAGCGCACGGCGGTAGCGCGAATAGCCCGAGTACACCGCCGGCTCGTCGTTGGAGGCGAGCGAGTTGGTCAGCACTTTCACCGTGACGCCGCGCGCCGCGAGTGTGGTGAGATATTGCGTGCCTCGGTCGCCCGGAATGAAGTACGGCGAAATCAGCAGCAGTTCGTGCTGCGCGCCGTCGGTCAGCGCCTTGATGTCCGGACCGATGCGCAGCTGCGGCTGGTCGTGTCCGGCGTCGATTTTTTCCGGCTGGTCGGCGACCAGGCTGGCCGGCCCCCAGAACCACTTGCCCGGGCGGTCGGCGGAAGCACCGTGGGGCAGCTCGTCCAGCGTCGCCTGCGCATAGTCCGACTGCGCGAACACGCGCGCGTCGTGCGCCAGGTCCACCCGCAGCTTGGCCAGGTCGTAGTGGTCGGCATGCTTGCCGCTGAAGGCTTTCACCGGATAAGCGGCGTCGCAATTCCAGTAGTCGTCGAACGCTTGCGACGCCTGCTTCACCACCGGCCCGATCGCGATCAGGTCGAGGTCGCGGAAATTGGTGCTGTCGCCGGCATCGAAATAGGCGTCGCCGATATTGCGGCCGCCGACAATGGCGACGTTGCCGTCCACGATGAACGACTTGTTGTGCATGCGGCGGTTGAGCCGGTGCGCATCCAGCAGGAACTGGGTGGCTCTGGAGAAGAGGGATGGTTTTTTCGTGGCAAACGGATTGAACAGCCGCACCTCGATGTTCGGGTGGGTATCCAGCGCGTCGAACATGTCGATCGCCTCGCCCGCATTGATGTCGTCCACCAGCAGGCGCACGCGCACGCCGCGATCCGCCGCCGCCAGCAGCCGCTGCGCCACCAGCCGCCCGGTCGCGTCGTTGTCGAAGATGTAGTACTGCAGGTCGAGCGCGTGCTGCGCGTGGTCGGCCAGCGCCACCCGGCTCATCAGTGCGTTGGTGCTGCGCGTGAGCAGACGGAAGCCGGACTTGTCCTGGTGCTGCTTCACTTCGGCGTGCACGTAGCGCGCGCCTGCCGTGGCCATGGTCGGTGGCAATGCCTTCGACGACGGCTTGATCACCGCCGCCGGCGGCGAGCAGGCACCCAGCGCCAGACCCAGTGCCGCCAGTGCAACCGTCGTCATGAAGCGCCGCATGTCCACACCGCCTGTCTGCTGTAACCCGCGAGCCACTCCGGCCTGACCGCGACGCCGGTGGATTGACCATTACTCTGCGCAGACTGTCGTGAACGCGACGCGACCGGCCCGAACTCGTTCGCCCTGAGCCACAAACCGCGTTCACCCTGAGCCTGTCGAAAGGCACTGCCGAGATGCCGGCCCAACACCCCACGCTCCTTCCATCCATCTTTCTTCGACAAGCTCAGGACGAACGGAAGGAAATGTCGTTCGCCGAACCCAGCCGGCGCACGCCGGACCGGACCCGTGCGTGCGCCGCGTCAACCCGTCAACGCCTGCCACTCCGGGCAGGCGTTGCCCTCACAGCGCCACGGCGAACTTCACCATGACCTGGCCTGCCTTGTAGCTGCGATTGAACTGGTAGTCGTAGGTGCCGGCCAGCGACCAACGGTTGCCACCGGCGATCAGCAGGCCCGCGCCCAGCTCGGCCAGATCGCGGCCCGGCTTGACCCCGGTGGCGGTGAACGACGGCCCGCCGCTGGCGAACTGCGCGGTCTCGCTCACGCTGCGGCCGCTGAACGAATGCAGCCAGTTGGCATGCACCTCGGGGCGCACGGTCAGGTCGCCGGAGGTGGCCAGGTCGCGGGAGAATTTCATGCCCACGCCGGACTGCAGGAAATGGTACGTCTGCGCATCGACCGCCAGATTGACCGAGTTGCCGCCGAACTCGCGGTAGCCGGGCATGTTCATGCGCGTGTACTGCACGGTGGCGGTCGGCGTGATCACGCTGCGTCCATCGCCCACGTAGAAGTGATACCCGGTAGCACCGAACGCGGTGTACTGATGACCGCTGTAGTCGGCGCGCGCCGTCTCGTCGATCCCCGGGAACGCGACCCGGCGCGAGCTGGAATAATCATCCAGTCCATAGACCAGCGCCGCATGGGCGAACCACGGTCCCGGCGCATAACCCAGATAGGCGGTGGCCTGGTAGGAACGGATATGGCCGCGGCTGGCCGAGTCGAGGCCGTCGAGCGTGGAGCGGGCGTACCTGACGCCGACACCGGCCGTGGTCGCCTGGCTCAGCGGGAAATCCACACCGAGCATCGCGCCCTGGCTGTTGTCGGTATAGCCCTCGTAGCCCTGCCTGCCGCGCTGCGTGCCTGCATAGCCGAACGCCGCGCCCCACACTTGTGGACGGCGCTTGTCGGACTGGCATGCCGCGGCGTCATCCCGGCGCGACCGGTTCCGCTCATCGGTTGGGTCGCGCTGGTCGCACGCCGGCTGGATGGCGTCCATATGCTCGGCCCACAGCCCCTGGAACTGCTGGGTGACGCGGTAGCTCGCCTGCGGCGAGGCCAGGCTGACGGCACCTGGCTGGAGCTGCGCCAACGCGTCGGCTACGCTGGCGGCATCCGGCAGCAGCGTGATCGCCGTCAGCAGCGGCACGGTGGCTGGCGTCAACGGCAGCGCGTCGACGATCGGCGCAATCACCGGGGCCGTGGGATTGCTTACCGGGGCCACCACCTCCGCCAACGGAATCTGCGTCGCAATGATCTGCACCTGGCCGTTCGTGGTCGGCGCCGCCGAGAACAGGTAGCGCGTGGTGTTGCTGGTCGCGGTCACCGTGCTGCCATTGGTGCCGCTGGTGGCATCGACGATGTTGAAAATGCTGCCCACCGGGATCGGCCCGGTGACGGTCACGTTGACCTGCAGCGCGTTGCCGATGGTGGCCGCGCCGACCGGCACGATCTTGCCGTATAGCGATGGGCTGAAGATCGTGGTGTTGATGGTGCCGGCCACCGGAATCTTGAAGGCGCCTGCCACATTGAGCGTGTTGGTATCGAGCGTGTAGGCCGCGGCATTCGCTTGGCCGGTGATCAGTGCATTGCCGCCGACCACGTTGATCTGCTTGAGCCCGCTGGCGGCACCCACGGCACCATCCAGAATGCTGTCGGCCTGCAGCGTCAACGTGCCGGTACCGGCGCCCGCCGTATTGGTGATGGCGGCCTTGACGGTCTGGCCCGCGGCGACATTGATGAAGCCGTCGCCGGCAAAATCCATCGTCGAGCCCGTGTTGCTGGTAAAGCCGCCGTTGAAATTGACCGTGCCGGTGCCGGCCAACGAGAACGTGGTCGCGTAGACCGGGCCGTTGAAGCTGACCGTATTGGCGTTGGTGCCGGCGGAAATATTGAGGAAGGTGTTGCCGGTCGCGCCGACGAAGCCGGTTACCGTGGAGCTGCCGGTGAACAGGATGCTCGCCGTATTGGCCGCGTCAGTGGTGATCGCGCCGCCGGGGTCATTGCCGGTGTTGATGTCCTGGTTGCCGACAGTCAGCAGACCGGGGCCTTGCGTATCGACGCCGCTGGCCACGCCGACCGGGCTGACCACGCCGGGCAGCACGACGACTTCACGGGCCACGGTCATCGGCAGCCAGGCCAGCATGGTCGTGCCAAGGAGGGGAATCAGTAGGTTTTTTTTCACGGGGAATGTCCTAGAGGGTGGACGAACAAAGCTTGCGGCGGTGCCTGGCCCACTGGGTCAGCAGGTGCTCGAAACGCTCGTCAGTCCCCGTTTGGCGTATCACCCCGGAGGTAAACGTGTGGAACCATGCACTCGATATCTCTCACCGCCGAATCGGCGATGTTCCCGTGCAGATGGTTTTCTGCATGACCGGATGGAATGGCATGTCCGACGGATGCCGTCGCACGCGTGTTTCGGTGACTCGTGCGAGCGTGAAGGCCTGGTGTCGGGCGAAGCATGATGCGAAGAACGCCAGGGTCTGCCCTGGTGCATTCATCGCGATCATGTGGGGAGGGATGTGGGTGCAACGGAGGGCAGTACGCACGAGACGGCGTGATGCGGGCGTGCATGGGCAACATCGCACCATCGTTTGTCTTCGGCACGCAACGCCGTCGCACACTGCACGCGGCCGCCGAAACAGTTCAAGGATCACTACAAGGATGCGAACGCTTTCCCGGATACCGTTCGTGGTGAGCCTGTCGAACCATGGACGGTATCGGTGTCGGCCGTCCATCCTTCGACAGGTTCAGGGCGAACGGCCTTCGTATCGACAGGAACGGCAACGCGAGCGTTGTCATCGAAGCAGCGCATCAGCAGCGTCGAAACCCGGATCGTGGTGAACGTCACGCGGCGGGCCAGACGCGAAGCCGCCAACGCCGCACGCTCCACGAGAGAGCGCCGCGAGCACCACCGCCACCACGGCCTGCCGAACCACAACGCGCAGCGAGTGCAGCGCGAAAAGAAGGTGCGCGATCACTGACAGAATCTCGCGGGCGAGGCTTTCTGCTTCACGCACCGACCGGCGAGCTCCAGTCACGGAGCGTTTTGCTCCGGCACCGAAGCTCCGGATTCGACACGCGAGGTTTTTTTGTCCGTCGATGGAGCTGCGGAACTGCAGCGCTGAGGCTTTTTTGCTCGACGCCGGAGCAAAAAGCCCCGACGCCGGAGCAGGGAAGGGCAACGCCGAAGTTCTTTCGTCCGACGCCCGGGCAAAAACACACGACGATGGCGTTCCGCGCCCCGCGCAAGAGGCCGTGGGAACCGCCGATGCGATCCCGCGTACCGACTGCGCAGCGGAAAGCATCGGGTGTGGCCGGCAAAGCGCGTGTGCCATCACGTTTTCGCTGCGCTATGCTCGGCCGGTATTTCGGGGGGAATGGATGACCATGCAGCGCTGGCTGATCGCCGCCGCCATCACCTGCGTCGCCGCTACAGGCTGTAGCAAGGCAGACGGTGAAGCGACAACCACCACACGCCGACCGCAACAGGCCGGCCAGGGCACGAACCCGCTAATCACCGCCGGCCATCTCGCCGGCGTCGAGGTTGCGGGCCTGAGCGGCGACCAGCACGCCATGCAGGCGCACGTCAACGCGATGCACAAAAACATGATGCGCGACATGCGTCTGGTCGACCCGTCCCGCCGCATCGACCACGAAGCCGCCCGCGCCGCCGTGCGCCCGCTGCAAGGCGTGCAGTCCGCCGTCTGGATCGACAACGCCAACCTGCTGGTGATGGTCGGCGGCGGCCAATACCGCAGCATGGCAATGATCGACAACGTCTGCCTCGCCCTGGAACCGCTGGGCGACACGCTGAGCGTTGTCGTCAACGTGCAGGACGTGATGGCGGCGACGTCAGAAGACGCGGATACGTTGTCGCGAAATTGCCAGCTCGGGGCAGGGGAGCGGGCGATGTTTCAGCAGAAGCGGCAGGTGGATGTGCTGGATCCGGAGGTGAGGCGGGTGTTTCGGGTGCAGCAGGAAGCGGGTAAATGAACCTAGCCTCTTATTTTTCTATTTTCCCACTGAATAAAAATGGGGCGCTCAGTCACGACAGGAACCGTTGGTCACTTGGTTGTGTTTTCCGATGGAGTTTCGGAAGACGGCGAATGGCGTGGTAAATGGACTATTCACCGACCTGACCGTGAGTTGGCCGCAACGAATGGCGGCCTGCTTTTGGTCGCCGATGGCGAGACGCAAGAGATTTACAGTGATCAAGTGGAAGCACAGAAGGTGAGCCACGAGATAGGTATGTCGCGGGCCCAAGAGCTTTACGACGAGAGATAGAGACCCGCGCACCATCGGTGCACTAAACAGGACAGGGATTTCACGCATGGCATGTAACTCGATTGACTGGAACGCGGTGGGAGCCGTGGCAACGGCCGTTGCCACACTCGTGGCCCTTTGGTTTGGCCTGAACGAGACCTTTCGCCGACGTCGAGAACGGACGATTCGCGGGCGAGTTGCCCTCAGCATGCTGCTGCCAGAGATCGCCAGATTGGTGGCGCTTTTTGATCTCGTTGAAGGTCACTACCGAGGGATTCAAGAAAATCCGGAAAAGCTGCGACACCACGGATTGGCGCTTGCCAGTTTGGCGCCGGCGTTCGAAACGCCGTTGACGAAATACTCGCCGGCCGACTTTTGCGACTTGCCCGAGATGTTCGGTTACAACCTGCCGACGGTAATTCACTCGCTTCGCGCCGTTGCGGCATTCGCCGTGCAGACAAGAACTCGGATGATCGGTGTGGATGGGCCACGTCCCACGGATGCCGTTACCCACCTTGATGCCGAATACGAAACCAAGAGGCAGCGCGAGCAGGAAACGTTTGACGCACACATTGTGGCCGCCTTGGACTACACGCACAGCTGCAGCATTGAATTTCGCGCAGCGATGTCGTATGCAGAAAAACACCTCCTGCCGCTGCAGATGGCGAACATGGCCAATCGCCTTCCAGAGCGATTCGAATCGCAACCACCGCCGAAAATCTGAGAGGCTCATGCGGCGATCCTTTCCGGCATTGCCCATCGACCAGACCCCACGCGAACAGCGATGCGTTGCAGGGTCTGTCGGATCTTAGGAATCAAAGGTGTCCGTCAAACTCGGGCCATCTCAGAGTCACTTATAGAAACATTTTGTCTTAGTCGTGCAAATCACAAGGAGAGAAACTATGCGTTTGATCCAATGGAGTTTGGCAATCCTGCTGCTGGCCGGTCTGACCGGCTGCCAGTCGTCGTTGATGGTGAAGTCGGGCGGCTCGGCGCCGATGCCTGAGCCGGGCAAGGCATTGGTGGTGTTCATGCGGCCGTCGTCGCTCGGCGGGGCGATCCAGTCGTCGGTGTATGACACCAGTGACAAGGAAGACAAGTTCATCGGCATCGTGTCGAGCAAGACCAAGATCGCCTACCAGGCCGAACCGGGGGAGCACTTGTTCATGGTGATCGCCGAGAACGCGGACTTCATGGTCGCGCATCTGGACGCGGGCAAGACCTACTACGCACTGGTCAGTCCGCGCATGGGCGTGTGGAAGGCGCGCTTCTCGCTGTTGCCGATCCACAACCAGGCCGGTGCGAAGTACAGCGTGCAGTCGTCCGATTTCCGCGAGTGGATGGACAAGACCGCCTGGGTCAACGTCACGCCAGCCGCCGAAGCATGGTACCGCGAGCACGCCGCGGACATCCGCGAGAAGAAGCTCGACTACATGCGCCGCTGGAACACGGCCGATGCCGAACAGCGGGCCGAGCTGACGCTGCCTGCTGCAGACGGCATCTAGCTTACGCCGCGATTTCGCTCGACCAAGATTAAAGAGCGGCGCCGTATCGCTACGGCGCCGTTCCTGTTTTCCCGAGCCGCATCCAAGGCGCGGAGGACGGAGTTCTGATCGCGTCGTTCTGCGCCACGCATACCGCCCGCGTTTGTGAACCGCCCGCAGAACGCACAAACTTCGGACCATTCCATTCCGGGAGGCAGACCATGACAACAGGGCAGCTTGCGCCACCGTGGCAGATGTCGCGCTGGTTCAACAGTGCGCCGCTGACCCTGGCCGACCTGCGTGGACGCGTGGTCGTTGCGCATGCTTTTCAGATGCTGTGTCCGGGTTGCGCGATGCAAGCGCTGCCGCAGATGCAGCGCGTGCGGCAGACTTTCCCTGCCGATCGTGTGGCGGTGATCGGGCTGCATACGGTGTTCGAGCACCACGAGGCGCAAGGGCCACTGGCGCTGGAAGCGTTTCTGTACGAATACCGCTATGCGTTCCCCGTCGGCGTGGACGCGCACGCCGATGGCGACCCGCTGCCGCTGACGATGCGCGCCTACGCTATGCAAGGCACGCCCACGCTCATGCTGATCGATGCGCAGGGGCGGCTGCGCGAACAGCACTTCGGAGCGCTGGACGATCTTGCGCTGGGCGCAGCGCTGGGCAGGTTGTTGGAGGAGGCCGATGCTGCGAAAGCAGGGGCGAACCCATGAACCTGACACGGATGGCGCTTGCCTGAGCGCTGCCTCGCGGGAATGACGAGGAGTGCGGGGTTTCGCCAAGCCACGACCCGTGTTCACCTGCAGGACATCTTGAGACCCTAAAACTTCACCGTTTGAACCGTGGGAGTAGTAGTGCGATACGGCAAATCCGAAAACACTGCCTGCTGGAGCAGATCGCGTTCCCACACTGCATGTTGGGGTTTGTTGCTGCTCATCTGCGCAGGTTTGGCAGGCACGGTGCCTGCCCACGGCAGCACGGTACGTAGCGGCGGGAAAGCAATCCCGCAGCGGATGGCCATCCAGGTCAACGACGACCGCATGACGGTAACGATGGCCGGCGCGCCGCAGGTTTATCTGTATGGCGTGATCGACGCCGACGCGCCGACGCGCTTCGAGGCGCTGGTGAAGTCGGGGAAGATCCCGCCCGGGTCCGATATCTATCTGAATTCCGCGCAGGGCGACCTGGCTGCCGGCATGGCGCTGGGGCGGCTGTTCCGCGCCGGCTCGATGACGACGCACCTTGGAACGCCGCGACGCAAAGGCCGTGCCGGGTATCGGGGCATCAAGGCGGCCGTCTGCAGCGGAGCCTGTGCCTATGCCTACTTCGGCGGCCTCTACCGGTGGGCTCCCACGGGCAGTGATCGCATCGGCCTGAGTCGTCAGCAGGCTGCGGGCAACACGCCGATCCAGTTGACGAGCGGTGAGGCGGATGCGTATCTGAAGAACATGGGCATCGATCTCGAAGCGCTCGCACCGGTGCCGACGTCGCCAGTCGATTCGCCGATCTGGCTGACCGCGGATCAGATGACCGTCGCCGGCCTGGCCAACAATGGCCGACTCCCTCTCAAGACGAAAAGCTGGCTTCTGCCGCCCGCGCCTTTCCTGGAACTTCAGCAGGACGATCGCGACGGCAGCCATCGGCTCGTCCTGCAATGCAAGCCGGGCAGCGTGACGCTGACCGCGTACGATCTGGTGGGCGCAACCCGTGCCAGGCAGATCGTGGCGCACGAAACGCGATCGTATTTCGAAGTCGACCGCCAGGAAGTGCTGGTCGAGCCGCGCGGTGCGGCCCGCGTCGTCGATAGCGCTGTCGTGATAACCCGGCCTTATCCGCCCACCGAGTTGGGAAGCCTGCTTTCGTCGCGATCCATCGGTGCCTGGGTCGGCGGCAGGCGCAGCGCGTTCCGCTACGGCGCCACCTTCATGCTCTATCCCGCCCGGCACGCCATCAAGGATTTCTACAACGCCTGCTGGCGCGCTGCGCCCTGGCCGGTCAAACCGTCACCGAAGAAGGGCTGAGCCTGTTCACGCGCGGCTTGGTTGCCGCGGGAAGAAGCGCGTGTGCGGTGGTCGCCAACGAATACGTTGGCCCATGACTTCCGACCTCCAATGACCTCTGACCCTTCGAGGGATACCTGACGCCGACGTAGCCTGCGCCCGACCATCCGGTGACTCACCCGATGGCCGAGGACGGAGAGCGAAACGATGCCTGCTCCAGGTGGCCATCCCCAGGCCCGGCAGGCAGGCAAAACCGTCCAGAACTCCCCATGCGGACTGCCAAACGGTTTGGCGGGCTCATGTCCCCACAGTCGTTATCAAACGGAATCAGGAGATCCCATGAACAACAACTCCCTCTCAAGCAACCGCCCCCGGCACCGCCGCGGCTTCTTCATGCGAAGCCTGGCGATGGCGGCTGTCATCGGCGTGTGTGGCGCGGCGGGATCCGCCGCGGTCTACGCACAGGCCACCGCGGGCAATGTCTTCGGAAAAGCCCCGGCGGGCGACACCATTACCGCGCACAGCACGACGACCGGACTCCAGCGCGAGGCTCAGGCAGATGCCAAAGGTCGTTACAGCATCGGCCCGCTGCCGGTTGGTGTTTACACGGTGACGCTGGAAGAGGACGGTCATTCCGTCGTCAAGCATCTGAACGTGCCGGTCGTCGTGGGCCGCGGCATCAAGGTCGACTTCAATTGCGTCCAGGGCCAGTGCGCACAGCTTGCGAGCAAGCCGTAACGCGATCGCCAGGTCAGGGTGAGCGAAGCGAACCCCAACGAGGCACCGCGCTGGGCGGGTTATGGGGCTCACGTTGCTCACCGCAACCTGCGTAGCCTCGCTTCAGTGGAAACAACAACGGCGCCGTAGCGATACGGCGCCGTTGTTGTTTCGGCGAAAGACGCTGGATGCCAGCTTTCGCCGACATGACGAGCGAAGAATCAGAGCGCCTCGAAGATACCCGCCGCGCCCATGCCGGTGCCGATGCACATGGTCACCATGCCGTACTTCTGCTTGCGCCGGCGCATGCCGTGCACGAGCGTGGCGATGCGCACGGCGCCGGTGGCGCCGAGCGGATGGCCCAGCGCGATGGCACCGCCGAGCGGGTTGACCTTGCCCGGGTCGAGGCCGAGGTCGCCGATGACGGCCAGCGCCTGGGCGGCGAACGCTTCGTTGAGCTCGATCCAGTCCAACTGGTCCTGGCTGATGCCGGTCTGGCGCAGCGCTTTCGGGATCGCTTCCTTCGGGCCGATGCCCATCACTTCCGGCGGCACGCCGGCGACGGAGAAGCCGACGAAGCGGGCCAGCGGCTGCAGGTTGTACTGCTTGATCGCCTTCTCGCTGGCCAGCAGCACGGCGCCGGCGCCGTCGGACATCTGCGAGGAGTTGCCGGCGGTGACGCTGCCGCCGAACTGGCCGTTGCGGAACACGGTTTTCAGCTTGGCCAGCACTTCGGCGGTGGTACCGGCGCGCGGGCCTTCATCCATGTCGATGCTGCGGCTGTCGGTCTTGATGCCGCGGCTGGCCAGGTCGGGGTAGTGGTCGTCGAGCTGGAACGGGGTGATCTCGTCCTTGAACTCGCCGGCGGCCTGGGCGGCGAGCGCGCGGCGATGGCTTTCCACCGAGAACGCATCCTGCTGCTCGCGGCTGACCTTCCACCGCTTCGCCACGTTCTCGGCGGTGATGCCCATGCCGTAGGCGATGCCGATGTTCTCGTCGTTGAAGATCGCCGGGTTCATCGCGACCTTGTGGCCCATCATCGGCACCATGCTCATGCTCTCGGTGCCGCCGGCGAGCATCAGGTCTTCCTCGCCGAGGCGGATGCGGTCGGCCGCCATCGCCACCGACTGCAGGCCGGACGAGCAGAAGCGGTTGACAGTGACGCCGGGCACGGTGTCGGGCAGGCCGGCCAGCAACAGGCCGATGCGCGCCACGTTCATGCCTTGTTCGGCCTCGGGCATGGCGCAGCCGATGATGACGTCGCCGATCTGCCGCGGGTCGACGCCCGGCGCCTGCGCCATCACAGCGCGGATCACGTGGGCGAGCATGTCGTCCGGCCGGGTGTGGCGGAACACGCCGCGCGGCGCCTTGCCGACCGGGGTGCGGGTGGCGGCGACGATGTAGGCGTCTTGCACTTGCTTGGTCATGGGATTTGCTCCGTGGCGTCGCGCGTGAAGCAGCGACGCGTCTTCAGTTTTTTGATCGTCATCCCAGCGCAAGCTGGGATCCAGTGTCGTTGTCGTGGATCGAAGTCGCTGGACCCCAGCTTGCGCTGGGGTGACGACCCTTCAGTTCCTCAGCGGTTTGCCGGTGCTCATGGTGTGGGCGATGCGGGCCTGGGTTTTTTCGGTCTTCGCCAGTTCCACGAAGTGCTTGCGTTCCAGCGCCAGCAACCATTCCTCATCGACCGTCGAACCGCGTTCGATCACACCGCCGCACAAGGTGTCGGCGATGCGCGAGGCGATGTCCACGTCGTGCTCGGAAGCGAAGTAGCCGGCTTGCAGGTTGGCCAGCGAGGCGCGGAAGGTGGCGGTACCGACGTCGCCGGCGACCGGGATCGCACGCGCCGGCAGCGGCGGGCGGTAGCCGCTTTCGGCCAGACCGTTGGCAACTTGCTTGGCCACGTAGAGCAGCTCGTAGGCGTTGAACACGACCACGTCGCTGTCGCGCAGCAGGCCCATGTTCTTCGCTTCGATCGCGCTGGGCGAGACCTTGGCCATCGCCACGGTTTCGAACACCTTCTTCAATTCCTCGAACGGGTCGGTCGGGTTCGCTTTCGCCGCGCGCACTACCAGCTCGTGCAGGCCACCACCGGCCGGCAACAGGCCGACGCCGGCCTCGACCAAGCCGATATAGCTTTCCAGTGCCGCCACGGTGCGCGCCGAATGCATCTGGAACTCGCAGCCGCCGCCGAACGCCATGCCGCGTACCGCGGCCACCACCGGCACCAGCGAGTGCTTGATCGCCATGCTGGTGCGCTGGAAGTTGGCCACCATCTTCTCGAAGTCGTCGAACTTGCCGGCCTGCAGCAAGCCCAGTGCACCCTTGAGATCCGCACCGGCGGAGAACGGCTCGCCGGTCTGCCAGATCACCACGGCCTTCAGCTTCTCTTCGGCCAGCCTGATCGCGTGCTGCACGCCGTCGAGCACGAAGTCGTTGACCGTGTTCATCTTGGTCTTGAACGAGAGGATGCCAATGCCGTCGTCGCCCAGCGTCCACAGGCGCACGCCATCGTTCTCCCACACCGTGGTGCCCTGGTCGAATTTCTCGCCGATCAACGGATCGGGGAACAGCTGACGCTTATAGACAGGGTGCTGCGAACGCGGCTTGTCGGCGTTGGCGCTGGCCGAGTACGAACCGTCCTTGCCATGGACGCCTTTACGGCCATCGGTGACCCATGCCGGCAGCGGCGCCTTGCTCATCGCCTTGCCGGCGGCGATGTCTTCGTTGATCCAGCCGGCCACCTGTTGCCAGCCCGCGGCCTGCCAGGTCTCGAACGGACCGAGCTTCCAGCCGTAGCCCCAACGGATCGCGAAGTCGACGTCGCGCGCAGTGTCGGCGATGTCGGCCAGGTGGTAGGCGGTGTAGTGGAACAGGTCGCGGAAGGTCGCCCACAGGAACTGGGCCTGTAGATCGCTCGACGCGCGCAGCTTGCCGAACTTCTCGGCCGGGTCCTTGATCGCGAGGATCGCCGCGACTTCGTCGGATGGCTTCTGCTCGGAGGCACGGTAATCCTTTGCCGCCGGATCAAGCACCACGATGTCCTTGCCGGCCTTCTTGTAGAAGCCGTTGCCGTTCTTCTGGCCCAGCGCGCCCTTTTCGATCAGGCCGGCGAGCCACACCGGCGCCTTGAAATACTCATGCCACGGGTCGTCGGGCAGCGTATCGGCCATGGTCTTGATGACGTGCGCCATGGTGTCCAGGCCAACCACGTCGGCGGTCCGGTAGGTGGCGCTTTTCGGGCGGCCCACGGCCGGGCCGGTCAGCGCGTCGACGGTGTCGAAGCCGAGCTTGAACTGCTCGGTGTGGTGCATGGTGGCCAGCATCGAGAACACGCCGATGCGATTGCCGATGAAGTTCGGGGTGTCCTTGGCGATCACCACGCCCTTGCCGACGGTGGTGGTGAGGAAAGCTTCGAGGCCATCCAGCACGTTCCTGTCGGTGAGTCGGGTCGGGATCAGTTCGACCAGGTGCATGTAGCGCGGCGGGTTGAAGAAGTGCACGCCCGAGAAGCGATGGCGCATGTCTTCCGGCAGCGCCTCGGCGAGGCCGTTGATCGACAGGCCCGAAGTGTTGGAGGCAATGATTGCCGTCTTCGACAGGTGGCCGGCGATCTTCTTGTACAGGTCGAGCTTCCAGTCCATCCGCTCGGCGATCGCCTCGATCACCAGGTCGACGTCCTTCAGGTGGTCGAGGTCGTCGTCATAGTTGGCCGGGATGATCGCGGCGGCGAGATTCTTGTCGGCCAGCGGGGCAGGCGACAGCTTGGCCAGGTTGGCGATGGCTTTCAGCGCGATGCTGCTCTTCGGGCCTTCCTTGGCGGGCAGGTCGAACAGTACGGTTTCGACGCCGGCATTGGTCAGGTGCGCGGCGATCTGCGCGCCCATGACACCGGCGCCCAGCACGGCGGCCTTGCGGATGCGCAGCGCTGATGTGGGTGAGGATGCAGCGGTCATTGGCTTCTCCGAGGATGCAAAAAAGGTGGGACAGGTAGGTCAGGGATGGCTGAGCCCGGCGACGGCGAAGCGGATCAGATGCTGGGCGGTCTGTTCGCGATGGGTGTGCTCGCTGACGTCGCTTTTGCGCTGGATCATGCCGAAGCCGGACATCGCATGGGTCAGCGCGCCGGTGACCAGGTCGATACGCCAGTACAGCTCTTCCTTGCTCAGCTGCGGCAGCAGGCGGGCGAATTCGGCGGTGAACTGGCGCATCACGTGGCCGTAGTTCGCGGACAGGAACTGGCGCAGGGTGTCGTCGTGCTCGGCGAACGCCCGCGCCAGCACGCGCATGAACAAGGCGCCGCTGTCGTCGTGCGACAGGTCCAGGGCGGGGCGGATGAATGCTTCCAGCAGGTTCTCGAGGGTGGTTTCCGGGGCGCCGGCGATCTTGGCGAGCGCCGCTAGTCGGCGTTCATTCAACGCGTCCAGCCGGCGCCGGAACACTTCCTCGACCAGTTTGTCCTTGGAGCCGAAGTGGTAGTTGACGGCGGCCAGGTTCACCCCGGCGGCGGTCGTCAGCTGGCGCAACGAGGCGCCATCGAAGCCACGTTGCGCGAACAGGAGCTCGGCGGCACCGAGTATCCGTTCCTTGGTCGAGCCGGAGCTGTTCACGGGCGGAACCATCCATCGGCCGCAGGCCGGTTCAAACGATCGTTTGAGCATACGCGGACAGCTCCGGGGCCGTCAAACGATCGTTTGTTGCAAATGTCCGGTTACTTGCGTATGAGTTAGAATCTGTCAAACTTTCGTGGGCTAAATCCGCAATCCTTGTCGGAATTAGCCGATTCCGCCGGCCTGGGGGCCGGCCATGACCCCTTTCCCTATCCATCCGTTTTTTCCGGAGCAGACCCGTATGGCGCTGGAGCGCACTCTTTCCATCATCAAGCCCGACGCCGTTGCCAAGAACGTCATCGGTGAAATCTATGCACGTTTCGAGAAGGCCGGCCTGAAGATCGTGGCCGCGCGCATGAAGCAGCTGTCGCGCCAGGAAGCCGAAGGCTTCTATGCCGTGCATCGCGAGCGCCCGTTCTTCAAGGCGCTGGTCGAGTTCATGATCTCCGGCCCAGTGATGATCAGCGCGCTGGAAGGCGAGAACGCCGTGCTGGCCCATCGCGACCTGATGGGCGCCACCAATCCGAAGGAAGCCGCGCCGGGCACGATCCGCGCCGACTTCGCCGACTCCATCGATGCCAATGCCGTGCACGGTTCCGATGCGGTCGAAACCGCCAAGGTGGAGATTGCCTATTTCTTCGCTGCGACAGAAGTTTTGTCCAGGTAATTATTCGTGAACCCAGTTGTCGCCAGTTCCGCCAAGGTCAACCTGCTCGATTTCGATCGTCAGGGTCTGCGTGATTTCTTCACGCAGATCGGCGAGAAGCCGTATCGCGCCGAGCAGGTGATGAAGTGGATCTACCACGACCTGGAAGACAACTTCGAGAACATGACCGACGTGGGCAAGGCGCTGCGCGCCAAGCTCACCGAGGCCTGTTACATCGGCGCGCCGAAGACGCTGCTGGACAAGGTGGCCACCGATGGCACGCACAAGTGGCTACTCGGCATGGACAGCGGCAACGCGATCGAGACGGTGTACATCCCCGAACCGACCCGCGGCACTTTGTGCGTGTCCTCGCAGATCGGTTGCGCGCTGAACTGCAGTTTCTGCTCGACCGGCGCACAGGGCTTCAACCGCAACCTGTCCACCGCCGAGATCATCGGCCAGGTGTGGGTGGCGGCGAAGTACCTGGGCAACGTCACCCACCAGAACCGCCGCATCACCAACGTGGTGATGATGGGCATGGGCGAGCCGCTGGCGAATTTCGACAACGTGCTGAAGGCGATGCGCCTGATGCGCGACGACCTGGGCTTCGGCCTGGCGGCCAAGCGCGTCACCCTGTCCACTGCCGGCATGGTGCCGTTGATCGACCAGCTGTCGGACGCCATCGACGTGTCGCTGGCGGTCTCGCTGCATGCGGCCAACGACGATCTGCGCACCGAGCTGATGCCGATCAACAAGCGCTACCCGATCGCCGAGCTGCTGGCCGCCTGCCAGCGCTGGATCGCACGCAAGCCGCGTACCTCGATTACCTTCGAATACACCTTGATGAAGGGGATCAACGACCAGCCCGAGCACGCCCGCCAGCTGATCAAGCTGATGCGCAAGCTGCCGACGTGCAAGGTCAACCTGATCCCGTTCAACCCTTTCCCGGGCACTCAGTTCAAGCGCTCCGACGCCGACGACATCCACGCATTCCAGACACAGCTGCTGAATGCCGGGGTGCTGACCATGTTGCGGCGTACCCGCGGCGACGACATCGATGCCGCCTGCGGCCAGCTGGCCGGACAGGTCACCGATCGCACCCGGCGCAGCGCCGACATACGCAAGCGGCAGGACGAGGGGACATTGCATGCGATTTGACCGGGTATTGATCTTCTGCCTGCTGTTGCCGCTGGCCGGCTGCATCACCACGCGCACCGACAGCAGTTCGCTGGGCAAGAGCATGCCGCAGTCCAGCAAGGCGGACCTGGCCGAGGATGCCGCCCGGGTCCATACCGAACTGGGCCAGCACTACATGGCTTCCGGCGACCTGCAGACGGCGCTGGAAAAACTGACCAAGGCGCTGCAGTTCGACCCCAGCTACGCACCGGCGCACACCGTGATCGCGGTGCTGTACGAGCGCATCAACAAGCTGCCCGAAGCCGAGCAGCATTACCGCAAGGCGGTGGCGCTGGAACCGGCCAAGGGCGCGCCGAACAACAATCTCGGCGTCTTCCTGTGCCACACCGGGAAGATCGCCGAGGCGAACCAGTATTTCCAGAAAGCCGTCGCCGACCCGTTCTACCAGAGCCCCGACGTGGCGCTGACCAATGCCGGCGTCTGCCAGCTGCGCGCCAACGATGTTACCGGGGCCGAAGCGAGTTTTCGTGACGCCATCGCAAGAAATCCCAAGAATGCGGAGGCACTCTTCCAGCTTGCGAATACGCTTTATCTGAATAAGGATGCATTTCGCGCCAGGGCTTTCATCCAGCGGTTCGATGCGCTGGGCCAGTCGACTGCCGCGTCGCTCAAGCTAGGCCACGATATCGAAACCCGTCTGGGCAACCCGGAAGGTGCCCTCACTTACAGCAAGCGATTG
Organism: Rhodanobacter sp. Soil772; assembly: GCF_001428385.1. Taxonomy (GTDB): domain Bacteria; phylum Pseudomonadota; class Gammaproteobacteria; order Xanthomonadales; family Rhodanobacteraceae; genus Rhodanobacter. The sequence continues at coordinate 716,973 of NZ_LMSK01000001.1, forward strand.
CTCAGCCAGTTCCCGGACTCGGAGCAGGCGCACGCCCTAGACACAACTGCCAGCCCATGACCTCCATGCAGCCTCAGCCGACCGGACAGGATTCAAGCGAGCCCGGGTTGTTCGGTATCAATTTGCCCAACATGGATGTGTCGTCGACAAACCCTCACACGGTAAGTTTCGGCAGTCGTCTGCATGCAGCGCGTGAAGCCCAGGGCCTGGATCTGGAAGCCTGCGCGCATACGCTGAAATTGCCTGCCCGGGTGCTGCGCCAACTCGAACGCGACCAGTACGACGGCATCGACTCCAAGATCTACCTGGGCAGCTACATCAACAAGTACGCCCGCCACCTGGGCATCAACGAGGCATCGATCCAGGTCGAGCTCGATCGCATCAGGCAGATCGAAGCGCCGCTGGTAGCCACCGGTGGCATCTCGCATTCGCGCTTCCTGCTGGACCGTTACGCCACCGCTGCCACCTACGTCGTGCTGACCGCGGTGATCGTGGTGCCGATGATCTGGCTGGGCGTGCGCGGCACGCTGGATCGCGACCTCAGCCATCTCGCCCCGCTGGACGCCGCCCCGGTGGCCCAGCTGGAAGCGCCCGCTACCCACGCCGTCGCTGCCGACAGCCACGCCGGCGAACTGATCCCGCTGGCCCCGCCGAAGGCAACGCCGCCGCAGGAACAGGACCAGCCGCTGCTGGCCTCGATGGCGCCATTCCCGAACCTGGAAAGCGCCAACCTGTCGCCGGCCAAGCCGCTCGCACCGGTCGCGGATACCGGTACCGGCGATCACAGCCTGAGCCTCAGCCTCTCCGCAGCCAGTTGGGTCGAAGTCATCCAGGCCGATGGCACGCGTCTGGAATACGGCCTGCTTTCAGCCGGCAGCAACAAGACCTATCACAGCGATCAGCCGCTGGATGTGCGCATCGGCAACGCCAGCGGCGCGCAGGTCAGCATCGATGGCAAGTCGATCGGCATGGACGATTTCCGGCGCGCCAACGTGGCGCGTTTCCGCATGCAGATGCAGGACGGCACGGCCTCCGCAACCAGCTTCTGATCGCCATTTGGGGCCGCTGCGAGCGGCCCATTTCGGTTATGCTTGCCCACTTGGTCCGCCCGGCAACGAGCGGGCGTGACCGGCTTTTCCCTTTATTTACCGCACCGGCCTGTGCACGCGTCTGCGGGCGCGCGGCCTTTTGAATGGTGATTGCATGGCATTTGAAGAATACGACAAGTACGAACAGAGCGAGCTGGTCCAGAAATGGCTGCGCGACAACGGCGTGTCGATCATCGCCGGCATCGTGATTGGCCTGGTCGGCATTTTCGGTTGGCAGCAATGGCGCAACCATCAGGCCCGCAATGAAGGCCAGGCCTCCCAGCTCTACCAGCAGATGCAGATCGCGCAGGCGTCCGGCAAGCCGGATACCGCCACGCAGCTGACCGACCAGTTGATGAAGGATTACGCGAAGTCGCCGTTCACCGTGTTCGCCGTCAGTGACCGCGCCAGGCAGCAGGTGCAGGCCAAACAGCTGGACAAGGCCGAGGCATCGCTGAAGTGGGCCGAGAGCCATGCCACCGCCCCGGCGTTGAAGTCGTTGACGCTGCTGCGCATCGCGCAGGTGGAACTGGCCCGCGACAACGGCAAGGAGGCGCTGGCCACGCTCGATCGCATCCCGGCCGACAGCTATCAGGGGCTGGCGCAGGAACTCCGCGGTGATGTGCTGGTCAAGCTTGGACGCCCGGACGAAGCACGCAAGGCCTATCAGGCGGCCTTGTCGACGCTGGGCAAGGAAGCGCCGCAACGCGGCGCCTTGCAGATGAAACTCGATGATTTGGCCGTGGCCGGGAAGCAGGGTGCATGAAAAGATTTTTACTGATCACGCTGGCTTCACTGGTGACCCTTGCCGGTTGCCATTCGTTCAAGAAGGAAAACGTCCAGCCGCCGACCCCGCTGGTCAAGGATTTCAAGCCTACCGCGCAGGTCACCCGTCTGTGGCGCACCAGCGTAGGTGAGGGTGCCGGCACCAGCGGCGCGCGTCTGCGCCCGGCCGTGGTCGACGGCGTGCTCTATGCCGCCAGCACGGACGGCAAGCTGGTCGCGATCGATGCCGGCAGCGGCAAGAGCCTGTGGTCGAAGAGTTCGCGCACCCATGGCTGGTTCGGCTGGGGCGACAAGAAGCGCAAGGACGCCCAGTACGCCGGCGGCCCGGCGGTCAGTGGCGACCTACTCGCCGTCGGCACGCTGGATGGCCACGTCTATGCCGTGAATGCGAAAGACGGCAGCCCGCGCTGGGATGTCGAGGTAAGCGGCGAAGTGCTGGCGTCGCCGGTGATCGTCGGCGACCTGGTCGTGGTACGTACCGGCGACGGTCGCGTCTACGCACTGGACGCAGCAACCGGCCAGCGTCGCTGGGTCTACGACCAGGGCAGCGTGCCGCTGCTCAGCCTGCGCGGCAATGGCCCGATGCTGGCCGCCAACGGCGTACTGTTCTTCGGCAGCGACGACGGCAAGCTCGTCGCATTGCGCCAGGACAACGGCACGAAGTTGTGGGAACAGAAACTGGCCGGCGGCGAAGGCCGCACCGAAATCGATCGCCTGAACGACGCCGACGGCGCGATCCTGCTGGACGGCAGCACGCTCTACGGCACCGCTTACCACGGCAACCTGGCGGCGGTCGACGGCCCCAGCGGCCGTCCGCTGTGGACGCATCCATTCTCCAGCTTCGAATCGCTGGCGGTCAGCGCCAATGCGGTCTTTGGCGTCAGCGACGAATCGGTGGTGTGGGCATTCGACAAGAATGGCGGCGCCGACATGTGGAAGAACGACGCGCTGAAGTACCGTTGGCTCAGCGGTCCGGCCGTGCAGGGCGACTACGTCGTGGTCGGCGACCTGGAAGGTTACGTGCACTGGCTGCAGACCGGTGACGGCGCGCTGGCCGCCCGCGAGCGGCTGTCGAAGAAGGCGATCCGCGCCCAGCCACTGGTGGTGGGCGACATCGTTTACGTCGAGGACGTCGAGGGCCGTATCGGCGCCTACCGTCTGTCTTCGCACTGATCGCTGGAACGAAGTACTCATCATGCTGCCCGTCGTCGCACTGGTTGGTCGTCCGAATGTCGGTAAATCGACCCTTTTCAATGTGCTGACGCGCAGCCGCGACGCCCTGGTGGCTGATATGCCGGGCGTTACCCGCGATCGCCACTATGGCGTCTGCCGCACGGGCGAGCGGCCGTTCGTGGTGGTCGACACCGGTGGTTTGTCCGGGGTCGAGGAAGCCATGGACGTGCTGACCGCGAAGCAGGTGCGCCTGGCGATCGAGGAAGCGAACGTATTGGTGTTCGTGGTCGATGCACGCGAAGGTCTGTTGCCGCAGGACTACGTGATCCTGGGCGAGCTGCGCCGCAGCGGCAAGACCATCATTGCCGCGGTCAACAAGACCGACGGGCTGGAAGAGGAAGCCGTGCTGGCAGAATTTTCCGCCTTCGGCGTCGGCAAGATCCTGCCGTTGTCTGCCGCGCACAATCGCGGCACGGGCGATCTGATCCAGCTGATCCTGCCCCTGTTGCCGACCGACGAGGAAAGCACCACCGAGGCGGAAGGCGAGGACGGCAGCATCCGGGTGGCCATCGTCGGCCGTCCGAACGCCGGCAAGTCGACCCTGATCAATCGTCTGCTGGGCGAGGAACGGCTGATCGTCTCCGACGTCGCCGGCACCACCCGCGACCCGATCCGGGTGCCGCTGGAACGCGACGGCAAGCGCTACACGCTGATCGACACCGCCGGCATCCGGCGCAAGGCGCGGGTCGAGGAAGCCGTCGAGAAATTCAGCGTCATCAAGACGCTGCAGTCGATCGCCGCCGCCCAAGTCGTGGTGGTGATGATCGACGCCCGCGAAAACCTGGCCGACCAGGACCTCACCCTGATCGGTTATGCGATGGACGAGGGCAGGGCGCTGGTGATCGCGATCAACAAGTGGGACGACATGGACTCGTACCAGCGCGACGAATGCCGCCGCGCGCTGGATCGCCGGCTGGTGTTCGTCGATTGGGCGAAGCAGGTGCAGATCTCTGCACTGCACGGCTCGGGCCTGCGCGAGCTGATGCGCGCAGTGGTGCGCGCGCATGCGTCGGCGACCAAGGTGCTGGTGTCTTCCGACCTCACCAAGACGCTGGAGAAGGCGTACGAGAGCTACCAGCCGCCACTGGTGAACGGTCACGCGCCGAAGCTGCGCTTCGCGCATCCGGGCGGCACCAACCCGCCGACCATCGTGATCCACGGCACCCGCACCAAGCACATCGCACCGGCGTACCAGCGCTATCTGGAGAATTTCTTCCGCAAGCGCTACAAGCTGGAAGGCACGCCGGTCCGGATTACCTTCCGCGAGGGCGAGAACCCGTACGCCGGGCGTAAAAAGGTGCTGACCAAGGAACAGCAGCACAAGGCCAGGCGCCGGGTCAGCGACCTGATCAAGCGCACGCGCTGACTGCGCCTGCGGGCTTCTGGCGACACACCGCCGGCTGCAGCAAGGTGATTCCCGGTCAATCCGGATCCTGCTGAATCAGGGCGTACACCGCTGCATCGCGTGGCTGTTCGCCCACCCACAGGCGTTGACGTTCGATCGCCTCGAACCGTGCACCGATCTTTTCGGCCGTGCGCCGACTCGGCTGGTTGTCGGGCAGAACGACGATCTCGATCCGAGTCAGTCCCAGCCGCTCGAAACCGAAGCGCGCCACCAGGGTGGCAGCCGCTGCCGCCACACCTTGCCCGTGACGTGACTGGCGCACCCAGTAACCCATGTTGGCGCTGCGGCGGAGCCGGTTGCGCCGGGAAAGACCCACACTGCCGAGCAGTTCGCCCGAGACCGCGTCGAAAACCGGGAATGCAAAGTGCTCGCCCGAGCGCCATCCTGCCTGGCAATACATCACCCAGGCTCTGGCGTCGTCCAGGCCGTAACCGGCGTGACACCATGGCAGCCAGCGACCCACGCTGCCTGTCGATTCGCGTACAGCGCCGAGCAGGGCAGTGGTATCACCATCCTGCCAAGGCCGCAGGTGCAGCCGGCCATCAGCCAGTTCCAGCGTGGTCGGGATTGTCGAGTCCGCGCTCATGGGGTCTGCCGTTTGTGCGCATCAGGCCGAGCCCCGATAATGATCGACTCTACAGTCAGGCATCAACATGAGCGCACGCATCCTCGACGGCAAACGCATCGCACAGGAACTGCTGGAGCGTGTCGGCCTGCGCGTCGCCGCGAGGGTGGCGCAAGGGCTGCCCGTGCCGGGACTGGCGGTGGTGCTGGTAGGCAGCGATGCGGCCTCGACGGTCTACGTGCGCAACAAGCGCAAGGCCTGCCAGCAGGTGGGTTTCCGCTCGTTCGGTTATGACCTGCCGCCCGACACCACCCAGGAAGAACTGTTCGCCCTGATCGACCGGCTCAACGCCGACCCGGACGTGCATGGCATCCTGGTGCAGTCGCCGCTGCCGGAACATATCGACGAGGACGCCCTTGTCGATCGCATCGACCCGAACAAGGACGTCGACGGTTTCCAGGCGATCAACGTGGGGCGCCTGGCCTTGCGCCGTTTCGGCCTGCGCCCGTGCACGCCCAAGGGCGTGATGACCCTGCTCGGGCATACCGATCGCCCGGTGCGCGGCCAGCACGCGGTGGTGGTCGGCGTGTCCAACCATGTAGGCCGTCCGCTGGTGCTGGAGCTGATGATCGCCGGCTGCACCACCACCAGCTGCCATCGCTTCACCCACGACCTGGAAGCCTTCGTGCGCCAGGCCGACATCGTGATCGTCGCCGTGGGCAAGGCCGGGCTGGTGAAAGGCGAGTGGATCAAGCCCGGCGCCGTGGTGATCGACGTGGGCATCAACCGGCTCGACGACGGCCGCCTGGTCGGCGACGTGGAATTCGCACCGGCCGCCGAACGCGCCAGCTGGATCACTCCGGTGCCCGGCGGCGTCGGCCCGATGACGGTGGCCACGCTGATGGAGAACACGCTGGAAGCGGCCGAGGCGCACACCACGCCGCACCGGGTCGCCTGACCCATCGTGGAGAGCCGCGGTGTTCAGCCGCACAGCTGGCGAGCATCCCGGCGAGGCGCGTATAATCTCCTCTTTGCAGCGGGACTTTTCGCATGCGCATCCTCGCCGAGGCCCTGACCTACGACGACGTCTACCTTGTTCCGGGCCATTCCATCGTGTTGCCGCGCGATGTGAACACGTCAACGCGGTTCACCCGCGACCTGCGCCTGAACATCCCGATCGTGTCCGCCGCGATGGACACCGTGACCGAAGCCCGACTCGCCATCACCATGGCGCAGAACGGCGGCATCGGCATCATCCACAAGAACATGACGGCCGAGCAGCAGGCAGCCGAAGTGCGCCTGGTGAAAAAGTTCGAGGCCGGCGTGATCCGCAGCCCGATCACCGTGGGTCCGGACACCTCGATCCGTGAAGTGCTGCGGCTGACCCACGCGCACAACATCTCCGGCGTACCGGTAGTCGACGGCAGCAAGCTGGTCGGCATCGTCACCAGCCGCGACCTGCGCTTCGAGCGCAAGCACGACGACCCGGTGCGCAACATCATGACCCGCCAGGACAAGCTGGTGACGGTGCAGGAAGGCGCCAGCCAAGACGAGGTGCTGCAGCTGCTGCACAAGTACCGCATCGAAAAAGTACTGGTGGTCAACGAGGCCTTCCAGTTGCGCGGGCTGATCACCGTCAAGGACATCCAGAAGGCGCGCGACAACCCGCATGCCGCGAAGGATCACCACGAGGCCTTGCTGGTCGGTGCTGCCGTCGGTGTCGGCGGCGATACCGAGCAGCGCGTGGCCGCGCTGGTCGATGCCGGCGTCGACGTGCTGGTGGTGGATACCGCGCACGGCCATTCGCAGGGCGTGATCGAACGCGCCGGCTGGGTCAAGAAACACTACCCGCAGGTGCAGGTGATCGCCGGCAACATCGTCACCGGCGAAGCGGCGCGTGCGCTGCTCGACGTGGGCGTGGACGCGGTCAAGGTCGGTGTGGGCCCCGGCTCGATCTGCACCACCCGCGTGGTGGCCGGCGTCGGCGTGCCGCAGATCACCGCGATCGACCTGGTCGCCACCGCGCTGAAGGACGAGATTCCACTGATCGCCGATGGCGGCATCCGCTACTCCGGCGACATCCCGAAAGCACTGGCTGCTGGTGCGTCCACCGTGATGCTCGGCTCGATGTTCGCCGGCACCGAAGAATCTCCCGGTGAAGTCGAACTGTTCCAGGGCCGCTCCTACAAGAGCTACCGCGGCATGGGCTCGATCGGCGCCATGCAGCTCGGCTCCAAGGATCGCTACTTCCAGGACGAGGCGGACGCCGACAAGCTGGTGCCCGAGGGCATCGAGGGCCGCGTGCCGTACCGCGGCCCGCTGCGCAACATCATCCACCAGCTGATCGGTGGCCTGCGCGCGTCGATGGGTTACCTGGGCGCGGCCACCATCGAGGACGTGCGGCACAAGGCGCAATTCGTGAGGGTAACTTCCGCCGGTGTCACCGAAGCGCACCCGCACGACATCCAGATCACCAAGGAAGCGCCGAATTACCGGCTGAATTCCTGAGTACGGGATTCGGGATTGGGGATTCGGGATTCGGAAAAGCCGCATGCCGAGCCCCACCCGATTCCTGATTCACCATTCCCTACGCGCAGCGCAGCCATGACCGAATCACGAATCACGAATCCCCAATCCCGGCTTCACGACGACAAGATCCTGATCCTCGACTTCGGTGCGCAATACACCCAGCTGATCGCGCGGCGCGTGCGCGAGCTTGGCGTGTACTGCGAAATATGGGCGTGGGATCACGACCCGGCCGAGATCGCCGCCTTCGGCGCGAAGGGTTTCATTCTCTCCGGCGGCCCGGAATCCACCACGCTTTCAGGCGCGCCGAAGGCCCCGCAGCAGGTGTTCGACTCCGGCCTGCCGATCCTCGGCATCTGTTATGGCATGCAGACCCTGGCCGCCCAGCTCGGTGGTGCCACGGAAGCGGCGGACGCACGCGAGTTCGGCCATGCCAGCGTGGACATCGTGGCGCCGAGCCGCCTGTTCGACGGCCTCAGCGATCATCCGGGCGAGCGCAAGCTGGATGTATGGATGAGCCACGGCGACCACGTGTCGAAAGCGCCGCCGGGCTTCGTGGTCACCGGCGCGACCGATCGCATCCCGGTCGCGGTGATGGAGAACGAGGCCAGGCGCTGGTACGGCGTGCAGTTCCACCCGGAAGTGACGCACACGAAGCAGGGCGGGGCGCTGTTGAAGCGTTTCATCACCGAGATCTGCGGCTGCAAGACGCTGTGGACAGCGGCGAACATCATCGACGACCAGATCGCCCGCGTGCGCGCCCAGGTCGGCGACGACCACGTGCTGCTGGGCCTGTCCGGCGGCGTCGATTCGTCGGTGGTTGCCGCGTTGCTGCACAAGGCGATCGGCGATCGGCTGACCTGCGTGTTTGTCGACACCGGCCTGCTGCGCTGGCAGGAAGGCGACCAGGTGATGGCCACCATGGCCGCCGCTTCCGATGAGCATGGCATGGGCGTCAAGGTGATCCGCGTCAACGCGGCCGATCGTTACTTCAAGGCGCTTGAAGGCGTGGCCGATCCGGAAGCCAAGCGCAAGATCATCGGTGGCCTGTTCGTGGAGATCTTCGACGAGGAGTCAGGCAAGATCACCGCCGACGGCAGCAAGGTGAAGTGGCTGGCACAGGGCACGATCTACCCCGACGTGATCGAGTCCGCCGGCAGCAAGACCGGCAAGGCCCACGTCATCAAGAGCCATCACAACGTCGGCGGCCTGCCGGCGCACATGAAACTGAAGCTGGTCGAGCCACTGCGCGAGCTGTTCAAGGACGAGGTGCGCCGGATCGGCGTGGAACTCGGCCTGCCGCGGGCGATGGTCTACCGCCATCCGTTCCCCGGCCCCGGCCTGGGCGTGCGCATCCTGGGCGAGGTGAAGCGCGAATACGCCGAACTGCTGGCCCAAGCCGACGCGATCTTCATCGACGAACTGCGCAAGGCCGACCTGTACGACAAGACCAGCCAGGCGTTCGCGGTGTTCCTGCCGGTGAAGTCGGTCGGCGTGGTCGGCGACGCACGCGCCTACGAATGGGTGATCGCATTGCGCGCGGTGGAGACCATCGACTTCATGACCGCACAGTGGGCACGCTTGCCGTACGAGTTCCTTGGCAAGGTTTCAAACAGAATTATCAATGAGTTACGCGGTGTTTCTCGCGTTGTCTATGACATCAGTGGCAAGCCACCCGCCACGATCGAGTGGGAATAAGGAAATCAGTGACTTGCGCGCGAAAGGGAAGGCCGGCAATTTGCCGGCTTTCTCACATTCAAGCGACAATATATTGAAATGACTGACGAAATAACCGGAACTTCAAGTACATTCTCAACTGCCGACGTGCAGTACATGCAGCGTGCGCTGCAGCTGGCGGCGCACGCCCGCGACGCCGAGGGCGAGGTGCCAGTGGGGGCCGTGCTGGTGCAGGACGGCGAGATCGTCGGACTGGGCTGGAACCGCAACATCACCCTGCATGATCCAACCGCCCATGCCGAAATCATGGCCATGCGCGCGGCTGGCGAGAAACTGGCCAACCACCGCCTGTCCGGCGGCACGCTGTACGTCACGCTAGAGCCGTGTTCGATGTGCGCGATGGCGATGATCCATGCCCGCCTTGGCCGCGTGGTCTACGCCGCCGCCGACCCCAAGACCGGCGCCGCCGGCAGCGTGTTCGACACCCTGGTCGATGCCCGCCACAACCACCGCATCGACGTGGTCGGCGGCCTGCTCGCCGAGGAGTCTGCCGGCATGTTGCGCGAGTTCTTCCGCGCCCGACGCTGAGCGGTCAGCCGCCGTCGACCGTGGCCAGGGATCCGCCGGCAGGCGCACTGGCATCGCTGCCGAGCAGTTGCAACCGCAGCCCCCACGGCGACACGAAATCAAGCACCATGCGTCCGGCCAGCGGACCGGACGTCAGCCGGTGCGGCGATCCGCTGACGTTGACGCCCATATGCCGCAGCCATTCGCTGGCGTGCTGCACATCGTCCGAAACGAACTGCAGCGGCCGCTCGGCCCGACCCGATGCGGGGGAAGGGGAGATGCCGCGGTTGTCAAACAGCTCGATGACCGAGCCAGCATCGCAGGACAGCAGGCGAGACGCCGGTACGTCGTCCGATGAGGCCTCGGCCACCGCGGATTCCGGACCAATCAGACGGCAATCCAGAACATCCTGGAAAAACGCCACAGCCTGTTCCAGGTCCGGCACACCGACACTGACGTAGCCGCCACCGTACAGCGTGGCCGCGCGAGCGCTCGATGGCGCGATCGCGGCCAGGTTGAAAGCGAAAAGCAGCAGCGCGAATAGTGATTTGCCCATGGTCCGGCACCCGCTCGAATAGGCGATGAGCGGCTACATGGGCATCGGCCATCCCCGGCAAAACCCCTGACTGATGGCCAGTAAGTTTCCATGGGTGAACAATCAGCCACGGCCGGCACTGTTCCCATACGGAAACGGAGCGATCGCCCGAATGCTGTTTATCTGCGGCTTCACAGCCCCGATCCTGTTATCACGCAAACAGACCGGCATGCGTTGCGTGACCCAGGCTGGTCGGTCCGGTCAATCCCATTCACCATCCGCCGTCGAGGGCTACCAGAATGAAACGCCATCTCCACAGCTTGCTGCAACACTCGCGTAGCCGGTTCAAAGGCACCCGCGCCGCACATCGGGCCACGGCGCCTCGCAACATGGCCGCCAGTGCCAGCCTGCAGCCGCAAGACGGCTACGACTGGCTGCGGCAGATCAAGCAGGTGCAGAGGGTGGGCCGCACAGCGGGACGTTGAATGCAAATCTACGGGGCGCTACGCCTTCACCGACCTGGCGCTTTATTTGACCATAACGACGCGTTATCACACATCGGGTCCAATTGAGGACCCACAACAAGCCGGTAAGTCACTGATTCTGTAGTAAAAATACCGATGGGTTTGGTAATTTTACATAATATACATTATGCGAAATTATAGAAGCTCATGAACAAAACCAAACACCACCCCGTACGCCGCTGGTACGTCTCCCCCGCGGACTTTCTTGAATTGCGCCACAGTTGCGCCTTGAGCCGCAAGGCCTGCGCTGCGTACCTCGGAGTTTCGCCGCATACAGTGCGGCATTGGGAAACCGGCCGCCACCGCGTGCCATGGTCCGCCGTACGGCTGCTGCGCCTGTTGTGTTGTGGCGACCTAGGTGCATTGTCCGATGAATGGGCCGGCTGGACGATCAATCGCCTTGGTCTGCATGCACCCGCCGGGCGGACCTACCGCGAACGTGACATGCGGGTCTGGTGGCAAACCTGCGAGCAGGCCCGCCTGTTCCGCGAGGCGTACGACCGCAAAACGCTTTGAACCGCCCGCTTCTTTCCCCTTGCGCTGCTCATCGTATGCCGGGCTTGATTTGGGCGCGGCGACAGCCATCTTCATCCAGACTGAAACGAACCGAAGGAGGCCCGACATGTCCCGCTACACCAGGAACCCCGATGTGTTGTCGCGCCTCAGCCCTGAGCAGTATCGGGTAACCCAGCAGAGCGGCACGGAACGCCCCGGAACCGGCGAATACTTGCACAACAAGCAGCCGGGCATCTATGTCGACGTCGTGTCGGGTGAGCCGCTGTTCGCCTCGTCCGACAAATTCGAATCGGGCTGCGGCTGGCCGAGCTTCACCAAGCCGATCGAGCCAGCCCACGTCAACGAACGGCGCGACGCCACGCACGGCATGATTCGCACCGAAGTACGCTCGGTGCACGGCGACAGCCACCTCGGCCACGTTTTTCCCGATGGCCCGGCCGATCGCGGCGGATTGCGCTACTGCATCAACTCGGCCTCGTTGCGCTTCGTCCATCGCAACGACATGGAAGCCGAGGGCTACGGCGCCTATCTGGACCAGGTGGAGAACGTGCGATGACGACCGAACGCGCCGTCCTGGCTGGCGGCTGCTTCTGGGGCATGCAGGACCTGATCCGCCGCCAGGACGGCGTTGTCTCGACCCGGGTCGGCTACAGCGGCGGCGACGTGCCGAATGCAACTTATCGCAACCACGGCAGCCATGCCGAGGCGATCGAGATCGTGTTCGATCCTGCGCGGATCAGCTACCGCACGCTGCTGGAATTCTTCTTCCAGATCCACGACCCGTCCACGTTGAATCGCCAGGGCAACGACCGCGGCAGTTCGTATCGTTCGGCAATCTTCTACGCGTCGGAGGAGCAGAAGCGAATCGCGGAGGACACCCTCGCCGACGTGGACGCCTCGGGCCTGTGGCCGGGCAAGGTGGTGACCGAGATGGCGCCTGCCGGCGATTTCTGGGAGGCCGAGCCCGAGCACCAGGATTACCTCGAACACTACCCCGACGGTTACACCTGCCACTTCATCCGGCCTGACTGGAAATTGCCCCGTCGCCACACCGCAGGCTGATGGCAGCAAGCCAGCGCAGGAAGGCTCAGCGGCCGAAGATGATTTCCTTGCCTTCGTGGTCGCGATCCCAGCCGCGCAACTGGTCGCGGATGTGGGCGATGCGCTGGCGCCCGAGCGCGTTGCGCTCTTCATCGAGCACCTGACCGTCCAGCAATTCGGCCAGACGCTGCGCCGTGGGCAGCATGGCGTCCCAGGCGTCCAGCGCGGGCAACGGCGCCGGCAGGGTCATGAAGAAACTCACGCCGGGCGTGCGCAAGGCGTCCAGCCGGGCCAGGTCGAAATTGCCGGGTTTGAGCATGTTGGCGACGCTGAAGATCGGCCCCAGCTCGCGCTTGCCGTCGACCAGGCGGTGGTAGATGCCCATGTCGCCGAATTCCAGACCGGCCTTCTCGGTAGCCACGACCAGGTCCGGGCCATGGAAACGCCCTCCGTCGCGGGCCACCACGAACAACGTGACGATGCGCTCCACCGGCAACTGGGGCGGACGCCGGCCTAGATCGGAACGCTGCGGCGCACTGGCTGCCGTTGCGGCCGCTGGCGCAGGAGTTTCCTCCGCGACAGGTGAGACGTCTTGCGGCGCTGGCTCGCTGGAGCTGGGTGCGCGCAAGGCATCGATGATCGAGGCGACATGATCGGCCAGCTTGGGCTGCTGCCTGGGCTTGGCCTTGGGCGCGATCGGCATGGAAGTCTTGGCGCGTTCGCCGGACAACGTGGCACCCAGCCGTTCGAGCTCCTCGCGCAGGCCGATCTCGAGTTCGCCCTGCTGCGGCTGCGCGCCCCCCATGAACGGATCACCCGCGACCGGTTCGTCACCCGGCTCGCCCAGGGTCGGTTCGCGACGCTCGCCCGCGTGCTGGTCCGACACGACCCGGCGCCTGCCCTGCTCCTTCTTGGGCTGACCGAACAGCCAGATCAGCGCCAATACGATCACGCCGACGATCAGCAGCGGAATGCCGACGGCAGGATTCCAGGCAAGGGCAAGCACGGGTTGCAGCGTCATCATGGGGTCCTCAGGCAGCTCCTGCCAGTTTAGCCGCTTCGGCCAGATCCACCTGCACCAGCCGCGACACGCCCGGCTCGCGCATGGTCACGCCGCACAGCTGGGTGGCCGCTTCCATGGTGGCCTTGTTGTGGCTGATGAAGATGAACTGCACCTTTTCGCTCATCTCGCGCACCATGCTGGAGAAACGTCCCACGTTCGCTTCGTCCAGCGGCGCGTCCACCTCGTCGAGCAGGCAGAACGGCGCAGGATTGAGGCTGAAGATCGCGAACACCAGTGCCACTGCGGTCAGCGCCTTCTCGCCGCCGGACAGCAAGGTGATGTTGGACACGCGCTTGCCCGGCGGCCGCGCCATGATCGACACGCCGGTGTTGAGCAGGTCGTCGCCGGTCAGTTCCAGATAGGCATGACCACCGCCGAACAGGCGCGGGAACAGTTCCTGCACGCCGGCGTTGACCTTGTCGAAGGTTTCCTTGAAGCGCTGGCGGGTCTCGCGGTCGATCTTCTTGATCGCGCCTTCCAATGTTTCCATCGCACTGACCAGGTCGGCCAACTGGTTGTCCAGGTAGGTCTTGCGCTCGCTCTGCTCGGCATGTTCCTGGATCGCGGCCAGGTTCACTGGCTCGATCCGTGCGATCTTCTGGCCAATGTCGCTGAGCTGCTGACGCCACTGGTTGGCGTCGATGTCGTCGGCCAGTTCGGCCAGCAGAGTTTCCAGTTCGAGGCCGGAGGCGGCGATCGCCTCGGCCAGCTGTTCGGCGCGCAGCTGCAGCGCCTGGGCGGCGAGACGCTTCTCGGACAGGCCCTCGCGCAAGCTGGCCAGCCCCTGCTCCGCCAGATGCCGCTGCTGTTCGAGCTTGCGAAATTCGACGTCGCAATCTTCCAGTGCGCGGCGTGCCTCGACCAGTTGCTTGTCGACCAGCAGGCGCTGATCCAGGTACGCCTGACGCTCGGCTTCGAGTTCGGCGATCGGGTCGGAGCCGGCGGCGAGCTGTTCGGTGATTTCGTTGCGACGCGCCTCGATCTGGCGCAGCTGGGCGTCCATGCGACCGAGCGCCTGTTCCAGCGAGCTCAGCGAAGAGCGCTTCGACTCCAGCGCCAAGGCCAGCGAATGCGATTGCTCGGCGGCCTCGCGCGCATTCATGCGCGCCTCTTCGCGCGCTTCGAGCAGCGTGCGGCGCTCGTTCTCCAGCTCGCGGCGCTGATCTTCCTGGTCGCCCATCAGGCCGACCGACTCGTCCAAACGGGCACGCGCCTCGCGGGTCTGGTTCTGCAGTTCGTCGATCTGCGTGGCCAGATCGGCCAGCTCGCCGGTGACCTTCTCGGCGCGGGCGCGGGCGGTTTCCAGCTTGCCGCGATGGCTTTGCAGCTGGCCGGCCAGTTCGGATTGGCGGCGATGCGCGTTGTACAGCTCGCGCTGCGCGTCGTCGCGCGCGCGCTCGGCCTCGAACTTGCTGGTACGCAGCGCGTCGAGCCGCTCGCTGGCGTCCTCCAGCTGCGCCTCCAGCATGGCGATCTGCTCGATCAGCAGGCGCAGCTCGCGCTCGCGCGCCAGCACGCCGACCTGGCTGCCCTGCGCGCGGCGCACGCGCGCCCAGCCCGGCCCCAGCCATTCGCCGCTGCGGGTGATCACCGACTGGTACGGCGCCAGTGCCGACAGCGCGGCCACGCGTTGATGCGCTTCGTCCAGCGACTCGGCGGTGAGCACATGACCGAGGATCGCCAGCGCCGCGGCCGGCCCGCGCACATGGGCAGCCAGCGTGCCGGCGGTGTTGGCGCCGCCGTCGGCGGCATCGAGCAGCGCCACGTCGGCGTTTTCGAGTGCGTTGAATTCGGCGGCGAGTGCATGCGAACCATCCACCAGCACGCTGTCGAGGAAGCCACTCAGCGCGGTTTCCACCGCGGTTTCCCAGCCGGCTTCGACCTGCAGCGATTCACCGAGACGGCGCGAGCGGTCCAGCCCCAGCCGGGCCAGCCAGCTGCTGGCGGCGCTTTCTTCCTGACCCAGCGCGGCGTGCTGCAGTGCTTCCAGCGAGGCGTGCCGGCCGCGCGCCGCCTGCAGCTGCTGGCGTGCCTCGTTCAGCGTCGACTGCACCTGACGTTCTTCTTCCAGCACCTTCGCGTGACTGGACTTGTGCTGGTCGAGCAGGCCGCCCAGGGTTTCCACGCGTTCGCGCTGGGTGTCATGTTCGTCGATCAACTGCTGGCCGGTGGCATCCAGCGCGGCCACGTCGGTGGCCTTCTGCTCGGTTTCCAGCGCCTCGCGCCGGCGCGACAGGTCGATCGCCTGGCGGTCGAGATAATTGAGCTTGGTGCGTTCCACCTCGGCCGCGCGGTTGGATTCGCCGGCATTGCGGGTGTGGCTGTCCCAACGTTGTTGCCAGTCGGCCAGCTTCGCCTCGGTGCTGCGCTGGGCTTCGCCGGTGTCGTCCTGCAACTGCTGCAGGGCTTCGAGTTTCGGTTCGCCCTCGGCCAAGGCCAGGCGCAGCGCCTCGCCCTGTTCGCGGTCGGTGGCGATGTGCTCGGCCAGTTCGGCATGCTCGCGCTCGGCGTCGCCGTGGGCGCGCTGCAGGCGATCGGCGGTTTCCTTGTTGTAGCGAACCTGCTGCTCGACCCGGGCGATCTCGGCGCCGACCTTGTACACCTCGGCCTGCACGGCATTCAGGTGTTCGCTGGCGTCGGTGTGGTGTTCGCGCACGCTTTCCAGCTGTGCCTCGATCTGGCGCTGGTCGGCGAGCTGTTTCTCGATCTCGATTTCGGCAGCGGACAGGCCGGCACCTTCGCCATCGTGCTGGCTTTTCAGGCCACGGTATTCGAGCGCGCGCAACTCGGCTTCCTTGCGCGTCTGCTCTTCCTTCAGCGCTTTCCAGCGCTCGGCCGCGCGGGCCTGGCGGTTCAGGTGTTCGAGCTGTTTGTCGACCTCGTCGCGCACGTCGCGCACGCGGTCGAGGTTTTCGCGGGTGGCCTTGATGCGGCTCTCGGTTTCCTTGCGGCGCTCCTTGTACTTGGAGATGCCGGCAGCCTCCTCCAGGTGCGTGCGCAGTTCTTCCGGGTGCGCCTCGATGATCTGGCTGATCATGCCCTGCTCGATGATCGAGTAGCTGCGCGGCCCCAGGCCGGTGCCGAGAAACAGGTCGGTGATGTCGCGCCGGCGGCAGCGTGCGCCGTTGAGGAAGTAGGCGGACTGGCCGTCGCGGGTGACCTGACGCTTCACCGAGATCTCCGCGTACTGGCCGTACTCGCCCTGGATGGAACCGTCAGCGTTGTCGAAGATCAGCTCGACCGTGGCCTGCCCCACCGGCTTGCGCGTGTTGGAACCGGAGAAGATCACGTCGGTCAGCGAATCGCCGCGCAGGCGGCTGGCCGCGCTCTCGCCCATCACCCAGCGGATCGCGTCGATGATGTTGGATTTGCCGCAACCGTTCGGGCCGACGACGCCGATCATGTTGCTCGGCAGGTGCAGGGTGGTCGGGTCCACGAAGGACTTGAAACCGGCGAGTTTGATCGTGGTCAGGCGCATGCGGTCATCAATGGGTCATCGGGTAACGCCCACAGAGCCGGGCGACGGGTCACTGTGCCAAACGCGGGGCGGAGCTGCAATGCGCGTCGACATGAGGTAGCACTTCAATAATAGTAACTATCTAATTGTTATTATTTATCTTTTGCATCAATCGACAAGGCATGGATGCCACGATCCATCAATCCGTCCAGCGCCGCATAGATCATCCGATGGCGCTTGATCGGCAACTGACCGGCGAAAGCGGCGCTGACGATGCGCACGTGGTAGTGCCCTTTGCCCTCCCCCGCATGACCGGCGTGCTTGTGGCCTTCGTCCAGCACGTCCAGTTCGGCCGGCGCGAATGCGGCTTGCAGGCGTTCGCGGATCTGCGCAATGACGGGCTGCCCCGCGGTCACGGCAGCACTTTGCGGAACGGCTTGACCGTGGTCTCGCGGTAGACGCCGGCGGCGACATACGGGTCGGCCTTGGCCCAACTTTCCGCCTCGGCCAGCGAGGGGAACTCCGCCACGATCAGGCTGCCGCTGAAACCGGCCGGGCCCGGATCTTCCGCGTCGATCGCAGGGAACGGACCGGCCAGCAACATGCGGCCTTCGTTCTGCAACTGCTGCAGGCGGGCCAGATGGGCCGGGCGCGCGGACTTGCGCGCTTCCAGCGAGTCGGGGTTATCGGTGCCGATGATCGCGTACCACATAGAAATTCCCTGCGAGGCAATCCGTGATTTTAACCGACTGTGTCATCGGTCATGTGATCATTCTGCTTGAAATGCTCATGGACATTCCCATTTGTATGGTTCATCACCGATGATCCGAGGGGAGAGTAATGGCTATCTGGTCGATGTTTGTCGAGGGGATTTCCGCTTTGCTGGCGCAACTGGCACAAATGCTTGATGGCAGCTTCGGGTTGGCCATTATCGCGTTGGCGATGTTCGTACGTCTCATGTTGTTGCCGATGACGCTGAAGGTCGCCGAACAGGGGTGGCATCGACAACGGCAGATGGCCGCACTGAAACCAAAACTGGAACGCCTGCGTGAACGTCATGCCAAGGATCCAGCAGCCTATGCCAGCGCAACACAGGCGCTATACCGCGAGCATGGCGTGACTGCTGGTTTAGGCAGCAGCTTGCGCGTCGCCGTCGTGCAGGCACCCATCGGTGCCGGTATATATGCAGCGATCCGGCAAAGTGTGGCAGGTGCCGGGGCGTTCCTGTGGATACCCAAGCTGGCCCGACCGGACCTGTGGCTGGCCGTGATTGTCGCTGCACTGAGCCTTGCGGCGATGTTGCTCAATCCGGCGATGCCGGAACAGACACGAACCCTGCTACAGCTTCTGCCGGTAGTGATCTCGTTCGTCTTGGTGTGGCACCTTGCTGCAGGGCTCGGCCTGTATTGGGCCGGCTCGACCAGCGTGAACCTGTTGCAGATCCTGTTGCTACGGCGACGTATCCGTCGCATGCCATCCTGAAAGCACAAAGGCCTGCATCATATACAGGCCTTTGTTTCCACATCTGCCGGATTCAGGCTTCGGGACGCATATAGGGGAACAGCAGCACGTCGCGAATCGAGGCCGAACCGGTCAGCAGCATCACCAGCCGGTCGATGCCGATGCCGAGGCCGCCGGTGGGCGGCAAGCCCACTTCCAGCGCGCGGATGTAATCGGCGTCGAAGTGCATCGCCTCGTCATCGCCGGCATCCTTGGCGTCGACCTGGGCCTGGAAGCGCGCGGCCTGGTCTTCCGGGTCGTTCAACTCGGAAAAACCATTCGCCAGTTCCTTGCCGTTGACGAACAGCTCGAAGCGGTCGGTGATGCCCTTGTCGGTATCGCTCTCGCGCGCCAGCGGCGACACCTCGACCGGGTGGTCGGTGATGAAGGTGGGCTGGATCAGGGTGTGTTCGACGGTGTGCTCGAAAATTTCCAGCAGCAGCTTGCCCCAACCGTAGCCGGGCTTGACCTGTGCGCCGAGACGCTTCGCGTGCGCGGCCATCGCCTCGCGATCGCGCAGTTCCTCGCGTTTGATCCCCGGGTTGTGTTCCAGCACCGCGTCTTCCATGCGCCAGCGGCGGAACGCCGGGCCGACGTCGATCGCGGCGCCGTCCCATTCCAGCTGCGTGGTGCCCAGCACGGCCTGCGCGGTATCGCGGATCACCGCCTCGGTGAGATCCATGATCTCGTGATAGGTGGCGTAGGCCTGGTACAACTCCAGCATGGTGAACTCGGGGTTGTGCCGGGTCGACACGCCCTCGTTGCGGAAGTTGCGGTTGATCTCGTAGACGCGGTCGAAGCCGCCGACGACCAGACGTTTGAGGTAAAGCTCTGGCGCCACGCGCAGGTACAGGTCCAGATCCAGCGCGTTGTGATGGGTGATGAACGGCTTGGCCGTGGCGCCGCCGGGGATGATGTGCATCATCGGCGTCTCCACTTCCATGAAGCGGCGCGTGGGCGCTTCCAGCCACTGGCGCATGGTGCCGATGATCTTCGAGCGCAGCATGAAGGTGCGCCGCGCTTCCTCGGTGACGATCAGGTCGACGTAGCGCTGGCGATAACGCTGCTCCACGTCGGCCAGGCCGTGGAACTTGTCCGGCAGCGGGCGCAGGCTCTTGGTCAGCAGACGTAGGTTGTCGACCCGGACGGAAAGCTCGCCGGTCTTGGTGCGCATCAGCACGCCTTCGGCGCCCACGATGTCGCCCACGTCCCAGCCCTTGAACGCCTCGTAGGTCTCGCCGACGGTGCCCTGGTGGATGAACAGCTGGATGCGCCCGCTGAAATCCTGCAGCTGCACGAAGCTGACCTTGCCCTGCACGCGCTTCAGCACGATGCGCCCGGCCATCTTCACCCGGCGCGCCGCGACCTCGACGACTTCGGCCGTGTGCACGTCCTTGTCGGCAAACTCGGCCTGCAAATCGCCGGCGAAGCTGTCGACCTTGAAGTCGTTCGGAAACGCGATGCCCTGCCCTCGCAGCGCCTTCAGTTTCTCGCGGCGCTCGGCGATCAGCCGATTGTCGTCGGGCTTGTTCTCGTCGATGGGGAGGGTGTCGGTCGTTTCACTCATGGGGATTCCATTGCTGCCTGCGCTCGCGCCGGTCGGCGGGCGCCTCTTTGTCTGTCATCTGATTGCCAGACTGATGTGTACCAGTGTCTCGCCGCGACGGCATCGCGCGTCAATCGTCCTTGCCGAACACCTGCTTGACCGCATGCTTCGTCGCATCCCAGCCTTCGCGCGCACCGTGGCCGACGGCGACGCCGGCTTTCTTCGCGCCGTGGCCGATGCCGGTGCCGGCCTCCTTGGCACCGTGGCCGACCTTCTTGGCGACGTGCTTGGTCGCGTGGCCGACATCACGGGCGCCGTCGGCAACGCCGTGGCCGACGGCCTTGGCATCCTGCTTGATGCCCTGGCCGGCGCTGCCTTGCTGCGACTGTGCTGCCGCGCCGAACGCAGCCAGCGCGGCAGAGGCGATCAGGATTGCACAGATCTTCTTGCTGTTCATGCGGGCCACCTCGTCAGTGAGCGGAGCGAAAGGAATCGGGCGTCACGCATCGACGCGTTTGGAACCGGCCTCGAGGCCGGATTTCAGGCTCGCCTCGATGAACTCGTCGAGATCTCCGTCCAGCACCTTCTGGGTGTCCGAACGCTCGATGCCGGTGCGCAGATCCTTGATGCGGCTCTGGTCCAGCACGTAGTTGCGGATCTGGCTGCCCCAGCCGATATCCGACTTGGTCGCTTCCAGCGCGTCGCGCTCGACGTTGCGCTTCTGCACTTCCAGCTCGTACAACTTCGCCGCCAGCATCTTCATCGCGGTGGCGCGGTTGGCGTGCTGGCTGCGACCGGTCTGGCAGGCCACCACGGTGTTGGTTGGGATGTGGGTGATGCGCACTGCCGATTCGGTCTTGTTGACGTGCTGGCCGCCCGCGCCGGAGGAACGGTAGACGTCGGTACGCAGGTCGGCCGGGTTGATGTCGATGTCGATGTCGTCATCAACTTCCGGTGACACGAACACCGAGGTGAAGCTGGTATGCCGGCGGTTGTCCGAATCGAATGGCGACTTGCGCACCAACCGGTGCACGCCGATCTCGGTCTTCAGCCAGCCGTAGGCGTAATCGCCCTCGACGCGGAACGTGGCTGACTTGATGCCGGCCACGTCGCCGCCGCTGACTTCCATCAACTCGGTCTTCCAGCCGCGCGATTCGCACCAGTGCAGGTACATGCGCAACAGCATTTCGGCCCAGTCCTGCGCCTCGGTGCCGCCGGCACCGGCCTGGATGTCGACGAACGCGTTCATCGCGTCCATCTTGCCGGAGAACATGCGCTGGAATTCCAGCTTGCTCACCTGCGCATCGAGCTTGGCCAGGTCGTCGACCACCGAATGGGCGGTCTCGTCGTCGCCATCGGCGATCGCCATCTCCAGCAGGTCGCCGGCATCGGTGAGGCCGGCGGTCAGCGTGTCGATGCCGTGGACGATGGTATGCAGGCGGGCGCGTTCGCGGCCCAGTTCCTGCGCACGGGCCGGATCGTCCCACACGGTGGGGCTTTCCAGTTCGCGGGTTACTTCTTCCAGACGTTCGCTTTTTGTAGCGTAGTCAAAGGTACCCCCTAAGCGACTCGACGCGCCCACGGATGTCGGCGATCTGCGCAAGGATGGGATTGGTCTCGATCATGGTGATGTCAGCGCTGGATGCAAGCTGCCTAGAATAACAGACGCTCCCGCACGGACGCTGACCGTTGCAAGGGAACTTCGGGATCGTGGGGCGGGCACTGCCCGCCAGCTTCTGGTACGTGCGGCGGCGGGCAGGGCCCGCTCTACGGGGTGCGAATGGTCGCGCCGCCGTTCAGGCCAGCGCCTGCTGATGCACCCCCTTGACCGCCCGCCCGGACGGATCGGCCGCGTTCGCAAACGCCGGATCCCACGCCAGCGCCGCCGGCGATGAACAGGCGATCGACTTGCCGCCGGGCACCGTCGCCGCGCAGGCCTCGCCCGGGAAGTGCCGTTCGAAGATGCGCCGGTAGAAGTACGCCTCCTTGGTTGCCGGCGTGTTGAACGGGTAGCGCGCCGCGGCCGCAGCGAACTCGCGGTCGCTGACCGCCTGCTCCGCGTGCGCCTTCAGCCCGTCGATCCAGCCGTAGCCGACGCCGTCGCTGAACTGCTCCTTCTGCCGCCACAGGATCGCATCCGGCAGCGCGCCGTCGAACGCCTCGCGCAGCACCGCCTTCTCGATGCGCCCCTGCCCCGCCATCTTGTACTTCGCATCCAGGCCCATCGCCACGTCGATGAACTCCAGGTCGAGGAACGGCACACGCGCCTCCACGCCCCACGCCATCATCGCCTTGTTCGCGCGCAGGCAGTCGTAGCTGTGCAGCGCGTCGAGCTTGCGCACGGTCTCCTCGTGGAAGGCCTCGGCCGACGGTGCCTTGTGGAAGTACAGGTAGCCGCCGAAGATCTCGTCCGAACCCTCGCCCGACAGCACCATCTTCACGCCCATCGCCTTGATCCGCCGCGCCAGCAGGTACATCGGCGTGGCGGCACGGATGGTGGTGACGTCGTAGGTTTCGATATGCCGGATCACCTCGGGCAGCGCGTCCAGGCCCTCCCAGAACGTGTAGACGAAGCCGTGATGCACGGTGCCCAGCGCGTCGGCGGCGACCTGCGCCGCGGCCAGGTCGGGCGAGCCGTCCAGCCCGATCGCGAACGAATGCAGCCGCGGCCACCACGCCTCGCTGCGGTCGTCGTCCTCGACCCGCTCGCGCGCGAACTGCGCGGCGCAGGCGGCGACCAGCGACGAATCCAGCCCACCGGAAAGCAATACGCCATACGGCACGTCGGTCATCAGCTGGCGATGCACGGCCTGCTCGAACGCCTTGCGCAAGGCCGGTGCAGCCACGTCATGGCCGCGCGTGGCGGCGTAGTCGCGCCATGGTCTGGCGTAGTAGCTGCGCAGCTCGCCGCTGGCGCTGTCGTAGACATGGCCCGGCGGGAACGCCGCCACGTCGGCGCACACGCCGACCAGCGCCTTCATCTCCGACGCCACGCACAGGCGGCCTTGCGCATCGTGGCCCCAGTACAGCGGGCAGACGCCGATCGGGTCGCGCGCGATCAGGTAACGCTGCGCCTCGCCGTCCCACAATGCGAACGCGAAGATGCCGTTGAGCTTGTCCACGAAATCGCCGCCGTGCTCGCGGTACAGCGCGTTGATCACCTCGCAATCCGAGCCGGTGGTGAAGTCGTAGTCGCTGGCCACACGCAGTTCGCGGTGGTTGTAGATCTCGCCGTTCACCGCCAGCGCCAATGCGCCGTCGCGCGAACGCAGCGGCTGCGCGCCCGAGGCCGGGTCGACGATGGCCAGGCGCTCGTGCACCAGGATCACCCCGGCGTCGACGAACACCCCGCTCCAGTCCGGCCCGCGGTGGCGCTGGCGCTGCGACAGTTCCAGCGCCTGCCGGCGCAGCGCCGCCAGGTCGTCACCCGGCTGCAGGTCGAATATTCCGAAAATCGAACACATGTTGAAAGTTCCTCGGTTGAGACCCAAAACGAAAGAGGCCCGCACTAGGCGGGCCTCTTTCGCGTATTCAATGGAAACTTGCTGCTACGCGCGGGCCCGCCAACGGTTGGCGTTATTGTTCGCGCGATTATTGTTGTTGCCGGCCAGCACGAAGCCCCGCGCGGAAAGCGCGGTGAGGTTCAGGCAGCTGGCGGCGACGGGATGCATGAGCCGACTTGAACAGATCGACCTGGCCTTGGCAAGTGCCGCGAACACCCCGTCGGGCGCATCAGCTGTCGTCCGGGGCCGTGATCCAGCGGGTGGCTTCCTCGATTTCCGCGCCGTGGAACAGGCGGAACTGGGCCGGGATGGCGAAACTGAAGGCGACCGCCGTGCCGCGCAGCCAGTGCACGTCGGTGACCAGCGCGACACGATCCCAACCGCTGAGATGGCGCATGCCCAGCTTGGCGTCGTCCCACACCGCGCCGGGGTCGAAGCCGGTGAAGTCGTCGGCCGTGACGTACAGCAGGCGCAACTTGCGGTTGAGCGCGAACGCCGCCTCGACATCCGGCACGATGATGTTCTTGTAATCTTCCGCCGTCACGTGGCCATGGGCACGGAAACCCAGCGTACCGGGCGGCAGTCCTTCGATCAGTGCGATCACGGGCGTTCTCCATGAGCGAGGTGGACGCCAGTCTGGATCAGGTCACGTGAAAAACACGCAAGTGGAATCAGCCCGGTTCGATATGCCGCAATAGCAAGCGTGGCGCCTCGCGACCCTGCCAGTCGTTGATGGCCAGCTCGTAGGCCGCGCGCAGCCGCGCCGGCGGCGGCTGGCCGTGATAGGCGTTGAACATCACCGCGTCATGCAGCGCACCATCGCGCGGGTCGCGCAGTTGCAGGCGCAGATGGCGCTCGCCCATCAGCTTCCAGCCGGCGCACTCGAAAAGGTTGTCGAACAGCGGCTCGGGGAACGCCTGTCCCCACGGTCCGGCCCCGCGCAGCTGGCGGGCCAGCGCCAGCGTGGCGGCGCCGGGCGGCAACTCGCCATCGGTGTACAGCACGGCCTGCAGGCGTTCGGCGTCGATCAGCTCGCGCGCGACCGCGTCGAAGGCGGTGGCGAAGCGCGCATAGTCGCTGGTCTTCAAGCTCAGCCCCGCAGCCATCGCGTGGCCGCCGAAACGCTCGATCAGGCCGGGCTGGCGCGCGTCGATCGCGGCCAGCGCATCGCGGATGTGGAAGCCGGGAATCGAGCGCGCCGAGCCGCGCAGATGTTCGGTGTCGTCTTCGCCGGCGGGGGCAAACGCGATCACCGGGCGGTGCAGCCGCTCCTTCAGTTTCGAGGCGACCAGGCCGACCACGCCGGCGTGCCACGACGGCTCATACAACGCCACGCCGACCGCGTCGATGTGGCCCAGGCCGGCGGCCATCACTTCGGCCTCGGCCACCATCGACGCCTGCAGGTCGCGGCGCTCGCGGTTGATCGCGTCGAGTTGCTCGGCGTAGCGGCGCGCCTGCGCCACGTCGTCGCTAAGCAGGCATTCCACGCCCAAGCGCATGTCTTCCAGCCGCCCCGCCGCATTCAGCCGCGGCCCGACGGCGAAACCGAGGTCGCTGGAACACAGCGTCGCCACACTGCGTTTGCCGACCTCGACCAGCGCCGTGATGCCGGCGCAGGCACGGCCGCTGCGCATGCGCTGCAGGCCAGCCTCGACCAGCACGCGATTGTTGAAATCCAGCGGCACCAGGTCGGCCACCGTGCCCAAAGCGACCAGGTCGAGCAACGACGACAGATCCGGCTTCGTTTCGCCAAATGCACCCTCTTCGTACATCCGCGCACGCAAGGCCAGCAGCAGGTAGAACATCACGCCCACGCCGGCCAGCATCTTGCTCGGGAACGGGTCGCCGGCCAGGTTCGGATTGACCATCGCATCGCAGGCCGGCAACTGCTCGCCGGGCAGGTGGTGGTCGGTGACGATCACCCGGATGCCGCGCGCCTTCGCCGCGGCCACGCCGGCGATGCTGGCCACGCCGTTGTCGACGGTGACGATCAGCTGCGGCGTCGGCTGCAGCGACGCGACAAAAGCCGGACTCAGGCCGTAGCCGTGCGCGAAGCGGTTCGGGATGGCGTAGCCGACCCGCTTCGCACCAAGCAGGCGCAGCCCGCGCACGGCCACGGCGGTGCCGGTGGCGCCGTCGCAGTCGTAGTCGCCGGCGATCAGGATCGACCAATCGTCGCGAATCGCCTCGACCAGCAGCTCGACCGCCTGCGCCATGCCGCCCAGCAACTGCGGCGACAGCATCCGCGCCAGCCGGTGTTCGACCTGGCCCGGTTCCAGCACGCCGCGCGCAGCGTAAATCTGTTGCAGCACCGGATGCACCGAGTCCGGCCAGCCGTGCGGCACGCCCTTGCTTTCGCGCCGGCGCAGTTGCAGCACGCTCAACGCCCCGCCCCGCGCCAGAAGCGCCAGCGGTGCCACGGCTGGTGCCGCCAGCGTTCGCCGCTGGCGAAGTGCAGCACGACGGATTGGCGGCCAAGCAGCGGCAACAACGTCGGCCACCAGCGCGAGGCGACCTCGTGCGCCGGCAGATCCTGCAGGTCGATCAGCCAGCCCGCCGCGCTGGCGACGATGGCATCGGCCGTGCGCGACTGTTGGGCGACACCAGCGCGTGCGGCCAGCGCGCGCAGCAGCAGATCGTCGCTGACTACGCCCGGCACGTTGCCGGGCAACGCATCCGGCAGGCGACCGCCACCCCACAGCCACAGGCTGTTGACCGGTGACTGCCCACGCGCCTGCCGCCGGGCATTCAGCGGATGCTGGTGCAGCAGCACCTGGACGTCGTTGAGCAAGACCCGCCAGCGGCGCCCTTCCGGGCCCTGCGGCAGATGCTGCGCCAGGTCCTCGCCCAGTGCCTGCTCGGGCGCGGCGAAACCGGGCAACGATGTGTCGCCCGGCAGGCGCAGGTGCCAGTGATCCGGGGTGGAAATCTCCAGTTGCATGCCGGCCTCGTCGAACACGGGTCGCAGTGGTTCGGCCAATGCCTGCGCCTCGTCCATGCCCAGCTGCATCTGGCCACAGGCGAGCAGGCGCACGCCGTTCATGTCGGGCTGCACCCAGGCCGGATCGGCCGACAGCCAGGTGCCATCCGCCGCATCGCCGGCGATAAACTCGCGGGTGATCGCCGCCGCGGGTACGCCCGCGTCGACGCCGGGGAAGTGATCGCCGAGGCCGCCCAGGTAGCCGACGCCGCCATCCGGCAAACGATCGGCACGGGGCAGCCATTCGCGCAGCGGATGGGTTGGCTCGAAATGCGCCAGCGCGGGCAGCCACAGTTGCAACGATTGCTCCGGCGTCGGCATGTCTAGGCCTCCAGTTGTTCGACCAGGGCCAGCCACTCGGTTTCCAGCGCTTCCTTCTCGCGGCGCAGTTCGGTCTGGCGCTGGCTTAGCCGCATCATCTCGCTGGTCGGGCCGTTGTAGGTGGCGGGGTCGGCCAGCTGCGTCTCCAGCGTGGCCAGTTCGGTGTCGATCATGGCGGTGCGGGTCTCGACCTTCTTCACCCGCTGGCGCGCGGACTTCTCGTTCTCGCGCTGGGCGGCCGCCTGGCGGCGACGTTCCTCGGGCGTGGTTTCCGGCACTACCTTGACCACCACCGGCTTGGCCGCCGCGCCGGTCTTCGCCGCCTTCTTGCTGGCGGCGCCGCGCGTTTTCAGCCAGCGCGCGTAGTCGTCCAGGTCGCCGTCGAAGCTTTCCACCACGCCGTCGGCGACGCGCCAGAAGCTGTCGCAGACCATGCCGAGCAAGTGGCGGTCGTGCGAGACCAGCACCAGCGCGCCGTCGAAGTCGGCCAGCGCATCGGCCAGCGCCTCGCGCATGTCCAGGTCGAGATGGTTGGTCGGCTCGTCGAGCAGCAGCAGGTTCGGCTTGTCCCACGCGATCAGCGCCAGCGCCAGACGCGCACGCTCGCCGCCGGAGAAACCATCGACCGACTCGAACGCGCGGTCGCCGGCGAAATTCCAGGTGCCCAGGAAATCGCGCATCACCTGGTTGGCCACGCCGGGCGCCTTGTCCTGCAGATGGTCGAGCGGGCTGGCGCCTTCGCGCAGGCTTTCCACCGTGTGCTGGGCGAAGTAGCCGATCTTCAGGTCTTTGTGACCTTTGCGCTCGCCGCTGAACGGTTCGAGTTCGCCAACCAGGGTCTTGACCAAGGTGGATTTGCCAGCGCCGTTCGGGCCGAGCAGGCCGATCCGTTCGCCGGCCTCGATGCTGAAGCGCACGTCGGCGAGCACGATGTTCGCCACTTCGTCCGCATGCGTGGACGGATCGGCCAGGTAACCGGCGGTGATGTCCTCCAGTTGCAACATCGAATCGGGCAGTCGCCCGGGCACGGGGAACTGGAAGCTGAAGGGCCGCTCGGCGCGCACCGCCTCGGTGCCGGCCAGCTTCTCCAGCCGCTTCATCCGCGACTGCGCCTGCTTGGCCTTGCTAGCCTTGGCCTTGAAGCGATCGACGAAAGACTGCAGGTGCGCCCGCTCGGCCTGTTCGCGTTCGTGCGAAATCTGCTGCTGGCGCAACTGCTCGGCGCGCAGGCGTTCGAACGCACTGTAGTTGCCGGTATAGAGCTTGGCCTTGCCGTCGTTGAGGTGCAGCGTGTGGGTGATCACGCCGTCGAGGAATTCGCGGTCGTGCGAGATGATCAGCAAGGTGCCCTGGTAGCGGCGCAGCCACTCTTCCAGCCACAGCACGGCGTCGAGGTCGAGATGGTTGGTCGGTTCATCCAGCAGCAGCAGGTCGGACGGACACATCAGCGCACGCGCCAGGTTCAGCCGTCCGCGCCAGCCGCCGGAGAATTCCTTCACCGCGCGCTCGTGCGTTTCCGGCGGGAAACCCAGGCCGTGCAGCAACCGTCCGGCGCGGGCGCGGCCGTCGTAGCCGTTCAGTTCCTCGATGCGGTGATGCGCTTTCGCCATCGCCTCCATGTCGCCGCGATCGCCGGCGTCGGCCTCGTCGCGCATGGCGGCGGCCAGTTCCTCGTCACCGCCCAGCACGTAGTCGATCGCCGCGTCCGGCAGCGCCGGGGTTTCCTGTGATACCGAGGCCAGCCGCAGCTTGGCCGGCATATCGAGATCGCCAGCATCGCTCTCCAGGCTGCCCTGCAAAGCCGCGAACAGGCTGGATTTACCGCAGCCGTTGCGACCGATCACGCCCAGCCGCCAACCGCTCTGAATCACCAGGTCGATGTCGGAAAGCAGCAGCCGGCTACCGCGGCGCAAGGCGAAATGTCGAAAGGAAATCATGCAAAACCTGGGTCGGAACTGGGCAGGCAATCGCCCGCAGCCGCCCATGATAGCGGCGATGGCGCTATTCTCGACGAACCGGCCGATGCTGCCGTGCCATGACGAATGCCGAACCCATCGCAATCGGCGGCCATCGGCATGGCGCAGCACAAGCGGTTCTGCTACAACGACGCCGCATACAGCCTTATATGGAGAGGGGAGCCATGGTCAAGTTCACGAGCAGTTTGCCGATCGTCATCATGCTGGCCGCTGCCGCCGGCCTGGCCGCGCCTCAGCTGGCCAACGCGGCGCAAGCGCGGACGGAGCACGGCGACAGCCTGCTGATCCACCGTGTGCAGCAGGAAAAGGGCATGAACCTGCCCCAGCGCGGGCTGAGCATGACCCAGGTCGAAAAGACCTGGGGCGCGCCGCAGCGCAAGCTCTCGCCGCGCGGCGGCGATACCAAGAAGCACCCGCAGATCAACCGCTGGGAGTACCCGGAGTTCATCGTGTATTTCGAGCACAGCCACGTGATCCACGCGGTGCTGAACACGCCGGCCGGCAACAACACCGATCCGGCGGCCGTCAACTGAGCTGACTTCCCACCGACGCGGCCCGTGGCGACACGGGCCGCGTCTTCGTGTGCGCAGCCTTCGCGTCGTACAATTTACGGCCCTCACCCCGACGAGACAGCCAGCATGACCGACCACTCCTTGCGCCTGCCGGCGGAATGGGAACCGCAGGCCGCCGTGCTGATCGCCTGGCCGCATGCCGGTACCGACTGGGCCGAACGCCTGGCCGCGGTGGAAACCACCTACGTGGCACTGGCCACGGCGGTGACACGGTTCCAGCGGCTGATCATCGTGGTGGCCGATGCCGCGCTGAACGCCCATGCGCAATCGCAACTGCGTGACGCCGGCGTGGATCTCGCGAAGATCCGCTTCGTCGAACTGCCGTACGACGACACCTGGCTGCGCGACTCCGGCCCGATCACCCTGATGGGCGGCGCAAAAGGCTTCCAGCTCACTGACTTCCGCTTCACCGGCTGGGGTGGCAAGTTCGGTGCCGAGCAGGACGATGCGCTGGTCGCCGGTCTGGTCGACGCCGGCGTGTTCGGCCAGGCCGCGCACAAGCGCATCGACTGGGCTCTGGAAGGCGGCGGCATCGAAAGCGACGGCGAAGGCAGCGTGCTTACCACCTGGCGCTGCCTGGTGCAGCGGCATCCGGAACAGTCGCGCGAGGAGATGAGCGCGATCCTGCGCGACAGCCTGCACGCCGAGCGCGTGCTGTGGCTGGACTACGGCTACCTCGAAGGCGACGACACCGACGCGCACATCGACACCCTCGCCCGCTTCGCCCCGGGTGAGCGCATCGTGTTCCAGGCTTGCGACGCTCCCGGCGACCCGCACTACGACGAACTGCAGCGGATGGCTGCCGAGCTGGCCGCGCTGCGCACGGTCGATGGCAACCCCTATCAGTTGCACCCGCTGCCATGGGCCAAACCCATTCTCGACGAAGGCCGCCGGCTTGCCGCGTCCTATGCGAACTACCTGATCGTCAACGGCGCCGTGCTGGTACCCGCCTACGGCGACAAGGCTGACGACGAAGCCGCGCGCATCATCGGCAGTGCGCACCCGGGCCGCGATGTGGTGCAGGTGCCGTGTCGCCCGCTGATCTGGCAGAACGGCAGCCTGCACTGCATCACCATGCAGTTGCCCGCCGGGCTGGCCTGAGCCGCATCGGCTAAACTGTACGGTCTACGCCTGGCGACACGCCGAGGATTCACGCCGATGACCCGCAAGACCCTCAAGGTCGCGCTGCTGCAGGAAACCGACCGCGGCAGTCGCGACGCCAACCTCGACGCGATCGAAGCCGGCCTGCGCGAAGCCGCGGCCGCCGGTGCCGAACTGGTGCTGCTGCAGGAATTGCACAACGGCCCATACTTCTGCCAGCACGAATCGGTGGAGATTTTCGACCAGGCCGAGAGCATTCCCGGTCCGGGCACTGTGCGCATCGGCAGGCTGGCCGAGGAGTTGAAGCTGGTCGTGGTCGCCTCGCTGTTCGAGCGCCGCGCCGCCGGCCTGTACCACAACACCGCGGTGGTGTTCGACCGCTCGGCGGCCATCGCCGGCACCTACCGCAAGATGCACATCCCGGACGATCCGGCGTTCTACGAAAAGTTCTACTTCACCCCGGGCGACCTCGGCTTCGAGCCGATCGACACCTCGGTCGGCAGGCTTGGCGTGCTGGTGTGCTGGGATCAGTGGTATCCGGAAGCGGCGCGCCTGATGGCGCTGGCCGGCGCCGAACTGCTGCTCTACCCCACCGCGATCGGCTGGGACCCGAACGACGAGCAGGCCGAGAAGGATCGCCAGCGCGACGCGTGGATCACCGTGCAGCGCGGCCACGCCGTGGCCAATGGCTTGCCGCTGCTCTCGTGCAACCGCACCGGTTTCGAAGCCGATCCGAGCGGCGTCGGCGCCGGCATCCAGTTCTGGGGTTCGAGTTTCGTCGCCGGTCCGCAAGGCGAATTCCTGGCCCAGGCCGGCACCGATGCACGCGAATTGCTGCTGGCCGAGGTCGACCTGGCACGCAGCGAGCACGTGCGGCGGATCTGGCCGTTCCTGCGCGACCGCCGCATCGACGCGTACGCCGACCTGCTCAAGCGCTTCCGTGACTGAAGCCTCGCCCCTTTGCTTGTTCCGCATGGCCGTCGTCCCCATGCTTGGATTTCTCCCTCGACCGGCCTGCTGATCGCATGAGTGTTCCCGAAACCGAAATCACCGCGTTGCCTGCCGCCCTGCAGGGCCAGCCGATCGAGCGCGTGCAGCGCGACGGCGTGGAATACGTGGTGCTGGGTACCGCGCACGTCTCGCGCAGCAGCATGGAAGCGGTCGATGCCCTGCTGGCAAGCGAACACTTCGACGCCGTGGCGGTGGAACTGTGCGACAGCCGCGCGCAGAGCATGCGCGATCCGGAAGCGTTCAAGCAGTTGGACCTGTTCAAGGTAATCCGCCAGGGCAAGGCCGGCATGGTCGCCGCCAGCCTGGTGCTGTCGACGTTCCAGAAGCGCCTGGCCGACCAGTCCGGCATCCAGCCCGGCGCCGAGATGAAGGCGGCGATGGACGGCGCCGAGCAACGCGGCCTGCCGCTGTGGCTGATCGATCGCGAAGTTGGCACGACGCTCAAGCGCGCCTGGCGCAGCGTGGGTTTCTGGCAGCGCTTCGGTCTGCTCGGCGGCCTGCTGGCCAGCGTGTTCGACCGCGAGGACATCGACCAGGGCGAAATCGAGAAACTGAAACAGGGCGACCTGCTGGAAAGCGCGTTCAGCGAATTCGCCAGCGGCTCGAAGCCGCTTTACGAAAGCCTGATCGGCGAACGCGATGCGTTCATGGCCGCGCGCCTGCGCGAGGAAGCCGCCCGTCCGACCACGGTGGAAAATCGCCGCGTGCTGGTGGTGATCGGCGCCGGCCACCTCAAGGGGTTGTGCACGCTGCTACGCGAACAGCAGGACGACCCCGCCGGCAAGATCGCCGAACTGGCTGCCACACCGCCCAAGGCCCGCTGGCCGAAATGGTTGGCCGCCGCCCTGGTGCTGCTGGTATTCGCCGCGATCGCCTGGGCGTTCCACCAGAACACCGCGCTGGGCACGCAGGCGTTGCGCGACTGGGTACTGTTCACCGGCGGTTTCGCCGCGCTCGGCGCCCTGGCCGCCGGAGCCCATCCGCTCAGCATCCTCGCCGCCTTCATCGCCGCACCGATCAAG
This sequence comes from Rhodanobacter sp. Soil772, assembly GCF_001428385.1. GTDB lineage: Bacteria > Pseudomonadota > Gammaproteobacteria > Xanthomonadales > Rhodanobacteraceae > Rhodanobacter. The sequence goes on from NZ_LMSK01000001.1 coordinate 749,488, forward strand.
CCGTTCCGTCCTGGTATCCCGGCCGGCGGCATCAGCGCGATGGCCGAAGCCTGGGTGCGCCGCCCGCGGGTGATCGACTTCGACACCTTGCGCGACGACATCGTGCACTGGAGCGGCTGGTGGAAGAACCGCGTCGCGCGCACCTTGCTGAATTTCTTTCTCGTGAGCGTGGGCACGATCATCGGCGAGTACAGCGCCGGCATCCACATCTTCAAGAGTCTGTTCTGACCACGGCTGCGTGCCGAGCGGCCGCAAGGCGCATGCTACGATGCGCGCCGCCTGCAGGCTCCCTGCAAACGCGCTTCGATACCCGGCCCGGGTGGCGAAACTGGTATACGCAAGGGACTTAAAATCCCTCGGCCTCGCGGCCATGCGGGTTCGATCCCCGCCCCGGGCACCAATAACCGCTTGATGCTCGATCAAACGATGGAGTGCGGCGAGTGTCGCCGCACTCCACGATGACGCTTGGCCTGGATCAGGCCGCCGCGTCCTTCAGCTTCTTCAGCGGACGGATCTTGACCTTGACCGATGCCGGCTTGGCCGCGAACCACTGCTCTTCCTTGGTGAACGGGTTGATGCCCTTGCGCTTCGGCTTGGCCGGCACGCTCACCGCGGTGATCTTCAACAGGCCGGGTAACTGGAACGAACCGGCGCCTTTCTTGTGCACGGAACCGGCGACCGCGCCTTCCAGCGCGGCGAGCACGGCGCGAACGTCTTTGGCGACCACGCCGCTGGCTTCCACGATGTGCGCTACCAGGCTGGACTTGTTCAGGACTTCCTTGATCGGCTTGGGTGCAGCCGATGCGGCCTTGGCCTTGGGTGCCGGCTTGCTCTTGGCCGTTGCTTTCTGCGTCTTTGCCATGAATTTCCCCCTCGTCTACGTGGTGATGGATTGTATGTATTGCCTCACGGCACGCTGAATGTAGGGGAATTCAGCGGTGCCGCCAACGGGTCGGGCAACAAAAATTGTTTTCCGGTCGCAGAATCTTCAGCAAGACAACCGGCGGCACCCGCTATTTCGCGAGGCTTGGCGTACGCTATCGGCCACGTGGCGCACAGCTCGGGATGCCGTGGGAGAGGATGGCGGATGCAGGATGTGGCAAACCACCTCAACTTCGGCTACTTCACCGCGGCCCTGCTGGCGACGGCAGCCGTGGCATTCGGGGCAGGCATCCAGTTCCTGGTGATCGGTGTGCGCCAGCGGCGCGACCCCACGCATCTGGCCTTTGCCGTGCTGTGTCTGTGCATCGCCACGCTGGCCTTCTCGAACGCCGTGATGGACGCTGCCGACAGCCCGGCCCTGGCGATTCTCGCGTTGCGCATCCTGTGCGCAGCGGCCGTGCTCGCACTCCCCGCGCTGATGCTGTTTGTCGGCGGCTACACCGGCAGACCGGTCAACCGCTACCTGCTCGGGGCCGTGTGCGTGCTGTCGCTGTGGCTGTTCTGGATCAACCTGCAGTCGCCGTACAGCATGCTCGATACCACCCTGCACGAAGCCGCTCCGACGATGTTGCCGTGGGGGGAAGCGCTGTACACCCTCGAAGGCACGCGCTCGGCATGGGGCCATGTATTCCGCGGGCTCAGCTATGCCGTCTTCCTGTGGGCGCTGTATCGCGCGGCGCGGCAGTATCGCGACGGGCAGCGCCTGCGCGGCGCCATGCTCGGCATCTGCCTGCTGATCCAGTCCCTGGCCTTGCTGTGGGGCGCCATCGTGGTCAACACGCTGGACAAGCCCTACCCGTCGATCGACGCCTTCGCGTTCCTGTCATTCGTGCTGCTGATGAGCCTGCTGCTGGCCGGCCAGATGCACTCGCACGCACTGCAACTCGAGCGCACCGCCAGCGAGCTCCGCGCCGAGGCCGAGATCCGCCGCGAAGCCGAACTCGACCTGCGCCATGCCGCCTACCACGATGCCCTGACCGGCTTGCCCAATCGCCTGCGCGCGCTGTACATCCTGGCCGACCTGCTCGCCGATGCGGTGCAGTCCGGCCAGTATGGCGCCGTGCTGATGATCGACCTGGACAACTTCAAGACCATCAACGATTCGCTCGGCCATCACGCCGGCGACCGGGTGCTGGAAACCATCGCCGACAACCTGCTCGCCGCGGCACCCAGCGCATCCACCGTGGCCCGGCTCGGCGGCGACGAATTCGTGGTGCTGCTCGGCACCCTCGACGACGATGCCGACACCGCGGCCGCGCGGGCCATGCAGGTCGCCGAGCGCATGCTTGAACGGCTGGCGACACCGCTGGCGATCGACAGCCGGGTGCTGGGCATCGGGGCGAGCATCGGCGTGACGGTATTCCCGAACCTGGATGCGGGGGCAGCCGACATCATCCGCTGCGCCGACATCGCGCTGTACCGCGCCAAATCCGCCGGGCGCAACGCGGCACGGCTGTTCCTGCCGCATATGCAGCGCGACGCGGACGCCCGCCTGGAACTGGAACGCGGCCTGCGCACGGCACTGGAGCGGCAGGAATTCTCGTTACGCTTCCAGCCGCAGGTCGACATGCGCGGAAAACCGATGGGCGCCGAGGCCTTGCTGCGCTGGAAGCACCCCAGGCTGGGCGAAGTGTCGCCGGCCACCTTCATCCCGGTGGCCGAGGAAACCGGCCTGATCCATGCCCTGGGCGCGTGGGTGATCGCCGAGGTCTGCAACCACGTCCGTGAGTGGCGCCGGCTCGGCGTGGACTTCGGTGGACGCATCGCGGTCAACGTCAGCCCCTGGCAGATCGCCCACCCGCAGTTCGTGCCGAACATCGAAGCACAGGTGAAGGCTGCCGGCATCGAGCCATCCGCGCTGACCCTCGAGTTGACCGAGAGCGCCCTGCTCAACGACTTCGATACGGCGCTGCACACGCTGCGCCAGCTTTCCGCCATCGGCTTCCGGCTGGCGCTGGACGATTTCGGCACCGGCTACTCGTCGCTGGCCTACCTGCAGCAATTGCCGCTGGACGAGCTGAAGATCGACCGCACCTTCATCAATGCGCTGCAGCCGGCCATCGCCGATCCGCTGGCAGGTTTCATCGTCGATATCGGCCGACGCCTTGGCATGACCACGATCGCCGAAGGCGTCGAGACCCGGCAACAGAGAATCATGCTGGAGACGCTCGGCTGCGACATCGTGCAGGGCTACTTCATCTGCCTGCCGCTGACCGCCGCCGATTTCCAGCGCTGGCTGACTCGGCAGGCAACGGCCAAGCCTGTCGCCGATACCGCCGCCATCTCCGATTTCTAGATACACAAAAAACCCGCCGTCGGCGGGTTTTCGGGGCTGGCTGGCAGCCGGTTGCGCAATGGAGGCCTAGGTCGGAATCGAACCGGCGTACGCGGATTTGCAGTCCGCTGCATGACCACTCTGCCACCAGGCCATTGCTTCGTGAAGCGCGACCATGATGATCGCAGGTTGACTCTAAAAAACAAAACCCCGGTAGGCCGAGGTTCTGCTTGAAAACTGGAGCGGGAAACGAGACTCGAACTCGCGACCCCGACCTTGGCAAGGTCGTGCTCTACCAACTGAGCTATTCCCGCATCGGAGCCGCGAATCATAGCAGAACGGAGTCATTTGTGAATAGCTGCGACAGCGCTTTTCGATCCGGATTCCAGCGCCCTGCCCCGGCCCTGCAGACCGCTGAAAACAACAAGGCCCCGAACGAATCGGGGCCTTGTCTGCAAACTGGAGCGGGAAACGAGACTCGAACTCGCGACCCCGACCTTGGCAAGGTCGTGCTCTACCAACTGAGCTATTCCCGCATCGGAGCCGCGCATTCTAATACGTGGATGCGGATCGTCAAGCCCACATCGATCAACCGGTGCCCCGACGCTCAGATATCGCCATCGTCGGCATCGGCAGATGACTGCCCCGGCATGTCGCCGCTCAGGATCGGCCAGGCCGCGCGCAGGTAGTACAGGCCGGACCAGATCGTGAGCACGCCGGCGATCACCAGCAGGGCCTCGCCGATGTGGTACAGCCGCAGCGCTTCGGCAGCCTTCTCGTGCTGCACGATCAGCACCACCAGCGCGACCATCTGCATCACCGTCTTCAGCTTGCCGATGAAGGCGACCTTGACGGTGGCGCGCATGCCGATCTCGGCCATCCACTCGCGCAGCGCCGACACGCTGATCTCGCGCCCCACGATCACCGCCGCGGTCACCGCCATCAGGATGCCGGGCCAGCCACCGCGATGCGACTCGACCAGCAGGAACAAGGTCACCGCGACCATCAGCTTGTCGGCCACCGGATCGAGGAACGCGCCGAACGCCGAGGTGAGGTTCATGCGTCGGGCCAGGTAGCCGTCCAGCCAGTCGGTGAACGCCGCCAGCAGAAAGACGATCGCCGCGGTGATGTTGTGGCCCGGGAACGGCAGGTAGAACGCCACCACCATGACCGGCAGCAGGGCAACGCGAAAGAGGGTCAGCCAGGTCGGCAGGTTGATGTGCATGATTCGTCTCGATGGTTTGCTGCAGTTTCGCATGCCGGCACGCCACTGCCGAGTGAAGATGTTCGCCGACGTTCAACCATGCAGGCTGGCGTAGATGCGCTCGGCCAGGCCGCGGTCGATGCCCTTCACCTGCATCAGTTCCTCGACGCCCGCGCCTTCCACGCCCTGCAGGCCGCCGAACGCCTTCAGCAGCGCCGAACGACGGCGCGCACCGATGCCCGGCACGTCTTCCAGCACGCTGCGCTCGCGCGCCTTCTCGCGCCGTTTGCGATGGCCGCTGATCGCGAAGCGATGCGCCTCGTCGCGTACCGCCGCGACCAGGTGCAAGGCCGGCGACGACGAGCCCGGATGCAGTTCGCGCCCAGGGTTCCCTGATTCAAGCCGCGCCAGCACCAGGGTCTCCTCGCCGGCACGCCGGCCCGGACCCTTCGCCACGCCGACCACCTCGATGCCGCCGACGCCGAGCTCCTTCAGCACGTCCAGCGCCTGCGCCACCTGGCCGCTGCCGCCGTCGATCAACAGGATGTCGGGGCGCGCGCCCTCGCCTTCGGCCACCTTGCGGAAACGCCGGGTCAGCGCCTGATGCATCGCCGCGTAGTCGTCGCCGGGAGTGATCCCGGTGATGTTGAAGCGGCGGTAGTGCGATTTCTCCGGACCCTCCGGCCCGAACACCACGCACGAGGCGACGGTCAGCTCGCCCATCGTGTGGCTGATGTCGAAGCACTCGATGCGCCGCGGCGGCGCCGCCAGATCGAGCACCTTCTGCAGGTCGTCGAAACGCGTGCCCAGGGTCTGCCGGCTGGCCAGCCGCGCGGTCAGCGAGGCCTGCGCGTTGCGCTCGGCCATCTGCAGGAACTGCGCGCGTTCGCCGCGCACACTGGATTTCAGTTCGATCGCATGACCGGCGTGCTGGCTCAGCAATTCGGCCAGGATGTCCCGATCGGCCAGCGCCTCGCCGAGGATCAACTCGCGCGGCACCGGCCGGTCCAGGTAGTACTGCGCGATGAACTGGGTCAGCACGTCGGCCGGCTCGGCATCCAGCGGCAGGCGCGGGAAGAAATCGCGCGTGCCGAGGCTGATGCCGTTGCGGAAGAACAGCACGCTGACGCAGGCCATGCCCGCCTCGATGCGGCAGGCGATCACGTCCATGTCTGCGCTGGCGCCCTGCACGTGGTGCTGCGCCTGCAGTTGGCGCAGCGCAGCCACCTGGTCGCGCAGCTTCGCCGCGCGCTCGAACTGCAGCGCCTTGCTGGCCTGTTCCATCGCCTCGGCCAGCTCGTCGATCACCGCGTTGCTGCGCCCTTCCAGGAACATCTCGGCGTGGCGCACGTCGCTGCGGTAATCCTCCACGCTGATCAGTCCCACGCAGGGCGCGCTGCAGCGGCCGATCTGGTACTGCAGGCAGGGCCGCGTGCGGTTGCGGAAGTAGCTGTCCTCGCACTGGCGCACCTTGAACAGCTTCTGCATCAGGCTGAGGCTTTCGCGTACCGCGTAGGTGCTCGGGTACGGTCCGAAATAGCGTCCCGGCAGGTTCTTCGCGCCTCGATGGAAGGCCAGTCGCGGGTAGTCCTCGCCGCCGGACAGGTAGATGTACGGATAGCTCTTGTCGTCGCGCAGCAGGATGTTGTAGCGCGGCTTGAGCGACTTGATCAGCTGCGATTCCAGCAGCAGCGCCTCGCCCTCGGTGCGCGTCACGGTGATCTCGACGCGGGCGATCTGCGCCACCATCGCCGCAATGCGCGGCTCCATCCGCGGCTTCAGGAAATAGCTGCCGACACGCTTCTTGAGATTGCCGGCCTTGCCCACGTAGAGCAACTCGCCAGCCGCGTCGAAATGACGATAGACGCCGGGCGAGGAAGTCAGCGTACGGACGAAGGCCTTGCCGTCGAAGGGGGGCGGTTGTGCGGACTGCATGGGATCATTCTAGTGGCGATGTCCCATGCAGATGGTGGCTCAATGCCGCGTGCGCAACCACAGCTCCGCGCGTTCCAGGTCGGCCTCGGTGTCGATGCCTGGCGGAAACGGCTCCGGGGTCAGCCGCACCGCGATCGCGTGGCCGTGCTCCAGTACGCGCAACTGCTCCAGCGATTCGGTCTGTTCCAGCGGCGTGCGCGGCAGGCGGCTGTAGCGGTCCAGAAAACCGGCCCGGTACGCATAAATGCCGATATGCCGCAGAAACGGCGAGCCGGATGGCAGCGCGTTATGGTCGACGGCGAACGCATCGCGCGCCCACGGCAACGGCGCCCGGCTGAAGTACAGCGCGCGGCCGTCGGCGGCACGCACCAGCTTCACCACGTTCGGGTCGAACAATTCCTCGGCGTCGATGATCGGCGTGGCCAGGGTCGCCATCGGCGCGTCGTCGCCTTCCAGCGCCTGCGCCACTGCGCGGATGCCGGCGGCGGGCGCAAACGGTTCGTCGCCCTGCAGATTCACCACGATGCTGTCGTCGGCCCAGCCGTAGTGCTGCGCGCACTCGGCCAGGCGGTCGCTGCCCGAGGCGTGATCGCTGCGGGTCATGCAGACGTCCACGCCATCCTGCCCGGCCAGTGCGTCGGCGATGCGCCGGTCGTCCACCGCCACCACCACCTGGCTGGCGCCGGCCTGCAGGGCGCGCTGCGCCACCCGCACCACCATCGGCACGCCGTCGATCTCGCGCAGCGGCTTGGCCGGCAGGCGGGTCGAGCCGTAACGGGCGGGAATGGCGACGATGAATGGCGGTACGACGTTGGACATGAGGACGATCTTCAACCGGGAGGCAAGCCTTGCCGCAACGATACATGTACGGCGCGGACAGTTCAGCCCGCGCCGCGCAGCGCGAAGCCGCAGCCGTTGGCCAGTTCCAGAAAACCGGGAAACGACGTGGCGACATGGCCGCAGTCATTGATCCGTACCGGCCCGGTGGCGACCAGCCCGGCCACCGCGAAACTCATCGCGATGCGATGGTCGAGGTGGCTCTCCACCGTGCCGCCGCCGAGCCGGCCGCCGTGGATGACCGCGCCATCCGGCGTTTCCTCGATCGCCGCGCCGAGCGTGCGCAAGCCGCTGGCCATCGTGGCGATGCGGTCGGATTCCTTCACCCGCAATTCGGCCGCACCGCGAATCACCGTCGTGCCGCTGGCCACCGCGGCGGCGATGAACAGCGCCGGGAACTCGTCGATCATGTCCGGCACCAGCGCCTCGGGCAGCTCGACGCCGCGCAGCGGCGCGTGGCGCACCACGAGATCGCCGACCGGCTCGCCACCGGCCTCGCGCTCGTGCTCGACCGTGATGTCCGCCCCCATCAGGCGCAGCGCCTGCAGCAGGCCGGTACGGCGCGGGTTGAGGCCCACTGCCGGCAGGTGCAATTCGGAGCCCGGCACGATGCTGGCGGCGACCAGGAAGAACGCGGCGGAAGAAAAGTCCGCTGGCACCTCGACGTCGGTGGCGCGCAGCGCATGGCCGCCGGCAAGTTTCGCGCGGCCCGGCGCGAACGCGATCGGCCAGCCGAACGCGGCCAGCATGCGCTCGGTGTAGTCGCGGGTCGGATGCGGTTCGATGACCTCGGTTTCACCGGCGGCGTACAGGCCGGCCAGCAGCAACGCGGACTTCACCTGCGCGCTGGCCACCGGCAGTTCGTAGCGGATGCCTTGCAACGGCTGGCCGCCATGCACGTGCAGCGGCGGCAGGCCGTCGTGCGTGCCGATGCGCGCGCCCATCAGGGCCAGTGGATCGGTCACCCGGCGCATCGGCCGCTTCGACAGCGAGGCGTCGCCGACCAGGGTACTGTCGAACGCCTGCCCGGCCAGCAAGCCGGTCAGCAGGCGCATGCCGGTGCCGGCGTTGCCGCAATCCAGCGATTGCGCCGCGCCGCGCAGGCCGTGCAGGCCCACGCCATGCACCACGCGCTCGCCGGCCGACGGCGTGTCGATGCGCACGCCGAGCTGCGCCAGCACGGCGGCGGTGGCGCGGGTGTCCTCGCCTTCAAGGAAGCCGCGAATGCGCGACGCTCCCTCGGCGATCGCGGCCAGCATCAGCGCGCGATGCGAGACCGACTTGTCGCCGGGCACGCGCACACTGCCGTGCAGCGGCCGACCCGGCCGGCTGCTCCAGTCCAGGCGAACGTTCAAGGCAAGGCCACCGGGTAAGAGCCCAGCACGCGGATGGTGGCGGCCGATGCGCCGATATCGTGCACCGCGGCCTGCAACGCATCGCCGTCGATATGGCCGGAGACGTCGATGAAGAACGCGTACTGCCACTTGCCGGTATGCGCCGGCCGCGATTCGATGCGGTTCAGGCTTATGCCGTGCTTCGCGAACGGGCTGAGCACGTCGTACAGCGCACCCGGCTTGTCGTTCACGGTGATCAGCAGCGAGGTGCGGTCGTTGCCCGAGGGCGGGAACAGCGAACGGCCGATCACCAGGAAACGCGTGGTGTTGTCGGCGCGATCCTCGATGCCCTTGGCCACGGTCTTCAGGCCGTAGACCTTGCCCGCCGTCTCGCCGGCGATCGCCGCTGCGTCATCGGCGTGTCGGGCCAGCCGGGCGGCTTCGGCATTGCTGCCTACCGCGATGCATTCCACCTCGGGCAGGTTGATGCGCAGCCAGGTCTTGCACTGCTGCAGCGACTGCGCGTGCGCGTAGACGCGGCGCACGTCCTCCAGCTGGCCGGTCAGCGAATGCAGGCACTGGTGCACGCGCAACTCCACCTCACCGCAGATGGTGGCCTCGGAAGTGAGGAACATGTCCAGGGTGACCTGAATCATGCCCTGGCCGGAGTTCTCCACCGGCACCACGCCGAAGTCGGCATGACCGGCGGCGACCTCCTGGAACACTTCCTCGATGCTGCCCAGCGGCAGGCCGTAGGCGGCGTGGCCGAAATGCTTGCGCACGGCCTGTTCGCTGAAGGTGCCTTCCGGCCCAAGGAAGCCGATCTTCAGCGGATCCTCCTGGGCCAGGCAGGACGACATGATCTCGCGGAACAGCCGCACCATCTCGGCGTCGGATAGCGGGCCCTCGTTGCGATCCACCACCATGCGCAGCACGTGGGCCTCGCGCTCGGGACGGTAATAGTCGATCGCGGAAAGCCCCTCCCCCTTCACCTTCGCCACCGTCCGCGCGTGGTTCGCGCGTTCGGAAATCAGCTGCTGGATCTGCCGGTCGATGCTGTCGATGCGTTCGCGCATCTCGCTCAACGGTGTTTTCGGATCGGTCATGCGTTAGCCGCCTGGATGGATAGAAGTCCAAATGATGAAGCGGCATCTTGCCTGAAAAATTCCAGCATGGCCCGGTTAGCCGTGCCGCTGCGCGAAATCCCGCATGAACGCCACCAGCGCCTCGACGGCTTCCGGCGGCACCGCGTTGTACAGCGAGGCACGCATGCCGCCGAGCGCCTTGTGGCCCTTCAGCGCAAGCAGGCCGGTCGCCTCGGACTCCTGCAGGAACGCGGCGTCCAGCGCAGCGTCGTGCAGGGTGAAGCGCACATTCATGCGCGAGCGCGCGGACGGTTCGATCGGATTGCGGTAATAGCCGCCGGAGCCGTCGATGGCCCGATACAGCAGCTCGGCCTTGGCCCGGTTGCGCTCGGCCATCGCGCCCAGCCCGCCCTGCGCCTTGAGCCACTGGAAGGTCAGCCCGGCCACGTACCAGCCCCAGGTGTTCGGCGTGTTGAGCATCGAGTCGGCGGCGGCGTGCTCGGCGTAGCGGAAGATCCGCGCCATCGGCCGACCGGCCCGCTGCAGCAGGTCGCGGCGAATGATCATCAGCACCAGGCCGGACGGACCGATGTTCTTCTGCGCACCCGCGTAGATCAGCCCGAAGCGGCCGACGTCCAGCGGCTCGGACAGGATGTTCGAGGACATGTCCGCCACCAGCGGCGCCGCGCCGGCTTCGGGCACCCCGTGAAACTCCACGCCGTGGATCGTCTCGTTCGGCGTGTAATGCACGTAGGCGGCGTTCGGATCGAGCTGCCAGCTGTCGTGTGGCGGCAGCTTCAGGTAATCGGCCGCCTCGCTGCTGGCCGCCACGTTCACCCGCACATAGGGTTTGGCTTCGCTGGCTGCCTTCGCGCTCCAGTGCCCACTGACGATGTAGTCGGCGCTGTCGCCCTCGCCGGCCAGGTTCATCGGAATCTGCGCGAAGTGCTGGGTGGCGCCGCCCTGCAGGAACAGCACGGCGTAGTCGGCCGGGATCTGCATCAGTTCGCGCAGGTCGGCTTCGGCCTGGGCAGCCATCGCGATGAAGCGTTTGCCGCGGTGGGACTGCTCCATCACCGAGGCGCCGCTGCCGTTCCAGTCCAGCATCTCGCGCTGGGCGCGTTCGAGTACCGCCTGCGGCAGCGCCGCCGGGCCGGCGCTGAAATTCCAGACTCTGCTCACGTGCGCCTGCGTCCTGTCGAAGGTATTCCGCGCATTATGGCGCGGCGCAGCATGGCGCGGTCAACCCTCAACGCGCGTCCTCAGCGCGTGTCCTCAGAACCGGATCAGCAGCACCAGTGCGATGCCCAGAGCCAGCACGGCGGCAGTGACGATCAGCCACCACACTTCGCCGCTCGGACCGGCGGTGTCTTCCGGCAGCTGTTGCGGCAACGGTTCGGCCATCACGATCTCCGGCTCCGGCTCCATGCCCGGCCCGTCGACCACGAAGCGGTGCATCGCCACGCCAAGCTGGTCGCCGGGTTGCAAGGCCAGTTTCTGCACCGCCACGCCGTTGACCCGCAGCGGGTGGCGTTCGCACGACTCGGTGGTTTCCAGCCGCAGCTGGCCGTCCTCCCAGAAGATTCGCAGCGCCACGATGCCGCCCTGCGGCAGTTCCAGCGGGCAGTCGCCGTGCGGACCGAACGTCAGGCTGTCCTGCAGCGGCAGTACCCGCCCGGACAACGGGCCGGCCACGGCGCGCAAAGCCACCGTGCAGCGGCCCTGTTCGGGCACGTTCAGCGGCGGGCGTTGGGCCGGGTCCTCATCGGCGCGCAGCAGCAGGCGACAGTCGCCCACGCTGACCACGTCGCCGGCGCGCAGCAAAGCGCGTTCGCGCACCGGCCGCGCATTGACGTGGATGCGGTCGGCCGATGGCAGCACCTGCAGCACCCAACCGCGGCGATCCTGCTGGATCCGCAGATGCTGTGGCGCCGCCTGGCTGGCGGCCAGCACCAGGTCGTTGTCGGGCGCGCTGCCGATACGCAACTGCGCCTGCGTCCAATGGAAATCCTCACGGGCCGCATTGGGAAATTCGATACGCATGAATGAACCGGTCGATGGACCACGAAACTCTAGCATGCAGCCACATGGCATTAAGATGAGGCTTTCAGCCCGGAACCCGCCATGCCCAAGATCGATATCCGCCGCCCGCACCAGTTGTCGATCGCCGAAGCCCGCGCCGTGGTCGACCAGGTGGCCGCACGCATGCACGAAAAATTCGGCATGAACGGGCGCTGGCAGGACGACACCTTGCTGTTTTCCCGTCCCGGCGTCAGTGGCTCGATCGCCGTCGGCAGCGACGCGATCCAGGTCAAGGCCGAGCTGGGCCTGATGCTGACGCCGCTGAAAGGCATCGTCGAGCAGGAAATCCGGCGCAAGCTGGACGAGCATTTCGCCTGACCGCAAGCTGGCCGGACCCGCGTTGATGATTCTTTAACCAAACGCCCATCCGTGGCATAATCGTCGGCTTACGCAGCCATGACGGCTGCGCGTGAACCCCGGAACACATGGCCAAAGACGACGTCATCGAAATGGAAGGCACGGTCCAGGAGACCTTGCCGAACACCATGTTTCGTGTGCAACTGGAGAACGGGCACGTGATCATCGCCCACATCTCCGGCCGCATGCGCAAGCACTACATCCGCATCCTTACCGGCGACAAGGTCAAGATCGAAATGACCCCGTACGACCTGAGCAAGGGACGCATCACGTACCGCATGAAGTAAGTGCGGCGGCGTTGGAGGCTGTTGCGCCTGCGCGCAGCGCTCCACACACGGGATGGTGGTGCCAGACATGACAAAGGCGGCGCAATGCGCCGCCTTTGCTTTGCCCGGTGTTCGGCTTATTCGACCACGGCCGGCAGCTTCTCGGCCGCCTTGCAGTCGACCTTCAGCTCGCCATCCAGCACGCTCAGGTGGACCACGCCACCATCGGCCAGCTTGCCGAACAGCAGCTCGTCGGCCAGCGCGCGCTTCACCTTCTCCTGGATCACCCGCGCCATCGGCCGTGCGCCCATCTGCGGGTCGAAGCCGTGCTCGGCCAGCCAGCGGCGGGCATCGGCGTCCACGTCCAGGCTCACCCGCTTCTCGGTCAGCTGGCTTTCCAGCTCGATCAGGAACTTGTCGACCACGCGCAGGATGTGCTCGAAGTCGAGCGCGGCGAACTGGATGATCGCGTCCAGCCGGTTGCGGAACTCCGGCGTGAAGATGCGGCGGATCACTTCCATCGCGTCCGATTCGTGCTTCTGCTCGACGAAGCCCATGCTGCGCCGTGCGGCAATCGCCGCGCCCGCATTGGTGGTCATCACCACCACCACGTTCTTGAAGTTCGCCTCGCGGCCGTTGGTGTCGGTCAGCACGCCGCGGTCCATCACCTGCAGCAGGATGTTGAACACGTCCGGATGCGCCTTCTCGATCTCGTCCAGCAGCAGCACCGCGTGCGGATGCTTGGTGACCGCCTCGGTCAGCAGGCCGCCCTGGTCGAAACCGACGTAGCCCGGGGGGGCGCCGACCAGCCGCGACACCGAGTGGCTTTCCATGTACTCGGACATGTCGAAGCGGATCATCTCGATGCCGAGCTGCATCGCCAGCTGCTTGGTCACCTCGGTCTTGCCCACGCCGGTCGGACCGGCGAGCAGGAAGCAGCCGATCGGCTTGGACGGATCAGCCAGGCCCGAGCGGGCCATCTTGATCGACGCGGCCAGCGCCTCGATCGCGGGGTCCTGGCCGAACACCACCATCTTGAGATTGCGTTCGAGATTGCGCAGCACGTCGCGATCCGACGCGGAGACCTGCTTGGCCGGGATCCGCGCCATCTTGGCCACGATGTACTCGACTTCGCTCACATCGACCTTGCCGGTGCGCTGATCCAGCGGCAGCAGCCGCTGGCGCGCGCCCGCCTCGTCGATCACGTCGATCGCCTTGTCCGGCAGCAGCCGGTCGGGGATGTGTTTCACCGACAGGTCCACCGCCGCCTTCAGCGCCTCGTTGGTATACGCCACGTGGTGGTGTTCCTCGAAGCGCGAGCGCAGGCCCTTGAGGATCTCGATGCTGTCGGCCACGGTCGGCTCGACCACGTCGATCTTCTGGAAACGGCGGGCCAGCGCGCGGTCCTTCTCGAACACGCCTCGGTATTCCTGGAACGTGGTCGAACCGATGCAGCGCAGTTCGCCGGAAGCGAGCATCGGCTTGATCAGGTTCGACGCGTCCATGGTGCCGCCCGAGGCCGAGCCGGCGCCGATGATGGTGTGGATCTCGTCGATGAACAGGATCGCGCCGGGCTGCTTCTTCAGTTGGGCGATCACGCCCTTCAGGCGCTTCTCGAAATCGCCGCGGTACTTGGTGCCCGCCACCAGCGCACCCAGGTCCAGCGACCAGATCGTGGCGTCTTCCAGCACCTCGGGCACCTCGCCATCGACGATGCGCTTGGCCAGGCCTTCGGCCAGCGCGGTCTTGCCCACGCCCGCCTCGCCCACGTACAGCGGATTGTTCTTGCGCCGGCGGCACAGCACCTGGATGGTGCGCTCGATCTCGTCGGCGCGGCCGATCAGCGGATCGATCTTGCCTTCCAGCGCCAGCTCGTTGAGGTTGCTGGCGAACTCGTGCAGCGGGTTGCCCTTCGGCTCGCCGCCCTCTTCGCCTTCGCGCTCGCCGCCGGATACGCCGGCGGCCGGCTCGTCGCCGATCTTGGCGATGCCGTGCGAGATGTAGTTGACCACGTCGAGCCGAGTGATTTCCTGCTGGTGCATGAAGTACACCGCGTGCGAATCCTTCTCGCCGAAGATCGCCACCAGCACGTTCGCGCCGGTGACCTCCTTCCGGCCGGAGGATTGCACGTGATACACCGCGCGCTGCAGCACGCGCTGGAAGCCCAGCGTGGGCTGCGTGTCGCGCTCGTCGCCGGGCGGCAGCACCGGCACGGTCTCGTTGATGATGCGTTCCAGGTCGGCCGACAGCCGCGGCAGGTCCACGCCGCAGGCGCGCAAGGCGCCCAGCGCCGACTGGTTTTCGGTCAGCGCCAGCAGCAGGTGCTCCACCGTCATGAATTCATGGCGTTGTTCGCGGGCCTGCTTGTAGCAATGGCCGATGGTGACTTCCAGATCCTTGCTGAACATTCGGATCGTCTCCGCTTTGCATTGTGAGCGGCCTTCAACGCCGCAATGGGCACAAAATGGGGTCGCTCAGAGCTTTTCCATAGTGCACAACAACGGGTGCTGATGGGAACGTGAATATTCGTTGACGTGGGTTACCTTGGTTTCGGCCACTTCGCGGGTAAAAACGCCGCACACGCCGCGCCCGCGGGTGTGTACGTGCAGCATCACCTGTACCGCCTGCTCCTGGTCCAGGTTGAAGAAAGTGCGCAACACTTCGACCACGAAGTCCATCGGGGTGAAATCATCGTTCAACAGCAGCACCTGGAACAGCGGTGGTCGCGCCACCTCGGGCTTCGCGGTTTCCAGCGCCAGGCCGCGGCCGCTGTCTTGCTCATGTTCGGGTTCGTGGGCCATGGTTTCTTGGGGTGTGATCTCTGGTTCGAAGTATACGCCGCGGTGCCGCTTCCACCCCGCAGCGGTGTGACAAGGGAGGTGATGGCACAATGGCTGCTTTTCCAGTCCCCGCCCGCACCGCCATGACCGCTTCCATCACCCCCGCCGAGATCTGGCGCCCGCACGTCACCGTCGCCTGCGTGGTGGCCGATGGCGAGCGGTATCTGATGGTCGAGGAAGAAGTCAACGGCCGGCTTGCCTACAACCAGCCGGCCGGTCACCTGGACGACGGTGAAAGCCTCACCGCGGCGGCCTTGCGCGAAACGCTGGAGGAAACCGGCTGGACGGTGGAACTGCAGCACCTGATCGGCGTGCACCAGTGGCGCAGTACCGAGCACGGCGACGCGGTGATCCGTTTCAGCTTCGCCGCCCGTGCGCTCAGCCACGATCCGGACCGACCGCTGGACACCGACATCCGCCGCGCCTTGTGGCTGACCCGGGCCGAGATCGCCGCGCTGGGCGATCGCCTGCGCAGCCCGATGATCCTGCAGAGCATCGACCTGTGGCTGGGCGGCCAGCGGCTGCCGCTGGAGACCCTGAGTCGTCTGCCCGAAGGCGGCGCCTCGTGAAGGTGATGCTCGGCATTTCCGGTGGCGTCGACTCCTCGGTCGCCGCGCTGCTGCTGCAACAGGCCGGCTACGAGGTCGAAGGCCTGTTCATGCAGAACTGGGAAGAGGACGACCGCAGCGGTCCCTGCACCACCGACGCCGACCGCAAGGACGCCGTGGCCGTGTGCGGCCGGCTCGGCATCCCGTTCCACGCGCGCAACTTCGCCGCCGAATACTGGGACGGCGTGTTCGAGCACTTCCTCGCCGAATACCGCGCCGGGCGCACGCCGAACCCCGACGTGTTGTGCAATCGCGAGATCAAGTTCAAGACCTTCCTCGACGAGGCCCACGCCCTGGGCGCCGACAGGATCGCCACCGGCCACTATGCCCGCGTCGACTGTGTGGACGGCCGCCATCGGCTGCTGCGCGCGGTGGACACAGCCAAAGACCAGAGCTACTTTCTGCACGCGTTGGGCCAGCAGCAACTGGCCGCCACGCTGTTCCCGCTGGGCGGAATCGAGAAGCCGCGCGTGCGCGAGATGGCCCGCGCGGCGGCCCTACCGACCCATGCGAAAAAGGACTCCACCGGCATCTGCTTCATCGGCGAACGCGATTTCCGCGGCTTCCTGTCGCAATACATTCCGGCTCGCCCCGGCGAGATACGCACGCCGGACGGCGAACTGATCGGCGAACACCAGGGCGCGATGTACTACACCCTGGGCCAGCGCAACGGGCTGGGCATCGGCGGCCGCCACGGCGCCAGCGGCGAGGCCTGGTACGTGGTCGGCAAGGACGTGGCGGCGAACGTGCTGTACGTCGCCCAGGGCGGCGAGAACCACTGGCTGTACTCGCAGCGACTGCAGTCGGAAACACCTACCTGGGTCGATGGCGCCGCGCCCTCCGCCCACTTCCGCTGTACCGCGCGTACCCGCTATCGCCAGACCGACCAGGCCTGTGAGGTCGGCGTGACCGATACCGGCCTTGAGGTACGCTTCGACGAACCCCAACGTGCGGTTACCCCCGGGCAGTCGGTGGTCCTCTACGATGGCGAAGTCTGCCTCGGCGGCGCGGTGATCGCCGCCACCGATGCACCGTACGGCGGCCTGCTGCCGGCACTCGCCCCATCATCCACATCCCCAGCAAGAGAATCGGCATCCCGTGTTTGAAACTTTTTCCATGACCGAAGAACGCGTGCTCGCCCTCGCCGGCCTGTTCCAGGCTTGTGCGCTGGCGCAGCAGCTGGCCAACGAAGGGCGCTGCGACGAGGCCGCGATGGAAGCCAGCGTGGCCAGCGTGTTCCGCATCGATGCGCCTTCGGTGGTCGGCGTGTACGGCAACATCTCGAACGTGCGGCTCGGCCTGCGCACGCTGATCGCACAGTTGGACGAAAGTACCCCCGACATGTCGGTGACGCGCATGACGGTGACCGTGATGCGGCTGGAACGAAGCCTGTCGGCGCGCACGGACCTGCTGGAAAAACTGCAGCAGGGCATCGTTGCCGCGCAGCGGCAGGTCGAGCATTTCGGCCAGGATTCCAGCCAGGTCAACAGCCGGCTGGCCGAGGTCTACGCGTCCACCTTGTCGATCCTCAAGCCGCGCGTGATGGTCAGCGGCAACCCGCAGCAGCTGCAGCAGACCGCCGTGGTGGAAAAAGTGCGCAGCAACCTGCTCGCCGCCGTGCGCTCGGCGGTGCTGTGGCGGCAGATCGGCGGGCGCCAGTGGCAGCTGCTGCTGTACCGGCGCCAGTGCAGCATGCTGGCCCGCGGCCTGCTGACCGGAGCCACGCTGGACAATCGCTGACGGCGGTCTTTCCGGTTCGCGGAAAAGCAAACGGCGGGCTTCATGCCCGCCGTTTTCCATCCATGGGTGGAACTCCGTTGCGATAGACCGTCTGTCACCCGTTCCGTACAGGCAGCATGTTGCCGCCTGCAGATTGCATCAGAATGACACTTCGCCGAACACGCCGATCTCGTTCGTCTTGTTGTTCTGTACGTGCGGCGGTACCGGCGTGGCGACCGACTTGTCGACCTTGCCGTGCTTCCACACGCCGGCCAGCTTGAAGCCCTTGGTCACCTGGTACTCGACGCCGGCGTTGTAATAGGTGTCCTTGGCATCGCGATCCAGGCTCTTGCTGAGCTTGGCGCTGTCGTAGCGGGCGAACAGATTCACGTTGTCGGCCACCGCCACACTGCCCCACAGCGAATAACCGTCGGCCTTGTCGGCGAGCGGGCTGAGCACGTTGTTCCAGTTTTTCGCGGTGAAGTACTCGGCACCGAGGCGGAAGGCCTTGCTGGCGTAGGCGAGCATGAAGTCGCCGCGCTCGGCGGTGTGCGCCGCGTCGATGTTCTCGGTCTCCTGACCGCGATGGCCGCTGTAGCCGCCGACCGCCACCACCATGTTCTCGAACGGCACGAAGCCCACGCGGCCCTCGAAGTCCACGCCCTTGCTGCGGCCCGGGTTCTTGTAACCGTTGCCGTTGACCACCGACACCGCATAGTTGAGCGACTTGCCGGCGCCGATGTCGCCGGCCAGATGCAGGCCCCAGTCGGCCGAGTTGCCGTACTTCAGGCGGTCGGTGATGGTGTTCTCGACGTAGCGGAAGCCGTAGTACTTCTCGGCGAACGGAATCCACGGCATGTCGGACGAACCGACGCGGAACACCGCGGCGTCGTCGAACTTGCCCTGCACGTACGCCTTCTTGACGAACAGGCTGGTCTGGCCGTCGCTGCTGGAGTAGTTGAAGTCGGTGGTGAGGTTGGCCGACCAGATGTCGTTGAACTTGTGGTCGACGCCGAGGTAGAAGCGCTTCACGTCCAGGCCGAAGCCGGATTTGTCGCTCTTGCCCTTGTCGCTGTTCTTGTCGTCGATGCTGGTGAAGTCGAAGAACATCTTGCCCGACAGCGTGGTGTTGTTGACCGCCTTCTCCAGCGCGGCGAGCTTCTTGTCGCTGGCCGTGGTCACGTTGGTGGCCTTCTCCACCGCCTGGCCGGTGCTGACGTTGATGTCGGACTGTGCGTCGGTACGCTGCTCCAGTTCCTCCACCTTGGCCTGCAGCGCGGCCAGTTGTGCCTTCAGCTGCTCGACTTCGCTGCTGCTGGCGGCGGCTGTCCTGTTCTGTGCCGGCGCCGCGGAGGCGGCGAAACTGGTCAGGCCAAGGCCGGCGGCAATCGCCACCGCAATCAATTTGGAACGCATGTGATTCTCCGCAAGTGGATGGAAAGCATCTCGATCGCCCCGTCGATCCGATGGCTGGCTAGCGATTGGTTAACAATTCTGCCGGGGGATTTTTACGGTTGGGTGCAGCTTTGATGACATATTCAAGACAGCGCCGCGAAGCCGCGGAAAGTGTCGCACCTCTCGCCGCGCGGAGCGGCTGATATGCTTCGCCGATGGATATTCTCAGCAACAGCGCCGCGCCGCGCATGGCCGAGCGGTTTCGCGGCTTCCTGCCCGTGGTGGTCGACGTGGAAACCGGCGGCTTCGATGCCGAACATGACGCCCTGCTGGAAATCGCCGCGGTGCCGCTGACGATGGACGAAGGCGGCTACCTGAAGTTGCAGCCCACCGTGTCCACGCATGTGGAACCGTTCCCCGGCGCGAACCTGGACCCGCGCTCGCTGGAGATCACCGGCATCGACCCGACCAACCCGCTGCGCGGCGCGCTGGCCGAGCGGCAGGCGCTGGACCATATCTTCCAGGCAGTGCGCGAGGCGGTGCACGAGGCCGGCTGCCAGCGGGCGATCCTGGTCGGCCACAACGCCGCGTTTGACCTTGGCTTTCTGAACCAGGCGGTGCGCCGCTGCGGCCACAAGCGCAACCCCTTCCACCCGTTCAGCTGTTTCGATACGGTCAGCTTCGGCGGCCTCGCCTACGGCCAGACCGTGCTGAGCAAGGCGGTGCTGGCCGCCGGCCATACGTTCGACAGCCGCGAGGCGCATTCGGCGGTGTATGACGCCGAGCGCACCGCCGAACTGTTCTGCAGCGTGGTCAACCGCTGGCGCCAGCTGGAGCTGTTCGAGCAGGCCCACAGCGGGCTCGACGCGGCCTGATCCCGCGACGCAGCAGGGCGCAGGCACTGCCGCGAAGCGGCCATATGACAGCCTGTCATACGGTTGCAACATTCATTTCATCCAATGGCAACACGAAAAGCCTGAAATGGCGGGGTCGCATCCGACTTTCCTCCAAGGAGCTACCGTGTTGACCATCAACAAACTCCCGCTTCGCTTCGCCGCCGTCGCCACGCTTGCCGTGGCCTCGACCTTCGGTGTGGCCGCGCACGCCACCGACATCACCGGCGCCGGCTCCAGCTTCGTCTACCCGGTCATGTCCAAGTGGTCGGCCGCGTACGCGGAGAAGACCGGCCACCACCTCAACTACCAGTCGGTCGGTTCCGGCGCGGGTATCGCGCAGATCAAGGAAGGCACCATCGACTTCGGCGCCTCCGACGCGCCGATGAAGGTCGAGGACCTGCAGAAGTACGGCCTGGGCCAGTTCCCGATCGTGGTCGGCGGCATCGTGCCGGTGGTCAACATCGCCGGCGTGCAGGCGGGCCAGATCAAGCTGGACGGCACCACCCTCGCCGACATCTTCCTGGGCAAGATCACCCACTGGAACGACCCGAAGATCGCCGCGCTGAACGCCGGCCTGACCCTGCCGGCCGGCAAGATCACCGTGGTGCATCGCTCGGACGGTTCGGGCACCTCGTTCAACTTCACCAACTACCTGTCCAAGGTCAGCAACGAGTGGGCGACCAAGGTGAAGTTCGGCACCGCCGTGGAATGGCCGACCGGCGTGGGCGGCAAGGGCAACGAAGGCGTGTCGCAGTACGTGCGCCAGATCAAGGGCTCGATCGGTTACGTCGAATACGCCTACGCGGTGAAGAACAAGATCAGCTGGGTCGACCTGAAGAACGCCGCCGGCAACGTCGTCTCGCCGACCGCCGCCAGCTTCGCCGCCGCCGCCGCGACGGCCGACTGGGCCAGCGCCAAGGACTTCAACCTGATCATGACCAATGCACCGGGCGACCAGGCGTGGCCGATCACCGCCACCACCTGGGTGATCATGTACAAGACGCCGAAGAATGCCGGCAACAGCAAGGTCGCGTTCGACTTCTTCAAGTCCGCCCTGGAGCAGGGCCAGCAGGCCGCCAGCGAGCTGGATTACGTGCCGCTGCCGGCGACGCTGGTCAGCCAGATCGAGGCGTACTGGGCGTCCGAGTTCAAGCACTGATGCAGTAAAGCGCACTCCCCCGCCGGCCCGGTCGGCGGGGGAGCGCGAGTTTCCATCCCGCACCACTGGACCACCATGCCAGCGATCGACACGGCCATTTCAACCACCGACATCCTGGAACAGCGCAGCCGTCGCGATGCACGCCACGAGCGGCTGTTCCGCTGGCTGTTGAAGGGCTGCGCGCTGATCGTACTGGCGTCCCTGCTCGGTGCCGCCGGTGCCACGCTGTGGGGCGGCCGCGACGCCTTCGGCACGTTCGGCTGGCACTTCCTGGTCAGCTCGGAATGGGACCCGGGCAATGATGTCTACGGTGCCCTGGTGCCGGTCTACGGCACGGTGATCACCTCGTTCATCGCGCTGCTGATCGCGGTGCCGATCAGTTTCGGCATCGCGGTCTATCTTTCCGAAGTGGCACCCGCCTGGCTGCGCACGCCGGTCGCCTCGGCGATCGAGCTGCTGGCCGGCATCCCTTCGATCATCTACGGCATGTGGGGCTTGTTCATCTTCGCCCCGTTCTTTGCCGATCACATCAAGCCGTGGTTGACCAGCAACCTCGGCAACAAGCCCGACGACGGCAAGCTGTCGTGGGTAGCCGAACACGTGCCGTTCGTGGGCAAGCTGTTCGGCAGCGACTATCCGTTCGGCGCCAGCATCCTGGTCGCCGGCATCGTGCTGGCGATCATGGTGATCCCGTTCATCTCCTCGGTGATGCGCGAGGTGTTCCAGACCGTGCCGACCCGGCTGAAGGAGTCGGCCTATGCGCTGGGCTCCAGCACCTGGGAAGTGTCGTGGGACATCGTGCTGCCGTACACCCGCTCGGCGGTGATCGGCGGCATCTTCCTCGGCCTCGGCCGCGCGCTGGGCGAGACCATGGCGGTGACCTTCGTGCTGGGCAACGCGATGCACCTGTCGGCCTCGCTGCTCGATCCCGGCACCTCGATCGCCTCGACCATCGCGAACCAGTTCAGCGAGGCGGCCGGCCTGCAGAAATCCGCGCTGATGGCGCTGGCGTTCCTGCTGTTCGTGGTCACCTTCATCGTGCTGCTGATCGCGCGATTGATGTTGCGCCGGCTGGCCAGCAAGGAGGGCCGCTGATGAACTCGCCCTACCTGCGCCGCCGCATCACCAACGCGCTGGCGATGGTGCTGAGCACGCTGGCCACCCTGATCGGCCTGGCGTTCCTGGCCTGGATCCTGTGGGAAACCCTGCGCCAGGGCATCAGTGCGCTGGACCTGAAGCTGTTCACCAAGGTCACCGCCTACGGCGAGGATGGCGGCCTGCTCAACTCCATGGTCGGCAGCCTGGTGATCAACTTCATCGGCATCGGCATCGCCACGCCGATCGGCGTGCTGGCCGGCACCTGGCTGGCCGAGTACGCGAACCGCACCCGGCTGGGCGAATCGATCCGCTTCCTCAACGACATCCTGCTGTCGGCGCCGTCGATCGTGATGGGCCTGTTCGTGTACACCATCATCGTGCTGCCGAGCACCGCACTCACCCACGGCTCCACCACGTTCTCCGGTTTCGCCGGCGGCGTGGCGCTGGCGCTGATCGCGCTGCCGGTGATCGTGCGCACCACCGACGAGATGCTGCGGCTGGTGCCGTCCACGCTGCGCGAGGCGGCGCTGTCGCTCGGCGTGCCGCAGTGGAAGCTGACCCTGCAGATCCTGATTCGCGCCGCGCGCTCGGGCATCATCACCGGCGTGCTGCTGGCGCTGGCGCGGATCAGCGGCGAGACCGCACCGCTGCTGTTCACCGCGTTCGGCAACAACTACATGGCGATCAACCCGATGGACAAGATGTCCAGCCTGCCGCAGATCATCTACCAGTACGCCAACGATCCGGGCGACGCGATGCACGCCCTGGCCTGGGCCGGCGCGTTCGTGATTACCATGTTCGTGCTGCTGCTGAGCCTGGCCTCCCGCCTGATCCTTTCCCGCACCAAGGTGTCCCATGACTGATTCCGCCCTCGCCACGAACCCGACACCGGTGGCGGCAGCGGCGGCTGTCGCCCCCAAGCTCGTCGTACGCGACCTGCACTTCTACTACAACGGTTTCCAGGCGCTGAAAGGCATCAGCATGGACATCCCGGAGAAGCAGGTCACCGCGATCATCGGCCCGTCCGGCTGCGGCAAGTCGACCCTGCTGCGCATCTTCAACCGCATCTACGCGATCTACCCGAAACTCGAGGCGAAGGGCTCGATCGAACTGGACGGCGAGAACATTCTCGACCCCGGCTATTCGATGAACCGCTTGCGCAGCAAGGTCGGCATGGTGTTCCAGAAGCCGGTGCCGTTCCCGATGACGATCTTCGAGAACGTTGCCTACGGCATCCGCCACCACGAGAAACTGTCGAAGACGGACATGGAAGGCCGCGTGGAGCAGGCGCTGCGCAGCGCCGCGCTGTGGGACGAGGTGAAGGACAAGCTCAAGCAGAACGCGCTCGGCCTTTCCGGCGGCCAGCAGCAGCGCCTGTGCATCGCCCGCGCGATCGCGCTGAAGCCCGACGTGCTGTTGCTGGACGAACCGACCTCGGCGCTCGACCCGATCGCCACCGGCCGCATCGAGCAATTGGTGGAAGAGTTGAAAAGCCAGTTCACCATCGTCATCGTCACCCACAACATGCAGCAGGCGGCGCGCGTCTCCGACCTCACCGCCTTCATGTACCTGGGCGAGATGATCGAGTTCGACCAGACCGAGAAGATCTTCACCAAGCCGGGCAAGAAGCAGACCGAGGATTACATCACCGGAAGGTTTGGATAGGGCCAGACTCGGGACTCGGGAAAAGCTGCAGACCCTTACGCCGTCATTCCCGCGAGGCGCTTCTCAACAGCGAAGCTGGTCAAGCGGGAATCCATCTTGCTCTTACTGTGAACGCCGCATGCAAAGGTCAAAGTCAGAATGGATTCCCGCTTTCGCGGGAATGACGACATCGAAAGCTTAAAGAACACATCGAGGCAGCACATGAACACCGGCACCGACCACATCATCAAGAGTTACGACAGCGAACTGACCCGGCTCACCGGCGAAATCGTGCGCATGGGCGAGCTGTCGGTGACCCAGCTGGAAGCGGCCATCGACGTGCTCGAACGCCGCGACGAGCGCGCCGCCCAGCGCGTGGTCGGCAACGACGACGCGATCGACCAGCTGGAGCAGGAAATCGGCCACGACGTGGTGCGCCTGCTGGCGCTGCGCGCGCCGATGGCCGGCGACCTGCGCAATGTGTATGCCGCACTGCGCATCGCCTCGGACATCGAACGCATCGGCGACTACGCCGCCAACGTGGCGAAGCGCTCGATCCCGCTGTCGATGGTGGCGCCGGTGGCGCCGGTCGGCGGCCTGCACCAGCTGGCCGCGCTCGCCGCCGGCGAAGTGCGCGGAGTGCTGGCGGCCTACCGCGACCGCGATGCCGAACGTGCCTACCAGGTGTGGAAGGACGACGTGGTGCTGGACGAGGCCTATACCGGCTACTTCCGCCAGCTGCTCACCTACATGATGGAAGACCCACGCAACATCACCCCGTGCACCCACCTGCTGTTCATGGCCAAGAACATCGAGCGCATCGGCGACCATGCCACCAACATCGCCGAGAACGTGTGGTTCCAGGTCACCGGCGAGCAGTTGGACAAGCAGCGCAGCAAACGCGATCTCACCTCGAGCCCGGAAATCACCAAGCTCGGCGAGTAGGCGTTGCTAGCTTGCGGTGAGCTTGAGGCCGACGATCCCCACCAGGATCAGCGCAACGCACAGCAGCCGCGGCAATGTGGCCGGGTCGCCGAACAGCACGATGCCCAGTGCCACCGCGCCGATCGCGCCGATGCCGGTCCAGATCGCATACGCGGTACCGATCGGCAGCGTTTTCACCGCCATCGCCAGCAACACGATGCTGACCGCCATCGCCGCCAGCGTGCCGACGCTGGGCCAGAGTCGGCTGAAGCCATCGGTGTACTTGAGGCCGATCGCCCAGACCACTTCGAACAGGCCGGCCAGCAGCAGATAGATCCACGCCATGACGACGTTCCTCGGTTTGCTGCAGGGCCGTCCCCGCGATGGGAAAGTGCGCGCAGGGTCGTCCCCGCACCAGCGAACAATTACGGCAGCTCGCGTGTCTCGCGGCGGCGCTTGATGCCGCGCACGATGCCGTAGCTGCCGATCAGCAGCCAAGCCACCTGCATGATGAACGCCGACAGGTTGAAGCTGCCGAAACCCAGCGACAGCATCACGCCGATCGCACCCAGGATGTTCATCAGCTGGTAGACCAGCCCACTGCCTTGCAGCTTGCGCTCCTGCAGCAGGAAAAACGCCAGCAGCACCAGCGCCACGCCGAGGTAACCGGCCCAGTCGTACCAGAAGAAGCTCATCGTTTCGCGCTCCGCTGGCGCAGCGCCTCGAACAGCACCACGCCGGTGGCGACGGAGACGTTGAGGCTTTCCATCGTGCCCGGCATCGGGATCTTCGCCACGAAATCGCACAGCTCGCGGGTAAGCCGGCGCAGGCCCTCGCCTTCGCTGCCCAGCACCAGCGCCACCGGGCCCCTGAAGTCGACGCCGTAGACGGTGGTGTCGGTGTCGCCGGCCAGGCCGGTGATCCACACGCCAGCGTCTTTCAATTCGCGCAGCGTGCGCGCCAGGTTGGTCACCGCGATCAGCGGCACCCGGTCGGCGCCGCCGGCCGAAGCGCGGCGCACCACCGGGGTCAGCCCGACCGCGCGGTCCTTCGGCACGATCACCGCGGTGACTTTCGCCGCCGCCGCGCTGCGCAGGCAGGCGCCGAGATTGTGCGGATCGGTGACGCCATCGAGCACCAGCACCAGGGTGTCGCTGCCGTCGCGCTCCAGCAGAGCGGCCAGGTCGCTCTCATGCGCCGCCGGTGCGGCTTCGTAACGCGCCGCCACGCCCTGGTGGCGCGCCTCGCCGGCCAGCTTGTCCAGCTCGTCGCGCGGGCGATGCTGCACCGGGATATTCAGCTTCTTCGCGCGCTCGGCCAGATCCAGCACGCGGGCATTGCGCTGGCCGTTCTCGACCAGCACTTCGCGCACGCGCTCGGCGTCGTTGCTCAGCGCACCTTCGACCGGGTTGATCCCGACGATCCAGCTCTCACTCATGGCTTGCCTTTCGGTTTCGGTTTGCGACCGCCGTGCTTCTTCGGTGCTTGCGGAGCGGCAGCCGGGGCCGGCCCGCGTTTGGCGGAACCGTCCTTGCGCGGGCCACGGCCGGACGACGGCTCGACCCTGCGGCCCTGCTGCTGCCCGCCGGCATGCTGGCGCGTTGCCGCCGGCTGCTGTGCACGCGGCGGCGGATTATCGCTCACCGCGGCCTTGCGCGGGGCCGGTGCCGGCACGGCGACCTCGGCCTCCTTGCGGCCGAAGGCACGGCCGATCGCCTTGGCGGCGCGGCCGAACATGCCCGGTGCCTTGGTCGTGGCGGCGGCCTTCTTCGGCAGCGAATAGCGCTCGCCCGCGGCGGCATAGTCATACGCCTTGCCGCTGCCCGCCGGCGCCGGGGCCGATGTTCGCGGGGAAACCAGGCGGAAGTCGATCTTGCGATCCTCCAGGCTGGCGCGCAGCACCTGGATGCGCACGTGGTCGCCGAGGCGGAACTGCGCGCCGGTGCGCTCGCCCTTCAGCAGTTTGCGGATCGCGTCGAAGTGGTAGTAGTCGTTGACCAGCTGGCTGATGTGCACCAGGCCGGACACCTTCGACTCGTCCAGTTCCACGAACAGGCCGAACGAGGTGACCCCGGTGACCACGCCGTCGAACTCGCTGCCGATGTGCTTTTCCATCCACGCGCACTTGAAGCGCTCGTCCACGTCGCGCTCGGCTTCCTCGGCACGGCGCTCGCGCTGCGAGCAGTGGATCGCCATCGCCGCCATTTCGGCGGGCGTGTAGGTGTAGTCGGTCGGCTTGCGGCCGGTCAGCGCAAAACGGATCGCGCGATGCACCAGCAGGTCCGGATAACGGCGGATCGGCGAGGTGAAGTGTGCATACGCCTGCAGCGACAGGCCGAAGTGGCCGCGGTTGTCGGGCTGGTAGGCGGCCATGCTCTGCGAGCGCAGCAGCACGTTCTGGATCAGCTCGCGCTCGGGGCGGTCGTGCACCATGCGCAGGATTTCGGCGAAATCCGCCGGCGTCACTTCCTCGACCGGCGGCATGCGCAGCTTGAACTCGCGCAGGAACTGCTGCAGGTCCTCGTACTTCTCCGCCGGCGGCGGCTCGTGCGCACGGAACAGCGCGGGGATTTTCTTCTTCTCCAGGAACAGCGCCGCCTGCACGTTGGCGGCGATCATGCATTCCTCGATCAGCTTGTGCGCGTCGTTGCGCTCGGTGGCGCCCATCGACTCGACGCCGCCGGTCTGGTCGAGGCGGAATTTCACCTCCGGCGTCTCGAAGTCGATCGCGCCGCGGCGCTTGCGCTGCGCCGCCATCGCCTTGTACAGCGCGTGCAGGTTCTCCAGCTGCGGCAGCACGTCGGCCACCTCGTGGCGCGCATCCTTCTCGCGCAGGCCGACCGCCTGCCACACCTTGTCGTAGGTGAGCCGCGCGTGCGACAGCATCACCGCGTCGTAGAACTTCGACTTGGCCACGTTGCCTTCGGCGTCGACCAGCATGTCGCACACCATGCACAGCCGCTCGACGTTCGGGTTCAGCGAGCAGATGCCGTTGGACAAGGTCTCCGGCAGCATCGGCACCACGAAGCCCGGGAAGTAGGTCGAAGTGCTGCGCTCGTGCGCCTCGCGATCCAGCGCGTTGCCGGTCTGCACGTAGTGCGAGACGTCGGCGATCGCCACGATCAGGCGCCAGCCGCCGCCACGCTTCGGCTCGGCATACACCGCGTCGTCGAAGTCGCGCGCGTCGGCGCCGTCGATGGTCACCAGCGGCAACTGGCGGATATCGGTACGGCCCTCGCGCTCGGCGGCGGTCACCACCGATTCCACCTGCGCCGCATCGCGCAGCACCTCGGCCGGCCATTCGTGCGGCAGGTCGTGGCTGGCGATCGCCATCTCCACCACCAGCGACGGCTGCAGGCGTTCGCCCAGCACCGCGCGGATCTCGCCGATCGGACCGCGCTGCGAGGTCGGCGGGTCGGTGATCTCGGCCACCACGATCTGGCCGGAGCGCGCGCCCTGCTCCTGGCCGGGCTTGATCATCACGTCCTGGTTCAGGCGGCGGTCGTCCGGCGTCACCAGGGTCACGCCGTTGTCGATCACTACCCGGCCGACCAGCCGCGGCGAACGCCGCTGCAACACTTCGGCGATCGCACCCTGCCGGCGGCCGCGCCGGTCGATGCCGACCACGCTGGCCAGCACGCGGTCGCCGTGCATCACCGCGCGCATCTGCTGCGGCGACAGGTACAGGTCGTCGCCGCCCTCGTCCGGACGCAGGAAACCGTAGCCCTCGGCGTTGGCCAGCACCACGCCGGCGATCAGGTCGAGTTTCTGCGTCGGCGCGTAGCCGCCGCGCCGGCCCAGCAGCAGCTGGCCGTCGCGCACCATCGCGGCGAGCCGCTTGCGCAGCGCCTCGAGGTCGGTTTCATCGTGGATATCCAGCGCCTCGGCGATACGCGCCTCGGTCAGCAATTCGCCGCGCTGCTCAAGCAGGCCGAGGATCGCTTCGCGGCTGGGAATCGGGCGCGCATAACGCTGCGCCTCGCGATTGGCATAAGGGTCGCGCACGGCGCCTGCGGCAGCCTTGTTGCGCTTGTCCGGTGTGGCGGCAGCCCGCGGCGCCCGCTTGGCGGGCTTCTTTGCGGAATGCGAGTCCTGGGGATTGCCGGAACGAGGGGGAGTTTTTCTGGTCACTCAAGGTCCTTGTGATGTTTGCGCCGCGGAGAATGCCACGTCGCAGCGAATGGATGTGAAAAGTGTTGACAAGCCGCCGGCAGATGCCTAAATTACGCGGCTCACGCAGCTCACCGAGCGACGTGACACCTGCCCAGGTGGCGGAATTGGTAGACGCACTAGCTTCAGGTGCTAGCGGGGGCAACTCCGTGGAGGTTCGAGTCCTCTCCTGGGCACCAATTGTAAACGAAGGCCGCCTCTCAAAGGCGGCCTTCGTCTTTTCCGGGTTTGATTGAAGTCAGGAAGGCCGGTGGGCAGTGCCCGTCGGCTTTTCAGGCGGCTGCCGGCCCCTTCAGCTCGATCATGTTGCCCTGCGGGTCGTACAGATAGATCGACGGGCCTTCGCCCTGCGCACCGTAGCGCACGCCCAGCTCGCCGATGCGCACGCCATGCGCCTTCAGGTGCGCCAGGATCGCCGCCTCGTCGTAACCCTCCACGCGCAGGCACAGGTGATCCATGTTGTGGCCTTCCCTGCCCGGCGCGGCGCCGCCGTGGCGGCCCAGCTTGCCGTCGATGGATACCAGGTCGATCAGCGAGGCGCCGGCACGCAGTTGCACCAGGCCGATCTCGTCCTGCCGGCGTTCCTCGCGGCAGCCGAGCACCTCGCAGTAGAAGCGTCGCATGGCCGCGATGTCGATGGCGCGCAACACCACGTGGTCGATTTCGCCGATACGGATCATGGGAGCTCCGGCGGGTCGGGGGATGGGGCGTCCGAGCATAGCGCGGGAGGTTTCTGAACCGCACCCCGGCGGGCCGCAACACGCGCCGCGCGCCCTGTATAATCGCCGCGGTAAACGCATGGTGGGAGAAGCGGGCGGCCCTTGACCGGGCATGTGCCGCTGCCGAAGACGCAACGCCCGTAATCGCTCAGGCTCCCATACCATCATGTGCGAACACTCTGGAGAGACCGGTTGAATCCGGCGCCGAAGGGGCACGAAGCGCAGCCATCGCGCTTCCAAACTCTCAGGCAAAAGGACAGAGGGGCGCCCCGCGTGCGGCACGGCACGCGAGTCTTCGGATGCCCACTCATGAGCCACAACCCCACTGCTTCCCTGCGCGACCTCGAACACCACGGCGCGTTCATCGAACGCCACATCGGTCCGGACGACGCCGAGATCGCGCAGATGCTGCGCGTGATCGGCCACGATTCGCTGGAGTCGATGACCGACGCCATCGTCCCCGGCTCGATCAAGTCCGCCGCCCCGCTGGCGTTGCCGGAGGCGATCACCGAAGAGGAAGCGCTGGCCAAGATCCGCACGATCGCCGACCGCAACCAGGTGTTCCGCAGCTTCATCGGCCAGGGCTACTACGGCACCCTCACGCCGAACGTCATCCTGCGCAACATCCTGGAGAACCCGGCCTGGTACACCGCGTACACGCCGTACCAGGCGGAAATTTCGCAAGGCCGCATGGAGGCGCTGATCAACTTCCAGACGATGTGCGCCGACCTCACCGGGATGGAGATCGCCAACGCCTCGCTACTGGACGAAGCCACCGCCGCGGCCGAGGCGATGACCCTGGCCAAGCGCTCGTGCAAGTCGAAGTCGAACGTGTTCTTCGTGTCGAACGGCGTGCACCCGCAGACGCTGGAAGTGGTGCGCACGCGCGCCGAACCGCTGGGCATCGAGCTGGTGGTCGGTGCCGACAGCGATGCGGCCGGCACCGAGGCGTTCGGCGTGCTGCTGCAGTACCCGGACACCTTCGGCAGCATCAACGATTACCAGGCGATCGCCGACGCCGTGCACGCGCGCGGCGGCCTAGTTGCGGTCGCCACCGACCTGCTCGCGCTGACCCTGATCGCCGCACCCGGCGAATGGGGCGCCGACATCGTGGTGGGCAACTCGCAGCGCTTCGGCGTGCCGTTCGGCTTCGGCGGCCCGCACGCCGCGTTCATGGCCTGCCGCGACACGTACAAGCGTTCGATGCCGGGCCGCCTGATCGGCGTGTCGATCGACACCGAAGGCAAGGCCGCCTACCGCCTCACCCTGCAGACGCGCGAACAACACATCCGCCGCGAGAAGGCCACCTCCAACATCTGCACCGCGCAGGTGCTGCTGGCGGTGATGGCGAGCATGTACGCCGTCTACCACGGTCCGGAAGGCCTCACCCGCATCGCGCGCCGCACGCATCGCCTCGCCGTGATCCTGACCGTCGCGCTGCGTCGGGCCGGCGTGAAGGTGGGCGGCGATTTCTTCGATACGTTGCACATCACCGGTATCGACGCCGCCGCGGTCCATGCCAAGGCTCGCGCTGCCGGCATCAACCTGCGCGAACTGGACGCCAGCAGCCTCGGCATCAGCCTGGACGAGACCACCACCCGCGCCGATGTCGTCGCACTGGCGGGCTTGTTCGGTGCCGAGGTCAACATCGACGCGCTCGATGCCGAAGTCCACGACGCGCTGCCACGCACGTTGCTGCGCCAGAGCACCTTCCTCTCTCACCCGGTGTTCAACACCCACCACAGCGAGCACGAACTGCTGCGCTACATGCGCGCGCTGGCCGACAAGGACCTGGCGATGGATCGCACGATGATCCCGCTGGGCAGCTGCACCATGAAGCTCAATGCCACCGCCGAGATGATCCCGGTCACCTGGCCGGAGTTCGCCAACATCCACCCGCTGGCCCCGGCCACGCAGGCGCAGGGCTACAAGGAATTGATCGACGGCCTGGAAGCGATGCTGGTCGAATGCACCGGCTACGACGCGGTGAGCCTGCAGCCGAACTCCGGCGCGCAGGGCGAGTACGCCGGCCTGCTGGCGATCCGCGCCTATCACCGCTCGCGCGGCGAAGACCACCGCGACATCTGCCTGATTCCCGAATCCGCCCACGGCACCAACCCGGCCTCCGCGCACCTGTGCGGCATGACCGTGGTGGTGACCAAGTGCGACGGCAACGGCAACGTCGATGTGGACGACATCCGCCGCGCTGCGGAGAAACATTCCGACCGCCTCGCCGCGCTGATGATCACCTACCCGTCCACGCATGGCGTGTTCGAGGAAGACATCGTGGCGATCTGCGACATCGTCCACCAGCACGGCGGCCAGGTGTATACCGACGGCGCCAACATGAACGCGCTGGTCGGCGTGGCCAAGCCCGGCAAGTGGGGCTCGGACGTGTCGCACCTGAACCTGCACAAGACCTTCTGCATTCCGCACGGCGGCGGCGGCCCGGGCGTCGGCCCGTGCGCGGTGAAGTCGCACTTGGCCCCGTTCCTGCCGCGCAGGCTCGGCGAGGAAAGCCCGGTCGGCATGGTTTCGGCGGCCAGCTTCGGCAGCGCCAGCATCCTGCCGATCTCGTGGATGTACATCACCATGATGGGCCAGCAGGGTCTGCGCAAGGCAACGCAAGTGGCCTTGCTCAACGCCAACTACATCGCCAAACGGCTCGAAGCGCACTACCCCACCCTGTACACCGGCCGCAACGGGCTGGTGGCGCACGAGTGCATCCTCGACCTGCGCCCGCTCAAGGACACCACCGGCATCGGCGCCGAGGACGTGGCGAAGCGGTTGATCGACTTCGGCTTCCACGCGCCGACGCTGAGCTTCCCGGTGTCCGGCACCTTGATGGTCGAACCGACCGAGAGCGAATCGCAGGCCGAGCTGGACCGCTTCATCGACGCCATGATCCAGATCCGCGACGAGATCCGCGCGATCGAGGAAGGCAAGCTGGACCGCGAGGACAACCCGCTGAAGAACGCCCCGCACACCGCCACCATGGTCAGCGCCAGCGAGTGGACCCACGCCTACCCGCGCGAACTGGCCGCCTTCCCGCTGGCCAGCCTGAAGCTGCAGAAGTACTGGCCGCCGGTCGCCCGCGTCGACAACGTCTACGGCGACAAGCACATCATGTGCGCCTGCATCCCGGTGGATGCGTACAAGGAGGAAGCCGAGGCATAAGCCGCGACCGTCCGGTTGTCCTGTGCGAAAAGGCCCCGCGCTGCGGGGCCTTTTCGTGTGCGTCGTGACGAGCCGTTGCGTCCCGCTGACTAGAACCCGCGCAGGTCGTCCACCGGCAACGCCAGCTTGCCCCCGGTGATGCGCTCCAGGGTACGGCCCAGCACGTCAACGTTGTTGTCGAAACTGCCGTGCCC
Source organism: Rhodanobacter sp. Soil772 (assembly GCF_001428385.1). Lineage (GTDB taxonomy): Bacteria > Pseudomonadota > Gammaproteobacteria > Xanthomonadales > Rhodanobacteraceae > Rhodanobacter. Next base: position 782,348 of record NZ_LMSK01000001.1, read on the forward strand.
GGCATCGATCGTGATATCCGGCCGACAGGTGAAGACCTTGCCGGCCTCGATGACCTCGGTGCGTTTGTCCAGCCCGGCCTGCTTCGCGATCTGGCGCCAGTTGCCCAGCGCTTCGCCGGTGCTCGACGAGCCATCCCAGCCCTTGTAGGCAGGATCCATCACGTTGGCCAGTCCCAGGATCGGCGTGCGCACGTCCAGTTCCAGTGCGTTGGACACCAGGTACAGCAGCGACTTGCGATAGACCGCCGCGGTGTTGTCGTCGCGCTCGTTGCGGTCGGACAGGATGCCCAGGTAGAGCCTCTGCATCAGCGCCTCATGCGGGGCGTAATGACGGTTGGCGAACTGCACCGTACACGCCGGTGCATACAGGTGCACGGATGCGGTTTGCGCGGCCAGCCCGCGCGCGGCCAGCAGGTCGACCAGATAGCCGTGGAAAATCGAACCGGCCGAATGGCCGATCAGGTGGATCTCCAGCTGGTCGCCCCAGGTCTTAGCAAGGTTCTGCAGTGCCGTCACCAGCAGGTCGCCGCCTCGCGTGGGCAGGCTCGCGGCCTCGGCGTTTTCCTTCATTTCGCTCCAGATCGGGCGCGCCAGCGGACGGCCGATGGTCCGTTCGACCAGCATGTCGGTCGCATCGCTGATCTTCTCGCGGATGCCGCCGGCACGTGGCGGCTCGCGCCGGAACCTGTCGGCGAAGATATCGCCGATCGATTCGAGCATGCCGGTCTTCCAGACCATGAACAGCGGGTAGCAGCCGTTGCCGATGAAATACCGCCCCATCGCCCGTGCGCGTTCAATCGCCGATGCCTCGCTGTTGAGTCCGCCGTGGGCATAGATCACCAGTCGCTTGGTCGCCGCCTTCTGCTCGCGGAACCACTGGTCCGGCAGCGTGCAGGCTTGGAACAGCAGCGAGCGACTCATCTCGTCCTGGGTGAGGTAACGCGTCACCCGACCATCGTTGCCGAGCACCACGCTGTGCTCGTAGGCGGTGGCCTCGTCCCACCACAGGCTGCGATTGGCGCCGGCACGACCGCTGCCGCTCCTGCTGCCTGCCGCGAGTTGGCCGAGCACCACGCCCGATACGCCCATCGCCGCCACCCATGCGTCCATGCCGTTGGCCAGCCAGTCGGCGTAGGTCAGCACGGCGAAGCCGCCGCAGCCCCAATCCTTGCCCCAGGAATTTTGCACCACGAAGCCTTCGGTATTGAAGCCGACCAGTGCAAACGCATGGCCGTCATCCAGCGAGGGCTTGCCGTCGAAGGCGATCACCGGCAAGGCGTCGTGCCCGACCAGTTTCCTGCGTACGCGCGGCACATCCTGCCAACCCTGGTGCGTGTTCGCCGACACATAGATCGCCCCGACCTCGTGAATGGCCGCCTGCAGATCGCTGATCGCCTTGAGATCGATGCGGTAGTACACACCTAGCGTATTGGCGCTGGCGCGGGTGGCGTAACCGAACTTCGGCGGCCGCGAGTCCTCCCCGCGATACGGCCAGTCGGCCTCCATGCACACGCCATGGTGGTACCAGCCCTTCAGCGCACCGCGGCAGCTCGAACCCTCGTAGTTCTCGCCCGCGTATTCGTCGTAGCGGCGCGCGAAGTTGTAGAGCATGCGCGGACTGATCGAAGCCAGACCGGCCGGCATCATGCCCTTGCGCCAGCGCAGATAGTTGACTACACAGGCCAGGCCGAAGCCCGTGCACGCGCCCTCCTGTCCCTGGTCGAGGATCAGTCCGGCCCTGGTGTAAGCGGGAAGAAACTCGCCGATCTGCTCATCGGTCGGGTAACGGTCCGGCAGACTGACCGGCGGCGGCTGATAGGCGCGGTCACGCAGGTCGGCCGGATCCTTGCTGGCATCGAGCTTCGTCGCCGTGGCCGGCGGCGCGACCGCCGCGCCCCTGCGGGTCGCCCCAGCACGGATGCCGCGAGCGGCCGCCGGCCATACCGACGCGGCAAGCGTGAACACGCTGCGGAAACTGTCCAGCCCGTAGCTGCCGCCGTTGACCAGCTTGCGCGCGGCCGCGTAATTGTTCACTGCCAGTGCCGTACGCATCCGCTCGGCAGCGTGGGACAGGAACAGCGCCAGCAGCACCGCCGCCACTTCGGGGGCATTGGCCAGGTCCGGAAAGTCTTCGATGTCGACACCGATGAGTGCCGCATACGTGTGGTAATTCGCCCGCCCAGTCAGCTGCACGAAACCGCGCCCGCGATAACGCATGCCATCGCCGGGCTGCGTATTGCCCAACGACTTGCGTCCGTCATACGCGCTGAACGCCGGCAGTCCCGGCGTGGTGTTGAAGTGCGAGGGAAACTCGGCGATCGGCACGAAGCCCTCGCTCTCTGCGCGGATCGTGCCCAGCGCAGCGCAGATCATCGTACGATCATGCAGGCCCGCCGCGCCGAGTGCCGCCGCGACATACGGCAGGTAGCGCACGATGTTGGACTTCTTGGTCGCCGGGAACAGACGCTGCACTGCATCCACCGTGAGCGGCACCTCCATCGCCTGCGGCGACGCCATATCGAGCAGGCCCTGGCAACAGGGCCCGATCACCCCATCCGCCACCATGCCGATGCCGGCCTGCCAGCAGCGTGCCGCCGCATCGACCAGCGCATCGAAGCCATCCCCCGTCGCCAACCCCGGGAAATCGCTGGCGTCGCCACCAAGCGCCGCAGCCAGGCGCTTGCGCAGCGCCGCCACATCTTTCCCGGAAGTCCCCTTGACCAGCAGCAGTGTCGCCATGACCGTATCTCCCTCGTCCGTTGTGAAGGCTACGAAACACGGGCGCAGCATACGCTCCGGCCGGATGCCGTACACGCTCGATCAACAAGAACAGCTGTCTCGGCTCTGGAACGAAGTGGCGACAAAGTGGCGGCATATAGACGCGGCCTTGCTGCTTGGCCTGGTACAGCCGCTTGTCCGCCGCATCGATGAATGGCAGCAGCTCGTCGCCGTGGCTTGGGGTGACGGTGCACACACCGAGGCTGATCGTCAGCACGGGGCCGATCGGGGAGGGTTCGTGCGGGATCCGTTCGGCCAGGATCAGGTCGCGGCAGCGTTCGGCCAGTTTGCCTGCGGCGGCCTCGTCGGTTTCCGGCAGCACCAGCACGAACTCCTCGCCGCCGAAGCGGGCAAGCACGCCTCATGCATGCTGAAATCCGCCTCACCCCTGCCACAGGCGATCGCGTCGAACGCCTGGCTGGCCTGCTCCACGGTTTCCACGTGCTGCGCCACCGGATGCCGTGCGGCGAATTACGCTTCCGGTTCCGGCTGCATCTTCGCCAGCACCTCTTCCAGATCGGCGATCACCGTCTCCAGCGCCTCGTGCAGTTGTCCCTGGCGGTCCATCAGGTCGGCGAGCTTGTCCGCCTGCTTGAGCTTGGACAATTCGCCGTCGAACAGCAGCCACGCCGCCGTCAGCGCTTCCACATTGTTCTTCGAGTAATGCCGCATCTCCTTCAGCTGCGCCACCGTATCGACAATGTAGTCGGCCGGCGTCTTCGCATTTTCATCGGACATGGGACGGTTCCTCCTGGCAACCCCGGCGTATCGGGCCGTTTGCCCTGACGGTAGCGGCGCCGATGCGAAGTGCGAGTCAACGTCCTGCTCAGGACTCGTTGTCCGTCACGACCGCAGGGACGACGCGTGACGACACGTCGCGCGCCTAGCGCCAGCCGGCGTCGCGCGCCGCGCGCTCCTGTTGCGCATCGAACACATTGCCGCGCAGACGCGCGTCGACCGCGGCCTGCACCGCGGGCGGCAAGGCACTCGCCGCCTGGCGCAGTTCGCCGCCACCTTCCGACGGGGTCACTGCACTGAGCACGGGCAGCGCCCAGCCCGCACTCTCGTGGCAGGCAAGGCCGGCTCGCGCCGGCGGCGAGCGCAGCACGAAAGTGCGGCAGATGCGCCCGTCGGTACTGCGGAAACTCAGGCCGATGGCGACCGGGGCATTCACCTTCGGTTCGCTCGCCAGCGTCTCGTCGAGCGCGTGGGTCAAGGCGCCCGCGGCGAATGATTGGCCGCCCTGCATGCGTACCAGATCGCCGCCGGGCTGCCACCACCACAAAGCCACGGCGAGCAGCGCCACCGATGCGGCCAGCGCGGCGCCCGGCACAAACCAGCGACGGGTCGCGCGACGTCGAGTCGTGCCGATGCCACCCCCATCCACAGGTAGCACGCGCGGCGCGGCCGGTGTCGCTGCCTGCGCGGATTGCGGCTGCAGCAAGGCGGACAAACGCGCCGGCACCGGTTCATCGAGCACCGGATCGAACACGGCGCGTAGCTGCGCGCGCACGTCGCGCGCCTGCTGCACGCGGCGGGCGAGCACGGCGTCGTGCGCCAGCGCGGCGTCGACCCGCGCCGCACTCGGCGCGTCGAGTTCGCCGTCCACGTAAGCCTGCAAGGTGTCGTCGTCGATCAGGTTCATGCGTCTTTCCCAAGATGGGCCTGCAAGGTGGCGCGGGCGCGGGCCAGGCGGCTGGTGACGGTTCCCACCGGTACCTCCAGCAGCTCGGCGGCCTCGCCGTATGACATGCCCTCGACCAGCACCAGGGCCACCACTTCGCGATGGTCCGGCGGCAACGCCGCCAGCGCCATCGCCAGTTCCAGCTGCTGCGCGGGCTGTGCGCTGGCGCGGTCGGCGGTCATCTCGCCGGCTTCCTCGGGCGCGAACAGGTGTTGCGACCGGCCGCGCGCGCGCAATTCGTCACGCCAGGCGTTGCGCGCAATCGCGAACACCCACTTGTCCAGCGCGGCGTCCGGCCGCCACTGCGCGGCCCGGGCCAACGCGCGTTCCAGCACGATCTGCACCAGGTCGTCGGCGTCGGCGACCTGCCCTGCCAGCGCCCGCGCCAGACGGCGCAGGCGCGGCAACAGCGGGATCAGTCCTTCGCGTACGGCGTCGCTCGAATTCACGCATCACCTTCCATTACGTCCGGAGGGGAGGATTCCTTCCCTCGTGCGCATCGACGCAGTTCGAGGGCGTAAAGCGGACCAATGCTAGCATCCGGCTCCGTTGCTCCCGAGGTCGTCGATCATGTCCCTGCGCCGCCCGTCCGCCCTGCTCGTTCCGTTGCTGGCCATCGCGCTGGCCGTGGTCGGCGCGACGCCGGCGCGGGCGCAGGTACTGGGGCCGGTGCAGGGCCTGCCGAACGTGCAGGTACCCGGCGTGGGCCTGCCACGCGTGATTCCCGCCACGCCCTTGCGCAGCGTGGACGACCTGTTGCGCGGATCGCTGGCTCTCACCCGAAAATTGCAGATCGACGCGCTGCGACGCAGCGAACCCCGCCGCGTCGATGTCGATCCCCATGGCGCGCCGATCCTGCGCGGCGAATTTCTCGCCATGGGCCTGTCGGATGCGCAACGCGATGCGGTGCGGGCGCTGGGTTTCAGCGTGGATCGCGCGACGCCGGCAGACGCGACGCTGGGGCTGGATTTCGTGGTGCTGCACGACAGCCGCCATCGCAGCACGGCCCGAGCCATGCGCGCGTTGCAGCGTGCCGCACCGGACGCGACTTTCACCTACCAGCACCTCTACCTGCCGGCAGGCCATGGCGACCTGGCCCGCACAGCAAGCTCGGCGACTCCATCGTCCGGCGCAGCAGCGCGACGCGTGGGACTGGTCGATGGCGGCGTCGACCCGACCGATCCCGCGCTGGCACGCACGCACATCGAACGTCACGGCTGCAGCACGCCGAATCCTTCGCGGCACGGCACCGCGGTCGCCGCGCGCCTCGTCGATGGCGATCCGGACACGCTGTACGCCGCCGACCTGTGGTGCGGCGACGCGGTTGGCGGCGCCACATCGAATCTCGTGGATGCGCTCGCGTGGATGGCGCGCGAGCGCGTGGCGGTGATCAACATCAGCCTGGTCGGGCCCGACAACCCGGTGCTCGCGCGCGCGGTGCAGGCGATGATCGCGCGCGGCCACGTGCTGCTCAGCGCCGTCGGCAACGACGGGCCCGCGGCGCCACCGCTGTTCCCGGCGGCGTACCCGGACGTGATCGGCGTCAGCGGCGTCGACGCGCATGATCGCGTGCTGCCCGAAGCCGGCAGTGGCGACCAGGTGGACTTCTGCGCGTCCGGCGTGGTCGGCAGCGGCAGCGGCAGCGACGCGCTGCGCGGCACCTCGTTCGCGGCGCCGATCGTGGCGCGCAAAGCCGCCGGCTTGCTGGACGCGCCGCGCGAAGGCGCCGCGGCCCAGGTACAGCAGCATCTGGCCGGCGAAGCGCGCGACCTCGGCCGCCCGGGCCGCGACCCGCGCTACGGCGACGGCTTGCTGTCGCCCTGAATCTGAACAAAACCCGACCACCGCCTGCCGGCATGGAAGGATCTTCCCGGCGCGGACGTACAGGACCTTGGAAGCCGCGGATCCGCCGCCGGCAGGAGGTCCCCCCATGCGAAACACGACCCTCAACAACAAGTCCCTCAACATCGTCCTGTTCGCCGGCGCCCTGGCGCTGGCCGCGATGGTCCCGGCGCACGCCCAGATCCTGGGTGGCGGCGGCCTCACCGGCGGCCTCACCGGCGGGATGAACGGCCCGATCCATTCCACGATGGGCCAGGTGGGCGGCCAGATCGGCGGCTCCGCACGCGGCATGGGCAACCTGCATGCACCCGACATCAACCAGCGGACGGCCGCGCGACGCGCGGAGCGCCTGCGCCAGCGCGCCGCCGCGACCGCCGCTTCGGCGACGGACACCGCCGCGCGAGCCACCCGTCAGGTGAACGGCCAGGCCGCCGCTGACGCCGCCGCCGGCCTCACCGGTGCGGCCGGCGCCAGCGCCGGCAACAACAACGCTGCGCTGGACGGCGCGGGGCAACTGGGCTCGTCCGCCGCCGGCGCAGCCGATACCTCCGGCACGCGCCATGCCGTGACCGGCGCCGCAGGCCAGGTCGCCGACCAGTCGCGTTCAGCCGTCTCGACGGCCAAACGCGGCGCCCAGGGCGCACTGAACCGCGCGCAGGGCGCGGCCGGCAATGCATCCGCGAACGCGGAAGGTGCGGCCGACGGCTCGGCCACGGCCGGCCTGAGCGCAGCCCGCCAAGCCACCGCCAGCGGCACGCAGTCGGCGCAAACCGCCGGCTCGCTCGGCTCGGACGCCACCGGCAGCGCGTCGCAGGCAACCTCGGCCGGCGCCAGCGGCGCAAGCGGCGCAAGCCAGCCGTCGGGCAACACCGCGAGCCCGCAACCTGGCGGCCTGCTGCCGTCGACGTCCCATGCTGTGCGCGGCGCAGGAGACAAGACGATCGATGTGTCGGGTTCCGGCGCAGCCAACGGCAACACCAACGCCAACGCCAACTCGACCTCCGGCACCCGCGGCGCTGCCAACGCCGGGGGCCAGGCCAATGGCCAGGCCGGTGCCCACGGCTCGGCCCGCAACGGCATCTCCACCTCCGCGCAAGCCGACGGCGATGCCGGCGCCAGCGCGAACGCGCAGCAGCACTAAGCCAGCAGCACCGTAGAAACCAGGAGCCCCCGCAAGTGGGGGCTCCTTCCGTTCTGAAGATCAGAAGCTCTACTCACGCCCCCGCTTACGGGGGGAAGTAACTCACTCGCCAACGTAGCTACGCGGCACGCGCTTCAGTCCGCACAGCAGCTGGTACGCGCTGCTGTCGCAGTGCGTCGCCAGTTCGCTGATCGGTACCTGCCCGCCCCACAGTTCGACGCGGCTGCCGAGGCCGGCGGCGGGGTGGTCGGTGAGGTCGACGGTGAGCATGTCCATCGACACGCGGCCGACCAGTTCGCCGGGCCGGCCGTCGATGGCGACCGGGGTACCGTTGGGGGCGAATTGCGGGTAGCCGTCGGCGTAGCCCATCGCGACGACGCCGATGCGGCTGGGGCGTTGGGTGATGAAGCGGGCGCCGTAACCGATCGGTTCGCCTGCTGCCAGCTCGCGCACGCCAATCACCTTCGACTCCACCGTCATCACCGGGCGCAGGCGGTCGGCGACCGGATGTGGGCCATTGAATGGCGTAGCGCCGTACAGCATCAGGCCCGGCCGCGCCCACTCGCCTTGCGCGCTGGGCCAACCGAGCAGCGCGGGGGAATTGCCGAGGCTGGTGGGCAAGTGCAGCTCATCGCACACCTGGTGGAACAGCGCGCGCTGCTCGTCGGTGCGGGTGCAGTCGAGTTCGTCGGCGCGGGCGAAGTGGGTCATCGCCACCACCTCGCACACGTGCGGCATGGCCTGCAAGCGTTGCAGGCTGGCGCGGTAGTCCGCCGCAGCCAGGCCGAGCCGGTGCATGCCCGAATCGAGCTTCAGCCAGAGGGTAAACGGCTTGGATGGGCGTGCGCGTTCGATCGCGTCGATCTGCCACTCGGCTTGCACTACGCACCACAGGTCGTGGGCGTCGATCAGTGCCAGTTCGTCGGCTTCGAAGAAGCCTTCCAGCAGCAGGATCGGGGCGCGGATGCCGGCCTCGCGCAGTTCCAATGCTTCCTCGATGCAGGCCACCGCGAAACCATCAGCTTCGCTTTCCAGTGCCTGCGCGCAGCGCACGGCACCGTGACCGTAGGCGTCGGCCTTGACCACGGCCAGTGCCTTGCGTCCGCCCAGCTCGCGAGCCAGGCGGTAGTTGTGGCGCAGTGCGGCCAGGTCGATCAAGGCACGTGCCGGGCGCATCAGGCATGGACTCCCGCGGTGGGGCGCGTACTGTAGCGCGAGATGTCCAGGCCCTCGCTGCTGATCTGCGGTTTGCGCCCCGCGATCAGGTCGGCCAGGTAGCGGCCGGAACCGCAGGCCATGGTCCAGCCCAGGGTGCCGTGGCCGGTGTTGAGGTAGAGGTTGTCCAGCCGGGTGGCGCCGACCACCGGCGTGCCGTCCGGAGTGGCCGGGCGCAGGCCGGTCCAGAAGGTGGAACGGCTCAGGTCGCCGCCATGCGGGTACAAGTCGCTGACCACTTTTTCCAGGGTGGCGCGGCGGCGCGGCGACAGCGACAGGTCGAAGCCGGATACCTCGGCCATGCCGCCGACGCGGATGCGCTGGTCGAAGCGGGTCACCGCCACCTTGTAGGTTTCGTCGAGGATGGTCGAGGTGGGCGCCATCGCCGGATCGGTGATCGGCAGGGTCAGCGAATAACCCTTCAGCGGGTACACCGGCAGGCGCATGCCCAGCGGCGCCAGCAGCTGCGGGGAATAGCTGCCCAGCGCCAGCACGTAGCGGTCGGCGCGTTCGACCCGGCCATCGATGCGCACGCCGGTGAGGCGGCTGCCGTCGTGTTCGAGTTTTTCCACGGTGGCGCCGAAGCGGAACTCGACGCCGGCCTCCTGTGCCCGCGCGGCGAGCCGGCGGGTGAACAGTTCGCAGTCGCCGGTCTGGTCGTTCGGCAGGCGCAGCGCGCCGCTGAGCTGGTCGACCACTCCGGCCAGCGCCGGCTCCACCCGCACGATGCCGGCGCGGTCGAGCAGCTCGTACGGCACGCCGTACTGCTTGAGCACGGCGATGTCCTTGGCCGCGTCGTCCAGCTGTGCCTGGGTGCGGAACAGCTGCACGGTGCCGAGCTGGCGGCCTTCGTAATCCAGCCCGGTTTCGGCGCGCAATTCGTCCATGCAGTCGCGGCTGTATTCGGACAGGCGCACCATGCGCGCCTTGTTGATCGCATAACGGTTGGCGGTGCAGTTGCGCAGCATCTGCAGCAGCCACAGGTATTGCTGCGGGTCGAGGCCGGGGCGGATCGCCAGCGGTGCGTGGCGCATGAACAACCACTTCAGCGCCTTCAGCGGCACGCCGGGGGCGGCCCATGGCGAGGCGTAGCCGGGCGAGATCTGGCCGGCGTTGGCGTAGCTGGTTTCACGTGCCGGCGCGCTTTCGCGATCCACCACGGTCACTTCGAAACCGGCGCGCGCCAGATACCACGCGCTGCACGTTCCGATCACGCCGCTGCCCAATATCAATACCCGCATCTCGCTCCCCTTCCGCCGGTTGGCCTGCGGGCCAGCCGCAGGAATGATCCCGACAAGTATAGGAACGGTCGACCAATCTTATTTTCTGTCTTTTGCCATATTGACGGGTAAAATCACTGCAAGATTGGCAATCGCTGGTGAGCCCATGGCGGTAAAGAAGCGGGAATTCGACAAAATCGACCGGAAAATTCTCCGGGTGTTGCAGGACGAGGGGCGGATCTCGTTCACCGAGCTGGGCGAGCGGGTTGGCCTGTCCACCACGCCGTGCACCGAGCGCGTGCGCCGGCTGGAACGCGACGGCGTGATCACCGGCTACCACGCGCGACTCGACCCGCACATGGTCGGCGCCGGCCTGCTGGTGTTCGTGGAGATCAGCCTGGCGTACAAGTCGGGCAACATCTTCGAGGAATTCCGCAACGCCGCGCTGCGCCTGCCCAACGTGCTGGAGTGCCACCTCGTCTCGGGCGCGTTCGACTACCTGATCAAGGCGCGCATCTCGGGCATGGCCTCGTACCGCAAGCTGCTCGGCAACACCTTGTTGACCTTGCCGAACGTGCGCGATTCGAAAAGCTACATCGTGATGGAAGAGGTCAAGGAAACGCTCAGCCTGCCGGTGGGCGAGCGCGGCGGGCGCAGCGAAGCCGACGCCGCGGGGTAGCGGGAAACCGACCCATCGCCCGAAACGGACAGACCCCGCATGGCGGGGTCTGTCGGCGCGACGCAACGGTGTGACAGCGATCAGGCGAACGGATCGTCCAGCACGATGGTGTCGTCGCGGTCCGCGCCGGTGGCGACCAGGGCCAGGCGGCAGCCGGAGAGTTCCTCGACCGCACGCAGGTAGGCACGCGCGGCGGGCGGCAGCTGGTTCCAGTCGCGGATGCCGGCGGTGGATTCCTGCCAGCCGGGGAACTCCAGGTAGACCGGCTTGCACTCGTCCCAGCCGTCCGCGTCGAGCGGCGCCAGTTCGCGGCGCTTGCCCCGGTATTCGTAGGCGATGCAGACCTTGACCGTGTCCAGGCCGTCGAGCACGTCGAGCTTGGTGATGGCCAGGCCGTTGATGCCGTTGATCTGGGTGGCACGCTTGAGCGCAACCAGGTCGATCCAGCCGCAACGGCGCGGGCGGCCGGTGCTGGCGCCGAACTCGTTGCCCTTCTTGCGCAGCAGCTCGCCCATGTCGTCGTGAAGCTCGGTCGGGAACGGACCGCTGCCGACGCGGGTGGCGTAGGCCTTGCAGATGCCCAGCACGTAGTCGATGTCGCCCACGCCCACGCCGGTGCCGGCGAGCGCGCCGCCGATCGTGGTGTTGGATGAGGTGACGTACGGATAGGTGCCGTGGTCGATGTCGAGCAGCGCGCCCTGCGCGCCTTCGTACAGGATGTTGCCACCGTCGCGGCGCACGTCGTGCAGGATGGTGGCGACGTCGTCGACCAGCGGACGGATGTACTCGCCCCAGGCCAGCGCGTCCTTCAGCACGGCGTCGTAGTCGACCGGTTCGGCCTTCAGCCACTGGGTGAGGATGAAGTTGTGGTACTCGACGGCGGTCTTCAGCAGCGCCGGCAGCTCGTGCGGGTACATCAGGTCGGCCACGCGCACGCTGCGGCGGGCGACCTTGTCTTCGTAGGCCGGGCCGATGCCGCGGCCGGTGGTGCCGATCGCCTTGCCGCCGGCGGCGATCTCGCGCGCCTTATCCACCGCGATGTGATACGGCATGATCAGCGGCGTGGCCGGGCTGATCTTGACGCGCGAACGCACCTCGACGCCGTTCGCTTCGAGCTCGGCGATTTCGGTCATCAGCGCGGCCGGCGACAGCACCACGCCGTTGCCGATCAGGCACAGCGCGTCTTCGCGCAGGATGCCCGAGGGAATCAGGTGCAGCACGGTCTTCTTGCCCTTGATCACCAGGGTGTGGCCGGCGTTGTGGCCGCCCTGGAAGCGCGCCACGGCGCTGACCCGCTCGGTCAGCAAGTCGACGATCTTGCCCTTGCCCTCGTCGCCCCACTGCGCACCCAGAATGACTACTGACTTGCCCATGCTGCATTACTCCGAGATGTTCTCGCTCAGGTTTGTGGCGTCCCGTCGGCGGGACCACACGTATCAATGAAAAAACTGCAACAGCACCAGACCGACCGCCATCGCACCGGCGCCGAACAGCCGCAAGCTGCGCGGCGGCAGCTTCAGCGCCTCGCGCACCATCGCCTGCCAGCCTCGCGGCGCCGCGAACAACAGCAGGCCCTCGATCACCAGCATCAGGCATAACGCGGCAGCCAGCTGGTGCATCGAGGTTCGACTCAGCGTTTCTGCGCGGGCTGTTCGAAGTAGCGCAGGAACTCGTCGTCGGGCTTCATGATCAGCACGCCCTTGCCATCCTCGAACGAAGTACGGTACGCGGCCAGGCTGCGATAGAACGTGAAGAACTCAGGGTCCTGGGTGTACGCCTGCGCGTAGATGGCGGCGGCTTCCGCGTCGCCCTCACCCTTCACCTTGGCCGCGTCGCGCTGGGCATCGGCGCGCAGCACCTGGCCCTGGCGGTCGGCGTCGGCCTGGATCGTCTCGGCCGATTCCTGGCCGGTGAAGCGCAGTTCGTTGGCCAGTTGCAGGCGCTCGGCGCGCATGCGCTTGTACACCGATTCGCTGACCTCGTTCGGCAGGTCGATGCGCTTGATGCGCACGTCGACCACGGCGATGCCGAGGTTCTTGCGCGCCGAGGCGTCGGTCTGCGCACGCACGCGTTCGGTGATGTCCTTGCGCCCGCCGGAGATCAGGTCGGGCAAGGTGCGCGCATTGAACTCGAAGCGCAGCGCGTCCTTCACGATCGGGGTCAGCCGCTGTGCCGCCTGCAGCTGGTCGCCGCCGGTGGCGCGGTAGTACGCGGCGTTGTCGGCGACGCGCCACTTCACGTAGAAGTCGACGTTGACGCTCTTCTTCTCGGAGGTGAAATAGCGCTCCGGCGGCGCGTCCAGCGACAGGATGCGCTTGTCGAAGTGCATCACCTGCTGCATCACCGGCAGCTTGAAGTGCAGGCCCGGCTGGTAGTCGGTGCGCACGATGCGGCCGAACTGCAGCAGCAGCGCGCTGTGCCCTTCGCTGACCACGAACATGCTGTTGAGGCCAAGCAGGACCGCCAGGATTGCGACGACGATGGAACCGATCTTCATCATGGCTGCGCCCCCTTGTCGGCCGCATTGCCGGTCGGCGGCGACACCACCGCGCCGGTCGTGCCCGCGTCAGGCTGCACCGCGGTCGGCGAGCCCTGCAGTGCCGGCAGGTTGATGATGTTACGGCCGTTGGAGCCGTCGATCACCTTGGGGTTCTTCGCCATCACCTGTTCCATCGTTTCCAGCCACAGCCGCTTGCGGGTCACTTCCGGCGCGGCCTTGTACTGCTTCAGCAGCAGTTCGAAGCGGGCGGCGTCACCGGTGGCCCGGGCGACGCGCTCGGCCTTGTAGCCGGCTGCCTCGGCGGCGATGCGCGCGGCATCGCCGCGTGCCACCGGCACCACCTTGCTGGCGTAGGCCAGGGCGGCGTTTTCGATGCTCTGCTTGTCTTCGCGGGCGTTGTTGACGTCGTCGAACGCGTCCTTCACCTCGTTCGGCGGCGCCACGTTCTGGAAGCTGACCTCGGTGACGCGCAGGCCGGAGTCATAGGTGTCCAGCGTTTTCTGCAGGGTTTCCTGCGCCTGGGCGACCAGGCTGGCACCGGCGGCGGACAGGATCTGGTCCATGTCGCTGCTGCCGATCACCGAGCGCACGGCGGCTTCGGCGGCGGCGCCGATGGTGCCGTCCGGGTCGTTCAGCGAGAACAGGTACTTGCGCGAATCGTCCACCTGGTACTGCACGGTGAAGTCGATCGTGATGATGTTCTCGTCCTTGGTCAGCATCGCCACCTTGTCGGTGACCGAGCGGATCCGCGTGGCCTCGACCTTGGTGACCGACTCGATCGGCTGCGGCAGCTTCAGGTGGAAGCCCGACGGCAAGGTACGCGAGAACTCGCCGAAGCGCAGCACCACGCCGGCCTGGCGCGCGCCGATGATGGTGTAGCTGCTGAACAGCAGGCCGACCGCCAGCACCACCGCCACGCCGGTGAGAATGCTGCCGGGGCCCTGCCCCATCTTGCCCAGGCGCTTCCTGGCGTTGTTGAGCAGATCGTCCAGCGGCGACTTGCCGCCCTGGCGATTCCTGTTCCACGGATCACGTTGCCCGTTGTTGCCGGGTTCATTCCATGCCACGAGTCAGTCTCCTAGGGGCCGTCGGGAGGCCGGCAACCACGGCCGGAACACGCGTTGCACCGGGTTACACATGAGATTCAGCCAAAGCTGTCGGAGTGCCGCGCCAGCCGTCTTTCGGGGCCGCGCAAACACCGGGGATTCTAGCAGAGCGCGGCTGGCGCCGCGCGTGGTGTGCTGGCGTCATTCCGCCACAGCCAGCAGTTGACGCAGCAACTGGGTCTCGGTCGGGTCGCCGCCGCTGATCGGGGCGATCACGCTGCGCGGCGCGTCGATGCGCAGCTGCCAGCCGTGTTCGTCCACCGTCTCGCCGGTGATCGCACCGGCCGCCTTCAACCGCGCATGCAGGCGCCCAGCCGACAACGGCAACTGCAGCTCCGACTGCACCCGCTCGCCGCCGAGCAGCTCGCCCAGCGCCTGGCGCAGCAGGCCCAGCCCGGCACCGGTGGCGGCGGACAGCCACACCCGCACCGGTTTGCCGGCGCCGTCGCGTTCGATCCGCGGCTCGGCGCCGGCCAGGTCGATCTTGTTCATCACGTGCAGCTGCGGCACGTCGCCGGCTTCGATTTCCTCCAGCACCTTGTCGACCACGCGATGCAGGCGATCGCGCTCCTCGTCGGCAGCGTCGCTGATATGCAGCAAGAGGTCGGCATCACGCGCCTCGGCCAGGGTGGCGCGGAACGCGGCGACCAGGTCATGCGGCAGCTCGCGGATGAAGCCGACGGTATCGGCCAGCACGGCCGGGCCGCAGCTGAGATCGTCCAGCTTGCGTACGGTGGGATCCAGCGTGGCGAACAGCAGGTCGGCGGCGTAGACGTCGCCGGTGGTCAGCGCATTGAACAAGGTCGACTTGCCGGCGTTGGTGTAGCCGACCAGGGCCACGCGCGGCACCGTGTTGCGCAGCCGCGCGCGGCGTTGCTGGCCACGCTGGGTCTGTACCTTTTCCAGCCGCTTGGTGAGCATCTTGACCCGCTCGCCGAGCAGGCGACGGTCGGTTTCCAGCTGGGTTTCGCCGGGACCGCGGTTGCCGATGGCGCCGCCACGCTGGGCGTCCAGATGGGTCCAGCCGCGCACCAGCCGGGTGGCCAAGTGCTTCAACTGGGCCAGCTCCACTTCCAGTTTGCCTTCATGCGAACGGGCGCGCTGGGCGAAGATGTCCAGGATCAGGCCGGCGCGGTCGACCACGCGGATGCCCAGGTGTTTCTCAAGGTTGCGTTCCTGCACCGGGGTCAGCACGTGGTCGACCAGCACCAGGTCGGCCTCCAGCGCACGCGCCGCTTCGGCCACCTCGTTCGCCTTGCCGGTGCCGATGTAGTAGCGCGGGTTGGGATCTTCGACGCGGGCGCTGATCACGCCAAGCACCTCGGCCCCGGCGGACTTCACCAGCTCGGCGAATTCCTCGGCGCGACGCGCGGTATCGCCTTCGCCGCGGGAGTGCGGCAGAACCAGGACGGCGCGGTCGCCTTTCTTTTGTCTATCGAACACTAGTGGGTGTGATCCTCAGGAGCAGACCCACTTCATGCGGGCGGACCGCTCCGCTATCAAGCGTCCGCGTCGGCGGATGTGGCCGGCGCGTCGGATGGATGGTCGTGGCCTTCATGGCCGTCGTGGCCATTGCCGATACGTACGTTGCGGCTCGGCACCACAGTGGAGATGGCGTGCTTGTAGACCATCTGGCTCACCTGGTTGCGCAGCAACACCACAAACTGGTCGAACGACTCGACCGTCCCCTGCAATTTGATGCCGTTGACCAGATAGATGGCTACCGGCACGCGTTCGCGCCGCAATGCATTCAGAAACGGATCCTGCAACGACTGCCCCTTGGACATTTCTTGTTCTCCCCTTGCCACGGACAGACCGGAGAAAAAACGCCGACGGCGCCCCGGTCCAACATGCTGGGATGTTAGCTGCTTTCAAATACTTGATGAAAGAAGATTTTTGCGCCGTGCAAGTGCACTGGGTCACGCTGGCAACGCTGGCCCGCCCGGGCCGTCCAGAAACAGCTGTACCGCCGCCGCGGCACGGGTGGCCAGATCGGGCTGATCCGGATCGAACAGACGGGTGCCGTAGTCGCTGCGCAGCCAGGTGATCTGCCGCTTGGCCAGCTGGCGGGTGGCGTAGATGGCGCGGTCGCGGAACTCGGCCGGATCGGTCAGGCCGTCCAGGTGTTCCCACGCCTGCCGGTAGCCGACCGCACGAATCGCCGGCAGGTCGGCGTGCAGGTCGCCGCGTGTCCGCAGCGCGCGCACCTCGTCCAGAAAACCCTCCGCCAGCATCGCGTCGAAACGTCGGGCGATGCGCTCGTGCAGCACGCGCCGATCGGTCGGCAGCAGCGCCAGCTTGAGCACCCGCCACGGAAAATGCGCCGCTGTCCTGCCGCGCTGCAATTCGGACAGCGGCCGGCCGGTCAGTTCGATCACCTCCAGTGCGCGCTGCAGGCGTTGCACGTCGTTGCAGCCGATCCGGCTGGCAGCGGCCGGATCGAGGCTCGCCAGTCGCGCATGCATGGCCGGCCAGCCCAGTTGCTGCGCTTCGGCGGCCAGTCGCACGCGGGTGGCCGGGTCGGCTTCCGGCAGATCGGACAGCCCCTGCTGCAACGCGCGAAAGTACAACCCGGTGCCGCCGACCAGCAGCGGCACCCTGCCCCACGCGCCGATCCGCTGCATCACCGGTAGCGCATCGGCGCAGAAATCCGCCGCCGAATACGGCTGGCCGGGATCGCGGATGTCGACCAGCGCATGTGGGTAGCGCGCCAGCGTCGCCGGGTCGGGTTTCGCCGTGCCGATGTCCATGCCGCGGTAGACCAGCGCCGAATCGACGCTGACCAGATCCAGTGGAAACCGCTCGCTCAGCTCGCATGCCAGCGCGGTCTTGCCGGAGGCGGTGGGGCCCATCAGGAAGATGGCGAGGGGGCGGCAGTCGACGGGCATGCGCACATTGTAAGCAGAGCGATGCCGTTTCACCTCGATACACGCTGTATCACAGCTGCTACAGGTTGCGCCGCGCGGCGCACCGGTTCTGCCGCCATGGATGAAGCCGGCAGCCACTCGTCACGATGCCCGCGTCTTTGGCATTGCCGTTGCTTCAGCCAGGGCATGGGGAATGGCCGAGGGAGAATCGCCGTGTACGCACCGCTCTGGCACAAGGACAACCACGAGTTCTGGTATGTCGTCTGCATCGTGATCAGCGTCGTCTTCGCGCTGGTCTACCGTTCGCTGCGCGAGCGGATGTTCTGAACGGCAGATGCACCAGAGCCCGCGTCGATGACGCGGGCCCTGGTGCTTGCGCGAACGAGCGGCTTACTTCGCCGGCACGCCCATTTCCTTCAGCAGGTTGTCGGCGTGGTCGAGGTGGTGCATCACCCACAGCATGTAGCGCACGTCGACCTGGATCGAGCGGTTGAGCTGCGGGTTGAACAGCCAGTCGCCGCTGACCGACTCCCAGTTGCCGTCGAACGCCAGCCCGACCAGCTGGCCGTTCGCGTCCATCGCCGGCGAGCCGGAGTTGCCGCCGGTGATGTCCAGGTCGGCCAGGAAGTTGACCGGCAGCGTGCCCAGCTTCGGTGAGGCATAGCCGTCGAACGCCTTCGCCTTGATCGCGGCCAGTTCGGCCTTCGGCGAATTGAACGGCTCGACGCCGGTGTCCTTCTCGACAATGCCCTGCGCGGTGGTGAACGGTGCGTAGCTGACGCCGTCCCGCGGCGCCACGCCCTGCACGTTGCCGAAGGTGACGCGCAGCGAGCTGTTCGCGTCCGGGTAGACCGGCAGCTTCTGCGAATCCTTCCACGCAATCATCGCCTGCATGTAGCGCGGGCGCAGCTTGCTCATCTCGCCGTCGCGGGCATCGGATGCGTCTTCCAGCGTCTTCAGCTGCGGCTGCACCGCGCGGGCGAGCTTGAGCATGCTGTCGCTGCTGGCGTCGATCGCCTTGCTGTCGGCGTTGAACCACTTCAGGCGCTCGTCAGCGTTGCCGAGCTTGCTGCCGGCGTACAGCGCGGCGACCTTTTGCTTCAACTGGGCCTCGGTCTTCGCGCCACCGAGCCAGGCGTCCAGCGCGGACAGACGCTGCGCCTGCGGCAACGCCACGTAACGCTTGAGGCCGTAGACCATGAACTGCTGGTCGACGCCCGGATCAAAGCGGCGGTCCATCTGCTTCAAGCCACCCTCGATGCGCACCCAGTCGCGCTGCTGGTAGCCGGCATCGCGCGCGAGATCGGCCTTCGGCCGCTCCTTTGCCAGATGGGTCAGGCGCACCGCCGTGCTGAACAGCGACGCGCGCGTTACCAGGCCGATGGCCAGGTCGCGTTCGCGCGTGGCCTGGTTGGCGGCGATCTGCTGGCGCAGCTTGCCGACGTCGGCCGCCAGCGCGGTGTTCTCGGCGCCGCCCTGCTGCTTCAGCCAAGCCTCCAGCTGGGCTTCCTGCGCCCGCTTCACGTTCACCGCATCGGCGCGATGCAGGCCTTCAAGCTGGCCGCCGAAGTTCTTCAGGTAGTTGTTCAGGCCGGCGACCATGCTGGCGTACTTCACCGCCACCTTGGGATCGGCCTTGCCGGCGGTGTTGATGATGTTCAGCGTGTCTTCGTACACCTTGATCTGGGTCGGGTAAACCCAGTCGATCGAACTCTGCACTTCGTCGGCGAGGCGGTAGCGGTTGGTGCGGCCCGGGTAGCCGACCACCATCACGTAGTCGCCCGCCTCCACGCCCTGCGGGTTCACCTTGAGCACGTGCTTGGGCTGATACGGCACGTTGTCCTTCGAGAAGGCGGCCGACTTGCCGTCCTTCGAGACGTAGGCACGCAGGTAGCCGAAGTCGCCGGTGTGGCGCGGCCACATCCAGTTGTCGACGTCGCCGCCGAACTTGCCGATCGACCCCGGCGGCGCGTAGACCAGGCGCACGTCCTTGATCTCCAGTTGCCTGATCAGCTGGTAGCTGTAGCCACCGTGAAAGGTGTAGACGTCGCAGCGGTAGCCTTCGCTCTCGCAGGCCTTGACCTGCTCCTTGATCGCCAGCTCGATCGCCTTGTAGCGCTCGGCGCCGCTCATGCCGTCATTGAGCTTGGCGGTGATCGCCTTGGTGACGTCGCGGATTTCCTCGGTGACGAAGATGCGCGAGGACGGGCCGGCAGAGAGCTCATCCGCCTGGGTCTTCGCCAGGAAGCCCTTCTCGATCAGGTTGTTTTCCGGCGTGGAGTTCAGCTGCAGCGCGCCGTAGACGCAGTGGTGGTTGCTCACCACCAGGCCTTCCGGCGAAACGAACGAGGCGGTGCAACCGCCCAGGCTGACGATCGCGCCCATCGGATAGGCGGTGAGGTCGGTCAGCGTCTTCGGGTCGAGCTTCAGGCCGTGCTGCTGCAGCGTGGCAGCGATGCCCGGCAACTGGGCGGGCTGCCACATGCCTTCGACGGCATGGGCGGACGAGATGAGGCCGATGGATACGGCGGCAGCGAGCAATAGACGACGCACGGGAATCTCCTGATGAAAAATCTGCCCGCGAAAGCGGGCAAAAGGATGACGCAATAACTTGCGACTTATGCCCGACCCGGACGGCCGCGGCATATGCCGCAAGTCATGCCTGCGACATTCAGCGCGCCGGCACGCCCAATTCCTTCAGCAACTGCGGCGCCGGATAGACCTTGTCCATCAACCAGCGCATGTAGCGCATGTCGACGTGGATCGCGCGCTTGTAGCGCGGGTCGAACATCCAGCTGGCGCTGACCGCTTCCCAGTTGCTGTCGAAGTTGAGGCCGACCAGCTCGCCCTTCGCATTCAGCACCGGCGAGCCGGAGTTGCCGCCGGTGGTGTCGAGGTTGCTGAGGAAGTTCACCGGCATGCTGCCGGACTTTGGGTCCAGGTAGCCGGCGTAGTCGGCTTTGGCGATCGCGTCCAGCAGCGGCTTCGGCGCATCGAACGGCGCGATGCCGGTGTTCTTTTCGACGATGCCGGCGGTGCTGGTCAGCGGCTCGTAGCCCACCGCGTCGCGTGCCTTCAGCGGGGTGACCTTGCCGTAGCTCACGCGCAGGGTGGAGTTCGCGTCCGGATACACCGCGCGGCCCTGCTGTTCGCGATAGGCGATCAGCGCCTGCATGTAGGCCGGACGCAGCCGCAGCAGCTCGCCGTCGCGCGCCTTGCGTTCGTCGTCGATGCGCAGCAGCGCGGGCTGCAGCTTCGCGGCCAGCTGCAGCAGGCTGTCGTCGGCCGCGGCCAGCGCCGCCGCGTCGGCATCCATCCAGCGCAGACGCTGCGCCTCGTCGCCCAACTTCGTGGCGGTGTAGACGCGATCCAGCGTGGCCGCCAGCTCGGCCGGGGTGCGGCCGAACGCGGCATCGAACTCCGCCACGTGCTGCGCGGCGGGCAGTTGCTGATAGCGGATCAGCAGCGCCGTCAGCAGGCGCTTCTCGACGGCCGGATCGTAGCGGCGCTGGACCTGGCGCAGGCCGCCGGCGATCAATTCCTCGTCACGCTGCTGGTAGCCGTTCTCGCGCTCGGCGTCGGGCTTCGCGCGCTCGTGCGCCAGCCGCTGCAGGCGCAGTGCCGAGCGCATCAGCTGGGTCTGCGACTGGATCAGGCCGAGCAGGAGATCGCGCTCGCGGGTGGCGTTGCCGTCGGCGATCGACGCCATCGCCGCGTCGATCTGCGGGCGCAGTGCCTTCGCCGTGCCCTGTTTGTCCAGCCAGGCCAGCATCGCCGCTTCGTCCTTTTGCCGCACGGCGACTGCATCGCTGCGCTGCAGGCCTTCCAGCTCGCCGCTGTAGCGTTTGATGCCGTTCTTCAGCGACTGCAACTGCGACGCGTAGCGGATCTTCGCCTGCGCATCCGCCGTGCCGGCGTCCTCGATCACGTCCTGCAGCTGCTTCATCGCCGCCACCGCCGCAGGCAGGCGCCACTGCACCTGGTCGGCGAACTCGGCGGCGCTGCGATGGCGGTAGGTGGTACCGGGATAGCCGGCCAGCATCACGAAGTCGCCGGCGTTGACGCCTTCGCGGGCGATCTGCAGGTGCGCGGGCGGCGTGTAGGGTTTGTTGTCCTTCGCATAGTCCGCCGGCTTGCCGTCCGGCCCGACGTAGGCGCGCAGCACGGTGAAGTCGCCGCTGTGGCGCGGCCACATGAAGTTGTCCACTTCGTCGCCGTAGTTGCCGATCGCGCGCGGCGGCGCGTAGACCAGCCGCACGTCGCGCAGCTCCAGCTGCTTCACCAGGTAGAAATCGCGGCCGTAGAACATGTTGGCGACGCTGCAACGCATACCGGCTTCGCGTTCGCAGGCGGCGACCAGCGCCTTGCTCGCCGCATCCACCGCGTCATAGTAGGCGCGGCCGGTCTTGCCGCGGGCGTGGGCCAGCACCTGGTCGGTAACCTGGTCGAAGCCGACCGTGACGCGCAGGCGGAAGTCCGGATTGGCCGGCAACTCCTCGCCGCGATTGGCCGCCACGTAGCCCTGCTCGATCAGGTTGCGCTGGGCGTTGCTGTTGTACTGGATCACACCGAAGGCGACGTGGTGGTTGGTCAGCACCAGACCCTGGTCGCTGACGAAGGCTCCGGTGGCGCCACCGACCTTGACCACCGCGCTGAGCGGCGGCCGGGTCAGGTCGGCCAGCGCGGCAGGATCGCCCTGATAGCCGGCGGCCTTCAACGGCTGGCCGATCGACGGCAGTTGCGACGGCATCCACATGCCCTCGTCCGCCTGTGCCAAGGGGCTCAGCGACATCGCCACCGCGGTGGACCACAGCATCCTTTTCAATCGCATCGAAACCGCCCTCGTGAGCAATCGCATAAACTTGCGACCATAGTTTGCCGAGGCGCCCCCGGCAAGATGCCGGCCTGAAAGCCGCCACCCGCGACCACGCTCTATAATTGCCGTTTCCCCGCCCGCTTCGCGGGCCAACTGATGGATTCCCCATGCCGCAGACGATGAAAGCCCTGGTCAAGCGCAAGCCCGAACAGGGCATCTGGATGGAAGAAGTGCCGCTGCCGCAGGTCGGCCCGAACGAGGTGCTGATCAAGATCGAGAAGACCGCGATCTGCGGCACCGACCTGCACATCTACAAGTGGGACGAGTGGAGCCAGCGCACGATCAAGCCGGGCCTCACCATCGGCCACGAGTTCGTCGGCCGCATCGCCGAGATCGGCCCGGGCGTGACCGGCTACAAGATCGGCGACCGCGTCTCGGCCGAAGGGCACATCGTCTGCGGCCATTGCCGCAACTGCCGTGCCGGCCGCCAACACCTGTGCCCGAACACGATCGGCATCGGCGTGAACCGCAACGGCGCGTTCGCCGAGTACATGACCATGCCGGCCTCGAACCTGTGGCCGATCCCGGACCAGATCCCGTCCGAGCTGGCCGCGTTCTTCGACCCGTACGGCAACGCCGCGCACTGCGCGCTGGAATTCGACATGATCGGCGAAGACGTGCTGATCACCGGCGCCGGCCCGATCGGCATCATCGCCGCCGGCATCGCCAAGCACGTGGGTGCGCGCAACGTGGTGGTCACCGACGTCAACGACTATCGCCTGAAACTGGCCGCCGACATGGGCGCCACCCGCGTGGTCAACGTCACCAACCAGTCGCTCAAGGACGTGATGAAGGACCTGCACATGGAGGGCTTCGACGTGGGCCTGGAAATGAGCGGCAACCCGCGCGCGTTCAACGACATGCTCGACTGCATGTACCACGGCGGCAAGATCGCCCTGCTCGGCATCCAGCCCAAGGGCGCCGGCATCGACTGGGACCGGGTGATCTTCAAGGGCCTCACCCTGCAGGGCATCTACGGCCGGCGCATGTACGAGACCTGGTACAAGATGACCCAGATGGTGCTGACCGGCTTCCCGCTGCAGAAGGTGCTGACCCACCAGATCCACATCGACGACTTCCAGAAGGGCTTCGACCTGATGGACGCCGGCACCTGCGGCAAGGTCGTCTGTTCCTGGCATTGAGCCACGGGACAGCGGCCAGTCGCTGCACGAACCCGAACCACTGACCCTGATCGCTCGCAGCCTGCCTGAAGGTCGCGGGCGGTGTTCCCGCGTTAAGCCCAGTCGCGGTAGATTCCGTTAACGGCCTGGGTGAAGCGGGCCAAACCAAGCCATTCAGCATTTCCAGGGAGTCGGTATGTCCGGGTCGAGCTTGTCGCGGCTGCGCGTGTCCTTGCGTGCAGCCTGGGGTTCCGCACGCACGCATGCGCAGACGCTGAGCCATTCGCCCCGCGCCCGCCGCTTCGCCGCGATCGCCGCCGCCGTGTTGCTGATCTACGCCCTGCTCGGCTTCCTTGCTGCCCCGCCGCTGCTGCGCAACTACCTGCAGAACCACTCCGCGGAAATGCTGGGACGGCCGCTGAGCCTCGGCCAGGTGCGCTTCAATCCGTTCACGCTGAACCTGCGGATTCGCCAACTGCACCTGCCCGATACGGACGGCAAGACCCCGTTCGTCGACATCGACCAGCTCACGCTCAACGCGTCGTGGGGCTCGCTGTTCCGCCTGGCGCCGGTGCTGGACGAACTGCGGCTCGATCAGCCGCGGATTGCCATCACGCGGGGCAAGGACCAGCGGTTCAACTTCACCGACCTGATCGAGCGCTTCACCGCGAAGCCCTCGCCGGCGGACAATCAGCCGGCGCGTTTCTCGCTCTCCAACATCAGCGTCCACGGCGGCGACATCCGCTTCGACGACCGCCTGCTGGGCGCGCAGCACCACGTCGAGAAGCTCGAACTGGGCATCCCGTTCCTGGCCAACCTGCCCAGCTCCACCGACATCTTCGTGCAGCCGCTGCTGGCCATGACGGTCGACGGCAGCCCGTTGCGCATCGACGGCCAGACCAAACCATTCGCCAGCAATCGCGAATCGACCATCGGCTTCCAGCTCGACCGGCTCGACCTGCCGCGTTACCTCGCCTACGTGCCGACGGCGATGCCGGTGGCGATTCCCAAGGGCCTGCTCAGCGGCAAGCTGTCCCTGCACTTCGTGCAGACGCAGCCGACGCCGCAGCTGCAGCTCACCGGCAACCTGCAACTGGACGACTTCGCGCTCGACAGCAACCGTGGCGAGACCATCGCCAGGCTGGGACACGGCGACATCGAACTGACCGACGTGCAGCCGCTGGCCTCGCGCTACCACCTCGGCGCGATGAAGCTGGAACGTGCCGCGCTGTTCTACACACAGCATGCCGGCGGCCACAGCAACTTCGATTCGCTCATGCCGCCTCCGACCAAGGCCGATGACAAGACGCCGCCGACCGATCTGCGTATCGCCGTGCTCACGCTGCAGAACAGCACACTCAGCTACACCGACGCCAATCAGGCCAAGCTGCAGTTGACCCAGCTGCACGGCAGCCTGCTCGGCTTGGGCACACTCGCCGGGCCGCCCGCCAAACTCGATCTGGCCAGCCAGCTCGCCGGTGGCAACCTCAACGTGCGCGGCGCGGTCGATCTCGCCGCCAGCCACTATGCCGGTGCACTCGAACTGAAACAGGTGGCACTCGTGCCGCTGCAGGCACTGGCCGCCTCCGCCACCGCAACACGCATCGCCAAAGGCAAGCTCGATGCCAGCGGCCAGCTGCGCCTGGACTGGGGCAAGGCATTCAACCTGCACATCGAGCCGGCCCAACTCGGCATCAGCGACTTCGCGCTGGAACCGCAGGCCAAGGGGCTGCCCGCACCGGTGGCCTGGCGCAAGCTGGATGCCGGCATCACCCGCCTCGACCTGGCTACCCGCAACGCGCAACTGGACAAGGTCACTGCGCACGGTCTGCAGGTCGACGCCGTGCGGGAGCGCGACGACCGGATCAACCTGACCAGCCTGTTCGCCGGCAAGCACGCCGCGCCTGCCAGCCATGACGAAGGCCCGGCCTGGCGTTGGAGCATCGCCCACCTCGGCCTCGAACAGGGTTCGCTGCGCCTCACCGATCGCAGCATCGAGAGCGCCAAGCCGACATCTCTGCTCATCGACGCACTCAACGGCAGCATCGACGAGCTCAGCGACAAGCTCGATCGGTCGAGTCGGGTCAAGCTGGAAGGCCGTATCGGCAAAGGCAGCTTCGCCACCGCCGGCACGCTGCAGCCGCTGCCCACGGTGGCCGACCTGCAGCTGACCACCAAACGGCTGGACATCGCCGGCTTCGTACCCTACGCCAGCGTGCCGCTGAACGTGGATGTCACCAGCGCCCGCCTCAGCAGCGACGGCAAGCTGCACTACGACGGCCGCCGGTCCGAACCCCGCTTCGACTACGCGGGCAACGCCGCGTTCGAGCGCGTGCGCATGCAGGACAAGCTCACCGGCGACGACTTCATGCGCTGGCGCTCGCTGAGCGGCTCGCGCATCGACCTGCGCTACGGCAACGGCACGCCGCGCGTGCATCTGGGCGGCTTGGTGCTGGATGCGTTCTACGCGCGCGTCATCGTCAACAGCAACGGACGTCTGAACCTGTCCGATGTGATCGCCAACGGCGAGCAGGCGCCGGTATCGGTGACCCGCGCCGCGAACAACGCACCGGCGGCGCCGCAGCCGGTGTCCAGCGCACCCACGGCACCCGCCGCGGACATCCATATCGGCGAGGTCACCCTGGCCAATGGCCAGCTCAACTACACCGACAACTTCATCAAGCCCAACTACACCGCCAACCTCACCAGCCTCACCGGCAGGATCGGCGCGTTCGGCACCACCGCCGGCGAACCGCCTGCCGAACTGGTGGCGCAGGCCAAGCTGGACGATGCCTCGCCGGTGGACATCAGCGGCAGCATCAACCCGCTGCTGCCGGTGGCCTTCCTCGACATCAAGGGCAAGGCGACCGACGTCGAGCTGACCCGGCTCAGCACTTACTCCGGCAAGTACACCGGCTACCCCATCACCAAGGGCAAGCTGACCGCCGACGTGCACTACTTGCTGGACCAGGGCAAGCTCAACGCCGACAACCACATCTTCATCACCCAGCTCACCTTCGGCGAGCGCATGGACGGCCCTGGCGTGTCGCACCTGCCGGTGAAGCTGGCGGTGGCCCTGCTGAAGGATACCGAGGGCAATATCGACGTGAACGTGCCGGTGTCCGGCTCGCTGGACGATCCGCAGTTCAGCCTCGGCGGCATGATCATGCGCGCGTTCGGCAACCTCATCGCCAAGGCGGCCACTGCGCCGTTCCGTCTGCTCGCTTCCGCGTTTGGCGGCGGCCACGAGGATCTCGGCTACGTCGAATTCGCGCCGGGCTCGGCCGTGCTGGATGGACCCGCCAAGGACCGCCTCGGCCAGATCGTGCAGATGCTGGGCCGCAAGCCCGCGCTCACCCTGGACATCAGCGGCCGGGTGGACCCGTCGCTGGACGAAGCGGGCCTGCGCAAGGTGACGGTGGACGACCAGATCCGCCGCGAAAAGCTGACCAAGGAATCGGGCGACAAGATCGCCGCGGACGCCTCGGCGACGACGCTGGCTGAAGTAACCGTGACGCCGGATGAACACGAGCGCTATCTGCGACGCGCGTACCGGCACGCCGACTTCGAAAAACCGAAGAACGCCCTCGGCCTCAGCAAGTCGCTGGAACCGGACGAAATGCGCAGCCTGCTGGAAACCCACGTGAACGCGGACGCCGCCGCGATGCGTGCACTGGCCGAGCGCCGCGCTGCCGCCGTACAGGATTGGCTGCACGGCAAGCTGGACGACAAGCGAATCGCGATCAAGCCGCCCAAGCTCGACGCCTCGGGCATCAACGACAAGGGCAAGAGCACGCGCGCGGATTTCGGCCTGCACTGATCGCTGCATAACGCGTGCGCATGCGCAGCGATCGGCTGGCGTCCTACAATGGCGCTTTGCCCACCGCCGGAATCTCCCCATGAGCTACTCAGCCAAGGCGCGCTACGCCAGCGAACTCGACGCCATCCGCGAACAAGGCCTGTTCAAGGCCGAGCGCATCATCACCTCGCCGCAGTCCGCCGAGATCGAGCTGGAAGGCGGCCGCAGGGTGCTGAACTTCTGCGCCAACAACTACCTGGGCCTGGCCGATCATCCCGAGGTGATCCAGGCCGCCAAGGACGCGCTGGATACGCACGGCTTCGGCATGGCCAGCGTGCGCTTCATCTGCGGCACGCAGGATCTGCACAAGCAACTGGAAGCGAAGATCGCCGCGTTCTTCGGCACCGAAGACACCATCCTCTACGCCGCCTGTTTCGACGCCAACGGCGGCCTGTTCGAACCGCTGCTGGGCGAGGAAGACGCGGTGATCTCCGACGCGTTGAACCACGCCTCGATCATCGACGGCATCCGCCTGTGCAAGGCCAAGCGTTTCCGCTACGCCAACAGCGACATGGCCGACCTGGAGAAGCAGCTGCAGGCGGCCGACGCCGCCGGCGCGCGCACCAAGCTGATCAGCAGCGATGGCGCGTTCTCGATGGACGGCTTCATCGCCAAGCTCGACCAGATCACCGCACTGGCCGCGAAATACAACGCGATGGTGCACATCGACGAGTGCCACTGCACCGGCTTCCTCGGCGACAGCGGCCGCGGTTCGGCCGAGGTCAACGGCGTGATGGACAAGATCGACATCTTCACCGGCACGCTGGGCAAGGCGCTTGGCGGCGCGCTGGGCGGCTTCACCACCGGCCGCAAGGAAGTGATCGAGCTGCTGCGCCAGCGCTCGCGCCCCTACCTGTTCTCCAACTCGCTGCCGCCGCACGTGGTCGCCGCCGCGATCAAGGTGTTCGACATGCTGGCCAGCGCCGGCGACCTGCGCGACAGGCTCAAGGAAAACACCCACTACTTCCGCGAGCGGATGACCGCTGCCGGCTTCGACATCAAGCCGGGCGTGCACCCGATCGTGCCGGTGATGATCTACGACGCGCCGAAGGCGCAGGCGATGGCCACCGCCCTGCTGGAGGAAGGCATCTACGTCACCGGTTTCTTCTACCCCGTGGTGCCGCAGGGCCAGGCGCGCATCCGCACACAGATGAGCGCGGCGCATACCCGCGAGCACCTCGACCGGGCGATCGCCGCGTTCACCAAGGTGGGTCGGAAGCTGGGCGTGATCGGCGGCTGACGGCACTCAGCCTTTGCGGGTATCGAGCGCATCCACTTCGTCCGCACTCAGCTGTCGCCACTGCCCTTTCGCCAGTTCGCCCAGCGCAAGCGATCCGACAGATACCCGGATCAGCCGCAGCACGTCGAAACCCAGAGCAGCCAGCAGCCGGCGGATATGCCGGTTGCGGCCTTCGTCCAGCACTACCTCAAGCCAGGCATTCTTCTCGCCCGCACGCAGCAGCGTGGCCCGGCGCGCCCTCAGCAGGTCGCCGGCATCGTCGATACCCGTCCGCATCGCGGCCAGCACTGCAACATCCGGCTGGCCGGATACCTGTACGTGGTAAGTCTTGTCCAGGTGCGTAGCCGGGTCGGTGATGCCAGCCGCCCAGGTAGTGTCATTGCTTAACAGCAACAGGCCTTCGCTGGCCTTGTCCAGCCGACCGACCGGACCCAGCCACGGCAGGCCGGCAGCCGCCAGCGCGGTGTAGACCGTCGCGCGGCCGTGCTCGTCGGACGCGCTGACCACGAGCCCCCGCGGCTTGTTGAAGGCGACATAGACGCATTCGGCCGGCTTCACCGGATGGCCATCGACGGCGATCTGCTGCCGGTCGATCAAGACCGGGTGATACGGATCGCGGACCACGCGTCCATCCAGGCTGACGCGACCAGCGCGAATCCACTGCTCGGCCTGGCTGCGCGAGCAGGCTCCAAGCTTGGACAGCACGCGCGCCAGCCCATGCCGTGGTGGTTGCGCGGATGCAGCGGAATGGGCGGGGCGAGAAGAAGGCGGGCGGGGCATCACGCTAGCGTATAGGCCGAAGCCGCCGTGCTACAAGAAGACTCATCACGGCATCGGTCGTCGACGAGCAAAAAAAACCCGGCCGAAGCCGGGTTTTTTCATTACTGCGTTGTCGCGGTTCGATTACTGCTGAACCTGCAGTTCCGTACGACGGTTCTGCGCGCGACCGGCGTCGGTCTCGTTGTCGCCGATCGGGTTGCTCTCGCCGTGACCGATCGGGCCTTCCAGACGGCTGGCATCGATGCCATGGCTGGTCAGGTAGTTGTAGACGATCGAAGCGCGACGCTCGGACAGGCTCTGGTTGTACTCGTCGGTACCCTTCGAGTCGGTGAAACCGGCAACCGTCACGTGCACCTGCGGGTAACGCTGCAAGGTGTCGATGGCCTGGTTCAGCACCGCGATCGAATCGGCACTCGGCTCGGCCAGTGACTTCGAGATGTCGGTCTCGCCCTTTTTCGGGCGATCGTACTTGAAGTTCACGCCGCGCAGGTCGATCACGACCTTCTGCGGGCAGCCGTCCGGACCGACGATCGTGCCGGCAGCCGTGCCCGGGCACTTGTCGTCGCAATCGTTGACGCTGTCGCCGTCGCTGTCCATCGTCGAGCAATCAGCCGGCGGCGGAGTCGCCGCAACCGGGGCCGGAGCAGCCGCCGGAGCGCCGAAGCGCGACACGATGCTGAAGCCCAGGAACCAGTCGCCATAGCCGTCCACTTCCGGCTGGGTCTTGTTGTCCCAGTCGTAACGGTAACCGGCTTCGATACGCACGTCGGAGCTGTCGGTGATCGTCTTGGAGACGCCGCCGCCCAGCTCGGCCGCCGGGGACCAGCCGCTGTCGCCACGGCTGTGATGGTTGCTGCCCATCACGCCAGCCAGCAGGTACGGACGCCAGGCGTTCCAGTCACCCGCATAGAAACGCACCGCCGCACCGACATTATTGTTGGCCCAGCTACCACCAGCGTCGGTATCGCGCTTGGTGCGATCGATGAACAAATCAAGCGACGCATTCGACGAAATGAAGCGACCCACGCCCAAGCCGTAATAGAACTGACGGCTATTGGTATTGCGGTCGGTGTCGTTGTAATAACCACCCACGGTCGGCGCGATATACCAGCGACCGTCATAGGACGGGGTGGCCATATCCGAGGTTGCGGTATCGGCGGGAGCAGTGGTGGTGTCCTGCGCATGAACGGCACCTACGCCGCCCAGGGCCAGCGCTATCAGAAAATACAAGCCCTTACGTTTCATCAGGTGTCTCCTCATTTATTAGGTTTCGCGTCCGTTCAACCCCAACCGGAAAATCGCGCGGCAGAACTGAACTACGTCATTCAGAGCTTTTACAGCCCCTGCTTGGCGTTTATGCGACAAGCGGCGGGGATTGTAGCAAAATCGTTAAGCAGGAGGCGCTTCAACAACAATGAAACCATTTGCTGGTGAGGCTTCGTTCAGGAAAGTTCATTAGCTTTGCGCACAATGGAATCCTCCGGATTCGTGCTGACCTGGTACATGCGGCCCTCACGTTTGTCCATTGGTTGAACGACAAGCGGTTGGCAGGGCCGCAGCCTCCACAGCGGCTTCCGTCCCTGCCTTAATTTCCTACTCACATCGTCTTTACAATGTGAAGAGCCCCAGGAAGTGATGCAGAGGCATCGCGTCCAACTGCGCCGGATCCTTCGTCGCAGCCATGATCGCCCTGACCTGATGCGCCGGCAGATGGCCGCGCATGGCTGCTTCGAACTTCTGCAACAGCACCGGAATACCTTCGGCGCGACGTTTGCGATGGCCGATCGGATAATCGATCGAAACCTTTTCGCTGCTGCTGCCGTCCTTGAAGAACACCTGCACCGAATTGCCGATATAGCGCTTGGCGGGGTCGAAGTAATCGCGCGTGAACTGCGGATTCTCGACAACCGTCATCTTGTCGCGCAGCGCGTCGATGCGGGGATCGGCGGCGATGTCGTCGTTGTAGTCGCTGGCCACCAGCCGACCGAAGATCAGCGGCACCGCCACCATGTACTGGATGCAGTGATCGCGGTCGGCGTAGTTCGCCAGCGGGCCGGTCTTGTCGATGATGCGGCAGCCGGCTTCCTGCGTCTCGATGACGATCTTCTCGACCTGGTCGAGCTTGCCTGCAACTTCGCCATGCAGCTTCATCGCGCACTCCACCGCGGTCTGCGCGTGGAATTCGGCCGGGTAGCTGATCTTGAAGAGGACGTTTTCCATCACGTAGCTGCCGAACGGACGTTCGAACTCGAACGGCTTGCCCTTGAACGCCACGTCGTAGAAACCCCAGGTCTTCGCCGACAACGCCGACGGATAGCCGACCACACCGCGATACACCGCATTGATCGCATGAGTCACCGCGCGGCGGCAGGCATCGCCGGCGGCCCAGCTCTTGCGCGGGCCGGTGTTCGGCGCGTGGCGATAGGTGCGCAACGCGCCGTTGTCGATCCAGCTGTGCGACACGGCAGTGGTGATCTGCTCCTTGCTGCCGCCGAGCATCGCGGTGGCCACGGCGGTGGACGCCAGCCGCACCAGAATCACGTGGTCCTGGCCGACCCGGTTGAAACTGTTCAGCAGCGCATAGCAACCCTGGATCTCGTGCGCCTTGATCGCATGGCCCAGCACGTCGCGCACGGTCAGCGGCTGGCCACCTTCGCGCTCCGCCTTGCGGCTGAGGTAATCGCCCACCGCCAGGATGCTGCCGAGGTTGTCCGACGGGTGGCCCCACTCGGCCGCCAGCCAGGTGTCGTTGAAATCGAGCCAGCGGATCTGCGTGCCGATGGCGAACGCGGCCTGCACCGGATCCAGTTCATGACTGGTACCCGGCACGCGCGCGCCGCCTGGCAGCGTGGCGCCTGGCACCAGCGGGCCGAGATGTTTCACGCACTCGGGAAACTTCATCGCCAGCATGGCGGTGCCGAGCGAATCCAGCAGCATGTAGCGCGCGGTGTCGTAGGCCTCCTTCGAATCGATCTGGTAGTCGACGACGTAGTCGGCGATGTCGAGCAGCGGCTGGTCGGGATCGGGACGGACGGCGGAACGGATGTCGTGCGCACTCATGACGGAATCTCGCGGCAGGGGAAACCGCCATTTTAGCCGACTGCGACGGCAAGGATGCCGTGTGCGTCGCTTGACCGCGACCATGCCGCCCGCCGACAATCCCCGCTCACCCAAAAGGGAGTAGTTCCCGCGGCAGGTTCGCCTGCCCCGGTGCGGTGATCGTCAACACGAGCGAGTCCTCGCTCCGGTCATCCGGCAGTTGCCTTGCGAACGAGACTTTTGCGGTGGCCACGGGCCGCGCGCGTCCGTGCCCACTGCATTCTCAGACGCGCATGGAAACCTGCATGGAATTTGGTCCCGACTTTCTCTCCGGCCTGCTGGCCATCATCCTGCTCGATCTCGTACTGGCTGGCGACAACGCCATCGTCATCGCCATGGCCGCCAGCCGCCTGCCCAAGGAACTGCAGAAGAAGGCAGTGTTCTGGGGCACGTTCGGTGCCGTCGCGGTTCGCTTTGCGCTCACCGCCGTCGTCGTCTACTTGCTCAAGCTGCCCGGGTTGATGCTGGCCGGTGGCGTGTTGCTGCTGCCGATCGCCTGGAAACTGCTGAACCACGGCGACGACGAAGGCCCCAACATCAAGGCCGGCAACACGTTCTGGAGCGCGCTGCGCACGATCATCGCCGCCGACGCGCTGATGGGCCTGGACAACGTGCTGGCCATCGCCGGCGCGTCGAAGGGGCACCTGCTTCTGGTCATCCTGGGCCTGCTGATCAGCGTGCCGCTGGTGGTCTGGGGCTCGACCCTGATCCTGAAACTGATCGACCGTTTCCCCATCATCATGTACATCGGCGCCGCTGCGATCGCGATCACGGCCGGGCGCATGATCGCCCACGACCACCTGCTGAGCGGCTGGTTCGATGCGCACAGCTGGGCGAAGTACGGTCTGGACGTGATGGCGGTGATCGGCATCTGCGGCGGCGGCTGGCTGGTGCAGCGGCGACGGCAGCGCCTGAAGCTGTCCGCCAGCTGAGACGCTGCCGGTCGCACTGACACCACGGCGCGGGCACCGCTCTCAGTACGTCATCGGCATCCTGACCGTCACGGTGGCGTCGGGCGTGTCGCGGGTCACCCCCACGCCGAGCGTGAAGTTCATGCTGCGCTTGTCGCTGAAGCGATAGGAGCCGCCGATCAGCAAGGTGCCCAGCACGCTCTTGGCCGATCCGGGTACGGTCTTGCCGTTCTGCTTGGTGATGCCGACGAAACTCTGGTCGTAGCCGATGCTGATCGACGCCTT
This sequence comes from Rhodanobacter sp. Soil772, assembly GCF_001428385.1. Taxonomy (GTDB): domain Bacteria; phylum Pseudomonadota; class Gammaproteobacteria; order Xanthomonadales; family Rhodanobacteraceae; genus Rhodanobacter. The sequence continues at coordinate 815,551 of NZ_LMSK01000001.1, forward strand.
GTCGTTCAAGGCCAGCCCCATGCCGATGCTGACATCGGCAATGTCGCCCACCCGCACCGTGCCCAGCGGCTCCTTGCCGCCGAGCAGCACGGTGCGGCTGACGTTGTGGCGCGGGAAGTTGTGCAGGTAACTGAGATTGCCGAAGAACACCACCGGGTCGGACGGGTACAACCAGGTCACGCCAGGCTGCAGCGAATAGAAACCCGAACCGGTCGGCAGCTGCAGCGGCAGCCCGGTGCCGGTCGCGTTCTGCACGCAGCGGTTGACGCAATCGGTGGTGACTTCGAACGGATCCCTGCCGGTGCGCGACTTGAAGCGCAACCAGCCCACGTAATACGGCCGGTCCGCGCCGCCGTCGTTGAGCTGGTAACGGGCGGTGGCCTCGATGTCGCCGATGCCGTGGCCACTGGAAGTGAACACCTTGTCGGTGGCGCTGCCGGTGAAGATCTCCCGGCTGATCGTGTCGGTGTGGCCGTAGACATACGGTATTCGCAGCTCCATCTCCAGCCGGTTGCTGAGTCCGTAGCGCAGCGCGACCGCGCCGGTTTGCGTGGTCGTCTTGACCTGGCGCGCGTCGATCAGGCCGATCAGGATCGCCGGGATCACCGTGTAGCCGATCAGCGCAACCCGGTCCGCCGACGAGTAGCCGAATTGATAGGAAGGCTCCACCACCAGCTTGCCACGCGGAGTCAGCACGCCCGGCTGGTTGAAGATCGGCGCCACCGCCGGCGGCCGCTCATCACGCTCGGGCGCCTGCCCCACCGGGCGATCCGGCGTCTGTCCGGCGGCATCGGTGGTCGCGTCGCCAGCCGGCATCGGCAGCGCACTGGCGCCCGGACCGCCCGCGCGGATGTTGCCGGCCCGCTGTTGATCGAGCGTGTCCAGCCCGACCGCTCGCCGCAAGGCGCGGTAATCCGCCTGCTGCGAGGCAAGCTCGCGCTTCATGGCTTCGATCTGCGCGTTCTGGGCGGCGAGTTGGCTGCGCATTTCGGCGATGCGCGCATTCTGCTCGTGCATGCTCTGCCGGAGCACCGCCGACAGTTCGCCCGAGCCGGTCGACGGTGGCACCGCGGGTGACGACGGATCCTGCGCGCTGGCCACTCCGCCGAGCAGCAGCAATCCCGCGCAACCGGTCGAGCACCTGTTTCGCCACGATTTGCGGGACATCATGTTTCCTCGCTGGTCGAAGAGTGCTCGACGGCGGCGCAGGCCGGGTTCCGTCATGTCCGGGTCAATGCCCTAGCGATCCGATCAGGCCGGCCTGCAGGCTTTGCTGCAGGTTCAGATCGCGGAAAGCGAGCTGACTGTTCACCGCGGCATCGATCGTGGTCAGGCTGCGGATGTCCTGGTTGTCGAGGCTGTTCTGGATCACCGTCGCAGCCGTCACCCGGTTGAACGCAGATGTATCGACGCTGTTGCCCGCGCCGTTCTGGATCACGTTGAGCGTGCCCGTGGCGGCAGCCAGGGCGATGGCTTGGTCGGGCGTCATCCGGCCGATGTCCGGCACCTGCACGCTGCTGCTGGCGACCAGGTTGCCGTTGATGTAGACCGCGCGCTCGATGCCGAAGGACGCCAGCAACCCGTTGCCGAAGTCGAACCCGCCGCGGATCGCATCGAGGCGCTGCCCGCTCACGGCAGCCGGCCAGTGCGTCGGCGCTGTCGGCGACTCCTGCGCATGGGCAGCGCCGAGCATCAGCGCCAGGCCGGCCAGCGCGTGGAAGCAGGGAAACTTGATCCGGACAGAATTCATGGCGGCACTCAGATGTCCCCCGGACCACGCTTGGGCAGCGTGATGTTGCCCAGGCCGGTACGGTCGATGACGGAATGGATGGGTGCCATCGGCGCCGCGCGCCAGTCGTCGCGGCTGTTGAATATCGCCAGGGCACGCCGGTTGTGGACCACGAACACCAGGCGGTTCTTCCACGCCGCCTCGAACTGCGCGCGCGGAATCGAACGCGTGCCGCGGGCTGGGTCGCCAAGCAGGACGCGGCCCGCACGCATGCCCTTGATCACCACGAAATGGTGATAACCCTTTTCGTCGATCAGCACGATGGCAGGCAGCCCTTCCTCCTGCAGCTTGTCCAGCGACACCTGGAAACCGTCGGCTTCGAAACCGTTGGCCTGCAGGAAACGCTTGATGTCGAGCAACGAGAAACCTTCCCGGTTGATCTTCGGCTGGTTGCCGTGCGCGTACATCTGCGCAAACGCCTGCTGCTCGTCCACCGGGTAACCGTACTGGTAGGTGAGCAGGGTTGCCACGGCTGCCGAGCCGCAGCTGAAATCGTATTTCTGGCGGATCGTGTTGCGGTAGCGGATTTCTTTCAGGCTGGTGAGATGCAGGCCGTAACTGCCGCCCTGCACGCCAGGCAGCGCGACCGACGATGCCGCCAGCGGCGCCGAAGCCAGCAGCCCGGCGACGAACGCCGGGGCCAGCCAGCACACATGGCGCAACCGGCTCGTCATGGCTGGAACTGCACGTTGAGGATGGTGGCGTTCTGGATCAGCACGCCGTTGCCGGTGTTCTGGATCACCATCGGCACCCCGGCGGCGCCGTTGAAGGCGCCGTTGCCGATCACGTTCGCTCCGGTCACCACATGGTCGACGGTGTTGTTCGCCACCGTGCCGTTCAAGACGATGGTCTCGCTGACTTCGTTGCCGCCACTGGACATCGCCAGGGTCCTGCTGTCCGCGCTGTGGCCCCATCCGTCAAGCCACCCAGGCTGAGCGGAAGCCGTCGCCACGGCGGTTGCCGGGGACTGCGGCGCCGGCTGCGTCGCCGCCGCATTCCACGTCACCGCGCCAAGCAACAGCATCGCGGACCACGACATGAGATTGACTGTTCGCATGATGCTGTCTCCTGTCTCCGTGACGACCGCGTACGACGGGGCATCCGCGGATGCCGATCGCATCGGCATCCGGGACACTCTGCTTGGGAAGCACGGCGGAGCGCCCGGCGCCCCACCGTGCGAGGCTTCAGTCATGGACCAACGTTGAGGTTGGCCTGGACGTTCACGCTCTGCTGGATCAGCGAGCCGACGCCGCTGTTCTGCGCCATGACCGTGACGCCTGCCGCAGCCGCGGCCGCGCCTTCCATGTGGTTGGACATGTCGAACGTGCCGGCATCCACCGTATTCGACCCGCCCGCGCCACCGGTGCCGCCGGCACCGGCGAGGCCATCACCACCAGTCCCGGACGCGCCGCTGCCACCGGCTCCGCCCGTGCCGCCCGCGCTGTCGGCCGCGCCGCTGGCGCCGCCGGTCGAGGTCGCCGCGCCGCTGCCTGCGGTCGCTGCACCACTGGTGCCCGCTCCACCGGCCCAGGTGCCATTGCCGCCAGTCGCCGTTCCTCCGGTGCTGGCCGCCCCGCGCGAGCGGGCCCGCGCATCGGCATAGTTGTCGCCGTTCGAATCGCCGCCTTCCGCGCCGCTGAGCGCACCGACATAACCGCTGTCGGCGCCCGATCCACCGGCGTAACCGCTGCGCGAACGGGCATTTCCGCCGTCACCGCCCGAGCCGCCCCGACCGCCATAGCCGCGGCCGCCGTAGCCGTCGCCGCCGTAACCGCCCTCGCCGCCATTGGCGTTGCCGGTATTCCGCGCGACGTTGCCGATGTCATGCGCGCGGATGTCGGTCACCACACCATCGAGGCGACTGATCGCGATCGCCTTGTTGGTGTTGAACGAGGACGCTATCGACGAACTCGCCGTGCCGCCGTTGTTGGCGGCCGAGCTGCCCTGTCCATTGGCGTAGGCATCGCCGTTGTTGTTGCGCTGACGCGAATGGGTGGAGCTGTCGGTCGAACTGTCAGTGGCTTGAATCTGCACCGCAACGGAATGTCGTTGGGCCGTCGCTCCGGCTGCGCCGGTCTGGGTGTCGTCGGCCAAAGCGGGAAGCGTGAATCCCAAGCCAATGCATATCGCTGTCATTAGAAGAGTCTTTCGCATGTGTGTTCTCCCGAACAATGCGGTGACCCCCTGTTTTTGCCTGCTTTGTAGCAAACCCCTCAAGGCAATTTCCAAGCCATCGGGGTAGCGTCATGCGGGCCGGCGCGATCCCGCGAAAAATCAGCCCTCTGGCGAACAAGCCTGCCGGTGAACTGCAGGTCGGTTCATGCATATGAAGCCGGCAACCGATTCGCCCCTGCAACACGTCTCGTCGCTGTCAGTCCGGCAAACCGCATGGCAGCTCGGCCGGCGACACGAACCCGGACGGAAACAAGATGCTTACACCCTGTAACAGAAGTGATACGGCGGGAGAGCCTCCCGCATATCGGGGCCGAAAGCGACCGGTCGGCGAGTCAGTTCCGGTTCAAGCAATTTTCACCTCGCCGATACGAAAAGGGGGCCGCGCGGCTCCCTTTTCGTATCGGAAAACGTCTGCCTAGCGCTTGTCGATCGGCACGTAGGCCTGGTCTTCCGGACCGGTGTAGTTCGCGCTGGGGCGGATGATCTTGCCGTCCTCGCGTTGCTCGATCACGTGCGCGCTCCAGCCGGAGGTCCGCGCGATCACGAACAGTGGCGTGAACATCGCGGTGGGCACGCCCATCATGTGGTACGCGCTGGCGGAGAACCAGTCGAGGTTCGGGAACATCTTCTTGACCTCGCCCATCACCTTCTCGATCCGCTCGGAGACGTCGAACAGAGTCGGGTTGCCGCCGTCGGTGCACAGCTTGCGCGAGACTTCCTTGATGATCTCGTTGCGCGGGTCGGACACGGTATAAACCGGGTGGCCGAAGCCGATGATGATTTCCTTGCGCTCGACGCGGGCACGGATATCGGCTTCCGCATCATTGGCGTTGCGGTAACGCGCGATGATCTCCATCGCCACCTCGTTCGCGCCGCCGTGCTTCGGGCCACGCAACGCACCGATCGCGCCGGTGATCGCCGAGTAGATGTCCGAACCGGTGCCGGCGATGACGCGGGCGGCGAAGGTCGAGGCGTTGAACTCGTGCTCGGCGTACAGCACCAGCGACTTGTCCAGCGCCTGCGCGTGCAGGTCGCTCGGCTTTTTGCCGTGCAGCAGGTGCAGGAAGTGCGCGGCGATCGAGTCGTCGTCGGTCTGCGTCTCGATGCGCTTGCCGTTGTGGCTGAAATGGTACCAGTACAGCAGCATCGAGCCGAAGCTGGCCATCAGCCGGTCGGCGATGTCGCGCGCACCGGTGACGTTGTGGTCGTCCTTCTCCGGCAGCACGGTGCCCAGCACCGAGCAGCCGGTGCGCAACACGTCCATCGGGTGGGTGGCGGCCGGCAGCAGTTCCATCGCAGCCTTCACCGGTGCCGGCAGGCCGCGCAGGCGCTTCAGCCGCGAGCGGTAGTTGTTCAGCTCGGTCCAGGTCGGCAGCACACCGTGCACCAGCAGGTAGGCCACCTCCTCGAAGCAGCCCTTGGCGGCCAGGTCGTGGATGTCATAGCCGCGGTAGTGCAGGTCGTTGCCACTGCGGCCGACCGTGCACAGCGCGGTATTGCCCGCGGCCACGCCGGACAAGGCGACGGACTTCTTGGCCTTGGGAAGGACTTGCTCGCTCATCGGAAATCTCCAGGGTGCAGGTTTTTTTCTTGGCAGGAGTCCGCAAGCAGGCTCCTGCACGATGACAAGGTGGGTGGTCAGTTTTGCTTCGAGAACAGCGTGTCGAGCTTGTCCTCGTAGGCGTGGTAACCGAGGAAGTCGTACAACTCCTCGCGCGTCTGCAAGGTGTCGATGATGTTCTTCTGCGTGCCTTCGCGGCGCACGATTTCGTAGAAATTGAGCGCGGCCTTGTTCATCGCACGATAGGCGCCGCAGCAGTACAGCGCGATGTCCACACCGGCCTCGCGCAATTCGTCGGTGGTGAAGAACGGCGTGGAGCCGAACTCGGTGAGGTTGGCGAGGATCGGCACCTTCACCGCTGCCTTGAATTTGCGGTAATCCGCCAGCGTCTTCATCGCCTCGGGGAAGATCATGTCGGCACCGGCCTCGACATAGGCGCAGGCGCGCTCGATCGCCGCGTCGATGCCTTCCACGGCGGCCGCATCGGTGCGCGCCATGATCACGAAGCCCGGGTCGGTCCGCGCATCCACCGCTGCCTTGACGCGGTCGACCATCTCCTCCTTCGGCACCACTTCCTTGCCGGGGCGGTGACCACAGCGCTTCTGGCCGACCTGGTCCTCCATGTGCACCGCGGCCACGCCGACACGCTCGAACGAGCGGATCGTGCGCGCGATGTTGAACGCCCCACCCCAGCCGGTGTCGATATCGACCAGTAGCGGCAGCCCGGTGGCGTCGACGATGCGGCGTGCGTCGGTAAGCACATCCTCCATCGTGCTGATGCCGAGGTCCGGTATCCCCAGTGAGTTGGCGGCCACGCCGCCGCCGGACAGGTACAGCGCCTTGTAGCCGACGCGTTTGGCCATCAGGCCGGCGTAGGCGGTGATTGCGCCCATGATCTGCAACGGCTGCTCGGCGGCAAGTTCCGCGCGGAAACGTGCGCCCGGGGATGCTGGCTGTGTCATGTCGCCTCCGTCAAAACGTCTATTTTAGCCTACGTCGGCCCGCTGCCGGGATTGGACCTTTTGGCACCCGTGCCGCGGCCGCAAAAGCGCATCCCGACGGGCTCCATGGCGGTCCGAAAACTCTTGCGTGACGAATCCGCCGCAGCCCCGTACATTCAACCCCCATGAGCACATCGACTCCTCTCGCAAAACGCATCCTCTGGGGCCTGGTGATCGGCGTGGTCGCGGCCGTGGCCACGCTGGGCATCGGCCAACTGCACCCACCCACGCTGGCGCTGATGCAGAAAATCTCCGGTGCGGTGTTCGACCCGCTCGGGCAGATCTTCCTGCGCATGCTGTTCTTCGTGGTGATCCCGCTGGTGTTCACCTCGCTGGCCTCCGGCGTGGCCCAGCTCGGCCGACTGGATCGGCTCGGTCCGTTGGCCGGGCGGACCTTCCTGCTGTTCTTCCTCAACATGGGCATCGCGGTGGCGATCGGCCTGGTGATGATGAACACGGTGCAGCCGGGCCACCACCTGGACGAACAGGCGCGCATCCAGTTGATGCAGGAATACGGCAGCCGTGCGCAGCAGTCGATCGACAAGAAGGCGGCCCAGCCCAGCATGAGCTTCGGCACGCTGGTGGAGATGTTCATGCCGCGCAACCTGGTCGGCGCCGTGGCCGGTCCCAGCCGCGACACGCTGGGCGACGTGCTGCCGCTGATCCTGTTCGCGATCCTGGTCGGTGCGGCCGCCACCCAGCTCAGGGAGAAGGAACGCAAGCGGGTGCAGGCCGCGCTGGACACGATCACCGACCTGATGACGAAGATCGTCGGCTTCGCGCTGGAGCTGGCTCCCTATGCGGTACCGGCGATGATCTACAGCGTGATCGTCAAGGTCGGCGTGGACGTGCTGCTGGCACTATCGGTGTTCGTGGTCGGCTGCACTGTGGCGCTGGCGCTGCACCTGTTCGGCACGATGTCGTTGTGGCTGCGCTTTCTGGCCGGACGCTCGCCGCTACCCTATTTCCGGCAGATCCGGCCGCTGCTGATCACCGCGTTCTCGACCAGTTCCAGCAATGCCTGCCTGCCCGCCTCGCTGGCGGTGGCGCACGACGAGCTGAAACTCTCGCCCAGTACGGCCGGCTTCGTGCTTCCGCTCGGCGCGACCATGAACATGAGCGGCACCGCGTTGTTCGAAGGCTGCGTGGTGCTGTTCGTGGCGCAGGCGTTCGGCGTGGAACTGACCCTGAGCCACCAGGCCATCCTGATGTTGCTGTCGGTGCTCAGCGCGGTCGCCGTGGCCGGCATCCCGGGCGGCTCGCTGCCGATGATTGCCGGCCTGCTGGCGACGTTCGGCATTCCGCCGGAGGGCATCGGCATCGTCATCGGCGTCGACCGCATCCTCGACATGATGCGCACCACGGTGAACGTGGGCAGCGACATCGTCACCGCCACAGTGGTCGACCACCAGTTGCGCGACCGCCTCGCGGCGCCGTAACTCCTCGCACACGATGTGCCGACCGGTGGGGCTTGAAGCTGCCCCGCCTGACCTTACATGTGAATAATTAGGTGATAGCTACAACCAATCGAACCGATGTCGACAATCAATTAGATTTATCACATCGGGAGCCGTAACATCTGTTTCATCCTTCAACCACCACGGGAAGCAAGCCAAGATGTCCCTGATCAATACCGAAGTGAAACCGTTCAAGGCCCAGGCCCTCAAGGCCGGCCAGTTCATCGAAGTCACCGACGCCGACCTGAAGGGCAAGTGGTCCGTCGTGTTCTTCTACCCCGCCGACTTCACCTTCGTCTGCCCGACGGAGCTGGAGGACCTGGCTGACAATTACGCCGAATTCCAGAAGCTGGGCGTCGAGATCTACTCGGTCTCCACCGACACCCATTTCGCGCACAAGGCTTGGCACGACACCTCCGATGCGGTGAAGAAGATCAACTACACGATGGTCGGCGATCCGACCCATGCGATCTCGCGCAACTTCGACGTGTTGATCGAAGACGCCGGCATCGCCGATCGCGGCACCTTCGTGATCGATCCGGCGGGCAAGATCCAGATCGTCGAGATCACGGCCGGCGGCATTGGTCGTGACGCCAAGGAACTGTTGCGCAAGGTGAAGGCCGCGCAGTACGTCGCCGCCCATCCGGGCGAAGTCTGCCCGGCCAAGTGGAAGGAAGGCGAGAAGACCCTGGCGCCGTCGCTGGACCTGGTCGGCAAGATCTGATCGTTTCGATCTGATCAGCCCCGCGCGAAAGCGCCACGGACCCGGAGTTCTTCCGGGTCCGCTCTACCAAAGTATCAGTGCAACGTCGACGCCCGGGTCCGCCCGGGTGCTCGCCACGCACGCCCCGAAGAAACCCACGGAGTCCGTCATGTTGGATGCCCATCTCAAAACCCAGTTGAAGGCCTATCTGGAAAAGGTCACGCAGCCGATCGAGATCGTTGCGTCCCTGGACGACAGCGCCAAGTCCGCCGAACTGAACGAACTGCTCGAGGAAATCGCCGCGCTGTCCGGCCAGATCGCCCTGGTGCGCCGCGACGACGATGCGCGCAAGCCCTCGTTCGCGATCAATCGCGTCGGCAGCGACATCGGCGTGCACTTCGCCGGCATTCCGCTGGGCCATGAATTCACCTCGCTCGTGCTCGCCCTGCTGCAGGTCGGTGGACATCCGTCCAAGACCGCGGCGGACGTGATCGAGCAAGTGAAGAACCTCGATGGTCCCGCTCCAGACGGCGTGTTCCGTTTCGAGACCTATTTCTCGCTGTCCTGCCAGAACTGCCCCGACGTGGTGCAGGCGCTGAACCTGATGAGCGTGCTGAACCCGAAGATCCAGCACGTCGCCATCGACGGCGCGCTGTACCAGGACGAGGTCGAGGCACGCCAGGTGATGTCGGTGCCCACCGTCTACCTCAACGGTGAAGTGTTCGACCAGGGCCGCATGAGCCTGGAGCAGATCCTGGCGAAGATCGACACCGGCGCCAGCGCCCGCGTAGCGGAAAAGATCCAGGCCAAGGGCGCGTTCGACGTGCTCGTGGTCGGTGGCGGCCCGGCCGGCGCAGCCGCGGCGATCTACGCCGCACGCAAGGGCATCCGTACCGGCGTGGCGGCCGAGCGTTTCGGCGGCCAGGTGCTGGACACCATGTCGATCGAGAACTTCATCTCGGTCAGCGCCACCGACGGCCCGAAGATGGGCGCGGCGCTGGAGCAGCACGTCAAGGAATACGACGTCGACATCATGAACCTGCAGCGCGCCGAGAAACTGGTGCCAGCCAGCGAGCCGGGCGGCTTGATCGAAATCGAACTGGCGAACGGCGCCACGCTGAAGTCGAAGACCGTGATCCTTTCCACCGGCGCACGCTGGCGGCAGATGGGCGTGCCCGGCGAAGACGCGTACCGCAACAAGGGCGTGGCCTATTGCCCGCACTGCGACGGCCCGCTGTTCAAGGGCAAGCGTGTGGTAGTGATCGGCGGCGGCAACTCCGGCGTCGAAGCGGCGATCGACCTGGCCGGCATCGTCAGCCACGTCACCCTGGTCGAGTTCGACGGCAAGCTGCGTGCGGACGACGTCCTGCAACGCAAGCTGCGCAGCCTGCCCAACGTCGACATCATCGTCAGTGCGCAGAGTACCGAAGTGCTGGGCGACGGCCAGAAGGTCACCGGCCTGGTCTACAAGGACCGCGTCGACGGCGTGATGCACAGCCTCGAACTGGAAGGCATCTTCGTGCAGATCGGCCTGCTGCCGAACACTGAGTGGCTGAAGGGCACGCTGGAACTGTCGCCACGCGGCGAAATCGTGATCGACGAACGCGGCCAGACCTCGCTGCCCGGCGTATTCGCCGCCGGCGACGCCACCACGGTGCCGTACAAGCAGATCGTGATCGCGATGGGGGCCGGTTCCACCGCCGCGCTGAGCGCGTTCGACCACCTGATCCGCAGCCCGGTGGTGGCCGCGAAGACGGCAAAGGAAGCCGTGGCTGCCTGACCGCCGGAGATCATCCGGGCAGAAAACAAACGGGACGGCTTCGGCCGCCCCGTTTGCCTGATGGCTCCCTTCAACTGCCCTGATCGGGCCCGCGCTCCAGCGCACGGCGGATATCGTCCAGCGCACCCGGGTCGTCCAGCGTGGACAAGTCCCCCGGATCGCGCTGCTCCGCCAGCGCCTGCAGCGAGCGGCGCAGCAGCTTGCCGGAACGGGTCTTCGGCAAGGCACTCACCACGTAGACACGTGACGGTTTCGCCACGCCGCCAAGCTGATCGACCACGCACTGCTGCATCGCCCGCGCCACCGCGCCGACACCGTCACCGGCGTCCTGCTTCAGCGTGGCGAACACGATCGGCACCTGCCCCCTCAGCTCGTCCTTCACGCCGATCACCGCCACCTCGGCCACCGCCGGGTGGCTGGCCACCGACTCCTCGATCTCGCGCGTGCCCAGGCGGTGACCGGACACGTTGATCACGTCGTCGGTGCGGCCAAGCACGAACGTGTAGCCGTCCTCGTCGCGAACCGCCCAGTCCAGCGAGCTGTACAACAGCTCCGTGAAGTGGCTGAAGTAGCTGTGCACGTAGCGGTCGTCGTCGCGCCACACGGTGGTCAGGCAGCCCGGCGGCAGCGGCGGCTGGAATACCAGCACGCCCTTGGTCCCGGCCGCGACTTCCTTGCCGGTGTTCTCGTCGATCACCTTCATCCGGTAACCCGGCGCCGGCAGGCCGGGCGAGCCGAATTTCACCGGCTTCAGCTCCAGCCCCGGCATCAGGGTGATCGCCGGCCAGCCGGTCTCGGTCTGCCAGTAGTTGTCGATCACCGGCACGCCGAGCGCGTCGGTGATCCACTGCGCGGTCGGCTCGTCCAGCGGCTCGCCGGCGAGGAACAGCCACTTCAGTTTCGACAGGTCGTACTTCTTCAGCCAGCTCTCGTCCTGCTTCTTCAGCACGCGGATCGCCGTGGGCGAGGAGAACATCGCGCGCACGCCGTACTGCTCGCACAGCCGCCACCAGATGCCCGCATCCGGCCGCGTCGGCAGCCCTTCGTACAGCAAGGAAGTGGCGCCGCCGATCAGCGGGCCGTAGACATTGTAGGAATGCCCCACCGCCCAACCCACGTCCGAGGTGGCGAACATCACCTGCCCCGGCGCGATGTCGAACACGTAGCGGATCGACAGCGCCATCGCCACCGCGTAACCGCCCACGTCGCGCTGCACCCCCTTCGGCTTGCCGGTCGTGCCGGAGGTGTACAGCAGATAGCTCGGCTCATTCGACTCCAGCCAGGTCACCGGTACCTCGGCGCCCTCGTACTGCACGCGCAGTTCGGCGTAGTCGAGGTCGCGGCCGGCCATGCAGGTCATCTGCGGATCGAGTTTGCGATCGACGATCAGCACGTGCGGCGGCGGCGCCGAGGCCTCGTCCAGCGCCGCGTCGACCAGCGGCTTGTACGGAATCACCTTGCCGCCGCGCATGCCGGCATCGGCGGCGATCAGCAGCTTCGGCTGCGCATCGTCAATGCGCAACGCCAGGTTGTGCGAGGCAAAACCGCCGAACACCACCGAGTGGATCGCGCCGATGCGTGCGCAGGCCAGCATGGCGAACACCGCCTCGGCGATGTTCGGCAGGTAGATCACCACGCGGTCGCCCTTGCCCACGCCCAGCGACTGCAATACCGCGGCGAACGCGTTCACCTCGCGGTGCAGCTGACGGTAGGTGAACTCGCGGGTGATGCCGGTCTCGCTGGAAATCGCCACCAGCGCCAGTTGCTCCGCGCGCTCGGCGAGATGGCGATCAACCGCGTTGTAGCAAAGGTTGGTGGTGCCGCCGACGAACCAGCGCCGGAACGGCGGATTCGACTGGTCGAGGACCTGCTGCGGCGGCGTATGCCAGTGGATCAGCCGCGCCTGCTCGGCCCAGAACTGCTCCGGCTCGTCGATCGACTGCCGGTAGAACTCCTCGTAGCGCATACGTATTCCATCAGGCTTGGAGACGGATCAAGCCTAGACCAGACACGGTGCAGCGGGCACTCGACTTTCGGCGTACGTCCGAATGAAAACAGGCCGGCAAGGCCGGCCTGTTTCGAGTCGCTGGATCCCGTATCAACGTGCACCCCCGTACTGCACGGGATGACGCCTTCCTGGCGTCACTTGGCGAACAGGTGCTCGACGCCGGCGCGCTCTTCGCGCAATTCCTTGTCGGTGGCGTCCATGCGGGCGCGCGAAAAGTCACTGACCGCCAGGCCCTGCACGATCTCGTACTTGCCGTTCTTCACGGTGACCGGGTAACCGTAGATCACGCCCGGCTTGATGCCATACGAACCGTCGGACGGGATGCCCATCGAGACCCAGTCACCTTCAGCGGTGCCCCGCGCCCAGTAGCGCATGTGGTCGATCGCGGCCGAGGCCGCCGAAGCCGCCGACGAGGCGCCGCGCGCCTTGATGATCGCTGCGCCGCGCTGCTGCACGGTCGGGATGAAGTCGCTCTCGTACCAGGCCTGGTCGATCAGCGACATCGCCGCCTTGCCGTTGACGGTGGCGTGATGGATGTCCGGGTACTGGGTCGAACTGTGGTTGCCCCAGATCGTCATCTTCTTGATGTCGGTGGTGTGGCTGCCGGTCTTCTCGGCCAGCTGCGACAGCGCGCGGTTGTGGTCGAGGCGGACCATCGCGGTGAAGCACTTCGGGTCCAGGTCCGGCGCGTTCTGCTGGGCGATCAGGGCATTGGTGTTGGCCGGGTTGCCAACCACCAGCACCTTCACGTCACGCTTGGCATGCGCGTTCAGCGCCTTGCCCTGCGGGCCGAAGATCGCGCCGTTCGCCTCCAGCAGGTCCTTGCGCTCCATGCCCGGACCGCGCGGGCGGGCACCGACCAGCAGCGCGTAGTCGACGTCCTTGAACGCGACGTTCGCGTCGTCGGTGGCGACCACGCCGGCCAGGGTCGGGAACGCGCAGTCGTTCAGCTCCATCACCACACCCTGCAGCGACGGCAGTGCCGGGGTGATTTCCAGCAGGTGAAGGATCACCGGCTGATCCGGGCCCAGCATGTCGCCGGCGGCGATGCGGAACAGCAAGGCATAACCGATCTGGCCGGCGGCGCCGGTGACGGCAACTCGAACGGGGGCTTTCATGGACGATGACTCCTTCTTGGGTGTTCATTTATGCGGCGCGCACGGGGCGCTCCGCAGGGAAAATAGTCAGCTCAGCTCGGCGAAGAACTCGGCGATGCGCGCCAGGCCCGGCTGCAGTTGGGCGATCGGGCAGGTGTAGGAAATGCGCATCGCGCGCGGCTCGCCGAATGCGGAACCGGGCACGCAGGCCACGCCCTTGGCTTCCAGCAGCGCGGCGCAGAACTCCACATCGTTGTTGATCTTCGTGCCGTGATGGCTCTTGCCGAACGCCACGGAAATGTCGGGGAACGCATAGAACGCGCCCTGCGGCCGCGGACAGGCCACGCCGGGAATCGCGCCGAGCGCGGCAACCACGATGTCGCGCTTGCCGGCGAACTCCGCGCACCTGGCGCGCGGGACGTCCTGCGGGCCGCTGAACGCCGCCACCGCCGCCGCGGTGATCACTTCCGGCAGGCTGCTGATGTGGTTGGAGTTGAGCGTGGTCACCGCCTTGGCCACCAGCTCGGGGCCGGCAATCAGGCCCACGCGCCAGCCCGGCATGCCGTAGGTCTTGGACACCGAGTCGACGAAGACCACCCGATCGCGCAGCTCGGGCCTGGCGAACACGAAGTTGTGGTAGCCGATGCCGTCGAACACCATCGAGTTGTAGATGTCGTCGGTGATCACCCAGGTATCCGGATGCCTCACCAGCACGTCGGCCAGTGCGGCGATCTCCCCGGCGGTGTAGACCATGCCGGTGGGATTGGACGGGTTGTTGAACAGGAACACCCTCGGCTTGCGCGCCAGCGCCGCATCGAGCTGGGTCGGGGTGAGCTTGTAGTTCTGCTCCGGCCCGCAATGCATCACGTTGACCTTCGCGCCCATGATGTCGGCGATGTCGCGGTAGGTGGTCCAGTACGGCGCGGCGAAACAGATCTCGTCGCCCTCGTCCAGCAGCGCTTCGGCCAGGTTGTACAACACGTGCTTGGCGCCGATGCCGATCGACAGGTTCATCCGGCCGTAGCCGGAGAAGCCCAGCGCCTCGATGTGCTTGAGGAACGCATCCAGCAACACCTCGGCGCCGCGGTTGCTGCCGTACTGGCCGGAGTCGTGCGACAGCGACTCGCGCGCGGCGGCATACACATGCTCGCCGGGCAGGAAGTTCGGTACACCGATGGAGAAGCTGATGATGTCGCGGCCGGCAGCCTTGAGCTGCTTCGCCTTCTCGGCAATTACCATGATCGCGCTGGGTTTGGCGCGGCCGACACGCTGGGCGAGCTGGGGCATGGGTATCTCACGCGGGGGAGGAAGCAAAGGCGCCCATTTTATCACGCCGCCCGGACCCGGCGCTGGCTGCCGGCTCTACACGCCACAGCGACACGATCCGGGCATGATGGGCGCGCCCGCGCGACGGGTACCGTGAGACCTCACCTGCGAAGGAGATCCGCATGCACTGGCTTTGGGTATTCGTGATCGGACTGGTCGTCGGCCTGGTGGCCAAGCTGCTGATGCCGGGCAAGGACCCGGGTGGCTTCATCATCACTGCCATCATCGGCATCGCCGGTTCGCTGCTGGCGACCTGGGTCGGCCAGAACGTATTCGGCTGGTACCAGGAAGGGCAATCCGCCGGTTTCATCGCATCGGTGATCGGCGCGGTCGTGTTGTTGCTGCTGTATCACCTGGTCAAGCGCAAGTCGGCCTGACCGCCGTCCCGGTGGAGCCCCGCTCCACCGGGACAGTCTTCAACCGAGCAGCTTGCCGGCCAGCCCTTCGAGCATGCCCAGGTCAAAACCACCACCCTGCCCCTGCGCCGGCACCTGTCCATCCGGCGTCACATGGTCGACCGCACGCGGCAGCACCTTCGACAGCCCGCCCAGCAGGACATTCGGGTCCACACCCAGCTTGCCTGCGGCTTCCTGCACCAGCGAACCCAGGCCGCCGCCCTGCAGCGCCTGGCCCAACTGGTCGCCCGACACCGGCTGGTTCGCGCCCGTGCCGACCCACGACTGCACCGCGCCGCCCAGCCCATGCTGCTGCAGCATGCTGACCAGACCCTGCACCCCACCCGCTTTCTCGATCAGCTGCCCCGCGACGGCAATCAGCGAACCGGTACCCGCCTGCGCTCCCTGTTGTCCCTGGCCACCGAGCAAATCGTTGAGGAATGACATCGTCGTTCTCCCTGGAAGGTGATGGATCGAATGTGCAGCCCGCCGATCATAAGCCGCCTCGAAATTCGCCATGACAACGCTTCGTGAAGACCAGCCGGGAAATGCCACAAAAAAACCGCCGGCTGCCGACCGGCGGTTTCCTGTGATCCGAAGGCGCCAGACTCAGCCGCGCTGGTCGAGCACCGCGTTCCATTCCGCCACACGGTCGGATTGCGCCGCCAGCAGCGCATCGACGTCGCCGTCCACGCTGACCTTCTCGATCGTGTCGCCCTGCTGGATCGCGTTGACCACGTCCATGTCGGCCGCATCGACCACTTCGCCGAACACGCTGTGCTTGCCGTCCAGCCACGGCGTAGGGCCGTGGGTGATGAAGAACTGGCTGCCATTCGTGCGCGGACCCGCATTCGCCATCGACAGCACACCCGGCTTGTCGTGGCGCAGCGACGGATTGAACTCGTCCTCGAACTTGTAGCCCGGGCCGCCGCGACCGCTGCCCTCGGGGCAGCCGCCCTGGACCATGAAGTCGGCGATCACGCGATGGAACGACAGCCCATCGTAGTAGCCGCGCCGGGCCAGATTGACGAAGCTGGCGACCGTCACCGGTGCCTTGTCTTCATGCAGGCGCAGGTGGATCGGGCCGCGGTTGGTGGTGAAGGTGACGTTGATGGTCATCGCAAATCCTTGGGTTTGAAAGCTGCTCCGCGCCACGACACGGGCACGAAGGCTGTCAAGAATAACCCAGCGAGCTTGATGAAGCAGCGACCATGGTTTTCGCGCCGAGCCGCGTCTTCAACTACCGTTCGCCCTGAGCGTAGCGCAGCGTACGTGGGGAGCGGCCATGGATGGCCGCAGCTTTGAGGAACGAGGAAGTCGAAGGGCGGCCCTTCGACTTCGGCCCGCTGGGCCTACGCTCAGGGCGAACGGTGAGGCTAGATTCTATGGCAGGCCCAGCATGCTGCGATCCAGTGCCCCCGCACCGCGTGGCTGCGTCGCTGGCGTCGGCATCTCGACCGGCCATGCAGCGCCTTCATACAGATGCGCCCACAACCGGTCCAGCGCCGCGTAGCCATACGGCAGCAGCGGCACGTGATGCTCGCCGAAACCGGGCAGCGCAAGGAACGCATCGAAGTGCTGCGCACGCGGCACCTTCCAGTAGATCGGCCGGCGCCCTTCGTCGCGCAGCCACGCCACGTACGGCTCGGAACTGAACGCCGTAGGCAGCAGGCCGTCGCCGGCGCCGTGCAACACCCACAGCGGCAGGTCCTTGCGCGGCAGCCGCGCCGCGGTGGCGGCCACCGAAGCATGCAAGGCTTGCGCTTCGTGGTCGTCGCCGGTCCACAGTGCGCGCAGGCATTCGCTGCCGAGCAGGGTGGGGTCGACCGAGACATTCATGCCGCCGAACAGGCCGATGCCGTTGCCGGGCGGAATGCCCGAACCATCCGCCCACCAGGCCGCCCGTGTGACGGGATCGGCCACGCCCGGCAATCCGCCCACGCCGACCGCCGCGTAGTGAAAGCTGCACGGCATGTCGGTGGCGCCGCGGCGCAGGTAGGCCGAGGCGTAGCCCGCGGCGATCACCCGCCACAGGTCGAACGCGGTCGTGCTGGCGGCCGTACTCATCGCCTCGTCGGTCCAGCCCCGCGCGTGCAGGTATTGTCGTGCCTGCTCCGCCTGCACGGCCACGGTGTTGCCGCCGAGCTTGCCCTGTGCGCGCAGGCTGGCACAGCGGATCGGCCATGTCGGCAGCGGCACGTTGCGCGGTCCGCGCGCCAGCGGAACCGTGGCGAAATAGTCGGCGCTCAGCGCGCATGGCAACCAGATCGCCGCCTCGGTGGCGTAGTCGTACAGCGCGCGGCCACGATCCTGCACGTGCACGTTCGGTTCCAGCGCCACCACGCCGGCGAAGAAATGTTCCTGATCCAGTCCCACCGCCTGCAGTACGGCGCCGCCGCCATTGGAGATGCCGACAGCGATGACCTTCGTGTTCTGTGGCGTGAACGGCGCCTCGGCGGGGAACGCGCGATCGAGCATGGCCAGCCCGAACTGCGCCGCCTGGATCACGTGCCGGCCCCAGTCGGCTTCCGGGTTGTCGCCCGAATGCACATGCTTGATCGCGATGCCCGCGGCAGGCGAAGCCGGCGGCGGCTGGAATTCCAGTTCCGCCCCGCCGCGTCTCGCGCGGCGGCCGTCCAATGCCGCGCCGCTGTCGTCGGCGTAGTCGAAATAACCGGCACCGGTGCCCTTGTCGGTGTACGCCACCGCGCAGCCATGCGGCAAACCCCAGGCGCCCGCAAGCGCGATCGCGCCATAGATGCCGCGCGAGCCGGACGAGGCCGTCACCACCAGGCAACGTCTCTGCCTGTCGAAGTTGTCGGGCAGTTGCAGCAGCACACGATGCGGCGAACGGGCGCCGGGAATGCGCGCAAAGGCCTGATATTCGCGGCCCGGCACGTTCGGCACGCCGCCGTACACCGTGCCGTAGCCGCCGAGCGGACCGAGGTCGGCGATGCCCTTCCAACTGGTCTGGATCGCGCGCCGGCGCAGCTCCTCCGCACCGGGATCCAGTGGATGGGCGAACGGCGACGGCAAACCGGCCAGGCCCATCAGGCCAAGACCCGCGCTCAACAAATCATCGTGACCGCGATGCCCGGTCACTCGCACTTCGCCGTAATCGACTTCATGCATGGCAGAGTCCTTCCTCGTCATGTTGCCGACACAGGCCGACAGCATGACGGATACCAGCGCGGACAAGAACAGCGGTAGCGAAATGCGGGCGGATTTCTTCATCGGGTCACCATAACAAGCGCATCGCCGGCCGCCATCGTACGAAAGTCCATGTGCCGAACTCGACGTAGCCGCCGTGGCCCGCTAACTTCAACAGAATGACGAGCCTGCTGATCGCCGACGACCACCCGCTGTTCCGCGCCGCGCTGCGCCTGGCGGCCAGCGAAAGCCTGCCCGGCTGCGTGGTGCGCGAAGCCGCGAATCTGCCCGGCGTACTCGACGCGCTGGCCGCCGAGCCGGATACCGACCTGGTCCTGCTCGACCTGCACATGCCCGGCAGCCAAGGCCTGTCCGGCCTCGCCGCGTTGCGCGGCCAGCATCCCGGCGTGGCCGTGCTGGTGGTGTCGGCCCACGACGAACCGCGCATCGTGCGCCGCGTGCTCGATCACGGCGCCGCCGGCTTCATCCCCAAGAGCGCCAGTCCAGCCGAGATCGGCGCAGCGATCTGCAGCGTGCTCGACTGCGGCAGCTGGCTGCCGCCCGGCCTCGCCGACGCCGTCGCTGCCCTGCCCGCCGACCCCGCCGATACCGATCTCGCCAGCCGCCTGGCCCGCCTCACCGAACAGCAATCCCGAGTGCTCGCCTTGCTCGCCGAAGGTCTATTGAACAAACAAATCGCCGATCGCCTGTCGATCCAGGAGCGCACAGTGAAGGCGCATGTCACGGCGATCTTCGAGAAGCTCAGGGTGCGGAATCGGACGCAGGCGGGGATGTTGTTGCGGTCGTTGGATCTAGGGGAGCCGGCGCGGGTTGGTTGAGCGGATCAGACGCCACGAAGACGGACGTTTAGAGGGCAGCTTCCGCGACTGGTCCAGTCGTATTCACGCAAACGAGGAGCCACAACCTTCCTCAAGTAGCGGCGCGACGGGAAGGCTGTGCGGCTGTTGCGGAATAGGGTCTGTCCCAAACGTCGTCTGCAGCTCGAACGCGAGTTCGTCCCGATAGCTAAATCCGTACTTCGCAAGGGGAGCATTGGGAGCTATCACAGTTTCCAGACACGCAACCAAGTTCGAAAACATGTCGCCCCGGATCAGAGTCAATATGACTTCGCTTTCCGTCCAACCCCCATTCACTCGTCGAGTTAGCTGAGGTGTGCCGCCATGCGTGTATTTGTGGAGCCACTTGGCTGTTCCCCCTGTCTTCAGACCGTCAGACATCTTCTGAATATCTGGGAAGGTGGGAATGAGTGATTTGAGCATATCCCCAAGTCCCGGGATGTCTGCCTCAGGGCTATCGACTGACGTCGTCGGGAGTGCTTGAATTTCACTGCAGGTGGCGACGTAGACGAACCAGTAACCTGCTGTGGACGCCTCGAGCACTGGCCGCAACAGTGCTCCGCCAGTTCCGTATTCCCCAGCCTCCACCAGGCGAACAAGAGCTGAGTGGTGCTCAAGCGCCAAGTCTATCGCACACCTTGCAAAGGTTGCGCGCAAAGAGGGAGCCTCGCCCGTTGGCATAAGGGATTTCATTCGATCATTGTGTCTTCGCGACAAATGGCAACGCTCTAAGATCATTCGCAGAGACTCTGCATCCATTGACCTTCCCCCTTTAGCGCATGGCGACAAATCAGCAGGTAGTTGTAAGCCGGATCCGCTGTTTCTGAAAAAAACGGATTATGCAGAGCTCCAACCTAATTGGAGATGTGGTGAGAAATTTGGCACACATGGCTTAGATAATTCGCATCACGCTTTTATCGCGCCCGCCGTCACCCGCTGCAACACCTGCCTCAACGCCAACGGTTTCAACGGCTTGTACAGCACTCCCACACCCGCATCGAGCAACCGCTGCCGCAACTCCCCATCGCGGTCCGCCGTAAGCATTACGGTCGGCACATCGGCATGCAGTTCGCGCAGCTGCTGCCAGACATCAAAACCGGTGTCGCCACCGTCCAAGTGAAAATCGAGGATATGCAGATCCGGCCGCCATGGTGCCGCCAGCGCCTGTTCGGCATTGCGCGCGGCATGCACGTGCCAGCCCCAGCTGGTCAGCAGGTTGCTGAGCGCGGCGAGTGCGGCCGGTTCGTTGTCCAGTACGAGTGCACGACCTGCCGATAGCGACTGCTGCGCATCGGCGACGGGTGGCAGCCGTATCGCAGCGCGCGCCATCGGCACGCTGAGGTCGAACACGCTGCCGTGACCCGGCCACGAGCGCAGCCCGAGCGGATGTCCGAGCAGGTCAGCCATGCGCTGCGCGATGGACAAGCCCAGTCCGAGCCCCTGCCCGCCCGCGGCGCTGCCGCGGCGAAATTCCTGGAAGATCAGTTGCTGTTCCTCCGGCGCGATGCCGGGACCGCTGTCCCACACTTCCACGCGCAAACGATCGCCATGCCGGCGCACGCCCAGCAGCACGCGGCCATGTTCGGCGTAGCGCAACGCGTTGGACAGAAAGTTCTGCAGCACGCGGCGCAGCAGCTGCGGATCGGAGTGCACCCAGGCACGCGTGCCAACCACGTCCAGCCGCACGCCGCGGTCGAGCGCGATCGCGCGGAATTCGGCGGCCAGCGGATCGAGTACCTCGGCTAGCGCAAACGCGCGCGGCTGCGGATGCAGACGGCCGCCTTCGAGCCGGGCCACGTCGAGCAGGCCGGTGAGCAGGCCTTCGGTGGCGGCCAGCGCGCCGTTGAGATGCTGCACAGTGGTGACTTCGCCGCCACGTTCGGTGAGCGCATGGGCGAACAGCTGCGCCGCGTGCAGCGGCTGCATCAGGTCGTGGGTGACCGCAGCGAGGAAACGGCTCTTAGCCTCGTTCGCGGCCTGCGCTTCGGCCGAGGCCGCGGCGAGTTCGCGGGTGCGTTCTTCCACGCGAAGTTCCAGCGTCTCGTTGACACGCTTCAGCGCCGCCTCGGCCTGACGGAACGCAGTGACGTCAGTGAAGGTGGCCACGAAGCCGCCGCCGGGCATGGGGTTGCCGCGAATCTCGACGATGGTGCCGTCGGGGAAGCGCCGTTCGGACAGATGCCGCGTGCCGGCGCGCATGTGCGCCAGCCGGCGCTGTACGCGTTGCTCTGCTTCGCCGGGACCGAGCATGCCGGCGTCGATGTTGTGGCGGGTCAGCTCGGCGACCGGGCGGCCTACCTGCAGCAGCTCGGGCGGGTAGTCGAACAGCTGTGCGTACGGCGTATTCCAGGCGACCAGGTGCAGTTCGGCGTCGACCACGCAGATGCCCTGGCTCATGTTCTCCAGCGCCGCCTCCAGCACGCGCTGGTTGAAGCGCAGGTCCTGCGCCGCCTCGCCGACGATCGCCACCACGGTGTCCAGATCGTCGCGGCCCTGCCGATGCACCACTTCCAGCAGCAGTCGCGCCGAGGCGGCGCCGATCACCGCAGCCAGTTCGTGTTCGACCTCGGCCACGCGCGCACTGCCGGCGAGCCCCGCAGCAGGTGCGCTGGCAAACAGGTGCTCGACCCGTTCCGACGGCAGGAAGCGCATCGCCAGCGCGCGCAGCTCGACCAGGCCGACATCACCCACGCTGACCGCGCGTACCGCCCTGCCGAAACGGGAACCAGCCACCGCGAGCATCACCACGATATTCACCAGCAGGCTCACCACCACGGCACGGCCCAGCCGGTTCCAGTTGCCCAGCCCGAGCAGGCCATCCGGTGCCAGCCAATGCAGACCGAACGGACCGCCGTGCAGCCATGCCGGTGCAACCGGCAACAGGGTCGGCAGCACCGCGTAGATCCACACCAGGGTGCCGGCGGCGAGCCCGGCCATCACCGCACGCGAACCCAGCTGCGGCCGGTACACCGCCGCCAGCAGCGCCGGCGTGAGCCCGGCCAGCGCGGAGAACGAGATCGCACCGATATCGGCCAGCACCTCGTTGCGCGCCAGCACGCGGCTGTACGCCCACGCCAGCAGGATCAGCACCAGGATCGCCACGCGCCGGTGGTTCAGCAGTTCACCGCGCAGGTCGCCGTGCTCGTCGCGCCCCCAGCCGGCGCGCACGCGCAACGGCGCGATGAAGTGGTTGACCACCATCAGGCTCAACGCCAGCGTAGCGATCACCACCATGCTGGTGGCCGCGCTCAGGCCACCGAGAAACGCGATCAGCGCCAGGCCATGCTCGCCGCGCGCCAGCGGCAACGCCAGCACGTACATGTCCGACGACACCCCGCTCGACCCCAGCCATGCATCGCCCAACCGCGCCAGCGGCAGGATCGGCAGCGAGATCAGCAGCAGGTACAACGGGAACAGCCAGCGCGCGGTGCGCAGCTGTCCGTCGTCGCGGCACTCCACGATGCCCGCGTAGAACTGGTGCGGCATGGTGAACATCGCCAGCGCGCCGAGCAGGATCAGCGCGGGGAAACCGCCGCTGTCCGGCGGCGGCGGAACGTGGCTCGGCAAGCCTGTCGGCAAGGCAGTGAACAGCAGCGTGCCCAGCGCCAGCATCGCGCCGAGCTTGAACAGCGACTCGAACGCCATCGCCAGCACCAGCCCGCGGTTGTGCGCCATCGTCGACGCGCGCCGCGTGCCGAACAGCATCGCGAACAGCGCCATCAGCAACGCCACGTACAGCGCGCTGTCCTGCCACGGGTTGGACTCGGCCAATTGGCCGTGGCTGAGGATGCCGTAGCTCATCGCCACCGCCTTCAGCTGCAGCGCGATGTACGGCACGATGCCGATCACCACCACCGCGGTGACCAGCGCCGCCAGCCCGGAATGCCGCCCCAGCCGCACCGCGATCAGGTCGGCCAGCGAACCGGCGTTGTACTCGCGCACCAGCTGCACCAACCGGCCGAGAAACTTCAGCGCGAACAGGTACATCAGGATCGCCCCGACAAACGTCGGCGGCAGCCACCAGCCCGAACGGCTGGCCTGGGTCACCGTGCCGTAGAACGTCCACGAAGTGCAGTGGATCGCCAGCGACAGCGCATACACGATCGCCCAGCGCTTTTCGAACAGCTGCGGGCGACGCTCGCCGAGCAGGGCCACGCCGAACAGCAGGGCGAGCCAGCACAAGGCAGCAAACGCGATGACGCTGGCACTCAGCACGCCGGGCTCCATGGGCAGCTGTACTCCCTCCCCTGCTCGCAGGGGAGGGTTGCGGTGGGGTGCTTTTGATCTTTGCGCAAGCTCGGACAACCCCCTCCCGATCTCCCCCTGCACGCAGGGGGAGCAGCAGAAGCAGCCATCAATGCCCTACTGGCAACCCCAGCGCACGAACCGCGTTCACCACCCAGCGCAACTGCACGCCGTGGCGGCTGTCGTAGTCGGCTCCGGAATATCCCCACCAGTCCCAGCATGCTTGCGGATTCAAGGGCGCGAAACTTGCGCGGGTCTGAGGATATAGCACCGCCACGTCGTAGACGTCGGCCCAGCGATTGAAGCCGGCGTCTTCGACGAAGGCCTTGCCTACCGCGTCGACGTTCTGCTTGCAGCCGTGGAACGCGACCACCACGCCGCACGACTTGCCCGCAAGGCAGTCCGGCGGCAGGTAGACGTAGCCGGTGTCGGCCATGAAGGCATCGGCGCCACCGGGGCGCAATGCGTTCTGGTCGAACGTGCGCAGCTCGCCGCGTGCCTGGGTCGCCGCACGCGCCGGCTTGCCGAACATCTGCGCGAAGATCTCGCCGGCGGCGTCGAAGCCGCAGTGACCGAGATACGGCGCCACCGACTTGTCGCAGTCGTCGCCGCTGCCGGCCACCGGCAGGTTGTGCGCGAATGCGCGCTGGCCGTCGTCATGCACCTGCATGTTCTTCAGGCCCGGCGTGCCATCGCGCAGTTGCTCATAAAAATGCGCGCCGGCCTCAGCCACCGCTGGCGCGACCAATGCATCGTCCTTGCCATGCAGCAGATAGACGCGGGCGTGTGCCAGGTCCTTCAACGCGCCGATTTCGCCGGCTGCGGAACGCTTCGTGGCGCTGGCCACCAGCGCGCCGACATCCGGCGCGGGCGTGCCCTTCATGCAACTGCCCAGGGCAACCGGCAGCTTGCCGCCGGCGCAGCCGTACGGGCCGCCGGCGACCAGGGCCGCATTCGGGAACAGTTCCGGATACGCCAATTGCATCTGCGCAGCCATGTATGCGCCGGACGAGAGGCCGACCACGGCGGTACGCGCCGGATCGATTTTCAAGCCGGGCAGGTTCGAACCGGC
Source organism: Rhodanobacter sp. Soil772 (assembly GCF_001428385.1). Classification (GTDB taxonomy): domain Bacteria; phylum Pseudomonadota; class Gammaproteobacteria; order Xanthomonadales; family Rhodanobacteraceae; genus Rhodanobacter. The sequence goes on from NZ_LMSK01000001.1 coordinate 840,167, forward strand.
GTCTTTCGCGCAGGCGCTGCCGGCGCTGGCCAGCAGGGCCAGCCACAGCAGGCGGGTTACCCATCGGGTGTTCATCGGTCCGCTCCGTTTGGTCATTCCAGTCCAGGCGTCATGCCGGGTGGGCACTATCCACCCGGCAGAAGCCGTGCGTCAGAAGTTGTAGCGCACGTTGGCGTACCAGTTGCGCGGCATGCCGTAATACGCCGTGCGGATGTTGCCTACGCTGGAGAATTCCTGGCCGTCGGTCTTGTAGACCTTGTCGCCGAGGTTGCGCACGCCGGTGCGGAACTGCCAGTGGCCGTCGGCGGAGTCGTAGATGCCGAACAGGCCGGTCACCGAGTAGGCCTTCTGGCTCAGCGCGTCGTAGTTGTCCACGCTGAGCCAGGTCTCGCTGCGGTACGACCAGTCCGCGCCGATGGTGATCGCGCTGCCGTCGCCCAGGTTGAAGGCCTGCGTGGCCGCAACCCGCGACGTCCAGGTCGGCGAGAACGGCACGTGCTTGTGCAACTCGGGGTTGTACAGCGGATCGCTGGGATCGAGCCGGTGGTCGACGAACTTGGCGTAGCGCGCGTCCATGTAGCCGACCTGGGCCGACAATCGGGTGCCCTGCCCGAGCACGGCGGCGCCCTCGAACTCGATGCCGTCCATCTTCAGCTTGGCGGCGTTGATCACCGGGAACGCGAAGGTCGGGGTGATCGCGCCAGGGTTCTGCACTTCCGACACGCGTGCCTGGAAGTCGGTGTAGTCGCTGTGGAACGCGGCCAGGTTCGCCTGCAGCTTGTTGTCGGCCGAGCGCCACTTCATGCCCAGCTCGTAGGTCCACACGTACTCGGGGTTGTATTCGGCGCTCTTCGTTTCGGCGGCAGTGTTGGCGCGGCCGTTGAAGCCGCCGGACTTGAAGCCGCGGCTGGCCGAGGCGTAGAGCATGGTCTGCGGATCGAGCTGCTTCTGCAGGCTGAGCGTGGGTGTCCACGCATTCCAGCGCTTGTTCGCGCTGAACGCCACGGTCTCGTTGATCGCACTGAACGGCGCGCCCCAGAACGTGCTGGTGGTGCGGTCGTAGTCCTTGTGGTCGCTGCTGTAGCGCACGCCGGCGGCCAGCGTCCAGCTCGGCACGAACTCCCAGTTCACGTGCGCGAAGCCGGCGTAGGTGGTGGTGGTGAGGTCGTCGTCGATGGTGCGCAGGAAGGTGATCGGCGTGCCGGCGAGGGCGAACAGGTCGCTGGCATAGGCCTCCTGATGCGACGGCACGGTCTCGCGCAGCCAGTACAGGCCGTAGACCGCCTGCAGGTTGCTGCCGTTGTCGTACTGCAGCTGCAGTTCCTGGCTCGCCTGCTTCTGGTGGAAATCGACCAGCACGTCGCCCAGTTCGAACTGCGAGGCGTCGATGTCGATATAGGAATGGCTGTCGAGCTTGCGGAACGCGCTGATGCTCTTGAGGCTCCACTGGTCGGACAGCTTCCAGCCGAGGTTCAGCGCGGCGCCCTTGTGCTCGAGCCGCTGGCCCTTGTCCGGATCGAACGAGGTGCGCGTCTTGAAGTCGTACTTCTGGTCCGGATCGGGGGTGTACAGCGGCACCGAACCGAACACCAGGTCGGTGCGTTTCAGCACGGAGACCGGCTGGCCCAGGGTCAAGCCGGTGTCCTGCTTGGTGTAGTCGAGGCTGAGCACCGCGTCGAAGTTCTCCGACGGGTGGTAGCGCAGCTTGCCGCGCACGGACTTGCTGTCCCCGTCGTTGTACTTGTGGCCGGTGGACGGATCGGTGACGTAGCCGTCGGTCTTGGTCACCCCGCCGGCGATCGAGGCCGACCACGCGCCGCCCAGCGGACCGCCGAGATAGAACTTGCCCTCGCGCCGGCCGTAGTTGCCGAAACCGGCCTCGACCGAACCCTCGGTGCTCTCGCCCGGGTTCTTCGTCACCACCTTGACCGCACCGCCGGTGGAGTTCTTGCCGTACAGCGTACCTTGCGGGCCGCGCAGCACCTCGACGCGCTCGACGTCGAACAGGCTGATCAATCCGCCCTGGATGCGCGAGTAATAGACGTCGTCGACGTACATGCCCACGCCCGGGTCGAAGGTCTGCAGCGCATCCGGCTGGCCGATGCCGCGGATGAAGATGTTCACCGCCGAGGACGAGCCGCGGCCCTGCACGATGTTCATGTTCGGCACTGCGCCCTGCAGGCCGTCGACGCTGTTCGCCTGCAAGTCCTTCATGTCCTCGCCGCTGAACGCGGTGATCGCGACCGGCACCTTCTCCAGCGATTCGTCGCGACGCCGCGCACTGACCGTCACTTCCTCCAGCTGCTTGGCCTCGGCCTGTTTCGCTGCCGTCGGCTTGGCGCCGGCGTTCTCGTTCGCCTGCTGTGCGTGCAGCGGCACGATGAAGGCCAGCCCCAGAACCAGACCGATCGCCGAACTCAGATGCGTGCGTTTCATGACGTCCCCTTGCAGTGAATGCATCGCTCGCGCGAATGCTGATGAGGGGAGAGTAGGCGGCGCCGTGCGCCGGCGGCACTTGTACCTTCGTACAGTGCCGCCGGCATGGCGCGTCCGGGATACTCGACGCCAAGTCGTGGCGGGGAGATTCACGGATGGCGTTTCTGATCGTGCTGGCTGCACTGTGCTTCCTGATGTTCGCGGCCTATCGCGGCTACAGCGTGATCCTGTTCGCGCCGATCGCCGCGCTGGGCGCGGTGCTGCTGACCGAGCCGTCGCTGGTGGCGCCGATGTTCACCGGCCTGTTCATGGACAAGATGGTCGGCTTCCTCAAGCTGTACTTCCCGGTGTTCATGCTGGGCGCGGTGTTCGGCAAGCTGATCGAGCTGTCCGGGTTTTCCAAATCCATCGTGGCGGCCACCATCGGCCTGGTCGGGCGCAGCCGGGCGATCCTGTCGATCGTGCTGGTGTGCGCGCTGCTGACCTACGGCGGCGTGTCGCTGTTCGTGGTGGTGTTCGCGGTGTACCCGTTCGCCGCCGAACTGTTCCGCCAGTCCGACATCCCGAAGCGGCTGATCCCCGGCACCATCGCGCTGGGCGCGTTCACCTTCACCATGGATTCGCTGCCGGGCACGCCGCAGATCCAGAACATCATCCCCACGTCGTTCTTCGGCACCGACACCTGGGCTGCGCCCTGGCTGGGCACGATCGGCGGCGTGTTCATCCTGATCGCCGGACTGGCCTACCTCGACCATCGACGGCGCAAGGCCGCCGCGGCCGGCGAAGGCTATGGCGACAACCTGCTCAACGAACCGGCACCGTTCGAAGCCGCGAGCTTGCCGCATCCATTGATCGCGCTGCTGCCGCTGGTGCTGGTCGGCGCGTGCAACAAGCTGTTCACCGACCTGATCCCGCGTGTGTACGGCGAAACCCAGTCGTTCCTGCCCAGCGTGGTCGGCAACGCCAAGCCGGTGGTGCAGGAAGTATCCAAGGTCGCGGCGATCTGGGCGGTCGAGGGCGCGCTGCTGGTCGGCATCCTGTGCGTGCTGGTGTTCGCCTGGCGTGCGGTGACCCGGCAGCTGGCCGCCGGCAGCCAGGCCGCGGTCGGCGGTGCGCTGCTGGCCTCGATGAATACCGCTTCGGAATACGGTTTCGGCGCGGTGATCGCCGCCCTGCCCGGCTTCAAGCTGGTCGCCGATGCGCTGCACACGATTCCGAATCCGCTGCTCAACGAGGCGGTCACCGTCACCGCGCTGGCCGGCATCACCGGCTCGGCCTCCGGCGGCATGAGCATCGCCCTGGGCGCGATGGCCGAGACCTTCATCGCCAACGCGAACGCCGCCGGCATCCCGATGGAAGTGCTGCACCGGGTCGCCGCGATGGCCTCCGGCGGCATGGACACGCTGCCGCACAACGGCGCGGTGATCACCCTGCTGGCGGTGACCGGACTGACCCACCGGCAGTCCTACAGGGACATCTTCGCGATCACCGTGATCAAGACCCTGGCGGTGCTGGTGGTGATCGCGGCGTACTATTTCCTCGGCGTGGTGTAGCCGCGCCGACGGCATCCCGCAGACCGCGGCCGTGAGGCCGGATGAACGGGTGATCGAAATGACGGGCAAGTTGTCACGCAAGTCCGTATAATCGGTCAATTCGTCCTTCAAAAACCTGCGTGACGGCCATCGAGCCGCCCGAGTCGATCCCATGTCCATCGAAAAATTGCGCAACATCGCCATCGTCGCCCACGTCGATCACGGCAAGACCACCCTCGTCGATTGCCTGCTCAAGCAGTCCGGCACGCTCAACGAGCGCACCGTGCTGGCCGAGCGCGTGATGGACTCGAACGACCAGGAAAAGGAACGCGGCATCACCATCCTGGCCAAGAACACCGCGATCACCTGGCGCGGCAACCGCATCAACATCGTCGACACCCCGGGACACGCCGACTTCGGCGGCGAGGTGGAGCGCGTGCTGTCGATGGTCGACTCGGTGCTGATCCTGGTCGACGCGATGGACGGCCCGATGCCGCAGACCCGCTTCGTGACCCAGAAGGCGTTCGCGATGGGCTTCAAGCCGATCGTGGTGATCAACAAGGTCGACCGCCCCGGCGCCCGTCCCGAGTGGGTCGTCGAGCAGGTGTGGGATCTGTTCGATCGCCTGGGCGCCACCCCGGAGCAGATGGATTTCCCGATCGTCTACGCCTCGGCGCTGAACGGCTACGCCGGCCTCAACGACGATGTGCGCGATGGCGACATGACCCCGTTGTACGAAGCGATCATGCAGCACGTCAGCAAGCCTGATGTCGATCCGGACGGCCCGTTCCAGATGCGCATCAGCCAGCTCGACTACAACAACTTCGTCGGCGTGATCGGCATCGGCCGCATCCAGCGCGGCGTCTTGCGGAAGAACATGCCGGTCGCGATCATCGATCGCGAAGGCAAGAAGCGCCAGGGCAAGGTGCTGCAGGTGCTGGGCTTCCTGGGCCTGGAGCGGATCGAGGAGGACAGCGCCGAGGCCGGCGACATCGTCGCGATCTCGGGTATCGCCGACCTGACCATCTCCGACACCGTCTGCGCGCTGGATACGCCTGAGGCGTTGCCCGCGCTGACCGTGGACGAACCAACCATCTCGATGACCTTCCAGGTCAACAACTCGCCGTTCGCCGGCAACAAGGATCTTTCCGGCGGCAAGTTCCTGACCAGCCGTCAGCTGCGTGAGCGACTGGATCGCGAGCAGGTGCACAACGTGGCACTGAAGGTCGAGGAAGGTTCCGACGCCGACAAGTTCCTGGTCTCCGGCCGCGGCGAGCTGCATCTGTCGGTGCTGATCGAGAACATGCGTCGCGAAGGCTACGAGCTGGCCGTGTCGCGTGCGGAAGTGATCATCAAGGAGATCGACGGCCAGAAGATGGAGCCGATCGAGCAACTGGTGGTCGACGTGGAGGAAGTCCACCAGGGCGCCGTGATGGAAAGGCTCGGCGTGCGCAAGGGCCAGCTGAAGAACATGGAGTCCGACGGCAAGGGACGCGTGCGGCTGGACTACGAGATCCCGGCGCGTGGCCTGATCGGCTTCCAGAACCAGTTCAAGACCCTGACCCAGGGCTCGGGCCTGCTGTTCCACGTATTCGACCACTACGGTCCGAAGGAAGAAGGCCAGATCGCCAAGCGCCTCAACGGCGTGATGATCGCGAATGCTGGTGGCACCACCCCGGCCTACTCGCTCGGGCCGCTGCAGGATCGCGGCAAGCTGTTCGCCGCCGAAGGCGACAACGTGTATGAAGGCCAGCTGGTCGGCATCCACGCCAAGGACAACGACCTCACCGTCAACGTGATCAAGCCCAAGCCGCTGACCAACATGCGCGCCTCGGGCAAGGACGATGCGATCCAGCTGACTCCGGCAATCAAGTTCACCCTGGAACAGGCACTGGACTTCATCGACGACGACGAGCTGGTCGAGATCACCCCGAAGGAAATCCGCCTGCGCAAGAAGCACCTCACCGAGAACGACCGCAAGCGCGCCTCGCGCGGTTGAGTCGTCGTTCCACGTGATTGACCGGAAGGCCGCCGCAAGGCGGCTTTCTGTTGTCAGGCCGACGCGGCCTTCGCTTTCGCGCCCATCACGCGCAATCCCGGCCGCTGCCGCACCAGCTTGCGCAGCAGTTCGGCGAACGCCTGCAGGTCGTCGTGCCAGGGCGAGGCGTCGCGCCAGTACAGCGCGATCTCGCGGCCCGACGCCGGTCCTTTCAGCCTGGCCAGCGCAACGTTCGGCATCGAGGCCAGCCGCTCATGCGCCAGCGCCGGCACCAGCGCGTAGCCGCCGCGCAGGCTGACCAGGGCGGCCAGGCTTTCCAGGCTGACGTCCTGCACGTGGCCGTGCTCGTTGCCTTCGCCCTGCAGGCCGTCGGCATGGCTCTCGGCCATCAGCGTGGCCTCGGCCGGATCAAGCTGGTCCAGCGCGATGCTGTCTCGGCCGGCCAGCGGATGATCGGCGCGCAGCATCAGTTCCCACGGCTCGAAGAACAGCGGGCGCAAGGCGATACCGCTGACCGCCGCGGCCGGCGGCGCCAGCACCGCATCCAGTTCGCCTTCGCTCAAGCGGCGCAACAGGCCGCGCGGTTTGCCCTCGGAAATGCCCAGCCGCGCGCCCGGAAAATGCTGCGGAAACGGCGCGATCAGGTGCGGCAACAGGTACGGCCCCAGCGAAGCCGGCACGCCCAGCCGCAGCTCGCCGCCGAAGGCGACTTCGCCGGCGCGGGCGACTTGTTGCAAGTGTTCGGCCGAAGCCAGCACCGCGTCGATCTGCTGCAGCAACCGCTGGCCGCCGGCGGTCGGCACGATCTTCCGGCCGCCACGTTCGAACAGCGGCGCGCCCAGTGCCTGCTCGACCTTCTGCACCTGGTGCGACAACCCGGACGGGCTGATGTGCATCGCCCGCGCCGCGCTGTTGAAACTGCCGTGGCGATGCACCGCCTGCACCAGCGCGAGATCGCGCAGCGAAACGGCGGCCAGGCCCATCGAAATCATCGAATGCTGCATGTCATCAAAGGCGTTTGCGTGCGGTGGTCATCGGGCCCATCCTGTGCGGTGTTGTCGGCCGCGAGCGTTGGCGCAGTGTACCCGCCGGCGCGCAACCCGACAGACGCCCGCAAGCCGTGCACACCGCCCTCCCGACGGCAAACCGGTTCGCGACCGCGCAGGGTTTGGGCGATAATTGCGTTTTTGCCGGGCCGGCGACCTCCCCATCGCCATCGTTCGATCATCCCAGCCGCAGGATCAGCCAGGAGCAGCACCATGAAAGACACCTTTTCCGTACGCGACACCCTCGAGGTCAACGGCAAGAAATACGCCTTTGCCAGCCTGACCAAGCTGGGCCAGCGCTTCGACCTGAAGCGGCTGCCGTACTCGATGAAGATCCTGCTGGAAAACCTGCTGCGCCACGAAGACGGCATCGACGTCACCGCGAAGGAAATCGAAGCGGTCGCCACCTGGGACGCGAAGAAGGAGCCGGATACCGAAATCGCCTTCATGCCGGCGCGCGTGCTGCTGCAGGACTTCACCGGTGTGCCCTGCGTGGTCGACCTGGCCGCGATGCGCGACGCGATGAAGGCCCTGGGCGGCGACCCCACCTTGATCAACCCGCTTTCGCCGGCGGAGCTGGTCATCGACCACTCGGTCCAGGTGGACGTGTTCGGCAGCGAGGATGCACTGGAAAAGAACGTCGAGATCGAGTTCCGGCGCAATCAGGCCCGCTACAGCTTCCTGCGCTGGGGCCAGAAAGCCCTGGCCGACTTCAAGGTGGTGCCGCCGCGCACCGGCATCGTGCACCAGGTGAACCTGGAGCACCTGGCCCGCGTGGTCATGGGCAGCGAAGTCGACGGTCAGCTGTGGGCCTACCCGGATACCGTGTTCGGCACCGACTCGCACACCACCATGATCAACGGCCTGGGCGTGCTGGGCTGGGGCGTGGGCGGCATCGAGGCCGAGGCGGCCATGCTCGGCCAGCCCTCCTCCATGCTGATTCCGCAGGTGGTCGGCTTCAAGCTGTCCGGCCGCCTGCCGGAAGGCGCCACCGCCACCGACCTCGTGCTCACCGTCACCCAGATGCTGCGCAAGCAGGGCGTGGTCGGCAAGTTCGTCGAGTTCTTCGGCCCAGGCCTGCAGCATCTGCCGCTGGCCGACCGCGCCACCATCGGCAACATGGCACCGGAATACGGCGCCACCTGTGGCATCTTCCCGATCGATGCGGAATCGCTGCGCTATCTGCGCCTGTCCGGCCGCAGCGACGACCAGGTCGCACTGGTCGAGGCGTACGCCAAGGCGCAGGGCCTGTGGCACGACGAAAACAGCGTGCACGCCGAATTCACCGCCACGCTGGCGCTGGACCTGGCCGACGTGAAGCCGTCGATGGCCGGCCCGAAGCGCCCGCAGGATCGCGTGCTGCTCACCGACGTGCAGCAGAATTTCCACGAGAATCTCGGCGCCACCACGGTCAACCGCAACGGTGCCGAGGCGCGTTTCGCCAACGAGGGCGGCGGCACCGCCGTCGGCCGCGAGAAGAGTGCGAAATCGCCCGGCCAGCACGTGCTGCGCAACGGCGAGGAGTTCGATGTCCATGACGGTTCCGTGGTCATCGCCGCGATCACCTCGTGCACCAACACCTCGAACCCGGCAGTGATGCTGGCCGCCGGCCTGCTGGCGAAGAAGGCCGCCGCCAAGGGCCTGAAGTCCAAGCCGTGGGTGAAGACCTCGCTGGCACCAGGCTCCAAGGTGGTCACCGACTATCTGGAAAAGACCGGCCTGCTCACCGAACTGGACAAGCTCGGCTTCTTCCTGGTCGGCTACGGCTGCACCACCTGCATCGGCAACTCCGGCCCGCTGCCGCAGGAAATCAGCAAGGCGATCAGCGACGGCGACCTCACCGTCGGCGCGGTGATCTCCGGCAACCGCAACTTCGAGGGCCGCGTGCACGCCGAAGTGAAGATGAACTACCTGGCCTCGCCGCCGCTGGTGGTCGCTTATGCACTGGCCGGCTCGCTCGACGTGAACCTGAGCACCGACCCACTGGGCAAGGGCGCCGACGGCAAGGACGTCTTCCTCAAGGACATCTGGCCGACCAACCGGGAAATCAGCGACCTGATGGCGGGCGCGGTCACCTCGGACATGTTCCGCAAGAACTATGCCGACGTGTTCAAGGGCGACGAGCGCTGGAGCTCGATCGCCTCGCCCGACGGCGATCTGTACGCGTGGGACGAAGCCTCCACCTACATCAAGAACCCGCCCTACTTCGACGGCATGACCATGGCGCTGACCGCGGTCGAGGACATCCACGCCGCGCGTTGCCTGGGCCTGTTCGGCGACTCGATCACCACCGACCACATCTCGCCGGCCGGCGCGATCAAGAAGGATTCCCCGGCCGGGCGTTTCCTGATCTCGCGCGGCGTGCAGCCGATCGACTTCAACTCCTACGGCTCGCGCCGCGGCAACGACGACGTGATGGTGCGCGGCACGTTCGCCAACATCCGCATCAAGAACCAGCTGCTGGACGGCGTGGAAGGCGGCTTCACCCGCCACATCCCCAGCGGCGAACAGATGTCGATCTACGACGCGGCGATGAAGTACAAGGAAGAGAAGACCCCGCTGGTGGTTCTCGCCGGCAAGGAATACGGCACCGGTTCCTCGCGTGACTGGGCTGCCAAGGGCACCCTGCTGCTGGGCATCAAGGCGGTGATCGCCGAAAGCTTCGAGCGCATCCACCGCTCCAACCTGGTCGGCATGGGCGTGCTGCCGTGCACCTTCAAGGATGGCGAGAATGCAAAGTCGCTGGGCCTGACCGGCAACGAGACGTTCGACATCACCGGCCTCGACAACGGCAATTCGAGGAGCGCCACCGTCACCGCCACCGCTGCCGACGGCAGCAAGAAGCAGTTCAGCGTGAACGTGATGCTGCTGACGCCGAAGGAACGCGAGTTCTTCCGTCACGGCGGCATCCTGCAGTACGTGCTGCGTCAGCTGGCCGGCAAAAAGGCCGCCTGAATTTCGGCGTGACTCCATAGCAGTAAAAACCGCCCCGGATTCCGGGGCGGTTTTGCATGGGCGCCTCACTCAGCGGATCGCTACAGCGAATGCTTCCAGCTGGCCGTATAGCAGCGCCATTCGCCATCTTCCTTGCGCCACGCCGATTCGACCTGGTACAGGCCCAGCTGATCGGGCAACAGGCGGCCGCCGCTGGTCAGCGTGACCGTGAAGGTCGCCACCATCCGTTCGCCGCGAGGCTCGATCGACACCGGTCCCATGGTCACGCCGACGTGCTCGCTGCGCAGCGACAGCAGCCTGACCATGCCGGTCAATCCGCGTCGATCCAGCTGGCCGGCATTGCCGTCGAAGTCCTCGCTCAGCGGGGCACCCACATCGCCGGCCGAACCCGCTTCGGCGGCCTGCGCGACCGACGCGATGGCTGCGCGCACCTGCTCTTCGTCCGGCGTGCGCCGGCAGGCCGATAGCGCCAGTGCGAACAGCGTGAGAGCGACCAACGCGCAGGTGATTTTTCTCGGTGCAATCATCGACGGAACTCGCTGCAGTGCGGCTTGCCGCTATACGCGGGCGTATGCTCCAATCCACTGGCGCATGGTCCATGATGGATGCTACCGCCATCCTGATTCCACCATCCGACTCGTGGTCATCGACAAACAGGGAACCCAAAGCATGAGCAATGAACGTCCGTGGCTGGAGAACTATCCAGCCGGCGTGCCGGAGCAGGTCGACGTCAGTCAGTATGCCTCGGTGCCGGCGGTGCTGGAGGAAGCGTTCGCCAGCTTCCGCGACCGCCCGGCGTTTGCCAGTTTCGGCCGTCAGCTCAGCTACGGCCAGATCGACGAGATGAGCCGCCAGTTCGCTGGCTACCTCACCGGCGTGCTCAAGCTCGGCAAGGGCGATCGCATCGCGATCATGATGCCGAACGTATTGCAGTACCCGATCGCCCTGTTCGGCGCGCTGCGGGCCGGCCTGGTGGTGGTCAACACCAACCCGATGTACACCGCGCGCGAACTCAAGCATCAGCTGGAAGACTCGGGCGCCAAGGCGATCGTGGTGCTGGACAACTTCGCCGGCACCCTGCAGCACGTGGTCGCCGAGACCGAGGTGCAGCACGTCATCACCACCGGCATCGGTGACCTGCTTGGCTTCCCCAAGGGCGCGCTGATCAACTTCGTGCTGAAGCACGTGAAGAAGATGGTGCCCGCGTACGACCTGCCGCAGGCCGTGCGCTTCCGCGACGCGCTGGCGCGCGGCGCGGCGCATCCGCTGCAGCCGGTGACGCTGACCCACGACGACATCGCGTTCCTGCAATACACCGGCGGCACCACCGGCGTGGCCAAGGGCGCGATGCTGACCCACGGCAACATGGTGGCGAACATGCTGCAGGCCGCCGCCTGGATCGGCACCGACCTGGTCAAGCCCGGCGAAGAGGTGATCATCACCGCGCTGCCGCTGTATCACATCTTCTCGCTGACCGCGAACGGCCTGGTGTTCATGCGCCTGGGCGGCCTCAACTGGCTGATCACCAATCCACGCGACATGCCCGGCTTCGTCAAGGAGCTGAAAAAATCCGGATTCACTGCATTCACCGGCGTCAACACACTGTTCAACGGCCTGCTCAACACACCCGGCTTTGCCGAGCTTGATTTCTCACGGCTGCATCTGAGCCTGGGCGGTGGCATGGCGGTGCAGCGTGCCGTAGCCGAACGCTGGAAGAAGGTCACCGGCTGCACCCTGGCCGAGGCCTACGGCCTCACCGAAACCTCGCCGGCGGTCTGCATCAATCCGCTCGACCTGAAGGAATACAACGGCTCGATCGGCTTGCCGGTACCGTCCACCAACGTGGCGATCTGGTCGGAGGATGGCCAGCCGCTGCCGGTCGGCGAAGTCGGCGAACTGATGGTGCATGGCCCGCAGGTGATGAAGGGCTACTGGAACCGCCCGGACGAGACCGCCAAGGTGCTTGGCGCCGATGGCTGGCTGCACACCGGCGACATCGCGAAGATGGACGAGAAAGGCTACTTCTACATCGTCGACCGCAAGAAGGACATGATCCTGGTGTCCGGTTTCAACGTCTATCCGAACGAGGTCGAGGACGCGGTGATGGAACACCCGGGCGTGCTCGAAGTGGCCGCGGTAGGTGTGCCCGACGAGCATTCCGGCGAAGTGGTGAAGCTGTTCGTGGTGCGCAAGGACCCGAACCTTACCGAGGAAGCACTCAAGCAGTTCTGCCGCGAGAACCTCACCGGCTACAAGCGACCCAAGCTGATCGAGTTCCGCGACAGCCTGCCGAAGAGCAACGTGGGCAAGATCCTGCGCCGCGAATTGCGCGACGAGAAGAAACCGTCTGTCTGAGCCTGCGCCCGATATTCCCGTCGAAACGGAAAACGCCCGCATGACGCGGGCGTTTTCATGTGCGGCAGCGGCGTTTCACTCAGCCGTCCTTCCAGTACTCCAGGATATCGGCGTAGCCGCCCAGCAGGTTCCACAGCGGCACCTGCTTGTCCTCGGGAATGCGGCTGTACGAAAAACCGATGTGGTGATCGGAGATGCGCGCCACCACAGCTTCGAGGTGGATATGCAGGTTGTTCCCGAAGATCATGTCGAGCACCCAACTCTGCCCGACACTGCCCGACCAACCCAACGGGCGGCGCAGCAACGCACCGGTAGCCGAGATATCGACCAGCTCGGTCGGATGCGACTCGCCGTTGCCGCTCATCAGCACCGTCGTCTCGATCTGCATGCGCGCCGGACGCAACTGCTCCGGTGCACCGTCATCCTGTCCGCTTTTGTCGATCGCCATCAGTTCCACCATCCGTTTGCGCTTGCGCCTGCCGTCGGCAAGGGCGCTGTATCCGACATCATCCTGAAAGCCTTCGCCGCATCCTTCGCCGACAACACCGCTGCGCGGCGGCCGGTCGGGATTGTCAACGGCATCTCAAGCAACCACCGTGCCAGCCAGGGCTTTATACTCCACCGAGCGCCGATCCTGATCCTCGCAAACCACGTCATCGTCCACTCGGTCCGGACCCGCAAGGCCGCGCCGTCACCACGCCGGGTGGACGCCAGCGCCCGGCGCCTCGTTCGCTGTCGATGAACGCGACGCTGACGCGGGCTTGACCCATTCCGACGCATTAGGTCACATGCCGCCCTTGCCGCATCCCGACGCATCCGTTTCTCCGGGCGCAATCCGCGTATTGTGCCTGTCGGAGATACCGCTGCGAAACCGACAAACGCACGTGGCCGGCGTCCCGCAAACGGCGACAACGAGGGGCGCCACGTGCTGGACTTGGCACCGGCTAACCGCTACTCTTGGTCAACGCGTGGCGCCATGGAGATGTTTGCCGAGCACTTCCGGCACCCCTTGGCATCCATTCGATCGCTCTCGAACCGACCAGTGAACAGCCGATGGCGCCGCTTCCCGCCCTCTCTGCTTGGCGTCCCTGCCGTGGCTGACAACCCGCAGTTGGCGCGCGATGGTTGCTGGCGACCCGCCTGACCGAACCACCATCGAGTGGCTTCGTCATGCCCGTCGTGACGATGGCGTCCGCCGCGCCTCGACCGAACAAGTGTGAAGAACGCAGTACCCCCGGGAATACCGCCTCACCGCCGTATTCCGAGCACGGACATCCCATGCCGTATCGGCATGTGAATGATTCCGATCATGTTGAACGCACTGCCAGCCGCTGAAGACGGCCCCATGACATGCATTGATGAGCACTGAGCCCGTCGAGCCACAGAGCCCGGTCACCGCACCGCAGGACGCGTTTGCGTCGGTACCTCAACAGCAGGAAATGCCGCTGGCCATCGTGCGCGGCCAGCCGATGCTGCAGATGCCGCAGGATCTGTACATCCCGCCGGACGCGCTCGAGGTCATCCTGGAATCGTTCGAGGGTCCGCTGGACCTGCTGCTGTACCTGATCCGCCGGCAGAACCTGGACATCCTGGATATCCCGGTCGCCGAGATCACCCGGCAGTACATGACCTACATCGAGTTGATGCGGGACGTGATGCGGCTGGAGCTGGCCGCCGAATACCTGCTGATGGCCGCGATCCTGGCCGAGATCAAGTCGCGGTTGCTGCTGCCGCGGCCGCCGGTCGAGGAAGGGCTGGAAGAGGATCCCCGTGCCGAACTGGTACGGCGCTTGCAGGAATACGAGCGGTTCAAGCGGGCGGCCGAGGATATCGAGGCCCTGCCGCGGCAGGAACGCGACAGCGTGGTGGTGCATGCCGACGTGGGCGAACGCAACGTGATCAAGTTGCCGCCGCCGCTGGAGCTGACCGAACTGCTGCTGGCGCTGAAGGACGTGATGCACCGGGCCGAACTGTTCGGGCATCACGCGATCAAGCGCGAGGCGCTCAGCGTGCGCCAGCGCATGGGCGAACTGCTGAGCCGGCTCGACGACAGCAGCTTCCACCGCTTCGAGAGCCTGTTCGATCCCACGGAAGGTCGCCTCGGCATCGTGGTGACATTCCTGGCAATGCTGGAGCTGGCCAAGGAAATGCTGGTCGAGATCGTCCAGGAAGAGCCACTGGCGCCGATATACGTAAAGGCGAAGGTGAGCCACGCCGAAGAACTCGTCGACGCACCGGCGGACGACGCACAAGCGGGCGAATCGGCACTGATCGAATCGTCCGGCGAATGAACGACATCCACTGAGCGGTACCGATCAAACCGGCATCCGAACCCAAGGTTATGCAGATCGAGCAACTCAAACCCATCATCGAGGCCGCCCTGCTGGCCTCCACCCAGCCGATGACCGTGCAGCAGCTGGGCGACCTGTTCAACGAGGCCGACGACGTCAACCGCGAGCAGATCGCCAAGGCGCTCGAGGCGCTGGCCGGGGACTGCGACGGCCGCGGCATCGAGCTGAAGGAAGTGGCCTCCGGCTTCCGCTATCAGGTGCGCCAGGACGTGCACCCGTGGATCTCGCGGATGTGGACCGAGCGGCCCAGCCGCTATTCGCGCGCACTGCTGGAGACGCTGGCGTTGATTGCCTACCGCCAGCCGATCACCCGCCCCGAGATCGAGCAGATCCGCGGCGTGGTGGTGTCCTCCAACATCATCAAGACGATGGAGGAGCGCGAGTGGATCCGCGTGGTCGGCTACCGCGACATGCCCGGCAAGCCGGCGCTGTTCGGCACCACCCGCGCCTTCCTCGACTACTTCAACCTGAAATCGCTGGACCAGTTGCCGCCGCTATCGGAAATCCGCGACATGGAAGACCCGCAACTGCGCTTCGAACCGGATCCCCTGCCCGCCCGCATCGTGCGCGACCTGCCGATCGATCCGGACGAGGAAATACCGGAGGAGAACGGCCCAGTCGACGCGGAAACCGACCGCAGCGACATCGAACACCAGGCATCCGCCGATGCCGACGACAGCCACATCGCGACCGTCGCCGACGCGCCGGTCATCACATCCGAATCCGACGATGCAGACTCTGATCCGAGCCTGCCCGTCGAGACCCTGACAACCACTGCCGACGAGGCAGCGAACCCCGCCGCGGACGTCGAACCCGACACCGCCGAGCAAGATCCCGAGGAGTACCGCGCATGACTGCGCCGCAAAAATCCGTTTTATCCCTGAAGCGCGAACCGCGCATCGACACCGACGCACCTGCGCTGGAAGAGCGCCTGCACAAGGTGCTGGCCAACGCCGGTCTCGGCTCGCGCCGCATGCTCGAACAACGCATCCAGTCCGGCGAAGTCGAACTGAACGGCGCGCCCGCCGAAATCGGCATGAGCGTGAAGGCCGGCGACCGCGTGGTGATGGACGGCAAGCAGTTCGTCGTCGCCACCGACAGCCGCGACGACACCGAAGTGCTGGTCTATCACAAGCCCGAAGGCGTGCTGACCACCCGCGACGACCCGGAAGGCCGCCCCACCGTGTTCGAACAGCTGCCGCGCCTGAAGGGTGCGCGCTGGGTCGCCGTGGGCCGGCTCGACATCAACACCACCGGCCTGCTGCTGCTGACCACCGACGGCGAACTGGCCAACGCGCTGATGCACCCGAAGAGCGGCCTCGAGCGCGAATACCTGTGCCGCGTGCACGGCGAAGTGCCGGACGAGATCATCGAAAAGCTGAAGGCCGGCGTGGAGCTGGACGACGGCCCCGCCCGCTTCGACGAGATCGCCGTGATCAGCCGCGGCGGCAGCCACAGCTGGTTCCGCGTGGTCATCCGCGAAGGCCGCAACCGCGAAGTGCGCCGCCTGTGGGACTCGCAGGGTTTCCTGGTCAGCCGCCTCAAGCGCATCCGCTACGGCAAGATCGAGCTGCCGCGCAACCTGCGCCGCGGCGAGTGCGAAGCGCTCGATGCGGAAAGCGTCAAGCAGCTGCGCCAGACCACCGGCCTCGGCGTGCCGCAACCGGTGCTGACGCTGAGCCCGGTGCTGCACCAGCGTCGCGCCAACCGCAGCGTCACCGAATACCGCCCCGAGCGCGGCAGCAGCACCGCCTGGACCGGCGGCCAGGACGAGGCGCGTGAAATACGCGCCTACGACCGCATCCGCGAAGAACCCACCCGCGGCCGCAAGCCGCCGCGTCGCGACGGCAAGGAAGTCAATGGCAACCTGGCCCGCCCCGAACGCGGCGCAAGTGGCGGTAGAGGTCGTCGTGTCGCCCCGGGCCAGGAGCTGCCGTCGGTGCGCACCTGGTTCGCCGGTGAAAACCGCGACGGCAGCGCTCGTCCCGGCGCGCCGCGCGGCGGTGCCGCAGGCAATCGCCGGCCGGCCGGCGGCAAGCCGTTCGGTGCCCGCACCGGTGGTGAGGGTCGTTCGGCTGGTGGCAATCCGTACAGCAGCTTCGGCAGCGAATCACGCGGCGCTGCCGGCGGTACCGGCAACCGTGCGCAGGGCGCTCGTCCGGCACATGGCGGTCGTCCGCAAGGCCAGGGCCAGGGCAATCGTGCGCAGGGAAATCCCGCACACGGCAACGCCCGACCCCAGGGCACGGGCGGTGCGCGACCGCAAGGCCAGGGCGGCAATCGTCCGCAAGGTGCCGGCCGACCGCAGGGCCAGGGCGGCAACCGCTCGCACAGCGGTGCACGGCCACAAGGTCACGGCGGTCCTGCCGGCGGACGTCCGCCGGGTCGCGGTGGCAATCGTTCGGGCAATCGCTGAGCCTCGCTCGGCACGACGGATCGAGGCAACTGACCGATGGTGCGCATCTACCACAACAATCGCTGCTCCAAGTCGCGCGCCACGCTGGCGCTGCTGGAGGAACACGGCGGCGAAGTCGAGGTGATCAACTATCTCGACAACCCGCCGAGCGCGGCCGAACTGGCCGTGCTGCTGAAGCAGCTGGGCATGACGCCACGGGAGTTGCTGCGCACCGGCGAAGCGGAATACCAGGCACTCGGTCTGGATGACCCTGCACTCGACGGCGCGGCATTGATCGCCGCGATGGTGGCGCATCCGAAGCTGATCGAACGTCCGATCGTCGTGGCCAACGGCAAGGCCGCGCTCGGCCGTCCGCCGGAAGCGGTGCTGGCGATCCTCTGAGCCGGCGTGGGTTCCCCGACAAAAAGCCGCCCATGAGGCGGCTTTTTGTTGCCCACGATGAAGCGTGGATCAGCCCGGGTCGAGCGAGAACGCGTCGGCATCCATCCATGCCGGGAAACGTTCGCGATGCGCCAGCAGCGGTGCCGGATCCAGCGTGACCGTTACCACCTGCTCCTGCGTGCCGAGTTCCACCAGCGACTCGCCGACCGGATCGATCACCGCGCTGTCGCCGGCATAGGGAATCTCGTTGCCGTCCACACCGACCCGGTTCACCCCGACCACGTAGCCGAGGTTCTCGATCGCCCGCGCGCGCAGCAGCGTGCGCCAGGGTTGCCGGCGTGGCGCCGGCCAGTTCGCCACGAACAGCGCCAGGTCGTAATCCATGCCGCCGTTCGCCGAAGCCATGCGACGATTGCGCAGCCACACCGGGAAGCGCAGGTCGTAGCAGACCTGCGGCAGGATGCGCCAACCCTTCAGCTCCACTACCAGGCGTGCGCTGCCGCCACCGTAGCGGGTGTGTTCGCCGGCCATGCGGAACAGGTGGCGCTTGTCGTACTGCTCGAAACTGCCGTCCGGCCGTACCCACAGCAGACGGTTGTAGACGACGCCGTTCTCGCGGATCGCCAGGCTGCCGCAGATCACCGCGCCCACCTCGACCGCCAGCGCGCGCAGCCAGGCCACGCCTTCGCCATCCATGGTCTCGGCGCTGGCGTGGGTGTCGTTGCTGAAGCCGGACAGGAAGGTCTCCGGCAGCACGATCAGATCGCTGCCGAGCGCCTGGCGCACCAGCGCGCCGTAGTAGTCGCAGTTCGCCGGCGCGTCGTGCCAGCGGGTGGCGCCCTGCACCAGCGAAACCTTCAGTGGTTGCATGATCACAGCTGGCATAACCGCTCCGCCGCCGATTCCATCGTGGCGTCGCTCTTGGCAAAGCACAGTCGCAACAGACGCGTGCCCGGTGCGCCTTCGTAGAACGGCGTCAGCGGAATCGCTGCCACGCCGCCGTGCTCGACCAGCCACTTGCTGAAGGCCAGGTCGTCCTCGTCGCGGATGGCCGAATAGTCCACCAGTTGGAAGTAACCGCCCGGCACGTCGAGCAGCTTGAAGCGCGACGGTGCCAGCAGCGCGCGGAAGCGGTCGCGCTTGGCCTGGTAGAACGCCGGCAGCTCCAGGTAGTGCTGCGGCGTGCTGGCCATGAATTCGGCAAACGCCACCTGCGCCGGATGGAAGGTGCAGAACGTGAGGTACTGGTGCACCTTGCGGAACTCCGCGCTCAATGCGGCCGGCGCCACCGCGTAACCGACCTTCCAGCCGGTGCAGTGGTAAGTCTTGCCGAACGAGGAGATCACGATGCTGCGCTCGGCCAGTTCCGGGTGGCGCAGCACGCTCTCGTGCTGCGCGCCGTCATAGACGATGTGTTCGTACACTTCGTCGGACAGCACCACGATGCCGGTGTCGCGCACGATCGTCGCCAGCTCTTCCAGGTCGGCCGCGGACAGCACGGCGCCGGACGGATTGTGCGGGGTGTTGATCATGATCATGCGCGTCTTCGGCGTCACCGCGTCGCGCACACGCTGCCAGTCGATCGCGAACGCCGGCACGGTCAGCGAGATATGCACTGCGCGCGCACCCTGCAGCTCGATCGCCGGCTCGTAGCAGTCGTAGGCCGGGTCGAACACGATCACCTCCTCGCCCGCGCGCACCGTCGCGGCAATCGCCGCGAAGATCGCCTCGGTAGCGCCGGAGGTGAGCGTGATGTCGGTATCGACGTTGAGCTTGCGGCCGTACAGCCGCTCGGTCTTCAGCGCGATCTGCTCGCGCAGGGTGGCGATGCCGTGCATCGGCGCGTACTGGTTGCGGCCTTCGTTCATGGCGCGGTTCAGCGCATCGCGCAGCCCCTGCGGCGGTTCGAAATCGGGGAAGCCCTGACCCAGATTCACCGCCTTGTGCTCCAGCGCCAGCTGGCTCATCACGCTGAAGATGGTGGTACCGACCTTGGGAAGTTTGGTAGCGATCATCGTTTGGCCGTATAAATGTCCGTAAACCCGGCAGCGTACTGCATCGGGGCCATCGTGTGCATCACGTCGGCGGAAGTTCGTCCAGCGGGCGCTGCTTGCACTGCTCATGCTTCAGCAAGGTCGTTGCCGGCAGCCGCTCGGCCAGGAAGTCGACCAGCGCGCGTACGCCCGGCAGCATGCCGCGCCGGCTGGGATAGACGAAGTGCATGGTGCCCTCGGGCACGCTCCACTCCGGCAGCACCACCTCAAGCTCGCCGCGGGTGATCGCCGGCGCGCAGACGAATTCCGGCAGCAACGCCACGCCCATGCCGCGGCGGGCCGCCTCCAGCAGTACCGCGAAGTCGCCGGTGATCAGGCGCGCATGCACTTCCACACTGGTCTGCTCGCCGTTCGCACCGATCAGTTCCCACACTTGCGCGCCTTCGTGCTCGCGCATCGACAGCGCCGGCAGTTTGGCCAGTTCCTCCGGCGTGGCCGGACGGCCCTGGGCTTTCAGCAAGGCGGGGCTGGCCACCAGCTTGGTACGCGACTGGCCGAACGTGCGGATCACCAGGTTCGCATCCGTATCCAGCTTGCTGCGCACGCGGATCGCCAGATCGTAACCCTCGCCGATCACGTCGACCCGGCGGTCGCTGGACAGCACGCGCACCTGCATCTTCGGGTACAGCGCGAGGAAATCCGGCAGCACGTACGCCAGCACCGTCTGCGTCAGCGACACCGGGCAGCTCAGCCGCACCACGCCGCGCGGCTCGGCGCGCAATTCGTCCACCGCGTCCTGCGCTGCCTGCGCCTCTTCCAGCACGGCGCGGCAATGCGCGTAAAAGCGCTCGCCGACCTCGGTCACCACGAAGCGTCTTGTAGTCCGCTGCAGCAGCCGCACGCCGAGGCGTTCCTCCAGCTGGGCCACGCGCTTGCTCAGGCGCGACTTCGGTACGCCCAACGCGCGTCCAGCTGCAGAAAAACCGCCGTGTTCGACCACGGCGGCAAAGAAGTACAGGTCGTTGAGGTCCTGCAGGGCACCGCCCAATACTGTCATGATCGTTTCCATTAAAGAACGATAAGTTCGACAACTGCCATCTTATCGACGCATTGTTCCAAATATATCCTGATTCCATCGCCAATCAATGGCCTGACCAGGAAACTTTCCATGAAACTCTTGCATATCGATTCCAGCGCGCTGGGTGGTTATTCGGTCTCGCGCCAGCTGACCGCCGACATCGTAGCCGAGCTGAAGCGCGCTACGCCCAACCTCGCCATCCACTATCACGACCTGGCCGCACAACCGCTGCCGCACTGGACCCCGGTAGCCGACGCCAGCGACCCCGCCGCCGTGCTGGGTACCGAGATGCTGGAAGAGTTCCTTGCCGCCGACGTGGTGGTGATCGGCGCGCCGATGTACAACTTCGCCATCTCCAGCCAGCTCAAGGCGTGGCTCGACCGCATCCTGGTTGCCGGCAAGACCTTCCGCTATACGGCGAACGGCCCCGAAGGCCTGGCCGGCGGCAAGCGGGTGATCGTCGCCTCCAGCCGCGGCGGCTTCTACGGCAAGGACTCGGCGGCCGCGGCGATGGACTTCCAGGAGCCCTACCTGCGCACGGCATTTGCCTTCATCGGCATCGACAACGTCGAGTTCGTGCGCGCCGAAGGCATCGCGATCGGCGACGAGCAGAAAGCGGCGGCGCTGAAGTCCGCGCGCAGCACGATCGGGACGCTGGTCGCCAAGGCCGCCTGATCCACCCTGCCGCCAGGCGAACGCCCTCTTCCTGCTGAAGAGGGCGTTTTTCTCGTGCTACAGGCGAGCCGTGACCGCCACGGTGGAAAAACCGCGCGCATGCCGACACACTGCGGATTCATCCGTTACAGGAATCCGCGCATGAAATGCTCGCTACGTCTGTCCCTGCTCGCCCTGCTGGCGCTGGCGCCGGCCGTGCAGGCCGCCGACCTGCTGGTCGACAACGTCAACGGCTACACGCTGGACAGCCACGGTAAGCTGCAGCATTTCCAGGCGCTGCTGGTCGACCAGGGCAAGGTGGTCGCCACCGGCAGCCGTGCCGAACTGACCAGCCGCGCCGGCGACGCCAAGGTGATCGACGGCCACGGCCACACCCTGCTGCCCGGCCTGATCGACGCCCACGGCCACGTGCTGGAACTCGGCTACGCACGCAACAGCGTCGACCTTGCCGGCACACAGTCGCTGGACGAGGCGCTGGCAAAGGTGAAGGTGTATGCCGCGGCGCACCCCGAGGCGAAGTGGATCCTTGGCAGCGGCTGGAACCAGGAAATCTGGAAGCTCGGCCGCTTTCCCACCGCGAAGGAACTCGATAGCGCGGTCGCCGACCGCCCGGTCTGGCTGAGCCGCGTCGACGGCCACGCCGGCTGGGCCAACAGCACCGCGATCAAGCTGGCCGGGGTCAGCAAGGCCAGCAAGGATCCCAGCGGCGGGCGCATCGAACGCGACGGCAACGGCAACCCTGCCGGCGTCTTCGTCGACGGTGCCACCGCGCTGATCAACGCGAAGGTGCCGCCGCCGACCCCGCAGCAAAAGGTCGCCGCGCTGGATACCGCGCTGGCCGAGATGGCCAGCGTCGGCCTCACCGGCGTCGGCGATGCCGGCATCGATCTGGCCAACTACGAGCTGTATCGGCAGTACGCCGACCAGCACAAGCTGACTGCGCGCATCTACGCGATGATCCTGGGCACCGGCGACGACTTCGACACGATCAGCAAGAACGGCCCGCTGATCGGCTACGGCAACGACTTTCTCACGGTGCGCGCGGTCAAGCTGTTCGCCGACGGCGCGCTGGGCAGCCGTGGCGCGGCGATGCTCGCGCCCTACTCCGACGACCCGCACAACCGTGGCCTGCTGTTCCTGAAGCCTGCCGAACTGACTGCGGACATCGGCAAGGCGCTGGGCAAGGGCTACCAGGTAGGCGTCCATGCGATCGGCGACCACGCCAACCGCGAGGTGCTGGACAGCTACGCGGCGGCCTACAAGGCCCACCCCAACGGCATCGCGTTGCGCAACCGCGTCGAGCATGCGCAGATCGTCTCGCTCAAGGACATCCCGCGCTTCGTGCCGCTGCAACTGATCGCCTCGATGCAGCCGACCCACGCCACCTCCGACATGAACATGGCGGAAGACCGCATCGGCCATGAGCGGATCAAGGGTGCCTACGCCTGGCAGCGCTTCCTCAAGCAGGGCACGATCGTCGCCGGCGGCTCGGATTTCCCGGTGGAATCGCCGAACCCGTTCTACGGCTTGTACTCGGCGATCACCCGCGAGGATCACGCCGGCCAGCCGCCGGGCGGCTGGTACCCGGACCAGGACATGACGCCGGCCGAGGCGCTGCGCGCGTTCACCCTCGACGCGGCTTACGCCGAGCATGCGGAAAAGACCCTGGGCACGCTGGAGCCGGGCAAGTGGGCCGACTTCATCCTGGTCGACCACGATATCTTCAAGGACCCGCCCAGCAAGATCTGGGACACCAAGGTGCTGCAGACCTGGGTTGGCGGGAAGCAGGTGTATACCGCCAAGGATTGACCGCGCAATATTTGGAGACCGCAAAGGCCGGCTGCGAAGCCGGCCTTTGTGCTGCTGATCAGATCGTCGAGGTCTTGCCGCCGTCCATCGGGATGATCGCGCCGGTGACATAGCTGGCGCGGGCCGAAGCCAGGAATACCGCCACGTCGGCGATCTCCGCCGGTTCGGCCATGCGGCCCAGCGGGATGCCGCCGAGTTGTGCGGCCAGCAGTTCCTCACGCGGTCGCCCGCTGGCGCGGACTGCGGCATCCAGACCCTCGTCGACCCGACCGGTGCGGGTGATGCCGGGGTTGATCGCATTCACCCGCACGCCCTTGCCGGCATAGGCATTCGCATAACCCACGGTGGCCAGCATCAACGCGGCGTTCGCGGCGCCGCCGCCGATGTGCTGCGGGTTGGCCTGGCGTCCGCCCTGCCCGATCACGTTGACGATGCTGCCGCGGCCGCGCGCGCCCATGCGGCGGATCACCGGGTCGATCGCGTGCATGTAGCTGAGGTACTTCGCCTGGATCGCCGCCAGCACGGCCGCCGCATCGAGTTCGTCCGGCGGCGCACGGCGCGCGGCCCCGGCGCAGTTGACCAGCACGTCGACCGGGCCGTGATCGCGTTCGATGCGCTGCATCACCTGTTGTGCCGCCACGCTGTCTTTCAGATCGGCCGGCTGCACGGCCATCGCCAAGCCAAGCGACTCGAGCTGCTGCTGCGCGGCATGCAGGTTCGCCGGGTCGCGCGAAACACCGATCACCTTCGCCCCTTCGCGTGCAAACGCGATCGCACAGGCCAGGCCGATGCCCTTGCTGGCGCCGGTGACCACCACGACCCGGTCGAGCAATTCGAGATCCATGCATGCCTCCGCGTAACTGATATCGGCGCATTGAACCATGTTCGTCGAAGGCCGCGGGAGGCCGCCGGTCAGCGGCGTGGCCGAGCCACCGCTGACCCGGAGGCAGCATGCAACAGCGGCTACCAGGCAGCCGCCTGGCCATATAGGCCATCAGTCATGTTGCGAAATCGCGTTTCGCCTATTGACGACTCGAAGTTTAGTGTTATAGTTCACTACAACACCACTCAACGAGGTCACTAAGGAGGCCCGTCATGAAAGCGCAGAACCTGATCGCCAGCGTCGCCGCCGTCCTGTTTACCTTCGCCAGCCTGAGCGCCGTCAACTACAACGTCGTCAGCCAGCCGGCCCCGGCCAGCAAGACCAGCACCATCCGTGTCATCGACCTGGCCCCGGTCCAGGTTCGTCCCAGCGCTGCCGAAATGCGCACCGCTGCCCTGCTGAACGACATCGGCACCGTGGGCATCGCCACGATCCCGGCCATCGGGCACCTGGACGGCGCCAGCAACACGGAGCAGTTCAGCCTGCTCGGGTCGCAGCTGGCCATGCCCTACTATTCGTTTGGCAACAAGTTCGGTCGCATCAGCAAGGAATAAAACATGACCATTACCTGGAACGACAGCGTCCCGATCTATCGCCAGCTGCAGCAACGCGTGGTGGCGATGATCCTGGACGGCGCCTTGAACGAGGGCGACCCGCTGCCGTCGGTACGCCAGGTGGCTGCGGACTACCAAATCAATCCGCTGACCGTGTCGAAGGCGTACCAGGAACTGGTCGACGAACAACTGGTGGAGAAACGGAGGGGTCTGGGCATGTTCGTCATCGAAGGCGCTCGCGAAGCGCTGCTGAAATCCGAACGCGAGCGGTTCCTGCGCGAAGAGTGGCCGGTGCTGTTCGCACGACTGCAGCGGCTGGGACTGGATATCAAGACGCTGATGCGCGAAACCGGCACCGACAAGGAGGAGAAATCATGAGCGCGGTGATCACGGCCAGTGGCCTGACCAAGCGATACAAGTCGGCGCTGGCACTGGACAACGCCAGTTTCCGGATCGAACCCGGCCGCATCGTCGGCCTGATCGGCCCCAACGGTGCCGGCAAGACCACCGCGCTGAAGGCGATCCTGGGCCTCACCGACTTCACCGGCGAGCTGAACGTGCTGGGCTTCGACCCGCGCAAGCAGCGCGACAAGCTGATGGGCGAGGTGTGCTTCATCGCCGACGTGGCCGTGCTGCCGCGCTGGATCAAGGTGCGCCAGGCGGTGGATTTCGTCGCCAACGTGCACCCGCGCTTCGATCGCGCCAAGTGCGAGGCGTTCCTGGCGCGCACCAAGCTGCAACCCGACCAGCGCGTGCGGCAAATGTCCAAGGGCATGATCGTGCAGTTGCACCTGGCGCTGGTGATGGCGATCGACGCCAAGCTGCTGATCCTGGACGAACCCACCCTGGGCCTGGACATCCTCTACCGCAAGCAGTTCTACCAGCACCTGCTGGAAGACTACTTCGACGAGAACAAGACGATCATCGTCACCACGCACCAGGTGGAGGAAGTCGAGCACATCCTCACCGACCTGATGTTCATCCGCGACGGCAGGATCGTGCTGGATGCCGACATGGACGCGGTCGGCGAACGCTTCATCGAGGTGATGGTGGGTGCCGACAAGGCCGACGCGGCCCGGGCACTGAAACCACTCGACGAACGCCAGGTCTTCGGCAAGAGCATTTTTCTGTTTGACGGCGCGAACCGCGCGACGCTGGAGCAGCTGGGCGAAACCCGCCGACCCTCCATCAGCGACCTGTTCGTCGCCACCATGAAGGGAACCTACGCATGAAAACCCCCGCTTGGAAAACCATGTACTGGCTGGTGAAGCGCGAATTCTGGGAGCACCGGGGCGGCTTTTTCTGGGCGCCGATCATCACCGGCGGCGTGTTCCTGCTGCTGAACATCATGGGCATCATCGCCGCCGAAGTCGTCGGCGCCCGCCACGGCATCAACTTCGGCGCCAGCGGCGGCCTGCGGCGCGTCATCGCCGACATGGACGCCGGCGATCTGAGCCAGGTCGGGTTTGCCCTGGACGTGGCGATGTACTCGGCAATGGGTCTGTTGATCGCCGTACTGGGCTTCGTGGTGTTCTTCTATTGTCTTGGCGCGCTGTACGACGATCGCCGCGACCGCAGCATCCTGTTCTGGAAATCCCTGCCGATCTCCGACACCAGCACCGTGCTGTCCAAGGTCGTCAGTGCCACCGTACTCGCGCCGATCGTCGCTGTGGCCACGGGCATCATTGTAGGCATGCTGCAGTTGCTGATCCTGGCGCTCACGCTGTCCTTCCACGGCGTGAACGTATGGCAGTTGCTGGTGCTGGCCCACCCGTTCCGCGTCATGTTCAACCTGATCGGCTACATCCCGCTGTATGTGCTGTGGGCGCTGCCCTCGGTGGGCTGGCTGCTGCTCTGCTCGGCCTGGGCACGCAACAAGCCCTTCCTGTGGGCCGTGGCGTTGCCGGTGGCCACCGGCCTGCTGGTCAGCTGGTTCGGCATCATGGGATTGTTCGACCTGCCGACCACCTGGTTCTGGAAGAACATCGTGCAGCGCGGCCTGCTCAGCGTGTTCCCCGGCACCGGCAGCGTGTTCGGTCACAACGGCAATATCGCGCACAGCGTCGCCGGCAACCCGGGCATGGATTTCATGGACCTGGGCAACACCTACCAGTTGCTGGCATCCGCCAACCTGTGGATCGGCGTGGTGATCGGCCTGGGCCTGCTCGCCGGCGCCATCTGGTTCCGCCGCTGGCGCGACGACAGCTGACTTCCGGTCGAATTCGAGAAAGGAGCACACCCATGAAGCCCATCACTTTCAGCGCGCTCGCCCTGGTCCTGCTGCTGTCGCTGGCCGCTTGCGGCCAGTCCGGACAGACCGACTCCCAGCCGGGTGTCGCCGACAACACGGCACAGGCGATAAAGGACGCCGGCGAGAAAACCTCCTCGTCGGCAATTTCCGGAGAAATCCGCAAGGCGATGCAGGAGGCCAAGCAGGAGCTGGCCACCAAGAACATCGACGTGAACAGCGTTCACATCAACGATAGCCAACGCGACGACAAAGACTCGCGCCCCAAGGCCGAGATCACCCCGCAGGGCGACTTGCTGATCGCGGGCAAGAAGGTGGCGGCCACACCGGCGCAACAGACCCTGCTGCTGGACTACCGCCAGCAGATCCTCGGTATCGCCGAAGCCGGCATGGATATCGGCGCACAAGGCGCCGATCTGGGCCTCAGCGCGGCCAAGGCGGGGGTATGGGGTGCGCTCACCGGCAAAAGCGACAAGGACATCGAAGCAGCCATCAAGCCGCAAACCGACAAGATCCAGGCCGCTGCCGCCAAGCTGTGCCTGCGGATGCCCGGTCTGTTGTCCTCACAGCAGAAACTGGCCGCGGCAATGCCCGAGTTCAGGCCCTACGCAACGATGGAGCAGAAGGACGTCGACGACTGCGGCAAGGACATGAAGGACAAGGACGGCAAGAAAGGCTTCGCCGTGTTCTCCGATTGATCCCGATGTAGGAGCCCGCTCGCGGACGACGCTGTTGCTCTAGTTCTCCCAGACATCAAAGCAACAACAGCATCGCCCGCGAGCGGGCTCCTACGGGACGTCGTTCGGGGTCAGCCGTGAATACCGCCCCTGGTCAGCGCCATCGGGTCGAGCAGCTTCTTCAGTTCGTCCTTCGACAGTCCGGTGGTCTCCAGCGCCACCTCCATGATCGGCCGATGCTGCTTGTATGCCAGCTTGGCGGTGGCCGCGCCCTTCTCGTAGCCGATCACCGGGTTCAGTGCGGTGACCAGGATCGGGTTCATCGCCAGCGCCTGGTTTACCCGCGCCTTGTTGACCTTGAAGCCGGCGATGGACTTGTCGGCCAGCAGCACGCTGACATTGGCGAGAATACCGATCGACTGCAGCAGGTTGTGCGCGATCAGTGGCAGCATCACGTTGAGCTGGAAGTTGCCGGACTGGCCGGCGATGGTGATCGAGGCGTCGTTGCCGATCACCTGCGCGGCGACCATCGCCACGGCTTCGGGAATCACCGGATTGACCTTGCCCGGCATGATCGACGAGCCCGGTTGCAGGGCGGGCAGTTCGATCTCGCCCAGGCCGGCCAGCGGGCCGGAATTCATCCAGCGCAGATCGTTGGCGATCTTCATCAACCCCACCGCCAGCGTCTTCAACTGGCCGGACAGCTCCACCGCCGCATCCTGCGCGGCCATGCCCTCGAAATAGTTTTGCGCCGACTCGAACTTCACCCCGGTCAGCTTCTTCAACTGCGCCGCCATCGCCGGGCCGAATTTCGGATCGGCGTTGATGCCGGTGCCCACCGCGGTGCCGCCTTGCGGCAGCCGGCGCATGCGCTTCAAGGCATCCTCGATGCGCTCGATGGCGGAACCGATCTGCGCCGACCAGCCGGACAGTTCCTGCCCGAAGGTGATCGGCATCGCGTCCATCAAGTGGGTGCGGCCGGTCTTCGGCGTGTTCTTCAACTCACGCGCGCGCTTGTCGATGGCTTTCTTCAAATGCTTCAACGCCGGCAGCAGCTGCTCGCTGGTGGTGAGCGTGGCGCTGACATGGATCGCCGTGGGAATCACGTCGTTCGAACTCTGCCCGTAATTGACGTGGTCGTTCGGATGCACCTTCGCACCGGCCGCCACCGCCAGGTGCGCGATCACCTCATTCGCATTCATGTTGGTGCTGGTGCCCGAACCGGTCTGGAAGATGTCGATCGGGAACTGCGCGTCGTACTGGCCGTCCGCCACCGCCAGCGCCGCCTTGCGGATCGCCGCAGCCTGGTTCTTCTTCAGGTGCCCCATCGCCAGATTGACCTCGGCCGCGGCGGCCTTGATCAGTCCCAGCGCGCGGATGAACGGGCGCGGCAGGTGCAGGCCGGAAATCGGGAAGTTGTCGATCGCGCGCTGGGTCTGCGCGCCATACAGCGCGTCAGCGGGGACTTTCAACTCGCCCATGCTGTCGTGTTCGATGCGGAACGTGGTCATGCTCGATCCTTGGAGTCGGAGGAAATATCTCCACCACGATAGGCGCGATTCGCGCCATATCAAGGGTTCGTGCCCACCAAGACCGGGCCGACAGTCAGCGCACCCGTTGTAGAATGCGCGTTTCCCTGCCCTGCCGGAAACCTCGATGTCCTCCCACGCCCTCACCGCCCTGTCGCCGCTGGACGGCCGCTACGCCAGCAAGGTCGAAGCGCTGCGCCCGATCTTCAGCGAGTTCGGCCTGATGCATCGCCGCGTGCAGGTGGAGATCGCATGGCTGCTGGCGCTGGCCGCCGACCCGCAGATCGCCGAACTGCCGGCGTTCGGCGCGGGCCAGGTCGCCACCCTGAAAGCCATCGCGGACAGTTTCAGTGTCGCCGACGGCGAGCGGATCAAGGCAATCGAGGCCACCACCAATCACGACGTGAAAGCGGTCGAGTACTTCATCAAGGAGAAGATCGGCGCCGACGCCAGCCTGGCCCAGGCCAAGGAATTCGTGCACTTCGCCTGCACCAGCGAGGACATCAACAACCTGTCCTACGCGCTGATGCTGCGCGACGCGCGCAGCCAGGTGCTGCTGCCGCAGCTGGACGCGGTGATCGCCAAACTGCGCGAGATCGCACACACCAACGCCGCGCTGCCGCTGCTCTCGCGCACGCATGGCCAGACCGCCTCACCCAGCACGCTGGGCAAGGAAATCGCCAACGTGGTGGCGCGGCTGGAACGCCAGCGCCGGCAGCTCGCCGCCGTGGAAATCTCCGGCAAGATCAACGGCGCGGTGGGCAACTACAACGCCCACGCCATCACCTATCCGGAAATCGACTGGCGCGCGTTCTCGCAGCGCTTCGTGGAAAGCCTCGGCCTCGACTTCAACGCCTATACCACCCAGATCGAGCCGCACGACGGCGTGGCCGAATACTGCGACGCCGTGCGCCGCGCCAACATCATCCTGATCGACCTGGCCCGCGACATCTGGGGCTACATCTCGCTGGGCTACTTCAAGCAGACGCTGAAGGCCGGCGAAGTCGGTTCCTCGACCATGCCGCACAAGGTCAACCCGATCGACTTCGAGAATGCCGAAGGCAACTTCGGCCTCGCCAACGCCCTGCTCGGCCACTTCGCCGAGAAGCTGCCGATCAGCCGCTGGCAGCGCGACCTCACCGACTCCACCGTGCTGCGCGCACTGGGCACCGCCTTCGGCCACACCCTGGTCGCGCTGGAATCGCTGAAGAAAGGCCTGGGCAAACTCACCGTCAACGCCGACCGCATCGCCGCCGATCTCGACGCCAGTTGGGAAGTGCTGGCCGAAGCCGTGCAGACCGTCATGCGCCGCTACGGCCTGCCCGAGCCATACGAACAGCTCAAGGCGCTAACTCGCGGGCACGGCATCACGAAGGACTCGATGCGCGAGTTCATCGGCGGGCTTGACCTGCCAGCGGATGCGAAGCAGCGCTTGCTGGAACTGACGCCAGGCGGCTATATCGGCCTGGCCGAGGGGCTCGCGAAGGGCATCTGAGCGCGATTGTCTGTCGGACACCCAGCCACCTCGTGGGTCGCCTCGAATAACCACACTTCAGCCTCGTCATCCCAGCAAAAACTGGAATGACGGACGTTCTAGGATTTTTCGAGGCTCCCGGCAGCAGTAAGTGAACCTGACCCCGTCTGTGGGGGGGGATAAGGCTTATTATCCCTATCCTCGCAATACACACAAGGCTTTTTACTCTTTTCTCGACCGCTCATCCACGCGCAAAGCCACTGTCTGTACTGAGTTTTTCTTTTCGACGCAAAAAACGGGGACATCGACCCCCAATGTATATATGCTTCAATCTGGGATCTAATAAGCGCCATACCTCTCTGAGAGCCCTCTAAATGTTTAATTTCCTCGTAAACATAGGCGGTTGGCTGGAGCCTCGTGGCGAAATGCTCGCGAGCCGAGTATTTGAGTTTGCGGATGCCGCTGTCGATGAAGAGCTGCGTGGTACTGATGGTCGCATCGATCTCCAGCGCGCTATTAAACTACCAGTTCTATTCGCCGAGGAGACTCACCCGAATCAGCAACAATTTGCGCGAGTTGGCCTCATATCGCACATTCGTCTTTCCGGGCGTAGTTACGAATTCCAGTTCTCGGTGGATCCTCTGGTTCCACCAATCTCTAACATGAAGCTTCAAGAGATCGGCCTAGAGCTCGGCATCAGTAACGGCGAGCTTTCCCGCACACATTGGGCGGTGAAGGAGGCTGACCTTTTTAGGACTCTACTCAGACACGCGCAACCCACTCGCTCTAGGCCACGCGTATTTACAATCAATGATCCGGAAGTAACCGAAGATGTCCTCGTTTCTGTGATGATGCCCTTTGATACCTTGTTCTCAGGTGTCTATGCGTCAATCCAAGGTGCGGCAGAGGACTCGGGAATGCGCTGCCGACGCGCCGATGAAATTTGGGAAAATCCGGCAATCATCCAAGACATAGTTAACCTAATAGATCGTGCCAAGGTTGTCATATGCGACTGTACGGGGCGAAATCCAAATGTCTTCTACGAGATCGGGATAGCACACGCCTTGGGCCGAGAGGTCTTACTGCTAACTCAGTCAGAGCATGACGTGCCATTTGATCTGAGACACTTGCGCTATATCTCCTACTTGAACAATGGCGAGGGTTTGCAAGAACTAAGAGAGCGCTTGGCGAGACGACTCGCTGATCTCGCATAGGGAAAAAACAATTCATCCTAGCCAAAGCCGTTTCGCGGCACGGCTTAATTCAAGCGTTACACGGCAGCTCAACAGGAGGCACCTTGACCCGTCCAGCCGATAAAGATCGTCTCATTTGGCTATTGCAAGAACAAAGCCGCTCATCGAATCGAAACGTCCGCTCGACGCTCAAGCTTTCCGACGACCGGTACGCCAAGATTAAGCAGGAGTTGCTGGATGAGAAGCTGATCGAAAAGGTGAGAGGCCAGGGCGGCGGCGTCCAAATCACTGCTCGCGGCATGAAGGAGAAGACGCTTCCAGACGCCGTGTCGTCCGTCGAAAACGAGAAAGCCCTCTACACGCCGTTTGTCGCTATCTTGGATGCCGAGGCAGCCGAAAACGAAGAAGCAGCGCTTGTCATTGACACGAGCGGATTGCGGAAGAGTGGCAAGTGGTCAAACCCGGATGTCACCAAAATATCGGTGAGAAAATTTCCGATCCTTAAGACGCACCGTGTGATCCTTACCACGTACGAACTCAAGCAATGGAAGCGATGGAACGTTGAATCCGTCTTTGAAGCAGCATCGCAGCGCCGATTCGCTCATGAGGCATATGTCGTCCTTGAATGGGCCAAAGGCGAAGAAGTTGTAGGTCTAGAAGAGATAATTTCTGTATGCAGCCGGTTCGGTGTCGGCCTACTCACACTCCACCCGTACTACTCATCCTTTCGGTACGCCATCCAGCTCGATGCGGAAAAGCACGCCACCTCCGACGATTATGTGGAAGAATACCTTGGGTACGTATTCGAGAAGAATGTTGATGCAAGGAAAAGTTACGAAAGTCTCTGTATGGCGGAGGGCGTATAATCGATTTAGTCGAGCAAAAACGGGGGCAGGTTCACTTACTCCATGATGAAAGGCTTGCGCCGAAAGTGAAGCCAACTCTCTTCGCGAAGCCCCTCCTGCACATCCCACCAAACGCGAACGGCCGGCATCTCGCGATGCCGGCCGTTTGCGTTTGAGCGGCGACCGGTCAAGCGGCCGCTTTGATCAGCCCTTCTGCCTGCATCGCCTTCTGCACCGCCGGCCGCTCGGCCACGCGCTTCTGGAAAGCCAGCAACGCCGGGAAGCCGGACAGGTTCAGATCGACGTGCTTCGCCCAGTTGGTGACGGTGAACAGGTAGGCGTCGGCTGCGGTGAAATGGTCGCCGAGCAGCCACGGCTGCTTCGCCAGCACGTCTTCGATCAATTGGTAGCGCTTGAGCAGGTATGCCTTGCGCTCGGCGCGGGTGGGCTCCGGGGTATCCGGTTTGAACAGCGGGCTGTAGGTCTTGTGGATCTCGGAGTTGATGTAGCCCAGCATCTCCTGCAGGCGGTAGCGCGCCAGCGTGCCGTTGGCGGGGGCCAGGCCGCTCTCGGGCTTGAGGTCGGCCAGGTACTGCACGATCGCCGGGCCTTCGGTCAGCAGTTCGCCGTTGTCCAGCGCCAGCACCGGCACGTAGCCTTTCGGGTTGATCTGCCAGAAATCCGCGCCGCCTTCGGTGCGCTTGGCCTTGCCGTCGACTTTTTCCAGCGGCAGCGCGATGCCGGCTTCCAGCGCCACGATGTGCGGCGACAGCGAGCAGGCGCCCGGCGAGTAATAAAGCTTCATGCGTTTTCTCCGTGATGGGGACGTGGGGAAGAATCACCGTCGCGGCGGCGCAAGCCTGCGTACCGGGACGATGACGGCATGCTAGCCATCATGGTTACTCATGGATACCACCTAACCATCGGTTAGCGGAAAAATGTAGTATCCGCTCGGTTACCGAACTCCCCCGAAGGAACTCCGATGGGCCTGCCCGTACGCAAGAGCAAGGTCGCCGCACCGCCGGCCTGCCCGCTCACCGAAAGCCTGGCGCTGCTGCGCGGCGCGTGGGCGCCGAACGTGGTCTGGTACCTGAGCGCCGAACCGCGCCGCTTCGGTGAACTGCGCCACGACATCCCGCGCATCTCCGCGCGCGTGTTGAGCGCGCGGCTGCGCGAGCTGGAATCGCGCGGGCTGGTGACGCGGCGCGTGCTGGATACTTCGCCGCCGTCGGCCGAGTACGCGCTCACGCCGCTCGGCCGCGAGCTGCTGCCGGCGATCCAGGCGCTGGCCAGCGTGGGCTGCAAGCTGATCGCGGAATGGAAAGCAGGCGCGTCGAAGCGCGCGCCCGCCGCCACACGCGGAACGATCGCCGGCGGCCGCCGGCAACCTCGGGCGACCGGCCCGTGACCGCGCTCAGACTTCGTCCGAGCCCTCGTTGACGCCCTCGAACAGGAACGTCGACAAGTAACGTTCTCCCGTGTCCGGCAGCATCGCCAGCAGCACCGAGCCCGGCGGCGCATCGGCTGCCACCTGCACGGCGGCGGCCAGGGTGGCGCCGGAGGAGATGCCGGTGAAGATGCCTTCCTGCTGCGCCAGTTCGCGCGAGGTGTCGCGGGCCAGTACGTCGTCGACCAGCACGATCCGGTCGACCACCTTGCGGTTGAGCACGGCCGGCACGAAGTCCGGGGTCCAGCCCTGGATCTTGTGCGGCTGCCATTCCTTGCCGGAGAGCAGCGCCGCACCGGTCGGTTCGGTGGCGATGATCTGCACGTTCGGACGCGCCACTTTCAGCACCTCGCCCACGCCGGTCAGCGTGCCGCCGGTGCCCCAGCCGGTAACGAAATAATCCAGCCGGCGGCCGGCGAAGTCGCGCAGGATTTCCGGCGCGGTGGTCTGCCGGTGATACGCCGGGTTGGCGGGGTTCTCGAACTGGTTGGTGAAGAACCAGCCGTGTTTCTGCGCCAGCTCCACCGCCTTCGCCACCATGCCGCTGCCGCGCGCGGCGCCGGGCGTGAGCACGACCTTGCCGCCGTAGGCGCGGATCAGCTTGCGCCGCTCGATCGAGAAGGTATCGGCCATCACCGCCACGAACGGATAGCCGCGCGCCGCGCAGATCGCAGCCAGCGCCACGCCGGTGTTGCCCGAGGTGGCTTCGATCACGGTCTGACCGGGCTTCAACGTACCGCGCTGCTCGGCGTCCAGGATGATCGCCAGGGCGAGCCGGTCCTTCACCGAGCCGGCCGGGTTGAACGCCTCCACCTTCACGTAGAGTTCGACGTGCTTCGGGGCGAGGCGGTGGAGCCGGATGATCGGCGTGTTGCCAATGGTGTCGAGGATGCTGTCGTAGATCATGGGAGTGCTCCGGCAGGCTGGGGAAAAAACCGTCGCGCGATCATGCTCCCGCCCAGGTGAAGATTTCCGTCAGAAGCCATGCCGGTCGCCGCTACAATGCGCGAATGACCAAGCCAGCCCCCTTTCCGATCGAAGTCCGTGGCTCCGCGAAGCAGCCGCTGGGCATGTCGCCCGCCCGTTTCCTGCGCGACTACTGGCAGAAGCGCCCACTGCTGATCCGCAACGCCTTCCCCGACTTCCAGCCGCCGCTGCAGCCGGACGACCTGGCCGGCCTGGCCTGCGAACCGGCCGCGCTGGCTCGGCTGATCGTGCACGACGAGAAGCGCGACCGTTGGCACGTCAACTCCGGCCCGCTGAGCGAGGCCGACTTCGCCAAGACCCCGGACAGCAACTGGACCCTGCTGGTGCAGGATGTCGACAAGTGGGACGCGGACGTCGCCGGCCTGCTGCAGCATTTCGGCTTCCTGCCGAGCTGGCGCGTGGACGACGTGATGGTCTCCTACGCCGAGCCCGGCGGCGGTGTCGGCGCCCACGTCGACCAGTACGACGTGTTCCTGCTGCAGGGCTTGGGGTCGCGCCACTGGGCGATCAGCGACGACCCGCTGGCGCCGAAGGCGTTCCGCCACGACGTGGAACTCAAGCAGCTGGTGCACTTCGAATCGACCCACGAATGGCTGCTCGAACCGGGCGACATGCTGTACCTGCCGCCGGGCGTGCCGCACGACGGCGTGGCGTTCGGTGGGCCGTGCATGACGTTCTCGATCGGCATGCGCGCACCGTCGCAGGCCGAGCTGACCGGCGACCTGGCCGACTTCATCGCCGAGCACCTGCCGGAAGAATTGCGCTACGCCGATCCGGACCTCAAGCCGGCCACCGCCACCGGCGAGATCGACCGCGCCGCGATCGAACGCCTGAAGGATGCGCTGCCATTCGCCGCCGCCCTGCGCGACGACATGCTGCGCGACTGGTTCGGCCGCTTCATCACGCGCTACCGCAACGCGCAGGCACCGGCGCCGCTGGAAAAGCCGCTGGACGAGGCCGCGCTGGCCAAGCAGCTCGACGCCGGCGCGCAGTTGCTGCGCCACCCCTGGTCGCGGTTGGCCTGGAGCCGCGGCAAGTCCGCCTGCACGCTGTACGTCAGCGGCCACGCCTACCCCGCCACGCCCGCGCTGGCGCAGCAGTTGTGCGAGCAGCGTGCGCTCACCGTCGACGGCATGCTCGACGCGGTCGAACGCCATCTGTTGTTGGCCTTGGTCAACGACGGCCATCTGCTGCCACGCAAATCGCGCCGACGCCGATGAAGCTGCAGGACTTCCACATCGAGATCGCCGACTGGTCACGCGAGAACCAGCGCAGCGCCCTGCTCGACCTGCGCGGCAGCGTGTTCATCCAGGAACAAGGCGTGCCCGAGCAGCGCGAGCGCGACGGGCTCGATGGGGATTGCTGGCACGTGCTGGCACGCGACGACGCCGGCCGGCCGATCGGTTGCGGCCGGCTCACGCCCGCACACAAGATCGGCCGCATGGCCGTGCTGCAGGAGTGGCGCGGTCGCGGCGTCGGCGTGGCGTTGCTGCGCGAACTGGTCGCCCGCGCCCGCGCGCAAGGCTGGCCGGAAGTGGCGCTGGACGCCCAGGTCAGCGCCATCGGTTTCTACGAGCGCGAGGATTTCGTCGCGTACGGCGAGGAGTTCGAGGACGCCGGCCTGCCGCACCGGGCGATGCGCCTGGCCCTGCCCGCGGATACCGACGAAGCAGAACCGCTGCGCGACATCGGCGCACTGCCCGCCGGCACGCGCGGCGAGACTGCCGAAGCGCGTCTGCAACTGCTGCGCGACGCGCGGCACCGGCTGTCCATCTACCTGCCGTTGCTGGGCAACGATGTCTACGCCAGCGCGGAAGAACTGGCCGAACTGCGGCGCATCGCGATCTCCGGCCGCGGCGCGCAGATCCGCATCCTGCTGCACGACCCGGCCGCCGCGCTGCGCAGCGACCATCGGCTGGTCGCGCTGGCGCAGCGCCTGTCCAGTGCGATCCAGATCCGCACACCGGTGGAGGAAGCCGACCTGGCCTACATCTCGGCCTACCTGCTCAACGACGCCGGCGGTTACCTGTTCCTGCCCGAGGCCGATCGCGCGCAAGGCCGCGCCGCCCGCCACGACCGCGCCAGCCAGGCACCGCTGCAGCAGCACTTCGACGAAGTATGGGAACGCGCCGAACCGGCCAGCGAGCTGCAGGCGCTGGGCATCTGAGCCGACTGAACCGCAGCTGGCCCGGAGTTTTCGCCTGCCTGGCTGCCCATGCCCGCGACAAAGCGCATGAAACCGTTGCCTGCGACGAAATGCTCGTTAGACCATCGTCTGAAATGCCCACCGACAGACCATTCCAGACGGCTCGCAGGTTGCCGCGTCGCAGCAGGCAAAGGCTATAATCGTCGGGATTCTCCCCAGTCATCCGTACAAGCGGCCTGTCGGGCTTGAAAACCGACCGGGAACCGCGACTTCAAAGGTCACACGGATGGCTGCAAGCATCCTTTCCCTGCCGGTGGTGACGTGACTACAAACCTGATCCGCGAGTTCTTCGACTCCTCCCAACTCGCTGGCGACAACGCCGATTACGTCGAATCGCTCTACGACGCCTGGCTAGCCGATGCCTCGGCGGTGCCCGCCGAATGGGCCAACTACTTTGCATCCTTCAAGGGCCGCGAGTCGGGAGACGTCTCCCATACCGCGGCCATTGCGCGCATCGAGGCCGCACAAAAGCAGCGCCACAACGGCGTCGCCAGCGTGCCGATGAGCGACGAGCACGCGCGCAAGCAGGCCGGCGTGCTGCGCCTGCTCACCGCCTACCGCTCGCGCGGCCACCTTGCCGCCGAGCTCGATCCGCTCGGCCTGGCCGAGAAGATGCCGGCACCGGATCTCGGCCTCGCCTTCCACGGCCTTTCCGACGCCGACCTCGACACCGAATTCGACACCGGCAACTACGCCGGCAGCGGCCAGCGCTTGAAACTGCGCGACCTGCTGGCCCGCCTGCAGAAGACCTACGCCAGCACGATCGGCGCCGAGTTCATGCACATCAGCAACCACGAGCAGCGCAACTGGATCTACAGCCGACTCGAGCAGGCCAGCGGCCAGAGCGGCCTGGACAAGGCCGGCAAGCAACGCGTGCTGGACGGCCTCACCGCCGCCGAGGGCCTGGAGCGCTACCTGCACACGAAATACGTCGGCCAGAAGCGCTTCTCGCTGGAAGGCGGCGACAGCCTGATCCCGATGCTCGACGACGTGGTGCGCGCCGCCGGCGACAATGGCATCAAGGAACTGGTGATCGGCATGGCCCATCGCGGCCGCCTCAACGTGCTGGTCAACATCCTGGGCAAGCCGCCGAAGACTTTGTTCGACGAGTTCGAGGGCAAGTTCGAGCACCCCGACGACCCGGCCCACTCCGGCGACGTGAAGTACCACATGGGCTTTTCCGCCGACGTCAAGACGCCCAAGGGCGGCGTGCACGTGGCGCTGGCGTTCAACCCGTCGCACCTGGAGATCGTCAACCCGGTGGTGACCGGTTCGGTGCATGCGCGCCAGACCCGCCGCCGCGACACCATGCACACGCAGTCGATGGCCGTGCTGATCCACGGCGACGCGGCGCTGGCCGGCCAGGGCGTGAACATGGAACTGTTCAACATGTCGCAGGCGCGCGGCTTCAAGATCGGCGGCAGCCTGCACATCGTGATCAACAACCAGGTCGGCTTCACCACCTCCAATCCGCAGGACGCCCGTTCCACCATGTACTGCACCGACCTGGCCAAGATGGTCAACGCGCCGGTGCTGCACGTGAACGGCGACGACCCGGAAGCGGTGATCCTGGTGACCCGGCTTGCCTACGAATTCCGCAAGACGTTCCGCAAGGACGTGGTGATCGACCTGGTCTGCTACCGCCGCCACGGCCACAACGAGGCCGACGAGCCGGCCGCCACGCAACCGGTGATGTACCAGATCATCCGCAAGCGCCCGACCGCGCGCGACCTGTACCAGCAGCAGCTGGTGAAGGAAGGCGTGCTGGCCGACGGCGATGCGCAGAAGCAGTTCGAGGCCTACCGCGACCGCCTGGAAGCCGGCGCGCCGATGACCGAGCTGGACGCCGCGCCGGTTCGCGACGGCCACGTCGACTGGGCCCGTTTCCTCGGCGGCAAGCTGTCCATGCCGACCGACACCACGGTGCCGAAGCAGAAGCTGCAGAAACTCTCCAGCCAGATCCTCGCCCTGCCGGCCGACATCACCCTGCAGGCGCGCGTGGCGAAGATCTACGACGACCGCCGCAAGATGGCCGCGGGCGAACTGCCGGCCGACTGGGGCTTCGCCGAAAACCTCGCCTACGCCACCCTGGTCGAGGGCGGTTTCGACATGCGCCTGGTCGGCCAGGATTCCGGCCGCGGCACGTTCTTCCACCGCCATGCGGTACTACATGACCAGAAGGACGGCCACACCTACCTGCCGCTGGCAAACATTCGTGATGGTGCCGACGTCGAAGTGATCGACTCGCTGCTCAGCGAAGAAGCGGTGATGGCGTTCGAGTACGGCCACTCCACTACCGACCCCGACACGCTCAACATCTGGGAAGCCCAGTTCGGCGACTTCGCCAACGGCGCGCAGGTGGTGATCGACCAGTTCATCAGCTCCGGTGAAGCGAAGTGGAACCGCCTGTGCGGCCTGGTGCTGTTGTTGCCGCACGGCTACGAAGGCCAGGGCCCGGAGCATTCCTCCGCGCGCCTCGAACGCTTCCTGCAGCTGTGCGCGATGGACAACATGCAGGTCTGCGTGCCGACCACGCCGGCGCAGGATTTCCACATGATCCGGCGGCAGATGCTGCGTGCCGCGCGCAAGCCGCTGATCGTGATGACGCCGAAGTCGCTGCTGCGCCACAAGCTGGCGGTGTCCACGCTGGACGAACTGGCCAACGGCAGCTTCCAGCTGGTGATCGGCGAGCATCGCGAGCTGGCCGCGAAGAAGGTCAAGCGCGTCGTGCTGTGCTCCGGCAAGGTCTACTACGACCTGCTGGAGGAAGCCGACAAGCGCGGGCTGGCCGACGTGGCGATCGTGCGCGTCGAGCAGCTGTATCCGTTCCCGCGCACCGAAGTCAGCGCCGAACTGGACAAGTATCCTTCCGCCAAGGAAGTGATCTGGTGCCAGGAAGAACCGATGAACCAGGGCGCCTGGTTCCAGATCCGCCACCACCTGCAGGCCTGCATCGGAGCCAAGCACAGTCTCTCGTACGCAGGGCGCGCACGCTCGCCGGCACCGGCCGCCGGTCACCACAACACCCACGTCGCCGAACAGGCAGCACTCGTCGAACAGGCGCTCAGCACGCCGGTCGGCACCGACCACTCCGCAGAATAAAGACCCAAGGATCACGCATGTCCATCGAACTCAAAGTCCCCGTCCTGCCCGAGTCCGTCTCCGACGCCACCATCGCCAGCTGGCACAAGCAGGCCGGCGACGCGGTGAAGCGCGACGAGAACCTGGTCGACCTCGAAACCGACAAGGTGGTGCTGGAAGTGCCCTCGCCGGTCGACGGCGTGCTGAAGGAAATCCGCCACCAGGTCGGCGACACGGTGAACAGCGAGCAGATCATCGCGATCATCGAGGAAGGCGCTGTTGCCGCCGCGCCGGCTCCCGCAGCTGCCGCGCCGGCACCGGCGGCTGCCGCTCCCGCGCCGGCCGCGCCGACGGCTGCCGCCAAGGGCGCCGAGGGTCTTTCCCCGGCCGGCCTGCGCGTGGCCACCGAAGAGAAGATCGACCCGTCCAAGGTCGCCGGCACCGGTCGCGACGGCCGCGTGACCAAGGAAGACCTGGTCAACTACGGCAAGGGTGGCACGGCGGCCCCTGCCGCCGCCGCACCGGCGGCGAAGCCGACCCCGGGCTCGCGTCCGGAAGAGCGCGTGCCGATGACCCGCATGCGCGCACGCATCGCCGAGCGCCTGATGCAGTCGAAGAACTCGATCGCCATGCTCACCTCGTTCAACGAAGTGAACCTGAGCGAAGTGGTGAAGATGCGCAAGGCACTCGGCGACGCGTTCCAGAAGGAACACGGCGTCAAGCTCGGCTTCATGAGCTTCTTCGTCAAGGCCGCCGCCGAAGCGCTGAAGCGCTACCCGTTCGTCAACGCGTCGGTCGACGGCAACGACGTGATCTACCACGGCTACCAGGACATCTCGATCGCCGTGTCCACCGACAAGGGCCTGGTCACGCCGGTGCTGCGCGACGTGCAGGACATGAGCTTCGCCGATGTCGAGAAGGGCATCGCCGACTACGCCACCAAGGCGCGCGCGAACAAGCTGTCGCTGGACGACCTGCAGGGCGGCACGTTCACCATCACCAACGGCGGCACCTTCGGTTCGTTGCTGTCCACCCCGATCGTCAATCCGCCGCAGAGCGCCATCCTGGGCATGCACACGATCAAGGAACGCGCCATCGTCGAGAACGGCCAGATCATCGCCGCGCCGATGATGTACATCGCGATCAGCTACGACCACCGCATCATCGACGGCAAGGACGCAGTGCTGTTCCTGGTGGATATCAAGAACCAGCTGGAGAATCCGCAGAGGATGTTGCTCGGCCTGTAAGGCCGAGCAACATCCGGGATTCGGGATTTGGGATTCGGGATTCGGAAAAGCGCGCACCTGGCGCCCTTTCGAATCCCCACCCCGCCCGGGTCCCGCGCGACATTCGGGACTCGCCTCGGCGCCGATCGCCTTTAGCTCTTACGAATCCCGAATCCCCAATCCCGAATCCCGTGAGTGAATGCAATGAGCGAACAATCAAAATTCGATGTCATCGTCATCGGCGCCGGCCCGGCCGGCTATGTGGCTGCGATCCGCGCCGCACAGCTGGGCTTGAAGACCGCCTGCGTCGACGCGTTCGCCGGCAAGGACGGCAAGCAGGCGCTCGGCGGCACCTGCCTCAACGTGGGCTGCATCCCGTCCAAGGCGCTGCTCGACTCCTCGCGCCAATTCCACAACCTCACGCACAACTTCGGCGTGCATGGCATCACCGCCGACAACGCGAAGATCGACGTGTCCACCTTCGTCGGCCGCAAGGACAAGATCGTCAAGCAGTTCACCGGCGGCGTGGCGCAGCTGTTCAAGGCGAACAAGGTCACGCCGTACTTCGGTACCGGCAAATTGCTCAAAGAAAACAACGTCGAGATCACCGGGGCAGACGGCGCCAAGCAGACGATCAGCGCCACCAACGTGATCCTCGCCTCCGGCTCGGTGCCGATCGAGTTGCCGTTCGCCAAGTTCGACGGCAAGGCGATCGTCGACAACGCCGGCGCGCTGGACTTCACCGAAGTGCCGAAGCGCCTCGGCGTGATCGGCGCCGGCGTGATCGGTCTGGAGCTGGGCAGCGTGTGGAAGCGCCTCGGCGCCGACGTCACCATCATCGAGGCGCTGCCGGAGTTCCTCTCGGTCGCCGATGCCGACGTGGCCAAGGTCGCCGCCAGGGAATTCGCCAAGCAGGGCCTGACCATCAAGCTCAACGCCAAGCTCAACAAGGCCGAGGTGAAGAAGGACGGCGTGCACCTCACCTACACCGACAAGGACGGCGAGCAGAAGCTCGTCGTCGACAAGCTGCTGGTCGCCGTGGGCCGCCGTGCCTATACCGCCGGCCTGCTGGCCGACGACACCGGCGTGAAGCTGGACGAGCGCGGCCGCATCGCGGTGGACGAGCACAACCACACCGGCGTCGACGGCGTGTGGGCGATCGGCGACGCCGTGCGCGGCCCGATGCTGGCGCACAAGGGTTCCGAGGAAGGCGTCGCAGTGGCCGAGTGGATCGCCGGCAAGGCCGGCCACGTCAACTACGACACCATCCCGTGGGTGATCTACACCGAGCCGGAAATCGCCTGGGCCGGCAAGACCGAAAAGGAATTGAAGGACGCCGGCATCCCGTACAAGGTCGGCAGCTTCCCGTTCGCCGCGATCGGTCGCGCCGTCGCGATGAACGAGGCGGTCGGCCAGGTGAAGATGCTCGCCCACGCGGAAACCGATCGCATTCTCGGCGTGCACATGGTCGGCCCGGGCGTCTCCGAGCTGATCGCCGAGTGCGTGGTGGCGATGGAGTTCAAGGGCTCGTCCGAGGATCTGGCGCGCATCGTCCACGCCCACCCGACCCTCTCCGAAGCCGTGCACGAGGCCGCGTTGTCGGTCGACAAGCGCGCCATCCACAAGGGCAATTGAGCGCAGGATGCACTCATCCCGGACAACACTATTGATGCATGTTGGTTCCGGGATCCAGGGGCTTCGCTCGACAGCAGCCCACTTGTGTTGCCACTCAGCCGTCATTCCCGCGAAAGCGGGAATCCACTGTGCCCGCACGACAAGGTCAAGATGGATTCCCGCTTTCGCGGGAATGACGACCATTGACGTTTCCGCGTAGTCACCAAGGCAGCCCTCATGCCCCAACCCACTGCCATCTGTGTCTACTGCGGCTCCAGCAGCGGCCGACATCCCGAGTACGCCGAGCAGGCACGCGCCTTCGGTACGGAAATGGCCCGACGCGGCATC
Source organism: Rhodanobacter sp. Soil772 (assembly GCF_001428385.1). Taxonomy (GTDB): domain Bacteria; phylum Pseudomonadota; class Gammaproteobacteria; order Xanthomonadales; family Rhodanobacteraceae; genus Rhodanobacter. The sequence continues at coordinate 883,506 of NZ_LMSK01000001.1, forward strand.
GCGCTGGTCTACGGCGGCGGCAAGGTCGGCCTGATGGGCGTGGTGGCCGACGCGGTGCTCGCCGGCGGCGGCAGGGTCATCGGGGTGATTCCTCGCCAGCTGGTGGAACTTGAAGTGGCCCATCCCGGCCTGAGCGAACTGGTGGTCGTCGAGACCATGCACCAGCGCAAGACGCGCATGTACGAGCTGTCCGACGCGTTCGTCGCCCTGCCCGGCGGCTTCGGCACGATGGACGAGATGTTCGAGATGCTGACCTGGGCACAACTGGGCCTGCACCGCTATCCCTGCGCCTTCCTCGACGTGCGCGGCTACTACCGCGACCTGCGCACGATGATGGAGCACATGGTCGACGAGAACTTCGTGCGCGCCGAGCAACGCGACAGCATCTGGTTCGGCGACGACATGACCGCGCTGTTCGACTGGATGCAGGTCTACCAGGGCAGTTACATCCCCAAGTGGATCGACACCAGCAGCGTCAGCGCCTGAACAACCGCCACGGGACATCGACATGACCGCCTTTCGCGCTTTCCGCATCCACCACGACGACACCGGCCACCGCGCCGGCGTCGAGAGCATGGACACCGGCGCGCTGTCGCCCGGCGAGGTGCTGGTCAAGGTTGCGTACTCCTCGGTCAACTACAAGGACGCGCTGGCCGGCACCGGCAAGGGCCGGATCCTGCGCACCTACCCGCTCAACGGCGGCATCGACGTGGCCGGCCACGTGGTCGCCTCGACCGATCCCGCATTCAAGGAAGGCGACGCGGTGCTGTGCACCGGCAGCGGCCTCTCCGAGACGCGCGACGGCGGCTACGGCGAATACGCGCGCCTCGATGCGCGCTGGGCGATTCCGCTACCGCCCGGCTTGAGCCTGCGCGAGAGCATGATCATCGGCACCGCCGGCTTCACCGCTGCGCTGGCGCTGCTGCGCATGCAAGACAACCGGCAGACGCCGGCACTGGGGCCGATTGCGGTGACCGGCGCCAGCGGCGGCGTCGGCATGCTGGCGATCGACATCTTCAGCCGCGCCGGCTACGAAGTGCATGCGATCAGCGGCAAGGCCGGGCATTTCGATTTTCTGCGCGAGCTTGGCGCCGGCGAATGCATCGACCGCCACCAGCTCGCCTTCAGCGGCAAGCCGATGGATTCGGCCCGCTTCGGCGGCGCGCTGGACAGCGTCGGCGGCAGCATGCTCAGCGGCCTGCTGCCGCTGACCAGTCCGTACGGCAACGTGGCGATCTGCGGCAATGCCGGCGGCATCGCCTTCGACAGTACGGTGATGCCGTTCATCATCCGCGGCGTGAGCCTGCTCGGGGTCGCCTCGGCCGGCACCGCCCGCGACCTCCGCGACAGGATCTGGCAGCACCTCGCCAGCGACTGGAAACCGCAGCATCTGGATCGCATCGTCACCCGCGAAGCGGGTCTCGATGAACTGCCCGGCGTATTTGCGCGTATGCTCGCTGGCGACTCGTTCGGGCGCACCCTGGTGCGCATCGCGGGCGCGGTTTGACGAAACCGCGCTTGGAAGTACCATCACCACGGCTTAGAATCAACGAAACTCGCAGGGGACTTTTAGCTTATGGCACGCATCCTGATCGTCGACGACTCCCCGTCACAACTGCTTGGCATCAAGCGGATCGTCGAAAAACTCGGGCATGAAACCCTTTCCGCCGAAGACGGCGCCGCTGGCGTGGAAGTGGCCAAGGCGGAAAAGCCCGACCTGATCCTGATGGACGTGGTCATGCCCAACCTCAACGGCTTCCAGGCTACCCGCACGATCAGCAAGAACGCCGAGACCGCGCATATCCCGATCATCCTGGTGACCACCAAGGATCAGGAGACCGACAAAGTCTGGGGCATGCGCCAGGGCGCCAAGGCCTACGTGACGAAGCCGATCAAGGAAGAGGAACTGCTCAAGGCGCTGCAGGAATTCCTGCCGGGCTGATCGTTGACGATCCAGCTTCGCGAAAAACGGCGCCCGCAGGCGCCGTTTTCATTTGCACCGACCGCGCGACTCAGCGACGCGGATCAAAGTCCGCGAACTCCTCGCGCAGCGCCTCGTAGGCGGCACGCTGTTCGTCGTTGTCGGCCGCCGGCGCGCGGATCGACAGTTCCACCAATTGGTCGCCCGGATTCGCGCCGGGCATGCCCCGCCCCTTCAGGCGCAGCTTGCGGCCCGACTGCGAACCGGCCGGAATGCGCAGATCGACCGTGCCAGCCAGGGTCGGCACCGGCACGGTGGCTCCCAGCGCAGCCTCCCACGGGGCGATCGGCAGCACGTGCACCACGTTGCGGCCGTCCAGACGGAAACGCGCATCGTCGCGGATACCCACTTCCAGCAGCAGGTCGCCGTTCGGCCCGCCGGCCATGCCGCTCCGACCCTGGCCGGACAGGCGGATCACCTGTCCCGGCTGGATCCCTGCCGGGATCTTCACTTCCAGCACGCGCTCGCTGCCGGCCGGGTCGTGCATCGACAGCCGCGTGCGGCCGCCGTCGAACGCGGTCTGCAGGTCAATCTGCACCGAGGCCTGCACGTCGTGACCGCGACGCGGCCGCGGCTGCCCCCGATGGCCGCCGGCGGCACCGCGGCCGAACAGACTCTCGAAGAAATCGCTGAAGTCGCCATCGTCGCCGCCGCCGAAACCCTGCTGCCCCTGCCAGCCCGGCGGCGGGCGGAACTGCTCGCCCTGCCGGTAGCCACCGGCGCGCAACTGATCATACGAACGCCGCTTCTCGGCGTCCTTGAGCACTTCGTTGGCCTCGTTGACCGCCTTGAACTTCTCCTCGGCGCCGGCTTCCTTGTTCTTGTCCGGGTGATATTTGCGCGCCAGCTTGCGATACGCCGTCTTGATCTCGGCCTCGCTCGCATCGGGCTTCACACCCAATATCTCGTAATAGTCTTTGAATTCCACGAACACTCCCCGGCTCACACAGAACCCGCGGCAAATCGACTCCGCCGCGGGCAGCAACTGCACCCGACTCGGCAACAGGTATCGATGGTAATGCGTCGCGGCGTCGCCGGTGTCTTCTTGACCCGCTGCCGGCTCGAACCGTTGCCTCGCTCACCGCCCGATCCAGAAAATAGGTGCTGCGGCGAACGATTCAAGGCGACAGTCCGCCGCCGCGCGATTAGCATGATGGGGTTCTCCCTCTCCCCGAGACCCGCATGAGCATCCAGCCTGGCGACACGATTCCCGATACCACCATCCAGGTCATCGACGGCGACATCCGCCCGGCCCAGTCCGCCGTCTTGTTCGCCGGACGAAAGGCGCTGCTGTTCGGCGTGCCCGGCGCGTTCACCCCGACTTGCTCGAACAAGCACCTGCCCGGCTACTCGGCGCACTTCGCCGAGTTCCAGCAACGTGGCATCAGCGTGATGTGCCTGGCCGTCAACGACGGTTACGTGATGCAGGCCTGGGCTGCTTCGCAGCAGGTCCCCGCGGGCCTGCTGATGCTCGCCGACGGCAACGCCAGCTTCACCCGCGCACTGGGACTGGAACTGGACGGCACCGCCTTCGGCATGGGCCTGCGCACCCGCCGTTTCGCGCTGTATGCGGAAGATGGCGTGGTTCGCCTGCTGCAGGTGGAGGCACCCGGCGAGCTGCGGGTTTCCAGCGCGGAGGCAATGCTGGCGGCAATCGCCCACTGAGGCGGGCCTGGATCCGGCAACAAAAAACCCCGGCATCGCCTGGGTTTTTCGATTCAGGACTGCACCAAGCTCATTCGTCGGTAACTGTCGGCTCGACGTCACTGGAACCAGTGTCACCGGCCGGAGCATCGGCGTCGACGACTTCGGCACCCTCGCCATTGTCCTCTTCCGCATCCAGCCGCATCACGCTGACCAGCGTTTCGTCGGCGGGCAGGCGGATCAGGGTGACGCCCTGGGTGTTGCGGCCGAGCTGCGAGACTTCCGCCACGCGGGTACGCACCAGGGTGCCCTGGTCGGAGATCAGCATCAGCTCGTGCGCCTCGGTGACCTGCACGGCGCCGACCAGTGCGCCATTGCGCTCGGAGCACTGGATGCCGATCACGCCCTGGGTACCGCGGCCCTTCTTGGTGAACTCGACCAGCTGGGTGCGCTTGCCGTAGCCACGCTCGGTCGCGGTGAGGATGTCGCCCTCGGCAGCCACGATCAGCGATACCACATGGGCGTCCTTGGCCAGCTTCATGCCGCGCACACCGGCGGCGGTACGGCCCATCGAGCGCACGGTGTTCTCGTCGAAACGATTGACCTTGCCGTTGGAGGCGAACATCAGGATATCGCTGTTGCCGTCGGTCATTTCGACGTTGACCAGCGCGTCGCCGTCATGCAGCTTGATCGCCAGCTTGCCCTTCTGCAGCTGGAACGCGAACTCGGTCAGCGGGGTCTTCTTGACCGTGCCTTGCCTCGTCGCGAAGAACACGAAGCGATCATCGGTGTATTCGCGCACCGGCAGCACCGCCTGCACCTTCTCACCCTCGCCCAGCGGCAACAGGTTGATGATCGGCTTGCCGCGCGCGCCCGGACCGGATTCCGGGATCTGGTAAACCTTGAGCCAGTAGACGCGACCGGTGCTGGTGAAGGTGAGCAGGGTGTCGTGCGTGTTGACCACCCACAGCTGCTCGACGACGTCTTCGTCCTTCAACGCAGACGCCGAGCGGCCCTTGCCTCCGCGTTTCTGCGAACGGTAGGTGCTGGCCGGCTGGCGCTTGACGTAGCCGGTGTGCGACAGGGTCACCACCATGTCTTCCGGCGCGATCAGGTCGAGGACGTTGAGGTCCTCCTGCGAATGCTGGATTTCGGTGCGACGGGCATCGCCGAATTCGGCCTTGACCGCTTCCAGCTCGCCACGAATCACTTCGAGCAGGCGATCGGGGTTTTCCAGGATCTCGATCAGACCGCGGATGGTTTCCAGGATCAGCTTGTATTCGTCGGAAAGCTTTTCCTGCTCCAGTCCGGTCAGGCGATGCAGGCGCATCGCCAGAATTTCCAGCGCCTGCGCTTCGGACAGCTGGTAGCCGTCGTCTTTCAGGCCGTCGCGCGGATCCATCTCCTCCGGCCGCGACGCCGCCGCGCCGGTGGCCGAAAGCAAGGCACGCACCAGACCGGCTTCCCAGCGCCGCGCCGTCATGCGCTCGCGCGCCTCGGCCGGCGACGCCGAGGTCTTGATCAGCTCGATCATCTCGTCGATGTTGGCCAGCGCCACGGTCAGGCCTTCGAGGATATGCGCGCGGGCACGTGCCTTGCGCAGCTCGAAAATGGTGCGACGGGTAACCACCTCGCGCCGATGGCGGATGAACGCTTCGAGAATGTCCTTTAGGTTCAGCAGGCGCGGCTGGCCGTCCAGCAAGGCGACCATGTTGATGCCGAAGGTCACCTGCATCTGGGTCTGCTGGAACAGGTTGTTCAGCACCACGTCGCCCATCGCATCCTTGCGGATCTCGATGACGATGCGCATGCCGTCCTTGTCGGACTCGTCGCGCAGTTCACTGATGCCTTCGAGCTTCTTTTCCTTGACGAGCTCGGCGATCTTCTCGATCAACCGCGCCTTGTTCACCTGGTACGGCAACTCGTGGACGATGATCGTCTCGCGACCGTTCTTCTCGGTCTCGACCTCGGCCTTCGCGCGCACCAGGATGCGGCCGCGGCCGGTGCGGTACGCCTCGATGATGCCGGACGAGCCGTTGATGATGCCGTAGGTCGGAAAATCCGGCCCCGGGATGTAGTGCATCAGGTCGTCGATCGACAGCGACGGCTCGTCGATCAACGCCATCGTCGCCGCAACCACCTCGTTGAGATTGTGCGGCGGGATGTTGGTGGCCATGCCCACCGCGATGCCGGCGGAGCCGTTGATCAGCAGACTCGGCACGCGGGCGGGAAGCACCAGCGGTTCGCGCTCGCTTTCGTCGTAGTTGAAACCGAAGTCGACGGTTTCCTTGTCGATATCGGCCAGCATCTCGTGGGTGAGGCGCGACATGCGCACCTCGGTGTATCGCATCGCGGCGGCGCTGTCGCCATCGACCGAGCCGAAGTTGCCCTGGCCGTCGACCAGCATGTAGCGCAGCGAAAACGGTTGCGCCATGCGCACGATCGCGTCGTACACCGACTGGTCGCCGTGCGGATGGTACTTACCGATCACGTCACCGACCACGCGGGCCGATTTCTTGTACGGCTTGTTCCACACGTTGCCGAGTTCGTTCATCGCGAACAATACGCGGCGATGCACGGGTTTCAGGCCATCGCGGACATCCGGGAGGGCCCGGCCCACGATCACGCTCATGGCGTAATCGAGATAGCTCTGGCGCATCTCGTCTTCGATGTTGACGCGAATGATTTCTTTGGCGAGTTCTGCCATTGATCGGCTTCCCTGATAACGAAAAAAGGGCGCTGGCGCCGCGCCTCAAGCGCGTACGCAAGCGACCCGAAATCAACCCGAGGAGTGTATCACGAACGGTATCAAAAAGACAGGATTTAACTATTGAAAATCAATAACTTACACCGCCGTCCCGGAACGCTTGAAAAGCATTCCGCGGGCTGTCGAAAAATTGACCAGCGCGGCGATCGCCGAACCGGTCGCCGCGGCCAGCGAAGGCCACCGGTGCAGGCTCGGAAAGTTCACCAGAACCCACACGACGATGGCGTCGACCAGCAGGCCAAACGCGCCATCGGCCGCAACAACGCGACCTCGCGCGACAACTTCAGCATCCGAACATCACCTGCATCGCGATGCTGTTCGGCCGCTCGATCACGCCGCGCTCGGTAACGATCGCGTCGATCAATTCCGCCGGCGCCACGTCGAACACCGGGTTCCATGCCTGTGCGCCTTCGACCACGGTGCGGTGGCCGGCGGTGCTGAGCAGCTCGGCCGGGTCGCGCAACTCGATCTCGATTTCCTCGCCGCTGCCGGTGGCCATGTCGACGGTGGAGGACGGCGCCACCACCATGAACTTCACGCCGTGATACTTCGCCGCGATCGCCAGCTGGTAGGTGCCGATCTTGTTTGCGGTGTCGCCGTTCGCGGCGATGCGGTCGGCGCCCACGATCACCCATTGCACGGCACCGGATTTCATCAGGTGCGCCGCGGCGGAGTCGGCGATCAGCTGGGCCGGAATGCCGTCGCGCACCAGTTCCCACATGGTCAACCGGGCGCCTTGCTGCCATGGCCGGGTCTCGCCGGCGTAGACCCGCGCGATGCGTTCCGCCGCCACACCGGCGCGGATCACGCCCAGCGCGGTGCCATAGCCGGCGGTGGCCAGCGAGCCGGTGTTGCAGTGAGTCAGCACGCCCGAGCCGGGGGCGATCAACGCGGCGCCCAGCTCGCCCATGCGGCGGTTCGCGGCCAGGTCTTCGTCCTGGATCGCCTGCGCTTCACGCAACAGCGCATCGGCGTCGGCGCCGGCGGCGATGCGCTTCTTCATCCGGTCCAGCGCCCACATCAGGTTCACCGCGGTGGGCCGCGCTGCGCGTAGCATCGCCAGCACCGGCTCCAGTGGTGCGCCTTGCTGCGCAGCCATCGCCACGCCCCATGCCGCGGCAATACCGATTGCCGGCGCGCCGCGCACGGCCAGATCACGGATCGCCTGGGTCACCTGGGCCGCGTCGCGGCAATCGATCCAGCGTTCTTCGCCAGGCAGCAGGCGCTGATCGAGCAGGCGCAGGTGATCGCCCTGCCACTGCACGGCGCGGATGGAATCGTGGGTTTCGGCGGATGCGGTCATTCGTTCATTATCGCCTGTCGTGCGTGCATTTCGCACGACAGGCGATCGCCCGCTGGCACGCGATTCACCCGCGCTGGCGCAGCCACTGATGGATCGCCGGCGGCACCTCACGCTGGGCGCGGCCGGATACGTAGATGCCGATGTGGCCGCCCTTGAACGCGAGCTGGGTGTAGTCGGTGGTGCCGACATGCTTGCCCAGGGCGCGCGACGCATCCGGCGGCACCAGGTGATCCTGCTCGGCGAAGATGTTCAACACCGGCTGGGTGATCATGCCCAGGTCCACCGGCCGGCCACCGATTTCGAGCGTGCCCTTGACCAGCTTGTTGCCCTGGTAGAAATCCTTGATGAACTGGCGGAACGCTTCGCCGGCCTGATCCGGCGAATCGAAGATCCAGCGCTCCATGCGCAGGAAGTTCTCCAGCTCGGTCGGGTTGTCGAGGATGTCGACCATGCCGATGTACTTCTGCTGGTTCAGCCGCACCGGCTTCAACGTGAGGTAGACGTAGTTCATCAGCCCGGCGGGGATATTGCCCATGGTGTCGACGAACAGGTCCACGTCCATGTTGCGACACCAGCTCGACAGCATGTTGTCCGGCGTGTGGAAATCCACCGGCGTGACCATGGTGATCAGGTTCTTGACCTTGTCCGCGTGCAGCGCGGTGTAGCACAGCGAGAACGCGCCGCCCTGGCAGATGCCAAGCAGGTTGATCGCATCGAGTTCGTGACGCGCGCGCACGGCATCGACGCAACGGTCGAGATAACCGTTGATGTAATCGTCCAGCGTCAACCAGCGATCGGCACCGTCGGGGTAGCCCCAGTCGATCAGATAGACGTCCTCGCCCTGCTCCAGCAGGTTGCGCACCATCGAGCGGTCGGCCTGCAGGTCGGTCATCCATACCGTGTTGACCAGCGCGTAGACAATCAGTAGCGGGGTTTTCGCGGTGGTCTTGCCGTGGCCGGTGAAATGCCACACCTTCAACTTGTCTTCGCTGTAGACCAGTTCGCGTGGAGTATTCGCATACTCGGGCTCGCGCATGCTGCGCAGATGGCCCATGCCCGCAGCGAGCTTGCGCTGGAACGTGGCGATGTCGCCCAGGGCCTTGGTCGGATCGATGCGCAATGGCGTGTACATGGCGGAGTCTCCTTACTTGCGCTTGCGCGGACTGGGGCGGGATTTGGATGCGGCCACAAGCTTGGTCTTGCTGGCCACCGCCGTGCGGGCCACTTTTGCCGGGGCTTTCGAAACGGACTTCTTTACCGCCGAAGTCGGTGGCTTCGCCGGGGTGGCTTTCTTCGCCGCAGGTGTCGCTGCCGCACCACTGCTGATCTGGCGTTTCAGGGCCGTCAGCTCGCGGCGCAACGCCATGATCTCGTCGGCACGATCGGCGGGTGCACCGGCCCGGCTGGCGCGGAATTCGCGGCGCAGGGCCTGCAGCCGTTCGCCGAGGCTCGACACTTCGCCGCGCGTCGGCACGCCCAGCTGCTGGCAAAGCTGTTCGGTCTGCTGTTGCTGCAACTGGCGCACGCGCATCTGCGTGTTGACCATCTCGCCGTAGACCTCGCGGAACTCGTCGGACAGCGCGATCTCGGCATACGCTTCCTCCGAGGCGTCCACCCACAGGTCGTACAACCCCTTCAGCGAATCGATCTGGCGGCCCGGTTCGGCATGCTGGGCCAGCTTGTCCTGCAGGCGCTGCATGCCCTGCGTGTTGGCGCGCTGGATCAGTTCCTGATAGCGCGCGGATGCCTGCATCGACTCCAGCAACGCCGTGGCCAGGGCCTGCTGCTGCATCTGCTGCTCGCGGTTCAGGCCGAACGCCGGCGTCGGCCCGTGCGTGCCCGGCAGGTCGCCGAAACCGCTGTGCTGGGTCGCCTGCAACCAGGACTGCCATTGCCGCGCGAAGCCTTCCGCACCGGCACTGTCGATCCCGCCGAACGCCTGCGCAAACGGCTGGTTGGCGCCGCCGAACATCTGCTGCAACTGCTGGCGCCAGTCGGCGGTCGGCTGCTGGGCTGCGCCGCCAGCGGCGGCCGCCTGCATCCAGTCGAAATATCCCTTCAGGCCGGCCAGCGTGCGTTCCAGCGTGTCGTTGCCCGCGGCTGGCGCCGGTGGCGGCGCGAACGGATTCGCCGCGGGTTGCTGCTGGAACTGGCGCGTCCAGGCATCCCACGACTGCTGTGCCAGCGCCTGGTAATCCCTGATGAAATCATTCGCCGGGTCGGCCATCGGTGCATCCTCGTGCAAGGTTCATCCATCCTAGCAAAAGCACGTTGCACAAAATCACCGGCGCCGGAACGCACAAGGCCCGGCATGGGCCGGGCCTTGTGGAATCGCCTTGTCCCAAAACTCAGACGCTGGCGCGCTCTTCTTCGGTCACGGCCTTCATCGACAGGCGGATGCGGCCCTGCTTGTCGACTTCCAGCACCTTGACCTTGACGATATCGCCTTCCTTCAGCTTGTCGGAAACCTTCTCGACGCGCTCGTCGGAGATCTGCGACACGTGCACCAGACCATCCTTGCCCGGCATGATCGTGACGAACGCGCCGAAGTCCATCAGCTTGGCGACCTTGCCCTCGTAGATGCGGCCCGGCTCGACGTCAGAAGTGATCTGCTCGATGCGCTTCTTCGCCGCTTCGCCCGCCTCGCGATTGACCGAACCGATGATGATGGTGCCGTCGTCATTGATGTCGATCGTGGTGCCGGTCTCTTCGGTGATCGAGCGGATCGTGGCGCCGCCCTTGCCGATCACTTCGCGGATCTTGTCCGGGTGGATCTTGATGGTGATCAGGCGCGGGGCGTACTCGCTCATTTCCGAGCGGGCCGTGGACAGCGCCTTGTTCATTTCGCCGAGGATGTGCAGGCGGCCGCGCTTGGCCTGCGCCAGCGCCACCTTCATGATCTCCTCGGTGATGCCGTCGATCTTGATGTCCATCTGCAGCGCGGAGATGCCGTCGGCGCTACCGGCCACCTTGAAATCCATGTCGCCGAGGTGATCCTCGTCGCCCAGGATGTCGGACAGCACCACAAAGTCGTTGCCTTCCTTGACCAAGCCCATCGCGATACCGGCCACCGGCGCCTTCAGCGGCACACCGGCATCCATCATCGCCAGCGAGGAGCCGCACACCGAAGCCATCGACGAGGAGCCGTTGGACTCGGTGATCTCCGAGACCACGCGCAGCACGTACGGGAATTCCTCGATCGTCGGCTTCACCGCCTGCACGCCGCGCTTGGCGAGGCGGCCGTGGCCGATCTCGCGACGCTTCGGCGCGCCGAAACGGCCGGCCTCGCCCACCGAGAACGGCGGGAAGTTGTAGTGAAACAGGAACGGATCCTTCGACTCGCCACCGGGCGCGTCGATGATCTGCGCGTCGCGCGTGGTGCCCAGCGTGACGACGACCAGCGCCTGCGTCTCGCCGCGGGTGAACAGCGCGGAGCCATGCGTACGCGGCAGCACGCCGACACGGGCGGTGATCGCGCGCACGTCGTCCAGCTGGCGGCCGTCGATGCGCACCTTGGTCTTCAGCACGCTGTCGCGCATGGTGTGGTATTCGAGCTCGCCGAATTCCTTGGACAGCTCGCCGGACGACCAGCCGTTGGCTTCGGCCTGCGCCTTGAGCGAGTCGATCACGTCGGCCTTGATCGCGGCGATCGCGTCGCGGCGCTGCAGCTTGTCGCGCACCGAGAAAGCTTCGGCCAGCTTGTTGCCGACGGCGCCCTTGAGTGCAGCGACCAGCGACTCGTTGTGGGCCGGCGCCTGCCAGTCCCACGACGGCTTGGCGGCTTCGGCAGCCAGCTCGGCGATCGCGCGGATCGCGGTCTGCATCTGCTGGTGACCGAACATCACCGCGCCGAGCATCACGTCCTCGGACAGCAGCTGCGCTTCGGATTCCACCATCAGCACGGCACCGGCGGTACCGGCGACGACCAGGTCCAGCTGGGAGGTCTTCAGCTCGGTGGCCGTCGGGTTCAGCAGGTACTTGCCGTTGGCATAACCGACGCGGGCAGCGCCGATCGGACCCTTGAACGGGATACCGGCCAGGCTCAGCGCGGCAGAGGCGCCAAGCAACGCGACGATGTCGCCGTCAACCTCGGGGTTCAGCGAGACGACCTGGGCGATGACCTGCACTTCGTTCTTGAAGTCGTCCGGGAACAGCGGGCGCACCGGGCGATCGATCAGGCGCGAGGTCAGCGTCTCTTTCTCGGTCGGACGGCCTTCGCGCTTGAAGAAGCCGCCCGGGATGCGGCCGGCGGAGTAGAACTTCTCGACGTAATCGACGGTGAGCGGGAAGAAATCCTGACCTTCCTTCTGCTTGGTCGCAGCCACCGCGGTGACCAGCACCACGGTGCCGCCCATGCTGGCCATGACCGCACCGGACGCCTGGCGGGCAATTTCGCCCGTCTCCAGTGTGACTTCGTGGTTACCGTACTGGAATGACTTGGTTACTTTTGCCACGTGCTTAATTCCTGCTCTGATTGAGAAGTGCGCCCACGGATGGGCGCCTCTTGATCTTTGCGTTCACGGATGAACGCACGCGAATTACCGACGCAGGCCGAGGCGTTCGATCAGGGTCTGGTAACGCGCAAGATCGCGATCCTTCAGATAGCTGAGCAGGCGCTTGCGCTGGTTGACCAGCTTCAGCAGGCCACGGCGGGAATGGTGATCCTGCTTGTGTTCCTTGAAGTGGCCGGTGAGATGGTCGATGCGGGCGGACAGCAGCGCCACCTGGACTTCGGTCGAACCGGTGTCGTTCGGCACGCGACCGAAATCAGCGATGATCTTGCCGGTTTGTTCTGCGGTAAGAGACATGAGGTATACGTTTCCTTGAAAGGCGATGCGAAGCTTGCGCTTGCATCATCGTGATGACGCAAGCGCAAGCTTCGCCTAGTTGAATGAAAGCTTTGAAATAACTTGTCTATTCTACTGATGGGAGCGGTGTTTCAACAAGAGCGGAACGGCGTTCCGGGCAAATCGGTCAGTCCGGCGGCAGGTTGAAGCCGCGCAGGATGCGCGCGCGCCCTTCGGCATCCGGTTCCAGCAGCGCCAGCAACGCGCCATCGCTGGCATACGCCGCGCAGCGCCCTGCCTCCCGCAAGCCCGGCAAGTCAATCTGCTGGCCGCGTGAAATGGCCATGCTTTGCGTCTCATCGAGCCGCAATACCGGAAGATCGGACAACCCGGCCGATACCGGCAGCAACCACGCCAGCAGGGCTTCGTCACCCTGCTCCGCCGCTTGCTGCAGCTGTTCCAGAGTCACCATCTGCGGCTCGCGGAACGGCTCCACCCAGATCCGGCGCAGCGCGGTCAGGTGGGCGCCGCAACCGAGATCCTCGCCCAGATCCACCGCCAGCGAGCGGACATAGGTGCCGGAGCCGCATTCCACCAGCAACTGCAGCGTGTCGCCGTCGCGCGCCAGCAGTTCGAGCCGGTACACCTCCACCTCGCGCGGCGGCACCGCCACGGTCTCGCCACGGCGCGCCTTGGCATACAGCCGTTCGCCGCCCTGCTTCAGCGCGGAATACATCGGCGGCACCTGCAGGATGCGGCCGCGCAATTTGGCCAGCGCCGCCTCGATCGCTGCATCGTCGAGCTTCGGCACCGGGCGTTGCTGAACGACTACGCCCTCGCTGTCGGCGGTATCGGTGCTGATGCCGAGCCGGCATTCGGCCAGGTAAGCCTTGCGCGCGCCCAGCAGGCTGCCGGCCAGCTTGGTCGCCTCGCCGAAACACAGCGGCAGCAGGCCGGTGGCCAGCGGATCGAGCGCCCCGGTATGGCCGCCCTTGGACGCGCGCAGCAACTGGCGCACGGCCTGCAGTGCCTGGTTGGAACTCAGGCCCGGTGGCTTGTCGAGCAACACGATGCCGTGCAGATCACGGAACTGGATGCGCGGCAGGCGATTCATCGGCTCGGTGGCGCCCAAGGCTTGCGGTTCAATCCTGCTTGTCGCCGTCCGGCGGCGTCAGGTCGCGCGCCTGCTGGCGCAGCAACGATTCGATGCGCTCGCCCTTGTCGACCGAGTCGTCGTACTTGAACTTCAACTCCGGCACCCGGCGCATGCGCATGCCGCTGTGCGCCAGCGCATGGCGGATCTCGTGGCCCATCTCGTTCAACGCCTTCACTGCGGGAAGCCCCTGCTCGGGCATCAACGCAGTAACCCACACCGTAGCCCAATCCAGGTCACGGGTGATCTCCACGTCCGACACGCTGACAGACGGCAGACCGTGATCGCGCACCGCCGCATGCACCAGCAAGCCAAGCTCGCGGCGCAGCTCGGCACCGATGCGGTCAGTACGTTTGAAATCACGGGAAGGCATAGATGAAGCCGGGAATCGGAAATGGAGAATGGGGAATGGTAAAAGCACAAAGCCGCGAACGATCGAAATGCCGCGAGAACCGGGCGGAGCGGGAAAGGCTTTGCGATTCCCGACTCCCCACTCCCGATTCCCGGGCGTTGTACGCAAAGCGTTACAACGTCCGCGCCACTTCGGTGCGTTCGAAGCACTCGATCTGGTCGCCCGGCTTGACGTCGTTGTACTGCTTCACGGCGATGCCGCATTCCATGCCGTTGCGCACTTCGTCGACGAGGTCCTTGAAGCGGCGCAGCGATTCCAGCTCGCCTTCGAAGATCACCACGTGGTCGCGCAGCACGCGGATCGGCTTGCTGCGCTTGACCACGCCTTCGGTGACCATGCAACCGGCCACGGCGCCGAACTTCGAGCTGCGGAACACGTCGCGGACCTCGGCGGTGCCGATGATGTCCTCGCGCACTTCCATGCCGAGCAGGCCGGTGGCCGCCTGGGTCACCTGGTCGATCACGTCGTAGATGATCGAGAAGTAGCGCACGTCCAGGCCGTTGGTCTCGATCACCTTGCGCGCCGAGGCATCGGCACGCACGTTGAAGCCGATCACCAGCGCCTTCGAGGCCGCCGCCAGGGTGGCGTCGGATTCGTTGATGCCGCCGACGCCGGACGAGACCACATTGACGCGGACCCGCTCGTTGCCGATCTGGGTCAGCGACTCGCGCAGTGCCTCCACCGAACCCTGCACATCGCCCTTGACCAGGATGTTGAGCGTCTGCTGCTCCACGCCCTGACCCATCTTGGCAATGATGTCCTCGAGCCGGTTACTCTTGCTGACCATGCGCGTTTCGCGCCGCTTGAGCTCACGCTCCTGGGCCACCTCGCGAGCCAGACGCTCGTCCTCGACGCAGACGAAATCGTCGCCGGTTTCCGGCACGCCGGACAGGCCGAGCACCTGCACCGGAATCGACGGACCGGCTTCGGTCACCTGCTTGCCGGTTTCGTCGATCAATGCGCGCATGCGACCGTACTCGACGCCGCAGACCACGAAGTCGCCCTTGCGCAGCGTGCCCTGCTGCACCAGCACAGTGGCCACCGGGCCACGGCCGCGGTCCAGGCTGGATTCGATCACCACGCCGGAAGCGCGACCGTCGACGACGGCCTTGAGTTCCATCACTTCGGCCTGCACCGAGATCGCATCGAGCAGATCCTCGATGCCCGCGCCGGTCTTGGCCGATACCGGGATGAACTGGACGTCGCCGCCCCAATCTTCCGGTACCACTTCGTACTGCACCAGACCCTGCTTGACGTTGTCCGGGTTGGCGCCGTCCTTGTCCATCTTGTTGACCGCAACGATCAGCGGCACCTTGGCGGCGCGCGCATGCTTCACCGCTTCCACCGTCTGCGGCATCACGCCGTCATCGGCGGCCACCACCAGGATCACGATATCGGTCGACTGCGCGCCACGGGCACGCATCGAGGTGAACGCCGCGTGGCCAGGCGTATCCAGGAACGTGACCACGCCCTTGGAGGTTTCCACGTGGTACGCGCCGATATGCTGGGTGATGCCGCCGGCTTCGCCGGAGGCGACCTTGGTACGCCGGATGTAGTCGAGCAGCGAGGTCTTGCCGTGGTCGACGTGGCCCATGATCGTCACCACCGGCGGACGCGTGACCTTCTCGCCCTCCAGTTCGATGTTCTGGGTGTGCGCCGCCAGCGTCTCCTCGGCGTTGTTCTGGTTGTCCGCCACCGGGGTGTGGCCGAGTTCCTCGACCACCAGCACCGCGGTGTCGTGGTCGACGGTCTGGTTGATGGTCGCCATCACGCCCATCTTGAACAGCGCCTTGACCACCTCGGAACCCTTGACCGCCATCTTCTGCGCCAGCTCGGCGACGACGTTGGTATCGCCCACCACCACTTCGCGCACGACCGGCGCAGTAGGCCGCGAGAAGCCATGCGGGCCGGTCGGCGCGCTGCTGCCACCACGCGACAATTCGCGCCCGCCACTGCGGCTCGGCTTGCCACGCTTGCTGCTGGAAGAACGGCGGGCCCGATCGGCCTCGCTCAGGTGCATCTGGCCACCGGCGAAACGTTTGCTGGCGGCGCTGTCGCGGTCTTCCTTGCCACCGGCACTCTCGTTGCGTTCACGGGGATGCTTGGGCTTGCCGCGGCTGGCGTCGCCAGCGGCGGCTGGAGCGGCCGTGCTGCCGGCCACCGCGGCACGGGCCGCCGGGGCGGCCACCACCGGAGCGGGGGCCGCTGCCGGCTTGACCAGTTTTTCGCGTTTGCGCGGCTCATGAATGCGCGGCAGGATCATGCCAAGGTCGCGCTGATCCATGCGCTGGACGGCCCCCGCATCGTCGGCGGCAGCCACGGGCGCCGCTTCGGCGGCCGGTTCCGGCGCCGTCTCGACATGCGCTGCCGCAACCGGCTCGGCTGCGCTGGTCGCTTCGACCTCGCGCTGCGCCTTCTCGAGCTTGCGCTGCTGTTCGTCCAGGGCGCGCTGCTGCGCTTCCGTCTGGCGGCGCTGCTCGGCCTCGACCCGCTCGCGCTCTTCCTGCTCGCGCTGCTGCTGCGATTCCTGCAGCTTGCGCACGGCGTCCTCGCGCTCGGGCTCGGCGCTGGCTTCCTCGGCGATCACACTGCGCTTGACGTAGGTGCGCTTGGCGCGCACCTCGACATTGACCGTCTTGGCCGTGCCCGTGGCGCCGCGGCCACCCGGCGCGGCCACCTTCAGTTCGCCGACCGTGCGGCGCTTCAAGGTGATCTGGCGTGGCGCACTGTCCTCGACCTCGGCAGTGGTCTCGCTCTTGCCGTGCGTACGGCGCAGGAAGCCAAGCAGCTTCACCTTCTCGGTGCTGCTGATGGCCTGCTCCTGGTCGGAGAATTTCATGCCCGCCTCGCCAAGCTGCGTCAGCAGCTTGTCGACCGGCATGCCCAGTACCTGGGCGAGTTGTTTGATCGTGACGTCCGACATCGTGTTCTTTGCTCCGCCGTTCCCGCGCTTATCATCTTGTGCGGCGTCATTCACGCCGCCACCTCCATCCGTGGTGAAAGGCTTCCCGGAAGCCTTTCTCGGCACACCCTTCCAGGGTGCCGCCGTCCGCGGTTAGCCGCCTTTCTCCAGCCGCGCGATCATCGGCGCACGTGCGGCCATGATCAGTGCAGCGGCACGCTCTTCGTCCATGCCTTCGATATCGATCAGTTCGTCCACCGCCAGGTCGGCCAGGTCATCGACCGTAGTCACCGCACGAGCGGCCAGTGCATAGGCCGTCGCCTCGTCCATGCCGTCCAGCGCCATCAGCTCTTCGGAAGGCTGATGTTCGTCGACGCCTTCCTCCACCGCCAGTGCCTCGGTCAGCAGCGCATCGCGGGCGCGGGCGCGCAGCTCCTCGACGATGTCTTCGTCGAAGCCCTCCACCGCCAGCAGCTCGGCGCTGGGCACGTAGGCGATTTCCTCGACACTGGAGAAGCCTTCCTGCACCAGGATGACTGCGATCTCCTGATCCACTTCCAGCCTGTCCATGAACAGCTGGCGCGCGGCTTCCTGTTCGGATTCGCTCTTCGCGGTGACCTGGTCCTGGGTCATCACGTTGAGCTGCCAGCCGGTGAGCTTGCTGGCCAGGCGCACGTTCTGGCCACCGCGCCCGATCGCCTGGGACAGCTTGTCCTCGGCCACCGCAATGTCCATCGAGTGCTTTTCCTCGTCCATGATGATGGACTGCACTTCGGCCGGCGCCATCGCATTGATGACGAACTGCGCCTGGTTCTCGTGCCACAGGATGATGTCGACGCGCTCGCCGTTGAGGTCGTTGGAGACCGCCTGCACGCGCGAACCGCGCATGCCGATGCAAGCGCCGATCGGATCGGTGCGGCTGTCGTGGGCCAGCACGGCGATCTTGGCGCGGTCGCCCGGGTCGCGGGCGCAGCCCTTGATCTCGACCAGGCCCTGGCCGACTTCCGGCACTTCCAGCTTGAACAGCTCGATCATGAATTCCGGCGCAGCGCGCGACACGAACAGCTGCGGGCCGCGGGCCTCGGAACGCACTTCGTACAGGTAGCCGCGCACGCGGTCGCCGACGCGGGCCGATTCGCGCGGAATCGTCTTGTCGCGCGGGATGAACGCCTCGGCGTTGCTGCCCAGGTCCAGATAGATGTTGCCGCGCTCGACGCGCTTGACGATACCGGTGACCAGCTCGCCCACGCGATCGGCGAACGCGTCGACCACCTGCTGGCGTTCGGCTTCGCGTACGCGCTGCACGATCACCTGCTTGGCGGCCTGCGCGGCGATGCGGCCGAACTCGGCATTCTCGACCTGCTGCTCAATGTACTCGCCCACCTCGGCGTCGGCGCGCTCGTCCAGCGCGTCCATCAGGCGCAGCTGGTAGGACGGCGATTCCATCTCGCCGTCATCGGCGATGATCTCCCAGCGACGGAATGTCTCGTATTCGCCGGTGTTGTGGTCGATCGACACGCGGATGTCGGGTTCCTCGTCCGGATAGCGCTTCTTCGCGGCCGAGGCCAGCGCGGCCTCCATCGCTTCGAAAATCACTTCCAGCGGGACACCTTTTTCATTGGCAACCGCATCGACGACCAGCAAAAGTTCTTTGCTCATTGCAGCAACTCCGTAAGTATCCCGTCCGGATACCGATGGTTAAATTGTTGCGTTCATCCCTGAACACAAAATTTGGAACGCGACCATAATGGCCGCACTGATTACTTCTTGCCGGGCGTCTTGCTACCGCGCTTGGGCTGCGGCGCATAACCAAGCGCCACCCAGTCCGGCACCACACGCGCACTTTCCACCAGCGCGTGATCGAATTCGAATGTCTTGCCTTCGGCTTCCAGCACGATGTGCCCGCTTTCCGCCGAAACCAGCTTGCCGCGCAGACGACGGCGACCTTCCAGCGGCGCCTTCAGCAGCAATTTCACTTCCTGCCCGCTGGCCCGCGCAAACTGTGCGGCGGTGAACAGCGGTCGATCCAGTCCCGGCGAGGAAACTTCCAGCACGTAATGGCCGGGGATCGGATCCTCCACGTCCAGCAAGGCGGACAGCTCGCGACTGGCGGTTTCGCAATCCTCGATGCCGACCTCGCGACGCTCGCCGTCGCCGGTTTCCTTGTCCAGCAGGTCCAGGTAGACGCGCAGGGTACTCTGCCCGTGCGACGGGGTGAACTCCACGCCAAGGCATTCCAGACCCAGATCGGCCAGTACCTCGCTGAAGCGTTGTGCCAGTGCCTGTGTATCCATGGGTAACCTTCCCAGATCACTCTTTCAGAACGGCAGAAACAAAAAATGGGCTCCAACGGCCCATTTCCCTATCTCGCCGATGTTCCTCCTCGTGCAGCTCTTTCCGGCGCCCGTGGCCGCCAACGGCAGCCAGGCACGACGCATCCGTGCGCCCAACAAAAAAGCCTCACGAGGAGGCTTTCTTGCATCAAGAAAGATCTGGTAGCGGGGGCAGGATTCGAACCTGCGACCTTCGGGTTATGAGCCCGACGAGCTGCCAGACTGCTCCACCCCGCATCAGAGTCCGAAGAGTTTACCTAGGTGGCCGGTTTCTTGCAAGTCTCGATCGAAGGCATTCGGCGCCGGGCAGTGACTCACAGCCCGAACGCGCGCCGGCACCAGCCCAGCAGCGGCCCCCAGTACAAACCCAGCACCAGCAGCGACAACGCATTCAGCGACAGCACCACGCGCAGCGGCCGGTCCGACTGCACCTGCAGCACGCTGCCCTCGACCGGCTTGTCGAAATACATCACCTTGACCACGTACAGGTAGTAGTACAGACCGATGATCGCAAACACGATGCCGACGATGGCCAGCCACAGCATGTCCGCGTGGATCGCCGCCTCCAGCACCAGCACCTTGGCCCAGAAACCGAACAGCGGCGGCACGCCGGCCAGCGAGAACATCGCCAGCAGCATCAGGAACGCCATCCACGGCGACTTCTGGTTCAGCCCCTTCAGGTCGGCGATTTCCTCGCACTCGAAGCCCGCCCGGGTCAGCGCCAGCATCACGCCGAACGCGGCCACGCCCATTAGCGCGTAGCAGATCGCGTAGAACATCGCGGCGGCATAGCCTTCCGGACCAGCGGCGGAAAGGCCGAGCAGCAGGTAGCCCATGTGCGAGATGGTCGAATACGCCAGCATGCGCTTGAGGTTGGTCTGCACGATCGCGACCAGGTTGCCGATCGCCAGCGAAGCCACCGCCAGCACGGCCAGCATCAGCTGCCAGTGCTGCGACAGGTCGCCCATGCCGGAGTCGAGCAGGCGATAGGCCATGCCGAACGCAGCCAACTTCGAACCCGACGCGATGAAGGTGGTGACCGGGGTCGGCGCACCCTGGTAGACGTCGGGGATCCACATGTGGAACGGCGCGGCGCCCAGCTTGAAGCCGATGCCGACGATCATGAAGATCAGGCCGAACAGCAGCAGGGTCGGCGCCGTGGTGTAGCTCATCACGTTGTGCAGCTGTGCCAGATCCAGGCTCGGCGTGCCGCCCATGCCGGAAGCGCCGTAGACCATCGACATGCCGTACAGCAGCATACCCGAGGCCAGCGCACCCAGCACGAAGTACTTGATCGCCGCCTCCGGCGGCAGTTTCGCATCGCGGTTCAACGCGACCAGCGCGTACGACGACAGCGACAGCAGCTCCAGCCCCAGGTACACGGTCACCAGGTTGCCGGCCGAGACCAGCAGCATGATGCCGATCACCGCGAAGATCATCAGCGTGTAGAACTCGCCGCCGAGCAGCTTGCGGTCGATCAGGTACGGGCGCGCGTAGACGAACACCATGGCGGTGGTGCCCAGCGCGAATACCTTGAGGATCTCGGCCACGTCGTCGCGCACGAACATGCTGCCGAACGCGGTCACCGCCTGCGGCGGCTGGCCGGCGATCACCAGGTAGATCGCCACCAGCAGCACCGCGATCGAGATCCAGTGCAGCAGCGGACGCTGCGCAGGCTTCATGAAGGCGTCCAGCAGCAACAGCAGGCACGCCGCCGCCACCAGATAGAACTCCGGCAGCAGGATCAGGATGTCATTCAAAGTTGGCATGTTCGGTCCCGATCAAATCTTGTGAATGGCAAGCTGCTGCACCAGCTGCGCCACCGAGCCGTCCATCAGGTGGACCAGCGGCTGCGGCCAGATGCCCAGCGCCAGCACGGCAGCGGCAAAGGCCCCCAGCACGAACGTCTCGCGCGCGTTGATTTCCTTCATCTCGGCCACGTGCGGGTTGGTGATCTCGCCCCACAGCACGCGCTTGACCAGCCACAGCGTGTAGGCCGCGCCGATGATCAAGGTGAACGCGGCGAACAGCGCGATCCACGGATTGGCGCTGAAGCTGGACAGGATCACCATGAACTCGCCCACGAAACCGCTGGTGCCTGGCAGGCCGCAATTGGCCATCGCGAACAGCACGTAGAAGAAGCCGAACCACGGCATCACGTTGATGACGCCGCCGTAGTCCTTGATCAGGCGCGTATGCGTGCGGTCGTACATCACGCCGATGCAGGTGAACATCGCGCCGGAGACGAAGCCGTGCGAAATCATCTGAATCATCGCGCCCTGCATGCCGAGCAGCGCCATGTCGGTATTGCCCTGCTCGCGCACCAGCATGAACGCGATGAAGATGCCCAGCGTGACGAAGCCCATGTGGGCCACCGACGAATACGCCACCAGCTTCTTCATGTCTTCCTGCACCAGCGCGACGTAGCCGATGTAGACGATCGCGATCAGGCTCAGCACGATGATCAGCCAGGCGAAATGCGCGCCCGCGTCCGGCACGATCGGCAGGATGAAGCGCAGCATGCCGTACGTGCCCACTTTCAGCATCACCGCCGCCAGCACCACCGAACCGCCGGTGGGCGCCTCCACGTGGGCATCCGGCAGCCAGGTGTGCACCGGCACCATCGGCACCTTGATCGCGAACGCGATCAGGAACGCGAAGAAGATCCAGGTCTGCTCCTTGAACGTCAGCGGCAGCGCGGCCAGCGTGGCGAGATCGAACGTGCCCGCCTTCTGGTACAGGTACAGCAGCGCGATCAGCATGAAGACCGAGCCGAAGAACGTGTAGATGAAGAACTTCAGCGTCGCGTACACGCGGCGTGGACCGCCCCAGACGCCGATCAGGATGAACATCGGGATCAGGATGGCCTCGAACAGCGCGTAGAACAGCAGCGCGTCGGTGGCGCAGAACACGCCGATCAGCAGGCCTTCGAGGATCAGCATCGCGGCCATGTACTGGTGCGGCTTGTCCTGGATGACTTCCCACGCACCGGCGATCACCAGGATGCCGACGAAGGTGGTCATCACGATCAGCGCCACCGAGATGCCGTCGACCGCCAGGCCGTAATGGACACCCCACGAGGCGATCCACAGGTGGCTTTCGACCAGCTGCATCGCGGCGCCGTCGGGGTTGTACTGCACCAGCAGGAACAGGCTGGCCACGAAGGCGAGCACCGCCACCAGCAGCGACAGCCAGCGCGCCAGGTTGGGTCGGGCCGAACCGGCAAGCAGCACCGGGATGGCTCCGACGACGGGTAGCCAGATCAGCAGGCTGAGCAAGTGATTGAACATGGATCTGTTTCCCTTATGGCCCGACCGGCCCGGAACCGATGAGCCAGTACCCGCCAAGCAGCAGGATCAAGCCGAGAATCATCGCGAAGGCGTAGTGATAGAGGTAACCCGACTGCAGGCGACGCATCAGCGCGGCGGTGCGATGGATTACATTCACCGAACCGTTGACCATCGCACCGTCGATCACCGCCGTCTCGCTGGCCTTCCAGAACCCGCGACCCAGCAGCACGCCGCCACGGGCAAACAGCGCAAAGTACACGTCGTCGACCCAGTACTTGCGGTCGAGCATCGTCCACAGCGGCTTCAGCGCGGACTTGATCCGGTCCGCCAGCGCCGGGTTGAACAGGTAGATGTAGGTGGTGATCACGAAGGCGACGAGCACCAGCAGGAACGGCAGCTGGGTGAACCCATGCAGCGCCATGGCCAGCGAACCGTGGAAGTGCTGTCCCATCTCGGCCAGCACGTTGTTCGCCTCCTCCACATGGATCGCGCTGCCGAACCAGTTGCCGAACAGCGTCGGCCCGACGGTGAAGAAACCGACCAGCAGCGACGGGATCGCCAGCAGCACCAGCGGCACCGTCACCACCCACGGCGACTCCTTCGGCGCATGCGCCAGCACGCCCGGCTCGTGATGGCCGTGATCGTCATGCCCGTGTCCATGCTGCTCGACCACGGTGAAGCGTTCCTTGCCGTGGAAGGTCAGGTACATCTGGCGGAACGTGTACAGCCCCGTCACCAGCACGCCGGCCATCACGCAGAAGTAGGCGTAATGCGCGCCCCAGCGATGCGACTCGCCGACCGCCTCGATGATCGCGTCCTTCGAATAGAAGCCGGAGGTGAACGGCACCGCCACCAGCGCCACCGAGCCGGCCCACATGGTCAGCCAGGTCACCGGCATGTACTTGCGCAGGCCGCCCATGTAGCGCATGTCCTGCTCGTGGTGCATCGCGATGATCACCGAACCGGCGCCGAGGAACAGCAGCGCCTTGAAGAACGCGTGCGTCATCAGGTGGAACACCGCGCCGCTGTACATCGACACGCCCAGCGCCACCGTCATGTAGCCCAGCTGTGACAGCGTGGAGTACGCGATCACCCGCTTGATGTCGTTCTGCACGATGCCGATCAGGCCGGTAAACAATGCCGTGGTGGCGCCGATCACCAGCACGAAGCTCAGCGCGGTAGCCGACAGCTCGAACAGCGGCGACATGCGCGCCACCATGAAGATGCCGGCGGTGACCATCGTCGCGGCATGGATCAGCGCGGAGATCGGGGTCGGGCCTTCCATCGAGTCGGGCAGCCACACGTGCAGCGGCACCTGCGCCGACTTGCCCATCGCGCCGACGAACAGCAGGATGCAGATCACCGTGGCCGCATCCCACTGCGTGTTCGCGGTGATCTGCAGGGTCTTGCCGAGCAGCGACGGCGCCGTGCTGAATGCGGTGGCATAGTCCAGCGTGCCGAGGAAATACAGCACCGCCGCGATGCCGAGCAGGAAACCGAAGTCGCCCACGCGGTTGACCATGAACGCCTTCAGGTTGGCGAAGATCGCGGTCGGCCGCTTGTACCAGAAGCCGATCAGCAGGTACGACACCAGGCCCACCGCTTCCCAGCCGAAGAACAGCTGCATGAAGTTGTTGCTCATGACCAGCATGAACATCGAGAAGGTGAACAGCGAGATGTAGCTGAAGAAGCGCGTGTAGCCGTCGTCGTCGGCCATGTAGCCGATGGTGTAGACGTGCACCAGCAGCGACACGAAGCTCACCACCACCAGCATCATCGCGGTCAGCCGGTCGACCATGAAACCGACGCTGGCGTTGAACGGGCCGATCTGGAACCAGGTGTAGATGTTCTGGTTGTACTCGACCGCACCGCCCAGGGTGAGCTGATACAGCACGAGGAACGACAGCGCGCAGGAAACCGCCACGCCGAGGATGGTGACGGTATGCGAACCGGCACGCCCGAGGAACCTGCCCAGGAAGCCGGCCAGCACGCAGCCGACCAGCGGCGCCAGCGCGATGATCAGCAGAATGGATGTCGAAAGCTGCATCGGGTCAACCCTTCATGCTGTCGATGTCGGCGATATTGATCGTGCTGCGCGTACGGAACAGCAGCACCAGGATCGCCAGGCCAATGGCGGCTTCCGCCGCGGCCACGGTGAGGATGAAGAACACGAACACCTGCCCGGAGACGTCGCCGAGGAAACGCGAGAACGCCACGAAGTTCATGTTCACGGCGAGCAGCATCAACTCGATCGACATCAGCAGCACGATCACGTTCTTGCGATTGATGAACAGGCCGGCGACAGCGATGCAGAACAGCACCGCGCCGAGCACGATGTAATGCGCGAGCGAAATCATGGCTGCGGCTCCTGTGGGGCGGTCGGTTCATCGGGACGGACCGCGGCCATCTTCACGATGCGCACACGGTCGCGCGGATTGACCTTGACCTGCTGACTGGCCGGCTCCCAGCGCGCAGCGCGGCGCTCGCGCAGGGTCAACGCCACCGCTGCCACGATACCCACGGTAAGGATCAGCGCGGCAATCTCGAACGGCAGCAGGAACGTCGTGTACAACGCGTGGCCCAGCCACTCGGTGTTGGACATGCCCGCGGCGATGGCGGGATCGGCGCCCATCACCTGCGCCTGCATCGCACGCACGCCGATCAGGCCGAGCATCTCCACCAGCATCACCGCGGCCACGATCAGGCCGACCGGCAGGAATTTCACGAAGCCCTCGCGCATTTTTGCCTGGTCGATGTCGAGCATCATCACCACGAACAGGAACAACACCATCACCGCACCGACGTAGACCACGATCAGCGCCAGCGCGAGGAACTCGGCTTCGAGCAGTATCCACAGGCAGGCCGCGCTGAAGAAGGTGAGCACCAGCGCCAGCACCGCATGCACGGAGTTCCTCAGCGTGATCACCGACAACGCTGCTGCGACGGTGACAAAGCCGAAGGCATAGAAACAGATGAGTTGGAACAGTTGGGGATTCATCGAAAGGCCTCAGCGGTACGCCGCGTCTTGCGCGCGGTCGGCGGCGATCTGCTGTTCGAAGCGATCGCCGATGGCAAGCAGCTGCTGCTTGTTCACCACGTTCTCGCCACGGTGTTCGAAGTGGTATTCGTGGATCGAGGTCTCGACGATCGAGTCGACCGGGCAGCTCTCTTCGCAGAAGCCGCAGAAGATGCACTTGAACAGGTCGATGTCGTAACGCGTGGTACGACGCTGGCCGTCGCTCTCGCGCGGGGCCGAGTCGATGGTGATCGCCAATGCCGGGCACACCGCCTCGCACAGCTTGCAGGCGATGCAGCGTTCCTCGCCGTTCGCGTAGCGGCGCAGCGCATGCAGGCCGCGGAAACGGTTCGACTTCGGGATGTGCTCCATCGGGTAGCGCATCGTGTACTTCGGCTTGAACAGGTAGCGAAAAGTCAGGCCCATGCCCTGGAACAGCTCGACCAGCAGCAGACTCTTGAAATAGGCGGTAATGCGATTCATCGGATGCCTCAAGCCCCCGTGCCAATGCTGACCAGGCCGTAGTACTTCAGCAGGCCAGCCACGAAAACCCATGCGATGGCGATGGGAATGAACACCTTCCAGCCCAGCCGCATGATCTGGTCATAGCGATAGCGCGGGAACGTGGCGCGGAACCACAGGAACATGAACGAGAACAGGAACGCCTTGATCAGCAGCCAGGGGAAGCCGCCATGGCCGATGAAACCCCACGAGGCCGGGAACGGCGACAGCCAGCCGCCCATGAACAGCACCGCGGCCAGGAAGCTGACCAGGATCATGTTCGCGTATTCGGCCAGGAAGAACAGTGCGAACGCCGAGCCGGAATACTCCACATGGAAGCCGGCCACGATCTCCGACTCGCCCTCGGCCATGTCGAACGGCGCGCGGTTGGTCTCGGCCACGCCGGAGATGAAATAGATCACGAACACCGGCAGCAGCGGCAGCCAGAACCAGTCGAAGATGCCCTTGCTGCCGGCCTGCGCGTTGACGATCTCGGTGAGGTTCAGCGAACCGGCCAGCACCAGCACGCAGACCAGGCACAGGCCCATCGCCAGTTCGTAGGAGATCACCTGCGCCGCCGAACGCATCGCGCCGAGCAGCGCATAGCGCGAGTTGGACGCCCAACCGGCGATGATGATGCCGTACACGCCCATCGAGGTCATCGCCAGCAGGTACAGCACGCCGGCGTTGGCGTTCGACAGCACCATCGTGCTGCTGAACGGCACCACGGCCCACACCGCCAGCGCGGGGATCAACGCGATCATCGGCGCCATGTAGTACAGGAAGCGGTTCGCCTTGGTCGGCAGGATCACTTCCTTGATCAGCAGCTTGGTCACATCGGCGAAGGCCTGCAGCAGGCCGAACGGACCGATCTTGTTCGGCCCCATGCGCACGTGCATCCAGCCGAGCACCTTGCGCTCCCAGTACACGAACATCGCCACGGCCAGTACCAGCGGCAACACGATCGCCAGGATGTAAAGGACCGGCACGACGAGCTGATGGATGAGTTGATCAAGCATCTGCTTTAAGCCTTGCTCAGGGTGATGGACGCGCCATACGGCGGCAGCGTGGCGGTGAGGTCCTGCGCGGCCTCGATCCATGCCGTGCCATCCGGCACGGCCGCATCGATCACCAGCGGCAGCAACACGTCCGCAACGCGCACCTGACCACCGCTGGAAAGGTCGAGCCGTTGTGCCTCATCCGCATTCAGACGTACCGCCGGGGCGCGATTGAGCGGATGCGCATTCAGTGCCGTCGCGCGACGCAGCACCGCGTCGGTGCGATAGATCGGCCAGGTGGCCAGGCGGGTCAGGCCGGTGACGGCCGCACGTGCGGCCAGGCCGCTGCGCGGCGCCGCCGTACGCTCGACGATGCCGTCGCGCAAACCGGCGAGATCGTCGAACTCGAAACCGGCCAGTTGCAGGGCACCGCCCAGCGCGCGCAATACCTTCCAGCCCGGTCGCGCCTGACCGGGCGCCTTCGCGCCGGCCGCCACGCCCTGGGCCAGTCCATCGACGTTGACCAAGGTCGCATCGATCTCCGGCAGCAGCGCGATCGGCAGGATCACGTCGGCCACCTCGCGCAGCGCGGCGCTGGCGTAGGCGCTGAACGCCACCACCTGGTCTGCGCCACGCAGCGCCTTCAAGGCCGCACCGCCATCGGCGAAATCGTGCGGCGGTTCGACGCCGTACAGCACGTAGCTCTTGCGCGGCTGCGCCAGCATCGCCTGCGCATCCAGCCCGCCGTTGCCCGGCACCACGCCGAGTCGCGCCAGGCCAACGCCATTCGCGCCGACCGGCAGTTCGTCGTAACCGGCACCGGTGGCGTCGGCGATGAAACGGGTGATCGCGCGCAGCCAGGACGCCTGCGGATGAGTCACCGCGGCTTCGCCGAGAATCACCACCGCCTTGCCCGACTTCAGCGCGGCGATCGCGTCGCTGTCGCCCTGGTCGCTCTGCGCCGCAGCGATCGCGTCGGCCAGTGCAGCCGGTGCGGTCACGCCTGCGGTCACGGCGGCCCTGGCCAGCGCCAGCAGCGCATCGACCAGTGCCTGCGGTGCCACGATCGCCTCACCGGCCAGCTTGTAGTTGAAATCGAAATGCGCCGGATTGACCGCGTAGACCTTGGCGCCCTTCTTGGTCGCCTGGTGCACGCGATGGTTCAGCAGCGGCATTTCGTGGCGCAGATCGGAGCCGACCAGCAAGGCGGCCCGGATCTGCTCGACTTCCGCCACCGGCAGCGTGAACGGCTGGGCCACGGCGTTGTCGGCGAAGTCGAGCTGGCGCAGGCGATGGTCGACGTGCGCGCTGCCCAGGCCGCGGGCCAGCCGCACCAGCAGGTCGCCCTCCTCGTTCGAGGTGGCCGGGTGCACCAGGATGCCCAGGTCGCTGCCCGGCACCTTCTTCAACGCCTCACCGGCAAACTGCAAGGCATCTTCCCAGGTGGTCGTCTGCCACTGGCCGTTGCGCTTCACTTCCGGCGCACCGATGCGATCGGCGGCGTACATGCCCTGGTGGCTGTAGCGGTCACGGTCGGACAGCCAGCATTCGTTGATCGCGTCGTTGTCGCGCGGCACCGTGCGCAGCACTTCGCCACGGCGCGTATGCAACCACAGGTTGGAACCGAGCGCGTCGTGATAGCCAATCGAGGGCTTGGCGATCAGTTCCCACGCGCGTGCCTTGAACTGGAACGGCTTGTTGGTCAGCGCGCCGACCGGGCAGACATCAATGATGTTGCCGGACAGTTCGGTCTCCACCGTCTTGCCGATATACGTGCCGATCTGCAGGTTCTCGCCGCGGTTCATGCCACCCAGTTCGTAGGTGCCGGCGATCTCGCTGGTGAAGCGGATGCAGCGCGTGCACTGGATGCAGCGGGTCATCTCGGTGGCGACCAGCGGCCCGATATTCTCGTCGGCCACGGTGCGCTTGCGCTCGGTGAAACGCGAGACGCTGCGGCCATAGCCCAGCGCCACGTCCTGCAGCTCGCATTCGCCGCCCTGGTCGCAGATCGGGCAGTCCAGCGGATGGTTGATCAGTAGGAACTCCATCACGTCTTTCTGGAACTTCAGCGCCTTGTCCGAGCGCGTCATCACCTTCATGCCCTCCGCTACTGGAGTAGCACACGCCGGCTGCGGCTTGGGCATCAGCCTGCCGCCCATCTCCACGTCGACCAGGCACATGCGGCAGTTCGCGGCGATCGGCAGCTTGCGGTGGTAGCAGAAACGCGGGATCGACACACCGATCGCGTCGGCCGCCTCGATGATCATCGCGCCCTTGCGGATCTGCGTCGGCTTGCCGTCGACTTCGATGTTGACCAGGTCGGGCGCGGTGCTGGTTGGCTGCGTACTCATGCAGCAACTCCTTCGAAAACCGGGAATGGGGAATGGAGAATGGAGAATGGGAGAAGCGAGCGTGCTTCGGTTTGCGATTCCCGACTCCCGATTCCCGATTCCCGATTCGCGCGTACGAGCATCTCGTTCATGCCGTCACTTCCTCGCGCGAATCGACGATCGAGTGACCGTGCTGCACGAAGTATTCGAATTCATTCCAGAAGCGCGCGAGGAAGCCCTGCACCGGCCACGCCGCGGCTTCGCCGAACGCGCAGATGGTGTGGCCTTCGATCTGGCCGGCGATCGCCTTCAGGCGATGCAGGTCGTCCTCGGTGCCCTTGCCCTCGACGATGCGCGTCAGCACGCGGTACATCCAGCCGGTGCCTTCGCGGCACGGCGTGCACTGGCCGCAGGACTCGGCCTTGTAGAAGCGCGCGATGCGGTGGCAAACCTTGACCATGCAAGTGGTCTCGTCCATCACGATCACCGCGCCGGAGCCCAGGCCCGAACCGGCCTTCTGCAGGCAGTCGTAGTCCATCGTGCTCTCGAGCATGATGTCGGCCGGCAGCACCTTCATCGAGGAACCGCCGGGGATCACCGCCTTCAACTTGTGGCCGTTGCGCACACCGCCGGCCAACTCAAGCAGATCCTTGAACGGGGTACCGAGGCGGATCTCGAAGTTGCCTGGATTGTTGACGTGGCCGGAGACCGAGAAGATCTTCGGGCCGCCGTTGTTCGGCTTGCCCAGATTGAGGAACCAGTCGGCGCCGTTGCGCAGGATCGCCGGCACCGAGGCGTAGGTCTCGGTGTTGTTGATCGTGGTCGGCTTGCCATACAGGCCGAAGTTGGCCGGGAACGGCGGCTTGAAGCGCGGCTGGCCCTTCTTGCCTTCCAGCGACTCCATCAACGCGGTTTCTTCGCCGCAGATGTACGCGCCGGCGCCGAGCGCGGCGTAGATGTCCACGTCCAGCCCGGTGCCCTGCACGTTCTTGCCGAGCAAGCCGGCTGCGTAGGCTTCCTTCAACGCAGCTTCGAAATGCTCGAACGGCTCGTGGTGGAACTCGCCGCGCAGATAGTTGTAGGCCACGGTCGAACCGGTGCAATAGCACGCGATGGCCAGGCCTTCGATCACCGCATGCGGGTTGTAGCGCAGGATGTCGCGGTCCTTCGCGGTACCCGGCTCGGATTCGTCCGAGTTGCACAGAATGTACTTCTGCATGTCGCCCTTCGGCATGAAGGACCACTTCAGACCGGTCGGGAAGCCCGCGCCGCCGCGGCCGCGCAGGCTGCTCTTCTTGATCTCGTCGATCAGCGACGCCGGATCGGGCTTCTCGGCAAGGATCTTCCTCCACGCCTTGTAGCCATCGACCTGGAGGTAGCTGTCCATCGACCACGGCGTGTCGAAATGCAGCGTGGTGTAGACGACCTGGTGTTCCTGCGGGGCGGGTCCGACAGCCATCAGTGGTTCTCCCCATCATGGCCGTGCGCGGCGGGACCATCGAGGGTCAGGCCATCGAGGATCGCGTCGAGTTTCTCGATGGTGAGGTGCTCGTGGTAATGCCCGTTCACCGTCGCCGCCGGCGCGTACACGCAAGCCGCAATGCACTCTTCTTCCTGCTTCAGGTAGACGCGGCCATCCGGCGTGCTCTCGCCCACCTTGATGCCCAGCTTCTTCTCGCAATGGCGCACCAGGCCCTCGGCGCCGTTGAGCCAGCACGAGATGTTGGTGCAAATCGCCACGTTGTTGCGGCCGACCGGCTTGGTCTCCAGCATCGAGTAGAAGCTGGCCACCTCGTACGCCCAGATCGAGGGCACGTCGAGGTATTTCGCGACGGCGGTGATCAGTTCGTCGGTGAGGAAGCCCTGGTTCTGCTCCTGCGCGCCAAACAGCGCCTGGATCAACGCCGAACGCTTGCGATCCGGCGGGAATTTGGCCACCCATGCATCGATGTGATGGCGGGTGCGCTCGGTGAGTACGGCGAGGGGGTCGACGTTCCTGACCTGCTCGAAATGTCCGGTGGCTTTCATGCGTTTCTCCGTCGTGCCGGCTCAGCGATCCACTTCGCCGAACACGAGGTCATAGGTACCGATCATGGCCACCACGTCGGCGAGCATGTGGCCGCGCACGATGGTGTCCATGGATGACAGGTGGGCAAAGCCCGGGGCGCGCAGGTGCACGCGGAACGGCTTGTTGGCACCGTCGGAAACCAGGTAGCAGCCGAACTCGCCCTTCGGCGCCTCGACCGCGCAGTAGGTTTCGCCGGCCGGCACGCAGTAGCCTTCGGTGAACAGCTTGAAGTGGTGGATGAGCGCTTCCATGCTCTCCTTCATCTCGACCCGCGACGGCGGCGCCACCTTGAAGTTCTGCACCATCACCGGGCCGGGGTTGGCGCGCAGCCATTCCACGCATTGCCGGATGATGCGGTTCGACTGGCGCATCTCTTCCACGCGCACCAGGTAACGGTCGTAGCAATCGCCGTTGACGCCGACCGGGATGTCGAAATCCATCTCGGCGTACTTCGCGTACGGCTGCTTCTTGCGCAGATCCCACTCGACGCCCGAGCCGCGCAGCATCGCGCCGGTCATGCCCCACTGCTGGGCCAGCTCCGGGCTGACCACGCCGATGCCGACGGTGCGCTGCTTCCAGATGCGGTTGGTGGTGAGCAGTTCCTCGTACTCGTCCACCTTCGAGGGGAAGTCGGCGGTGAATGCGTCGAGGAAGTCGAGCATCGAGCCTTCGCGCCAGCTGTTGATGCGCTTCAGGTCGGCGCCCTTGTGCCACGGCGACTCGCGGTACTTCGACATCTGCTCGGGCAGGTCGCGATAAACGCCGCCCGGACGGTAGTACGTGGCGTGCATGCGCGCGCCCGACACCGCCTCGTAGACGTCCATCAGTTCCTCGCGCTCGCGAAACGCATACAGGATCACCGCCATCGCGCCGAGGTCGAGCGCGTTCGAGCCGATCCACATCAGGTGGTTCAGGATGCGGGTGATCTCGTCGAACATGGTGCGGATGTACTGCGCCCGCTCCGGCGCCTCGATGCCCAGCAGGGTCTCGATCGCGCGCACGTAGGCGTGCTCGTTGCACATCATCGACACGTAGTCGAGCCGGTCCATGTAGCCGATCGACTGGTTGAACGGCTTGGACTCGGCCAGCTTCTCGGTGCCGCGATGCAGCAGGCCCACGTGCGGATCGACGCGGACGATGGTCTCGCCGTCCATCTCCATGATCAGGCGCAGCACGCCGTGCGCGGCCGGATGCTGCGGGCCGAAGTTCATCGTGTAGTTGCGGATTTCCTGCATGCTCAATTCTCCCGCCAGTGGTCGGCGGCTTCGGCCTTGGCCTGCATCAGGTCGGCATCGTCGCGGATGGTGCGCGGCACCAGCACGCGCGGCTCGATCGACACCGGCTCGTAGATCACCCGCTTCTGCTCGGGGTCGTAGCGCACTTCGACGTTGCCGATCAGCGGGAAGTCCTTGCGGAACGGATGGCCGACGAAACCGTAGTCGGTGAGGATGCGGCGCAGGTCGGGGTGGCCATCGAAAATGATGCCGTAGAGGTCGAACGTCTCGCGCTCGAACCAGTTCACGCCCGGCCACACCAGGGTCAGCGACGGTACCACCGGCAGGCTGTCGTCGGCGCAGAACACGCGCAGGCGCAGGCGGCGGTTGTGTTCGATCGAGAGCAGCTGGATCACCGCGGCGAACCGGCGCGGCTGGTTCTCGCCGTCGCCGCGCGGGCGTCCGGCCCAGTCGAAGCGCCCTTGCGCCTGGCCTTCCACGCCGCGCGAGAAACCGGTGCCGGAGACGGTTTCGGTATCCCACTCGGTCTGGCCGTAGCCGAGGTAATCGACGCCGCACAGGTCGATCAGCTCGCTGAAACGGAACGCCGGTTCGTCGCGCAGCGCCGTGGCCACGGCGATCAGATCGGCGGCGGCCAGTTCGGCGACGGTCTCGTTGCGTACCGTGGTGATGGTCAGCGTATCGCCGAATCGCGCAGCGAGCTGCCCGGCCAGCGAGGTCTTTTGCGTGTCAGTCATGACTGCGCCTTCAGAGTGTGCCGCTCAAGAGCGCGCGATGGTGCTGGTACGGCGGATTTTCTTCTGCAACTGCAGGATGCCGTGGATCAGCGCTTCGGCCGTGGGCGGGCAGCCCGGCACGTAGATGTCCACCGGCACGATGCGATCGCAACCGCGCACCACCGAATAGGAATAGTGGTAGTAGCCGCCGCCGTTGGCGCAGCTGCCCATCGAGATCACCCACTTCGGCTCGGGCATCTGGTCGTAGACCTTGCGCAGCGCCGGGGCCATCTTGTTGACCAGGGTTCCGGCCACGATCATCACGTCGGACTGGCGCGGGCTGGGGCGGAAGATCACCCCGTAGCGGTCCAGGTCCAGCCGCGACATGCCGGCGTGCATCATCTCCACCGCGCAGCAGGCCAGGCCGAACGTCATCGGCCACATCGAGCCGGTGCGCGCCCAGTTCATCAGCGCATCGACACTGGTGGTGGCGAAGCCGCGCTGTACCACCGGGTTGTCGCTGGCCGGCAGCAGGATGTCGTCGACCAGGTTCAGCGGATCCGGGTTGTGCATCACCCGGCTGACGGAATCGATCACTCCCATTCGAGTGCTCCCTTCTTCCACACGTAGGCAAAACCGACCACCAACAGCAACAGGAACAGCCCCATTTCGATCAGCGCGATCATGCCGATCTGCTGGAACACCACGGCCCACGGAAACAGGAAGGCGATTTCCAGATCGAAGATGATGAACAGGATGGCGAGCAGGTAGTAGCGCACGTCGAAGCGCATGCGGGCGTCTTCAAACGCCTCGAAGCCGCACTCGTAGGGCGAGAGTTTGTCGGCCTCGGGGCGGCGCGGTCCGGCCAGCAGGCCGATGACCAGCAGCACCAGGCCAAGACCGGCGGCGACGCCGATGAACAACAGGACAGGCCAGTATTCGGCAAGCACGATGCAACTTACCTCCGCACCCGAGGGCGCATCAGTGACCGTGGGGGTCTGAATTCAGCCATTCACGGTCCGACGATTTCGATTCGGCAGGCCGGCACGGCCATGGGCTGCACAGCCCCGCCCGCAGGCGTGGCAGCCGCGCGCGTCCGACATTTCGCGAGATGAATTCGCGAATCTCCTCATTGTATCAGTGCGCGGGGGTACAACAAGCCTTGACGACCGACCGCGTGCGGATTAACGCCGCAATTTCGTGATGCCTGCGCGATACGCGCATCACATCGTGTGGGTAGGGCGCTCGGAGTTCAGCGTGCCGGCCAGGATGTTCTCGATCCGGCTGCGGGCGGCTTCGGCATCGCCCGACTCGTTGAAGTGGATGCCGATGCCGGCGGTGCGGTTGCCTTGCGCGCCAACCGGGCTGATCCAGACCACCTTGCCGACCACCGACAGGCGCTCGGTTTCCTCGGCGAGGGTCACCAGCAGCACCACCTCGTCGCCCAGCGAATAGGACTGCGCCGTCGCCGCGAACAGGCCACCATGTTTGAGGAACGGCATGTAGGCGTTGTACAGCGAGGCCGCATCCTTGATTTTCAACGAAATGATGCCCTGACGGGCGTTCACGGGTTTCATGCTGGGCTCCTGCCGGGCGTGCGAACCGCCCGAGCGATGACCTGGATCTTAGATGTTGTGATCCGCCCGCACCACCGTTGTGGCGCCCGCCTTGCCGCAGCCATGACGCGCAACACTTTCAGACTCCGTCCGTCTGGCTGGCCAGCAGTGACTGGCGCTCGTTGACGAGACTGCCCCACGACGCCGGCGGCACCCAGCCGGCGACCCACTCCGGCACCGCCGCGGCTGGCATCGGCCGGGAGATCGAGAACCCCTGCAACTGGTGGCATCCCAGCGAAGCCAGCAGGTCGCCCTGCTCCGCCGTCTCGACGCCTTCGGCGATCACCGTCTTGGCCAGCATGCGCGCGGTGGTGATCACTCCCGCCGCGATCGCCACGTTGCGCTCGTCGCTGAGGATGTCGTGCACGAAACTCTGGTCGAGCTTGATGTGCTCGATGTCGAGTTTCTGGATGTGGCTCAGCGACGCGCTGCCGGTGCCGAAATCGTCCAGGCCCACGCGAATGCCGCGCCGGCGGCATTCCTCGATGACGACCTTGGCGCGGGCGTGATCCATCGACGGGCCGGTTTCGGTCACCTCGATGCCGAAACCCACGTCCATCACGTCCGGGTAGTTGTCGAGCACCGCGTCGATGTCGATGAAGAACGCCGGATGCAGCAGATGGCGGGTGCTGATGTTGATCGAGACCGGGACCGAGATGCCCGAGCGCATCCACGACTGGCAGCAGCGCAGCGCCTCGTCCAGCACGTAGCGGCCGATCGGCCGGGCCAGTTGCGGGTCGTCCAGTACATGCATGAACTTCGCGGGCTCGATCAGCTCATCGGTGTCGCTCAGGCGCAGCAGCGCCTCCATCCCGGCCACGCCGTGCAGGCCCGGCAAACCGTCGATGTACACGATCGGCTGGAACAGCAGTTGCAGGCGCGACTGCAGCAGCGCCTGCGCGATCCGCTCGCGCATCGCCTGCAGCCGCACCTGCTCCAGTTCCATCGCCGGCTCGTACAGCAAGCCGCGATCCTTGCCCTCTTCCTTCGCCGCGTACATCGCCAGGTCGGCGTGCCGCACCAGGCCTTCCGCATCGGATTCGTCCAGCGGGTACAGGGTCCAGCCTACGCTGGCGGACAGGTACAACTGCTCGCCCATCAGGTTGAGCGGCGCCCGCAGCGCCTGCAGGATGCAGCGGCTGATCACGTCCAGCTGCTCGCGGCTGTCCAGCCCGGAGATCACCAGCGCAAACTCGTCG
Source organism: Rhodanobacter sp. Soil772 (assembly GCF_001428385.1). Lineage (GTDB taxonomy): Bacteria > Pseudomonadota > Gammaproteobacteria > Xanthomonadales > Rhodanobacteraceae > Rhodanobacter. Next base: position 919,757 of record NZ_LMSK01000001.1, read on the forward strand.
CCGCCGAAACGGGCCAGCACGTCGGCCTCGCGCAACATGCCCAGGATCCGTGCCGAGGCTTCGGCCAGTACGTGGTCGCCGCCGCCATGGCCGATCGTGTCGTTCACGCTCTTGAAGCGGTCGAGGTCGAGCACGCCCACCGCCAGCAGGGTGCCCTGCTTCGTGGCCCGCGTGCGCGCCTGCTCCAGCAACTCGAACAGCAGCCGCCGGTTCGGCAGGCCGGTGACCACGTCGTAGAAGGCCAGCCGCTCGACCCGCGCCTCGTGCATCTTCTGCTCGGTGATGTCGCGCTGGTGCCACAGCCGCCCCTGCGCTACGCCATCGATCCGGATCGGAGTGAAATCGCGCAGGAAGGTGCGCCCGCCCTTGATCGCCACCTCGTCGCCCTTGACCGGCGCGTCGGCGGCCATGATCTCCTGAATCCTGCGCCATTCGCGTTCGGGGTCCCGGTAAACCGGTTGCAGACGCGCATAGAGCGCTTCCATCGGCTGCCCTTCCAGTTCCGCCGGCGTCTCGGACAGGCCGAACAGCGTGCAGAACGCCTCGTTGGCGAAGCTCACCCGATGCTCTTCGGACATCACCAGGATGCCCGCGTACTGCTTGGACAGGATGGTGTGAAAATGCTGCAGGTTGAAGCGCAGCTCCTGCTCCGCCGCCAGACGGGCCGCCTGTGCGCACTGCATCTGGATACCCAGGCCCAGCTCGACCGCCATTTCCGCAAAGACCTGGACTTCGATCGCACTGAACGCGTCGACCTCATCCGCGCCGATGACGAAGCAGCCCACGATCGCCCCGTCCGTCCGCAACGGCAGCGCCAGCAGCGCACGCACACCGGACATGCCGGCGCCGGGCGTCCAATCCAGGTGATGCGCCCCCGCCGGATGGCTGACCTGCGCCTGGCCGCTCGACAGCGCATGCGTCACGGCGTCTCCGGCATGCGCGCCGTCGCCCGGGGCGAAACGGAAATTCGCCGCGATGCCGTCGGCCAGTCCCTCCTGCGCCCGCACCCGCAAACTTGCCGGGTCATCTTCATCGAGCAAGCCGATCCAGGCGACGCGGTAGCCGCCGATGCATCGCGCCACGCGACAGGCCCCGGCCAGCAGCGCCTGCTCGTCCGCGCTGTGGGTGACCAGCTTGATCATCTCGCTGAGCAAGCGCAGCGCGCGACGCTGGCGCGCCTCGTCCTGCACGGACTGCAGCAGCCGCGTGCGCTGTTCATGCGCTTCCAGCCCCAGCCCGATGCTCGCCGCCGCCTGTTGCAGCAGCTCGATCATCCGCGCCGTGAAAAAGCCAGCCCGGGAAGCGCGTATCACCAGCGCCGCGCATACCTCGCCGAACTTCAGCACCGGTACGGCGACCACGGCGTGCACGTCATGCCGCACATAGGCCGGCCGGAACATCTCCAGGCCTTCGGCATGGCGGACATCGGCCTCCAGTTGCGGCTCGCCCTGCCAGAACGCCGGCCGCGCCAGCGAGAACGGAATGCGCTCGGGGTAGATGTCGGCCATCTCGGGCGCCACCTGCGCGGGCGCGATCCGCCGCAGCCACCCGCTGCTTCGATCCAGCTCCCCCACCATCACCAGCCGCGCACCGATCCGCCGCTCGAGCACCTCGATCACCGCCTCGTACAGCACCGGCGGCTCCAGCGAGCGCACCAGCAGCTGGCCGATCTCGGACAACGCGGCATAGAAACTCTCGCTGGACGCCGCCGTCGCCCCTGTATCGACCTGCATCGAATTCGGATCCGGTGTATGCATTCGCTTGGGTCAGCCAGATGAGCGGATTCAGCCGCTACTGCCTTGCTTCAGACGAGCCTTGGATCGGCTGGTGCCGGCCGTATCGCGCACGGCAAGCCGCGACGACGGGCCGTGTCGCAGCCATCTCCCCCTGGCGCGAAGCTAGTCCGGTCAATCGGCCTGCGCAAGACCCGCCGCAGTGCCGCCGGAAGGACCCGACAGCTCGCACCAGCCCCAGTGGTCGAAAATCCACGGCGAGCGCAAGGTCAGCGCCAGCCGCACGAAACACGGACTCCCCACCGGCACCGACAAGTGCAACCGGCCGGACGGGTCGCGCCGCAGCGGCGCGTCGCGCCAACGCCAGCTGTGCGTGCCCGCCGGACCGGCCACGCTGAGCCGCAACCAGGGCCGCAGCCAGACCGGCGGCTGCCACGGCAGAGCCGCCAGCGGCGACGCCAATCCGGCAGGACGTTCGGGGCGGGCAGCCAGGCGCAGCATGCGCTTGCCGCTCAACGCCATCTGGCTGCGATGTTCAGCCAGCGCGGCGCGCTTGCACGCCGATTGCGCCGCCGTGCCATGGATTTCCCGGGAATCGCCGTCGCCGGCGCGACCATGCACGAGGTAGTTCAACAGTGGCGGCGGATCGGCCTGCTCCGCCAGCGCCAGGCGCACCAGCACATGCGCCGCAGCGTGGTCGGGATGGCGGTCGGCCAGCGCCGGTGCCACCACCAGGCTGGGGCCGAACTGGCCGATCGCCGCGGCCAACGCCGATACCGAGGCGCCGCACGACTGCAGCAGCTGATCGGTGACGCCCATGTCCGGCCAACCCAGCGGCTGCAGCGCCTGCGCCGGCACGCCCAGACACTGCAGCGCCTGCAGCATCTCCGCATGGCGGCGCTGTCCCCAGCGCTGGCGATCGGCAACGCGGATGCGCACGCGCCGTTCCAGCCAGCGCTGCGGCCACGGGTTGTTGTCGCCTTCGGTCAGCAGCAGGATCCGCACCTCGCCGCCGGCCGCCCGCACCTGCTGGATCAGCAGGCCGGTCGCGATGGTCTCGTCATCCGGGTGCGGCGCCACCACCAGCAGGCGGGTCTGCGCGGAAAATGCCGGCAACCCGTTCGCCGCGGTCGGCGATGAGCGGGCACCGGTTCCGCTCATCGCCACTGCGCCAGCAGTTCCAGCAGCAGCAGGTCGGCACGCAACGGGCCGCGCAAACCCTCGCGGGTGCGATTGGCCGCGTCGTACCAGTGGCCCAGCGCCTCGACGTCCATCGCGCTGGCCAGCGGCCCGTGGCCGGCTGCCGAGCGCGCCTTGATCTCGTCGGCGGTGGCCTGGGCGGCAAACCACAGCCGCTGCGCCGGTTCGCTGTCCAGCCAGCGCTTGACCACTTCGGTCGGCTGGCCGCGACCGGCGGCCAGCGCGGCCAGGTCCTTGCGCACTTCCTGCCGCCGCTCCAGCGCGCCTTCCCCGGCCCAGGCCCTGGCCAGGCCGGGATTGCCGCCGGCCGCGGCAAGCGCGCCCGCCGCATCGCGCACGCCTTCGACCTGCAGCCAGGTCAGCGCGTCGGCGCTGGCCGGCAGATGGAACTCGATCCGCTGGCAGCGGCTGCGAATGGTCTGCGGCAGGCGCCACGGGGCGTCGGCCAGCAGGATCAGCATGGTCTGCGCGGCCGGTTCCTCCAGCGTCTTCAGCAATGCGTTGGCGGCGGCGGGATTCATTGCGTCGGCCGGGTCGATGGTTGCCACCTGCCAGCCGCCGAACTGGCTGTTCATGGCCAGCCGCGCCGACAGTTCGCGGATCTGGTCGACTACGATCTCGCTGCGCTGCACGCCGTCCTTGCGCAGGCCGAAGCCCAGCGCGACTACATCCGGGTGCGAACCGGCGGCGAGCAGCAGACAGCTGCGGCAGTGCCCGCAGGCATCGCCACCGATCGGCTCGGCGCACAGCAGCCCCTGCACGAAGCGCCGCGCGAACGCGCGCTTGCCCAGGCCCGCAGCGCCGCACAACAGCAAGGCATGCGGCAGCGCATCGCGCTGCCGGCGCGCCTGCAGCCGCGCCCAATGTTCGGCGTGCCCGGGCAATCCGTTCATGCCTGTGCTTCTCCCAGCAGGGCCGCCAACGCCTGTGTCGCAGCCTGCAGGACGGCAGCCGGCGACTGGCTGGCGTCGATCACCCGGAAACGCTCCGGCTCGGCCACAGCACGCTCGCGATAACTCGCGCGCACACGTTCGAAAAAGGCATCGGCCTCGACCTCGATGCGGTCGGCGTCGCCGCGGCCGGCCGCGCGCGCACGGCCGGTCGCCACCGGCAGGTCGAGCAGCAAGGTCAGGTCGGGCTTCACGCCGGCACAGGCCCAGCGTTCCAGTTCCGCGATGCGCGGCGTCGGCTGGCCGCGACCGCCGCCCTGGTAGGCATAGCTGGCGTCGGCAAAGCGATCGCACAGCACCCACTGGCCCGCACTCAAGGCCGGCTCGATCACTTCGCGTACCAGCTGCGCGCGCGAGGCGAACATCAGCAGCAGCTCGGTCTCGGCAGCCAGCCCATGCAGGGCCGGATCGAGCACGATCGCGCGCACCGCTTCGCCCACGGCGGTACCGCCGGGTTCGCGCGTCTGCACCAGCGCGATGCCGCGCCGTTCGACGTGCTCGCGCAAGCCGGTCAGCAAGGTGCTCTTGCCGGCGCCCTCGCCGCCTTCGAGGCTGATGAATTTTCCGCGCGGGGCCGTCATCGGCAACGCTTCCGCTGGTAGCAGTCGACGTTGCGATTGTGTTCCTCCAGCGTACGGGCGAACACGTGGCCGCCGTCGCCGCGCGCCACGAAATACAGCGCGTCGCCGGCAGCCGGGTGCAGCGCCGCCACCAGCGCCGGCTTGCCCGGCAATGCGATCGGCGTCGGCGGCAGGCCGGGCCGGGTATAGGTGTTGTACGGCGTGTCGGTGGTCAGGTCGCTGCGGCGGATATTGCCGGCGTAGTTCGCGCCCATGCCGTAGATCACGCTGGGGTCGGTCTGCAGCAGCATGTGTTCCTCGAGGCGCCGCACGAACACGCCGGCGATCTGCGCGCGCTCCGCCGGAATGCCGGTTTCCTTCTCCACGATCGAGGCCAGGATCAGTGCCTCGTACGGCGTGGCCAGCGGCAGGCCCTGCGCGCGTCCCGCCCACAGCTCGTCGAGCGTCTTCACCATCGCGGCATGCGCGCGCCGGAGGATGTCCAGGTCGCTGTCACCCTTCACATAGGCGTAGGTTTCGGGCAGGAAACGACCTTCCGGCGCTTCGCCGCCGGCGCCGATCTTCTGCATGACCGCGGCATCGTCCAGCGCGGCACTGTCGTGGTTCAACTTCTCGGCCCTGGCCAGCGCCTGGCGCAACTCGCCGAAGGTCCAGCCGTCGACGATGGTGAAATTGCGCTGCAACACCCGGCCGGCCGCCATGTTCGCGAGCAGCTGGCGCGGGGTGATGCCGGGCTCCAGCGCGTATTCGCCGGCATGCAGCTTGCCGGCCACGTGCATCTGCTCGGCCAGCAGGCGCCAGTACAGCGGGTTGGCCGTGCTGAACCCGCGTTGGCGCAACTCGCCGACGATGCCCTTGAAGCTGCTGCCGCGACTGATGTCGATGCTGTCGCCCTGCGTCGCCACGTTCAGCGGGGCCGTGCTGAAGCGGGCAAAGTCGTTCCAGCCATAGACCAGCGCGCCGACTGATGCCAACAGCGCGATCAGCAACAGCATCCGTGGCCATGCGCGCCCGCGCATCGGTTTGTCGCTCATCCGTCCTGCTCCATCGAAAATCCCAAGTCCCGCCAATGTTGCTGCAACCGACGGGTCGTCGCGCCCGGCGCGTAGCTGCGGCCATCCAGCGAACGTACCGGCAGGATGCCGCGCACGCTCGAACTGAGGAAGACCTCGCCGGCACCCAGCAGTGTATCCAGCGTCAGCTCACCGACCCGCGCCTGCGGATACGCCGCCAGCACTTCGGCACGGGCTACCCCGGCCACGCCGCAGCGGTCCAGCGACGGCGTCAGCAGTTCGCCGTCGACCACCGAAAACAGATTGGCCATGGTCGCCGAAATCACCCGCCCGTGGCTATCGAGCAGCACGCCTTCGGCAATCGCCGGATCGTTCCATTCGGCGCGCGCGAGCACCTGCTCCAGCCGGTTCAGGTGCTTGATACCGGCCAGCAGCGGCTGTTCCGCCAGACGAATATCGCACACGCGCATGCGCACGCCTTGCGCATAGACCTCGGCAGCAACCGTCGGTGGCGTGAACGCAGCCACCACTCGCGTCGGTTGCGGCGAGGCCGGCAAGGCGTAGCCGCGTTCACCCAGGCCGCGGGTGACGGTGATGCGCAGCACCGACTGCGGCATGCCCCGGCTGACATCCAGCGCCTCGCGCCACAGCTGCACCGGATCGGGTGCCGGTATCTGCAGGCGCGCGCAACCTTCGGTCAGCCGCTGCATATGGCGCGACCACAGCGGCGCCACCGTGCCGACCAGACGGATGCTCTCGAACAGGCCGTCGCCATAGGCCAGGCCACGATCCAGCGCCGACACCTGCGCCGCCGCCACGCCGTTGACCAGCATGCGCGCCGTCATCAGTCCGGCACTCCCAGCGCGCGCAGCAGGCCGCGCGCCTTGGCGCGGGTCTCGTCCAGTTCGTTGGCAGCCACCGAGTCGGCCACGATGCCGGCACCCGCGCGCAGGCTCACTTCATCGCCGGCCAGGGTCAGGGTGCGGATCAGGATGTTCAAGTCGAGCTCACCGTTGCGATCGAGATAGCCCAGCGCGCCGGTATACGCGCCACGCGGAGCGTCTTCCAGCGCGGCGATGATTTCCATGCAGCGCACCTTGGGGCAGCCGGTGATGGTGCCGCCCGGGAAGGTGGCGGCGATCACCTCGCCGGGCGTCACGTCGGCGCGCAGGCGCCCGCGTACATTGGAGACGATGTGGTGAACGTGGGCGTAACTCTCCACCGCCATCAGCTCGTCGACTTCGACCGAGCCCGGCATGCAGACGCGACCGAGGTCGTTGCGCTCCAGGTCGATCAGCATCACATGCTCGGCACGTTCTTTCGGATGTGCACTCAGTTCGCGGATGCGCGCCAGCTCGTCATCGCCGGGCAGGCGCGGGCGCGTGCCGGCGATCGGCCTAGTCTGCGCCACGCCACCGCGCACCTCGACCAGCCGCTCCGGCGAGGAGCTCACCACCGCCCAGCCCGGCTGTTGCAGCAGGCCGGCGAACGGCGCCGGATTGGCCTGGCGCAGCACCGCATACAGCGACGCCGGCACGGGCGGTTGCGCGTAGCGCGCCCGCCAGGCACGCGACAGGTTCACCTGGAAGATGTCGCCGGCGTAGAGATGCTCGTGGATGCGCGCCACGCCATCGAGGAACCGCTGCGGCGCATCCTCGTCCCAAGCGGTCGGGGCGGCCAGCGGCGGAATCGGCGACGCGGCCGCAAGATCGGCTTCCAGCACATCAAGCAGATCCTCGTGGCCGGCCTCGGCGACCAGGATCGTGCAATCGCGCACGTGGTCGACGATCGCCGCGGCCGGACAGCGCACGGCCAGCGCCAGCGGCAGTGTCGGCGGTGGCCGCAGTTTCAGCGTCGGTTCGATCTCGCCGGCCAGTTCGTACGCCAACAGCAGCACCCAGCCGCCGTGGAACGGCAGCCCGTCGCTTTCCGGCGGCAGGCGCTCGGCCTGCCAGGCGGCATCCAGTGCATCGAGGAAACGCCCTTCCCGTACCACACCCGCGTCATCGCGCAGGCAGCCGTCGGCGTGCAGGGTCAGCCGCTCGCGCGGGAACGCGAACAGGATGTCGTAGCGTGATTGCGCGGTGCCGTGCACCACGCTTTCCAGCAGGCACGGATAACGCTGGGGAAAAGCAGCGGCCGGCGCGAGCAAGTCGCGCCGGCCGTCCAGGATACGGCGATGGCAAGTCACGCCGAGCGATCGGTCAGACGCGGCGGAATGCCAGCGTGCCGTTGGTGCCGCCGAAGCCGAACGAGTTGGAGATCGCCACGTCGACCTTCGCCTCGCGCGCGGTATGCGGCACGAAGTCCAGGTCGCAGCCTTCGCCCGGCTCGTCCAGGTTGATCGTCGGCGGCAGTACCTGATCGCGCAGCGCCAGGATGCTGAAGATCGCCTCGACGCCGCCGGCCGCACCGAGCAGGTGACCGGTGGTCGACTTGGTCGAGCTCATCGCCAGCTTGTAGGCGTGATCGCCGAACACCTTCTTCGCCGCCATCACCTCGCCCAGGTCGCCCAGCGGCGTGGAGGTGCCGTGCGCATTGATGTACTGCACGTCGGTCGGATTGAGGCCGGCATCGTTCAGTGCGGTCTGGATGCAGCGCGCCGCGCCTTCGCCGCCCTCGCTCGGCGCGGTCATGTGGAACGCGTCGCCGCTCATGCCGAAGCCGACCAGCTCGGCGTAGATGCGCGCACCGCGGGCCTTGGCGTGTTCGTACTCTTCCAGCATCAGCACGCCGGCGCCGTCGGACAGCACGAAGCCGTCGCGGTCCTTGTCCCACGGACGGCTGGCCTTGGTCGGCTCGTCGTTGCGGGTGGACATCGCCTTGGCCGAGCAGAAGCCGGCCATCGCGGTACCGGTGGTGGCGAACTCGGCGCCGCCGGCGATCATCGCGTCGGCATCGCCGTACTGGATCATCCGCGCGGCCAGGCCGATGTTGTGCGCGCCGGTGGTGCAGGCGGTGACGCAGGCGATGTTCGGGCCCTTCAGCCCGAACATGATCGACAACTGGCCCGAAACCATGTTGATGATCGAGCTGGGCACGTAGAACGGCGAGACCCTGCGCGGGCCTTTCGCCGCCAGTTCCAGCGTGGTCGCCTCGATCGTGTACAGGCCGCCGATGCCGGCGCCGACCGCCACGCCGATGCGCGGCGCGTTCGCCTCGGTCACTTCCAGCCCGGAATCACGCAAGGCCTGGGTGCCCGCCGCCACGCCGTAGTGGATGAACGGGTCCATCTTCTTGACGTCCTTGAGCGGCATCCACTCGGCCGGATCGAAGCCGCTGACCTGGCCGGCGATACGCGTGGAATAAGCGGAGGTGTCGAAATGGGTGACCGGGCCGATGCCGCTGACGCCCTTGAGGACACGCTCCCAGGCGCTGGCGATGTCGTTGCCGACCGGCGAGATGATGCCCATGCCGGTCACTACCACACGTCGCTTGCTCATGCTGATGTTCCTTACGTGATTGCGTGGATCTGCCGCTGCCGGCAGCCACCTCGTACGGGTCGTGGGGACGTCGCCCGGTCGAGCCTGGCAGGCATCCTGCCCACCATACGGGGTCGGACGTTACAACAAACAGAAACGAAAACTGCGCCAAGATGGCGCAGCGTTCGGTATCGCCGCATGTAACTGGACTGGCCAGCGGGCGCGTGCCAGTCCAAATGCGCGGCGATCAATCCCGGATCGATCAATCCTTGGAGTGGGCCTTGATGTAATCAACGGCCTGCTGCACGGTGGTGATCTTCTCGGCATCTTCGTCGGGAATCTCGGTCTCGAACTCTTCTTCGAGCGCCATCACCAGTTCCACCGTGTCCAGCGAATCTGCGCCCAGATCGTCCACGAACGAAGCGTTCGCCGTGACTTCATCTTCCTTCACGCCCAACTGCTCGATGACGATTTTCTTGACGCGCTCTTCGATGGTGCTCATGTTGCCCATACCTCTCAAGGAGTAATTGATTTGTTTGTGCCGGCGTAAGGCCTGCAAAAGGCCGGCGCATTGTAGTGGCTAAACCGCTAGGCCGCCACGATTCGCCGGTGACACGAGGGCGCGGCCCCCGATGACCGGCGCGAAAGCGCAATTGTCGCCTAAAACGGGGCCGCTGGCGACAACTGCGTCCACATGTCCTACGGCATGTACATGCCGCCGTTGACGTGCATGGTTTCCCCGGTGATGTAGGCCGCCGCCGGCGAGGCCAGGAAACCCACCGCCTTGGCGATGTCCGTCGCCTCGCCCAGCCGCCCCAGCGCGATCTGGCCGAGCAGCGCCTGTTTCGATTCTTCCGGCAGGGCGCGGGTCATGTCGGTGTCGATGAAACCCGGTGCCACCACGTTGACGGTGATCCCGCGACTGCCGATCTCGCGCGCCAGCGACTTGGAGAACGCGATGATGCCGGCCTTGGCCGCGGCGTAATTGGACTGCCCCGGATTGCCGGTGAGCCCGATCACCGAGGCGATCGAGATGATGCGGCCCTTCTTCGCCTTCATCATGCCGCGCATCACCGCCTTGGACGTGCGGTAGACCGAGGTGAGGTTGGTGTCGATGATCGCCTGCCAGTCCTCGTCCTTCATGCGCATCAGCAACTGGTCGCGGGTGATGCCGGCGTTGTTGACCAGGATCGAGACCGCGCCGAATTCCTTCGCGATGCCGTCGATCAGCCCGTCGACCCCCGCGCCGTCGGTGACGTTCAGCACGCGACCGTGGCCGCCATGCGCGGCCAGCCGCTCGCCGATCGCGGCGGCGCCGTTCTCGCTGGTGGCGGTGCCGATCACGGTGGCGCCCATCGCCGCCAGCTCGTCCGCGATCGCCGCGCCGATGCCGCGGCTGGCGCCGGTGACCAGCGCGATTTCACCTTGCAGTGGTTTGCTCATTTGAATCGTTCCTTGCTGAATCGGGAATCGGGGTTGCGCTCACGCCCACTCGGCGCGAGCAGCGTCGAGTTCGGTCGGGGTGCCGATGGCACGTGCCTCGATGCTCTTGTCGATGCGCTTGATCAGACCGGCCAGTACCTTGCCCGGACCGCATTCGGCGATGCGTACGGCGCCGCCGGCGGCCAGCGCCTGCACGCACTCGGTCCAGCGCACCGGCAGGTACAGCTGGCGTTGCAGCGCGCCGCGGATCTCCTCGACCGTGCCATGGCTGCGCGCGTCGGCGTTCTGGATCACCGGAATCGACGGTTGCCGCCAGTCGATCGTGGCCATCCGCTCGCCCAGGCGGTCGGCCGCCCCGCGCATCAGCGCGCAATGTGACGGCACCGACACGGCCAGCTTGATCGCCTTCTTCACACCCAGTTCGGCCAGTTTCGCCAGCGCGCGATCGACCGCCTCGGCGTTGCCGGCGATCACCAGCTGCCCCGGCGAATTGAAGTTGGCCGGCGCCACCACCTGGCCCTGCGCCACGTCCTCGCACACCTGCGCGATCTGCGCGTCGTCGCCGCCGAGGATCGCCGCCATCGCGCCCACGCCGGCCGGCACCGCCGCCTGCATCAGCCGGCCGCGCTCGGCCACCAGCGCCGCCGCGTCATGCAGCGACAGCGCGCCGGCGCAGACCAGTGCGCTGTACTCGCCCAAGCTGTGGCCGGACAGCTGCGCCGGCCGCGCGCCGCCCAGCTTCTGCCACACCCGCCACACCGCCACGCTGGCGGCCAGCAGCGCCGGCTGGGTGTTCTCGGTGCGGTTGAGCTGATCTTCCGGGCCCTGCGCGCTCAGCTTCCACAGATCGACGCCGGCGCCTTGCGAGGCCTCCTCGAACGTGGCTTGCACCTCGGCATGCGCGGCGGCCAGCTCGGCCAGCATGCCGACCGACTGCGAGCCCTGGCCGGGAAAAACGAAAGCGAGCGAAGCGGAAGTGGAACTCATGGATGCGCAGATCCCGTCGACGAAAACCGCCATGGTGCCAGCATCACCGCCCATACGCAGCTGTATTCACCGTTTTTCGGGACACAAAGCACGATGCCGCCCGGGTGGGCGGCATCGCGGAGAACGCTTCGAACGTGTGGCGGTTCAGTAACGCAGCAGCGCCGAGGCCCAGGTGAAGCCGCCGCCGAACGCTTCCAACAGCAGGTTCTGGCCACGCTGCACCTTGCCCGAACGCACCGCGTAATCCAGCGCCAGCGGCACCGAACCGGACGAGGTGTTGGCATGCTTGTCGACGGTCACGATGACCCGCTCCATCGACATGTTCAGCCGCTTGGCGGTCGCCTCGATGATGCGCAGGTTGGCCTGGTGCGGGATCAGCCAGTCGATCTGCGTCTCGTCCATGCCGGCGGCCTGCAGGGTCTCGCCGACCAGCGCGTCGAGCGTCTTCACCGCGACCTTGAACACTTCGCGGCCGGCCATGTTGATGCGCACGCCGTGGTTCGGCTCGTCCTTGAAACCCGCCGACACGCCGACCGGGTTGTACAGCAGGTGCTTGTAGCCGCCGTCGGCATGCAGGCAAGTGGCGTAGATGCCCGGCTCGGCGGACGCCTCCAGCACCACCGCGCCGGCGCCGTCGCCAAACAGCACGCAGCTTTCGCGTTCGGTCCAGTCGACCATCCGGGTCAGCGTCTCGGCACCGATCACCAGCACCTTCTTCGACTGCCCGCTGCGGATGAACTTGTCGGCAATGCCCAGCGCATAGACGAAGCCCGAGCACGCCGCATTGACGTCGAACGCGGCGCAGCCGTTCGCGCCGAGCCGATGCTGCACCAGGCAGGCGGTGGACGGGAAGATGATATCCGGCGTGGTCGTGCCGAGGATGATCAGATCGAGTTCGGACGCCTTGACGCCCGCCGCTTCCAGCGCACGCTGCGCGGCAAGAAACGCCAGGTCGCCGGTGGTCTCGCCGTCGGCGGCGATGTGGCGCTGGCGGATACCGGTGCGGGTGCGGATCCACTCGTCACTGGTGTCGACGATCTTTTCCAGGTCGGCGTTGGTTACCACGCGCTCGGGCAACGCACTGCCGGTGGCGATGATGCGGGAGTAGATCTGGGCCATTCAGCTGTCCATCAACGTAAACGAAGGATTGAACGCCCTGGGCGGCGCCAGCGCAACCGTCCCACGCGGCATTCAGTGTGTCCGTCAACGCAAAACGGCGCGTCGCCGCGCCGTCTCGCCTGACCGAAGTCCGGGAACCCCGCGGGGTTCCGCGAAACCGGTCAATCCTCGACCGACACCGCGCTCTTGGTCTCGATCACTTTCTTGCCGCGATAGTAGCCGTCCTTGGTGACGTGATGGCGCAGGTGCACTTCGCCACTGGTCGGATCGGTGGACAGCTGCACGGTCTTCAGCGCGTCGTGCGCACGACGCATGCCGCGGGTGGACGGGGTACGGCGGCTCTTGGCAACTGCCATGGTAGTTCTCCAACTGAAACTTGATGATCTGTGGCGTCATGACCCGGGTCGGATGACCCGGGTCGGCGGTTACTTCTTCAGTTCGCGCAACACCGCGAACGGACTTTCGGAGTGCCCCTTGCCGGCAGAGTCCGGGTCGTGGCCTGTCACTTCGTCGGGCAGGCTGCTGTCCGGATTGACCGGAATCAGCGGCAGCGCCAACAGCAATTCGTCTTCTATCACATCCGCCGGATTCAACCGGCCATCCTCGGCCACCAACAGCGGCTCGCAATCAGGCGGCAAGCCAGCCTCATCGCGTTCCTGCCTGATCAGGCCAAGCCGGGTATCCACCGCGACCGGCAGCACAAACGGTTCCAGCGTGCGTTGGCAGACCAGGCTCAGCGACGCCCGGGCGCGAACGTCGACGTAGCTGATACCCAGCTCGTCGCGTCCGAAATCCAGCTCGAACTGCAGCAGCCCATCGGCACTTGCCAGCATCTCGCACAGGCGGGACATGGTCGCGATGGGTAGCGTTCCCTCGAACGAACGCCGCGCCGAGACCATGCGCCAAGCGTCCACGGACTCTGGCAGTGTCACGGACATAATCGCGAAATGTTAGGTTCGAAGCCGCCCGAAGTCAACCGGCACGACGCCGGAGCGGCCTCGCCTCGCGCTGGCGGCCGCTTATTTTGCCTGATCCGGCCCCGATGCGGCAGACTGAATCTCCCTGTCGCCTGAGCCACCGCCCTTGAACGCTTATCTGACGCTCGGCACTGCCGTATTGCTGGCGCTGCTGATTGCCCTGGTGGGCACAGCCCTGCTGTTGCGCCGGCGCCAGACACTGCGCGGCAGCAGCCTCAAGACCCTGCTCGATCTGGCCGACCGGCTGGAGACCGACCTGAAGACCTGCCGCAGCGGCCTGCAGCAGGCGCATGCGGTGATGTCGCTCAACCCCGACTTGCCCGCCGCCAGCGAACAGGACGCCCAGCACGCGATCGACGCCGGCCTGCGCGCGCTGTTGCAGCAGCGTTTGTGGATCCGCGACCGTTCGCCGCACGCCAGCCAGCACGAACTGGACGAGGCCGCCGCGTCGATGCGCAGCGCCCGCGACCGCCTGCAACCCCTGCTGAAAGCCCTCGACCAGGCCCAGACCGACCTGAACAGCGCGATGCGCGAACACATTCGGCGCGAGTCGGATACATGATCCCGACTCGCCAACCGCCGCGCATCGTGCTGGGTTCGACTTCGCGCTACCGCGCCGAACTGCTGCGCCGGCTGCTCGCGGACTTCGAACAGGCCGCACCCGGAACCGACGAAACCCCGTTGCCGAACGAGGCACCCGCGGCGCGCGCCCTGCGCCTGGCGATCGCCAAGGCCGCAGCGGTCGCGCGCGACTATCCGGATGCCCTGGTGATCGGCTCCGACCAGGTCGCCGAGCTCGACGGCCTGATCCTCGACAAGCCCGGCACCACCGAACGCGCCCGCGCCCAGCTCGCCGCCAGCTCCGGTCGCGAGGTGCACTTCCATACCGCGCTGTGCCTGCTCGACACCCGCAACGGCCGTCGGCATACCCACGTCGATCACACCCGCGTGCGCTTCCGCGTGCTGGATGCAGCGGAAATCGCCCGCTACGTCGAACGCGAACAGCCACTGGACTGCGCTGGCAGCTTCAAGTGCGAAGGCCTCGGCATCAGCCTGTTCGAGGCGATCGACAACTCCGACCCCAGCGCGCTGATCGGCCTGCCGCTGATCGCGCTGGCGCGGCTGTTGCGCGAAGCCGGCGTCGTGCTGCCCTGAGCGCCGGCTACACTGCCCCTTGACCCACCTTGAGCGAAGAACCCTGCACCATGTCCGCCATCACCCAGCCCCACGACGAACCCCTGCAGCAGCGACTGGATGCCGCGATGGCCCAGGTCAATCGCGTGCTGCTGGGCAAGCCGCGCCAGGTGAAGCTCGCCTTTACCTGCTTGATCGCCGGCGGCCATCTGCTGCTGGAGGACGTGCCCGGCGTGGGCAAGACCACCCTGGCGCACGCGCTGGCGGCCACCTTCGCGCTGGAGTTCCAGCGCGTGCAGTTCACCAGCGACCTGCTGCCGTCGGACATCATCGGAGTCAGCGTGTACGAGCGCGAGACCGGCCAGTTCCGCTTCCACCCCGGCCCGATCTTCACCGGCCTGCTGCTGGCCGACGAGATCAACCGCGCCAGCCCGAAGACGCAGAGCGCGCTGCTGGAGGCGATGGCCGAGGGCCAGGTCACCGTGGACGGCCAGACGCATACGCTGGCACAGCCGTTCTTCGTGGTCGCCACGCAGAATCCGCTGGATCTCAACGGCACCTTCCCGCTGCCCGACTCGCAGCTCGACCGCTTCATGCTGCGGCTGTCGCTGGACTACCCGGATGCCACGGCCGAACGCGCCCTGCTCACCGGCAGCGACCGCCGCGACCTGCTGGCCCAGCTGATGCCGCAACTCGACAGCGCAGCATTGCTCGCGCTGCACCGGCAGGCGCAGGCGATCACCGCCAGCACCGCCCTGCTCGACTACCTGCAGGCCCTGCTCGCCGCCAGCCGACGCCACGCCGACATCCGCGTGGGCCTGTCGCCGCGTGCCGGCCTGGCGCTGCTCGCGGCGGCGCGCGCGTGGGCACTGCTCAGCGGCCGTGGCCACGTGCTGCCGGAAGACATCCAGGCGCTGTTCGTGCCGCTGGCCGCGCATCGCCTGCTGCCGACGCGCGGCGCCAACGGCGACATGCTGGCGCGGCAGCTGCTGGCCGAGGTGGCGGTGGATTGATGCGCGATCTGCTGCAGCGCCTGCAACGATGGGCCGAGCACCGGCTGCCCGCACTCACCCGCTACCGCCGCCCGGAAAGCCTGCCGATCGAATTGCATCGGCGACGCATCTATATCGTGCCGACCGGCTTCGGCCTCGGCTTCTCCGTCCTGCTGCTGGTGATGCTGGTCGGCGCGCTGAACTACGCCAACAACGCCGCCCTGCTGCTCACCTGCCTGCTCGGCGCGGCCAGCGCCGCCAGCATGCTGGTGGCGTTCCGCAGCCTCGACGGCTTGCGCCTGGGTCATATCCGCGCCGGCCATGCGGTCGCCGGCCAACCCCTCGAACTCACCCTGGCGTTCGACTCCCGGCGCCCACGCAACGCCATCCGCGTCGACCTCGGCGACCGCACCCTCGCCTTCGCGCTCGACGGTCGCGCCAGCGCCCAGGTGAAGCTGGCCCTGCCCACCGCGCAGCGCGGCTGGCAGCCGCTGCCGCGGATACGGGTATGGACCAGCTGGCCGCTGGGCCTGTTCCGCGCATGGAGCTGGCTGCACCCCGAACAGTCGGTACTGGTGTGGCCGCGTGCGGAACTGGCCGGGCCGCAGCCGCACGCCCCCGCCGACGACGCCCGCCACATGCGTCTGCATCGCGGCGACGAACTGGCCGCGTTGCGCGACTATCGCGCCGGCGATCCGCAACGACATATCGCCTGGAAAGCCAGCGCCCGCCACGAACACCTGCTGGTGAAGGATTTCGAGCAGCCGCAAAGTCGCCCGCAATGGCAGTTGGACTGGCGCCGGCTGGGCGGACTGGACAACGAGGCACGCATCGCCCGGCTGGCGCGCTGGTTGAACGAGGCGCAGGCTCAGCGTGGCCATTACAGCCTGTGGCTGCCCGGCAACGAAATTCCAGGCGGCAGCGGGCCGCTGCACTACGCGCATTGCATGAGCGCACTGGCGCAACTGCCATGACGCCACCACGGCCAAAATCACCGAGCGAGCGGCCGATCGACGCCCGCGCGTTCGATCTGCTCAGCCTGACCATGGCGCTGGTGCTGGGCCTGCATTCGCCGCACCTGCCGTGGTGGCTCGGCATCGCGCTGGCGCTGATCCTCGGCTGGCGCTGGTGGCAGCGACGGCGCCAGGCCGGGCGGGTGCCGCGCTGGCTCAAGTTGCCGTTGCTGGTTCTGCTGACGCTGGCGGTGATCGTGCAGTACGGCAACATCTTCGGCCGCGAACCCGGGGCGGCGCTGGCAGTCGGCCTGCTGATCCTGAAGCTGCTGGAAACCGAGGCCGCGCGCGACGTCCGCGTCGGCATCAGCTTCGCCTGCTTCGCGCTGATGGCCGCGCTGCTGTTCGATCAGGGCCTGATCGCCACCGTGGTGGTCGCGCTGGGCCTGCTGCCGGCGCTGGCCACCTTGCGCGCGCTGGAACCGGGCCAGCTGCCGACCAGCCTGCCGCGCGCCTTGCTGCCTGGCTTGGCGCTGTCGGCGGCGGCCCTGCCGCTGGCCCTGCTGGCCTTCCTGCTGGTGCCGCGACTGAGTTCGCCGTTGTGGGGCGCCCCTTCCCAGGACCAGGCACGCACCGGCCTCGGCGACAGCATGACGCCGGGCAATTTCACCGACCTGCTCACCGACGATCATCCGGCGATGCGGGTCAGCTTCGACGGCACGCCGCCGCCACCGGATCGGCGCTATTTCCGCGCCTACGTGATGTGGAATTTCGACGGCCGCAGCTGGCGCCATCTCGATCCGCGATACGCCCCGCCACGACAGCCGGCGCCGCTCGAGGTCGCCAGCTCGATCCGCTACCAGATCAGCCTGCAACCCACCCGGCGACGCGTGCTGCCGATGCTGGACGTACCGCTGCAAGCGCCGGCGCAGGCCACCCTGCAAGCCGACCGCGAGGTGATGGCCGACAAGCCGGTCAACGACCAGCTCAACTACGCCGCACGCTCGGCGCTGCAGTACCGGCTGCAGCCTGATCTGGACGAGCGCTCGCGCCGGCTCGGCCTGCGCCTGCCGGCGGATTTCAACCCGCGCACGCACGCACTGGCCGCGCAATGGCGGCAGCGCTACGGCAGCGACGATGCCGCGATCGTGCAGGCGGCGCTGGGCCTGTTCCACGATGGCGGCTTCCGCTACACGCTGGCGCCGGCGCCGCTGGGGCGCAACTCGGTGGACGACTTCCTGTTCGACACCCACGAAGGTTTCTGCGAACACTATTCGTCGGCGTTCACCGTGCTGATGCGCGCCGCCGGCATCCCGGCGCGGGTGGTCACCGGTTACCAGGGCGGCTACTGGAACAAGTACGGCAACTACCTGCTGGTGCGCTATTCCGACGCGCATGCGTGGAGCGAAGTATGGCTGGCCGGACGCGGCTGGGTGCGCGTCGACCCCACCGGTGCGGTGCGCCCGGAACGGGTTTCGCTGGGCGCGGCCGCAGCCGCCGGCGACCAGTTGTCCTGGTACCGCAACGACTGGCTGCAGGGCCTGCGCAATCGCTGGGACATCGTCAACCGCTGGTGGGACCAAGGCGTTATCGGTTTCGATGCGCTACGCCAGCGCGGCCTGCTGACACCGTTCGGTATCCGCGACGCCGATACGGCGACGCTCGGCGTGCTGCTGGCGATCAGCAGCGTGCTGTTCATCGCGATCGGGCTGGCGTGGGCCTTGTTGCGGCGGCAGCCGCGCGATCCGTTGCGCGGCGCGCTGCGCGAGCTGGAGCGGAAGCTGGCGCGCAAGGGCATTGCGCGCCGCCCCGCCGAAGGCCCGCAGCATTACCTGAGCCGCGCCGCCCGCGCGCTGCCGGGTCAACGCGACGAACTGGCAAGCTTGATGAGGAGTTACCTGGAACTGCGTTATGCCCATGACGAACCGCCGACTGAACCATTGCGCGCGTTTCAGCACGCCGTGCGGGATTTCCGTATCGTCAACGTGGTCAAATAAGAGCCGACACGACGGCGCAGGCCGTCGCCCATGTATGGAGAGATCCCCATGTCCCTGTACCGCCCACTGACCCTCGCCGCCGCGCTCGCCCTGCTGGCCGGGTGCGCGACGATTCCAAAACCGCTGGAAGGCACCTATACCGACGTATCCACCACCAGCGCCCAGCAAGGCGGTGCGGGTGGCACCCGCGTGCGCTGGGGTGGCGAGATCATCAAGACCGAACCGGGTCCGCAGCAGACCTGTTTCTATCTGCTGTCGCGTCCGCTGGACAGCCAGGCGCGCCCGAAAGCCGGCAACACCGGCGAGAACCTGGGCCGCTTCGTCGCCTGCCGCGAGGGCTTCTACGATCCGGAAGTGTTCGTGCGCGGCCGCGAGCTGACCGTCACCGGCACGCTGCACGGCACGGTGTCGCAGAAAGTGGGCGAGTTCGACTACGCCTACCCGCGCGTGGAGGCCGACGTGGTCTACCTGTGGCCGAAGCGTCCGATCATGGTGAATTACCCGCCGGGCTTCTATGACCCGTTCTGGGGCCCGGGCTTCGGTCCGTACTGGGGCGGTTACCCCTACTACGGCGGCTACTATCCCCACCGGGTGATCGTGGTGCGGCCGCCTCCGCCGCCCCCGCCGAAGAAGTAAGCGCACACGAAAACGCCGGCTCGAAGCCGGCGTTTTCGTGTGCGGGATGCGGCGCCTCCGTGCTCAGCCCGGTGGCCAGTGCATGCGGCGCCCCGCCAGCAGGTGGACGTGCAGGTGGTACACGGTCTGCCCGCCGTCCTCGTTGACGTTGATCACCGTGCGGTAGCCCTGCTCGGCGAAACCCTCCCGCTTCGCGTACGCCGCCGCAGCCAGCAGCAATTTGCCGAGCAGCTCGGCGTCACCCGCCGTCGCGTCGTTGAGCGTGGCCAGCGGCCGCTTCGGAATGAACAGCAGGTGCACCGGCGCCTGCGGATTCAGGTCGCGGAACGCCAGCACCTCGTCGTCCTCGTAGACGATGTCGGCCGGAATTTCGCGGCGGACAATCTTGCTGAAAATCGTGTCGCTCATGATCGGTTTCCTGAGGGTGATGGCTCAATCGAGCAGTTGCCGCCCGCCGAACGCGTGCGCCAGCGTGCTGCGGTCGACGTATTCCAGCTCGCCGCCCAGCGGTACGCCGTGCGCCAGCCGGGTCGGCCGCACGCCGCCGGCGCGGGCCAGTTGGGCCAGGTAGTGCGCGGTCGCCTCGCCTTCCACGGTGGGGTTGGTGGCGATGATCAGCTCCTCGATTTCGCCCTCGCCCAGGCGCTGGGTCAACTGCGCCAGGCCCAGTTCCTCCGGGCCCAGCCCGTCCAGCGGCGACAGCCGGCCCATCAGCACGAAGTACTGGCCGCGGTAGCCGGTAGCCTGTTCGATCGCCGCCAAGTCGGTCGGCGACTCCACCACGCACAGCACCTGGCGGTCGCGGCTGGAGCTGGAACACAGCGAACACAGCGGCTCCTCGCTGAAGTTGCGGCAGCGCTCGCAACGGCCGATGCGCCGCATCGCCTGCTCCATCACCGCGGCCAGCTTCAGCCCGCGCTCGCGCTCGCGCTCCAGCAGATGGAAGGCCATCCGCTGCGCACTCTTGCCGCCCACGCCGGGCAGGCAGCGCAGCGCTTCGATCAGGTCGGCGAGGAGGGGAGAACCGCTCATTGGACGTCCGGGAATGGGGAATCGGGAATGGGGAATCGCAGGATCAAGAACATAGAGGTGCCGCGCTCCGCTTTTACCATTCCCGATTCCCTACTCCCGATTCCCGGCTCAAAACGGCATCTTGAAGCCGGCCGGCAGGTTCATCCCGGCGGTGACGCCGCCGAGCCTGTTCTTGCTGACTTCGGCCACCTTGTTCACCGCGTCGTTGATCGCGGCGGCGACCAGGTCCTCGGCCATCTCGGGGTCGTCGGCAAAGGTCTGCCGGTCGATCTGCACGCGACGCACTTCGTGCGCTCCGGTCATCACCACGCTGACCAGGCCGCCGCCGGCACTGCCGGTGACTTCGAGTTTCGCGATTTCCTCCTGCGCACGCTTCATGTCTTCCTGCATGCGCTGGGCCTGCTGCATCAGCTGGCCGATCTGTCCTCTCATCACACTGCTCCGGATTCGCTGTCAAAGGGTTTGATGGACTGCGGCACCACGCGCGCGCCAAACTCGCGCTTCAGCGACTGCACCAGCGGATCGCCCTCGATCGCCTGCTCGGCCGCGGCCTGCGCCGCATCGCGCGCCTGCGCGGCACGCGCCGCCGGGGTCTGCGCGGCGGCAGTCTGGCTGCTGTTGACGAAGCGCAGGCGGATGCGCTCGCCCAGCGCCTGGCCGATGCGCTCCTCCATCTGGCTCACCATCGGCTCCACCGCCAGGCTCATGTGCGCCGGCTGCAGCGCCAGCACCAGGGTCTGCCCGTCGCGCTCGCGCAATACCGCGTTCTGCGCCAGCAGACCGAACGGGCCGCGCAAACCGGCACGCTCGATCAGGGCCTCCCAGTTCGGCAGGCCGCTGGCATCCCGCTCCAGCGGAGCTGCCGCGGGAGCAGGCACCGGACGCACCTCCGGCTCCGCACGCGCTGCCGGCGGCGAGGGGGAATCCTTCGGGCGTTCGGAGACGGCGGCGGGGCGCGCTGCCGCCGATCGTGGCGGTACCGCCGACGCACCGCTTGCGGCCGGCCGTTCGACCCTTGCCGTCGCCGGCGTGCCACCGCCTGGCTGGAACGCCAGCATGCGCAGCAGCGCCATCTCGAAGCCGGTACGCGCGTCCGGCGCCAGCGCCAGGTCGCGCCGGCCCGAGGTCGCAATCTGGTAATACAACTGCACGTCTTCCGGCGTCACTCGCCCGGCCAGTGCCACCAGCGCGCCGTCATCGTCGCTGTCTTCCTCCGGCCGATAACCGGGAATCAGCTGGATCAGCTGCAGCCGGTGCAGCACGCTGGCGATGTCGTCCAGCACGCCGCCGAAGTCCGGCGAGTACGAGGCGATCTGCGTGCACTCGACCAGCAGCCGTTCGCCGTCGCCGGCGGCCAGCGCGTCGAGCACGCCGAGCACTTGTCCGCGCGCGACACTGCCCAACATCGTGCGCACGTCGTCGGCGTGCAGCGCGCCGCCGCCATAGGCAATCGCCTGGTCCAGCAGCGACAGCCCATCGCGCAGTGAGCCGTCCGCCGCGCGGGCCAGCTCGCCGATCGCGCTGTCGTCGTAGGCGATGTTTTCGGCAGCCAGGATGTGCCGCATCTGGCCGGCGATCTGGTCCGGCAGCAGCCGCTTCAGGTTGAACTTCAGGCAGCGCGACAGCACCGTCACCGGCAGCTTCTGCGGGTCGGTGGTGGCGAGCAGAAACTTCACGTGCGGCGGCGGCTCTTCCAGTGTCTTCAGCAACGCGTTGAACGCGTTCTTCGACAGCATGTGCACCTCGTCGACCAGGTACACCTTGAAGCGGCCGCGCGACGGCGCGTACTGCGCGTTCTCGATCACCTCGCGCACGTCGTCCACGCCGGTGTTGCTGGCCGCGTCGATCTCCAGCAGATCGACGAAGCGACCCTCGTCCACCGCCGTGCACACCGAACACTCGCCGCAGGGATCGGCCGACTGCCCGCGCTCGCAGTTCAGCGACTTGGCGAAGATGCGCGCGATGGTGGTCTTGCCGACGCCGCGGGTGCCGGTGAACAGATAGGCATGGTGCATGCGCCCGGTGTCGAGCGCATTGGTGAGCGCGCGCACCACGTGTTCCTGCCCGACCAGTTCGGCGAACTTGCGCGGACGCCACTTGCGGGCGAGTACCTGATAAGACATGCCTGACTACCTTGGGGCGAACGTTGATTGTGCCAAGTCGCGGGAGGTAAGTCAGTAAAGCGTGCCCAAAAATGGCGGCGGCCCCGCCAGCCACACCCCGGCACCCGAATCATTCGCTACCGTTGCTTCCTTCCGGACCTGGCGGAGTTTGCGAACTATCGTCGCGGGGGGACCGACGGGGCCACCATGGACGTCAAGCGATGCACGCTTGCTGATTTTGCTGTTGCGCCAGCTTCAAGCTGTCGCATTTGTTCAGAAACTGGCGGAGAGAGCGGGATTCGAACCCGCGATACGTTTTACCGTATACACACTTTCCAGGCGTGCTCCTTCAACCACTCGGACACCTCTCCGCATAACTTTACTTTTCGCACCACGACCACCGAGCGGGATTGTTTGGCTCATCATGAGCCTCACCCCTCACTGGCGTTCGAACCTTCTCTGGCGGCTGTCCTTGTCGTTCCAGACGAATTTGTCGAACCCGCGATAGGTTTTACCCTATACACACTTTCCAGGCGTGCTCCTTCAACCACTCGGACACCTCTCCGCATAAAACTGTCTTTGCCGGCAATCCAGCCATCAAAGAGTCGGTAAGAATAGCGGCAGGGCCCCATACAGGCAAGCGAATAGGCGCCGATTCAGCCAGCGTCGGCCCGCGGTTCCACCGGGGCGCGCAAGGCGACACGCTCGCCCGGACTGGCGATGCGATAGCCGAGCGCGGCCAGCGCCGTGCCGTCCGCCCCGCTGCCGTAGTGGTACAGCAGCAGCCGGGCGCGCAAGGCATCGGGATACTCGCGTTCGATATCGTCGATGCCGGTATGCGAGGGGTTGCCGACCAAGCTGCAGTCGTGCGCGACCAGCTCGCTGCCGCCGGCGTAGCGTGCCAGAACTTCGGGGATCGGCCGGGTGTCGCCGGTATAGGCGAAGCTGCCATCCAGTGCCAAGCCGTACGAGGTTCCGGGCACGTGGTGGCGGGTGGCGAATATGTCGAACCACAACCCGTCCAGCCAGAAGCCACGCGTGCACGGCACCAGTCGGAACGCTTCCCAGAAATTCGCGCCGCCCTCGGCGAGTGCGCCGGGATAGTCGGCGACGCGCGCCTGCAGCCACGGAATCAGCGCGGCGTGGGCAAACAGCCGGGTCGTGCCACGCAGGTGCGGGTCGAACCACAGCCGGATGAACAACTGCTCCAGTCCGGCCACGTGATCCATGTGGGTATGCGTGATGAACACGGCCGGCGGCAACGCGTCGTACGCCGCCATGTAGCGGTCGAGCGTGTCGGGCCCGCAGTCGACCAGCAGCAGCGGTACGCCGGCGCGTTCCAGCACCACGGCCGACGAACCCAGTTCCACCGCGTGCGCGGCGCCCACGCCAAGAAAATGCAGATGCCAGTTCATGGGGTCAGCGTACGCCCGTAGCGATACAGCAGGGGCTGCCAGATATTTTTCTCGAACGCCGCCTCGCCGTCGGCGGCCGCGCCGAGCTTGAGCAGCGACCGGCGCAGACGCTGCAGGTTCGCCCGCTGCCAGGCGGTGGCCGGTATGCGCATGCGGCCCCGGTCGAAGTCGATCAGGTACAGCGCGCCTGGCGTCACCAGCACGTTGTGTGCGTTCAGGTCGGCATGCCAGACACCGGCGCGATGAAAGCGCGCCACCAGCGCCCCGACCTCCTCCGCCAGCTCGCCAGCCAGCCGCCCCGCCGCCAGGCATTCGGCCAGCGTCTGCGCGTCGGCGATGCGGCGGGTGATCAGGTCGGCGGCGTAGAACAAGCCATGCCGGCCATACCGCGCGGCCACCACCGCCGGACCAGGCAACTCCAGCCGGGCGATCTCGGCGAGCAGGCGAAATTCCGCGAACGGACGCGTGCGATCGGCGCCGGTCCACAGATACCGATCCCCCATCAGCGCGGCAACCAGGCCACCGCGACGATAGTGCCGCAGCACGCATTCGCCCACCGGCGTGGCAACGATCGCGACGCCGCCGCGACCACCGGCCTGCGTGCGCAATGCGCCGCGCTCGCGCCAGTAGCCTGGCGCGAACCAGTCGTGTCCGACTTGTGGCGACACCTCGGCGTCGAACAGAATCGCGCCTTCGGCATCCTTGTGGGTTCGTTCCTGCATCATCATGCCCAGTGATTGCCCACGATTCTAACCCAGGCCCTATGACCCCGAACCCGATCACTGCCGCTGCCTCGATCTGCCTGCTGCGCACCTCCGCCATCGGCGACGTCACCCACGTAGTGCCGCTGCTGCGCACACTGCAGCAGGCGTGGCCGCAAACTTCGCTGACCTGGATCGTCGGCAAGCTGGAACGCAAGCTGGTCGGCGACCTGCCCGGCGTGGAGTTCGTCACTTTCGACAAGGCCGCCGGCTGGGCCGGCATGCGCGCCGTGCATGCGGCCTTGCGCGGGCGGCGTTTCGATGCGCTGCTGCAGATGCAGGTGGCGCTGCGCTCGAACCTGCTCAGCCTGGGCATCAAGGCCGACCGACGCATCGGCTACGACCGCGCCCGCGCGAAGGACCTGCACGGACTGGTGGTCAACGAACGCATCCCGGCGCGCACCGGCGAGCACGTGCTGGATGCGATCGGCAGCTTCTGCGAGCCGCTGGGGTTGCAGCAGACCCAGGTACGCTGGGACATCCCGATCCCCGACGAGGCACACGCCTGGGCCGCCGAGCAGTTGCCCGGCGACACGCCGACCTTGCTGGTCAGTCCCACCTCCAGCCACGCGCTGCGCAACTGGCGGCCGGAGCGTTACGCCGCGGTGATCGACCACGCCGCCTCCCGCGGCTGGCGCGTGGCGTTGGTCGGCGGCCCGTCCGCCTTCGAGCGCGAGATGGCCGATGCCGTGCTGGCGGCATGCAAATCGCCACCGCTCGACCTCACCGGCAAGGACACGCTGAAGAAACTGCTGGCCTTGCTCGGCCGCGCGCAATTGCTGCTGACACCCGACTCCGGCCCGATGCACATGGCCAACGCGGTGGGCACCCGCGTGCTCGGCCTGCACGCGGCGAGCAACCCGCACCGCTCCGGCCCGTATTCCGACCGCCGCTGGTGCGTGGACAAGTACGACGAGGCCGCACGCAAATACCTGGGCAAGCCGGCCAGCGAAATCCCGTGGGGCAGCAAGATCGAGAAGCCCGGCGTGATGGACCTGATCGGCGTCGACGAGGTGATCGAGCGCTATGAAGCCGCCGCGCGCGACATGCGGCTGCTGTAGACGTGCATCAGACCGCGCGGTAATCCTGGTACGACTTTTCCTCGACCAGCTGCGAGCCGAGCTTGAGGTTGATCTCGCGCTTGAACGCGGCGCGTTCGTCGTTGCGGAAATACACCGAGCGCGCCAACTCGATGAACTCGGCATCGAACGCCTGCGCGCGCTCCTTCAGGCGGATGCGGTCCTCGATGTCCCACAGCAGCTCGTTCACCGCCAGCAAATGCGCACGCTCGCCGGAAATGTCGGTGCGCGAAGCCGCGTCATTGGCCCAGGTCGCGTTGAGCAGGTCGAGCTCGTTGCGCACGTTGGCCAGCTTGGCCGCGTCGGCGATCCGCCGTGACTTGATTTCCAGGATGGTGATCTTGTCGATCAATTCGCCGTAGGACACCGGGGTCTGGATCAGGCTCATGGTCTTGGCTTCCGTCAAAAAGGATGAGTCACGCCGCCGGGCGAAGTGCGCCCTGCTGCACCAGCGCACAGACCGTGCGCACGTCGCCGTCCATCGCGCGGTCGCGATGCATGAAGCCGATATGCCGGCGCAGGATCGCGTGGGCGGCGCGCACGGCGGCGCCGGCATGGAAATCGCCGGCACTGGCCAGCGCTGCGGCGAATTGCTGCACTTCGGCGACGAACTGTTCGTAGTGCGGCTGGTCTTCGCGTGGCGCGTTGGCGATTTTCGCCGCCAGCGCCTGCCAGCCGCCGCGACTGGCCAGCCGCCGCGCCGCGTTCAGCATTTCCTGGCGGTAATCCAGCGCCTGCGCGGCGGTGTACAGCTCCAGCGCCAGCACGTGGCCGAGGTCCTCCATCATCTCCAGCACGTGGCGCGCCTCGTTGGCGCCCATCGAGACGTGATCCTCGGCATTCGCGCTGGTCGGCACCGAATACACGCTGGCCGGATGCGCGCGCGTGGCCAGGTCGTTGACCAGCGCCGCGGCGGTGTATTGCACGATCATGAAGCCGGAATCGGTGCCATCCTCGTTGCCGGTGAGGAAGGCCGGCAAACCGTCATTCGTGGCCGGATCGACCAGCTTGTTGAGCCGGCGCTCGGAGATCGAGGCGAGCACCGGAATCGCCGCCTTCACGTAGCTCATCGCCAGCGCCAGCGGCATGCCGTGGAAGTGGCCGGCCGAGATCACCTGCTCCTCGATGAACTGTGCGTCGGCGTTGTCCGGGAAGATCAGCGGGTTGTCGGTGACCGAGTTCAGCTCGATGTCGATCACCCGGCACGCCTGCGCCCAGGCATCGCGCACCGCGCCGTGCACCTGCGGCATGCAGCGCAGGCTGTAGGCGTCCTGCGGCTGGTGTTTCTTGCCGCCCTTGAACGGCAGGAAGCGGCGGTAGAACGTCTCGCGGCCGTGGCGCTGGTTCGCCGGCACCCAGTCCCAGCCGATGTCGAAGCTGAGCGCCTGGTCGTCCGCTTCGTTCCACGCCTCGGCCCGCCACGGTTTGAAGCGCGGCACCAAGTGATACGGAATATCGAGCAGAGTCGAACCGGCCAGCAGTTCGCGCACGTGCGCAGCGGTTTCCACCTGGCCCGGGTGCGGACGCAGCGCATGCACCTCGGCCCGCAAGGCGCCGCTGCGGCCGGCGAAGGCATCCAGCGTCATCGCCGCGGCGAGGTCGGCGGTATCCAGCAGTTGCTCCAGCTTGTCCAGCGCCAGTGCGGCAGTCGCCAGCATCTGCGCGGTGCCGTTGTTGAGCGCCAGGCCTTCCTTGAACGACAGCCGGATCGGCGTGAGCCCGGCGCGCTTCAGCGCCTCGGCGCCGCTGATCCGCTCGCCCTGATAGAACGCCTCGCCACCGCCGAGCAACACGATCGCCAGATGCGACAGCGGCGCCAGATCGCCGCTGGCGCCGACCGAGCCTTTCTCCGGCACCACCGGCACCACGCCGGCGTTGAGCATCGCCGCCAGCGCTTCGAGCGTGCTCACGCGAATGCCGGAGTGCCCGCGCATCAGCGTGTTGATGCGGATCAGCAGCATCGCCCGCACCACGTCCTCGCCGAACGGTTTGCCCACGCATACCGCGTGGGTGATGATCAGGTTGTGCTGCAGTTCCTCCAGCAGCGTGCCCTCGGGCGCGTGTGGATTCCCTCCCGGCAACTCGTCGCGCACGCGATGCGCGCCGAGCAGCTTGTCGGCGTTGCTGCCAAAGCCGGTGGTGACACCGTAGGTCGGTTCGCCGCAGCTGACTTTCTCGGCGAGGAAATCGGCGGCACGCTGCACGCGCTTGAGTTGCGTCTGGTCCAACGCCACCGACGCACCCTGCCGTGCCACCGCCACCAGCTGCGCACGCGTCAGGCTGCTGCCGTCGAGAAGAATCGTTTCACTCACAAAATTGCTCCAGACCTGTTGTCATACCAACCACTGCCGTCATTCCCGCGAAAGCGGGAATCCATTCTTAGCGTAGGCTCAAGATCAAAGTGGATTCCCGCTTTCGCGGGAATGACGGCTGTGAGAGCTGCTCGCTATTGCTCAGCCCATCGCCGCCGCTTGCTCCAGCTCCACCCGCAGCGTCTTGACCAGTTCGCTGCGCGCCACTTCGAACTGGTCCTCGCGGCGCAG
Source organism: Rhodanobacter sp. Soil772 (assembly GCF_001428385.1). Classification (GTDB taxonomy): domain Bacteria; phylum Pseudomonadota; class Gammaproteobacteria; order Xanthomonadales; family Rhodanobacteraceae; genus Rhodanobacter. Next base: position 947,826 of record NZ_LMSK01000001.1, read on the forward strand.
GTCCTTTACCGTGACCACGCCCTTGGCGATTTCTTCCTCGCCCAGCACCACCACGAAGCGGATGCCAGCGCGGTCGGCGTACTTGAACTGCTTACCCAGCTTGCCGCCTTCCAGCACCACCTCGGTGGCGATGCCGGCGCCGCGCAGTTCGCTGGCCAGCGCCAGGTAGGCGGGTAGCTGCGCCTCGTCCATCTGGGTCACCAGCACGTCGACGGTGCTCTTTGCCATATCGATCAGGCCGGCGTCGCGCAGTTGCCAGTACAGCCGGGTCAAGCCGATCGAGATGCCGACGCCGGGCAAGTGCGACTTGGTGTATTGGCCGGCCAGGTTCTCGTAGCGGCCGCCGGAGCAGATCGAGCCGATCTGCGGGTGGTCGTTCAACGTGGTCTCGTAGACCGTGCCGGTGTAGTAGTCGAGGCCGCGGGCGATCGACAGGTTCAGCGCGTAGTGCGTCTGCGGCACGCCGAATGCGTGGATCAGGCCCAGTACTTCCTTCAATTCGCTGCGACCCTGCTCCATCGCTTCCGGGCCGGCGCCCAGCGCATCGAGTTTGTCCAGCGCGTCCTGCAATGAAGTCGAACGCACCTGCACGAAGGCGAGGATTTTTTGCACCACGTCGACGGCGAGTCCGAATGCCTCGCCGGTCAGCGTAGCGCGCACGGCGTCGGCACCGCGCTTGTCCAGCTTGTCCACCTCGCGCAGCACCAGCATCTGCTGCTCGCCATCGACGATGCCCAGGCTCTCGAAGTAGCCGCGCATCAGCTTGCGGTTGTTGAGCTGGATGGTGAACGGGCCGATGTCCAGTTCGCGGAACACGCTGTAGATCACCGCCGGGATCTCGGCGTCGTAGCGCACCGACAGCGTGTCCTTGCCGATCACGTCGATGTCGCACTGGTAGAACTCGCGGAAACGCCCGCGCTGCGCGCGTTCGCCGCGGTACACCTTCTGCATCTGGTAGCGGCGGAACGGGAAGCTGAGGTCGCGCTCGTGCTCGGCCACGTAGCGCGCCAGCGGCACGGTGAGGTCGAAGCGCAACGCCAGGTCCGGTTTCTCGCCCTGCTCCAGCGCGCCGGTGGACTGCACGAAGTACACCTGACGCTCGGTCTCGCCGCCGGTCTTGGTCAGCAGCACGTCGGAGTATTCGATCACCGGCGTCTCCACCGCCAGGAAGCCGAAGCGCTCGTAGTTGCGGCGGATCACGTCGAGCATGCGCTGGAACGCGATCTGGTCGAGCGGCAGCAGCTCGAGCACGCCGGGCATGGTGCGGGCCGGGGTAAGCGCCATGGAATCCTCTACTGACGATGGGAGACATTCCGTCGCGCGGCAGGCCGCACGACGGCAGCCGTCAAGATTAACAGAACGCCGCCGCCCTTCCCCAGCGGATCGTCCAGCGGATGCATCGAACCTGTTGCCAAGCCCCCGATCGACGATTAAGATACGCGGCTTCCCACGGGGTGTAGCTCAGCCTGGTAGAGCGCTACGTTCGGGACGTAGAAGTCGCAGGTTCGAATCCTGTCACCCCGACCAAATTCGATGAAGAAGCCGGCCTTGCGCCGGCTTTTTTGTGCGCCCGGTGCGGCTTCGTCAGCCAGCCAGGGCCAGTGCGGCCAGCCGGTCGAGCTCTTCCTCGACGAAGCCGGCCTCCAGCCGCGCCGGGCGGTTGAACGGGCCGCGCAGGCTCACCCCCATGTAGTCGCGCAACAGGGCGAAGAACGTCTCGATCGGGTCGATGCCGTCGCGCTCGCAGCAGTGACGGTACCAGCGGGTGCCGGCGGCGACGTGGGCCACTTCCTCGCGCAGGATCACTTCCAGGATCGCCACCGTGCGTTCGTCGCCGAGCCCACGCAGTCGCTCGATCATGCCAGGGGTGACGTCCAGCCCGCGCGCCTCCAGCACGCGCGGCACCAGCGCCATTCGCGCGGTGTCGCGGCCGGCGGTCTTCTCGGCCATCTCCCACAAGCCGTTATGCGCGTCGAAATCGCCGTAGGCGTGGCCCAGCTCGGCCAGCCGGTCGGACAGCAGTGCGAAGTGGCGCGCCTCGTCGTGGGCGCAGCTGGCCCAGTCGCGGTAGTACGCCGCGGGTTTGCCGCGGTAGCGATAGACCGCGTCCCAGGCCAGGTTGATCGCGTTGAATTCGATATGCGCCACGGCGTGCACCAGGGCGGCACGGCCTTCGTCGCTGCCCAGTCCGCGCTGCGGCAGCTGGCGGGCGTTGACCAGCTGCGGTTTCGCGGGACGGCCGGGCGGGCCGATCGGTTCGGGCGGCGACGCCGGGTCGGCGCGCAAATCGCCGGCCAGGAAAGCCTGCCACGTCTCGTGGGTGAGGCGCAGTTTTTCGGCCGGCTCGGTGGCGTCCAGGCAGCGTTTGGCGGCGGCGTGGAGATCGTTCATTTCGACAAGACGGGGGCGAGCTGCAGGCTCGTCCCTGCGTTCAAACCACTCGCCGCGCGGCCTTGGCGTCGTCCGAGCGCAGCATCTCGATCTGCTCCAGATAGCTCTGGTCGAGGCCGGTGACGTATTCGCCGGAGAAGCACGAGGTGTCGAACTGCTTCAATTCCTCGTTGCCGTCCTGCACCGCCCAGATCAGGTCCTTCAGGTCCTGGTAGATCAGCCAGTCGGCGCCGAGCGTCTTCTCGATCTCCTTTTCGGTGCGCCCCGCGGCGACCAGCTCCGAGGCCGACGGCATGTCGATGCCGTACACGTTCGGGTAGCGCACCGGCGGCGCGGCGGAGGCGAAATAGACGTTCTTCGCGCCGGCGTCGCGGGCCATCTGGATGATCTGCTTCGAGGTGGTGCCGCGCACGATCGAGTCGTCCACCAGCAGCACGTTCTTCTTGCGGAACTCCAGGCCGATCGCGTTGAGCTTGCGGCGCACCGATTTCACCCGCTCGCCCTGCCCCGGCATGATGAAGGTGCGGCCGATGTAGCGATTCTTGACGAAGCCTTCGCGGAACGGCACGCCGAGCGCGCCGGCCAACGCGCTGGCGGCGGTGCGCGCGGTGTCGGGAATCGGGATCACCGCGTCGATGCCGTGGTCGGGTCGCTCGCGCAGGATTTTCTCGGCCAGTTTCTCGCCCATGCGCAGGCGCGCCTTGTACACCGACACGTCCTCGATCATCGAATCCGGCCGCGCCAGGTAGACGTATTCGAAGATGCACGGCGTGTGCGGCGCGCCCTCGGCGCAGCGGCGGGTGTACAGCTGGCCGGCGTCGGTGATGATCACCGCCTCGCCCGGCGCCACGTCGCGGATGCGCTTGAAACCCAGGATATCCAGCGCGACCGACTCGGACGCCACCGCGTACTCGTGACCTTCCGCGGTGATCCGCTCGCCCAGCACCAGCGGGCGGATGCCGTTCGGATCGCGGAACGCGATCAGGCCGTAGCCCAGCAGCAAGGCGATGCAGGCGTAGCCGCCGCGGGCGCGCGCATGCACGCCGGCCACCGCCTTGAAGATGTGGTCCGGGGTCAGCGCCATCCGGTCCTGGATCTGCAGCTCGTGCGCCAGCACGTTCAGCAGTACCTCGGAATCGGACTCGGTGTTGATGTGGCGGCGGTCGTCCTGGAACATCTCGCGGCGCAGCGTGTCGGTGTTGACCAGGTTGCCGTTGTGCGCGAACGCGATGCCGTACGGCGAGTTGACGTAGAACGGCTGGGCCTCGGCCGAGCCTTCCGAGCCGGCGGTGGGATAGCGGCAATGGCCGATGCCGATGCGCCCGCGCAGGCCGCTCATCGCGGCTTGCCCGAACACGTCGCGTACCAGTCCGTTGCCCTTGTGCAGACGCAGCCGCGAGCCGTCCACCGTGGCGATGCCGGCCGCGTCCTGGCCACGGTGCTGCAGCACCGTCAAGCCGTCATAGAGCGCCGATGCCACTTCGGTGGTACCGACAATGCCGATGATTCCGCACATGGTTTGTTGCCTGCTTCAGAGGATATGTTCAGAAATTTTGGGACGGGCCGGCCGTGCTGGCCGCCACCGCCGGGCGCATCGCACTCGCCGCGGGCGCGGGCGTCGTGCGCGATATGGGGGTCGGCAACGCAGCCGGCAAGCCGTGCAGGCGGCCGAGCACCGCCGGCGGATGGAGGTACTCGCGAACGCTGGGCGGCACCTGCTGGCTCAGCCAGGCCGCCACGTGCTGGAAGCGCGGCAACAGCACCGACCGCTGCCACCACGGATCGCGCGTGAACGCGGTGAAACCGATCAGGAACACCAGCAGGGTCACCAGCAGCACGCCGCGCGCGAAGCCGAACAGCATGCCCAGCAGCCGGTCGGTGCCGGACAGCCCGGTGCTCTCGATCAGCTTGCCGATCACGAAGCGCAGCAAGGCGCCGAGGATCAGCACCACGACGAAGCACAGCCCGTAGCCCACGATGATCCGCGCCGACGGCAGCTCGATCACCTGCCTGAAATGCTCCGCCACCATCGGGCCGAACGTCCACGCCACCCAGAACGCGGCGATCCAGATCGCCAGCGCCATCACTTCGGAGATCAGGCCGCGCCACAACCCCACGAATACCGACAGGGCCAGCACGCCGATGATGATGTAGTCGGTCCAGTTCATCCGTTCATCCGCCTGGTCCGTGTGCCGGTACCGGCACGCTCAGGGTACCGACACGACGTTGCCGTCGATGCCCAGCTTCGCCTTGATCTGGTCGTGCACGCGCTGCGCGTCGCTGCGCTGGGTCTGCGGGCCGGCGCGCACGCGCCACAACCGCTTGCCGCTGGACTGCACCGAATCGACGAAGCCGTCGAAACCGTTCGCGCGCAGCTTGTCGCGCAGCGCATTCGCATCCGCCTGGTTGCTCATCGCCGCCAGCTGCACGGCCCAGCCGCCCGCCTTGGCGATGGTCGTGGCCGCAGGCGGCTGTGTCGCCGCTGCGCTGCTTTCGCGGCTGGCGTCCTGTTCGAGCCGGGCCGGCACGCCGGGGATCGACTGGGTGATCTTCAGCCGCGCGGCCTCGGCCGCGGCGCGCGTTTCGAACGGCCCGGCGATGACCAGGGTGCGCGACTTGCCGGCCTGGGTGATGGCATGACCGCTGACCGGATAGCCCAGCTCGCGCACGCGGCGCTCCAGGTTGGCGGCGCCGGCCGCACTGGCGTAGGCGCTGAGGTTGAGCGTGTAGCTGCCGCGTCCCGCGACGGGCGCCACCGCTGCAGGGGCAGGCGCCGCGACCGGAGTCGGCCGGGGCGGCGTGGCGACCGTCGGCGGCGGCTTGGTCGCCGGTGGTGCGCTGGTGTTTGCCGTGGTCTGCTGCGGGATCACCGGCTGGCTCGACGACGCGCCCGAACCGGTGGTCACCGTGGTCGGCTGCGGCGGCTTGCCGGCTTCAGGGTCGGTCTCAACGTCGCGCGGGCGGTTGGAACCGATGTCCACCGTGGCCAAACGATCACCGGATGCCGGCGTCACCGACTGCGCCGATGCCGTGGCGGCACTCGACCCGCTGGCGGCGGCATCCGGGGTCAGGCTCATGGTGCGGGTCTGCAGGTCGCGATCCGGCGCCGGCGGAATCGCCAGGCTGACCGCCTGGTCGCCACCCGGAGCCGGTGGCGTACTGGAAAAGAACATCGGCACGAACAGAACCGCCAACGCGATCAGGACGGCGGCTCCCAGCAGGCGTGTTTTCAAGTTTTCGCTCCAGGGCGGCAAACGCGGTGCACAACGGCGCGATTATACCTGCCTGCGCCGGGCGCCATGAGTCGCCCTCAGCCGATGCGTTCAGCGAGCACCGCGCTGGCCACGAAAAACGAGCCGAACGCCAGGATGCGTTCGCCAGGCTGCGCTGTCGCGCGCGCTGCCGCCAGCGCGGCAGCCACGTCGGCATGCATGTCGAACGAAGCCTGCGGCAAGGTCTGCTGCAGGATCGCGGCCAGCGCCGCCACCGCCATGCCGCGCGGCGTGGCTCGATCCAGCCCGGCCAGGTGCCAGTGGTCGATGCGCGTGCCGAGCGCTCCGATCACCCCGGCCACGTCCTTGTCCGCCAGCGCGCCGTACACCGCGTGCACCCGCGCCGGCGGCTGCGCATCCAGCCACTCGGCCAGCACGCGGGCGGCCTGCGGGTTGTGGCCCACGTCCACGATCACCGGCGGTTCGCCGCCGATCGACTGCAGCCGCGCCGGTACACGCACCTCATGCAGGCCGGCGCTGACCGCCGCGAAGAAGGCGCTGGGCGTGAGCGTGCCCAGGTCGAGCGCGTGCAGCGCGGCAATTGCCGCCGCCGCGTTCGCGTACTGCACCGGCGCCGCCAGCGCGGGATCGGGTAGTTCCATCGCGCTGCCGTCGCGGTGACGCCAGCGCCAGCCATCTTCATGCCGCTCGACGCCGAAATCGACGCCGGCCCGCTCGACCCGCGCGCCGCAGGCAGCCAACGCATCGAGCAGGCCGGTCGGCGGGTCCAGCTCGCCCACGATCGCCGGCCGCCCGAACCGCGCGATGCCGGCCTTCTCGCGACCGATGCTGTCGCGGTCCGGGCCGAGCCAGTCCATGTGGTCCAGGTCCACCGTGACGATGATCGCCACGTCGGCGTCGATGATGTTGACCGCATCGAGCCGCCCGCCCAGCCCCACTTCCAGCAATGCCACGTCGACGCCGGCACGGGCGAACAGGTCGATGGCCGCCAGCGCGCCGAATTCGAAATAGGTCAGCGGAACGGAATTACCCAGAGCGCCCTCCCGCGCCGCCTCGATCCGCTCGAACGAGGCGATCAGCGCGGCGTCATCGGCATTCGCGCCATCGATGCGCACGCGCTCGTTGTATTCCAGCAGGTGCGGCGAGGTGAACGCGCCCACGCGCAGGCCGGCGGCGGTGAGCATCGCCTCCAGCAAGGCAACGGTGGAACCCTTGCCGTTGGTGCCGCCGACCGTGATCACCTGCTTCGCCGGCGCCGGCGCACCCATCCGCTGCCACACCTCGCGCACCCGATCGAGTCCCAACTCGATGGTGTGGACGTTGACGCGTTCCTGGTACGCCAGCCATTCGGCGAGAGTGCGGCTCATGCGGTGACTTCGTGCAAATTGGGAAGCACCAAGCTTAAAGCATCGCCTCAAACGAACGAATGCATGCTGCCGCAGCGCACACCATGCTCATCGCGGACACGGCGTCACAACGTCGCCTTGCGCAGCCGCAATGCGTTGCTCACCACCGACACCGAGCTCAGGCTCATCGCTAGCGCGGCGATCATCGGCGACAGCGTGATGCCGAACCACGGATACAGCACGCCCGCCGCCAGCGGCACGCCCACCGCGTTGTAGACGAAGGCGAAAAACAGGTTCTGATGAATGTTGCGCACGGTCGCCTGCGACAGCTTGCGCGCCCGCACGATGGCGCCCAGCTCGCCCTTCACCAGGGTCACCTGCGCACTCTCCATCGCCACGTCGGTGCCGCTGCCCATCGCGATGCCGATGTCGGCGGCAGCCAGTGCGGGCGCATCGTTGACGCCGTCGCCGGCCATCGCCACGCGGCGGCCTTCAGCCTTGAGCCGGTTCACCACCACGGCCTTGTCGGCCGGCGACACGTCGGCGTGCACCTCGTCGATGCCCAGCGTGCGCGCCACCGTCTGCGCGGTGGTGGCGTTGTCGCCGGTGAGCATCACGATGCGCAGGCCGGCCGCATGCAGCGCCGCGATCGCGGCGTGCGTGTCCGGCTTGATCCGATCGGCCACCGCCAGCAAGGCAGCGAGCGCGCCGTCGACGGCCAGGAACATCACCGTGGCGCCCTGCCCGCGCAACTGCTCGGCACGGGCGTTGGCGTCGTCGCCGATCGCGATGTGCGACTCGGCCATCAGCTTCGCGTTACCCAGTGCCGCCGCGCTGCCGTCCACCTTCGCGCTGACGCCGCGGCCGGTGAGCGAACGAAAATCCGTCGCTGCCAGCGTCGGCACGCCTTCGGCATCCGCCGCCGTCACGATCGCCCGCGCCAGTGGATGCTCGCTCGGCCGTTCCAGCGCGGCAGCCAGCGCCAGCAGCCGTTCGTGCGGCTGGCCGTCCATGATCATCAGCTCGGTCAACGCCGGCTTGCCCATGGTCAGCGTGCCGGTCTTGTCGACCACCAGAGTGTCGATGTCGCGCATGCCTTCGATCGCACTGGCATCCTTGAACAGCACGCCGTGCTGCGCGCCGCGGCCGCTGGCCACCATGATCGAGATCGGCGTGGCCAGGCCCAAGGCGCACGGACAGGCGATGATCAGCACCGACACCGCGGCGATCAGCGCATGCGTGAACCGTGGCTCCGGCCCCAGCAGCGCCCACGCCGCGAACGCCAGCAGCGCGACCACCACCACCGCAGGCACGAACCACGCCGCGACCCGATCGGCCACGCGCTGCAGCGGCGCCCGGCTGCGCTGCGCCTGCGCCACCAGCGCCACGATCTGCGCCAGCATCGTCTCGCCGCCGACCTTCTGCGCGCGCATGGTCAGCGCACCATCCTGGTTCACCGTGGCGCCGGTCACCAGGTCGCCCGATGCCTTGGCCACCGGCATCGGCTCGCCGGTGAGCATCGACTCGTCGACGTGACTTTCGCCTTCCAGCACCACGCCGTCGACCGGCACCTTCTCGCCGGGGCGCACGCGCAGCACGTCGCCGGCATGCACGGCGTCCAACGCCACGTCGCTCTCGCTGCCGTCGGCGGCGATCCGCCGCGCGGTCTTCGGCGCCAGCCCGAGCAGCGCCTTCAGCGCCGCGCCGGTGCGCCGGCGCGCACGCAGCTCCAGGAAATCGCCCAGCGTGACCAGGGTAACGATCACCGCCGCCGATTCGAAATACACCGCGACGCGGCCGTGCATGTCGCGGAAACCGTCCGGGAAGATCCCCGGCAGCAGGAACGCCACCGCGCTGTACAGCCATGCCACGCCGGTGCCCAGCGCGATCAGCGTGTACATGTTCGGCAACCACGGTTTTAGCGAACGCCAGCCGCGCGCGAAGAACGGTGCCCCGCCCCACAGCACCACGACGCTCGCCAGCAGCGCCTCGACCCAACCGGCCACGCCACCCCACGGCAAGGGCAGATGCCAGCCGAACAGATGCGGCCCCATCGCCAGCGCGAACACCGGCACGGTCAGCACCAGCAGCGTCCAGAAACGCCGTGTCATCGAAGACAGCTCGCCGCCGTCGTCCGCGTCCAGCGTCGGCATCACCGGTTCCAGCGCCATGCCGCAGATCGGGCAATGGCCAGGGCCGACCTGCCGGATCTCGGGGTGCATCGGGCAGGTGTAGATCGTGCCGGGCGGCGCCGCTGGCGGTGCCGGGCGATCCTCCAGCCAAGCCGGCGGATCGGCCACAAATTTCTCGCGGCAGCGCGCGGAGCAGAAGTGATACGCGTGGCCGTCATGCTCGGCGCGATGCTTCGCGGTCTGCGGATCCACCGCCATGCCGCACACCGGATCCTTCACGGTGTGCGCGTGGTCGTGATGGACATGCGCATGATCGTGCATCGCCATCGGCACAGGCTTCGCTGCGCAGCAGCCCGCCGACTCACCCTTGGTTTCGCCAGCAATCGGGTACGTCGCCGGCGCGGCGTCGAACTTCGCTTTGCAACCGCCGCAGCAGAAATGGAACGTCTGCCCGTCATGCGTGGACCGATGTTTCGAGGTAGCCGGATCCACCGACATGCCGCAGACCGGATCGGTTGCCTTCACGGGCGTGTTGTCGTCGCCGTGGCAGCACGCATGAGCGTTCATGCCGACACCTGCTCGTCGCTGAGCGCACGCAGGATCGGACATTCCTCCGGCTTGCCATGTCCCGGACACGACGCCACCAATTGCGCCAACCCGTCGCGCACGCGCTGCAGTTCAGCGATGCGCTGCTCGATCGCCGCCAGCCGTTTCTCCGCGCGCTGCTTTACCGCCTTCACTCCGCGCTGGCGATCCGCCGACAACGCCAGCAACTCGCGGATCTCCTCCAGCGTGAAGCCGAGATCCTTGGCTCGCCGGATGAAACGCAGCTGCGCCACCGTGCTGTCGCCGTAGCTGCGATAGCCCGAAGCGCGCCGCTGCGGCTCGGGCAACAGGCCCTCGCGCTCGTAATAACGGATCGTGTCGATCGCCACGCCGACGCGCTTGGCGACGGCACCGATGGTCAGGGAGGAGGTTTGCGTGTTCATGCCGCGTAGTCTAGACCTTTGATCAAGGTCCAAGGTCAAGTGCCCAAGTGCCTGTCGCATCGTCGCCAACATCGACGGTGCCGAAAGTGCGGCCCGCCGCGTCGGCGGCGACTCAAGCGGACGTCGGCCGGCGCCTGGTGGTCGCGGCCGGCCGCTTGCCTGGGGCGCACTTGGCAGTAGCCGTCGAGCACGTGCCATCAGACTGACTGCAGCAGTGATCGGTCAGGTAGCCGATCAAATCGTTCATCGCCTCGATCACCGGCGCGTAGTAGATGAAGCGCCCGCTCTGCCGGCTGCTCACCAGGCCCGCATGCGACAGTTCCTTCAAGTGGAAGGACAGCGTGGCGTTGGGCAGGCCCAGCTTCTCCGCGATCGCGCTGGCCGCCAGTCCTTCCGGCGCATGCTCGATCAGCAACCGATAGACCGCCAGCCGCGACTCCTGGGCGAGCGCGGCGAGAATCGTGATGGCTTGCTTGTTCTGCATGGCTCGCTCCGGCTGTCTATGCTGATTCATACCAGCGTTTGCTGCGGTTGACGATGCGCACCACCGAAAGCATCACCGGCACCTCGATCAGCACGCCCACCACGGTCGCCAGCGCCGCACCGGAATGCACGCCGAACAAGCCCACCGCGGTGGCCACGGCCAGCTCGAAGAAATTGCTGGCGCCGATCAGCGCCGAGGGACCGGCCACGCAGTGCGGCACGCCGAAGCGGCGATTGAGCCAGTACGCCAGGCCGGCGTTGAAATACACCTGGATCAGGATCGGCACCGCCAGCAGCGCGATGATCGCCGGCTGCGCGATGATCTGCCGGCCCTGGAAACCGAACAGCAGCACGAGGGTGGCCAGCAGCGCGAACAGGGACGCCGGCCCCAGCCGCTGCAGCAGCCTTTGCAACCGCGCCTCGCCACCATGCGCAAGCACCCGGCGCCGCAGCAACACGCTGAGCACCACCGGCACCACGATGTACAGCAGCACCGACAGCAGCAGCGTGTTCCACGGCACCGTGATCGAGGAGATGCCCAGCAGCAGCGCCACGATCGGCGCGAACGCCACCACCATGATGGCGTCGTTCAAGGCGACCTGGCTCAGCGTGAATGCCGGCTCGCCGTTGCACAGGTTGCTCCACACGAACACCATCGCCGTGCACGGCGCGGCAGCCAGCAGGATCAGGCCGGCGATGTAGGAGTCGAGCTGTGCGGCCGGCAGCTGGCCGGCGAAGACATGGCGGATGAAAATCCATCCCAGCAGCGCCATCGAAAAGGGCTTCACCGCCCAGTTGATGAACAGCGTGACGCCGATGCCCTTCCACTGGTGGCGCACGCCGCCGAGCGCGCCGAAGTCGATCTTCAGCAGCATCGGGATGATCATCAGCCAGATCAGCACGGCGACCGGCAGGTTCACCTGGGCCACCTGCATGCCACCCAGCGCCTCGAAACTGCCGGGAAGCAGGTGGCCCAGCAGCGTGCCGGCCACGATGCACAAGAGTACCCAGAGGGTGAGCCAGCGCTCGAAGAAGCCGATGCGGGCGCCCTCCGAAGGCACCGGACAAGCGGTCAGTTCTGCCGATGCCTGGTTCATGCGTCCGCTTCTTCGTCGGTGATGCTGCCGATGTGATCGAGCGCCTGCTTCAGCTCGTCGCGCCCCATCGTTTCCACCGGCAGCTTCAGCAGCGCTGCGATCCGGTACAGGATCAGCGTGTGGGCGCGCCGAAACGCCGCGACCGCGGCGCCCGCATCCTGGGCGGCGGCCGGATCCGGCAGGCCCCAGTGACTTTTCACGAAGTCGCCGAACAGCACCGGGCAGGTCTCGTTCGCGGCGTTGTCGCAAACCGTGATCACGATATCCAGCGGCGGCGCGCCCGCTTCGGTGAAACGGTCCCACGACTTGCTGCTGAGCCCCTCGGTGGCGATGCTCAGGGCCTTGAGCTCCTCGATCGCGTACGGATTGACGCGCCCGGTCGGCTGGCTGCCGGCGCTGAACGCCTCGAAGCGTCCCTTGCCCAGATGGTTGAGGGTGGCCTCGGACAAAATGCTGCGAGCCGAGTTGCCGGTGCAGATGAACAGGACGCGACACGGATGCATGGCGGCGATTCCGGATTGGTTTCTATATTTCCATAATGATAGAATCATTAAACCAAAGCAACCGGAAACGTGCCCGTGCCGATCCAGGACCTGCCTCATATAGCCGCCGATATGTTGGACACCCCCAGCCTGGCCAAACTGGCCTTACCGGCCGACGCCGACCATCCGCCGCGCATCCTGATCCTGTACGGCTCGCTGCGCGCACCATCGTTCAGCCGCAAGCTGGCGCTGGAAGCCGAGCGCATCCTGCGCCAGTTCGGCGCCGAGACGCGGGTGTTCGACCCGCACGAACTGCCGCTCCTGGACAGCGTGCCGGCCAGCCATCCCAAGGTGCAGGAACTGCGCGCGCTGTCGCTGTGGTCCGAAGGCCAGGTCTGGGTCAGCCCCGAGCGGCACGGTGCGGTGACCGGCGTGTTCAAGAACCAGATCGACTGGTTGCCGCTGGAAGACGGCAGCGTGCGGCCCACGCAGGGACGCACGCTCGCCGTGATGCAGGTCAGCGGCGGGTCGCAGTCGTTCAACGTGGTGAACGCGCTGCGGGTGCTGGGCCGCTGGATGCGCATGGTGACCATCCCGAACCAGTCTTCGGTGGCCAAGGCCTGGCAGGAGTTCGACGACGACGGCCGGATGAAGCCGTCGCCGTTCTACGACCGCGTGGTGGACGTGATGGAGGAGCTGTTCAAGTTCACCCTGATGGTGCGCGGGCGCAGCGACTACCTGGTCGACCGCTACAGCGAGCGCAAGGGCGCCGCCGCGGCACATGCGCTGGCGGCCGCGGCCGAGGTGCTGGAAAGTGCCGCGACGACGAGCAAACCCGCCTGCTGCAGCAGCGGAACGTGTTGAGCCTGCGACTCACGCCTGCCAACCACTGACTAAGCCGGCGCATCCTCCGCCGCCACGAAGCCGCCGGTCTGCCGCTTCCACAGCCGCGCGTACAGACCCGCATGCGCGATCAGCTGCGCATGCGTGCCGGTCTCGACGATCTGCCCCTTGTCCAGCACCACCAGCCGGTCCATCCGCGCGATGGTGGACAGGCGATGCGCGATCGCGATCACCGTCTTGCCCTGCATCAGGATGTCCAGGCTGTCCTGGATCGCCGCTTCCGCTTCGGAGTCGAGTGCCGAAGTCGCTTCGTCCAGCACCAGGATCGGCGCGTCCTTCAGCAGCACGCGGGCAATCGCGATGCGCTGGCGCTGGCCGCCCGAGAGTTTCACGCCGCGCTCGCCGACCAGCGCGTCGTAGCCGCGACGGCCTTCGCCGTCGCTGAGGTTCGGGATGAATTCGTCGGCGCGCGCCTTGCGCACGGCCTCGATCACCTGCGCCTCGCTGGCATCGGGGCGGCCGTACAGCAGGTTGTCGCGGATCGAACGATGCAGCAGCGAGGTGTCCTGGGTGACGACGCCAATCTGCGAACGCAGGCTTTCCTGGGTGACGTGGGCGATGTCCTGGCCATCGATCAGGATGCGTCCGGCCTCGAGGTCGTACAGCCGCAGCAGCACGTTGACCAGGGTGGACTTGCCGGCGCCGGACGGGCCGACCAGGCCGATCTTCTCGCCCGCGCGCACGGTGAGGTCGAGCCCGGCGATCACCCCGCCCTGCTTGCCGTAGTGGAAGTGGATGTGCTCGAAATGCACGCCGCCGTTGGTGACCTCCAGCGGCATCGCGCCCTCGCGGTCCTGCACCGCGCGCGGCCGCGAGATCGTGGTGATGCCGTCCTGCACCGTGCCGACGTTTTCGAAGATGCCGTTGACCACCCACATGATCCAGCCGGACATGTTGTTGATGCGGATCACCAGTCCGGTCGACAGCGCGATCGCGCCCACCGTCACCCGGCCCTCGCTCCACAGCCACAGCGCCAGCGCCGAGGTGCCCACGATCAGGAAGCCGTTGAGTGTGGTGATGCTGGCGTCCAACGCAGTGGTGACGCGGGTCATCCGGCGCAGCTTGTCGGTCTGCTCGGCCATCGCGTCGGCGACGTAGGCTTCCTCGCGGCGCGTATGCGCGAACAGCTTCAGCGTCAACACGTTGCTGTAGCCGTCGACGATGCGCCCCATCAGCTTCGAGCGCGCCTCCGAGGCCAGCCACGAACGCTGTTTGATGCGCGGAATGAAGAACGCCAGCAAGCCGACATAGGCGAACACCCACGCGATCAGCGGCGCCGCCAGCCAAGCATCCGCCTGCGCGAACAGCACGATCGCGCTGCCGGTGTAGATGGTGACGTACCAGATCGCATCGACGATCTGCACCGCCGACTCGCGCAGCGCGCCGCCGGTCTGCATGATGCAGTTGGCGATGCGCCCGGCGTAGTCGTTCTGGAAAAAGCCCAGGCTCTGGCGGATCACGTAGCGGTGGTTCTGCCAGCGGATGCGGTTGGTCAGGCTGGGCACGATCGCCTGGTTCACCAGCAGGTCGTGCAGGCCGATGAACAGCGGCCGCAGGATCAGCGCCACGAAACCCATCCACAACAACTCGTTGCCGTGCCGCTGGAAGAAATCCGCCGCCGGCGCGCCCTTGGCCATGTCGACAATGCTGCCGATGAAGCCGAACAGCGACACTTCGACGATCGCCACCACGAAACCCACCGCGATCGCCACGGCGAACACCGGCCACACCTGGCGCAGGTAGAACGCGTAGAAGCGCCACACCGACGCCGGAGGCATGCCGTCGACCGGTTCCTTGAACGCGTCGATGAGGGATTCGAACCAGCGGAAGATCATGAGCATTCCGGACCTGCGGGAGCCATCTATTGTGCTTGAAGCCCGAACGATGCGGTGTGACGATGCGGCCTCTCCGTCGTGACGCACGGGATCAGCAGCATGACCACCGAAACCCTCGAAGGCGCCTGCACCTGCGGCGCGATCCGCTATCGACTGACCAGCGCGCCGATGATCGTGCACTGCTGCCACTGCAGCTGGTGCCAGCGCGAGACCGGCAGCGCATTCGCCGTGAACGCGATGATCGAGACCGACCGGCTGCAGCTGCTGCAAGGCGAGCCGATCATGGTGGACACGCCGTCGGAGAGCGGCAAGGGTCAGCAGATCGCACGCTGCGCGCAATGCCACGTGGCGCTATGGAGCCACTACCCCGGCGGCGGCAAGGCGGTCGCGTTCGTGCGCGTGGGCACGCTGAAGGAACCGTGGCGATTGCCGCCGGACATCCACATCTACACCTCGACCAGACAGCCCTGGGTGACACTGCCACCGGGCATTCCCGCCGTGCAGGAGTTCTACGACATCGACCAGGTCTGGTCGCCGGCCAGCCTGAAACGGCGCGCGGCGCTGCGGGCGGCGCGGCCTTCGTCAAATCTGAACGCCAGCCGCGAAGGCAGCCGCCCATCCGGCCGGCGCGATTGACCGCCTGCGGCGGCGCTCCGATCATGGGCGGATGCCTACCCTGCTCCGTTGCCTCCTGCTCCTGCTGCTGACTCTCGGCAGCACCGCGTCGCTTGCCCAGAGCAGCGACCCGTCATCGACTGCCGTGCCGGCGGCGACGCCCGCGCAAACACTCGACCAGCTGGGCAGCCAGCTCGACACCGTCAAGGCCGCGCTGAAGGACAAGAAATCCGAAGTGCCGCTGGCCGACCTGCGCACCACCGCGCTCGGCGTGCAGGACCAGTCGCGCCAACTGGCCACCAACCTCGCGCCGCAGATGACCGCCTTGCAGGCGCAACTTGCCGTGCTGGGTCCGGCGCCGGCGAAGGGCGCACCGGCGGAAGCACCGGAGGTCGCCGCGCAGCGCCGCAAGCTGGACAAGGCACAGGCCGACCTGGACGCGCAGATCAAACAGGCGCAACTGCTCGGCCAGAACGCGGCGCAACTGGCGGCGCAGATCACCGGCCTGCGCAACGACGAGTTCCAGGCAAAGCTTGCGTCGCGCACGGCCACGCCGTTCAGCCGCACGTTCTGGGCCGATCCGGTGCGGGCGTTTCCGGATGACATGGTGCGGCTCAGGCGCCTCGGCGCACGCTTCGCCGGCACCGTGGAGCAGGCATGGCAACCGCCGAACCGGCAGCCGCTAGCGTGGTGCCTGATCGCTGCCGCGCTGCTGCTGGGCGGCGGCCGCTGGGTGCTGGAACGGCTGTTGCTGCTGCTGGCCGCACGCCATGTACCGGACGGCCACTTGCGGCGCAGCGCGATGGCCGTCGCGGTGGCGCTGACCGCGGTCCTCACCACCGGGCTGGCCGCGCAACTGGCCTACCTGGGACTGAACTGGAACGACATCCTGGACGATGACCTCGCGGCGCTGGCCACCAGCGTCGTCGGACTGGTGTGCTTTGCCGCGTACGTGACGGGGCTTGGCCGCGCGCTGCTGTCGGTACGGCGGCCGTCCTGGCGTCTGCCGGCGCTGGCGGACCTGGCGGCGCAGCGGCTGCGCCTGTTCCCCTGGCTGCTGGCCGCGGCGGCGCTGCTGTTCGGCCTGCTCGACCGCACCAGCCGCGCGATCGGCATCAGCCTGCCGGCGACGGTGGCCACGCGCGGCCTGTTCGCGCTGGCCATCAGCGGCCTGATCGGCCTGGCCCTGCTGCGCCTGCACCGCACCCGTCGGGAACTGGCCGCCAGCGGCGCCGAGCCGGAGCACCGACCGGTATGGATCGGCCTGCTCAGCGCGGCCGCCACGCTCGGCGTGGCAGTCAGCTGGCTGGGCGTGGCCACCGGTTTCATCGCGCTGGCGTTCTTCGTCGCCGTGCAGATGCTGTGGGTCGGCGTGATCGTGGCCACGGTGTATCTGCTGATCCACCTGATCACCGACCTGATCGACACCTTGCTGTCGCCGCGCGGGCGCAGCGGCCAGCGGTTGCAGACCACCTTCCAGCTGGCGCCGCACACGCTGGAACAGACCGCCATTCTGCTCGCCGGTATCTGTCGCGTGGGGTTGGCGCTGCTGGCGCTGGCGACCGTGCTGACCCCGTTCGGCGCCGGCCCGAAGGACCTGCTGGCGAGCGCCGAACAGACCCTCGGCAGTTTCAGGCTCGGCGACCTGGCGATCAACCCGGGCAGCATCTTCAGCGCCGCGCTGGTGCTGGTGGCGGGGCTGTTCGTGCTGCGCATGCTCAAGCGCTGGCTACGCGAGCAACTGCTGCCGAAGTCCACGATGGAACCGGGCATGCAGGACTCCATCGCCACTCTGCTCGGCTACCTCGGCGGCATGCTGGTGTTCGTGCTGACGCTGGCCGCGCTGCAGGTGGACCTGAAGAGCATCGCCTGGATCGTCAGCGCGCTGTCGGTAGGCATCGGCTTCGGCCTGCAGGCAATCGTGCAGAACTTCATCTCCGGGTTGATCCTGCTGGTCGAGCGGCCGGTGAAGGTGGGCGACTGGGTCAGCCTGTCGAGCGACGTCGAGGGCGACATCCGCCGCATCAACGTGCGCGCCACCGAGATCCAGATGGGCGACCGCTCCACCGTGATCGTGCCGAATTCGCAGCTGATCACCCAGAACGTGCGCAACGTGACCCTGGCCAACGCGCAAGGCCGCGTGCAGATCAAGCTGCCGATGCCGCTGGATACCGACGCGGGCAAGGTGCGCGAGCTGGTGCTGGGAATTCTGCGCGCGCACCAGGGCACGCTGGCCACGCCGGCGCCGTACGTGCAGCTGGAAAACGTCGCCGCCGGCGTGATGACGTTCAACTGCGTCGCCTACGTCGGCAGCCCGCGTGAAGTCAGCAGCGTGAAGAGCGATCTGCTGTTCGAGATCCTCGAACGCCTGCGCAGCGAGCGGCTGCCGATGACCAGCCCGCAAAGCATGCTGGTGCGCACCTTGCCGCCGCCGGTCGAAAGCGACGACAGCACCGGCTGAGTCGACGCCTGTCGCGGCGGTCGCTCCCGGCCAGGACAGGAAGCGATGGGCGCGCTAGCCTGTGTGCGGTTCCCGCCAATGGAGTCCCGTCATGTCGGCATCCCATCCCCACGGCAGCACCATCATTCCCTGCCTGCGCTACCGCGACGCACACGCCGCGATCGAGTGGCTGTGCAAGGCGTTCGGCTTCGAGAAGCAGGCGGTCTACGAGAACGAGGACGGCGGCGTGGAACACGCCCAGCTCATCTTCGGCAGCGGCATGGTCATGCTCGGCGAAGTGCGCGACAACGAGTTCGGCCGGCATATCGCCCAGCCCGACGAGATCGGCGGCCGCGAAACGCAATGCGCCTGCGTGATCGTCAGCAATTGCAAGTCGCATTACCAGCAGGCGAAAGCCGCCGGCGCGGTGATCGTCGACGACTACGCCGAGAAGGACTACGGCGGCGCCGGCTACAGCTGCCACGACCCGGAAGGCCACCTGTGGTACTTCGGCAGCTACGACCCATGGCAGCCGGAGTGACGACGCCCGTTACAGCGCCGTAGCGACCCGCTTCAACTTCGAATCCGGCCGCGCGACCGCGTACATTTCCCAGCTGATCTGCTTGAGCAGGGCCGTGCGGTCGTCGCCCTGCGCGTACAGGTCGAAGTGGGTCTTGCCCGGCAGGAAGCGGAAGTCCGACTTCGCACCCAGGCCGTCCAGCACGGCCTTGAGCTTGTGCGAGGCGCCGTCGAGATAGAACGTGTCGGCGGTGCCCACGACCACGTGGATCTTGCCGTCCAGGTCGGCCTTCAGCCGCGGCCAGTTCGCCTGCACGAGGTGGGCGATGTCGTAGTGCTCGCGCCAATAGGCGACCACCGCCGGGTCGACCGCGCCGGTGTCGCGATCGAACATCGGCATCGGCCGGCCGGCCGCACCGCGCGGCGAGAACACCCAGTCGAACGAGGCCATCTGGCCGCCGTACTCGCCCAGCACGCGCTCGAGCTTCGCGAACGCCTCGAAGCTGGCCAGCACCTTGCCCTTGTCGCGCACCAGCGGGTAGGCGGAACCGTCTGCCCGGCGATACACGTTCGCGTTCGGCGCGTACAGATCCACGCCGGTGAAATCGTGGAAGTCGCTGGAGTCGGGCGAGGTCGACCAGGTGCCGCCGAAGACCTGCGGATAGCGCGTCTGCAGCCACAGCGTGGCCCAGCCGCCGGAGGAATGGCCGGTGAGGAAGCGGCCGCTCGGCTGGCCGTCCATGCGGTAACGCGATTCCAGTTGCGGGATCAGCTCGGCGGTCAGCGCCTGGCCCCACGGGCCATTGTTCACCGAGTCGGCGAATTCGTGCGTGCCGGTGGCGCTGGACTCGTCCAGGAACACCCAGATCATCGGCGGCATCCGCCCGCTGGCCATGCCCGCCCAGGTATTGACGATGCTGCCGGTGAAGCGGTCGACGTTGCCGCCGAAACCGTGCGTGCTGTAGACCACCGGGTAGCGTTCCGGCTTCTTCGCGTCATAGCCGGGCGGCAGCAGCACCCAGCCGCGCATGGGGATCGACCGGCCCCAGAACGCGCTCAGCGCGGGGCTGATGAAGTCGATCGACTCGGTATGACGACGCGCTTCCGGCAACGCCGCGCGCACCGCCTCCGGCGCCGACGGCGCCAGCGTCCACGGCTCATGCGCCGGTACCGCCCGGGTCAACGGCAGGGTCGGCGTGGTGCTGGCGGGAAGATGCATCCGCACCACCTCGCTGACGAGGTCGCCGGCATCGCGTCCGGTGTAGTTGTAGTTGTGATCGACGTCGAGCACGGCCTGCACGAAGTAATCGCCGGGCGGCAGCTGCGACCAGCCGGCCGGGTACGCCAGCGCATCGGCGTCGATGTCCACGCCCTGCCCTGGTGCCAACCGGCTCACTTCGCGTGCGGCCACGGAGGCCTGCGTGGCGCCGAATGGATTGGCATCCACCTCGTCGACCTTGCCGTCCTTCGCCGCGGCGATGGCCGCCTTGGCATCGGTGGCGAACAGCAGCAGCCGGCCCGACGCCGGCTGGGTCAGCGTACTGCCCAGTTGGACATGGAACTGGCTGTGCGCCGCCGGCGCGTCGGTGCGCGCCAATGCCACGCCGGCGAACAGGCCGCAGCCCAGCACGATCGCTACTGCACGATGCATGTCACGCATGTCGATTCCCCAACATCACGGCGGTGGAAAGGCCGGGGCCGCGATCGACCCCGGCGCCTGTTCAAGGCTTGTCGGTATCCGGCTTGTCCGCCACCGGCACCATGCGCAGGTCCTGGAAGTCGAAGCTGAAGTCGGTCAGCGGCGAGATCGGCTGCATGCGCACTTCGCTGACATGGCCGTCCACGTCCAGGCTGAAGGTGACGAACGCATCGGCGTTGAGCGTGCGGTCGTCCCAGCGCACGGTGAAGGTGTCGTGCTGCCACGGCGTCATCGTGCCGACCAGCTGCGCAGTCTTCGAGAAACGCAGGCGCAACTTACCGTTCTCATGGCTGACGATGACGTCGCCGTACCATGGGTCGCGGTAGGTGCCGGCATACTTCGCCAGCGCCAGCGAGGGCTTGCTGCGCTTGTCGCGCGCCGCCGCGTGCTTGGCCAGGCTGTCGTCGGCCTTGGCCTCGGATTTCTTCACCGCCTTGTCGTACGCGCCGACCCAGTCGGTCTTGTGGTCGGGATTCAGGTACGCGTCGAGCACGCGGTAGGTCACCGCGTTGAACGCAGCGCCGGATTCGGCGTTGGTCAGCACCACCACGCCGAGCTTCAGCTCCGGCACCAGGGTCACCCGCGAGACCATGCCGGGCCAGCCGCCGGTATGCCAGACCAGCTTCTTGCCGAGGTAGTCGGACAGGAACCAGCTTTCGCCGTAGCCGGAAAAATTCGGCACCAGCGGCGCCAGTTCGGGAATCGGCGGCTTGCCGACCTTGATCGGGGTCAGCACGCTCCACATCTCGCGCTGGCTGTCCTCGGAGAACAGCCGCGCCGGCTTGCCGTCGGCGCCCATCGCGGGCAAGACGCCGCCGGCCAGCTGCACGTTCATCCACTTCGCCAGGTCGTGCACGCTGGAATAGATGCCGCCGGCGCCAGGGTCGTTGAGCCAGGCCATCGGCGGCACCGGCTTGAGATCCTTGAAGTCGGCCTTGGCGTGGCCGGTGGCCACGTCCATGCCCGACTTCAGGTAGGTCATGTCGACCAGCGACTCGTCCATGCCGACCGGCTTGAACAGGTGCTCGCGCACGTAGTCGGCATAGCTCTGACCGGACGCCTGCTCGATCACCAGAGTAGCCACCGCGAACAGGATGTTGTCGTAGGCGTAGCCGCTGCGGAAGCCGTTCTTGATCGGCACGTGGGCCAGCCGCTGCACTACTTCCTTGGTGCTGTACGAGGTCGGCGGCCAGTACAGCAGATCGCCCGCGCCGAGGCTCAGGCCGCTGCGGTGCGCCAGCAGGTCGCGGATGCGCATCTCGTGGGTCACATACGGATCGGACATGCGGAACCACGGCAGGTGGTCGATCACGCGGTCGTCCATCTTCAGCTTGCCGGCGCCCGCCAGCTGCTGCAGCGCGGCGGCGGTGAACGCCTTGGTGTTGGAGGCAATCGCGAACAGCGTGCGCGCGTCGACCGGGTTCGGCTTGCCGATTTCGCGCAGGCCGAAGCCCTGCTCCATCACCACCTTGCCGTCCTTGACGATCGCCACGGCGATGCCCGGCACGTCAAAGGTCTTGCGCGCACTGTCGACGTAGGCGCCGAAATCCTGCAGCTGCTCGGGCAGCATCGGCCGCACGAGGTCGCCGGTCGAAACCGGCGGCGGCGACTGCGCGGCCGGAGCCTGTGCCCACGTGGCGGTGGTGGAAACGAGCAGCGCGCAGCAGAGCGCCAGGCGCAGGGAGAGGGGTCGCTGGGACATCGAAGGCTCCGCGGATGACAATCGCGCCACTATCGCGGCAAACCGGAGGCAAGGCCAGCGCTGGAAGTCATAGCCGGCTCGACGCGACACACGGCAACGCCGATCATGGCGCCATCGTGCCGCGCAGCGCGGCCACGTCGAACCGAGGAACGCGATGGACCCCATGCTGGAATGGATCGCCGCCCATGCCCTGCGGCTGTGGGCGCTGCTGCTGTTGCTGGCCGTACTGGCCGGCGACCTCGCCTGGCAACACAACGCGCGCTGGCAGCGCCATGCGCTCGCCCGCGGCCGTGCGTCGACCGCGCTGCGCTGGCAGGTCGGGCTGATCCTGCTGGCGGCGCTGGCGCTGCTGTTCCTCGCCATCGCCTCCGCCATCGCCGGGCAACAGGCCGGCGAGCTGGTGCGCTTCGACGCCGGCCTGGCCGAGAACCTGCGCGCGCAGCTGCCGCTGCCGATACTGCGTGGCATTGCCGTGGTCACCCATCTCGGCGACCTGCTGTGGGTGGCGCCGGCGGCGGCTGTGGTCGCGCTGCTCCTGCTGCTGCGCCGGCACGGGCAGCTGGCGGGCATCTGGGTGGTGGCCCTGCTCGGCATCATGCCGATCAACGGCGGCCTCAAGGCGCTGTTCCAGCGGGTGCGGCCGCTGCACGACCACGGCTTCGTCGTCGAACCCGGCTGGAGTTTCCCCAGCGGCCATGCATTCGGCGCCATCGTGTTCTACGGCATGCTCGCCTACGTGCTGCTGCGCCTGCTGCCGCCACGATTCCACCGCGCGGTGATCGCCGCTGCGGTGCTGTTGGTCGGCGTGGTCGGGATCAGCCGCATCCTGCTGCAGGTGCATTATTTCAGCGACGTGATGGCCGGCTACGCCGCCGGCGCGGCGTGGCTGGTGCTGTGCATCGGCGCCGCCGAACACCTGGGCAAGCCGGCCGCGGGAGCGCAGCCATGAACGACCTGTTCGCGCCGGCCAGTCCCGCCGGCCCGCGCATCCGCGTCGGCATCGGCGGCTGGAACTACGCGCCGTGGCGCGACAACTTCTACCCGGCCAAACTGGTGCAGCGGCGCGAGCTGGAATACGCCAGCCACCAGCTGCGCGCGATCGAGATCAACGGCACGTTCTACGGCGCGCAGAAACCGGCCACCTACGCGAAGTGGGCGGCAGAGACGCCGGCCAGCTTCATCTTTTCATTGAAGGCGCCGCGCTACATCACCGAGGGCAAGCGGCTGGCCGATACCGGCAAGGGCGTCAGCGGCTTCGTGCACGGTGGCCTGGCGGAGATGGGCGACCGGCTGGGGCCGATCCTATGGCAGTTGCCGCCATCGCGGCCGTTCGACGCCGGCGACCTCGCCGCCTTTCTCGATGCGCTGCCGCGCGAACTGAACGGCCAACCGCTGCGCCACGTGCTGGAAGTGCGCCATCCCAGTTTCCTGAGCACACGCTACGTGGAACTCGCACGCACGCAACGCGTGCCGACCGTATTCACCGACTCGCCCGACTACCCCTCGCTGGCCGACCTCACCGGCGATTTCGGCTACGCACGATTGATGCGCAGCGCCGACGAGATCCCCACCGGTTATGCGCCGACCGAGCTGGATCGCTGGGCCAGCCATGCGCGCACCTGGGCCGCGGGCAACGACATCGCCGACCTGCCGCACGCCGCCGCGCTGCAGCCGCCAGGGCCGCCACGCGACGTGTTCGTGTTCTTCATCAGCGCCGCCAAGCACCGCAACCCGGCCGCGGCGATGGCGCTGCAGTCGCGCGTGGATGCGTTGGCCTGATCAGCCGGAGCGGTAGTTGTCCACTTCGCGATAGCGCCGCGCATACAGTCCGAACGCCAGCGCGGCGAGCAACGCGAACGCGGCGAAGAAGAACATCTGGAACGCGGTGACGCTGAGTCCAGTGTGGGCGATCGAACCGGTCACTGTGCCGTTGCGTACCGCCGCGTTGGCCAGCAGCACCCACAGGTTGCCGATGGTCGTGGTGAGGTTCCAGAAGCTCATCACCACGCCTTTCATCGACGCCGGCGCCTGGCTGTAGGCGAACTCCAGCCCGGTCGCCGAGACCAGCACCTCGCCGAAGGTCAGCAGCGCATACGGCAGCACCTGCCACACGATCGACAGCGGATCGCCGCCGTCGATCACCACCTGCAGCCCGCCCACGACGATCCACGCCAGGCCGCTGAACGCGATGCCGGCGGTCATCCGGCGCAGCGCGGTGGGCTCGTAGCCGAGGCGGCGCAGCAACGGATACAGCACCAGGTTGTTGAACGGAATCAGCAGCATCACCAGCATCGGGTTCAGCGCCTGCATCTGCGCGGAATGGAACCACGACGGCATGGTCATCTCGTGGCCCTGCACCACCCAGGTCGAGGCCTTCTGGTCGAACAGCGAGAAGAACGGCGTGGTCAGCGCGAAGATCACCAGCACGCGCAGCACGTTGCGCGCGCCGTCCACCGCCGCGTCCGGATGCAGGCCGCGGGCACGCTCCATCTGCAGCCAGGCGCCGCCGCCGACGCCGCCGATCAGCGCCACCAGCGCGAGGCAGGCCACGATCACGAAGCCGAGCGAGCCGATCAGACTGAAGCCGCCCAGCGCCACCAGCACGCCGGCGACCGCGATCCACAAGCCGGGCCGCGCCTGTCCGGGCCGATGGGTCAGCAACGCGGTGCGCAGCACCCGCGAGAACGCGTTGGGGTCCGGCGGCGTCGGCGGCAGCATCACGTACTGCCGGCGGCCCAGCCAGAACACCACGGTGGCGATGAACATCAGGCCGCCGGGAATGCCGAACGCCACCGCCGCGCCGAAGTGGTGCAGGAACAGCGGCATCAGCAGCGAGGCGAAGAACGAGCCGAAGTTGATGATCCAGTAGAACGCGTCGAACACCATTTTCGCCAGGTGCTTGTTCGACCGGTCGAACTGGTCGCCCATGAACGACGCCACCAGCGGCTTGATGCCGCCCGCACCCAGCGCGATCAGGCCCAGGCCGGTGAAGAAGCCGAGGCGGTTGTGCTCGAAGAACGCCAGGCAGGCGTGACCCAGGCAATACACCAGGCTCATCCACAGTACGGTGTTGTACTTGCCGAAGAAGCGGTCGGCCAGCCAGCCGCCCAGCAACGGGAAGAAGTACACACCGATCACGAAGGTATGGAATACATCCTTCGCCGCCAGCGTGCGCTGGCCTTCCGGCATGTACAGCAGCAAGGTGGTGATCAGGAACGGGGTGAGGATGTTGCGCATCCCGTAGAACGAGAAACGCTCGCAGCCTTCGTTGCCGATGATGTAGGCAATCTGCCGCGGCAGGCGCCCGCCGTGGGGCGCGGTGTCGGTGGCGGTACTCATCCACACTCCTGAAGGTCATGAAACCGGCACGCAGCAGGCTGCGATACCGGCATTCAATCCCCGAGTGTGCGTAATTTCCTGCGAATGTGAAACCCCTCCCTGCGCGATGGCCGCCACGGCGGCCCCGCCGATGCCGGGTCAGCCGATGAAGAACGCATTGAGCTTGTGGCCTTCCGGGTCGCGGAAATAACCCGCGTAGAAGCTGCCGCCGCGGTCGCCCGGTGCGCCCTCGTCGCTGGCGCCCAGTGCCATTGCCTTCGCGTACAGGCGATCGACCTTGTCGCGGCTGTCCATCGCCAGCGCCACCATGGCGCCGTTGCCGACACTGGCCGGTTTGCCGTCGAACGGCTTGATCAGCACCACGCTCGGTTGCTGCAACGACACGCCCCAGAAAATGAAGCGGTCCGTTTCCATCAGCCGCTTCGCGCCGAGCTCGCCCAGCAGGGCGTCGTAGAACAGCGCCGCACGCGGCAGATCGTTGCTACCGAGGGTGACATAGCCAATCATGATGAATTCCTGGATTCGAAAGAGAGAACATCGTTTGCCGCGAAGCATGTTAGGCGACATCGGGATCGGGCAACAGCTCGCCTCGCCGCGCGCTTCCGGCACGGAGTCACCAGGATAGGCTCTACACTTTCGCCATCCGCCCGTCGGGGCAGCAGGTACGATTTACTCATGGGTCGATTGAAACCACTGCCATGGCTCGTGCTGCTGGTCGGCGCAGCCTTGTTCTGGAACCACCGCGCGCCGCCGTCATCCTCCGCCCTGGCACCGGAGCGCACCGCTACAACCGTCACCGCACCGGCCAGCACCCTGCCGGAGTTCCTGCCGGCGGAGGCGCACGCCACGCTGGATCGGATCGCCCGCGGCGGCCCGTTCGAGCACAACCAGGACGGCGGCGTGTTCGGCAACTACGAGGGCCTGCTGCCGCAACAGCCGCGCGGCTACTACCACGAGTACACGGTGGAAACGCCCGGCGCGCGCAACCGCGGCGCGCGGCGCATCATCACTGGCGGCACGCCGCCGGTGGCCTGGTACTACACCGACGATCATTACCGCAGCTTCCGCCGTTTCGAGGTGGACCGATGAGTCAACACGGTTTCGATCTGGACTTGACCAAGCCCACCCAGAGCGGGGTGTACTTCGTTGGCGTCAACGATCTCGACCGGCTCGCGCGCGCCGCCGCCCGCGACGAATTGCGCGTCTGCCGCACCGACCTCGCCGGCTGTCACGACAAGGATGAACTGCTGCGTCGGCTCSCCGTGTCGCTGCAGTTGCCGGCCACGTTCGGCCACAACTGGGACGCGCTGGCCGACTGCCTGCGCGACCTCGGCTGGATGCCCGCCTGGGGCTACGTGCTGCTGTTCGGGCACACCAACGAATTGCGCCAGTCCGCCGCAGCGGACTACGACATCCTGCTCGGCATCCTCGATGATGCAGCCACCTTCGGCAGCGACCACGACATGCCGTGGTTCGCGTTCCTGGCGCTGCCCGACAGCGCGTTCGACGATCATCATCCGTCCGCCTGAACGCGGGCCGCTTCCTTCACCCTGGAAAACCATGCAAACCATCGATTTTGAACTGGAAGGCGACTACGTCGAGCTCAACATGCTGTTGAAGCTGATCGGCCTGTGCGACAGCGGCGGCGCCGGCAAGGCGATCGTGGCCAGCGGCGCAGTGCACGTCGACGGCGCCATGGAGCTGCGCAAGACCTGCAAGATCCATGCGGGCCAGGTGGTCGGCATCGACGACGTGGAGATCCGCGTGCTGGCGGAAGGAACGAAGAGCGAGGAGTGAGTGGCGAGGAGTGAGAAAAGAGAGAAGAGCGTGAAGCCGAGGCCGGCTTTCTCTCACTCCTCACTTCTCTTCACTCACTCCTCGCTCTTGGGCAACTCATCCAGCCGCCGGTCCAGGCCCGCGTGTTCGGGCAGGCGCAACAGGAATTCTTCTTCCAGCACGCGCCGTATCGCGGCGCTGTCGCGCAAGATGTGTCGCTCGGGCTCCAGGCCGAGCCGGCGCACGGTGTACTCATGGTTGAGCAGGCTCATGCGCCGGTCGGCGGTGGTGCGCGCCATGATCAGGTTGCTCGGGAAGCGCGACGCCGGATGCGTGGACACGTAGTGGTTGGCCACCACGTAATCGATCAGCTGGCTGGGCCGCAGGTCGAAACGGTACAGCGTCAGCCATTGTCCGTGCACCAGCGACTGCATGCGCCAGTCGCCGTCGCGCACGACCAGCCGAAACGGTTCGTGGCCGGTCGGTTGCTCGATGTCGGCCTGCAGCCGCAACGCGCCGGTCAGCACTTGATTGCCGAAGCCGACGTCCGCCAGCCAGCTCTCGCCGTCCAGCTCGACGCGCAGCAGCATGTGGGTCTGCGCGGTGACAGTATCTTCCGGATGCCGCCACAGCACGCGCGCGATCAGCCCTGACGCATTGAAACCAATCGCCCGCAACACCTCGGCGAACAGCAGGTTCTGCTCGAAGCAGTAGCCGCCACGGCCGTCGTGCACCAGTTTCTGCTCCAGCGCGGCCGGATCGAGCGCGACCGGCAGGCCGAGCAGCGGGTTGAGGTTCTCGAACGGGATCGCAGCCACATGCGCGATGGCCAGCCCGCGCAAGGTCGCCAGGTCGGCAGCGACGGCACCCTGCCAGCCGACGCGCCGCAGATAAGCGTCCAGATCAATGGAACCGTGCATCCCGTACTCCACGAAAACCGACCGGCAGTGATGGTACCGGGCCAGCCGGCGCCGCACAGGTAACCGATGGCATACGGCGGGCGAAGAACAGGTATCGGGCCACCCGATGAGCATTCCAGCGAGGCGCAGCATGATCCGTCACAGCACACTCCATGTCATACCGCTGGCCGCTCTGTTGATGCTTGGCGTGAGCGCGTGCCAGCCGGTGTCCGCCGCCAGCGACGCGCTCCCGGCGCCGACGGTCGATGCTCCGAAAACCACCGCCCACGGCGAGCAGGTCGCGGTACTGGCCGGCGGCTGCTTCTGGGGCATCGAGGCGGTGTTCGAGCACGTCAAGGGCGTGCACCAGGTGATCGCCGGCTACTCCGGCGGCAACGCCGACACGGCGCACTACGACGAAGTCAGCGAGGGCGATACCGGCCACGCCGAATCGGTGCAGGTGCACTACGACCCGACCCAGGTCAGCTACGGCACCTTGCTGCAGGTGTTCTTCTCGGTTGCGCTCGACCCCACGGAACTCAACCGGCAGGGCCCGGACAGCGGCACGCAGTACCGCTCGGTGATCTTCTACGACAACGCCGAGCAGCAGCGGATCGCCAGCAGTTACATCGCGCAACTGACCGCAGCGAGATCCTTCCCGGCGCCGATCGTGACCCAGGTGGTGCCGCTGAAGGCGTTCTACCCGGCCGAGGCTTACCACCAGAACTATTTCCGCCTGCACCCGAACAACCCGTACATCGTCTACAACGACGCGCCGAAGGTGGCGCAGCTGAAGCAGCTGTTCCCGGCGCTGTACCAGCCGGACCGGCAGGTCGTGGAAGTTCAGCTGCGCTGACTTGCGCGAGGCGGCACGGCTCCCATCTTGCGTGAAGCGGCACGGCCCCCATCTCGGGAGTTCCGCGCAAACGGCGCCCACGGCCTGACGACTTCCCACGTGCCGCCCCACCATTCCCCCGAACCCGCCGAATCGACCGAGCTCACGCGCAGTTTCCTGGGCGTGTTCCGCTACAGCGGGCGCGCGCTGGAACTGGTGTGGAGTACCAGCCGGCCGCTGACCGTCGCACTGGCGCTGCTGACCCTGGTCGCCGGCCTGTTGCCGGCCGGCGTGGCGTACGTCGGCGCACACATCGTCGACGCGGTGGTGAACGCCAGCCGGTCATGGACCGCCAGCGGCCATGCCTCGTTGCGGCCGGTATTCGAATGGGTGGCGCTGGAAGGCCTGCTGGTGGCGGCGCTGGCCGGTGCGCAGCGCGGGCTGTCGATGTGCCAGTCGCTGCTGCGTGCGCAATTGGGGCAGCGCGTCAACGTGATGATCCTGGAGAAGGCGCTGACCCTGCAGCTGGCGCACTTCGAGGATTCGGAGTTCTACGACAAGCTCACCCGCGCCCGCCGCGAGGCGTCGAGCCGGCCGCTGTCGCTGGTGACACGCACGTTCGGGCTGGGCCAGAACGCGATCTCGCTGCTCAGCTACGGCAGCCTGCTGTTCCAGTTCTCGCCGTGGGCCGTGCTGGTGCTGCTGCTGGCCGGGCTGCCGTCGTTCTTCGCCGAGACGAAGTTCTCCGGCGACGCGTTCCGGCTGTTCCGCTGGCGCTCGCCGGAAACGCGCATGCAGCTGTACCTGGAAACCGTGCTGGCGCGCGAGGACCACGCCAAGGAAGTAAAGCTGTTCGGCCTCGGCCCGCTGCTGCTGGGCCGCTACCGCGACATCTTCGACAAGCTCTACAGCGACGACCGCGACCTCACCGTGCGCCGCGAGAGCTGGGGTTTCGGGCTGGGCCTGCTCGGCACGCTCACGTTGTACGGCGCGTACGCGTGGATCGCCGCCAGCACCGTCGTCGCGCGCATCACGCTGGGCCAGATGACGATGTACCTGATGCTGTTCCGCCAGGGCCAGTCGGCGGTGTCGGCGATGCTGTCGGCGATCGGCGGCATGTACGAGGACAACCTGTACCTGTCCACCCTCTACGAATACCTGGAAACCCCGGTGCCGCCTTCGCTGGGTGTCGCGCAACGCGGCGCAAAGCCCGACGACGGCATCCGCTTCGAGCATGTCGGTTTCACCTATCCCGGCGCCAGCGAACCGACGCTGCACGACATCAACCTGCACATCCGACCCGGCGAATCGCTGGCCCTGGTCGGCCAGAACGGTTCGGGCAAGACCACCCTGATCAAGCTGCTGACGCGACTGTATGCGCCGGACAGCGGCCGCATCCTGCTCGACGGCACCGACTTGCGCGACTGGGACGAAAGCACCCTGCTGCAACGCATCGGCGTGATCTTCCAGGACTTCGCGCGCTACCAGATGCGCGTGGGCGAGAACGTGGGCGCCGGCGATGTCAGCCACTTCGAGGATGCCGCGCGCTGGCGCGAGGCCAGCGACAAGGGCATGGCCAGCGACTTCATCGACAGCCTGCCGGCCGGCTTCGAGACCCAGCTCGGCAAGTGGTTCCGCGACGGCCGCGAATTGTCCGGCGGGCAATGGCAGAAGATCGCGCTGGCGCGTGCGTTCATGCGCTCGCGCGCGGACATCCTGGTACTGGACGAACCCACCGCCGCGATGGACGCCGCCGCCGAGGCGACCATCTTCGAACACTTCCGCGAACTGGCCGGAAACCGCATCGCGATCCTGATCTCGCACCGCTTCTCCACCGTGCGCATGGCCGACCAGATCATCGTGATCCAGGACGGCCGCATCGTGGAACACGGCAGCCACGAACAGCTGATGGCGCTGGGCGGCCACTATGCGCACCTGTTCTCGCTGCAGGCGCAGGGCTACCGCTGATCCAGCCGGTCGGCTTGACCATCGCCGCCCGCGCGCCCCATGCTTCGTTGTCTTGTCTGGATCGAAACACACGCATGAGCAGTCGCTACAACGCCGCCGATATCGAAGTCCTTTCCGGCCTGGATCCGGTCAAACGCCGCCCCGGCATGTATACCGACACCACCCGCCCGAACCATCTGGTGCAGGAGGTGGTGGACAACTCGGTGGACGAGGCGCTGGCCGGCCACGCGAAGACGATCGAGGTGGTGCTGCATGACGACGGCTCGGTGGAAGTGAGCGACGACGGCCGCGGCATGCCGGTGGACATCCACCCGGAAGAAGGCGTGTCCGGCGTCGAGCTGATCATGACCCGGCTGCATGCGGGCGGTAAGTTCAGCGGCAAGAACTACAACTTCTCCGGCGGCCTGCACGGCGTCGGCGTGTCGGTGGTCAACGCGCTGTCCGACCGGGTCGAGGTGACGATCCGCCGCGACGGTTCCGAATACCGCATGGCATTCGAGCACGGTGACAAGGTCAGCGAGCTGGAAGTCATCGGCACGGTGTCGAAACGGCGCAGCGGTACCACGCTGCAGTTTTGGCCGGAAGCGAAGTATTTCGACTCGCCGAAGATCTCGCTGGGCAAGCTCAAGCATCTGCTGCGCGCCAAGGCGGTGCTGTGCGCCGGCCTCAACGTGAAGCTCACCGACGAGGCTTCCGGCGAAGTCATCGAGTGGCACTACGAGGACGGCCTGCACGACTACCTGCGCGGCGAACTCGACGGCATCGAGGCGCTGCCGAACGAACTGTTCGTGCACCACATGGCACGCGACGTCGAAGGTCTGGAAGTGGCGCTGGCCTGGCTGCCGGAAGGCGAGCTAGTGCAGGAGAGCTACGTCAACCTGATCCCCACCGCGCAGGGCGGCACCCACGTCAACGGCCTGCGCACCGGCCTGACCACCGCGATCCGCGAGTTCTGCGACATTCGCAACCTGCTGCCGCGCGGCGTGAAGCTGGCGCCGGAAGACGTATGGGAGCGGCTGTCGTTCGTGCTGTCGACCCGGCTGCAGGATCCGCAGTTCGCCGGCCAGACCAAGGAGCGGCTGTCCTCGCGGCAGACCGCCGGCATGGTCGAGAACGTCATCCACGACGCCTTCAGCCTGTGGCTGAACCAGAACGTGGAGATGGGCGAGCGCATCGCCCAGCTGGCGATCGAGCGGGCCAGCGCGCGCCTGAAGGCCGCCAAGCAGATCGTGCGCAAGAAGATCACCCAGGGCCCGCAGCTGCCCGGCAAGCTGGCCGACTGCACCGCCACCGACCTCAGCCGCACCGAACTGTTCCTGGTCGAGGGCGACTCCGCCGGCGGCAGCGCCAAGCAGGCGCGCGACAAGGAGTTCCAGGCGATCCTGCCGCTGCGCGGCAAGATCCTCAACACCTGGGAAGTCGAATCGACCTCGGTGCTGGCCTCGGAAGAAGTGCACAACCTGGCCGTGGCGATCGGCTGCGACCCGGGCAAGGACGACCTGTCCAGCCTGCGCTACGGCAAGGTGATCATCCTCGCCGATGCGGACTCCGACGGCCTGCACATCGCCACCTTGCTGGCGGCACTGTTCCTGCGGCACTTCCCTAAACTGGTCAGCGAAGGCCATGTGTTCGTGGCGATGCCGCCGCTGTTCCGCGTCGACGTGGGCAAGCAGGTGTTCTACTGCCTCGACGAAAGCGAGAAGGAAGCGATGCTGCAGCGGGTCGAGCGCGAGAAGATGAAGGGCGCGGTCAGCACCACCCGCTTCAAGGGCTTGGGCGAGATGAACCCGCCGCAGCTGCGCGAGTCGACGATCCACCCCGACACCCGCCGCCTGGTGCAGCTCACCGTCGGCGACGACGATGGCACCGCCAAGCTGATGGACATGCTGCTGGCCAAGAAACGCGCCGGCGACCGGAAGGCCTGGCTGGAGGAAAAGGGCGACCTGGCGACGCTGGAGGTCTGAGCCGCCGCGGCTTTTTTTGCGGCCACGGCGGCGCTAAGGTGTCCGTTACTTCTCCAGGAACCACCGCCATGGCCTTGCTGCCGCCCATCAACCTCGAGCGCTGGATCGACGAACACCGTCACCTGCTGAAGCCGCCGGTGGGCAACAAGTGCATCGTCGACGGCGACTTCATCATCATGATCGTGGGCGGCCCGAACGCGCGCACCGACTACCACTACGACGAAGGCCCCGAGTTTTTCTATCAACTCGAGGGCGAGATCACGCTGAAGGTGCAGGTCGACGGCGTGGCCCGCGACATCCCGCTGCGCGCCGGCGAAATCTTCTACCTGCCGCCACGCGTGCCGCATTCGCCAAACCGTGCCGCCGGCTCCATCGGGCTGGTGATCGAGCGCCGCCGCGTCGCGGGCGAAAAAGACGGCCTGATGTGGTTCTGCGAACAGTGCAACCACAAGTTGTACGAGGAGTACTTCGTGCTCGACAGCATCGAGCATGATTTTCCGCCGGTGTTCGAGCGCTTCTACGGCTCGCGCGAGGCGCGCACCTGCGACGCCTGCGGCCACCTCAACCCGGCGCCGGCGAAATACGCGTAGGACGCGCACTGCCCGCCGCTTCTGCGCCGACGCATCGAATGTCCGCGGGCAATGCGCGCCTTACGCGTTCGCCAGCCACTTGCGCGCCATGCGTCGTAACGAGGCATCCAGGCTGTCGTCGGCAGCCACTTCGGCCACCGATCGCCATGCCAGCGCGCGCGACTCCTGGTTCATCGAAAAGCGTTCGTCGGCACCCGCACGCACCACGTAACGCACGTCGTAGTGCCAATGCTCCGGCTCATCCCCTCGTACAGGAATGCGGTGGCGATCGATATCGAAAATGTCGCCTTCGACATGCAGCCCGGCCACGCCGGTTTCCTCCTGCGCCTCGCGCAATGCGACTCGCGCCAGCTCCGGATTACCGTCGGCGTGGCCGCCTGGCTGCAGCCAACGATCCAGTTTGCGATGGTGCATCAACAGCACGCGCGCACCGTCCGCACTGACCAGCCACGACGAACCGGTGAAGTGAGCACTGCGGTTGCTGCGCGAGAAAACATCCGCCTGCGTATGTAGGAATGCATCGAACTGCGCGACCACCGCCGACTCCCCCTGCCATTGGTCACGGTAGCGCTGGAGCGCACGGATCATGAAGATGGTGGGCTGTTGCATGGACATCCGCTGGAGTGGTTGAAAGCTCGTCGCGGCAGCTTTTTGCGCGACTGGAACGAAACTTGTACTACCTCGGATGCTGGGCTATGTTGGCCCGCCATTGCCTTGCCCGTACCTGCGTCAACCGCCACAGAGCGGACGACGGGCGATATCACCGAAGGGGAGCTAGATGATAAAGGGTCTATTTGCCACTCACAGCATTGAGGCGATGCCTCGTGTGGACGCGGGCGAACCAGTCGAGGGTGGCCCGGAGGGCGAGGTAACCCTCAAGCGCGTGCTGACCGCTCGGCATCTGGTCATGCTCGGTATCGGTGCCGTGATCGGTGCGGGCATTTTCGCCATCACCGGCACCGCCGCCGCCCAGTTTGCCGGCCCCGCGCTGATCATCAGCTTCCTGATTGCTGCCGTCGCCTGCGGACTGGCCGGCATGTGCTACGCCGAGTTCGCCGCGATGCTGCCGGTGTCCGGCAGCGCCTATTCGTATTCCTACGCAACCCTCGGCGAAGTGGTTGCCTGGTTCGTCGGCTGGGCCCTGGTGCTCGAATACCTGTTCGCGGCATCGACCGTCGCGGTGGCGTGGTCGGGGTACTTCGGCGAAATGCTGCGCATGCTCAGTTCCATGTCGGGATTGAATTTCAACCTGCCGGCGGCGCTCTCCTCAGCCCCACTCACGTTTGCCGAAGGCGGCCACGCGCTGGTGTTCACCGGCGCCCTGATCAACCTGCCGGCGATCCTGATCGTCGGTGCGATCAGCTGGCTGTGCTATCTCGGCATCACCCAGTCGGCAACCGTCAACGCGATCATCGTGGCCATCAAGGTCACCGTGATCGTGTTGTTCCTGATCGTCATGTTCAATTACATCAACGCCGACCTGTGGCATCCGTTCATTCCGGCGAACGAGGGCGGTTCGAAGTTCGGCTGGAGCGGCATCTACCGCGGCGCCACCCTGGTGTTCTTCGCCTATATCGGTTTCGACGCGGTTTCCACCGCCGCTGGCGAGGCGAAGAATCCCCAGCGCGACATGCCGATCGGCATCCTCGGTTCGCTGCTGATCTGTACCGTGCTGTATGTGGCGATGGCCGCCGTGATGACTGGCACCACGCCGTTCCGCATGCTCAATACGCCGGAGCCGGTGGCCACCGCGATCAACTACGTGCTCGGCACGGTTACCGCGGGCAGCGGCGCCAGCTACCTCCTGGGCACGCTGAAGATCCTGGTGGTCTTCGCCGCACTGGCGGGCCTGAGCTCGGTGGTGCTGGTGATGCTGATGGGCCAGCCGCGCATCTTCTACTCGATGTCACGCGACGGCCTGATGCCCAAGGCTCTGGGCAAGCTGCATTCGAAGCACCGTACACCGTACATCGGCACCATCATCGTGGGCGCAATCGCTGCCGTGCTGGCGGGTCTGTTCCCGGTGGATGTGCTCGGCGACCTGGTCTCGATGGGCACCTTGCTGGCCTTCGCCACCGTGTGCATCGGCGTGCTGGTATTGCGACGCACCCGCCCGGATCTGCCGCGCGCGTTCCGCGTGCCGCTGCCGTGGCTCGTCTGCCCGCTGGGCGCGCTCGCCTGTCTGTTCCTGTTCTGGCAGGCATTCCAGGTGCGCTGGCCGTTGATGGTTGGCTGGATCGCCATCGGCTTCCTGATCTACGCCTTCTACGGCTACCGCAACAGCAAGTTGCGCCAGGGCATGCATTGACACCCGGCGGCCGGCGCCAACAGCGCCGGCCGCCGCGTTTGTGATGCCCTCAAACAGAGCCGAACACCGCCGCTTTCGAAGACGACCTACCATGCTCAAGCAGTTGCTCGCCCGCAAGACCGATTTCAACGAACCCGACGACACCCATGGCCCCACCCTGCGCCGCACCCTCGGTCCGTGGGGACTGACCGCGTTGGGTATCGGCGCAGTGATCGGCGGCGGCATCTTCGTGATCACCGGCCAGGCAGCGGCCGACCATGCCGGCCCGGCGGTGATCCTGTCCTTCATCCTGGCGGCGATCTGCAGCACGTTCACTGCGCTGTGCTACGCCGAGTTCGCGACGCTTATCCCGGTTTCCGGCAGCGCCTATTCGTACGCCTACGCCACGCTGGGCGAACTGATGGCGTGGTTCATCGGCTGGAACCTGGTACTGGAATACGGCGTGTCCGCCTCGGCGGTGGCAGTGAGCTGGACCGGTTATTTCCTCAGCCTGCTCGAGCACATCGGCACGACGTTCAACATGGATCTCGGTCTGCCCGCGGCGCTGACCAATGCACCGCTGGCTTTCACCGCCGACCACGAATTGGTCGCCACCGGCGCGTTGTTCAACCTGCCGGCGGTGGTACTCATTCTGTTGCTGACCTGGATCTGCTACGTGGGCATCCGCGAGTCGAGCCTGGCGAACGCGGTAATGGTGGCGCTCAAGGTCGGCCTGATCACCCTGGTGATCGTGGTTGGCTGGCGTTACGTCGACCCATCCAACTGGACTCCGTTCGTGCCTGAGTCGCAAGGCCAATACAAATACGGTTGGGGCGGCGTGCTGCGCGGCGCGGCGATGGTGTTCTTCGCCTACATCGGGTTCG
Organism: Rhodanobacter sp. Soil772; assembly: GCF_001428385.1. Taxonomy (GTDB): domain Bacteria; phylum Pseudomonadota; class Gammaproteobacteria; order Xanthomonadales; family Rhodanobacteraceae; genus Rhodanobacter. The sequence continues at coordinate 984,234 of NZ_LMSK01000001.1, forward strand.
AGGCCACTTCGGTGGCGGCGCAGGAATCGCGCAACCCGCAACGCGACCTGCCGATCGGCATTCTCGCCTCGCTGGCGATCTGCACCGTGCTGTATATCGCGATGGCCGCGGTGATGACCGGGCTGAGTTCGTACACCCTGCTGGGCACCAACGAGCCGGTGGTGACCGCCCTGCACGGGCACCCGCAACTGGAATGGCTGCGCTGGCTGGTCGAGGTCGGCGCGCTGCTCGGCCTGTCGTCGGTCGTGCTGGTGATGATCATCGCGCAGCCGCGCATCTTCATGATCATGGGCCGCGACGGCATGCTGCCGAAGATATTCACGCGGATCCACCCGCGCTATCGCACGCCGCACCTGAACACGCTGATTACCGGCGCCGGCATCGCCCTGCTCGCGGCGATCTTCCCGCTGGATGTGCTGGGCGACCTGGTGTCGATGGGCACGCTGATCGCGTTCATGGCGGTTTGCGCCGGCGTGTGGATCCTGCGGCATACCCGGCCTGAGCTGCCGCGCACCTTCCGCGTGCCGTTCGCACCGGTGATCTGCACGCTCGGCATCCTCAGCTGCCTCGCCCTGCTGTCCACGATGGCCTGGTACAACTGGTCGCTGATGATCGCCTGGACCATCCTCGGGCTGGTGATCTATTTCGGTTACGGCAACCGGCACAGCCACCTGCGCCGCACCATGGCCGACGCCCCGAAGCCCTGATTCATCAATTTCCGTGAATGTCGGCGAAAATCGCCAAATTTTGCTTAATAATGGCAAATTTCGCCCATCATCATGAAATGGCAAAGTTCTTTATAAATCTTACAAATTCAATGGCAAGTCATTGTTTTTGCAATATTTAACGAGAACTTTTCAAGAGAAATCGAGGGGCTGGTCGCCCTTTCGCCGAACTCGGGAGTATCATCCTCAGTCCGCGGGTTGATCACTTGGCAGTGGGCCCCGGATCGCGGCTCGGCGTGTCAGGTGGGTAAGCTCCTCAGCCTGATGTGTCCGGGCCGCACTTTTGTCCGCGTGCCGCTCTTTCCGCCCGCTCTCCGTCAGCGAAAACAAAAAGGCCGGCATCAGCCGGCCTTTTGCATGACGGGATTCCCGATATTGTCGGGAGGCGATCAGGCCTTCTTCGGCGTGTGCGACACGCACCAGCCTTTCGCGTTCACCGATTTGCCGGGGAACAACTGACACGGCCCGCGACCAGTGGCGCCGCCGCTGTAGAACTGGCAGTTCGCGCAATCGTCGCCGGCCTTGTACTTGGCGTTGGCGGTCTTGCTGGCATCTTCCACGTAGCCCAAGGCCTTCGCGGTCGGGTCCGACTCGCTCACCGGCGGCAGGTCCGCCGCACGCGCGAAGCGCGGCAAGCCACCGAACACCACCGCCGCCGCCGTGGTGCCGGCAGCCACCTTGAGGAATCGGCGACGCGATTCGATATCTTGTTCTTTCGACATGGGCAAGCCTCCGTCGGGATCTGTCCGGCGCACCCTGCGCCGGACTCACGCCGATGTTACGCCCACCGCCCCAATTTTTCCTGACTTGCGAGAATGGCTCTCATTCCAGCCGGGCTGCGGCCTGGCGCATGGTATAGTCGACGCTCATTTGGACGTCCAAACCGCATGAGCCAGATCCTTCCAGCCACGATCCCCGCCAGCGTGTTCGAGCAGTGCGCCGACGCCATTGCCGACGCCGCCCGTGAGCTGTCCATGCTCGGCTGGACGCCGGCGACCAGCAGCAATTTCTCGATGCGGGTCGATGCCGATCACGCGGCGATCACCATCTCCGGCCGGCACAAGGGCAGGCTCGGCCGCGACGACATCATGCTGATCGACCTGGACGGGAATGCCGTCGGCACCGATGCCCGCCCCAGCGCCGAAACGGCGCTGCACACCCAGGTCTACCGGCGCTGGCCGGAGATGAACGCGGTGCTGCACACCCACTCGCGCACGCAAAGCGTGGCGTCGCGGCTGTTCGCCGCCGAGGGCGCCGTGCGCCTGCAAGGCTGGGAGCTGCAAAAGGCGATCACCGGCTATCACACCCACGAGAGCGTGCTGGAGATCCCGGTGTTCCCGAACACTCAGCACATGCCCGAACTGGTGGCCCGGGTCGACGCCTGGCTGGACGCGGGCAAGCCGCTGCACGCCTATCTGATCGACGGCCATGGCATCTACACCTGGGGCCGCGACATGGCCGAGACCCAACGCCATCTGGAGGCGCTGGAGTTCCTGCTCGGCTGCGAACTTGACCTGAAAAAGCTGAGGGCATCATGAGCCGACTGCGCATCTTCGACGAAACCCGACCGCAATCGCCGCTGGCAGCGATCGACGAGCACGCCACGATTGCCGCCGAGCTGGGCAAGGTCGGCGTCCGCTTCGAACGATGGGACGCCAGCCAGCCGATCGCGCCGGGCGCCAGCCAGGACGAGGTGATCGCGGCCTATCGCGGCGACATCGACCGCCTGATGGGCGAGAAGGGTTACCAGGCCGTCGACGTGATCAGCCTCGCCCCCGATCATCCCGACCGCGCCGTGCTGCGCCAGAAGTTTCTCAGCGAGCACACCCACAGCGAGGACGAAGTGCGCTTCTTCGTCGCCGGCGCCGGCCAGTTCACCCTGCACATCGACGGCAAGGTGTACGACGTGCTGTGCGAACAGGGCGACCTGATCGGCGTGCCGGACGGCACCCGCCACTGGTTCGACATGAGCGAATCGCCCTGCTTCGTGGCGATCCGGCTGTTCACCAACAAGGAAGGCTGGGTGGCCAACTTCACCGGCGACGACATCGCGCAGCAGTTCTCGCGGATGCAGCCGCACCAGGCTACGCCGGGCTGATAACGGCCGCCGGCGCGCCGTTCCTTTATGCTGGCCTACCCACCCAAGCTGCCGCCGCCATGATCGAAATTCGCGCCATCGTCACCGACATCGAAGGCACCACCAGCTCGATCGACTTCGTTCGCGACGTGCTGTTTCCGTACGCGCGCAAGCGGCTGCCGGCCTTCGTCGAAACCCACGGCACCAAGCCCGAGGTGCAGCACTGGCTGCACGAGGCAGCCAGGGAAGCCGGGCTGGTGGAAGCCCGCCGCCAGGACATCATCGAACTGCTGCTGCAGTGGATCGACCAGGATCGCAAGTCCACCGCGCTGAAGGCGCTGCAGGGCATGATCTGGAAGGATGGCTACGAGGCCGGCGACTATCGCGCGCACATCTATCCGGAGGTCGCCGCGCGACTGCGCGACTGGCGCGCCGACGGGCTGCGGCTGTACGTCTACTCCTCCGGCTCGGTGCCGGCGCAGCAGCTGTTTTTCCAGCACAGCGAGGCGGGCGACTTGAGCGCGCTGTTTGCCGGCTACTTCGATACCGAAACCGGCCCGAAGCGCGAATCGGAATCCTACCGGCGCATCGCCGAGGCGATCGACGAACAGCCACGGCACCTGCTGTTCCTGTCCGACATCGTGGAGGAGCTCGACGCCGCGCAGGCCGCCGGTTTCCACACCGGTTGGCTGGTGCGTGCGCCGCAGGACTTGCCTGAATCGCCGCGCCACTCGGTCTATCGCGACTTCGACGCGATCACACCCTGAACCTGCCGCGCGAGCCCGCCATGCGTAGCGCCCTGACCGTCCTGCTTGCGTTCGCCGCCGGGGTGCTGCTGGCGACGTGGTGGCCTGGTCAGCCGGCGATGCCATCGCTCGTTGGCCATCCCGCGCCCGCGGCACTCGCCAGCGTGGACCCGGATGCCGCGCTGGACAGCGACGCCGACGTCGACAGCTGGCCCAGCCAGGCTCCAACCCCGGAGCAGGTGCTGTACGCGCAACCGCGGATGATGCGAGACGCGCTGGCGCAACTCGGCCCGCGCGTACCCGGCAAACCGAACCTGTACCTGCTCGTCTTCGCCGGCGACGGCAGCGAGGACGTGTTCCGCAACGAAGCCGAATACGCCGCGCGGCTGTTCGCGCAGCGCTTCGGCGCCACCACCCACAGCCTGGTGCTGGAGAACAACCCGGCCAGCCTGACCACCCGTCCGCTGGCCAGCTGGAGCAACCTGGAAACTGCACTCGAAAGTCTGGGCAAGGTGATGCAACCGGACCAGGACATCCTGCTGCTATACCTCACCAGCCACGGCAGCGAGGACCACAGCCTGCTGGTCGACATGGACCCGCTGCCGCTGGACCAGCTCGGCGCCAGCGACCTGGCCGGCATCCTGGCGATGCACCCGTTCAAGTGGAAGGTGGTCGTGGTCAACGCCTGCTATTCCGGCGGCTTCGTGCCGCCGCTGCGCGGCTCCGGCACCCTGGTACTCACCGCCGCCCGCAGCGACCGCAGTTCGTTCGGCTGCGGCAGCGACTCGGACATCACCTACTTCGGCAAGGCCTGGCTGGTCGACGCATTGAACCGCACCCCGGATTTCATCGAAGCCTTCAAGCAGGCCAGCGGCGAGATCAGCCAGTGGGAGCAGAAGGACAAGCTGACGCCGTCGGAACCGCAGATCGACATCGGCAGCGGCATCGCGGGGCAGCTCGCCTTGTGGCGCAAGGGTTTCACGCCCGGGCCGACGCTGCCGTTCAAGCCGGCAACGCCGGCGCCAGCCAGCACAACGGCGGTGGCGCAGTAGCCCTCCCGAGAATATCTAAACCACTAGAAGCACGTATAGGCGAGTAGCCATCGACGCCACCTGCAACAGAAGGCAACGTTCACTGACTGCGTAGCCTACGTACTTACTTCTTTTGATAACCGTCGGTATCGCTTGCGAAAAAACCTGACGGTACCCACGATCAAAGCCAGCACGCCCAATGCTGTCCCAGCGAGGAGTAAATAGGCGTGATGCGCTACGAAACGTGCTGTCCCATATAGGCGGTCTATACGTCGTAGATCGGTTACATCCGGAATGGGTCCTGGCGCGATCGTTTCGCCCAACAGCATTGCTTGCGAATTCGGCGTAGTGAATGGTGGCCAGACCGGCAGTCCAGCCCCATTAGGATCGCCGGATTTCGCGAAATTGGTCCAGTACGTCGACATGACGAGCGCAAGCCGACGATCCGCCGGTGCCCACGGCAATCTCTGTTGATCAAGATGGTCAAATACATAAGGCATTTCCATGCCATGGCTGGCACCCCAACCATAGTATTTGTCGTCAACACCATAAGGCGAACTCTTCGTGAATCGGTAGAGGAATACACGGCGTTCTCCTGTGTCGGCTTGCAGGCGCGCCCATGTCCACATGTCCCAACCGAACCGCATTTCGCCCTCGAACTTTACGAAGGCCGAGCGCGCTTGCTGGTCGTTGGCCATTGATCCAGGGCCAATCAACGAGACAATCGGATGGGAGAAGTCGCTATCGAGCACCTCGTCAAGATTGGCGGCCGTAATCGTTCTGTTGACGAGAAACAGTTGGCCTTCGCGCGCGTTTGAGCCAACCAGGAGATCAACATCGTTCTGTCGGCCTTCGCGGTAAGCGTCGTACGGAGCTTGTGGCAAAGCGTAGCCATCGATGACCATGTGCGGATTGAAACGAGTCTTGATCACCTCCTCCGCCCGCATCGCACGCAGATCCTGCAACGTACGTGCACCGCTCCTGGCAAGGAACGCCCTACCAACCTGTTCGGCATCGACCAACTTGAAATCGGGAGCCAGCTCTATCGGTTCGAACAACCCGCCGCTCTCGCCGATGGCGCGCTGAAACAGCCCCCTGGCCAGCGGTGAGGTTGTCAACGCGCTGATCGAAATCGAACCCGACGACTGTCCGAACACGGTCACACGTGCAACATCGCCGCCGAACGCGCCGATATTGCGCTGCACCCAGCGCAATGCCGCGAGTTGGTCGAGCAGGCCATAGTTTCCTGACGCCCGTTGTGGTGATTCGCGACTCAGATCGGGATGCGCCAGAAATCCCAGCACGCCGAGCCGATAATTGGCGGTAACCACGATGACGCCCTTGCGCGCGAGCATGTCGCCCGCGTACAACGGTGTCGACGCCGAACCATTCATCAAACCGCCACCATATATCCACACCATGACCGGCAGGGGATCGCCTGTTACATGTGGCGGTACCCAGATATTGAGGTACAAACAGTCCTCGCTCATGGGCTCCGGTGGCGCGTCTTCGGGATAGGAGCCGTGTTGCATGCAGATCGGTGCGAACTGGTTGGCCGATCTGATGCCTGTCCACGCTGCAGGCGCTTAGGGAGCACGCCATCGCAACGGCCCGATGGGTGGCGCTGCGAAAGGTATGCCTTTGAACACAGTTACACCGTTCACCTGTATACCCTCGACCAGGCCACTGTCGATGCGGACTGGTGTGGCAACCGACACCGATAACCCGATAACCGCAAGAGCAGCCAGGCACAGCAACGCGCGATGCCGGAAGTGGCGCTTCCACCGGCCGCCGCGCGGGCAGCTATCAGCGCCGGCGGGTGCTTCCAAAGAATCTGTCAATCGATGACTCATCAACCACTGCACGGCCTGCTCCCGCATGCGACGGAGCGCCAAAGTCTGTACGAGCCCGATGGTGGCGGATAGCCCGAATCATCTCGCGAGCAGCCCGGTTCGTCACAAATGGGACGAACAGGTGCATTGTGTGGACAACCCGTAGCGGCCCTTGCAAACTGGCGCGGTCATGACCGACCACTTCGCACTCGAATTTCGCCGCCTGTTCGACCCGCCGCGGCACCGGCTGGCGCCGCTCTTCAGCGGCTTTCTATATTGGCTGGTTTTTCTGCTGGTACTCGAACCCGGCAACGTGTTGCGCGCGTCACAGGCGGGTTACGCGCTGCCTCTCGGCCTCGAGACTGCCCGCATCACAGGTGCTGCAGTCCTCGGGGCCACGGTAACGCCACTGCTCGCGTGGCTCACCAACCGGCTGCCCCTTACTGAGGGCACCCGTCTTTGGCAGCGTGCCTTGATCCACCTGATCTGCAATACGTGTCTGGCCCTCCTGCTGATCGTCATCAGTTGTTTTCTCGCAGCATGGGGGTTCGAACAGCAAATCGTTCCGTCGTTTGCCGAAGTCAACAGCCAACTTGCTGCGAACTGGACGCTTCTCGTATTCGCACTGTGCGCATTCACAACCATCGTCCATCTAGCCCGGTTTATTCGACGCAAGGATGGCGTGACTGCTGCCACCGCAACAAATGCAGCCGCCGCAGAGACCACGCGCGGCGAGCGCATCCCGATCAAGCAAGGGGACGCTTGCGCTTCTTGGAGCAGGCCAGCATCGACTGGCTGGAGACGCAGGGAAACTACCTTGCTCTGCATTCCGGACCTAACACGCAGCTCGTCCGCCAAACCTTGACCGACTTCGAGAAAGATCTGGATACAAGCAGGTTCATCCGCATCCATCGACGTTTGATCGTGGCTATCGATCGCATCGAAGAGATGAAACCGCTACCAAATGGTGACGCGTTACTGCGGTTGCGGAATGGCCACGAACTGCGCATGAGCCGCAGCTACCGCGACGAGGTGGTTCGGCGGTGGAGTGAGAGCTAGGCGTGATCGCTCAGTAGGTTATTCATCCGAGGCAAACCCTAAAGACTGGAGGTGCGAGCCCATCCTCCCCTTCAACCCGGGCGTGCATCACTGCAAACCGGTGAAGACGTGGCTGGCCAACCGCTCCGATCAGGCGGCGTATGCCAGCCCTTCGTTGTGAACGCTCGAGGTTCCGATCAATCCCCGCGGCCCACATTATGCCGTTTGGCCAACAACGCCACGACATCGATCAGCGACAGCCCACGCGCGCGCAGCGCCACGGTGAGATGGAAGACCAGGTCCGCCGCCTCGCCAAGCAGTTCGGCATCGTCCTGTGCCACGGCAGCCAGCGCCGTCTCGACACCTTCCTCACCCACTTTCTGCGCAATCCGGCGCATGCCGCCTTCGAATAGCTTGGTAGTGTAGCTGCCTGTCGGGCGCTCGGCATGGCGTTGCGCGACCAGCGCGTCGAGCTCGGCGAGGAAACCCAGCGGTGGCCGTACGGCCTCGCCGAAGCAACTCGACGTGCCGAGGTGACAGGTCGGGCCATGCGGCTCGGCTTGCACCAGCAAGGTGTCGGCGTCGCAGTCGACGCGAATCGACTTCAGCGCCAGCACGTGGCCGGAACTCTCGCCCTTGGTCCACAGCCGCTGCTTGCTGCGGCTGTAGAACGTCACCTGGCCGCTGGCCTGCGTCTGCGCCAGCGCTTCGGCGTTCATGTAGCCGAGCATCAGCACTTCGCCGCTGAGCCAGTGCTGCACGATCGCCGGCAGCAGGTCATCGCCCTTGGCCCAGTCGAGACGGCTGACATCGATGATGGATTCGGTGGCCATGGCAGGCTCCAGAGGCTTAGAGGCGAACGGCCACACCCTGGCCGCGCAGATAGTGCTTGAGTTGCGGGATCGCGATGGCGCCCGAATGGAACACGCTGGCCGCCAACGCACCATCCACGTCGGCATCGATGAAGACATCCCGGAAATGTTCCAACTCGCCGGCGCCGCCCGAGGCGATCAGCGGCACATGGCAAACTGCGCGCGCCGCTGCCAGCTGTTCCAGATCGTAGCCGCGACGCACGCCGTCGCTGCCCATGCAGTTCAGCACGATCTCACCGGCGCCGCGCTGTTGCGCCTCGGCCATCCAGTCCAGCGTACGGCGCGGCAGGACTTGCGTCTTCGCGGGGTCGCCGGTGTACTGGCGCACGCGCCATTCGCCATCGGCATCGCACAGCGAGTCGATGCCGACCACTACGCACTGCACGCCGAACGCGGCAGCCAGCTCGTCGATCAACCCGAGCCGCTCCAGCGCCGGCGAATTCACCGAGATCTTGTCCGCGCCGGCGTACAGCACCGCACGCGCCTCGTCGACCGAGCGGATGCCGCCGGCCACGCAGAACGGGATGTCGATCACCCGGGCGACTTTCTCGACCCAGGTACGATCCACGCTGCGCCCCTCGGGGCTGGCGGTGATGTCGTAGAACACCAGCTCGTCGGCGCCTTCGTCACGGTAGCGCAGCGCGAGATCGACGATCTCGCCCATCACCACGTGATCGCGGAAGCGCACGCCCTTGACCACTTTGCCGGCGCGCACGTCCAGGCAGGGAATGATGCGTCGACTCAGCATGCCAATGCCTCCTCGACGGTGAAGCGCCCTTCCAGCAGCGCACGACCGAGAATCACGCCACGTGCGCCGGCTTCGCGCGCGGCACGAATGTCGTCCAGCGAGCGCACACCGCCGGACGCCTGCACGGCCAGCGACGGCACGCTGTCGGCGAGGTGTCGATAAAGATCGAGGTTGAAACCGGCCAGCATGCCGTCGCGATCGATGTCGGTGCACAGCAGGTGGCGCGCGCCGCGCGCGGCATACCACGGCGCCAACTCGTCCAGCGTACGCGTCTCGGTTTCGGTCCAGCCGGCGCTCGGCAAGGTCCAGCGGCCGTCGATACGACGCGTATCGAGCGCGAGAGTCAATCGTTCGGCGCCGTACCCGTCCAGCCAGCCGGCCACGAGTTCGGGATCGCGGATCGCCACGCTGCCCAGCACCACGCGATCCACGCCGGCGTCGAACAATCGTTGCAGATCATTTTCGTCGCGTACCCCACCGCCGGCCTGGACCTGCATGCCATCTGCCGCGATCGAACGGATTACCGCGAGATTGTCCAGCCGACCCGAGCGCGCACCATCCAGATCGACCAGGTGCAACCAGTGTGCGCCGGCATCGGCATAACGCCGCGCCAGTTCACGCGGATCGGCCGCATACGTGGTCTGCTGCGCATAGTCGCCCTGTTTCAGGCGCACCACTTGGCCACCGCGCAGGTCGATCGCGGGGATCACGTCGAAGTTCATAGTTCGAGGAAGTTCTTGAGCAGCTTCGCGCCGACGGCAGCGGAGCGCTCGGGATGGAATTGCATGCCGTAGTAGTTGTCGCGCGCGATCACGGCGGAAAATGCCTCGCCGTAGTCGCTGGTGGCGAGGGTCCAGTCGCTCACCGACACCGCATAGCTGTGCACGAAGTACGCCTGCTCATCGTCGCCCAGCCCGGCCAGCAGGGGATGCGCCTGCTTCGCGCTCAAGCGGTTCCAGCCCATGTGCGGCACGCGCAAACCAGGAGTTTCGGCGAAACGGCGCACCGGCACCGGAATCAACCCGAGGCATTCGGTATTGCCCTCCTCCGAATGCGCGCACAACAGCTGCATGCCCAGACAGACGCCGAGCACCGGCTGGTTCAGCGAACGCAACAGCTCGACCAGGTCCAGCTCGCGCAGCCGTGCCATGCCGGGGCCAGCGGCGCCCACGCCGGGCAGGATCACCTTGTCGGCGGCGCGGATCGTCGCCGCGTCCGCGGTCAGCGCGGCATCCACGCCCAGCCGTTGCAACGCGTAACGCACCGAACCGATATTGGTACCACCGGCGTCGACCAGGACCACGCTCATCACAGCGCGCCCTTGGTACTGGGCAGCTCGCTGCCCTCGCGGCGGATCGCCTGGCGCAGCGTGCGTGCCACCACCTTGAAGCAGGCTTCGACCATGTGATGCGCGTTGTCGCCGTGCACGGACAGGTGCAGGTTTGCGCCCAGGCTCTCGCACAGCGAGCGGAAGAAATGCGGCACCAGTTCGGTCGGCACTTCGCCCACGCGCTCACGCGGGAAGCTGCCCTCGAACACGAAGTACGGCCGGCCGGACAGGTCCAGCGCCGCGCTGGCCTGCGCCTCATCCATCGGCAGAGTGAAGCCGTAGCGGCCGATGCCGCGCTTGTCGCCGAGCGCCTGCTTCAAGGCCCCGCCCAGCGCCAGCGCGCAGTCCTCGATGGTGTGGTGCTCGTCGATGTGGGTATCGCCGTCGCATTGCAGCTCCAGTGCGAAGCCGCCGTGCTTGCCGATCTGCTCCAGCATGTGGTCGAAGAAACCCAGCCCGGTATGTACCTTCGGCTCGACCGCCCGGTCCAGATCGACGCTGACCGTGATGCGGGTTTCCTTCGTGTTGCGCACCACCGTGGCCGTGCGCGGCGCGTCCAGCAGCTGGTGCGCCAGCGTCGCCCAGTCGAGTCCAAGTGGGCCTACACGAAAACCGCGCACGCCAAGATTTGCGGCAAATTGCAGGTCGGTCTCGCGGTCGCCCACCATCGCCGATGCCGCGCGGCTCCAGCCGTCGTCGGCGAGGTAGTGCCGCAGCATGCCGATGCCGGGCTTGCGCGTGTCCTTGCCGTCGTGCGGGAAACTGCGGTCGATCAGCACTTCGCGGAAGCGAATGCCCTGCGAGGCGAGGATGCGCAGCAGCAGTTCGTGCGGTCCGGTGAAATGCGACTCCGGGAAACTGTCGGTGCCCAGGCCATCCTGGTTGGTCACCATCACCAGTTCGTAACCGGCCGCGACGAAACGCTGCAGCGCGGCGATCACGCCCGGCAGCAGGGCCAGCTTTTCGTAGCTGTCGATCTGCTCGTCGGTCGGCTCCTCGATCAGGCAACCGTCGCGGTCGACAAAAAGTAACTTGCGGTTGCTATTCATGCCGACCCTTGACCGGAAGCCAGCACGGCCAGCACCCGATCATTCTCCGCGGGCGTGCCGATGGTGATGCGCAGTGCATCGCCGAGGTTCGAGTAACGGCGCACGTCGCGCACCACGATGCCGGCCGCGAGCAGGCGCTGGTACATGGCAGCAGCATCGTCGAAGCGCACGGCGAGAAAGTTCGCCTGCGACGGCAACACCTCGCGCACGCCAGGCAACCGGCGCAGTTCAGTCTGCATCCGCGCGCGCTGCTCGCGCACGATGGCGACATGCCCTCGTGCATTCGCCTGGCCCCAGCCGGACAACGCCAACAACGCGGCGTCCACGCACGGCAGCGGCAACGGGTATGGCGCCATGATCCGGCGCAACAGCGCGATCACCTCAGCATTCGCCAGCAAACTACCGACGCGTACACCGGCCAGTGCCCAGGCCTTGGACAAGGTGCGCAACACGGCCAGGTTGTCGTAGCGGTCGATCAGGTCCGCCACGCTGCCGGCGTCGCTGAACTCCACATAGGCCTCGTCCACTACCAGCAAGGCGCGATCGCGCAGTGCCTGCGCCAGCCGCTCGACGCTGGCGCGCGGCACCGGCTGACCGGTGGGGTTGTTCGGCGTGCAGATGAAGACCAGTTTCACCGCGGGAGTCAGCGCCGCCAGCACGGCGTCCACGTCCAAGCTGAAATCCGCCGCCAGCGGCACCTCGACGATGCCTGCATCCTGCACTCGTGCGCACACCGCGTACATGCCAAACGTCGGCGGCTGGATCAGGATCGCATCGCGGCCGGCGCGGCAGAACGCGCGCACCAGCAGGTCGATCGCCTCGTCGCTGCCGCGGCCGACCAGCAGCTGCTCGCGCCGCACACCGTAGAGTGCCGCCAGCGCATCGACCAGCGCCGCGGGCTGCGGTTCGGGATAGCGGTTGCAGCCGAGGCCGTCGTCGCCCACCGGGGTCCACGCCGATTCGTTCGCGTTGAGGAAGACCTCGCCGCCGCTAGCCTCCATCCGCGCCGAGGAATACGGCTGCATCGCACGGATTTCCGGCCGCGCCAGATCGAGCACGCTCATGACTTTGCCTCCAAGGCTGCCAATCGCAAGGTCACCGCGCGGCGGTGCGCCTCCAGTTGTTCGGCCGCCGCCAGCGTCGCCGTGCACGGACCGATGTTGCGCAAGCCTTCCTCGCTGACTTCCTGCACGCTGATCTGCTTCTGGTAACTGGCCACCGATACGCCGCTGTAGCTGCGCGCGTAGCCGTAGGTCGGCAGCACATGGTTGCTGCCGCTGCAGTAGTCGCCCACCGATTCGGGCGTCCACTGGCCGAGGAAGATCGAGCCGGCGCTGTCGATGCCATCGAGCAAGGCGCGCGGCGCGGCCACCTGCAGGATCAGGTGCTCGGGCGCGTAGCGGTTGCTCACGTCGACCGCCTGCGCCAGCGAGTCGACCGCGATCAGCCGGCTCTGCGCCAGCGCCTGGCTGGCGATCGCACCGCGCGGCAATTCGGCGCATTGGCGTTCGACCTCGGCGGCCGCCCGGTCCAGCAATTCGGCGGACGGGCTCAGCAGGATCACCTGCGAATCCGGCCCGTGCTCGGCCTGCGACAGCAGGTCGGCGGCGACGAACACCGGGTTCGCCTCGGCATCGGCGATCACCAACACTTCCGACGGGCCCGCCGGCATGTCGATCGCGGCGCCGTCCGGGTCGGACGACACCTGCAACTTCGCCTCGGTGACCCAGGCATTGCCGGGGCCGAACAGCTTGTCGCACTTCGGCACGCTGGCGGTGCCGTAGGCCATCGCGGCGATCGCCTGCGCGCCGCCCAGCTTGAACACTTTGTGCACGCCGGTGAGGCGCGCGGCATACAGCACCGCCTCGTCGCAGCGCCCATCGGCGCGCGCCGGCGAGCACAACACCACCTCGCGGCAACCGGCGATATGCGCCGGCACACCCAGCATCAAGGCGGTCGACGGCAGCGGCGCACTGCCGGCCGGCACGTACAGGCCGACCCGGCTGATCGGGCGCAACATCCGCTCCACCCGCACGCCGGGCGCGGTGTCCACCGCTAACGGTTGCGGTGCCGCCGCGCGATGAAACAGCTCGATGCGTGCGGCCGCTTCGCGGATCGCCGCCTTCAGGGCCGGATCGAGAATGGCTTCGGCCGCAGCGAATTCGGCCTCGTCCACCTCGATCGCGCCCAGCGTGCAGCCGTCGTATTTCGCGCTGAGCTCGCGCAACGCCGTGTCGCCGCGTTCGCGCACGCTGGCGATAATCTGCTCGACGCCCCGGCGCAGTTCGTCCGCGCGCGACTGCGCGGGCCGCGCCAGCGCATCGCGGCGCGCCGCTTCATCCAGTGCGTTCCAGTCCAGACGTTTCATGCGAACCTGCTCTTCATGCCAGCATCTTCTCCACCGGCAGCACGAACATCTCGCGCGCACCGGCCTTCTTGATTTCTTCCAGTTGCCGCCAGCTCACCTCGCCGGCACACAGCGCCTGCAGCATCAGCTGATCCGGTTGGCCGGCCACCGCCAGCAGGGTCGGCTGCGGGCCGCCCGGCAGCAGGCGGGTGACGGCTTCCAGCGTGTGGCGCGAGGTCTGCAACAGCAGCAGGCGCGATTCGCGCACCTGGATCACCCCGTCCAGCCGCTTCAGCAGCAACTCCAGCATGTCGCCGCGCTCGTCCACCGGCAGGGTCAGCGGGCCGGCCAGCACGGCCTCGCTTTCAAGCAGCACATCGGCTTCGCGCAGCTGGTTCGCCACCAGAGTGCCGCCGCTCTGCACCAGATCGCAGATCGCGTCGGCGGTGCCCAGCTTCGGCGCAATCTCGACCGAACCGGTCAGGGTCACCACGCCGGCATCGATCCCCTGCGTGCGCAGCCATTCGCCCAGCAGGCCCGGATACGACGTGGCGATGCGCCGGCCCTGCAGTTGCCTGGGCTCGTGGTAGTCCAGTTCCTGCGGCACCGCGATCGACAGCCGGCAACGTCCGAAGCCGAGCGGACGCAGCTCGCTGAGCGGTTCGGCATCGCGCCCCGTGGTGAGCTGGAACTCGCTCAGTACGTTGCGCCCGACGATGCCGAGGTCGCACACGCCTTGCGCGATCAGGCCGGGAATATCGTCGTCGCGCACCAGCAACAGGTCGACCGGCTCGCCCTCGCCGAAGCAGAACAGCTTGTCGCGGCTTTGCCGGAAGGTGAGTCCGCAACGGGTCAGCAGCTCCAGCGCCGGCTCGGTCAGCCGGCCGGATTTCTGCATCGCGATGCGCAAGCGGTCGCGCGTTTTCATGCCTTTGCCTTTTTCGCTGCCAGCGACTGCCGCCGCGCCGCACGGGCCGCGGCCGCCAGATAGCCGCCGCTGCCCTGGTTGAGGTAGCGCGCCACCCGCCCGATGGTGGTGATGCTGACTGCGGTGCGCTCGTGGATCTCGCGGTACGACACGCCTTCCAGCAGGTACGGAACCACCCGCCAGCGATCCACCAGCACCTCGAGCTCGGCCGGCGTGCACAGGTCGCTCAGGAAGGCGCCCATCTCCTCGCTGTTCTTCAACGAGAGCAGCGCCTCGTAAAGGCTCTGCTCGGCGGATTCGTCAGGAGTTTCCGGATCGCGTGATCGACGCTTCATAATGTACTAATGCATTAACACAGTGGTGCGCATCATACACGGCATGCGGCACTGCGGCAAACCTGCTTTTCGCCGGTATCAATTCGGGTTCAGCGGCGGTTGTCCGAAGCGCTCGGGGCGGCTCCGGCAGCTTTCTCCTCCCCATAAACAAAGACCCCCGCCGAGGCGGGGGTCTTGTGAACCTGGTGCAGGCCGGAGTCGGCTCAGGCCGACTTCTTCTTCGGCGCGGCCTTCTTGGCGGCGGCCGGCTTGGTCACGGTCGGCTTGGCGCCCACCACGGCCGGCAGCACGCCGTGTGCACGGGTATTGCCGTAGCTGCCGCGATAGGTCTTGCCGCGACGGGTCTTGCGATCGCCCTTACCCATGGGGAACTCCTTGATTTATTAGATGAACGGCCTGCCATCATAGCAGTGTCGGAGCCGTACGGGATAGTCAGGGCTGACCGTGCCCGGCGCAGTCTCCGCTGGCATCGAGGCACTTGCCGGGGTCGATCTGCACGGTCACATGCTGGATCCCGAAGCGCTCCAGCAACATCCGCTTGATCGCCTGCAAGGCCTGCGCGCCGTCGGCATGCTCATCCAGTTCGGCATGCACGGTGGCCATGCGCGAACCCGACGCCAGTTGCCACACGTGCAGGTGGTGAATATCGCGGATGCCAGGATCGGCCGTGCGTAGCGACGCCTCCACCAGCGCGCTGTCCATGCCGTCGGGCACGCCTTCCAGCAGGATGTGCGCGGACATTCGCAGCAACCGCCATGCGCTGCCCAGGATCAGCAGCGAGACCAGCAACGACAGCACCGGATCGGCCCACAGCCAGCCGAACCAGCGGATCGCCAGCGCCGCCAGCACCGCTGCCAGCGAACCGAGCAGGTCGCCCAGGACATGCAGGCTGGCGCCGGCCAGGTTGACGTCGTCATGCGCATGCCCGTGCAAGGTGCGCAGCACCAGCGCATTCACCAGCAGCCCCGCGATCGCCACGGCCAGCATCATCCCGGACAGGATTTCTCCGGGATGCAGCAGCCGCGCGACGGCCTCGTAGACGATCCAGCCGACCAGCACGAACTGGCCCAGTGCACTGACGAAACCTGCCAGCACTTCCGCCCGGCCATAGCCGTAACTGCGCCGCGCATCGGCCGGCCTGGTTGCCATCCACGCGCCGATCACCGCCAGCAGCAGGGCCAGCGCATCGACCATCATGTGACCGGCGTCGGCCAGCAAGGCCAGCGAGCCGGACCATGCGCCGCCGACCACCTCGACCACCATCATCACGCTGGTCAGGACGAACGCAAACAACAGCTTGCGGCTGCGCCCGCCGGACGCAAGGGCGTGTCCATGCGCATGGTCGTGTGCGTGGTTGTGCGGGTGGGCGTGGGTGTGTGGCGTGCTCATGCGCGCATGCTAGGAACGGCCGCCGCCGTTACACAATCACCACGTTCAGTGCGCGCATTGCGGGCCATGCACGTGGGCGTTGCCGTTGCGGCCGTCCAGCCGCAGGTTGGCGAAATGCGCGGCGGCCAGCAGCAGGCCGCCGCAGGTCACCAGCACGCTGTGCAGGATCAGCAAGGAGCCATCGATGTAGATGACGCCGAGCAGCAGCAAGGCCAGCCCCGGCACCGCCAGCCGCAACGGCAGCTGGCGCTGGTGCCGGCGATAGCCGCGGACCAGCACGAACGAGGCCAGCACGCAGGCGCACAGCACGAAAACGCGCTCGAAACGATGGTCGGCGAGGAATTCCAGGCCCAGCAAGGGCAGCAACGCGAGCACGAAGGGCAACAGCGCGCAGTGGATCGCGCACAGGAAAGAAGCCATCGCGCCAACGCGATCGGCGGTATGCCACCAACGGGATTTGTTCGCCTGCTCGGAATCCATCGACCTGCCCCGGCGTCGCCAGACGTGGCGACTCTGTACCCGGTCGCCTGTATGTTACTTTATAACACTATCGACCGCCATACCCCGTGAACCCGGGCTCAGGCCTTGCGGCAGTTCCTGCAGGTACCGTGCACTTCCAGGGTTTGCGCCTGCGGACGGAAGCCGAGTGCCTTGGCTTGCGCCTCGATCAGCTCGGCGACCCGTTCGTCGCAGACTTCCTGGGCACTGGAGCAGATATCGCAGATCAGGAACGGCACCTGGTGCGCCTCGGCCGGGTGGTGGCAGGAGACGAACGCGTTGATCGATTCCAGCTTGTGGATGAAGCCGTTCTCGAGCAGGAAGTCGAGCGCACGGTAAACCGTCGGCGGCGCGGCGTTGCCGTGCTTCTCGCGCAGCTGGTCGAGCAGATCGTAGGCCTTGACCGGCTTGTGCGCGGTCGCGACCAGTTCGAGCACTTCCTTGCGCAGCGGGGTCAGGCGCAGGCCGCGCTCTTCGCTGGCATGCTCCACGGCACGCACGAACCCCTTCGCATCCTCATGATGATGATGCGGATGGTGCGCGTGTGGATTGTGGGCGACTTCGTGGCTCACGCGTTTCACCTCAGGGTGGATCATACACTGGCAACCGCATCGCTCCAGGCAAGGCTCAACGCCGCAGTGGCGGCGGCTGCGGGCGTGGCGCAGGGCGCGGCCTGGCCAGGATCACGATCCAGCCGATCGGCCCCAGCACCCACGCCCACACGATGCCTTCGAACAGGCGTCCACGCCACCAGCCGAGCAGTGCGCCCACCGCGACGAACAGCAGGCTCCACCAGAACATGGCTGCCCACGGCAGCATATTCAACAGGTTGAAGAAAATGTGCCAGAACGCACCCGGCGCGTCGGGGTCGACGCCCTGAGTGGCCCTGGCCAGCAGTTCGTCCACGTCGAGTTCAGCGCGTCATCGTCATGGCGGGAAGTTCACCCCCGAGCGATGACGATCGCGGCGTCGATGCGCTTGAGCGCTTCGTCGCGGCCGGTCAGGTAGATCGTGTACTCGATCGACGGCGAGACCTGGGTGCCGGTCATCGCCACCCGCAGCGGCTGCGCGATCTTGCCCATGCCCAGCTCAAGCTTCGCGGCCACCTGCTCGATCACCTGGTGGATCGGCTCCGGCTGCCATTCGCACCCGGTCAGCAGCGACTTGGCCGCGTCGAGCACGGCAACCGCGCCGTCGTTCTTCAGATGCTTGGCGACCGCCTTGTCGTCCCATTCGGCGATCGGCGCGTACCAGATCTTCGCGCGCTCGGCCATTTCCTTCAGCGTGTGCACGCGGTCGCGCAATGCCACGATCACGTCGACCGGCGCCGGGCCGTGCGACGTATCGATGCCGGCGCGCTGCAGGTGCCACTCGAATTCGGCGGCCAGCGACTGCGGATCATCCGTCTTCAGGTAGTGCTGGTTGAGCCAGGCCAGCTTCTCGGTGTCGAAGCGCGAGGCGGCCTTGTTGACGTCGGCGATGTCGAACAGCGCGATCATCTCCTCGCGCGAGAAGATCTCCTGGTCGCCGTGCGACCAGCCCAGCCGCACGAGGTAGTTGAGAATCGCGTGCGGCAGGAAGCCGTCGGCGCGGTACTCCATCACGCTGACCGAGTTGGTGCGCTTGGACAGCTTCTTGCCTTCCTTGTCGAGGATCATCGGCAGGTGCGCGAACTCCGGCACCTTCGCACCTAGCGCGTGATAGATGTTGATCTGCCGCGGGGTGTTGTTGACGTGGTCGTCGCCGCGGATCACCTCGGTGATGCCCATGTCGATGTCGTCGACCACCACTGCGAAGTTGTAGGTGGGCCAGCCGTCGGAGCGGAAGATCACCAGATCGTCCAACTCGCTGTTGGCCCACTCGATGCGGCCCTTCACCTTGTCGTCGAACACCACCGAGCCTTCGCTCGGATTGCGGAAGCGGATCACGCGGTTCGGGTTGTCGCGGCAAGGTTCGTTGCGGTCACGGTAGTAGCCGTTGTAGCGCGGCTTCTCGCCCTTCGCCATCGCAGCCTCGCGCATCGCCTCGATCTCTTCCTTGCTCTCGTAGGCGTAGTACGCCTTGCCGGCAGCGACCAATTCGTCGGCAACCTGCTTGTACCGCGCAAGCCGCTGGGTCTGGTAGAACGGGCCTTCGTCGGCGTCGAGGTCGAGCCAGTGCATCGCGTCGAGGATCGCCTGCACCGCCGCGTCGGTGGAACGCTCGCGATCGGTATCCTCGATGCGCAGGATGAATTCACCGCCGCGACGGCGCGACTCCAGCCAGCAATACAGCGCGGTGCGCGCGCCGCCGATATGCAGGAAACCGGTGGGGCTGGGGGCGAAGCGGGTGCGAACGGTCATCGGGATATCGGCAGCGTGGGAGCGAAGCTGCCGATTTTAACCGATCTGCCGCCGGCAGCCCGCGGATCGCTCACTTCACCCGGGATTACTTCACGTGGATGGTGATCTTCTTCGACACCACCGCCGGATCGAACGGTACGTGGTTCTGGTCGCCCAGTTCCAGCTGCAAGGTGTGCGTGCCGGGTTTCAGCTTCAGCGTGGTCTCGGTCTGGCCGCCACCGAAGTGGATGTGGTTGGCGTCGTTCGGGATCGGCTGGCCGGCAGCGGGCAGTTCCTTCACGTCGACCAGCAGGTGATGGTGGCCGGTGTGTTCCTTGGTCACCCCGGCCGGCGCCACGCCCATGCCCTTGAGGCCGAAGCGCACGGTGACGTCCTGGCCCACGGTGGCGCCGTTGGCGGGCGAAATGATGTAGACCGCGGCGCCGCCGGGTGCCGGGGTGATCGGCAGGCCAGCGTCGGCGGCCAGCGCGGCACCGGTCAGCCCGGTCAGGGCAAGTGCGAGCAGGATACGTTTCATCGTCGGTCTCCAGCGGTAAAGGACGACCCAGTGTAAGCGCTGCGACGCCCTCGCGGCACCCGCAACGTCACCGCGACGTCATGCGCCCGCCACGTCGCCGCAACGCTGGCCGGCGAAGCTGTGCCCAGCCAGCACGGGTATCGTCATGCGCATCGGCATCGTCAGCGAAACCTATCCACCGGAAATCAACGGCGTCGCGCTGACCGTGCACAGCCTCGCCGCCGGACTTGCCGCGCGGGGCCACAGCATCGACCTGATCCGCCCGCGCCAACCGCAGCCATATGGCGATGAAGCCGGCATCGACGCGCTCGAACTGCGCGGGGGCGCCCTGCCCCGTTACCCGGGCCTGCGCTTCGGCCTGCCGGCCGGCCGCACGCTGCGCCGGCACTGGTCGAAGCAGCGCCCCGACGCGGTCTACGTGGCCACCGAAGGGCCACTCGGCTGGTCGGCCATGCGTGCCGCCAAGCGACTGGGCATCCCGCTCAGCAGCGGCTTTCATACCCGCTTCGACAACTACGCCAGCCACTACGGCCTGAGCCTGCTCACGCCGCTGGTGCGCGGCTACCTGCGCCGCTTCCACCAGCGTGCCGCCGCCACGCTGGTGCCGACCGACGCGCTCGCACAGGAGTTGCACGCCATGGGTATCACCAACGCCTGCCTGCTGCGCCGCGCGGTGGACACGCAGCTGTTCCACCCGAACCGGCGCGATGAAGCCTTGCGCGCCAGCTGGGGCGTGGACGCCGCCACGCCGGTGGTGCTGTACGTCGGACGCATCGCGCCGGAGAAGAATCTCGAACTGGCCGTGCAGTCCTTTCGCGCGATCCGCCAGCAGGTGCCACAAGCGCGTTACGTATGGGTCGGCGACGGCCCGGCCCGCGCCGCGCTGCAGGCCGCGCATCCGGATTTCATCTTCGCCGGCGTGCAACGCGGCGAGGCGTTGGCGCGGCACTACGCCAGCGCGGACCTGTTCCCGTTCCCCAGCCTCAGCGAGACCTTCGGCAACGTGATCATCGAGGCGCTGGCCGCCGGCCTGCCGGTGGTGGCGTACGCCGAAGGCGCCGCGCGCGAGCATCTCGTCGACGGCGTCAACGGTTACTGCATCGCATCGGGCAACGCAGCGGCCTTCATCGAGGCGGCGGCGAAACTGGCCGGCAATCCGGCGCTGATCCGGCACATGGGCCGCGCCGGCCATGCCGGCATGGCCGGGCTTTCGCCGGACGCGGTGATCCGCGATTTCGAAACCCTGCTGCGCGACATGGCCGAGGAGAACCTGCATGAACACGCCTCCATCGCTGCCCACATCTGAGCTTCTTCCCGGGCCGCGTTTCGCGCTGGACCGACGCGTTTGCGTGATCGCCAACCACTGGGGTGCCCGGCGTCTGGTGGGCCTGTTCTTCGGCATGGTCAGCCGGCTCGGCGACGGCGTGTTCTGGTATGCACTGATGGCCGCGCTGGCCGTGCTCGGCGGCCAGCGCGGCATCGCCGCGGCCGCGCACATGGCGGTCACCGGACTCGCCGCCTTGCTGCTGTATCGCCTGCTGAAACGCTGGACACGCCGCCCGCGTCCCTACCGCGCCTGCCCCGGCGTGATCGCGCACGTGCCGCCGCTGGACGAGTTCAGTTTTCCGTCCGGGCATACCTTGCAGGCAGTGGGTTTCAGTGTCGTGGCGCTGGCCTGGTATCCGTCGCTGGCACCGCTGCTGCTGGGTTTCACTGCGCTGGTCGCCGTCTCGCGAGTGATCCTCGGGCTGCACTATCCCAGCGACGTGCTCGCCGCGATCGTCATCGGCGGCGGTCTGGGCAGCGCATCGCTGTGGCTGCTGTCCTCATTCAACTGAGCCTTGCACTGCACAGAATATGTGCACGCCGTCGGCAGTGCCTTTGCACTCAGACAGATAGCGCACTTGTCCACAGGCTTTACCGCGCACGCTCCACAATCGCTGTGGAGAACTTCGCCCGACTGCGCAACATCTCGACAACGCGTAGCAAGTGCTTGATGGACAAGTGGCGAATGTCGCTTGTCCACAGGCTTTACCGTGACACTTCCACAGCAGCTGTGGAAAACCCGGTCGCACAAACGACGATGCCGCCCGAGGGCGGCATCGCATCGCTGCAGCAAGCGTGACCGATCAGGCTGCGCGCGGCGCCTTCATCAGGATGCCGAGCAGGTCGGCCAGCTTGTCGCGCATCTCGCGGCGGTCGACGATCAGGTCGATCGCGCCGTGGTCGAGCAGGAACTCCGAACGCTGGAAGCCTTCCGGCAAGGTCTCGCGCACGGTCTGCTCGATCACGCGCGGGCCGGCGAAGCCGATCAGCGCCTTCGGCTCGCCGATATTGATGTCGCCGAGCATCGCCAGGCTGGCCGAGACGCCGCCGGTGGTCGGGTTGGTCAGCACGCTGATGTACGGCACGCCGGCGTCGCGCAGGCGCGCCAGCGCGGCCGAGGTCTTGGCCATCTGCATCAGCGAGAACAGCGCCTCCTGCATGCGCGCGCCGCCGGTGGCGGAGAAACACACCAGCGCACTCCTGTCGGCCAGCGCGCGCTCGGCGGCACGCGCGAACTTCTCGCCGACCACCGAGCCCATCGAGCCGCCCATGTAGGCGAACTCGAACGCCACCGCCATCAGCGGACGGCCCTTGAGCTTGCCGCTCATCGCGACCATCGCGTCCTTCTCGCCGAGCTTCTTCTGGGTCGCGACGATGCGGTCGCGGTACTTCTTGGAATCACGGAACTTCAGCGGATCGGTCGGCTCGAGGCTGGCCCACAGTTCCTGCGCGGAACCTTCATCCAGCAACGCGCCCAGCCGCGCACGCGCGCTGATGTAGTGGTGATGGCCGCACTTGGGGCAGACCATCAGGTTGCGCTCCAGCTCCGGCTTGTACAGCACGGTGCCACAACCGCCGCACTTCTCCCACACGCCTTCAGGCACCGAACCCTTGCCGCCATTCGGACTCTGCGGGCGAGTGCGCGGGTTCATGATTTTCTGCAGCCAATTCATTGCATCACCCTGACTGTTCGTGAGCGCGCCGCGATCAGGCGGTGCGCGTCCTCAATGCCTAGCGAGCGGCGTATCCAGCGCGGTGCGGATCGGCGCCAGGAACGCTTGCGCGCGCGTGGCGATTTCCGCGGCATCCGTCGCCCCGGCCAGCCGCTCGACCAGCGCGCTGCCGATCACCACCGCATCGGCGAAACCGGCAATCGCCTGCGCGCTCGCTGCATCGCGGATGCCGAAACCCACCGCCACCGGCGCCTTCGCATGAGCCCGGATATCGGCCACGCGTGACGCGATGTCGCCGGTGCTCAAGTGTGCCGCACCGGTGATGCCGGCAAACGAGACATAGTACAGGAAACCCTCGGCCGAACCGCACAACTGCGCCATACGCGAGGGTTCGGTGGTCGGCGCGGCGAGCAGGATCTGCTGCAGCCCAGCGTCGCGCAACGGCTGCAGGACGGCGGATTCCTCCAGTGGGCAATCGACCAGCAGCACGCCGTCGACGCCGGCCTGCACGGCCTCCTGCGCGAAGCGCGCGTAGCCGTGGATCTCGACCGGGTTCAGATAGCCCATCAGCACGATCGGCGTGTCCGCATCGCGCTGGCGGAACGCGGCGACCCAGTCCAGCACGTCGGCCAGGCCCACGCCTTTCGCGATCGCCCGCTCGCTGGCGTGCTGGATCACCGGGCCATCGGCCATCGGATCGGAGAACGGCACGCCCAGCTCGATCAGGTCGGCGCCGGCGTCGACCAGCGCGTGCATCAACGCCACCATGTGCTGCGGCGACGGATCGCCGGCGGTGACGAACGGAATCAGGCCGGTGCGGCCGGCAGCTTTCAGTGCGGCGAAGCGACGGTCGATACGGCTCATACCTCGACTCCTTCGCGTGCCGCGATCGTGTGCACGTCCTTGTCGCCGCGGCCGGACAGGTTGCACAGCACGATGCCGTCCTTCGGGTATTCACGCGCCAGCTTGATCGCCTGTGCCACCGCGTGGCTGGATTCCAGCGCGGCCAGGATGCCTTCGGTGCGTGCCAGCAGATGGAACGCGGCCAGCGCCTCGTCGTCGGTGATGCCGACGTAGTCGGCGCGGCCGGCGTCCTTCAGGAACGCGTGCTCGGGGCCGACGCCTGGATAGTCGAGGCCGGCCGAAACCGAGTGCGTCTCGGTGATCTGGCCGTTGTCGTCGCACAGCACGTAGGTGCGGTTGCCGTGCAGCACACCGGGCCGGCCGGCCGCCAGCGACGCGGCATGATGTCCCGTCGCGATGCCCTCGCCCGCCGCCTCGGCGCCGACGATGCGCACGTCGGCATCGTTGAGGAAGGCGTGGAACAGGCCGATCGCGTTGGAGCCGCCGCCGACGCAGGCGGTGAGCACATCGGGAAGCCGACCGTACTGCTCCAGCATCTGCGCGCGCGCCTCGCGCCCGACGATCGCATTGAAGTCGCGCACCATCAACGGATACGGGTGCGGCCCGGCCACCGTGCCGATGATGTAGAAGGTGTCGGCGACGTTGGTGACCCAGTCGCGCATCGCCTCGTTCAGCGCGTCCTTCAGCGTCTTCGAGCCGGAGGTGACCGGCACCACCTCGGCGCCGAGCAACTTCATGCGGTAGACGTTGATCTTCTGCCGCTCGATGTCGACCGCACCCATGTAGACCACGCACTTCAGGCCCAGCCGTGCCGCCACGGTGGCGCTGGCCACGCCGTGCTGGCCGGCGCCGGTCTCGGCGATGATGCGGGTCTTGCCCATGTTGCGCGCCACCAGCGCCTGGCCGACGGTGTTGTTGATCTTGTGCGCGCCGGTGTGGTTCAGATCCTCGCGCTTGAACAGGATGCGCGCGCCACCGACATGCTGCGACAGCCGCTCGGCGTGGTAGATCGGGCTGGGGCGGCCGACGTAGTGCTTGAGATCGCGGTCGAGTTCGGCGATGAACGCCGGATCGTCGCGCAGGCGCAGGTAGGCTTCGGTCAGTTCAGCCAGCGGCGCCATCAGGGTCTCGGCGACGTAGCTGCCGCCGTAGTTGCCGAAGCGGCCGTGCGCGTCGGGGTAGGCGTTGTAATCCACGATCTTGCTCATGTCCTCACTCGTTGGCATGCCGCACTGCGGCAGGCGGCCATCTTAACGGCAAGCCCGGCAGAAGGGGTCACAGATAGCGCCGGATGGTTTCGCGCAACTCGGCCAGCTGTTCGGGCGTGAGCGGACCGAGTATCCCGCGCCGGTCGGCAGGGATGTGCGCGGCGGGATCCTCGTCGTCGAACACGTAATGGTCCAGCAACGCCTTCCACGCGGCCCGTTCCGCAGGCGGCAGCGAGCGGAAGGCGAGGATGCAACGCATCAGGCAGCCCAGCGCGGTGTTCGGTGCATAACCGCCGGCAGGCACGGGTTTCCACCAGTAATTCACCAGTGCGTTGATCCGCTCCAGCGACTCGACGTGATGCCACCACATCGGCGGGATGTAGATCGCGTCGCCGGGATGCAGCTCCGCCACCTGCGCCTCGGCCAGGGCCAGCTTCAGGCGGGGATAGCGCGGATCGTCCGGGCGATCGAGCCGGGCGATACTGATCGCCGCGCCGGTGGGCGCGAAATCCAGCGGCCCGACGTACAGGTTGCGCGCCTGCTCCGGGGCGAACAGGGTGAAGCGCCGCACGCCGCAAACCACGCAGGCGACGTTGTGGTATTCGTCGAAATGCGCCGGCGTGGTGACCTGGTTGCCGATCCAGATGCGCGGCTGGATGCTGCGCTCGAGAAACGGAACCGCGTGATCGTCCAGCAACCCCGGCAGGCAGGCGGAAATCAACGCGCTCTGCATCGCCAGGCCCGGCGCGTCCGGCTGGCGGCTGTACTGCGCCAGCCGCTGCAGACCCTGGGTGATCGAGACGCGGTGATGCGCGTAGTTGAAGCTGTCGAACGCCGCGTTGTAACCGATCACCCCGCCCTCCTCCGGCGGCATCAGCAGCGCATCGACCTCGCTGCCGTCGTCCAGCGCGGCCAGACCCTGGGCAAATGCGGTGTCCGACCGCCGCGCCCAGGCCACCATCGGCCAGTCGCGGCACAGGCCGCGGATGACCAGCGGGCGCGCGCGGCCGACCAGCTCGGCGAGTGCGATCGGCTGGCCGGCATCGCGATGTTCCTCGATCGCAGCGGGCATGTCGCTCACTCCGCGTCGGCCGCGCGCACCGCACGGATGAAGGCTGCCAGCCGCGCCGGGTCCTTGATCCCCGGTGCCGACTCCACGCCGCTGGCCACGTCCACCGCCCACGGGCGCACCGTGCGCACGGCATCGCCCGCGTTGCCGGCATGCAGGCCGCCGGCCAGGATCAGCGGCTGCGCCAGCTCGCCCGGCAGCAACGACCAGTCGAAGGTCTTGCCGCTGCCACCGGCCTCACCGGCAGCGTGGCCGTCCAGCAACAGGCCGGCGGCATGCGGATAGTCGTGCAGGCGCGGCAATGCCGCCGCGCCCTCGCCCATCGCGATGGCTTTCAGGAACGGACGGCCAAACTGTGCGCACCAACCGTCGCTTTCGTCGCCGTGGAACTGCAGCAACGCGGGTTGCACTTCGTCGAGCACCTGCCGTACCAGATTCGCTTCGTCGTCCATGAACAGCGCGACGGTGGCGACGAACGGCGGCAACGCCGCGACGATCTCGCGCGCCCGCGCCAGCGTCACCTGCCGCTTGCTGCGCGCGCTGAACACCAATCCGATCGCATCGGCACCGAGGCGCGCAGCGAGCAGCGCATCCCCGACCCGGGTCATGCCGCAGCACTTGATGCGGGTCACTGGCCGGCACCCATCAGGCAGACTTCCGGCGGCAGGCCCCAGTGCGCCTCGTAGCGCGGGCCGACGAAGGTCAGCCCCGAAGCCAACGCCGTCGGGCCGGCCACCTGGCGATCGCGGCCGGCCAGCAGTTCGGCCAGCCATTCCACCGGCCGTTCGCCGCGGCCGATCAGCAGCAGCGAGCCGACGATATTGCGCACCATGTGATGCAGGAACGCGTTCGCCTCGATGTCGACGAACAACTGCTCGCCCTCGCGCCGTACGCTCACCGCCAGCACGCTGCGACGCGGATGCGCAGCCTGGCAGGACAAGGCGCGGAACGCGCTGAAATCGTGCTCGCCCAGCAGCGCCTGCGCCGCCGCGTGCATGCGCTCGGCGTCCAGCGGCAAGCGTTCCCAGGTGACGTAGCGCGCATCCAGCGCCGCACGTACCGGCCGGTTGAGGATGTGATAGCGGTAACGCCGGCTGCGTGCCGCGTAACGCGCGTGGAAACTGTCCAGCACCGGCTGCGCCCATAGCACCGCCACGCTGGCCGGCAGATTGGAACAGGTACCCAGCACCCAGCCGCGCATGTCGCGGCGCGCCTCGGTATCGAAGTGCACGACCTGGCAGCGCCCATGCACGCCGGCGTCGGTGCGTCCCGCGCAACTGACCTCGACCGGATGGTCGGCGACTTTCGACAAGGCCTGCTCCAGCACTCCCTGCACGCTGACGTCCGCCTTCAGACGCTGCCAGCCGTTGAAATCGGTGCCGTCGTATTCGATGCCGAGAGCGATGCGCATGGGGTCGTGCAGGAATCCGCCGAAAGAAGAAGAAAGATTAGCAGGCCGCAACGGCATCGGGCCGGCAGGAGCCGGCCCGATTCATCCTGCGGGTTGTGCCCGACGATTCAGTGCAGGCTGTCGAGCAGACGTTTGGCGACGTCCCTCTGCATCTGACTGCCTTCCTTGATCACCTCGCCCAGCATGGCGCGGGCGCCTTCGGCGTCGCCCATGTCGATATACGCGCGGGCCAGGTCGAGCTTGGTGTCCACCGGATCGTCGTTGAACTCGCCCAGGTCGTGGCCCTCGTCGGCCGTCTGGCGCGCGCTGTCCGCTTCGTCGAAATGCCAGCTCGCGGCCGGCTCGGCAGGGGCCGGCCGATCCTTCGCCAACGGCGCGGCCACGGTGGCGTCGTCCGATGCCGGCGCAGGACGGGACGCCGGTTCGGCCGCAGTCTGGGTCAGGTCGAAGTTGAAGTTGTACTCGCTGACCCGCTTCGGCCCGCTCGACGGCAACGGCGGCATCGAGGAAGCGACCGTGGGCGCATCGCCCTCGTCGGCATAGTCGTCGATGTCGAACTCGCCGCGTGCCTCCGCGTTGTCATGCGCCGCCGGCTCGGCGTGATGATCAAACAGCGGGTGGCCGGGCACCAGGTCCTCGCCCATGTGCAAAACGTCCTGCCACTCGTCCTGCTGCGGGTCGGTGATGTGGGCGTGCATCGCCTCGGCCGCCGCCTCGAAATGCTCGACGTCGCGGCGCGAGTAGTACAGGGTGACCAGTTCCAGATGCAGGTCGATGTCGTCCGGGTGTTCGGCCAGCTGGTCGAGCAATTCGTCCTGGTCGACATCGTCGCCGAGAAGATCCTGGTCGGCGGCAGACGTCGAGCCGAAACGGTCCGCCAGCGACGACGCGGATTGCGGGGCGGCAGCACCCGGCTTGCGCCGACGGCCGAGCATCGCCAGCAGGATCAGCAGCACGATCGCGCCGGCTCCGGCCGCCCAGGCCCAGGTCTGCATGTACCACGGCTGCTCGACCGCCGGTGCGGCGGCCGGTTGACTGGCCGGCTTCTCCACCGGCTTGACCGGTGCCGGCGTCGCGATCGGCGTGGTGACCACGGACGCACCGCTGGTCGGTGCACTGGCCAGGCTGGATGTGCCCGCCGGCGTGGTGACTGCCACCGCGGTCGAACCCGCAGCGACCGGAGCCACGACAGCATTGGCGGCGGTGCTGGCAGTGGCGGTTTCCAGGTTGGCTTCCGCCGGCGTCGCCGCCGCGACAGCCTTCGCCGTGCTGGCCGCAGCAGCCGGCGGCATACCGGTGGCCTTGCGCGCAGCGGCCAGCTTGGCCTGCAGCTCGGCGATCTCGTTGTCCTTCAGCGACAACAGGCGCTCGTTCTTGTTGTTGATGTCCGCCAGATCCTTCAGGCGGGTCTTCAGATCGGTGCTCTGCTGCTGCAGGCTGGCCAGGCTTTCCCGGGTGCGCAGGAGGTCTTGGCGAAGGCTGGCGCTGGCCTTGTCGCCGGCACCGCCGCCCCGGGTTCCCGCGCTGGTGCCTTCCTTTGCCGGCACCAGCGCAAGCCGGTCGCCGGTGTCCGGCGCACGGACCGGCGCACCGGAGCTGGGGGCGCGGGTTGCGGCGTCGGCCACGACCGTGGGCTTGCCCGGCACGCCGGCACGCCAGTCGCTGTTCTGCCGGCGCACTTCGGCGACGGCGGCAGCGATCGTCATCGCCTGCGTCTCGGCCGACGTCGGCACGCGCAACACCGCGCCGCTCTTCAGCGCGTTGATGTTGTCGCGGTAGAACGCGCCAGGATTGGCCTGCTGCAGCGCCAGCATCACCTGCTGCACGTCGGCGCCGGCCGGCGCCACGCTGCGCGCGATGCCCGACAGCGTCTGGCCGCGCTCGACCGGACCGTACTGGCCGTTGCTGACCACCGGCGCCGCCGGCTTCGGGGCCGGCTTCGAGGCCGGGGTCGGGACTGGCGCAGGCGCGGGTGCCGCCGGCTTGGGCCGGGCGGCCACCGGCGCCGCGGCCGGGGCCTTCGGGCGCTGCGCCGGCTGGGGTTGGCTCGGCGTCGGCGCAGCCGCGACGGCAGTTGCTGCCGGCGCATTCGGCGGGTCGAGCAGGATGGCGTACTCGTGCACGCTCTTGCCGGCCTTGCCGTTCACTTCGATCAGGAGGTCGAGGAAGGGATCATCCACCGGCGTGCTGCTGGTGATGCGGATGACCGGATGACCGGCGCCGGCATCGGCCACGCTGAAATGCAACGGGATCGTGGTGCGCCCGCCGACGATGCCTGCGCGCGCGAATTCCTCGCTGGAGGCCAGCTGGACGGTGAGATTCTGCAACTCCGCCGGGCTGTCGGGATGCACGGGAATCTCGGCCAGCAGTGGCTGCCCCAGCGCCGATTTGACCTGAATCTGGCCAAGGTCCACAGCCATGACCTGGCTGCTGCCCAGTGCCAGCGCGATCAGCATCGACAACTTCAACGAACGATTCATTGCGTGTTCCCCCGAACGATCCTGGCGCAACTCTTTATGGTTATGGTGTTGCCGCAATGACGGCGACTACCCCAAACTGAGGTGCCACTTTAGTTATATGCAGGCCAATCAACAATAGCTGCAGCGAATACTTGCAGTACATTGCTGCGGTGTGTTCTCACCGCCGCGGCGCTTTCTAACGCGAGTCCGAGGTCGGCTCGGTCTGCAGCTCATGCAGCTGTTTTTGCAGCTCGGCGATGGCCTGGTCCTGCTGCTGCAGACGCTCACTGGCCCGCTCGCTGTCCGATTCCTGCCGGTTGAGGTCCTGCTTCAACCGTTTCACTTCGGCCTGGCGATTGACCAGCTGCTGCTGGGCGGCTGCCGGCGATATCACCGCTGCCGGTACCGCCGACGGCGACTTCGCCCGGTCACTGGTCCAGGCTGTCGAAACAAGCATAAATCCAACAATGACAATGAGTTGCATCAAACGCATCTTAGAGATAATCCTCAATCAGCAGTTCGGCGATCTGCACCGCATTCAGCGCCGCGCCCTTGCGGATATTGTCCGAGACGATCCATAGGTCCAGCCCGCGCTCGTGCGAGATATCCTCGCGGATGCGCCCCACGAACACCGCGTCGTTGCCGGCCGCCTCGCCCACCGGGGTCGGATAGCCGCCCGGCTTGCGCTCGTCCATCAACACCACGCCCGGTGCCTGCCGCAGCAGTTCGCGGGCCTGTTCAGCAGTGATCTTGTCGCTGGTTTCGATGTGCACTGCCTCGGAATGGCCATAGAACACCGGCACGCGTACCGCGGTCGGGTTCACCTGGATCGACTCGTCCTCCAGGATTTTGCGGGTCTCCCACACCAGCTTCATCTCTTCCTTGGTGTAACCGTTCGGCTGGAAGTCGTCGATCTGCGGAATCACATTGAACGCGATTTGGGCCGGGAATTTCTTGCCCGGCTCCACGCTTTGGAAGTTCAGCAAGGCCGCGGTCTGCTTGCCAAGCTCCTCCATGCCGGTGCGACCGGCACCGGAGACGGACTGGTAGGTGGCCACGTTGATCCGCTCGATCTGCACCGCGCGGTGGATCGGCGCCAGCGCCACCAGCATCTGCATGGTCGAGCAATTCGGGTTGGCGATGATGCCGCGGTGGGTGTACTGGGCGATCGCGTGCGGGTTGACCTCGCTGATCACCAGCGGGATGTCGTCCTGGTAGCGGAACTCCGAGGTGTTGTCGATCACTACCGCGCCGGCCGCCGCCGCGCGCGGCGCGTGTTCGCGGCTGACCGAGCCGCCGGCCGAGAAGAACGCGATGTCGACGCCGGCGAAATCGTAGGTGTCCAGCAGCTGCACGGTGATGTCCTTGCCGCCGAACTTGACCTTGCCGCCGGCCGAACGCTCGCTGGCCAGCGGCACCAGTTCGCTGATCGGGAACTCGCGCTCGGCGAGGATCGCCAGCACGGCCTCGCCGACCGCGCCGGTGGCGCCGACCATGGCGACCTTGTAACTGCTCTTCTGACTCATGGGTGGTGTTCTTCGTTCAGGGTGGGGAGGCCGTGCCGGTCGTCAGGCCAGCACGTTGGGATTGAGGATCGTGGGCGGCCGCCCGGCATGCGGGCCATGACCGAACAGCGCCAGCACATTGTCCACGGCCAGGGCAGTCATCGCGCGGCGCGTTTCGGTGCTGGCGCTGGCGATATGCGGGCTGAGCACGACGTTGTCCAGTTCGAGCAGGCCCGGATGCAGCGCCGGCTCGCCTTCGAACACATCCAGCCCGGCCGCGGCCAGCCGCCGCTCGCGCAGGGCCGCCGTCAACGCCTTGTCATCCACGATGCCGCCGCGGGCCACGTTTACCAGCACCGCGGTCGGTTTCATCAGCGCCAGTTCGGGTGCGCCGATGGCGTGCCGGGTCTGCGGCGTCAACGGCAGCACCAGCATCAGGAAATCGGATTCGCGCAGCAACTGCGCCTTGTCGACGAAGCGCGCGTTGCAGGCCCGCTCGGTCGCCTCGGGCAGCGGCGAGCGGTTGTGATACAGCACCGGCATGCCGAAGCCGACCGCGCGGTGCGCGATCGCCTGGCCGATCCGACCCATGCCGAGGATGCCCAGGGTGCGGCCGCGCACGTCGGTGCCCAGCCACGCCTTGAACTCGGTGGCCTTCCAGTGCCCGGCACGCAGCCAACGCTCGGCCGCATTCATGCGCCGCGCGGAGCCGAGCAGTAGCGCCCAGGCATAGTCGGCCACGCTTTCGTTGAGCACGTCGGCGGTGTTGGAGGCTGCGATGCCGGCGGCACTGAGTGCGTCCAGGTCGAGGTTGTCGTAGCCGACGCCGAGATTGGCGACGATGCGCAGCCGTGTCGCCTGGGCGATTTCCGCCGCGCCGATGCGGTCCTTCAGGCCCACGATCGCGGCATCCTGCGTCGCCAGCCTGGTCGCCAGCTCGGATGGACTGAACTTGCGCTCCTCCGGCTCGACCGTCACCTCGAAGTGCGGTTCGAGCCGGACGACGATGCCCGGAAAGGTGGGACGCGAGACCCAGACGCGGGGCTTGTCAGTCATCGGCACGGTTCCGCTTGCAGTAGTCGACTCATCAGGGAATGCGCGGCGCCACCGCACCCACGTCGCCGCACTGGGCGCGATGGCGCAGCGCGTGATCGATCAGCACCAGCGCCACCATCGCCTCGGCGATCGGGGTGGCGCGGATGCCGACGCAGGGATCGTGGCGGCCCTTGGTCACCACCTCGACCGGCTCSCCGGCCAGGTTCACGCTGTGGCCGGGGATCAGGATGCTGGAAGTGGGCTTCAACGCGATCGAGGCGATCACCGGCTGGCCGCTGCTGATGCCGCCGAGAATGCCGCCGGCGTGATTGGACGCAAAGCCGTCCAGGCTCATCTCGTCGCGATGCTCGCTGCCGCGCTGGGCGACGGCGGCGAAGCCGTCGCCGATCTCCACGCCCTTGACCGCGTTGATCGACATCAGCGCGCTGGCCAGGTCGCCGTCGAGCTTGCCGTAGATCGGTTCGCCCCAACCCGGTGGAACACCGTCGGCGACCACGTTGACGCGCGCGCCGACCGAGTCGCCGGACTTGCGCAGCGCGTTGATGTAGTTTTCCAGCGCCGGCACCTGGGCCGTATCGGGCCAGAAGAACGGGTTCTGTTCCACCGCGTCCCAGTCGAACGCATCCGGCACGACGTCGCCGATCTGCGCCAGGTAACCGCGCACGCGTACGCCGTGATGTTCGGCCAGCCACTTCTTCGCCACCACCGCGGCGGCCACGCGCATGGTGGTTTCGCGTGCCGAGGAACGCCCGCCGCCGCGCGGATCGCGGATGCCGTACTTCTGCCAGTAGGTGTAGTCGGCGTGGCCGGGGCGAAAGCTCGACGCGATGTCGCCGTAATCCTTGCTGCGCTGGTCGGTGTTGCGGATCAATAGCGCGATCGGCGTGCCGGTGGTCTTGCCTTCGTAGACGCCGGAGAGGATTTCCACCTCGTCGGCCTCGTGCCGCTGCGAGGTGTAGCGACTCTTGCCGGTGGCGCGGCGGTCGAGGTCGCTGCGGAATTCCTCCGCGCTGATTGCCAGCCCCGGCGGGCAGCCGTCGATCACGCAGCCGATCGCCGGCCCATGGCTTTCGCCGAAGGTGGTGACGGTGAACAGTTTGCCGAAAGAATTGCTGGACACGGGGTTTGGACGTCCATTAGGTGATCGGGGCAGCTTACCCGCGATGGCGTTCGGTTGCCTGCCATTCGCGCGCCAGCAGGGCAAAGATCACGTCGTCAACCCACTCGCCTCGCAGCCACAGGCTCTCGCGGTGATGCGCCTCCTGGCGCATGCCGAGCCCGCGCAGCAGCGCCATGCAGGCCAGGTTGCGCGGGTCGACCGAGGCGTGAACGCGATGCCGGGCGCACGGGCCGAACACCTGGTCGAACACGGCGCGCACCGCCTCGCCGGCATAACCACGGCCCTGCCCGGCTGGTGCGATGCTGATGCCGAACTCGACCGATGCCCCGGCATCCTCCGGCAGGTTCAGGCCGAGATCGCCGATCAGCCGGCCGTCTTCACGCAGGCGGATCGCGCGCTGGAACCAGCCGTGCGCGGGCCTCAGCGGCTGCGCGGCGATGAACTCGCGCGCGGCGGCGACATCGGCCGGGCGCCAGCCCTGGTAGCGGGCCACCGCGGGATCGGCGCGACAGGCGAACAGGGCCTCGGCATCGGCCGGGCGCAACGCGTCGATCTGCAATCGCGCCGTGACCAGCTCCATCGTTCAGCCCGGGCGGCGTGCGGCGGCCGCCGTGCGGATCGCCGCCGCGTGCTCGACCAGGTCGCGCCGTTCCAGCGCGAACACGCCCATCGGGCCGACCTTGAATTCGATCCATATGAAGGGGACTTGCGGCAGCAACGCGGCCAGCGCGTGCTCGCTCTCGCCCACCTCGACGATCAGTAGGCCGTCGTCGGTGAGGTAGCCGGCCGCCTCGTCCAGCATGCGCAGGCACAGGTCCAGCCCATCCACGCCGGAGGTCAGGCCGAGCTTCGGCTCGTGCGCGTACTCGCCCGGTAGCGCGGCGTATTCGTCCTCGGTGACGTACGGCGGGTTGGAGACGATCAGGTCGTACTCACGCCCGGCCACGCCGGCGAACAGGTCGGACTGGATCGCCTCGACGCGGCTCTCGACGTGCTGGAACGCGATGTTCTCGCGCGCCAGCGACAGCGCCTCGCCACTGACGTCGACGATGTCGACCTGCCAGTCCGGGTTGTACTCGGCCATCGCGATGCCGATGCAGCCCGAGCCGGTGCACAGGTCCAGCGCGCGCTCGATGCGGCGCTCGTCCAGCCACGGCGCGAAGCCCGATTCGATCAGCTCGGCGATCGGCGAACGCGGCACCAGCGCACGGCGGTCGCTCTTGAACTTCAGCCCGGCGAACCAGGTTTCGCCGACCAGGTAGGCCACCGGCAGGCGTTCGCTGACGCGGCGCTCGATCAGCGCCAGCACGTTCGTGCGCTCGGTCGTGGTGAGCCTGCCGGCTCCGTACGCCGGCGGAATGTCCGGCGGCAGGTGCAGACTGGCCAGCACCAGATGAGTGGCTTCGTCGATCGGGTTGTCGTGGCTGTGGCCGAAAGTGAGCCCGGCCGCCGAGAAGCGGCTGGCGCCATAACGGATGAAGTCGATGATGGTGGCAAGCTCGGCGGTCACGGCGATCCAGGGTGCGGCGGATTGGCCGGACATTATAAGGCCTGCAGCGGCGCCACCCCGTATACTGGGCGGATGACTTTCAACGTATTCCTCCAATACATCCTGCCGCACCGCGCCTTGTCGCGAGTGGTCTACTGGGCTACGCGCTGGACCTTCGCGCCGTGGAAGAACTGGCTGATCTCTACCATCGTGCGCAACTACGGCGTGAACATGGCCGAAGCGGCGCAGTCCGATCCGCTGGCCTACCAGCATTTCAATGCGTTCTTCACGCGCAAGCTGCGACCAGACGCGCGCCGCGCGGATGCCGATCCGACCACCCTGCTCTCGCCGGCCGACGGCCGCATCAGCCAGGCCGGCACGATCGTCGACGGGCGCATCTTCCAGGCGAAGGGTCAGGAATACACCGCCGCCGAACTGCTCGGCGGCGACGAGGCCGCCGCCGTGCCGTACCGCAACGGCCGCTTCGTCACCGTGTACCTGTCGCCGCGCGACTACCACCGCGTGCACATGCCGCTGAAAGGCACGCTGAAGGAAACCGTGCACGTGCCCGGGCGCATCTTCAGCGTGGCGCCGTTCGCGGTCGCGGCGATCCCGCGACTGTTCGCACGCAACGAGCGACTGGTCTGCCACTTCGAGGGCGAACACGGCCCGTTCGTGGTGGTGATGGTGGGCGCGATTCTGGTGTCGTCGGTGGCCACGGTGTGGGACGGCCTGGTGATCCCGCCGTACGCGTCATCGATCCGGCGCAAGTCGTTCGCCGACCAGAACATCACGCTGGAACGCTTCGCCGAGATGGCGCGCTTCAACATGGGTTCCACCGTGATCCTGCTGCTGCCCGAGGGGGCGGCCGAACTGGACGCCCTGCAGCCGCAACAGGCCGTGCAGGTGGGCCAGCGGCTTGGGCGCGGCTGAGAGCCAGTACTTCCACGCACCCTGAAACCTGACGCGGCAGGTCATTTTGTGACGCCCTAGGCGCTATTCGGCTGATGGCTTCGCTACGCTCGTGGCTTCGCCGCGCGTCTTGCGCGCCGTCGAATTCCAGCGCCGAGGGGATCTCATGCAAATACTGACGCCACTCCTTGTGATGGTGCGCGCGCGCCAGCTTGGCCGCCAATTCCGCGACATCGAACGCAGCGTGCGGGCCTTGCCCAAGCGTAGCCGCGAGCGCCTGAGCACGCTGACCCTGCGCGAGATCGGACAAGCCTCGCGCAGCGATTTCCCGCACCTGTACGGCACCGCGCCGGAAGCGCGCTACCTGCCCTGGGGCCAGGGCACCGAGGCAGGTTACGAGCGCGCCTGTTCGAACAACGCCGAAGTGGCGCTGCGCGGCATCGCGCTATGGCTGGCCGTGGCCTACCACGAAACCAAGAACTCCCCGCACGCCAGCCTGCAGCCGCAACACCGCCAGCTGATGCAGCTGCTGCGCGAACTGAAGGAAGTGCACGGCGGCGGCGGTACCGCCAACAGCTGGGTGCAGGAAAGCGCGGTCGCCTGAAGCCCGGCGACCGCCATGGCCGCTCAGCGGCAGACCGGCAGTTTCAACGTCTGCCCGATGCTGATGTGGTGGTGCTTCAACCCGTTCATCTCGGCGACTTCCTGCACGCTGGAGCAATGCAGCTTGCGCACGATGCTGATCAACGTATCGCCACGGCGCACCTTGTAGCGGCTGGTTCCCCTCGCTGCCGG
Organism: Rhodanobacter sp. Soil772; assembly: GCF_001428385.1. Classification (GTDB taxonomy): domain Bacteria; phylum Pseudomonadota; class Gammaproteobacteria; order Xanthomonadales; family Rhodanobacteraceae; genus Rhodanobacter. The sequence continues at coordinate 1,020,925 of NZ_LMSK01000001.1, forward strand.
TGCCTGCACCGTCGGCGCCTGCACCACCGGCACCACCGCGCGATGCAGGTCGGCGGCGAGAATCGGCCACGGGCCATCGACGCAGCGCGCTGCGTAGGCCTGCTCCAGCAGCTTCGGCAACTGCAGCTGCGCGCCTGCCGGCTGGGTCACCTGCGGGTCCAGCCGTGGGTTGAGGTTGCGCAGGGTGCGGAACCAGCCATCCCGCATGCCGCCGGCCGAACCCAGGCATACGGTCAGCTCCGACAGCGAGACCGGCCGTTTCAGGGTGACCGTGCCGGGCGCGCCGTCGATCTTCGGGAAACGCAGGTTGTAACTGTCCGGATGCTGGAACAACCACGCCGCAGCAAGCACCGCCGGCACGTAATCACGGGTTTCCTGCGACAGCTGGTTGTAGATGCGCGGATCGTAGAAGCTCACCGAGGTGTCGTCGCCGACCGTGCGGCGCATGCGCCCTTCGCCGCCGTTATAGGCGCCGAGCGTGATTTCGAGGTTGTTGTTGAAGATCCGCAGCTGCTCGTTGATGTACTCGGCATTCGCCCGCGCCGATGCCGCGGGATCGAAGCGCAGGTCGAAACCGTTGTCGCTGACCAGGCCGAAGCGCATGCCGGTGGCGTACATGAACTGCAGCGGCCCCGACGCGCCCGAGCGCGAAACGGCGTGCACCTTGCCGCCGGATTCCTTCGCCATGATGCCGAACAGCAGCGCCTCAGGCAGGTCCGCCTTTTCGTACTGCGGCCACATCTGGTAGCGCAGGTACTGGTAATTGACCCAGGCGTCCATCAGCTGCGGGCGCCATTGGGTCAGCCACATCTCCAGCGCTGCCTTCACCGGCCCGTTCATCGCGATCAGCTGCGACAGCTTCTGCCCGTGCAGCAGGGTCACGCTGCGCTGCGCCTGCGGCAGGCTGGCCGCGCCGGTGGTGCCGGCGGCAAGCGCGGCCTGCGACAGGTCGACATCGCTACCCAGGTTCTGCCCGTCGTCGAAATCGCCATCCTTCAGGCGCAGCAGGCGATCGAACACCGAGAAGAATCGCTGCGGATCGCAGCCGGGTGTCGTGCCACAGTGCGCCGAGGCTTCCTTCAGGCGGTCCAGCGACTGGGTCAGGGTGAGCTGCGAAGCCTGCTGGTTGCCTTCGCGCGACTGCTGCAGGGCGGTCTCGTAGCCCTTGCTGGCCAGGTCGAGCTGGCCGTACAGCGCATCCACCCGGGTCGAAGGTTTGCCGCCGCCGGCACTGACACAGGCACCGAGCAGGCCGATCGCCACGGCAAACGGCACCAGGCGCATGGAACGAATCACCGAGCACGACGACATCACGAACTTCACCCGCGGAAAACGTCCACCATAGCGGGCGCAGGGCCTCGACTCAACGCGCCACATCACGCCACGACAGCCTCGCCGTCTTGGCTACAATCGCTCGACCAGCAACGGACGGAACGCCATGACTGAGATCCTGATCGGCCGCAACGACAGCACCAGCGTCAACCTCGACCCGCATTACGGCAACCGCCACGGCATGATCGCCGGCGCCACCGGCACCGGCAAATCCGTTTCGCTGATGGTGCTGGCCGAAGGTTTCTCGCGGCTGGGCGTGCCGTGCTTCCTGGCCGACGCCAAGGGCGACCTGGCCGGCCTCGCGCTGGCCGCGGGCGAACCGGGCGACAAGCTCAAGGCGCGCCTGGCCAAGCTCAAGCTCGCCGACTGGAAGGCACAGGCCAACCCGGTGGTGTTCTGGGACATCTACGGCAAGCTCGGTCACCCGGTGCGCGCCACCATCAGCGAAATGGGCCCCACCCTGCTCGGCCGCGTGCTGGAGTTGAACGACACCCAGGAAGGCGTACTGGAAGTGGTGTTCAAGGCGGCCGACGACCAGGGCTGGCTGTTGCTCGACCTGGCCGACCTGCGCGCCCTGCTCACTTATGCCGCCGAGAACGCCAAGGCCATCTCGACCCAGTACGGGCTGATCAGCACGCAAAGCATCGCCGCGATCCAGCGCGCGATCCTGAAACTCGAAGGTGACGGCGCCGATCAGTTCTTCGGCGAGCCGGCGCTGGAACTGGCCGACCTGATGCGCCAGGACATGAGCGGGCGCGGCATCATCAACGTGCTCGCCGCCGACCAGCTGATCATGAAGCCGCGGCTGTACTCCACCTTCCTGCTGTGGTTGCTGTCGGAACTGTTCGAGCAGTTGCCGGAAGTGGGCGACCTCGACCAGCCGAAGATGGTGTTCTTCTTCGACGAGGCGCACCTGCTGTTCGACGACGCCTCGCCGGCGCTGCAGCAGCGGGTCGAACAGGTGGTGCGGCTGATTCGCTCCAAGGGTGTCGGCGTGTACTTCTGTTCGCAGAACCCCGACGACGTGCCCGGCGTGATCCTGGGCCAGCTCGGCAACCGCATCCAGCACGCGCTGCGCGCGTTCACCCCGCGCGACCAGAAAGCGGTCAAGGCGGCGGCGGAAACCTTCGTGGCGAACCCGAAGCTCGACGTCACCGAGGCAATCACCAAGCTTGCCGTGGGCGAGGCGCTGGCTTCCACCCTGGCCAACGGCGGCGTGCCGACGCCGGTGGAACAGGTCCTGGTGACGACACCGTGCTGCCGCATCGGCGCGATCACCGACGCCGAACGCTCCACCATCCGCCAGCGCTCGCCGGTCGGCGGCAAGTACGACACCACCGTCAATCGCGAATCGGCCGCCGAGATGCTGGCCAAACGCGCCAGCGACAAGGCCGCCGATGCGGCCACCGTGGCCGCCGACGCGCCCGCCAAAGATGCTGAGGCGGGCTGGGGTGGCGCTGTGCACGACGCGCTGTTCGGCACCAAGCGCCGCCAGGGCATGATCGAGACGATGGGCAAGCAGATGGTACGCACGGCGGGCAGCCAGCTCGGCCGGCAGATCCTGCGTGGCGTGCTGGGCGGCATCTTCGGCGGCAAGCGCTGAGCGCGCGACGGCATGCCTCGCGTTGAAATCGTCGCTGCCGACACGCCGTTTGGGGAACGCCTGAGAACAGGCCTCGGTTACCCGTTGCGTGGCGCGGCGCTGCCCACCTGCGTGGTCATCGCCTTGCTGCACTACGTCGGCTTGTTGCCCTCGTACATCGGTGCCCTGGCCAGTGCGCTGGTGTGGGCCGCCACCTGGCGTTACGCCGCCGACTGCCTGCTGCATACCGCCCATGGCTACGCCGATCCGCCCGATGTCGGCAGCGATGGCAACGACGCCAGCGGTTGGGGGCTGACCGCGATCCACCTGCTGCTCGTCGCGCTTTGCGTGATCGCCATCGTGTTCTTTCCGCGCCTGCTGTGGCCGGTGCTGATCGTGTCTGCACTGGCGCTGCCGGCGATCGACATGTCGCTGGCGTTCGACGGCAACCTTGCGCTGGCACTCAACCCGTTCAATTGGAAGCGCGTGATCGGCAGCTTCGGCGCGGCCTACCTGATCCCCGTGGCGATCAACCTGCTGCTGGGTGCGCTGATCGTGCTGGCCTCGATCAGCACCGCGCTGCTGCCCAGGCTGTTGGCGTTGCCGCTGTTTGCCTTCGCCTATACCTACCTGATCGTGCTTGCCTTCCATCTGATGGGCGCGATGATCCACCAGCGCCACGAGCGTTTCGGCATCGAGCTGGAGGCCGAGAAACTCGTCGCAGCCTCCAACCAGGATGCCGACAGCCGCCTGCTCGAGGAGGCGCGCCGGCTTGCCACCGACGACCCGGTGGCGGCACTGCGGCAGCTGGCCGCCCGCCTGCAGGACCGCACTGCGCCGACGTCCGTGCACCAGCTGTATCGCGAGCTGCTGCATCGGCAAGGCTTGCGCGACGACCTGCTGGTGCACGGCCAGATCTGGATCGCCGCGCTGATCGCCCAGGGCGAACCGCGCCGGGCGCTCGGCGTGCTGCAGGAATGCGGCGGCATCGACAGCGGGTTCGTTCCGGACGATCCGCGCACCTGTGGCGAACTGGCCGACCTGGCCGCACGGCTGGGCATGAGCCGGCTCACGATCCAGCTGTGCCGCGGCTATCTCGCGCACTGGCCGCGCGATCCGCAGGCGCCGCACTACGGCCTGCTGGCCGCACGCCAGCTCGCCGCACACGCCGACCAGCACGCCGAGGCGACGGCCTTGCTGGATCGGCTCGCGGCCGCCTGGCCCGACCACCCGCTGCGCGCCGAAATCGACGCGCAGCGGCGACAGCTGGCCAGCCTCGCGTGAGTCGCTGGCGTCCGCCCTCGCCCAGTTCCACCGCGATCATCACCCGCGAGGGTTTCGAGCGACTGAAGGCCGAACTCGACCACCTCTGGCACGTGCTGCGTCCGGAGGTGGTGAAGGCGCTCGCCGCGGCGGCGGCCGAAGGCGACCGCTCGGAAAACGCCGAGTACACCTACCGCAAGAAGCAGCTCGGCGAGATCGACCGGCGCGCGCGTTACCTCAGCAAGCGGATTCCCTCGCTGAAGGTGGCCGAAGGCGCACCGGGCGACCGCAGCATGGTGTTCTTCGGCGCCCGCATCGAACTGGAAAACGCCGACACCGGCGAGATCCACCGTTACCGCATCGTCGGCCCCGACGAGACCGACGCGAAACGCGGCTGGATCAGCATCGATTCGCCACTGGCCCGCGCCGTCTTGAAGCGGCGCGTCGACGACGAATTCCTGGCCGAACTGCCGGGCGGCCCTGCGGAGTTTGCGCTGCTCGCGGTGGATTACGACTAGCGCGCTGCGGGGGCGAACGCCGTCGCGCTGGAACCGATCGTTCGGACGTCCGTGCCTTCTGCTACTCGAGCAGGCGCTGGCTTCCCACTCCGGCCCGGCCGTGGCCATGGGGCTGGAGAAAGAAACCGTGTCCCGAAGTGCGCAAGGCGCTGGTTGATCAGGCCGTCAATGCAGGCTGGCGTATTCGCGCCGGGCCTGTACCAGCACGGGAATATCGGGATCGGCGTTCTTCCACAGCATGAAGAAATCCCGATAGGCAGCTCGTGCCCGCACGGGATTTCCCTGCATGGCGTAGACGCGTGCCAGTTGCAATCGTGCCAGCGCGCCGATCGGGTCGGTTACCACCACCCCCGGATGCGCAAGCACCTTGCGGAACTCCGCCGCGGCCTCCACGGCGCGGTGCGACGCCAGTTGCGCTTCTCCGCGCAGGTACACCGTGTAGAGCGCGCCAAATGACCCATGCATGCTGCTGCGAGGCGTACCCAGATCGTACGGCGCGGCCATCTGCAGGATATCGATGGCCCGCTCCGGCGCATGCTCATTCAAGGCAAGCCGTGCGCGCAGCGCCGGCAGATAGCTGAAGTTGACCGAGGTGTCCTGCGGAAACCGCGACACCAGATCGTCCGCCAGTTTGCCGGCCTGCGCGGAATCGCCGGCAAGTGCCAGCGCGAATGCCGCGCCGAATTCGACATGGCGGTCGTCCGAGAGCGTCAGCGCCGTCTCGGCTTGGCGCCGCGCCTCAGCCGCATGACCGTACAGCCCTTCGCGCAATGCCGCACCCGCCGCAAACAGGGCCGCCTGTTCCTGCTGTGAAGACTGCAACGACAATGCTCCGGCCTGGACCGACGCAGCGCGCGCGTCCTGCAACTTCCCCACGTATGCCAAGGCGAGCGACCGGTGATAGGCGATGCCGCCTTGCACTTCGCCATCGTCCAGTGCGGCCGCCACCTGGCGCTGCATGCCGTCGCTGTCAGAGCGCAGGAAAGCAAGGTCGTAACGCTGCAACGCGAAGTCGGGCGTGGCCAATTTACGCGCGGCGGCCGAATCCAGCGTTCTTCCCGCGGCGCCCGGATCGCCCTGGTACTGCTGGGCGTAAGCGAGGATCTGATAGCCGATGACGAAATCGGGATCGAGGCCAAGCGCCATGCGCGCCTGCTCGACGGCTGCGCGGTAGTTGCCCTGCACCGGAAGCACGATGCCTGCGAGAAAGGCATGCGGCCCCGCTGCGCGCGGGTAGGTGCTCGCCCAGGATTCGCAAACCGCCTGCGCGGCCTGCAGGTTGCCGGTCACCTGGAGCTGGTACGACGCATCGATGAAGAACTTCTCCGCATCGCTGGCGCGCCCGCGCAATCGCCACGCCCGCTCGGTGCTTTGTGCGGCGAGCACGAAATCGCCCAGGTCGCCATACATGCGCCCCAGCATCGCGTGGGCCATGGCGAACTGCGGATCGATCTCGACCGCGCGCCTGAACAAGGGCAGCGCCGCCGCGGAACCGGCCGCAGCGTGCACGCGCGATGCGGTGCTGTAGGCCTTCAACGCGTCCAGTGACGTCGTGGTCGCTTCCGCCAGGGGCACGTTGTGCCGGGCGATCGTGGGCAGCGACTCCCCTACGCGGTGGCGAAACCTGGCGGCCATTTCGTCCAGCGCCTGCAGTACGTCTTCGCGCCTGCCCGCCTGCGCCTGTTCCTCGTCGAGCACATCGCCGCTGCGGCAGTCGCGCGCGCGCAACCCCAGCACGTACTGGCTGCCGAGTTTGGCAATCGAGCCATCCAGCACCAGCGCGCTGTCGGTGCGCTCGCAGATTTCGCGGGCAAGCTCGGGGGTGAGCGAGGCGCCGGCCGGACGCCCCATCTGCTGTAGCGTCTGCTGGATTCGATCCTGCGAAATCAGGCTCAACAGCGGCGACTGCTGCAACTGCACCGCAAGCCCCTGCCGCAGCGTGTCATCGAACACCGGGTCGCCCGTGGCATTGACGAAATCGGCAACCAGCACGGGATCTTCCGCGCGCAGCATCGACGCCGACCGACCCGACAGGAAATACATCGCGCCGGCCGCCAGCGCGAGTATGCCGCCGGCCACCAGCCATATCGCTGGTGATCCCAACCGTCGTCTGCGGGTCGCTGGCGTCGGCGCGACGGCAACGTCTTCCGCGACCTCGCGCGCGATCACCCGCACCGGCGCCGCAAAGCGATAGCCGCGGCCGGGCAACGTCACGATGTAGCGCTGCTCCCCGCGCGTGTCGCCGAGCACCTTGCGCAGCATGAAGACGCTCTGGCTGAGATTGGCTTCCTCGACCACGGTCGTCGGCCAGACCGTCCGCATCAATTCGTCCTTGGAAACCACTTCGCGGCTGCGCCGAACCAGCACCAACAGCACTTCCAGCACCTTGGGCGTCACCGCCACGGCACGGCCATCGCGCAACAGCAGTTGCTGATCGGGATCGATCCGGAACGGCCCGAACTCGTAGAGGGTTTTCGGTGCGGTTTCCATGCGGACTCCACGCGGACGGCGCTCGTCGCCGGCACCCTTGATCATCGCCGGCGCCAATGTAGCACCGCCCCGCCATGGCGGGGTCTTGAAGAAATTTGAGCAGATTTGAACTGGCTCCAAGGACTTTTGAAGCTGCCACCGACCAACCTCGCAGCACGTCCGGCCGAGTGGCCGGTCCGCCGCACGCTGTCGGCGTGAACAGCGACCACGGGAGAAAACCCATGCAACGCATACATTCGCTCTCTCTACGGCGCCGCCTGCTCGTCATGGCGATGGCCTTCGGCGCTTTCGGAGCGGCGGCGCAGGCCGCTCCGAGCCCACCGACACCTCATTACACCATCACGGACCTGGGCACCCTGGGCGGAACCTTCAGCCTCGCCTACGGGATCAACAGCCGCGGTCAGATCTCCGGCTTCTCCACCTTGGCGGGCGACACGGTCGAGCACTCGTTCGTGCGGAAATCCAGCCGAATGATCGACCTCGGCGCACTGGGCGGCCCGCACAGCCAGTCCCTGGCAGGCATCAACGAACTCGGCATGGCGACCGGCGCAGCCGAACTGGACACACCCGATCCCAGCGGCGAGGATTTCTGCGGCTTCGGGACCCACCTGATCTGCCGGGGCTTCGTCTGGCGCGACGGCCTCATGCTGCCGCTGGATACCCTGGGCGGCCACAACAGCGCCGCCGCCATGGTGAACAATTTCGGCGTAGTCGCCGGGTACGCCGAGACCGCCGTGCCGGACGCGGCCTGCCCGCCACCGCAGGTCCTGCACTATCGCCCGGCGGTATGGGCAGGAACGAAGGCGCTCACGCTTCCCCTGTACCAGGGAGACACCGAAGGCGCGGCGTTCTGGCTCAACGATCTGGGTGAGAGCGTGGGCGCATCCGGCGTGTGTGCGACCTTCGACGCGCGCTACTCGATGCCATTCCGGCCCGACCACGCGCTGTTGTGGCGGCTCGGGCGGGCTATCGACCTCGGCAATCTGGGCGGAAAGTTCAACAACGCGGCCTTTGGCATCAACGAACACTCCGAAGTCGTAGGTGCGTCCGAGCTGGCGGGCGATACGCCGACCAGCGGCTTCCAGCATGCCTTTCTGTGGCGCCGCGGCGTGATGACCGATCTGGGTACGCTGCCTGGCGACCAGCAAAGCGCTGCGATCGGTATCAACAACTACGCCCAGGCGACCGGCGTTTCGGTGGACGCCCAAGGCGACACCACCGGCTTCCTCTGGCAGCACGGCAGGATGTACAACCTCAACGACCTGATCCCGGCCGATTCCGGCATGTACATCCTGGATGGCTTCGGGATCAACGACCACGGACAGGTCGTGGGGCTTGCCGTGCAACTGGTCACCGGCGAGGTGCACGGCTTCCTGGCGAACCTCGATAACGGCGGCAGTACAGCCGTCCAGGTCCGTGCGCACCAGGCAAAACCCATGTTGTCGGCGCAAGCCCGTCGGCAGATCGGGGTTTGGGTGCACGCCAAGCGTATCGGCGTGCGTCTGGCAAAGTGACGCGGATTCGCACCGGGCCATGCTCGGTGAGCGCGAGCGGCCTGCTTTCCATATCTCGCTGGATGCAAGTCGCGTAGCCCAGCCATCATTCTGCCCCGTACCGCGCAGCGATCGGGGCAGAATCCGAGCGATGTCGACATGGTGTTCTTCGGCGCCCGCATCGAGCTGGAGAACGTGGACACCGGCGAGATCCACCACTACCGCATCGTCGGCCCCGACGAGACCGACGCGAAACGCGGCTGGATCAGCATCGATTCGCCACTGGCCCGCGCCGTCTTGAAGAGGCGCGTCGACGACGAGTTCCTGGCCGAACTACCGGGCGGCCCTGCGGAGTTTGCGCTGCTCGCGGTGGATTACGACTAGGCCACCCGCAGCCCGCACGCACGCCGTTGCGCCGGCATTGCCGGCGGCATCCGGCAGGTGTAGCGTGCACCGGAATTCCCTCCACTCCGAACGATATTCCGCCCCACTGGAACGCGTTGCCGGCGCTTTCCGGTCGCCCTTGGGCCGGCATGACGGGCACGAAAGTGCCATGAGAGGGTTTTATGTACCGTGTACTCAGCAAATGCGTGCTGCTCGGCTTCGTGCTGGCCGCGCCCGCCGCGATGGCGCAGAACCGGACGCCGACGCAGGAACCCGGCCACGCGATGATCTCGCTCTATCGGGTCGCTCCCGGCAAGCAGGCCGATTTCCTCAAATGGATGGCCGCGCGGGATACCATCGATCAGCAGCTCGGCCTGCCGCGGGCGCAGTGGTACGCGCACCTGGACGGCGACTCTTGGGACTACATCGCCATCGCACCCGACCTGACCGACGCGCAGCAGAAGAAGGTGGACGCCGCCGCGCACGCCAAGGGCCTCGCCACGGGACCGAAGGCGTCGATCGAGTTCCGCGAATTCATCGCGTCGCACACCGACACGCTGAGCTCCGGGCCGATGACGGCCAGCGAGTTGTCGTCCATGGTGGGCAATCCCTGAACGATGCCTGCGGGGCGGACGGCAGTGGCCTCCGCCCCGCACTTCGGCTCCCTGCGCGCCCTGGCAACCTAGTGCGGCTGCAGCTGCCGCACGGCGCGCCGATGGTCGCCCTCGATCTGTTCCAGCCGGGCCTGTCGCGCCTGCGGCGTGACCCACTGGCCGTGCTCGGCCTGCTGCCGCAGCAGCGTGTACTGCATGTCCACGAAGGGTTCCAGCACGTAATTGTCCTCCGGCGCGAACCCGCCGAGGTCGGGGATGCGGGCCAGCTTCGCTCGCTCGCGCGCACCGTTTTCGCCGTGAGCCTTGCCGTAGCCGAGCAGGAACGCGGTCAGCTTCCGGCGCAGCGATGCGGGCATGCCGTCGCGGATCACCAGCACCCCGGAAGGAATCAGCGACGAGCGCCAGATCACCCGGAGCTGCTCCGCTTCGCGCGGAAAGTTGCGACGGAACAGGTCCATATCCGGATTGTTGCTGCTGGCCACGTCCGCGTCGCGGTTGACCACTGCCAGCAGGTTGCTCTGATGGTCGCCCACCCGCACGCTGCCGAAGAACGTGTCGGAATTGAGGCCGTGCGGTGCGAATACATAGGCCTCCGGCGCAATGTAACCGGTGACCGACAGAAGCTCGCTGCGGGCATAACGCCAACCGCTGCCGGGCGTCAGCAGGTCGTCGAGATGGCGGATGGTGCTGTCGCCGCGCACCACCAGCATGGCCACGTTGCCCCTGGCGCCGTCGCTGCGCACGAACTGGGCGAATACCTGCATGTGCTGGTGCGTCACCGCCTCGACCGCCAGCTTGCCGGAGAGGAAGGCGATGTCCACCCGCTGCGCGTCGATCGCATTGGAAAGACTGGCGTAGCTGCCCACCGATACCGTGGCCACCGGGCGCCCCAGTCGCTTCTGCAGGTCGTCCAGCAGCGGGCGCCACTGCTCCAGCGATTCGGCCGCACTGCCGATCGGCAGGATGCCGAAGCGGACTGGCGTTGCCTGGCCGGACCCTTTGCTTTCCGCCACCGCACTGCCGGCGCACAGCAATGCCGCCGACAGCCCCGCGGCGATCACCGCCAGGCAACGATTGCGATGTCCATGGCGCCACCGAGACCTTGCGATGTCCAATGCCCGTACCCCCTGACCTGCGCCGATGTCACGTATATAGTCGTGATCGCCGGTCGGGGCAAGGTCCGGCCTGTCCGCTCAGAAAGCCGGGGATGGCGGCGGGTATTCACGCCCGGCGCGGCGTGGCTGGTAGCAGACGGCACGGCGGTGAAAGGCCTCGTCGGCGTTGTCGGGATGCCAGCCTGGAATGCCCGACAACGGCAACGGGCGCAGTTCCAGTGGATCGAGCAGCACGCGGCCTGCATTGATCGCGGCGGCACAGCGCGCCGGCAGGTCGGCACCGCCGCCTGTCTGGAACACCAGCGCCTTGCCCACCAGCAGCTTGCCCGGATTCAGCGCCAACTCCAGCAGGGCATGGCCAAACAGTTCCAACTGGATCGAGCCGTCCAGCCACGCCTGCCGCCGACGCCAGAACAGCCCATGCCAGTCGTGCGCATCCCACAGCGCCAGCAGCGCGGGGTCGCGTATGCCGACGATCACGCCGGCCTCGTCGAAGTGGGTCAGTGCGTACTGCGCGCGCGAACGCAGCTTCGGCCCCATGTGGGCAATCTCGTCCATCTGGCGCCGGTTCAGCGCCTGCTTCAACGCCGGATGGCGCAGCCATGCCAGCGCATTCAGCAGGTCGTGCCAGTTGTCTGCGCGGGTGGCGATCTGGCCGCAGTCGGCAATGCGCTGCTCGTAGTGCCGGCCATCGGCCAGCAGGGCCGGCGTCTGCGCCACGAAGCGCTGGGTCATGCCTGCGGGCAGGCGGCGGTTGAGCTCGTCGATCGACGGCCACGCCGTGCCTTCGAGCAGGTCGGCGTACTCGCGCCACGCCGCCAGCGGCGGCCGGCCGAACACCATCGGGTCGACCGTACCGCGGGCCGGCGCGACGTAGCGCATGGACGCCTACACCACCTTGAGCTGCGGATGGGCCAGCCGCGCGTGCAGGTCGTGCTCGCTGGCGGATTCGACCACCACCTCGACGAACTGGCCCGGCTTCAGCGACTGGCCGTCGGCGATCAGCACGCTGCCGTCGATCTCCGGCGCATCGGCGGCCGAACGCGCCACCGCGCCGTCGGCACCGGCCTCGTCGACCAGCACCTTGATCGTGCGGCCGATCTTGCGCTGCAGTTTCGCGGCGGAGATTTCCGCCTGCACCGCCATGAACTGTTCGAGGCGGTCTTCCTTCAGCTCCTCGGAGACCGGATCGGGCAGCTCGTTCGCCTTGGCGCCGTCCACCGGCGAATAGGCAAACGCGCCGACGCGATCGAGCTCGGCCTCGCGCAGGAAATCCAGCAGTTCCTCGAACTCCGCATCGGTCTCGCCGGGGAAGCCGACGATGAAGGTGCTGCGGATGGTCAGGTCCGGCACTTGAGCACGCCAGTTCTGGATGCGCTCCAGCGTCTTGTCGATGTTGCCCGGCCGCTTCATCAGCTTGAGGATGCGCGGGCTGGCGTGCTGGAACGGGATGTCGAGGTACGGCAGCAGCTTGGGCATGCCGTTGTGGGTCTGGGCCATCAGCGGCATCACCTCGTCCACGTGCGGGTACGGGTAGACGTAGTGCAACCGCGTCCACACGCCGAGTTCGGACAGGCCTTCGCACAGCTCGGTCATGCGCGTGCGGTACGCCTTGCCACGCCACTCGCGTTCGGCATATTTCAGGTCGACGCCGTAGGCACTGGTGTCCTGCGAGATCACCAGCAGCTCCTTTACGCCACCCTTGACCAGCTTCTCGGCCTCGACCAGCACCTCGTCGACCGGGCGCGACACCAGGTTGCCGCGCATCGACGGGATGATGCAGAAGCTGCAGCGATGATTGCAGCCTTCGGAAATCTTCAGGTAGGCGTAGTGCTTCGGAGTCAGCTTCACGCCCGTGTCCGGCACGATGTCCAGGAAACGGTTGCGCTGCGGCGGCAGCGCGGCGTGCACCGCACTCATCACGCTGGCGTAGTCCTGCGGGCCGCTGATCGACAGCACGTCCGGATACGCCTCGCGGATCAGCGCCTCGCGCTTGCCCAAGCAGCCGGTGACGATCACCTTGCCGTTCTCGTGCAGCGCGGTGCCGATCGAGTCCAGCGATTCCTGCACCGCCGCGTCGATGAAGCCGCAGGTGTTCACCACCACGGCATCGGCCGCGCCGTAGCTGGGCACGATCTCGTAGCCCTCGACCTTGAGCTGGGTGAGGATACGCTCGGAGTCGACCAGCGCCTTGGGGCAGCCGAGGCTGACGAAGCCGATCTTGTGTGCGGTCTGGGACATGGGGGGCGCTGCCGGGAACCTGCGAAGTAACCGCCGATTATACGGCAGTGCGGCCCGGCCACCGGCACGGCTAGACTTCACGCCATCCCCTCGCCGGAGCCAGCCATGGGCCAGCACATCAACATTCCCACCACCCGCACCCAGTGCATCGGCGGCTACCTTGCCCAGCCGCAGGGCAAGCCGAAGGGCGGCATCGTGGTGATCCAGGAAATCTTCGGCGTCACCGCGCACATCCGCCACGTGGCCGACCGCTTCGCCGAATACGGCTATACCGCGATCGCGCCGGCGTTCTTCGATCACCTGGAAAGCGGCGTGGAACTGGGTTACGACCAGGTCGGTGCCAACAAGGGCAAGCAGCTGATCGCCGAGCTGGGACTGGAGCGCGCGCTCGAGGACGTCGCCAGCGCCGCCGAATCGATCGCCTCGGCCGGAAAGATCGGTACCGTCGGTTACTGCTGGGGCGGCACGGTGGCCTTGCTTGCCGCGCTGCGCCTGGGCCTGCCCTCGGTGAGTTATTACGGCGCGCGCAACCTGCCGTTCCTGCACGAGACGCCGCAGGCGCCGGTGATGTTCCACTTCGGCGAGAAGGACCACAGCATCACGCCGGAGATGGTAGCGAAGCATCGCGAGGCGCTGCCGCAGATGGAAGTTTTCACCTACCCGGCCGACCACGCCTTCAACCGCGACGGCAGCGCCCCCTACGACGAAGCCAGCGCGAAGCTGGCGCTGCAGCGCACGCTGGCCTTCTTCGACCATCACCTGGCCGGCGCATGAGCGAGGCCGGCTTCGCGCTCGATCCCCGACTCGCGGCGGATACCCGCCCGGTCGCTTCGCTGCCGCTGTGCGACGTATTGCTGATGAACGATGCGCGCTACCCGTGGCTGATCCTGGTGCCGCGTCGCGCCGGCCTGGTCGAGATCGCCGACCTGCGCGACGACGAACAGGCCGCGCTGTGGCAGGAGGTGAATCGCGCCGCCGCCGCCCTGCGCGCCGTCGCCCCCTGCGACAAACTCAACCTCGGCGCACTGGGCAACATCGTGCGCCAGCTGCACGTACATGTGGTCGCGCGGGTCGAAGGCGATCCAGCGTGGCCGGGGCCGGTGTGGGGGAACGGCCAGGCCGTGGCCCGTGGCGACAACGAGGCAAGGGTCCTGACCGCAGCGCTGCAACGACAACTGGCCAACCCGGAGCGCACCTGACACCAAAAGGGCCCACGAATTTCTTCGCGGGCCCTTCGATGAACAGCACTCTGCCGTTAGTGCTGCTGCTGTGTCGGATCGCCGTAAGTGCTGTCGGCCGCGGACTTGCCTTTCTGCTCGTCGTTCATCTGCACCGGCGCGTGGTAATCCTCCAGCCTGCGGGCCTTGGTGGCTACCGGGTTGATCTTCTTCAGCGTGCCGCCGTCGTCGTAGTACACGGTGAAGCCATAGTCGAGCTGCATGCGCGCCATGTACTGCAGGTGCTGCTTGCGCACCTTCGAGTCATCGCTGCGCTCCAGCAGCACAGTCTTCGGCAGCTTGCCCTGATCCTTCAGATAGGCGAAATGGCTGCCGGTATCCAGCGCGGACAACACGGCGCCATCCACCAGGAACTGGCCGCTCTTGTAGGCCTTGACGACGGTGTCGAACTGGCCTTGCGCCTGGGCGGCACTGACTTCGTCCTTGGTATTGCCGCGATGGCAGCCGGCCAGCACCAGCAGGCTGCCCAACATGGCAGCCGCGGCTGCGCGGGTCAGCAGGGTCGGTAAACGGATCATCTGTGTCTCCTGGAAAACATGTCGGTGCACTCGGCGGAGTGTAACGCCCGGCCGTGATCGTGAGCAGCCCGGGATGCCACCCGTTCAGGGGGCCGATCAGGTGCGCGGCAAAGTCACGCCCTGCTGGCCCTGGTACTTGCCGCCGCGGTCCTTGTAGCTGGTTTCGCATTCCTCGTCGGATTCGAGGAACAGCATCTGCGCCACGCCTTCGTTGGCGTAGATTTTTGCGGGCAGCGGCGTGGTGTTGGAGAACTCCAGCGTCACGTGGCCCTCCCACTCCGGCTCCAGCGGCGTCACGTTGACGATGATGCCGCAGCGCGCGTAAGTACTCTTGCCGAGGCAGATGGTGAGCACCTTGCGCGGGATGCGGAAGTACTCGACCGTGCGCGCCAGCGCGAACGAATTCGGCGGGATGATGCACACGTCCGCCTCCACGTCGACGAAGCTGGTCGGGTCGAACGACTTCGGATCGACGATGGTGGAGTTGATGTTGGTGAAGATCTTGAACTCGCGCGCGCAACGCACGTCGTAGCCGTAGCTGGAGGTGCCGTAGGAAATCAGCTTGGTGTCGTCGCGCAGCTTGACCTGGCCGGGTTCGAACGGCTCGATCATGCCGTGGCTTTCGGCCATGCGGCGAATCCACTTGTCGGGTTTGATGCTCACGCGGACTCCGGTCGGTAGCGATATCGCCCAGTCGGGCCAGGCGCAAAACAGCAAAAATACATGGTCGGGGCGCCGCCGCGCCAGCCGGGCGGTTTCACGCCACCGGCAAAGCCTCGAGCAAAACGTCCAGCGCAGTGCGCAATTCCGCACAACGTTCCGCGCTGGCCAGCACCTGCGCGGCGCTGCAACCGGCCCCCGGCAACGCCACCAGCACGGGCTGTGGTGCCAGCAACTGCGCGGACATGGTGACCAGTATTTCGGCCAGCGCCTCCTGCGCATGGTACGAACCGCGCGCGGCCGTGTTCAGCAGCAGCACCGGCTTGCCCGGAAATTCCAGGCTGCCGACCAGCCAGTCGAGCAGGTTCTTGAACGCGCCGGGCACGCCATGCGCATACTCGGGACAGGCAATCAGCAAGGCATCCGCGCGACCGACGGCTTCGCGCAAGGCCAATACCGACGCGGGCACGGCCGCCGTCTCATCGTCGGGATTGAACAGCGGCAAGGCGCCGAGTCCTTCGTACAATTCGAGGTCGATCGTCGACGGTGCAAGTTGCCTCGCGGCCTGCAGCGCCGCCGTATTCGAGGACACCCGGCGCAGGCTGCCGGACAGGCACAGCACGCGCCGTGCCGGCGCCGTCATGCGGCGGGCGCGCCCTGCACCACGATCTTGCCCAGCCCCAGCGACTTGTTGCGCGGCTGCCGCGACAGCCGGCCGGCCGCGTTGCGGGCAATCTCGCGATAGCGCGCGGCGAGGTCGGAATCCGGCATCGCCGCCACCGTGGGATTGCCGCCGTCGGCCTGCTCGCGGATACGGATATCCAGCGGCAGCGAACCCAGGTACGGCACGCCGTACTGCGTCGACATCCGCTCGCCGCCGCCCTCGCCGAAGATGTGTTCCTCGTGGCCGCAGTTCGAGCAGATGTGGGTGGCCATGTTCTCCACCACGCCGAGCACCGGCACCCCAACCTTCTCGAACATCTTCAGCGCCTTGCGCGCATCCAGCAGGGCGATGTCCTGCGGCGTGGTGACGATTACCGCGCCGGCCACCGGCACTTTCTGCGACAGCGTGAGCTGGATGTCGCCGGTGCCCGGCGGCAGGTCGACGATCAGGTAATCGAGCTGTTCCCAGCGCGTGTCGGTCAGCAGTTGCATCATCGCCTGGGTGACCATCGGGCCGCGCCAGATCATCGGCGTGTCCTCTTCCACCAGGAAGCCGATCGACATCACCGGCATGCCGTGCGCCTGCATCGGGATGATGCTCTTGCCGTCCGGCGAGGCCGGCTTGCCGTGCACGCCCAGCATGGTCGGCTGGCTGGGACCGTAGATGTCCGCGTCCATCACGCCGACTTTCGCGCCTTCGGCCTGCAACGCCAGCGCCAGGTTCGCCGACACCGTGGACTTGCCCACGCCGCCCTTGCCCGACGCCACCACGATGATGTTTTTCACGTTCGGCAACGGACCCAGCGTGCCCTGCACCTTGTGCACGTGGATGCGGCTGGTGATCGACACGGCCGCCGACGCGATCGCCGGATCGGCTTCCAGCGCCTGGCGCACGCGTGCGGTGAGATCGTCGATCGCACTGGCGGCCGGATAGCCCAGTTGCAGGTCCACCGACACCTTCGCGCCGTCCACGCCGATCGCGCGCACGGCCTCGCCCATCGGCGCGCCGGTATGGGTGTCGATGAGGTCGCCAAGGATCTGGCGGACCAGGGCTTCATTCGCCTGTGTCATGTCATCTCGGGTATGTGCGGGGACGCCTATTATGCCAGCCCGCCGAAGCCGGCCCGCTGACCTGGATCAGCGGCGAGGATGGCGCAATGCAGCTTGACGCTCCCGCCAAACCTCGCCAGTCTCACATCCATACGCACTCGTACGGGAGGACCATCCATGAAGCATGCTTTCCGCCTCACCCTCGCCGCCGGCCTGCTGCTCGCCGCCGGTACCGCGCTGGCCGCCAACGACACCCCGGCCGGCACCTGGAAAACCATCGACGACGCCACCCATCAGCCGAAGTCGATCGTCGAGATCACCGAGCACAACGGCGAGTTTCAGGCCAAGATCGTGCAACTGCTGAACCGCACGCCGGAAGACGTGGCCCGCGACGGCGAGCACCCGGTCTGCACCAAATGCGACGGCGAACGCAAGAATCAGCCGATCGTGGGCATGACCATCATGTGGGGCGTCAGCAAGGACGATGACGTGTGGGACGGCGGCAGGATCCTCGACCCGAAGAACGGCAAGGTCTACAAGGTGAAGCTCTCCCTCAAGGACGGCGGCCAGAAGCTCGACGTGCACGGCTACATCGGCTTCGCCCTGCTCGGCCGTTCGCAGATCTGGGAACGGCAGAACTGATCTACCCTCACCGCGTCTGACCGAACGCCCCGCACCGCCCGCCGGTCCGGGGCGTTTTCGTGCCTGGCGCGGCGCCCCGCCTGCCACGAAAAAACGACGTGCGACACACCGGCACGCTCATGCCTCTGCCAGCCCGGCCGAAGCCGCGTCAGCAGCAACAAGCCGAATGAAGCTTCGCATCCGTCATGCGGCCCGGCCGGAAGCCTTGCCCCCGCGGGCGGGGCCGGCAAACAGGCATGGCATAATGCGCAGTCATCACCGGAATACGCCTCATGAGTCGTCGCCTGCTCGTCACCAACGCCTTGCCCTATGCCAATGGCCCGCTGCACATGGGCCATCTGCTGGGCTACATCCAGGCGGACATCTGGGTGCGCGCGCAGCGGATGAGCGGCAACAAGGTGGTCTACGTCTGCGCCGACGACGCGCACGGCACGCCGATCATGCTGGCCGCAGAGAAGGCCGGCATGACGCCCGAGGCCTTCATCGCCGGCATCCGCGAGGGCCACGAGGCGGATTTCGCCGCGTTCGGCGTGGCGTTCGACCAGTACCACACCACCCATTCGGAAGAGAACCGCGAGCTCGCGACGCTGATCTACACGCGCCTGCGCGACGCCGGCTACATCGCCAGGCGCAGCATCCAGCAGTTGTTCGATCCGGAAAAGCAGATGTTCCTGCCGGACCGCTACATCAAGGGCGTCTGCCCGAATTGCGGCACGCCGGACCAGTACGGCGACAACTGCGAACACTGCGGCGCCACCTACGCGCCGACCGACCTGATCAACCCGTACTCGGTGATGTCCGGCGCCACGCCGGTGCTGCGCGACTCGGAGCACTACTTCTTCGAACTGGGCAAGTTCGAGGGACTGTTGCGCGACTGGTTCGCCGGCAAGCTCACCCATGGCAAGCCGGTGGCGAACAGCGGCGTGGCGGCGAAGCTGCGCGAGTGGCTGGACAGCGGCCTGAAGGACTGGGACATCTCGCGCGACGCGCCCTACTTCGGCTTCCCGATCCCCGACGCGCCGGGCAAGTTCTTCTACGTGTGGCTGGACGCGCCGGTCGGCTACCTGGCCAGCTTCAAGGCGCTGTGCGACCGCACCCGCCTGAAGTTCGACGATTTCCTCGCCCCTGGCAGCACGACCGAGATGCACCACTTCATCGGCAAGGACATCATCAACTTCCACGGCCTGTTCTGGCCGGCGATGCTGCACGGCGCCGGCTTCCGCACGCCGACCGCGCTGCACGTCAACGGCTACCTCACGGTGAACGGCGCGAAGATGTCCAAGTCGCGCGGCACCTTCATCCAGGCGCGCACTTACCTGGACGCCGGCCTGCATCCGGGATTCCTGCGCTACTACTTCGCCAGCATGCTCAGCGCCGCGCCGGTCGACGTGGATCTCGACCTCAAGGCGTTCGAGGAGCGCGTCAACTCGCACCTGGTCGGCAAGTGGGTGAACATCGCCAGCCGCACCGCCGGCTTCGTGCACAAATATTTCGGCGGCCGCCTGGCGCCGCAGTTCTGCGCGGAAGAGACCGCGTTGTGGAACACCCTGCTGGAACACTACGACGGCATCGCCGCGCTGTACGACAGCGGCGACTTCGCCGAGGTCACCCGCCGCTTCGTGCTGATGGCCGACCTGGTCAACGGCCACATCGCCGCCAAGGCGCCATGGAGCATGGCCAAGGACGAAAGCCGCCGCGATGAACTGCACCAGGTGTGCTCGTTCGCGCTGACCGCGTTCCGCCTGCTGGCCGGCATGCTCAAGCCGATCCTGCCGATTACCGTGGCTGCGGCCGAACAGTTCCTGGCCGCACCGATCGCCGACTTCGACGACGCCCGCGCCGCGCTGCGCAACCACGCCATCCATGCCTTCGAGCCGTTGCTCGGCCGCATCGATCCCAAGCGCATCGAGGCCATGGTCGAGGCCTCGAAGGATTCGCTGGGCGGCCCGGCCGAAGCCCCCGCCGCCCCGAAAAAGAAGAAAGCCATGAACGACACCGCCAAGCCCGCCGCCGCGATTATCGAGCCGGCCCCGGCCACGCCCGCCACCATCGGCATCGACGACTTCGCCCGGCTCGACCTGCGCATCGGCAAGGTCACCGCCTGCGAACTCGTGGACGGTTCCGACAAGCTGCTGCGCTTCGAACTGGACGCCGGCGCGCTGGGCACGCGGCAGATCTTCTCCGGTATCCGCGCCGCCTACGCCGAGCCGGAGAAACTGGTGGGCCGCAACGTGGTGTTCATCGCCAACCTGGCCCCGCGCAAGATGCGCTTCGGCCTGTCCGAAGGCATGATCCTCTCGGCCGGCGACGGCGGCAGCGACCTGTTCCTGCTCGACGCCGACCAAGGCGCGCAGCCCGGCGCCACCGTGCGCTGAATCAACAGCGTCGTAGAGCGGGCACTGCCCGCCCTGCGAAGCGGAACCGCTACTGCCTCGTATACGTCACGAAGAAACCGACCAGGTCGCCGTTCTCGTTGTACGGTGCCATGTCCACGTAGCGGTAGCCGCGTGCCGCGTATTCGGCATGCGACTTGGTGAGCTGGTTCGCCATATGCTTCTTGCGGAAGCCGAGCGTGGCGTCGACGAACACCGTTACCGTGTCGCCGGAGACACCGGCCGTCTCGGCCTGCGCCGGACCGGCGTGGGCAACCAGGATCGAGCCGCCGGCACCGAGCACGGCAGCCAGCAACAGCGAGGCGAGAAACGACGATTTCATGGCAGCACTCCAACAGGCGACGATCAATTGCGGGACAATGAGCGCTGATTATCGCCCGCCCAGCATCCACGCATGAGTGATCCCATCACCGTTCTGGCCGACCGCATCGACGCCGTGCTGCCGCAGACGCAGTGCGAGCAATGCGGTTACCACGGTTGCCGGCCGTATGCGGAGGCGATCGCGCGCGGCGAGGCGGAAATCAACCAGTGCCCGCCCGGCGGCGCGGCCGGCATCGAAAAGCTCGCCGCACTGCTGCAGCAACCGGTGCTGCCGCTGGATCCCGAACATGGTGTGGCAAAGTCGCGCATGCTGGCGCGCATCATCGAGGCCGACTGCATCGGCTGCACCAAATGCATCCAGGCCTGTCCGGTCGACGCGATCGTGGGCGCGTCCAAGCTGATGCACACCGTGCTCGCCGACGATTGCACCGGCTGCGAACTGTGCGTGCCGGCCTGCCCGGTCGACTGCATCGTGCTCGAACCGATGTCGCCCGCGCAGATCGACATGGCGCACGCCGACGCGGCGCGCACGCACTTCCAGCGCCGCGAAGCGCGCCTGCAACGCCAACGCGACGAACGCGAGGCCGAACTGGCCGCGCGCAAGGCCGCGGTGGATACCTCCGCCGACCCGGTCAATCCCGTACTGGCCGCGCTGGCCCGCGCAAGGGCGAAACAGCAGGAACCGAAACCGTGAAGCGTGCCGACGTGATCGAACTGTTCTCGCGCCTGCGCGAACTCGACCCGCATCCCACCACCGAACTCGTCTACAGCACGCCATTCGAGCTGCTGGTCGCGGTAGTGCTGTCGGCACAGGCCACCGACGTGGGCGTCAACAAAGCCACGAAAAAACTCTATCCGGTGGCGAACACGCCGCAGGCGATCCTCGACCTCGGCGAGGACAGCCTGAAGCGCTACATCAGCACGATCGGGCTGTTCAACGCGAAGGCGAAGAACGTCATCGCGCTGTGCCGACTGCTGATCGAAAAACACGGCGGCGAAGTGCCGCGCACGCGCGAGGCGCTGGAAGCGCTGCCCGGCGTGGGCCGCAAGACTGCCAACGTGGTTTTGAATACAGCTTTCAATGAGCCGACCATCGCGGTCGACACGCACATCTTTCGCGTCGCCAACCGCACCGGGCTCGCGCCGGGCAAGGACGTGCGTGCGGTCGAGGACAAGCTGGAGAAGACGATCCCGGCCGAGTTCAAGCACGACGCCCACCACTGGCTGATCCTGCACGGCCGCTACGTGTGCAAGGCGCGCAAACCGGATTGCCCGCACTGCGTGATCCGTGATCTGTGCCGCTACAAGCACAAGACCGTGGCCGACTGAATCCGATCAGGCCGGCAACTGCGCCCGTTCCAGCGCCGCGATGTGGCGTTCCAGCCGCGGCCCCAGATAGCAATGCGAGCCGCACGGCAGCAAGCCCACCTTGCCGAACTCACGCAGGTACCAGGCCGGCGCGCGCGAGACGAAGCCGTGGTGGTCGCCGGCCACGTCGTCGCGGCTGGTGAACACCTCCAGGAACGCCACGCCTTCGAGCATCTCGCCGATGCCCTGCAGCCCGGCACGGATCTCCGCCGGCTTCAGGTAATGCAGCACGTCGGTGCACACGATCAGGTCAAAGCGTGTGTCGAAACGCAGCTGTTCCAGCTGGCCGAAACGCGCCAGGCCGATGTTGCGGCTGCGCCCGTAGCGCGCCACCACGTACTCGCTGGCATCCAGCCCGCGATACGCGATGTCCGGCCGCAACGCGCGCAGCGGCGCGCGCCAGGTCGCCTCACCGCAACCCACGTCGAGCACGTTGCCGATAGGCCGGCCGAGGTAATACTCGGCCTGCGCCACCACCATCGCCACCTTGCGCCGCAGTTCCGCCGGCGAACCGACCGCATGCCGCGGGTTGCGGTACCACTTGTCGAAATAGGCGCGGTCGTAAGTTTTGGGCATCGGCAGTCAGTCCGGCAAAGGCTGCATGGTAACCGGGCGACCTTCAATCCGCCGCGCGCGGCACCAGCATGTGCTTGGCGATATGCCCGTGCAGGCGGCCCAGGCCACGCGCCAGGTGCAGGGTGGCGAACAGCAGCACGATGCCGATCACGCACATCGCGATCGCGTCGCCCCAACCTGGCGCATGCGTACCGAAGCCCCAGTCCACGACGACCTGGTGGTTCACGTACAGTCCGGGCAACCAGTCGTTGCGGAACAGCATCGCCAGCGGCGCGCCGATGAAGGCCACCGACACGCTGAGCAAAGTCACGGCAAGCGTGAAGTACACGATGCCCAGCGGCAGCATCAGCCACATGTAGCAAAGAGTGGTCCAAGTGTGCACGTCGGTGAACATGCTGCCGATGCGCTTCATCAGGCTCATGCCCTGGGTCGGGTACACCGGCCGGCGCGGCATGCGCATGCCGAGCATCGCCTCCACGATGCGTCCTTCCACCAGCGACAACACGCGCACGCTGCCGAAGAACAGCACGATGAACGGCAGGCCGATGATCAGCACCGACAACCCCGCCGACAGCGACAACCCGGTCACCGCCCAGGTGAAGTAGAAGATGCCGGTGGCCAGCGACAGCAGCATGTAGAACAGCGCGCCATAGGTGCGCGAATCGGCGGCGACGCCGAAGAAGCGCCCGACCAGCGAACGACGTTTCGGCGGCGGCGGTGGACGCAGCGCGCGCTGGATCTTGATCTCCTGGTCGCGGTAGATCTCGGCCACCTCGTCCGGCGCGCCGTAGCTGCCGACGACGTGTTCCAGCATCTCCGCTTCACCGCGGCCGGGTTGCTCGGCCAGTTCAGCGCGCAAGTGTTCCTCCGCGTCGTACAGCGCGTCCTGGATCAGGGCCGGGTCGGCACCGCGCAGCGCGGCACGCAGTTGCTCAAGGTATTCGACGATGGTGCGTGGCGCGTTCATTACACCCCTCCTTGCAAGACGTTATCGACGGAATCGCGGGTGGCGTTCCAGGCGGCGATCCATTCGCGCAATACCTCGCGCCCCGGTTTGGTGATGCGGTAATAGCGGCGCGGCGGCCCGCTGACGGATGGCTCGACCTCGCTGGCGAGCAGGCTGGCGCCCTCCAGGTTGCGCAGCACCGGATACAACGCGCTCTGCTTGCCGGCCAGCACACCCTCGCCCACTTCTTCCAGCCGCTTGGCGATCTGGTAGCCGTACATCGGCTGGCGCGACTGCCCCAGCACCGCCAGCAGCACCAGCGACACGGTACCGCTGGAAAGCTCCTTCTGGAACTTCTTCAACTGGCTGACGCTGTCGTCCACTTTGCTCACCTGCACTACCGCTTGTAGTTGAGTGAACCATAGTGTGAACTTGATACTAGTGCATGGGCCTGAAGTAATGCCTTCGTCAGGCAGCACCCGTGGCTCATTCTCGCGTCAAGCTGATGACGCAGCAGGAATGACTGGCAAAGACCCGGACCATTCTCATAGACCCAAGTCCACCAAGAAGACTGCGGACGACGCGCGCATCACCGGCGCTCCATCCGTGGTGACACAGACTGCTGCCAGTTTCACGGACATCAACTTAGGTTTGATGATGAAGCCGGCAGCAGTCCAGTGTCCGGATGAGCTGCGCAGATCGGCTTGGAGCCGCTCACTGTTGGCTGTCTAGGCGAGCAACAATTCTTCGCAAGAATTTGCTGGTTGACGTAAGGCCACTCCCGGGAGAAAGTTCTCGTTCCAGTCCGTGTGCAATGCCGGAACCAAGGGGAAGGAAATGCGTAGTCGTTGGCGAGGGATCTGCCTGTTTTTTGTCGTGTGTGTTTTTTACAACGTCTCGGCGCACGCGCAATCGACCCCCGAGGCGGAATACAAGCAACTGATCCGGGTGAATGAAGACATTCAGCCACTGGGCGAGCACCCATTCGGCGAGAACATCAGTCTTTACGACGGCACCCTATCCTTTACCCAGACGGACATCAGCTTAGCGGGCACTGGCCCGCTGCTGCAGCTGGTCCGTCGGTTCGATGCTGAGGGTGATCGACCCAGCGGGCCATCGGGCGACCTCGTCTTTGGCGACTGGCACCTTGCGCTTCCCCACCTGGAAACCCTGACAGCGGGCATTCCTCCATCGGCGAGCGACCCTAACGGCACGCCGATGTGGAACTACAACGCGTATACCAATCTGCCGCAAAAGATCTACGGCTGGCAGATCGACAACTCCACGGCATCGGGCATCGATCTCAATGCACGGTGCAGCCACTTCGACGTGCCTCCCACGTTCGTCAGGCAACTGGGTGATCCCGCGCTTTCGCCGTGGGATCCCGAGGACTGGTGGAAGGGCTATCACCTCGTGATCCCTGGCGAATCAGGCCAGGACATGCTTTCCAACGTCGATGCCTCGACGAAAAGCAGCTATCCGGTGGTCACCAAGAGCCATTGGCGATTCAGCTGCCTTCCGACCACGTCGAATGGCCAACCCGGCGAGGCTTTCCTGGGTCAGGCACCCGACGGCACGTTGTATTGGTTCGATGAGTTGGTCTATCGCGGCGCACCGGGTATGACACGTCCACTCTATTACAGCGGGGCGAGCGTGGAGTCGCACTCTTCCGGCATGGTGGCTTTTGCGAACCGGTCCGTCGAAACGCTCATCAGCGTGTTGTCCGGTTCGACCATGGCGCATGCCGTAACAACTTCCGACGGCATCTCGCGGAGCTTGGGCCTGTTACTGGTCACCAAGGTCCAGGACCGATTTGGCAACACGCTCAACTACAGCTACGACACCAACGGATATCTCACGGGCATCACGGCGAGCGATGGTCGCGCGCTCAGCGTGACCTACGTGCCGAATACCCATCTGATCCAGAGCGTGACTTTGCAGCCATTGTCGGGTGCAGCCCGAACCTGGACTTATGCCTATAGTTCCTGGAGCGACGGCACCTCTCTCAATGCCGTCACCCTGCCCGATGGCACCCAATGGCGTTACAACCTGACGGGCTTCGATGCGGCGACCTTGTCTTCTGCCAATAGCTCCAGTTGCATCGCGCTGGCTGTCCCCGGCAACCTCGGTCCGACGACGGGCACGATCACCCACCCCTCGGGGTTGACGGGAACCTTCACGGTGATGCCGCTCAAGCACGGCCGCTCGTATGTTACGCGAGGATGCGTGGGGATGCAGAACAACGATCCGAGTACAGCGGGCAGCTACGCGCTGGTTCCCGACGCGTGGTACAGCTTGACGGCCACCCAGCTGACTACATCGGGCGCCGGTATCCCGAGCCAGACCTGGTCCTACAACTACTCGCCCGCCAACGACAGTTGGGCCGACTGCACGGGCAGCTGCCCCACGACGATCTGGAGCGATGTCGTGGCGCCGGATGGCAGCACCGTGCGGCATATTTTCAGCAATCGGTTTGGCATGACCGAGAGCCAGTTGCTGCGAACGGAGTACTACGCCGGAGCCGCGGGCTCGTCGACCTTGCTGCGCTCAGAAGACGACAGTTACGCCCCACCAACGACTGCGCCGCTGCCGGCGATTGCGGGCGTCAATCTTCAGAGCCTCCTCAACGCGGACCAGACGACCAAGTACTCGCCGCTCAACCAGCGCGTCATCACCCAGGATGGCGACACCTACACCTGGCAGGCGGAGGCGTTCGACCAGTACGCGCAGGTGACCCAGACCAAGCGCTTCAATTCGATCGCCGGGCAAAACCCGATCGAGGAGGCCACCACGTATCTCAACGATACCAGCCTGTGGGCACTGGGCCTGCCGCAACAGGTGACCAACCTCGCCACCGGCGAGGTCGAGAGCCTCAACACCTACAGCACCAGCAACGACACACTGCAGTCGCGCGCGCGCTTCGGCCAGACGCTGATGAACTACACGTTCAACAGCGCCGGCCAGCTGGCGAGCTTCACCGACAGCAACAGCCACACCACCAGCCTGAGCAACTACAAGCGCGGCATCCCGCAGACGATCGGCTATCCGGACGGCATCAGCGAGACCCTGGTCGTCGACGACTTCGGCCAGATCAGTGCCATCACCGATCAGGCGGGGCACACCACCAGCTACGGCTACGACAGCGTCGGCCGCATGACCGGCATCACCTATCCCGGCGGGGACGAGGAGGCCTGGCTGCCCAAGACCTTCAGCTACGACTTCGTCACCAGCGACGAGCGTGGCGTCCCCGCCAACCACTGGCGCCGCACCACGACCACCGGCAGTGCGGTGGGGGTGACTTACTTCGATGCGATGCTGCGCCCGGTGCTGACCGACAGCGACATCGGTGCCAATGTCCAGGTCAGCACACTGACCACCTACGATGCCAAAGGGCAGAAGACCTTCAGCGCCTATCCGAGTGCGACGGCACTGACCTTCACGCAGACGCCCGCCGCGGCCGGCATCAAAGGCGTGGCCACTACCTATGACGCGCTGGAGCGGGTGGTTCAGGTCCAGCAGGACTCCGAACTGGGGGTGCTGACCAGCAGCACCGCGTACCTGTCCGGTGCCCGGCAACAGGTGACCGACCCCAAGGGCAACGTCACCACCACCAGCTACCAGGTGTTCGACTCGCCCAGTGACGACGCACCGATCCAGGTGCAGGCCCCCACCGGCATTACTCAGAGCATTGCCCGCGACCTGTACGGCAACCCGCTCTCGATCACCCAGTCCGGTCTGTACAGCACCGAGAGCGACAGCGTCACCAAGACGCTGACCTACGACAGCTACCACCGCCTGTGCCGCACCACCGAGCCGGAGAGCGGCAGCGAGGTGATGGCCTACGACGCGGCCAACAACCTGGCGTGGAGTGCGCAAGGCCTGGCCATTACCGGCACCGGCTGTGGCCAAGAGCAAGTGGCTGCCGGGGCCCAGACCACGCGCACCTACGATGCGATGAACCGGGTGAAGACGCTCTTGCCGCCGGCGGGCACGCAGAGCACCACCTACGGCTACGATCCGGTCGGTCGGCTCACCAGCGCCGTATCCGGCATCAGCACGTGGAGCGGCACCTACAACTTCCGCGGCATGCTCACCGGCGAGAGCCTGCAGTTGACCGGGCAGAATGCCTGGGGCCTCGGCTACGCCCACGACGCCTACGGTAGCCTCACCCTGATCCATTACCCGGATGGCGAGAACGTCAGCTATGCCCCGGATGCGCTGGGTCGCCCGACCCAAGCAGGCAGCTATGCCACCGGCATCGGCTACTTCCCGAACGGACAGATCGCGCAGTTTGCCTACGCCAATGGCACCAGCTATGTCGCTGAGCAGAACGCGCGCCAGCTGCTGCGCAATTTCAGCTACGGCGTGAGCAGCACGATGCAGTTGAGCGAGGATCTGAGCTACGACGCCAACGGCAACATCACCGCGGTGGCCGACCTGACCGGCGGTCCGCGCAACAAGTCGTTCGGCTATGACGCTCTGAATCGGTTGGCCAGCGCCAATGCGGCCGGCCTGTGGGGCACCCAAGCCTATACCTACGACGCACTCAACAACCTGCGCACGCTGCAGACCGGCAGCCAGGTTTCCACCTACCACTACGACACCACCAACAAGCTGACCAGCATCAGCAGTGGCGCCACCACGCTGACCAGCTACCTCTATGACACCCGCGGCAACGTCACCGGCAAGAACGCGACCACGCTGGTGTTCGACCAGAAGAACCAGCTGACCCGGATCGCCGGTGGCGGCACGTACGCCTATGACGCGTCGGGGCGTCGGGTATCGAAGACGGTGGGTGGTGCCACCACCTACTATTTCTACAACCAGGCCGGGCAGCTGATGTACCAATGGGCACCCGGCAGTGCGCTGTCCACCAGCTTCGTCTACCTCGGCAGCAAGCTGATCGGTGACAACGAGACGATCATCCTGAGCGCGTCGGCCTCGGTGGGCTTCGACGCCAACCCGAACAACGGCAGCTACACGGTGAGCTGGGGCGCCGTGCCGGGGGCGACCAGCTACCTGCTGCAGGAAAGCGCCAACGGCGGCGGCTGGACCACGGCGTACAACGGCGCGGCCACCAGCGCGGTGCTGAGCGGCCGGGCTGGCGGCAGCTACGTCTACCGGGTCGAAGGGTGCATCGGCGCTACCTGCGGCGGCTGGACCACCTCGGCCACGCTGGGCGTGCGTCCGGCCCTGCCGACGGTCACCGTGCCCACGGGCACCATCAACGGCACCTATACGGTGAGCTGGACGACGCCGGCCAGCGCCACCGGCTACGACGTGCAGGAGCGGGTGAACGGCGGCGGCTGGACCACGATCGCCAGCAACACCGCAGCGACCGCGATCAGCCGCCCCGGGACCAGCAGCGGCAGCTACACCTACCAGGTCTCGGCCAACAACGCCTACGGCAGCCGCGGCTGGGCCGCCTCCGGGGCGGTGACGGTGGACACCACCTACGGGGTGGTGCCGACGGCGCCGGCCAGCCTGAGCGTGCCGGCCAGCAGCAGCACCGGCAGTGCCACGCTGAGCTGGAGCGCGTCCAGCCTCACCACGAGCTATACCCTCCAGCAGAGCAGCAACGGCGGCACCAGCTGGAGCGCGGCGTACACCGGCAGCGCCCCCAGTGCGGCCCTGACCGGGCTGGCCGATGGCAGCTACGTCTACCGCGTGCAAGCCTGCAACACCTACGGCTGCAGTGCCTGGACCGCCGGCAGCGCCACACTGGTGGTGACCCACCCACCGGCGACGGCACCCGGCCTTAGCGTGCCGGCCAGCAGCGCCAGCGGCAGCTACACGGTGAGCTGGGGCGGCGTGAGCGGAGCGACCAGCTACACCCTGCAAGAGCAGGTCAACGGCGGCGCCTGGACCACGGTGCAGGCCAACAGCCTGACCAGTTGGAGTACCAGCGGCCACGGCAATGGCACCTACGGCTACCGAGTACAGGCCTGCAACGTGGGCGGTTGCGGGCCGTGGAGCACCACCGGCAGCACCACGGTGCTGCTGCCGCCGGCTGCGCCGGCCAGCATCAGCGTGCCGGCCACCAGCAGCGGCAGCATCGCGGTGAGCTGGGTGGCCAGCGCCACGGCGACCAGCTATACGCTGCAGCAGCGTCTCGGAACGGGCAGCTGGGGCACTGTCTACACCGGCGCGGCCACCAACAGCACACGCACGGTCACCACCAGCGGCAGCTACACCTACCAGGTGCAGGCGTGCAACGCGGGCGGCTGCAGTGCATACAAGGCCAGCAGCACAGTGGCGGTGACGATTCCGCCGGCCAGCGCGCCGAGCCTGAGCGTGCCGTCGAGCAGCAGCAACGGCAGCTACACGGTGAGCTGGGGCGCGGTCACCGCGGCGACCAGCTACACCCTGCAGGAGCAGGTCAACGGCGGCGCCTGGGCCACGGTGCAGGCCAACGGTAATACGAGCTGGAGCATCAGCGGCAAGAGCAACGGCACCTACGGCTACCATGCGCAGGCGTGCAATGCGGGCGGCTGCGGGCCATGGAGTGGCGTCGGCAGCGTCAGTGTCGCCCTCGTGCCGGCACCACCCGCCAATCCAACTGTCACCGATACTGTCGCGGGCAAGATCGAGACGTATGGCGGTAGCTGGAGCGCAGTCAGCAATGCAACACGTTATGAAGTGTTGCGCGTGCAGACGTCGTCAACCATCTACAGCGGAACAGGCTTGTCCACTCCATTGGAAAGTGGCTCTGTTGGTTTCGAGCCGCAATACAGCTACAACCTCAGGGCCTGTAACGACGCAGGGTGTTCGGCGTGGGAGCGCTTGTTTTGAAGCCGGCACCGCATCCCGTGACACGGGCGCCACAGTGGTTCAGTAGGCTTGCCTCCAGAAATGAGTCGTCAGGCGGCAGGTTGCTCCCCTGGTTCTGGCTATGCAGGCGAGAGTGCCGGCGAGCACCAGGGGAGCATGCCCTTTACACGCGTGGCGCCATGCGGCAACCATCGATCAGGGATCGTCGATCATGAACCTCATGAAGTATGCCGTCGTGTTGCTGCTCGCCTGTGTAACGACCGTCGCGCGGGCTGGCACGCACCATTACTACTACACCGACCCGCAGGGCACGGTGCTGGCTAAGGCTGACGCCAGCGGCGCCATCGTCGCCACGTACGACTACGCGCCGTACGGCATGGCAGTGGCGAGCATGAGTCCGGCGCCGAATGGGCCGGGGTATACCGGGCACGTGAACGATCCGGATACCGGGTTGGTGTATATGCAGGCGCGGTATTACGACCCTGCGGTGGGGCGGTTTTTGAGTTCAGATCCGGTAAAACCGACGCCAGGAAATGCATTCAACTTTAATCCATACACATATGCAAACAATAACCCAATTATAAATTTTGATCCATCGGGCCGTGAGACATGTGACATAGAGTGCAAAAGACAGCGACAAGAACAAGACCGGCGTAGACGTAATGCCCCATACACTGGAGGAGGAATACTGGTAGGAAGGGCTACGGCGACCGGGCGTGCAACAGACGCAATAGGCTCTGCTCTGTTTGGCACCCGTTTCAATCTAATAAAACGTCCAGAGAACCCAACAAAAATACCTGACAAATTGGCGCATGAATTGTTCATGACTGGTGCGGCAGGCGAAATAGTGGCTCTCGCTCCCTACGCAGGGCTTGTCGGTGGGTCTGTTGCTCCAGTTGCCGTAGATGCGGGAGGCGTGGTCGCTGGGGTAACGGGTGACGTGATGCTACGCTATGGAGGGCGAGCAGCTATGATTGGATGTCTATCTGTTTCCTGCCATGGGGAAGATTTACCTGATCAATATGTCGCAGATCGCAAGATACTTCAGGAAATGTATGAAGAAGCAAAAATTGTTGGCTACCAAGCCTTTAAACAGGTGTTTCAAGACGGTAAAAATTGAAGAATATGGAAAGAGAATCTCTTAGAGAACTTAAGAAAGAAGCGGATGCTGCGTTCAATAATAGGGATTTTGAACAAGCATTTACTTTGTCGGAACGGCTAGCCAAAGAAAATATACCTTCGGCCATATTCACTTGTGGTCTAATCATGGAGAAGGGCTGGCTGCATGGCAATAAAGATTTTGACCGTGCCTTATATTTTTATCGCGACTTAGTACTAAAATTTAACGACGAAGAAGGTTATCTTGGTTGCGTTCGAATTTTTTTAGCTAGACGCGATCTATCAAACCGGGATAAGGCGATTGAATACTGCCTTGGGGCAACCAAGGGGCGCTTGAAGCATCTCGCATTTCTTCTTCTTGGAAATGTTTATGAAGAATTATATATTCCGCCTGAATATAAATTAGCAAGAAGCGCGTATCTGAAGTCGTTTTTTTCAGGTTCTGCTTGGGGTTTGCGTAAACATGCAATGTCGATGATGAAATCAAACAACATTATTGGCGGAGTTTTTATGCATATCATTGCAACCGTAGTGTCGCCTTTATTTGCAATCTTCGGTGGTTTAAGAACTACACGAAAGGGATGATCGCGAAAAAGGGAGGCGCCATTTTGCCGCCTGCATCAACAGGCACGTACTTGCTCTTCCCCGGCGCTACCGAAGCGAAAAGGCCTGTCCTACCGCTCAGCAGCCGCCATTGTGTTTCGTGTGGCGCCAAGATTGCGCTAGTCGTCTTCTAATTGGGGCCGCATCGCAGCCCCGCTGTTGCCGAACACTCATCGCTCATCGTGGAATCTGCAGAAAAGGTGTCAGAAAAGGTGTCAGGGACAATTTCTGGGCGCTTGCATAGGTGTTGCCGAGATAGCTATGCGGGCCCGAGGGGTGCTCGCCTTCAGTGAACAACTGGCATTGCCGGCAGGCAGCCCAGTTGAACCCGCCACCCACTCTGCCTTTCACGGAACCGATGAATCGGCGACACGACTTGGGCGATTCCATTCACTCTGTGCGAATCGCGACCACGGGCGGCACTTTGGCGGCATAGCGTGCCGGTCCCCATACGGCCAGCTGACCGAGCAGCCACAACAGCAGCGCACCCAGTAGTGGCACGTAAAGCGGCATGCGCGGCAATTCATAGACATGCATCAGGCCGAGATTCGCAAAGAACGCGAGCAACGCTCCGAGTACGATGCCGCCGCTGACGATCAGGAAATTCTCGGTATGGAAGTAGCGCAGGATATCGCCGGTGGTTGCGCCGAGCGAACGGCGGATACCGATCTGTTTGCGTCGCTGGCTGACCCAGAAACTGCTCAACCCGACAATGCCGCCTGCCGTAGCCAACAGCAGCAATCCACAGACGATGCTCAGCAGTGTCGCCACGCTGTGATCGGCTGCGTAAGCGCGCTCACGTACCTGGGCCATGGTAACGACGCCTTCTTTCGGATCGATGATGCGTACGCCGCCGCGTTCTTGCAGCGCTTTCAGTGCGGCACTGATCACCGGCTTCATCGCGGTGGAGTCAGTACGCACCAGATACACAACACCCGCTGGATCGAGATAATGCGTCGGGACCAGCACGGTATAGCCATCTAACTGCCCCCCATTTCTGAATGGCCCCTGCAGGCTGGCGAGGATACCGATGATGGCGGCAGGCCCATCCGGCAGGTATACCGTCTTGCCCAGGGCCGAACCATCGGGAAACAGCTTGTCGGCAAGACTGCGGGTGACGATGATGCCTGAAGGAGACATCTTGTCGTTGGGGCCGATGGCGGTAATTTCATCGGGACGAAAATTGCGCCCAGCGACTAGCGATATGCCCAGCGTATCGATCGCATGCTCGTCGGAAGCAAAGAACGTGACCAGTTGCCCGCTTGTCTTCTGGTCCGGTTTGAGCTTCAGTCTCAGGATGATGTCATCTTTGAATCCTCCCAGTGGAAACCCCTGGCTGGAAAACGCGTCACGCACGCCCGCGACATGACGCAAGGCGTCCAGGTCGGCGCGAATATTCGCATTCATCTGGGTTGCATTCTGACCCAGCTTCCACACGTTGCGGATAACGAAGAGATGGGCTTCGTCCGTGCTGGTAGGGCGAGACAGATGGACGATGCGCGTGGCCACGATAAACAGTGCGTTGGATGCCACCGCCAGCGTCAGCGCTACCTGCAGCACGATGAGCGCGGTGGCCACCTTGTGTCGCCCCAGAGCTGCAAGGATCGGGCGCAGCTGCACGAATGTCCTGGTGAGTGCCATGACGGGAAACCTCAATTGATCTTGATTTGCCAGGCGGGCTGGGTTTGCGCCGCCCGCCAGGTCGGGTACAGGGCGGAAGCCACCGTGGCAGCGATGGCGAGCAGCACGGTCAGTGCGATCAACGAGCTATCGGCATGCACGAGCCGTGCAATGTTCGGCTCGAAAAGTCCCCCGGCTCCCCATACGCCTAGCAGCGTCAGTGCCACGCCGAGCAGGCCGCCGACACACCCCATGGTGGCCGCCTCGATCAGGAACTGCCGGTAGATGGCCGCTCGCGAAGCACCCAAGGCGCGGCGTATGCCGATTTCCGGTGCTCGCCGCATAAATCGTGCAAGCATGAGCCCGACGACGTTGACCAGGACAATCAGCAGAAAGCTGGCAGAAACCAGCATGGACAAGCTTGATGCCCTGGGCGTGACCTGCAAGTACGCCAGCCAGACCGTCAGATTGCGCAGGCGTATGTTTGGCGGCCACGAGAAGCGCCCGAGCCGTTGCTGCTCCGCGGCATAGTGGCGCAAGTATTCGCGGTAGCGATCCGCGTCGGCAGGCGTCGCCAGATCCACCCAGGCAACGATCCGGTCACATTCGCTGTGCAGATAGGCACCCCAGTTGGACTCATCAAAAGCCTGCGAATCCGTCGGGCACAATGAGAATGTGCTGTCCTTCTTCATATCGGTCGCGCGGGTGAACGGGATGTAGATATCTCCCACGTCATCGAATGGACGCACGTCATCGCCAACGTCAAAGAAGCGGGGTCTCGGGTTCCAGTCCTCCAGCACACCGCCGATCCGGAAGAGTTGCCCATCCAGCCGGATCTCCTGCCCGACACTGTTTTGTCCGCCAAACAGCGCTTCGTTCAAGTGCCGACTGATGACCGCCACGGTGGCGTGCTGTGCATCGTCATTCGCCGTCCACCCGCTGCCAAAGCGAAAAGGCACGTCGAACATCGAGAAGAAATCGGCGGTTACCGCGTCGCCTGTTTCGGTCATGGCAGGAACCGATGGATTATCCGATTCCACTTGCCACTTCGTGGGATAGAGCAGTGTTTGCCGGCTTGCCTTGTGTGCCTGCCACAGCACCATCGCATCAATGTAACTCAGCGTGTCACCTGGTTCGCCATACCAGTTATAGGACGGGCCAAGGTTGTCGATCAGCGGCACGTAAAGCCGGGAAGACTTGCCGGGAAGCGGATCGCTCGTGGTCGCCCGGAACACGGCATAAGACACCATGCAGGCCGACACCCCGAAAGCCAGCAGCACGATCACCAGCGCGGTCAAAGCCTTGCTTCGTCCACTGCTTCGCAACGCCAACGCAACGTAATACCCCCACATAACGCCCCCTGTGACGTCGTTCGACAATCGGCAGATGCCTAGTCTGCCGATCCCAAGAATTGCACACTTTGATGTCATGCCCATGCGCCTCCTGCTAAGTTGCGTCTTTGCCAGTCCGTTGCACAGGGGAACTCCATGCTTCGCCGCCATCTCATCGCCGCACTCGCGCTGACCAGCGCCCTGCTGACACTTCCCTCCATCGCCGCCGAGCAGGACAAGCCCACGCCGACGGCGAAGGAAATCCTGGCCAAATCCACACCGGTCGAGTGGCGCACACCGGACCCGCAGAACCTGTTGTTCATGCAGCTGCCGACCGGGCGCGTGGTTATCGAATTGGCGCCGGACTTCACCCCGCTGCACGCGGCAAACATCCGCACCCTGGTGCGTGCGCATTACTTCGACGGGCTGGCGATCATCCGCGTGCAGGATAATTTCGTCACCCAGTGGGGCGACCCGAACGACGACGAGAACGGCGACAAGAGCAAGCTCCGTTCGTTGGGCAAGGCCAGCAAGACGCTGCCGCCGGAGTTCACCCGTGCGATCGACCCGAAGCTGGCGTGGACGGCGCTGCCGGATGGCGACGTGTACGCGCCCGAGGTCGGTTTCAGCGAAGGCTTTCCGGTGGGGCGCGACCCGGCCAGCGGGCAGGAGTGGGTGGCGCACTGCTACGGCACGGTCGGCGTGGCGCGCGACGTGGCGCCAGAGACCGGCAGCGGCAGCTCGCTGTACGCGGTGATTGGTCAGGCGCGCCGGCTGGACCACAACCTCGCCGTGGCCGGCCGCGTGCTGGAGGGCATGCCGCTGCTGTCCGGGCTGCCGCGCGGCCCGGAGCCGATGGGCTTCTACGCCGATCCTGCTCAGCGCGTCACCATCGAATCGGTGCGACTGGCGGCCGACATGCCGGCGAAAGACCGCCCGGCGATCCAGGTGCTGCGCACCGACAGCGCCAGCTTCGCCGCGCTGGTCGAGGCGAAACGCAACGGCCGCAACGCGTTCTATCCCAAGCCGGCCGGCAAGGTCGACCTGTGCGGCATCGACGTGCCGGTACGCGAGGCGAAGCCGGCGCATTGATGCCACGACGCCACGGCGAACATTTTGTTCACCCGCGTCGGTTACCTTGCCCTTCTGGCCGACTGCGGAAACCGTGACATGCCGTTGAACGACACCCTGGCCTTCCTGCGCGCCTGGCTGCGCGACCCGCGCGGCATCGGCGCGGTGACGCCGTCCGGCGCTGCGCTGGCGCGGCTGATGACCAGCCACGTCAGTGCGTTGGGCGGGCCGGTGATCGAACTGGGGCCCGGCACCGGCGCGTTGACGCGCGCCCTGCTGGCGCGCGGCGTGCCGCCGCATCGGCTGGCCCTGATCGAGGCCGATGTGCACTTCGCCGATGCGCTGAGCCGACGCTATCCGGAGGCAACCATCCTGCGCATGGACGCCGCCCGGCTCGGCGATACCGAGTCGCTGTTCGGCGACGAACGCGCCTGTGCCGTGGTCAGCGGCCTGCCGCTGCTGTCGATGCCGCCGGCCCAGGTCGCCGCGATCGTGCAGGGCGTGTTCGAGCGCCAGTTGCACAGTGACGGCATGTTCTATCAGTTCACCTACGGCCTGCGCTGCCCGCTGCCGCCGGCCCTGCTTGCGCGGCTGAACCTGCAGGCCCGCCGGGTCGGCAACGCCCTGCTCAACCTGCCGCCCGCGGCGGTCTACTGCATCAGCCGGCGACCGGACCACCAGGTCGCGGCTTGATCCGCGGCCGATAGCCGAGGCGCGTCGAACAGGGTTCGCCTGTCGACTGCGCGTGAACGAGGTCTGAAAGCACCAGGCCATCACCACAAAACCTTTGCATCTCTCCAGCTATCACTTGGGCCGGTGCCCCAGCGCGTCCGGATGACGTGCGGGCCAACCGCCGCAGGAGTGACGGATGCAACGCAGCCGAAAAATACTCAGCTGGATCGCGGGCATATTGTTCGCGTTGGTCGCAGTGCTGCTGATCGTGGTCGCCACGTTCGACTGGAACCGCATGAAGCCGTTCATCGGCGACAAGGTCAGCCAGGCGATCGGTCGACCGTTCGCGATCAACGGCGAGCTGACCGTGGACTGGCAGCGCGACCGCGGCGGCAGTTGGCCCGGCTCATGGTTGCCGTGGCCCGAGTTCACCGCGCGCGACATCAGCATCGCCAACCCGGACTGGGCAGCGCAGCCGCAGTTCGCCCACCTCGATGCGCTGCGTTTCCGGCTGTCGCCGCTGCCGCTGTTGGCGCACCGCATCGACGTGCCCACGCTGCAGCTGGTGCATCCCACCGCCGATCTCGAGCGCGACAAATCGGGGCGTGCCAGCTGGGATTTCACGCTGCCGGAAAACACGGCGCCTTCCGCCTGGAAGCTGCAGCTGGGCACGATCGGCTTCGACCAGGGGCTGCTCACGCTCGACGACGCGGCCAGCCGCGTGAAGCTCAAGCTGGTGGTGGAACCGCTGCAGGCGGCGATCCCGTACGACCAGATCGTGGCCCAGCAATCCAGAGCCGCGCGCGAGGAGGTCGGCAAGACGGTCGGCACCGCGGCGAAAAAGATCATGGCCGGCAGCGACGCCAAACCGGCCCAGATCGGTCAGGCAACCGCATCGACGACTTATCAGTTCGGCTGGACCGCCGAAGGTAGCTACCAGGGCAGCCCGCTCAAAGGGCACGGCAAGACCGGCGCCGTGCTGGCATTGCAGGACACGACCACGCCGTTCCCGCTGCAAGCCGACGTGCGCATCGGCGACAGCCGCATCGCCCTGGTCGGCACGCTGACCGATCCGCTGCACTTGGGCGCACTCGACGTACGCCTGTGGTTCTCCGGCTCCAGCATGGCCAGGCTGTATCCGATCACCGGCATCACCCTGCCCGACACCCCGCCGTACGCGACCGAAGGCCACCTGAAGGCCGAACTGCACCGCGGCGGCAGCCGCTACAGCTACCAGGACTTCCGCGGCCGCGTCGGCGGTAGCGACCTGGCTGGCAACCTGGTGTTCGTCACCGGCGGCAAGCGTCCCAAGTTGAGCGGCGACGTGCACTCGAAGCTGCTGCAAATCGCCGACTTGGCCCCGCTGATCGGCGCCGATGCCAACGCCGAGAAAAAGCAGCGCGGCGACGCCACGCCGCAACCCGCCGACAAACTGCTGCCGGTCGAACCGTTCCGCACCGACCGCTGGCAAGCGATGGATGCGGACGTGACCTTCACCGGCGCGCGCATCGTGCGCGGCGCGGCGCTGCCGATCGATTCGCTCAGCACCCACCTGGTCCTGAACAACGGCGCCCTGTATCTGGACCCGCTGAGCTTCGGGCTGGCCGGCGGCACCGTGCGCAGCAACATCACCCTCGACGGCAGCCGGGCGCCGATGCGCGGCGTGCTGAAACTCGACGCGCGCCACCTCAAGCTCAAGCAGCTGTTCCCGACTTTCGAGCCGATGCGCACCAGCTTCGGCGAGATCAACGGCGACGCCGCGCTCGATGCGCAAGGCAACTCCATCGCCGCCCTGCTCGGCAGCGCGAACGGCGAGCTGAAGCTGCTGATGAACGATGGCGCGATCAGCAAGACCCTGCTGGAAACCGCCGGCCTCAACGTCGGCAACATCGTGATCGGCAAGCTGTTCGGCGACAAGACCGTGCAGATCAACTGCGCCGCCGCCGACATGGCCGCCAGCAACGGCCTGTTCGACATGCGCCTGTTCGTGTTCGACACCGACGACGCGGTAGTCAACGTGACCGGCACGGTGAACTTCGCCAGCGAGAAACTCGACCTGGACGTGAAACCGCACACCAAGGGCTTCCGCGTGTTCTCGCTGCGCTCGCCGCTGTACATCCGCGGCACGCTGAAGAACCCGAACGTCGGCGTGCAGGCCGGCCCGCTGCTGGCACGCGGCGCCGGCGCGGTCGCGCTGGGCGTGGTCGCCGCCCCGGCCGCCGCCCTGCTCGCCCTGGTCGCGCCCAGCCACGGCGACGCCGGCGACAACACCTGCCGCACCGTGCTGCAGCAGCTGCGCAGCTCCGGCACGATGATGCCGGCAAGCAAGCCGGCGGCGAAGAAGTAGGCACCGGGCACGTCGCACACGGTGGCCGGCGCTAGAATGCCGGCACTCCTCTTCGTGCGAATTCCCCATGCAACCCGTCAACCAGGCCCGTCTGCAGATTCATTTCTGCGTGTTGCTGTGGGGCTTCACCGCGATTCTCGGCAAGTTGATCACGCTGCCCGCGCTGCCGCTGGTGTGGTGGCGCATGTTGCTGGTGGTGGTGGCGCTGCTGCTGATTCCGCGGGTCTGGCGCGGCTTGCGCGCGATGCCGGCGCGGCTGATCTGGGCGTACGCCGGCATCGGCGTGCTGGTGTCGCTGCACTGGCTGAGTTTCTATGCGGCGATCAAGTTGTCGAACGCCTCAGTCGGCGCCACCTGCATCGCGCTGGGGCCGGTGTTCCTGGCCTTCATCGAGCCGTGGATCGCCAAGCGCAAGTTCGATCCGCGCGAGCTGCTGATCGGCGTGGCGGTGGTGCCGGGCGTGGTGATGGTGGTGGGCGGCGTGCCGCACGACATGCGCCTGGGCATCGCGGTGGGCGTACTGTCGGCGCTGTTCGTGGCGTTCTTCGGTTCGCTCAACAAGCGGCTGGTCGAGCATGGCGACCCGCTCACGGTGACCTTCATCGAGCTGGGCACCGGCACCGTCTTCCTCACCCTGCTCGCGCCGCTCATTCCGCATGCCGGCCCGGCGTTCATGCTGCCGGGCACGCACGATGCGCTGTTGCTGCTGGCGCTGTCGTTCGGCTGCACCCTGCTGCCGTTTGCGCTGGCGCTGGTGGCGCTGCGCCACATGAGCGCGTTCGGCACGCAGATGGTGACCAACCTGGAACCGGTCTACGCGATCATGCTGGCGATCGTGCTGCTGGGCGAGCAGCATGAGCTGGACGGCTGGTTCTATGCCGGCGTGGCGGTGATCCTGGCCGCGGTGTTCATGCACCCGCTGCTGAACCGGCGGGCGCGTACCGCCACGCAACCCGAACTGCTCGGCACCGCCGAAAGCCACAGCATGGTCGACTGACCAAGCCTCGTGTGTTCGGGCAACCGCAGCACGCGCCGCCAGCGTCGAACCGCCCGGGAGTGGAATTCATGACGACAGCGAAGCACGATCACACCCGCGGCATCCTGCAGGCACTGGCGGCAGCGGCCTTGTTCGGCCTGAGCACGCCGCTGGCCAAGCTGCTGGTGGGCACGATGCCTCCGCTGCTGTTGGCCGGGCTGCTGTATGCCGGCTCAGGGCTGGGCCTGTCGCTGTGGATGCTGCTGCGCAGGATGCGCCGCCAGCCAGCGACCGAGGCACCGCTGGTGCGTCGGGACGCGCCGTGGCTCGCGGGTGCGGTGCTGTTCGGCGGCGTGCTGGGCCCGATCCTGCTGATGCTGGGGCTGGCGCAAACACCGGCATCGACCGCCTCGTTGCTGCTGAACCTGGAAAGCGTGCTGACCGCCGTGCTCGCCTGGGTGGTGTTTCGCGAAAACGTGGACCGGCGCGTGCTTCTCGGCATGCTGGCGATCGTCGCCGGCAGCGTGCTGCTTTCCTGGCAGCGCCAAGCTGGCAGCGACGTTCCGTGGGGCGCGCTGGCGATCGCCGGCGCATGCCTGTGCTGGGCCATCGACAACAACTTGACCCGGCCCGTCGCCGGCGGTGACCCGGTGCAGATCGCGGCGATCAAGGGTGGCGCGGCCGGCGCCATCACCCTCACTCTCGCGCTCGTCATGGGCTACCGCTTCCCACCGGCACTGCCCCTCCTGGCCACCGGCCTGCTCGGTTTCGTCGGCTACGGCCTGAGCCTGGTGCTGTTCGTGCTCGCCCTGCGCAGCCTGGGCACGGCGCGCACCGGCGCGTACTTCTCCACCGCGCCGTTTGTCGGTGCCGGCCTGTCGCTGTTGCTGATCGCCGAACACCCGCACCTCACGTTCTGGCTGGCCGGCGCGTTGATGGCGCTCGGCGTGTGGCTGCACGTCAGCGAGCGGCACGCACACGAACACGCGCACGAGGCGTTGGCGCACAATCATCGCCACTACCACGACGAACATCACCAGCACGCTCACGACTTCCCGTGGGACGGCAAGGAACCCCACACGCACCCGCACGTGCACGAACCGCTCGTGCACAGCCATCCGCATTATCCGGATATCCATCATCGCCACCGGCACTCTTGAGGGCCCGCCATGACCGACAAGCAGCAGCACTGGGAAACGGTCTACCGGACCAAGGCGCCGGATGCGGTCAGCTGGTACCGCCCGCATCTGGATACCTCGCTGGCGCTGATCGAGCGCGCCGCACCCGACCGCGGCGCCGCCGTGCTCGACGTCGGCGGCGGCGCATCGACCCTGGTCGACGACCTGCTCGAGCGCG
Organism: Rhodanobacter sp. Soil772; assembly: GCF_001428385.1. Taxonomy (GTDB): domain Bacteria; phylum Pseudomonadota; class Gammaproteobacteria; order Xanthomonadales; family Rhodanobacteraceae; genus Rhodanobacter. The sequence continues at coordinate 1,062,198 of NZ_LMSK01000001.1, forward strand.
GCTACCGCGACCTCAGCGTGCTCGACATTTCCGCGGCGGCCCTGCATGTTGCCCGCGAACGCCTGGGCGAAGCGGCGGATACGGTGACCTGGCTTGCGGCCGACCTGCTCGACGCGCCGCTGCAGGAAGCACGCTACGACCTGTGGCACGACCGCGCCGTGTTCCACTTCCTGACCGAGGCGGAGCAACGCGCGCACTACCTGCAGCAACTGACCCGTGCGCTGAAGCCGGGCGGCCACGCGGTACTGGCCACGTTCGGTCCGCAGGGCCCGCTGAAATGCAGCGGGCTGGATACGGTTCGCTACGATGCCGGGGAACTTGCCCGCGCACTCGGCGACGGCTTCACGCTGCTCGACAGCACGCTGGAGTTCCACGCGACTCCGTTCGACACCACCCAGCAGTTCGTCTACGCCCTGTTCCGGCGGACGTCCGCTGACACCATGGGAGACACGCGCTGATGGCCAATTGCGACGAATGCTGCGGCGCCGCGGCCGCGCAACTGGCGCTGCGCCAGCGTGGCGTGCTGAAGACCGTGCTCGTCATCAACGCCGCCGCCTTCGCAATCATGATCGTGGCCGCCATGCAGGCACGCTCCTCGGCGCTGCTGTCGGACAGCTTCGATTACCTGGGCGACGCGCTGACCTATCTGGCCAGCCTGTGGGCCGTCGGCCGCAGCGTGCACGCCAAGACGCAGGTCGCGCGCATCAAGGGCGGCCTGATCGTGACGGCCGGGCTGCTCGTGCTGGCGCAGTTGGGCTGGCGCGCGTGGCACCCGGCCGAACCGCTGTTTGCGTGGATGGGCGCGTTCAGCCTGCTGGGCCTGTTCGCCAATGGCCTGTGCCTGCTGCTTCTGTACCGGCACCGCGACGACGACCTCAACATGTCGTCGGTCTGGATCTGCTCGCGCAACGACGTGGCCGCGAACCTGTCGGTGCTGCTCGCCGCTGCCGGCGTGTGGGCGTTCGACGCCGCCTGGCCCGACCGGCTCGTCGCCCTCGGGCTGGCCGTGCTGTTGCTGCGCTCCGGGTTCGGCGTTCTGCGCGACGCCGCACGCAGCACCCGCTGAAACGTGCCCAGGCCATCGGCCACCCGCTCGGGTGGCCGATGGCTTCTTCAGCCGGCTGAAGCCAGCCGGCGCGCCTTGCCGGCGCCGTGCACCCACCGGTACAGCGCCGGCAGCACCAGCAGGGTCAGCAACGTCGAGGACAGGATCCCGCCGATCACCACCGTGGCCAGCGGGCGTTGCACCTCGGCGCCGGTACCCACGTTCAACGCCATCGGCACGAAGCCCAGCGACGCCACCAGTGCGGTCACCAGCACCGGCCGCAGGCGGGTCAGCGCACCTTCGACGATGGCGCCGTCCAGGTCACGGCCTTCGTCGAGCAGACGGCGGATGAACGACACCAGCACCACGCCGTTGAGCACCGCCACGCCCGACAGCGCGATGAAGCCCACGCCGGCGGAAATGGAGAACGGTATGCCGCGCAGCCACAGCGCCAGCACGCCGCCGGTCAGCGCCAGCGGCACGCCGCTGAAGATCACCGCGGCATCCCGGGCCGAACCGAACGCCATGAACAGCAGGCCGAAGATCAGCAGCAACACGACCGGCACCACGACCTGCAGGCGCTGGCTCGCCGACATCAGCTGTTCGAAGGTGCCGCCGTAGTTGATCCAGTAGCCCTGCGGCAGGACGACCTCGGCGGCCACGGCGTCGCGCAACTCGTCCACGAACGAACCCAGGTCGCGGTCGCGCACGTTGGCGGTGATCACCACCCGCCGCTTGCCGCTTTCGCGGCTGATCTGGTTCGGCCCGGTGGACAACTCGATGCGCGCCACCTCGCCCAGCGGCACCGTGGTGGGGGCGGACGGGTCATCGCGTGCCGGCAGCGGTATCGGCAAGGCGCCCAACGCCTCCAGCCGGCTGCGCTGCGCCTCCGGCAGGCGCACCACGATGTCGATGCGCCGGTCGCCCTCGAACACCTGGCCGGCGGGACCGCCGCCCAACGCGATGGACACCGTGTCCTGCACGTCGGCGACCGACAGGCCATAGCGCGCCAGCGCGATGCGGTCGGGCTGGATCGTCAACAACGGCAAGCCGGTGGATGGCTCCAGCTTGACGTCGGCCGCCCCGGCCACGCCGGCGGCGACCTGCTCCACCCGCTCGCCCAGGTTCACCAGCGTGTCGAGGTCGTCGCCGAAGACCTTGATCGCCACTTCCGCGCGCACGCCGGCGATCAGCTCGTTCATGCGCATCTGCACCGGCTGGGTGAATTCGTAGTTGTTGCCGGGTATCGCGCGCACCGCCGCATCCATCTCGCGGATCAGCTCGGCCTTGGGCTTGCGCGGGTCGGGCCAGTCCTTGCGCTCCTTCATCATGATGAAGGTATCGGCGACCGACGGCGGCATCGGGTCCGTCGCCACCTCGGCCGTACCCAGCTTGGCGAACACGTGGCTGACCTCGGGAAATTGCCTGATGCGCGCTTCCAGCTGCTGCTGCATGCCGATCGCCTGGGTCAGGCCGGTACCGGGGATGCGCAGCGCATGCAGGGCGATGTCGCCCTCGTCCAGGTCGGGGATGAACTCGGCCCCGAGCCGGCCGGCCAGCAGCCCGGTGGCGACCACCAGCACGGCCGCCGCGGCGACCACCGCCACCCGCCACGCGATCACCCGCTCCAGCAGCGGCGCGTAGACACGGCGGAAAGCGAGCATCACGCGGTTCTCCTTCTCGGCCACGCGGCCGGTCATGAACATCGCCACCGCCGCAGGCACGAAGGTCAGCGACAGGGCCATCGCGGCGGTGATCGCGATCACCACGGTGAACGCCATCGGATGGAACATCTTTCCCTCGACCCCCGCGAGGCTGAAGATCGGCAGGTACACGGCGGCGATGACGAACAGGCCGAACAGGCTCGGCTTGATGACTTCGGTGGTGGCGCTGGCCGCCAGCGCGAAACGCTCGTCCCGGCGCAACATGCGGCCCAGCCGATGCTGCGCCTCGCCGAAGCGGCGCAGGCAGTTCTCCACGATGATCACCGCGCCATCGACGATCAGGCCGAAGTCGAGTGCGCCCAGGCTCATCAGGTTGCCGGAAATGCCGTTGCCGACCATGCCGCTGATCGTCATCAGCATGGTCAACGGAATGACCACCGCGGTGATCAGCGCCGCACGCAGGTTGCCCAGCAGCAGGAACAGCACCACGATCACCAGCAGCGCGCCTTCGACCAGGTTCTTCCGCACCGTGGCGATGGCCCGATCGACCAGCTGCGTGCGGTCGTAGACCGCGCGTGCGCTGACCCCGGCAGGCAGGCTTCGGTTGATGTCCTGCAGCTCGGCCGCGACCCGCCGGGCCACGATGCGGCTGTTCTCGCCGACCAGCATGAACACGGTGCCAAGCACCGCCTCGTGGCCGTTCTCGGTCGCCGCACCGGTACGCAGTTCCTCGCCCTCGGCGACTTCGGCCACGTCGCGCACACGCAACGCCACGCCGCTTCGCTGCTTGACCACGACCTCGCGCAAGCCATCGAGGTCGGCGATCTGCCCGGGCACGCGGATCAGGTACTGCTCGCCGAAGCGCTCGATGTAACCGGCGCCGACATTCGCATTGTTGCGTTCCAGCGCCTGTTGCACGTCGACCAGGCTCACCCCGTAGGCGGCCAGCCGGGCCGGGTCGGGGGTGACGTGGAACTGGCGCACGAAGCCGCCGATCGTGTTCACCTCGGTAACCCCGGCAAGGTTGCGCAGCTGCGGCCGGATCACCCAATCCTGCAGCGAACGCAGATCCGTCGGCGTCCACGACCCGCCGTCGGCACGCCGCGTGCCGGGGGCGGCCTCGACCACGTACATGAAAATCTCGCCCAGGCCGGTGGTCACCGGCCCCAGCGTCGGCTGCATGCCTGCCGGCAATTGCGCACTGACTTCCTTCAGCCGCTCGGCCACTTGCTGCCGTGCGAAATACACATCGGTACCGTCCTCGAACACCGCGGTGATCTGGGACAATCCGTAACGGGCAATCGAGCGCGTCTGCTGCAGATGCGGCAGGCCGGCCAGCGCGGTCTCGATCGGATAGCTCAGGCGTTGCTCCGCTTCCAGCGGCGAATAGCCGGGCGCTTCGGTGTTGATCTGCACCTGGACATTGGTGATGTCGGGCACGGCGTCGATCGGCAACTTCGAATAGTTCCAGACGCCCAGCGCGCCCAGCCCCAGGGCCAGCACGAGCACCAGCAGGCGGTGCGCGATCGCGGCACGTACAAGTCGTTCAAGCATGCGGGCGTCCTCAGTGGTCGTGGCTGGCGCCGGACTTCTCGATGTCCGCGCGGATGAGGAAACTCTGCTCGCTCACGTAGGCCGTGCCGGGCTTGAGACCGCCGAGCACCTCGGCCGAAGCGTCGTCGCGATCGCCCAGCTCAAGCATGCGCACCTCGTAGGTGTCGCCGACCTTGGCGAACACCACGGTGAAGTCGCGAAAGCGCTGCAGGCCCGAGATCTTCACCGCCAGCGGCACGTCGCGCCGGGCGACGACGACCTCGCCGGCCACCGCCATGCCCGGGCGCCAGGCATCGTCCCGATTGGGAATCCGCGCACGGGCCACCACACTCATGCCCGCGTTGGTCACCGGCACCAGGGCGTCGATACGGGTCGCCAACGCTTCGCCGCCGCTGGCCGGGCGCACGTTCACCGTTTGTCCCGGCCGCAGGCGGTCGGCGTCGCGCCCGACCGCATGGAGTTCGATCCAGACCGAGGACAGGTCCGCGATCTCGAACAGCGGCGCCTCGCCGGCGACGTCGCCGACATTCGTGTTGCGCGCCAGCACCACGCCATCCAGCGGCGCGGTGACGGCATAGCTGCGCATGCTGTCGTTGCCTTCCACCGTGGCCAGCGTCTGCCCGCGTCGCACGCGATCGCCCAGATTCACCGCCACGCTGCGGACGATGCCCGGGAAGCGGGCGCGCACCGTGGCCTGGCGACTGCGGTCGATCGCCACGCGCCCCATCAGCGGCAGCGCGTTGCGGATCGTGGCCGGGCCGGCGACAGCAGTCTTCACGCCCGCAGTCGCCGCGGTCGCGGCGGGGATCGTGACGCGCCCTTCGTACGAGGCGTAGGTCCACGCGTGTGTCTTGCCGTCGTAGGCGGCGCTGACCTTGACGTCGAACGAATGCGGCTCGACCACCGTGCCGTTGGCGATCAGCGCGTCGCCTTCGGGCCGGAACGTGAACCGGGTGGTTTCGCCGTCCAGACGTCTGACCTCGACCACCGGTTGCAGCACGCCCGGCGGCAACGGCTTGCCGTCGCGATAGCCGTACAGACGGAACTCCGGCGGCACGCCGGCTTCGTAGACGGTGACTTCGAGCGCGAACGAACCGTCGCGCAGCAGGCGGCCGTTGTGCGGGCCGCGCTCGAACGCGTCGGCCGCCGCGTGTTCGCCTTCGGCCGGTGCCTGCGCAGCGCGGTCGCTGCAGGCGCCGAGAGCAAGGGAAGCGAGGATCAGCAGCGCCAGTGCGGCGCGCTTGAGGTGAGCGGTTTTCATGGGGATGGAACTCCGGCAGTGACCGTCATCCGTTCGATGTCGGTCAACAAGGTGTGGTAACGGACGGCCGCGTCGATCTGCGCGTTGCGCAGTTCGAGCAGCGTGCGCTGGGCCTGCGACAGCGCGACGAAGCTGAAGCGCCCGGCCTCGAAACCCTTGCGGGTCAACGCCAGTGCGGTCTCGGCTTTCGGAATCATGCGGTCGCGATGCGCTTCGAAGGCGGTGCGCGCGTGGACCAGCTCCTGGTACGCCGTGAACAGCCGCTGGCGCACGTCCATCTGCTGCGCCTGCGCGCGCGCATCGGCCGCCTCGGTCTCGGCCACGGACTGGGCCACGCTCAGCGCCGAGCGCCCGGCGCTGCCCAGCGACAGCGAGACCCCGGCAATCAGCGCCGTGTCGTTGAATGCAGACAGCCGCCGCACGCCGACGTGCACGCTGACATCCGGCTTGGCGCTGGCAGCGGCCACGCGCTCGCGCGCCTGCGCTGCGCGCGTGTCCAGAACGAGGCCGCGCAAGGTCGGGTTTTCGGGCAAGCGCGCCACCAGGGTTTCATACGGCGGTGCCGCCGGCAGCTCGAACAGATCGCCGGCGGCCGTATCGAAATCGGGCTCGACGGTATTCCACAAGGCAGCGAGCGAAACCCTGGCGCTGGCCAGCTCGTGCGCCGCGTGCTCCACCTCGATATCAGCTCGTTCCTCGGCGATCTGCATCAGGCTGAGGTCCGATTCCGGACTGCGACCGGCCTGCACCCAGCGGCGCACGGTCGCGGTCAGCTCGTGCGCGAGGGCGAGATCCTGCGCTGCCACGGTGGTGCGCGCCTGATCGGCGAGCACTTCGACGAAGCGCCTGGCCGTCTCGGTGGCCAGTTCCAGGCGGGTCTGGTCCAGCGCATTGCGCGACCGCTCGACGTCGATGGCGCCCACCGCCCGGCGTGCGTCGCGCTTGCCGCCCCGTTCGAGGACACGGCCCAGCCGCACCGTGGTTTCCGCAGCCTGGACGCCGGCTACCGATCCGGTACCGCCCAGATTTTCCACATCCGCCCCCACCACCCAGGGTGGCGCCAGCCCGGCAATATCCGCCTGCCGTTCGGCAGCGACGACCGTCCGGTCACCGGCGCGGATGGCCGGGTTGTGCGCAAGCGCACGGGTTACCGCCTGCGGCAGCGAAAGGGCCTCGCCCGCGACCGCAGGCATGCCAAATCCGCCTGCCAATAGCAGGAGGCACCAACAACGTAAAGAAAGCACGACGTTCTCCCATCGAATGCACAGTCAACGATTTCAGGCCGCAATGCGGCCGTCGGGACGTTGCCGTCAGACGATGGGAGGGCGGTGCAGGCGCGTCAGTGAACCGCCGGCTATCGACGCATCTTGCCAGGGCGGGCATGCGTCGCCCGGCGGTGCCAGCTGACACAGGCCGGTGAGCGTCGCCGGCAACGTCGCCGTCGCCCCGGCCAGGTAATGCGCATGGACGTGCGACCCGTCCGGAAGCGGCACGATCGGTTCGCCGGCATCGTTGTGATGATGGTCGGCGGACGTGCCGATGGCGAGCGAAGGAGCCGTTTCGTGCGCACCGTCATGGCCGTGCACGATCCATTTCGGCATCGAGGCAAAGGTCACGATCGCCAGCAGGAGCAGCAGCACCCCACGCACCACGACGGGGTGGTGCTGCGGCAAGCGGCGGAGGATGCGAAAGGCTGGCATGGCCGGCCAACTATGCGCAGGGCGAGCGGCAAAGGCAACCGGGGACGTGAAGCGACACTCGCCGTTCACCCGGCGCCCGCGGCCCGATCATCAACCGCAACAGGCCTTCTGCTGCTGGATCGGCGGGCACGGCACGCTGCCCCAGGAACAGAACACGCAGCAGTCGCCCGGCTTGGGCTGCAACAATTTGCCGCAGCCGGGACAGTCGTAGAAAAACTGGCAGGCGTCAGTCGGCATGGTCTCGGTGACCTGATGACCGCAATGCGGACAGATCAGCGTGCTGCGCAGGATGAGTTCAGCCGCCATGGGCTTCGTCCGTGACCGGGAAACCCGCCTCGGTAATCGTGCGCGCCAACACCGGCTGCGTGGTGCGATCCGCATCGAACGCCACGGTGACCGTGCCGGCCTTGAGGTCGATCTCCGTGCGCGTCACGCCGGGCACGCGGCTCAACGCCTTCTCGATCGTGATGCTGCAGGTCGGACAGGTCATGTTCGCCGCATGCAACACCGCCGTAGTGGGCGTTGCCGCATGAGCCACGCCCAGCCACAGGATGGCGCTCATTGCACATATCCACTGACGCATCGTTCGTCTCCTACAAAAACCAGCCCACGACATAGGGAAACAGCAACAAAAGCACGATCAATACCGTGGCTACCCACAGCCAGAACCGGCGCCGACGCAAGACGGAGGGTTCGACACAGACGCCCTCGGTGCGGCAACGCGACGAGGGGCCATACAGCGTCCAGAACGCCAGGCCCAGGCAAAGCAGCGTGGCCGCAATGAACCATGGGCGCCAGGGATCGAGCGCGGTGAGCTGGGCGATCCACGCGCCACTGATGCCCAGCAACACCAGCAACAGCGGCACCACACAACACACGGAGGCGCCGATCGCGGCGAGCAGCGCAACGATCACGGCAGGCAGCGACGATTTGGCCGGCAGCGTAGTCATGGGCGCATACTAACTTCCGTACCCGACTACGGAGTCAAGCATGGCTGCCGCACTCACCATTGGCCGACTGGCCCTGGCCGCCGACGTGCACGTCGAAACCGTGCGCTATTACCAGCGTGTGGGCCTGCTGCATGAGCCCGCGCGGCCGCTGGGCGGCGTGCGTCGCTACGGGCCGCCGGACGTGGCGCGTCTGCAGTTCATCCGCCGCGCCAAGACCATGGGCTTCACGCTGGAGGAGATTGCCGGACTGCTGCAACTCAAGGGTCAGCGGGCCTGCGCACAGACCCGCCAACTGACCGAGCACAAGCTCCTCGATGTGCGCCGCAAGCTGGAGGACCTGAAGCGTCTGGAGCAGGAGCTGGTACAGCTCGCCGACGACTGCGTACACACTCCGCGTGGCGGACACTGCCCGACACTGGATTTTCTGCGACAGGCCTAGTGCGCGCCTGCTCGTGCAGGTGCACGCCCACCTGTTTACGGCAACACTGCGATCGACGTCACCGTGCTGGCCATGCCGGCCGGGCGCAGGGTGAACCGCACCTTGTCGCCGACCTTCACGTGTTTCAGCAACCCGGGCGAAGCCAGAGAGCCTATTTGCCGGGCGGCAGCCATGGCGGAAATGGCGATCAGCGCACCGGTGAGCACGAGGGCGACGAGAAGCTTTTTCATGAATCAGTTTCCTTGCGGGTCGGAGTGAAACGAGGCGTGCGCCTGGCCGGCCCGGCGCAACCGGCGCAGCACCAGCAGACGGAACGCGGCGGGGATGACCAGCATGGACAGCAGCGGTGCAGTGAGCATGCCGCCGATCATCGGCGCGGCGATGCGCTGCATCACTTCAGAGCCGGCGCCGTGGCCGAGCAGGATCGGCAACAGGCCGGCGAGAATCACCGCCACGGTCATCGCCTTCGGCCGCACGCGCTGCACCGCGCCCTCGCGGATCGCGTCATCCAGTTCGGCCGGACCCGACCGCGGATCGATGGCCAACTGGCGATCCCACGCGTGACGCAGGTACAGCATCATCACCACGCCGAATTCGGCGGCGACGCCGGCCAGCGCGATGAAGCCGATCATCGTCGCCACCGACACCGCATGGCCCAGCAGCCAGATCAGCCATAGTCCGCCGACCAGCGCCAGCGGCACGCTGGCCATGATCAGCGCCGCCTCGCTCCAGCGGCGAAACACCGCGAAGATCAGCACGAAGACGATGAGCAGCACGACCGGCACCACCAGGGTCAGTCGCTGCATGGCCTGCGCCAGATATTCGAACTGGCCCGACCACGCCACAGTGATACCCGACGGCAACCGAACCTCGCGGGCTACCGCGCGCTGCAGATCCGCTACCACCGCACCGAGGTCGCGGCCGGCGGTGTCGACGTACACGTAAGTCGCCAGCTGCCCGTTTTCGCTTTTCAGCATCGACGGCCCGGCGACCACCTTGATATCGGCCACCTGCCCCAGCGTCAGCTGCGCGCCGTTTGCCGCGACGATCGGCAGCTGCCTCAGCGCGGCCAGCGAATCGCGCGCCGCCCGCGGATAACGCAACACGATCGGATAGCGCTCGCGCCCCTCGACGGTCTGGCCAATCGGATCGCCGCCGACCACGGTCGCTACCAGCTGCTGCACTTGCTGTTGGGTCAGACCGTAGCGTGCGGCATCGGCACGCCGGATGCGCACGTCGACATAACGCCCGTTGGCGGCCCGTTCGGCAATCGCCGTACTCACCCCGGGCACGCCGCGCGCCACCGCCTCGATCCGGTCAGCGACTGCCTGCAGGCTGTCGACGTTGCTGCCCAGCACCTTGATGCCGATCGGACTCTTGATGCCGGTGGCGAGCATGTCGATGCGGTTGCGCAGCGGCGGCACGAACAGGTTGGTCAAGCCCGGCACCTGCACTGCCCGGTCCAGTTCCGCCTTGATCTTGTCCATCGTCATGCCCGGCCGCCATTGGTCCTTCGGCTTGAAGGTGATCGTGGTTTCGAACATTTCCATTGGCGCCGGATCGGTGGCCGTGTCGGCACGCCCGGCCTTGCCGAACACGTGATCGACCTCGGGCACGGTCTTGATCATGCGATCGGTGAGTTGCAGCAATTGCGCAGCCTTGCCCGAGGACAACCCGGGCAGCGCGGTGGGCATGTACAGCAGCGTGCCTTCGTCCATCGCCGGCATGAACTCGCTGCCGAGCCGGTCGAGTGGCAGCAGCGCGGTGAGCAGCAACAGCCCGGCCAGCGCCAGGGTCGCTTTCGGGTAGCGCAGTACCGCTTCCAGGATCGGGCGGTACAGCGCGATCAAGCCGCGGTTGAGCGGGTTGGCGCGCTCCGGGCGAATGCGCCCCCGGATCAGGTAGCCCATCAGCACCGGCACCAGGGTCACCGCCAGCCCGGCCGCCGCCGCCATCGCGTAGGTCTTGGTGAACGCCAGCGGCTTGAACAGCTTGCCCTCCTGCCCCTGCAGCGCAAACACCGGGATGAAGGACAGCGCGATGATCAGCAGGCTGACAAACAGCGCCGGGCCGACCTCCGCCGCCGCGTCGGCGATCAGCGACCAGCGTGCCGTACCTTGCGGCTCCTTGCCGTCGTGTGCGTCGCGCCAGTGTTCCAGATGCTGGTGCGCGTTCTCGATCATCACCACCGCCGCATCGACCATCGCGCCGATCGCGATGGCGATGCCACCGAGCGACATCAGGTTCGCCGTCACGCCCTGCAGGTGCAGCGCGATGAACGCGACGAGCACGCCCAGCGGCAGGCTGACCACCGCCACCAGCGCCGAGCGCAGGTGGCCAAGAAACAGTATGCAGACCAGCGCGACCACCAGGAATTCTTCGAACAACTTGCCCCACAGGTTGCTCACCGCCGCGTCGATCAGTTGTGCGCGGTCGTAGGTCGGCACGATCTCGACGCCGGCCGGCAGGCTGCGCTTGAGCTCGGCGAGCTTCGCCTTGACCGCCACGATCGCGGCCTTCGCGTTCTTGCCCGAGCGCAGCACGACGATGCCGCCGGCCACTTCGCCCTGGCCATCCAGCTCGGCGATGCCGCGCCGGAAGGTCGGGCCGCGCCGCACCGCAGCGACCTCGCGCAGCAGCACCGGCACACCGCTCGCAGGGGTGGTGATCGGCACATTCTCGAAGTCCGCCCGGCTGCGCAGATAGCCTTCGCTGCGCACCATCAGCTCCGCCTCGCCCTGCTCGATCACCGAGCCGCCGTTGGCACCGTTGGCCGCGCGCACCGCATCCGCCAATTGCGCCACGGTGATGCCGCGCGCGGCCAGCGCCTGCGGGTCCGGCACGATCTGCCAGGCGCGTTCCATGCCGCCGAGGCTGGCCACCTCGGCCACGTCGGGCACGGTCTTCAGTTGATAGCGCAGGAACCAGTCCTGCAATGCACGCAGTTCGCCAAGATCATGCTTGCCGGTGCAGTCGACCAGCGCGTATTCGTAAACCCAGCCCAGGCCGGTGGCGTCGGGGCCCAGCGACGGATTGACCCCGGCCGGCAGCTGGCCGCGCACCTGGCTCAGGTACTCCAGCACGCGCGAGCGGGCCCAGTACAGGTCGGTACTGTCGTCGAACAGCACATAGACGTAAGAGTCGCCGAAGAACGAATACGCGCGCACCGTCCGGGCGCCAGGCACCGACAGCATGGTGGTGGCCAGCGGATAGGTGACCTGATCCTCGACCACCTGCGGCGATTGCCCGGCCCAGCTGGTGCGGATGATCACCTGGGTGTCCGACAGATCCGGCAAGGCATCGAGCGGCGTGCGCATGAGCGAGAACACGCCAGCCGCGGCCAGCACCAGCGCGGCCAGCAAGACGAGCATGCGATTCGCGATCGCGGCACGAATAAGGGCGGCGATCATGGGTGGCCTCCCGTCGGCATCGGGTGGGACAGCGCATGGTCCGCTGCGCTGGTGGCCGCTGCGGGTGCGTCCCGGCCATCACCCAGACGCTCCAGCGCGCCGGACAGGCTGGCCTCCGAATCGATCAGGAACTGGCCGGACACGACGACCTTCTCGCCGCCGCGCACGCCATCCAGAATCTCCGTGTAGCCATCGGCCGAGCGACCGGCATGCACGGCGACCGGACGGAAATGGCCGTCCGTTTCCGCCACGATCACCCGCGTCTGCTGGCCGGTCGCGATCAGCGCATCGTCCGGTACCACCGTTACCGCCTTGCCATCGGCCGGACGCAATTGCACGGTGACGAACATGCCCGGGCTCAGCCGACCGTCCGGGTTGGCCAGCACGATGCGGGCGCGCCGGGTGCGTGTGGCGTTGTCGATATCCGGCAACAGCGCCTCCACGCTGCCGTGAAACTCCTGGCCCGGCAGTGCGTCGACCGTGACGGTGACGGGCGTACCGCCGCGCACCGCGCCGGCAACCGCCTGCGGCAGTGCCGCCTCGACCCAGACCGTGGCCAGACCGTTCAACGTCATCAGCGTCTGCCCGGCACTGACCCGCTGCCCTTCGCGCACATCCAGCGTGGTGACCACGCCGGCCTGCGGCGCATGCAGCGTGATCGCCGCGCCCGCACCGTGGCGTGCCGCGCGGATATCCGCGGAGGTCAGGCCGAGTACCTGCAGGCGCTCGCGCGCGGCGCCGCGCAAGGCCTTCGCGTCGGCCGACTGCGCGCCCTGCAGCGCGTCGTACTCAGCCAGCGCGCTGCTCCACTGCGGCGCCAACAGGTCGGCCAGCGGCTCGCCCGCCGTCACCTGCGTGTACGGCGCACGCACCCGCAGCTTGCCGATCACCGCATCGACGCGGGCACTGACCGTGGTGGCCTCGCGTGGATTCCACGCCACTGTGCCGGGCACACGCAGCGCGGTCGACAGGACGCGGCGCTCGACCAGCGCGGTGCGCACGCCCAGGTTCTGCACGGTCGCCGGATCGATCCGCACGACACCATCGGCCGTCCCGGTATCGGCATACCGGGGCACCATTTCCATGCCCATCGGCGACAAGCCAGGTTTGTCGAAATGCTGCTCCGGCACCATCGGGTCGTACCAGTACAGCACCTTGCCGGCCGTGTCCGGCGCGGTCGCCGACGGGTGCGCCGATGCGGGAGCGGTGGCGGCCTGGCGACGGCCGCCGAGATAACCGACGACGAACAAGACAACGGCCGCGACGACGGCGACAAAGATGACCAACAGACGCTTCATGGCGTCACCTCCGAAGGCAGCAGGTAGGCAAGCGAAGCCCACAGCCGTGCGCGTGCGGCCAACGCATCGGCATAGCTCAGGCGCAGTTCGATCTCGGCGCGGCGGGCATCCAGCCACGGTTGCAGCGAACCACCGCCGCGATAGCCGGCCAGCGCGGTTCGTGCGCGATCGCGTGCCAGCGGCAACAGGACCTGCTGATAGCGCGCGATCTGTCGCCCCCAGCCTTGCCAGCCAGCCACCGCCCGCGTCACCGCCTCGCGCTGGGCGCGGCGCGCGTCCTCGTGATCGGCCTGCACGGCGTCCCATTGCGCCTGCCTGGCGCTGATGCCGCGGTCCTGCCGGTTGCGCGTGAACAGCGGCAGGCTGACGCCCACCTCCAGCATCACCATGTCCGACAAACCCGCGGCGCGCTTGCCATAGCTGGCGCTCACGCTCCAGTCCGGCTGCCTGGCCGCGCGCGCCTGTTCGAGTGCCGCCTGCGCCACCTGTTCGCGTGCAGCCCACGCTTGCAACGGCGCCTGCCGGTCGACGGCGGACACCAGGCGATCGGCATCCATCGGCAATTGACCGAAGTCCGGCGCCGTACCAAGCGCGCCGGGCGGCGTCCCCAGCCAGCGTTGCAGGCCTGCCTGCGCGGCGGCGAGATCGGCCTCGACCGCTTCCAGCCGATTGTCCAGCGTGGCGCTCTCGGCCCGCGCCGCCAGCGCATCGACCGCACTGCCTTCGCCGCCGCGCAAACGGGCCTGCGCGATCCGCACGGCCAACGCCGCCTCGTCATGCAAGCCGGCCAGCAACGCACGCTGCTGCTCGGTCGCCCACGCGTCGATCCAGGCATCGGCAATGCGCTCGCGCACACTCTGCGCGGTGGCCACGCGATCGGCCTGCGCCGCATCGATCCGCGCGCTGGCCAAGGCACGCTCCGCGCGACGCGCCGTGCGCGACGGAATGGCCTGCATCACGCCGACCGTACGCGCGGTCATCTCGTCCGAACGCAGGCTGAAAGCGCCCGGGCTGGTGACCGGATAATTGGCAAGCCCGAACGTCAGGGTGGGGTCCGGCAGTCGGCCGGCACGCGCCGCTTCCTCGCGCGTCGCCGCGATGTCGGCGGCGCGCGCTTCAAGTTGCGGCGCCCGCGCCAGGCCTTGCTGGACAGCCGCTTCCAGTGTCAGCGGCGGTTCGGCGGCACGCGCCGTCGCAGCCACGGCTCCCCACAGGAGCGCGGCCAGACCCGTCACCATCAGGTGCCGGGCAAAGTGAAGGGAGAACATGGGTGAACACTCCGTCGATCTGCATTTGCGTCTTGCCAAAGCGGGCACGACGCCACGTCGGTGAATACCGCGACGTGTCAGATCAAATCAGGAGCGAGCAGTACAACAACGTGGGTGTGGGTGGCGGCGTGCGCAAACGCTCGAGATGCGCCAGGGTTCGATGCGACGGCAATGTCACGGCCGCCACGGACAACGACATCGGCGGCAGCGCGGCCAGCGCATTGAACGGCACCGAGGCGGTGCGGACGTCGACCTGGGTGGCATGCTCGGGTTGGCAGTGTTGCTGGCAGATCGGGGCGACCGGAGCCGCCGGCATTTCAGCGCAGCCGTCGCCCATCGCCGCCATCGAAGGCGCATTCGCCTGCGTCGCCACCGCAGCCGGCGATGCCGGCATGGTGGTACAGGCGTACGCAGCCACCGCCACCTGCTGCCACAACAGCAGCAAGGCCACCAGCCACGCAAGGCGGCGGCGGGTACGCGGGCGGAGGTGGAATGCGCGCTTCATGCCGACGCCACTGTAATGCAAACGGGTCGAGCCGGCGATTGACGCGGGTCAAGCGAGCAGCAACGCCAATGACGCGTCGGCGTTGTTCACGCGCCCGGGCCGTGGCTCGCATAAACGCGGGTCGAGCCATCGTGACCGATCAACACCACGTCATAGCGTTCGGACGCGCCCATCTCCATGCCGGGCGAACCCATCGGCATGCCGGGCGCGGCCAGGCCACGCGCGTCCGGTCGCTCGGCCAGCAGGCGGCGGATGTCCTCCACCGGCACATGCCCCTCGATCACGTAGCCGTCGATCAGCGCGGTATGGCAGGACATGGCGCCCGGCGGCACGCCGAACCGCGCCTTCACCGCCGCCATCGGCTGATCCTGATGCACGGTGACGGTGTAGCCCTGCGCGCGCATGTAACCGACCCACGCGCCACAACAGCCGCAGGACGGATCGCTGTATACATCGAACGCGTTCGCCGCCATCGCCACCGGCGCGAACAGCGCGGCAAACAGCAGGCTGATGCCCAGGCGGGAAAGCCATCGTTTCATCGTCATTCTCCTGGTCATTTTTCTGGCACGGGGGTGGTTTGCCACTGGATGGACACGATCTTCCAGCTGTCGCCGTCTTTTCTGAGGTTGAGCATCTCGCGGCTGCGCAGCGTGGCCGGCTTGCCCTTGACCGTGGCCTGCATGTCGCTTTCGCTGCCGACCATCGCGGTATCGCCCATCGGCATCGAGCCCAGCGAGACCGGCGTGATCCGCGCGGTTTTCAGGAAGGCGATGTCCTCGCCCAGGTGACCGCTGGCATAGTCGTCGCGCGTCTGCGTCTGGCCGCCTTCGCTGATGCTGACATCGGGCGCCAGCAACGCAAGCACGGCGGCGCGATCGCCGCGCTGCAACGCCGCCTGGAACGCCCGCGCCACGGCTTCGGCCGCGGGTGCCGCGTTCGGCTTCATTCCCTCCATCGACAGCGGCGTCTCGACCGCCGGAGTGCCGGCGGCGTGTTCGTGAGCATCGCTATCCGCGGCGGTCGCCGCACGGCTGTGGCTGTGGCCACCCTCGTCGTCCATGTCCATGTCTTCATCCGGCGGAGCCTTTGCCACCATGTCCCTGTATTGCGCCGGCGTCATGTCGGGCAGCTTCTGCAGGAAGGCGACCATGCTCCAGATGGTGGGATCGTCGTGGCTGAGTCCCCACGCCGGCATCGCGCTCATCTTGATGCCGTGCTTGATCACCCAGAACGCTTCCTTCGGCGCGACCCGCACCTGCGACAGGTTCGGCGGCTGCGGGTACAGGCCCGGGCGGATTTCCGAATCTTTCATGCCGGGCTTCAGATGGCACTCGGTGCACATCGCCGCGTACTGGCCGGCTCCCTTGAGGATCAGCTGCTCATCATTGAGGTTGGGCACCTGGATGTCTTTCGAGTGCACCTCGATCGAACGCTCGCGCATGGCCTGCATGACGGCGAAGACGGGTTTGGTGTGAGGGGCATCGGCACCCATGTCGTAGCGGCCCGAGTACACGAACACGCCCGCGCCGATGACAAAAACGCCCAGGACAACGGCGACGGTGATGCCATGCTGCTTGATCTGCTGTTTCATGCTGCGTTCTCCTCAGAACCAGATGCGCACGCCGGCAACGATCTGCCGGTCGAGCACGGGTTGGCGATCCTGTCGTGCGTAGTCGGCGCTGGTGCCAACGCGGCGTACCCAGTTCACCCCGACGTACGGAGCGAACTGACGGCGAATCTCGTAGCGCAGGCGCAGGCCGAACTGTACATCGGAGATACCGCGGCCGATGCGTCGCTGCGGATCGCTTTTACCGTACAGGTTGATCTCCGCTTCCGGCTGCAGGATCAGCCGCTGGGTGAACAGCAACTCGTATTCCGCGCGCAGGCGTGCCGCCGTGCGGCCGCCAGTGCCGACGTAACCGGTCGCCTCCAGCTCGAACCAGTACGGCGCCAGGCCCTGCACGCCGAACGCGGCCCAATTGCGCGCCGGGCCTTCGCCGAAGTCGTGGCGCACGCCCAGTTGCGTGCTCCAGAACGTGGCGATGTTGCGATTCCAGAGCACCTCCACGTTGCCGTCTTCGAGCTTGCCGCGACTGCGTTCGCCTTCGCTGCGCAGCCACAGCTTGTCGCTGTCGTTGCCGTACCAGCCCTGGATTTCCCAGCTCTGGCCGTTGGCGTCGCGGCCGCGGAACGCCTCCAGTTGATCGATCAGCAGCATGCCGGCCGGTGCGCCGCCGTGCATGTGCAGCTCATGCGCGGGGCTGGCGGCGATGCCGTCGGAATAATCGCCGCTGCGTGCATCCGCCGGCGCGCGGCCGCCCTGCATCGGCCCCATCGTCATGCCCGGCATCGAATCCATGTTGTGCGTCGCGCCGCGGCTCATGCCAGGCATCGCCTGGTGATCCATGCCGTGCATCGGGCCGTGATCCATCTGCAGCACCGTGCCGTGATCCATGCCGCCCATGTCATGCGCTCCGACGGACGAAGGTGCCGGTGTGGCCGGAGCATGCGGCGTCTTCTCGACCGGCGTTTTCATCGCCGGTTTCGTGGCGCTGTCTGCGGTGGCCGGCATCGCCATGTCGTGCATGCCGGCGTGATCCATGCCCGGCATGGCACCCATGCCCGTCGGCGCCGTGCTGCTCGACGAGGCGGGAGCGCTCTGCGCCACTGCTGCCAGCGGCAACGCCAGCAGCAGTGCAGCCAGCAACGCCGAACGAAGCGGAACGATCGAGGTATTGCGGCGAAGCATCCTCATGACACCACCACTTCGCGGAACATGCCCGCCTCCATGTGGTACAGCAGGTGGCAGTGGTAGGCCCAGCGCCCCGGTGCATCGGCCGACACCGCATAGGTGATGCGTTGCGCCGGCTGCACGTTGATGGTGTGCTTGCGCACCTGGAACTGGCCGTCCGGATTTTCCAGTTCGCTCCACATGCCGTGCAGGTGGATCGGGTGGTTCATCATGGTGTCGTTGACCAGCACGATGCGCAGCCGCTCGCCGGTATTGAAATGCACCGGCTTGGCGTCGGAGAACTTCACGCCGTCGAACGACCAGATAAAGCGCTCCATGTTGCCGGTCAGATGCAGCTCGATCTCGCGGCCGGGTTCACGCGCATCGATCGGCCCGCCGATGGTGTGCAGGTCGGCGTAGGTCAGCACGCGGCGTCCGTTGTCGCGCAGGCCGATGCCCGGATCGTCGAGATTGCTGCGCGGCATGTCGACATGCATGTCCACGCCGGGGCCGTATTCGGTGCGGGCGTGGCGTACGACGGGTGCGGATGCAGCCGTCATGCCGACCATGTTGCCGTGATCCATGCCGGGCATCGCGGCATGGCCACCGCCGTGGTCCGCGTGCGGCATCGCGCCCATCATGTCCTGCATGCCCAGCCACACGCGCTGGTCCAGCGCCGGCACCTCGGCGGACATGCCCTGCCGCGGCGCCAGCGTGCCGCGCGCATAACCGCTGCGGTCGATCGACTGGGCGAACAGGGTGTATGCACGCTCGTCCTGCGGCTCGACGATGACGTCGTAGGTTTCGGCCGCCGAGATGCGGAATTCGTCGACCGGCACCGACTGCACGTCCTGGCCATCGGCGGCGATCACCGTCATCTTCAGGCCGGGAATGCGCACGTCGAAGATGGTCGACGACGAACCGTTGATGAAGCGCAGCCGGATCTTCTCGCCGGGCTTGAAGATGCCGGTCCAGTTGCCGGCCGGCGCGGCGCCGTTCATCAGGTAGGTATAGGTGTAGCCGGAGACGTCGCCCAAGTCGGTCGGGTTCATGCGCATGGCGTTCCACATCCTGCGCATCGCCAGCGCCCGGCCCAGCCCCTGCTCGCGCACATCGCGGAAGAAATCCGGCACGGTGGGCTGGGCGAAGTTGTAGTAGTCGCTCTGCTTTTTCAGCTTGGCGTAGATGCGCTCGGGATCCTCGTCGGTCCAATCGTTGAGCATCACCACGTAGTCGCGATCCGTGGGGTAGCGCTCGGGGCCGGCTGGCTCGATCACCAGCGGGCCGTACAACGCGTTCTGTTCCTGGAACCCCGAATGCGAGTGATACCAGTAGGTGCCGCTCTGGCGCACCTGGAACCGGTAGAGAAAGCTTTCGCCTGGCGCGATGCCGTCGAAGCTGAAGCCAGGCACGCCATCCATCTGGAACGGCAGGATGATGCCGTGCCAGTGGATCGAGGTGGGCACGCGCAAGCGGTTGGTCACGCGCAGGTTCACCGTGGTGCCCTGCTTCCAGCGCAGCAGCGGGCCGGGCACGCTGCCGTTGACGGTGGTCGCCGGCCGCGCCGCGCCGGTGAAGTTGACGGCGGTCTCGGCGATGTCCAGCGCGAAATCGGTGCCGCCGAGCACGGTGGGTTGGCCGGGGCTGGTCAGCGCCCAGGCATTCGACGGACGCAGCAGGCCGAGGCCGGCCGCGGCGGTGCCAATGGCGACGCCCTGCACGAAACGGCGTCGCGACAGATCGAGCGGCGACGGGGAAAACAGGTTCATGGAATCTCTCCAATGCGACGGCATCGAGCGCATCGACACCGATCGCAAGCACGGGACACACCGATCGGCACGCGACCGGCGTGAGCAAAGCTCGGCAACAACGAGGGAGAGTTCAGGCCGCCGGCGGTCGCAGCGGAGGCGCGGTAACCAGCGCGGGCGGGGTGATCCGCCGCGGCATTGCGTAAACCGCGGTCGCCGCCACCGGAGCAAGCGTCAACGCCACCATCGGCGTCAGCGCAGTAACGCACATCGCCGCGCAGACGCAATAATGGTGGGCGGTCAGGTCGCCGCAGCAATCCACCTGCTCGGCACCAGCGGACGCAGCTGCCGTCACGGGTGCGGCTTGATCGGCACGCTCGCCACCGACCATCGCCACCGTCGCGGCCATGGCGTGGGCGTGCGGCACCACGGCGGTTCCCGGCGGCGCAGCCGCCAGTGAGCTGATGACCAGCATCAGCCACGCCAGCACGCCCATCGCACGGAGGCGACGCGAGCGGGCGAACTGGCGTAGCGAGAACGTCATCGGCGGAGCTTAACCGCGCAATCGCGCATCGCTCAACCCTGGACGCCGGTACAGACCGGTCACGGCGTGCTGTAACCCATGTGCAGGACGATCTTGTCGCCGGCCTTGAGCTTGGCCATCGACGCCGGTGGGAAGTGCACTTTCAGCGACATGCCCGCGGTAGTCACCTCCACGACACCCGTCTTGGCATCGGCCGAGGTCACCGTGGCCGGCATCTTGTGCATGCTGCCATTCCGGTCGTGCTTCATCATCTTGTGCTGCATCGAGCCGCTACTCATGTGCCCCATGCTGCTGGCGGCTGGCGCGGGCGTCATCGGTGTGGCGTCCTGGGCGTACACCGTGCCGGCTGCCATGCACAGACCAAGCGCCGTCGTTGCGGCGATCAATTTCGGCGAAAACTTCATGATGTTTCTCCGCTGAAGTGGGCAATCAGGCCGTCACGCCCGACCGGTTGCGCAAGGCAACGGGCCGAGCGTGCACCAGCCCATGTGTAGGGATGGTTACACGCCAACCGCCGCGCCGGCGTTCGCCACACCGTTATGCCCCGACACGGCCCTCTATACTGGGCCACCCCGCCCGCCGTGACCGCCATGAATTACCGCCACGCCTATCACGCCGGCAATTTCGCCGATGTCCTGAAACACACCGTGCTGCTCGCGCTGATCGAGGCGATGCAGGCCAAATCCTCGCCGTTCTGCTACATCGACACCCACGCCGGCAGCGGCAACTACCCGCTGGACGGCTTCGAGGCGCGCAAGACCGGCGAGCACAAGGACGGCATCGCGCGCCTGCACCCGGCCGAGAAAGTGCCGCCGCTGCTGCAGCGCTGGCGCGCCAGCATCCTCAAGAGCGAAGACAACGAGCAAGGCCTGAAGCATTATCCCGGCTCACCGCTGCAGGTCGCCCGCCTGCTGCGCCCGGACGACAGCGCGCAGTTGTGCGAACTGCACACCGAGGAAGCGTCCAAGCTGCGCGACCTGTTCCGCGGCAATCCACAGGTGCACGTGCATCAGCGCGACGGCTACGAGGCACTGAAGGCGCTGCTGCCGCCGAAGGAGAAGCGCGGCCTGGTGCTGATCGACCCGCCGTACGAGGCGCAGGACGCCGAGTACAAGTTGATCGAGCAGGCGCTGAAGTCGGCCCTGCTGCGCTGGCCCACCGGCGTCTACGCGGTGTGGTACCCGATCAAGTTGCGCAGCCAGGTGCAGCCGTTCCTGCGCAAGCTGCAGCACAGCGGAGTGAAGCGCATCCTGCGCGCCGAGCTGCTGGTGCATCCGGACGATTCGCCGCTGCGCCTCAACGGCTCGGGCATGGTCATCCTCAACGCGCCGTGGAACCTCGACGACACCTTGCGCGAACCGCTGCGCGTGCTGGCCAGCCTGCTGTCGCAGGACCGCCCGGCCGAATGGAAGCTGGACTGGCTGCTGGACGAAGCCGGCAGCATGCTGAACACGCCCAGCCCGTTGCCCGCCTCGCGACTACCGCGGCCGCCGGGTCGCCGCTAAGCTCGGCACATCCACCGGCTTCCTCCAGGAGCACGACCATGCGCACCCGCCCCGCCTTCATGCTGACCCGCCTCGCCGCGCCGGCCGCCCTGCTGATGCTGGCCGCCTGCGCCCCGGCGCCGATCTACAAGACCACCGGCGCCGCGGTCACCGCCGCGCCGTTCCAGGTAGCGCAATCACCGGAAAACTTCAGCAACAGCGAGGTGATCTGGGGCGGGCGCATCGTGCAGGTCAAGGTGTTCAGCGACCACAGCGAGATCGAACTGCTGGCCTACCCGCTGGACTCCTCGCAGCGGCCGAAGGCGAACGACAGCGGCAACGGCCGCTTCATCGCGGTGATGCCCGGTTACGTGGAACCGCTGGACTACCCGTCCGGCGCGCTGATGACGGTCGACGGCAAGCTCAGCGGCAGCCGCGCCGGCAAGGTCGGCGAGGCCGACTACGTATTCCCGCTGGTCAGCGTGGCGCAGTCGCATGTGTGGACCGCCGACGAGATGAACAAGGGCCGCAACAACGTCCGCTTCGGCGTGGGCCTGGGCGTCGGTATCCGCTGATCCATTCGCAGTCGGCGACGCGACCGGTAGACTGCGCGACTCATTCCCGAGGATTGAAGCCGCATGTCATCCGGTCACGCCAACCCGATCAAGGCCATCCTGCTCGCGCTGGGCGCCAACTTCGCCATCTTCGTGGCCAAGCTGTTCGCCGCCTTCGTCACCGGTTCCGGCGCGATGATGGCCGAGGCCGTGCACTCGCTGGCCGACTGCGGCAACCAGGGCCTGCTGCTGCTCGGCATCCGCCAAGCCAAGCGCCCACCGTCCGACGAATTTCCGCTGGGCTGGGGTCGCGCGCTGTACTTCTGGTCGTTCCTCGTCGCCATCCTGCTGTTCAGCGTGGGCGGCATGTTCTCGATCTACGAAGGCATCCACAAGCTGTCCAACCCCGAACCGCTGAAGTGGCCGTGGCTGGCGCTGGGCGTGCTGGTGTTCGGCATCGTGGTCGAAGGCATCTCGATGCGCGGCTGCCTGCAGGAAGTGAACAAGGCCCGCGGCGAGCAGGATCTGTGGACGTGGTTCCGCCAGACCCGCTCCAGCGAACTGCTGGTGATCTTCGGCGAAGACCTGGCCGCCCTGCTCGGCCTGTGCCTGGCCGCGATCGCCGTGGGCGCCACCATGCTCACCGGCAACCTGATGTTCGACGCCGCCGGCACCATCGCGATCGGCGTGCTGCTGATCGTGGTGGCGGTGCTGGTGGCGATCGAGGTGAAGGCGCTGCTGATCGGCCAAGGTGTCGAACCGCGCCGCCGCGACGAACTGCTGGCCTTCCTCGACACGCGCCCGGAAGTCGCCGAAGTGCTGAACCTGCTCACCCTGCAGATGGGCCCTGACGTGATGGTGGCGGTGAAGGCGCGCATGCAGCCGGCCGCCGACAATCAGCAACTGATCGCCGCCATCAATACCGTCGAGGCCGCGATGAAGGCGGAGTTCGCCGATGTGCGGTGGAGCTTTTTCGAACCGGACAACGCGGATTGAATGACGGCATGCGAACGGCAGGGACTTCATCCCTCGGCCGGAAGCACGCGGCATAGACAACTCCGCACATCACCGCCGGCCCGGGCTGCGATCCGAAGCCAGTCGGTGATGTACCCCTGATCGTCAGTGCGGCCCGAACTCGTGGACTATCTGCGTCATCGTGCGTGCGACGCAGGCAGCGTCGTAACGACCCGCGAGGTAGCCCGAGCCACACGCCATCAGCTCCGTGAGGACACCCTGCAACGCCTGGGTTTCCGCGCCCCGCGACACACCGTCACTGCCTGCAGCCTGCTCCTGTTCGGTGTAGTTGCGCACCGCCTGGACCATCGTGTTTGCCATGTGATCCGCATCGATGTCGCCGCGCAGAAAGCCTGGCCCGACGGCAACAGCCCGATCGACCGCCGCCCGCATCCGCCCGGCTTGCGTAGCCGGCACCGCCGCCCCGTGTGGTTGCCCAGTCACTGAATTCGCTTCCACCGCATGCTCCTTTAGCCACATTTCACTGCCGGCATTATGCGCTTCGCGACGAAGGCCACGAACCGCACCGATGCGCCGAATCCCCAGGCTTCCCGCAGGGTCACCCGGCAATCGCGAACGTGCTCAGCCCTCAACCCGATCGTCACTGCGGCGGGCGCATGCCAACGCCCACGCTACAATCCCGCCCATTACTTCACCCAGCCATCCACGATCCCCATGCGCAATCCCCTGCAAGAACAACTGCTCAAGGCCGGTCTGGTCAACAAGGCCAAGGCCGCGCAAGTCGTGCGCGAGCAGGCGAAGAAGCACAAGGGCAAGGGGCCGGCGGCGCCGAGTGCTGAGGAGACGGAGGCGCGGCGGCTGCAGGCGGAGAAGGCCGAGCGCGATCGTGCCATGGCCGCCGAGCGCAATGCGCAGGTGCGAGTGAACGAGGCGCGCGCGCAGGTGCGGCAGATTGTCGAGGCGCACAAGGTGAAGCGCGAGGGCGAGATCGCCTATCGCTTTACCGACGGCGACAAGATCCGGGACGTGCTGGTGAACGAGGCGCTGCGTGCGCAGCTGGCCAGCGGCACGCTGGTGATCGTGCGTCACGACCAGGGCTACGAGTTGCTGCCACGGGTCGCCGCGGACAAGGTGGCCGAGCGCGACGCGGCGATGATCGTACTCGATCACGGCCACGCCGAAGCCGGCAGCGGCAACGACGCGGACGACGAGTACTACAAACAGTTCCAGGTGCCGGACGACCTGATCTGGTAACGCGTCAGCGCTTCAGTTCCAGCAAGTCCCAGCCATTGCCGTACAGATCCTCGAATACCGCGACGGTACCGTAAACCTCGTGGCGTGGTTCCTCGCGGAAGTGCACGCCTTCGGCGCGCATGCGCTGCCAGTCGCGCTGAAAGTCGTCGGTGTGGAGCAGCAGGAACACGCGGCCGCCGGTCTGGTTGCCGATGCGCGAGGCCTGCTCGTCGCCTTTCGCCTTGGCCAGCAGCAAGCGGGTTTCGCTGGAACCGGGCGGCGCCAGCAGCACCCAGCGCTTGCCGTCGCCCATGTCGGTGTCTTCGACCAGCTCGAAGCCGAGCGCGCGGGTGTACCAGGCGATCGCCGCGTCGTAGTCGGCGACCAGCAGCGCCAATGCGCCGAGATGCTGTTTCATCTTCCCGCCTTGACTGTCGGCAGCGGCCCCAGCTCCGCCTGCAATTTTTTCGTCAGCTTCGCGCGGATCAGCGTATAGGCGTCGAGGATGAAGGTCTCCAGTTCCGCGGTGGCGAAACGCTGCGGCTCGGTGATCGAGATCCAGTGCGCGCGTGCCAGATACGGTGCAGGGATGATGCCGGGCTGATCGGTGAGTTCGAGGAAGCGCTCGTCGGCCACCTTGAACGACAGCCGGCCGCCTTCACTGCCGTCCGACGGCATCACCGCGAACATCTTGCCGCCCACGCTGAACACCATGTCGACGCCCCACTTGGTATCGCGGGTGACGCCGGGCCAGTGGCCGCACAGCGCTTTCAACTGGGCCGCGGTGAGTCCGCTTGCCGGTTTACGGGTCATGCCGTGCTCCGAAGAAATCCAGCCTCGCATTGTGCGGGGTGGTGCGCTTCCTGTCTGCCACGCCCACACTACCCCGTACTGCAACATGGGCCGACCGATCACAGCGATGGCTCCACACCTATGCGACAGCTCACCGCGGGGTTCGTCATTGCAAATTCATGTTGCATTGCACACAATACGCAAAAGTATGGAGCTGCCATGATTCCTGCCATCGACTTCTCTGCCCCGTCCCGTTACGCCTCGTTGCCGCCACGCAGCAGCGAGCGCTTCGCGCGCCCCAAGGTGGCGCCGTCGTCGCACGGCGAGCAGGTGCGTACCCAGGACGGTCGCGAGCTGGTGTTGCGGCCGATCGAGCCGGGCGACGTGGCCGCAATGCAGCGCTGCTTCACCCGGCTGTCGCCGGAGGACATCCGCCGGCGCTTCCTGCATGCGATGTCCGAGCTGCCCGCGCCGATGGCGCAACGGTTGTGCCGCATCGACCCTGCGCTGGAGACCGCCTATGTGCTGATGGACGAGTCCATCAAGCCGGCCGAGATGCGTGGCGTGGGTCGGATCTTCGTCGACGAGGCCACCGACAGCGCCGAGTTCTCTGTACTGGTGGAACAGGACTGGAGCCGGCTCGGCCTCGGCGCGCTGCTGATGCAGCGGCTGGTCGACGACTGCCGCCGCCGCGGCCTCGCCGAGCTGTGGGGCTACGTGCTGCAGGAAAACCGGCCGATGCTGCAGCTGTGCAAGGAACTGGGCTTCACTCAACGGGTGATGCCGGACGAACCGGGCACGGCACAGATCACGTTGAAGCTGTAAGGCCGCAACTGCGGGCGGGGCCTGTCGGAGCCATCGCGTTACACTTGCCCGCTTTCCCCGGCGCGGCTCGATGGCGGCGCCTTGAACATGCGTCCCTATGCCCAGCCCGATCAAACACCCGCCCCTGCCGACCACCCCCAAGCAACGCCGCTACTGGACGCCGCCACACGGCTCCGCCCGGGCGCTGCTGCTTGCCGAAGCGGCACGCACGCACGAGGGCCTGTTGGTGGTGGTGGCGCGCGATACCCAGCGCGCGCAGGCGCTGGAGTCCGAGCTGAAGATCTTCGCCGGCGGCCTGCCGGTGCTGCATTTCCCGGACTGGGAAACCCTGCCCTACGACGCGTTCAGCCCGCACCCGGAGATCGTCTCGCAGCGCATCGCCACGCTGTACCAGCTGCCGAACGTGAAGCGCGGCGTGCTCGTCGTGCCGGTGGCCACGCTGATGCAGCGGATCGCGCCGCACTCGCACATCACCGGCTCCGGGCTGGTGCTGGCGAAGGGGCAGAAGCTCGACCTCGCCGGCGAACAGCGCCGGCTGGAAGCGTCCGGCTACCGCAACGTGCCGCAGGTGGCCGAGCCGGGCGACTTCGCGGTGCGCGGCGCCCTGCTCGACATTTTCCCGATGGGTACGGCTGAGCCGTACCGCATCGAGCTGTTCGACGACGAAGTGGAGTCGATCCGCAGCTTCGACCCGGAAACCCAGCGCTCGCAGCAGCAGGTGGACCGGGTCGAGCTGCTGCCTGCGCGCGAGTTTCCGCTCACCGACGAGGCAGCGAAGGAGTTTCGCGGCAACCTGCGCGAGCGCTTCCCGATCGACGTGCGCCGCTGCCCGCTGTACCAGGACATGAAGGAAGGCGTCACGCCCGGCGGCATCGAGTACTACCTGCCGCTGTTCTTCGCACAGACGGCAACTCTTTTCGATTACCTCGCCGACGATGCGCTGTTCGTGCTCGGCGAAGGCGCCGGCGAAGCGGCCGACCAGTTCTGGATGCAAACCGCCGAACGCTACGACCAGCGCGCGCACGACATCGAGCGCCCGGTGTTGCCGCCGGCCGAACTCTACCTGCCGCCGGAACAGTTGCGCGAGCGACTCAACAAGCGGCTGCGCGTGGAGGTGGTCGACGCCGGCCACGAGCACGCTGTCGACACCGGCACCCAGCCGGCGCCGGAGCTGCCGCTGAATCGCAAAGGCGAGGAACCGGGCACGTCGCTGCGGCATTTCCTGGCCAGCTATCCGGGCCGGGTGCTGATCGCCGCGGATTCGGCGGGGCGGCGTGAGGCGTTGATCGAGACGCTGGCCGGCGCCGGGATGAAACCGGATAACGTGGACGGCTGGACGTCCTTCCTTGCTGAAGATGCACAACGTTTTGCCATCACCATCGCGAGCCTGGAACAGGGCTTCGCCGTCACCAAACCCGCGCTCACCGTGCTCACCGAGCGCGAGCTGTACGGCGAGCGGGTGCGCAGCGAGCGCGACCGCAAGCGCCGCCGCGGCACCGCACGCGACCCCGAAGCGATCATCCGCGACCTCACCGAACTCACTCCGGGCGCGCCGATCGTGCACGTCGATCACGGCGTGGGCCGCTACCAGGGCCTGGTCTCGATGGACGTGGGCGGCATGGATGGCGAGTTCCTCACCATCGAGTACGCCAAGGGCGACAAGCTGTACGTGCCGGTGGCGCAGCTCGGCCTGGTCAGCCGCTACTCCGGCACCGCGCCGGAGCTGGCGCCGCTGCACTCGCTGGGCGGCGACGCGTGGGAACGCGCACGCCGCAAGGCCGCCGAGAAAGTACGCGATGTGGCCGCCGAGCTGCTGGCGATTTATGCGCAGCGCCAGGCGCGTGGCGGCGAATCGCTGCCGATCGATCGCCAGTTGGTGGAGGAATTCGGCAGCACCTTCCCGTTCGAGGAAACTCCCGACCAGGAAAGCGCGATCGAGGCGGTGCTGGACGATCTTGCCGCGCCGCGCGCGATGGACCGGGTGATCTGCGGCGACGTCGGCTTCGGCAAGACCGAAGTCGCGCTGCGTGCCGCGTTCGCCACCGCCACCGCCGGCAAGCAGGTCGCCGTGCTGGTGCCGACCACCCTGCTCGCCCAGCAGCACTACCGCAATTTCGCCGACCGCTTCGCCGACTGGCCGGTGCGCGTGGACGTGCTGTCGCGCTTCAAGTCCACCAAGGAAGTGAACGACGCGCTGAAACGCCTGGCCGACGGCCAGATCGACGTGATCGTAGGCACGCACAAGCTGTTGCAGCCGGACGTCAAGTTCAAGAATCTCGGCCTGGTCATCGTCGACGAGGAACAGCGCTTCGGCGTGCGCCAGAAGGAGCAGTTGAAGAAACTGCGCGCCGAAGTCGACCTTCTGACGATGACCGCCACGCCGATTCCGCGCACGCTGAACATGGCGATGGCCGGCCTGCGCGACCTGTCGCTGATCGCCACGCCGCCGGCACACCGCACCGCCGTGCGCACCTTCATCTCGGCGTGGGACCCGGCGACGATCCGCGAGGCGCTGCAGCGCGAGCTGTCGCGCGGCGGCCAGGTGTACTTCCTGCACAATGAGGTGCAGAGCATCGAACGCACCGTGCGCGAGCTGGAGGAACTGGTGCCCGATGCGCGCATCCGCATCGCCCACGGCCAGATGCCCGAGCGCGAACTGGAAGGCGTGATGGCGGATTTCCACCGCCAGCGCTTCAACGTGCTGGTATGCACCACCATCATCGAAACCGGCATCGACATCCCCACCGCCAACACCATCATCATCGACCGTGCCGACCGCTTCGGCCTGGCCCAGCTGCACCAGTTGCGCGGCCGCGTCGGGCGCTCGCACCACCGCGCGTATGCGTACCTGGTGGTGCCCGACCGCCGTTCGATCACCGCCGATGCGCAGAAGCGGCTGGAAGCGCTGGCTTCGCTGGAAGAACTCGGCGCCGGCTTCACCCTGGCCACGCACGACCTGGAAATCCGCGGCGCCGGCGAGCTGCTGGGCGACGAACAGTCCGGGCAGATCCAGGAGATCGGCTTCGGCCTGTACACCGAATTGCTCGACCGCGCGGTGCGCGCGCTGAAGTCGGGCAAGGTGCCGGACTTCGACTTGAGTTCCGAGCACGAAACCGAAGTCGAGCTGCATCTGCCTGCACTGATTCCCGACGACTACCTGCCCGACGTGCACGCACGTCTCACCCTGTACAAGCGCATCGCCAGCGCCCGCCACGAAGACGACCTGCGCGACCTGCAGGTGGAGATGATCGACCGCTTCGGCCTGCTGCCCGCTCCCACCAAGCAGCTGTTCGCCGTGGCCAGCCTGAAGCTGATGGCCACCCCGCTCGGCATCCGCAAACTCGACTTCGGCGCGAACGGCGGCCGCATCGTGTTCCGCGAGAAGCCCGAGGTGAACCCGATGACCATCATCCAGCTGATCCAGCGCCAGCCGCGCGTGTACAAGCTGGACGGCCAGGACAAGCTGAAGGTGATCCTGGATCTCCCCGGCGCCAGCGAGCGCATCCGCAGCGCGCAGGAATTGCTGGTGACGCTGGGCGCGCGCCGGCCCGCGTGAGTAGTTCCATGGCGCCGCTGCTCCCGCGGCTTGCCTGCCCCCGGCAATCGGCCTAGCATCGCGGCGGTGCGACGGGGGCGCGCATCCATCCCGAATCGGTTCGTCGATGCCGGCCATCCATTGCCCGGCTGGAGAGTGATGCCATGGTCGCCGTTCCTGAAAGCCGTCGTCCCGGTACCCTGCAACGCCTGTACCGATGGGCCGCCATCGTCGCGGCACTGGTGGTGTTCGCCGGCTTCGCGCAAACCTATTACCTGAAGGCCTGGTTCGGCACGCCCACGCTGCCCACGCTGGTGCATGTGCACGGCCTGGTGATGAGCGCGTGGTTCGTCGTGTTCGCGACCCAGGTCTGGCTGGTCGAATCGCATCGCATCCGCCTGCACCGGCGACTCGGCCTGTTCGGCGCCGCACTGGTGGTGCTGATCCCGATCCTCGGCATCGCCACCGCGATCGAAGGCGCACGGCGCCATGCCGGACCGCCGGGGATCCCGCCGCTGATCTTCCTCAGCGTGCCGATCTTCGACATCCTGGTATTCGCCGGCATTGCCGGCAGCGGCCTGCTGCTGCGCCGGCGCAGCGACTTCCACCGGCGGCTGATGCTGCTGGCCACGCTCGGCATCCTCACGGCGGCGATCGCCCGGCTGCCGCTGGATTTCATCCGCCACGGCGGGCCGCTCGCGTTCTTCGGCCTTGCCGACCTGCTCATCCTCGCCTGCATCGCCATCGACACGATCCGGCAGCGCCGCCTGCATCCGGCGTTCGGCTGGGGAGCCGCCGTGATCATCGTGTCGCAACCGCTGCGCCTGTGGCTGGCCGGCACCCCGGCCTGGATGGCTTTTGCGGGCTGGTTGGTCGGCTGAGCGGCTTGGTGCCGACACTCTCCCGGCACCGGGCTGGCGACCCTCACTGGCCGTCGATGTCGCCGCTCCGCAGCATGCCCCGAATCGCCACGGATGACCCTCCGCGTCCGGAATGAACCACTTCGGCCAAGCCCGCGACCGACCGGCGGCCGGAACAGACGCCCGTGATCAAGTGGAGGGAAGCCCTGGGGCATATACAGCCACACTGGCACGGCCCGTGCTTGACACCAGGATGAAAGATGGTGCAACTTCGCGAGTTGCCATGCGCGCCGCACGGCAACTGCAGTGGTGATCCATCGGGCGGGACGTTCGGCGGCACGGGAAGTGTCCGGCCGCAGGTCTCATTGGCTCGGCAGTGCGCGTCATCCGCATGTAGCCCTGCAGGATGGTCGCATAGCGGGGAGAAGCAAATGGAGAGGCTTGTCACAACGCCGACATCGATCCGCTCCAGGCGGTCATGGTGCGGCTTCGTGCTGGGCCTGTTGTGGCTCGGGCTGGGCGCGGCCCACGCCTCCACTCCACTGAACGGCGCCTGGCGCGAGGCACGCACCGGCGACACGCCGCAGACCGTGCTGGACGAATACCATGCCGGCCTGCTGAAGAGTTTCGATCCGTCCCTGCTGCAGCGGTTCCCGCAGAACGGCACCGGCAGTTGGGTGGTGATCACGCCGCAGCCGCCCTGGGACAACACGGCGCGGGTGCTGACGATCTACCCGCCCACACTGGGCACGGTCACCGTGTTCGGCAGCGATCAGCCGCAGACCCTGGCGCTGGACGACTTCAACGCATCGACCCACGGCCACGGTCGGCTGGCCTGGCAATTACCCGCCGGCGTGGCCGCGTCGACGCCGATCCTGCTGAAATTCGAGCCCTCGCAGACGCTGAGCGCACCGGTGCGCTTCCATCTGGAATCCTGGGGCGAGTACATGCAGCAGGACGCGCAGTGGCTGGTCTTCGCCAGCGCCTGCTTCGCGGTGATGCTGGCGATGGTGCTGATGGCGTTTTGCTTCGCGCTGATGCTGCGCGACGTCACCTACGCCTGGTACGCCGGCTACGTCATCAGTTACGCGTTGATCCAGGGCATCCAGACCGGCTTCGTGTTTCATCCGATGGAGTGGGAGTTGCTGTCGGGCACGGCCTTGCTGGCCGGCTCGGCCGCGGTGGCGCTGTCGGTCGCGTTCGCCTCGCTGTTCATGATGCGGTTTTGCGAGTTGCAGCGTTACGCGCCGCTGCTGCGGGTGCCGGTCATGGCGCTGGCGGTGGGCATGATTCAGCTGGTGCTGATGCGCAGCAGCCAGGTTCCATTGCTGGTCGAGGTGGCGCAGACCCTGCTCAACCCGTTGCTGATGATCGGCGCCGCCTTGCTGTTGGTGGCCGCCATCGTCGCCGCGGCGCGCGGTTCGCGCCAGGCGTGGTTTTTCCTGGCCGGCTGGACGCCGCTGCTGCTGCTTACCGCGCTGACCAGCGCCCAGGTCGGCGGCGCGCTGCCGCAGCTGGACTGGCTCAACGACGCCAGTCTGGCCGGCGGTGCGTTCGAGGCGGTCGTGCTGTCGATCGGCCTGGCCGACCGTGCGCTCAGGCTGCGCCACGACCGCGACACCGTGCGGGTGCTGGCCGACCACGACGCACTCACCAACGTGCTCAATCGCCGCGCCTGGACCGAACGTGCCAGCGCCCTGCTGTCCAGCGGGCCGCCGCGGCCGATCGCGCTGCTGTTCCTCGACCTCGATCATTTCAAGCTGCTGAACGATCGCCAGGGCCACAACGCCGGCGACCGCGCGCTGGTCGCCGTGGCCAAGTCGCTGACCACCGAACTGCGCCCGGGCGATCTGCTCGGCCGTTACGGTGGCGAGGAGTTCGTCGCCCTGCTCGACGGCACGCACGCACAACAGGCCATGCACGTGGCGACCCGCCTGTGCCGGCGCGTGCACCGGCTGGAAATTCCCACCAGCGACGAATCGCGGCTGCTCAGCGTCAGCATCGGCGTCGCCATCCGCCAGGAAGGCGACGACGTGGAGTCACTGGTCGATCGCGCCGACCAGGCCATGTACGACGCCAAGCTGGGCGGCCGCAACCGGGTTTCGCTGCACGCCAGCAGCATGCCGGCACCGACCGGCCCGCGCCTGCACGTGGTGGAAAAGCGCGAGCGTTGACCGCTGCCGTCAGCGCTTCGCCAGTTCCTGCGCCGCCGCCACGACCTCGGCCTCGCCCGGCAACACCAGCAGCGCCGCCCCGGCCAGCGGAGTGAAGGTATCGGCGCCGACCACCCGCGTGATCGGCGTGGCGCCGCAACCACCTTCGACGATCGCGGTGATCACACCCTCACCCACGCCGGCACTCTTGCGGCCTTCGTCCAGCACCAGGATGCGTTTGGCCGTCTTCGCCTGTGCCGCGATGAAAGCATCGTTGAGCGGAGCCAGCCAACGCAGGTCGACCACGCGTACCTGCCAGCCCAGTTCCTTCTCGATCGTGCGCGCGGCGCGCAGCGCCATTGGCACGCCGTTGCCGAAGGTGAACACCACCAGGTCGTTCGCCGCCTGGTTGTAGATGCGGCCTTCGCCCAGCGTCATCGCCTGATCCAGCGCCGGATAGTCGAACTGCCACTGACCGTCGCCCGTTTCGTACAAGTCCTTGGTCATGTACAGCGCGATCGGTTCGAGGAAGGCGCACACGCGGCCGTCCACCTTCGCCAGCGCCATCAGCGTGCGCAACATCATCGCCGCATCGTCGCCGCGGCTGGGGCAACCGACCACGAGGCCGGGAATGTCGCGCAGCGCGGTGATCGAGTTGTCGTTGTGGAAGTGGCCGCCAAAACCCCGCTGGTAGCCGAGCGATGCCACCCGCATCACCATCGGGTTGCGATACTGGCCGTTGGAGAAGAACTGCAGCGACGCCGCCTCGCCGCGGATCTGGTCGCAGGCGTTGTGGAAGTACGCCAGGTACTGGATCTCCGGCAGCGGCAGCATGCCCATGTTCGCGTAACCCTGGGCCAGGCCCAGGATCATCGTTTCGTCCAGCAGCGTGTTGAACACGCGGCTGCCCTTGAAGGTCTTGTTCAGCCCCTTGGTGACGGTGTACACGCCGCCCTTCTGCGCCACGTCCTCGCCGAATAGCAGCGCCTCGGGATACTTCGCCAGCAAGTCGTGCAGGGCCTGGCCGATCTGGATCGCCAGATGCCGCGGCGGCAGGTTTTCCGGCAGCTTCGCCTCGCCGCCGAACACGGCCAGACGCTTCTTCGCGTAGTCGGCACGTGTGGCCTCGGCTTTCACCGCGGCCGGCGTGTACGGCGCCAGCGGCTTCATCACGTCTTCCAGCGAGGTCAGCCGATGGCGCGAATCCGCATCCTCGGCGGCGGCGAAGCAGCGCTTGCGGGTGGCCTCGTACAGGTTCAGCAGCTCATCCTTCGAGTACAGGCCGGACTCCAGCGCGATGCCGGCCGAACGCAGCAGCGGATCGGTCGCCTCCACCGCAAAGAGTTCTTCGATCGAGCGCCACTCGATCTCGAAGTCGGTGCCAGCGTGGCCCATCACGCGAGTGGTCTTGAGGTGCAGGAAGGTCGGCCGGCGCGTGCTGCGGCAATGTTCCACCGCGCGCTGCACCTGGGCGTAGCCTTCGGCCAGGTCGAGGCCGTCGGCGAAGAAATAATCCAGGTTCGCGCGATGCTGGTAGTTGTTCGCGATCCAGCCGCTCGGCGTCTTCACCGAGATGCCGATGCCGTTGTCCTCGCACACGAACAGCACTGGCGCCGGCAACTTCTGGTACGCCGTCCACGCCGCGGTGTTGAACGCGGTCTGTGCGGTGGCGTGGTTGCTGGAAGCATCGCCGAACGAGCAGATCGTGATGCTGTCGTCGGGAATCGGCAGCTGGTGGCCGATGCGGCGCGCCTGCTCGATCGCCACCGCGGTGCCCAGCGCCTTGGGCAGGTGCGAGGCGATCGTCGAGGTCTGCGGCAGCACCCACAACGGCTTGCTGCCCCATACCTTGTGGCGGCCGCCGGAAGCCGGATCGTCCTTGCTGGCGGCGAAGCTCAGCGCCGAATCGACGACTGGATCCATTCCGGGAAGTTTGCGGAAGCGCTCGGCCATGAAGCCGCCGGAGCGGTAATGCAGGAACGCCGGATCGGTATGCCGAGCCAGCCTGGCCACCATCGCGTTGCCCTCGTGGCCGCTGGAACCGATCGTGTAGAACACCTTGTTCTGCACGCGCAGCACGCGCGCCATCAGGTCGAGGTGGCGCGAGATCAGCTGCGATTCCAGCAGCTCGCGAAAACCGCGCGCATCCAGCGCGCTGCCCGGCAGCACCGCCTCGCTGTCGCGCGGCGCGGCGCGCACGTCGCCCTGCCACAGCTGTACGAACTCGATGAAGTTCTGGTCGACGACCTCGGCACGGTTGAAACCCTTGTGGCGAGCGCTGATGGTGAACGGTAGGGACATGGCGGTAATCGGCAAGGTAGGGGAGTGTTTTTGCAGGAAGGTCAATGCTGCATCGGAGTATGGCCCGGCTGAGCCTGCACGCGGTCGAGCCAGTCACGGATGTTCGGGAACACGGACAGATCGAACCCGCCATCGCCGGCGCAATGGGTGTACGCGTACAGCGCGATGTCGGCGATGCCGTAGCGGTCGCCGACGAACCATTCGCGCCCGGCCAGATGTTGTTCCATCACGCCGAGTACCTGCGCGCCCTTCTGCAGCAGCGCGGGTACCTCGGCCTGGCGTGGATGATCGACCGGCAGCCAGCCGCGGATGAAGCGCGCCACCGCGATGCACGGCTCGTGGCTGTACTGCTCGAAGAACAGCCACTGCAGCGTCTGCGCGCGCAGCCAGCGATCGTCCGGCAGGAACGACGTACCTTCGGCGAGGTAACAGAGAATCGCGTCGGATTCGGCCAGCCGGCGGCCGTCCTCCAGCTCCAGCAGCGGCACCTTGCCGTTCGGGTTCTTCGCCAGGTAGCCCGGCGTGCGCGTCTCGCCATGTGCGCTGTCCACGTCGACCCAGCGGTAGTCGCGGCCCGTCTGGTCCAGCAGCAGTTGCAGCTTGTAGCAGTTGCCGGAGGCACGCATGCCGTAGATCGTGATCATTGCCGTTCCTCGCTCAGGCGCTTCAGCAGCGCCGCACGCTGCAGATCTTTTGGACGTCCGAAACTTTCCAGCACGCGGATCTGCTCCGTCACCGCGGGAATGGGAACCGCGAGGCCGGCCACATCCAGCATGACGATCGCGTCGATCCGCACCAGCTCCCATCCGCGTTCGCCGCACAACTCGAGGCCACCCATCACTTCCACCGGCAAGCCAGGAAAAAGGAACCGGGCGAAACGCGAGCGGAAGCGATCTTCGCCGGGCGGCACATAGGTGTCATCGCGCCTTGCCTTCCAGTGCCCGATCAGGGTTTCCGCATCGCGCACGCTGGTCAGCACATCGAGATCGGCCACCACCACCTCGGCACCGGCCAGGCGCGCCGCGGCGCTGCCGATCAGGGTCCACGGATCGCGGCAAAGGCGATGCAGGTCCGGTACCGCCGCAGCAAGTACCTCGCGCCATACCGCCACCGTGTCGACGCGGACGGATGCTTTCATGACTGCGCGCGACGCCGGCGCCATTGCTCGTGCGTCTGCGCCCAGATTTCAGTCGGTGAATTCTCGTACGGCGCGGGCAGCTTGCCCGGGCCGCGGCAGCTCGAACCGAGCCGCTGCGCCAGCGCCTGCGAGGCGTGATTGTCGGGATGGATCGAATGGATCATCTCGCTCCAACCCAGTCGGTCGAACGTCCAGTCGACCGCCGCCACGCAGCCTTCCAGCGCGTAGCCCTTGCCCCAGGCAGCGCGCGCCAGGCCCCAGCCTACCTCAGTGCCGGGCCAGTCGGCCGGATGCCATGGCCCGAGCCGGCCGATCCACTGACCGCTGCTTTTCTCGATCACCGAGAACATCGCAAAACCCTGGATCGACCAGGCACCCGCCAGGGTCAGGAAACCGCGCCAGGCGGCGGCACGCGATTGTTGGCCACCGATGAACTGCGCCGCCTCGGCGTCGGCCATGTTCGCCGCGTAGGCATCGAAATCCTCCGCCCGCGGCGGACGCAGGATCAGCCGATCGGTTTCGATGCGCAGCGAATCGAAGTCCATGCGCGCCACACTCCGCTCAGAATGCGTTGATGCCGGTCAGCTCGCGGCCCACCACCAGCTCGTGCACCGTTTCAGTGCCCTCGTAGGTGATCACCGATTCCAGGTTCAGTGCGTGGCGGATCGCGCCGTGCTCGGTGGTGATGCCGGCGCCGCCGAGGATGTCGCGGCACTGCCGCGCGATATCGATCGCCATGCGGCAGTTGTTCCATTTCGCCAGCGAGACCTGGGTCGGCTGCATCTTGCCGGCGTCCTTCAGACGACCGAGCTGCAGCGACAACAGCTGCGCCGTGGTGATGCGGCGGGCCATGTCGGCCATCTTCAGCTGCACCGCCTGGTTGGAAGCAAGCGGCCGGCCGAACAGGATGCGCTCCTTCGTGTAGTCGAGCACTTCCTTGAGGCAGGCCTGGGCCGCGCCGATCGGGCCCCAGGTGATGCCGTAGCGCGCCTGGGTCAGGCAGCCCAGCGGCCCCTTCAGGCCCTTCACGTTCGGCAGCCGCGCGCTGTCCGGCACGCGCACGTTGTCGAAGAACAGCGCGCTGGTGACCGAGGCGCGCAGGCTCATCTTCTTGTGGATTTCCTGCGCCTTGAAGCCGGCCGTGTCGGTCGGCACCACGAAGCCCTGGATGCCGTCCTCGGTCTGCGCCCACACGATCGCGATGTGCGCCAGGTTGCCGTTGGTGATCCACATCTTGGCGCCGTTGATGATCCAGTCGCCGCCGTCCTTCTTGGCGTGGGTCTTCATGTTGGCTGGATCGGAACCGCCGTGCGGCTCGGTCAGGCCGAAGCAGCCGATCACCTCGCCGGCCGACATCCGCGGCAGGTAGTGTTTTTTCTGCTCCTCGCTGCCGTAGGCGTAGATCGGATACATGCACAGCGAACTCTGCACCGAGGCGAAGCTGCGCAGGCCCGAATCGCCGCGCTCCAGCTCCTGGCAGATCAGGCCGTAGCTCACGCCGTTCATGCCGGCGCCGCCGTAGGTCTCGGGAATCGTGGCGCCGAGCAGGCCGAGCGCGGCGATCTCCGGAATCAGTTCCTTCGGGAAACGGCCCTGGTCGAAGCAGTCGCCGATGATCGGCAGCACGCGCTCGTCGACGAAACGGCCGACGGTGTCCTGCACCATGCGTTCCTCGTCGGTGAGCAGCGAACGGACATCGTACAGATCGAGCGGATTCAGACTGACAGCCATGGGAGCTCCGGAGAGGACGCGTAAAAACCGGTATTGTAGCGCGGCCGACGATGGCCCTACGACTCCCGCCCCACGCCACTTTCCCCTGACGAAAAACCCATGTTCAAAGGTGTACTGCTCGGTTTCGCGGCATTTGCCGCCTACGCCATCAGCGACGCATTCGTGAAATCGCTGCGCGGCTCGCTGCCGGCCTACGAGGCGGTGTTCTTCGGCGCCGTGCTGGGCCTGAGCGCCCTGCCCTTCATCCGCAAGCGCGACGACCGCTGGCACGAGGTGCTGGTCGCGCAGCGCCAGGGATTGTGGCTGGTGCGCGCGCTCGCCAGTGCGGTGGGCAGCACGGCGGCGGTGATCGCCTTCACCGCGCTGCCGATGGCCGAGGCGTTCGCGCTGATCTTCCTGTTGCCGATCTTCGTCACCATCCTGTCGGTACTGGTGCTGGGGGAACACGTGGGCTGGCGCCGCTGGTCGGCGGTGGTGGCCGGTTTCATCGGCGTGCTGGTGGTGCTGCGGCCGGGCTTCCGGGTGCTCGGCCTCGGCCATCTGGCGGCGATCGTCTGCGGCCTTTGCGGCGCCGTCTCGATGATCGCCCTGCGCCTGTCCGGCTCGCACGAAAAACGCGTCACCCTGTACGGCGCCGGCGTGGTCGGCTCGATCCTGCTGACCGGCGTGCTGATGCTGCCGGCCTTCGTCTGGCCGTCCCTGCACCAATGGCTGCTCCTGCTCGGCTACGGCCTGCTGGCCGCGCTCGCCTCGGTGTTGCTGATGCTGGCCACTCAGAGGGCGCCCGCCAACCACGTCGCGCCCACCCAGTACAGCCAGATGCTGTGGGCCGTGCTGCTCGGCTATGTGCTGTTCCACGACCGCCTGGACTGGCCGATGGCGATCGGCATCGCGATCATCCTCGGCGCCGGCCTGTTCACCTTCGTGCGCGAGGAGCAGGTCACCCGCTGGTGGCAAAAGATCCGGATGATCTGACCGATCATTCCCTTGCCCCATGATTGTCCGTGGATATTCAGGCGAGAGAACCAGGTTTCCGTGCTGTTCATTTGCCGCCCATCCTGGCCAATACGTGCAACACGTCACAGGCCACGGCAACTCGTGCCGGGCGGCAGTTCAAGCGCTAAAATCAGGCACGGAATCCACCGCGCAGGGATGCCTTCCTCTCAGCCGGAGGTATCACCATGATCCGCCCAGTTCTGATTGCCCTGCTCGCAACCTTGGCACTCGATGCGCAGGCGGCACCCGACACCTGCCACATCCGTGGCACCGCCTACGACTACACCGGACATCCGCTGCCTACGGCAGTAATCCGTTTGGTCGATCAACAAACACACCAGGTCGCCTATCGCGCAGCCGACGCGGATGCCGCATTCGCATTCGCCGATCTGCCCGTGGACGCCAGTGGTCAACGTTACCGGCTCGATGTACTGAGCCCCGCCACCGTAGTCACCGGCACCCACATCCCTACGCGCTCAGTACTTGGTATCGCGCCCGCCTTCGCCTGCGGCGCAGGCCAGAGTGTACGTGCGGACGTGCGGGTCGAAGTGCGCTGACGCAACTGGCGGACATTCAGGCCGCGTCTCATTCGTCGAGTGTCAGCGGTTGCTGACCCCGTGCGGCACGTGCCCGGTCGCCACGTGCCTGCGCGCGGACTCCACGTTCGCCGGCGAGTCGTCGAAGAAGATGTCGGCGCCGAACGCGTCGAGGAACGGCCCCTTGTCGCGGCCGCCGAGGAACAGCGCCTCGTCGATGCGCACGCCCCAGCGACGCAGGGTGAGGATCACCCGCTTGTGCGCGGGCGCCGAACGGGCGGTGACCAGGGCGGTGCGGATCGGCGAGTCCTCGGCCGGGAACGCGGTCTGCAGGTGATGCAGCGCGGTGAGGAAGCCGCGGAACGGGCCGACCGACAGCGGCTCGGCGGCGTGTTCGGTTTCGCTGCGATGGAAGGCTTCCAGGCCTTCCTCGCGCGATACGCGTTCGCCTTCGTCGCCGAAGATCACGGCGTCGCCGTCGAACGCAATGCGCAGTTGCTCGCCGGCGCGCGGTGGTGCGGTGCTGGGCAGGATGGTCGCAGCGGCCACGCCGGCAGCGAGCGCGCGACCGACGTCCTCGGCGTTGGCCGAGAGGAATAGGTCGGCCTTGAACGGCGCAATGTAATCGGAAGTCGGCGCACCGCTGGTGAACGCGGCGCGGCTGATTTCCAGGCCGTAATGCTGGATCGCGTTGAAGATGCGCAGGCCGGTGTCGCCGGAGTTGCGCGACAGCAGGATCACCTCGACCGGCGGCACGTCGCCGGCCAGCTTGTTCAGCCCGAGCAGCTTCTGCACCAACGGGAAGGCCACGCCGGGCTGCAGGATCTCGTTCTCGTGGTCGATCTGGAACGCGCGGTAGGCGTCGAGGCCTTCGCGCTCGAACAACGCGTGGCTGTCGCCGAGGTCGAACAATGCGCGCGAGGAAATCGCGACCACCAGCCGGTTGTCGCCGACGGCGGCGGGATCATGGATATCGGAAGACGACACGGACGTGTTCACGGGACAGGGCAGAAGTTGATCGACGCAAGGTCGTTGCCGGTCAATCTAGCACGCGGCCCGATTCATTCCGCCGCGAACTGTTCGTCGAGGATGCGCTGTTCAAGATTGTGCTCGGGGTCGAACAACAGCCGCACGCCCTCGCCGCCGGACTGACGGATCGCCACCGTGCGCACGTCGCGCACTTCATGGAAATCGGCGGTGGCGCTGACCGGGCGCTTGCCCGGGTCGAGCACGCGCAGGATCACCTCGGTGCGGTGCGGCAGGATCGCGCCGCGCCAGCGGCGTGGGCGGAACGGGCTGATCGGGGTGAGCGCCAGCACGTTCGCATCCAGCGGCAGGATCGGGCCGTGCGCGGACAGGTTGTAGGCGGTGGAGCCGGCCGGAGTGGCCACCATGATGCCGTCGCAGATCAGGTTCGGCAGCTTCACGGTGCCGTTGAGTTG
The DNA here is from genome assembly GCF_001428385.1 of Rhodanobacter sp. Soil772. Classification (GTDB taxonomy): domain Bacteria; phylum Pseudomonadota; class Gammaproteobacteria; order Xanthomonadales; family Rhodanobacteraceae; genus Rhodanobacter. Next base: position 1,102,870 of record NZ_LMSK01000001.1, read on the forward strand.
CACTTCCAGGTGCGCGGCCTGGTTGCTCTGGCGCAGCAGCGAAACCTCGTTGAACGCCAGCGCGCTGTGCTCGTTGCCGGCCGCATCGGTGACCTCCATCTGCAGCGGGAACAGCGACGCCGTATGCGCGCGCGCGATCCGTTCCGGCAAGCCGTCGAGCCTGTGCTTGTTCATCAGGAAGCCGACCCGGCCCAGCTTCATGCCGTAGACCGGCACTTCCAGCGCGCGATACGCATGCAGGGTGCGCAGCATGAAGCCGTCGCCGCCCAGCGCCACGATCAGCTCGGCCTGCTCCGGCGGCACGTCGCCATAGCGCTCCGCCAGTTTGCGCCGCGCCTGCTGGGCGACGCTGATGTCACTGGCGACAAAGGCAAAGCGCATGGGAATCGGCCCGTGGTGGCGATCCGATCAGCTTACCGTAGGAGCCCGCTGGCGGGCGATGCTCTTTCGAATCCCGACAGGAGAGCAACGCCCGCCAGCGGGCTCCTACGGAAAGCTGCGGCTGTGCCGTAAAACGAAACGCCCGGCGGCCTTGCGGGCGCCGGGCGTTTCATACCGCTTTACGATGATGCGAGCTTGCTCAGACCGGCACTTGCGCCAGCTGCGCCAGGCGACGGACCGCGACCGAGGCGATCGGGTAGTCCGCGTTCTGGGTGAGGATTTCCGCCAGCATGCCGCGGGTGTACTGCAGCGTGGCGTCGTCGCGTTGCAGCCATGCCTGCACCGGCGAGACATCCTTGCCGCCGCCACCGAGGTTCAGCACCTGCAGCGACAGCGCCCGGTGCTGGTGGTTGAGCTCGTCCAGCAGCGAGCCGCGAGCCTGCGCGTGCCAGTGGCCTTCCACCGGCAGCGCCTCGATCTGGTCGCGCAGCCACTCCAGGTCCAGCGCCTCGCCCAGCTCGTAGAACACGCCGGCCACCTTCTCGATCGGCTGGCCGCTCTGCTGGCTCACCTCGACCATGTCCAGCGCCGCGCGCAGTTCCGGCATGCGGGCCATCCGCAGCGCCAGATCCGCAGGCAGGCCCAGGCCTTCCCACTTCTCCTGGCTGGAGGAAAAATCGCCCTTGCCGGTCGGCGTCAGCACGTCCGGCAACGCCTTGCGCAGAGCCGACACGCCGGTCTGGTAGCGCTCGACGTTGGCGGCGATGTCCAGCGAACCACCTGGACGGTTCAACAGCCAGCGGGTCATGTGACGCAGCAGCGACCAGATCTGCTTGATCGCGTCGATCTGGGTGTCCTCGGCGACCTTGCTGTCGAGCGCCTCGATCTGCGACCACAGCTCGCGTGCATCGAGGACCTCGCGCGCCACCGTGTACGCCTTGGCAATCGCCGCCGGGCCCTGCCCGGTATCTTCCTGCATGCGCATCATGAAGGTGGCGCCCATGCGGTTGATCGTCGAGTTGGTCACCGCGGTGGCGATGATCTCGCGCTTCAACCGGTGGCGCTGCATGTGCGCGGCGTACTTCTCGTGCAACGGCACGGGGAAGTAGCGCACCAGTTCCTTCGACAGGTACGGATCTTCCGGCACGTCCGAGTCCAGCAGTTGCTGGAACAGGCGCATCTTGTCGTACGACAGCAGCACCGCCAGCTCCGGCCGGGTCAGGCCCAGCCCGCGGCTCTTGCGCTCGGTCAGCTCGGCCTCGGACGGCAGGTTCTCGACCTGGCGATCGAGCGTACCCTCGGCCTCCAGCGTGCGAATGAAGTGCGCCATCGAACCGAGGCGATGCACCGACTGGTGCTCCATCAGGGTGATCGCCTGGTTCTGCCGGTAGTTGTCCCACAGCACCAGCTGGCCCACTTCGTCGGTCATCGCGGCAAGCTGCGTGTTGCGCGCATCGAAGCCCAGCTCGCCACGCTGCACGGCGTCGTTCAGCAGGATCTTGATGTTCACCTCGTGGTCGGAGGTGTCCACGCCGGCGGAGTTGTCGATGAAGTCGGTGTTCAGCAGCACGCCCTTCTGCGCCGCCTCGATGCGGCCCTTCTGGGTCATGCCCAGGTTGCCGCCCTCGCCGATGATCTTCGCGCGGACGTCGGCGCCGTTGATGCGCAGCCCGTTGTTGGCGCGATCGCTCACCTCGGCATGCGTTTCACCGGACGACTTGATGTAGGTACCGATGCCGCCGTTCCACAACAGATCGACCGGCGCCTTGAGCACCGCGCTGAGCAGGTCGGTCGGCGCCATGTGCTCGACGTCGGGCTTGAGCCCCAGCGCCACGCGCACTTCCGGCGAGATCGGAATCGACTTGGCGCTGCGCGGATAGACGCCGCCGCCGGCCGAGATCAGCGACTTGTCGTAGTCGTCCCAGCTCGAACGCGGCACGTCGAACATGCGCTTGCGTTCGACGAAGGAGCGCGCCGCGTCCGGGTTCGGATCGAGGAACACATGGCGATGGTCGAACGCCGCCACCAGCTGAATATGCTCGGACAGCATCATGCCGTTGCCGAACACGTCGCCGGACATGTCGCCGATACCGACGCAGGTGAAGTCCTGGCTCTGGCAGTCGCGGTTGAGCGAGCGGAAGTGGCGCTTGACCGACTCCCACGCGCCGCGCGCGGTGATGCCCATGCCCTTGTGGTCGTAGCCGTGCGAGCCGCCGGAAGCAAACGCGTCGCCCAGCCAGTAGTTGTGCTCGATCGAGATCGCGTTGGCGATGTCGGAGAACTTCGCGGTGCCCTTGTCGGCCGCGACCACCAGGTACGGGTCGTCCTGGTCGTGCCGCACCACGTCGTGCGGATGCACCACCTTGCCGTCGACCAGGTTGTCGGTGATGTCGAGCATGCCGTTGATGAACAGGCGATAGCAGGCGATGCCCTCGGCCTGCACCGCATCGCGATCGCCGCTGGTCGGCGACTTCTTGACGAAGAAGCCGCCCTTGGAACCGACCGGCACGATGACCGTGTTCTTCACCATCTGCGCCTTGACCAGGCCGAGCACTTCGGTGCGGAAATCCTCGCGCCGGTCAGACCAGCGCAGGCCGCCGCGCGCCACCGCGCCGAAACGCAGGTGGATGCCCTCGACGCGCGGGGCGCACACCCAGATCTCGCGGTACGGCACCGGCTTGGGCAGGTCGGGCAGCATGTGCGAGTCGAGCTTGTAGCTGATGTAGTCGCGGTGCGCGCCGTCCCACTGCTGGAAGAAGCTGGTGCGCAAGGTGGCGCGGATCAGCTTCACGAAGCTGCGCAGGATGCGGTCCTCGTCGAGGCTGGCCACGTTCTCCAGCAGGATCCCGACCGCGCTCTCGACGGCCTGGATCTGCTCGTCGCGTGGCTTCGCCAGCATCGCACCGAGGCCATCGATCAGCGCCGGCTGGGCGGCCTGCACGTTGGCCGGGATCAGCGCCTGCATCTCGGCAGCCAGGGTGGCGCCGGCAGCCTTCAACTCGTCGGCGGACAGCGACTCGCGGCGCGGATCGAACTTGGCCAGGAACAACTCCACCAGCAGGCCGGCAACCGCCGGATAGCGGTTGAGGGTTTCTTCCATGTACGACTGCGAGAAGGTGGCTCCGGTCTGCAGCAGGTACTTGCAGTAGCCGCGCAGTATCGCCACCTGGCGCCAGCTCAGCCGGGCACCGAGCACGAGCCGGTTGAAGCCGTCGTTCTCGGCGTTGCCGCGCCAGATCTGCTCGAACGCATCCTCGAACAGCGCACCGACCTGCTCCACGCTGAAGGTGAGCTTGCCGACCGGCTGCACTTCGAAATCCTGGATCGACAGCGGCGCGTCGCCGGAAATGTCGTAGACGTGCTCGGTCAGCACGCGCAGGCCGAGGTTTTCCAGCTGCGGCAGGACTTCGGACAGCGCGATGTCGCCGCCCGAACGGTAGACCTTGAAGCGCAGCGTCTCCGGTTCCTTCGGCGGGTGGTAGAACGACATCCGCAACGCGTTGACGCCGGCCAGCTGCGACAGCTGGTGCACGTCCTCGGCGGCCACCGCCGGGCTCACGTCCTCGACGTAGCCGGCCGGCAGCGAGCGTGCGTAACGGTTGGCCAGCACCACGCCTTCATGTTCGCCGCGCAATTGCACCAGTGCATCGCGCACCTCGTCATGCCAGTTGCGCACGATGCTGGCGACGCCCTGCTCCAGTTCGGCGAGGTCGTACGCGGGCTGGTCGCCGATCTTCGGCCGCAGCACGATGGTCAGCCGCGCCAGCGCGGCCTCGCCCATCTGCACCGAGGAATCGCTCTGCTCGGCGTGCAGCGCCGAACCCAGCAGCGCTTCGATGCGTTCGCGCACCGAGGTGTTGAAGCGGTCGCGCGGCACGAACACCATGCAGGTGAAGAAGCGGCCGTAGCGGTCGCGGCGCATGAACAGCCGCGTGCGTGCGCGCTGGCGCAGCTCGAGGATGCCCATCGCGGTGGCGAACAGCTCGTCCTCGGTGCTCTGCAGCAGCTCCTCGCGCGGCAGCGTTTCCAGGATGTGGCGCAGCGACTTGCCGGAATACGAATCGCGCTTGAGGCCCGAGCGCGCCAGCACGGTCTCCACCTTGTGCCGCACCAGCGGCACGTCCTGCGGACGGGCCATGTAGGCATTGGAGGAGAACAGGCCAAGGAAGCGCTGCTCGGCCACGGCACGGCCATCGGCACCGAACTGCAGCACGCCGATGTAATCCATGTAGCCGGTGCGGTGCACGTGCGAGCGCGCGTTGGTCTTGGTCAGGATGATCGCGTCGGTGGCGCCGGATTGCGGCAGCTCGCTGGCGGCCAGCGTGCGCAGCGAACGCGGCGCCATCGAGCGCTCGTTGTTGCGCAGGATGCCCAAGCCGGACGAGTCGACCGCGCGCAGCACGCGATCGCCGTCGGCATCGGCAACTTCGTATTCGCGATAGCCGAGGAAGGTGAAGTTCTCGGCGGCGATCCAGCGCATGAACTCGCTGGCTTCCTGCACCGAGGCGGCATCCAGCGGCAGCTTGCGCTGCGGCAGTTCGTTGGCGACGGCCAGCGCCTTGTCGCGCATCGCCGACCAGTCGTTCACCGCCGCACGCACGTCGTCCAGCGCGGCCTCGACCTGCGCCGACAACTGCGCCTGCTCGGCAGCGTCGGCGACGCGGTCGATCTCGAAATGCATGAGGGACTCGGCACTGCCGGCGTCGCCGCCCAGGCCCAGCAGCTTGCCGGAAGCGTCACGCGCCGCCTTCAGCACCGGGTGGATCACCGCATGGATCTGCAGCTTCGCCGAGACGATCATGCTGACCGTGTCGACCAGGAACGGCATGTCGTCGGTGACGATCTGCAGCAGGCTGCGTCCGGCATGCATGTCCGCCGGGCTGGACACGCGCACGCTGGCACGGCCACCCTGGCGCTGCCGCATGAACTCCAGCAGGCTGCCGACCAGCGCCGCCCATTGCACCGGTGTGTGCAGATGCGCGTCGCCGCCCCCGATACGTGCAAAGAAAGCCTCGCAGAAAACCTGCGCCTCGTTCAGGCGCTCGGGCGAAAAACCGCCCTTTTTCAGCTCTGCGAATACTACTGACGGAAGGGAAGGGTCGTTCGCCGCATGGGTCGCATTCATGGCATCTACTGGTTAGTGGAGACGATGGTGGAGAAGCAGGTAAAAAGCCTTGGAAGGATACGCCGCGCGACAAGGTGAATCCAGCCGCGCACCCCTGCGGCAACCATGCCCGGGCGCATGGTTCCGACGGGTCGCGAGGGATCTTCGTGCAAACCCGCACCGGTCACTCGACCGCGCGACATGCCGCGAAGCAACCCAGGTGCCGGACGTCCCGCGACGGCTTCCGAAAGCGCCGTCGCCGCCTGCCCGCGCAAGGCTGTGCAGATCATCGCCCCACTTGTCAATGGCTGGATTCATGCCACCGATAAAATGTAAACTGATCGGTATAGTCTGATCCGTGGGCCGCCTGGCATGGCGCTTTTGCGGAACGGCGACGCGATTAGAACCGCGGCCGCCCGCAGCCAGGCAAACCTATGACACAGGACACACGGAGCGCGATGCAGTATTCCGTTCACCGCATCGCCGCAGCGCGCCCCGGCAAGCCCCCTATCCCCATTCAAGCAAGTTCTGGAGCTCCCATGAAGTCCTCATCACTGCGCACACCCTTGCTGTGCCTGGGCCTGCTGGCGCTGGCCGCCTGCGGCAAAGGCAAGGAACAAGGCCCACCGCAGATGCCGCCGCCGGAAGTCGGCGTGATCCGGGTGCAGCCGCAAAGCTCGCCGCTGACCAAGGACCTGGTCGGCCGCCTGTCGTCCTACCGCAGCGCCGACGTGCGCGCCCGCGTGGCCGGTGTGCTGCTCAAGCGTGCGTATACCGAAGGCACTGACGTCAAGCAGGGCCAGCTGTTGTTCCAGATCGACCCGGCGCCGCTAAAGGCCACGCTGGATGCGGCCCAGGCATCACTGGCGCAGGCCCAGGCGACCTATACCAACAACAAGGTCACCGCACAGCGCGTGCGCGAGCTGGCACCGAAGGGCTACGTCTCGAAGTCCGACCTGGACAACGCGCTGGCCGCCGAACGCAGTGCCGCCGCCGCGGTGCAGGCCGCGCGGGCCAACGTGCAGACCGCCCGCATCAACCTCGGCTACGCCAGCGTGACCGCACCGATCGATGGCCGCGCCGGCCAGCAGCAGGTGACCGAGGGCGCGCTGGTCGGCAACGGCGAAGCCACCCTGCTCACCACCGTCGACCAGATCGACCCGCTGTACGTGAACTTCACCATGAGCGTGGCCGACATGGAGCAGATGCGCCACGCGCAGAGCAGCGGCAACGTCACCCTGGCCGACCCGAACAAGGCCAGCGTGCAGATCGCCCTGCCCGACGGCAGCGCCTATGCTGAGGCGGGCACGCTCGATTTTTCCTCCACCACGGTCGACCCGGCCACCGGCGCGGTGAACCTGCGCGCGCAGATTCCCAACCCGAAGCACGGCCTGCTGCCGGGCATGTACGTGACGCTGAAAGCGCAGCTCGGCGAGCAGCACAAGGTATTCCTGGTGCCGCAGCTGGCGGTCCTGCGCGACACCGTGGGCGCCTACGTGTTCACCGTCGGCAAGGACGGCAAGGTCGCGCGCCGCGACGTCACCACCAGTGCCGCGAGCGGCGGCAACTGGGTGGTCACCGCCGGCCTCGCCGCGGGCGAGCAGGTGATCGTTTCGGGCGTGCAGAACGTGAAGGAAGGCGAACCGGCCAAGGCCTCGCCGTGGCAACCCAGCACCGCGGGCAACCACGGCCCCGCGGCCGCCAGCGCGCCGGCGCGCGGCAAGTAAGGGAGTCCGGACATGCCGAGTTTCTTCATCGACCGCCCGATTTTCGCCTGGGTGGTCGCCATCCTGATTTCCCTGGGTGGCGTCCTGGCGATTCTCAACCTGGGCGTGGAATCGTACCCGTCGATCGCGCCGCCGCAGGTCGTGGTCAATGCGACCTATCCCGGCGCCAGCGCCGACACCACCGAGAAATCGGTCACCCAGGTGATCGAACAGCAGCTCACCGGCATCGACCACCTGCTGTACTTCAGCTCGTCGTCCAGCGCCAGTGGCCGCGCCAGCATCACGCTGACGTTCGAGAGCGGCACCGACCCGGACATCGCCCAGGTGCAGGTGCAGAACAAGGTGGCATTGGCCACGCCGCGCCTGCCGTCCGAAGTGACCCAGCAGGGCGTGGTGGTGGCCAAGGCCAACGCCGGCTTCCTGATGGTGGTGGCGCTGCAGTCGGACAACCCGAACATCGACCGTGATCGCCTCAGCGACATCGTCGGCTCGCGCGTGCTCGACCAGATCTCGCGCGTGCCCGGCGTCGGCAGCACCCAGCAGTTCGGCTCCGAATACGCCATGCGCATCTGGCTGAACCCCGACAAGCTGCAGGGCTACGGCCTGTCGGCCTCGCAGGTGCTGGCCGCGATCAAGGCGCAGAACGTGCAGTTCGCCGCCGGCTCGATCGGCGCCGACCCCGCGCCGGCCGGCCAGGGCTTCACCGCCACCGTCACCACCGAGGGCCGCTTCACCACACCCGAGCAGTTCGCCGGCATCATCCTGCGCGCGAACCCGGACGGCACCACGGTCACCCTCGGCGACGTGGCGAAGATCAGTTTCGGCCCGGGCAACTATGGCTTCGACACTACCTGGAACGGCAAGCCGATCGGCGCCTTCGCGATCCAGCTGCTGCCCGGCGCCAACGCGCTGAATGTGGCCACTGCCGTGCGCGGCAAGATGGACGAGATCGCGCCCAGCTTCCCGCAGGGCGTGAGCTGGTTCAGCCCGTACGACAGCACCACGTTCGTGAATATCTCGATCAACGAGGTGGTGCACACCCTGATCGAGGCGGTCATCCTGGTGTTCCTGGTGATGCTGCTGTTCCTGCAGAACATCCGCGCCACCATCATTCCCACCCTGGTGATTCCGGTGGCCCTGCTGGGCACCTTCCTCGGCATGCTGGTGCTGGGCTTCACCATCAACCAGCTGACCTTGTTCGGCATGGTGCTGGCGATCGGCATCGTGGTCGACGACGCGATCGTGGTGATCGAAAACGTCGAACGCATCATGACCGAGGAGGGCCTTTCGCCCAAGGAAGCCACCAAGAAGGCGATGGGCCAGATCACCGGCGCGATCGTGGCGATCACCGTGGTGCTGGCGGCGGTGTTCATCCCCTCGGCGCTGCAGCCGGGCGCCTCGGGCATCATCTACAAGCAGTTCGCGCTGACCATCGCGGTGTCGATGGCGTTCTCCGCGATCCTCGCGCTGTCGTTCACGCCGGCGCTGTGCGCCAGCTTCCTGCAGGCGGAGCACCACAAGAAGAAGAACATCGTCTTCCGCAAGTTCAACGAGTTCTTCAGCTGGACCACGCATACCTACACCGGCCACATCGGCACCGCGGTGCGCCACGCGCCGCGCTGGATGCTGGTGTTCGTATTGATCGCGATACTCGGCGGCTTCCTGTACACCCGCCTGCCCGGCAGCTTCCTGCCGGAAGAGGACCAGGGTTATGCCCTGTCGGTGATCCAGCTGCCGCCTGGCGCCACCCGGCAACGCACCAGCGAGGTGATGGCGCAGATGCGCGCCATCCTCGACAAGGACAGCGCCGTCGAAGGCGTGATCCAGGTGACCGGCTTCAGCTTCATCGGCGCCGGCGAGAACGCCGGCATGGCCTTCATCAAGCTCAAGGACTGGGACAAGCGCGACGTCACCGCCGCCGAGTTCATCCAGCGCGCGAACATGGAGCTGCACGGCATCCGCGACGCGCGCATCTTCGTGGCGAACATCCCCACCGTGCAGGGTCTGGGCCAGTTCGGCGGCTTCGACATGTACCTGCAGGATCGCAGCGGCGCCGGCCGCGACGCACTCACCTCGGCCCGCAACACCTTGCTGGGCAAGGCCAGCCAGGACCCGCTGTTGACCGGCGTGCGCCCCAACGCGCTGGAAGATTCCCCGCAGCTGCGCCTGGACGTCGACCGCATCCAGGCCCAATCGATGGGTCTGTCGGTGGGCGACATCTACAACGCGATCGGCCTGATGCTGGCGCCGGTGTACGTGAACGACTTCACCTACGGCGGCCGCGTGAAGCGCGTGATCATGCAGGCCGACGCGCCCTATCGCATGAGCCCGGACGCGCTGCAGCACTTCTTCACGCCCAGCACGCAGGTCACCGCCGCCGGCACGCCGGCGATGATCCCGCTGTCCAACGTGGTGCACGCGAAGTGGGAAGTAGGCTCGCCCTCGCTGACCCGCTACAACGGCTACGCAGCGGTGGAGATCGTCGGCTCGCCGGCGCTGGGGCACGCCTCGGGCGAGGCGATGAGCGAGATGGAGAAGATCGTCACCGACGACCTGCCCACGGGCTTCGGCTTCGACTGGACCGGCCAGTCGTACCAGGAAATCCTCTCCGGCAATGCCGCCACGCTGCTGATGGTGCTGTCGATCGTGATCGTGTTCCTGGCACTGGCCGCGCTGTACGAAAGCTGGTCGATTCCCGTCTCGGTACTGCTGGTGGTGCCGCTGGGCATGCTCGGCGCGGTGGTGTTCACCCTGCTGCGCGGCCTGCCCGACGACATCTACTTCAAGATCGGCCTGATCACGGTGATCGGCCTGGCGGCGAAGAACGCGATCCTGATCGTGGAGTTCGCGGTGGAGCAGCAGGCACGCGGACAGACGCTGCGCGCGAGCGTGATCGAAGCGGCACGACTGCGACTGCGGCCGATCCTGATGACCTCGCTGGCCTTCATCCTCGGCGTGCTCCCGCTGTTCATCTCCAGCGGCGCCGGCGCCAACGCGCGCCATGCGATCGGCACCGGCGTGATCGGCGGCATGCTGTTCGCCACCTTCCTCGGCGTGCTGCTGATCCCGGTGTTCTACGTGGTGGTACGGCGCCTGCTCGGCGACAAGCTGGATGGCGATACGCCGGCACCGCCGGCAACGAGCCACAACGGCATGCAGTCGTTCGATTCGGATCCGCGCCGCGGCGCGTAAGCGCGAGGAGTGAGTGGAGAGGAGTGAGGAAAGAGAGAAAGCTCGCTGCTCATCACTTCACGGCAGGACTAAAACAAAAGGCCCCGGTGCAAGCCGGGGCCTTTTGTTTCCTGCTTCACGCTGATGGAGATGCTTGAGGTGTGGGCTGTCTCTCGTTTCTCACTCCTCTCCACTCACTCCTTGCTCTTCAGCGCAGACCCGTCTCCGCCCGCGCGATCACCAGCCGCTGGATCTCGCTGGTGCCTTCGTAGATCTCGGTGATCTTGGCGTCGCGGAAGTAGCGCTCCAGCGGCATCTCTTTCGAGTAGCCCATGCCGCCGTGGATCTGCACGGCCTGGTGGCTGATCCACATCGCCGCTTCCGACGCGGTGAGCTTGGCCACCGCCGCCTCGGTGCCGAAACGGCCGCCGTGCTTCTCGGTCTCGCCCTTCATCCACGCCGCACGCAGGGTCAACAGGGTCGCCGCATCCAGCTTGCACTTCATGTCGGCGATCTTCGACTGGGTCATCTGGAACGTGCCGATCGGCGCGCCGAAGGCCTTGCGGTCGCGCGACCACTGCAGGGTCGCCTCGTACGCAGCGCGGGCGATGCCGACCGCCTGCGAGGCGATGCCGATGCGGCCGGCGTCGAGCACGCCCATCGCGATCGAGAAGCCCTTGCCCTCTTCGCCGAGCAGGTTTTCCTTCGACAGCACATAGTCGGTGAATTCGATCTCGCAGGTGGCCGACGCACGGATGCCCAGCTTCGGCTCGGTCTTGCCGGCGTGGAAGCCCGGCAGCTGGGTGTCGACGATGAAGGCCGACACGCCCTTGGCGCCGATGCCCGGCGTGCTGATGGCGAACAGCACGATGTAGCGCGCCACCGGACCGGAGGTGATCCAGCTTTTCTTGCCGTTGATCACCCAGTCGCCGTTGGCGTTCTTCGTGGCGCGGGTATGCATGGCCGAAGCGTCGGAGCCGGACTGCGGCTCGGTCAGCGCGTACGCGCCGATCGCCTCGCCGGTGGCGATTGCGCGCACGAACTTCTGCTTCTGCTCTTCGTTGCCGTGCTTGAGGATGCCGTTGCAGAACAGCGAATTGTTCACCGACATCACGGTCGCGGTGGCTGCGTCGGCCGCGGCGATCTCGATCATCGCCAGCACGTAGGCGACCGGGTCCATCCCGGCGCCGCCGTACGCTTCCGGCACCTCGATGCCCATCAGGCCGAGCTGGCCCATCTCGCGGATGTTGTCCAGCGGAAACTCGCCCTTGGCGTCCAGCTCGGCCGCCACCGGCACGATGCGCTTTTGCGCAAAGTCGCGGGCGATCGACTGGATCGACAACTGGTCTTCGGTAAATCGGAAATCCATGCACTACTCCCGGCGCCGCGTACGACGGCTGATCAAGGCGAAAACTGGTGGAGGCCACAGGCCAGCCGACTATTCTAGCGGCCCGCGCCACCGACGTCGTGCGCGGCGAACAGACGCTACCCCGTTGCGCAGGGCGGGCAGTGCCGCCTTGCGCAACCACCCCTCACCATCCGAAAGCCACAAAAGGCGCGCCGCTTGACGCCCCGGCAAACCGCGCCTAGCCTATACATCTTTATATCGCGATAAAAGGATGCCGATGGACCTGTCCACCGCCTCCAGCGTGCTCCGGCTACTGGCCGACCCCACCCGCGTACGCCTGCTGGCCTTGCTCGAACACGAGGAACTCACCGTGGCTGAGCTGGCCGCGGTGCTGCACCTGGCGCAGCCGCGCGTGTCCACTCACCTGGCCAAACTCAAGGAAGCCGGCTTGGTGCGCGACCGCCGCGCCGGCGTGTCGGCCTACTACCGCGCCAACAACGAGGGCGACGAGGCGCAGCACAACCTGCTCGCCTCGCTGCGCGCCAGCATCGACGACGCGCTGCTGCGCGAGGATTCGGCGCGCCTGCCCGGCGTGCTCGCCAACCGCGCCCGCGAGGAGGGCTGGGCCGACACCGTGGCCGGCGACATGGAGCGCCACTACTCACCCGGCCGTACCTGGGAAACCCTGGCGCGCTCGCTGCTGCAGCTGTTGGGCACCGGCGACGTGCTCGACATCGCCTCCGGCGACGGCATCACCGCCGAGTTGCTGGCCCCGCACGCGCATTCAATCGTCTGTGTGGACTCCAGTGAGCGCGTCGTCGAGGCCGCCGCCAAGCGGCTGAAGGCGTTCGCCAACGTGCGCGTGGTCCAGGGCGACATGCACGCGCTGGAGCTGGGCAAACAGCGCTTCGACCTGGTGCTGATGCTGCACGCGCTGACCTATGCCGAACACCCCGCGAAAGCCGTGGCGGAAGCCGCACGACTGCTGCGCCCCGGCGGCCGCCTGCTCGCCGTGACGCTGGGCCAGCACGATCACCGCGCCGCGGTCGAACCGTTCGACCACCGCAACCTCGGCTTCAGCAACGAGCAGCTCGACGGCTATGCCCGCGCCGCCGGCCTCGACGTGCTGAGCTGCAACCGGCTCAGCCGCGAGCGCAAGGCGCCGCATTTCGAAGTGATCAGCCTGCTGGCGCGCAAGCCCGCGTGAACACCGTTGCACCGCTTAACCAAAGGAAGTTCGATGAGTACCCTGCCCTGGCTCCACCCCGACCGCGTCGCCCTGCTGGAGCAGGCGCTGCGCCAACGCATCCTGGTCCTCGACGGCGGCATGGGCACCATGCTGCAGGCACACGAGCTGGATGAAGGCGGCTTCCGCGGCGAGCGCTTCGAACACGGCCACGACGGTCACGCGCATGCCCACGATCATCCAGGCTGCGACCTGCGCGGCAACAACGACCTGCTCACGCTGACCCAGCCGCAGATCATCCGCGGCGTGCACGACGCCTACCTGGAAGCTGGCGCCGACCTGGTCGAAACCAACACCTTCAACTCCACCCGGATCAGCCAGGCCGACTACAAGCTGCAGCACTTGGCACAGGAGTTGAACCGCGAAGGCGCCCGGCTCGCGCGCGCCGCCTGCGATGCGATGACCGCGAAGACACCGGAAAAGCCGCGCTTCGTGATCGGCGTGCTCGGCCCCACCAGCCGCACCGCCTCGCTGTCGCCGGACGTCAACGATCCGGGCTTCCGCAACGTCACGTTCGAGGAACTGGCGGAGAACTACACCGAATCCGCCAACGGCCTGATCGACGGCGGCGCCGACGTGATCATGGTCGAGACGATCTTCGACACCCTGAACGCGAAGGCCGCGCTGTTCGCGCTGAGCGAACTGTTCCACCAGCGTGGCGCACGGATGCCGGTGATGATCTCCGGCACCATCACCGACCGCTCCGGGCGCACCTTGTCCGGCCAGACCGCCGAGGCGTTCTACTACTCGGTGCGCCACGCGCGACCGCTGTCGGTGGGCTTCAACTGCGCGCTCGGCGCCGAAGACCTGCGCCCGCACGTACAGACCCTGGCCAACCTCGCCGAAACCTACGTCAGCACGCATCCGAACGCTGGCCTGCCGAACGCCTTTGGCGAATACGACGAGACTCCCGAACACATGGCCAGCGTGATCGGCGGCTTCGCCCGCGACGGTCTGCTGAACCTGGTCGGCGGCTGTTGCGGCACCACGCCGGCGCACATCAGGGCGATCGCCGACGCGGTGTGCGACGTCGCACCGCGCGTGCTGCCTTCCGCCGATCAAGCGGAGGCCGCATAACATGGCGCGTCACACCCGCCTGTCCGGCCTCGAACCGCTGGTCATCACGCCCGACCTGCTGTTCATCAACGTCGGCGAGCGTACCAACGTCACCGGCTCGGCACAGTTCAAGAAGCTGATCAAGGAAGACCGCTACGACGAAGCCGTCGAGGTCGCCCGCCAGCAGGTCGCCAACGGCGCGCAGGTGATCGACATCAACATGGACGAGGGCCTGATCGACTCCGAGGCGGCGATGACCCGCTTCGTCAACCTGATCTCGTCCGAACCCGACATCGCCCGCGTGCCGTTCATGATCGACTCGTCCAAGTGGACGGTGATCGAGGCCGGCCTGCGTTGCCTGCAGGGCAAGGGCATCGTCAACTCGATCTCGATGAAGGAAGGCGAGGCGCAGTTCCTCGAACACGCGCGCAAGGTGCAGCAGTACGGTGCCGCCGCCGTGGTGATGGCCTTCGACGAGCAAGGCCAGGCCGACACCTGCGAACGCAAGGTGTCGATCTGCTCACGCGCCTACGAGCTGCTGACGAAGGAACTCGACTTCCTGCCCGAAGACATCATCTTCGACCCGAACATCTTCGCCATCGCCACCGGCATCGAGGAACACAACAACTACGCGGTGGATTTCATCAACGCCGCGCGCGAGCTGAAGCAGCGCTTCCCCGACTGCCACATCTCCGGCGGCGTCTCCAACGTGTCGTTCTCGTTCCGCGGCAACAACACCGTGCGCGAAGCGATCCATTCGGTGTTCCTGTACCACGCGATCAGGGCCGGCATGGACATGGGCATCGTCAACGCCGGTGCGCTGACGATCATGGACGACATCGACCCGCCGCTGCGCGAGCGCGTCGAGGACGTGGTGCTGAACCGCCGCGAGGACGCCACCGAGCGGCTGCTGGAGATCGCCGACAACTACAAGGGCAAGCGCGGCGCAGCCGTGGTCGAGACCCTGGCCTGGCGCGAAAAGGACGTGCGCGCGCGCCTCAGTCACGCGCTGGTGCACGGCATCGACCAGTACGTGGTCGAGGACACCGAAGAAGCGCGCCAGCTGTCGACACGCCCGCTCGACGTGATCGAAGGCCCGCTGATGGACGGCATGAACGTGGTCGGCGACCTGTTCGGTGCCGGCAAGATGTTCCTGCCGCAGGTGGTGAAATCCGCCCGCGTGATGAAGAAGGCGGTGGCCTACCTGCTGCCCTACATCGAGGCGGAAAAGCTGCGCACCGGCGACACCGGCAAGAACAACGGCAAGATCGTGATGGCCACAGTCAAGGGCGATGTGCACGACATCGGCAAGAACATCGTCGCGGTGGTGCTCCGCTGCAACAACTTCGAGGTGATCGACCTCGGCGTGATGGTGCCGGCGCAGAAGATCCTGGAAACCGCGATTGCCGAGAACGCCGACATGATCGGCCTGTCCGGCCTGATCACCCCATCGCTGGAGGAAATGGGCCAGGTCGCCCGTGAGATGCAGCGGCAGAACTTCCACATCCCGCTCTTGATCGGCGGCGCCACCACGTCGCGCGCGCACACCGCGCTGAAGATCGAGCCGCACTACAAGGCCGGCACCGTGTGGGTGAAGGACGCCTCGCGCGCGGTCGGCGTGGCGCAGTCGCTGGTCAGCAAGGATCTGGTCGAAGCATTCCTCGAAAAGATCCGTCTCGAATACGCCGACGTGCGCGAACGCCACCGCAATCGCGGCCCCGGCAAGAAACTGGTATCACTGGAACATGCGCGCACACACCGCTTCAGCTGCGATTGGGCGGCCTACGATCCGCCGCAGCCGAAGCAGCCGGGCGTCACCGTATTTCACGATTACGACCTCGCCACGATCCGCCGCTACATCGACTGGACGCCGTTCTTCCAGGCGTGGGAGCTGGCCGGCCACTACCCGGCCATCCTCACCGACGAAGTGGTCGGCCCGCAGGCCAGCGAGCTGTTCAAGGATGCGCAGGCGATGATGGACAAGATCATCGCCGAGAAGTGGCTGACCGCCCGCGCCGTGATCGGCCTGTGGCCGGCCGCCAACATCGGTGATGACGTCGAGGTCTACACCGACACCAGTCGCACGAAGCGGCTCGCCACGCTGTGCAGCCTGCGCCAGCAGGCCGACAAGCCGATCGAGCGCCCCAACCTCTGTCTCGCCGACTTCATCACGCCGAAGGAGTTCGCCAAACCCGACTGGATCGGCGGTTTCGCGGTCACCGCCGGCCTCGGCATCGAGGAACATCTGGCCCGCTTTCAGGCCGATTACGACGACTACTCCTCGATCATCCTCAAGGCCTTGGCCGACCGCCTCGCCGAAGCGTTCGCCGAACACATGCACGAGCGCATGCGCAAAGAGTTCTGGGGCTTCGTGCCGGACGAGGCGCTCGACAACGACGCGCTGATCGCCGAAAAATACCGCGGCATCCGCCCGGCGCCCGGCTACCCCGCCTGCCCCGAGCACACCGAGAAAGCCACCCTGTTCGAACTGCTCGACGTCACCCGCAACACCGGCATCGAACTCACCGAAGGTTTCTCGATGTACCCCGCCGCCGCCGTCTCCGGCTGGTACTACTCGCACCCAGGCAGCCAGTACTTCGTGGTCGGCCGGCTCGGCAAGGACCAGGTCGAGGATTACGCCAAGCGCAAGGGTTGGACCCTCGCCGAAGCGGAACGCTGGCTCGCCTCGAACCTCGATTACGAGCCGGAATGACCGTGAATCCCGGTTACGCCATCACACGGTGGCGTCGCCGGTGATGCTGTTCTTGCGGTGGCGCAGGTGCACGACCAGGTTGTAGACCGAGACGAACGCGGGGAAGAAGTTCGAGATGATGCCCACCGAATCGTTCTTGCCGATGATGAAGTACGCCAGCAGCAGGATGCTGCCGCAGACCGACAGCCACCAGAACGCCAGCGGCATCACCACCCGTTTCAGCTTGCGCGTGTAGTACAACTGCACGAACCAGCGGCTGGTGAACATTACCGAGCCGAGCAGGCCGACAGCCTTCCACGGTGTCAGCTCGAACTGCTGCAAGGCGCGGAGAATGCTGGCCAGGTGAACGCTGAAGAGTTCCATGGTGGTGCGCTTTTGACGTAAGGGGAGGCAAGTCTAGCAACCCGCACCCCTACCCTTGCCGCATCACGACCCATCCGAGGCATTGACCCGCCCCGCGACTGCCCCTAAAATTGCGCGCTCGCAGTGGGCGGTTAGCTCAGCGGTAGAGCACTGCCTTCACACGGCAGGTGTCACAAGTTCGATCCTTGTACCGCCCACCATCGAATYCRGAAACCGGCCCCACGGCCGGTTTCGTCGTYTGGGCACCGTCAAATGCGCAGCGTGCGTGTARCAACGGGCACTTCATACGGCAGGTGTCACACAACGATCCTTGTACCGCCCACCATCGAATCCRGAAACCGGCCCCACGGCCGGTTTCGTCGTTTGGGCACCSTCAAAYGCGCAGCGTGCATGTAGCAACGGGCACTTCACACGGCAGGTGTCACACAACGACCCTTGTACCGCCCACCATCGAATCCGACGAACAAGGGTCCGGCATTGCCGGGCTCTTGTTCGTTTCTGCCGGGCACGCGCTTCCTCAGGGATGAACGTCGCCGAGCACGCGCTCGATGAGCAGCGCAAGGAAGGTTTCGCGCTCGCGTCGGTAGTCGGGGTCGGACGGGCCGGCTTTGGCCGCCGTGTGCATGGCCTGGTGACTGGCATTCAGCACGGCACCAAGTCCCGGGTCATGCAGGTATTCACCCGGGTCGCAACTTACCTGCGCATGCCGGGCCCAGAACGCCGGCTCGGCCGGCAAGGCGATGAACTGTTCCTCCCAGCGCAGCTCGCCGGCGAGTGCGCCCAGCCCGGTTCGCGGCCATGTGGAGTCTCGCTCGCACCGGTACCGCGCCAGCCAGGCGGGCAACGCGTCGGCAGGCATCGGTCGCGCCAGCGCATAACCTTGGCCGAAATCCGCGCCAAGGATCGTTGCGGCCTCGATCAGTTCGGGCGACTCCAGCCCCTCGACGACCACTTCGAGCCGCAGGTCGTGCCCGATCCGGATCAGCTGACGGATGAAACGCAACGTGCCCAGCGGATCCTGCCGGGCCTGGCTGACGATGGCCTGGTCGATCTTGATCCGGTCGAACGGCCACTGGCGCAGGCGGATGAGCGAACTGTAGCCCGCGCCGAGGTCGTCTTCGACCAGGCGTACGCCCAGGGTCTTGAGCGACTGCATGCCCGAGCCCTGCGGCACGGCGGCATGCTCGGTGCCGATCGGCGATTCGAGTATCTCGAACAACAGCGCTTGCGCCGCACAGCCGCTGCTGGCGATGACCGCCGCCGCCACTTCGGCATAGCGCGGGTCCTCCAGCGCGGCCGCGGGTGCATTCACCGAGATGTCCAACGCATGGCCCGCCTGCAACAGCAATTCGCGGCAGGCGGCGGCCTGGACTAGCCCCTGGCGGAACAGCACGAGCAAATCGTCCGCGCCCAGCGCGGGAAGAAACCTGGCCGGCGCCAGCAGGTCGCCGTCATCGTCGCGCAACCGCGCCAGCGCCTCGACCTCGGTAACCCGGCCATCGGCAAGCCTGACCAGCGGCTGGTAGTGCATCTGCAGCGCATCGGTCGCAACCGTTGCGCGCCAGCGTTCGCGCACGAAGAACGGCAGCAGTTCGGTGCCCTGGCGCGGCGGTGCCAGGCGCGCCAGGGCGAGGTCCAGCACGGTCTTGATCTGTTCGAGGAAAGCCCGCTGGTCTTCGCTGTGAAAGCCGCCGGCGTACGGGCTGTACACGGTCAGCACGACCGCCGGTTTCAGCGGCGACGGGCATAGCGGAATGGCAACGTTGGAAACCACCCCGAGACCCAGCGCGATGTCGCGCCAATTCGTCATCGACGGGTCGCTGCCGTAGTGGGCGCAACGCTGGATCGTCGCCGTGCGCCAGGCGCGCCCGCTGGGACCCTGTCCCTCCGGCCGGCCAGCCTCGACCCGGATCGGCACTGCCTTGCCGCTGACCAGCGCGTGCAGGTATTCGGCAAAGGCCGTTCCCGCCACCGCTTCGTAGGTCAGCTGGCCCGACGCGTCCGGGCGCCCCGCCGAACAAGCGATGACTTCATCGTGCGATACCAGGATGTCGGCCACGCCCTGGATCAGTTCCAGGTAGCCTTCGGCCGACCACGCCAGTGCGTTGACCCTGGCCAGCAAGGCCACCCGGCGGCGCTGCAGTTCGCGCATGCTTTCCAGTTGCCACTGCCGCTCCATGCCCAACCGCTGCAGCAGGATGCCCAGCGCACGATGGTCGGTCCGGCCGACGCCGGCCAGCGTGGTCGCCAGGATGTCGCGCAACTGCTCGATCGCCTCCAGCAGCCAGACTTCCTCGAGCCCGCAGGCCGCGTGGAACAGGCCGGTCCGGGTCGCCCGGGCGCGGTGGCCGGCCATGTCGAGATCCGCTTGCAGCAGGGCCTGCAGGTGCTGCAGCTGATGCTCCCCGAACGCCTTCACATCCGCGGCCGGAAGCAGGTCCAGCAGCCGGGCAATGCCGTCATGCGAACGCAGCCCGGCATGAAAGCTTTCCACGATGCCGGGCAACCGTGGCTCCCACGCCTTGCTGCAGGCGCCCAGCAGCATGGCGGCTTGTTCGCCATAGGGCGAGGCGGCGGCGTCCAGCTCGTCGGCCTGGTCCGTCACGCCATTGGGCGAAACCAGCGACCACCAGTGCGAGCGGTACCGCTTGCGCGATTTCACCTGGTACATCGCCTGGTCGGCGCGGCGCAGCAGCTGCTCGCCGGTCGCCTGGACTTCGCCGGAATACATCGCGATGCCCAGGCTGGCGCCCACGGACATGGCCGTGCCGTCGATCGTCACCGGGAGCTGCAGGACTCCACCGATGCGCTCCAGCAACCCGTCGACGTCCGCCTCGGCTTCGAGATCCTCGAACACCAGCACGAACTCGTCGCCACCCAGTCGGGCCACGTAGTCGCCGGCGTGGAGCATCTGCTGGAACCGGCCCGCCATCTCGACCAGCAGGCGATCGCCCACGGCATGGCCGTGGCGGTCGTTGATCGGCTTCAGATCGTCCAGGTCGAGCAGCCCCACCGCCACCAGTCGCCCGCGCCGCCGGGCGCGGGCCAGCACGGTCTCGAGGTGCCGATCCAGCGCGCGGCGGTTGGGCAGGCCGGTGAGATCGTCGTGCAGGGCCAGGTAGGTCTGCCGTTCCTTCTCCTGCAGCAGGGCGTGCCGCTGCGCGTGCTGCCGCAGCGCCAGGCCGGTCGCGTCGGCGATCTCGTCCAGCAGGCGGCACATCTCGTCGTCAAAAGCATCCGACTCGACGGTGACCACGACGAATACGCCGGTCGGCACCCGCGCCGCGCCGACCGTATCGGCAGAGGACGCAAACAACGGCCAGCACCCCACCGCACCGGCATGTTCGAGCAGCTCCTTGCGGAACGCCCGGTCGGACTGCGGTGCACCGCGGGGATGCCGCCGGATGACCGGCGCGCCCTGCATGAAGGCTTGCGTCGGCGTGAGCACGGTCGGACTGTCGTCGTGCCGCGGCGGCAGGGGCAGGCCGCGCAGGATGTTCGCGATCGGGCCAACCAGGGCCACCCGCCGCAGCATGTGGTCGGCGCCATCGGCGGCGAACACGTCGACTCCGGCGGCGCCGGCGATGTCGGCCAGCGCCCGGGCCAGCGTGCGATAGACCGATTCCGGGTCGGGCTGCTCGAGCAGGGCCCGCTGGATCGTGCGCTGCGCATCGCGGTAGCGGCTCATCCGCGTGCTGCGCTCCAGCAGCAGCTGGTGGTCCCAGAACCGGCTCAGTTCGTCGACCAGCCGCTGCGCCCAATCGAGCAGTTCCCCGCTCAGGCTGGGGCCGTCGTCGCGGGAGTAGGCGGCCAGCACCAGCTGGCCATCGTCACGCGTCCGCGATGCAGCCACGATGCAGGAACCGAAACCGTGCCGCCGCGCGGCGTCCCGCCACGGCGCGAACTCCGGCGCGTCGACCGGGGTCGCCCGCGCCCGTTCCTGGCGCAGCACCATCGCCACCGGCCCGCGCCCGCCGGGGGCGGATTCATCCGTGCTGAGGCGCAGCGCAGCCGCGTAAGCCGCGGCGGGTCCTGCCGCCGCCAGTACCTCGATGGCGCTGTGCCCCGGTTTGCGCCGCCCGATCCAGACCAGCGGAAGATCCATGGTCGAGGCCAGAATGCCCGCGATCGTGACCATGACCAGGCGGCGGTCGCGATCCGGCGTCGCATGCAATAGCGCGAGGGTTTCCGCCACGCTCCGGTAGAAGCGTTCGCGAAGTTCGCCACGTGCCTGCTCCTGGCTGCTCACCCGCTTGCGAACTCCCCTAGAACGAACAAACGGTGCGTCGACCGTGGTCATACTTCATCACGGGAGCCCGCATTAATCCATCATCCGTCGCGGTGCCGCGCACATGCCCCGGACTGGACCCTTCACCCGGGCGACGCGCTCTCCCCGCATACCCGGGCGCGCTTGCGCATCAGCTCGCGCTCGCGCCGGTTCATGGCCAGCCTGGCCGCCCGCTCGAACTCCCGGCGCGCCTCGTCGACGCGGCCCAGCCGGGCCAGCAAATCGCCCCGCACCGCGGGCAGCAGGTGGTACCTCTGCAGGCTCGGCTCGTCGACCAGGGCATCGGCCAGTTCGAGGCCCGCCGCCGCACCGCCGGCCATGCCCACGGCCACCGCGCGGTTGAGTTCGACGATCGGCGACGGCATCACCCGGGCCAGCGTCGCATACAGCGCCGCGATACCCAACCAATCGGTCTCCTCGCTGGTCAGCGCACGCGCATGGCAGGCGGCGATCGCCGCCTGCAGCGCATACGGACCCAGCGCACCTCCCAGCCTGCGGGCCTGTTCCAGCGCGGCCAGACCGCGGCGGATCAGCAGCCGGTCCCACAACGCCCGATCCTGCTCCAGCAGCAGGATCGGCTCGCCGCGCGCGTCCACCCGTGCGCGCGAACGCGAGGCCTGCAGCTCCATCAGCGCCACCAGGCCATGCACCTCGGGCTCGCGCGGCATCAGGCCGGCCAGCACCCGGCCCAGGCGCAGGGCGTCCTCGCACAAGGCCGGGCGCATCCAGTCGTCGCCGGCGGTAGCCGAGTAGCCTTCGTTGAAGATCAGGTAGATCACCCCGAGCACCGACGAAAGGCGTGCGGCAAGCTCGTCGCCGCGGGGCACCTCATACGCCACCGCGGCCTTGCCGAGGCTGCGCTTGGCGCGAACGATGCGCTGCGCGATGGTCGGCTCGGGCACCAGGAAGGCGCGCGCGATTTCCTCCGTGGTCAGGCCGCCGAGCAGGCGCAGGGTCAGCGCCACGCGCGCTTCCATGGACAGCAGCGGATGGCAGGCGGTGAAGATCAGCCGCAGCAGGTCGTCGCCGAACGGGTCGTCCAGCGCCGCCTCGTCCGCGGACCTTGCGCATTCCTGCTCGTGCTCCAGCTCGTGCATCAGTTGCTCGTGCTTGCGTTCGAGCAGCTTGCTGCGGCGCAGCCGGTCGATCGCACGATGCTTTGCGGTGGTCATCAGCCATGCGCCGGGATTGTCCGGCACGCCGGTTTGCGGCCACTGCTCCAACGCCACTACCAGCGCATCCTGCGCCAGCTCCTCGGCCAAGCCGACGTCGCGCAGCATGCGGGTGAGGCCGGCGATCAGCCGGGCCGACTCGATCCGCCAGACGGCGTCGATGGTGCGATGGGTATCGGTCACGCTCATGGCGACCGATCACACCATCCCCGCTGCGCCGGCGCAAGGCCGCAGGCCACGCCTTCCCTGTTTCCCATTTCGACTCTTGAAGCCTTCCGTCAGGACGCGCCGACGGGATGGCGGCGGAGACCGTCCTGCTTCGCGTCATCCACCCGTTCGTCGTTGTCCCGGGCCAACGCCTGCCGCACGTCGGCGGCAAGGTCCGCGAACTCCTGCACCCGCTGCACTTCGATGGCCTCGCCGGCCGCTGCCGGGCAACGCGAAGCCCAGGCGATGGCCTCGTCCAGCGACGCGACATCGATGATCCAGTAGCCGGCGGGCGCATCCACCGCCCCGGCGCGCGGGCCATCGACGAGCTCGGGCCTGCCGCCGGCGAAGAAGACGCGCGCGCCCATCGACGGCGGGCACAATCCGTCCAGCGCAAGCAGCACGCCGGCCCGCCACAGCGCCTGGTTGTACCGCGCCATCGCGTCCACGCCAGCGGTATCGAACCCACTTCCCGGCGCCCCGCTTTCGCCAGCACCGGGGATCAGCCACATCATGAAACGCACGACGGTCGCTCCCCGGCATGCCCGCGCCAGAACCGGTCCAT
The DNA here is from genome assembly GCF_001428385.1 of Rhodanobacter sp. Soil772. GTDB lineage: Bacteria > Pseudomonadota > Gammaproteobacteria > Xanthomonadales > Rhodanobacteraceae > Rhodanobacter. Next base: position 1,126,211 of record NZ_LMSK01000001.1, read on the forward strand.
GGTCCGACTCATGATTTCGCCGCGACCTGCGCGCGCAGCCGCTCCTCCTGCTCGCGCAGTTCGGGAGTGAACTCGGCGCCGAAATCCTCGGCCTCGAACACCTGCCGAATCTCGATCTCGGCATCGTCGTCGAACGGCGCGCGCTTGAGCCACTCGATCGCCTCCTGCATCGACTTCACCTGCCACAGCCAGAACCCGGCAACCAGTTCCTTGGTCTCTGCGAACGGCCCGTCGGTGACCGTGCGCGTGCGCCCCGAGAACCTCACCCGCACGCCCTTCGAACTGGGATGCAGACCCTCGCCCGCCAGCATGATGCCGGCCTTCACCAGCTCCTCGTTGAACTTGCCCATCTCGGTCAGCAGCTGCTTGCCGGGCATCACGCCGGCTTCCGAGTCCGAAGTCGCCTTCACTATCACCATGCATCGCATCGTCGTGTCTCCTTCGAATGAGGCGGGAGCCAGGCACGCCAACCCTGGCTCTATCCAGACGACGAACGGCGAACCGGCAAATCGACACGGCAGCCTGCAGGCGACCGAAACCACAATCGCAAACGATGAGCCGCGGCTCGCTATGCTGTACGCATTGCGTCATCAGGGCAGGAAGGGATGAAGGAAAACCCAGGCGGGCTGATCGTCCATCGCGGCAGCCGCACCGAACGGCTGGCCGATACACTGGCGCTGCAGCTGGAAGCGCAGCGGCCGGCCAATCCGCTGGCCGCGCAGACCGTGGTGGTGGCGCACCCGGGGTTGCAGCGCTGGCTGCTCGGCCGCCTGGCGCAGCGTCGTGGTCCGCAAGGCGGGCACGGCATCGCCGCCAACGTCGAGATGATCCTGCCGTGGCAGTGGTTCGAGCGCTGCGCGCGCCGCATGCTGGGCGACGAGGCACTGATCGGCGGCGCGTATCGGCACGAAGTGCTGCGCTGGCGCCTGCTGCAGGTGTTGTCCACGTCGAACGCGGCGGAAGTCCGCGCCTACCTGGCCGGCGACGATGCCGCGCGGCGCAGTTTCCAGCTGGCCGAGCACCTCGCCGGCCTGTACACCCAGTACCTGATCTACCGGCCGGACTGGATCCTCGACTGGGAACAGCATCCGGCCCGCCACGACGGCGACTGGCAGGCGACGCTGTGGCATCGGCTGCGAACCTCGATCCAGCGTCCGCACCGCGCGCAGCGCAGCGCCGCCCTGCTCGATGCGCTGCGTACCGGCAACGACCTGGCCAGCGACCCGCCGCTGCATGTGTTCGGCGTCAGCCATCTGCCGCCCGACGTGCTGGCAGCACTGCAGGCGACCGCGCTGCACACGCCGGTGCACCTGTATTTTCCCGATCCCTGCCGCGAGCACTGGGTGTATCTGCGCAAGCAGCGCTTCCTGCTTGCCCACGCGGACGATCCCGAAGCGCTGTATTACGAGGTCGGCCATCCGCTGCTGGTGGCGCTCGGCCGCATCGCGCAGGATTTCTGCCTCACCCTGGACGAGTGCGACGCGATCGACGAGCGCGACCCGCTCGACGAAGCCGAGCCGCTCGACGAAGCCACCGCGCTGCTCGCCCGGCTGCAGTCGAGCATCCGCTGCCTGCAGCCGGAACTGGTCGGTGCGCCGATTCGCGAACAACAAGCCAGCGGCGCCAGCCTGCGCGACATCCTGCCCGCGTTGCGCCACGACGCCAGCCTGCGCGTGCACGCCTGCCACACCCGCCTGCGCGAACTGGAAGTGCTGAAGAACAGCCTGCTGCGCTGCCTGGCCGACGACCCTACGCTGCAGCATCGCGACATCGTGGTGATGGCACCGGACATTAGCGCGTACGCCCCCTACCTGGCGGCGGTGTTCGGCGAGCCGGCGCAGTACCGCAGCGATCCGCTGCACATTCCCTGGCACCTGGCCGACGTGGGGCTGGCCCGTGCGCATCCGCTGATGAGCGCGTTTGCGCAGGTGCTGGACCTGGCCGAGAGCCGCTTCACGGTCAGCGAGGTGCTGGACTTCCTCGACGTGCCGGCGGTGGCGCGGCGTTTCGCGATCGACGCCGGCGGCCGCAACGCGCTGGAGCGCTGGTTGCGCCGCGCCCGCGTGGCGTGGGGCCTGGATGCCGCGATGAAGGCCGAGGCCGGCGCGGCGGCGGTCGACACGAATTCGTGGCAGTTCGGCTTCGACCGCATGTATGCCGGGTTGATCGTGGGCCAGGATGCGGATGACGAACTGCTCGACGGCGTCCTGCCGCTGCAGGGCGTCGCCGGCAGCGCGGTGGAAGCGCTGGGCCAGTTTGACCGCCTGCTCGGCGAACTGCGCCAGGCGCGCCACGCCTTCGCCAGCGCGCGCCCGTTGGCCGCGTGGAGCGAATGGCTGCTGGAGCGGATCGACGCGCTGTTTTTCGCCGACCCGCGTGACGACGCCGAGCAGAACGCGCTCGACGCCCTGCGCCGGCTCGTCGCCGGTCTTGCCAGCCAGGCCGCCGAGGCCGACGTCCACGCAGCATTGCCATGGAGCGTGGCGCGCGAGGCGTTGCGCGGTGCGCTCGACGCGGTGCCGGAGCGGCAAGCCTTCCTGCTCGGCGGGGTGACCTTCTGCGGGTTGGTGCCGCAGCGCTCGATCCCGTTCCGCGTGGTCTGCCTGCTCGGCATGAACGAGGGCGAGTTCCCACGCCCCGGCAACGACGCCGGCCTCAACAAAATTCTCAGCCAGCCGCGCCGCGGCGACCGCGACACCCGCAGCGAAGACCGCTACCTGTTCCTGGAAGCGCTGATGTCGGCGCGCGACGTGCTGCACATCAGTTACGTCGGCGAAGGCGTGCGCGACGGCAAGCCGCGCAATCCCGCCGCGCCGCTGGCCGAATTGCTGCAGTTCCTCGACGAGCAGCACGCCATCGCCGACGACGACAAGGCCGAACGGCCATGGCGCATCCGCCACCCACTGCAGCCGTTCGACGCGCGCTACTACGAACGCGACGCCGAAGGCCAACCGCGGCACGATCCGCGGCTGTTCTCGTACGACCCGGCCTTCCTCGCCACGCCCGCGGCGGACGACGGCCAGTGCTTCATCACGCCCGCACCGACCGCCACGAAAGTCCTGCCCACCGGTGGCGAGATCGCGCTGGCCGCACTCAAGCGCTACTGGCGCGACCCCGCCCGGGACGCACTGCTGCGCGGTCACGGCATCAGCCTTCAGGCATTGGACAACGCCGGCTGGCCCGATCGCGAACCGCTGGAGACCGGGCTCGACCGCATCGAGCGCGTCGATCACCGGCTGCTGTTCGAGGCGCTCGCCGCCGGTCATCGCGAATTGCCCGATGAACCGCCCGCCTGGCTGGCCCACTCCGGCATGCTCGCCGGCGGCGCGATCGGCGAGCAGACCTACGCGCAACTGCGCGACTCGCTGCATCCCCTGCTCGACGGTGCGCACAAGCTGTTTGCCGACGGCCGGGCGCAGCCCGTGGCGCAGGCGGTCGACCTGGATCTCGGCGATGGCCTGCGCCTGACCGGCGTGGTCGACCGGGTGTTCCACGGCGTCGACGGCCCCGTGCTGTTCGACGCGCAACCCTCGCGCGCCGCGGGGCTGAAGGACATCCTCGCCTTCTACATCGACTGGGCCGCGTTGCGGCTGACCCACGCCGACGCCGTGCACGGCGAGTACCTGGAGCCCACGTCCAACAACAAGAAATCACGCAGCGCGGGGCTGCTCGTCCCCGTGCTGGCGCAGGATGCCGCGCAACTGCGCCACGGGCTGCGCCGCCTGATCGAGGCGTACCTGTCTGCCGAACAGCAACCGCTGCTGTTCTTCCCGCGCACCGCGCAAGCCTATGCCGCCAGCGCGCCGCAAGACCGCCTCGCCAAGGCCGCCGCCGTCTGGGAAGGCGACGATTTCAACGGCGGCGAACGCGATTACGCACCCGGCTACGCAGCCTTGCTGAGTCGCGGCCTGGATCTTTTCGACGAAGCCGGCTCCGCGCATCGTGCCTTCGTCGCCGCCACCGAACTGGTCTGCGACGTGCTGGACCCTGGACATACGGCATTGATGAAAGTTGCGCAGGACCTCCGATCATGACCGCCGCCGACGCCCTGCCCCCGCTCGACTGGCGCGCCATGCCGCTGCATGGGCGCACCCTGATCGAGGCCAGCGCCGGCACCGGCAAGACCTGGAACATCGGCGTGATCTACCTGCGCCTGCTGCTCGAACGCGAGTTGCGGGTGGAGCAGATCCTGGTGACCACCTTCACCGATGCCGCCGCGCAGGAATTGCGCGAACGCCTGCGCCGGCGCCTGGTCGAGGCCGAGCGGCTGCTCGCATCCGCCTCCCTCGACATGGCCAGCGACGATCCACTGGAAAGCTGGCTGGCCGCACTGTGCCCCGACGAAGACTGCATCCGCCGCGCGCTGCGCCGGATCCAGCTCGCCCGCAGCGACCTCGACCGCGCGCCGGTCTCCACTATCCACGCACTGTGCCAGCGCATCCAGCGCGACTATCCACTGGAAAGCGGCGCCGCCTTCGCCAACGACAAACTGTTCGACGAACAGCAGCTGATGCGCGAATGCGTGGAGGATTTCTGGCGCCGCCGCTATCTCGTCGGCAACGTCGACCCGCGCGAAGCCGAGCTGCTGCTGAAGGACGGTCCCGAAGGCCTGCTGCGTGACCTCGGCGGGCTGGCGAACAGCGCCGACGCACGGATCGAGGCCGGCGGCCTGGCCGAACTCGAACGCCGGCTGGCCGCGCTGCACACGCCCGACAACATCGCCGAACTGCAGCGGCTGGCCGGTGACAAAACCCTCTACGCACCGCGCAAGAGCGCGCTGTCGAACCGGCTCGACAAGATCGCCCGCGCGCTGCAGGACGACGATGAAGAACAGCTGGCTGCCGCACTCGACGACACGTTCGACCCCGACCAGGTACTCGCACAGGAAGCCCCCGCCAGCGCCGGCACGCTCAACGCCCATCCCTTGATCGAGACCCTGCAGGCGCTGCGTCCGCTGCTGCAGTTGCGCACCACCTTCACTCGCGGCGCCGTGCTGGCCGAAGCAGCGCAAACCTGCCGCGAGGAAATGCCGCAGCGCGCGCGCCAGCGCCACGTCATGACGTTCTCGATGCTGATCGACGCGGTGTACCAGCGGCTTTGCGGCGAACAGGCCGACGACGTACTGGCCGACCGCTTGTACGAAGCCTTCCCGGTCGCGCTGATCGACGAATTCCAGGACACCGACCAGCGCCAGTTCGCGATCTTCGAGCGGATCTACCGCGCTCGCGGCACGCTGGTGATGATCGGCGACCCCAAGCAGGCCATCTACAGTTTCCGCGGCGGCGACATCGCCGCCTACCTGCGCGCCAGCGAACAGGCAGGTCAGCGCTTTTCGCTGGGGACCAACCATCGCTCCAGCCGCGCCCTGGTCGAGGCGTTGAACGCGTGGTACGGCCACACCGAAGGTGGCTTCGGCCGGCCGCAGATCCGCTACCAGTCGGTTGCGCCGGCCGGCAAGGCGGACGAAAAACCGTATACCGTCAACGATGAAACCGTGGCGCAACCTCTGGTGATCCATCCGTTTCGCGGCGACGCAGTCGACCGGAAAGGCAACCCGCTGAAGGCACTCGGCGAACTCGAAGCGTTGGCGCTGGACGACTGCGCCAACCGCATCGCCGAGCTGCTCAACGATCCGCGACAACAGATCGGTGGCCAACGCGTGACACCCAGCGACATCGCCGTGCTGCTCACCACCAACAACCAGATCGTGGCGCTGCGCACGCGGCTGGTCGCGCGCGGCGTGCCCTGCGTGGGCAGTGGTCGCGGCAACATCTTCGCCGGCGAGGTCGCGCGCGAGCTGGAGCTGATCCTGTACGCCGTGCTGCACCCCGACGACGACCAGGCCGTGCGCGGCGCGCTGGCCACCGCCCTGCTCGGCGCCACGCTGGAACAATTCCGCACCTGGCAGGATCAACCCGCCGCGTTCGAGCGCGAGCTGGAGCGCTTCGAGACGTGGCGCGATCTGGTCCGCACGCGCGGCGTGCTGGCGCTGATCGAAGCCCTGCTGGCCGCGCGCGCCACCGCCCTGCTGGCGTTGCCCGAGGGCGAACGCGTGCTCACCGACCTGCGTCACCTGGGCGAACTGCTGGCCGCGGAAGAAGCCGCCCGGCAAGGACTGGACGGACTGTACGCGTGGCTGCTCGAAATGCGCCAGGAAGGCAGCGACGGCGACGCCGAGGCGGCTGACGAGCGCCAGTTGCGCATCGAGAGCGATGCGCGCCGGGTGCAACTGCTCACCATCCACGCCAGCAAAGGGCTGGAGTTTCCGATCGTGTTCCTGCCGCTGGTGTGGCGCATCGGCAGCCGCAACGGCAGTTACGCGCCGAAGCTGTTGCGCTACCACGACGCCAGCGGCCGACGCTGCGTCGACCTCGGCTCGGTCGACTTCGTCGAGCATCGCGGCCGGCACTTCCGCGAGGAACTGGAGGAACGCCTGCGCCTGCTCTACGTGGCGCTGACCCGCGCCGTGCACGCGGTGCACGTGTACTGGGTCGACCGCGGTCCGCTGCCCGGCGGCGAGGCGCAAGCATGGGAATGGGCGGCGATCGACCTGCTGATCGGACAGGCCCAGCGGCGGCTGGGGTTGCCCGAAGGCGAGGCTTCGCTCGGCCGGTTGGCCGCAGCTCTGGGCGGCATGCAACTGTCGCCGCCGTTCGCCGAGGTCTTCACCCGCTACCGGGCACCCGTCGAGATAACCGCGCCGCGCGCCACCCAGGCGCCGCTGCCGCAACTGCGGCCGTTCCAATGGCTGCACAGCTTCAGTGGCCTCACCCGCTACGCGGCAGCTGCGGTGGTGATCGACGACGACGGCGCCGAAGAATCCGACCGCGCGGAACCACCCGCCGAAACTGTCGAAGACAGCCGCCTGCTGGCCTTGTACCCGCTGCGCGGCCCGCGCTTCGGCGACGCCGTGCATCACGTGCTGGAACTGGCCCAGCCCGGCCCGGTCTGGCCCGCGCAACGCCAGCTGCTGTACGGCCAGCTGGCCGCGCAGGCGATCAAGGCCAACGGCCTGGCGCCGGACGAAGCGCTGGAGCGCGTGGGCCGGATGATCGACCGCGTGCGCCAGGCCGATCTCGGCGACGGCCTGCGGCTGGTCGATCTGCCCACCGGACAACGCATCACCGAATTCGAATTCCAGTTCCCGGTACAACAGGTGCCGCTGGCGCGGCTGCGCCGGATCTGCGCCGCCCACGGCCACGCCGACGTGGTGCCGGCCAGCCTCGACGCCACCACGCTGAACGGCATGCTGGTCGGCTTCGCCGACCTGATCTGCGCCTGGGACGGCCGTTTCCACGTGCTCGACTACAAGACCAACTGGCTCGGTGCGCACCTGCACGACTACCAGGGCGATTCGCTCGATGCCGCCATGGCCGTGCACCACTATCCGCTGCAGGCACTGCTCTACACCGTGGCGCTGCATCGCTACCTCGGCCAACGAATGGACGGCTATACGGCTGAACACCAACTCGGCGATAGCTGGTACCTGTTCGTGCGTGCCATAGGCCTGGCGCCGGGACTGGGCGTATGGCGACGGCGCTGGCCGGCAGCCTTGATCGAGGCGCTGGACAATGCCTTCGCCGGCATGCAGGAGGCGGCCGCATGAACCCCATGCCCACCGCCGACGAGCGCGCGATCGACCAGACCCTGGCGCAATGGGTCCAGCAGCGCTCCGGCTCGGCCCTGCTCGCCCAGGCCGTGCGCGCAGCCAGTGCCGCCGAAGGCCACGGCCATTCCTGCGCATGGCTGGCCGACCCAGATACCGAAGCCGGTTTCGATACCGAGGCGCTGGCCGCCCTGCGCCGGCACGACTGGGTCGGCGACGGCACCCGCTTCACCCCGTTCGTGCTCGACGCGCAGCACCGCTTCTATCTGTGGCGCAACTGGCAGCACGAAGTGAAGCTCGCCGACGCGATCCTGCAGCGCTGCGCGCAACGCACGCTGCCGATCGCCGCCGACACCTTGACCATCGACCTGGACACACTGTTCGCCGGCATGCCGCCCGGCCCCACCGACGGGCAGCGCGCCGCCGTAGCCGCCGTGCCCGGCGCGCGCTTCTTCGTGCTCACCGGCGGCCCCGGCACCGGCAAGACCACCACCGTCGTCCGCATGCTGCTGATGCTGCTGCATCACGCGCAAGCCTGCGGCCTGCCGGCGCAGCCGTCCATCGCGCTGGCCGCCCCCACCGGCAAGGCCGCGCAGCGCCTGGTGCAGGCCATCGCCAAGGGCAAGGCCGAGTTGCAGGTGGCGTTGGGCGAAGGTCAACAGCCGGCGGGCAATGTCCATTCCACGAATCCGCTTCGACCCAACCTGTCGAATCTGCTGCAGCACATCCCGCATGCCGACGCGCGCACGCTGCATCGCTTGCTCGGCTACCGGCCGATGGACAACAGCTTCAGCCGCGGCCCGCACAATCCGTTGGCCGAGGACATCGTGGTGGTGGACGAGGCATCGATGGTCGACCTGGCGATGATGCGCCAGCTGCTGCAGGCGTTGCGCCCCGAGGCGGTGCTGATCCTGCTCGGCGACCCGGGCCAGCTGGCCTCGGTCGACGCCGGCTCCGTGCTGGCCGACATCGTCGCCGGCACGCCACGCAATCATCTGCCGCCGCCGCTGGCCAACCTGCTCGCGCCGCTGCTGCAACAGGCGCCCGACCTCGCTGCCGACGCCGTCCCGCTGGCCGGCCAGGTACTCACGCTCAGCCACACCTGGCGTGCCGGCAGCGGCCTGCAGCGCGGCGTCGAGGCATTGCGCGATACGCCCGACCCCGCCTGGCTGGATGCTCTGCTGAGTGCACGCAGCGACGGCGACCTGCACCTGCGCCACTGCCCCAATGCCCACGCCTTGCGCGCCTGCGTCGACGGCTGGATCGAACGCCACGCCGAGCTGCTGCAATCGCTGCTGACGCCAACCATCGACGCGGCCGAGGCGCTGCAGCGACTGCGCCAGCTGCAGATCCTGTGCGCGCTGCGCGACGGCCCGTTCGGTGCGCAAGGCCTCAACGACCTGATCGCGCGCCGGCTCGCCGCCCGTTTCGGCATCGACGGCAGCCGCGCCTGGTACCACGGCCGCCCCGTCATCGTCACCCGCAACGACTACGCCCGCGGCCTGTTCAACGGCGACGTCGGCATTGCGCTGGAAGGCGCGGAAGGGTTGCGCGTGTGGTTCGAGCTCAGCGACCGCGACGGCAACGCCGGCCTGCGCAGCTACTCGCCACGCGCCCTGCCCGCCCACGACAGCGCCTGGGCGATCACCATCCACCGCAGCCAGGGCTCGGAATACCACGACGTGGCCGTGCTGCTGCCGCCCGACCCGGACAACCGCGTGCTCACCCGCGAACTGGTCTACACGGCCATCTCGCGCGCCAAGGCCCACGTCGAAATCTGGACTACCGACGACTCGCTGCGCGCCGCGCTGGCGCGGCCGATCCAGCGGCAAGGCGGCCTGCGCGAACGACTGACTCCAGGACCGGTATAACGCCCCAGCTCTTCTCCCTCCCTCGCTTGTCCCTCAAGGGACTTCCTTCGGCCGTAGGGAGGGCTGGGGTGGGATCGCTCTGATCTTCCGCCAACCCCGCGCAGAAGACCTCACGGCATCACCAGCAACCAGCCACACCAGCGGAACCAGTGACATCACGCTTGCCGGTCTGGTCGAGCGAGAGCGTGCCGCACTTGGCGTCACGGGTCAGCTGCGCACCGGTCGGCGTGGCCGTCAGCTTGTACTTCGACACGCTCAGCGATGAGGACGGCAAGTCGTAGCTGTAGTTGGCGCCGGTGCGCTGGGGGCTGGCGCAATCCAACCCCGGCAATGTCGCCGCTTTGTAGCTGAGGTTGGTGGTGTAGTAGCGCTCCATGTAGTTAGCGTGCTCCGACAGGCAGCCCTCCGCCGCCACGCGCTTGGTCTTGGTGATGTAGTTGGTGTACGTGGGCAAGGCGATCGCAGCCAGGATCGCGATGACCGCCACCACGATCATCAACTCGATCAGGGTGAAGCCGGCGCTGCGGCGCATGCGCATGGCCGCCATCGCGCCACTTTCAACCGGTGAGAATCGTTTCATCGTTCCATTCCTTTACTGGCTGATCAGTTCGCGCCACGAGACCCGCTGGATGCTGCCGGTCGAGCCCGATGTAGTGATGCTGCTGTTCGAACCGTTGTCGAAGCTCACCAGCATGCTGCCGCCCACGAAGATCGGGTTGTTGGGCAGCGAACTGAAGCCGATGCCGGCCGCCGGATAACTCTTGCCGCCCACGCTGACCGTGTCGGATGCGTTCACCATGCCGTCGCCGTTGACGTCGAAGAAGTTGTCGGACGGGTTGGTGCCGGTGAACGGGTTGATCGCCATGATCCAACCGCTGCCGGACGGGTTGCACACGTCGGCGGCCTGCGGAATCCGCGTGGTGCCCAGCAGCAGGTTGCCCTGGAACTGGTTGGAGGTCACGATCCGCTCGCCCTGGGCCACGAGGGCGCCGCCCGTGCCGGTCGGCGACAGCAGATCCATATACCAACCCGACTTGCCCGTCATGTCGGACGAGGTCGGCGTGGGCGTCACCGCCCGCGCCGGCGACACCGGCGGCGTCGCGCTGGGGTCGCCAGCAGTTTCCGCCACGATGGCGCGCTGCACGAGGTTGTCGGTGCGGGTCATGGTGGAGGCGATCACCGGACTGTTGGTGGCATTGGTGGTCTGCACGATCAGGCCGTACCAGCTCTGGGTGGCCGTATTGGCGAGGTCGGTCGTGCTCAGGTACTGGCCGGTGCCGAAGAACACCCAGGTGTTGCCGTTCGCCGGATCCTTGCCCACCAGCATGCCGCCGGTGATCGGCTGCAAGTTGCCGCTGCCGTCCTTGGCCACGAACAGCAGGCTGCCGGTGCTGCTCGGCGTGGCGGTGGTCGTACTGCTGCCCGTGTTGAGCGTGAACGACCACACGTTGCCGCGCAGGTCGCCGGCATAGGCCAGCGTGCTGACGCCGGTGCCCGCCGGGTCCATCCACACGCCCGGAGCGGCAAGGCCGCTGTCGGCAGTCGTATCAGTGGTCGCATGCACGTCGAGCGAGCCGGTGCCGAGATCGAACTGCAACAAGGCCGACACGCCTGCTGCGCTGTTGTAGCCGTTGCCTATCAATACCGACCAGGTACTGTCCGCCGTCTGCGCAATCACCGGCTTGCCGGACATCTGACCGATGTAGTTGCTGTTGGTCTTGCCGTCGGCAGCGGAGCGCTCCCACAGAAACTTGATTGCTGCCGGATCGGTGATGTCGAGAGCATAGACCGCCTTGGCCAGGCCGCGACCGGTAGTGCCCACCAGCACGGTTTTCCACGCGCTGCCCATGTAGACATCCGCCACCGTCAGCTCGCCGTCGTTGAAATACTGGTGCGGCGCGCTCGTTGTCGAACCGTAGTCGGGATTCGACAGCTGGCTCAGCCCACTGGCAATGCCGCCGGCAGTGATCACTGCTGCGGGAATATAGGCGAACGCCTCCGCGCCGGTGGCGGCGTTGAACCCGTGCAGCATCCCGTCATTGGCGGCGACATAGATCAGCCCGGCACGCGTAGAAGCGGGACTGGCCGTGAAGGTTCCATTACTGCTGGTCTTGCCGCTGGCAAATTCCAAGTACGTCGAGGATCCCGTGAACGTCTGGTTGGCGAACAGGTTCGGATCGGGTGAACCCACATAGATCGGCTGCGAGTCGACGATGTCGCCCAGCGGCGTGTCGCGGTTGCGGAAACCGCCGCCGTTCTTCTGCTCCTGCGCAGCATCGCCGCGCAGGTAGTTGACCATGTTCGCCCGGGCAGCAGCGGTGCTACCCAGCGCATCGAGTTGTGGAGATGACAGCACCGGCGGCGTGGTGCTGGTGCTGTTCTTGAACGCGACATACTTCGGATTGCTCCCCGTTGCCGTGGCGTTGTAAGTCCAGATGTTCCGGCTGGTCGCCGCCGGCAGCGAGCCTGCCGCAGTCCACGTCGGCGTCGCGGCGATTGCCCCGGTGTTGGGGTCCACCGCCAAGGCTTTCAGGTCGCCCTTCCACTTGGCGGTGTAGTAGTTGGCCTGGTACGCCACCGTGCCGGTTTTCAACTGGGTGGAATTGGCCGCCAGGCTGGCGCCGGTACCCACGCGTTCGGAGGCGCGCTTCAGCGCATCCTTCATGCCGCTGGCGAACGCCTCGGGGCTGGTGGCGGAATAGAAGCCGCCATGGCCGTCGACGGCAGCGTGCGCAAGATCGGCGATATTGTTGATGGAGTTGGATGCCGGCTGCGGCCAGCTGAAATTGGGAACGGCCGTGCCGCCATTGGTCCAGTCGAAAATCTGCTTGACCGTCGTGCCCGCAGGCGAGATGCCGGTCGGCGCGAAGCCCATGCCCAGAGTGAACGTGGTCATGTGCTGCCAGAAAGCCGGGTCTTCCGTGCTGGTCGGCACCTCGTTGGGCGCACTGCTGCGCAAGTCGGTCACCCAGTATTTCATCGCCACGTCGGCAAGCGTGTCCGACGTGCTGTCCGAATACGGCGCGGCAGGCGTGTAGGTATAGGTTTGATTATTGCTGCCGCTCAACGTCGCACTGGTGTTGTCCACATTGCCGATATTGCTTGGCGTATCACCATTCCAGAAACCATCCGTGGTCAGGATGGTATACGACTGCCGGCAAGCCAGTTCGGTCGTGTCGGCCGACGATGTCTGCCAAGGCTGGTTCGTCTGGTAGTACTTGCCGACGGCATCCAGGGACCTGCGCAAGGGTGTGCCGTTATTGGCACTGCTTCCGGCAATCCAATTCCAGAAATTGGCTTTCTGGGTACCGGCCGATCCATCGCCAAAGGGCAGGACCTTCGCTATGTAGTTATCGTTGCTGCCGTACTTGTCGTTCGGTGTCGGCAAGTTGGCGTCGTTATTGCCGTTGATCGAACCGAAGCCGACTCGGAACATGGGGTCGATGGAGGTAAACGAATTCATCAGGCCGCTCTTGGCCATCAGGATGCGCTTGCGGTAATAGGAGAACCAGGTGGCGACGTTCTGCTGTGTCGCCGCGTCGTAGACACAGGTGCCCGCAGGCGCCACCGCGCAATCCGTGGACGACTGGCCCACATAACGCCGCACATAGGTGCCCGCCGTGCTGCCCGGCATGGCGTAGGTGAATAGGTAGGTGTAGGTGGTGTTGCCGGTCTCGCACCAACCCGTGCCTGCGTTGTAGCTGTCGTTCGTGCCGGACTTGCAGCTGGCCGTCGGGACGTAATACCCGTAATACGAAGATTTGCAGAAGCCGCCTTGCACACTCCCGCCGTAAGGGCACGACAGGCTTGGCGCATAAGTGGTGCTGCCTGCCGGAAACGCCGTGTAGTAGGGGAAGGCGTAGTACAGCGAATTCGGGCAAGGATATTGGCCGGATTGCGATCTGTTGTAGTTGTTGTAGTCACACATCCACGGCGACAGGTGCCGCGTCAAATCCACCGTTGTGCTCGTGCTGCTGAACGGGTCGCTGTAGGCGGCGTTCAGTGTCGTCGGCGTTGGATAACTGGAACCGTCGGCTTTCAATGGTGGCGCATAGGTGACGCCCGGGTTGTAATAGGTACCGTTGACATCTGAACTGCGCAACGCATCGGCGCTCTCGTACGTACTCTTGCTCCAGTTCTCGTCGCGTGCCGTAAGGTTGCCGGCCAGGTAGCCGGCATCCGGCATGAAGTCCCACGCCATCGACCCCGAATCGTCCAGCATCAGCACGATGTTGGGCGGCAGTGGTTTCTGGATGATCAGCGGCGCCTGGTCGACGGGAACAGTGGCCAAGGCAGGCGAGAAGGCAACACCCAGCATCCACACGGACAAGCCGGCCGACAGCACCCTGCTGAGAAAGCGGCCGGGCTTGCGATGCAGGCGGGAGATGATGTTCATGGCGGTTCCGCTCCTGGATGGTGCGGCATGGGTCGTCCCATGCGATCTGTCTGTTTGTCTGTGCTTGCCGATCAACGCTGCTTGATCATCGCCTGCAGCATCACCACGGCACGGTCGCCGACCACGGCGGGGTCGCCGCTGCGCGCGGTGATGCGGTAGTACACCGCCGTGGTGGATGTTCCCTGCGCGCCGTAGTTCTGCGAGTTGGCGCTCTGGTTGAAGCCGGTGCTGGAGGTGGTATCCACCCAGTTGCCCATGTTCTCCACCACGTACTGCGGCTGGCCGGTGGCGACACTGCCGACCTTGAACTGCCCCGCCGCGGTACCGGTAGCCACCGTCTGGATCTTGCCGGTCGGGAATTGGGGATCGGTGAACGGATTGCCCAGGCACACCACGCTGGCGGCCTGGCAGTTGCGGGCGATGATGCCGGGGTTGGTGGAAACCAGGGCGGCGGCCGCGCGCATGGCCGCCTCGGCATTCTGGAAGGCGACCTGTCGGTCATACAGGTTGTTTGCCATCTTCTGCTGCATGATGGTGCCACGCACGGCGGCCAGCCCGACCAGCGTGATCACCACCAGCAGGATCAGCGCCACCACCAGCGCCACGCCACGCTGACCGGCACGGCGGGACCGTGGAAAACCGCCTCGGCAGCACGATTGCGTCGCGAACATGAGCGAGGATGCAGAAGCACGGTTCATGTCAGTTCACCCGGTTGCGCACGGTGGTGGTCGCGGTGAAGGTGCGTGTCAGCGGCTTGGCGTCGGTGCCGGCGCGCTGGTCGGCGCTCTGCAGCGTCAAGGTGACTTGCACGGCATCGACCACGGCCCAGTTGGCGATCGAACTGGCGGGCACGAACGCGGCGCTGCCCTTCGCGTGATAGTTGATGGCCATGCCGGTGACGTCGCGCACCATTTCCTGCGCCGGGCCAAGGCCTACGTTTTCCGAAACGGCGGTAGCTATCGCGACCCGATACAGGGAACGGCCCTTGACCGGGTTGTTGCCGATGTACCAGTCGGCGGCACCCAGCTTGGCGATCTGCGAATTGTTGCCGAACTGGTAGAGATTGCCGTTGGTGCTGCTGCAATCACTGGGGTAGCCCAAACCCTTCGAGCAGTTGCCCGGCGTGACCGTATTGCCGGTGTTGTGCACGAAGGTGACGGTGCTGTTGTTGTAGTTGCTGATCTGCACCATCACCGCATGGTCGGGATCGCACACGATGACGATGTCGCCGGATTGCAGATCGGTGGTCTTGTCGTTGAGCTTGAAGTTCGCCGCCGGTTCCTTGTCTTCCGCCACGCTCAGGCCTGCGTCGATGGCGCCAAGCACCTGCAGCGAATCGGTATTGATGACCCGCTGGCCCACGCCGGTACCGAAGACGCTTCCCGTCGCCGGATCACCCTGATTGCCGCTATACCCGCGCAAGGCATTGGCCCAGTTGGCCCACCAGTCGGTGCCGCTGTTGTTGAGCACGTTGGCCATACGGTCACCGTTGTTGCAGGGATTGAGCCCTGCATTGCGGATGTCGCGCGCCATCAGCTCGAACGCGATACGCGAACTGTCTTGCACGTCGCCGAGCGCCTGATTGGTGCGGTAGGTGCGCTGGTTGGCCAGGAACACGCTGGCCACGCCGGCGATCACGATCAGACCCAGCAGCATCGCGATCATCAGCTCGATCAGGGTGAAACCCGCCGGCGGCTTCGCCGACGTGGGCATGCGCCGGGCTGCGCCACGGCTGATCATGGAATGACTGCTCATAGCATGGCCCTGGTGACGACTTGCTGTTGGCTGGTGCCGCCTGCGCCCGCCCTGCTGTCGTCGAACGTGATGGTGACGGTGCAGTCGGCGCTGGCCGTGCCGACGGCCGTGCAGGCGATGCTGCCGGTGGTGCTGGCAACTGCGCCCAGGCTCTTGTTGCCGAGCCCCTGGCTGCACCACTGGTTGAGCTGGACGCTGGCCAGGGAACCACCCGCCGCGGGGCAGGCGCTGGCCGCAATCGGCGTGGACGTGTTGTAGTCGCCGTTGCGGGCACCACCGATATCCGCCCGCATCGCATCCAGGATCGAGTAGCTGGCGACCGTGACCATGCTGCGCGCCATCGCGCTGTTGTTGGTGGAAAGCGACATGGCCTGCAGCGCGGCGATGCCGAGGAAGGCGATGGACAGCACCAGCACGGCCACCAGCACCTCGATCAGTCCGACGCCGGACTGGGCGCGCAAGCAGACGACTTGCCGCGCAGCCCGGTGCGCACCAGCCCGCGACGCGGCCGAAACAGGAAAGTTCATCATGGGCAGGCTCCCGAACTGGAGGTGGACACGAGGATCGAGCCGGCCGTCATCGTGATCACGCGATGATTGTTGGTGCTCATCTGACTGGTGCAGATATCCGCGACCGTGCCGGAATAAGGGCCGGCAACACCGACAGCCTGCCCCAGCCCCTGCCCGCCGAAACGGATCGCCTTCACGTTGCCGGACAGCTGCACGGCCCCCGTAATGCCGACCGTGCCCGTCAGTACCTGGGAAGGCGTGGCACCGGCCAACGCGTAGACCGCACCCGTCTGCGTGGTGCACGCTTTACCCAGATCGTCGGTCGTGGTGTTGACGCTGGCCGAGTTGCTGCATAGCTGGGCATTCGCGTTGCGCTTGACGGCTTCCATCCGCGCCACGTGGATCGCGTTGATGATGTCGTTGGCGGCGGTGTTGAGCTTGTTGGAAAGCGTGAGGCTCTTGAAGCTCGGCACCGCGATCATGATCAGCACCAGGGCCACGGCCATGGTGATCATCAGCTCGACCAGGGTGAAGCCGCGCTCGTGCCGCCGCGCCGCAACGCGTACCGATCCGCACTTCGGCGAGCGACCGCCGGTATTCCCCGGCCTGCGCACTTCGATCAGCGAGACGCCTCGCTGACGCGACAAGACTTGCATGGAATTCTCCCTGATACCCCTGCAGTCACTGTACCTATCGCTCCTGCCCCGGCCAGCCTCCAGCCGACCAGCGGTAGCAATTGCCCGACAAGCGGCTGATGGCGGCGCGGAAAAGGTGATCGGGTTCACGCGCGGCCGACCGGGACGGCTGCGGTCGCATCACGACCATTCCCGGATCGCTACGGAGCCGCCTCGACCCGGTTCCTGCCGTTGTCCTTGGCGTGGTACAGCGCCGCGTCGGCGCGCCGCACCAGGGAGGTCGCCCCCGTATCGGCAGGCTCCAGTTGGGCGACACCGAGGCTGATCGAGAGTTGCAGTTCGACGTCGGCGACCGTCGGCCGCGCGGCAGCCACGCAAGCGCGCAGGCGCTCGGCCACCTGCAAGCCACCGTCGAGATCGGTGTCGGGCAGCACCACCAGGAACTCCTCGCCGCCCATGCGACCGAGCCGATCGAACTGGCGCAGCGCACCCTGGCAGGCGTTGACGATCTGCTCCAGCACCTGATCGCCGGCCGGGTGGCCATGGTTGTCGTTGACGCGCTTGAAGTGGTCGATGTCGAGCATGATCACGGCCAGCCCGCGATGGGCACGACGGGCCTCGTCGACGGCCATGCGCAGCACGTGTTCGATGTGGCGTCGGTTGGAGATGCCGGTCAGCGGATCGGTGAGTGCCAGCCGGTGCAGGCGACGGCTCTGGCGCCATTGCCGCCACGCCAGCCAGAGCATCAGCAACAGCAGCACGCCGGCAAGCAGGATGGCCAGGCGCTGCCAGCTGCGGACGCGCTCCAGCGCGGCCAGTTGCTGCTCCTTGAGCGCCTTGTCGGCGGCCAGCTTGCGGTTCTCCAGCTCGCGCCGCTCGGTGTCGAACTGATAGCTCATCAGCGTGGTGATCTGGGTCTTGGCCATGCGCGCCAGCGCGGCATCGGCCTTCATCTTGAGCCTGAGATCGGCCAGTGCGGCCGCAGGCTTGCCCAACGCCTCCTGGTTCTTCGAGCGCTCCTCGTACAGCTCGGCCAGGTAACGCATGTTGTTGCTGTGCCTGACGTTCGCCTCGGCAACGTCGAACTCGCGCGCAGCCAGCTCGCGCTGACCCAGACCCGCGTGGGCTTCGGCCAACTGCAGGGCCAGCATGTCGGTGTTGGACTTGTCCGAGACGGCCTGAAATTCCCCGGCGGCGCGCTCCAGATACCGCAGTGCCTCGGCGTACTGGTGCCGGGCATTGCTGCTCTCCGCCAATGCCAGCAGGGCAGATCCCACGCTTTGCCGCGAACCGGTTTCACGCGCCAACGCCAGCGCCTGCTGCAGGGGCGCAACGGCGGCCGCGGCATCGCCCCGCTCGGTCGCCAGAAACCCCAGCTGCAGGTTGACCACCATCTGTTCCTGCTTATCCTGCTTGCGCTGCGCAAAGACCATCGACTGCCGCAAGTACTCGCCAGCCTTGTCGTACTCCGCCAATCGCCGGTAGATGGTGGCGATGCTGATGAGATTGGACTGCGCGGCCGTCGTGTTGCCCGCCACTTCATAGAGGCGCTGCGCTTCCAGGAAATCGAACAGGGCCTTCGCCTGCTCGCCCAGCAGCGACTGGGCACTGCCGCGCCAGGTCAGCCCATCGGCGATCAGGCGAGCGTTTTCCAGACGCCGGGCAATCCGGATGCCCTCCTCGTAAGCCGGCAGCGCGTCGCGCTCCGTGGTAACCCGGCCCTGGTAAAGGCCACGGCAAATCTGGAAGTTGGCCTCCGCCTCCAGGTCGCCCGCCTGGCGGGCCTGTTCGATGCCGCTGCCTGCATAGGCGTAACCGCCGTTGGCGTCGTTGTCGAACGCCAGGAAGCAGTACATGTACCCGTACCGGCGCTGCCGATAGGCGTCATCAGGCGGCAGCAGGGCACGCAGGCGATCGAGGGTGTGGTCGACGGACGCCCGGGTGTTGAGGGCTACGTCGCCGTTGTCCAATTGCCGGATGAGCTGGTCGAACGCTGCCGTGTCGCGCACCGATGCCTGCGCTGCCGGTTCGGCATGCGCACACGGCGTCGCCGCCAACAGCAACACCAGCAAACCTGGCAAACCACGAAATAGTCCGGACAACACGCCCCCCAAGAAAGTCGATACAGGCTCTCCATGTCCGGACGGCGCAGGCCATCGTCTCGTTATCGGCCTCGCCTTGAAAAACCTGAAGTATGCACGACCCGCTTGCAGGATCACGGCCCGGCAACGACGCCCTGCGGGTCCGGCGCCACCGTTTCATGGCCGCCTGGCCTTGCCGGCGCCACAACCGTCGCTTGCGCCATCGCGGTGCGCCCCGTAAAATCCTCGGCTCTTTGCCGGAATAGCTCAGTTGGTAGAGCGGCGCATTCGTAATGCGTAGGTCGTAGGTTCGATTCCTATTTCCGGCACCAGTTCATGCAACACCCGAAGCCCCGGAAAGCCACGCTCTCCGGGGCTTTCTGTTGCGCCGACAACACACAGCTTCGCATGGCGGGCACTGCCCGCCGGCCTTTGCTGCGAGATGATGAAGAGCGGTGGACACTGCCCGCCCTGCAAATCCGGGTTACAGACTGGCGGAACCGTTGCTGCCGACCACGCGCAGTTCCTTCGGCAGGGCGAAGGTGATGTTCTCCGGCTTGCCGTCCAGTTCGCGCACGTCGCCGGCACCCCACGACTGCAGGCGGGCGATCACGTCGCGTACCAGTTTCTCCGGCGCGGAGGCGCCGGCGGTGAGGCCGATGCGCTTGACGCCGTCGAGCCAGCTGCGCTCGATGTGTTCGGCACTGTCGATCAGGAACGAGCGCACGCCCTGCTTCTCGGCCAGCTCGCGCAGGCGGTTGGAGTTGGAGCTGTTGACCGAGCCGACCACCAGCATCAGGTCGACCGCGTCGGCGAGTCGGCGCACGGCGTCCTGGCGATTCTGCGTGGCGTAGCAGATGTCGTCCTTGCGCGGCCCCTCGATGTCGGGGAACCTGGCACGCAACGCCTCGATGATCGCCTTGGTGTCGTCCACCGACAGCGTGGTCTGGGTGACGTAGGACAGTTCGTGCGGGAAGGCCGGCGCCAGTGTGGCGACGTTTTCCAGCGATTCGACCAGCAGGATCTCGCCGCTGTTGGCCGGGTTCCACTGCCCCATCGTGCCCTCGACTTCCGGATGGCCGGCGTGGCCGACCAGCACCACGCTGCGGCCGATGCGGCCCAGCCGCGCCACTTCCATGTGCACCTTGGTGACCAGCGGACAGGTGGCGTCGAACACCTTGAGGTGGCGCTGTCCGGCTTCCTCGCGCACCGCCTGCGACACGCCGTGGGCGCTGAAGATCACGGTGGCGCCGTCGGGCACCTCGTGCAGTTCCTCGACGAACACCGCGCCGTTGGCACGCAGCTTGTCGACCACGTAGCGGTTGTGCACCACCTCGTGCCGTACGTAGATCGGCGCACCGTACGACTCCAGCGCGCGCTCGACGATGGCGATGGCGCGATCGACACCGGCGCAGAAGCCGCGGGGGTTGGCGAGCAAAATATCCAAGCTGACCTCGATTCAGAACTCTGTAGGAGGCCGCTCGCGGGCGATGCATCTTCTGATGCGGCGATAAACGCATCGCCCGCGAGCGGGCTCCTACGAAGGTTGCGATTATCGCACGCCGTCCCCGGGCTTGCCGGTGAACAGGCCGAACGCGATCAGCATCACGGCGCCCACGGTGATGCCGCAGTCGGCGATGTTGAACACCGGGTAATTCCACTGGCGAAAGTACACGTGGATGAAATCGGTGACCTGGGCCGCGTGCAGGCGGTCGATCAGGTTGCCGATGGCGCCGCCCACGATCAGCGCCAGCGGCAGGCTGGTGCGCCAGTCGCGCCGCGACGTGCGCGCCAGCCACGTCACCAGCACCGCGCTGATCGCCAGCGCCAGCAGCACGAAGAACCAGCGCTGCCAGCCGGCACCACTGGCCAGGAAACTGAATGCGGCGCCGCTGTTGAACGCCAGCGTCCAGTTCAGGAAACCGGGGATCACCGGATGCGGCACGCCCATCGGCTGCAGCGCATGCACTGCCCACCACTTGCTGAGCTGGTCGAGCACGATGACGGCGGCGGAGAGCCAGAGCCAGGAGAGAGCGTTGGGTTTGGGGTGCATGGGGCCTATCCTGAGCGGAGTATCCAGACCGTTCGCCCTGAGCGTAGCGCAGCGAAGTCGAAGGGCCTTGCGCGCGGCAGGCCCTTCGACTTTGGCCCTGCGGGCCTACGCTCAGGGCGAACGGGTATTTTTTTCGAAGCCTAGAACCAGCGGCGCGTCTCGCCCCGCCCCGCCACGTTCTCCACACAGCGGCTGCACAGCTCCGGGTGCTCCGGGTGGCTGCCCACGTCGTCGCGGCGGTGCCAGCAGCGCACGCACTTGGCGGCGCTGCTGACGTCGGCGCAGACCCAGGCTTCAACACCGTCCAGCTCCACCTTCACCGCATCGTCCGCGCGCGACGTCGATGGTGCCAGGGTGAAGTCGGAGGTGATGAAGAAGAAGCGCAATTCGTCGGCGACTTCAACGTAACGCGACTGGACCGCAGCGTCGGCATGAACCACCAGCTTCGCTTCCAGCGCCGCGCCGATCTGCTCGGCCTTGCGCATGCCTTCGAGCACGCGCGAAACGCTGTCGCGAATCGCCAGCAGGTCGGCCCAGTAACGCCGCTGCTCCGGCGAAGCCTGGGTGGCGGCCAGGCCGTCGTACCAGGTTTCGAACAGCACGCTGTCGCCGCGCTCGCCCGGCATGGCCTGCCAGATTTCCTCGGCGGTGAAGCTGAGGATCGGCGCCAGCCAGCGCACCAGCGCTTCGGCGATGCGGTACATCGCGCCTTGCGCGCTGCGCCGGCCGCGGCTGTCGGTCGGCATGGTGTAGAGCCGGTCCTTGGTGATGTCCAGGTACAGCGCGCCCAGTTCGTTGGTGCAGAAGTTCTGGATGCGCGCCACCACTTCGGGATAGTCGTAGCGCTCGTACGCGGCGGTGACCGCCTGCTGCACGTCGTACGCCTGCTGCACCGCCCACTGGTCCAGCAACAGGCTGTCTTCCACCGGGACCAGATGCTTGGCCGGATCGAAGCCGTCCAGGTTGCCGAGCAGGAACTTCGCGGTGTTGCGGATGCGCCGGTAGGTGTCGGAGACCCGCTTGAGGATCTCGTCGGAGACGGTCATCTCGTTGCGGTAGTCGGCCGAGGCCACCCACAGCCGCAGCACGTCCGCGCCCAGGGTATCCATCACCTTCTGCGGCGCCACCACGTTGCCCAGCGACTTGGACATCTTGCGGCCGTTCGCGTCCACCGCAAAACCGTGGGTGAGCACTTCGTCGTAGGGCGCGCGGCCGTGGATCGCCGCCGAGGTCAGCAGCGACGACTGGAACCAGCCGCGGTGCTGGTCGGAGCCTTCCAGGTACATCACCTTGTAGTGCGACGCCGTGCCCTGCTGCAGTTCCTGGCGCTGGCCGATCACCGCGAAATGCGTCACGCCGGAATCGAACCAGACGTCGAGTACGTCGGTGACTTTCTCGTAGTCGTTCGCATCGGCGCCGAGCAGTTCGGCCGCATCCAGCGTGAACCACGCGTCGATGCCGCCCTGCTCCACTTTTTTCGCGACCTGCTCCAGCAGCGCCACGGAATCCGGGTGCGGCTCCTGCGTGGCCTTGTGCACGAACAGCGCGATCGGCACGCCCCAGGTGCGCTGGCGCGAGATGCACCAGTCCGGACGGCCGGCGACCATGCCGGCGATGCGCTCTTCACCCCAGCTCGGTACCCAATGCACGGACTTGATCGAGGTGAGTGCGGTCTCGCGCAGTGCCTGCTGCTCCATCGAGATGAACCACTGCGGCGTGGTGCGGTAGATCACCGGCGTCTTGTGCCGCCAGCAGTTCGGGTAGCTGTGCTCGATCTTCGCAAACGCCAGCAGTACGCCGCGCTGGCGCAGCAGGTCGACGATGGCGTCGTTCGCCTTCCAGATATGCATGCCGCCCAACGCGAGCGAATCGGCGACCGGCGTGTCGGCACGATAGGTGCCGCGCGGCTCGATGTAGTTGAGCAGGCCGATGCCGTATTCGCGCGCCACCACGAAATCCTCGACGCCGTGGTCGGGCGAGGTATGCACCGCGCCGGTGCCGTCCTCGGCGCTGACGTGCTCGCCGAGGATCACCGGCACTTCGCGCGGGTAGAACGGATGGTGCAGTTGCAGGCCTTCCAGTGCCTTGCCTTCGACATGGCCCAACACGGTCGCCTGCCCGATGCCGTAACGCTGCGCCGCCTTGTCGACCAGTGCGCTGGCGACAACCAGCAGCACGCGCTTGCCGTCGCGCGACGGGCCTTCGATCAACGCGTATTCCAGATCGGCGCCGAGCGACACCGCCTGGCTTTCCGGCAAGGTCCACGGCGTGGTGGTCCAGATCGGGATGGCAGCGATGGCGTCGCCGGCGTCCACGCCAAACTTTGCCAGCAGCGCGTTCGGCTCGACCGCGTCGTACGCCACGTCGACCGCGGGCGAAACCTTGTCGCCGTATTCGATCTCCGCCTCGGCCAGCGCCGAGGCGCAGTCGAAGCACCAGTACACCGGCTTGGCGCCGCGCACCACGTGGCCGTTGGAAACGATGCGCGCCAGTGCGCGCAGCATGTCGGCCTCGAAGTGGAAATCCATCGAGCGATACGGGTGGTCCCAGTCGCCGAGCACGCCGAGCCGCTTGAAGTCGGCGCGCTGGGTATCGACCTGCTCGGTCGCGTACTCGCGGCACTTCTGCCGGAACGCGGCGGCGTCGAGCTTGTCGCCCGGCTTGCCGAATTTCTTCTCCACCGCGATCTCGATCGGCAGCCCGTGGCAGTCCCAGCCCGGCACGTACGGCGCGCGATGGCCGGCCAGCAGCTTGGACTTGACCACCATGTCCTTGAGGATCTTGTTCACCGCGTGGCCGATGTGGATCGGGCCGTTCGCGTACGGCGGACCGTCGTGCAGCACGAACACGCTGTCGCGATCGGCGGTCTTCTGCTGGATCTGCGCGTAGCGATCGACCCGCGCCCACTCCGCCAGCCAGCCCGGCTCACGCTTCGGCAAATCGCCGCGCATGGGGAACGCCGTCTGCGGCAGGTTGATCGTGCTTTTGTAATCGTGGGTCATTGCGTGGATGCCGTCACTGAGGTGTTGCCGCCCGCCAGATGATGGCAGGCAAAGAAGGGAAAGTTAGTCGATTTCGACCCGTGCCGTAATGCCCGTGTCCTCACGCCTCGGCCAGTCGCGGGTTCATGCCCAGCAGCTCGCGCGCCTGGCGCGAGTCCAGCGCCATTTGCGCCTTGAGCGGTTCCAGCCCGTCGAATTTCTGCTCGTCGCGCAGCTTGGCGACGAACTGCACCGCCATGCGCTGGCCGTACAGGTCGCCTTCGAAGTCGAACAGGTGCACTTCCAGCAGCGGCTCGGCGACCTCGTTCACGGTGGGGCGCACGCCGAGGCTGGCCACGCCCGGCCAGCTGCACTCGCCCTCGCCCAGCCCCACGCGCACCGCGAAGATGCCCTGGATCGGGCTGACCCGCTGCGACAGGTGGATGTTGGCGGTGGGATAACCCAGCGTGCGGCCGAGCTGGTTGCCGTACTCCACCTTGCCTTCGATCACGAACGGCCGGCCCAGCAGCGACTCCGCGCCGGCAAACCCACCCGCCGCGAGCAAGGCGCGCACCCGGCTGGCCGAGACGCGGGTGTCGTCGAGCTGCACCATCGGCATGCTGCAGGCGGTGAAGCCGAGCTGCGCGCCCATCCGCTCCAGCAGCGCCATGTCGCCGCCGCGCTTGTGGCCGAAGCGGAAATCGCCGCCCACCCACACTTCGCGCGCGGCCAGCCGTTCGACCAGCACGCGCTGCACGAACGCCTCGGCCGACATCGCAGTCAGCGCCTTGTTGAAGCGCAACAGCAAGGTGTGCTGCATGCCGGCGGCGGCAAAACCGCGCAGCTTCTCGCGCACGCTGGACAGCCGCGGCACCGGCGCGGGCGAGAAGAACGCACGTGGCAGCGGCTCGAAGCTCACCACCACCGGGCTGCAGCCAAGCGCCTGCGCGCGCTCGCGCACCTGCGCCAGCAAGGCTTGGTGGCCGCGGTGCAAGCCGTCGAACGCGCCGACCGCGATGACGCTGCCGCGCGGCGCCAGGCAGGGGCCTGCGACATCCCTGGAAAGTCTCATCATCGCGTGAGTATAACGGCCCGGCTGCCCGCGATAAGAGCCTCCGGCGGGTTCACGCACCGCGCAGGTCGCGCAGACGGAAGCCGCCGGCAAACAGCACGGCGACATAGCTGGCCCCGCCGGTCAGCACCAGCACGGTCAGATGCCACAGCCGGGTCAGCACCGGCACTCCGTGGGTCCAGTTCGGCCACAGCCAGCGGCCCAGCAACAACACCGCCACCATCACCGCGCAGGCCGCGGCCAGCCGCAGCAGATGCCGCGACCAGCCCGGCTGGCGCTGGTAGACGCCGGCCTTCTTCAACCAGTGCCACAGCAGCCACAGGTTCACGTAGGCGGCCACTGCGCTGGCCATGCCGAGCGCCATGTGCAGGCCGGGCAGCCGGGCCAGGCCGTCCAGCCACGCCAGCCGCTTCAGCTCGACCGGCGCCCACAGCTCGAACAGCAGCGCCAGGAACACCACGTTCAGCAGCATGTTGGTGAGCAGCGAAGCCACCGCCGCACGCACCGGCGTGCGCGTGTCCTGGCGTGCGTAGAACGCCGGCAGCAACACCTTCACCAGCGCGAATGCGGGCAGGCCGAAGCTCAGCGCGGTGATCGACAGCGTCGCCATGGCGGTGTCGTGCGCGGTCCAGTGGCCATGCTGGAACAGCGTGGCCACTAGCGGCCCGGCCAGCAGCATCAGCGCGAACATCGCCGGCACCGCGATCAGCAGGGTGACGCGCAGGCCCCAGTCCAGCGCGCGCGAGAAACCGGCGGTGTCGGTGGTGACGTGATGACGCGACAGTGACGGCAGGATCACCGTGCCCAGCGCCACGCCGAACACGCCCAGCGGCAGTTCCAGGAAACGATCCGCCTGCGACAGCCAGCTCTGCGAGCCGACCACCAGCAGCGAGGCGATCACCGTATCGAACAGCAGGTTGATCTGCGCCACCGACGAGCCGAACAGGGTCGGCACCATCAGCCGCATGATCCGGCGCACCTCCGGGTGGCTCCAGCCCCAGCGCGGCAGGGTCAGCAGGTCCAGCCCGCGCAGCGCCGGCAACTGGAACAGCAGCTGCAGGATGCCGGCCGCCAGGATCGCCCAGCCCATCGCCATGATCGGCGTCTGCAGCCGCTTCGACAGCCACAGCGCGCCGGCGATCATGCACAGGTTGAGGATCACCGGCGTCAGCGCCGGCAGGCCGAAGCGATGGAAACTGTTCAGCGCGCCGCCGGACAGCGCGGTCAGCGACACGAACAGCAGGAACGGGAAGGTCAGCCGCAGCAGCTCGACGGTCAGCTCGAACTTCTGCGGCTCGTCGATCGCGCCGGGCGAGAACAGCACGGTCACCTGCGGCGCGAAGATGATCCCCAACGCGGTGATCAGCAGCAGCACGCCGCCCAGCGTGCCCGATACCCGCGACATCAGGTCCTTCAGCTGCGCATGCGTGCCTTTTTCCTTCACTTCCGTGAAAACCGGCACGAAGGCGGTGGAGAACGAGCCCTCGGCAAACAGCCGGCGCATGAAGTTGGGGATGCGGAACGCCACCCAGAACGCGTCGGTGGCGCTGTTGGCGCCGAACGCCGCGTTGATCGACATGTCGCGCACCAGGCCGAGCACCCGCGAAACCATCGTCATGCTGCTGAACGAGAGCAGCCCGCGGAGCATGCTGGGGGACTTCATGTGGCGGTTCGTTACCTTCGGCGTCGATCACGCGGGGCGCGTAGTTTGACAGCCCACGCGGGCAGGATGACAGCGCGGATATGGCAGAATAGCGGCACGACGGCCGCCACGTGCCCATGCCGGCCCTCGGCGTGGCCGCCTAAATGATTGACGCATCGGCGAATCGACCGCATAATTGGCGTCTTTTTCCACCCTCAACCCTGCATTCCGGAGTTCTACCTTGGCCAACATCAAGTCCGCGAAGAAGCGCGCGCGCCAGTCCGAACAGCGCCGTCTGCGCAACATCAGCGCCCGCTCCATGGTCCGCACCGCCCTGAAGAAGGTCGTCAAGGCCGTCGAGGCCAAGGACAAGGCTGCCGCCGTCGCCGCGTTCGCCGCTGCCCAGCCGGTGATGGATCGTTACGCCGCCCGCGGCCTGATCCACAAGAACAAGGCCGCCCGCCACAAGAGCCGCCTCAACGCGAAAATCCGCGAACTGGCGTAAGCCGGGGCGCGATTCGAGTTGACGAAGAGCCGGCGCAAGCCGGCTTTTTCATGCCCGCCCCACACGACACCGGATGGCGTCACTGCCGCGAACGAAACTCCAGCGGCATCGGCTTGCTCGTCCGCGCCGCCGCCGGCGGCTTCGGCCCGCAGGCGCCGCAGGTGCTGCAGCCATCGCTGCAATCGCCGGTGGCTTCCTTCGGCTGCAGGCGACGCCCCAGAGCCCGCGCCAGCGAGTTGCGGCCGGGCTGGTTGAAGCGGATCGACGCGGCGGCCAGCCAGCGGTTGGTGAGTTTCGGCGCCAGCTTGCGGAACACGATCAGCACACTGGCCAGCACGATCAGGCCGACCACCACGTACTGCACCAGCAGGCCGGCACTCATGTCAGCATCCTCGCCACCTGGTAGACGATGAACGATGCGGCGTAGGCCATCACGAACATGTAGCTGAACGAGATCGCCACGTTGCGCCAGGAATCGGTCTCGCGCTTGATGATCGCCAAGGTGGACATGCACTGCGGCGCGTACGCAAACCACACCAGCAGCGACAGCGCGCTGGCCAGCGGGATCTGCCCGGCCAGCGCATGGCCCAGCCCGCCGGCCGCTTCGCCACCGACCAAATAGACGGTAGCCAGCGCGGCCACCGCAGTCTCGCGCGCGGCAAACGCCGGGATCAGCGCCAGGCTGATCTGCCAGTTGAAGCCGATCGGCGCGAACACATACTGCAGCGCGCGGCCGATGTAGCCGGCGAAGCTGTACTCGATCGCCGGCTGGGTCGCCCCCTCCGGCGCGCCCGGGAAAGTCGACAGAAACCACATCAGCACGGTCAGGCCGAGGATCACGCCGGTCAGCCGCTTCAGAAAGATCATGCCGCGCTCGTACAGGCCGATCGCCACGTCGCGCAGCTTGGGCATGCGGTACGACGGCAGCTCCATCATCAGCGCGTGCTCGCTCTTGTCGCGGCGGATGTGTTTCATCACCCAGCCCACCAGCATCGCGCCGAGGATGCCGGCCAGATACAGCGCGAACAGCACCACGCCCTGCAGGTTGAACACGCCGAACACGTAGTGGATCGGGATGAAGGCACCGATCAGCAGCGCATACACCGGCAGCCGCGCCGAACAGGTCATCAGCGGCGCGATCAGAATCGTGGTCAGCCGGTCGCGCGGGTCGGTGATGCTGCGCGTGCCCATGATGCCGGGGATCGCACAGGCGAAGCTCGACAGCAGCGGAATGAACGAGCGCCCGGTCAACCCTACCGACAGCATCAGCCGGTCGAGCAGGAACGCGGCGCGCGGCAGGTAGCCGGATTCCTCCAGCACGATGATGAACAAAAACAGCACCAGGATTTCCGGCAGGAAGCCCAGTACCGTGCCGAGGCCGCCGAACAGGCCGTCGGTGACCAGGCTCTGCAGCGGCCCGGCCGGCATCAGCGTGGCGGCATGCCCGCCCATCCAGTCGAAGCCATCGGCGATCGCGTCGGTCATCGGCTTGCCGATCGAGTACACCGCCTGGAACACCAGGAACATCACCACCGCCAGGATGGCCAGCCCGAACACCGGATGTAGGGTCCAGCGGTCCAGCGCATCGTCGAGTTCCGCGGTGGTGCGCGGCATCGTTACCGTTGCCGTCAGCAATTCACGCACCTGTGCATGCAGGTCGGCGCGGCCGGCCGCGTCGCCCACCTGCGCCGGCGCCGCTGGCGGCACTTCGCCGTCGACCCGCTCGATCAGTCCCCGCGCACCGCCGCGCTTCACCGCGACGGTTTCCACCACCGGCAGGCCCAGCCGCCGCTGCAGCTCCGGCACGTCGATGACGATGCCGCGCTGGCGTGCGGTGTCCATCATGTTCAGCGCCAGCACCACCGGCCGGCCCAGCCGCTGCACTTCCAGCACGAAACGCAGGTGCAGGCGCAGATTGGTCGCGTCGGCGACGCAGACGATCAAATCCGGCGGCGCCTCGCCCGGGTAGTTGCCGGCGCAGACATCGTGGGTGATCTGCTCGTCCGGGCTGTTCGCGTCGAGGCTGTAGGCGCCCGGCAAGTCGAGGATCTGCAGGACGCGACCCGACGGCGCGGTGAAGCGGCCTTCCTTGCGCTCCACCGTGACGCCGGCGTAGTTCGCCACCTTCTGCCGGCCGCCGGTGAGCTGGTTGAACAGCGCCGTCTTGCCGCAGTTCGGGTTGCCGACCAGGGCGATGCGCAGGGTCGAGGCGCTCATGCCGCCACCCCGGCCCGCACGCTGATCCGGGCCGCCTCGGCGCGACGCAAGGCAAAGCGGGTGAAACCGATCTGGATCAGCAACGGATCGCCGCCCATCGGCCCCACCGCCACCACGCGCACCGGCTCGCCATCGACGAAGCCCAGGTCGCGCAGGCGCTGCGCGATCGGGTCGGCCGCGTGCGCGTCATCGACGCGGTCGACCACGGCAGGTGCACCCTTGGGCAAATCGGACAGACGCACAGGCTGGATTCTCAAATAAGAATAGTTCGCATTGTAGACCTACACTCGGCCCGCTGCACCACGCCCGGTTTATCATCGTGTCATTTGCCAACGGGATCACCGATGACCGACTCCATCCTGAGCGAGCGCCGCGGCACGGTCGCCTGGCTCACCCTGAACCGCCCGCAGATCCACAACGCGTTCGATGACACGCTGATCGCCGCGCTCACCGACGCGCTGGCGGTCGCCGACGCCGACCCGGCCGTGCGCGCCGTGGTGCTGAGCGGCAACGGCAGCTGCTTCTCGGCCGGCGCCGACCTCAACTGGATGCGCGGCATGGCCAGCGCCAGCGAGCAGGAAAACCGCGAGGATTCGCTGCGGCTGGCGCGGCTGATGCGCAGCCTGCAGTTCCTGTCCAAGCCGACCATCGCCCGCGTCAGCGGCGCCGCCTACGGTGGCGGCGTGGGCCTGGTCGCCTGCTGCGACATCGCGATCGGCGTGGACACCGCCAAGTTCGCGCTGTCGGAAGTGAAGCTGGGCCTGGTGCCGGCAGTGATCTCGCCGTACGTGATCGCCGCGATCGGCCTGCGCGAGGCGCGCCGGCTGTTCATCACCGGCGAGGTGTTCGATGCCGCCACCGCGGCACGCATCGGCCTGCTGCATGCGGTGGTATCCGCCAGCGAGCTGGACGAAGCGATCGAGCGCCAGTTGTATCTGCTGGCCAAGGCCGGCCCGCTGGCCCAGCGCGAAGCGAAACAGCTGGCCTTGCGCATCGGCGGCGTCGACCCGGTGCAGGCCGAGCGCATCGACAGCGCCAACGCCGAACTGATCGCCCGCCTGCGCGTGTCGCCGGAAGGCCAGCATGGCCTGAGCGCCTTCCTCGACAAGCGTGCGCCGGCGTGGGTCGCCGCCGCCCGGAACCTGCCATGAGCGGGCCCATCATCAACCTCGATCAGATCGAACTGCGCTCGGTCGACCCGGCCATGACGCCCACCGGCAAGAACGCGGCAAGCTACGACATCCGCTGGGGCGAGATCGCCAGCCGCATCGGCGCACGCAAGCTCGGCTACAACCTCACCGTGGTGGCGCCGGGCAAGCGCAACTGCCCGTTCCACAACCACCGCGTGGAAGAAGAGCTGTTCTTCATCCTCGAAGGCAGCGGCGAACTGCGCTACGGCGATGCGCGCCATCCACTGCGCGCCGGCGACCTCATCGCCTGCCCGCCCGGCGGCCCGGAAACCGCGCACCAGATCATCAACACCGGCGACGTCGAGCTGCGCTACCTGGCGATCGGCACCAACGAAGCGCCGGACATCTGCGAATACCCGGACTCCGGCAAGTACCTCGTGTTCGACGACAACCTGCGTGACGCGGACGGCAAGCCGCGCAAATTCCGGGTGCTCGGGCGCGAAGCGGAATCACTTGATTATTGGGACGGCGAATAGGCGCCGGCATCGGCTGCCACACCGCAATCTGCTAACTTCAACGGCTTTGCATCAACACTAACGGGAACCTCGAAAAACCCCGATGACGTCATTCCCGCGAAGGCGGGAATCCAAATTGCTGTTACGCAAGGTCTAAATGGATTCCCGCCTTCGCGGGAATGACGACCCAAAAGCTGGTTATTCGAGATTTCCTTACGGTTC
This sequence comes from Rhodanobacter sp. Soil772, assembly GCF_001428385.1. GTDB lineage: Bacteria > Pseudomonadota > Gammaproteobacteria > Xanthomonadales > Rhodanobacteraceae > Rhodanobacter. The sequence goes on from NZ_LMSK01000001.1 coordinate 1,157,401, forward strand.
CAGGGATCCTGCATGTTCGAACGCGTACTGATAGCCAACCGCGGCGAGATCGCCTGCCGCGTGATCCGCACCTGCCGCCGCCTCGGCATCCACACCATCGCGGTGTATTCGGAAGCCGACCGCGACGCGCAGCACGTGCGGCTGGCCGACGAGGCGTGGCCGATCGGCGGGCCGCTGCCGGCCGAATCCTATTTGCGCATCGAGGCCATCCTCGATGCTGCGAAAAAGAGCGGCACCCAGGCCATCCACCCCGGCTACGGCTTCCTGTCCGAAAACACCGCCTTCTCGCGGGCCTGCCAGGACGCCGGCATCGTGTTCATCGGCCCCGATCCCGAGAGCATCGAGGCGATGGGCTCGAAAGCCGCCGCCAAGCATCTGATGGCCAAACATGCGGTGCCGCTGGTACCCGGCTACGACGGCGACAATCAGGACAACGCCTTTCTCGCCGGCGAGGCGCACAAGGTCGGCTACCCGCTCATCATCAAGCCCTCGGCCGGCGGCGGTGGCAAGGGTATGCAGATCGTGCGCAGCGACGCCGAATTTCCCGAGGCGCTGGCCACCGCCCAGCGCGTGGCGCAGGCCGCCTTCGGTGATGCCAGCATGTTGCTGGAGCGCTACATCGAGCAGCCACGCCATATCGAGTTCCAGATCTTCGGCGACCGCCACGGCAACATCATCCACATCGGCGAGCGCGAATGCTCGGCACAGCGCCGCTACCAGAAAGTGCTGGAGGAAACCCCCTCGCCCTTCCTCACCCCCGAGAAGCGCGCCGCGATGGGCGAAGCTGCCGTGGCCGCAGCCCGCGCGGTGAGCTACGTGGGCGCAGGCACGGTGGAGTTCATCGTGGGGCCGGCTGGCGACTTCCACTTCATGGAAATGAATACGCGGCTGCAGGTAGAGCACCCGGTCACCGAGCTCACCCACGGCGTGGACCTGGTGGAGTGGCAGTTGCGCATCGCCCACGGCGAACCCCTGCCGCTCACCCAGCAACAGGTGGTCTCGCGCGGCCACGCGATCGAGGTGCGCCTGTACGCGGAAGACCCGGACCAGAACTTCCTGCCCGGCTCCGGCAAGCTGCAAACCCTGCGCCTGCCCGCGCCATCGGCGCACGTGCGCCTCGATGGCGGCGTGATCGAAGGCGATAGCGTGACGATCTTCTACGACCCGATGATCGCCAAGCTGATCGTGTGGGACGAGGACCGGCCGCAGGCCCTGCAGCGGCTGCGCGAGGCGCTGGCGGCCAGCGAGATCGTCGGCCCGAAATCGAACATCGGCTTCCTCGAACGGCTGGCGCGGCACCCGGCGGTGGTCGAGGGGCGCATCGACACCGGCTACCTGGATCGCCACCTCGACGAATTCCTGGTCGGTGACGCCACACCCGACAACCACGCACTGTTCGCCGCCGCCATCGCCGCCCTGCTGCACGACGAACAAAGCGTCGGCGCCGCGGCCAGCGATCCGCACTCGCCTTGGGCACGCGCCGATGCCTGGCGCATCGGCCACGCCGGCAAGCGCATCATCGCGCTGACCCTGCGTGAGCAGCGCCACGATATCGAAGCGCACGGCCACAGCGGCAACTACCAGCTGCGTCACGGCGAAGCCCGTTGCGAAGTACGTGGCGCGCGCCTGCTCGACGGCAGCCTGAGCGCCCGCTTCGACGGCGAATCCCTGCGCGTGCCGCTGCGCGCCGACGCCCAACGCGTGCTGCTGCACGACGCCAACGGCCAGCGCTACCGCTTCACCCGCGCCGTCGCGTTCGCGTGGGAATCGAAGGACGCCGCCGGCGGCAATCAGGTCATCGCGCCGATGCCCGGCCGCATCGTGCTGGTCAAGACAAAGGTTGGCAACGTGGTCGAACAAGGCCAGGAACTGCTGGTGATGGAGGCGATGAAGATGGAACTGGCATTGAAAGCGCCACGCGCCGGCACCATCGAAAGCATGAACGCCACGCAAGGCGAGTTCGTCGAAGCGGATGCCGTGCTGGTGCGTTTCGCCGACTGAACGGAGCACGACATGAACCCCTCCAACCACGTCCGCATCGTCGAAGTCGGCGCCCGCGACGGCCTGCAGAACGAGAAGACCCTGCTGCCGGCCGAGGTGAAGATCGCACTGATCGACCGGCTCTCCTCCACCGGCCTCAAGACGATCGAGGCGACCAGCTTCGTCAGCCCGAAGTGGGTGCCGCAACTGGCCGACGCAGCCGAGGTGTTCCGCGGCATCCGCAAGGTACCGGGCGTGAGCTACCCGGTGCTGGTGCCGAACCTGCAGGGCTACCAGCGCGCACGCGAGGTCGGTGCCACGGACATTGCGGTGTTCACCGCTGCGTCGGAAGCGTTCAACCGCAAGAACATCAACGCCTCGATCGACGAGTCGATCGAGCGCTTCATCCCGGTGATGGAACAGGCCCGGGCTGACGGCGTGCAGGTACGCGGCTATGTCTCCACCGTGCTCGGCTGCCCGTACCAGGGCGAGGTGCCGGTCGGCGACGTGGTACGCGTGGCGCGCCGGATGCACGAACTGGGCTGCCACGAGATCTCGCTGGGCGACACCATCGGCGTGGGCACGCCGGCGAAGGCGCGCGCAATGCTGCACGCGGTTGCGCAGGAAGTGCCGATGGCGGCGCTGGCGGTGCACTTCCACGACACTTACGGCCAGGCGCTGGCGAACATCCTGGCCTGCCTGGAAGAAGGCGTACGCGTGGTCGACAGCGCCGTGTCCGGCACCGGCGGCTGCCCGTACGCGAAGGGTGCGACCGGCAACGTGGCCAGCGAAGACGTGGTCTACATGCTGCACGGCATGGGCATCGAGACCGGCATCGACCTCGACCTGCTGATCGCCACCGGCGCCTGGCTGGCCGCGCAATTGCACAAGGAAACCGCCAGCCGGGTCACCCGGGCGCGCACCGCGACTTGAGCCGCGCCAGGGCTGTTGCCGCCCGTGCCGACAGACCGGGGTCGATCGAATCGAGGGGAATGATGATGCTGATGTTGATCACCGGCGCCGCCAACGGTATCGGCGCGGCGATTGCCGCGATGGCCGCCAGCCAGGGCCACCGCGTCGTCGCCGCCGATCGTGACGGCGAGGCCCTGCGCGCACGCTGGCGCGACCACCCCACGGTGCAGTGCGAGGTACTGGACGTGACCCAGGCCGATGCCTGGAGGGCGCTGGTCGCCCGATTGGAGTCGGACAACGGCGCGCTGGATGTGCTGATCAACGTGGCCGGCGTGCTGCGCAGCGGCCAGACCGGCGAGCTGAAACCCGAGGACATCGACCTTACCCTCGACGTCAACGTGCGCGGCACGATCTACGGCAGCAACGCCGTCGCCGCGGTGATGAAGCCGCGCCGGCGCGGCCACATCGTCAACATCGGCTCGGTCGCCTCGCTGTACGCCACGCCGGGCAACACGATGTACGCGGCCAGCAAGTTCGCGGTGCGCGGCTTCAGCATCGCGGCGGCCGGCGACCTGCGCCCGTACGGCATCGCCGTCACCCTGTTCGGCCCCGGCCCGGTCAAGACCGCGATGCTGGAGCAGCAGCGCGGCGACGAGGACGCCGCGCTGACCTTTTCCGGCTCCCGCGCCCTGAGCCCCGAGGAAGTGGCCGCGGCGATCCTCGGCCCGGTACTGCGCAAGCGCCCGGTGGAATATTTCCTGCCGTTCCGCGACGAGGTGCTGGGCAAGATCAGCAACGCCTTCCCGCGCTTCTTCCTCAGCCAGCTCGACAAGGCACGCGCCCGTGGCCGGCGCAACTTCTCGTCGCCGAACTATCGCAAGGAGCCATGATGCATCCGATCACGCATTTCGACGGCGCGCGCAACGCACCCGGCCAGCAGGCCCGCGTCGAGGACACCCGCGCCGCCGCACTCGATTTCCGCCGGCACATGCTGGCCGGCCCCAAGGTGCGCTACTTCGAATCGTTCGACCTGATCAAGCTGATCTACCCCGCCCGCTACGGCCTGCGCAACGCCTATTCGGCCGAGCGGCTCAACGAATACCTGCACATCCACAACCGCCTGTTCGTGGTGCAGTACGACACGCCGGACGGCCTGAAGACGCTGCTGGTTTCGCCGTCCGACCACGAGCGCGGCGGCGAGACGCCATTCTTCCGCCGGCTGCAGGACAGCACGCCGAAGTTCATCGTCGACCGCCTGGTCACCCGCTACGCCAGCGTGCCCGAGGTGCTCGCACGCATCGGCCTGCGCAACGCCGACATCGACTACATCACCTACGACCACCTGCACACGCAGGACGTGCGCCGCTGGCTGGGCAGCGATGGCCAGCCGGCCATGCTGCCCAACGCGAAACTGCTGGTGCACCGGCGCGAATGGGCCAATGCGCAGGATCTCAGCCCGTACCAGCGCGACTGGTATTGCCCGCACGGCGTCGCCGGCATCGACGCGGACAAGGCGATCCGCTTCGACGGCAGCGTGATGCTCGGCGACGGCGTCGCCCTGGTGCACACGCCCGGCCACACCGAAGGCAACCATTCGATCGTGGTCAACACCGACGAGGGGCTGTGGGTGATCAGCGAGAACGGCATCAGCGTGGACGCTTACGCGCCGCAGCACTCCACGCTGTGGGGCGTGGCGAAATACGCCAGGGCCATCGGCACCGAGGTAGTCATCAACGGCAACACGCTGGAGAACTCCGTCGACCAGTACATCTCGATGGTGCAGGAACTGACCATCGCCGGGCCGTCGCAACGGGATGCGCGCTACCCCAACATGTTCCCGTCCTCCGAGCTCACGCCGTTCTGGCTGTTCCCCGGCACGCGGCCCGCGTTCCAGGTGAAACACGCCGTGCATGGCCGCCTGACTCGGCCGGGTTGAGCGGCCCCGCCACGGATCATCGACACCCGGCGCGGACTGGCTAGAATCGGGTTTCTCTCCGATCCGGAACCGGCCATGCGCAAGGCATCGAAAGGCTTCGCCGCCCTGCTCCCGCTGCTGTGCCTGCTGCTGTCGATGGCCGCGCACGGCACCGGCACCACGGCGAAAGGCGACTGGCTGTTGCTGCCCGAGCGCGTGTGGACCGCCGACGGCGACGCCGCGCACAGCGGCTGGGCGGTGCTGGTGCACGACGGCGCGATCGCCGCGGTGGGCCCGGCCGCATCGATCCAGGCACCGGCCGGCACGCAACGCGTCGAACTGCCCGGCGCCACGCTCACCCCCGGCCTGATCGACCTGCACTCGCATCTGTTCCTGCATCCGTACAACGAGACGCTGTGGAACGACCAGGTGCTGACCGAGCCGCAGGATTACCGCACGCTGGAAGCTGCCGCCCACGCGAAGGCCACGCTGATGGCCGGCTTCACCGCCCTGCGCGACCTCGGCACCGAGGGCGCGGGCTTTGCCGACGTGTCGATCCAGCGTGCGATCAACGAAGGGCTGATCCCGGGGCCGCGGATGTTCGTCGCCACGCGCGCCATCGTCGCCACCGCCAGCTATGGACCGGGGCCGCGCGGCTTCCGTCCGGATCTCGACCTGCCGCAAGGCGCGCAGCCGGTCAGCGGCGTGGATGCGGCCATCGCCGCGGTGCGCGAGCAAGCCGCCCGCGGCGCCGACTGGATCAAGCTGTACGCGGACTATCGGGTGGGCCCGAGCGGTGAAACCGCGCCCACCCTCAACCCGGCGGAACTGAAGGCGATCGTCGATACGGCGCACCAGATCGGCCGCCCGGTCGCAGCGCACGCGGCCAGCGATGCCGGTGTGCGGATGGCGGTCGAGGCCGGCGTGGACACCATCGAACACGGCTACGGCGCCAGCGAGGCGACCTTCCGTCTGCTCAAGCAGAGGGGTGTGGCGTATGAACCCACGCTCACCGCGGTCGACGCCACCTCGGAGTATTTCCAGCACTACGTGCCGGGCAAGTCCGAACCCACGCCCGCCATGAAGGAGGCCGAGCACGCGTTTCGCACCGCGCTGAAAGTCGGCGTCACCATCGGCAACGGCAGCGACGTGGGCGTGTTCGCGCACGGCACCAACTGGCGCGAGCCCGCGGCGATGGTGCGCGACGGCATGACGCCGGCGCAGGCGCTGCACGCGGCCACCGACGTGGCGGCGAAGATCCTGCGCCAGTCGCAGCACTTCGGCCGCATCGCGCCCGGCATGGCAGCCGACCTCGCCGCGTTCAGCGGCGATCCCAGCGCGCAGATCGACGCTCTCAAGAAACCGGTCTTCGTGATGAAGGCCGGCGTTCCCTACCGCACCCCCGACATGACCCCATGACCGACACCTTCCTGATCCGCCCGATCGAGCCTTCCGACAACGCGGCGATGGCTGCGATCATCCGCAGCGTGATGCCCGAGTTCGGCGCCGACGGTCCCGGCTTCGCGATCCACGACACCGAGGTCGACACGATGTACCAGGCCTACGCGCAACCGCGTTGCAGCTATTTCGTGGTCGAACGCGACGGTGTCGTGATCGGCGGCGGCGGCATCGCGCCGCTGGAAGGCGGCGAGCCGGGAGTGTGCGAGCTGCGCAAGATGTACTTCCTGCCCACGGCGCGCGGCATCGGCGCGGGCACGGCGATGATGCAGCGCTGCCTCGACGCGGCGCGCGCACACGGCTTCAAGCGCTGCTACCTGGAAACCCTGACCGGCATGGATGCGGCGCAGGCGCTGTACAAGCGCAGCGGTTTCACCGCCCTGTGCAGCGCGATGGGCGGCACCGGTCACCACGGCTGTGACCGCTACTTCATTCGCGAACTGTGAGGTAACGCGATGGTGAACCACGATCCCCGCATCGACGCCTATATCGCGAAATCCGCCGAGTTCGCCCGGCCGATCCTGGAACACTTGCGCAGTCGCATACATGCCGCTTGTCCCGAGGTGGAAGAAGGCATCAAGTGGAGCATGCCGTTCTTCAGCTACAAGAGCGCGCCGATGTGCATGATGGCCGCGTTCAAGCAGCACTGCAGCTTCGGTTTCTGGCTGTCGAAGGAAGTCACCGGCGGCAGCGACGAGGACGGCATGGGCCAGTTCGGCAAGCTCGCCACGCTGAAGGACCTGCCCTCGGACAAGCAGCTCGCCGCCCACCTGAAGAAGGCGATGGCGCTGAACGAGGCCGGTGTGAAGAAGGCGCGTCCCAAGGCCGCCGCGAAACCCGCACCGGCACCGCCGGACGATCTGGCCGCCCTGCTCGCGCAGAAGAAACATGCCGCCGCACGCAAGGCATGGGCGAGCTTCCCGCCCGGCGCGCAACGCGAATACGTCGAGTGGATTGGCGAAGCCAAAACAGATACCACCCGCCAGAAACGCCTGGCCACCACCCTGGAATGGCTGGCCGAAGGCAAGCGGCGCCACTGGAAGTACGAAAAATGCTGAAGGCCACCGCCCGATGATCCGCACCGCCCGCGACGAAGACGCCGCCGCCATCCACGCGATCTACGCCCCTTCGATTACCGACGGCGTGGCCACCTTCGAGACCGAACTGCCCGGCGTGGACGCGATGCGCGCACGCCTGCGCACCCGCCTGCAGCACTACCCGTGGCTGGTGTGGGAGGAGGCCGGCGAGGTGCTGGCGTACGCCTATGCCGGGCGCTTCCGCGAGCGCGCTGCGTACGACTGGATCGCCGAAACCTCGATCTACGTGCGCAGCGATGCCTATCGTCGCGGCATCGCGCGCCGGCTCTACGGCGTGCTGCTGGACGCGATGCGGCTGCAGGGCATCACCCAGGCGGTCGGCGTGATCACCCTGCCCGGCACCGCCAGCGTGGCGATGCACGAGGCGATGGGCTTCACTTCCGCCGGCGTATGGCGTCAGTGCGGCTACAAGCTGGGGCAATGGTGGGACGTGGGGGTGTGGCAAAAGGAACTGCAGCCTGCCGCGATCCCCCCGCAAGCCGTAACGCCGTTCCAGGCGCTCGCCGACACGCCGGCGCTGCACGCCCTGCTGAGCCGAGCCGCACACCGCGCATGAAAACGGCGCGCCCGCGATGCGGACGCGCCGTCATGCCGACGAAGCGGCTTACTGGTTGAGCAGCAGGTCGACGATCACGCCGGTGGCGATCGCCACCAGCAAGAAGTCGCCATTGTCGCTGCGCACCCAGTGATAACCGCGTGGCGGTTCGCGCAGGCGGTCGTGGCGCCAGTCGGTCACCACGTAGCGGGTGCGATATTCCACCGGCAGGTAACCGCCGCGCTTGTACCAGCCCTCGTGGCGGCCGCGATCGTGCCAGCTCTTGTAGTGACCACGACCGGGGCCACGGTCGTCCTGTACATAACGGCCGCGGTCGTGGCCATGGCCGCGATCACCATCGTCCTGCTCGTAGCGATCGTTCCCGTTTCCGTTTCCGTGGCCCCGACCATGGCCGTGACCTTGCGCCAGCACGGAGCCACTGGCCAGCATCAGCATCGCACCCAACACGGCAGACAGACTCAGTAGCTTCTTCATGCATTGCTCCCCACTGTTGATGGATTGGTTCCGCCGGGCCACTCCCGGCACTGACCGGCTCGCGCCGGCGGTTCGAGGCCACGATGGCCGCCGTTACCACAACGCGGCGTGAATTCGCTGCCATGGCAGGTTTCGCGTTCAGCCTGCAGCAGTGCGCGCCGGTCGGCTACCATGGCGGCCTTTCGGCACTGGCTATCAAGGATTCCCCATGCAGCTCGATCAGGTCAAGGCAATCATCACCGGCGGCGCCTCCGGTCTCGGCCACGCGGTGGCGCAGCACATCGTCGCCCACGGCGGCCAGGTCGCGCTGTTCGACGTCAACGATGACAAGGGCCAGGCCGCCGCGAAGGAACTGGGCGACGCCGCGCGTTTCTTCCGCACCGATGTCACCTCAGAGGAAGGCGTGGCCACCAACGTGGCCGCCGCACACCACGCGATGGGCGGCCTGAACGTGGTGATGAACTGCGCCGGCATCCTCGGCGCCGGCCGTGTGCTGGGCAAGGAAGGCCCGATGCCGCTGGGCAACTTCGCCACCACGGTGATGGTGAACCTGGTCGGCAGCTTCAACGTGGCCAAGGCCGGCGCGGCGCTGATGCAGGGCAACGAGGCGGGCGAAGACGGCGAGCGCGGCGTGATCATCAACACCGCCAGCGTGGCCGCCTACGAAGGCCAGATCGGCCAGGCCGCGTACTCCGCCTCCAAGGGCGGCGTGGTCGGCATGACCCTGCCGATGGCGCGCGAGCTGGCCCGCTTCGGCATCCGCGTGGCGACGATCGCGCCGGGCATCTTCTGGACGCCGATGGTCGATGGCATGTCCGAGGCCGTGCAACAGTCGCTCGGCGCCTCGATCCCGTTCCCCTCGCGGCTGGGCCAGCCGGCGGAGTTCGCCGCGACGGTCGCCTTCATCCTCGGCAACCGCTACATCAACGGCGAAACGATCCGCCTCGACGGCGCGGTGCGGTTGCAGCCCAAGTAAATACGCCCTCCCCGTCATTCCCGCGAAAGCGGGAACCCATTTTGCCTTCGGCAATACGGCACGACGATGGATTCCCGCTTTCGCGGGAATGACGATGGGAGAGGTCACGCATCACCCCCGAACGCAACCATCCATTAGCATCCAATTGACCTGAATCCCATGAAAGCTTCCGACGTCAAGAAAGGCAACGTGGTCGAGCATGACGGCACCGTCTACCAGGTGCGCGACATCGAGCGCAGCTCGCCGAGTGCGCGTGGCGGCAACGTCACGTTCCGCTTCACCCTGTATTCGATTCCCGGCGGACGCAAGTTCGACCTCAGCCTGCGCGCCGACGACGAACTGCGCGAGATGGACCTGGTGCGCCGCGCCGCCAACTTCTCCTACATGGACGACGGCGCATTCGTGTTCATGGATGCCGAGGATTACACCCAGTACCCGCTGTCGCCGGAACTGGTGGGCGACAACGCCGGCTACATCGTCGAGAGCGTCGAGGGCTACTACGTGCAGCTGATCGACGACGCGCCGGTAGGCCTGCAGGTACCGACCAGCGTGATCCTCACCGTGGTCGACACTGCACCGGAAATGAAGGGTTCCAGCGCCACCAAGCGCAACAAGCCGGCCAAGCTCGACACCGGCATCGAAATCCAGGTGCCCGAGTACATCAGCAACGACGAGAAGGTGTGGGTGAACACGCTCACCGGCGAGTTCGCCGGCAGGGCCTGAGAGCAGGAGTGAGGGGAGAGGAGTGAGAAACGAGAGAAAAGCGGTTCGAGGTTGCTCCGCTTCTCGTTCCACGCGGGCCATAGAGCATCGGATCGGACGGCACGGTAACCTTGCCCGAGCCACGGCACTTCTCTCACTTCTCACTCCTCTTCACTCGCTCCTGGCCCGCCCCATGCCCCCCAGCGGTTATTCGCTACGCGCCCATGCGATCGAGAGCCTGACCAACGTCAAGCGGCCGGACGTGCCGCTGCGGGTGGTGCTGCGCAATACCGCAGCGGTGATCCTGCCGCTGGCGGTGGGCATGGCGACCGGCCATCCGCAGATCGGCCTGGGCGTGGCGGCCGGCGCGCTGGACACGATGTTCTCCGACCAGCCCGGGCCGTATCGCCAGCGCATGCGGCAACTGCTGCTGGCGTCGCTGGCGGCCGGCCTCGCCGCGCTGGTGGGTTTCCTGATCGGCGGCCAGTTGCTGCCGATCCTTCTCGCCACCGCCGCCTGCGGTTTCTTCGGCGGCATGCTGGTGGTGTTCGGCGCGGATACCGCGCGGGTCGGCATGACCAGCATGATCCTGCTGGTGATCACCGCGTCGACGCCGGCCTCGCTTGGTCATGCGCTCGGCGGCGCCGCGCTGATCTTCGCCGGCGGCCTGCTGCTCACCGCGTTCTCGCTGGCGGCATGGCCGTTGCAGCGCTACTGGCCCGAGCGCATCGAGCTGGCACGCGTATACGCCGGGCTCGCCGCACTGGCCCGCGAACAGGCGCATGACGATGCCGAGGTGCCGGCGCTGACCGAGGCGATGACCAGCCTGCAGCACACCTTGCTGGGCCGTCATCGCGCGCACGGCCGTGCGATGGAAGCCTTCGGCGTGCTGCTGGAGCTGGCCGAGCGGATCCGGCTGGAACTCACGGCGATGGCCGAGCTGCACGCCAACCCGGCCATCCATGCGATGTTCCGCGACGACGCCGCGCGCGTACTGGCGGCGATCGCCGAGGCACTGCAGCAGGGCGATCCGCCCGAGCGGGCCGACCGCGCGCTGCAGACATTGCGCGCCAGCGAGCGCGCCCTGCTCGACGGCGGCGGCAACGCCGACGGCCTGGCTGCGCACATCCATGCGCTGGCCGGCCAGCTGGCCGCCGCGGTGCGCAACGCCGACTGGGCCGGCAGCCGCGGCGAACTGCGCGCCAGCGCGGCGGAAACCCGACTGCCCACGTCACTGCGCAGCAGCTCCACCTGGGCCACCCTGCGCGCCAACCTCACGCCGCGTTCGGTGGCGTTCCGTCACGCCGTGCGCATGGCGGTCTGCCTCAGCGCGGCGCTGTGGATCTCGCGCCTGCTGCACCTGCCGCACGGTTACTGGCTGCCGATGACCGCCGCGATCGTGCTGCGCCCGGACTTCGCCGCCACCTTCAACTTCGGCCTGCTGCGCGTGCTCGGCACGGTGCTGGGGCTGGTGCTCACCACGGTGCTGCTGCACGTCACGCCGGACGAACCGTGGGCGCACCTGGCGCTGATGGCGGTGCTGTGCATGGCGTTCCGCTACCTCGCCGGCGCGCATTACGGCATCGCGGTGGCGACGCTGACCGGCACCGTGGTGATCCTGCTGTCGTTCGAAGGGGTCAGCCCCGGCCTGGCGGTGTCGGACCGGGTGCTCAACACCGCGCTCGGCTGCGGCATGGCCCTGCTCGCCTACGTGGCCTGGCCGACCTGGGAGCGCGGCCGCGCTCGCGCCGCGCTGGCGGTGATGCTGGATGCCTACGCCAGTTACCTGCGCGCCCTGGCGCAACCCGACCGGGGCGGCAACCGCAACGACACCCGCACCGCGGCGCGCACCGCGCGCACCAATGCGCAGGCCTCGATCGACCGCATGCGCACCGAGCCGGCCACGCCGCCGGAACTGCTGGCGCTTGCGCGCGCACTGTTCGCCAACGGCAATCGCCTGGCGCGCACCGCGATGGCGCTGGAAGCTACCCTCGACGATCTCGCCGTGCTGCCCGCGGCAGACGCCATCGGCCGTTTCGTCGAGCACAACGCCGACGCCGTGCAGGCCATCGCCACGGCGCTGCGCGAACAGCAGCCGCTGGGCGCCCTGCCCACGCTGCGCGCCATGCAGCGCGAGCTGGTCACCTCGATGCAGGGCGTCGGCGACCGCGCCGCACTCGAGCTGCTGGCGCGCATCAGCGACCGCCTGGTCGACAACGTCGATACGCTGGCCTACGTGACGAAGCGCAGCTCCCAGACGCCAGCCGCTGCCGCGGAACAGTCACCGACGTAAGCCGCGCGCAGCATGTGCGAGCGCAACGCGACGCCACCGCGCGGAGGTTTTACACTGCACGGATGCTCAAGATCGATACCCACGCGCACATCCTGCCCCGCGACTGGCCGAACCTGGCGGCCAAATACGGCGACGACCGCTTCCCGGTGATGACCCACACCGACGGGCGCCACCGTATCTACAAGGACAGCCGGTTCTTCCGCGAAGTGTGGGATTCGGCGTTCGACCCGCAGACGCGCATCGACGACTACGCCCGCTTCGGCGTCGACGTGCAGGTGATCTCCACCGTGCCGGTGCTGTTCACGTACTGGGCGCCGGGCCACCAGGCGCTGGAACTGCATCGCCATCTGAACGACCACATGGCCGGCATCTGCCGCGACCACCCGCGCCACTACGCCGGCATCGGCACGGTGCCGCTGCAGGCGCCGCAGCTGGCCGTGCGCGAACTGGAACGCTGCATCGACGAACTGGGCCTGCAAGGCGTGCAGATCGGCTCGCACTGCGGCGACTGGAACCTGGATGCGCCGGAACTGTTCCCGTTCTTCGAGGCCGCCGCCGATCTCGGCGCGGCGGTGCTGGTGCACCCGTGGGACATGATGGGCATGGCCAGCATGCCGAAATACTGGATGCCGTGGCTGGTCGGCATGCCCGCCGAACAGTCGCGCGCCGCCTGCTGCCTGGTCTTCGGCGGCGTGCTGGAGCGGCTGCCGAAGCTGCGCGTGATGCTGGCGCACGGCGGCGGCAGCTTCCCCTCGACGATCGGCCGCATCGAACACGGCTTCCGGATGCGCCCGGACCTGGTCGCCACCGACAACCCGCGCAACCCGCGCGAGTACCTCAAGCGTTTCTACTTCGACTCCTGCGTGCACGACGACCAGGCGCTGCGATATCTGCTGGATGTGACGGGTGCCCGCCAGGTGATGCTCGGCACCGACTATCCTTTCCCGCTGGGGGAGCAGGAACCCGGCAGCGGCATCGAGGCGCTGGGCCTGAACGAAGCCGACCGCGCGCGGCTGTTCCACGGCACGGCGCTGGAATGGCTGGGCCTGCCCCGCCACCGCTTCGCCCCCGACCCCATTCCGAAGGAACCCGCATGAGCTTCCTGCGCACCACCACCCTCGCGATCGCCTTCGCCACCGCCCTGCTGGCCGGTGGCGCACACGCCGCCGACGTCAGCATGGCCGACGGCAGCGTCCACTTCACCGCGCCGGACAGCTGGCTCGGCATCATGGAAACCCAGGGCGACCCCGAAGCCCGCGTGTTCCAGGTGCCCGACCCCTCGCCCACCGGCAAGAACAGTCTCGCCCGCGTCACCGTGACGGTGAAGCAGGTGGCCGACGTCAACGGTTTCAACCAGTACCGCAGCGAAGCCACCGCGAAAGCCATGGCCCTGCCCGGCTACAAGGCCGCCGCAGTGCCGCCGAGCCCGAACAGCAACGTCTATACCGCGCAGGAAAACGCCACCGGCTTCAACTACACCGAACACTACTGGCTCAAGAACGGCCGCGCGATCCAGCTGCGCTGCGTGCGCCCCAGCCAGACCGAAGCCGGCGCCGATTGGAAGGCCGCCTTCGACAAGGGCTGCGACGCGATCGCCGCGCAACTGAAGTAAGTCCGCGTTGATCCCTCCCCTGCTTCGCAGGGGAGGGATCAACACTGCAAAGAGATACCCGATGCCCGCAAGTTTCGAAGCCACCCTCGACTGGGCCAACGCCTGCGACGCTGCCGATCCGCTGCGCGCGTTCCGCGACGAGTTCCTGATCCCGCCGCACGAAGGCCGCGACAGTACGTACTTCTGCGGCAACTCGCTCGGCCTGCAGCCGCGCGCGGTGCGCGAGGCGGTCAACGCGGAACTGGATTACTGGGGCGAACTCGGCGTCGAAGGCCATTTCAAGGGCCGCCTGCCGTGGATGGACTACCACGAGTTCGTGCGCGACGACCTCGCCGCCGTGGTCGGTGCGCTTCCATCCGAAGTGGTGGCGATGAACACCCTCGGCGTGAACCTGCACCTGATGATGGTGGGCTTCTATCGTCCCACCGCCGAACGCCCGGCGATCCTGATCGAAGGCGGCGCGTTTCCCACCGACCGCTACGCGGTGGAATCGCAGATCCGCTTCCACGGCTTCGACCCGGCCAGCGCACTGATCGAACTGCAGCCCGACGAACCGAACGGCACCACCTCGCTCGCCGCGATCGAGCGCGCGCTGGCCGAACACGGCTCGCGCATTGCGCTGGTGATGCTGCCCGGCGTGCAGTACCGCACCGGCCAGGCGTTCGACCTGAAGGCGATCACCGAGCTCGGCCACCGGCACGGCTGCGCGGTCGGCTTCGACCTCGCCCACGCCGTGGGCAACCTGCCGCTGCAGTTGCACGACAGCGGCGCCGATTTCGCGATCTGGTGCAGCTACAAATATCTCAACAGCGGCCCCGGCGCCGTCGGCGGCGCGTTCGTGCACGAGCGCCATGCCAAGGCCATGCTGCCGCGCTTCGCTGGCTGGTGGGGCCACGACAAGACCACCCGCTTCCAGATGGGCCCGGAGTTCGTCCCCACGCCCGGCGCCGACGGCTGGCAGCTGTCCAACCCGCCGATCCTCGCGCTGGCCCCACTGCGCGTGTCGCTGGAAATCTTCCGTCGCGCCGGTATGCCCGCCCTCTGCGAAAAATCGCTGCAGCTCACCGGTTACCTGGAATGGCTGGTGCAGACCCAACTCGCCGACGTGCTGCAGGTGGTAACCCCCGCCGACCCCGCACGTCGCGGCGCCCAGCTGTCGATCCGCGTAATCGGCGGCCGCGAACGCGGCCGCGCCCTGTTCGAACACCTGATGGCAAACGGCATCATCGGCGACTGGCGCGAACCCGACGTGATCCGCATCTCGCCCGCGCCGCTGTACAACCGCTTCGTGGATTGCCTGCAGTTCATGGACGTGACGCGGAAGTGGTCTGGCGTTCGGACCTGAAAACGATCTGCCCCTCACGGGGCAGATCGCAGGCGCGATGACTCGCTCAGTGAACCTGGATATTGCCGCCCTCGACGGGAATCGATGCCGGCTCAAGCGGAGAGGTGCACGGCACTCCCGGCGGCCCCAAGAAGATAAACACCAGCGAAATCAGATCCGGTGGAGCCCCCGCGCCTTCTCCGTTGTCGACGACCTGGAACCAGACCGGGTCCCCGACATAGGCTCCCGCAACGTTGTCCTGGGTAACCGTACCGCTCATCGTCGCCACGTTGCCTGCAACACTGAGGCAGTCAACGGCCATGTGCAGCCGAGTGCCCGAATCGCGATTGAAAAGCTCAGCCTGACCTCTCGAGTTGTTGTTGCCATCCGTCCCCGCCGTAAAGCTGAACGTGCGCAGATTGGTGCCGATCGTGGTTTGCCCCGAACCTGTCGCCGAAGCGACGATGCCGTTAGCCGCGATGGCCGTCCCTGCGCTCATTCCGGCTCCCACCGCCAGCAGGGTGGCGATCAAAACGTTTGTCGTCTTCATTGTTGCCTCCACATACAGACTGTTGAGTTCCCGGCCGGGCACTCGTGGAGTCGCAACATCGATCTTGTGTCCTCATGCCTTCACATGGCATGACGCACTCTCTCACGGCCGCCGGGGGCGGACCGTTCGAGTACCAAGCATGTCAACTACGGCGGTCATCCCCTGCTTATGACCGACCATGCCATGAACGGTCACGCTACACACCAGTATGGACTCCAGCGCGTTTAGACAGAATCAACGACTCGTTTAAGTATCATGTCGACACCCCCTGCTTCGAGTAGCAGTCGGCTTTAGTGTCCGGGTGTCATCGGAGCCGTCAAGCGCTGGGGGTCCATCGGCAGACGTCCGCTTTCGACCGACCGGGGTGAAAAACATTCGCCGCCGGAATGGCTTGAAGACAAGGCAGCCAGGAAGATCCAGGCCAGCGGCCCCCATTCCCCACCACGGTTCACCGCATTCGATGCACGGCCAGCCGCATAACGCTGGCCCCTTCGGCGGGCCGCCGGTCTAATCGTGCACACCGCCCACCACCGATGGAGTGCACCATGAAGTTCGTGTTGTCCGCCCTACTGCTCGCCATCTCGCTTGCGGCGCCACTGCACGCCGAGAACACAGCCACCGACGCGCATGCTGCTGACCGGGCACAGATCCAGCAGTTGGTCGAGCGCTTCAAGGGCGCCATCCTCGCCAGGGATGGCGAAGCCATGCACGCCATGTTCCTGCCCGGTGGATCGTGGCTGCAGGGCATGGACAAGAAATCACTGGCCAGGGTGCGTGCAAAGAAACCCGATGCCCAGCAGTTCGCGCCGGGCAGCTACGAGCAGTTCGCGAAGTTCGTCGGCACGGCGCCGAAGGCGATCGAGGAAACCTTCGATAACGTGCGTATCGAAACCGACGGCATCATCGGCACCGTTTACTTCGACTACCGGTTCCTGGCGGAAGGCAAACTGCTGAACCACGGCGTCGAAACCTGGCAGCTGGTGCATACGGACGGTGGCTGGAAAATCAGCGCCATGCTGTACTCCGCCATCCCTGATGACATCCGCTGACTGTCGATATAGGGTGCACCGTGCGTCCGGCAGCGGGGTCGGCGCCCCTTCACGAGTACGACGATGACGCGCGCTTCACTCCCCGAGCAGCCCACCGGCCTGCCACTGCGGGTATCTCTGCTGGCAAGCCTGCCCATCGCCATGTGCATGGGTGTGATGGCGCTACCCGAGCTCGGCCATGCCTACGCGGGTGAGTACCGCGCGTTCTATGCTGCCTGCTACCTGTTCTGGATCGCGCCGCTCAGCCTGCTCCAGCGCGCCATGTGGCAACGCGGCGTTCCGGCACGCACAAGCATTTCGGTGCTGCTGCTGGCCACCTACATTCCTTCGGTCATCAACAACGCCCTGGCGCAGGCCGCGGCGGTGCATTGGGGCCTCGTGCCGGGCTACGAGTTCCGTCGCATCTTTGCCGGGCTGGACGGCTGCTGGCTGGCCCTTATCGCCTTCTGCGCCATCCATGCCCTGCTGCACCACCACAACGCACTGCAATACTCGCGCCGCCGCGAAGCCGAGGCCACGGCGCTGGCCCGCGAGGCGGAACTGCGCGCGCTGCAGTATCAGCTGCACCCGCACTTCCTGTTCAACACTCTCAACAGCATCTCGGCGCTGGTGGCGGACGGCCGAGGCAACGACGCCACGCGCATGATTGCCTTGCTCGGCGATCTTTTGCGCGCCACGCTGGAACGCAGCGACACGCGCGAAGTGACGCTTGCCGAAGAGCTTTCACTCACCGAACACTACCTGGACATCGAAAGGGCCCGGCTCGGACGCCGTTTGCAGGTGGACATGCGCGTGGGGCCGGGAGTGCTGCAGGCGCTGGTGCCGCCATTGCTGCTGCAACCGTTGGTGGAAAATGCGATCCGCCACGGCATTGCGCTGCGCGCGACGGGTGGAGCCGTGAACCTGCGCATCGACCGCGAGCGGGACGTGCTGACGATCGAACTTCGCAACGATGGCGTGCCCTCGCTGGAGGACGATCACCCGCGGTGCTCCACGCCCATTGGCCTGAGCAACGTGCGGCAGCGCCTGACGGCACTGTATCCCGGCAACCACACGCTGGATTTCACGGTTGCGGCCGACGGTGCATGTACGGTTCGCATCACCCTGCCGCTTCGGCTCGCCGCGACGACGGCGAGCCCCATGGTGCGCACCGCATGATGCGTGTGATGGTGGTCGACGATGAACCACTCGCCCGCGACGGCGTGCGTGCGCGACTGGCTTCGCATGCAGATATGCGCTGGGTTGGCGAGGCCGGTGACGGTGAGTCGGCGATACAGGCGATTGAATCCCTGCAGCCTGACCTGGTGTTCATGGACGTGCAGATGCCCGGCATGAGCGGCATCGATGCACTGCGTCGCGTCACATCGCAAGCGCGCCCACTCTCGATTCTGCTCACGGCTTACGACAACTTCGCGGTGGCCGCTTTCGAGATTCACGCGCTGGATTATCTCCTCAAGCCGATCGACGACCAGCGCTTTCGCGAATCGCTGGATCGGGCACGCGCGGCATTTCGCCAGCGCACCCACGATGGGTATGTCGAGCCCCAAAAGGCCTGGGCCGAACGCTTCACGGTGCGGGTGGGTCAGCGCATCGCCGTCATCGAGGCGGCACAGGTCGACTGGATCGAAGCCAACGACGATTACGCCGGCCTGCATGTGGGGTCGCGCGCGTACCTGTTGCGCGAGCCACTGCACCAGCTGGCCAAACGACTCGACCCCAATCGCTTCTTGCGCATTCATCGCTCCACCATCGTACGCATCGACCGCATTGCCGAGCTTGAGGCGCTTTCCAACCGCGACTGCCTGCTTCGCCTTCATGACGGCACGCCGTTGCGCGCCAGCCGCACCTACGTCGACCAACTGCACGCCGCGCTTGCGGCGCGTTGATTCTTTCTCTCCCGCCATCATTACGCCATGCGCCTTCCCGGTCTCGACCTCCTCCGTGCCATCGCCATCATCTGGGTCATGCTGTTCCACTCCTACCTCGTCGGAGGCCTGGGCGACAGCCTGGCGGGCGTGGAAACGTACGGCTGGATGGGCGTTGACCTGTTCTTCGTACTGAGCGGGTTTCTGATCGGCACCCAGGTGCTGCGGCCGATGGCAGCCGGCCAGACCCTTGACCTCTACGGTTTCTATCGCCGGCGTGCGTTCCGCATCCTGCCCGCATTCTTCGTGGTGCTCGCCCTGTACGCCCTGTGGACGGCATGGCGCGAAACGCGGGGCATGCAGCCGTTGTGGCAGTTCCCCACGTTCACCTTCAACCTGCTGTTTGATCGCAGCGAGAACTATGCGTTCTCGCACGCATGGTCGCTGTGCGTGGAGGAGCACTTCTATCTGGTGTTCCCGTTTGCTGCGCTGGTGATGCTGCGCAAGCCATCCGTCACACGTTTCGCTGGACTGTGCAGCGTGATCGTCCTGGGCGGCATGGCGCTTCGTGCATGGCTCTGGCTGCACTACTACCTGCCGGCGCGTACGGCCGACGATGGCACCCCGGGCCTGATGTTCCTGCGCTACATCTACTACCCGACCTACTCGCGCCTGGATGGCCTGGTCGCCGGCGTGGCGCTTGCCGCCTGCGCCGTGTACCGACCGGCATGGATGGAACGGGTGCAGCGTCACGGCAACCTCGTGCTCCTGCTTGGCTTGATTCTGCTGGCCGTATCCGTCGCACTTTTTACCCGGCGTGTCGGCTTCGCCGCCACGGTGGTGGGCTACCCACTGCTGTCACTCGCCCTGATGGCCGTGGTGGCGGCGGCAAGCGGCGGCCCCTCGCTGCTTGCCCGCATGCGCGTACCCGGCGCCGCCTGGCTGGCCGCCATCTCCTACAGTCTGTACCTGAGCCACAAAGGCGTGTTCCATCTGGTGCACGAAACGTGGAACGGGCGCCTGCAGCAGCACGGCTTCGTGCTTTTCTGTGTATATGCCATGGCGACGCTGGCCGGCGGGGCGTTGCTGTACTACGCGGTAGAGCGGCCGTTCCTGCGTTGGCGCGACATACGCAGCCGACTCCTTCCGCGGATGCATGCGGCAGGCGAGGTTACGGGTTAGTGGGGCTCCAATCCAAAGCGAAACCCGGGTAACGAAACTCGGGGTTTGGCTTCCAGATAAACCCACCTCCGGCGCCGACGGCTGGCAGCTGCCCGATCCGCCGATCCTCGCGCTGGCGCTGCTGCGCGTGTCGCTGGAAATCTTCTGCCGCGCCGGCGTTCGCTCTCTGCGAAAAACCGCGGCAACTCACCGGCTACCTGGAATGGCCGGTGCAGACCCAACTCGTCGCGGCGCCCAGCTGTCGATCCGCGTGACCGGCGGCCGCGAGCGCGGCCGCGCATTGTTCGAATACCTGATGGCCCATGGCATCATCGGCGACTGGTGCGAACCCGACGTGATCCGCATCTCGCCCGCACCGCTGTACAACCGGTTTGCGGATTGTTTGGTGTTTGCCGAGGCAGTGCTGGCATGGCGCCGCGGCTGACCGACCGACGTCCTGACTACTTATGTCCGCCACTCAAAGCGGTCTGTGAGCTGGACATTGCTTACGGGCCAAGCGTGTTCAGCCCTCACAGCATCTACAGTCGCACTGGGGCGCTTTGGGCGCTACGCCGGCACTTTGTCCAAGTGCGTGAAGTCAATCTGAAATCCCTTCCCCTGCGACGCCTGCCAACGCTGCGCATGGGGGTATTTCTCAAAAATTATCGGCTCAAGTTCGGCGCGAAGCTCTGCGGCCCGCGCGCCGAAGTAGACGGCAACCAGTTCACACGGATGAAACGGTACATCCTCGAACTCGGCATCTGGATTTCGCCCCTCTCCCGTCACGATCCGCAGCTCCTGTTCGTAGCGCCAATGAGTGGACTTGAGGAGCATGAGTGGGTCAGCAAGGTCGGGGGTCAACGTGATGTTGCCCGCCAAAAAATTCGCCAGCCCTTCGTCGTCCAGTAGCGGGGGCGCGTGATCGCTGTAATTTACTGGCTCCGCGAGACGGTAGACACTGTCAACGCCATCAGCATTTGCGAACTCCAAGACTAAACCACGATGGTTGTCGGCGTACAAAGCCCACATCGTGTTGTCGTCGTGTGCTCCGCTCAAGCAGAGAACCTTGATCATTTTCAGGCTTCTGACGATCTCCTTGCCGAATACGTCCATGTACCCGGGAAGCTTAGCCAGAGTTTCTCTTATCCCTGGGCGCATATCCCTGTCGAACTGCTCACGCCCCTGACGGAGAAAATGCGCCCACAAATCTTCAAGCAAAGTGCCCATTTGATTCATCGGCGGCCGTTGTCCTGGATGCTGTATACGCTCCCACATTAGATCGAGCGCACGCTGCGTCACGTGGTCCGCGTCGAAGTCGGTCGAATACGGAACGGCCATGTCAAATAGATCATTGAACTTCGACGGCCGAGACCAGCGCAACGTGGAGTCGATCAGCGTAGGTCGCGCGCCGGCGGGGCTGAGGTACTTGAAATAGCGGTCCATCATGATGTCCCTGATTCGTATAAAGCAGTCGTTTGCCAGTGCTTCCAGGTGAATCGTAAAGCCGTAGAGCAAGCCCGTCAGCAGGCAATGCTGGCATCGAGCTTGAGCCACCCGTTTCGTTCTTCCCATTTTTGGCTAGCTAACCTCATGCCAACTGGAGCGGCAATCGACTCTGAGGCGAAGCGGTTCCTAAGCAGGTGTATGCGTCGCATGCATAGGTATGACCGCTTGCTGTTGGTTTGAAGCTGCGTCCCAGCAATGGATGCGTCGGAACCGACATCTTCAGATCACAAACCGCAACGCGCGGGATCCATCGAAGCCGGAACCGAGGTGCTCCAGCGTACTCGCAACCTCAAAACTCCCAAGCGCGAACCTCTCGAGGCTTGGGCGCGATGCCAAAACCGTTGCGCGCAAGGCACTTCGTGCTCTCTGTCCCACCCCGAACCTTCGCGCGCAAGCCTCACGACCTCGTAGCGGCAAGGGCCGGAGCGTCGCGCGCGACGCCTGCCGGGACGGTCGCGAGGGTATTTCGGGCACGGACGCTGGTTTGACCTTCGCGCTTGCAGTGGTTGACCTTCGCGATCCGAGGCTTTGGACCTTGCGCTTCGGGTTTTTCCGCTTGCGGGCAAAGCTGGCGCGAGTGCGGGCGAAGGTCAAAGGGTTGCGCGCGTCGTGGAAACCGTTGCGGATGGAGCCTGGTCCTTTGCGCGCGAAGGCGGGAGAAGTTGATGCCGGGGTTGTGGCGTTGCGCGCCAGGTCAGGGGGGCGCAAGCGAAGGTGTTGGGCATCGCTGCGCTCAGCTCAACCTGCAAAAGCTCCGAACCGCCAGCGCGTCATGCCCGGCTCTGCGGATGCCTCACCTGCCCTTCCCCACGCACCACGAAGCGCTCCACCGTCAGCGCTTCGGCCCCCATCGGTCCATAGGCGTGCAGGCGCGTGGTGGAGATGCCGATCTCGGCGCCGAGGCCGAGTTCGCCGCCGTCGCTGAAGCGCGAGGAGGCGTTGACCATCACCACGGCGGAGCGGATGGCCTGCACGAAGCGTTGCGCGGCGGCTTCGTCGGTGGTGGCGATGACTTCGGTGTGGTCGGAGCCGTAGCGCCGGATGTGGGCGATGGCGGCGTCGAGGTCGTCCACCACGCGCACGGCGAGGATCAGGTCGAGGAACTCGGCGGCGTAGTCGTCGTCGGTTGCCGCGCGCAGGTCGGGTACCAGCGCGCGGCTGCGTTCGTCGCCGCGCAGATCGACGCCGCGTTCGCGCAAGGCAGCCACCGCGCGCGGCAGGAACGCATCGGCCACGTCGCGATGCACCAGCAGCGTCTCCAGCGCGTTGCACACGCCGGGGCGCGAGGTTTTGCCGTCGATCAGCAGGTTCAGCGCAAGGTCCAGGTCGGCGGCACGGTCCACGTACAAGTGGCAGACGCCCTTGTAGTGCTTGATCACCGGCACGCGCGCGTGTTCGGCGACGAAACGGATCAGGCCTTCGCCGCCGCGCGGGATGGCCAGGTCGACGAGGTCGCTGAGTTGCAGCAGCTCGACCATCGCCTCGCGGCTGAGATCCTGCAGCACCGTCACCGCGGCCTCGGGCACGTCGTGCGCGCGCAGCGCGGCATGCAAGGCCGCGGCGATGGCGAGGTTGGAGTGGATCGCCTCGGAGCCGCCGCGCAGGATCACCGCGTTGCCGGCCATCAGGCACAGCGCCGCGGCGTCGGCGGTGACGTTCGGACGCGCCTCGTAGATCATCGCGATCACGCCGAGCGGGATGCGCACGCGTTCCACCGACAGGCCGTTCGGCCGTGTCTCGCGGCGGGTCGTCACGCCGACCGGGTCGGGCAGCTCGGCCACCTCGCGCAGTGCGCCGGCGATGCCGGCCACGCGCGCCTCGTCCAGGCGCAGGCGATCGAGCATGGCGCCCTGCACGCCTTTCGCCGCGGCCTGGCGCATGTCCTCGGCGTTGGCTGCCAGCACCGCAGCGGACTGCGCTTCCAGCGCCGCGGCCATGTCGCGCAACAGCGTGCGCTTCGCCTCGCTGCCGAGTGCCGCCACGACCCGGGCGGCGTCGCGGCAAGCCAGTGCCTGTTCGCGGATCGTGCTCATGCGTTGATCTCCTGCCCGGAGGCGACCGGACGGTCGATGCTGACGAGGTCGTCGCGATGCACCACCTCGTCGCCGTAACTGTAGCCGAGCACGCCGTCGATCTCGCGGCTGTGCCGGCCGGCCAGGCGACGCACCTCGACGGCGCCGTACTGGCTGAGTCCGCGTGCGATGGCGGCACCATCCACGTCGACGATCTCGACCAGGTCGCCGCGGTGGAACTCGCCATCGGCGCCGAGCACACCGCCCGGCAGCAGCGAGACGCGTCCGCCGGCCAGCGCCTTCACGGCGCCGGCGTCGATACGGATGCGGCCCGGCGCGGCGGGTGCGTGGCGCAGCCAGTACTTGCGCGCCTGCAATCGTGTGGAAGCCGCGGCGATCAGCGTACCGCGCAGTTGCCCGCGTTGCAGCGCCTGCACGGTGGCCGTCTCGCGCCCGCTGAACAAGGCCGTGGGGATGCCGGCGGCTGCGGCTTTCGCCGCCGCCTGCAGCTTGGTGCGCATGCCGCCGGTGCCGGCCGCGCTGCCGCTGTCGCCGGCCATCGCGACGATCTCGTGGGTCAGCGCGGCCACCTGCATGATCGGCACCGCCGCGGGATCGCGCCGCGGGTCGGCGCTGTATAGCGCATCGACGTCGGAAGCGATCAGCAGCAGGTCGGCGTCGACCAGCGCGGCCACGATGGCGGCGAGGTTGTCGTTGTCGCCGAGCTTCAATTCATCCACCGAGACGGTGTCGTTCTCGTTGATCACCGGCAGCACGCCGAGCTGCAGCAACTCGCGCAGGGTGGCGCGCGCGTTGAGGTAGCGGCGGCGGTTGCGCAGGTCGTCGTGGGTCAGCAGCACCTGCGCCACCGGCCGTGCGGACAGCGATTGCCATAGCGCGACCATCGGCGCCTGGCCCAGCGCGGCCAGCGCCTGGCGTGCGGCCAGGCCGCCGCCGCTCGCATGCTCGCGCAACAACGCACGCCCGGCCGCCACTGCGCCGGAGGACACCAGCACCACCTCGCGGCCCTCGGCATGGCTGGCGGCGATGAACGCGGCCAGCGCTTCGGCGTAACGCGAAGTGAGGCCGCCGCCGTCCGCGGCAAGCAGGTTGCTGCCCACCTTGAGCACTGCGCGGCGCCAGCGCGGCAGGTCTTGGCCGGGCAGTTCGGTGCGCGCGCTCATCGTGTCGATCACCGTCATGTCCGGGCCTCCATTTCAGTCGTCGAGCGCGTGCAACCGGGCGCGCAGTTCATCCAGCCGCAGGTCGTTGCCGGCACCCGGCGAGACGCGCGCGGCGAGGCTGCCTTCGGGCGTGCGCCCCTGCCCTGCGGATGCCGCGGTCTCCGCCGCCGCGCGATACGCATCGCGGAACGGCACGCCGGCGGCGGCCTGCTCGATCGCCACGTCGGTGGCATACATCGCCGGCTCGATCGCGGCGCGCATCGGCGCCTCGTTCCACTCGAACCGCGCCAGCAGGTCGGGCACCAGTTCCAGCGCCATCAGGCCATGGCGCACGCCGTGGAAGATCGAGCCCTTGGAGAACTGCAAGTCGCGCTGGTAGCCGGACGGCAGCGACAGCAGCTGTTCGATCTCGGTACGCGCGGCGGCGACGCTGGCGTAGCTGGCACGCAGCAGTTCGATCACGTCGGGGTTGCGCTTGTTCGGCATGATCGAGCTGCCGGTGGTGTACTCGGCCGGCAGCTTGACGAAGTTGAATTCGGCGGTGGTGAACAGCGACAGGTCCCACGCCAGCCGGCGCAGGTCGAGCAGCGCACCGCCGATCGCTTCCAGCACGGCCATCTCGAACTTGCCGCGCGACAGCTGCGCGTAGATCGGCGATATCTGCACGCGTGCGAAGCCGAGCGCACGGGTGGTGTGCTCGCGATCGAGTTTCATGTTCACGCCGTAGCCGGCGGCCGTGCCGAGCGGATTGGCGTCGATCAGCGTCATCGTCTGCCGCGCGCGCAGCGCGTTGTCGATGAAGCCTTCGGCGAAACCGGCGAACCACATTGCGGTGGACGACACCACGGCGCGCTGCAGGTGGGTGTAACCGGGCATCGGCACGGCTTCTTGCGACGCGCGCTCAAGGCAGACTCCGGCGATAGCGCGGCAATGCGCTTCCAGCACGGTCAGCTTGTCCTTCAACCAGAGCCGCGTGGCGACCAGGATCTGGTCGTTGCGGCTGCGCCCGGTGTGCACGCGGCGGCCGGCGTCGCCGAGGCGCTCGGTGAGCCGCGCCTCGATCGCCGAATGGCCGTCCTCGTAGCGCCCGTCCAGCACGAACGCGCCGCTGCGGAAATCTTCGGCCAGCGCATCCAGCTCGCGCTTCAGCGCGGCGGCTTCGTCGGCGCTGACCACGCCGATGTTGGCCAGCCCCTCCACGTGCGCCTTGCTGGCGGTGATGTCGTGCAGGAAGAACTCGCGATCCAGCAGCACGTCGTCGCCGGCGAGGAACTGCATGATCTTCGCGTCGATCTGGATGCCGGATTTTTGCCAGAGGGGTTGGGTCATGGTGGTGTCCTGAAATCGGCTAGAGCGGAATCGCGGTGTATTCGTCCACGCCGATCGCGCGGTTGATGTTCTGCATCGCCTGGGTGGCGGCGCCCTTGAGCAGGTTGTCCAGCGTGGCCACGATCACCACGCGCTTGCCGTCGGCCGACACCGCGAAGCCACCGACCTCGGCGTGGTGGCGGTGCGCGATGCGGCTGACCCACGGCGCCTCGTCGGTCACGACGGCAAGTTTCTCGCCGTCGTATGCGGCATGGAAACGCTGCAGCACGTCTTCCCGCTTCAGTGGGCGGGTGAGATACAGGTTGGTGGTGACGGTGAGTCCGCGGAAATGCGGCGCCACGTGCGGCATGAACTCCACCGGCACGCCGAGCCGGAACGAGGCTTCCTTCTCGTGCATGTGGCCGGTGAGCGCGTACGGCATCAGGTTGTCGCGCAGCTTGTCCGGGTCGTTCTTGTCCGATGGCGTGGTGCCGGCGCCGGAATAGCCGGAGACGCCGAAGCACACCGGCGGCGCGGCCAGCAGATCCTTCAACGGCTCGATGGAGAGCTGCATCGCGGTGGCGTAGCAACCGGGATTGCTGATGCGCTTCTCGCCGCGCCACTGCCCGCGGGTGAGTTCCGGCAGGCCGTAGTACCACGACGGGTCGAAGCGGTAATCGGCGGAGAGATCGAGGATCAACGTGTCCGGCTTCGCCGCGTCGATCGCCGCCACGTACGGGGCCGCCTTGCCGTTCGGCAACGCCAGGATCACCACCTCGGCACCCTGCGCCGCCACCGCGGCCGGGTCCAGGCTGGCATAGCGCAGTTCGCCGGCAAAGCCGTCGACGTGATCGGCCACGCGCTGGCCATCCAGTTCGCGCGAGGAGACGAAGGCCAGCTGCAGCACCGGATGCGCCGCGATCAGGCGGATCAGTTCCGTGCCGGTATGGCCGCGTGCGCCGACGATGCCTACCGTTTTCCTGTTCGTGTCCATGCTTCAATCCACCAGTGTCGGCTGGCGTTGCGCGCAATGCGCCACGCAGCGGGAAATCGTGTCGAGCTCGTCGATGCCGTACCAGAACACCTTCCAGCGCGGCTGCTTGATGCAGCCGTCCGATTCGGCGTAGTAGAAATGGTTGACCGGGTTGCCGTGGCGCGAGCGCCAGAACAGCTGCGGATTTTCCTCGCGCATCACCTGCCACACCGCGCGGCCCAGGCCTTCGCCCTGGGCGTCGTCGAGTACGGCGAACTTGTCGAGATACGGCAAGCCGTCCTCTTCGGTGAGGATCATCGCGGCGCGGTAGTTCTCGCTGACGTAGATGCGCATCGGCCGGGTGCGCTCGAAATAGTCCGGCACCAGGGTGCGACCGAAGCTGGACTCGATCAGCTCGCGCATGCGTGCGCGGTCCACGCCTTCCCAGGCCTCGAAGCGCAGCACCTTCTCGCCGCGCCGCACCAGGGTGCCGGAACCCTTGTGGGTGAACAGCTCCTTGGCCAGTTCGGACGGGCGGGTGATCGACACCGACGAGGTCAGGGGCAGGTCGGCCAGCAGGTCGGCGATCTGCTCGATCTTCAGGCGCATGCCGCCGTTGATCCACGGCTGCGCCATCAGCTGCTCGAATTCGGTGCTGAGGTTGATCGAATCGATCAGCTTGCCGTTTTCGTCGAGCAGGCCGCCGGTGCCGGTGAGGAACACGATCTTGTACGGCTGCAGCACGCGCACCAGTTCGTTGGCGGCGACGTCGGCGTTGACGTTGAGGATCTGCCCCTCGTCGGTTTCGCCGAGGCTGGCGATCACCGGGATCGAGTTCGCGCGCAGGCTGGCCTCGATCGGCGCCAGGTTGATGCTTTCCACCTTGCCGACCAGGCCGTAGGTGTCGCGGTCGAGGTAGCTGGCCATGAACACGCCCGACGGCACCGCGGTGGCGCGGGTGTCCATCGACTGCAGCGCTTCCACCAGCTTCAGGTTCTGCTGCATGAACACGCGCCGCACGATGCCCAGCGCCTTCGGCGAGGTCACCCGCAGGCCGTTGACGGTCTGCTTCTCGATGCCGGCGGCGGCCAGTTCCTCGTCCAGTTGCGGGCCGGCGCCGTGCAGCACGATCGGGGTCAGGCCGACCTGCTGCAGGAAGGTCAGCGACGAGGCGAGATCGGCCAGCTCGTCGCGCAGCACCGCGCCGCCGACCTTCACCACGGCGAAGCGCTTGGCGTCCAGTTCGGAGAAGCGCTTGAGGTATTGCTGGATTTCCTTCGCGCTGCCCATGCTCGAAAGCAGGCGCACGATGGTCTTGCGGGTGTGCTTATGCGTTTCCATGTTTGTCCTTTGCGCTCATCCTTGAACACGGGAGTCAAAAAGCGGCCGTCCCTGGCCGGACTTCTCAATAATCCGATGAACCGTCTCTGCGTAGTGCTGCAACTGGTCCAGCGCGCCCCACTCGTCGGCGCTGTGCGCCTGGGCGATGTCGCCGGGGCCGTAGACGAAGGCGGTGTAGCCGGCAGCGGAGAACAGCGCGGCCTCGGTCCAGAAGTCCACCGCGTTGCCGACCGGGATGCCCAGCTCGTCGGCAAGGTCGCGCGCGACCAAGCGGTTCGCCTCGGCGTTCGCCGTGTCGCCGGCCGGCAGCGAAGCGCCGCGAAAAGTCTCGGCGAACTCTGCCGGCTGCGGTTCCACCAGGGTGCGGAAGTGCGCCAGCAACTGGTCCGGATCCATCGTGGGCAGCGCGCGGAAACCGAAGCGCACTTCCGCCGTGGGCGCGATCATGTTCGCCTTGATGCCGCCCTCGATGCGACCGATGTTGAAGCGCAGGCCGGTCAGTCCGCCGAAGCGCTCGTGCGACTGCGCCGCCACGAAATCCAGCGCCGCGTCGCCCCAGCGCACCGCCTGGTGCAGCGCGCTGTCGCTGGGCTTCTGTTCGCCCGAGGCATGTCCGGCCTGGCCGGCGAAGCGCATCAGCACCGACTGGATGCCGCGATGCGCCAGCACCGCCTCGCCCTTCGTGGGTTCGGCCACGATCACCGCCTCATAGGCATGCGGCTCGCGCAGGAAGCCGGCGATGCAGCGCGCATCGTTGGCCTCCTCGTCGGTGGAAAACAGCAGCGCCAGATCGCCGTCGCTGGCATTCGCCGCCGCCAGCAATGCCGCCGCCGCGCCCTTGATGTCGCACGCGCCCAGGCCGATCGCGCGATCGGCGGTGACCCGCAGCGTGTGCGGGTCGGCCGTCCACGCCGGCGAGTCCGGCACGGTGTCCAGATGCACGTTGAACAGGTACTTCGGCTGGCCACGCACCGCGTGCAAGGCCACCGCGCCGGCGCCGAAGTCGGTCACCGTCACCGCGAAGCCGGGCAATTGCGCGCGCAGGTAGTCGAAGATGCCGCCAGTGTCGATCGCGCGCGGCGGGTTGCGCGTGTCGAAACCGACCAGCGCACGCAGATGCTCCAGCGTCGCGTCCAGTAATGTGCTCATGCGATCCCTGTATCGATGCGTGGTGACCAAAGCGCTCCCGAATGCGTCATTCCGGCGGAAGCCGGAATCCAACGCCTCTGCCTTGGGCGTTCAAGACACTGGGTCCCAGCTTTCGCTGGGATGACGGAGTTCCGCGTCATGCGCGGTTGACCTCGGCCCACAGCGTGCTGCTCATGCCGAACAGCTTGATGAAACCCTCGGCCTCTTCCACGCCCCAGTCGGCCGACTGCGCGTAGGTGGCGCCCTTGGCGTTGAGGATATGCTTCGACTCGACGGCGACCGCACCGACGCTGCCGCCGCTCGTCTCCAGCGTCACCGTACCGTTGACGGTGGACTGGCTGGACGCCAGGAACGCCTCCAGGTCGGTCTTCAGCGGATCGTGGAAGAAGCCTTCGTAGACCAGCTCCACCCACTTGCGCGCCACGTCCGGCTTGAAGCGGTTCTGCTGCTTGCTGAGCACGGCCTCTTCCAGCGCGCGGTGCGCGACGAGCAGCGCGGTCAGGCCCGGCGCTTCGAAAATGATGCGGCCCTTCAGGCCGATCGTGGTGTCGCCGGTGTAGAGGCCGCGGCCCACGCCGTACTGCGCGAACAGGCCGTTGAGCTTCGCCAGCATGGTGTGTCCGGCGATCGCCTCGCCGTCCAGCGTCACCGCCTCGCCGTTGACGAAGCCGACCTTCACCTGCAGTGGTTTGGACGGCCATTCGGCGCGCGACTTGCACCAGCCCACCGCGCCAACGCCGGGCGCCTGCCATTTGTCGATCTCGCCGCCGGACATGGTCAGGCCGAGCAGATTCTCGTTGATGGTGTACGCCTGCTGCTTGGCGCGCACGCCGAAGCCGCGATCTTCCAGGTACTTCTGCTCGTAGGCGCGCGTCTGCGTGTGTTCCTTCTGGATCTCTCGTATCGGCGCCACGATCTCGTAGTCGCCCAGCGCCTTCACCGCCAGGTCGAAGCGCACCTGGTCGTTGCCCATGCCGGTGCAGCCATGCGCGATCGCCTTCGTGCCCAGTTCGGCGGCACGCTTCAGCGCGGCCTCGACGATCAGGTAGCGGTCGGACACCAGCAGCGGGTACTGGCCCTGGTAGCCTTCGCCGGCCCACACGAACGGCTTGACGAAGCCCGCCCAGATCGCCGGACCGCCGTCGACCGTGACGTGACTGGCCACGCCCAGTTCCTTCGCGCGCGCCTCGATGAAGGCGCGCTCTTCGGCGTCGACACCGCCGGTATCGGCAAACACGGTATGCACGGCCCAGCCCTGCTCCTGCAGATAAGGCACGCAGAAGCTGGTGTCCAAGCCACCGGAGAAAGCCAAGACGATGTCTCGGCTTTCTCCGGTAGCGGGATTCGGGATTCGGGATTCGGGATTCGGAAAAGCAGGCTGGAACGACATGGAAGATTCCTGTAAGAACGAAAGATATGTGGCGTGCGAGGTCTGGCCGTTACGAATCCCTAATCCCCAATCCCCAATCCCGGCTCCACAACAATTCGCGGCTCGCAGCGCACCGGGAAATTCACGGAATTGGCGATGAAGCAGGCGTGATGCGCCGTTTCGTGCGCCGCCTCGGCCTTGGCCGGGTCGCTGGTGGCGCTGATCGTCACCGTGGGGCGCAGCACCACCTCGACGAAGCGGCCGCCGTCGCCCTCGGTGGCCATCGTGCCTTCGGCGGCATCGGCATACGCCGTCACCACCACGCCGGCCACGGTAGCCATGTGCAGGTACGACAGCATGTGGCAGGTCGACAGCGCGGCTACCAGCATGTCCTCGGGGTTGTGCCTCGCGGCATCGCCGCGGAACGCGGGGTCGGAGGAACCGGCGATCGCCGGCTTGCCGTCGATGCGGATCACGTGGTCGCGGCTGTAGTTGCGATAGCCATCCGTGCCGCTGCCGAGGTTGCCGGTCCACTCCACGTCGACGCGATAGTGATGCTGATGGTTCACGGTTTCGACTCCTCTTGTTGAGTCATCCATGCAGCCAGTTCCGCGTCGCCCTCGCCGTCACGCTCGTGCAGCCCGGCGATCACGCCAGCGCGGTTGCGCGCGGGGTGGTTCTGGCTCAGCTTGAACTTGCCTTCGATGCGATCGATCGAGACTTCGAGGCCGACGATCGCGCGCAGCGACTTCTCGATGTGGTCCTCCGGCGCATCGCTGATCTTCCACGGCTGCGGCTGGCCCGCTTCATGGTGATCAGTCAAGGTTTCCAGCAGACGACGCAGCCAGGTCGCGTCATCGATCACGCGCAGCCGGCCGTGCACGTGCACCACCGCGTAGTTCCAGGTCGGCACTTCGCGCCCGGTCTCGTGCTTGCTCGGGTACCAGTTCGGGCTGATGTAGCCGTCCGGTCCCTGGAACACCAGCAGCACCTCGGCGCCATCCAACTGCACCAGTTCGTTGCCGCGGGCGACGTGACCGTGCAGCACCTCGCCGACCAGCTCGAACGGCAGGTGATTGGCCGCCAACCCATCGGCCGCGCGGGTCACCACGGTGGCGAACGGATACGCGCGGATCAGCCCGTGCAGGGCTTCGGCGCGGGTTTCCACAAAATGCCTCGGCGTATACATGGCCGCTCAGCCCTGCCCGATCAACGAAGCCATCACCGCCTTCTGCACGTGCAGGCGGTTCTCGGCCTCGTCGATGGCGATGCAGGCGGGCGAATCCATCACCGCGTCGGTGGCCTTGATGTTCCGGCGCAGCGGCAGGCAGTGGCTGAACAGGCCGTGGTTGGTCAGCGCCATCTTCGCCTCGTCGACGATGAAGTGCTTGCTCGCTTCGCGAACCGGCCTTTCCTGCTCCCACTGGCCGAAGAACGGCAACGCGCCCCAGCTCTTGGCGTAGACCACGTCGGCGCCGGCGTAGGCTTCCTCGATGTTGTGGCTGACCTTCAGCGAGCCGCCGTTCTGCTCGGCGTTCAGACGGCCAAACGCCATGTAGCGCTCGTCCAGCACGTAGTCGGGCGTGGGGCACAGCAAGGTCACGTCCATGCCCAGCTTGGTCGCGATCAGCAGCGCGGAGTTCGCCACCGCGGTGTTCAGCGGCTTCGGGTGATAGGTCCAGGTCAGCACGTACTTTTTGTTCTGCAGGTCGCCCAGGTGTTCTTTCAATGCCAGCGCGTGGGCCAGTTCCTGGCAGGGGTGGGTGATCGTCTCCATGTTGATCACCGGCACCGTGGCGTACTGCGCAAACGCCTTGATCACCTTGTCCTGCCGGTCCACCGCCCAGTCCTGGAATTTCGGGAACGCGCGCACCGCGATCAGGTCGACGTAACGCGACAGCACCCGCGCCACCTCGGCGATGTGCTCCTCGGTGTCGCCGTCCATCACGCTGCCCACCTCGAACTCGATAGGCCATGCGTCCTTGCCCGGCGCCAGCACGATGGCGTGGCCGCCTAGCTGGAACGCGCCCAGCTCGAAACTGGTGCGGGTGCGCATCGACGGATTGAAGAACAGCAGCGCGATCGACTTGCCGTCCAGCTGCTGTCCGCGCGGCGAACGCTTGAACGCGGCCGCCTGCTCCAGCAGCGCGTCGATCTCGGCGCGGCTGTAATCCTGGGTGGTAATGAAATGCCTGATGGTCATGGGACAACTCCAGATCCAAAACACAAAAAACCCGGCACGCGGGCCGGGTTTATCGTCGATGCACATGAAACGCGTGCGACTGCCTACCCGGCCGAGTGTCCATACAACGGTCGGCGCGCACGCGACGTCATGCCGGCAGCCGCGCGGGCGCTGGTCAGTACGGTGGCGGTATAGACGGCTGTGGACATGCGGAGTTCCAAGTAACGAGTGCGCATGATGGCGGCAATTTCGCTGCCATGCAACAAAAAAATCGGACCCCACGAACGGCAGCGCCGCCAACGGGTGGCGGCGCTGCTGCTGACCGGCGAAAGCGGGATCAGTCGGCCGGGTCGACCCGCACGCGCACGCGCAGGCGTTCGCCCGGGTCGTAGTTGAGGCGCGAGGTGTAGACCTCGCCGCGATAGCGGTATTCCACGTCGTAGCCGATGATCCGGCGTTGCTCGCTGACCGAGCTGACCTCGCGGCACTGGGTCTGGGTGGTCTCGTACTCGCCGCCGCGATTGGACACCCGGTTGCCCACCGCGCCGCCGGCCACGGCACCGGCGACGGTAGCCGCCTTGCGCCCGTCACCCTTGCCCACGGTGTTGCCCAGCACGCCACCGATCACGGCGCCGAGCACCGTACCGGCCGTGCTGTTGCCGCCTTCGCGGCGAACCACCGGCTGCTCGTAGCACTCCTGCCGCGGCACTTCGGTGCGGGTAACCCCTTGCACCGGGTCCGCGCGCAGCACGTCGGCCCAGCCGTAGTGGGCGTTGTCATCGGCATTGGCGTAGCGCGCATCCTGCGCATGGACGCCGGTAGCCATCACGGCAAGTACCAGTGCGGAAAGCCATAACTTGGTCATCACGACCTCCCAATCTCGGAACCACAGGCGCGTTTGCACGCGTACTGGCAGCATTCCAGCAAATTCACGCTGAATACACGCTTAGAAACCGTTCCGGGCGGGGCTTGCGCGACTCGGCCACTTACACCTTGTTAAGATGCCGGGCTGGCCGCGCCCTGCCCTGCGCGGCCCCACGTTGCGGATTCCACCGATGTCGATATCGCTCTACAACAGCCTGACCCGCCGCACCGAGCCCTTCACCCCGCTCGACCCCGAGCGCGTGACCTTGTACCTGTGCGGCCCCACCGTCTACAACTACGTGCATATCGGCAATGCGCGCGGGCCGGTGGTGTTCGACGTGCTGGTGCGCCTGCTGCGCCGGCACTACCCGCAGGTGCTGTACGCCCGCAACATCACCGACGTCGACGACAAGATCAACACCGCCGCCCAGCAGCAGGGCGTGCCGATCGGCACGATCACCGACCGCTTCGCGCAGGCATACCGCGAAGACATGGCCGGGCTCGGCGTGGCACCGCCGGACGTCGAGCCGCACGCCACCACCCACATCGGCCCGATCATCACGATGATCGAGAGCCTGCTGGACAGCGGCCACGCCTATGCCGCCGAAGGCCATGTGCTGTTCGACGTCGGCTCGTTCGCGGCCTACGGCGAGCTGTCCGGCCGCGACCCCGAGGAACTGATCGCCGGCGCCCGCGTCGAGGTGGCGCCGTACAAGCGCAACGCCGGCGATTTCGTGCTGTGGAAACCCTCCACGCCCGAGCTGCCCGGCTGGGACAGCCCGTGGGGCCTCGGCCGCCCGGGCTGGCACATCGAGTGCTCGGCGATGAGCGCGGCGCACCTGGGCGACACCATCGACATCCACGCCGGCGGTGTCGACCTGCTGTTCCCGCATCACGAGAACGAAATCGCCCAGTCCACCTGCGCGCACGGCGGCAAGGTGTTCGCACGCTGGTGGATGCACAACGGCATGCTCACCTTCGACGGTCGCAAGATGTCCAAGTCGCTGGGCAACGTGCTGCTGGTGCACGAGCTGCTGCAGTTGCACCCGCCGGAGGCGCTGCGCCTGCGCCTGTTGAGCGGCCACTACCGGCAACCGCTGGACTGGTCCGAGGCGGCCATCGCCCAGGCGACCAGCACGCTGGATGGCTGGTATCGCGTGCTGCGCGACCTGGCCGCGGTCGAACTGCCGGCCGGCGAACTGCCGGTGTCCGAACGCGTCGAGGCCGCCTTGTGCGACGACCTCAACACGCCGCAGGCGCTGGCCGAGCTGTCCGTGCTGGCCGATGCCGCGCGCCAGTCCGGCAGCGCCGAAGCGAAAGCCGCCCTGCTCGGCGGCGGCGCCCTGCTCGGCCTGCTGCAGCAGGATGCGGAAGCCTGGTTCAGGCGCGGCGAGAGCACGATCGACGCGGCGCACATCGAGGATCTGCTGCAACAGCGCCAGGCCGCCCGCGCCGCCCGCGATTTCGCGCGCGCCGATGCGATCCGCGACGAGCTGGCGGCCATGAACATCGCGATCGAGGACAGTGCCCAGGGCACGCGCTGGAGTGTGGCGAAGGGCTGAACGACGCCTGCGTGCATTCGTGAATTCAGCTTGTCCGCGCGATAATGTCCGCATGAACGCCATTGCCACCACCAGCGCCGAGCAGACCCAGCAGGACATCGCCGAGGAATTCGCCTTCTTCGGCGACTGGACCGAGCGCTACCAGTACCTGATCGATCTCGGCAAGCAGCTGCCGGCCTTCCCCGAAGCATGGAAGACGGAGGAACACCGCGTGCACGGCTGCCAGTCGATGGTCTGGCTGGTGCCCAGCGGCGACGCGTCGAAAATGCACTTCGAGGCGATCAGCGATTCGGCGATCGTGTCCGGCCTGATCGCCCTGGTGCTGCGCGTCTATTCCGACCGTCCGGCCGCGGAGATCGTCGCCACCGAACCCAGCTTCATCGGCACGATCGGCCTGGCCAAGCATCTCTCGCCCACGCGCTCGAACGGGCTGGCGGCGATGCTGGCGAAGCTGAAGAACCACGCTGCGCAGGCGCTGGCCTGAGCGCTCCCGCACCGATACGCTGAAAGACAAAGCCCCGCACGAAGCGGGGCTTTGTTTGAAAAGTCCGGCACGGATGCCGGCTTGATCCTTGCGCCCACGGAGGAGCGCAAAAGAACCGACCTCAGTCGCCCATCTGCTTCTGCAGGTGCTCGCGACGCTCCTGCGCATCCAGCGACAGCGTGGCGATCGGACGCGCGTCGAGACGGTCGATGCCGATCTCCTCGTCGGTCTCTTCGCAGAAACCGTAGCTGCCTTCCTCGATCCGGCGCAGTGCCTTGTCGATCTTCGAGATCAGCTTGCGGTAACGGTCGCGGGTACGAAGCTCCAGCGAATTTTCGGTCTCGCGGGTGGCGCGCTCCGCTTCATCGCCGACGTCACGTACCTCCTCGCGCAAGTTGTCCATGGTCTGGCGCGACTCTTCCACCAGCTGATCGCGCCAGTCGCGCAGCTTGTTGCGGAAGTAGGCCAGGTGCATGGGGCTCATGTACTCCTCGTTCGGCGAGGGGTGATAACCCTTGGGCAACGTGATGTTGCTGGTGGAAGGTAACGCGTACCGCCCGTCTTCGCGGGTGATGCCGTTATCGAGTTTTTTTGAAGCAAGTTTATTCATTGAGGACGACGAGTTTTTCTGATTTTTGTGGGAAGAGGCATGGTGCGCGGCGGCTGGGGCCGCACGCGGGGTCACCATGGCGGTTGCACTCGCCACCTTGCCCTTGAACAGGGTGCTGGCGGGTGCCGGGGATGCGCTTTTGACAACCGCCACCGGTGCCGGTTTGGCAACGGGTTTCGCGGTCGATGGGGTGACCGGCTTGGCCGGCGGTTTGGCCACGGGCTTCGCGGCATGCCTGGTCACGGGTTTGGCCGGCGGTGCTTTCCTGGCGACCACCTTGGTCACCGGTTTTGCTGCCGGTTTCCTGGCTGCGGCGCTCTTGGGTTTGGTGCTCTTGACGACGACCTTCTTGACGGCAGCCTTCTTCGGCGCCGGCTTCTTCGCAACGACCTTCCTGGCCGCCACTTTCTTCACGGCCGTTTTCTTCACGGCGGCCTTCTTCGCAACAGGCTTCTTCGCCGGGCTGGCCTTCTTCGCCGGCGACTTGGCGACAGCTTTCTTGACCGCGGGCCTGGCGACCGGTTTCTTCGCAGCTGCCGGCCTGGCCGCGACTTTCTTCGTCGCAGTCTTCTTGCTGGCCGCACCGCGGCCGGCCTTTGCAGGTGCCTTGCTGGCGCTCTTCACGGCCCGCCCCTTGCTTCCAGCTGTCTTCGACTTGCCGGCCTTGACGTCAGCCGAAGTCTTGCCCTTCTGCGCCTTCGCGGCGGTCGAACTACGCGTCGTTTTCGCCATATCCCTTCACCGTTTTTGGCCGTGGCGGCCGGGTGTTATAGCCCATGTGTCCTACACCAGCAAGCTCGCTTCTGGAATACTTGTACCACTACCCGCCGCAAGCCGCTCCGGCACCGTGAATGTCCTGACCCGATTGATACTGTGGATGCTGCGTTTGTACAAGCGCTGGCTCAGTCCCCTGCTTGGCCCGCGTTGCCGCTTCCACCCCACGTGTTCCGATTATGCACGGATTGCGGTCACCCGCTTCGGCCCGTGGCGCGGCAGCCTGCTGACCGGTTGGCGGCTGCTACGCTGCCAGCCATTGTGCACGGGTGGCGAAGACCCGGTACCCGAACACTTCCATTTTTCCCGCTGTCGCTGCCAGGAAGATCCCCCTGACGTCCACTGACTGTTCGGGAATGCCGAACTCGTCGACGCAAGGTCCTCGCCGCCACGCCAACCCCGCGTGAAGCGCGACTGCATCGAAGCGATCGCCGGTTTTCGATAGACAGCAGCGGCGGACGGTGCCCGCCCTACGAAGCGGGCGTCACGGCGTGGAGCCGTAGCCGCCTTCCACGCCCTTGCTGGCGTATGCCACCGCGTCATGCGGGTGCAGGCTTTCCTGGTGTTCGACGCGGACGTGGAAGTCGCCGAGCGCGGCGTCGGCGTCGAGCGCCTTCTGGATGCGCCGGGCGGCGTCCTCGCAGAACATCAGGTTGCCGCCGTTGGCCAGCGCGAAAGCCTGTTCGTCCTCGCGCTTCACCGCGGTCTGCACCGGCGTGCCGAGCGCGTGCTCGACGCGATCGATCAGGCCGATCAGGTGGAAGCCCGCGCCGATCGCCGGGCGAATGCGCAGGCGCGCCACGCTGCGCTGGGCGTGCGGAGTGGCGACGATGCCTTTCTCGCTGCCGAGCCAAGCCAGCACCGCAGCGTGGTCGAGCGGCTTGCCGGCGTCGAAGTCGCTGGCGAACTGGTCCTGGATCAGCTGGCGCGACAGCGCGGCCGAGGCCGGACAGGTCGAGGAGTAGACCACCTCGGTGCCGAACTCCAGCAGGAATTCGTCGCCGGTGAGGCTGGCCTCGATGCATACCGGATACGCGCGCCAGCCGCTGTTGGCGCTTTTCAGGGCCGGGCGGCGCACCAGGTGTTCGAAATGGATGCTGAGGCAGGCGCGGTCGGACAAATCCTTGTGCGAGTCGAGGAAGCCGCGCAGCAGCGCGTGCAGCATGTCGGCACTCAGCGTCTGCGTGCTCAGCGCCTGCTCGACCTGCAGGTACAGGCGCGACATGTGGATGCCGCGCTTGTCCGGCCGGTTCAGGTTGACGAAGGCGCCGACCCGGGCGCTGGCGCGCTGCGCCTGGCCATCGCCGGCATCGAACAGCACCGGCACCTGGATGTCGGCCATGCCGACCCAGTCCAGCGCGCCGGCAAGATGCGGCTGCGCGTGCACGGCAACGTCGGGCAGCAGGCGGGCGGTATTTTCCTGATTCGGCATGGTGGGAGTCCTGACATCGGCGAACCGGTCGCCGTGAAGCAAACCATCTTGGGGCAAGCAGGCTTCCGCGCAATAGTGGCGTGACGGAAACACTGCGTCTTGGGTCGTTTTACGCCATCTGCCGGCGCCACGCGCGGGCGGCCTGCCACGCCTGCAGCGAGGTCGCCAAACCGGTGCGCGACTGGCCGGCCTGCAATACCGCCAGCGCATCGCCTGTCCGCGCCGCGCGCTGCGCCAGCTTGTTAGCGTGGCGCGATTCCAGCGCGCGAAACACGCTGAGCGGCCCGGCCAGCGTGGCCGACTCCGCCCAACTGGCCAGCAGGTCGTCCAGTTGCGCCTTGACCGCCTGCTGTCGCGCCGTGCCGTGGCTGCGCAATTGCGCGCGGCTCAGGCCATGCCGCGCCAGCCGCGCCATCGGCAGCGGCAGGCGGTCGCGCTCGGCATCCTGTTCCAGCCGCAGCAGCGCATACAGCAAGTGATTCAGCACGGCGATCCGCGACGCCCGCAGCGGTGACGCATCGGCGCCGTACCACCAGGCGGTTTCCAGCGCGGCCAACGCGCCATGCAGCGGCATCGCCGCCTCGATCTGTGCGGCAAAATCCGCGGCGGTGCCCTGTTCCAGTTGCGCCATGGCCGCCAGCACCGGCGCCAGCCACAGGTTGTTGGCGATGGCATGCGCGCGCTCGTCGTCGAACAACACCTGGGTCAGCGGATGGCGGCCGCCGCTGGCCGGCGCACCGGCCAGCTCCTCGGCCCACCAGTTGAGCTTGGCCGCGGCCACCTGCGGCTCGCGGATGCCGTAGGCAGCGCCGAGCAGTTCCTGCTCCAGCGCGGCCAGCGCGACGTGGCCGGGATAGCGCCGGCCATCGACGAACACCAGCGCGACGCGCTGCTGCGGCTGCACCGCCAGCCACTTGTCGATGAAGCCTTGCAGCACCGCGTTCTGTTCGACCAGTTCGATCATGCCGTGACCGGCTGCAGCTGCAGCAGTTCGGCCAGTTCGGCCGGATGATCCAGTACCTTGTCGGCGCCCCACGTATGCGGATCGCCGCCATCGAGATAACCCCAGCTCACCGCCACCGTGTACAGGCCGGCGGCGGCGCCGGCCAGAACGTCGCGGCGGTCGTCGCCGACAAACAGGCTTTGCGCAGGCGCGACGCCGGCGCGCTCGCAGGCCAGCAGCACCGGGGCCGGATCAGGCTTCTTCACTGCCAGGGTATCGCCGGAAACCACCGCGCTGGCGCGCTGCGCCCAGCCGATGCGGGCGACCAGTTCGTCGGTGAGAAAAGCCGCCTTGTTGGTGACGATGCCCCAGCGCAGTCCGTGCGCCTCGATCCGCACCAGCAGCTCGTCGACGCCGTCGAACGAGCGCGTCTGCTGCGCCATCATGTCCTGGTACAGCTGCAGGTAGCGCGGCACCAGCGCTTCCAGCGCAGCTTCGCCGCGCTCGGCAAACGCGCAACGCAGCACGGCACGCGCGCCGCGCGAGACCACCTCGCGCACCGGCGCGTACGGCGGCGGCGGCACGCCCTCTTCCGTGCACTGCGCCAGCAAGGCGGCGTAGAGATCGGGAGCGCTGTCGAGCAAGGTGCCGTCCAGGTCGAACAGCACGCCCTGGATGTTTTCGGGCAGGGACTTCATGTCGGCTTGTATGCGCTGAGCACGTAATTGACTGCGGTGATCCGGCTCAGCCAGGCCTTGCGGTTGAGCGGGTTGTAGGCGAGCCCGGAGACGTCCTCCAGCTCCAGCCCGGCGTGGCGCAGCAGGCGGCTCAGCTCGGACGGCTTCAGGAACTGCGCATAGTGATGAGTGCCGCGCGGCAGCATGCGCATCACGTATTCCGCGCCCACGATCGCCGCGCCGAACGCGGCCGGCGTGCGGTTGATGGTGGACATGAACAGCCGCGCGCCCGGCTTCAGCATCGCGGCCAGGTCGTTCACCAGCGCGGCCGGGTCGGGCACGTGCTCGATCAGTTCCATGCAGCACACCGCGTCGAAACTTTCCGGCTCGGCCGCGGCCAGCGCGGCCGAGGACTGCACGCGGTAGTCGACGCTGAGGCCGGACTCATGCAGGTGCAACTTCGCGACCTCGATCACCTTGCCACCCAGGTCGATGCCGGTCACCTTCGCGCCGGCACGTGCCAGCGTCTCGCTGAGCAGGCCGCCGCCGCAGCCGACGTCGGCAACCTTCGCCGCGCGCAAGTCGACGCGCGCGGCGATATAGGCGGCGCGTACCGGGTTGAGGTCGTGCAGCGGGCGCGACTCGCCGTCGGGGTCCCACCAGCGCGCCGCCAGGCTGTCGAAGCGGGCGATTTCCTCGGGGCTTACGTTGGCGGCGATCATGTTCGAGTCCACGGTGAGTACATGAGTTTATTGAAAAGTGCGGCCAGGGATGGCCGCCTTTTGATCTTTGCGCTCACGGATGAGCGCAAAAGTTAATGCGCCTGCCATTCGTACACCGTGATGTCCCAGCCGCCGCTGACGTGGGCCGGGTCGTTTTGCACGATCGCGGTCGCCTCGGCGAGGTCGGCGGCGTGCAACAGGTAGGCGCCGCCGGACTTGTCGCTGAAGCCGCCGGACAGTTCCACCCGACCCTCTTCGCGCAAACCCTCCAGGAACGCCAGATGCAGCGGCACCACGGCCGGGTCGAGGTGCGGCCGGCGGATCAGCAGGATCAGGTAACGGTTCATCGAAGACTCCGGGTCAGGCCGAGGCAATGCGTTCGCGCCAGGCGCGCGTGCGCTCCAGGATCGCGGCGACATCCATGCCGACCAGTTCGCGCCCGGCCAGCTTGCGCCGGCCGGCGATCCACACGTCGCTGACCTGGTGGCGGCCGGTAGCGTAGACCAGCTGCGAGATGACGTGGAACATCGGCTGGGTCTCCAGCTCGCTCAACCGCACGGCGGCGAAGTCGGCCTGCTTGCCGACCTCGATCGAGCCGATCTTCGCTTCCAGCCCGATGGCCTTCGCGCCGTTGAGCGTGGCCGCGCGCAGTGCGAACGCCGCGTCGAATGCCGCGGCGTCGCCGGCCACCGCCTTGGCCAGCAGCGCGGCGGTGCGCATCTCGCCGAACATGTCCAAGTCGTTGTTCGAGGCGCAGCCGTCGGTGCCGAGCGCCACGTTGACGCCAGCCAGGCGCAGCTTCTCCGCCGGGCAGAAGCCGGAGGCCAGCTTCAGGTTGGACTCCGGGCAATGCACCACCGACACGCCGGCGGCGGCACACGCGGCGATCTCGCCGTCGGTCAGCTGGGTCATGTGCACGGCGATCAGGCGGTCGTTGACCAGACCCAGCTTCTGCAGACGCTGAAACGGGCGCAGCCCGCTCTTGGCCTTCTCGTCCTCGACTTCGTGCGCGGTCTCGTGCGTGTGCAGGTGCACCGGGATGTCGAGCTGGTCGGACAGCATGCGGATGCGCTCGAAGCTCTCGTCCGACACCGTGTACGGCGCGTGCGGCGCGAACGCGGTGCTGACCAGGTTGTCGCCGCGGAAGCTGTCGTGCACTTCACTGGCACGCTCGAAATATTCGTCCTGGCTTTTCGCCCACGCGGTGGGGAACTCGATCACCGGCAGGCCGACCACGGCGCGGAAACCCAGCTTGCGGTAGGTCGCGCCGATCACGTCGGGGAAGAAGTAGTTCTCGTTGGCGCAGGTGGTGCCGCCGCGCAGCATCTCGGCCACCGCCAGCTCGACGCCGTCGCGCACGAACTCCGGCCCGATCACCTTCGCCTCGGCCGGCCAGATGTGCTGCTGCAGCCACACCATCAGCGGCAGGTCGTCGGCGAGGCCGCGCAACAGGGTCATCGGGTTGTGCGTGTGGCTGTTGACCAGGCCGGGGATCAGCGCGTGCTCGCCCAGTTCGACGCGCTCGCGCGGCGCATAGGTAAGCCGTGCCTCGGCGATCGGCAGCAGCGCCACGATGCGCTCGTCCTGCACCGCCACCGCATGATTCTCCAGCACCACCGCATGCGGCTCGACCGGCACGACCCAGCGTGCTTCGATCATCAGGTCGACGGGCTGTGGCTGTGGGATCATCTCGCTCATCTTCAACTCGCTCTGTGTCGATCCGGATACGAAAAAGGGCGGTACCTTGCGGCAGCCGCCCCTCTGAATCGTCATTCCAGCGAAAGCTGGAATCCAGTGCCTTTACCCTCGCCGGAACGCAAAAGGTTTTGCGTGCTTCGCACGAGTACTTCACTGGATCCCTGCCTTCGCAAGGATGACGAACTGGCAAAGGCGCGAGCGAAGCTCGCGCGCCAGTTCGTCACTTGACGCGGCTGTCGTACTCGCCGGTGCGGGTATCGACCTTGATGATTTCGTCCTGGTTGACGAACAGCGGCACGCGCACCACGGCACCGGTCTCCAACGTGGCCGGCTTGCCGCCGCCGCCGGACGTGTCGCCACGTACACCGGGATCGGTCTCGGTGATCTTCAGGTCGACGAATTTCGGCGGCTGCACGGCGACCACGCCGCCGTTGAACAGCGTGACCACGCACTCTTCCTCGCCCTTGAGCCACTTCCATGCGTCACCCATCGCGGCCAGCGTTGCCGGCACCATCTCGAAGGTTTCCATGTTCATGAAGTGCCACAACCGGTCCTTGCCGATGCCATCGATAAACGAAAGCTGCATGTCGGTGTCGGTGACATCCGCTTCCTCGAAGGAGTCGCTGGACTTCAGCGTCTGCTCGGTGGTGCGCCCGTCCTTCAAGTTGCGAATGCGAATGCGGGTGAACGCCTGGCCCTTGCCCGGCTTGACGAAGTCCGCTTCAGTGATGACCCAGGGGTCACCGTTATGAAGGATCTTCTTGCCCGTTTTGACGTCATTGAGGCCAAGGGTCGCCATGCGTTAGTGCTCCGGAGTCAATTTCGCCCAATGGGCGGCTAAAATGAGTGTCTGTCACGGGCTTTGCCGCCCGCTCCAAGGCCCGCCATGATAACCGCAAGCCCCCACGCCCGCCTATCGTCACCCACACCCGGTTGGCGCGAACTGTGGCGCGACGCCATCACCGATCCCCGAGAACTGCTGCAGGCCGTGGGCCTGGGCGACCGTGCCGACCTGCTGCCGCCGGACGACGCCGGCTTCGCCCTGCGCGTTCCGCGCGGGTTCGTGGCGCG
Organism: Rhodanobacter sp. Soil772; assembly: GCF_001428385.1. Taxonomy (GTDB): domain Bacteria; phylum Pseudomonadota; class Gammaproteobacteria; order Xanthomonadales; family Rhodanobacteraceae; genus Rhodanobacter. Next base: position 1,201,186 of record NZ_LMSK01000001.1, read on the forward strand.
GATGCGCCGCAACGACCCATCCGACCCGTTGCTGCTGCAGGTACTGCCGCAACGGGCCGAACACGACCAGGCCGAGGGCTTCACGCTCGACGCGGTCGGCGACATGGCCTCGAAGGCCGGGCATGGCGTCCTGCACAAGTACGACGGCCGTGCGCTGCTGATCGCCAGCGGCAGCTGCGCGATCAACTGCCGCTACTGCTTCCGCCGGCACTTTCCCTATGGCGAGGAAATCGCCGCCGCATCGCAGTGGCACGAGGCGCTGGCCCATGTGAAGGCGGACCCGTCGATCCGCGAACTGATCCTGTCCGGCGGCGACCCGTTGGCACTGGCCACGCACAAGCTGGAGGAACTGACCCGCGGCCTGGCCGACCTGCCGCACGTCATCCGCCTGCGCATCCACACCCGCCTGCCGGTGGTGCTGCCTGAGCGGATCGACGACGACTTCATCGGCTGGCTGACTGACCTGCCGCTGCAGAAGGTGGTGGTGCTGCATGCGAACCACGCCAACGAACTGGACGCCAGCGTCGACGCCGCCTGCGCCCGCCTGCGCGCGGCCGGCGCCACCGTGCTCAACCAGTCGGTACTGTTGCGCGGGATCAACGACGACGCCGACACGCTGGCCGACCTGTCCGAACGGCTGTTCGCCGCCGGCGTGCTGCCGTACTACCTGCACCAGCTCGACCGCGTGCAGGGCACCGCGCATTTCGAGGTCAACGACAACCACGCGCTGGCGTTGATGGAGACACTGCGCGCTCGCCTGCCGGGTTATCTGGTGCCCCGGCTGGTGCGTGAGGTGGGCGGCGACGCCTCCAAGCGGCCGCTGTAAACCGGGCTGCGGTCACTGTTCCGTGGTTTTTCCGCTGGCGGCTGCTGGCGGAATCCGTTACAAACACTGATCGCGGCTGATCGCACAAACCTCCCCCGCAGCGCCTGCGATGATCAACGGACAGCATCACGCCTCATGAAAAAAGATTTCGTCATCAAGATCCTCTTCGTCGAAAGCTCGCTCGAAGAGGCCGAGCAGATCATCAGCCTGCTGCGCAATACCGGCATTGCCGTGCGGCCGGCCCGTGCCACCAACGTGGAACAGATGCAGGCTGCGGTGAACGAGCTGGAACCGGACGTGGTGATGTTCGACCCGGCGATCACCAGCATCAGCCTGGAAGACGCCGTCAAGGTGCTCGATGCGTACGGTCGCGACTACTCGCTGCTGGGCCTGGTCAACTCGATCGACAACCAGATCGTGGCGGACCTGTTCGTGCATGGCGCCCGCGGCGTCGCCTCGCGCAGCCAGCCGAAGCAGCTGATCGCGGTGCTGCAGCGCGAATTCGAATCGCTGCAGACGCGCCGTCAGGTACGCCGCCTGGAGACCGCCCTGCGCGAATCGGAGCGGCGCTGCGACGCGCTGCTCGACTCTTCCACCGATGCGATCGCGTACGTGCACGAGGGCATGCACGTGCGGGCCAACCACGCTTACCTGGAAACGTTCGGCTACGACAGCTTCGACGACCTGCTCGGGCTGCCGGTACTGGACATGATCGATTCGGCCAACGCCGACGAGTTCAAGGCGCTGTTGCGCGGCCACGCGCGGCAGGAGAAGACGCCGTCCCAGCTCACCCTGCATGCGCGCCGCGCCGACGGCAGCCAGTTCGACGCCACGGTGGAATTCGCGCCGGCCACGTTCGAGGGCGAACCCTGCCTGCAGATCGTGTTCCGCCGGCAACTGGTCGACCAGGCCGTGCTGGAACAGCTGCAGCGCGACCCGGTCACCGGCTTGTTCAACCGCGCCCGCATGCTGGAATCCATCGACGACGCCGTCACCGCGGCGGCGAAGGGCAAGAAGGGCCAGTCGCTGCTGCTGATCGAGCCGGACAACTGGGCCTCGCTGGTGGGCGGCATCGGCCTGGGCAAGGCCGACGAACTGCTGTCCGGCTTCGCCGACCGCATCCGCATGCTGCTCGGCGCCGACGATGTGGCCGGCATGCTCGCCGAACACACCTTGGGCGTGGTGCTCGATTCGCGCCCGGACGAGACGATCAAGGAGTGGATCGCCAAGCTGCAACACAGCGTCAGCAACGAGATCTTCGATGCCGGCTCGCGTTCGATCACGGTCACCGCCAGCATCGGCGGCAGCCTGCTGGGCGAGAAGAACGCGAACACCGAACTGCTGCTCAACCAGGCCAGCCAGGCCTTGCGCACCGCACAGAGCCTCGGCGGCAGCCAGGTGGAGCTGCACGATCCGGCCGCGCGCGAGAAGGCCGACGAGGAGCGCGAGCGCTACTGGCTGGAACTGCTGCGCAAGGCGCTCACCGGCGAGGGCCTGGTGCTTTACCACCAGCAGACCATCAGCCTGCAGGACGCCGAAGGCGACTACTCGGAAATCCTGCTGCGCATGAACGGCCCGCAGGGCGAGGTGCTGCCCGGTTTCTTCATGCCGATCGCCGAGAAGCACAACCTCACCGGCGCGATCGACCGCTGGGTACTCGACCAGGCCATCAAGGCGCTGCAGGAACGCGAGAGCCAGGGCCAGCAGACCACGTTCTTCGTCAAGCTCACCGCCGCCTCGCTGCAGAACGACACGCTGCTGGCGTGGCTGGGCACCCGACTCAAGCAGGCGGCGCTGAAGCGCGGCCAGCTGGTACTGGAAATGACCGAGAGCAAGGTGATGACCCTGTTGCGTCCGGCCCAGGAGTTCGTCAACGGCTGGAAGAAAGTCGGCGGCCGCTTCGCGCTGGAGCAGTTCGGCTCGGGCCTGAACTCGTTCCAGTTGCTCAACCACATCGACGCGGACTACCTGAAGATCGATCGCAGCTACATGGCCGACCTGCCGCAGCACCCGGAAAGCCAGAAGAAAATTGCCGAGATCTGCCAGCAGGCACGCGAACTGAAGCGCCAGACCATCGCCGAATGGGTCGAGGACGCCACCAGCACCTCGCTGCTGTTCGCCTGCGGCGTGGATTTCGTGCAGGGCAACTTCCTGCAGCAGCCGCAGCGGCTGGAATAAATCGTTCCGACACATCGCGCCCGGACTTTTGTTCCGGCCACAAAAAACCCGCGGATCGCTCCGCGGGTTTTTTCATGCGGCGGCAACTGCGGAGCGGATTACTCGGCAGCAGCGGCAGCGGCGGCCTTCGCGTTCGCCTTGGCGGCGGCAGCGGCGGCGATGTCTTCCTTGATGCGGGCGGCCTTGCCTTCCAGGCCACGCAGGTAATACAGCTTGGCGCCGCGCACCTTGCCCTTGCGCTTCACGGTCACCGAGTCGATGGCCGGGCTGTGCGCCTGGAACACGCGCTCCACGCCGGTGCCGTGCGAAATCTTGCGCACGGTGAAGGCCGAATGCAGGCCGCGGCTGCGCTTGGCGATGACGATGCCCTCGAACGCCTGCACGCGCTCGCGGTTGCCTTCCTTCACCTTGACGTTGACCACCACGGTGTCGCCGGGGCCGAAGTCCGGCAGCTGGCGGGTGATCTGCTCGGATTCGAACTGTTCAATGATCTTGTTCATGGCGCACCTGTCGGTTCACGTAAATCGGTATCAAGGGCTGCGGCCGTCACTTGGCCGCATCGTCTTGCCGCGCTCGCCCTTGTGAGGCATGTTCGCGGCGGAATTCGTCCAGCAGCGCACGGGATGCAGCATCCAGCCCACGCTGTGACAACAAGTCCGGGCGGCGCAACCAGGTTCGTCCCAGCGATTGCTTGAGGCGCCAGCGGGCGATCGCCGCATGGTCGCCGGACAGCAACACGTCCGGTACATCACCCAGTGCATCGTGCACCGGTTTTCCATAATGCGGACAATCCAGCAGGCCATCCGAGAATGAATCCTGCTCGGCCGACTGCGCGTCGTTCAACGCGCCGTCCTGCAAGCGCCCCACCGCGTCGATGATCACCGCGGCGGCGAGCTCGCCGCCGGACAGCACATAATCGCCGATGGAAAGCTCCTCGTCGACCTCGTGCGCCAGCAGACGCTCGTCCACACCTTCGTAACGCCCACAGAGCAAGCCGATGCGCGGCAGCTTCGCCAGCGCTTCCACCCTGCCCTGCGTCAGCCGCGCTCCCTGCGGACTGAGATAAATCAGATGCACCGGTTCCGGTGCCGCCGCACGCATGGCCGCCAGGGTCGTGCGCAACGGCTCGATCATCATCACCATGCCGGGACCGCCGCCATACGAGCTGCTGTCCACGCTGCGGTGCTTGTCGGTGGCGTAGTCGCGCGGGTTCCAGGCTTCCACCTGCAGCAGCTCGCGTTGCTGCGCGCGTCCCACTACACCGACGGCGGCGCACTGGCGCACGAAGTCGGGAAACAGGCTGACGACATCGATGCGCATGATCCTTGACCCTTAAGCCCGCAACCCGGCGACGTCAGAATTCAGGATCCCAGTCCACCACCATGCGCCCTGCGGACAAGTCCACCGAACGCACATACGAACCCTGGACGAAAGGAATCAGCCGCTCGCGCTCGCCATCCCTCACCACCACGACATCGTTGGCGCCGGTGGCGAACAGGTGACTGACCCGCCCCAGCTTCACGTCTTCCGTGGTGACGACCTCGAGTCCTTCGAGATCGACCCAGTAATACTCACCTTCCGCCGGAGGCGGCAGCTGCTCACGGGCGACATAAATGTCGGTACCGATCAACGCCGCGGCCTGTTCCCGGTCGTCCACCCCGGGCAGCTGGGCCACCATGCCCTTGCCCTGCGTGCGACCCTTCACTCCGGTGATCTGCGTCTCCACACCCGGCGCTGCACCGAGCAGCCACGGCTGGTAGTCGAAGATCCGCATGCGCGGCTCGGCCCAGGATTCGATCTTGAGCCAGCCCTGCACGCCGTACAGCCCGACGATGCGCCCGATCAGGACGCGCCGACCGGCTGCCGTCATGACTCAGGCAGCCTGCTGCTTGCCGGCTTCCTTGACCAGGGCGGCGACCTTGTCGGTCAGCTGCGCACCCTTGCCCACCCATTCCTTGACGCGCTCGACGTTCAGCTCAAGGCGCTTGTCCTTGCCCGACGCGACCGGGTTGTAATAGCCGATGTTCTCGATGTTGCGGCCGTCGCGCTTGCTGCGCTGATCGGTCACGACGACGTGGTAGAACGGACGGCCCTTGGCGCCACCGCGCGAAAGACGAATCTTGACCATGGTAAAACTCCAGAATTGCCGAATGAGCGGCAGGCACACGAGAGACGTGCGCGGTAAACGGGGCATTTTAGCGGTTTTTCGGGAAAAGGGAAGAGCGGCGCGACCTGGCAGCCACGTCACTGGCGTCATTCCCGCGAAAGCGGGAATCCATCTTGCTGTTGGCTGCAAAAGTCAAAATGGGTTCCCGCTTTCGCGGGAATGACGACCGGCTTCAGGCTAACTCCGGCGATCTTCAGCGCATCGGCGGCAGCCCGCCCATGCCGCCCATGCCCTTCATGGCGCCGCGCATCTGCCGCATCAGGCCCTTCGTGCCGCCCTTGGACAGCTTGGACATCATCTTTTCCATCTGCATGTACTGCTTGAGCAGGCGGTTGACGTCGGCCGGCTGGGTGCCCGAACCGCGCGCCACGCGGGCGCGGCGCGAGCCGTTCAGCAGGTCCGGGTGGCGGCGTTCCTTCTTGGTCATCGAACAGATGATCGCGATCATCTTGTTCATTTCGCCGTCGTTGACCTTGGACTTGACGCTGTCCGGCAGGCCGGACACGCCCGGCAGCTTGTCCATCAGCCCGGCCAGACCGCCCATGTTGCCCATCTGTTCCAATTGGTCCTTCATGTCGTTCAGGTCGAAGCGCTTGCCCTTCATCACCTTCTGGGCCAGCTTCTGCGCCTTGTCCTGATCGACCTTGCGCTCGACTTCCTCGACCAGCGACAGCACGTCGCCCATGCCGAGGATGCGCTGGGCCAGACGATCCGGATGGAACGGTTCCAGCGCGTCGGTCTTCTCGCCGGCACCGAGGAACTTGATCGGCTTGCCGGTCACGTAACGCACCGACAGCGCTGCGCCGCCGCGGGCGTCGCCATCGGTCTTGGTCAGGATCACGCCGGTCAGCGGCAGCGCTTCGTTGAACGCCTTGGCCGTGTTGGCGGCGTCCTGGCCGGTCATCGAGTCGACCACGAACAGGGTTTCGATCGGCGTGATCGCGGCATGCAGCGCCTTGATCTCGGCCATCATCGCCTCGTCCACGTGCAGACGGCCGGCGGTGTCGACAATCAGCACGTCGACCACTTCGCGGCGGGCCGCGGCAACAGCGGCCTTCGCGATGGCGACCGGGTCCTGGCCCGCCTCGGACGGGAAGAACTTCACTCCGACCTGCTCGGCCAGCGTACGCAGTTGCTCGATCGCGGCCGGACGGTAGACGTCGCAGCTGACCACCATCACCTTTTTCTTCTTGCGCTCGGTCAGCAGGCGCGCCAGCTTGGCCACCGTGGTGGTCTTGCCGGCGCCCTGCAGGCCGGCCATCAGCACCACCGCCGGCGGCTGCTGGGCCAGGTTCAGTTCGGTGTTGGCGGTACCCATCACCACGGTCAGCTCGTCGCTGACCACCTTCACCAGCGCCTGGCCCGGCGACAGGCTCTTGATCACGTCCTGGCCGACCGCGCGCACCTTGATCCGCTGGATCAGCGCCTGTACCACCGGCAGCGCCACATCCGCTTCCAGCAAGGCGATGCGCACTTCGCGCAGGGCCTCGCGGATGTTTTCCTCGGTCAGCCGGCCGCGACCGCGCAGGCGATTGACCGTGGTGGAAAGACGTTGGCTGAGCGACTCGAACATGACGGAACCGGCAAACAGGAAAGTCCGCGATTATAGCGGACGGATCGCCCCCGCTCCGCATGCACGCCGGCATGGCCCTGTGCGACACTGCGCGGCTATGACCATCCACGTTCTGGCCCTGACCGCCATCGCGCTCTACCTCGCCGCCGCGGGAGGGCTGGCCCGTCCGTTGCTGAGTGGCGGCAAACCGTTGAACCGGCTGGCACTGGGGCTGGCTGGCGCCGCGGTGCTGGTGCATGCCGGGATCCTGCTGGGCATGCACCGCGGCGCGCTGGACCTGCACTTCTTCGCGGCGCTGTCGCTGGTGGCGTTCGTCGTCTCGGCGCTGACCCTGCTGGTGAACGCCTCGCGCCCGGTTGCCGCACTCGGCGTGATCGTGTTTCCGCTGACCGCCGCGCTCGTCGCGGTGGACAGCTTCCTGGCGCCGGCGACCCTGCCGCAACCGATGGGCTGGCAGATCAAGCTGCATGTCACGGTGGCCCTGGTGGCGTTCGGCGTGCTGTCGATCGCCGCCGCGCTGGCGATTTTGCTGGCGATCCAGGAGCGTGCGCTGCGCCACCGCCAGTTCGGCCGCTGGCTGCGCGCGCTGCCGCCGCTGACGCTGACCGAAGCCCTGCTGTTCCGCCTGATCAGCGCCGGCTTCGTGCTGCTCACGCTGACCCTGCTCACCGGCGTGCTGTTCGTCGACGACCTGTTCAGCCAGCACCTGGCACACAAGACCGTGCTGTCGATCGTGGCCTGGCTGATGTTCGGCGTGCTGCTGTACGGCCGCTGGCGACACGGCTGGCGCGGCGCGCGCGCGGTCAACCTGACCCTGATCGGGATGGCAGCACTGGTGCTGGCGTTCTTCGGCAGCAAGGCGGTGCTGGAACTGATCCTGCATCGCGGCATGTAGCCGCACGCTCAGCGGCAGGCGTCGATCGCCTCGCCCAAGCGCTCCACCCCGACCACGTCCATTTCGCCGACCTTGCCCTTCTTCGGCGCGTTCGCCTTCGGCACGATCGCGCGGCGGAAGCCATGGTGGGCGGCTTCCTTAAGGCGCTCCTCGCCGTTCGGCACCGGACGGATCTCGCCGGACAAGCCCACTTCGCCGAAGGTGACCGTGTGCTCCGGCAATGGCCGGTCGCGCAGCGACGACAGCACCGCCAGCAGCACCGGCAGGTCCGCCGCGGTTTCCTGCACGCGGATGCCGCCGACCACGTTGACGAACACGTCCTGGTCGTAGGCTGCCACGCCGCCGTGCCGATGCAGCACGGCCAGCAGCATCGCCAGCCGGTTCTGCTCCAGCCCGAGGGTGACCCGGCGCGGATTGCCCAGCGAGGATTGGTCCACCAGCGCCTGCACCTCGACCAGCAGCGGCCGGGTGCCTTCGCGCGTGACCATCACGGCGCTGCCCGAGGTCGGCCCCGAGTGCGACGACAGGAAGATCGCCGACGGGTTCGGCACCTCGCGCAGGCCTTTGTCCGACATCGCGAACACGCCCAGTTCGTTGACCGCGCCGAAGCGGTTCTTGAACGCGCGCAGCACACGGAAGCGCGAACCGGATTCGCCCTCGAAGTACAGCACCGCGTCGACCATGTGCTCGAGCACGCGCGGACCGGCGATGCCGCCCTCCTTAGTGACATGGCCGACCAGGAATACCGAGGTGCCGGTTTCCTTGGCAAAGCGCGTGAGCTTGGCCGCCGACTCGCGCACCTGCGATACCGAGCCCGGTGCGGCGGTCAGCAATTCCGTCCAGATGGTCTGGATCGAGTCGATCACCAGCACCCGCGGACGCGTCGCCATCGCCTGTTCGAGAACCCGCTCGATGCAGGTCTCGGCCAGTGCCTGCAGCGGCTCCAGCGGCAGGCCGAGACGTTGCGCACGTGCGGCCACCTGCGACAGCGACTCCTCGCCGGTGACATACACGCTGGGCAGATGTGCGCCCAGCGTACCGAGCATCTGCAGCAACAGGGTCGACTTGCCGATACCCGGGTCGCCGCCGATCAGCACCACCGAACCCTGCACCAGGCCGCCGCCGAGCACCCGGTCCAGTTCGCCGATGCCGGTCAGCGTGCGCGCCTCGGTGGTCAACGCCACCGCGGTCAGCGGCGTGATGCGCGGTGCGCCCGCGGCCGCGCCGGCATAGCTGGAACGCTGCGCCCCCATCGACGACTTCGCTGCCGAGGCCGGCGTCAGCACGATCTCGCTGAGCGTGTTCCATGCCCCGCACTCGACGCACGAGCCCTGCCACTTTGGATGTTCGGCCCCGCAGTCGGTGCAGACATAGGCGGTCTTGGCTTTGGCCATGCGGATTTCCAGCTGGATACGTGAAAGAAGCGAGCTTAGCCCGCGATCATCGCAAACGGCGAGACGCTTCAGCGCAGGAAGCTGTCAGCTTTCGCCGCCGACCACGCGAGTCCCCGCGCTCAATCGAACGATCCGACGAACGAATCCGACGCGTAGTTCACGAACTGGGTGTAGTGGCCGAGGAAAGTCAGCTTGCAGGTGTCGGTGGGACCGTTGCGCTGCTTGCCGATGATGATTTCGGCGACGCCCTTGTCGGGCGATTCCTTGTTGTAGTACTCGTCGCGGTAGATGAACATGATCACGTCGGCGTCCTGCTCGATCGCGCCGGACTCGCGCAGGTCGGACATCATCGGGCGCTTGTCGGCGCGCTGCTCCAGCGAGCGGTTCAACTGCGACAGGGCAACCACCGGCACGTTCAGTTCCTTGGCCAGCCCCTTCAGCGAACGCGAGATTTCCGAGATCTCGGTGGCGCGATTTTCCTTGTTGCCGGGCACCTGCATCAGCTGCAGGTAGTCGATCACGATCAGGCCCAGCCCGCCGTGCTCGCGGTGCAGGCGCCGTGCGCGCGAGCGCAGCTCCACCGGCGACAGGCTGGGCGTGTCGTCGATGAAGATCTTGGCGTCGGAGAGCAGCGCGATCGCGTTGGAGACACGCGGCCAGTCCTCTTCTTCGAGAGTGCCGTTGCGCAGGTGCTGCTGGTGGATGCGACCCACCGAGGAAATCAGGCGGAACGCCAGCTGCGATGAGGACATCTCCATCGAGAACACCACCACCGCCTTCTTGCCGCCCAGCGCGGCGGCCTCGGCGATGTTCAGCGCAAACGCGGTCTTGCCCATCGACGGACGCGCCGCCACGATGATCAGGTCCGACGGCTGCAGGCCGGAGGTGAGCGCATCCAGGTCGGTGAAGCCGGTGCTGACGCCGGTGAGCTGGCCGCGGTTTTCGTAGCGCTCGGTGAGCAGGCGGAACGCGTCCTTCACCGCCTCGCGCATCGTGACGGAATCCTTCTTGCCGCGCGCGCCGGATTCGGCGATGTGGAACACGCGCTGCTCGGCGCTTTCCAGCACCTCGTGCACGCTCTTGCCCTCGGGTCGATAGCCGTCCTCGGTAATCGAGGTGCCGGCGTCGATCAGCTGGCGCAGCACCGATTTCTCGCGCACGATCTCGGCGTACGCGGCGATGTTGGCCGCGCTGGGCGTGCTGTTGGCCAGCTCGATCAGATAACCGGCGCCGCCGACCATCTCGGCCATGCCGTTGCTCTCGAACCAGTCGCCCAGGGTCACCGCGTCGCACGGCATGCCCTTGTTCGCCAGCTCGTTGATCGCGCGCCAGATCAGCCGGTGGTCCTTGCGGTAGAAGTCGTTCTCGGCAAGCCGGTCGGCAACCTTGTCCAGCGCATCCGGCGCCAGCATCAGGCCGCCCAGCACCGCCTGTTCGGCATCGATCGAATGCGGCGGTACGCGCAGCGCCTCGATGGCAGGAGAGGAAGGTTTGCGCTCGGGCACGAAGGACATCGACTTACCTCAGGAGAATTGCCCCACGACCGGCACGCGACACGCCGACACCTCGCGGGTAGTCATACCGACACCATCATGCGCGGCGACGTCTCACCCGTCGAGACAATAAGTCTGTGGATAAGCTGTGCGTTGCTGGGGATAAATCGGCGCGACAAACACACCGCGACGCGCTGGAGCGAACCACTTCCGGGCTTCCCGCCGGCGATCACCCCCGCGATCCCTTCCGCAGAAAGACGACGGGCGCCCTGGGGCGCCCGTCGACTTGCAATCTGGAACAGCGGCTCGCGCTTACTTGTCGCTGACCACGATCACCTTGACCGTGGTCTGCACGTCGGCGTGCAGGCTCACCACCACGTCGTACTCGCCGGTGTTGCGAAGCGGGCCTTCGCCCAGGATCACTTCACCCTTGTGCACGGCCTGACCGGCAGCAGCCAGCGCCTCGGCGATATCGCGCGGGCCGACCGAACCGAACAGCTTGCCTTCCGCACTGGCGTGCGCGGAGATGGTCACCGAGACATCGGCCAGCTTGGCCTTGCGTGCTTCGGCATCGGCCAGTGCCGTGTTGGCCTTGGCCTCGTATTCGGCACGACGCTGTTCGAACGCGGCCAGGTTGGCGGCGTTGACGCGCACGGCCTTGCCCTGCGGCAGCAGGTAATTGCGGCCGTAACCGGGCTTCACGACGACCTTGTCGCCGAGCGTGCCGAGGTTGCGGACTTTCTGCAGAAGAATGAGTTCCATGATGCTTTCCTGTTCGTTAGCACCGGTGTGGCCCGGCGCAGCCAGAGGACGGTTGTCCGAAGGGCCGGGATTCGGGAGACGGGATTCGGGATTCGGAAAAGCGCGATGCGGCGAACCCGCTGCTTTTACCTAATCCCGAATCCCCAATCCCGAATCCCGAACGACGTCATCAGACGTCGTGGTTGTCGGTGTACGGCAGCAGCGAGAGGAAGCGCGCGCGCTTGATCGCGGTCGCCAGCTGACGCTGGTAGCGGGCCTTGGTGCCGGTGATGCGACTCGGCACGATCTTGCCGTTCTCGGTGACGTACTGGCGCAGGGTGTTGAGATCCTTGTAGTCGATCTCCTTCACGTCTTCGGCAGTGAAGCGGCAGAATTTGCGGCGGCGGAAAAACTTGGACATGTTGTGCTCCTGATCAGTCGTCGCTGTCGCGATGGTTGTCGCGGTCATCGCGGTCACGGCCGCGGCCTTCGCCATCACCCTCGTCGTCGCGGCGACGGGTGGACTTGGCATCATCCTTTTCCTTCGACTTCAGGATGAAGGACGGCTCGGTATCGGCCTCGTCGCGACGGATCACCAGATGGCGCAGCACGGCGTCGTTGAAGCGGAAGCCCGACTCCAGCTCGTTCAGTGCGTTCTGGCTTACTTCGATGTTGAGCAGCACGTAATGTGCCTTGGCCAGGTTCACGATCGGATACGCCAGCTGACGGCGGCCCCAATCTTCCAGGCGGTGGATCTTGCCGCCGTCGGTCTCGATCAGCGCCTTGTAGCGCTCGAGCATCGCCGGAACCTGCTCGCTCTGGTCAGGGTGGACCATGAACACAACTTCGTAATGACGCAGGGTCATTGTGGGTTGACTCCTTGTGGATGCGGCCTTGCGGCCTCGCAGCCTCCCGCTGGTGCGGTGAGGCAAGTGTCCTGCCGGCACTTTTCGGTGCGGACAGAAGCGGGATTGTAAGCGGGCCAGGTGGCCACGCGCAAGTTATTGAAGGATAAAGGGGCCAGAGGCGGGTAACGAAGGCGTCAAAACCGGTACGAGCCGCCATGCCACGTCGGAAACCGGCTCCCGCCGCTCGCCCTGCACCCCTGGCTCAACTGACCGTGAAGCTCTCGCCGCAGCCGCATTCACCGGTGGCATTCGGGTTGTGGAACACGAAGCTGGCGTTGAGGCCCTGCCGCTGGAAGTCGATCACGGTGCCCTCGACCATGGCCAGACTCTTGCCGTCGACGATCAGCGGCAACCCGTCCACCTCGACCAGCTGATCGTCTTTGCCGACTACCTCGGCCAGGTCCACCACGTAGGCGAAACCGGAACAGCCGGTGCGCTTGACGCCGAAGCGCACGCCGGCCGCCGTCGGCGTGCCGGCCAGGAAGTGGCGCATGCGTTCGTTGGCAGCGGGGGTGATGGTGATGCTCATGGCGGTGGATCGACCTCGACAAGTGGCCCGGAAAGTCGCGGCGCAGGCAACAGCTACATTATCATGCCGGTTTGGCCTTGCGTGCCGCCACGCACCGCCGTTCATCTATCCACGCGCCGACATGCGGCGCTCCTGCAGGAGTTTCAATCGATGGCCGTGGTCAGTCCGACGCTATGCAGCGTGAAGCAGGCTCTTTCCGGCAAGCTCGACGCCGGCAGCGCGGTGACCGTGCGCGGCTGGGTGCGCACCCGCCGCGACTCCAAGGCCGGCCTGTCCTTCGTCAACGTCACCGACGGCTCCTGCTTCGACCCGATCCAGGCGGTAGTACCGGCCACCCTGGCCAATTACGACAGCGAGGTGAAGCACCTCACCGCCGGCGCCGGCGTGATCGTCAGCGGCATCCTGGTGGCGTCGCAGGGCAAGGGCCAGGCCTTCGAACTGCAGGCGAACGAGGTCATCGTCACCGGCTTCGTCGACGATCCGGAAACCTACCCGATCCAGCCCAAGCAGCACACCATGGAATTCCTGCGCGAGGTCGCCCACCTGCGCCCGCGCACCAACCTGTTCGGCGCGGTGACCCGGGTGCGCCACACCATGATGACGGCGATCCATCGCCACCTCACCGAGCAGGGCTTTTTCTGGATCAACACGCCGATCATCACCACCTCGGATGCCGAGGGCGCCGGCGACATGTTCCGGCTGTCCACGCTGGACCTGGCCAACCTGCCGCGCGACGACAAGGGCAAGATCGACTTCCGCAAGGATTTCTTCGGCCGCGAGGCGTTCCTCACCGTGTCTGGCCAGCTCAACGTCGAGGCGTACGCGCTGGCGATGAGCAAGGTCTACACCTTCGGTCCCACCTTCCGCGCCGAGAACTCCAACACCCCGCGTCACCTGGCCGAGTTCTGGATGGTCGAGCCGGAGATCGCGTTCGCCGACCTCGCCGCCGACGCGGACTGCGCCGAGGCGTTCCTGAAAGCGATCTTCAAGGCCGTGCTGGACGAGCGTCCGGACGACATGGCGTTCTTCGCCGAGCGCGTGCAGCCGGATGCGATCAGCCGGATGGAGGCGTTCATCGCCAAGCCGTTCGAGCGCATCGACTACACCGACGCCATCACGATCCTGCAGAAGTCCGGGCAGAAGTTCGAATACCCCGTGGCCTGGGGCATCGACCTGCAGACCGAGCACGAACGTTACCTGGCCGAGAAACATATCGGCCGTCCCGTGGTCGTGATGAACTACCCCGAGGCGATCAAGGCCTTCTACATGCGCTTGAACGATGACGAGAAGACGGTCGCGGCGATGGACGTGCTGGCGCCGGGCATCGGCGAGATCATCGGCGGCAGCCAACGCGAGGAGCGGCTGGACTACCTCGACCGCCGCATGATCCAGTTCGGACTCGATCCGGCGACCTATGGCTGGTACCGCGATCTGCGCCGTTATGGCACGGTACCGCATGCCGGCTTCGGCCTCGGCTTCGAGCGCCTGCTGGTCTACATCTGCGGCCTGTCCAACATCCGCGATGCCATCCCCTACCCCCGCGCCGCCGGAACGGCCGAATTCTGAGCAACCCAACCGCCATGTCGCTTCGACCCCCCGCCATCGCCGCCGTGCTGGCCCTCGCTGCCTTGCTGGGCGGCTGCCACACGGCCAAGGCCTTGCTGCCGCCGAACCTGCGCCCGCCGTCGGAAAATACCGGCGACGCGCTGAAGCTGGCCCAGTTGCAGCTGATGCAGGCCGCGCCGTGCTGCAGCAGCTTCGCCGACTTCTCCTACCGCAGCATGCTGCCGTGGCAGCCGCAGAAGTTCGTGCTGGGCAGCGGCAGCATGGTCGCCAACCTCAATGGCACGCAAAGCTACTTCCTCGCCTTCCGCCTGCCGGCCGACGTGAAACTGCCGTACAAGGTCGCCCTGAAGTCGGAATTGAACGGCCGCTGGCTGCACGCCAGCTACCTGTTCGCGCCCACCGTGGTACTGCTGGACGAGGGCTTTCAGCCGATCCGCTCCGAGGACATCGGGCTGTGCGAACACATGGGCTGGAGTGACGAGACGAGCGGCGCCTTCGGCAGCCTGAAGATCGACAGCGCGCAGGCGCGTTACCTGCTGGTCTACAGCTCGGCCGAGCAGCAGTCGGGCAAGACCTACTGGGAACAGTCGCCCGCCTCGATCTCCAGTTCCACCACCGCGTCGCTGCAGATGAACTCCGCCGGCAGCTTCAGCATCCCGCACGGCCCGGACGGCGCGCTGTGGGTCGGCATGATGAACAAGACCTACGAAAAGGCCCTGGCCAACGCGATCTGCAAGAAGGCGGCGAAGGGCGGCGGCGTGCTCAACACCCTGCGCACCGCGTTGCCGCTGCCCTGGAGCAACGGCAACAACGGCAAGGCCAACCACCCCAGTTCGCCATGATCGTCCTCTATCTCGCGCTGCTGGCCAGCGGCGTCGGCCTGTTCGTGCTGTCGTACGTGGCGCCGTTCCGGGTCGCCGCGCTGCTGCGCAAACGCTATCCGCAACACTGGCAGGTCATCGTCGCCGCCGCGCAGGGCCGGCTTTCCGGATTCCGCGTCTGGGCCCGCATGCAGCAGATCCTGCGCTCCCCGGCCCTGCCCGCGCTGGGCGACACCGCCATCGACCGCTGGTGCCTGGTATGGCGTTACAGTCAGTGGATGGGCTGGCTCTGCTGGCTCGCCGCGCTGGCGATGCGGCTGTGGCTGCACTGAGGGAACAAGACATGCAACTGGATCTGAGTGGACGTCATGCGCTGGTTTGCGGCGCCTCGCAAGGCATCGGTCAGGCCAGCGCGATCGAACTGGCCGAACTGGGTGCCAGCGTCACCTTGCTGGCGCGCTCGGCCGACAGGCTCAAGCTGGTTGCCGAAAGCCTGCCGCGGACGCATGCCGGGCAACGGCATGACTGGCGCAGCGTGGACATGCTGGACACCGCCAGCCTGCAGGCGACGGCTATCGACATCGCCGCCGGCGCCGCGGTGCATATCCTGATCAACAACACCGGCGGGCCACCCAACGGCCCGGCGCACAGCGCGGAACCCGCGGCCTTCGAGATCGCGTTCCGCCAGCATCTGCTAGCCGGCCAGACCCTGCTGCAGGCGCTGCTGCCCGGCATGCGCGCCAGTGGCTACGGTCGCATCGTCAACGTGATCTCCACCTCGGTGAAGGAACCGATCGCGGGGCTGGGCGTGTCCAACACCGTGCGCGCCGCCGTCGCCGGCTGGGCCAAGACCCTGTCCGCCGAACTGGCCGCCGACGGCATCACGGTCAACAACGTGCTGCCCGGCTACACCCGCACCAGCCGCCTCGACAGCCTGCTCGCCGCGCAAGCCGCCGCCAGCGGCCGCGACGGCGACGTGATCGCCCAGGCCATGCTGACAACGGTACCCGCCCGCCGCTTCGGCGAAGCCAGCGAAGTGGCCGCCGTGATCGCGTTCCTGTGCACTCCCGCCGCCGCCTACGTCAACGGCGTCAGCATCGCGGTGGATGGCGGCCGCACGCGCGCGTTGAGTTGAGCCCGGGCCAACGCTTCGGCGCGCGCCACCCGCTTCCCATCTCGCCCCGCGCATACGCCGGCGTCCGGTGCAATTGCGGCACGCTGGTTTTAAGCTTGTCCCGATGTCCATCCCGCGCCTAGCCAATCTGATCGACGGTCGCCTGCAGGCGCCCCACCACGATGCATGGCTGGAGGTGCACGAGCCGGCCACCGGTGCGGTATTTGCGCACTGCCCCGATTCCGGTGCGGCGGACGTCGCCGCTGCGGTCGCCGCCGCCAGCCGTGCCGCGCCTGGCTGGGCCGGCACGCCGATCGAACAGCGCGCACACCTGCTGCAGCGGCTGGCCGACTTGGTCGAGGCGCGGCTGGAGGAGTTCGCCGCGCTGGAATCGCGCGACAACGGCAAGCCGCTGAGCCTCGCGCGCCGGCTCGACATCCCGCGCGCGGTCAGCAACCTGCGTTACTTCGCCGCCGCGATCATCGGCTGGGGCAGCGAATCGCACGCGATGGAAGCCGGCGCCATGGGCACCGGCGCGATCAACTACACCTTGCGCCAGCCGCTCGGCGTGGTCGGCTGCATCAGTCCGTGGAATCTGCCGCTGTACCTGTTCACCTGGAAGATCGCGCCGGCCCTGGCCGCCGGCAACACGGTGGTGGCCAAGCCGTCGGAAGTGACGCCGTGCACCGCCGCCCTGCTCGGCGAGCTGAGCATCGAGGCCGGCTTTCCGCCCGGCGTGCTGAACATCGTGCAGGGCCGCGGCCCCAGCGTGGGCCAGGCGCTGGTGGAGCATCCGGCGGTGAAGGCAATCTCCTTCACCGGCAGCACGGCCACCGGCACGCGCATCGCCAGCGCGGCCGCCGCGCAGTTCAAGAAAGTCTCGCTGGAAATGGGCGGCAAGAATCCGGCGATCGTGTTCGCCGATGCCGATCTTTCCGACGCGAACCTGGACACCATCGTGCGCTCGGGCTTCGCCAATCAGGGCGAGATCTGCCTGTGCGGCTCGCGCCTGCTGGTGCAGCGCTCGATCCTCGAAGCCTTCCGCGAACGCTACCTCGCGCGCGTGCAGGCGCTGCGCGTGGGCGATCCGGGCGACGCCGACAGCGACCTCGGCGCGATGGTCTCGCAAGCGCACTACGACAAGGTGCTCGGCTGCATCGAACAGGCCCGCGCCGAAGGCGGCCACGTGCTGTGCGGCGGCGAGGCGATCACATTGCCCGGCCGCTGCGCCGACGGCTGGTTCATCGCGCCGACCGTGATCGAAGGCCTGTCGTCCGCGGCGCAGACCAACCAGCAGGAGATCTTCGGCCCGGTGGTCAGCCTGATCCCGTTCGAGGACGAGGCCGAGGCGCTGGCGATCGCCAACGACAGCCGCTACGGCCTGGCCGCCTCGCTGTGGACGCAGGACCTGTCCCGCGCGCACCGGCTCGCCGGCCAGCTCGAATTCGGCATCGTGTGGATCAACTGCTGGCTGCTGCGCGACCTGCGCACGCCGTTCGGCGGCGCCAAGCAATCCGGGCTCGGTCGCGAAGGCGGCAGCGAAGCGCTGCACTTCTTCACCGAGCCGAAAAACATCTGCATCGCCTACGGCGCGTCGTCCGTACAACCCTAGGGCGCACGCGCATGCGCGAGCCCGAACATTCGGAATCCCGATGAATTCACTGAAAGACCTGCTTGCCAAAAACCGGCGCTGGGCCGAACAGGTCACCGCGCAAGACCCGACCTTTTTCGAACAGCTCTCGCAGCAGCAAGCGCCGCGCTACTTGTGGATCGGCTGCTCGGACTCGCGCGTACCGGCCACCCAGATCGTCGACCTGCCGCCGGGCGAGATCTTCGTGCATCGCAACGTGGCCAACGTGGTGGTGCATACCGACCTGAACGCGCTGAGCACCATCCAATTCGCGGTCGACGTGCTGCAGGTAAAGCACATCCTGGTGGTGGGTCATTACGGTTGCGGTGGCGTCGGCGCCGTGCTGAAGGAAAGCCGCCTGGGCCTGATCGACAATTGGCTCAGGCACATCACCGACATTGCCATGAAGCATGCCGACAAGCTCGATCCGGCGCAGTCGTTCGCGATGCGCCATGCGCACCTGTGCGAACTGAATGCGCTCGAACAGGCGCTCAACGTGTGCCACACCACGGTGGTGCGCGAAGCGTGGGAGCGCGGCCAGCAGCTGGCCGTGCATGCGTGGATTTACGGCCTGGACAATGGCCACATCCATGACTTGGGCCTCGATGTGCGCGGACGCGAGCAACTGCCCGAGGCCTATCACCAGGCCGTGGCCGAGCTCACCCGGCGCTGGGCAGGCGCCGCATGAACGGCGACAGCATCCGCACCGACGCCGCCCCCGCGCCGGTCGGCGCCTACCCGCACGCCCGGCGTGTCGGCAACCTGCTGTTCCTGTCTGGCGTGGGTCCGCGCCAACCCGGCAGCAACGCGATTCCCGGCAACGTCTGCGACGCGGATGGCCGGCTGGTCGACTACGACATCGAAGCACAGTGCCGGCAAGTGTTCGCCAACGTGCGCGCCGTGCTCGAAGCCAGCGGCGCCGCCTGGACCGACCTGGTCGACGTCACCGTGTTCCTCACCGACATGCAGCGCGACTTCGCCATCTACAACCGGCTGTATGCGGAATATTTCGCCGGCGTCGACGCCTGCCGCACCACGCTGGGCATCAGCGCGCTGCCGACGCCGATCGCGATCGAGCTGAAGTGCGTTGCCGCCCTGCCGGCGCAGCCGCGCTGATCCGCCTCGATCGGCACGCGGGCAAGCCGCATGCATGAAAAACCCCGCCGGTCTGCACCGGCGGGGTCTCGATTCACGACAACACGATCAACCAGCCGACGTCGCCGCCGGAGCCGGGTTCGCGGCAGGGGCCGCCGCCTTGTGGCTCTTGTGATGGGACTTGTGGTGCGACTTGTGGTGCGACTTGTGGTGCATGGTGGTCTTCGGCGCGGTGTCGGCCGCCGCAGCGGGAGTCGCCGCAGGAGTTTCCTGTGCCGCCGGAGCAGCCGTCTGCGGGGCAGCAGCCTGGGCCAGCACGGAACCGGAAAGCGCAACGCCCGCCACAAGCAGGGAAGCGATCAGAAGTTTACGCATCATGATGTCGAGCCTCGGACGATTAAGGTATCGCGAACCCGGCCGGAACCCGGCGACTCGGGTGGCGCGACAAACCGACGATGCGACGCCGATGGGATACCAAGGCTGAATGCAACACGCGGTTTCCTGCGCAACACGCACACAGGATCTTGACTTTTGCCGCGCCCGATTACGCTCGCAATTACTTACGCTCAGGCCAGACAGGCCTGCAACATCCGGCCGATCAAGTCCTGCACCGCCGGCGCCTTCGCCTCGTCGTACGCGAAGCTTTCCTCGTCCATGTAGTTGAGCTGCGCCAGCTCCAGTTGCACGGCCTGCACGCCGGTCGCCGGCGTGCCGTAATGACGCGTGATGTAACCGCCCTTGAAGCGGCCGTTGACGGCAAAACTGAAACGCGATTGCGACTCCAGACAAGCCTGCAGGCGCGCCTGCAGCGCCGGGTCGCAACTGGTGCCGGCTGCCGTGCCGAGGTTGAAATCCGGCAACCGCCCCTCGAACAGCATGGGTACCCGGCTGCGGATCGAATGCCCTTCCCACAGCACCGCCCGACCGTGCTCCGCGCACAGCCGTGCAAGTTCCTGCGCGATGGCCTGATGGTAAGGCCGCCAGTAATCGTTTATGCGCCGTTGAATTTCGGCAGCATCCGGTTCGCTGCCGCTCCGGTACAACGGCTCCCCGTCGAAGCCGATCGCCGGTACCAGACCGGTCTCGCGCTGCCCCGGGTACAGCGCATGACCATCGGCGGGGCGGTTCAGGTCGATCACGTAGCGCGAAGCCTTCGGCTTCAGCACGCTGGCGCCCAGCGCCTGGGCCAACGGTTCGTACAGCCGGCCGACATGCCAGTCGGTGTCCGGCGCACGACGCGCCACCGGCTGCATCCGCGCGGCGATGTCGTCGGGAATGAAGCTGCCGTCGTGCGGCAGGCTGATCAGCATCGGCACGCGGCCACGCTGCAAGGTGAATGTGGTCATCGGCGCATTGTACTCAATGCTTCATCAGTCTCGTTTCCGCCGGGACCGGACGGAGGCTTGCCTGCCGGAGCGTACGCAGGCACGCTAGCCACGGGTCATCCACGGGGGTTGAACATGCCGGTCAGCGTGCCGTTTCGAATGGTTTCCATTGCGCTCTGCATGATCACGCCGCTTGTCCCGTCGGCGCTGGCGCAGGACTTCAGCCCTGCCGCCATCGAGATGTTCCACGGGCTGAGGCAACAGCCCAACGACCTGGCCCGCTACGTCTACCTGGTCAAGACGGTGCAGGCGCTTCCCGCCGCCGACCGGCCGCTCGCCATGCAGATGTTCGCCTCGGTCGAGAACGAGCTGGGCCTTTACAACGAAGCGCTTCGCGACTTTCCACTCAAGAGCCATGTGGCGGCGGATACCGCCATCCCCACGGCGGCACGATGGAAGGCTGCCGACGCCATCGACGTCATCACCCAGCAGGCTGCTGACCATCGCATCGTCCTGATCAACGAGGCGCACCACGACGCCCATACCCGGCAACTCACCCTGGCCCTGTTGCCACATCTGCGCGCGCTCGGATTCGACTATTTCGCGGCGGAGGCGCTGCTCGACAAAGACACCAGGTTGATGAACCGCGGCTACCCAACCGGGACCAGCGGCAGCGAATACCTCCACGAGCCCTCGTATGGCGAGATCGTGCGCATGGCGATCAAGCTGGGCTTCAAAGTGGTGTCCTATGACGTGGACAGCCGCACCACACTGGAACGCGAAACCGGGCAAGCCAAAAACCTGTACCGGAAAGTGTTCGCCAAGGATCCTGGCGCCCGACTGTTCGTCCACGCCGGCTACGCACATATCGACAAGGCAAAAGGGCGCCTGGGCAACACTGCACCGATGGCCATGCAGCTGCAGCAGCTGACCGGCATCGTGCCACTGTCGATCGATCAGACCCAATTCCGCGAGCAGATCCCGAGCGAACCGGACGCCTACACGGAGCTGGTCAAGAGCTTCCCTTCCAAAGGCCCCTTCGTTCTGATCGATCGCACCACCGGCAAACCATGGAGCGCCCATCCGGGGCAATACGACGTCAACGTGCTGCTGCCACCCGCTGCCGGCCAGGGTGCCGTCGAGAGTGGCTATACCCAGCCATCGACGATCGTGCACGACATGGTTCGCAATCAGCAGTCCATGCTGGCGCACTTCGTCAATACGCAGCGCCCGGAGTGGCTCACTCTGAACGACGAGCGTTTCCCGTACACGATCAGCACGACGCTGTGCCGGGTCACCACGCCTTGCGTCGTCGATGCGCACTACGTCGACGAAGATGAGGACGCCATCGCCGCTGACCGTTACGCCTTCATGCAGGGCGATACCGTGAGCAAGCTGTACCTGCGGCCCGGTCGCTACCGACTGCGCGCCTGGGATATCCGCGGCAGGACCTTGTCTCAGCAGGTCATCACGATCAGGGAACGCTGATCCCGGGTCCTGGCATATATGAAGCCGGTTCGGCTCGCCCCCTCCGCCGGTCCGTGCGCACCGATTTTGTGTGGCTTCCGGAAACTCCCGCCAAACCGATTCGACAACACATCACTGCGCGAGGCATTCATCGGGCTGTTGCAGCAGACAGATTCGATCTGATTGGTACTTGCCCGGCGGCAGGTTCAGGGGCACGCTGGCCGTAAATCATCCCGAGACTCGACCATGCCGAACTGGATGGCTCCCCGAGTGGCTTTCATCGCGGTCGGCCTTGCCATGTCGCCGACTGCGCCCGTATCCGCGCAGGATTACAGCCCGGACGCGGTCAGCATGTTCCACGAGCTGAAGCAACAGCCCAACGACCTGGCACGCTACGCATATCTGATCAGGGAGATACCGAAGCTTCCTGTCTCCGACCAGCAGCTGGCGATGCAGATGTTCGCTTCGGTCGAGAACGAACTGGGGCTTTACAACGAGGCTGTCCACGACTTCCCGCTGAAGAGCTATATCGCGGTGGACGCCACTTTGCCGACGCCGGCCGAGTGGAAACCCGCCGATGCCGCCGAGGTCATTACGGAACTCGCCGCCGACCGCCGCATCGTGCTGATCAACGAAGCACATCACGACGCCCACACCCGGCAGCTGACGCTGGCCCTGCTACCTCGGCTGCGTGCACTCGGGTTCAATTACTTCGCCGTGGAAGCTCTCTCGAACAAAGATGACCAGCTGATGCAGCGCGGCTATCCGGTCAAGGACAGCGGCACCGAGTACCTGCACGAACCCACCTACGGCGACATCGTGCGGACAGCGATCAAGTTGGGGTTCACTCTGGTGTCCTACGACGCGGACACCGGCACGATGCAGGATCGCGAAGCCGGACAAGCGAACAACCTGTACCGGAAGGTATTCGCAAGGGATCCCCACGCCCGGCTCTTCGTGCATGCCGGTTACGCGCACATCGACAAGGCAAAGGGACGCTTGGGTAATACGGCGCCGATGGCCATGCACCTGCAGCAACTGACCGGCATCGAACCGCTGTCGATCGACCAGACCCAGTTTCGCGAGCAGCTTCCCGGCAAACCGGATGCCTATCAGAAACTGATCAGGGATTTCCCGCCGAACGGCCCCACCGTATTGGTCAACCGCACCACAGGCAGGCCCTGGAGCGATCATCCCGAGCGGTATGACCTCAACGTATTGCTGCCTCCCGCCGACACAGGCGGCGTCGAGAGTGGTTACATCCAGCTATTGACGACCGTGCGCGACACCGATCGCGACCATCTCATGCTGGCGAATCACCTCAACAAGCAGCGCCCCGACTGGTTGACCCTGAGCAACGGGCGCATCCCGTATGCGATCAGGACGACACTGTGCAAGACACGCTTCCCTTGCGTCGTCGATGCGCATTACGTCAACGAGCCCGACGAAGCCATCACTGCCGACCGCTACGCGTTCATGCAGGGCGACGCCGCGAGCAAGCTCTATCTTCGCCCCGGACGCTATCGCCTGCGCGCCTGGGACATCCGCGGGAGAACCTTATCCCAAAAGATCATCACGGTGCACTAGTCCCAGGCCTCGGCAAGCACGCTTGCATGCCGGATCGGCACCGGCGCCACGGGCGCGATACCCGGCACCTCGCGGGGCGACACAAAGCCGCTTATCCAAAGCACAGCACCACCACGTCCGCCGACCTGATCGCCGCCGCCAGTGATGCGGCAAGGCAATGGCACTTCAATCCGCAGATGAAGGGCGGGAAGCCGATCGACGGCTACGCGCGCGTGCCGGTCAAATTCGACCTGACGCCGCTTCCAGGCGGGACCGGCAAGGATTAAGTTGAGAAACTGAATTTAAAATGCAAAAAAGTGTATTGATTTGCATATGAATTATTGAATTGATAACCTCGGCACGCCCCACGCCGAGGTTGTCTCGTGAGTCCGCAGCCCGTCGCCCGATTTCCCCTGTCGTTACCGCTACCGCAGGTCGCGCGCTGGGTGCTGCTTTTCTCTGCGATCATCTTGCTGGCCGCCTGCGCCAGCAGCCCGCAGCGGCGCCAGCCCACCTACAAGACCTCGCACTCGGCGCTGGCCGATCTGCCGCCGCGCGCACCCTCGGCCGCCAGCGCCGGGGAGGCGAACGACATCCTGTTCCGCGCGATCGGGCTGGTCGGCACACCGTACCGCTGGGGCGGCAATACCCCCGCCGGCGGCTTCGACTGCAGCGGCCTGATCGACTACATCTACCGCACCGCCACCGGCATCAAGCTGCCGCGCACCTCGCACGAGATGGCCTCGATGGACGCCCACAAGGTGCGCAAGATGGCTCAACTGGCCAGCGGCGACCTGGTGTTCTTCGACATCGGCGGCGCGATCAGCCATGTCGGCGTATACGTCGGCAAGGGCCGTTTCGTGCACGCGCCGAACAGCGGCGGCACGGTGCGGCTGGACGATATCGACGGGCCGTACTGGGGGGATCATTTCGCTTATGGGCGGCGGGTGCTGGATTGAGGGTGGAGCTCTCGCGCGCAACGCTTTCGCGGGGGCGGTCAACAAGTTTTTGGAGGCTTGGAGATCCCCTCCCCAACTCTCCCCCGCAGGGGGAGAGGGCAAACGAAAAACGGCACCATGGGTGCCGTTTTGGTTTCACTTCATTGAAGCGGGCGCCGTTGTGGCTTTGCTTTATCGAAGCGTACTCAGTGCGCTTCGGCGCCTGGCGCGTGGGCGTGGCCGTGGGTGACCTCTTCCTCGGTAGCATCGCGCACTTCGCCGATGGCCACATCGAAGCGCAGGGTCTTGCCGGCCATCGGGTGGTTCAGGTCCACGTCGATCGCGCTCATGCCGACCTTGTGCACGGTCACCGCGCGCTGGCCGCCCTGCTTCAGCTGCAGCACGGCGGTCATGCCCGGCTTGAGCCGGTTGGCCTGCGGGAAGTACTTCTTCGACATGCGCTGGATCTGGCCTTCCTCGCGCTCGCCGTAGCCATCGGCCGGCGCCACGTCCACGCTCAGCGTCTCGCCGGCTTCATGCCCTTCCAGCGCCGCTTCCAGGCCCGGGATCAGCTGGCCGTGGCCAAGCAGGATCCACAGCTGCTCGTCGCGATCGTGCGAGCTCTCAACCTTTTCGCCATCCACCGTCAGCGTGTAGTGGATTGCGATGACCTTGTCCTTGCCAGCCTTCATTGCCTGTCTCGTCGATGGGATCAAACGGCGGATTCTAGCAGTAGCCCGACGGGCTAGGATTCATGATGGCCGAAGCCCACGCCACGCGCCTCCGGACCGAGCCACAGCAACAATGCCAGCAGCAGCGCCACCAGCACCATCCACAGTGCCATCGCGAACGCGAAATCGCCGCCATGCCGCTGCGCCAGCCAGGTCTGCGCGGTGGCAGTGATCGCCGCCAGCAGGTTGCCCATCTGGTAGGCAAACCCCGGCAGGGTGCCGCGCACCGCTGCCGGCGACAACTCGTTCAGATGCGTCGGCACCACGCCCCAGGCGCCCTGCACCATCACTTGGATCAGGAACGCGCCCAGCCCCAGCAGGATCAGCGAGCCGCCGTACATCCACAGCGGAATCACCGGTATCGCCAACAGCGCGGCGATCATCATCGCCTTGCGCCGGCCGATCCGTTCCGACAACGCACCGAAATACAGCCCGCCCACCAGCGCGCCAAGATTCAGCAGCGCCACCAGCACAAAGGCGGCGGCCGAGCCGGTGGGCAGGTGCAGGTTCACCTCTTCGAAGGTGTGGTACATGTCCTGCGAGCCGTGGCTGAACATGTTGAACGCCATCATCAGCAGCATCAGGTAGATCGCCAGCTTCCAGTGCCCGCGCATGGCCTCCAGCAGGCCGGGCCGCTTCGCCTGCGCGCCTTCCTTCCAGACCGCCGACTCCGGCACCTTGCGGCGGATGTACAGCACCAGCAGCGCCGGGATCGCACCGATCACGAACAGGCCGCGCCAGCCGATATGGTCGACCAGCAACCAGTTCGCCAGCGCGGCGAGGAAGAAGCCGCACGGGTAGCCGCTTTGCAGCAGGCCCGACACCGCGCCGCGGGCTTTCGCCGGTATCGACTCCATCGCCAGCGACGCGCCGATGCCCCATTCGCCGCCCATCGCGACGCCGAACAGGAAGCGCAGCACCAGCAAGGCGGTCAGCGACGAGGCAAATGCCGTGGCGAACTCGAACAACGAGAACAGGATCACGTCGAGCATCAGGATCGGCCGCCGCCCGAAACGATCGGCCAGCCGCCCGAACAGCAGCGCGCCCAACGGTCGTGCGGCCAGGGTCAGGAACAGCGCGTAGGTGATCTCGGCCGTACCCACCTGAAACTCCTTCGCCACCGTGACGATGACGAAGGTCAGCAGGAAATAATCGAACGCATCCAGTGTCCAGCCCAGGAAACTGGCCAGCACCGTGTGCCGCTGGACGCTATCGAGTTCACGCAAGGGTGCAAGCAACGACATCGGTCTCTCCCCGAACGGGACCTCACGCACAAGGCGCGCCGGCGACGATGGTACTCGTGCATCCGATGACCTAGGCTGCCGCCATCGCCGAAAACCGGGATCCGGATGGACCGCCGCAGCCGTCAACACATCGCCAATCTGTACGACGGCCACCTGCAACGCGGCTACGTCCGGGGCAAGCTGGCCGGGGACCCGGTCTATGCGGCCACGGCCACGCTGGTCGCCGGCACGACGCTACCCCTGCTCGACATCGGCTGCGGCATCGGCCTGCTCGGGTTGTACCTGCACACGCTAGGTCACACTCAGCCCTACCTCGGCGTGGATCACGACGCGCGCAAGATTGCCGCCGGGCAACAGGCCGTGCAGCGTGCCGGACTCGATGCGCTGATGAGCCTGCGCCATGCCGACGTGGCCGAGTTGCCACCGATGCACGGCCATGTCGCGCTGCTCGACGTACTGCACTACCTGCCCGCCGAACGCCAGCCCATCCTGCTGCGGGAAGCCGCCCGGCACCTGGCGCCCGAGGGCTGCCTGATCATCCGCAACGTGCTGCGCGAGCCGAACTGGCGCTTCCATGTCACGCGTGTCGAGGAGTTCTTCCTGCGCACCTCCGGCTGGATTCCCGGCGGCGCGCAACACTATCCGAGCGCCGACGAACTGCGCGCGCCGCTGCAGGATGCCGGGCTCCACGTGCGCATCGAGCCGCTGCGCGGGCGCACCCCGTTCAACAGTTACCTGATCGTGGCGCGACCGCATCACTGAAGCGATTTCGCCACCCATTCAGCTTGACACCACGCCAACGCACGCCATCCCGCCGGATCGGCTATACTTGCCGGCGCAGTCGTCCTCATGACTGTTGCGGCACACCGCCGCCCCTTCCCCTTAGTCTGCAACACGGTATGAACACTCCGGGTTGCTCAGGAGTGTTACATGTCTTTTGATTCGCTGGGCCTTGCGCCCGCGTTGTTGCGTGCGCTTGCCGATTACGGCTACACGCAGCCCACCCCGATCCAGTCCGCCGCGATTCCGCCCGCGCTGGCAGGTCACGACCTGCTCGCCGCCGCCCAGACCGGTACCGGCAAGACCGCCGCGTTCGCGCTGCCGTTGCTGCAGAAGCTGTCGACCAGCGGCCAGACCATGACGCGCCGCCCGCGCGCATTGATCCTCACCCCCACCCGTGAGCTGGCCGCGCAGATCCACGAAAACATGCGCGACTACGGCAAGCACATCCAGGTCAGCGCCACCACCATCTTCGGTGGCGTCAGCATGGGCCCGCAGATCAACGCGCTGCGCCGCGGCGTGGACATCGTCATCGCCACCCCGGGCCGGCTGATGGACCATATGCAGCAGCGCACGCTGGACTTGTCCGCCGTGGAAACGCTGGTGCTGGACGAAGCCGACCGCATGCTCGACATGGGCTTCCTGCCGGCACTGAAGCGCATCCTGCAGGCGCTGCCGAAGAAGCGCCAGACCATGCTGTTCTCGGCCACCTTCGCGCCGGCGATCAAGACGCTGGCGATGGACTTCATGCACAACCCGCGCGAGATCTCGGTCTCCGCGCCGAATACCGTCACCACCCTGGTCAGCCATCAGGTGCATCCGGTCGACGCCGCGCGCAAGCGTGACCTGCTGCTGCACCTGCTCTCGGTCGACAGCCGTCGCCAGTCGCTGGTTTTCAGCCGAACCAAGCACGGCGCCGACAAGCTGGTGACCTTCCTCAACGCCTCGGGCCTGCGCACCGCCGCGATCCACGGCAACAAGAGCCAGAACGCCCGCACCCGTGCGCTCAGCGATTTCAAGAGCGGCCGCGTCACCGTGCTGGTGGCCACCGACATCGCCGCCCGCGGCATCGACATCGAGCAGTTGCCGATCGTGATCAACTTCGACCTGCCGTCGGTTGCTGAAGACTACGTGCACCGCATCGGCCGCACCGGTCGCGCCGGCATGGAAGGCCTCGCGGTATCCCTGGTCAGTCACGACGAATCCGGCCTGCTGTTCGACATTCGCAAACTGCTGAAGCAGGACATCGCGATCACGCCAGTGAGCGGTTACGAGCCGTCCGCCCCGCTGCGCGTGGATGCCGGTGCGCCGCGTCCGAAGCAAGGTGGTGGCGGTCAGCGTCAGCCGCGTGCGCCGCGACAGGGCAAGACCGCCGGCGCGGCCCGGCCGAACGGTTATGCGCCGCAAGGCCGCGGCGATCATGCCGCCGGCAACCAGCGCCGCCGCTCCAGCCATCGCCCGGCCGCCAAGGCCTGAGCGATTGCTTGAATGACACCGAATGTGGCGGCCCGAGGGCCGCCACATTTGTTTCGGACGCCCGAAAATTCAGAGCAGGCCCAGCGCCGTCGCGTGATGGCGCAGGTGATCGTCGATGAAGCTGGTGATGAACCAGTAGCTGTGGTCGTAGCCGGCGTGCCGGCGCAGCAGCAACGGCTGCCCTGCCTCGGCGCAGGCCTGGTCGAACAGCTCCGGCTTCAGTTGGGCTTCGAGGAACGGGTCGGCCTCGCCCTGGTCGATCAGGATCGTGCCGCCGAAGGTCTGCCGCCGTACCAACTCGCAGGCGTCGTAGTCGGCCCAGGCCGCCGGATCGTCGCCGAGATAGCGCGGCAATGCCTTCCTGCCCCACGGCACCTGGCTGGGCGCCACGATCGGCGCGAACGCCGACACCGAACGGTAGCGTTTCGGGTATTTCAGGGCGAGGGTCAACGCGCCATGGCCGCCCATCGAATGGCCGCAGATGCTGCTGAGTGCCGTGTCCACCGGAAACTGCGCGGCGATCAGCGCGGGCAATTCGTCCGCTACGTAGCTGTGCATGCGGAAATGCGCCGACCACGGCGCCGCCGTGGCGTCGACGTAGAAGCCCGCGCCTTCGCCGAACTCCCAGTCGCCGGTGGCGCCGTCGATGCCGGTGCCGCGCGGGCTGGTGTCGGGCATCACCAGCACCAGGCCCAGCTCGGCCGCCAACCGCTGCGCGCCGGCCTTGATCGTGGCGGTTTCCTCGGTGCAGGTCAGCCCGGCCAGGAAATACAGCACCGGGCACAACTGCCGGGTGGCCTGCGGCGGCTGGTACACGGCAAAGCGCATGGGGCCGGCACAGGCATTCGAGTGGTGACGGTAAACGCCTTGCACGCCGCCGTGCAGGCGCTGTTCGGAGATCGTTTCGAGCATGCCCATCGTGGTCCTCGGCCCTCTGGCAAGGCAGCGCGAAGGATAACCGCACGGCCATCATTTTCGCGTTCAGCAAGAACTGCCACGCGCAGGCGTGGAGACTGGTAGAATCCACGATCTGCGCGTCGCATTCCCGGCGCTGCCTTCTGTTCCGAGGTTCCCATGTCATCCCCCGTCTCCGACCACGCCCCGGTTCCGTCCGGTTTTGGCGCACTCGCGCTGCATCCCGACGTTCTGCGCGTACTGGCCGATGTCGGCTACGAATCGCCCTCACCGATCCAGGCCGCCACCATCCCGCCACTGCTGGAAGGCCGCGACGTGCTCGGCCAGGCGCAGACCGGCACCGGCAAGACCGCCGCGTTCGCGCTGCCGATCCTGTCGCGGATCAGTCCGCGCGCCGGCAAGCCGCAGGCGCTGGTGCTGGCGCCCACGCGCGAACTGGCGATCCAGGTGGCCGAGGCATTCCAGCGCTACGCCGCACACATCCCCGGTTTCCAGGTGCTGCCGATCTACGGCGGCCAGAGTTACGGCCCGCAGCTGCATTCGCTGAAGCGCGGCGTGCACGTCGTGGTCGGCACGCCCGGTCGCGTGATCGATCATCTGGACAAGGGCACGCTGGACCTGTCCGAGCTGAAGTACCTGGTGCTCGACGAAGCCGACGAGATGCTGCGCATGGGCTTCATCGACGACGTCGAGAAGGTGTTGCACGCAACCCCGCCGGAGCGTCAGGTCGCGCTGTTCTCGGCGACCATGCCCACGGTGATCCGCAAGATCGCGCAGCGGCATCTGAAGGATCCGGTCGAGGTCATCATCAAGTCCTCCGCCACCACCACGCCGAACATTCACCAGCGCTACTGGTTCGTCAGCGGCATGCACAAGCTCGATGCACTGACGCGCATCCTGGAAGCCGAGCCGTACGACGCGATGATCATCTTCGCGCGCACCAAGCAGGCCACCGACGAGCTGGCCGGCAAGCTGCAGGCGCGCGGCCTGGCCGCCGCCGCGATCAACGGCGACATCGCCCAGCCGCAGCGCGAGCGGGTGATCCAGCAACTGAAGGACGGCAAGCTGGACATTCTCGTGGCCACCGACGTGGCCGCGCGCGGCCTCGACGTGGACCGGATCAGCCACGTGCTGAACTACGACATTCCGTACGACACGGAAAGCTACGTGCACCGCATCGGCCGCACCGGCCGTGCCGGGCGCAGCGGCGAGGCGATCCTGTTCGTCAGCCCGCGCGAGCGGGGCATGCTGAACGCGATCGAGCGCGCCACCAAGCAGCCGATCGAGCAGATGCAGCTGCCGTCGGTCGAGGTGGTCAACGACGTGCGCATCGGCAAGTTCAAGCAGCGCATCAGCGACATGCTGGCGCAGGGCGAGCTGGGCCAGTTCCAGCAGCTGATCGAGCAGTACGAGCAGGAGCACAACGTGCCGGCGATCGAGATCGCCGCCGCGCTGGCGCGCATCGCCCAGGGCGACCAGCCGCTGCTGCTGGCGCCGCCGCCGAAGCGCGAGAAGTACGAGCCGGCCGCGCGCGAACACAAACCACGCGAGCGCGAAGGCACACCCGCCCGCGCCCCGCGCGAGCACAAGCCGCACGCGCCAGAGAGCGCGCCGCCGCGCGAGTTCGGCCACCGCCCGGTGCGTGCGCACGCTACCGAGGAAGGCAAGCGCACTTATCGCGTCGAGGTCGGCCACGAGCACGGCGTGAAGCCGGGCAACATCATCGGCGCGATCGCGAATGAGGCCGGCCTGGACAGCCAGTTCATCGGCCGCCTCAGCATCCGCGACCACTACAGCCTGATCGATCTGCCCGACGGCATGCCGAAGGAAGTGTTCGAGCACCTGAAGAAGGTGTGGGTGGTGCAGCAGCAGTTGCGCATCCACGAGTGGGACGGCAGCGACACCGGCACCAGCGCACCGCCGGCGCACAAGCCGGGCGGTTTCAAGAAGCCCGGCAGCTTCAAGCCGCGGCCCGGCGGCGCCAAGCCGCCGCGGCGCAAGTAAGCGCCCTGCGTCGCGCCGCTCGATAAGCAACGGCGCGACGACGTAACATCGGCGGGATCGTCGTCGCCACGAACCCGCCGCATGTCCAGCCCCATTGCCGAACACCGCCCGCCCAGCGGCGCCGAGCCGCGACTCGACGGGCTCGCGCCGGCGGCCATGCAGCAAATGCAGGCAGCGGCACATGCGATCCGCGACGGCGCCGAGGCTACCGCCACGCAGGCACTGGACGCCGTCCTTGCGATGACGCCGGGACATCCCGAGGCGCTGCGCCTCTACGCCATCCTGCACGCCCGCGCGCACCGCCATGCCGAGGCGAAGGCGGCGCTGCAACAGGCGATCGCGCAATGGCCCGACTACGTACTGGCCCATTCCGACCTGGGCAACGTGCAGCAGGCCGCCGGCGAACTGGACGCGGCCTTCGCCAGCTGGCGGCAGGCCTGCACACTGGCACCGCAAGCGCCGATGCCGTGGTTCAACCTCGGCCGCAACCTGCAATTGCACGGCGACACCGCGGCAGCGATCGAGGCACTGCAGCAGGCACACGCGCTGGCGCCGGACTTCCTGCCCGCCTTGATCCTGCTCGGCGATGCGCTGGTGCATGCCGGCCGCTTCGACGAAGCGGATGCGCGCTATCGCGCCGCGCTGGCGCTGCATCCGGCCTGCGGCGACGCCTGGCGCGGGCTGGCGAACATGAAGACGCGGCCGCTGTCCGAACGCGACCGCGAGCGGCTGGCGACCGCCTTGCACCAGCCTGGACTCGGCGCCGCCGACCGCATCGCGATGGGTTTCGCGCTGGGCAAGGTGTGCGAAGACCAGGGTCGTTACGAGCAGGCCTTCGCCGCACTGAGCCAGGCCAACGCCGAGCTGCGCCAGCTCCATCCGTGGAACGCCGACGCGTTCCATGCGCACGCCGATGCCCTGTTCGCCGCTTCGGCCCGGCTGCCGGCACCGACGGATCCGGCCCTGGGCCACGAAGTGATCTTCATCGTCGGCCTGCCGCGCTCCGGCTCCACCCTGTTCGAGCAGATCCTCGCCGCCCATCCCGACGTCGAAGGCGCCAGCGAACTGCCGGATCTGGAACAGGTGCTCGGCGAGGAATCCACCCGCCGTCGCCAGCCGCTGCTGCAATGGATCGCCGCGGCAACGGCCGACGACTGGCAGCGGCTCGGGCGTCGTTACCTGGAACGCACTGCGCGCTGGCGCCGGCACAAGCCGCGACATACCGACAAGCTGCCGTCGAACTGGCTGCTCGGCGGCGTGCTCGGCGCGATGCTGCCCGGCGCGCGCATCATCGACGCGCGACGCGACGCGCTGGAGGCCGGCTGGTCCTGCTACAAGCAGCAGTTCTACCGGCTGCCGCATTTCGCCTGCACGCTGACCGACATCGCCGCCTACATCCGCGACTACGAGCGGATCATGGGCGCGTGGCAGGCGGCCGCCCCGCAGCGCATCCGCGCCCAGCGCTACGAGGCGTTGCTGGCCGAGCCGGAGGGTGAGATCCGCGCGCTACTGGCGTTCTGCGGCTTGCCGTTCAACTCAGCCTGCCTCGACTACCACCACGCGAAGCGCAGCGTGCGCACCGCCAGCGCGGCGCAGGTGCGCCAGCCGCTGCAGCACGACACCGCGCGTGCCGGCCACTATGGCGCCCTGCTCGATCCGCTGCGCCTGGGCCTCGGCCTGCCGATGCCCGGCCGGTAGAAGCCAACGCCGGTCGTTCGGCGCGGGCAACGCAGCGTTCCCCGTGCAGACGCTCGCAAACCGCCGCCACGCCCTCATCATGGCAGGATGGATTTCAACGGAGCGACGCGCGTGACTACCCTGCCCAGCCTGTATATCTCGCACGGTTCGCCGATGACCGCGCTGCAGCCCGGCCTCACCGGCCAGCGGCTGGCCGAGCTGGCCGCCGTGCTGCCGCGTCCCAAGGCCATCGTGCTGGCCAGCGCGCACTGGCTGTCGCGCCGGCCGCAGGTCGGCGCCGCGGCGATGCCGGAAACCATCCACGACTTCGGCGGCTTTCCCGCACCGCTGTACCAGATGCGCTACCCCGCACCCGGCGCACCGGCACTGGCCGAACGCGTCGCCCGCTTGCTGGGCCAAGCGAACCTGGCGTCGACCATCAATCCCGAACGCGGGCTCGACCACGGCGCGTGGGTGCCGCTGCATCTGTTGTATCCGGCGGCCGACATCCCGGTAGTGCCGGTCTCGATCCAGCCCGAACTCGGCCCCGCGCATCAGTACGCTCTCGGCCAGGCGCTGGCGCCGTTGCGCGAGGAGGGCGTGCTGGTGATCGGCTCGGGCAGCATCACCCACAACCTGCACGACTTCGCCGCCGGCTACAGCGACGAGCGGCAGGCGCCGTACGTGAAGCCGTTCATCGAGTGGATCGAGCACAAACTCGCCACCGCTGACGTCGACGCCCTGCTCGACTATCGCCGCCAGGCACCGTTCGCCGAACGCGCCCATCCCACCGACGAGCACCTGCTGCCGCTGTTCGTGGCGCTCGGCGCCGCCGGCGCGGACGCCCATGCGCAACGGATCGACGCCGGCATCGACATGGGTTTCCTGGCGATGGACATCTATCGCTTCGATTGAAGCAGGCAGCAGCGCCGCTCAGGCGCTCTGCGGCAGCGGCGGCTCACCGGCATCGAACGGGTCGAGCCAGTCCCCCGGCGTCAACACGGACATGCCATGCGCCAGGCGCGCCTTGTCGCACTGCGGGCTGACCGCGCCGAACTCCCACGACGGTTGCACTTCGCGGCACACC
This sequence comes from Rhodanobacter sp. Soil772, assembly GCF_001428385.1. GTDB lineage: Bacteria > Pseudomonadota > Gammaproteobacteria > Xanthomonadales > Rhodanobacteraceae > Rhodanobacter. The sequence goes on from NZ_LMSK01000001.1 coordinate 1,235,326, forward strand.
GACGGCCGCTGCGGGTAGATGCCGCAATGCGCCGCTTCACCCACTGTGCCGTGCAAGGCCACGCAGCGCGGCTGCGCGGCGTTGGTGCCGCGCATCGCCAGGCGGTGCGGATCCAGCTTTTCGGTCAGCTCCGGCGGCACCTTGCCGCCAAGGAAGGCTTCCGCCTCCGACCAATGAAACGCCACGCGAAAGAACGCGCAGCAGGCACCGCAACGCAAGCAGGGATGTTCCATCGAAGCGACCGGGGCGCCCCGAGGCGCGCAGAACGCGAATTCTAGAGCAGCGGGGATCCGTTGCGCAGCAGCGGAGGCAAGAGCTACCCCTCCCTTGCCCTCCCCTGCCGAGCAGGGGAGGAAATTGGAAAGCTGGCAATCGCTTTGCGACTGCCAGCTTGATTGCTCATGGTTCGCCGGCGAAGGTGTTGCACTGGGCGATGTCGCCGCTGCCGAAGCCGGCCTTGAACCACTTCACCCGCTGCGCCGAGGTGCCGTGGGTGAACGTATCCGGTCGCACGCGGCCCTGCGCCTGCTGCTGCAACGCGTCGTCGCCGATGTGGCTGGCCGCGTTCAGGGCTTCTTCGATGTCACCCGGCTGCAACCATTGCAGGCTTTGCTGGCTGTGATTTGCCCACACGCCCGCGTAGCAATCCGCCTGCAGTTCCTGCCGCACCGACAGACCGTCGGCGCCGTCCATCGGCGTACCGCGACGACGCGCCTCGTCGACCTTGTCGAACACGCCGGTCAGCTTCTGCACGTGATGGCCGACCTCGTGCGCGATCACGTAGGCGCGGGCGAAGTCGCCGGAGGAGTGCAGTTCGTCCTGCAACTGCTGGAAGAACGCCAGGTCCAGGTACACCTTCTGGTCGCCCGGGCAATAGAACGGGCCCACCGCCGTGGTGGCGCCGCCGCAGGCCGTGTTCACGCCGCCGCTGAACAGGTGCAGCTTGGGCTCGACGTAGGTCGCGCCGTGCGCCTGGAAGATCTCGCCCCAGCTCTGCTCGGTCGAATGCAGGATCGCGCTGACGAAGGCCTGCTGCTCGGGATCGACCTGGGCCGGCGCGCTGTTTTGCGTCGGCGCGCCCGGCAGGCCGCCGCTCTGGTCCAGCAGCGCCAGCGGATTCTTGAAGAAGATCCAGCCCAGCAGCGCCAGCACGATCAGGCCGCCCAGACCCATGCGGCCACCACCACCGAAACGCGGACCGCCACCACCGCCGCTGTCGACCTCGACATTGCTGCTGCTGCCGCCTTTTCGCCAATCCATAGGAACCCCTCGTTGACTGATGCACGCGCCCCGATGCCGCGTGGCGACGATAACGCGTCGATCGCGGCGACGCCAAGCACGCGCTACCGCTAAAGTGGGCGTCTTTATCGAGGATCCAGCATGACTCACCTGCCCGCCCTGGTCACCCTGCTCACCGTGCTGCTGCAGTTCGGCACCATGTGGGCCGTCGGTCACGCCCGTGGCAAGTACGGCATCAAGGCGCCGGCCACCAGCGGCGACCCGGCGTTCGAGCGCGCCTACCGGGTGCAGATGAACACCCTGGAAAACACGGTGATGTTCCTGCCCACGCTGTGGCTGGCGGCGAGTTACGGCTTCAGCGGCTGGGCCGGCGTGGCGGGGCTGGTCTGGATCGTCGGCCGCGTGTGGTACGCGCTGGCCTACCTGAAGGATCCCACCAAACGTGGCCCCGGCTATGTGGTCGGCATGTCCGGCTGGGCGGCGCTGCTGGTGCTGGCCTGCATCGGCGTCGGCCGGGCCATGCTGGTCGGCTGAGCGCTCGGAGCCTGCTCGACGCTCTCAGACCAGCAGGCCGGGAGCGATCGCGCTCAATACCCACACGCGATGCGGCACCGCCATCGGCTCGGCTGCATGGTGGGCGGCCAGCATGTCGGCCAGTTCGGCATCGAAGCGCTGCACCTTCGCTTCGTCCAGGGTGGCGCCGATGCCGGCACTGGCACGGATGCGGCCGCGCCAGTCCGCGTGGCTGTACGGTATGTCCAGGTCGAACGAGTAGGTACGCAAGTCGCTGAAGCCGGCTTCGGCCACGTCCTTCAGCCACGCCGGATACAGGCCGCTGCCGCTGTGCAGGGTCCAGGCCGGGTTGTAGGTGAGGATCAGCCGTTCGGTGTCCTGCACCATGTTGCCGGCCAGCGGTACCCAGTCGAAATGCGCGATCAGCAGCCGCCCGCCCGGCCGCAGCCACTTGCGTACCAGGGCCGCCGTGCGCGGCCGGTCGAACCAGTGCCAGCACTGGCCGGCGGTGATCGCGTCGAACGAGGCCGGCGCGAAGTCGACATTCTCGACCCGCGCACGCACCTGCTTCACCTGCACGCCGGCGGCCCGGTCCATCTCCGCGGCTTGCGCCAGCAGCGGCGCGGAATGATCCAGCCCGGTCACCTCGCAGCCGCGCACGGCCAGGCCGCGGGCGACCGTGCCGGTGCCGGTGCCCAGGTCGAGAACGAGGCTACCCTTGCGCACGCTGCCGTCGGCGAACAGGCGCTCGAAGAAGGCATCCGGAAACCCGGCCCGATGGCGCGCGTAATCGCTGGCAGTCCTGCCGAAATCGGTAGTCATCGACACTCCCCTGTGATCGTCTGCAGGCCGATGGTACCGGGATGGTCTTGCGCTGCAAGCGAATGCCTGCCGCCATGCCGGTCGGCAGGATTGCGCAAGCGGCCTGCAAGGCACTAGCGTGGAGGCCGCACATGCCGCCCGCGGCGTCCGCTTTCGCCATTCGCTGCCACAGGTACGCTTGCCGCATGGACATCAGCTGCACCGAGGTTCCGCCCTTGCCGCCGGTGCTCTCCCTGCCGGAGACCGGCCGATCCGCGCCCGGCCTGCGAGCCAGCGCAGGAATCATCGCCACCTACTTCGTGCTGCAGCTCGCGGTCGGCATCGCGTTCGCGCTGGCGCTCGGGGTGATGGCGGCCCTCAGTCCCACCGGGCCAGGCATCGACGCCGCGATCCGCACGACCCTGGCGCAACCCGCCACGCAGGCGCTGGTGGCGATTCTCTCGCTTGGCGTGGCCGCGCCGCTGACCCTGTGGCTGGCACGCCGCACATGGCCAGCGCTGTGGTCGCTGGCACAGCCGCCGGGTTTCGGTTTCACGCCGCCGCGCCACCTGCTGTTCTTTGCATTGGCGGTGGCGGCCGGGCTGGCGGCGCCGATCCTGGGCTCGCTGCTGACCCAGTGGCTGGCCCACGGCCACACGGTGACCCAGGACATCCAGCAGATCGGAAGCAACACGCCGCTGGGGCTGCGCATTCCGCTGGTGCTGGTGGTGGTGTGCGTGGGGCCGCTGGTGGAAGAGCTGCTGTTCCGCGGCGTGCTGCTGTCGGCTCTGATGAAGCGCGTGCATGTCGGCTGGGCGGTGGCCGGCAGCTCGCTGCTGTTTGCGCTGGTCCATCTGCCGGGACTGCAATACCAGTGGTACGCGCTGCCGAACCTGATCCTGCTGGCGTTGCTGCTGGCCGGGTTGCGGCTGCGTTCGGGTTCCATCTGGCCGGCAGTGCTGGCGCATGGGGTCAACAACCTGCTGGCCGTCGCCGCCTGGTTCGTGGCGATCAATCCGCCGGGCTGATTCCACCACGACGCAGCAGTCGCGCCGTCTCGAACAGCGGTAAGCCCATCACTCCGGAATAACTGCCGTCGAGGTGCTCGACCATCGTCGCGCCGCGGCCCTGGATCGCATACGCGCCGGCCTTGCCGAATGGCTCGCCGGTGGCCACGTAGGCAGCGATGGCCGGCTCGTCCAGCGTGGCAAAACGCACCTGCGACACGCAGACTTCGCACTGCTCGCCGGTCGCGCCGACCAGCCATACCGCCGAGATCACCGCATGCGTGCGCCCCGACAGCCGGCGCAACATCGCGGCCGCAGCGGCGGCATCCTGCGGTTTGCCGAATACCTCGTCGTCCAGTACGACCTCGGTGTCCGCGCCGAGCACCAGCGCATCGCCCGTGTGCGCCAACGCGGCCAGTCCGGCGCTCGCCTTGTCGCGCGCCACCCGGCTCACATAGTCCGGCGGCGATTCGCCCGGCGCGCGCCGTTCGGGCACGTCGACATCGAGCACGGCGAAGTCCACGCCGAGCTGTTCCAGCAGCTGGCGCCGGCGCGGCGACTGCGAGGCAAGGTAAAGCATCGGGATTCCGCTTCGGGGGAAATTCACAGCGTCAGGCTGTACTCGCAGAACTGCCGGTCGCGCTGCCAGCCCAGCGATTCGTACAGCGCCTGCGCCGGTGCGTTGTCCAGCGCGGTGGACAGCGACAGACTGGCCGCGCCCAGCGCATGCGCATGCTCCGCCGCCGCGCGAAGCAACCCCGCGGCCACGCCCTGACGCCGGGCCTGCGCGGCCACGAACAGGTCGTTGAGCAACCAGGTGCGCACGGTGCGCACCGAGGAGAACAGCGGATACAGCTGGGTGAAACCGAGTCCCGCGCCATGCTCGTCCCGCGCCAGCAGGATCAGCGACTCGTGGTGGCGGAAACGCTCCGCCAGGAAATCTCGCGCCCGTGCCAGGTCCGCCGGCTGGCCATAAAACTGGCGGTAGCCGTCGAACAGCGGCGCCAGCGTGTCGAGGTCGAGGATCGTGGCTTGGCGGATCTGGAAGGACATGGCGGAGACTCCGTTGGGCGTCAGGCGCGATGGTAAGGGTGGCCGGTCATGATCGTGGTGGCGCGATACAGCTGTTCGGCCAGCACCAGCCGCACCAGCATGTGCGGCAGGGTCAGCGGGCCCAGCGACCAGCGCTGGTCGGCGCGCGCCAGCACCTCGGGCGCGTGGCCGTCCGGGCCGCCGATCAGGAACGCCAAGTCGCGCCCGGCCATGCGCCACTTCGCCAGCTGTTCGGCCAGTTCCTCGCTGGACCAGGTTTTGCCGCGACCATCCAACGCGACCACATGGCTATCGTGCGGCAACGCCGCCAGGATCGCGACCCCCTCGTCCTGGATCGCCCGCGCATCGTCGCGGCCCTTGCCGCGGTTGCCGGGCTTCAGTTCGATCAGTTCCAGCGGCAACTCGTGCGACAGCCGCTTGCGGTATTCGGCAAAGCCTTCCGCCACCCAGCCGGGCATGCGTTCACCGACCGCGATCAGGCGCGCACGCATGGTCCGCTCTTATGAAATAACACGCGCGCGGCGCCGCGTTCGCTTCCTCTCCCCTGCGGGGAGAGGACTGAGGTGAGGGGCCACTCTTGCGACGCACCCCACACGAAATTCAGCTCGCTTGCGCAGCGTCGATTTCGTGCCCGTGGTCACCCACCGTCCACAGCCGCTCCAGGCCATAGAACTCGCGGATGCGCGGCAGCATCACGTGGACGATCACGTCGCCCAGATCGACCAGCACCCATTCGCCTTCCTGCTCGCCTTCCACGCCCAGCGGCATCACGCCCGCCTTCTTGGCGAACTTGCCCACTTCGTCGGCGATGGATTTGACGTGGCGTGCCGAGGTGCCCGAGGCAATCACCAGCAGGTCGGCGATGGAGGTCTTGCCGCGGACGTCGATCTCGCGCACGTCCTTGGCCTTCAGTTCTTCGAGCGCGTCGATGACCGACTTGCGCAGGGTGGCCGTGGTAACGGCCTTGTTGGTGCGGGCTGTGCTCAAGAGGATGGGCCTCGATGCGGGATCGCAGCGCAATATGGCGCGGGCGCAGTATAACCGCCCAACCGCAACGGCACGTCAAGGCGCGGTCGGCCCGCAGCGCGGCGGTTCAATGTGCCAGCGAGCGCCTGGCCAGCCGGTATTCGTGCATCAGCCGCGCCACCAGTTCGGCGGCGGGTTGCGGGCGCACCAGGCCGGCAGCCTGGCCGCACCATTCGGACAACAGGTCGCCGCGCCCGGCTTCGGCAGCAGCACGGCGCAACGGCGCAGTGAGCGCGTTCAGCACCGGATACGGCAGGCCAGCGGCCGCTTGCGGCATGGCCTCGACGAAGCGGTTGCGCAGGCCGCGGGCGGCGCGACCGGAGAAGCCGCGGATGGTGGTGACGCGGTGTTCCTCGGCCTGCGGCAGGTCCCGCTTCCACGCCTCGGCGGCCGAGCATTCCGGGCAGGTGAGGAAGGCGGTGCCGAGCTGGCTGGCCGCCGCGCCGAGCACTTCCGCGGCCAGCATGCCGCGGCCATCCATGATGCCGCCGGCGGCGATCACCGGAACATCCCGCACAAGTGTCGTCATCGCGCGCGCGGCCAGCGGCAGCAGCGCGAACAGGCCGATCATCGCGTCCCCGGCCTCGTGCAGAAAGCTGCCGCGATGGCCGCCAGCCTCGGCGCCTTGCATGGACACCGCGTCGGCACCGGCATCGGCCCAGGCGCGCGCTTCGGCCACCGTGGTGGCGGTGCCGATCACATAGATGTCGCGCCGGTGCAGCTCGTGCAGTTGTACGGGGCTGATCACGCCGAACGCGAAGATCGCCGCCGCGGGACGCGCCTCGCACAGCGCGGCGAACTGCTCGGAGAAACGCGGCGCCCAGCGCGGCGGCAGGCTGGTGCGCACGTCGAGGCCTTCGTGCGCCATCAGCGCATCGAGCTGCGCGCGTGCCTTCGCCACCGCTGCCATGTCGGCCTCGAATTCGTCCGGCAGCACGAACAGGCCGATCGCGTAGGGCTGGGTGCTGAGCTCACGGATCTGCGCCGCCTGCGCGATGATCGCCGCCGGCTCCAGGTAACCGGCGCCGAGCGAACCCAGCCCACCGGCATTCGACACCGCCGCCACCAGCGCCGGCGGCGTCGAACCGGACATCGGCGCCTGGATCAGCGGGTGTTCGATGCCAAGCCGGTGGGCGAAGGACGTGCTCACGCGGCGCTACCTAGCCGCTCTGCCCGGCCACGATGTTCACCGTGATCGCGATGATGAACACGTTGAAGAAGAACGCGATCACGCTGTGCAGCAGGACCACGCGGCGCAGGTATTTGCTGGTGATCTGCACGTCCGAGACCTGGAAGGTCATGCCGATCACGATCGAGAAGTAGGCGAAATCCCAGTAGTCCGGCTCGGGCGTGTCGGGAAATTCCAGGCCGGCGTGCTTCTCGCCGAAATCGCCGTAGTAGCCATGCGCGTAGTGGACCGCGAACATCACGTTGAGGAACAGCCAGCTGAGCACCACGCTCAGCACGCCGACCGCGAGTTCCGGCAGGCCGCCGCCTCTGGCCGCATGCAGCTCGTTGCCCAGCGCCGCCAGCACCACCGCCGAAACCAGCACGCCGCCCCACAGCACGCCCCAGCGCCCGGTATCCAGCGCCTGCGCCTGGCTGCGCATGCGACTCGGCGTGGCCTGGTTGAACAGGCGCGCGAAGATGCCCAGGAACACCAGCGCGGCTAGGTCGAAACCCAGCAGCACCGCATTGGCCACGCGCAAGCCGGCATGCAGCAGCAGTGCCATCGCGACGAGGAAGATGAGCAGCGACAGGACCGTCCACGGGCGCCCCTTCACGAAGCGCCATGGCCGCCAGCCGCGACGCCGCGCCGCGCGCTCACCCGAGCGCTCCGATGATTCGTCCATGCATGCCTCCGCGTCAGGGTTTCAACCGAGCAGGTCGTGGTATTCCGGATGCCGCTGCATCCACACCGCAGCATACGAGCAGGCCGGCACCACCTTCCAGCCTTCGGCGCGCGCCGTCGTCAGCGCCTGCTGCACCAGCGCGGCGGCAATGCCGCGCCCGCCGACCGCGGCCGGCACTTCGGTGTGGGTGATCGTCATCACGCCGGCGTCCAGGGTGTAGTCGAGCAGGCACGGCATGTCTTCCACGCGGGCTTCGAAGCGACGGGCGACGCGGTCGTGCCGGATGGCGAGCGGCATGCAAACTCCCGATCGGAAGACGATTCACAAGCATACGACGTGTGGGGGCAGCCGGGCGTGAAGTCGGGATGCCGGTTCGTTCGCGCCGGCTGCATGCGCCGTCGGGCACCGTGGGCTCTTGTCTGCACCACCCCACAGGAGAATCCCATGAAACGATCCGCATCCGCACACTGGTCCGGCAGCATCAAGGATGGACAGGGCACGATGTCGACCGACACCGGCGTACTGCACGAGTCGCCGTACGGCTTCAAGTCGCGCTTCGAAGACGGCCCCGGCACCAACCCGGAGGAACTGATCGCGGCGGCGCACGCCGGCTGCTATTCGATGGCGCTTTCGCTGGGACTGGGCAACGCCGGCTTCACCGCCGACGGCATCGACACCAAGGCGACGGTGACCCTGGCCAAGGACGGCGACGGCTTCACCATCACCACGGTGGAACTGACTTGCCGGGCCAAGGTGCCACGCATCGACGCGGCCACGTTCGACAGCATTGCGCAGGCGACCAAGCTGGCCTGCCCGGTGTCCAAGGTGCTGAAGGCCACGATCACGCTGGATGCCCGGCTGGAAAGCTGATTCAGGCGGCAGCCTCCGCACGGAGCACGGGGGCCGCGGCCCGGCGCCGCTGGCGCACCGCCTGTGCCAGTCGCTGCAGCACCTGCACCGAGCTGTCCCAGTCGAGGCAGCCGTCGGTGATGCTCTGGCCGTAACGCAGCGGCTGGCCGGGTTGCAGTTCCTGGCGGCCGCCGAGCAGGTGGCTTTCCACCATCACGCCGAGGATGCGCCGCTCGCCGGCGGCGATCCGCACGGCGAGGTCCTCGACCACCCGCGGCTGGTTCTCCGGATTCTTGCCGCTGTTGGCGTGGCTGACGTCGATCATCACCCCGACCTGCAGGCCGGCCTTGCCGATCGCGGCACAGGCGGCGTCGACGCTGGCCGCATCGTAGTTCGGCGCCTTGCCGCCACGCAGGATCACGTGGCAGTCGCCATTGCCGCTGGTGGTGGCGACGGCAGCCTGGCCGTCCTTGGTCACCGCCATGAAATGATGCGGCTGCGACGCGGCCTGCACCGCGTCCACCGCGATCTTCACGTTGCCGTCGGTGCCGTTCTTGAAACCGACCGGGCAGGACAGCCCCGAGGCCAGCTCGCGATGCACCTGGCTTTCGGTGGTGCGCGCGCCGATCGCGCCCCACGCCACCAGGTCGGCGATGTACTGCGGCGTGATCATGTCGAGGAATTCGCAACCGGCCGGCACACCCAGCGCATTGATGTCGCGCAGCAGGCCGCGGGCGATGCGCAGCCCCTTGTCGATCCGGAAACTGCCGTCGAGGTCGGGGTCGTTGATCAGCCCTTTCCAGCCGACCGTGGTGCGCGGCTTCTCGAAGTACACCCGCATCACGATCTCCAGCGCATCGCCGAGCTCGCGGCGCAGCGGCGCCAGCCGGCCGGCGTACTCCAGCGCGGCGTGGGTGTTGTGGATCGAGCATGGCCCGATCACCACCGCGAGGCGGTCGTCGCTGCCGGTGAGAATGCCGTGCAGTGCCTGCCGCGAGGCATCGACGGTGGCCATTGCCGCGTCGCTGATGGCGCAGTCGCGCATCACCTCGGCCGGTGTGCTGAGGCGGGTGATGGCGCGGATGCGCAAGTCGTCGGTGGTGTGCATGGCAGCTCTCCTGGAGGATTTTCAGGCGGCGGCCATAAAAAAACCGCCCTGTGGTGGCGGTTCGGTGTGGTTGTGTCGATCAGTTCAAAACGATCGCGCCCGCGCCGCCGCCGTTGGCTTCGGATAGCCGTAAAACCAGAAATACAGGCGGGCGGTGGCGGAATGCATGCCGACATAGATAACACAATGGACGTCCAAATCAAACTCCCGGCCGGCAGGAGGCTAGACTGACGGCATGCCTTCGCCCCTCGACCTGCTGACCCGCCCTGCCCGCGAACCGATCCGCCGCTGGGTGCTCAAGGCCTTCCCGCGCGCCGATACTGGCAGCGTCGACTACGACCATCCGCACGGCGATCCCGGCCTGTTCGGGCCGCACAGCGCGACCTGGCGCGTGCACTCGGACTTCCCCGGCATGCTGGCCGGCGGCCTCGCCGCACTGACCCTGCAGACCCTGCACCCGCTGGCGCTGGCCGGGGTATGGGACCACTCCAACTTCCGCGGCGACCTGCTCGGCCGGCTGCGTCGCACCACCGCCTTCGTCGGCGGCACCACCTACGCGCCGCGCGCGCAGGCCGAGGCGCTGATCGAGCACGTGCGGCAGATCCACGCGCACATCACCGGCCATGGGGAAGATGGTCGTCCGTACTCGGCAGACGACCCCGACCTGCTGACCTGGGTCCACGTCAGCGAGGCGTACTGCTTCCTGCACGGCTACCGCCGCTACAGCCACATCGCGATGCCGGCCGGTGCGGCCGACCGCTACTACGACGAAGTGCGGCGGATCGCCGAGGCGCTCGGCGCGCGCGACGTGCCCGCGTCCGAACGCGAGGTGACCGAGTACTTCCGGCGCATCCAGCCCGAACTGGCTTTCACCGAACGCTCGCGCGTGGTGCTCGGCCTGCTGGGACAGGTGCGCCTGCCGGTACCGGCGGCCAGCCTCTCGCGCGACCTGTTTCTGCTCGCCGGTCACGCCTTACTGCCGGACTGGGCGATCCGGATGCTGGGCCACACGCCGCACCGGCAGCGCCAGGCGCGGCTGGCGGCGCACGCGCTGTGGTCGGTCGCGCCGGTATTTCGCGCCGCGTTGAAGGACGGCATCGCCAGCCGCGCCTGCCGGCGCGTGGACATGCCACCGGAGCAATTGCAGCACTGGGGCTAGCAAGCCCGGCGCGGCATTGACAGCCCCGCTCCATCGGCTAACGTCGACGGGCAAGCTCAGTCAGGGGTTCTCGTGGCAACACTCATTCCCACCCGCAACAGCTGCCTGCCGCGGATGACCGGCGGCGAGAAACGCGTTTCCGAGCGACTCGAACAGAAGCTCGAGGACGACTACCTGCTGTGGTACGACGTACCGGTCGGGCTGAAACAGCGCCACCCGGACTTCGTGGTGTTCCACCCGCGCCGCGGCCTGCTGGTGCTGGAGGTGAAGGACTGGAAGGCCGACACCATCCGCCACGCCGACAGCACCCAGTTCACCCTGGTCACCGAGCGCGGCCTGGTGAAGGAGAACAACCCGCTGCTGCAGGCACGCGCCTACGCACTGGAGATCGGCGTGGTGCTGGAGCGCGACCCCGCGCTGCGCCACCCCGATGGCTCGCGCTACGCCGGCAAGCTGATCATGCCGTGGGGATGGGGCGTGGTGCTGGCGAACATCACCCGCAAGCAGTTCGACGAGGGCGCGCTGGGCGAGGTACTGCCCGAGCACCTGGTGATCTGCCGCGACGAGCTGTACGAGACGGTCGAGGCCGAGGCGTTCCAGGAGCGGCTGTGGGCGATGTTCCCGCAGGTGTATCCGGTGGCGCTCACCTTGCCGCAGATCGACCGCGTGCGCTGGCACCTGTTCCCCGAGTTGCGCGTGGAAGCCGGCAGCGGCCAGTTCGGCCTGTTCGGCCTGTTCGGCCCCACCGACGCCGCCGTGCGGCCGCTGGAGATTCCCGACCTGATCAAGGTGATGGACGCGCAGCAGGAGCAACTGGCGCGCTCGATCGGCGGCGAGCATCGGGTCATCCACGGCGTCGCCGGTTCCGGCAAGACGATGATCCTCGGCTTCCGCGCGATGCAACTGGCGCGCGAAATGGGCAAGCCCATTCTGGTGCTTTGCTACAACAAGACGCTGGCGGCGCGACTGGAACAGCTGATCGGCGAGCGCGGTCTCGGCGAGAAGGTGCAGGTCTACAACTTCCACAAGTGGTGCCGCAAGATGCTGGTGGCCTACAACGAACCCCTGCCAGCGGGCAGCGGCAAGGCCTTTATCGACGCCCTGCCGCCGGCGGTGATCGCCGGCGTGGACCGAGGCCGGATTCCGCGCGCGCAGTACGGCGCCGTGCTGGTCGATGAAGGCCACGACTTCGAGCCGGACTGGTACAAGCTGATCGTGCAGATGATCGACCCGCACACCAACTCGCTGCTGGTGCTGTACGACGACGCGCAGAACATCTACGGCAATCCGAATCGCCGGAAAATCAGCTGGAAAAGCCTCGGCGTGCAGGCGCAGGGCCGCACCACCATCCTCAAGCTCAACTACCGCAACACGCTGGAAATCCTCTCGGTCGCGCGCACCTTCGCGCAGGACCTGCTGGCCTCGCGCAGCGACGATGCCGACGGCGACGGCGTGCCGTTGATCGCGCCGGAAAGCGCCGGCCGGCGCGGCGCCGTGCCCGAACTGGTGCGCACCGACACCGCCCGCGCACAGATGGATGTACTGATCGCCCGGCTGCGCGACGAACATGCGCATGGCCGTCCGTACTCCGACATGGCGGTGATCTACCGCAACCAGTGGGAGGGCGAAAAGCTGCACGACGTGCTCAAGCGCCTGGACATTCCCAGTCGCCTCGCCGACAACACCGGCAAGCAAACCCTGTTCGTGGTCGGGGACAGCGTCAAGCTGGTGACCATGCACTCGAGCAAAGGTCTGGAGTTCCCGTTCGTGATCATCCCGGGGATCGGCGGCCTGCCCAAGGAAGGTCAGTCCGAAGCCGACGAGGCGCGCCTGCTCTACGTGGCGATGACCCGCGCCACCGAGCACCTGCTGCTGATCCATCACGAGGATTCGGTGTTCAGCGCCCGCATCCGCGCCTCGATCAACGACGTGACGGCGCAGCTGGCCGGCGCCTGAGCCCGGATCTTACGCGGTCGGGTTCCGGTACGGCGCCAGCAACGCGGGATCGTCGAACAATCCCGCCGGCAGCAGGTAGCGCGGATCGCGCCCGGCGGCGAGCAGCTCGCGGATGCGCGTGGCGGAAATTTCCAGCGGGGTCACCGTAACCTCGACGACCTTGCCCGCGGGCAGCGCGCGCAGGCTCGCTGCGTCGGCGATGCGCCGGCCAGCCACTTCGCGTTCCAGTGCGTCCGGCAGATCGGCGGAAACCCCCGGCCGGCTCAGCACGCCGATATGCGCCGCCTCGAACAATTCGCGCCAGCGATGCCAGCTGGCGAGGCCGGCAAATGCATCGGCACCGAGCAGCAGCACCAGCGGGCGTTCGCCCTGCTCCGCGCGCAGTTCGTGCAAGGTGTCGATGGTCCACGACGGACCGGCGCGATCCAGTTCGCGCGTGTCGAGCGTGAGCCGCGACTGGCCGTGCAGCGCGGTGCGCAGGATCGCCACGCGCTGTGCCGCCGAAGCGAGTGGCGGCATGCGGTGCGGCGGCACGCTGGCCGGCAGCAGGCGCACCTCGGCATCGAGCAGTTCGGCCGCTTCCCACGCCACGCTGAGGTGGCCCAGGTGCACCGGGTCGAAGGTGCCGCCGAAGATGGCCAGGGGCTTCACGTTGCTACATCGCCTGCATGTGAACGGTAGCCGCTCCCAAAGCCGTCATCCCCGCGAAAACGGGAACGCTGGCAATCAGGCGGGCTGACCTTTTCATGCGAGCGCCCGGGCGGCGCGCGGCTCGGCGATCGCGGCGATCAGCCGTTCGGCCTCCTGCCACGGGTTGCCCTGCTCGCGGCCCTTGACCATGCGATCGATGCGCGAGGCGCGGGCCAGGCATTGCAGCCAGTGCTCGCGCGGCGCGCGGCGCAGGGCCTGGCGGAACAGGGTTTCGCGCGCCTGCCACAGGTGTTCGGCGCGGATCTGCGCGGCGAGGTCCGTGGCATTCGCCAGGCGCAGCGCCAGCTGCAGCTGGTTCACCAGCCAGCCCATCAGCGCCAGCAGTTCATCGCCTTCGGAGCGCAGTCCGGCGAGGATGCGCAGCGCCCGCGCGCCGTCGCCGACGAAGGCGGCATCGGTGAGCTTGAACACGTCGTAGCGGGCGCTGTCGGCAACCAGGTTCTCCATCTCGGCGGCGTCGACGCGGCCCTGCCCGTGCAGCACGGCGAGCTTGTCGACTTCCTGCGCCGCAGCAAGCAGGTTGCCTTCGACGCGCTCGGCCAGCAGCGCCACCGCATCGGGCGTGGCGGACAGGCCGCGCGAGGCGAGCCGCGCGCTGATCCACGCGCCCCATTGATCCGGTCGCGGCGAATTGAACACCACCATCGTGCCGCTGGCGTCGAGCTTCTTGCTCCAGGCGCCGTCGTGCTTGTTGCTCCACTCCATCGCGGTGACCAGCAAGGTGACGTCCGGCGGCGGATCGGCGCAGAACGCGCCAATCGCCTTGGCGCCGTCGATGCCGGGGCGGCCGGTGGGCAGGCGCAGGTCGATCAGCCGGCGGGTGGCGAACAGCGACATGCCGGCCGCCGCACGGGCCAGGTCGTTCCAGTCGAAATGCTGGCCGACCTCGAGCACTTCACGTTCGCTGTAACCCAGCTTGCGTGCCTGCGCGCGCAACGCATCGGCGGCTTCCAGCACCAGCAACTGCTCGCCGGCGAGCAGGTAGACCGGTTGCAGGCTGTCCGCCGCCAGCGCCTTCTGCCATTGGCCGGGACTGAGCGGCATCAGTGCGTGCTGGCGGCGCTTGCCGGCGCAGCCAGCTCATGTTTGCCGGCGGCCTGCAGGCGGAACAGGATCGCCTGCACCATGTCGTCGTTGAGGCTGCGCTGGATCTCCTCGACCTGCGAGGCGTTGCCGACGGTGTTGCTGGCGTCGTAGCTGTACTCGCGCGACATGTCGAGGCGCTGGTGCGGCACCAGCACCTGCCCGGCGGCATCGAGGACGTCGAACTGCACCTGGTAGCGCACCGCATACTCGGTGATGCGCGCATAACCGCCGGCGCTCAGCGTCTCGGTGCTGAACGCCGCCACCGGCACGCGCAGCTCGGCGATGCCCGTGCCGCTGTCGTCCTCGACGGTGACGCCGGATGTCTGCAGCGCACGGGTCAGGTGGCGCTCGAGCTCGCCGCCGCTGTTGACGGCGAGGTGCACCCGCTGCATTTCGGGCGGCAGGGTCGCGTTCTCGCGCAGGTGGAAACCGCAGGCGCCCAGCGCGAGCGCCGTGGCCAGCAGCAGCGAGGCTTGGAACAGGCGGCGCGCTTTCGTGAAGCTCATGGGTTTCATCCTGCGACGATGTTGACGATCTTGCCGGGTACCACGATGACCTTGCGCACCGTCATGCCCTCCAGGAAGTGCGCCACCTGCGGCTGGGCAAGCGCCAGCGCCTCGGCCTCTTCCTTCGAGGCCTGTGCGGCCAGCTCGATGGTAGCGCGCAACTTGCCGTTGATCTGCACCGCCAGGGTGACCGTGTCGCGCACCAGCGCGGTCCGATCCACCTGCGGCCACGGCTGGTCCTCCAGCACGGCCTCGACATGGCCGAGCACCTGCCACAAGGCGTGGCTGACGTGCGGCACCACCGGGTTGAGCAGCAGCACCATCGCCTCCAGCGCCTCGTGGCGCACGGCGCGGCCCTGCTCGCTCTGGTCGTTGAACTTGCCCAGCGCGTTCAGCAGTTCCATCAGCGCGGCGATCGCGGTGTTGAACGCGTGGCGCCGGCCGAAATCGTCGCTGACCTTCTGGATCGTCTCGTGCAGCTGACGGCGCAGGGCCTTCTGGCCTGCATCCAGCGTAGCGGGATCGACGACGCCTGCGGCGTCACCCCTTCCGCCAGATTCGCCCCATCCTTGGGGCTCACCCCTGTCGGGGCCAGCTACGCTGTTCCGCAGGCGCCCCTGCGCCTGCAGGTCGGCACCTTCCCCTGCCTGCAGGGGAAGGGACGAGTCGGAGTGGCCTGCGGCCACGCCACCGATACGTGCATGATCCGGACCCGCCGCGTGCGTGGTGACCTCGCGCCACAGCCGCTTGAGGAAGCGCGCCATGCCTTCAACGCCGGCCTCGCTCCACTCCAGCGACTGCTCCGGCGGCGCGGCGAACATCGAGAACAGGCGCACCGTATCAGCGCCGTACTTGCTCACCATGGTCTGCGGGTCGATGCCGTTGTTCTTCGACTTCGACATCTTCTCGGTGCCGCCGATGTGCACGCTCTGGCCATCCGCCTTGAGCACCGCGCCGGCGACGCGACCGCGCTCGTCGCGCTGCACATCGACCGCGGCCGGGTTGATCCAGTCCTTCGAGCCGTCGGCGTTGTCGCGGTAGAACGTCTCGGCGATCACCATGCCCTGGCACAGCAGGTTCTGCGCCGGCTCGTCCGAACGCACCATGCCGGCGTCGCGCAGCAGCTTGTGATAGAAGCGGAAATACAGCAGGTGCATGATCGCGTGTTCGATGCCGCCGATGTACTGGTCGACCGGCAGCCAGTAATTCGCGCGTTCGTCGATCTGCGCCTCCGCGCCGGGGCTGGTGTAGCGCGCGTAGTACCAGCTCGACTCCATGAAGGTGTCGAACGTGTCGGTCTCGCGCTCGGCCGGGCCGCCGCACTGCGGGCAGGTGGTCTTGCGCCACTCCGGGTTGGCCTTGATCGGCGACTGCACGCCGCTGAACGCCACGTCCTCGGGCAGCACCACCGGCAGTTGGTCTTCCGGCACCGGCACCGCGCCGCAGGCGGAGCAGTAGATCACCGGGATCGGACAACCCCAGTAGCGCTGGCGGCTGACACCCCAGTCGCGCAGGCGCCAGTTGACCCGGCGCTGGCCGTTGCCGGCTGCCTCGAGCACGCCGGCGATGTAGTCGAACGCGGCGCGGTAGTCCTTGCCGTCCATCGCGCCGGAGTTCACGACACGCATGTCGGCGCGGGTCTTGTCCGAATACCAGTCCTGCCAGGTTGCCGCGTCGTAGCTCTCGTCGCCGGCGGCTATCACTTGCTTGATCGGCAGGCCGTACTTGTGCGCGAACTCGAAATCGCGCTCGTCATGCCCCGGCACCGCCATCACTGCGCCGGTGCCGTAGCCCATCAGCACGAAGTTGGCGACCCATACCGGTACGCGCTCGCCGCTGACCGGATGGATCGCGCACAGGCCGGTGGCCATGCCACGCTTGTCCTGGGTTTCCAGCTCGGCCTCGGAGACGCCGCCGTGCTTCAACTCTTCGAGGAACGCCGCCAGTTGCGGGTTGCCCTGCGCCGCCTTCAGCGCCAGCGGATGCTCGCCGGCGATCGAGACGAAGGTCACCCCCATCAGCGTGTCGGGGCGCGTGGTGAACACGCTCAGCGGCGTGCTTTCGCCTTCAACAGCGAAGTGGATTTCCAGGCCTTCACTGCGGCCCAGCCAGTTGCGCTGCATGGTCTTCACCGCATCGGGCCAGCCCGGCAGCGTGTCCAGGCCGTCCAGCAATTCCTGTGCGTGACCGGTGATCTTCAAGAACCACTGCGGGATCTCGCGCTTCTCGACGACGGCACCGGAGCGCCAGCCGCGGCCGTCGACGACCTGCTCGTTGGCCAGCACGGTGTGGTCGACCGGGTCCCAGTTCACCACCGCGTTCTTGCGGTATGCCATGCCCTTCTTCAGCAGGCGGGTGAACATCAGCTGTTCCCAGCGGTAATAGTCCGGGCGGCAGGTGGCGAACTCGCGGCTCCAGTCGATCGCGTAGCCCAGCGACTGCAGCTGGCTGCGCATGTGGTCGATGTTCGCGTAGGTCCACTTCGCCGGCGCGGTGTGGTTCTTGATCGCGGCGTTCTCCGCCGGCAGGCCGAACGCGTCCCAGCCCATCGGCTGCAGCACGTTCTTGCCCTGCATGCGCTGGTAGCGGCTGATCACGTCGCCGATGGTGTAGTTGCGCACGTGGCCCATGTGCAGCGCGCCGGACGGGTACGGCAGCATCGACAGGCAGTAGAACTTCGGCCGCGAGGCATCCTCCTTCACTTCATAGGCGCGCTGCGCATTCCAGTACTGCTGCGCGGCGGCTTCCACTGCCTGGGGGCGATAGGCAGCTTCATCCTGTTCGAGAGAGGTCGGGGCTTGAATGTCCTGCATGATTCCGGTGCCGTTGTGCGGTTGGTGCGAGCCGGCCCAAGCCGGCTGAGTGAACTGGTCAGACTAGCCCAGCGCAGGCCGGGCGCCAAGCTGGCGACCTTCAGCCGGGTGGGCAGGCAGGCGCCTGGCCATCGCCGAGCGCCCGCGCCGCGGTGGCGATCTGCACCGCCAACCGGGCGATCGCGCGCTGATGGCCCTGCACCAGGGCGGGGTAACCCGGCCCCACCGCTTCGCTGACGCGGCTGGTACAGGCCAGCGTGGCGGGCCGGGCGCCGTGCAGCAGGCGCACGCTCCAGGCGGACTCGATCAAGGCATAGCTGCCGGGCGCGGAGTCGAACCGGCGCACGTCCAGCTTGATCCGCAGCAGCGGTTTGCCGTTGCCGGGCAAGCCGCTGACGTCCGCGCTGTGCAGTTCGCGCGCGAGGTCGGCCGACAGCGCGCTGCGCACCTCGTCGCCGAGCGGGGCAATCCAGCGCTCGCTGCCGAGCAGGGCCACGCCCTGCCCGCCCTCGCGCACCACCAGTTGCGGCTGGTCGACCTGTGCCGGCACACCGACCGCCAGCAACTCGAACGGCAGCGATGGCGCAACCGACGGCGCCACCAGGCCGCCGGCGGACTCGTCCGCCGGCGCAACGAGCGTGTAGTAGTGCAGCGGCGCCGAGGCGCAGGCCGCCAGCAGCAGGCCGGCCGCCGCGACCCACAGATGCCTTCCGGTACGAATCATGGCTTGCTCCCTTGCGCCGGCTGGATCGCCGCCGGCGTGATGTTGGCGGGTTTCGCGTCGGCGGGCTTCGCGTCCGGGCGACGGCCGCGGATCAGCGACTCCGGATGGCCGCCCAGGTAATCGGTCAGCACGCGCAGCGAACGCGCCATGCGCTGCACCTGTTCCAGCGTGGCGCCCAGGTTCTGCTGCAGCGGCGAGTCGCCGGCCAGCGCATCGTTCGCCGTGCCCATGGTCTGCTGCACGCCGTGCAAGGTGTCCTTGAATGCCGGCAGGGTCTCGCCGTTGACCTGCTTCAGCGTGGCGTTGAGGCCAGCCAGGGTCTGGTCCAGGTTGCGCCCGATGCTGTCGAACGGAACCTTGTTGAGCTTGTCGACGATTTCCGCCATCTGCTCCTGCAGCTTGTCGAAGCTGCCCGGCACCGTCGGGAGGGTCAGCGGCTTGGCCTGCGGGTCGAACGCCACTTTCGGCGTCTTCGGTATGAAATCGAGCGCCACGTACAACTGGCCGGTGAGCAGGTTGCCGGTGCGCGCCTGCGCGCGCAGTCCGTGTTCGACCAGGCGCCCCATCAACTGCGACAGGTCGGCATTCTCGCCACGCGCCTTGGCCATGGCCTCCAGCTTGTCGTAGGCGGCGCCCAGGCGTTGCGGATAGACCACCGCGCCGACCAGCACCGGGAAGCGCTGCTTCTGCTCGTCGTAGTCGAGCCGCACCGACACCACCTTGCCGATGTTGATGCCGAGGAACTCCACCGGCGCGTCCACCGCCAGCCCGCGCACCGACTGCTCGAAGCGCATGCGGATGTAGTGCGGCGTGCCGTCCGGCGGCGCCATCGCCGTGGCCTGGTCGCCGAACAGCGTGTACTCGTTGTCCTCCGGCGCCGACGTGCTGTCGTGCGGCCCGGGCGGATCCTGGAACGCCACGCCGCCGGCCAGCACGGTGGCCAGCGACTGGGTGTTGAGCTTCAACCCGTTCGCGCCGATCGACACGTCCACGCCACTGGCGTTCCAGAAGCGCGAGGCGCGGGTGACGAACTTGTCGTTGGGGCCGTCGACGAAGATCTGCAGCGAGACGCCCTTGCCGTCCTTGTCCAGCTGATAGGACACCACCCGGCCGACCTGGATGCGCCGGTAGTACACCGGCGAGCCGATATCGAGCGAGCCAAGGTCGTCGCTGTGCAGCATGAAGCTGCGGCCGGGCGCACCGTGGTTCACCGCCGGCGGCGTCTCCAGCCCCTGGAACTCGTCCTCGGATTCGTTCGAGTCGCCCACGTCGGCGCCGATGAACGCGCCCGACAGCAAGGTGTCGATGCCGGACACCCCGCCCAGCCCGATCCGCGGGCGCACCACCCAGAAGCGCGTGTCCTTGCTGGCGAAGCCTTCGGCGCTTTTCTCCAGCGCCACATTGACCAGCACGTGGCTGCGGTCGCCGCTGAGATGGATCTTGTTGACCCGCCCGATCACCACGTTCTTGTACTTCACCGGAGTCTTGCCGGCCTCCAGGCCTTCGGCGCTCTGGAAGCTGATGGTGATCTGCGGGCCGGCCTGCAGCCAGTTGTTGATCACCAGCGACAGGCCGACCAGCGCCGCCAGCGCCGGGATCAGCCAGATCAGCGAGGCATTGAAACGGCGCCGTTTCACCACCGGCCGCGGCAGCTCGCCACCCGGCGGGCCCTGTTCGATGGGGTTGTCGTCAGTCATCGGTATCCTTGCCATCCCAGATCAAGCGGGGGTCAAAACTCATCGAGGCCAGCATGGTCAGCACCACGGTCAGGCCGAAGAAGATCACGCCGGGCAACGGTTCCACCAGGCTCAACACGCTGAAGCGCACCAGCGCCGTCAGCAACGCCACCACGAACACGTCCAGCATCGACCAGTAGCCGATCAGCTCGACCAGCCGGTAGAGTTTTGCACGTTGCACCCGCGCCCAGCCGCTGCCGCGCTGGCTGCTCACCAGCAAGGTGCCCAGCGCGAGGAACTTCAGCACCGGCACCACGATGCTGGCGGTGAACACGATGACCGCCAGGTTCGGCGAACCGGCGCGCCACAACTCGACCACTCCGCTGATGATGGTGTTGTCGTCGACGTCGTTGAGGCTGGCGGTGCGCATGATCGGCAGCACGTTGGCCGGGATGTACAGAATGAACGCGGCGATCAGCAGCGCCCAGGTCCGCACGTAGCTGTTCGGCTTGCGCCGGCGCAGGGTGGTGCCGCAGCGCGGGCACGCCATGTCGTCGCCCACGCCGTCGCCATCCAGCCGCGGGTCGCCGGGCACGTTGCGGCACACCAGCCCGCAGACCGTGCAGGCGATCAGGCCGAGCTCGCTGGCGCGCGGCAGGGCGCTCACGCGGTCTCCTCCGGCACATCGTCCCACAGCTGGCGCAGGTCCACGCCGGCGAAAACGGTGATCAGCAGGGTCAGCGCCGCATACGCGTAGATGCCCGGGTCCGGCGTCACGTCGAAATAGGTGTGCGCCTTGACGATCGCCACCAGCGCGCCCAGCACGAACACCTCGCTCATCGTCCACGGCCCGAGGTAATGCAGGATCACCATCAGCCGCACGAAGCCGGGCGCGCGCCGCCCGGCCCGGGCGAACCACAGCAGCCAGCCCAGCAGCAGCATCTTCAGCAGCGGGAAGAAGAACAGCGTGGCGGCGACCAGCACCGAGACGACCTGGGCCTGCTCGCGCCACATCGCGAGAATCATGCCCCACAGCGTGGTGCTGCTCTGTTGGCCGCTCAGGCCCAGCGTCACGATCGGCCACATGTTCGCCTGCACGAACACGATCATCGCGGTCAGGATCAGCGCCAGCATCGCGTTCACGCTCAGCGCGTGGTAACGCTCCAGCTCCGCCTCGCAGCGTGCGCAGCGCGCCACGTCGCCGCGCGCCAACGTGCGCCGGCGGTAGACCGTGTCGCAGTGCTCGCAGATCAACAGCGCTTCAGGTGAGCTCATGCCCATGCAGCCGGTGCCTTGCTTCGGCGTGACGATCCGTGGATTCTCGCAAATCTATCGTGAACGCGCCGCTTGATATGCTCGGCGGTGCCCCGATCTGAACCGGCATCCGCCGAGCTGGAGTTTCCCGTGACCGATGCCGCCACCGTTTCCCATGTCTTCGACGTGGACCAGCAGGCCTTCGAGGCCGACGTCCTGCAGGCTTCGCTGACCACGCCGGTGTTGGTGGATTTCTGGGCGACCTGGTGCGAGCCATGCAAGACGCTCGGCCCGATGCTGGAAAAACTCGCTGCCGAATACAACGGCGCGTTCCGGCTGGGCAAGGTCGACGTGGACACCCAGCAGGAACTGGCCGGCATGTTCGGCATCCGCAGCATTCCCACCGTGGTGCTGGTGAAGGACGGCCAGGTGCTCGACGGTTTCACCGGCGCGCTGCCGGAAGGCCAGCTGCGCGAGTTCCTGTCGCGTCACGTGCAGCCGCTGGAGGCGCCCGCCGAACCGGCCGAAGAAGAAGCCGTGCAGGAAACCCCGGAGCAGGCGGTCGACCGGCTGCAGCAGGCGATCGCCACCGGGCCAGACAAGCCCGAACTCAAACTCGACCTGGCGCTGGCGCTGATGCACGCCGGCCAGATCGCCGCCGCGGAAACAGAACTCGCCGCCCTGCCGGCGAACCTGGCCACCGACGCCCGCGCCGTGCGCCTGCGCAGCGAGCTGGATCTGGCCCACGCACTGAAAGACGCGCCCGCCCTTGCCGAACTGCAGCAGCGCGTGCAGGCCGACGACAGCGACTGGGCCGCACGCGACCAGCTCGGCGTGCGCCTGCTGCTGGAAGGCGACGCCGATGCCGCTTTCGAGCAGTTTCTGGTGATCCTGCAGAAAGCCCGCGACTGGAACGACGGCCAGGCGAAGAAGCGCCTGCTCGCCGCCTTCGCCACGCTGGACGACGCCGAACTGGTGGGCCGCTACCGGCGGCGGATGGCTTCGCTGCTGTTCTGATTCCGCCCCCCCGAACGCGCGGGGCACCGCCCGCCGGCTCTTGCTTTCCGGCAACACGAAAAGCGGCGGACGGTGTCCGCCCTGCGGGAAAGCACAGTCCATACTGCCGCGTACGCTCGGGTATGATCGGACCTCCCCGCCCGGACAAATCCCCGCATGCGCGCTTCCACCTTCCGCCGGCTGCTCAACCTGTGGCCGCCGTTCCTGATCAACGCGATCCGCGTGCAGTCGCTCAGCGACGATTTCTCCGAGGCAAAAGTGGTGCTGCGGCTGCGCCCGTGGAACCGCAACTACGTACGCAGCCAGTTCGGCGGCAACCTGTTCGCGATGGTCGACCCGTTCTGGATGCTGCTGGCGATGCACCAGCTCGGCAACGACTACTACGTATGGGACAAGGCCGGCACGATCGACTTCGTGGCGCCGGGCCGCGAGGACGTCTACGCGCACTTCAAGCTGGAGCCGGCCGTGGTCGACGAACTGCGCGCAGCCGCCGCCGGCGGCGGGAAGGTGCTGCGCTGGTTCGAAACCGAAGTAAAGACCGCCTCCGGCGAGGTCATCGCGATCGTGCGCAAGCAGCTCTACGTGCGGCTGAAGCCGAAGGCGCGCTGAGCCCCTCTCCCCCTGGCGCAGCTCGGAGGAGAAGGAGCACTGCACGCATCCCACGTTCTTCGCTCTTCGCCTTTCGCGTCACTCGCGTTCGAAGCAGGCGATCTCATCCAGTTGCCGCGAGGCACGCGCCAGCGTGCAGCCGGACAGGTCGTTCACCACGCGTTGCAGCCACGGCGACTCGATCGGACGACCGGCCAGCCGCCGCGCCAGCCACAGGCTGAAGCCGACGCCAACGGCGCCCACCGCCATGTTCGCCCAGATCCATCCCGCTGCCCCGGCAAACATGTCCACCCCGGACCACCAGGTCAGCAGTACCAGCGGCACCAGCAGCCACAGGAACCACCACGGCAGGCCCAGCGCCAGCGTGCTGACCATGCGGAATCGGCGCAGTTGCGCCAGCCGCCGCTGCAGCACCAGCACCGGCGCATCGAACAGGTAGATGCGGCTGAGCAGGAACAGCTGGGTGACGCTCGACCAGATGCCGGCAATGCCATAGACGTGCAACAGCAGGCCGATCACCAGCAAATGCGTGACGTGCCGGTGCGCCACCCAGAACGAGGCGACGAACACCACGAAAGCCAGCCAGCAGGCGATCTCGACCGCCTGTCCCAACAGGCTCCAGCGCAGCGTCGAACGCACCTTGTCCATCCGCCGCTCGCGGAAGTCCTGGCGCAGCAGCACCTCCATGCCGTCCTGGCGCAGGTCCATGTGCGCCCACGCCTGTTTCATGTCGTCGAGTTCCATCGTCATGCTCCAGTGATTTCCGCGGCGGTCATCTGCTCGCGCAGCTTCTGCTTGATGCGACCGAGCTTGGTCGCCACGTTGGTTTCGCTGATGCCGAGCACGTCGGCGATCTCGGCGTAGCTGCGGTCTTCCAGGTACAGCAGGATCAGCGCGCGGTTCAGCGGGTCGAGCTGGCCGATGAAGGCGTACAGCGCGGTCAGCCGCTCGTCCTGTTCGGCGATCGGTTCGCCACCGCCCACGGTTTCCAAGTGATGCGTGTCCAACGGCTCGAAACGGTCGGCATCGGGCCAGCGCCGCGCCTGCGAGATCGCCACGTTCAGCGCGATGCGGTACATCCAGGTGGAAAACTTCGCGCGGCTTTCGTCATAGCCACCGAACGACCGCCACAACTGCGCGCCGATCTCCTGCACCAGGTCGTCGCGGTCGGCGGCGCTGCGGCTGTACAGGCCGGCCACCTTGAACACGATCCTGCGATGCTCGTGCAGCAGCGACTCGAAACGTTGCTGGTGTTGTCTGCCGGTCATGGACGCCTGCTTCCCCGCGGTTCACCCCATGATTCGCAGGGTACGGAAAAAAATCACAGGACACCGATGTGGAAACGGGTGCGGTTCCGAAGGTCGGCGAGGACATGGCGAACCCCGACCGGGAGGCTCCACAGGTCGGGCGGGAGGTACGGAACCCCGGTGGGGAGGTTGCGAAGCTCGACGGAGAGGTTCCGAGCCTCGACGGGGACGTGCCCCAGGTCGGCGGGGAGGTTCGGAAAGTCGACGGGGATGTAGCGAAGCGCGGCGCCGGGGTGGCGAACCGCGATGCCGCGGTAGCGCAGGTCCGTGTCGACCTGCAAAGTCCCGGCGGCGCGGTCGGCGACCGCCCCGCCGGGGTTCACGACTCAGGCCGCGGCCGGCTCCGGCGCGGCGCGGTTGGCGCGCGGGCCAGGGAAGCGCTGGCGCAGGTCGTCGTACACGTCCTGCGCGCCATCACGGCCGCGATGGGCCGCCTCGCGCACGCTCTGGTAGTACGCCAGGTCCGCCATCCACACCTCGCTGGCCACCAGTTGCAGCGTGTCGTCCACGCTGGCGGCCAGCGTCTGCAGCTCCGCCGCGAAGCGCAACAACTGGCTGCGCAGGGCGCGATCCTTCTGCACCTCGGCCAGCTCCACGAAACCCGGCACGAACTGCGCCCGGTTCGCCATGTAGGTCACGCACTTCTCGTCGAAACCCACCGACTTCGGCCCCAGCCGCGGCAAGGCCTGCCGCTCCTGCGCCGACAGCGTCACCAGAAACGGCAGCGCCGCACGGATCGCCGCCAGCGCCCCCTGCACCGAAGCCACCCGCTCATCCGACAGCTCCGCCGAAATTCGATTGTCACTGGACATGGAAACACTCCTTGTATGTCGCAAGCCGCCCGATCGGCGGCGCGAGGAGGGTAACAACCCGCCGCTGCGGGCTTGGAGCGCGTCGTGGTGTAGGGGATGGATGGCCAGCTGCCCTACCCGGGGCCTCTGTGCGGCGGTGGGTCGGGGACGACAGGACGTCGGCTCCTTTTCGCCAAGGCAGGCGAGCGCATGACGAGGGCATGGATGCCCGAGTGGAGGCAACGCAGGAGCGGTTGCCCGATACCCGGCAAGCGCCAAACGGGGTTGTCTTCCATACCGACCCGGTCATGCCGGTTCAGGCGGCCTCGCTCACTTGCACTTCCAGACGACGCCCGAGCAACTCCAGCGCCGCGTCCAGTTGTTCCATCCGCGAGCCGTGGCGCACGTCCAGCAGGCGATCCACCGACGGACGCGGCAAACCAAGCCTGCGTGCCAGTTCGGCCTTGCTCAAGTCCTGATCCAGCACGGCACCGTATAGAGCGAGCTTGGCCTTGGTGAGGGTTGGCAGGTAGATCATCAGCCGCCGACGCGTGCTCGCCCTGGCCGCCGGGATGGGGCGTCGATCCTGCATGTAGCCGTACAGGGCCGTTTCGATGGCATCCAGCACTTCTTCTTCGGTTCGTTGATGCTCGTAGACCACCGCGTGCATTTCGGGAATGTCCGGGCAGGACACCAACACGGCGTCGCCGTGCCGCTCCAGCGCTACCGCATAGCCGGACGGCACCGCGTCAATGATCGTGCGATTTTTCGCCATGCTGCTCACTCCGCAGATTGCCTCGGCCCTTGCAGGCCAAGGTCTTTCAGGATCGCCTTGCGCAAGGGCTCGGGCATCTCTTTCGAGCCGTGGCTGGGACACACCGAGGTGCGCCCTCGATACCGCACCAGCTGATGGCTGCCTTTGCCGGGCTCGAATGTCACACCTTGCCGCTTCAGCCACCGGATGAACTCGCTGTACTTCATCCGCACGTCCCTTCCATGGTGTGACGGCACCATAGCATCATATTTGATGCATGCGTGGACGAAGGCCTGCGGGAAGCTCTGCGCTCCGCATGCCGGAACAAGCCATGGCAATGCGACCGAAGTCGCTCCCACAAGGCCCCGCCGCCGTCGCCTACAATGCGGAATCCCCTCACACGCGGACCACTCCATGCCCCGCCTGCGCCTCAAACGCTACCTGCTGACCGGACTGCTCACCTTCATCCCGCTGTGGGTAACCTGGCTGGTGTTCAAGTTCGTGCTGGGCGTGCTGGCCGGCATCGGCGCGCCGCTGGTGGCCGCACTGCTGAATGGCCTGGCGCTGGTGGCGCCGCATACGGCCGAATCGCTGAAGATGGAGTGGTTGGTTTTCATCGTCGCGCTGGTGATCACCCTGGTCGCGCTGTACCTGCTCGGCTTCGTGGCGAACCGGGTGATCGGCCAGCGTTTCCTCAGTGGCTTCGACGCCCTGCTGGCGCGCATTCCGCTGGTGCAGACGATTTACGGCGGCACCAAGAAGCTGATGGCGGTGCTGCAGAACAAGCCGTCCGGGGTGCAGCGCGTGGTGCTGGTGGAGTTCCCCCGTCGCGGCATGAAGGTGGTCGGCTTCGTCACCCGGGTGATGATCGAGGAAGGCAGCGGCCGCGAGATGGCGGCGGTGTTCATCCCGACCACGCCGAATCCCACGGGCGGTTATCTCGTCGTGCTGCCGCTGGGCGAACTGACCCCGACCGACTGGACGATGGACCAGGCGATGGCCTTCATCATCTCCGGCGGCGCGGTGGCGCCCGATACGCTGCCTGCTTCGCCGGCGCTGCCGCATCGCGACGAAACCGGGACCCCTGCATGAGCCTGCGCCGCGTCCTGTTGTCCCTCCTGTTTGGTGTTGCCGTCTCGTCCGCCCATGCAGCTGGCCCGGGTGCGGCCGACTGGATCACTCCGGCCGAAGCCACCCACTTCCGCAGCACGCCCAGCTACGCCGACACGCTGGCGTATCTGCAACGCCTGCAACGGGCGGCGCCGGACGTGATCCGTCTGCAAACCTTCGGCAGTACGCCCGAAGGCCGGCCGATGACGGTGGTGATCGCCAGCGGCGACGGCACGTTCGACCCCGCCGCCGCGCGCGCCGCGCACAAACCCGTGGTGCTGCTGCAGGCCGGCATCCACCCCGGCGAGATCGAGGGCAAGGACGCCGGGCTGATGTTGCTGCGCGATATCGCGGTCACCGGCAAGTACCCGCGCCTGCTCGACCACGTGGTGCTGGTCTACATCCCGGTGTTCAGCGTGGACGGCCACGAGAATGCTTCGCCGTACCACCGCATCAACCAGAACGGCCCGGACCGCATGGGCTTCCGCGGCCAGTCGCAGTACCTCAACCTCAACCGCGACTATGTGAAAGCCGATGCGCCGGAAATGCGCGCATGGCTGAAGCTGTGGCAGCGCTGGCTGCCGGACTTCCTGATCGACGTGCACACCACCGACGGCGCCGACTATCAGTACGACCTCACCTGGTACACCGAAGACCCACACAAGCTCGACCCGGCGGTGAGCGCATGGCAGCACGACGCCATCGTCAACCACGCACTACCCGCGTACGAGAAACGCGGCCACCTCGCCTCGATCTACCTGGAGTTCAAGGACGGCCGCGACCCGCGCTTGGGGCTAGTGAACTTCGGTTCCGGCCCGCGCTTCTCCACCGGCTACGCCGCGCTGCAGAACCGTCCCGCGCTGCTGATCGAGACGCACATGCTGAAGCCGTACGCGAACCGCGTGCGGGCCGTCTACGACCTGGTCGAGTCGCTGCTGGAGCAGATCAACCAGCATCCGGCCGACCTGCTGGCTACTACCGCCAAAGCCGATGCCGACACCATCGCCCGTGCCCACCAGGCGCATGCGCTGGTGCCACTAACGTTCAAGCCGGATCCGCAATCGACGAAGTACGAACTCAAGGGCTACGCGTTCACGCTGAGCCACAGCGACATTTCCAACAGCGAGTGGATCCGCTACGACCCCGGCCAGCCGAAGAGTTACCGCATCGACAACTGGAACGGCCTGCTGCCGGACCTGTCGATCGCCCCGCCGGCCGCCTACGTGGTGCCGGCGCAGTGGACCACGATCATCGACAAGCTCGACGCCCACGGCATTCGCTACCGGCGCACCGAACGAGTGCAGACGCTCCGCGCCGAGGGCTACCAGCTCGACGATCCGACGTGGGCCGACAAGCCGTTCGAAGGCCACCTGATGCTGCGCGACTTCACCTTGCACGCCGTGCCGCGCGAGGCGACCCTGCCGGCCGGCTCGGCGATCGTGCCGCTGGACCAGCGCGCCGCCAACGTGGCGATCGAACTGCTCGAACCGCAGGCGCCGGACTCGCTGCTGCGCTGGGGCTACCTCGATGCGGTGTTCGAGGCCAAGGAATACGGCGAGCCGCGCGTGGTGGAACAGCTGGCGCGCGAGATGCTGGCGAAGGACCCGGCGCTGAAGGCCGCGTTCGCGCAGAAGCTGCATGACGATCCGGCCTTCGCCGCCGATCCGCGCGCCCGGCTGGCGTTCTTCTTCGAACGCTCGCCCTGGTACGCCACCCAGCACGTCGGCGCCTACCCCGTGCTGCGCCTGGACGCCGCACAGCTGCAGCATTTGTCGACGCCTGTCCAGCCTGCTGGCGGCCATGGCACCCCTGACCTTTGACACTGTGCCACCCATGACGTTTGACCTAGCGTGAACGGCCATGTCCGCGTTCCGGGGGGATCCGACGGCGCGGCCAGACAACAACCACACATCACTTACAGAGGGACATCCATGACCAAGCAGTATCTGAAGCCCCTGGCGCTGGCACTGGCCGTAAGCCTGGCGCTGACCGCCTGCGGCAAGCAGGAACCGGCCGCCAACGCACCCGCACCGGCCAGCACCGCCGCGGCCGCCAGCAGCACGGCCGCCGCCGACCTCGGCAAGAGCATCTTCGATGTCAGCGAGATCGATACGAACATCAACGCGTGCCAGGACTTCAACGGCTTCGTCAACGCCAAGTGGGTTGCCGCCAACCCGATCCCGGCCGACCGCACCCGCTGGGGCGCGTTCGACCAGCTGGCCGAGTCCAGCCTGAACACCCAGCACGACATCGTCGACAAGGCCGCCAAGGGCGCCGCCACGGCCAAGGCCGGCTCGATCGAGCAGAAGATCGGCCTGCTGTTCCAGTCCGGCATGGACGAAGCGGCCATCGAGAAGGCCGGCTTCGATCCGATCAAGCCGAAGCTCGACGCCATCGCCGGCCTGAAGAACGGCGGCGACGTGGCCGACTACATCAGCAAGAGCTACGTCGAGGGCGACGGCCAGGTGTTCGCGTTCGGCTCCGGCGCCGACTTCCAGCACGCCGACATGCAGATCGCGTACGCCAACGAAGCCGGCCTGGGCCTGCCGACCAAGGACTACTACAGCGACGCCAAGTACCAGGACATCCGCGACGCTTACGTCGCCTACATCGCCAAGGCGCTGGAACTGACCGGCGTGGCCGAGGCCGACGCCAAGAAGCAGGCGGCCGACGTGCTGGCGTTCGAGACCAAGCTTGCGGCCGCCTCGCTGTCGCCGGTCGACGCACGCACGCCGGAGAACCAGTACCACTTCGTCAGCGTCAAGGACGCCGACCAGGCCACCCCGCACTTCAACTGGGAGAAATTCTTCGCCGCCCAGGGCGTGACCGTAGACAAGGGCTTCTCGCTGTCGCAGCCGAAGTTCTTCGCCGAATTCGACAAGCTGCTCGCCAAGGCACCGATCGCCCAGTGGCAGGCCTATCTGCGCTTCCACACCATCGACGACGCGTCGAACTACCTGGGCAAGAACTTCCAGGACAACAAGTTCGCGTTCTACGGCAAGACCCTGTCCGGCCAGCCGGAACAGAAGGCCCGCTGGAAGCGCGTGCTGGGCGCCGTCAACGGCTCGATGGGCGAAGCGCTGGGCCAGCTGTACGTGGCCGAGATGTTCAAGCCCGAAGCGAAGGCGCGTGCGCAGGAACTGGTCGACAACGTGCGCAACGCACTGAAGGCGCGCATCCAGAACCTGGACTGGATGAGCGACGAGACCAAGACCAAGGCGATCGCCAAGTGGAATACGTTCCTGCCGAAGATCGGCTACCCGGACAAGTGGCGCGACTGGTCGGGCCTGAACGTCGCCGGCGACAACTACTACGGCAACGTGATGGCGGCGGCGAAGTTCAACTACGACTACGACATCGCCAAGATCGGCAAGCCGACCGACCGCAAGGAATGGGGCATGACCCCGCAGACGGTCAACGCGTACTACAACCCGACCGACAACACGATCAACTTCCCGGCCGCGATCCTGCAGCCGCCGTTCTTCGACGCCAAGGCCGACGACGGGATCAACTACGGCGGCATCGGCGCGGTGATCGGCCACGAGGCCAGCCACGGCTTCGACGACGAAGGCAGCCAGTTCGACGGTGCCGGCAACAACGTCAACTGGTGGAGCAAGGCCGACCGCGAGAAGTTCGACGCGCGCACCGACAAGCTGGTCGCCCAGTTCAATGCCTATACGCCGATCAAGGACAAGCCGGACGCGCACGTCAACGGCAAGCTGACCCTGGGCGAGAACATCGGCGACCTGGGCGGCCTGAACGCGGCCTACGACGCACTGCAGGTCGCGCTGAAGAAGAATCCCGAGGAAGCCGGCAAGCAGATCGAGGGCTACACCCAGGACCAGCGCTTCTTCCTGAACTGGGCTCGCGTGTGGCGTGGTTCCATCCGCGAGAAGCAGGCCTTGCTGCAGCTCAATGCCGACCCGCACGCACCGGCCGCGCTGCGCGCGATCGGCGCGCCATCGAACATGCCGGCTTTCGCCAGCGCGTTCCAGTGCAAGCCGGGCGACGCGATGGTGGCTCCGGCCGACAAGCAGGTGAAGATCTGGTAAGCCGACGCCACCCGATGCCGCAACCCATCGCGGCATGAACCCAAAGGCCCCGCATGCGAATGCGGGGCCTTTTTCGTGGAAGGGCACCCGGCGCACTTCGCGAGCACGGAAGCGCGGAGTTCACTCGAAGGTATTGCAAATCATTCTCATTAAAAATATCGTATGCAGCTGCACCGGCCGGTGCGCTTCGCAAGCCACGTACCGGCCGGACTTCGGGGGACAGCGCGCCGGTCCACGCGACGCACGCAGCCAATCGGCCGCGCTCCCGATCCATCCGAAACCTGCATCCAGCCATTGCGAAACACCTGCATGCGCCAGACCCGCCAGGCCCTGTCGACACGCACGCAACATTTGCCAACGGAATCTCCATGTCACCCATCAAATCGCGCAAGCACGTCGTCAACTCCCGCAAACAGCCATCGACGGCGGGCATGCTGACGGCCGCGACCCTGTTCACCGGCCTGGCATGGGCCCACCCCGCGGCAGCCGCCGACGTGCTCGCTTCCCCCGACGCCCAGACCGCTACCGCGAAGAACCTGCCGGGCGTGAAGGTGGAAGCCACCACCGGCAACGACTACCGCGTCGACAAGCTGTCCTCGCCGAAATTCACCCAGCCGCTGCTGGACACCACGCAGACCATCAGCGTGATCACCAAGGAACTGATCCAGCAGCAGGGCGCCACCACGCTGACCGAGGCGCTGCGCAACAGCCCGGGCGTGGGCACGTTCTACGTCGGCGAGAACGGCACCACCAGCACCGGCGACGGCATCTACATGCGCGGTTTCGATACGTCCGGCAGCATCTTCGTCGACGGCGTGCGCGATCTCGGCTCGATCTCGCGCGACGTGTTCAACGTCGAGCAGGTGGAAGTCGCCAAGGGCCCGGCCGGCACCGACTACGGTCGCACCGCGCCCACCGGTTCGGTCAACCTGGTCAGCAAGCAGCCGCAGCTGGGCAACGGCATCTCCGGCTCGATCGGTTACGGCAGCGGCCAGCACCGGCGCGCCACCGCCGACTGGAACCAGACGCTGGGCGAGCACTCCGCTTTCCGCCTCAACGCGATGGGCCAGGACAGCGGCGTGCCGGGACGCGACAAGGTCGAGAACAACCGCTGGGGCATCGCCCCGTCGCTGGCGTTCGGGCTGAAGACGCCGACCCGCGTCTACCTCGACTTCCTGCACGTGCGGCAGGACAACCTGCCCGACGGCGGCGTGCCGACCCTCGGCCTGCCCGGCTACGGCAGTCCCGATCCGGCGCGCCCGTTCCTCGCCGACGCCGCCATGGTCGACCCGCAGAACTTCTACGGCACCCGGGCCGACCACGACGACGTCGAGGCGGACATGTTCACCGCCATCGTCGAACACGACGTCTCGCCCGACGTGGTCCTGCACAACACCACCCGCTGGGGCCGCACGCACCAGGACTACCTGCTGACCTCGTTCCGGGGCGATACCGCCAACCTGCTCACGCCGGACGCCGCCGATCTCTCGACCTGGACCATCGCGCGCAGCCTGCCGACCTTCAAGGACCAGACCAACCGCATCCTCACCAACCAGAGCAACGTCACCGCGAATTTCGACACCGGCGGCATCACGCACAATCTCAGCGCCGGCATCGAGCTGACCCGCGAAAAAGCCGGCACGGTCGGCCTGGCCGCGCTCAACGGCAGCACGTGGCCGGCGGCGAACCTGTACCGCCCGAACGCCGACGTCAGCGGCCTGGTCTACGGCCGCACCGGGGCGCACAGCGCGGGCCAGACCGATACCGCGGCCGCCTACCTGTTCGATACGCTGAAGTTCAACGAGCAATGGCAGCTCAACGCCGGCATGCGGCTGGACCACTACACCACCGACTTCAGCAGCATGGTGGTCTGCGGCGCCCGCAACGGTCCGGCTTGCGGCGCCTTGCCGGCCGGCAGCGTGCTGCCCGGCGTGGACAGCAGCAAATCCGGCAACCTGCCCAACTACAAGCTCGGCGTGCTGTACAAGCCGGCCGCCAACGGCAGCATCTACGCGAACTTCGCCGTGTCGCAGGAGCCGCCGGGCGGCAACACGCTCACCCTCAGCAGCGCCGCCAACAGCGCCGACAACCCGAACCTCGACCCGCAGAAGGCGCGCACGATCGAGCTGGGCACGAAGTGGGACCTGCTCGGCGAGAAGCTGCTGCTGACCGGCGCGCTGTACCGCACCACCGTCAGCAACGATCTGGTGCAGGATCCGGTCGACCTGCAGTACTACCAGATCGGCAGGAAGCGCGTGCAGGGCATCGAACTGAGCGCGATCGGCAAGCTCAGCGACAACTGGGCGGTCAGCGCCGGCTACACCCTCATGGATGCCAAGGTGATCAACGGCAATGCCGTCGCCAACGACGGTTCCAGCGACCTGGCCTACACGCCGAAGAGCGCGTTCACCGCGTGGACCACCTACCACCTGCCGTTCAACCTCACCATCGGCGGCGGCGCCCGCTACGCCGGCGAAATGAAGCGCGGCACCGACGGCGCGGTCGGCACGCCGGCCTACACCGAGGCGTACTGGGTGTTCGACGCGATGGCCAGTTACCCGGTCAACAAGCACGTCGACCTGCAGTTGAACCTGTACAACCTGTTCGACAAGGACTACGTCGCGGCGATCAACAAGAGCGGCTACCGTTACACCCCGGGCACGCCGCGCGCGGCGATGCTCACCGCCAACATCCGCTTCTGATCCTCAGGCTTCACCGCCCGGCTCCTCAGGAACCCGCCATGCTGCTGCACATACCCGACGTCCTCAGCTGCGAACAGATCGCGCAGATGCGCGCCGTGCTCGACGCGGCCGACTGGACCGACGGCCGCGAGACCGTCGGCGCGCAAGGTGCCCAGGTGAAACGCAACCAGCAGCTGCCGGAGGCCTCGCCGCTGCGCCGGCAACTGGGTGAAGCGGTGCTGGCGGCGCTGGCGAGGAGCCCGCTCTACCACGCGGCGGCGTTGCCGCTGCGCACCCTGCCGCCGCGTTTCAACCGCTACCAGGGCGGCGGCCAGTAC
Source organism: Rhodanobacter sp. Soil772 (assembly GCF_001428385.1). Lineage (GTDB taxonomy): Bacteria > Pseudomonadota > Gammaproteobacteria > Xanthomonadales > Rhodanobacteraceae > Rhodanobacter. The sequence continues at coordinate 1,269,319 of NZ_LMSK01000001.1, forward strand.
GGTTTCCACGTCGACGGCGCCGTGATGGCGCTGTCGGGCGATGCGCAGTTGCGCAGCGACGTCTCCTGCACGCTGTTCCTCAGCGAGCCGGACGAATACGACGGCGGCGAACTGATCGTCAACGACACCTACGGCGAACACGAAGTGAAACTGCCGGCCGGCGACCTGATCGTCTACCCGTCCAGCAGCCTGCACCGCGTCGCGCCGGTGACCCGCGGCGCGCGCGTGGCCTCGTTCTTCTGGGTGCAAAGCCTGATTCGCGACGATAGCCGGCGGCGCCTGCTGTTCGAGCTGGACGCCTCGATCCAGCGCCTGACCCAGACCGGTGCCGATGCCGCCGCGCTGCTGCAGCTGACCGGCGTCTATCACAACCTGCTGCGCCAGTGGGCCGAAACCTGAGCGCACGACGCGGCGGCCGGATGGCCGTCGCAGCCGGCGATGGTTCCCAGCGCGCGCCCCGCGGCGGATAATCGTCGGCCCCCTGAAGCAACCCGGCTGAAAAATGTTCGTTCCTGGTCAACGCTGGATCTCCTCCGCCGAACCCGAGCTTGGCCTCGGCACCGTCCTGCGCGTCGAAGGGCGCGGGGTGCAGGTGCTGTTCGCCAAGGCCGGCGTGCTGCGCCCGTATGCGATCGACTCGGCGCCGCTGCTGCGCGCCGAGTTCCGCGCCGGCCAGCGTGTCGCCGGCAAGGGCATCGCGTTCCTGGTCGAGCGCGTCGAGATCAAGGACGAACTGCTGATCTATCGTGGCGAGGGCCGCGAGTTGCACGAAGGCCAGCTCGACGACGAGCAGAGCGTGAGCCAGGCCGACGACCGCCTGGTCGGTGGCCGCACCGACGCCGTGGCGCAATTCGAGCTGCGCCTGGAAGGCCTCAAGCGGCGTGCCGAGGCACGCCGTTCGCCGATGTGGGGCCTCGGTGCCGCGCGCATCGGACTGGTGCCGCACCAGCTGCGCGTGGCCGGCATCGCCTCCGCGCGGCGTCCGCCACGGGTGCTGCTGGCCGACGAAGTCGGCCTGGGCAAGACCATCGAGGCGGGCATGATCATCGCGCGCCAGCTCGCCACCGGGCGCGCTTCGCGCGTGCTGCTGCTGTTGCCCGACACGCTGGTGTACCAGTGGTTCGTGGAGATGCTGCGCCGCTTCAACCTCAGCTTCGCGATCTACGACGAGGAGCGCTGCGAGGCGCTGGAAGCCGATGGCGGCAATCCGTTCGAGGACGAGCAACTGGTGATCGCCGATTTCGGCTTTCTCGAAAACTCACCCAAACATGCGCAGCAACTGCTGGATGCGCCGTGGGACCTGCTGGTGGTCGATGAAGCCCACCATCTGGCGTGGTCGCCGGAAGCGGCCAGCCCGCGCTACACGATGGTGGAGAAGCTGGCCGCGGCGATCCCCGGCGTGATCCTGCTCACCGCCACCCCGGAACAGCTCGGCCGCAGTGGCCACTTCGCTCGCCTGCGCCTGCTCGATCCGCAGCGCTACCACGATCTGGACGGCTATCTGGCCGAAGCCGATACCTACCTGGCGCTGTCGAAAATCGCCGACCGCCTGCTCGACGGCGAAGCGCTCGACGATGCCCAGCGCATCACCCTCGCCGAAGCGTTCCACGGCGACGCGACGCTCACCGCGCAGTTGAACGACTCGACCCAACCCGCCCACGCCCGCGAACTGCTGGCCGCACTGATCGACCGTCACGGCACCGGCCGCGCGATGTTCCGCAACAACCGCGCCGGTGTCGGCGGCTTTCCGAAACGCCTGCCCGAGTGGCATCTGCTGGACGCCGACACCATCGAGGAAAGCACGCGCCAGGCGCTGCTGGCCGAGTTCCACGCCGACATCCAGCAGCCGCCGGCACTGATCGAAATCGACTACGCCGCCGACCCGCGCATCGACACCTTGATCGCCCTGCTCGAACGCCACCCGCAGGACAAGTTTCTGCTGATCTGCCGCAGCCAGGCGAAAGTGCTGGCGCTGGAAGAAGCGCTGCGCACCCGCAGCGGCGTCGGCGTGGCGCGTTTCCACGAAGGCCTCGGCATCATCCAGCGCGACCGCAATGCCGCGTACTTCGCCCAGCCCGACGGCGCGCGCCTGCTGCTGTGTTCGGAGATCGGCTCGGAAGGCCGCAACTTCCAGTTCGCGCACCGCTTGATTCTGTGGGACCTGCCGCTGGACCCGGACCTGCTCGAACAGCGCATCGGCCGGCTCGACCGGATCGGCCAGAAGCACGACATCGACATCCACATCCTCGCCGTCGCCGACAGCGCCCAGCACGTGCTGGCGCGCTGGTACGACGAAGGCGTCGATGCGTTCCGCATGAGTCCCGCCGACGGCCGCGAGCTGCTGCGCCGCTACGGCGAGCCGCTGACCCGGCTGGCCGATGAGCACGCCCGCGGCGACGACAACCGCGACCAGGAACTGGACGCCCTGCTCACCGACACCCACGCCAGCCACGAGCAGATGGCCGAGTTGATCCGCGGCGGCCGCGACCACTTGCTGGAACTCGCCGCCAGCCGCGACCTGCACGCCGACGAATTGCAGCAGGCGTTCGCCCGCGAAGACCACGACCCCGGCCGCGACGCCTTCGTGCAACGCCTGCTGGAAGCCTTCGGCATCCACGCCGAGGAGCTCGGCGGCCAGGTGCTGCTGCTCGATCCGCAATACCTGTCCACCGACGCCCTGCCCGGCTTCGCCGACGGCCCGCAGTCGGTGACGTTCGCGCGCGAGGTGGCGCTGGCGCGCGAAGAGCTGCCGCTGCTGCGACTGGATCACCCGCTGGTCGCCGGCGCCATGGATCTGGCGCTGTCCGGCGAGCAGGGCAACGCCGCCTTCATGGTCGACGACGTGCTGTCGCCGCGCACGGCGCTGCTGCAGGCGGTGTTCGTGCTGGAATGCGTGGCCGATCGCCGGCTCGACGCCGAGCGCTTCCTGCCGATCCTGCCGATCGTGGTCACCGTCGACACCCGGCTGGCCGAGCGCGCCGATTTCGCGCCCAGCGAGATCGCACTGCGCAAGGCCAGCGACCGCAACATCGAAGTGGCGCGCTACCGCAAGTTCCTCGGCAAGCTGGTGCCGCCGATGCTGGAGCGCGCCGAGACGCTGGCCGGTACGCGCGGGCAAGCGCGCATCGACGAGGCCGTGAGCCTGGCCACGGAGACGCTGGATGCGGAGCTGTCGCGCCTGCGGGCGCTGCACGCGGTGAACCCGTCGGTCAGCGAGGCGGAAATCGCCGCCGTGGCCGCCGAGCGCTCCGATCTGCTCACCGCACTGCCGCAGTCGCGCCTGCGGCTGGATGCAGTGCGCTTCGTGGTCAGCGCGGATTTCCTGGCGCTGCGCTGAAGCCTCAGCGCAGCAGGCGCCGTTTCGGCTTCCACGGCAGCCGCCCGCGCCAGTACTGGATCAGCACGAGGCCACCCAGCATGCCACCGAGATGGGCGAAATGGGCGACGCCCGGCTCGATCCCGGTCACGCCCATGGTCAGTTCGGCAGCGGCATAGAGGGTCACGAACAGCCACGCCGGCATCGGGATCGGCAGGAAGATCAGCATCACCTTCTCGTGCGGATACAGCATGCCGAACGCCAGCAGCAGGCCGAAGATCGCGCCGGAAGCGCCCAGCGTGGGGCCGTACTGGGGTGGCGGGAAGAACCACAGCACCGCCAGCTGCAGCAGCGAGGCGACGATCGCGCAGACGAAGTAGTAGACGGTGAAATTGCGTGCGCCGAAGGTGCGCTCGATCGCGCCACCGAACATGTACAGCGCGAGCATGTTGAACATGATGTGGGTGATGCTGCCATGCATGAACGCGCTGGTGACGATCTGCCACACCCCGAACAGGCCGGAGCCGAGCGGCCACAGCGCGAAATACACCATCAGAAGCTGGCCCATCACCTGCTGCAGCAGGAACACCGCCACGTTGGCAATCAGCAGGTTGCGTGTGACGGGCGGCAAGTCAAAAGGCATCAGGCAGTTTCCGTGGGATCAGCGACAGCATAACGGCGCACCGGGCAGCTGACCGCACCCGGCGGCAATCGTTCACCCGCCGCGGCAAGCAAAAAGCCGCCTTGCGGCGGCTTTGCGGAGAGACCGGCAAGACAGCTCAGCCCTTGTCGACCACCTGCGCCATCGCTTCCGGGCGTTTGGCGCCGGCGAAGCGCTTGGCCCAGTAGCTCTCGTGCAAGCTGGAGATCTCCACCGACTTGCCGCTGGCCGGCGAGTGGATGAAGCGGCCGTTCGAGATGTAGATGCCGACGTGCGAGATGCGCCGCTTGCCATGGGTGCGGAAGAACACCAGGTCGCCCGGCTGCATGTCGGCCCGATTGACCTTGAGGCCAGCCAGGAACTGCGAAGCGGAGTTGCGCGGCAGCTGCATGCCGACGGCGTGTGCGAACACATAGCGGACAAAGCCGCTGCAATCGAAACCGGTGGAGGGATCGCGGCCGCCGCGCACGTAGCGGGTGTCGCGCAGTTTCATCGCCATCGCGATCAGCGACTTGCGCAGGTCGGTGATGTCCGCGCTGGCGGTGGCCACTGCCACGTCCTGTTCGTCCGTCGCGGCGACGTCGGCCACGGCAGCCTGTTCCGTCGCGGCACGGTTGCCGGCGAGCACCGAGGCCGCGTCGGGAACCACGGACTGCGCCAGCGCCGGCGCCGGGTTGAATGCCGGCAACTGGCTCAACAAGGGTGAACCGAGGTGGGCAACGACCGCGCTGTCGATGACGGCCGGGGTGTTTCTGGCTTGAAGCGGGCCGGATACCAGCAGCACGGAAACGAGCGCGGCGGCGACGGTCAGTTGCTTGATGGGCATGCTGGGAAAAATCCCTTGTTGTTCACAGGATTAGCCGCCCAGCTGAAGCTGACGACGTGACGAAGTAGTGAACTTAACAAGAAGAGACCGGCCAGATGTTCGATTGAGGTTAATTGAACCCTGCCGTTTCAAAAAACGGCGACGCGGCGCACATTCCATTCAAACCGTTGATTCAACTGGATTTATGCCGCGTCAGGCGACTCCGGCCAGTAATACGAATCCGGATAGGGCCGGCTACCGAAGATCGCCGTACCGATCCGCACCTCGGTCGCCCCTTCCGCGATGGCAAGCGGGAAATCCCCGCTCATACCCATGGAAAGCTTCGTCAAATCATGATCTTGCACCATGGCCCGATCACGCAGCTCGCGCAGCAGGCGGAAACAGCCACGCACTTCGGCCGGCTCGCTGGAGTGGATCGCCAGGGTCATCAGGCCGCGCACGTGCAAAGTGTCGTAGCCGCGCAGGACGTTCAGGAAACCCGGCAGCTGTTCAGGCGGCAGTCCATATTTGCTGGGCTCGGACGAAGTCTTCACCTGCACCAGTACGTCGATCGCGCGACCCTCGTGCTGCAGTCGGCGGTCCAGCGCCTCGGCCAGTTCCAGCCGGTCCAGCGACTGCACTTCGCTGGCCAGCCGCGCCACGTCCTTGGCCTTGTTGGTCTGCAGGTGGCCGATCATCACCCAGTCGATGCCGCAGTCCGCCAGCGGCGCGGACTTGTCGCGGAGCTCCTGCACCTTGTTCTCGCCGAAGCGGCGCATGCCCAAAGCCACGCCGGCCCGGATCAGTTCCGGGCCGAACGTCTTGCTGACCGGCAGGATGCCTACGTCGGCCGGGTCGCGGCCGGCCTCGCGGCACGCCGCGTCGACGCGGCGGCGGATCTGCGCCCAGTTGTCGGCCAGCCAGCCGGTGTCCATGCTCATGGCCCGACGATCGCGCTCAGGCCTTGCCGCCCTGCTGGTGATGGCGCGCCACCACCTCGGCCACCACCATGCTGACCTTCTTGCCGGTGGGGATGTGCAGGAATTCGTTCGGGCCATGCGCATTGGAATGCGGGCCGAGTACGCCGGTGATCAGGAACTGCGCCTTCGGGAACTTCTCGCCCAGCATGCCCATGAACGGAATGCTGCCGCCTTCGCCCATGTAGGTGGCCGGCGCGCCGAAGTAATTCTGCGAGGCGTCGCCGACCGCCTGCTCCAGCCACGGCGACAGTGCCGGCGCGTTCCAGCCGCTGCCGTCCTTCTCCAGCGTGAACGTGACCTTGGCGCCGTACGGCGGATTCTTCTCCAGCAGCTGCTTGACGAACTCGCCGGCCTTGGCGCCGTTCAACGTGGGCGGTACGCGCAGGCTCAGCTTCACCGAGGTCTGCGGGCGCAGCACGTTGCCGGCGCTTTCCAGCGGCGGAATGCCGCCGATGCCGGTCACCGCCAGTTGCGGACGCCAGGTGCGGTTGAGCACCAGCTCGGCCAGATCCTTGGTGACCGGCTGCATGCCTTCCACCCACGGGAACTTGTCGTAGATGTCGTCGCCCAGCACCTCGGCCGACAGCTTCGCCTGCTCGACCCGCTGCGCGGGGATCTCGACGTAGAGTTCCTTCGGCTTGATCGTGCCGGTTTCCGGATCCTCCAGTCGCGACAAAAGATCACGCAGGATGCGGAAGCTGGATGGCACCACGCCGGACGCATCGCCCGAGTGCACGCCTTCTTCCAGCACCTGCACGGTGAGGTTGCCGCCGGTCATGCCGCGCAGCGAAGTGGTCAGCCACAGCTGGTCGTAGTTGCCGCAGCCCGAATCCAGGCACACCACCAGCGACGGGCTGCCGATGCGCGCGGCCAGGTGGTCGACATAGAACGGCAGGTCGTAGCTGCCCGATTCTTCGCACGCCTCGATCATCACCACGCAGCGCGCATGCGGAATGCCCTGCTCGTGCAGCGCCAGCAACGCGGCCAGCGAGCCGAAGATCGCGTAGCCGTCGTCGGCGCCGCCGCGACCGTACAGCTTGTCGCCCTTGATCACCGGCGTCCACGGACCCAGGCCGTCGGCCCAGCCGGTCATCTCCGGCTGCTTGTCGAGGTGGCCGTACAGCATGACGGTGTCGTCGCCCTGGCCCGGCACCTCGATATAGATGAGCGGCGTGCGCCCTTCCAGCCGCACCACTTCCAGCGTGGCACCCGGCAGCTGGCTCAGCTTGGAGCGCGCCCAGGTTTCCATCAGCTTCACCGCGGCGTCCATGTAGCCGTGCGCCACCCAGTCCTTGTCGAACATCGGCGACTTGTTGGGAATACGGATGTATTCAACCAGCTGCGGCACGATTTCGTCGTCCCACAAGCCGCTGACAAAGCGCGAAAGGCGGGCAGTATCCATGGTGAAGCTCCATCAGGCGGACAAGACCGGCATTGTAACAGCCGCACTTCGGCCACACCGACACGCGATCGGAAGCCGCCCACAGACGAAAGCGAGCATCGCGCACGCCGACCTTGCGGCGCCTCCGACTGCGCGGCCCTGCACCCCGGCGCCATAGTGCGCTGGCGGCACCGGGATGCCGTCACCACCGCCCAAGGAGAAAGGCCATGTTCAACAAACTCGTCGCGATCGCCCTTGCACTCGCTCTCGCCGTACCGGGCCTGCTGCTCGCCGCCACACCGGTCAACATCAACCAGGCGGATGCAGCCGCCATCGCCAAATCGCTGGATGGCATCGGCCCGTCCAAGGCCGAGGCCATCGTGGCCTGGCGCGAAGCCCACGGCCCGTTCAAGAAGGCCGACGACCTCAACCACGTCAAGGGCATCGGCAAGGCCACGATCGAGCGCAACCGCAGCGCGATCCTGCTCACCGACGAAGCTGCCACGGCCGACGCCGGAGCGGACGCACCCGCCAGGACGGCGCACAAAAGCAAAAAGGCCGCCGTTGCGGAGGCAGCGGCCGAAAAGTAGCCGGCAGGACGGTTCCCGCCAGCCGGGAACCCGGGCGGCGCGGCCCACGGCGGGCTGCGCCGCTTGCGTTACACTCGCGCGCCCATCCTGTTGCCGCCCTGCCATGATCCTGCCGCATTACCACATCGCCGCCTCCGCCATCCGTGGCGCCGGCAACGGCCTGTTCCTCGACGAAACCGTGGCGGCGGGGCGCATCATCACCGCGCCGGACGACATCGAGCAGACGTTCCGTTACGCCGACATCATGGCCTCGCCGGAGCTCCGCGCACAGTTCCACGCCAGCGCGCGCTGGTTCGAGGATCGCTACACGCTGTCGCCGGACTGGCCGGACGAGTGCTACATCAACCACAGCTTCACGCCGAACGGGCTGTGGCACCTGGGTTTCGTGTTTGCCCTGGCCGAACTGCCCGCCGGCAGCGAGATCACCGTGGACTACCGGCACCTGTTGCCGCCCGGCCAGGCCGAGGATTTTGTCGATTCGGTCACAGGTGAGACAATCACTGGGTTGTCCTGGCAAGAGAGTCTTGCCAGCAGCACCCGTGCACTGGCCGAACTGCTGGCTGCCGCCCACCGTTGATCGTGATGTTCGATATTCCAACCATTGAAACGGCGCGCCTGCGCCTCACCGCACTGACCGAGCGGCACTTCGACGACTACGCCGCGATGCTGGCCGACCCGGACAGCACGCGCTGGGTCGGCGACGGCGAACCGCTGGACCGCACCAACGCCTGGCGTTCGCTGGCGATGCTGCTGGGCCACTGGCAGCTGCGCGGCTTCGGCATGTGGGCGCTGGAACTGAAAGGCAGCGGCGAGTTCATCGGCCGCGCCGGCCTGATGTACCCCGACGGCTGGCCGGACCTGGAAATGGGCTGGATGCTGAAGCCCGAGCATCGCCACCACGGCTACGCCACCGAGGCGGGCAATGCCGTGCTCGACTTCGCCTGGAACCAATTGCACGCCCAGCGCGTGATCAGCCTGGTGCGGATCGGCAACGAAGCCTCCGACCGGGTCGCCGAGCGACTCGGCGGCGAGCACATCGAGGATATGGATTTCTACGGCAGCCACAGCCACGTGTTCGCCTACTACCCGCCGCACCGCGAACACCGCCGCGCCTACGGCTGATCCATCGCCCGCCGGCAGCTGCCGGCAAGACGATGAAGAGCGGCCTACAACGCCTGCGGTAGACCGCTGCCGCGTCGCGACGACGACAGCGAGCGCGCCACTTCGGCCAGGGCGAACACGCGGGCCACGCGCACCCAGCCCAGCACCAGCACCACCAGCTGCGCCAGCAGTATCGCCAGCACCAGGCCGGTCACGCCGAGCGCCGGGGTGTGCACGCGGCCCACGCCAAGCGCCAGTGCCAGCGCATAACCGATCGCGCTGATCAGCAAATAGCACAGCAGCGTGCTGAACGGCCGCCGCAGCAACTGCATGAAGCCGCGACCGAACGCGCGGGTGGACGAACGCAGGTTGCCGTCGGCGATGAATGCGGCACGCCCCGACTCCACGATGGCCTGCGCCAGCACGAACAGCAGCACGGCCAGCCCGATCGCCAGGTACGACGTGCGGTCCGCCTGCGACTCCAACACGGCCCTGGCGTCGACCCGGTCCACCGCGTCGAAGGCCACGCCGATCAGCGCCACCATCGCCGCATACGGCACGATCGACCACAGCATCAGGCGGAACATGCGGCCATATTCGACGATGCCGCACTGGAGCAGGTGGCCGAAACCCAGCACGCGGCTGGCGCGTCCGCTGCCGACCAGCATGCCGTTGAGGAACGGCGACAGCAGCAAGGTCAGTAGCAGGCCGAGGATCGCTACGCCGCTGATCCAGCCGGTATCGTCGCCGAGCGCCGACATGGTGTCGCCGAACATCAGCGGGCTGAACTGCGCAGCCCATGCCTGCGCATGCACCGAGTGGTCGAGCAACCCGCTCAGGCTGCGCCACAACGGCAGGCTGACCACCGCGGTCGGCAGCAACAGCAACAGCGTCCACAGCAGCAGCAGGCGCCATTGCATGGCCGCCAGCGGGGCGCGCATGGCGGCGCCAAGGTCCACCGGACGGGAAGCATGTTTGTTCATCATCACAGCGACCCCACCAAGGCATAGAAGGCCTGCAACAAGGACGCGGCATCCGCGCTCCAGCGGCGCGAGGCGCTGCCGTCGGCCTTGCTCGTCCGGCTGTCGTTGAGCTTGTTCGCATCCAGGTAGATCTTCTGCTCGGGATCGAGCGTGGCCGAGACCACCTTGGCCGGCTTGGTGAAGTCGAAGCGGGCCCAGCGGCGGTCATCGTTCCAGTGCACGTCCTCGCTACTGCCGTCGGCGAACTTCACCCGCAGCAGTTGCGGCACCGGCACGCCGTCGCGGCGCACGGTGACGGTACTGTGCCACGGGAACGGCCCGCCGCCCGGCTTCGCGTTCGGATGGGCCTTGTCCCAGTCCTCGCGCTGTCTGTCGACCTGCTTGTCGAGAGCGTCGCTGTCGAGCTCGCTGCGCTTGCCGTCCTTCAGCGTGCTGCCGGCCTGCGGCAGTACTTCGGCGGTGTCGATGCTGGCGACCCGGTCGTCGATCTGCGCGGTGCCGTAGACGTACTGGTCGAAAATTGCGTCGACCACCTGCGGGTTGCCGGAGACCTCGGCCAGGGTGGCGCGCAGGTCGGCCGACGACGGGTGGCGGAAACGCCAGCGCCGGTAGTACTCGTGCATCGCACGCTCCAGCACCGGTTTGCCGAGGCGCTCCTCCAGGTCGTGCATGGCGGTGGCGGTGCGCGAATACACCGTGCCGTAGCTGCTGCTGGACAAGCGGTTCCACGCATTCGCGCCCAGCGGGTCGGGCGGCTGATGCAGGCCGGCGCCGCGCCGCGCCGCTTCGAAGCCGGTCATTGCCGGCGTCATGCCGAGGCGCTTCATCCAGCCCGACGCCAGCACGATCTTCTCGCCGCTGTCGCGCGTCATGCGGCCGTCCCAATACTCGTTCATGCCCTCGTCGAGCATCGGCTCCTCGAATTCGTTCGAGGCCAGCAGCCCGTAGAAATAGCCATGGCCGAATTCGTGGATGGTGACGAAATCGAGCATGTACTGCGTGAGCGTGCCCGGCTCGACCTTGGCGTAACCCTCGGCGGTGAAGAACGTCGGGTACTCCATGCCGCCCGCCTCCGACGCGTTGTACGGCGGCACCACCACCGTCACCGTCTCGTACGGGTAGGCACCCAGCGAGTTCGAGAAGAACGTCAGCGAGTCGATCGTGGCCTGCAGCGCCGGCTTCGCGCTGGCCACGTATTCGTCGGGATAGATCACCCGCACGTCGACCTTCGGGCTGTCCGGCCCCTGCCAGCTGCCGTCCAGCGTCTTGTAGCCCTTGGCCGCGACCCAAGCGAAATCGTGCACGTCGCCCTGCACGAAGTGGTACGTGCTCTTGCCGTTCGCCGTCTCGGGCGGGCCCTGCAGCTTGCCGACCGCGCCGACGGTGTAGTCGCCGGGCACGGTGAGGCGCACGTCGTACAGGCCGAAGTCGGCGTAGAACTCGCTGTTGAAATGGAACTCGTGCACGTTCCAGCGCGGCGCGGTGGCACCGCGCTCGCCGGGAAGTTCCAGCACGCCGATCTTCGGGAACCACTGCGCCACCAGGTTGAAGTCGCCGAACCAGCCGGTGCGCTCGACCACCCGCGGCAGCTGGCTGAGGAAGTCGATGTCCAGGGTCAGCGTGCCGCCGGCCGGCACCGGCTCGGCCAGGTCGATGCGCACCACGGTCTGGTCGGTGGCCGGACCGCCGTCGGGCTGCACGAACTGCCACTTCAACGCGGCGTCGCCCTGCTTCACCTGCGTCAGCTCGATCCAGCCCCACTCGCCTTTCTTCAAGGCCGCCGCGCCGCGCGAACGACCGTGCGCGGTGAGCACCTTGCGCTCGGTGAACCAGGTGCTGCCCTCGTTCTGGAACGCGTTGAGGTACAGATGGAAGTAGACCTTGCTTACCGGGCGATCGCTGCGGTTGCGCCAGGTCATGTGCTGCTTGCCGCTCACCGTGTGTTTCGCCGCGTCCAGCTCGGCGTCGATGCGATAGCTCGCCACGCGATCGGACAAGGTCGGCTCGCTGCCGCTGCGCTCGCCGCCCCACGCATTCGCGGCGCTGGGCACGGTGACCGCGGCGGCATCGGCGGCCGCGAAGGGAATGTCGGGAAGCGCCGCGCTGGCAGCGCTGGCCGGTACCGAGGCTGCCGCCGCCGGAGCGGCCTGCTGCGCCATCGCCAGCCAGGGCCAGAACGCGGCCATGGCGCACAGACATCCCCACTTGCGTACGATTCGCCGCATCTTGCTACTCCCCTGAGCAATCCCCGCAGAGTGCACCCAAGCGGCCATCGCCGGCATAGGCCATAGGTCATGCCGGCAAGCTTGTCCGCCAGCTCAGTAGACGTTGCAGCGATTGCGCTGCCGATCAGTGCCACTGGCGCAACTGCCTCGTCCGGAAGGCACCGCGCCGTGGCGGCGACTGACCCCTGGTTGCCCGTGAATCGCGCCCACGTGCCACCCCGGGGAACTGTGGCAGGCACGGATGGTCTGGATGAGCGCAGGGTCCGGGTTCCGGGCGGCACCGACGATCCATCAGGCAGCAAACAAGCATCACTGGTCGATAACGAATCGCCACTTGGCTTGGCGACCGACCACCCTCCATGCACCCCGGGAGTACCCTGCAAATGCGTATTCTTCTGGCCGAGGACGACCCCTCCATCGCCGAGGGCATCTGCGCGTCGCTGCGGCACGGTGGCCACGCGGTGGACCATGCCGCCAAGGGCAACCTGGCCGACACGGCGCTGCGCGATCACGACTACGATCTGCTGGTACTGGATCTGGGCCTGCCCTCGCTCGACGGCAGCGAAGTGCTGCGCCGCCTGCGCCGTCGCGGCACGGGTATGCCGGTGCTGGTGGTGACGGCCCGCGATGGCCTGGCCGAGCGCATCCGCGTGCTCGACCTGGGCGCCGACGATTATCTGGTGAAGCCCTTCGCACTGGCCGAGTTCGAGGCGCGCGTGCGGGCGCTGCTGCGCCGGGCCAGCAGCCAGGGCAAGCCGGAACTGCTGCTGGGCCGATTGCGGCTGGACCTGCCCGGGCATCGTGCGTGGATCGACCAGGCACCGCTGGAACTGACCGCGCGCGAATTCGGCCTGCTCGAAGCGCTGGCCCTGCGCGTGGACCGCGTCACCAGCCGCGCCCAGCTGATCGCGGCGCTGTGCGACTGGGACCAGGAACTGACCGACAACGGCCTGGACATCGCCATCCACCGCCTGCGCCGCAAACTGCACGGCAGCGGCACCGGCGTGCGCACGATCCGCGGGCTGGGTTACCTGCTGGAGGAAATGGACGACACCGGGAACGGCCACGCATGAACCCGCCGCGCGCGCATTCGCTGCGCCCCAGCCTGCGCCGGCGCCTGCTGCTGGTCCTGTTGATCCCGGTGAGTGTGTTGCTGCTGCTGGACGCGCTGCTGACCTATGGCGTGGCGCTGACCTATGCCAACCGGGTGCACGACCGCGATCTCAGCGACGATGCGCTGACCCTGGCGACGATGCTCGGCAACGACCAGCTCGATGGCGAACTGACCCCGCAAGCGCGCTTCCTGCTCGAATACGACCCGGACGGCCACAGCTACTTCACCGTGAGCAGTACCAGGCATGGCTTGCTGACCAGCAACGGGCAATTGCCGCAGCCCGCGCAGGTACCGGCGATCGGCGCCCGCCCGGTGCTGTACGACGCGCAGTTGGCGAAGCGCGCCCTGCGCGCCGCCACGGTGCATATCGCCATGCGCAGCGACCCCGGCGACAGCCTGGTCGTCACCGTCGCCGAAACCCTGCACGACCGGCACCGCCAGGCGCGGGAAATCCTGCTGCTGGCCAGCGTGACGCAGACGCTGCTGATCATCGGCGTGCTTTCGCTGGTCTGGTTCGGCGTCGGTCGCGGCCTGCGCGTGCTCGACCCACTGACCGCGCGGCTCGCCGCACGCACCGATGAATTGACGCCGATCGACGGCCCCGATGTACCGCTGGAGATCCGGCCGCTGACACACACCATCGACGCGCTGTTCGGTCGACTGCGCAGCATGCTGGCCCTGCACGACCGCTTCATCGCCGATGCCGCGCATCAGCTGCGCACGCCACTGACTGGACTGAGCCTGCACGTCGAGCACGCCATGGCCGACCCGCGGCCGGAGACCGTAGCCGACGCCCTGGTCCACATCCGGCGGCTGACCCAGCGCGCCGCACGCACCTCTACCCAGCTGCTGGCGCTGACGCGCGCGCAGGCACCGTCGCTGGACGCCGGGGAACGCAGGCTGCTCGACCTGAGCCGGTTCATCCCCGAGGCGGTCGCCGAACGCGTTCACGAGGCGATCCGGGCCGGCGTGGACCTGGGCTACGAAGGCACCGAGCGGGCACTGCCCGTGCTTGGCGACGCCGCCAGCGTGCAGGACCTGCTGGACAACCTGATCGATAACGCCGTGCGCTATGCCGGCCGCGGCAGCACCGTCACCGTCAGGCTGCAGGCGCGCGTCGACGGCGGCGCCAGCCTCGGCGTCGAGGACAACGGTCCCGGCGTGCCGCCCGAATTGCTGCCGCGGCTGAGCGAGCGTTTCTTCCGCGCCGCCGGCAGCAACGAGGAAGGCAGCGGGCTGGGGCTGGCGATCGTCCAGCGCATCGCCGAGCGACATCACGCCGAAGTGATCTATCGGCTTGGCGAAGTGCGCGGACTGTGCGTGGAAGTGCGCTTCCCCGCGCCTTCCTCGACCGGCCGGCCACTTCCCGTCTCAGGGTAAAGAAAGATTCCGCCACGACAATGACGCGGGATGACCACCTCGCAATGCCGACTGCGCCACTGCCTCGGACCGTCGCCATGGAAAACCGCGCACCGTGCCCCTTCGACTGAGCAAGACAACTGACGACCGCTGGCTGCGCCTGTGCGTGTTGGGTGTCGTCTTGTCCGGGCTGACCGGCTGTGCCGCACCGCTGCCCAAGCTGGCGCCACCGGTGCCCGCGCAATGGCAGCACGCAGTCGCTGAGGACCCGGCCCGGCCGACCGACCTGCACGGCTGGTGGCACGCGTTCGCCGACCCCAATCTCGACGCGCTGGTCGATCGTGCGCTGACCAACAACCTCGACGTGGCGCAGGCGGTCGAACGGCTGCGCGCCGTGCGCACCCTGCACGAACGCGCCCACGCCCGCTACCTGCCGGCGCTGGACGCACGCACCAACGACGCGATCGACCCGGACGCCAGCGCCTCGTTCTTCGTGGCCGGTTTCGACGCCAGCTGGGAACTGGGCCTGTTCGGCCGCGCCGAAGGTACCCGACGCGAATCGCAGGGCGCACTGGACGCCGGCGTCGCCGACCTGCACGCCGCCCGGGTCACCCTGGTCGCCGAAGTGGTGCGCGAGTGGATCGACCTGCGCACCGCGCAGCAGCAGGAACAGTTGCTGCAGCGGATCAGCCAGTTGCGCCGGCACGCATGGGAACTGCAGCGGACGCAGCAACGCCTGCAGCTGGCGGCACCCGGGGCGGTGGACCAGGCGCAGGCCGCCTGGGCGCAGGCTGAAGCCGCGCTGGCCGCGCCACGCCAGGCGATCGACGCCAGCGCGCAACGCCTGGCCGTCCTGCTCGGGCAGAACCATCCCGACCCGGCGTGGTTGCAAGCGGGCACGCCGCCCGAGCTGGGCGCCTGGCGGCTCGACGGCACCCCGGCCGAGCTGTTGCGCACGCGCCCCGAGATCGGCCGCGCCGAGGCAGACGTGCTGCGCACCGCCGGCGAACTGGCGCTGACCCACGCCGACCTGTTCCCCAGCATCGGCCTCGGCGCCTCGATGGTCTGGGCCACCGACATCAACAACAACCACCGCTTTTCCACCACCCCGAACGGCATCGCGTCGCTGGGCCCGGTGATCGACATTCCATTGTTCGACTGGGGCATGCGGCTGGCCGCCACGCACGCCAAGGCGCATGAGCTGAAGGCCAGCGTGCTGGCTTACCGGCAAGCCGTGCTGCAAGGCGTGGCCGAGGTGGAAACCGCACTGGGCAGCCTGCAGCAGCAACGCCAGCGCGAGCAGCAGGACACGCTGGCGTGGCAGGCGCTGAAGCACGCCGACCAGGCCGTGCAGGTGCGCGCCGGGCTGCAGCTGGACAGCCCGCTCGACCGCGTCGAAAGCCAGGTCGCCACCGACCAGGCCGCGCTCGAACTGGCCGATGCCCGCGCCGCGCACAGCCTCGCCTACGTGGCGTTGTTCAAGGCACTGGGCGGCGCACCGCTGCCCATGCCGGAAACGGAACCGGCCGCGCCGCAGGCGTCCGCCGACACGCACGGAATGCCGCGCTGATGGTTGCCCTCGCGCGCAAGACGCTGGTCTACGAATGGCGGCGCTTCCTGCCGGCGATGCTGGCGGTCGGTTTCGCCGGCCTGCTGCAGTTGCTGCAGATCGCGCTGGTGCTGGGCATTTTCGGCAGCACCAGTCTGTACATCACCGGCTCGTCGGCCGACGTATGGGTGGGTTACCCCGGCACGCAGAGCGTGGGCCTGGGCCGCGCGATCGACGCCGACGTGGAATCGCGCCTGCTGATGGACCCGGCGGTGCAGCGGGTCGAGCCGTATCTGTGGGTCGATGGCGACTGGCGCGGGCCGCGCGAGACCGGCGGCGTCTCGGTGTTCGTCTCCGGCATCGATCCGGCCGCCGACGGGCTGATGTTCGCCAAGGCACTTTCGCCGGCGCTGCGCGCGCGGCTGGCCGAACCGGATGCGATCGTGATCGACCGCTCCGCGCAGGATCAGCTTGGCGTCGACATCGGCCAGACCGCCACCATCAACGGCCAGCAGGTGCGCGTGGTCGGCATCAGCAGCGGCCTGCGCGCGCTCGGCGGGGTCAACGTGCTGTGCTCGCTGGACACCGCGCGCCGGCTGGACAACGACCCGACCGACACCGGCCCGACCTACCTGGTGGCGAAACTGCGCGACCCGGCCCAGGCCGAAGCGGTGGCCATGCGCCTGCGCGGCGACACCGCCTTCGGTCCGTACACGACCTGGAGCGCCGGCGATTTCGCCAAGCTCTCGGTGCGCTACTGGCTGTTCGATACCGGCGCCGGCGCCGGCGTGCTGTTCCTGGCCGGCATCGTGTTCCTGGTCGGCGCGGTGATCACCAGCCAGACCCTGATCGCCGCAGTCAACGGCTCGGTGCGCGAGTACGCCACCCTCAACGCGCTCGGCGTGGGCGTGGGCGCACTGCGCAAGGTGGTGCTGGAGCAGGCGTTCTGGGTCGGCGCGCTGGGCCTGCTCGGCGCCAGCGTGCTCGGCATCGTGCTGATGCTGCTGGCGCGCAGCCAGGACGTGCCGGTGGTTCTGAATGTTCCGGCGGCACTGGCGTGCATTGTCCTGGTGCTCGGCCTCGCCGCCGTCTCCGGCCTGGCCGCGATGCGCAGCCTGCGCCGCGCCGACCCCGCCACCTTGCTGAGATAGTCACGATGCCTCCCGCCCCCGCCAGCGAACCGGTGCCCGCGCCTGCCCTGCAGGCCGACAACGTCAGCAAGGCATTCGTCTCCGGCCACCAGCGCACGCAGGTGCTGGACGGCTTCTCGCTGAGCATCGACGCCGGCGAACTGACCTTGATCTCCGGCCCGTCCGGCTGCGGCAAGAGCACCCTGCTGGCGATCCTCAGCGGCCTGCAAAAGGTCGACAGCGGCCGCGTGCGGGCGCTCGGCAGCGAGCTGGGTCAGCTCGACCTGCGCGCGCTGGAGCGCTTCCGCCTGCAGCATACCGGCTTCGTGTTCCAGGGCTTCAACCTGTTCCCCGCGCTCTCCGCGTTCGAGCAGGTCGAGCTGCCGCTGAACCACATGGGCCTGTCGCGCGACGAGGCGCGTCGGCGCGCGCAGCAATCGCTGGAGGAAGTCGGCCTGGCGCACCGCATGCGGCTGCGCCCGTCCGAGCTGTCCGGCGGCGAGAAGCAGCGCGTGGCGATCGCCCGCGCGCTGGCCAAGCAGCCCGAGCTGCTGTTCGCCGACGAACCAACCAGCGCACTGGACGCCGCCAACGGCCAGATCATCATCGACATCCTGCACCGAATCGCCCACGCCCACGGCACCACCGTGCTGTGCGTCAGCCACGACCCGCGTCTGGTCGTCCACGCCGACCGCGTGCTGGCGATGGAAGACGGCCGCATCCTCAGCGACCGGCGTACCCATGCGCCGCGCATCGACAGCAAGGAAATACCGTCATGAAGCTGCCCGCCGCCCATCCGTCACGGCATTCGATCGGCATGCGGCTGCTCGGGTGCAGCTGTCTTGCGCTGACGCTGGCATGGCTGGCTGCCTGCTCCCGCTCCGCCGATGCGCCGAGCGGCGCCACCGCGCAACCCGCAACCGCCTATGCCGCCGTCGCACGCGGCAAGGTCGACATCGAAGGCGGCCTGCTGAACCTGGCGATGCCGCGCGAAGGCACGCTCGCCAGGGTCGCCGTGCATGAAGGCGACCACGTCAGGCAAGGTCAGCTGCTCGCCGAACTGGACACTCGGCCGGCCACGCTGGCGGTCGAGGCCGCCCAGGCGCAACTGGAACAGGCACAAGCGCAGCTGAAGTTGCTCGCGATCAAACAGGTCGCGGCGAAACAGCGCGCCCGGCGCCTGACCGCCGCCGCCGCCGCCGGTGCCGGCGACGGCCAGAGCGCCGACGATGCACGCGAAGCGGCGGCACAGGTCGACGCCGAGCAGCAGTCCGCCCACGCGGCGCTGAACATGGCCGACCAGAAGCTGGACGAGGCCCGCTACGAGCTGAAGCAGCGCAGCCTGCTCGCCCCGTTCGACGCCGACGTGGTGCAGGTATCGGCCCAACCCGGCGCCAGCGTGTCGCCCGCATCCGGCCCCCTGTTCACCCTGCTGCCACAGAAACCGCGAATCGTCCGCGCCGAACTCAACGACAGCTTCGTCGGGGTGATCCGCCCGGGCATGCCGGCCGAAGTGGTCGCCGACAGCGATGGCGGTCATGTCCACTGGAACGCGCACGTGCTGCGCATCGGCGAAGTCTACGGGCCGGCCACGCTGGAGAACGACCCGCAGGTACGCGCCAACGCGCGCACGGTGGAATGCGTGCTGGCGTTCGACCAGCCCGACCAGACCCGCGACCTGCGCATCGGCCAGCGCGTGATGGTGCGCTTCGGCCATGCCGCGGCGCCGGCCGCCGCCGTGTCGAAAGACTGAGGAAACCGCCGGCTGCGAACATCGTTCGCATGAAAGCCGCCGCGATCCATCCCACAGGGCAACCGCGTGATCCAGCAGACTGACTTTTTCTTCGAGGGCGGACGCAGCGGCGTGTTGCTGATCCACGGCCTCACCGGCACGCCGATGGAAATGCGCCTGCTCGGCAAGGGCCTGAACCGCGCCGGCTTCACTGTGCACGGTATGCAGTTGGCCGGCCATTGCGGCGACGTCGACGACCTGCTCGCCACCGGCTGGCGCGACTGGTATGCCAGCGTCGAACAGGCCGCCGACGCGATGCTCGGCAAGGTCGACCAGCTGTTCGTCGGCGGCCTGTCGATGGGCGCGCTGCTGGCGCTGAAACTGGCCGCGGACCGGCCGCGGCAGATCGCCGGCGTGGGCGTGTACGGCGCCACCTTCCGCTACGACGGCTGGAGCATTCCGCCGCTGGCGCGGCTGTCGTTCCTGCTGCCGCTGTTGAAGAAATTCGGCATCGGCCGCACTCGCAGTTTCATGGAACAACCGCCCTACGGCATCCGCGACGAACGCCTGCGCGCACAAGTCAGCACGGCGATGCTCAGCGGCGACAGCGCCGCCGCCGGCCTGCCCGGCAACCCGTGGTACTCGCTGGCCGAGATGTACGGCCTCGCCGCCAGCGTGCGCCGCCAGCTGCGCCAGGTCACCTCGCCCTGCCTGGTCGCGCACGCCAGCGACGACGACGTCGCCAGCCTGAAGAACGCCGAGCTGGTGATGCGCGAAGTCAATGCGCCGGCCGAACTGCTGCTGCTCGACGACAGTTACCACATGATCACCATCGACAAGGAACGGCGCACCCTGATCGATCGCTCGGCCGCGTTCTTCGACAGCATCGTCGCGTCGAACGGCACGCAGCGCGCCGCGGCCTGACGATGCCGGCGGGAGGCTCCATCTCCACTCTCGTTGCGGGCCTGTGGCTGCTCAACATCGTGCTCGACACCGGTGGCCAGCTGGCGTTCAAGGCGGCCGCCGGTGATCGGGCCGCCGGCGACGGCCTGGCGCGCTGGAAATACATGGCTTCCAGGCCATGGTTGTGGCTCGGCATCGGCAGCTACGTGGTCGAATTCCTGGTGTGGATCGCGTTCCTGTCGTTGATTCCGCTGTCCGAAGGCGTGCTGCTGGGTTCGATCAACATCGTGGCGATCATGCTCGCCGGGCGTTTCCTGTTCGGCGAGAAGCTGACCCGGTTGCGGGTCGCCGGCATCCTGCTGGTCACGCTTGGCGTGGTGATCGTGGGAGTCGGCGGATGAAGCGCTTCTACCTGTTCGGCTTCCTGCTGCTGATGGGCTTCGACACCCTCGCCCAGATCAGTTTCAAATACGCCGGTAGCCAGGCGCTGCCGGTGGAAGCCAACCTGGCGTGGCTGCTGCGCGTGTTCGGCCAGCCATGGGTCTACGGCGCCGTGATCGGCTACGTCGGCGCGTTCTTCACCTGGATAGCCCTGCTGAAACACGCGCCGATCGGCCCCGCCTTCGCCGCCTCGCACCTGGAAGTGGTGTCGGTGATGCTGCTGTCGATCTGGTTGTTCGACGAGCACCTCGACCTTGCTCGCGTCGTGGGTGCCATCGCGATCATCGCCGGCATCGTCTGCCTGGGCGTGGCCGAGGACCGCGAGCATCATGCGGCGCAAACCGTCGCTACCTGAGCACCCGCTAAGCTGCGCTCATGCTGCCCCGCCGCCCTCACGAACTGCCGCCCACCGCCGGCCTGCCGCTGCGGCTGGGCGATCTGCGCCCGGGCGCGCCGACCCTGGCCGCCGACCTCGCCGCGCTGCTGGGCACGCCACCGCTGCAGCTGGAATGCTCCGGCACCGCTGCACTGCTGATCGCACTGACCACGCTGCGCGAACTGCAGCCGCAGCGCCGTCGCGTGGTGGTGCCGGCTTTCACCTGTCCGCTGGTGGCGATCGCCGTACAGCAGGCCGGGTTGGAACTGGAACTGTGCGACCTGCGCCACGGCCATTACGACATGGACTCCGTCGCACTGCGCGCCGCCTGCGATGAACGCACGCTGGCGATCATTCCCACCCACCTCGCCGGCCGTGTCGCCGACGTCGACGATGCGCTTGCCGTCGCACGCCAGGTCGGCGCGTACGTGATCGAGGACGCCGCCCAGGCGCTGGGCGCACGCCGCAACGGCGTCAGCGTGGGGCTGGCCGGCGACGTGGGATTTTTCAGCCTGGCCGCCGGCAAGGGTTTATCGATCTACGAAGGCGGCCTGCTGCTGGCGCACGATCCGCAACTGCGCGAACAACTGGCGCGCACCGCCGCACGCCTCGTGCCGCGCAATCTCAGCTGGGAATGCAAACGCAGCCTCGAACTGCTCGGCTACGCCGCGCTGTACCAACCGCGAGGCTTGCGACTGGCGTATGGCAACCCCCTTCGTCGTGCCCTGCGCCGTGGCGATCCGGTGGCCGCCGTGGGCGACGACTTCCCGCTGACGATTCCGCTGCACCGTGTCGGCCGCTGGCGCCAAGGCGTCGGCGCACACGCCGCCGCCCGCCTGCCGGCGTTTCTCGACCGGCTGTCGGCGCAGGCGCAACGGCGATTGCCGCGGCTGCACCAGATCGATGGCGTCGAGCTGCTCGATGATCCCGCCGGCGCCAGCGGCATCTGGCCGTTTTTACTGCTGTTGCTGCCGGATCAAAAACACCGTGATGCCGCGCTGGATGAACTTTGGTCATCCGGCTACGGCGTCAGCCGCCTGTTCATCCACGCCCTGCCCGACTACGCCTATCTTGCCGGCGTCGTGCCTGCACAGGACGTGCCGCGCGCCCGTGATTTCGCCGCACGCAGCCTCACCATCGGCAACAGTCCATGGATGACCGACGCGGATTTCGAGGCAGTCTGCGGTGCGCTGGAAGCCGTACTGCGCTGAACTCAACCGGAGCGCCGCGCGACGGCGGCCAGAAGCTGCAGGTTCAGCGCATGCTGTTGCGCCTGCCAGTCGTTCAGTCGCGCCGTATCGATGTCCGGTTGCGCATCCAGCGCGGACAGCCGGCGCTTCCACCAGCTGCGGTAGCGGTAGTGCGACACCTCGCCGTTGATGTCGCTGCCGATCAGCCCGTGGCGCAAGCTGCCGATCAGTTCCAGGGCGTGGTCGGTGAGCAGCCGGCCCTGGTCCCAGTTGGTATGCGCCACGACGGGGGCGAACACGTCCTTGTCGATCGACAGGTAGCTTGGCGTGACCTGCGTGCGCTGCGACTCCACGAACGCGTCGACCATCGCTGCCGGTGTGTCGAAGCTGCGGAAGGCCTGCGCCAGGCCGAGCCGGCGCGACCAGCCGGTGTCCACGCCGATGCTCCAGTAGCTCAACCTGCCGCGCCGCAACGGGGTTAGATAGTTCTCCCACGCATGGCCAGCGCCGATGTCGGACGAAGTGATGCCGAGCACGTGTACGTGGCTGACCTGCGGCAGCGTCGCCACCCGGCGCACCCATGAACCGCAATGCACGCCGAACGGAAAACGCATGTTGTCCGGGTGGTTGTCCAGCACCACGACCTGGAACGGCGCCTGCGCCTGCAGGCGCGCGATCAGCGGCCAGCTGAGGTGATGGAAGTCGCCGCTGCCGGTGAAGACGGTGCCGTAGTCGGCAGGCAGCAATTCGTCGAGCATCGCACCGAAACGCCGGATGGCCGCCAGCGAGCAGCCGAAGCGGATCGATTCCTGCCAGTGTTCCAGCGGCAGTACCAGGCGATTCGGCAGCGGCCCGACCGAGTGGTCGATGTCGAGTACGACCGGGCGATGGGCCAGATTACTCATCGTTCGCCTCCGTGGCTGCCTGCCAGCTGCGATCGCTTTCGAAATGGCGGCCCAGCCGGCGCAGCAGCGCGCGCAGCAGCGGGTTGCGCGCATACACCGCGTGGTGGGTGAGGGTCATGCGCGCGCCGAGGAAGGCCTTCACTTGCGGGTCGGTCCAGCCGGCCACGTAATGGCTGAGCCCGCGCCGTCGCGCGTAGTCGAGGTTGTGCATCCAGCTGACGAAGTACAGGTTGTGTTCGCGCGCCTGCGGGTAGGCGAAGCCGACGTACTTGTCGACCAGCTTGCCGGCGTACTCGTAGCAGAGGTTCCAGCCGATCATCTCGCCAGCATGGCGATAGACGAACACCACGCCGCCGCTCCCGCCATCTTGCAACAAGGCGCGGAAGAACGCCGCGGCCGGTCGGTCGAAATGGATTTCACTCTGCGCGTACACGTTGTCGAACAGTGCCTGGAACGCGGCCAGCGTCGCCTCGTCGCGGAAACGCGCATCGCCGGTTGGCATCGACTCGATCTGCAGGTCGGTCAGCGAGCGCAGCTTGCGCCGGATGTTCTTCCGACGCCCGGACGACAGCCGCGCCAGATACTCGTCGTTCGAGCCGAAGTCGATCGGCACCCACGCCAGCGCCTGGCCCTCCAGCAGCACGAAACCGGCCACCGCACAGGCGCTGGCGAAAGCGCACGCATACGCATTGTCGGCGTCGCTCAGCAATGGCGAATCCCGGGCGATGTCCTTCACGATCAGCAGCCGGCATTCGCGCCCGTACGCCGCCTTCAATCCCTGCGCCAGGTCAGCGGGTGCCAGCGCCGACGGCAAGGGCGCGTATTCGGACACGGTGCTGCCGGCGAAGCGCGTGCGCCAGCGCAGCAGGCGGCCCCACCAACGGTAGCCCGGCAGGCCAACCATGCGCCGGCGCAGCGCGTCGTCGGCTGTGGTCAGCAGGTCGAACGGCGCCACGAACACCGGCATGCCCTGCACCGAATGGCCGGCCGCGAAGCCGGCCGGCGGGTGCGCCATGAAGGCACCGAGCAGGGCATCGGGTTCGAGTTGGGCGATGAAAGGCATGCGTAAGCCAGCCTGCCTAGACTGCATGGGACATGACATTGCCGCCAGCCGCCAGGGATCTCTCCGCCATGAACGACACCACCCAGCAGCAAGTGTTCGAGATCATCGCCAAACAGGCCAAGACCGACGTGGCCAATGTGAAGCCCGAGTCCACCCTGAAGGATCTGGGCGTGGCTTCGCTGGAAGCGATCGAGTTGATCTTCGACATCGAGGAACACTTCAACATCAACTTCCCCGACCAGCAGGGCGCCAACTTCGATAGCGACACCGTACAGAACCTGGTCGACGCGGTGCAAAAGGCGCTGGCCGACAAGGTCGCCGCCGACGCAGGGTCGAACTGATGCAGGGCCTTCCGTTGCGCCGCGTGGCGATCACCGGCATGGGCGCGATCAGTCCGCTCGGCGTCGGTGCCGAGGCGCTGTGGCAGGGCCTGCGCGAAGGCCGCAGCGCGATCGGCCCGCTGCGCCACCCCGATGCCGAACGGTTGCGCGTGAAGGTCGCCGCGCAGGTGCCCGACAGCTTCGACCCGGCGACAAACATCGACGAGCGCACCCTGCCGATGCTCGACCGCACTTCGGAATTCGCGCTGCATGCGGCACGCGAAGCGGTCGCACAATCCGGACTGGACTTCCGCCAGGACCAGCTCGGCCTGCGCACCGCGGTGATCGTGGGCACCGGCGTGGGCGGCGAGACCACCCAGGACGAACAGAGCCGGCGCCTGTACGGGGAAAATGCCGCCCGCGCGCACCCGCTGACCATCGTGCGGCTGATGACAAACGCCTCGGCCAGCCAGATCAGCATCGCCTGGGGCCTGCGCGGCCCTACGTTCGCCGTGGCCAGCGCCTGCGCCTCGGCCAACCACGCGATCATCCAGGCGGCGCAGATGATCCGCTGGGGCCTCGCCGACGCCGCCATTACCGGCGGCACCGAGGCCTGCCTCACCTATGGCGCGCTGCGCGCCTGGGAAGCCATGCGCGTGCTCGCCGACGACACCTGCCGTCCGTTCAGCGTGAACCGGCGTGGCCTGGTGCTCGGCGAGGGCGCCGGCATTTTCGTGCTGGAATCCATGGAACACGCGCAGGCGCGCGGCGCCACCATCCTGGCCGAGCTGGCCGGCAGCGGCATGACCGCCGACGCCACCGACATCGTGATGCCCAGCGCCGACGGTGCCGCCGCCGCGATGCGCCAGGCACTGGACGATGCCGGCCTCGCACCGCAGGACGTCGACTACGTCAACGCCCACGGCACCGGCACCCAGGCCAACGACGTGACCGAGACCCGCGCGATCCGGCTCGCCTTCGGCGCGCACGCCGAACGCCTCGCGGTGTCCTCGACCAAGTCGATGCACGGCCATGCGCTGGGCGCCTCCGGCGCGCTGGAACTGGTGGCGGTGATCGGCGCGCTGCGCGACAGCGTGGTGCCGCCCACCGCCAATCTCGACCAGGTCGATCCGGCCTGCGACCTGGACTACGTGCCGAATGTCGCCCGGCCGATGCCGGTGCGTGCCGCGCTCTCCAACTCGTTCGCGTTCGGCGGACTCAACGCGGTGCTGGCGCTCAGGCGCGCGCCGTAGCTCTGCACCCGTAGGAGCGCACCCTGTGCGCGATAGCCCTTCGTCACGTGACGGAAAAGCATCGCGCACAGGGTGCGCTCCTACAAAAGGGCGATCGTCCCAGCCGCTCTTCAGCATCAGCCCTTCTTGGCCTTGGTCAGCAACTGGTCCAGCAGCGCGATCGCCAGGTCGATCTCCTCATGGGTGATCTCAAGCGACGGTGCGAACGTGATCACGTTCTTGTACCAGCCGCCCACGTCGAGCACGAGGCCCATCTTCCTGCCGTTGTGCTCGAGGTCGCCGGCCAGGCCGATGTCGACCATCCGGTCGAGCAGCGCCTTGTTCGGCGTGAAGCCATCGTCGGTGCAGATCTCCGCACGCAGCGCCAGGCCGAGGCCGTCGACGTCGCCGATTTCCTTGTGGCGCTTCTGCAGGTCACGCAGACCTTCGAGGAAGTGCGCACCTTTCTTCGGCACGCTGGTCTCGTAGTCCAGTTCATAACCCATCTTGATCACTTCCAGGCCCAGCGCGGTGCCCAGCGGGTTGGAGTTGAAGGTGGAATGGGTCGAGCCCGGCGGGAAGATCGTCGGGTTGATCAGCTCCTCGCACGCCCACAGGCCGGACAGCGGATTGAGGCCATTGGTGAGCGCCTTGCCGAATACCAGCACATCGGGCTTGACGCCGAAATGCTCGATCGACCACAGCTTGCCGGTACGCCAGAAGCCCATCTGGATTTCGTCGACCACCAGCAGGATGCCGTACTGGTCGAGCACCTTCTTCAGGTCCTTGAAGAAATTCATCGGCGGGATCACGTAGCCGCCGGTGCCCTGGATCGGCTCGACGTAGAACGCGGCGTATTCGGCCTGCTTCACCTTCGGGTCCCACACGCCGTTGTACTCGGTCTCGAACAGGCGCGCGAAGTGGCGCACGCAGTCGTCGGAATACTCTTCGGGAGTCATGCCCTTCGGGCGGCGAAACGGGTACGGGAACGGGATGAACATCGCGCGCTCGCCGAAGTGACCGAAGCGGCGGCGATAGCGGTAGCTGGAGGTGATCGACGAGGCGCCCAGCGTGCGGCCGTGGTAGCCGCCTTCGAACGCGAACATCAGGCTCTTGCCGTTGCGCGCGTTGCGCACGATCTTCAGCGAATCCTCGATCGCCTGCGCGCCGCCCACGTTGAAGTGCACGCGGCCGTCCAGGCCGAACTTCTTCTTCGCGTCCAGCGCCACCGTCTTGGCCAGCTCGATGCGGGTCTGGTGCAGGTACTGGCTGGCCACCTGCGGCAGGATGTCGATCTGCCGCTTCAGCACGTTGTCCAGGCGCGGATTGCGGTAGCCGAAATTCACCGCGGAGTACCACATCTGCAGGTCGAGGAACGGCACGCCGGCCGTGTCATACATGTAGCTGCCTTCGCAGGTGCGGAAGATCTTCGGCGGATCCACGTAGTGCACGGTGTCGCCGAACGAGCTGTACTTCGCCTCGTCGGCGAGCAGCTGGGCGTCGTCGATCACGACGGAAGCGTTCTTGTCGAAAACATTCATCGGAAGTCCGGAGTCGGGGAAGAGGGATCGCGCAGGCCGGCGCCGGTCAGGCCGACGTCGCCAGCGCAGGCACGGGGGGGACGGTCGAACAGGCTGCCGTCGAGCAGTTGCGGCAGGAACTCGAGCGCATCCTCGAAGCCGGTGATCGGCACGTAGGGAATGCCGGTGGCGCGGCAATGCTCGATCAGGCGATGCCTGGCGAACACGAAGTCGACGCGGTCGGCAGCGCAGAAATCCGAGGCGCCGTCGCCGATCAGCAAGGTCTTCGCACCGCTGTCGCGGGCCTGCGCCACGCACGCGCACTTGCAGGTACCGCTGCGGCAACCCTCGGCCTGGAACGGCGAGGTCAACTGCCACTGCTTCGGCGGCGTGCCGGGCGCCAGGTGGTTCGCCGCCAGCGGCAGGTCGTTCAAGCCATAGCGATCGAGAATCCGGCGGATCGCGTAGTCGAGACCGTCGCTGACCACGCGGATCGGCACGCCGAGCTCGCGCGCCTTTGCCACGAAGCCCGGAAACGCGTGGTCGATCCATACCTCGGCCAGGTGCGCGTCGAGTTCGGCGCGGCTCATCTGCAGCAGGCCGACCTGCCCGGCCATGCACTCGCGCGAACCGATCCGGCCGGCGCGCCAATCCCGCTCCAGCACTTCCCAGCCGGGGCGGCCGAAACGGTCGAGCAGCGAGTCGATCACGTCCTCGACGGAAATGGTGCCGTCGAAATCACACAGGATGGTCCAGCCGGAAACGGGCATCGATGGCGCGCTCGAATGACAATAGGGCGCAGCGTAGGAAGGCTGTCTTTCGGCGCCCTTTCCCCTTTCCGAACGGATGCTGAGTACACGCGCCGTGGCGTCTGCCGAAGCACGTCGGCAGCACCTATGCTGCTGTCCCATGCGCGACCACCGCCTCACTCCGTTGCGACTTCGCCCGCTGCTGGCGGCATGCCTGCTGTGGCCGCTGGGCTGCATCGCGGCGACCGACCCTGCGGTGTTTGCCGTCGGCGCCGGCATGCAGCGCATGCCCAGCTGGCCCGGTGCAAAGAACCAGCACAGCGAGCCGGTACCGTACCTCGACATCGAACTGCCCGGTCGCGGCAGTTTCTCCACGCTGGACGGTCTGCAGATCGACCTGATCCGCGGCACTGCGTGGCACGGCGGCATCCATGGCGATTACCAGTGGGGGCGTTCGCGCGACGACCTCGGCAGCCTGCGCGGAAAAATCGCGTCGCTGCCGCCGCGCATCAACCTGGGCGGTTACCTGGAGTGGCAGCTCACCCGACAGATCGACGTGGGCGGCAACCTCGGCCACGACATCAACGGCGCCGGCGCTTATCTCGAGCTGTATGCCGAATGGGATCTGCCGCCGGCCGGCCTGCTCGAACAGGCCGTCGCGCTGCACTGGCAGGCGATGAACGCGCCGGCGATGAATCGCTTCTTCGGCATCGGCCCGCAAGCCGCGCGCGCCTTGTCGGCGCCGGCGTGGCAGCCCGGCGCCGGCAGCCAGTTGGCCTCGCTGGAGTACGACCTGTTCATGCCCACCAGCAAGCACACTGGCGTGGCGCTGGTGCTGGTCTACGGACGCCTGCTCGGCGGTGCCGCCGACAGCCCGCTGGTCAGCCGCTACGGCTCGCGCACGCAGCTGTCCGAATCACTGGCGTTCATGTACCACCTGTGAGGCCGCGCGCGATTTCGGCAAGGCAGGCACCAGCCACGGACAAGTCATTCTGCCTTCTGTTGCCGTAGCGTCGTACGGCGAAGCCCGACGGATTTCAGCGATCGTCGCGCGTCCAGATCGCGCCGTCTTCCTCGCACACGGGGAAACTCGCGATCGGCTCGTACGCCGGCGGTTTCGTCACTGCGCCGGTGCGCAGGTCAAAGCGCGCGCCGTGGCGCGGGCATTCCACTTCGAAGCCGAACACCTCGCCACCAGCCAGGTCGCCGCCGTCGTGGGTGCAGGTGTCCTCGACCGCGTACAGCGCACCGTCGATGTTGTACACCGCGATCGGCGTGTCGCCGTCCCACACCACCTTGTATTCGCCCGGCAGGAAGTCGCTGCGGGTGCCGACCCGGACCCAGCCATTCATGCCGCGGCCCCGTCGAAGTCTTTCAGCAGCACCTCGAAGCGCAGGTCGTCGCGGCGGGGAATGCCGAAGCGCTCGTCGCCGTACGGGAACGGCTGGTATTCGCCGGTGCGCCGGTAGCCGCGACGGCCGTACCAGGCAATCAGTTCCTCGCGCTGCACGATCACCGTCATGCGCATCGCGCGGCAACGCCACTCCTCGCGCGCGATCCGCTCCGCCTCGGCCAGCACCTGTTTGCCCAGGCCACTACCCTGCTCGGCCGGGTCGACGGCGAACATGCCGAAGTAGCCGGCGTCGCCCTGGCGCTCGACATGGCAGCCGGCCTTGAGCCGGCCGGCGGACTCGGCCAGCAGCACGCGGCTGTCGGGGCGTTCGATCAGCGCGCGCACATCGGCCGCGTCGGTGCGTCGGCCGTCGAGCAGGTGCGACTCGGTGGTCCAGCCGCGCAGGCCGGATTCGCCGCGATAGGCCGACTCGACCAGGGCCACGATGGCATCGACGTCGGCGAGGGTCGCCGCGCGGAACACGGTTAAGGGTTGTGCAGTCATGGGCGGATGATAAAGCCTCGCCCGTTTCGCCCACCATGACCTGGAACAGTCGCGCCCGCGTGTGACTTTCGACACTGGGCAGCACGCGACCGGCTTGCCTAGCCTGCCGTTTACGCAAAATTCTGCGATGCCCGGACGGCCGGGCGTGCCCGCGTGCCCACCGAAGGAACCCACCCATGAAGCACCGTTTTGTGAAGCCACTGGCGTTCGCCGTGGCGATGACGCTGGGCACCAGCGCCTTGGCCGCATCCACCACCGCGTTCGACGTGAGCGAGATCGACGGCAGCATCAACGCCTGCACCGACTTCAACGGCTTCGTCAACGCGAAGTGGGTGGCCGCCCATCCGATCCCCGCCGACCGCACGCGCTGGGGTTCGTTCGACGCGCTGCGCGAGGACAGCCTCGACGTGCAGCGCAAGATCGTCGAGAAGGCCGCGCGCGAAGCGGCTGCCGCCGCGCCGGGTTCGATCGAGCAGAAGATCGGCTACCTGTACGCCTCCGGCATGGACGCGGCGGCCATCGACAAGGCCGGCTTCGATCCGATCAAGCCGCAGCTGGCGCGCATCGACGGGCTGAAGAACCGTACCGACGTGGTTGGCTACATCCGCGACAGCTACGCCCGCGGCGAACCGGTACTGTTCCGCTTCTACGGCAACGCCGACTTCAAGGACTCCAACCGGCAGATCGCCTACGCCGGCCAGGGCGGCCTCGGCCTGCCCACCGTCGACTACTACAGCAAGCCCGACTACGCGAAGATCCGCACCGCCTACGTGGCGCACATCGCCAAGCTGCTGGAGCTGACTGGCGTTGGCGCTGCCCACGCGCAGCAGCAGGCCAAGGCGGTGCTGGCATTCGAGACGCGCCTCGCCGCAGCCTCGCTGCCGCCGGTGCAGATGCGCAAGCCGGAAAACCGCTACCACTACGTCAGCATCGCCGACGCCGACAAGGTGACGCCGAACTTCGACTGGGCGGCCTTCTTCAAGGCGCAGAAAGCCGACGTGCGGGACGGCTTCTCGCTGTCGCAGCCGAAGTTCTTCGCCGAGGCGCAGAAGATGCTGCACGACGTGCCACTGGCGCAGTGGCAGGCCTACCTGCGCTACCACGCGATCGCCAACGCGGCGCCGTACCTGTCCACGCCGTTCCAGCAGGAAGACTTCGCGTTCAATGCGCAGACCCTGAACGGCCAGAAGGAGATGAAGCCGCTGTGGAAACGTGTGCTCGACAGCACCAACGACAGCATGGGCATGGCGCTGGGCCAGTTGTACGTGGCCGACAATTTCTCGCCGACCTCGAAGCAGCGTGCCGAGGAACTGGTCGCCAACCTCAGCGCGGCCTTCCGCACGCGTATCGAGCAGCTTGAGTGGATGAGCGACGCGACCAAGCAGAAGGCGCTGCAGAAATGGGCCACCTTCGTGCCGAAGATCGGCTACCCCGACAAGTGGCGCGACTGGTCCGGCCTCACGCTGGCACCGGACAACTACTTCGCCAACGTGCAGGCGGCGAACAAGTTCAACTACGACTACACGGTCGCCAAGATCGGCAAGCCGGTCGACCGCACCGAATGGGGCATGACCCCGCAGACGGTGAATGCCTACTACAACGCGCAGAAGAACGAGATCGTGTTCCCGGCAGCGATCCTGCAGCCGCCGTTCTTCGACGCCAGCGCGGATGACGCGATCAACTACGGCGGCATCGGCGCGGTGATCGGTCACGAGATGGGCCACGGCTACGACGACCAGGGCAGCAAGTTCGACGCCCACGGCAACAACGTCAACTGGTGGACTGAGGCCGACCGCACGGCGTTCGAGGCGCGCACCGCGAAGCTCGGCGCGCAGTTCGACGGCTACGCGGCGCTGCCCGGCAAGCACGTCAACGGCCAGCTCACCATGGGCGAGAACATCGGCGACCTGGGTGGCCTGAACGCGGCGTACACCGCGCTGCAGATGGCGCTGTCGAAGAACCCGGCCGAAGCGAGCCGCAAGATCGACGGCTATACCCAGGATCAGCGCTTCTTCTTGAACTGGGCCCGCGTCTGGCGCGGCAGCATCCGTCCCGAAGCGCAGCTGACCCTGCTCAACACCGACCCGCACGCACCGGCGAAATTCCGCGCGATCGGTGCGCCGTCGAACATGCCGGAATTCGCCAGGGCGTTCCAGTGCAAGGGCGGCGACGCGATGGTGCGCGACAGCGAGACGCAAGTGAAGATCTGGTAAGCCCAGGCACCCGAGTCACCCCAAGCCGCGGCTGCAAGGCCGCGGCTTTTTCGTGCATGCCGCATCACGCCGGCGGGGATGTCCGGCTTGCCTCGTAGACCTTCAGGTGGGTGTAGACCACGGCCAGCAGCGAACGCTCGTCGCGCGACCGGTCTGCGCGCGCCAGCATGTCGCCGACCACATGGTCGGCCTCGATCGGATGCCCATGTTGCAGGTCGCGCAGCATCGAGGCGGTCAGCGTGGAACCGGCCTCGGTCAGCACGCTGCGGGCGCGTTGCAGGGTCTTCTCGCCCGGCGCATGGCCGGATCGCTCCGCCACCGCGCGGCAGTCCTCCAGCAGGTCCAGCGCCGCGGCGGTGCCGCCGGGCGCAGCCACGATCTCGCCGACCGAGCCGCGCATCAGGCAGGTGATCCCGGCCAGCGTGGCCAGGAAGATCCACTTGTCCCACATGTCCTGCAGGACCGTGCTGCTGGGGCGCGCGTCGAAGCCCGCATCGGAAAGCGCCTGCGTGATCTGCTGCATGCGCCCGGACGCGCCGCCGTCGCGCTCGCCGAAGGTGAGGCTGTGCGACGTGTTGAGATGCCGGACGACACCCTGCGCATCCAGCGTGGCGGCGATCACGCACTGCCCGCCCAGCACGTGTTGCGCACCGAAGCGCGCGTCCAGCAGATCCAGCTGGCGCATGCCGTTGAGCAGCGGCAGGATCGCGGTCTGCGGTCCCACCGCCGGCGCGATGTCGGCCATCGCCTGCTCCAGGCCATACGCCTTGCAGCTCAGCAGGATCAGGTCGTAGGGAGTACGCAAGCCGCTCGCCAGCACGGTGGGCGGCGACGGCAGGTCGGCGTCGCCGGTGGCGCTGCGGATCAGCAGGCCCTGCTGCGCCAGTTGCGCCGCTCGCTTTTCGCGCACCAGAAACGTCACGTCGCGCCCGTGCTGCAGCAGGCGGCCGCCGAAGTAACCACCGGTGGCGCCGGCGCCAACGATCAGAATGCGCATATCAATCTCCAGTCGGTGCGGCATCCGCCGCCATCAGCATGCGTTCGGCCTGGGCGTCCTTCTCGCTCCACAGCGTATTCACCCACAGCTTGACGCGCCCGCGAAACGCCGTGTCTTCGTCGTAGCTGCCCACGAGTGCCGCGTCGATCGGAAGCTCGCGCACGTGCACGCGGATATCGCGCACGCGGCCGGCGATGAGATCCATCATCGTGGGGCGGCCCTGCGGGTAAACGATGGTGACGTCGAGGGCCGCATGCAGCGCCTCGCCCATCGCGTCGAACACGAACGCCAGGCCGCCGGCCTTCGGCCGCAACAGGTGGCGGTAGGGCGAAGACTGCGCATCGTGCTTGGCCGGCGTGAAACGGGTGCCTTCGACAAAGTTCATCACCGACACCGGCATGTGGCGGAATTTCTCGCAGGCACGTCGGGTGGCTTCCCGGTCCTTGCCCTGCAGCTCGGGGTGCCTGGCCAGGGCTTCCTTCGAATAGCGTTTCATGAAGGGAAAATCCAGCGCCCACCACGCCGGCCCCAGCAACGGCACCCAGATCAGCTGGCTCTTGAGGAAGAAGCGCAGGAACGGGATGCGCCGGTTGAACACCTTCTGCAGCACCGGGATGTCCACCCAGCTCTGGTGGTTGCTCAGCACCAGGTAATTGCCGTCGCGGCGCAGGCCGTCCAGCCCCTCGACCTGCCAGCGGATGCGGGTGAACACGCCGAACAGGATGTTGTTGACCCCGATCCAGCTCTCCGCGATCACCACCAGCACGCGCGAACAGGCCAGCCGCGCCACGCGCAGCGGTACGATCACCTTGACCAGGGTGAACGCGAACAGCAGCGTCACGTGCAGCAGGATGTTGAGGGCGAGCAGCAGCAGCGCCAGCGGGATGCGGATCAGGCCGGGAAGCTTGGCGAACATAGGGTCGGTCGTGGCGGAAGGAACGGGAAGCATAATGCCGGCGGCAGCGACAAGGCCATGCGACCTTGCGCCGCCTCACATCAGCAGCTTGCGCACCTTGAGCAGGGCCACGATGAACGCGTCGATCTCCTCGCGCGTGT
The DNA here is from genome assembly GCF_001428385.1 of Rhodanobacter sp. Soil772. Taxonomy (GTDB): domain Bacteria; phylum Pseudomonadota; class Gammaproteobacteria; order Xanthomonadales; family Rhodanobacteraceae; genus Rhodanobacter. The sequence continues at coordinate 1,303,107 of NZ_LMSK01000001.1, forward strand.
TGTAGAACGCCAGCGAGGCGCGCAGCGTGGCGGGCACGCCGTAGAACTGCATCAACGGATGCGCGCAGTGGTGGCCCGAACGCACGGCCACGCCCTGCAGATCAAGCAGGGTGGCCATGTCGCTGGCTTGCGCACCTTCCAGCAGGAACGAGATCACCGGCTCCTTCTCCGCCGCCTCGCCGACGATGCGCAGACCGGGAATCGCGCGCAGGCGCTCGGTGGCGTAGGCCAGCAACTGCTGCTCCCACGCGTGGATCGCCGCGAAACCCACCGATTCGTAATAGTCGATCGCCGCGCCCAGGCCCACGAAGCCGGCGATGTTCGGCGTGCCGGCCTCGAACTTGTGCGGCACGTCGGCGAAGGTGGTTCCGTCGAAACGCACCTCGCGGATCATGTCGCCACCGCCGAAGAACGGCGGCATCGCCTGCAGACGTTCGCGCTTCGCCCACAGCGCGCCGGTGCCGGTGGGGCTGAGCATCTTGTGCCCGGTGAGCGCGTAGAAATCGCAGCCCAGCGCCTGCACGTCGACCGGCCGGTGCGGCACCGCCTGCGAGCCGTCGACCAGCAGCGCGATGCCGCGCTTCCTGCATTCGCGCGCGATCTCGCGCACCGGGTTGACCGTGCCCAGCACGTTGGAGACGTGGGTGACGCAGGCCAGCTTCACCTCCGGCGTCAGCATCTCGACGTACTTCTCGACGATCAGCTCGCCGCGCTCGTCGATCGGCGCGGCCTTGACCGTGGCGCCGCTGCGCGCGGCCACCAGTTGCCACGGCACGATGTTGGCGTGGTGCTCCATCACCGTGGTGAGGATGCTGTCGCCGGGCTTCAACTGCGGCAGCGCGTAGCTGTAGGCGACCAGGTTGATCGCATGGGTGGTGCCGGAAGTGAGGATCACCTCGTTGCGCGACGGCGCGTTGATGAAGCGCGCCAGCTTGTCGCGCGCACCCTCGTAGGCGGCGGTGGCCTCTTCGCCGAGTTGATGCACCGCACGCGACACGTTCGCGTTGTGCTCGCGATAGTGGTTGTCCACCGCCTCGATCACCGACAACGGCTTCTGGCTGGTATTCGCGTTATCGAGGTACACCAGCGGCTTGTCGTGCACGCGGCGCGCCAGCAGCGGGAAATCCGCGCGGATACGCTGGACGTCGAAGACGGTGGGCGTGCTGGCTTGTGCATTCATCGTTGACGGTTCCGTAGGTGGCTCCCTCCCCTGCTCGCAGGGGAGGGTTGGGGAGGGGTTCGCTCTTGATCTGAAAGGCGAAAGCCTTACCCTCTCCCAGCCTCCCCCTGCAAGCAGGGGGAGGAGAAAGCATCAAGCAGGCAATTGCGCGATCAGCAAACCCGACAGATGTTCGCGCAGCGCCTTGTTCGGCAGATCGTCCAGCACCGCGCGGCAGAACGCGGCGGTCAGCAGCGCGCGGGCCTCGGTCAACGGGATGCCGCGCGAACGCAGGTAGAACAGCGAGCGTTCGTCGAGCTGGCCCACGGTGGCGCCGTGCGCGGCCTTCACCTCGTCGGCGTAGATTTCCAGTTCCGGCTTGGTGTCGATCTCGGCGGTCGGCGACAGCAGCAGGTTCTTGTTGTTGAGGCTGGCATCGCTGCCGTCGGCGCCGGGGGCCACCACGATCGCGCCGCGGAATACCCCGCGCGCGCGGTCGTTGGCGACGCCGCGCCAGTTGGACGTGGAAGTGGTGTTCAGCGCCTGGTGGCGGATCGCCAGCTGGGTATCGACATGCTGGCGGCCGTGCGGCATGAACGCGCCACGGGTATGCAGCTGCGCCTCGTCGCCGATCAGCTCGGCCTGCAGGTCGTGCCGCACCAGCGCGCCGCCCAGTTCCAGCACGTGCAGCAGCGCCTGCGCGCGCGCGTGCAGGCGCAGGCCGCTGCGGCGAATCAGGTTGGCGCCGAGCGCGGCGTTCTGCAGCACGGTGTGATGAAGCCGAGCACCCTCGCGCAGTTCGATGTCGCTGACCAGGGTGGCCAGCTGGGCCTGCTCGCCGCTGCTCACGTAGTGCTCGACCAGGCTCAGCGAGGCGCCCTCGCCCAGCTCGATCACGTTGCGTGCATGCCAGGCCAGTTCGGCTTCGGCTGCGGCACCGACGAAGACCAGGTGCACCGGCGCACTGATTTGCGCGCGGGCAGCGACCCGCAGCACCACGCCGTCGCCGGCGCTGGCGGCGTTGATCCGCACGAATGCATCGGCGGCTTCGCGGACATGCCCGACCAGAGCCGGCCGCGACAGCGCGAAGCGCAGCGGCTCCGCATCGCCGCGCAACGCCTGCGACAGCGGCTGCAGCGAAAGACCGTCGGGCAGCGCATCGGAAGCCGACAGGTCGGCGCGGAACACGCCGTTGACGAAGACCAGCCGCGGCCCGTCGACGCCGGGCAACGCGAACGCCGCCGCATCGACGACACGCGTTGCAGCCGCCGCATCGCCACCGGCGAAGCTGCGCTGGCCGAGTCCGCGCAGCGCGGTGTACTTCCACGCCTCGACCCGCGCGTCGGGCAGGCCGCCGGCGGCGAACGCCGCGCGGTTCTCGCGCCGCGACGCGTCCAGCCAGGCAATGCCGCTGGCCGGCAGCGGCGCGTCGAGCAGCGACGCGACCAACGGCAGGGATGCCGGCTGGCTCATGCCACCGCTCCGGCTTGATGCGAGCCCGCCGGATGGCTTGCGGCGATGCCGGCATAACCGTGCTCTTCCAGCTTCAGCGCCAGCGACTTGTCGCCGCTCTCGACGATGCGGCCATCGGCCAGCACGTGCACGAAATCCGGCACCACGTAGTCGAGCAGGCGCTGGTAGTGGGTGATCATCAGGAACGCGCGCTCGGGCGAGCGCAGCGTGTTGACGCCTTGCGCGACCTGCTTCAGCGCGTCGATGTCCAGGCCCGAATCGGTCTCGTCGAGGATCGCCAGCTGCGGCTCCAGCACGGCCATCTGGAAGATCTCGTTGCGCTTCTTCTCGCCGCCGGAAAAGCCCTCGTTGACCGCGCGATGCAGCAGCTCGTCGGAAATCTGCATCACCTTGAGCTTCTCGCGCACCAGCTTGAGGAACTGCATGGAATCGAGTTCCTTCTCGCCGCGCACCTTGCGCTGCGCATTCAAGGCCGCGCGCAGGAAATAGGTGTTGTTGACGCCGGGAATTTCCACCGGGTACTGGAACGCCAGGAACACGCCGGTCGCGGCACGTTCTTCCGGCGCCAGTGCGAGCAGGTCGATGCCGTTGTAGGTCACCGTGCCGGCGGTTACCTCGTAACCGTCGCGGCCGGACAGCACATGGCCCAGCGTCGACTTGCCGGCGCCGTTCGGCCCCATGATCGCGTGCACCTCGCCCGCGTTGACGGTGAGGCTGAGCCCCTTGAGGATTTCCTTGCCCTCGACGCGGGCGTGCAGGTTTTCGATTTTCAGCATGGTTTCGTGCCTTTTACTGCCTTGACTGCCGTCATTCCCGCGAACGCGGGAATCCATGGGCACCCTTGCGACAAAGTCAAAATGGGTTCCCGCTTTCGCGGGAATGACGCCTTCCGGTGCGTTGTTGGTACAGATCAGCCCACCGCGCCTTCCAGCGACACCTCAAGCAATTTCTTCGCCTCCACCGCGAACTCCATCGGCAGTTCGCGGAAGACCTGCTTGCAGAAGCCGTCGACGATCATCGACACGGCGTCCTCTTCCGGGATGCCGCGCGCGCGGCAGTAGAACATCTGGTCGTCCGAGATCTTCGAGGTGGTGGCCTCGTGCTCGACGATCGCGGTGGGGTTCTTCACTTCCATGTACGGGAAGGTGTGTGCGCCGCACTTCTTGCCGATCAGCAGGCTGTCGCACTGGGTGTAGTTGCGCGCGCCTTCGGCGCCCTTCTCCATCTTCACCAGGCCGCGGTAGCTGTTGGAGCTGCGCCCGGCGCTGATGCCCTTGGAGACGATCTTCGACTTGGTGTACTTGCCGAGATGGATCATCTTGGTGCCGGTGTCGGCCTGCTGGAAATGATGAGTCAGCGCCACCGAGTAGAACTCGCCCACCGAGCGGTCGCCGCGCAACACCACGCTGGGATATTTCCAGGTGATCGCCGAGCCGGTTTCCACCTGGGTCCAGCTGATCTTGGAATCGTCGCCGCGGCAGTCGCCGCGCTTGGTGACGAAGTTGTAGATGCCGCCGACACCGTTCTCGTCGCCGGGATACCAGTTCTGCACGGTGGAGTACTTGATCTGCGCCTTTTCCAGCGCGACCAATTCCACCACCGCCGCATGCAGCTGGTTCTCGTCGCGCTTGGGCGCGGTGCAACCTTCGAGGTAGGAGACGTGGGCGCCTTCCTCGGCCACGATCAGGGTGCGCTCGAACTGGCCGGTGTTCTGCGCGTTGATGCGGAAATACGTGCTCAGCTCCATCGGGCAGCGCACGCCCCTGGGGATGAACACGAAGCTGCCGTCGGAGAACACCGCCGAGTTCAGCGCGGCGAAGAAGTTGTCGCCGGTCGGCACCACGCTGCCCAAGTATTTGCGCACGATGTCCGGGTACTCGCGGATCGCCTCGCTCATCGAGCAGAACAGCACGCCGGCCTCGGCCAGCTGCTTGCGGAAGGTGGTGCCGACCGAGACCGAGTCGAACACCGCATCCACCGCCACACCGGCCAGCGCGGCGCGCTCGTGCAGCGGCACGCCCAGCTTCTCGTAGGTTTCCAGCAGCGCCGGATCCACTTCGGCCAGCGACTTCGGCGCCACCTTGGGTGCGGCGTAGTAGCTGATCGCCTGGTAGTCGATCGGGTCGATGTTGAGCTTGGCCCAGTCGGGTTTGGGCATGGTCAGCCAGTGGCGGTAGGCTTCCAGCCGCCACTCGGTCATCCATTCGGGCTCGTGCTTGATGGCGGAGATGGCACGGACGGTGCCTTCGTCCAGACCCGGCGGCAGGCCGGTCATCTCGATCTCGGTGGTGAAGCCGGCGCTGTAGCTGCGGCCAAGGACCTCGGCCACGCCCGCGTTGTCGCGCAGCGTGGCGGCGGTGCTGCTCTGGTTGTTCATGATCTCGTTCATTCGGTGGTGACCCGGCGGGCTTTCGCCGGCATGGCGATCTCGCTCACGGGTACGGCGGCGATCCTGCGCGATGGCCGTGGCGGTTGCGGCTTGAGCATGTCGGCCAGGCTGACTGCGCGCAGCGCGTTGTCCAGCACGTTGTTGACCAGCTGCCAGCTGCCGCGCACGCCGCACTGCGACTCGCGGTCGCACTGGCCTTCGGCCACGCTGCACTCGGTCATGCCAATCGGGCCTTCCAGCGCCTCGACGATCTCGGCCAGCGAGATCTCGCTGGCCGGCCGGGCCAGCCGGTAGCCGCCGTTGACGCCGCGGAACGACTCGACCAGCGCGGCATGGCTGAGCGCCTTCAGGAGCTTGCTTACCGTGGGCAGTTCCAGCCGCGCCTCGTCGGCGATCTGCACTGTGCTGAGCACCTCGGTCGGGTGCGCAGCGATGCAGGTCATCACCACGGTGGCGTAATCGGTCAGTCGGCTGACGCGGAGCATGGGGGCGCTCGGGCTGGATACTTGAATCGGGACTAAAATGGTACTGATTCGACACCGCGCGGTCAATGCCGCGGTGTTCACCGCCTCGTCACGACGCCGACGGATCGCTAAGCTGGCGCCATCCCTTTGCCCATGGTTGCCATGACCCCGATTCCCGACCGCGCCGCCGCCCGCCTCGCCTGGACCCGCCACGTGCTGGACGACGCCAGCCTGACCCTGGAATCCGCCTCGGCCGACGCCAGTTTCCGCAGCTATTGGCGCACCCGGCATGCCGGGCGCAGCTGGGTGGTGATGGACTCGCCGCCGGCGCAGGAGGATCCGCGGCCTTGGCTGGAAATTGGGACCCGGCTGTCCGCCGCCGGCCTGCACGTGCCGGCGGTGCAGGCACAGGACCTCGAACAGGGTTTCCTGCTGATCGAGGATCTCGGTTCGAGGTTGTACCTGCCCGCCCTGAACGACCACACGGTGGATGCGCTGTACGACGACGCGATGGACGCCCTGCTGCGCATGCAGCGCGACGTGGACACCGCCGGCATGCAGCCCTACGACCACGCCTTCCTGCAACGCGAGCTGGAGATCATGCCGGAGTGGTTTCTGCGGCGGCACCTGGGTTACACGCCCGAGTGCGAGGAATGGGACGTGCTGGAATCGGCGTTCACCGTGCTGCTGAAGAACGCGCTGGAGCAGCCACGCTGCTTCGTGCATCGCGACTACCACAGCCGCAACCTGCTGATCGTCGCGAGCAACAACCCCGGAATCATCGCGCCGGGGCTCTTGAGCCCCGGCATTATCGATTTTCAGGGAGCCTTGCTCGGCCCGATCACCTACGACCTCGCCTCCTTGCTGCGCGACTGCTACATCGTGTGGGATCGTGCCCGCGTGGAAGCCTGGGCCGAAAGTTATCGGCAGCGCCTGCAGGCCGCACGGCTGATCGCCGCGGACGTCGGCCGCGAACGCTTCCTGCGCTGGTTCGACCTGATCGGCCTGCAGCGCCACATCAAGGTGCTCGGCATCTTCTGCCGGCTGTGCTACCGCGACGGCAAGCACGGCTATCTCGACGACCTGCCCCGCGTGTACGACTACGTGGTCGACGTGGCCGGGCGCTACCCCGAGCTGGCCGATTTCGTGGCGCTGCTGCGGCGCCACGTCGGCGCGCGCGATCTGCGCTTGCCGGTGACCGCATGAGGCACGCGCTGATCTTCGCCGCCGGCCTCGGCGAGCGCATGCGTCCGCTGACCGACCGCACGCCCAAGCCGCTGCTGAACGTGGGCGGCAAGCCGCTGATCGTGTGGCACCTGGAGAAACTCGCCGCAGCCGGCGTGCATTACGTGGTGATCAACACCTCGCACCTGGCCGAACAGTTTCCCGATGCGCTCGGCGACGGTTCACGCTGGGGCCTGCGCATCCGCTACGCCTACGAAGGCCCGACGCCGCTGGAAACCGGCGGAGGCATGTTGAACGCGCTGCCGCTGCTCGGTTCAGAACCGTTCCTCGTGGTGAGTGGCGACGTGTGGTGCGATGCAGATTTCACCATCCTGCCCACCGAGCCTCGGGGCCTGGCGCATCTGCTGATGACGGACAATCCCGTGCATCATCCCCATGGCGATTTCCGGCTGGACGCACTAGGCCGATTGCACGACGACGGCGAACCTCGGCTCACCTACAGCGGTATCGGCGTGTTCCGCCGCGAGCTGCTGGACGGCTGGCCCGAGGCTGTCGGTGACGCGCCGGGCGCCGACGCGAAACCACCGCGCTTCAAGCTGCGGCCACTGCTGGAAGCGGCGATCGCGTGCGGAAGGGTCGATGGCTCGCATCATCGTGGCGCATGGACCGACGTCGGGACACCGGCGCGACTGGCGGAGCTGGAAGCGGAACTGCGCGGATAGCGCGCGCGGATGGTCTGAATAAAAAGGCCCGGTACAAACCGGGCCGTTTCTTTTTGTGGGGATTACCCCTTCTGCCCTGCGGGCATCTCCCCCTGCCTGCAGGGGGAGAGATCATCGGAATCGCCCGCGGAGCGGGCGATGATGACTTATGGCCTTCTTGCCAGTTCCGGATTTTCCTTGGTGACCGGCATCAGGTCCTTCTTCGACACGCCCAGCCACAGCAGGATCGGGCTGGCCACGAAGATCGAGGACAGCGTGCCGACCACGATGCCGATCAGCATGGTGACGGCGAAGCCGTGCACCGCGGTACCGCCGTAGAAGTACAGCGCGCCCATGGTGATGCCGGTGAACAGCGAGGTGATGATGGTTCGCGACAGCGTGTTGTTGATCGAGCGGTTGAGGATTTCCTCCGGCTCGGCCTTGCGCGCCAGCCGGAACAGCTCGCGGATACGGTCGAACACCACCACCTTGTCGTTGATCGAGTAACCGATCACCGCCAGCACCGAGGCCAGCACGGTCATGTCGAACTCGCGCTGCACCAGTGCCAGGATACCCAGCGTCACCAGCGTGTCATGGATTTCGGTGGCCACTGCGGCGATCGCGAAACGGCGCTCGAAGCGGATCCACAGGTAGGCCATGATGCCGAGGATCACGAACACCGCAGCGACGGTACCGTCGCTGCGCAATTCCTGACCCACCTGGGCGCTCACGTAGTCGCGACTCTTCAGCTTCGCGTCCGGACGGGACACGTGCAGCACCTTGATGACGTCGGCGGCGATGCGGTCGAGATTGAACTTGCCGACGGCATCGACGGCGCCGGGATCGTCCTTGGGTTGCAGGCGGATCGATACCTCACGGGTACCGCCCAGGCTCTGCACCATCGCGTTGTGGATGCCGCCCTTCTCGAGCGCGCCGCGCACCTCGGAGATTTCCACCGACCGCTCGTAGTCGATCACCATCGACACGCCGCCGGTGAAATCCAGGCCGTAGTTGAGGCCCTTGAACGCGATCAGTCCGATCGACGCGAGCATCAGCAGGATGGCCAGCGTCACGGTGTACTTGCGCATCCCCAGGAAGTGGATGTTGCTGTCGTGATTGAAAATTTCCATGGGGGTTCCTTAGACCGACAGCGTCTTGAGCTTGCGATGGCCGTGGATCGCCGCAGTGAACGCATGGGTCAGCGTCACCGAGGTGAACAACGAGGTCAGGATGCCGATCATCAGGGTCACGCCGAAGCCCTTGATCGCACCGGTACCCATCGTGGTCAGCGCCAGGGCGGCGATCAGGTGGGTGACGTTGGCATCGAGAATGGTCGACCAGGCCTTCTCGTAGCCGGCGCGGATCGAGGCGTGCGGGCTTGAACCGTTACGCAATTCCTCGCGCACGCGTTCGCAGATCAGCACGTTCGCGTCGATCGCCATGCCCAGGGTCAGCACGATGCCGGCCACGCCCGGCATGGTCAGGGTGACGCCGATCAGCGACATCACCGCCACCAGGACCACCAGGTTGAAGAACAGCGCGATATCCGCGACCAGGCCGAACAGTTTGTAGTAGATCGCCGCCGCCAGCAGCACCAGGGCCAGACCCAGCAGCACCGCCTTGAAGCCCTTGTCGATGTTGTCCTGGCCGAGGCTGGCGCCGATCACGCCTTCCTCGACGATGTCCATCGGCGCCGCCAGTGCGCCGCCCTTGAGCAGCAGGGCGAGGTCGGAGGCTTCCTTCGCGCTGCCCAGGCCGGTGGTCTGAAACTGCTTGCTGAAGGGGCTCTGGATGGTCGCGTCGTTGATCACCGTTTCGGTGACCTTGGGCACGCGCACTTCCTTGCCGTCGATCACCTTGGTCTCGTAGACCTGCTCAACGTACAGCACCGCCATCGGCTTGCCGACGTTGGCGTTGGTGAAGTCGCCCATCTTCTTGGCGCCGGCGGCGTTCAGGGTGACGTCGACCTTCGGCGTGCCGCTCTGCTGGTCGATGCCCGACGAGGCGTCCACCAGCTGGTTGCCGGTCACGATGATCTGCTTGCTCACCAGCACCGGCCGGTTGTCGCCGCGCATGTAGTACAGGTTCGCCTCCGGCGGGATGTTGCCGGTGCGCGCCGCCTCCACCGCGCGGGGATCGCCGGGCTGGCCGATACCGGGGCGATACTGCAGGGTGGCTACCGCGCCGATCAGCTTCTTCGCCTCGGTCGGATCCTGCACGCCGGCCAGCTCGACCACGATGCGGCTGTCGCCCTGCTGCTGGATCAGCGGCTCGGACACGCCCAGCGCATTGATGCGGTTGCGCAGCGTGCCCAGGTTCTGGGTGATCGCGCTGCGCGACAGCTCGCGCAGCTTTTCCGGCTTGATCACCACGTTCAGCACGAAGCGATCGCCGGTGCTGGCGCCATCGGCCACGTTGAGGTCGGTGTATTCGTTGCCGATCGCGTCGGACGCGGTCTTGCGGTCGGCGTCCGAACGCAGGATCACCGCGATGCCCTGGCCGCTTACCGGGCTGCGCGTGACCGACTCATAGCGGATGTTCCTGTCCCGCAGCAGGGAACGGATATCGTCCGCGTAGCTGTTTTCCTGCTTCTCGATCGAGTCCTTCTGGTCGACCTGCATCAGGAAGTGCACGCCGCCCTGCAAGTCCAGGCCCAGCGGCATCGAGCGGGCGCCGATCGCGCCCAGCCAGCCCGGCACGTTGGACTGCAGCTTGAACGCCACGGTGTAGCCGTCGCCCAGTACCGCCTTGATCTCGTCGGCGCCGCTCTTCTGCACGTCGGAGTTGGCGAACGTCGCCAGCAGGTGGTCGCCTTCCACGAACACGTCGGTGACCGCGATCTTCTTCGCCGTCAGCGCCGCCGTCACCTTCTGCTGCACCGCCTGGTTGATCGGCGGCGCGTCGCGGTTGGCCGTAACCTGCACGGCCGGCACCGGCGGGAATGCATTCGGCAACGCGTAGATGATGCCGAACAACATCACCAACGCGACCAGCGCGTACTTCCAGCGAGGAAAATCACTCATGCCTTGCATCCATCAAAGTCGCGGCAGCAGGCCGCGGCGGTAGCAACAATCGGGAAATGGCCGCGTGGGAGGGCACCGCCGCAAGCTGCCGGGCGGCGCCTCACACCCGTCCTCAGACGGATTTCAGCGAACCCTTGGGCAATACCTGCTGGACAGAACCCTTCTGCACCTTGACCTTCACGTTGGCCGCGATCTCGACCGTGATGAACGTCTCGCCCACTTCTTCCACGCGCCCGGCGATGCCGCCGTTGGTGACCACCTCGTCGCCCTTGGCCAGGCCGGCGATCAGCGCGCGATGCTCCTTCTGCCGCTTCATCTGCGGGCGGATCATCATGAAATACATCAGGCCGAACAGCACCACCATCATGATGATCATGGACATGCCGCCACCGGCGGGCTGCGGAGCAGCGGCCTGGGCGATCACGGGAGAGATCGGAAAACTCATGGATTTGTCTCGCAAGTTATGACGCCACCGAGGATTTCGGCCGGACGCCTGATAAAAGATTCCCGATTATGCCATGCACCTCCGGGCCGTGCACGGCGCCATCAGTTCCATCGCAGCCGGCCGGCCGATCACTACTGAGGGCGGGCAACGCCCGTTGCAAGGCCACCCCCGGCGGGCCCGGCCCCTACGAAATCAAGGCGCCCTGGCGGCGGGCGTAGAACTCCGCCACGAACGCCTCCAGCGTGCGGCGGGCGATCGCCTCGCGCAGGCCGGTCATCAGGCGCTGGTAGTAGCGCAGGTTGTGCATGGTGGCGAGCTGGCTGCCGAGGATTTCGTTGCAGCGGTCGAGGTGGCGCAGGTAGGCCCGGCTGAAACCGTGGCTGCAGGCGTAGCAGTCGCAACCTTCTTCGATCACGCCGGTATCGGCGGCGTACTTCGCGTTGCGGATGCGCAGCGTACCCGCAGCGGTGAACAGGAAGCCGTTGCGCGCGTTGCGGGTGGGCATCACGCAGTCGAACATGTCGACGCCGCGACGCACCGCCTCGACGATGTCCTCCGGCCGGCCCACGCCCATCAGGTAGCGCGGCTTGTCAGCCGGCAGCAGCGACACGGTGAAGTCCAGCGTGTGGTTGCGCTCGGCCTCCGGCTCGCCGACGGCGAGGCCGCCCACCGCATAGCCGTCGAAACCGATGTCCACCAGACCCGCTGCCGAACGCCGGCGCAGGTTCTCGTACACGCTGCCCTGCACGATACCGAACAGCGCATTGGGATTCTTCAGATCGTCAAAGGCCTGACGCGAGCGCCCGGCCCAGCGCAGCGACAGTTCCATCGAGTCCGACGCCACCTTCTCGGTGGCCGGATACGGCGTGCACTCGTCGAAGATCATCGCGATGTCCGAATCCAGCGTCTTCTGGATCCGCATCGACACTTCCGGCGACAGGAACACCTTCGAGCCGTCCACCGGCGAGGCGAAGGTCACGCCTTCCTCGGTGATCTTGCGCTTGTGCGCCAGTGAGAACACCTGGAAGCCGCCCGAGTCGGTGAGAATGGGTTTGTCCCAGCCGATGAACTTGTGCAGTCCGCCGAACTGCTCGACGATCTCCAGCCCCGGCCGCAGGAACAGGTGGAACGTATTGCCCAGGATGATCTCGGCGCCGACGTCGACGACGTCGCGCGGGGTCATCGCCTTGACCGAGCCATAGGTGCCCACCGGCATGAACGCCGGCGTCTCCACCGTGCCGCGGGCAAACGTGAGGCGGCCACGGCGGGCGGCGCCGTCGGTGGCGTGCAGATCGAACTGAAGGGAAGTCATCCAGCTATTATCGCGGGTTTGCCAAACTCCGCCCACCACCCGTAGGAGCCCGCGGGGGGATCAAAGGCCTTTGGGCAGGATCAGCATCGCGTCGCCATACGAGAAGAACCGGTAACGCTGCTCGACCGCATGCCGGTACGCGTCAAGCATGTATTCGCGCCCGGCCAGCGCGGACACCAGCATCAGCAGGGTCGACTGCGGCAGGTGGAAGTTGGTGAGCAGGCCGTCGACGCTGGTGAAACGGTAGCCGGGGAAGATGAAGATCTGCGTCTCGCCGGCGAACGGATGCAGCTCGCCGTCCTTGCTCGCGCTTTCCAGCGCACGCACCACGGTAGTGCCGACCGCGATCACCCGACCTCCCGCAGCGCGGGTGCGGCGGATCTGCCCGATCAGATGGGCGCCGACGTTGAGCCACTCCGTATGCATGTGATGATCCTTCAGGTCATCCACGCGCACCGGCTGGAAGGTGCCGGCGCCGACATGCAGGGTGACGTAGCCGAACTCGACGCCGCGCTCGCGCAGTTTGGCCAGGATTGCCTCGTCGAAGTGCAGGCCGGCGGTGGGCGCGGCGACCGCACCGGGTTCGCGTGCGAACACGGTCTGGTAGCGCTCCATGTCGCTGGCGTCGGCGTGCCGCTCGATATACGGCGGCAACGGCATTTCGCCCAGCTTCAGAAGCAGTTTTTCCAGCGGCTCCGGCGCCTCGAAACGCAGCCGGAAGAAACCTTCGTCGCGGCCCAGCACCACTGCATGGCTGCCGTCGGCCAGCTCGATCCGGCCGCCCTCCTTCGGCTTCTTGCTGACCCCGAGCTGCACGGTGGCCTCGTGCGCGCCGGTAACCCGCTCGATCAGGATCTCCACCGCGCCGCCGGTGTCCTTGCGCCCGTACAGCCGCGCCGGCAGCACACGGGTGTCGTTGAACACCAGCAGGTCGCCGGGACGCAGGAAGTCGGGCAGCTCGCGGAACATGCGGTCCTGGCGCGACTGCGCCGCCACGTCGAGCAGCAGCATGCGGCTGGCCGAACGCTCGGGCAGCGGGGCCTGCGCGATCAGCTCGGGCGGCAGTTCAAAATCGAAATCGGATTTCTTCAAGGGGGATTCGGCCAGCGCACGTAAGCGGACCATTATCCTGCAGCGGCGGCCTACAGCCAGCCTTTCTGTCGCGCCAACCGATACGCCTCGATGCGATTGGCGACGCCGAGCTTGCCGATCGCCTCGGAAAGATAATTGCGCACGGTGCCGTGCGACAGGTTCAGTTGCGCGGCGATGTCACCGGCAGACTGTCCTTCGCCAGCCAGACGCAACACCTGGCGCTCGCGGTCGTTTAGCGGATCGGCTTCGGACCACGCCTCCAGCGCCAGCTGTGGATCGATCGCGCGGCCGCCGCGATGCACCGCGCGCAATGCTTCGGCGAGGTTCTCGGCGGGGGCGTCCTTCAGCAGGTAGCCGGACACGCCGGCATCCAGCGCGCGGCGCAGGAACCCGGGGCGCGCGAAGGTGGTGACGATGACCACCTTGATCGGCAGTTCCTGGCGCTGGATGCGCTGCGCCAGCTCCAGGCCGGTCAGGCCGGGCATCTCGATGTCGGTGACCAGCACGTCGGGCTGGAGCCTTTGAATATCCCGCCACGCCGCTTCGCCGTCCGCGGACGAACCGAGCACCTCGATGTCGGATTCAAGCTTGAGCAGGGCCGAGAGTGCGCCCCGCACCATCGCCTGGTCTTCGGCCAGCAATACGCGAATCATGCCATCACCTGCTCGTCGAAAAAGGAAGGCGGGCCGGAGGACAGCGCCGCGCCGATCAAGCCGCAGGATATCCGGGTGTGGCCTGTGCCGACGATGCGGCTGCCTGCGGATGCCGCGGGGTCTCCACCAGGCGCAGCACCGGCACCGGCACGACCACCCGCAAACGCGTGCCGTTTCCCCGCGGCGACTCGACGCTCAGGCTGCCGCCCATGGCTCGCACGCGCTCGCGCATGCCGCTCATGCCGTTGCCGTCGCCGGCGATGCCGCCGCGGCCGTTGTCGCTGATCTGCATGCAGACGGCGGCTTGCTCCCGCACCAGCTCGATCCGCACGCGGCTGGCATCGGCATGACGGGCGACATTGGTGACCGCCTCGCGCAGCACCAGCGACAGGCCGCGCTCGATCTCGCCGGGCATGTCGAGCGGCGGCGAGCCGTACTCCAGATGCACGTGGGAGGATTCCAGCAGCAGGCGCGCCGCCGCCAGTTCGGCGGCCAGATCGGTGGCGCGGATGCCGGTGACCGCGCTGCGCACCTCGGCCAACGCGTGGCGCGCGACCTTCTCGGCCTCCTCCACTTCACGTTTGGCCGCGGCGACATCGCGGTCGAACAGCTTGCGCGACAACTCCAGCTTCAGCGTGATCAGCGACAAGGTGTGGCCGAGCAAGTCGTGCAGATCGCGTCCGATCCGTTCGCGCTCCGCCGTGGCGGCGAGCCGGCGCACCTCGTCGTGCGAGAGGCTGAGGGCCGCGTCCTTTTCATGGTGAATCTGCTCGACCGTGACGATGGTGCAGATGACGAACACCGTGACCGGCATGATCACCAGCAACGACTGCGGGTAGCCGATCCACCAGGCCAGCGCCACGTAGACGACGTTGAGCAGCAATATCTGGATCACATAGCTGCGGAAGTGCCGTATGTCGCCATGGCTCAGCATCACGCAGGCATACACGAAATAGCTGAGGCCACTGGGATACCAGCGCATCAGGCCGAAACACAGCGCCGCCATGCCCCACGCATAAAGATGCGCGCTCCGCCGCGGAGCCAACCGCAGCTTGGCGAACAGCAGCAGGAATACCGGATACGAGCCCAGCGTGCACAGCAGCCAGGTCAGGGTGTAGCCGCGCAGGCCGTTGTCGAACAGCGGCGTGATGAAGATCCACAACGACCACAGCAAGTGCACGCTGTCGGCCCATGGCGACTTGCCGCGGCGCAGGTCGTCGGCCACCGCGGAATCGGGGGCCGGCACAAACCATCGGGCAATGAAAGCGGGAGTCATGGCGTGGTTTGCCGCTGAAGGTTCGGTCTGCAGGACATGCTACTTCAACCGTGCCTGCGCAAGCGCCGCGCCGCCATCAGAAGAAATA
This sequence comes from Rhodanobacter sp. Soil772, assembly GCF_001428385.1. GTDB lineage: Bacteria > Pseudomonadota > Gammaproteobacteria > Xanthomonadales > Rhodanobacteraceae > Rhodanobacter. The sequence continues at coordinate 1,318,367 of NZ_LMSK01000001.1, forward strand.
CCGCGGCAAAGCCGATCAGCACCAGCACATGGCCCAGCAGTGGCCCCTTGTTCATGCCCACCGCCGCCAGCGCCAGCATGTCCAGGTGATAACTCGGCCACACCGGCGCGATCTGCTGCAGGAACTTCGGCAGCATCGGCAGCGGAAACCACAGGCCGGACAGGAACGACATCGGCAGATAGATCAGCTGCAGCATGCCGGGTGCGCCCTGGCCCTTGATCAGGGTGCCGACGAACATGCCCAGTGCGCAGAACGGCAATACGCCGAGCATGCCGGTGAGCAGCAAGGCGGCGGCCTGGCTCAGGCTCAAGCTCACGTGGCCCAGGGTCAGCGCCATCGTCAGCAGCAACAGGATCACCACGCCAGCGGCGGCCATCGCCATCAGCATCTTGCCCAGCAGGTAGGCACCGGGCGGCATCGGCAGCGCGCGCTTAAATGTCAGCAACCCGCCGTCGCGCTCCAGCGCCAGCGACACGCCGAAGCCGAACAGGCCCGGGCTCATCACGCCGAACACGCCGTAGCTGGCCAGCAGGTAACGCGCCGCCTCGGCACCATTGGACTTCGCCATCAGCACGCCGAACAGCAGGTAGAACATCGCCGGGAACAGCATGATCGGCAGCATGAAGCCGGGGGCGCGCATGTAGCGCAGGCATTCGCTGCGCGCCTCCTCAAGATAAGCGCCGATGAGGCGGCCACGCGGCATCGCGGGTGCGGCGGAAAGCATGACGGTATTCATTTCAGGCAGCCTCGCGCTGATCGGTATCCGCAACCTCGTCGGCGTCGCGGGTGAGTTCGGTGAAGGCCTCGGCCAGGCCGGCGCGGTGCACCTCCAGTTCGCGCAGGTACGGGTCGGCAGCGAGCAGGTGACGCACCACGACTTCGGCTTCGGCCGCGGTGATGTGCAGCCGTTCGTTTTCCAAGCGTGCCTCATTGATTTCGGGCCAACCGCGCACCGTGTCGAGCGGCAAGCTGCTGCGGCAGCGGATGCGCTTCAGCGCCACCCGCGCGCGCAGCTCGTCGACCGTGCCTTCATGGACCATCCGGCCATGCGACATCACGCAGACGCGATCGGCCAGCGCCTCGGCCTCTTCCAGGTAATGCGTGGTCAGCAGCACCGAGCAGCCCTCGGCAATCAACTGGCGAATCGCCGCCCACAGCTTCCGCCGCGCCTCGATGTCCATGCCCACAGTGGGTTCGTCCAGGAACAGCAGCTCGGGCCGGCCGCACAGCGCCAACGCGAACTGCACGCGCCGCTGCTGGCCGCCGGAAAGTTTCGCGTAGGGCCGCTTGAGCAGATCGGTGACACCAGCCAGTTCGGCGCTTTCAGCCAGAGCCCGTGGCGCCGGGTAATAACTGGCGGTCAGCCGCAGCAGTTCACCGACCCGCAGCGTGGGCGGCAGCTCGGCGCTCTGCAGCATCACGCCGATGCGGCGGCGCGCCTCGATCCGCTGCGGGTCCTGGCCGAACAATTCGACCGTGCCGGCCTCGGCCCGGATCAGACCGAGCAGCAGGCCGATCGCGGTGGTCTTGCCGGCGCCGTTGGGGCCGAGCAGCGCCAGCAGTTCGCCGCGGTGCAGTTGCAGGTCGGCGCCATCCAGCGCGGTGAGCCGGCCGTAGCGCTTGATGGCGCCATCGAGGCTGGCAATGAGATCGTGGGAATGCGGCATGGGAATCCTCCGGTGCCGTGCATCGTGCGCGTGGCCAGCCGCGGCCGGCAGTCGCCGGCGTCAGCCATCCGGAGTGACAGCCGTCACCCATGGCCCCGGCACGGGGTTACGGCCATCGCCGCCGCAAGGTATCCTGTGAGGGATAAAGGCGCACCGGAAGCGCCCGTCCAGCGGCGTGAAACGCCTGAAAACATTGAGGAAGCGCCGGCTTTCGCGCTTCCCGCCACGCATTCACCAATTCCGCACAGGCACGGCATGCCGACCGGCGGAGCTACGGAGGATTCATCATGGGTGTGATCAACCAGCTGCGCGAACTGCGCGAATTCGGCGGCAAGCCGCGGACCACCGGCCTGGACGACGCCAGCATCGAGCGGATGGCGGCGAACGATCCCCTGCTGGGTCAGGCGATCACCGAAGCGGTGGCACGCCACCATGAATTGCGCGCCGAACTGGGCGACTTCCTGAAACTGGACGAAGCCGAACAGCTCACCCGGGTGCAGGCCGGCTTCGTCAATTTCTACCCGGACGACGCGATCAACCCGTACCTGCCGGCCGCCGCTCGCGGCCCGTGGGTCGTCACCCTGAAGGGTGCCGTGGTGCATGACAACGGCGGCTACGGCATGCTCGGCTTCGGCCACAACGACCCGGCGATCCTGGCCGCGCTGGCGCGCCCGCAGGTGATGGCGAACGTGATGTCGCCCAGCGTGTCGCAGTTGCGCTTCACCGCGGCGCTGGACAAGGAACTGGGCCGCCGCCGCGGCGGCAGCCCGTACGCGCGCTACCTGTGCCTGAACTCCGGTTCCGAGTCGGTCTCGCTGGCCTGCCGCATCGCCGACGTCAACGCCAAGGCGATGACCGATGCCGGCGCCCGCTACGCCGGCCGCACGATCAAGCGTCTGGCGGTGAAAGGCGCGTTCCACGGCCGCACCGAGGCGCCGGCGCTGTATTCCGATTCCAGCCGCAAGACCTATCAGCAGAACCTCGCCAGCTATCGCCACGAGGACACCCTGATCACCGTGGCGCCGTACGACGTGGCGCAGCTGGAGGCGGCGTTCGCCGACGCCGACAAGCACGGCTGGTTCATCGAGGCGATGTTCCTGGAGCCGGTGATGGGCGAAGGCGACCCGGGCCGCGCGGTGACGCCGGAGTTCTACAAGGCCGCGCGCGCGCTCACCGAATCGCACGGCACCCTGCTGCTGGTCGACTCGATCCAGGCCGGCCTGCGCGCACACGGCGTACTGTCGTTCGTCGACTACCCCGGCTTCGAGCAACTGCCGCCGCCGGACATGGAAACCTTCTCCAAGGCGCTCAACGCCGGCCAGTATCCGCTGTCGGTGCTGGCCGTCAGCGAACGCGCCGCCGGGCTGTACCGCAAAGGCATCTACGGCAACACCATGACCGCCAACCCGCGCGCGCTGGACGTGGCCCTGGCCACGCTGGGCGAACTCAGCGACGAGGTGCGCAACAACATCCGCGAGCGCGGCAAGGAATTCGTCGACAAGCTCAACACGCTGAAGAACGAACTGGGCGGCCTGATCACCAAGGTGCAGGGCACCGGCCTGCTGTTCTCCTGCGAACTGGCCGCTGAGTACAAGTGCTACGGCGCCGACTCCACCGAGGAATACATGCGCGAGCATGGCGTCGGCGTGATCCATGGCGGCGCCAACTCGCTGCGCTTCACCCCGCACTTCAACGTCACCAGCGCCGAGGTCGACCTGATCATCGCCCACGTGCGCAAGGCGCTGCTCGAAGGCCCGCGCAAAGCCAAGGCCGAGGCCGCCTGAGCGGCGGGAGCGTGGGCGGTAGAAACGTTCGCGGCGAAAAGTCCTCTGCGCGAGGACAGTTTTTCGGCGATTTGCCGGCCCATAGTGGTTCTATGGGCCAAGAAGCGACGGAAAAATGGACCGTGCAGAGGGCTTTGCAGCCCGAACGGCTTCTACCGCCCACGCTCCTGGCCCACACCGGCCGCGGCGATGCACGACACGTCGCCGCAGCTGAATACTTCATGCACGTAAGATCTTGCCGACTCCCGTGAGGGTTGCCCCCTGCATAGACTGATCCGGCCGGCAGCTGCCGGTCACCCAGGGAGGACTCACAATGTCACTGTCATTACGTCTGCTCGCCGTCAGCGCTGCCTTCGCCTTTGCCGGCGCCGCCTTCGCGGCCAGCCCGGCCGCCACCCCCGCCACCGCACCGGCTGCCAAGCCGCATACCGCCCAGCAGCAGCGCATGATCGACTGCAACAAGCAGGCGACCGGCAAGAAAGGCGCCGAGCGCAAGACCTTCATGAGCTCCTGCCTGAAAGGTGCAAGCACCGCAGCCGCGCCAGCGGCCAAGCCCACCCAGCAGGGCAAGATGGCAACCTGCAATGCCGACGCCAAGACCAAGGCGCTCAAGGGTGCCGAGCGCAAGGCCTTCATGAGCGAATGCCTGAAAGGCCACGCCGCCGCCTGATCCACCAGCCAGCCCGCGCACGCACGCCTGTGCGTGCGCGGGTGAAGCCGCTTCTCGCGCGCCCTGCGCCGCCCCTGAAGACAGTCACCCATGAAGATCGTCGAAGTGCGCCACCCGCTGATCCAGCACAAGCTCGGCCTGATGCGCCGCGCCGGCATCAGCACCAAGGAGTTCCGCGAGCTGGCCTCCGAGGTCGCCGCCCTGCTCACCTACGAGGCCACCAAGGACCTGGAGACCGTCGAGGAACAGATCCAGGGCTGGGCCGGTCCGCTGCAGGTGCAGCGGATCAAGGGCAAGAAGATCACCATCGTGCCGATCCTGCGTGCCGGCCTGGGCATGCTGCCCGGCGTGCTGGACCTGATCCCCGCTGCCAAGGTCAGCGTGGTCGGCCTGCAGCGCGACGAGCACACGCTGAAGCCGACGACCTACTACGAGAAACTCAGCGGCCGCATGGACGAACGCATCGCGCTGATCGTCGACCCGATGCTGGCCACTGCCGGCACCCTGATCGCCACCGTCGACATGCTCAAGGCGGCCGGCTGCAAGCGCATCAAGGGCCTGTTTCTCGTTGCCGCGCCGGAAGGCCTCGAGCGCGTCGAGGCGGTCCACCCCGACATCGAGATCTACACCGCCGCGATCGACGAACGCCTGAACGAACGCGGCTACATCCTGCCCGGCCTCGGCGACGCCGGCGACAAGATCTTCGGCACCAAGCAGCTGCCGGCGAGCGACTGAAGCGATTCCGGCAGCCGCCGGAGGTTCAGCGGCCGAAGCGGTCGGTCGCCTCCACCAGCTCGTGCACGATGCCCGGCTCGAACGCGGAATGGCCGGCGTCCTGCACGATGTGCAGGTCGGCCTCGGGCCAGGCGCGATGCAGGTCCCACGCGCTGCGCAGCGGGCAAACCACGTCGTAGCGGCCCTGCACGATCACCGCCGGGATGTTGCGGATGCGCCCGACGTTGCGCAGCAACTGGTCGTCGTGTTCGAAGAAGCCGCCGTTGACGAAGTAGTGGCACTCGATGCGCGCGAACGCCAGCGCGAACTCGTCCTCGGCGCTGGATTCGATGTGCGACTTGTCCTGCCACAGGAAACTGGTGGCGCCTTCCCACACCGACCAGGCGCGCGCCGCGTCGGTACGCGTCTTCGCATCGGTGCTGGTCAGGCGGCGGTGGTAGGCGCTCATCAGGTCGCCGCGCTCGACTTCGGGGATCGCGTTGAGATAGGTCTCCCACGCATCCGGATACAGCGCGTCGCAGCCCTTCTGGTAGAACCACTCCAGTTCCCAGCGGCGCAGCATGAAGATGCCGCGCAACACCAGTTCGCTGACCTTGTCCGGGTGCGTCTGCGCGTACGCCAGCGCCAGCGTGGAACCCCACGAACCGCCGAACACCTGCCAGCGGTCGACGCCCAGGTGCTCGCGTACGCGCTCGATGTCGGCGACCAGATCCCAGGTGGTGTTGTCGGTCAATTCCGCGTGCGGCGTGGACTTGCCGCAGCCGCGCTGGTCGAACAGCACGATGCGGTAGACCGCCGGATCGAAGAAGCGCCGGCACTTCGCATTGGTGCCGCCACCCGGGCCGCCATGCAGGAACACCACCGGCTTGCCGTTCGGGTTGCCGCTCTGCTCGTAGTACAGCGTGTGCAGCGGGGACACCGGCAGGAACCCGCTGTCGAACGGCTCGATTTCGGGATACAGCGAACGCAGCGGCGACGACGGCATGACGGCTCCTTCGAACCAACAGACAAGCCGCCAAGCCTAGCACGGGCGCGGCTTTGCGGGCTCTCAATCAGCCACGAACAGCTTGCCGGGATTGAGGATGCCGTTGGGATCGAACACCTTGCGCACGCCGTGCATCAGCGCGATTTCCGCCGCGCTGCGGGTGCTTTCCAGGTATGCCCGCTTGACCAGGCCGATGCCGTGCTCGGCCGAAATGCTGCCGCCGTGATGCTGCAGAGTCGCGGCCAGCAGTTTGGTGACGTGTTCGCACTGGGCGATGAACGCGTCCTCGGCCAGACCATCCGGGCGCAGCACGTTGATGTGCAGGTTGCCGTCGCCGATATGCCCGAACCAGACCACTTCGGCCTGTGGATACTCGCGCGCCAGCAGCGCCTGCATCTCGTGCAGAAACGCCGGCACCGCGCTGACCCGCACCGACACGTCGTTCTTGTACGGCCGCCGCGGCGCCAGGCTTTCGGTGATGCCTTCGCGCAGCCGCCACAACGCGGCGGCCTGCGCCTCGCTCTGCGCGATCACGCCATCGCCGATCCAGCCTTCCGCCATACCCTGCTCGAACGCGGCCAGCGCCGCCTCCTGCTGCCGCTCGTCGGCCGCGTCGAACTCGGTCACCACGTAGTACGGGTAGTCGCCATCGATAGCGCGCTGCGCGCCGTGCGCCAGCACGTGCCGCAAGGCATGATCGGTGAAGAACTCGAACGCCTGCAACGCCAGCCGCGCGCGAAACAGTGCGAACACCTGCATCAGCGCATCCATGTCCGGCAGCGCCAGCAGCATCACCTGCGACGGCGACGGCGGATCGGTCAGCCTCAGCGTGGCTTCGACCACGATGCCCAGCGTCCCCTCCGAGCCGATCAGCAACTGGCGGAAGTCGTAGCCGCTGGAGTTCTTGATCAGGCCGCGGTTGAGTTCGAGCAGCTCGCCGTTGCCGGTGACCACCTTCAGCCCGGCGATCCATTCGCGCGTGTTGCCGTAGCGGATCACCCGGATGCCGCCGGCATTGGTGGCGATGTTGCCGCCGATCGAGCAGGAGCCGCGCGCGGCGAAATCGACCGGATAGACCAGACCGTGCTGGCGTGCGGCTTCATGCACGTGTTGCAGGATCATCCCGGGTTGCACGGTGAGCGTGCGGTCGACCGCATTGAAATCCAGCACCCGGTTCATCCGCTCCAGGCTCAGCACCAGCTCGCCATTGGCCGCCACGGCGCCGCCGGACAGACCGGTGCGGCCGCCGGACGGCACGATCGCCACGCGCTGTTCGTTCGCCCAGCGCACGATGGCCTGCACCTCGTCCGCACTGGTCGGCAGCGCGATCGCCAGCGGCGCCGGGACCCAGCGGCGGGTCCAGTCGCGGCCGTAATGCTCCAGATCGGCAGGCGCGGTGAGCAGGCGCAGCTCGGGCAAACGGCGGGACAAATCGGCGAGACGGGGATCGGACATGCGGGGCTCCGGGATCATCCCCACAGCCTGCCAGCCGCGTCGTGCCGCGTCCAGTGTTGCAGTGCCGCAATCTGTCGCCGGCTCTGGCATAGTAGGCGCTCCACCCCAGCCAGGACCGACGCATGCAGACCTCCTACCCCCGCCAGGACATCAAGGTATTGCTGCTGGAGGGCGTCAGTGCCAGTGCGGTCGAGAACTTCCGCCGCGCCGGCTACAGCCAGGTCGAGTTGCATGCGAAATCGTTGCCGGAGGATGAGCTCAAGCGGCGCATCAGCGACGCGCACATCGTCGGCATCCGCTCGCGTACCCAGCTCACCGCCGAGGTGCTGGCACAGGCCAAGCGGCTGATCGCGGTGGGCTGCTTCTGCATCGGCACCAACCAGGTGGACCTGGGCGCGGCGCGCAAGCTCGGCGTGCCGGTGTTCAACGCGCCTTATTCCAACACCCGCAGCGTGGCCGAGCTGGTGATCGCCGAGGCGATCATGCTGCTGCGCGGCATCCCGCAGAAGAACGCGCTGTGCCACCGTGGCGGCTGGACCAAGTCGGCCAGCGGCAGCTACGAGACGCGCGACAAGGTGCTCGGCATCGTCGGCTACGGTCACATCGGCACCCAGGTCGGCGTGCTGGCCGAGAGCCTGGGCATGCGGGTGATCTTCCACGACATCGAGACCAAGCTGGCGCTGGGCAATGCACGCGCCGTGTCCAGCCTGGACGAACTGCTGGAACGCGCCGACGTGGTCACCCTGCACGTGCCGGAAACCCCCGCCACGCAGTTGATGATCCGCCGCGAGCAACTGGCGAAGATGCGCGCCGGCGCCATGCTGATCAACGCCTCGCGCGGCAGCGTGGTGGACATCGACGCGCTGGCCGCGGTGCTGCGCGCAGGCCACCTGGCCGGCGCCGCAGTCGATGTGTTTCCGCTCGAACCGAAAGGCAACGACGACCCCTTCGTCTCGCCGCTGATCGGCCTGGACAACGTGATCCTGACCCCGCACATCGGCGGCAGCACGCTGGAGGCGCAGGACAACATCGGCATCGAGGTGGCCAGCAAGCTGGTTCGCTACAGCGACAACGGCTCCACCCTGTCGGCGGTGAATTTCCCCGAAGTCGCCCTGCCCGAGCACCCGCACAGCCGCCGCCTGCTGCACATCCACCGCAACGTGCCAGGCACGCTGTCGCGCATCAACGAATTGTTCTCGGCCGGCAACATCAACATCGACGCGCAGTTCCTGCAGACCGATGGCGAAGTGGGCTACGTGGTGATCGACGTCAGCGCCGACGAAGCCCAGGCGAACGAACTGAAGACCAAGCTGGCGGCGATTCCCGGAACCTTGCGCAGCCGCGTGCTGTATTGAGGCGGGGATTCGGGATTAGGGATTAGGGATTCGGAAAAGCAACAGCGAAGCCGCAACTCAGCTCTTCCGAATCCCGAATCCCGAATGCCAAATCCCGACATGAAAAAAGCGCCCGAGGGGCGCTTTTTTCATGTCCAAGCCGAATTGGTCGGGGCGGCCGGATTTGAACCGACGACCCTCTGCCCCCCAGGCAGATGCGCTACCAGGCTGCGCTACGCCCCGACATACGGCAAGCTGGCAAGTCTAGCAGCTTGTGCGGCGCGTCCGGAAGCCTTCAGCGGCGCAGCAGAGTCAGCACTTCTTCCAGTTCCATCCGCACCTGGCGCACGATCTGGTGCGAGATGCTCGCCTCCATCCGTGCCTGCGGGCCTTCCAGCCGTGCGCGCGCGCCGGTAATGGTGAAACCCTCGTCGTACAGCAGCGAGCGGATCTGGCGGATCATCAGCACGTCGTGGCGCTGGTAGTAACGGCGGTTGCCGCGGCGCTTGACCGGATTGAGCGCAGGAAACTCCTGCTCCCAGTAGCGCAGCACGTGGGGCTTCACACCGCACAACTCGCCGACCTCACCGATGGTGAAGTAGCGCTTGGCCGGGATGGCAGGCAGTTCGGTGTTATTCCCTTGATCCAGCATAGCCCTCGACTCTTACCTTGAGTTTCTGTCCCGGTCGGAACGTCACCACGCGCCGGGCGGAGATCGGAATCTCCTCGCCGGTTTTCGGGTTGCGTCCAGGCCGCTGGTTCTTCAGCCGCAGGTCGAAATTGCCGAAACCGGACAACTTCACCTGTTCGCCATTTTCCAGTGCCCCGCGGACCACCTCGAAATAGGCGTCCACGAATTCCTTCGCCTCACGCTTGTTGAGGCCCACGTCGAGGAAAAGCCGCTCGGCCATTTCCGCCTTGGTCAGCGCCATCTCATCCTCGCAGCTTTGCCTTGCATGATTGCTCCAACGCAGCTAGCGCTTCTCGTACACAACGGTCCGCGTCGTCGTCGGTAAGCGTGCGTGAAGCGTCCTGTAAAATCAAGCCCATAGCGAGACTTTTTCGGCCCGCTTCGACTCCCTTGCCGCTGTAACGGTCGAACAGGCGCAATTCCTTCAGCCGTTCGCCCAGCGTGTGGCGAACCGTCTGCTCGATCTGTGACCAGCTGACCGTTTCCGGCAGGTCCACCGCGATGTCACGGCGTACCGTGGGGAACCTTGGCACCGCCCGTGCCTGCGGCAGGCGACGCGCCAGCAGCGGCTCCAGGGCCAACTCCAGCACGTGTACGTCGGCGGCCAGGTCCAGCGCCTTGGCCAACTGCGGATGCAGCGCACCGAGATAGCCCACGGTCGCGCCATCGCGTACCACCCGCGCGCCACGTCCCGGGTGCAGCCAGCCCGGCAGGCCATCGGCATGCACCGACCAGCGCTGCGGCTCGCCGCCCCAGGCGATCAAGGCATCCAGGTCGCCCTTGAGGTCGTGGAAATCCAGCGCCCTTGCCGGCTCGCCCCACTGCTCGGCACGGGCATTGCCGCAGGCGACGATGGCCAGGCTCGGCGTCTCCACCGGGGGATCGCCTTCACCAAACACCCGCGCGACCTCGAACAGGCGCACCCGCTCCTGCTGGCGCGCGCGGTTGTGGCGCAGCGCCTCGATCAACCCCGGCAGCAGCGATGGCCGCATCACCGCCAGATCGGCCGACAGCGGATTGGCCAGCGCCACCAGGCGCTCGGTGAAGCCCCAGTCCGCCAGCAGGTCGGCCGCCACGAAGGACAGATTCACCGCCTCGTAGTAGCCGCGCGCGGCCAGCTGTTCGCGCAGCGCCAGCTCGCCGATGCGTGCCTCCGGTTCGATCGCCAGGGTCAGCGCGCCAGCCGGCGTCGCGGTGGGGATGTTGTCGTAGCCGAAGATCCGCGCAACTTCCTCGATCAGGTCTTCCTCGCGCTCGATGTCGAAGCGGCTGCTCGGCGCGATGACCTGCCAGCCGTCGGTTGTCGTTGCCACCTGCATGCCGAGCGCGGTGAAGATGCGCGCCACTTCGGCATCCGCCACGTCCACGCCGAGCACGCGCTTCAGGCGCGCGCGGCGCAATGCCACCGCCGCCGGCAGCGGCAGGTCGGCCAGGTTCTCCGCCACCAGCACCGGCCCGGCCTCGCCGCCGGCGATCGCCAGCAGCAGTTCGGTGGCGCGCTCCAGCGCGCGGCGCGGCAGTTCCGGATCGACGCCACGCTCGAAGCGGTGCGAGGCATCGGTGTGCAGGCCGAGCTTGCGCGCGCGGCCCATGATCGCGGCCGGCGCGAAGTGCGCGGATTCCAGGAAGATGTCGTGCGTGGCATCGGTGACGCGCGAGTCGAAGCCGCCCATCACGCCGGCGACCGCGAGCGGTTTCTTCTCGTCAGCGATCAGCACGAAGCCGTCATCCAGCTTCGCCTCGTTGCCGTCGAGCAGCTTCAGCGTCTCGCCGGCACGCGCGTGGCGCACCACGATGTCGCCTTCGAGCGTGTCGTTGTCGAACGCGTGCAGCGGCTGGCCCAGTTCGAGCATCACGTAGTTGGTGACGTCGACCACCGCGCTGATCGGGCGCAGGCCGGCGCGGTGCAGACGTTCGGCCAGCCACAGCGGCGTGCGTGCGGCCGGATCGATGCCCTCGACGATACGGCCGAGATAGCGCGGCGCATCCTTGCCCGCTTCCAGCCGGATGCCGCGACGCGCGGCGCCGGTGACCGGCGCCGGCGCCTGTATCGGCACTTTCACCGTGCTGCCGAACAACGCGGCCACGTCGTGCGCCAGGCCGACCAGGCCGAGGCAGTCGGGCCGGTTCGGAGTGAGCTTGAGCTCGAAGCTGGCGTCGGGCAGGCCGAGGTAGTCGGCCAGCGACTGGCCGACCGGCGCATCCAGCGGCAGTTCCAGCAGGCCGGACGCGTCGGCGTCGATACCCAGTTCCTTCGCCGAGCACAGCATGCCGAACGATTCCACGCCACGCAGCTTCGCCGCCTTGATCGCGACACCACCCGGCAGCTTCGCCCCGACCATGGCCAGCGGCACTTTGATACCGACGCGCGCGTTCGGTGCGCCGCAGACGATCTGCAGCGGTTCGCCCGGCCCCGCGTTCACCCTGCATACCTGCAGCCGATCCGCTTCCGGGTGCTTTTCGGCAGCGATGATCTCGGCCACCACCACGCCGGCCAGGTCGTCGCCCAGCGGCGTGAGTTCTTCCACTTCCAGCCCGGCCATGGTCAGCGCATGGGCCAGTTCGGCGCGGTCGGCCTTGATCTCGACCAGCTCGCGCAGCCAGTTCTCGGAGAATTTCATGGTTTGGAATCCGGAATTCGGGATTAAATATTCGGGATTCGGAAAGCGTGGAATCGAGGCTCTTGCGAATCCCGAATCCCCATTCCCGAATCCCGCTCCTCAGGCGAACTGCCTGAGGAACCGCAGGTCGTTCTCGAAGAACGCGCGCAGGTCGGAAACGCCGTAGCGCAGCATCGCGAAGCGTTCCACACCGAGGCCGAAGGCGAAGCCGGTGTAGCGCTCCGGGTCGATGCCGCAGTTCTTCAGCACGTTCGGATGGACCATGCCGCAGCCCAGCACTTCCAGCCAGCGGGTGGAGCCGTCTTCGGCATCCCAGCGGATGTCCACCTCGGCCGAAGGCTCGGTGAACGGGAAGTAGCTTGGGCGGAAGCGCATCTCGAAATCGCGCTCGAAGAACGCGCGGATGAACTCGGCCAGGGTGCCCTTCAGGTCGGCGAAGCTGGAGGTCTCGTCGACCAGCAGGCCTTCGATCTGGTGGAACATCGGCGAATGGGTCTGATCCGAATCGCTGCGGTAGACCTTGCCCGGCGCGATGATGCGGATCGGCGGCTGGCGGCCGGCCATGCTGCGGATCTGCACCGGCGACGTATGCGTGCGCAGCAGGCGGCCGTCGCCGAAGTAGAAAGTGTCGTGCATGGCGCGCGCCGGATGGTGCGGCGGGAAGTTCAGCGCCTCGAAGTTGTGCCAGTCGTCCTCGATCTCCGGACCATCGGCGCGCTGGTAGCCGAGCCGCGCGAAGATCGACGCGATGCGTTCCAGCGCACGGGTGATCGGATGGATGCCGCCGCGCTCGCCATCGCGCCCCGGCAGGCTGATGTCGAGTTTCTCGGAGGCGATGCGGCGATCGAGCTCGGCCTGTTCCAGCACTTGCTTGCGCGCGGCCAGCGCGTCGGCGAGTCGATCCTTCACGCGGTTCACTTCGGCGCCGCGCGCCTTGCGCTCATCCGGCGCCAGCGCACCAAGCGTCTTCAGCGCGGCGGTGACGATGCCACTCTTGCCCAGCAGTCCGACGCGCAGCGCATCGAGCGCCTCCAGCGTGTCGGCCTTGTCGATATCGGCCAGCGCCTGCGCGGCGCGGCTGTCCAGGTCGTCCATCGATACGATTCCCACTTGAGGACCCCACAGAAACGAAAACGGGGAGGAGGCGTTGGCCTCCTCCCCGCTTGCTTTACATCATATCGCGCTGACGCAGGAGCGTCCGACGATCAAGCGGCCAGACTGGCCTTCGCTTTCTCGGCGATCACTTCAAACGCCTTGATGTCGTGCACGGCGATATCAGCGAGGACCTTGCGGTCGACGGTGATGCCGGCCTTGCTCAGGCCATTGATCAGGCGGCTGTAGGACAGCCCGAACATGCGCGCGGCGGCGTTGATGCGGACGATCCACAGCGCACGGAACTGGCGCTTGCGCTGCTTGCGGCCGATATAGGCGTACTGGCCGGCCTTGATGACGGCCTGGTTGGCAACGCGGAAGACCTTGCGGCGGGCGTTGTAGTAGCCCTTGGCGCGGCCGATGATTTTCTTGTGACGACGACGGGCGGTAACGCCACGCTTTACACGAGCCATGGTTTATCTCCTCGTCTTACAAGTACGGCAGCATGCGGGCCACACCCGGGGCGTCACACGCCTTGAGGTGGTTCTTGGAACGCAAGCCGCGCTTCAGCTTGGTCGACTTCTTGGTCAGGATGTGTGACCGGAAGGCGTGACCGCACTTGATCTTGCCCGACGCGGTCTTGCGAAAACGCTTCGCAGCCGCCCGGTTGGTCTTGATCTTGGGCATGGGAATGCTCCTTGTATGGGGGCTCGCCCTGCGCGGGCAGCCCCGGTTTCTGACTGATCTGGCGGTGGCGGCACCCCCGAAGGGATCCGGCCACGCTTTCCGTCCTGCCACGATCGGTGCACGACCCATCCAGGCGGGTCGAACCGGCGATTATACGGAGTTCATGGCGCTGATGCCAGTAGGGGCGCACCCTGTGCGCGATGGCTCCTGGATTGAAGCCCCGGAGCCATCGCACACAGGGTGCGCCCCTACACAACGACACCCGAAGGTGTCGTGGCGGCTTATTTCTTCTTGGGGCCGATCATCATGACCATCTGGCGCCCTTCCAGCCGCGGGAACGACTCGATCTGGCCGTTCTCGCCGACGTCTTCCTGGATCTTCTTGGCCAGGTTCTGGCCCAGGTCCTGATGCGACATCTCGCGGCCGCGGAAGCGGATGGTGACCTTGACCTTGTCGCCCTCTTCCAGGAAGCGGAGCATGTTGCGCAGCTTGATCTGGTAGTCGCCCACGTCCGTGACCGGGCGGAACTTCACTTCCTTGATCTCGACCTGCTTCTGCTTCTTCTTGGCGGCCTGCGCCTTCTTCTGGGCTTCGAACTTGAACTTGCCGTAATCCATGATGCGGCAGACCGGCGGGTCGCCGTTCGGCTGGATCTCGACCAGATCCATGCCTGCTTCCTGCGCCAGGCTGAGCGCCTCGTCACGACTGAGAATGCCCAGCTGTTCCGAGTCAGCGCCAATCACGCGCACACGCGGCACGCGGATTTCCAGGTTACGACGATTGCCCTTGTTGTCGGTGGTAGCGATACCACGATCCTCCAGAAGAAGTAATGAAACAGACCGCCCGGCGCTCAGCGCCGGATTTCGGTCTCCAGTCGTTCGACGAAGCTGGCCAGCGGCATGCTGCCCAGGTCCTCGCCGGAACGGGTACGCACAGAAACGGCACCCGTTTCCTTCTCGCGATCACCGATCACGAGAAGATAAGGCACTTTCTGCATCGTATGTTCGCGGATTTTATAGCCGACTTTCTCGTTGCGCAAATCCGATTGTACCCGGAAACCTTTGTCGACAAGGGCTTGCGTCACTTCACGAACGTAATCGGCCTGCGCATCGGTGATATTGAGCACCACTGCCTGCACCGGGGCCAGCCAGGCCGGCAGCAGGCCGGCGTGGTGCTCGATCAGGATGCCGATGAAACGCTCCATCGAGCCCACGATGGCCCGGTGCAGCATCACCGGATGCTGCTTCTGCGAGTGCTCGTCCACGTACTCGGCGCCCAGGCGCTCGGGCATCATGAAATCGACCTGCATGGTGCCGACCTGCCAGGCGCGGCCGATCGAATCCTTCAGGTGGTACTCGATCTTGGGAGCGTAGAACGCGCCCTCGCCCGGCAATTCCTCCCATTCCACGCCGGCGGCGCGCAGCGCGCGGCGCAGCATTTCCTCGGTGCGATCCCAGAATTCGTCGGAACCGATGCGCTTGTCCGGTCGCAGTGCCAGCTTGATCGCCAGGTCGGTGAAGCCGAAGTCGGCATACACCTTCATCGCCTGCAGGTGGAACGCGGTGACTTCCTCCTCGACCTGCTCCGGCGTGCAGAAGATGTGGCCGTCGTCCTGGGTGAACGCACGCACGCGCATGATGCCGTGCAGCGCACCGGACGGTTCGTTGCGGTGGCAGCCGCCGAACTCGCCGTAGCGGATCGGCAGCTCGCGGTAGCTGCGCAGGCCGGTATTGAACACCTGCACGTGGCCCGGGCAATTCATCGGCTTCAGCGCGAAGGTATGCTTCTCCGACTCGGTAAAGAACATGTTCTCGGCGTAGTTGTCCCAGTGCCCGGACTTCTTCCACAGCGACACGTCCAGCACCATCGGGCAGCGCACTTCCTGGTAGCCGCTCTTCTTGTACACGCCGCGCATGTACTGCTCGACCTGCTGCCAGATCGCCCAGCCGTTCGGGTGCCAGAACACCATGCCGGGGCTTTCTTCCTGCTGGTGGAACAGGTCGAGCTGCTTGCCGATCTTGCGGTGGTCGCGCTTCTCGGCCTCCTCCAGTTGGTACAGGTAAGCCTTCAGATCCTTGTCGTTGAGCCAGGCAGTGCCGTAGATGCGGCTGAGCATCGCGTTGTTGGAATCGCCGCGCCAATACGCGCCGGCCACCTTCATCAGCTTGAAGGAGTGCAGCTTGCCGGTGTTCGGCACGTGCGGGCCGCGGCACAGGTCGGTGAACTCGCCTTGCGAGTACAGCGACAGATCCTCGTTGGCCGGAATGCCCTCGATGATCTCGGCCTTGTAGCTCTCGCCCAGGCCGCGGAAGAACGCCACCGCCTCGTCGCGCGACTTCACGCTGCGCGTCACCGGCAATTGCTCGGCGACCAGCTTGTGCATCTCCGCCTCGATCTTCGGCAGGTCGTCCGGAGTGAACGGACGCTCGTAGGCGAAGTCGTAGTAGAAGCCGTTCTCGATCACCGGGCCGATCGTGACCTGCGCGCCCGGAAACAGCCGTTGCACCGCCTGGCCCATCAAGTGCGCAGTGGAGTGGCGCAGGATTTCCAGCGCCTCGGGGCTTTTCTCGGTGACGATCTGCAGGCTGGCGTCGTGCTCGATCGGGAAGCTGGCGTCGACCAGCTTGCCGTCGACCTTGCCGGCCAGCGTTGCCTTGGCCAGGCCGGCGCCAATCGAGGCGGCCACGTCCTGCACGGTGACGGGATGATCGAACGGCCGCTTGCTGCCGTCGGGTAGTGTAACTTCAATCATGGGAGCTTCTCTGGAAAGCAAAAAAGGGCATGACGCCCTTTTTTTGTAAACGAAGGCGTGGTGGCGGTCAGTCGTGGAAGCGGGTAGTTGCCATGTCGCACACTCGGCCGGCGCAAGCGCGGGCCACCTTGGTCTTGGGCGATATCGAAACGCTAGTTTAGCCCAGATTGCCTGTCAATCCTCACCCGGTGCGGCCTTACCGGCGGTGCTCGGGCGGTAGAATGCCCGCGATCTTCCGAGGACACTCCATGCGCATCCTGGTTACCGGCACCGCCGGCTTCATCGGCGCCGCCCTGGCGCAGCGCCTGCTGGCGCGCGGCGACGTGGTCCATGGCTACGACAACCACAACAGCTACTACGATCCGGCGTTGAAGGAAGCCCGCCTGGCGCGCTTCGCCGATCATCCGAACTACACCCATCAGCGCGCCGACTTGGCCGACGCCGACGCAGTGAATCGCGCATTCGCCACGTTCAAGCCGCAGCGCGTGGTGAACCTCGCTGCACAGGCCGGCGTGCGTTATTCGCTGCAAAACCCGCAGGCCTACGTGGCGAGCAACCTGGTCGGCTTCGTCAACATCCTCGAGGCCTGCCGCCACGGCGGCGTGGAGCATCTGGTCTACGCCTCGTCCAGCTCGGTCTACGGCGCCAACCGCAAGCTGCCGTTCGCGGTGGAGGACGCGGTCGACCACCCGGTCAGCCTATACGCCGCCAGCAAGAAGGCGAACGAGTTGATGGCGCATACCTACAGCCATCTATACGGCCTGCCCACCACCGGCCTGCGCTTCTTCACCGTGTACGGGCCGTGGGGCCGGCCGGACATGTCGCCAATGCTGTTCGCCGACCGGATCAGCCGCGGCGAACCGATCGACGTGTTCAACTTCGGTCACCACAGCCGCGACTTCACCTATATCGACGACATCGTCGAAGGCGTGATCCGCGCGCTCGACCATCCGGCCGAAGCCGATCCGGCGTACGACGCTGAGCGGCCGAACCCCGGCACCTCGAACGCGCCGTACCGCGTCTACAACCTCGGCAACGACCAGCCGGTGCAACTGCTGCGCTTCATCGAACTGCTGGAACAGAACTTCGGCCGCACGGTCGAGAAACGCCTGCTGCCGATGCAACCGGGCGACGTGCCGGACACCTGGGCCGACGTGTCGGCACTGCGCCGCGACGTGGGCTACGCGCCGCATACCTCAATCGAGGATGGGGTGGCGCGCTTCGTCGAGTGGTACCGCGGGTACCACCACAACTGACTCAAAACGGCTTGGCGATCACCAGCCAGATCACCCCCAGCAACAGCAGCACCGGCAGCTCGTTGAGCCAGCGCAGCGTGCGCGAGGATGGCAGCGCGCCGCCCTTCCCGCTGCGCTTGAGCATGCGCCCGGCCCAGATGAAGTAGGCCAGCAGCACGGCCACAAAGGTCAGCTTGGCATCGATCCAGTGCGTGCCGGCGGTGACGTTCGGCAACGTCTGCGGAAATACCCGCCAGCCTTGCCACAGGGTCAGCCCGAACAGGAACGCGATGCCGAACATGTTGTGGCCGAACTTGTACAGCCGCCGCCCCATCAATTGCAGCCGCGCCAGCACCGCCGGCTCGTTCGCCGCTTCAGCCAGGTTCACCAGGATCCGCGGCAGGTAGAACACCGTGGCCATCCAGGCGATGACGAACAGCAGGTGCAGCGACTTGATCAGCAGATAGGTCATGGCAAAGACATGTGGCCGCTGCGGCACGCAGCGGTCGCGATGATAGCGCGGGGGCCGGCGGTCAATCCCGCGCCGGCCCGATCCGCTCCAGCAAGGCCTGCAGCAACCGCTCCTGCCGATCCGCGTCGAGCGGCGCGTCGTGGCGGTCGGTGAGCTGGAAAAAATCCTCCACCCGCTCGCCGAAGGTGGCGATGCGTGCGTCGTGCACGCGCACCTCGGTGGCCAGCATCACCTGCGCCACCGCGGCCAGCAAGCCGGGGCGGTCGGTGCCGACCAGGGCCAGTTGGGTGCGGTCGCCGGCGGCGTGGAAGCTGATCTTCGGGGTCATCTGGAAATGCTTCTGGTGGCGCGACATGCCGCGTTTGCTCGGCTGCACGCCGGCCGATTGCGCCAGCGCGCGCTGCAACCGCTGCTGCAGTTCCTCCGCACGCGCCGCGCTCACCGGCTGCTGGCTGTCCGCGTCGAGCAGCAGGAAGGTGTCCAGCGCCATCCCGGTCGGTGAGCTGAGGATGCGCGACTCCATCACCGAGAAGCGCAGCCGGTCCAGTACCGCAGTCACCGTGGCGAACAGGCCGTCGCGATCGGGCGTGTAGACGAACAGCTCGGTGCTGCCACGCACCGACAGCGGATGCACCGCCACCAGCGGCAGCGCCCCCTGCGCGCGCAGGATCGCCGTGGTCTGCCAGGCGATCTGCTCGGGCCGATGCCGCAGGAAGCTGAGTTGGGGAAAGTCGGCCCACACGCGCATCACGTCGGCCTCGGCATGGCCTTCGTTCAGCAGCAGCGCCAGCGCGTATTCGGAACACTCGTGCACGCGCACGCCGATGTCGCGCGGCAGTTCCACGTCGCTGCGCAAGGCGTAACGGGTGCTGGTGTACAGATCGGCCAGCAAGCGGTCCTTCCAGCCGTTCCACAGCCGCGGGCTGGTGCCGATGATGTCGGCGATGGTCAGCAGGTACAGCTGGCCGAGCCGCTCGCGATTGCCGACGACTTCCGCAAACCGGTGCACCACGTCCGGGTCGGTGATGTCCTGGCGCTGCGCGGTGGTGCTCATCAGCAGGTGCCAGCGCACCAGCCAGGCCACCCGCTCGACATCGCCGGGCGGCAGGCCCAGCCGGGTGCAGAAGGCGCGCGCATCTTGCTCGCCCAGCACCGAGTGGTCGCCGCCGCGGCCCTTGGCGATGTCGTGGAACAACCCCGCCAGCAGCAGCACCTCCGGCGCGGGCAGGCCGGCCCAGATTTCGCAACCCAGCGGAAATTCGCGCTGCGCCGCCGGGTCGGCAAAACGGGCCAGATTGCGCAGCACGCGCAAGGTGTGTTCGTCGACCGTGTAGACATGGAACAGGTCGTACTGCATGCGCCCGAACACCTGACCGAACGCAGGCAGGATCGCCGCCAGCAGGCCGTGCCGGTTCATCCGCCACAGCGCCTCCACTGCCGGCGCGCCACGACGCAGCAGTTGCAGGAAGACGGTCAGCACCTCGCGGTCGTCGGCCAGCGCATCGCCATGCACGGCGGTGGCCTGGTGGATGCGGCGCATGGTGTCGGCGCTGAAGCCGAGCACGCCGGGCTGGTCCATCCGGACCATGAAGATCTCCACCAGGGCCGCCGGCCGATGCATGAACAGCTGCGGGTCGCGCGCCGCCAGACGCTTGCCATAGCGGATGAAGTCGGCGCCTACGGGCACCGCTTCGCCGGGCAACTCCAGCATCTCCTCGAAGCGTTCGGCCACCTGCACGCCGAGCCGCTCGACCTGGCTGGCGGCGCGGTAATAGCCCTGCATGAACTGTTCGACGCCGAGGTTTTTCTCGTGCTCGTCCTCAAAGCCCAGCCGCGCGGCCAGCGCGCGCTGGTAGTCGAACAGCAGCCGTTCCTCGGCCCGGCCCGCCTCCAGGTGCAACGCGTAGCGGTAGCGGCGCAGGACGGCCTCGGACTGCTCCAGCGCGGCTTGCTCGGCGGGGTCGAGCAAACCCTCGACCACCATGTCGGGCAAGTCGTTCGCATGCGCCAGCCGCCGCCCCATCCAGCGCAGCGAATCGAGTGTGCGCAGACCGCCAGGGCCATCCTTGAGGTTCGGTTCGAGGTTATAGGCGGTGTCGTCGAAGCGGGCATGCCGCGCGTTGCGCTCGGCCAACCGGGCGGCCAGGTATGCCTGTGGCGGCCACAGCGCCGGATCTTCGACGATGGCCCGCAGCCGCGCATCGGACGCCGGGTCGCCGGCCAGCCGGTGCGCGTCCAGCAGGCTGGTGAACACGCTGGCGTCCTGCGCGGCCAGCGCGCGGCACTGCGCGGGATCGCGCACCGCATGGCCGACCTTCAGGCCGACGTCCCACAGCGTGGCGAAGAACTGCTCCAGCGCGCGCAGGCGCGCCGGCTCCGGCGCCTGCACCAGGGCCAGCAGATCCACGTCCGAGTACGGAAACAGCAGGCCGCGGCCGAAGCCGCCGACCGCGAACAGCGCCGCTCCGACCACGTCGCCGAGGCAGGCCATCCATACGTGCGCCACGATGCGCGCCACCGACTCGCCCCGGCGCCGCGCCAGCGCGCTGGCGTCGGCGCCATCGCGAAACGCGGTGGCCAGCGCGCGGTCGACGTCGCCCAACAACTGCCGCAAGGCCTGTCGTGCCTCGACGGAGACACCCGAACGCGGCACCGCCACCGGCAGTCGCGGCAACGGCGGCAAGGCGACAGGATGGGTCAACGACATGACTGGGCGACTCTCCTAACTAGCGAAAGCTTGAGGTGATGCGCCAGACGCGCCCTATCCTCACACGATCACACGTCAGGCCAGGGCGTGAGGATCTCGAAGCCGTCGTCGGTCACCACCAGCGTGTGCTCCCATTGCGCCGACAGCGAGTGGTCCTTGGTCACCACGGTCCAGCCGTCCGGCAATTGGCGGGTCTGCGGCTTGCCGGCGTTGATCATCGGCTCGACGGTGAAGGTCATGCCCTTCTTCAGCTCGATGCCGGTGCCGGGCTTGCCGTAGTGCAGCACCTGCGGTTCGTCGTGGTAGACCTTGCCGATGCCGTGGCCGCAGTACTCGCGCACCACCGAGAAACCGGCCGCCTCGGCGTGCTGCTGGATCGCATGGCCGACGTCGCCCAGGGTGGCGCCCGGGCGCACCGCCTGGATGCCGCACATCATCGCCTCGAAGGTGGTGTCGACCAGCCGCTTGGCCAGCACCGACGGCGTGCCGGCGATGTACATGCGGCTGGTGTCGCCGTGCCAGCCGTCCTTGATCACGGTGACGTCGAGGTTGACGATGTCGCCGTCCTTGAGCACCTTGCCTTCGTTCGGAATGCCATGGCAGATCACGTGGTTGACCGAGGTGCACAGGGTCTTGGGGAAGCCGTGGTAGCCGACGTTGGCGGGGATCGCCTTCTGCACGTTGACGATGTGCTCGTAGGCGCGCCGGTCCAACTCCTCGGTGGTGACGCCGGGCTTGACGTACTCCTTGAGCATCGCCAGCACTTCGGCGGCCAGCTTGCCGGCGACGCGCATGCCTTCGAGGTCTTCGGGGGATTTCAGGGTAATGGCCATGTGTTCCACTCATAGGGCGGCAGAAGTCCTTGAAATCCAGCAACTTGCCGCACCGCCGGCGTACCGGCTACAATTTCGGAGTTTTGCAGGGCTGACGTATCCGTTTCGGTGTCGGCCGGCGCAAAGCGAACCGGGATTGTAACCCTCAGCGGTACAACACCCAAACCAACGCCACACACGTATCGGCACCGCCTTCGGGGTGCTGCGGCTTGCCCACCAAAAGAATCGGGCCAGTCGCGGTCGAAGCCGGGGATGCGTGGAGGTCCCAACCCCCAGGCCTTTCAAAGGCCCATGCAAGGAGTTACACCCATGGCACAAGTCACCATGCGTCAGATGCTCGAAGCCGGCGTCCATTTCGGTCACCAGACCCGTTACTGGAACCCCAAGATGGCCCCGTACATCTTCGGCGCCCGCGGCAAGATCCACATCATCAACCTTGAAAAGACCCTGCCGCTGTTCACCGACGCGATGAATTTTCTGTCGGCGCTGGCGCAGAAGCGCGGCACCATCCTGTTCGTCGGCACCAAGCGTTCGGCCCGCGAGCCGCTCGCCGAAGAGGCCGCCCGCGCCGGCATGCCGTTCGTCACCTCGCGCTGGCTCGGCGGCATGCTGACCAACTTCCGCACCGTGAAGCAGTCGGTGTCGCGCCTGAAGGAGCTGGAAGCGGCCGAGACCGACGGCAGCTTCGAGAAGCTGGTCAAGCACGAAGTGCTGGCCCGTCGCCGCGAGCGCGACAAGCTGCAGGCCTCGCTGGGCGGCATCAAGGACATGAACCGTCTGCCCGACGCGCTGTTCGTGATCGACATCGGCCACGAAGACATCGCCGTGCAGGAAGCCAAGAAGCTCGGCATCCCGGTGATCGCCGTGGTCGACACCAACTACAACCCAGAACTGGTCGACTACGCCATCCCGGGCAACGACGACGCGATCCGCGCGATCCAGCTGTACGCCCGTGCCGCCGCCGACTCGATCCTCGAAGGCAAGGCTGCCGCGCCGGCCGCCGCCCAGGGCGACGCGAACGACTTCGTCGAGCTGGACGAGGAAGGCAACCCGGTCGCCAAGATCGATCGCAAGCCGGCCCCGCGCCGCGACGCTGCCCCGCGCAAGAGCGCCCCGCGCCGCGACGGCGGCCGTGACGGCGGCCGCGGCCCGCGCAACGACGGCGCGCCTGCCGCCAAGTAAGCGCGACGACGGCGGTTCACCACCGCCGTCGCATCCGCACGCGATAACCGCGCGGTGACGCCCAGCCGTCACCGCGCATCCAAGCATTAGAGGACTACCGATGAGCAATATTTCCGCCCAACTGGTCAAGGAGCTGCGCGAGCGGTCCGGCGCCGGCATGATGGAATGCAAGAAGGCGCTGGTCGAGAACAACGGCGACATCGACGCCGCGATGGAATGGCTGCGCAAGTCCGGCCTGGCCAAGGCTGACAAGAAGGCCAGCCGCGTCGCCGCCGAAGGCCGCATCGTGACCGCCCAGGCCGCCGGCAAGGCCGTGCTGGTCGAGATCAACTGCGAGACCGACTTCGTCGCCAAGGACGCCAGCTTCCTGAAGTTCAGCGACACCGTCGCCGACGTCGCGCTGAACTCCGGCGCCGCCGACATCGACGCGCTGAAGGCTGCCGCCTATCCGGGCGCCGCCAACGTGGAAGAGGCCGCCAAGACGCTGATCGCCACCATCGGCGAGAAGATCGACGTGCGCCGCCTGGCCCGCGTCGAGAGCAACGGCGTGATCGGCAGCTACATCCACGGCGGCCGCATCGGCGTGCTGGTGGCGCTCAAGGGCGGCTCCGAGGAGCTGGCCAAGGGCATCGCGATGCACGTGGCGGCGATGAACCCGGCGCACATCCGCGCCGAAGACGTGCCGGCCGAATTCCTGGCCAAGGAAAAAGAGATCGCGCTGAGCCTGATGTCCGACAAGGAAAAGGCCAAGCCGGCCGAGATCCTGGAGAAGATCATCTCCGGCAAGATCCACAAGATCGTGTCCGAAGTGACCCTGCTCGGCCAGCCCTACGTACTGGACACCAACGTGACGGTGGCCGAGGCGCTGAAGAAGGAAGGCGCCGACGTCGTCTCGGTGGCCCGCCTGGCCGTCGGCGAAGGCATCGAGAAGGTGGAAGAGGACTTCGCCGCCGAAGTGATGAAGCAGGCCGGTCTGAGGTAACAGTCGTCCCTGACTGGCAAACCGGCCATCCGTGGCCGGACTGTTGGAAAAAGCAACGCTTCGAACCAAGGACCGTGGGAAACCACGGTCCTTTTCTTTTATGACCGGAGCCTGACGGCGCACACTCTCATTTCTCACTCCCTTCCACTCACTCCTCGTCCCCCCCCCTAGCACTCCGCTACAATATGGCGGTTTGCCCCACACAATCCGGAGAATCCATGAGCGACCAGCCCAAGTACCGCCGCATCCTGCTCAAGCTCTCCGGTGAAGCGCTGATGGGCGAGGCCGATTACGGCATCGACCCGAAGGTGATCGGCCGACTCGCCGACGAGATCATCGAGGTGCAGAAGGCCGGCGTGCAGATCGGCATCGTGATCGGCGGCGGCAACATCTTCCGCGGCGCCGGCCTCGCCGCTGCCGGCATGGACCGGGTCACCGGCGATCACATGGGCATGCTGGCCACCGTGATGAATGCGCTGGCGATGCAGGATGCGATCGAGAAACGCGGCGGCTTTGCGCGCGTGACCAGCGCGATCCAGATCCACGACGTGGCCGAGGATTACATCCGTCGCCGCGCGATCCGCCACATCGAGAAGGGCCGCATCGTGCTGTTCGCCGCAGGCACCGGCAACCCGTTCTTCACCACCGATTCGGCCGCCGCGCTGCGCGCGGTGGAGATCGGCGCCGACCTGCTGCTGAAGGCGACCAAGGTCGACGGTGTATACACCGCCGACCCGGCCAAGCACGCCAACGCCACCCGTTACGACCGGCTCGGCTACGACGACGTGATCGAGCGCAAGCTGGCGGTGATGGATACCGCCGCGATCGCGCTGTGCCGCGACCAGCAGATGCCGCTGCGCATCTACGACATGACCGCGCCCGGCAACCTGATGCGGATCATGCGCGGCGAGTCGATCGGCACCCTGGTCGACGGCGGCTGACCGCGCCGCAGCAAGCCCCGTTCCCCGCCACTGCTATAATCGAACGTTGCCAGATTCACCGGGAAGCGCCACATGCTCAACGACATCAAGAACGACGCCCAGACCCGCATGGGCAAGAGCATCGAATCACTCAAGCACGACCTCACCCGCATCCGCACCGGCCGTGCCAGCACGGCGCTGGTGGACGGCATCAAGGTCGCCTACTACGGTTCGGACATGCCGCTGACCCAGGTCGCCTCGGTGGCGCTGTCCGACTCGCGCACGATCCTCATCACGCCGTGGGAAAAGACCATGGTGGCGCCGATCGAGAAGGCGCTGATGGCCTCCGACCTGGGCATCACGCCGACCACCGCCGGCACCGTGATCCGCCTGAACATGCCTGCGCTCACCGAGGAGCGCCGCAAGGAGCTGGCCAAGCACGTCGGCCACGAGGGCGAGAACGCCAAGATCGCGATCCGCAACGTGCGCCGCGACGCCCTGCAGCAGGTCAAGGACCTGCTCAAGGAAAAGCTCATCACCGAGGACGACGATCGCCGCATCGACGACGATATCCAGAAGCTCACCGATCGCGCGGTGAAGGACGTCGACGCCGTGGTCAAGGCGAAGGAAGAGGAGCTGATGGCGCTCTGAGCGCCATCGCGCCCATCATGCCCGGCGCCGAGGCCGTTCCGCGCCATATCGCCATCGTGATGGACGGCAACGGCCGCTGGGCCAAGGCCCGTCACCGTCCGCGCAGTTTCGGCCACAACGCCGGCCGCAAGGCCGTGCGCGAAGTGATCGAGGCATGCCTGCGCGAGGGTGTGCAGGCACTAACCCTGTTCGCCTTCTCCAGCGAAAACTGGCAGCGCCCGCAGGACGAAGTCGGCGCGCTGATGGGGTTGTTCGTGCGCGCGCTGGACAAGGAAGTGGACGAACTGCACGGCCACGGCGTGCGCCTGCGCTTCATCGGCGATCTGGCCGCGTTCGACGAGGCGCTGCGCGAACGCATGCAGGCCGCGATGCTCCGCACCGCCGGCAACGATAAGCTGCAGGTGAACATCGCGGTGAGCTACGGCGGCCGCTGGGACATCGTGCAGGCCAGCCGCCAGGCCGCCGCCGCAGTGGCGCGCGGCGAACTGCGCGCGGACGAGATCAACGAGGCCCGGCTGGCCCGGTGGATGAGCCTGGCCGAACTGCCGCCGCTGGACCTGTTCATCCGCACCGGCGGCGAATGCCGCATCAGCAACTTCCTGTTGTGGCAGGTTGCGTACGCCGAACTGTACTTTACCGACACCTTGTGGCCCGATTTCGACCAGGCCTGCCTGCGTCGGGCCATCGAAGACTATGCCCGCCGGGAGCGCCGTTATGGCCGTACCGGCGAGCAGGTCGCCACCGCTTCGTAGAGGATTTCCATGCTGCTTCAGCGCATTCTCACCGCCCTGGTGCTCGCGCCGCTGGCGATCCTGATCATCCTGCTGCCGCCGACCGGCATCTTCGCGACCATCGTTGCGCTGGCGTTCCTGGCTGCCTGGTGGGAATGGGCGCAGCTGAGCGGCCTGAGCAGCCGCCCATGGCGCATCGCCCTGCTCGTCGTGGCGGCGGCCGTGTTCGCCTTGCTGTGGCGCGCCCATGCCACGGCGTTGACCCCGCTGCTGCTGATAGCCGGCGTAGCCTGGTGGCTGCTGGCCTGCCTGTGGCTGCGCCATTTCGCGTTCGCCGCGGCGCCGACCCGCGAGAATCTCGCGTTGAAGCTGCTCGCCGGCGCGTTCGTGATCTTCCCGACCTGGGTCGCCCTGGTCAGCATCCACGCGCGCGCGCCGCACGGCCACTGGTGGACCTTGCTGGCGCTGGTGATCGTGTGGGCGTCCGATATCGGCGCGTATTTCAGCGGCCGTACATTCGGCAAGCGCAAGCTGGCACCGCAGATCAGCCCCGGCAAAACCTGGGCCGGCGCGTACGGCGCGATGGTGGCCGGCGTGCTGGTCGCCGAGGCCGGCGGCTGGCTGCTCGGCGTGCGCGGTGCCGCACTGCTCGCGCTGGCGTTGCTGGCCGCGGTGACGGTGGCAGTGTCGATCGTCGGCGACCTGATCGAGAGCCTGATGAAGCGGCATGCCCAGGTGAAGGATTCGGGCACCATTTTCCCCGGCCATGGTGGCCTGATGGACCGGCTGGACAGCGTGTTCGCCGCGCTGCCGGTGTTCGCCGCCGGCCTGCTCCTGCTGGACATCTGAAGATGCGCAACATCGCCGTTCTCGGCGCCACCGGTTCGATCGGCGGCAATACGCTTGACGTCATCGCGCGTCACCCGGAGCGCTTTCGCGCCAGCGTGCTGACGGCGCATCGCCAGGTCGAGGCGCTGGTGGCCCTGTGCGTGCAGCATCGGCCGGACCTGGCGGTGATCGCCGACCCGGCGCTGGAAGCGGACCTGTCGCGCCGACTGGCCGCCGCCGGCGTGCGCTGCGAAGTAGCCAGCGGCCACGCCGCGCTGACCGCAGCTGCCGCCGGCCACCTGTGCGACACCGTGGTCGCCGCCATCGTTGGCGCCGCCGGGCTGGAATCCACCCTGGCCGCCGCGCGCGCCGGCAAGCGCCTGCTGCTGGCGAACAAGGAATCCATCGTGATGGCCGGCCCGCTGCTGCTGGAAGCGGTCGCTGCCGGTGGCGGCGCGCTGATCCCGGTCGACTCCGAACACAACGCGATCTTCCAGTGCCTGCCGGGCGGGCGCCCCGGCCTGCACCGCAGCGGCGTGCGCCGGTTGATCCTGACCGCTTCCGGCGGCCCGTTCCGCGGCCGCACGCGCGCCGAGCTGGCCGACATCACGCCGGACCAGGCCTGCAAGCATCCGAACTGGGTGATGGGGCGCAAGATCTCGGTCGACTCGGCCACCCTGATGAACAAGGGCCTGGAGGTGATCGAGGCGCACCACCTGTTCGGCGCACCGGCGGCGGCGATCGACGTGGTGGTGCACCCGCAGAGCCTGGTGCACTCGATGGTCGAGTACGTCGACGGCTCGGTACTGGCCCAGCTCGGCAACCCGGACATGCGCACCGCGATCGCGCACGCGCTGGCGTGGCCGGAGCGGGTCGAATCCGGCGTACCGTCGCTGGACCTGGCCGCCTGCGCCCCGCTGCAGTTCGAGCCGCCTGACCTGGCCACCTTCCGCTGCCTGGCGCTGGCGTTCCAGGCATTGCGTGCCGGCGGCGATGCTCCGGCCGTGCTCAACGCCGCCAACGAAGTGGCGGTGGAAGCCTTCCTGGCCGGCGCGCTGCCGTTCCTGTCGATCGCCGACGTGGTCGAGGCCGTGCTTGCGGAACTGCCGGCGCAAGCCGTGGTCGATGTTGAAACTCTTTGTGAACGCGACCGCACGGCCCGG
Source organism: Rhodanobacter sp. Soil772 (assembly GCF_001428385.1). Classification (GTDB taxonomy): domain Bacteria; phylum Pseudomonadota; class Gammaproteobacteria; order Xanthomonadales; family Rhodanobacteraceae; genus Rhodanobacter. Next base: position 1,346,544 of record NZ_LMSK01000001.1, read on the forward strand.
GAGGCGGCTCGCCGCGTTCTGCGCAATGCTTGCTGATATTCTTGCTTCGATGACTTTTCGCCACGGTACTTGATGACTTCCTTCTTCGGCTCGGTGTTCTGGTTGCTGGTCACGCTCGGCGTGCTGGTGACCTTCCATGAATTCGGCCACTACTGGGTCGCGCGCCGCTGTGGGGTCAAGGTGCTGCGCTTCTCGGTCGGTTTCGGCAACGCGATCTGGAAGCGTGTCGGCCGCGACGGCACCGAGTACCAGATCGCCGCGATCCCGCTGGGCGGCTACGTCAAGATGCTGGACGCGCGCGAGGGCGAGGTCGACCCTGCGCTGCGCGGGCAGGAATTCACCGGCAAGTCGGTGTGGAAGCGCATCGCCATCGTCGCCGCCGGACCGGGTTTCAACCTGATCTTCACCATCGCCGCGTTCTGGCTGATGTTCATGCTGGGCCGCCCGGACGTGGCACCGGTGGTGACCGCGACGCCGCAGAGCCTCGCCGCCAGCGCCGGTATCCAGCCGGGCGACCGCATCCTCAGCATCGATGGCCGCGCCGTCACCACCTGGACCGATTCGATGGACGCGGTGGCCAACGCCCTGCTCGGGCGGGCACCGCTGCCGTTTACCGTGCGCGGCCAGGATGGACGCTCGCGCGAGCTGGTGCTGCCGCTGGACGAATTGCCGCCGGGCCAGGCCGTGGACCAATACCTGGGCAAGCTCGGCCTGAAGCTGGCGCCGCCACCGGCGATCGCCGCCACCGTGATGCCCGGCCAGCCGGCCGCGCTGGCCGGCATGCAGGGCGGCGACCGCATCGTCAGCGTCAACGGCCAGCCGGTGAGCGACTTCATCGCGTTAGGCAAGCTGGTCCAGGCCGAAGCCGTCAAGTCGCCCAAACTGGCGATCGGCATCGAGCGCGCCGGCCGGCCGCAGCAACTCGACGTCACCGCCAAGTGGGAATCGCTGGAAGGCCAGCCGCAGAAGTGGGTGATGGGCGTCGGCGCCCCGCCGGCCGAAGCGGCTACCGTGAGTTACGGCCCGGTCAAGGCGCTGGCCGCTTCATTCGACACCACCTGGCGCAACACCACGCAGACCTTCAGCATGCTCGGCAAGATGCTCACCGGCGAGGCTTCGACCCGGAACCTGTCCGGCGTCATCGGCATCGCCGAAGTGGCAAACGCCTCGGCCAGCATGGGCCTGCCCTGGTTCCTGCAGTTCCTCGCGCTGATCTCGCTGAGCCTGGCGATCCTCAACCTGTTGCCGATCCCGGTCCTGGATGGCGGACACCTGCTGTATTATCTTGTGGAGTTGATCAAAGGCAGTCCGGTCAGCGAACAGGCGATGATTGTCGGTCAGTACATCGGCTTGGCGTTGCTGTTCACCCTGATGGGGCTGGCGTTCTACAACGACATCCACCGCATGCTGCTGTCGTGACACCGATGTCCGGTGACTGCAGCATGTCGACGACACGCCAGCCCGCGCCAGCCGCAGTACGGCGCGGCGGCGTGTCAAGCGATGCATTCCTGCCGCGGAATGCGGACTCTCTTTCGAGGCAGGGCTCGTCCCTGCCTCATGCGTTGATCGGGGCGGCCGCGCTGGCCGCTCCATCGAAATAACCCAACGGAATCGACGATGAAGCGTATCGCCGCGCTGATCCTGCTTGCCTCCCTCTCCGCCAATGCGTTCGCGTTCGACCCGTTCGTGGTGTCGGACATCCGCATCGACGGCCTCAGCCGGATTTCCGCCGGTACCGTGTACAACTACCTGCCGATCAACAAGGGCGACCAGTTGACCAACGACGGGGCCCAGCGGGCCATTCGCGCGTTGTACCGGACCAAGTTCTTCAGCGACGTCGAGTTCGACCGCGAAGGCAGCATCCTGGTGATCAAGGTGGTCGAACGGCCGTCGATCGCCAAGCTGACCCTGCGCGGCAACAAGGACATCAAGACCGACGACCTGAAGAAGGGCCTGAAGGAAATCGGCCTCACCGAAGGCGAGACCTTCGACCGGCTGGCGCTGGACAACGTGCAGCAGGAACTGATCCGGCAGTACTACAACCGCGGCAAGTACAACGTGTCGGTCGACCCGCACGTGACCCGGCTGGACCGCAACCGCGTCGCCGTCGAGATCGAGATCCGCGAGGGCAAGGCGGCCAAGATCAAGGAACTGAACATCCTCGGCAACCACGCGTTCACCGACAAGCAGATCCGCGACGGTTTCGAATCGGACACCAGCAACTGGATGTCGTGGTATTCGAAGGACGACCAGTATTCGCGCGAAAAGCTCTCCGGCGACCTGGAGAAGTTGCAGTCCTACTACATGGACCGCGGCTACGCCGATTTCGGCGTCGACTCCACCCAGGTGGCGATCGCGCCGGACAAGCGCGCGATGTACATCGACGCCAGCATCAAGGAAGGCGAAATCTACAAGGTCGCCGACGTCAAGCTGCTCGGCGAGCTGATCCTGCCGGAGAAGACCATGCGCCAGCTGGTCTTCGTCAAGGCGGGCGAGACCTTCAACCGCGCCGCGGTCGAAGCCAGCAGCAAGGCGATCAAGGCGGTGCTGGCCAATATCGGCTACGCCTACGCCAAGGTCACCCCGATCCCGAAGCTGGACAAGGAAAAGCGCACGGTCGACCTGACCCTGTACGTCGAGCCCGGCCAGCGCGTGTACGTGCGGCGGGTGGTGTTCCAGGGCAACACGCGCACCGAGGACGGCGTACTGCGCCGCGAGATGCGCCAGCTCGAGGGTTCCTGGTACTCGCAGGCGGCGATCGACCGCTCCAAGATCCGCCTGCAGAAGCTTGGCTACTTCAAGACGGTCGACGTCGACAAGAAACTGGTGCCGGGCACGCAGGACAAGGTGGACGTCACGGTCAAGGTCGAGGAACAGTCCGCCGGCAGCATGCAGTTCGGCGTCGGCTATTCGCAGTACTCCGGCATCATCCTGAATGCCTCGGTGTCGCAGAACAACCTGTTCGGCAGCGGCGACAGCTTCTCGATCAGCGGCGAGCGCAGTAGCTACTACACCCGCCTCGGCCTCAACTACTACAACCCTTACCTGACCGACAGCGGCATCGGTATCGGCTACAGCGCCTCGTACTCGAAGACCGACTACGGCAATACCGATTTCGCGAACTACGCCACCAGCGCGAAGAGTTTCTCCACCTACCTCGGCATTCCGATCAGCGAGACCGACGGCGTGCGCGTGGGCCTGGGCATCAGCAGCAACAAGGTCAACCTGTTCCCGGGCTACAGCCCGCTGGTGCTGATCGACTACCAGAACGAGATCGGCAACAAGACCATCCATACCTGGACCGGCACGCTGGGCTGGAACCACGACACCCGCAACGGCTACTGGGCACCGACCCGCGGCGGCCTGATCTCGGCCTCGACCGACGTCGCCCTGCCCGGCTCGACCGTGCAGTACTGGAAGCTTTCCACCGAGCTCAACCACTACTGGCCGATCGGCAAGGGCTTCGTGCTGTATCTCGATGGCCAGGTCGGCTACGGCAAGACCTACGGCAAGAACGGCATCACCGACGATGCCTACGATGCCCTGGCGGCGGCCAGCAAGGCCGACAACCCCAGTCAGAGCCACATCATCACCGACATGCGCCAGGACCTGCCGTTCTGGCAGAACTACTACGCCGGCGGCGTGCGCGACGTGCGCGGCTACCAGGACAACACGCTGGGGCCGCGGGTCTGCATCGACGGCAGCGCTCCCGGCGCCAACGGCATGTGCAACAACGGCGCCTACTACGCGCAACCCATCGGTGGCTCGTTCAAGGTGCTCGGCACCGCGCAGGTATTCCTGCCGCTGCCGTTCCTGAAGGACGTCAACACCGCACGCGTGTCCTGGTTCATGGACGTCGGCAACGTCTACAAGGACTACAAGAGCTTCGATGCCAAGGAGCTGCGCGCCTCCACCGGCCTGTCGCTGCAATGGCAGGCGCCGATCGGCCCGCTGATCATCAGCTTCGCCATCCCGCTTCGCTCGAAGGAAGCCGACCGCCACTACGAGGAGCGCATCCAGTTCACCTTCGGCAGCCAGTTCTGACCTGACCCGAAGGTCGGGGGACCGAAGAAAGCGCGGCCACGCCGCGCTTTCTTTTGCCGGCCTGCTTTTGCCGGCCTGGCGCACTGCACGCCGTGGCGCCACCCCCTACAATGGCCGGCAGGTTCCGGAGCAAGCATGAGCGCAATCAACTTCACGGTGGCCGAGCTGGCCGAACGGTTCGGCCTCAGCTTCAGCGGCGATGGCGCGCGGGTCATCGACGGCGTCGGCACGCTGGCCGGCGCCGGCCCCAGCCAGTTGAGCTTCCTCTCCAACAGCAAGTACACCGCCCAGCTGGCCGCCGCCCGCGCCGGCGTTGTGGTGCTGCGCGAGGAAAACCTCGCCGACTGCCCGACGGCGGCACTGGTCGCGCGGGATCCGTATGTCGCCTATGCGCGCATCGCCGCGTTGTTCGAACGGCTGCCGGCCGCGCCGGCGGGCATCCATCCCAGCGCCGTGGTCGCCGCCGGGGCGCAGGTCAGTGCCAGCGCCAGTATCGGCCCCGGCTGCGTGATCGCGGACGGCGCGGTGATCGGCGACGGCGTCGTGCTCGGCCCGCACTGCATCATCGGCGAGGACTGCACGGTCGGCGCACAGTCGCGGCTGGTGGCGCGGGTCACCCTGGTCACCCGGGTCACGCTTGGCCAGCGCGTACTGGTGCATCCCGGCGCGGTGATCGGCTCGGACGGCTTCGGCCTCGCCTTCGACAAGGATCATTGGGTCAAGCTGCCGCAGCTCGGCGGGGTGCGCATCGGCGACGACTGCGAGATCGGCGCGAACACCACGATCGACCGCGGCGCGCTGGACGACACCGTGCTGGAAGAGGACGTGCGGCTGGACAACCAGATCCAGATCGCCCACAACGTGCACGTCGGCGCGCACACCGCGATGGCCGGCTGTGCGGCGGTGGCCGGCAGCGCGAAGATCGGCCGCTACTGCATGATCGGCGGCAACGCCGGCGTGCTCGGCCATCTCGAACTGGCCGACCGGGTTACCATTACCGCCAAGAGCCTGGTCACGCATTCGATCCGCGAGCCCGGCGAATATTCATCCGGCGTGCCGCTGCAGGACAACCGCCAGTGGCGGAAGAACGCGGCGCGCTTCAAACATCTGGACGAGTACGCGCGCCGGTTGTCGGCGCTGGAGAAGGACAGCAACAATGAGTGAAAAAAGCGACTTCATGGCACTGCCGATCAACGTGGAGCAGATCCAGGAACTGCTGCCGCACCGCTACCCGTTCCTGCTGGTGGACCGCGTGGTCGAGATCGTGCCCGACATCAGCGTGGTCGCGCTGAAGAACGTGACCATCAACGAGCCGTTCTTTCAGGGCCACTTCCCCGGCCACCCGGTGATGCCCGGCGTGCTGATCATCGAGGCGATGGCGCAGGCCGCCGGCCTGCTGACCCAGCTGAGCCGCCGCTTCAAGGGCGACAAGGGCAGCCCGCTGTTCTACCTGGTCAAGGTCGACAACGCGCGCTTCAGCGCACCGGTGGTTCCCGGCGACCAGCTGCGCTTCGAAGTCAGCCAGAAGCGCCTGGTGCGCGGCATGGGCCTGTTCGTGGCACGCAGCCTGGTCGATGGCAAGGAAGTGGCCAGTTGTGAACTGATGTGCGCCGCGAGGGCCCACAAATGATCCATCCCACTGCGCTGATCGACCCTTCCGCCATCATCGGCGCCAACGTCAGTGTCGGCGCGTACAGCGTGATCGGCGCCGAGGTCGAGATCGGCGACGGCACGCAAATCGGTCCGCACGTGGTGATCGAAGGTCCCACCAAGATCGGCCGCGACAACCGCATCACCCAGTTCGCTTCGCTGGGCGGCGCGCCGCAAGACAAGAAATGGCAGGGCGAACGCACCGAACTGGTGATCGGCGACCGCAACCTGATCCGCGAATTCGCCACCATCAACCGCGGCACCGGCCACGGCGGCGGCATCACCCGCATCGGCAACGACAACTGGGTGCTCGGCTACGTGCACGTTGCGCACGACTGCAAGATCGGCAACAACGTGGTGTTCTCCAATTACTCGGCACTGGCCGGGCACGTGGAGATCGGCGACTGGACGATCCTTTCCGGCTACTCCGGCGTGCATCAATTCTGCAAGGTCGGCGCCCACGCGTTCATCGGCATGGGCTGCCTGGTCGGCCACGACGTGCCGCCGTTCGTGATGATGGCGAACGAGCAGCAGGGCCGCCCGCGCGGCATCAATAGCGAGGGCCTGAAGCGCCGCGGCTTCGATGCCACGCGCATCGCCGCGATCAAGCGCGCCTACCGCACGCTGTACATGGCCGGCCTGCCGCTGCCCGAGGCCCGCGAGAAGCTGGTCGAGCAGGCGCGCGAAAGCGACGACGTGCGCGCCATGCTGGAATTCATCGACCACAGCGAGCGAGCGCTGGCGCGATAAGCGCATCGCGCTTATCGCAAAATCAAATACGCGCTCTGGCTCTTGCTTCACGAAGGAGACGAAATGCAAAACATCGACGTCTCCACGCAGCCCCCCTTGATCGCCATCCTCGCCGGCGAAGACTCCGGCGACCAGCTCGGCGCCGACCTGATCGTGGCGCTGCGCCAGCGCTACCCGCAGGCGCGCTTCGTCGGCATCGGCGGCGCGCGCATGCAGCGCGAAGGCTTCGACTCCTGGTACGACATCCGCGAGCTGTCGCTGTTCGGCTTCAGCGAGGTGATCCGCCACCTGCCCCGCCTGCTGCGGCTGCGCAAGGCGCTGGTCGCACGCCTGCTGCAGGCGCAGCCGGCCGTGGTGGTCGGCATCGACGCGCCCGACTTCAACCTCGGCGTGGAGCAGCGCCTGAAACAGGCCGGCGTGCTCACCGTGCACTATGTCAGCCCGTCGGTGTGGGCCTGGCGCGAGAAGCGCGCGGAGAAGATCGGCCGCAGCGCCAGCCGCGTGCTGTGCCTGTTCCCGATGGAACCGGCGATCTACGCGAAGCACGGCATCGACGCCCGCTTCGTCGGCCACCCGCTGGCCGACCGTTTCGCACTGGTGTCCGACCGCGTCGGCGCGCGCGAAATCCTGCAGCTGCCGCAGCAGGCGCCGGTGCTGGCCGTGCTGCCCGGCAGCCGGCTGTCCGAAGTCGGCCGGCTGGGCCAGGCCTTCATCGACGCGGCGAAGCGCGTGGCCGCCGCCGTGCCGGGACTGCGCGTGGTGATTCCCGCCGCCAACCCGCAGGTGCGCGCCAGGCTCGGCGAACTGCTCGCCGGCGGGCCGCACGATGAAACCGCCCCGTTGCTGCTGGACGGCCACGCGCACGAAGCGATGCTGGCCGCCGACGTGGTGCTGCTGGCCTCCGGCACCGCCACGCTGGAAGCAATGCTGGCCAAGCGGCCGATGGTGGTGGGTTACCGCGTCGCGCCGCTGAGCTACCGCATCGCCCGCGCGCTGAAGATGCTGAAGACCGACGTCTACGCGCTGCCGAACATCCTGGCGCGTGCCGCCGGACTTGGCGACGGCCTGCTGGTGCCCGAACTGATGCAGGACGACTGCACCGCCGACAAGCTGGCCGCCGCCACGCTGGCGCTGTTCAAGGACAGCGAGCGGCGCGGTGCGATCGTCGCCGCGTTCGAGCAGTTGCACCAGGCCCTGCGCGGCGGCCTGGAAGGCCATGCGGGGGATCGCGCGGCGGCGGCGATTGCCGAATTGATCGACGCGAAGCGCGCCGATGGATAGCCTTCCGGCAGGTACCGCGCACCCATCCCGGCCTTCTCTTCGCATGGAAGAAGCGGCGGACGCAAAGAGCATCTTCATTGCCGGCGTGGACGAGGCCGGCCGCGGCCCGCTGGCCGGGCCGCTGGCGGTGGCTGCGGTGATCCTCGATCCGGCCCGCCCGATCGTCGGGCTGAACGACTCGAAGAAACTCAGCGCGGCGAAGCGCGAGGCGCTGTATCCGCTGATCATCGAACGCGCGCTGGCGTACTGCATCGTGCTGATCGAAACGGACGAGATCGACCGCCTGAATATCTTCCAGGCCACCATGGCCGGGATGAGCCGTGCCGTGGCCGGCCTCGTACCGGTCGCCCACGAGGCCCTGATCGACGGCAACCGGTTGCCGAAAGACCTGCCCTGTCCGGGTCGCGCGATCGTCGGCGGCGACGCGCTGGAACCGGCGATCAGCGCGGCGTCGATCCTGGCCAAGGTCAGCCGCGACCGCGTGATGGTCACGCTGGACGGCGTGCATCCCGGCTACGGCTTTGCCGTGCACAAGGGCTACCCGACCCCGGCGCACCTGGCTGCGTTGCGGCAGCTTGGACCGTGCGCGCAACACCGCCGCAGCTTCGCGCCGGTACGCCTGCTGCTGGACCAGGCGCGGTTGTTCTGACCGATCTGCGCGGGGGATTCCCGTACCCGAACAGCTTGGTCGCGGGCCCGCTGAGATTGATCCGCATAGCCCATTCGTCTATGCAACTTTTCCCCGCGCGGGCGCATCATTCACTACAGGAATCGCGATCAGCACGGACGCACCGGCAACACCGGCCTGCCGTCCGGACGAGGCTCGCCGGGCACCGTCACAAGCGCACTCACAGCAGCAGGAGTCGTGCCATGATGCCTTCCACCAATCGTCCCATCGCGCCACCGATGCCGACCACCGCCTTCATGCCGCTGGCGGTCGACGCGTGCGACGCCGTCAACGACACCGTGACGCCGCCGCACGCCGACTACAACCTCCGTCCACTGGCGGTGGACAGCCTCGACCACTACGTCATCCGTCTCGATGAATACGAACGGTTCCACGTGGTCTGATGGCGGCCGGCCGCCTCATGGATGAGATCGCCACGCAGCAGCGGCAGCAGCCGGTGCCGCCATCGACACGGCGCGTCCGGCGCGGGCCGGGGTCGGGTGCGGGAGTCGATTCGACGGTCACAAGCGCACGCAAGCCCGCAGGAGTCGTGCCGTGATGCCGCAACGGAAGCGCCCGCCCGTACCGCTCATCAGACCATCCCGCCCATGCCGAAACCGGTCATCTTCGCGCCGGCCGGCACCGACGAAAATCGCCCCTCGCCCGTCGACTGCAACCTGCATCCGCTGCCGCTGCACGGGCCTGATTACTACGTGATCATCGACACAAGGGGGAAGGCTTTTACGTCCGCTGGCCGCACCGGCCAGGCCCACGGCACGCGCTGACCGCGGCCCCTTTCTCCGCTCCAGGCATGTTGCTACGCTGGCGCCATCAATCGGGGGATGGATGACATGCGCAGGATCGGCGTCGCACTGCTCGGCCTCATGCTCTGCTTCGCCGCCAGGGCCGGAGTGAAACCCGGCGAAGCGCCGCCGGACGCTCTGGGCACGACCCAGCGCGGGCAAGTGGTGACCGTCTCGTCCCTGCACGGCAAGGTCGTGGTGATCAGCTTCTGGGCCACCTGGTGCGGCTACTGCATGAAGGAGTTGCCGGTACTGGCGAACCTGCAGTCGCTGGCCACCGAGCGCGGTCTGCCCCTGCAGGTTGTCGCCATCAACCATCGCGAGGACCGCGACATCTTCGTGCGCGCTTCCCGCGCACTGAGAAAGAATCTTCCGGGATTGCTGCTCACCTGGGATCGAGACGGCGACCTCGGCAAGCCTTACGGCGTGGAAGGCATTCCGGTGATGGTGATGCTGCATCGGGATGGCACCGTGGCACATGTCCACGTCGGTTACGGCGAGGACATGCTGGACAGTCTGGTGGCCGAGATCAACGCCCTGCTCGCTGAACCGCCACCCGCTCCGGCAGCGGTCGCGGCAAACTGACCCGACAGGTATCCGGGGCGCCGCCGCGCTTTGCGCAAACCGCGCGGAAGTCAATCTTGCCGCTGGGCACAGCGCCGGTTAGCCTGCGTGGACTCACCGCGTAAACCTGCATGACCGTCCGCTATACCCACCTGCACCTGCACAGCGAATACTCGCTGGTCGATTCGACCATCCGCATCAAGGCGCTGGTCGCCGCCTGCGTGCGCGACGGCATCCCGGCGGTGGCGCTGACCGACGAATGCAACATGTTCGCGCTGGTGAAGTTCTACAAGGCCTGCAATGCCGCCGGCATCAAGCCGATCGGCGGCTGCGACCTGTGGATCTCCGCGCCGGACGACCCGCGCCCGTGGCGGCTCACCCTGCTGTGCCAGGACCGCGACGGCTACCTCAACCTGTCGCGGCTGGTCTCGCGCGCCTGGCAGGAAGGCCAGCACGGCGGCCGCGCGCTGGTCGAAGCCGGCTGGTTGAGCGCCAACGCCAGCAGCGGGCTGATCGCCCTGCTCGGCCGCGACAGCGAAGTCGGTCGCATCGCGCTGAACCAGGGCACCGAGGCCGCGCTGGCGAAGCTGCGCCCGCTGGCCCGGCTGTTCCCCGAGCGGCTGTACCTGGAGCTGACCCGCTGCGGCCGCGACGGCGAGGAAAACTGGAATACCGCCGCGCTGGCGCTGGCCGCCGAACTCGGCCTGCCCGTGCTGGCCAGCAACGACGTGCGCTTCCTCAAGCAGGACGACTTCGGTGCGCACGAGGCGCGCGTGTGCATCAACCAGGGCCGCGTGCTGGCCGACCCGAAACGCCCGCGCGAGTACAGCGACCAGCAATACCTGAAGACGCCCGAGGAGATGGCCGCGCTGTTCGCGGACCTGCCCGAGGCGCTGGAAAACACCGTCGAACTGGCGAAACGTTGCACGCTGGAACTGAAGTTCGGTACCTACTACCTGCCCGACTTCCCGGTGCCCGAAGGCCACGACCTCGACAGCCACATCCGCGAGCTGGCGCGGCAAGGTCTCAAGGAACGCCTGGTCAGCGCGCCGCTGGCCACCGGCCACACGCTCGCCGACTACGAGGCGCGGCTGGAACGCGAGCTGGACGTCATCGTCAAGATGGGCTTTCCCGGCTACTTCCTGATCGTGGCGGACTTCATCAACTGGGGCAAACAGAACGGCATTCCGGTCGGCCCCGGCCGCGGTTCCGGCGCCGGCTCGCTGGTCGCCTGGGCGTTGAAGATCACCGACCTTGACCCGCTGCAGTTCAACCTGCTGTTCGAGCGCTTCCTCAATCCCGAACGCGTGTCGATGCCCGACTTCGACATCGACTTCTGCATGGACCGCCGCGACGAGGTGATCGACTACGTCGCGCGCAAGTACGGCCGCGACCGCGTCAGCCAGATCATCACCTACGGCTCGATGGCGGCCAAGGCGGTGCTGCGCGACTCCGGCCGCGTGCTGAGCATGCCGTACGGCCAGGTCGACCGGCTGGCCAAGATGGTGCCGCCGCGTCCGCTCGATCTCACGTTGTCCGACGCACTCGGCCGCTCGGAAAAGTCGAAGAAGGAAACTGATCGCGTCGTCAAGGAATTCTGCGAGGCCTACGAACAGGACGAGGACGCCCACGCGCTGATCGACCTGGCGCTGAAGCTCGAAGACCTCACCCGCAACGCCGGCAAGCACGCCGGCGGCGTGGTGATCGCGCCGACGCCATTGACCGACTTCGCCCCGCTGTACTGCGAAGCCGGCGGCGGCGGCGTAGTGACTCAGTACGACAAGGACGACGTCGAGGCGGTCGGCCTGGTCAAGTTCGACTTCCTCGGCCTGCGCACGCTGACCATCATCGACTGGGCAGTGAAGGCGATCAATGTGCGTCGTGCGAAAAAGCGACCCCATCCGCCCTCCGGGCACCTTCCCCTGCAAGCAGGGGAAGGGAATTCGGGGCAGCCTGCGGCTGCCGAGGATTTCACGGAAGCGCCACTGGATATTTCGCAGCTGCCGCTGGACGACAGTGCCACCTACGACCTGCTGAAAAAGGCGCAGACCGTCGCGGTGTTCCAGCTTGAATCTTCCGGCATGCAGCGCATGCTGAAGGACGCGAAGCCCGATCGCTTCGAGGACATCATCGCGTTGGTGGCGCTGTACCGCCCCGGCCCGATGGACCTGATCCCCAGCTTCATCGCGCGCAAGCACGGCCGCGAGGACGTGGAGTATCCCGACCCGCGTGTCGAGCCGATCCTGAAAGAGACCTACGGCATCATGGTCTATCAGGAGCAGGTGATGCAGATGGCGCAGATCGTGGGCGGCTACTCGCTCGGCGGCGCCGACCTGCTGCGCCGCGCGATGGGCAAGAAAGACGCCGAGAAGATGGCGAAGGAGCGCGCCAAGTTCCGCGAGGGCGCGGCGAAGGACGGCCTCAGCGGCGACAAGGCCGACACCATCTTCGACCTGATGGAGAAGTTCGCCGGCTACGGCTTCAACAAGTCGCACGCCGCCGCCTATGCGCTGGTTTCCTACCAGACCGCCTGGCTGAAGACGCACTACCCGGCCGAGTTCATGGCCGCCACGATTTCCTCGGACATGGACAACACCGACAAGGTGGTGACCTTCCTCGACGAGTCGCGCGCGATCGGCATCACCGTGCAACCGCCGGACGTCAACGCATCGGACCACATGTTCGTCGCGACCGAACCGAAGACCATCCAGTACGGACTCGGCGCGATCAAGGGCGTCGGCCAGGGCGCGTGCGAGGCGATCGTGTCCGAACGCGCGCACGGCGCCTATACCGACCTGGCCGGCTTCTGCCGCCGCGTCGATCCGGGCCGGCTCAACCGCCGCGTGCTGGAAGCGCTGATCCTGTCCGGCGCGCTGGACGCGCTGGCCGCGAATCGCGCCAGCCTGATGCAGCAACTGCCCGACGCGATCAAGGCCGCCGAGCAACACCTGCGCGACAAACAGTCCGGCCAGAACGACATGTTCGGCGCCGCCATGGGCAGTGCCAGCACCACGCCGGTGCTGAAGATCGAGCTGCCGACCGTGCCGGAATGGCCGCTGGAGCGGAAACTGCAGGGCGAGCGCGACACGCTTGGCCACTACCTGTCCGGCCATCCCACCGACCCGTGGAAGGACGAGCTGGCACAGCTGTCGACCTGCCCGCTCGGCGAAATCGTCGACCGCTACCAGCCGCCGAAACCGCGCCGGAACGACAACGACGACGGCAACCGCTTCCGCCGCGGCCCCGACACGCCGTGGACCGTCGCCGGCATGGTCACCGCCGTGCGCAAGCGCGGCGACAGCGATGCGTTCGTGCGCCTGGAAGACGGCAGCGGCATCATCGAGGTGAGCTTCTTCGGCGAGCTATACCAGCAGATGGCACCGCTGCTCACCCGCGACGAGATGCTGGTCGTCGACGGCGGCCTGCGCATCGACGAGTTCTCCGGCGGCGGCTTCCAGCTGCGCGCGCGCAGCGCCTGTTCACTGGCCGACGCCTGCCGCAAACATGCACGCCTGCTGCAGCTGAAATTGAACGGCATCGGCCCCGACTTCATCGGCCAGCTGCAACACGCACTGGCCGGCTACCGCGGCGGCCACACCAGCGTAACGCTGCACGGTTACCGCAACCGCCACGCCCGGGCCGACCTCGAACTCGGCGAAGCCTGGCGCGTGGAAGCCATCCCCGAACTGCTGCGCGCCGTGCGCGCCCTGCCCGGCGTGCAAGCCGCGCGCCTGCGCATCGTCAAGCAACAAGATTGAGCCCGCTGTGCTCCCTCCCCTGCTTCGCAGGGGAGGGTTGGGGTGGGGTCGCTCTTGATCTTGAAGCCCAAGATCAAGAGCCCTACCCCCTCCTGACCTCCCCCTGCTGCGCAGGGGGAGGAACCGCCCCGTCACTTCCTGCCGCGCTCCAGCATCGCCTTCAAGTCGGCGAACGGATTACCCGTCGCCGGCGGTGCGTCCTCCACCGCCAGTACCCCGCCGCGCACGTGGTCGATATGCCGCGAGTGCTCGTTGTCGTGGCAGTACACGCACAGCAGCTCCCAGTTGCTGCCGTCCGGCGGGTTGTAGTCGTGGTCGTGGTTGCGGTGGTGCACGGTCAGTTCCTGCAGGTTCGCGCGGGTGAATTCGCGCGCGCAGCGGCCGCACACCCACGGGTACATCTTCAGCGCGCGCTCGCGATAGCCCAGCTCGCGCTGCTCCGCGTTGCGCCGGGCCTCGGCCACGATGCGGTCGAGCTTGGCGTTGTCGATGACGGGTTTGCTGGGCATGGTGCGGATCCGGCGAATGCAGTGGCTCGATGGAGCGGAAGATAGCGCAATCGCCGAACCCGCGGCGGGCTTGTGTCGACCCCGTCACAGCCATACGGCGGCGTTCTCGCGTTTTCCTGCGGGACGGTATACTGAGCCGCTTCTGTACCAAGAATTGCCGCGAATGAACCCCAACTTCCTCGATTTCGAACAACCGATCGCCGAACTGGACGCGAAGATCGAAGAGCTTCGCCACGCCAGCGACGGCCAGGCGTTCAACATCGAGGACGAAGTCGGCCGCCTGCGCGAGAAGCTGAAGCTCAAGACGAATGAGATCTTCCGCAACCTCAACTCGTGGCAGACCACCCAGCTGTCGCGCCACCCGGCGCGACCGTACACGCTCGACTACATCGGCGTGATCTGCGAGGAATTCCACGAACTGGCCGGCGACCGCATGTACGCCGAAGACGCGGCCATCGTCGGCGGCCTCGGCCGCATCGACGGCCGGCCGGTGGTGATCATCGGCCACCAGAAGGGCCGCGACACCAAGACCAAGGTGCGCCGCAACTTCGGCATGCCGCGCCCCGAGGGTTACCGCAAGGCGCTGCGCCTGATGAAGATGGCCGAGCGCTTCGGCCTGCCCCTGCTCACCCTGATCGACACGCCCGGAGCCTATCCGGGCGTGGGCGCCGAGGAGCGCGGCCAGAGCGAGGCGATCGCGCGCAACCTGCTGGAGATGGCCGAGCTGAAGGTGCCGATCATCTGCACCGTGATCGGCGAGGGCGGCTCCGGCGGCGCGCTGGCGATCGGCGTGGGCGACCGCACGCTGATGCTGCAGTACTCCACCTATTCGGTGATCTCGCCGGAAGGCTGCGCCTCGATCCTGTGGAAGAGCCCGGACAAGGTGAAGGACGCGGCCGAGGCGCTGGGCATGACCGCGCCGCGCCTGCTCGAACTGGGTCTGATCGACAAGGTCGTGCGCGAGCCGCTGGGCGGCGCGCACCGCAACCCGCGCTCGATGGCGATTCGCCTGAAGGCGGTGCTGCTGAAGCAGCTCGACGAACTCGCGGCGATGCCGGTCGCCGACCTGTTGCAGCAACGCTACAAGCGCCTGCGCAGCTACGGCGCGTACCAGGAATAATCCCCGCCGCGGCACCCGTCACCCGCTTGGCGCTACCATCGGCATCACCTTCATGCTGCCGGGATCCGTCATGGCCCACGACAAACTTGCGGTGCTGATCGATGCCGACAACGCCCGCCCGGCGATCGTCGAAGGCCTGCTCGCCGAGATCGCCAAGTACGGCACCGCGCACGTCAAGCGCATCTACGGCGACTGGACCAAGCCCGACCTCAACGGCTGGAAGGAAGTGCTGTTGCGCCACTCGATCCAGCCGATCCAGCAGTTCCGCTACACCGTCGGCAAGAACGCCACCGACTCGGCCATGATCATCGACGCAATGGACCTGCTCTACGCCGAGCGCTTCGACGGCTTCTGCATCGTCTCCAGCGACAGCGACTTCACCCGGCTCGCCTCGCGCATCCGCGAATCCGGGCGCATCGTCTACGGCTTCGGCGAGAAGAAGACGCCCGAGCCGTTCCGTACCGCCTGCGACAAGTTCATCTACACCGAAGTGCTGGCCGGCACGACCGAAGCCGCCGCTGCGGCCGCCCCGAAGAAGCATTCGGCGAAGGAGCTGCGCGGCGACACGCGACTGGTCAACCTGCTGCGCAGCGCCATCGAGGCAACCTCGGACGATGACACCGGCTGGGCTCAACTTGCGCGTATCGGCCAGATCGTCAACAAGCAGTCGCCCGACTTCGACTCGCGCAACTACGGCTACGCCAAGCTCAGCGGCCTGATCAAGGGCATCGGCCTGTTCGACACCGAGGAGCGCCAGATCGGCAACGGCAAACACCTCTACGTGCGGCCCCGCGACGGCAAGAAGTGAGCGACCCGCTGCACCAGCATCTGCACGCCGCGTTGGCGGCCACACCACCGACGCCACTGTGCGTGGCCTTCAGCGGCGGCCCGGATTCCAGCGCCCTGCTGCATGCGCTGGCACAGTTGCCCGAAGCGCGTGCGCGCGGACTGCGCGCGCTGCATGTCGATCACGGCCTGCACCCGGACAGTGCGGCCTGGGCCGCGCACTGCGAACGCTTCTGCGCCGCACTGGGCGTGCCGTGCGAGGTGTTGCGCGTGCAGGTCGACAGCGGCACCGGCAGGGGCGTGGAGGCCGCCGCCCGCGAAGCACGC
Organism: Rhodanobacter sp. Soil772; assembly: GCF_001428385.1. Taxonomy (GTDB): domain Bacteria; phylum Pseudomonadota; class Gammaproteobacteria; order Xanthomonadales; family Rhodanobacteraceae; genus Rhodanobacter. The sequence goes on from NZ_LMSK01000001.1 coordinate 1,362,803, forward strand.
TATGCCGCGCTGGTCACGCAGTTGCGCGACGGCGAATACCTGCTGCTCGGCCACCATCGCGACGACCAGGCCGAAACCGTGCTGCTGAAACTGCTGCGCGGCGCCGGGCCGGAAGGACTCGGCGGCATGCGTGCGCTGCGCCCGTTCGGTCGCGGCCAGTTGTGGCGGCCGTTGCTGGCGCTGTCGCGACAGCAACTGCGCGATTACGTCGAGGCACAGCAGCTGGACTGCATCGACGATCCGTCCAACCGCGACACCCGCCTGGCGCGCAACCAGCTGCGCCACGAAATCCTGCCGCGCCTTCTGCAGCACTGGCCGCAGGCGGTGGATTCGATCCTGCACAGCGCCGCGCTCAGCCGTGCCGCCGCCGATGCGCTGCAGGTGCAATGGCTGACCGCGTTCGAGGCGTTGCACGACCCGGCCAGCGGCAGCCTGGATGCCCGCGGCTGGCTGGCGCTGGCCCCGGCATTGCGTGAACCGCTGCTCGATCACTGGCTGCACGCACGCGGCCTGTCCGCGCCTACCAGCGCGCAGCGGCGGCAGGTCGAACGCCAGTGCGGGGCGCGTGCGGGCCAGTTGCCGTGCATCCGCTGGACCGGCACCGAACTGCACATCTGGAAGGATCGGCTGTGGGCACTGCCACCCGAGCGCATCGTCGACGCCGACTGGCAGGTGCCCTGGCACGGCGAACCGCTGGCGCTGCCCGACGGCGGCGAACTGCGGCTGACCGTCGCCGGCGCCCACCTCGCCGAGCCGCTGCAAGTGCGCCTGCGTCGCGGCGGTGAACGCATCAAGCCCGATGGCGACGCGCATACGCGCGAACTGCGCGACCTGTTCCAGCAATCGCGTCAGCCGCCGTGGCAGCGCAACGCCTGCCCATTGCTGTATGCCGACGGCGAACTGGTCGCGGTGGCCGACCGCTGGATCAGCACCCGCGGCACCGCAATTTTCCGCCAGGCCGGCGCGCCACCGCACTGGCGTCCGGGGCGCTGATCCAGGTCACGCCAGGGGCTTTCCACCACCCGCGCAGATTGATTCCGGACGCCCGCTGCGTTAGCGTTGCGGGCCATGGCCAAGACCGTTCCCGCACCCGGCAAGACCCCGCCCGCCGCCGACTTCGAACACTCCCTCGACGAGCTGGAGCAACTGGTCGCGAAGATGGAAGGCGGCGACATGAGCCTGGACGAATCGCTGGCCTCGTTCGAGCGCGGCATCGGCCTGTTCCGTCACTGCCAGCAGTCGCTGGAGCAGGCCGAACTGCGCGTGCGCCTGCTGCTCGATCCCGATGCCCCCGACAGCGCCGAACCGTTTGAACCCGAACTCTGAGCCTGGCCCCGCCCTGCAAGCACTGATCCACCGCGCCGAACAGGCGCTGGATTGCAGCCTGCCCCCGGCCGAACAATCCCCCGCCGAGCTGCACCGCGCGATGCGCTACGCCGTACTTGGCGGCGGCAAGCGGCTGCGCCCGCTGCTGGTCTACGCCGCCGCGCACGCGCTGGGCGAAGACGGGCCGCAGCTGGATGCCGCCGCCTGCGCGGTGGAATTGATCCACGCCTATTCGCTGGTGCACGACGACCTGCCCGCGATGGACGACGATGCGCTGCGCCGCGGCCGCCCGACCTGCCACATCGTGTTCGGCGAGGCGATGGCGATCCTCGCCGGCGACGCGCTGCAGGCGCTGGCGTTCGAGATCCTCGCCGACGACAGCTCACAGCGCACCAGCCCGGCCACTAGCATGGCGATGCTGCGCACGCTGGGCCGCGCCTGCGGCGCCGAAGGCATGGCCGGCGGCCAGGCGCTGGACCTGGCGGCCGTCGGCCATCCGCTGACGCTGGACGAACTGGAGCACATGCACGCCTGCAAGACCGGCGCACTGATCCGCGCCTCGGTGCAACTGGGCGCACTCGTCGCCGGCGCCGACGGCGACACCTTGCAGGCGCTGGACCGCTACGCCCACGCGGTCGGCCTGGCGTTCCAGGTGCGCGACGACATTCTCGACGTGGAAGGCGAATCGGCGGTGATCGGCAAAACCGCCGGCAAGGACGCCGCCGCCGCCAAGCCCACCTTCCCCTCGATCATCGGCCTCGACGCCTCGCGCGCCCGGCTGGCCGAACTGACCGACGCCGCGCTGGCCGCGATCGCGCCGCTGAGCGCACGCGCAACCCTGCTGGAAGAGCTGGCGTTGTACGCCGCCCACCGCCGGTACTGATCGAACCCCGCGCAATGAAAAGGGCGGCTTGCGCCGCCCTCGTTTCATCATGCGAAGCGTTGTTTCAGCTGACCAGCCGCAGCGTGAACGGGTAGCGGTAGGTAGTGCCCTCGTTCGCCTTGATCGTGGCGATGATCACGAATACCAGCCAGCCGATCGCCAGCACCGCCAGCAGCAGGAAGCCGATCAGGATGAAGCACAGGATCCAGCCCACGATGGCGGCGATACCCACGGTGATATTGAAGTTCAGAGCTTCCTTGCCCTGGTCGTTGACGAACGGCATGGTGTCTTTCTTGATCAGCCAGATCACCAGCGGACCGATGATGCTGCCCAGCGGAATGATCACGCCGACCAGCGCGGACAGGTGCGCGAACATCGCCCACTGACGCTCCTCGGCGGAAGGGGCCCCGGCCATGGGCGGCTCGTTTGGCGGGGGCGGAATGACGGACTCGGGTGGAACGCTCATGCGCATCTCCTTGTAGTCAGAACTTGCGTCGACGGCTCGCCGGCCGCTGGCCGGTTGTGCCGATGCTAGCAAGCCTTGCGCCGCTTTGCCGCATGAATCTGCGGCACGGGCCGCCAGCGCGACCCGGCCACTTTGCATCGTTGGAGAGAGGTGCCAGCGCCTGGCTCCTCCCCCTGCTTTTGCAGGGGGAGGGTGGGAGGGGGTTGCTCCGAGCTGGCGCGGAGATCGAGAGCACCCCACCCCAACCCTCCCCTGCACGCAGGGGAGGGAGTCATGCCTACTCGCCCGCCACCGTCATCCGCTCCAGCAGGATCGAACCGGTGAGGATGTGCGAGCGCGGGTCGACATCCGTGCCCACCGCGACGATGCCGGCGAACATCTCGCGCAGGTTCGCCGCGATGGTGATCCCTTCCACCGGGTACGCAATGCGGCCGTTCTCGACCCAGAAGCCGGCCGCGCCGCGCGAATAATCGCCGGTGACGGTGGACACGCCCTGCCCCATCACCTCGGTCACCAGCAGGCCGCTGCCTAGGCGTTGCAGCATGCCGTCGAAATCGCTGCGCTCGCCGTCGACCGCACCCGGCTCCACGATCAGGTTGTGGATGCCGCCGGCGTTGCCGGTCGACTGCAAGCCCAACTTGCGCGCCGAGTAGCTGCCCAGCACGTAACGCGCCAGCACACCGCCTTCGATCAGCGCGCTGTCGCGGGTGGCCACGCCCTCGGCGTCGAAGTTGCCGGAGCCCTGGCCGCGCGGCAGGTGCGGCCGCTCGTCGACATTCAGCCAGGCCGGCATCACCGGCTTGCCGACATGGTCGAGCAGGAAGCTGGCCTGGCGATACAGCGCACCGCCGCTGACCGCACCGAGCAGGTGGCCGATCAGCCCGCGCGCCAGCTCCGGCGCGAACAGCACCGGGCACTGCCGCGTCGACAGGCTGCGCGCGCCCATCCGCGCCAGCGTGCGTTCGGCCGCCTTGTCGCCGAGTGCCTGCGCGCTGATGAAATCGCCGGCCGCGCGCACACTGTCATACCAGTAATCGCGCTGCATGCCGTCCTCGTCGCCGGCGATCAGCGCCAGCGACAGCGAATGCCGCGTGCCGCGCTCGCGCCCGACGAAGCCGTGCGAGTTCGCGTACACCGACAGCCCCTGCCCGGCCTGCACGCTGGCGCCGTCGGAATTGCTGATGCCGGCGTGCGCGCGACCGGCGTCCTCGATGGCGATGCCCAGCTCGATCGCGCGCGTGGTGTCGATGTCCCACGGATGCCACAGGTCGAGGTCGGGAAATGACCTTGCCATGCGCGCCGCATCGGCCAGCCCCGCGGCCGGATCGGCCTCGGTGAAGCGCGCGATCGCGCAAGCCTGGTCCAGCGTGGCCTGGATCGAATCGGGGTTGAGGTCGGCGGTGCTGGCCGAGCCCTTGCGCTGGCCGAAGTACACGGTGAGCCCGAAACCGCGGTCGCGGGTGTGCTCCACCGTCTCCACCTCGCCCAGGCGCACGTTCACGCTGAGCCCGGTGTCGATGCTGGCGGCCACCTCGGCCTGGCTGGCGCCGGCGGCGCGGGCGCGGCGGATCACGTCCTCGGCCAGCTGCGCCAGCCGGTCGAGTTCAGGCTCACTACGATCCGGCAGGTTGCGGTCCTGGCTGATGGCAACTTCGCTCACGTTCGGGCTTTCCTGGGAAATAGACGGGTAGAATAAGCGGTTCGCGACCGCAGGCCCCCAACTTGGGGGCGCGGCGGCGAAATGAAAAGAGCTGCGGAGAACGCCCATGCAACCCACCGCCGGCATCTATCGTCACTACAAGGGTCTGCGCTACCGCGTGCTGGGCACCGCACACCACAGCGAAACGATGGAACCGCTGGTGGTCTACCAGGCGCTCTACGGCGATCACGGCCTGTGGGTGCGCCCCGCCGCGATGTTCAGCGAAACCATCGAACTGGACGGCGAGCCGATCGCCCGCTTCGCGCTGGAACAAGCCGAACTGGACCCGGCCGAACAAGGCCCGACCGGGCTGGCCAGCAACGACCCGCACGCCTGATCCACCCGCTTTTCTTCTGGAATGAACCCGTGAGCCCGAGCCGCAGCCGCAACCAGACCGAACTCGACGACGAGGACTACGGCCCCAGCCGCACCCAGCAGCGCCGTGAGGCGTTGGCCGTCCTGGTGCTGGCGCAGCAACTGGTCGACCTGCAACCGAGCCGGCTGGCCAAACTGGCGCTGCCGGACGACGTGCGCCACGAGATCGACGTCACCCGCCGCACCCCTTCCCACGGCGCGAAGAAGCGCCAGCTCGCCTTCCTCGCCAAAGTCATGCGTCGCTACGGTGACGATGACTTCGCCGCCGTGCGCGCCGAACTCGGCGAGAACCGCGAGAAGCAGCGTCAGGAAACCGCAGCGATGCATCGCCTCGAAGCGATGCGCGACCGCCTGGTCGCCGAGGACGAAGCCGCCCTGTCGGAACTGATCGCCGAACATCCGCAGGTCGATCGCCAGCACCTGCGTTCGCTGGTGCGCCAAGCGCGCATCGAGAAGGACACGCCGAACAAGCCGCCGCGGGCATATCGAGAGATCTTTCAGTTGTTGAAGGATCTGCAGGCGGGCGACGCCTCCGAGGACTGACGCGCCTCCCCGCCCGTTCGCCCTGAGCCCTTCGACCAGCTCAGGACAGGCGTAGCGCAGCGAAGTCGCAGAGTGATTGCAAAGCAGTGGCCGGGCGCCATATCCAAGGCGCGCAAAACTTTCTGCGCTCCCTCCGCTAGCGAGCCGTTTCCTCCCGTGTACCTCGAAGCAAAAAGCTCAAGTGCAGAGCAGTCGATCGCCTTCGGCGACCGAGTTACTTTCTCTTTGTGTGGCCAAAGAGAAAGATAACCAAAGAGAAAGGCCACCCCGCTCGGCGCTTGCCGCCCATCCATGGGCGGCAAGTCCGTGAGCCGGGGCCGGGCTTTTCGACCGGACTCCTGTCCGGGCGAAAAGGAGTCGACACCCCTGTCGACTCCCGCTGCGCGGCCTGTCGACCCCGACTCACCGCCGCGCAAGGGACCCCTGTAGAGCAGCGGGCCATCGTGGCCCGCACTTTTCAGAAGAGCCAGGACAAAACAAGAGCCGGAGCAAACAGTCGGCACTGCTGCGCACAGCTGCACCCGTGTGCAGGTGGCGTATTCTTCCGAATTAAAGGGGGCCACCATGCAACTTCACTGGAACGAGATCGGAGATCGATCGCCACGCCTTTCGCACGAACGTAAACACGTGTCGCCGGGCAACACCACGCCAGAGGCCACGCAACGCTGCGCCACTGCGAGGACACCCGAATGATGTACACGCTCATTCCGCTTCTTTCGATAATCCTTCCGATACTCGTCGCGGTCGCGATAGTGTTTCTGATCCGCTTCTTGCAGATGCGCGACGGGCGACGCTCACCACTGACCGACAAATTGCATCATGGCCCGGGTGAGCAACTGCGTCGCGAGCTGGAAAAATCCAGCGACGGCATCGATGAAGCGTTTATGACCATATCTTTTATCGGGCCATTCCTCATCTGCGCCTGGGCGTTGCCACAACTCGATTGGTCGAAGGTCAAATTTGGCCTCGGCGAATGGATACTGAGCATCTTCTTCGTAGGAATGTTGGCCTGGGCAATCCGCAAGGTCACGCGACTGGTCGCCAAACGCCAGAGGCTGCGCGAGGGCCTGGATGCCGAATTGATGACCGCACAGCTTCTGATACCGCTTGCGTCCAAAGGCTGCCAAGTCTTCCACGACATCCCCGCCGATGGCTTCAACCTTGACCACGTAGTGATCGGTCCGCACGCGGTCTATATGGTCGAAACCAAGTCACGCAGAAAACCCGGCAAGGGAAAGCAAAGCGCCAACGTCGAGTACGACGGCAAAGCGCTTCGCTTCCCCGATCATGTAACCAGCAAACCCGTGGAACAGGCTCGCCACGAGGCACGCTGGCTGGCAGAGTTCCTCCGCGGGGCAGCAGGCGAAAATGTACCTGTCGTACCGGTGGTGGCATTGCCGGGCTGGTATGTCAATTCCGGCCGGAATGCCCATCTGTCCGACGTCATCGTCCTCAACCCGAAGATGCACGCCACTTTCACCGGCAAGCACGGCGATAAACCACTCAGCGACTCGTTGCGTAACCGAATTGCTTACGCGCTGATGCAGCGTTATCCGGCGCTGCCATGAGTCGGCGAATGGTGTCAGGCGATTTGATCGGCCTGTGATCGTCTCACAGGCCGCCTCGGCAACTGCCCCAATGCCGACTCTCCTTCAGTTACGACTGCCGGCCGCCTGTCCATACTTGGAAGCATCCATTCGGGAGGGCGCATCACATGGCTAGAGGCGATGACTGGTCGCGAATGGAAGTTGAGGCTTGCGTCGCTTCGTATCTCACGATGCTGGCGCTGGAGCTCAACGGCCAGCGCTACAACAAGACCGAGTATGCCGAGGCACTGGTGCAGAAGCTTGATGGGCGCAGCCGGGGATCGGTTGAGTTCAAGCACTGCAACATCAGCGCCGTCCTGATCGCTCTGGGCTATCCGTACATCAACGGCTACAAGCCTCGCTCCAATTACCAGGCTGAACTGCTGGACGTGGTGGAGTCGCAGTTGGAAGGGAACGCCATCATTGATGCGGCGGCCCAGGCTGCGGTCGAGCGCCCGGCCATCGAGATCGCCGTCAGCGAATCCACGTCGGTGTGGGTGCCCGCACCAAAACCTTCGAAGGTGCGCGAACGCGCTCCCGAGTACGCGCCCCGCTTCTCGCCGGTCCGGCGCGACTATCTCGCCCGCGAAGCACGCAACCGTTCGCTTGGTCGCGCCGGCGAACTGTTCGTGCTCGAACTGGAATCACGCAGATTGCACGCCGAGGGCAAAAAGTCCTTGAGCGCGCGCGTCGAGCATGTCGCCGCAAGCCAGGGCGGTGGCTTGGGCTACGACATCCTGTCTTTCGAAAACGACGGCCGCGAGCGCCTGATCGAGGTCAAGACGACGGCGTTCGGTGAGCTGACACCGTTCTACGTCAGCCGCAATGAGATCGCTCGATCAAATGCGGACGCGGACAAGTACCGTCTGTACAGGCTCTTCGACTTTCGCGAAAAGCCGAGGGTTTTCCAGTTGCCCGGATCGATAGATGTCCACTGCACGCTCGATCCCGTGACGTACCTGGCATCGTTCACAGCCTGACCGGTCACCGACCAAGTTTTTCTGGCCGGGCAACTTTCAAGGCCCCGCGAACCCCGCTTCGCGCTGCGCCCGCACGGCCAGCACGAACACGGTATCGATGCCGGTCACATAGCGGTACAGCGCCACATAGCCGCGCGAACCTCGACCGATCACCAGCTCACGCTTGTCGTTGCCGGTCGGACGTCCGATCAGCGGATTGGTTCGCAGCACGTCGACCGCTGCGATGATTTCGCGCAGTCGGGCTGCGACATGCTCGGCCTCATGCCGCTGGAGGTGGTCGAGGATGCGGTCGAGATCCGCGCCGACCTCCGATGCCAGTTCGACGCGCGCCACGCTATTTCGCCAGCTTGCGGGCCGCCGGGCGCCGCGCTGCCTTGCCGGCGATGCGATCCTCCAGATAACCGCGCATGTCGTCCCAGGGAACGGTTTTGCCGGACTCGACGATGCGGGCGTAACGCTGCTCCGCCGTGGCGTCGAAGTCGGCACGACGCTCGGCCAGGTCGGCCTTCTCGGCGATCGCTTCCAGGATGAAATTGTGCGAGGTCGTGCCTGCCTGTTTCGCCGCCGCGGCGATGCGAGCTTTCAGATCCTCGGACAAACGGATGGTCGTGGTGCTCATGAAACGCTCCGGGGCAGAGTCATCGCCTGCGAATGTAGCACACTTGTGACACATGAAGCACAACGAAACAAACAACTCGCTCGGCATCAGGCTGCTTGGCTGGAAAGACCTTTGCTGGCGGACTGATCGAGATCGGCGATGCCCGGGAGAGGCCGCACGTGACAAGACTCGGCTCTTCAGCTTTCGCTCTCGCGACCACGCAACGGTTGCGACCGAATGCGGGCCATGGCGAGCGCATGGGTACCGGAGTTGAGACAACGCAGGAGCGGTTGCCAATGCCCGGCAAGCGCCAAGCGAGGTGAGTCGGGGTCGATAGGCCGCGCGGCAATTATCCGTGGTCACACACAACGCGGGCGCCCTCCTCTCGGCGGACGCCCGCGCATGGCGCATCGCGGAAGTTACAGCCCCGCGTTCAGCGCACTCACGATGCCGCTGCCGAACCCGCTGGCGTAGTCCCAGCCGACCGTCGCGGTCTCGCCGCCGTTGCTGCCGGAGGTGACGTCGTGATAGCTGGCGGTGGACACGGTGTACAGGTGCGGTGCCGCAAAGCCCAGCGTCGGGTGCGCCGCGAGCATGCGAGCCCAGGTGGCGGCGAACAGCGGTGCGGACAGGCTGGTGCCGCCGTACTGCGCGTTGCTGCCGTTGACGATGATGATGGCGCCCGAATTCGGGTCGGCATCGAACGCCACGTCGGCCACGTCGCGGGTGGTGCCGCCGCCCTGGGTTTGCCAGCTCGGCTTCGGTTCCACCGTGCTCGGGCTGCCGCCGGCCTTGCTCCATAGCGTCTCGCTCACCCAGCTGTTCGACGTGCCGGTGGTGAGCGTGGTGCCGCTCACCGCCACCACGTAGGGCGAACTGGCCGGGTAGCTTGGCGTGGTGCCGCTGGGCGACTTGCCGCACTCGTTGGAGCCGGCGTCGCCGGTCGAGATCGAGAACGTCTGCCCCTGCGCCGTGCCCAGCGCGAAGAGCTGGTCGTCCGCCGCCATCGAGCCGTCCTGGTAAGCGCTGGTTTCGCATTCGCCGAGCGACACGTTGATGACCTGCGCCTGGTTGTCGCTGACCACCCGGTTGAACGCCGCGGTGAGCGCGCTGTTGGTCAGCGAATTGGCGGCGTAGAAGATCAGCTTGCCGACGCCGCCGGACATGCCGACGATATCCTGGCTGTCCAGATCCCACTCGGGCGTGCCACTGGTGTCGGTGCCCGGCGTGCCCACCGTCACCACCTGGGTATTCACCGCCGGCAGATGGTTGGCGGTGGTGAAGCTGGTCAGATCCTTCAGCGGCTGGGTCATGTCGCCGTCGCTGATGATGCCCACCGTGATCGTCGAGGCGGTCGGTGTGCTGCCCACGTCGTAGATCGTCGGGAACGTGGTCGGATTGTGGCCGACAAGCGTGCTGCCGCCGCCCGGCCGGCCGTGGGTCGTCGTGCCGCTGTTTTGCAGCGCGGCCTTGACGATCATCGTGTGCGGATGCGTCACCGTCTGCAGGCCGCTCACCGACAGCACGAGGTCGGCCAATGCTGCCGGCACCCTGGCGTCGTCGATGTTGGCGTACGCCGCCCGGCCGTTTTCATCGGCAGCCTTGACGAAGCGCGTGCCGAACGCGGTTTGCGCGCTGCCGGCGGTACCGTCGGCGGAAACCAGCAGGCGGTTGGCGGAGACGCTGACGTTGGTGAAACCGGCCCGGCTCAGGTAATCGGCCACGGCCTGCGCCTGTACCTGGCTCGGCAGGAAATTCGCGGCCACATCGCCCGCCTGCAGCTTGGCGCGGAACAGCGGGCTGGCCGGGTTGTGCGCGGCGGCGATGAAATCGTCGAGCGCGCCCTTGTTCTGGATCTTCAACGCCACCTGCACGTGCAGCGGCATGTCGAATGCCACCAGGTCACTCATGTTCACCGACGCGGCCGGCACGTGGGCGTGCGTGGCCGTCGTTCTCCAGGTTGCATCGACGCCGGCCGCCGTTGCGACCGTGGACGCCAGCGCCCAGATTGCCCCCATCGCCAGACACAGCGAAGTCTTCTTCATCTGCATGGTTCATCCCCGAAAATTGATGGTGCGAACAGAAAAATTCCGGCCGCCAACGGACCGGAATCACATGACGCGGCCTTGGGTCCCCCCGGACAAATTCCCGACCTCGCCAGTCTTCGACGCTAACACGCAGCGACGCTGAATGATCCGTGCGTCCGTCAAAAAAATGCAAACAAGTTATTGATTCGCAATACTTTGCGAAACCGCATGAACTAGCAACCCCTTCGCAACAACATCCAGAGCCGGCTTGCCGCGCATGTGTCGGGCTCGCCCACGGGCGATACGCCCGGCTGTCTTCAGGCCTGGGAAAACTCTTCGTTCCGGATGCAGCCGAAGGCTGCCGCGCAGCAGCCGTGTCGTCGCAGCAAGCGCCTGCGACTTCACTCAGGGCGAATGGCGGCGGGTTGGCTGCGCTTCGGGTGAACGGGCGCGGCGCCGGAGTTCAGGACGCGGTGCCGCCCACCGTCATCGAGTCAATCTTCAGCGTCGGCTGGCCCACGCCCACGGGCACGCTCTGCCCGTCCTTGCCGCACACGCCCACGCCTTCATCCAGCGCGAGGTCGTTGCCGATCATCGAAACGCGGTTGAGCACCTCGGGGCCGGAGCCGATCAGCGTGGCGCCCTTGACCGGACGAGTGATGCGACCGTCCTCGATCAGGTAGGCCTCGGACGCAGAGAAGGTGAACTTGCCGTTGGTGATGTCGACCTGGCCGCCGCCGAAGTTCGGCGCGTACAGGCCCTTCTTCACCGAGCGGATGATCTCGGCCGGATCGTGCGAGCCGGCCCGCATGTAGGTGTTGGTCATGCGCGGCATCGGCAGGGCGGTGAACGATTCGCGGCGACCGTTGCCGGTGGGCGCCATGCCCATCAGGCGCGCGTTGAGCTTGTCCTGCATATAGCCTTTTAGAATGCCATCCTCGATCAGGGTGGTGCATTCGGTGGGCGTGCCTTCGTCGTCGATGCTGAGCGAGCCGCGGCGACCGACCAAGGTGCCGTCGTCGACGATGGTGACGCCCTTGGCGGCCACGCGCTGGCCGATGCGGCCGGAGAACGCGGAGCTGCCCTTGCGGTTGAAATCGCCTTCCAGGCCGTGGCCGATCGCTTCGTGCAGCAACACGCCGGGCCAGCCGGGGCCGAGCACCACGGTCATCTGGCCGGCCGGCGCATCGACCGAATCCAGGTTCACCAGCGCCTGGCGCACGGCTTCGTCGGCGAACGCCAGCGCGCGGCCGTTCTCGATCAGCTCGCGGTAACCGTAGCGGCCGCCGCCGCCGGAATAACCCTGCTCGCGCCGGCCGTTCTGCTCGGCGATCACCTGGATGTTGATGCGCACCAGCGGGCGCACGTCGGCGGCCAGGGTGCCGTCGGAGGCGGCGATCAGGATAGTGTCCATGGTCGCGGCGAGGCTGACAATGACCTGCTTGATGCGCGGGTCGCGCGCACGCGCATACGCATCGACCTCGCGCAGCAGCGCGATCTTGTCGGGGTTGGGCAGGCTCTCGACCGGATCGATCGCCGGATACAGCTGGCGCGCACCATTCAGCGCCAGCGGCTTGCCGGCGCCGTTGCCGTCGTGCGCGATCGCGCGCGCGGCTTTCGACGCTTCCAGCAACTGCGGCAGCACGATCTCGTCGGAATAGGCGAAGCCAGTCTTCTCGCCGCTGATCGCGCGCACGCCCACGCCCTGCTCGATCGAGTGGCTGCCGTCCTTGACGATGCCCTCCTCCAGCGTCCACGACTCGCTGCGCGAATGCTGGAAGTACAGGTCGGCGGCGTCGATCGACGGGCCCATCAGCTGGGTGAACACGCGGTCGAGGTCGCCGGTGGCGATGCCGCCGGGGGACAACAGCTTGCTTTCGGCGAGGGCGATCAGGGAATCCATGGGGCTTTCGTTTGTCTGTGGTCGGTCCGGAACTATCCCACATGGGGCTGTCGCCGACGGCTTTAAAGCCTGGACGCGGGCGGCGGGACCGAGCTGGCCGCGGCCGGCAGCGCGGCGCTGCCCGGGGCGGCCGGCAAACCAGGTAGTGCCGGCGGTTGCACGCTGCTTGCCGCGGCCGGCAGGCTGAGGGCGGGATTGAGCAAGGGCGCGGCCGGCGCCGTGGCGGTGCCGCGCTTCTCCAGCAGGGTCATCACCGGGTCGTCCCAGCTGCCGGTGACCCGGTAGCGCGCGCTGGCGGCCTGGTTCAGGCCCTTGCCGAGCAGGCCTTGCACGGCGAAGCCGGCCGCCGCGCCGATCGGGCCGCCGACCACCGCACCGACCAGCGGCAAGCTGTTGCCGACATGCGGCACCACCAGCATCTGCTGGTCGTAGTCCTTGGCGCGCAGGCCGGTGCGGCCAGTGACGCTGATGTTCGCCGCCGGGCCGGCGATCACCAGGTTGTCGGTGGTGGCGTTGCCGTTGGCCAGCTTGAAGTCGCCGCTGATCGAGTCGAACGCGAGCCCCTTGCCGAACACGTCGCCGAAATCCAGGGTGAGCCGGCGCGGCAGCTCGGCCAGCGAAACCAGCCCGAGCAGCCGCCCCACGCCCGGCGACGCCGCCTCGGGAATGCGGCCGTCGTTGACCTGGATGCTGAGCGTGCCGTCCATGGTGGCCAGCGACAACCCGCTGGGCGCACCGGGCCAGCTGGCGTCGAGCTGGTCGCGCGTCTTGCCGCCGTTGACCAGCCCGTCGAAACCGAGCGCGCCCAGCATCGCGCCGAGATCCTCGGCGGCGAAGTTGATCCGCATGTGGGTGCGGCTGCTGCTGGCGTTGCCGTTCCAGTCGCCGCTGGCGTTGATCTGCACGCGGCTGGACAGCGCGCGCAACTGCTCGATGTGCAGGCCCTCCGCCGTCGGCCAGGTTTCCAGGCGCGCCTCGCCGAGTTTCGCGTCGCCCATGCGCAGGTCGCCCACCCACACGTGGAACGGCGGCAGTGCCGCCGGGTTGATCCCGGTATTGGCCGGATCGGGTACTGGAACGACGGGAGCCGCGGCGGCCGGCGGCGTGGCGCCGGCGGCGGTTTTGGGCGGATGGCTGGCGGCCTCGGCTGCGGGGTCTTTCGGCCAGTACAGCCGTTTCAGCCGCGCGGTGACGCCGCGCTTGTCCAGTTCCCGCGTCGGCATGCTGTAGTTGCCGAGCATCGCCGGACCGTCCACGTCCACGCTCAGCAGGTCCGGCTGCAGCGTGGCGTGCAGCTTCAACGCGCCCAACTCGCGGCCGAACCATTCGGCCTGGTCGGTGCTGACGTCGAGGCTCTCCAGCCCCGGTCCGCCGCTACCGCTGCCGGCCACCGCACGCTGCACCCAGCCGGTGACGTCGAGCCGGTTGGCGTGGCCGCGGATGCGCAGGTCGCGATCCGGCAAGGTCTCGGGCATCTGGTTGCCGAACGCGAGAGTGCCGGCCAGCGGCCGCTGCTCGCCGTCGGCCAGGCGCAGGTAGCCGCGCATCGCATCACCCAGGCCAAGTCGCAATTCACTGCCGCCGACCGGCAGGCTCATGGTCAGGTGCAGCGGCAGGCTGGCTGCTGCCGGCTTGTGCAGCGGCGCCGGCAGGTCCAGCGCGATCCCGTCCAGCGACGAGTCGACGCTGAGGGTCTGCGCCAGCGCATCGCTGCCCGGCACGCGGGCGATGGCGAAGCCGATGTCGAACGCGCTGCGCCCGTCGGCGAGCTGGCCGATCCAGCCCAGCGACGGATAGTCCTGCACCAGCTCGGCCATGCGGTAGTTGCCGTGCAGTTGCGCCGACAGCACGGTGGCCGGGTCACGGTTGGCCGCCGCGATCGCCAGTTGCAGGGTCGACGGCTGGCCGCGGAAGCCGACGTCCAGCGGACCGGCCTGCATGCCGTGCGCATCGAACTTCAGCGGGCCGTTGAGCTTGTCCAGTTGAAGGTTCCATGCCGGCGCGCTGAGGTCGGCGTCCTTCAACCGGGCCAGGCCGTCCAGTTGCGGCTCCCCGCCCGGCTTCAACGGCAGCGTCAGGTGGAAGTCGAACGTGCCGCTGCCGCCCAGTTTCAACTTGGCCAGGGTGTCGGCCTCGCGGCTGCCGACCGGGCTCTTGCGCACGAATTCCATCAGGCTGGCACCGCTGCCGCCGCCCTGCACGTTGAGGTCGAGCAATGCGTCGTGGAAATCCGGGATCACGGCGACCGCCCGCTCCGCCTTTACCCCGAGCGAATGCCCGTCGCTGGCTTCGACCAGCATGCCGTTGTTGATGAAGTTGGCCACCGCGCTGACGCCTTCGGCGCGCGGCCAGCCCTTGCCGTAGTCGAGGGTGAGGTCGCTGATCACCGCACGCGCCTCGAAGCGCCCTTCGTTGTGCCGGAACGGCCAGTCGTGCAGGTCGCCGCGCACCAGCACCTGCGCCTCGTCGAGGCGGCCCGCCTGCAGGCCGCGATCGAGCCAGGCGATGGTGCCGGGCGACATCGACCCCAGCGGCCAGAACAGCTTGGCGGCGACCACGTCGGCATGGTCGAGCTTCGCGTACATGTCCATGAACGGGGCGCCGCCCTGCGCCGGCAGGACCAGCTCGCCGCGGGCCTGGCCGGCATAGCCGGCGCCAGCGAAATCCAGCGCGTCGACGCCGATGTGCCAGTCGCCGTCCTGCGGCCAGAACGCCAGCGTGCCGGCCAGCGTCGACATCACGAACGGCTCGCGGAACTCCTGCGGAAAGCTCAGCGTGGTGGCCTGCGCCGGCAGTTCCAGCGACAGCGCCTCGGCATCGCCGCGCAACTCGCCGTGCAGGCTGCTCACGCCCGGCAGCTTGCCGACCGGGTCGATGCCCAGGCCGTTGAACGCCAGGTCGACTGAATGCAGCCCCTCGGCGTGATTCCAGTGCAAGGCGAGCCGGTTCAGCTCGCCGCGTGGATGGCCGCCGCCCAGCCACTGCGCCAGTGCCGGCTTCAACGCCGGCTTCAGCGCCAGCCACGGCAGCAACGGCGCCAGCTGCAGCTTGCGCGCGGCGACATCCACGCTGGTGTTGTCGGTACCGGGCAGATGCACACCCAGCATCAGCGCGCTGCCGTCGTCGCCGGCCCAGCGCACGTCGTAGCCGTCGTCGACATGACGCACGCCGGCCAAGCCGTGCAGCGACGCCACGCTGGCCCTGCCGCCGGTGGGCGCGATCACCGCCAGCGTGTCCAGGTCGAAACGGACCAGGCTGCGGCTCAGCTGGCCCTTGCGCCAGTCGAGCCAGGCGCTCAGCTGGCCGCGGCCGTGGTCGACCGTATAGCCGCCCATATCGATGCCGTCCAGCAACGGCTTCAGTTCGGTGCCGTCGACGCTGGCCCACACCTGACCCGTGCTGCCGTCATCGCGGAAACGGCCGGCGGTGCGCACCGCGGCGCTCACGCCATCGCGCCGCAGCACGCCGCCGAAGCGGATATGGCTGCCCTGGTGGCTCAGCCGCAGCTGTTTCGACAGCAGCGTGTAGTGCTTGTCCAGGGTGGCGTCGGTAACCACCACGCGCAGGTCCTCCAGCCACAGGTCGGCCGACAGCCGGCCCAGCGACAGCGGTTGCCGACCGCTGCCGCCGGCCACGCCGATGCCGTTGACGCGCCAGCCGTGGGCGTCGTGCAGCAAGTCCAGTTGCAGGTTGCGTACGTGCAGGTTGAGCAGGTGCCGCGACGGCAGCAGCCAGCCGCCGAAGTCGAACTTCAGTTCGGACTCGGGCAGCTGCAGCGCGGCACCGCTCTCGCCGGCTGCCGCGCCGATGGTCACCCCGTGCATCACGAACTCCGGGCCGGAGCCGGTCCAGCGCCCTTCCATCGAGGCAAAGCTGACCGGGCGCTGCAGCCGCGCGCTGAGCTGCGCCGCCACCCAGTCCGGGTGCCGCGCCAGCAACGGCAGCAGTAACTGGGCCAGCGCCGCGATGACGGCGAGCAGGATCAGCGCGACCCCGGCGACCCAGCCCGACGCGCGGGCGCAACGATGCAGCCGCCGCCGCCACAACGCGTTCACGCGCGGCGAGCCCGGTCGAATCTACGGCCGCCGGATTTACAGCAAGACGACATCGAACTGTTCCTGCGAATAATGCTCTTCGGCCTGAAAGCGTATGCTTTTGGAGATGAACTCTTCCAGTTCCGCGACCGCGCTGGATTCTTCCTCCAGGATCCGGTTCACCACGGCAGGGTTCGCCATCACCAGCAGCTTCTGCGCGTTGAACTGGCGCACCGCGCGGGTGATCTCGCGGAAGATCTCGTAGGTCACCGTTTCGGCGGTCTTCAGCACGCCGCGGCCGCTGCAGGTCGGGCACGGTTCGCACAGCTGGCGGGCCAGGCTTTCGGTGGTGCGCTTGCGGGTCATTTCGACCAGGCCCAGCGCCGACATCGGGTACACCGTGGTCTTGGCGTGGTCGCGCGCCAGCCCCTTGCCGAGCATGCGCAGCACCTGGCGCTTGTGTTCCTCGTCGCTCATGTCGATGAAGTCGATGATGATGATGCCGCCCAGGTTGCGCAGGCGCAGCTGGCGCGCCGCCGCCTGCGCCGCTTCGAGGTTGGTGCGGTAGACCGTTTCTTCCAGATTGCGCGTGCCCAGGTAGGCGCCGGTATTGACGTCGATCGTGGTCATCGCCTCGGTCTGGTCGACGATCAGGTAGCCGCCGGACTTCAGCGGCACTTCCTTCTTCAGCGCGCGCTGCATCTCGTCCTCGACGCCGTACAGGTCGAAGATCGGCCGCTCGCCGTCGTAGTGCTCGATGCGGTCGTCCAGGTTCGGCATGAACTTGTGCACGAACTTGACCACGTTCTCGAACGTCGCGCGCGAATCCACCCGCACCTTCTCGATGTCCTCGTTGAGCATGTCGCGCAGGCTGCGCAGCGGCAGCGACAATTCCTCGTACACGCGCTCGCCGACCCTGGCCTTGGCGATGTTCTCCTGCACCACCCGCCATACCTTGCTCAGGTAGGTCACGTCGAACGCCAGCGACTCGGCGCTCTGGCCCTCGGCATTGGTGCGCACGATGTAGCCCAGCGGGGTATCGCCGATCAGCGGAGTCAGCACGTCGCGCAGCCGCTGGCGCTCGGCCTCGTCCTCGATCCGCGCGGAAATGCCCAGGGTGCGCGCGTACGGCAGCAGCACCAGGTAGCGCGAGGGAATCGACAGGTGTGCCGACAGCCGCGCGCCCTTGGTGCTGATCGGGTCCTTCACCACCTGCACCACGATCTCCTGGCCTTCGTGCACCAGTTCGCTGATCGAGGGCACGTGGCCATTGCCGTTGCCGTTCGATTCGGCGCCTTCGGGCGGCAGCGGGCGCACGATGTCCGAGGCGTGCAGGAACGCCGCGCGCTCCAGCCCGATCTCCACGAACACCGCCTGCATGCCCGGCATCACCCGCTGCACGCGGCCCTTGTAGATATTCCCGACATAGCCGCGCCGGGATGCCCGCTCGACATGCACCTCCTGCAACATGCCGTTCTCGACCACCCCGACCCGCGTCTCGCGCGGGGTCACGTTGATCAGGATTTCTTCGCTCACCGCATACTCCCCCGGACAGATGATCTTTATAGCGGTGCGGCCACGGACTGTCGATGAACCACGGCATGGAATCCGCATGGCCGGGCTGGATAACGCAAAATAGACACTGACGCGCGGAGTGCCGCCGCCCGACCAATCACCCTGGAGCTGAACGCATGACGACGCCCACGCCGACGCCGACCCTGCTGGCCTGGAGCGGCGGCAAGGACTGCCTGCTGGCCTTGCAGCGGCTGCTGGCCGACCCGCAATGGCAGGTGGTCGGCCTGCTCACCACGGTCAACCGCAACTACCAGCGCGTGGCCATGCACGGCACGCCGCGCGAGGTGCTACAGGCACAGGCCGCCGCGCTGGGCCTGCCGCTGCTGGAGGTGATGCTGGACTGGCCCGGCAGCAACGAGGCCTACGAGGCGGCCCACGCGCAGGCGCTGGTCGAGGCACGCATGCGCTGGCCGGGGATCCGCCACTGTGCGTTCGGCGACCTGTTCCTGGAGGACGTGCGCGACTACCGCGTGCGCCAGCTCGGCCGCGAAAACTGGCGCGCGGTGTTCCCGCTGTGGGGCGAGGACACCGCCGCGCTGGCGCGCCGCTTCGTCGGCGAGGGCCACCGCGCGGTGCTGTGCTGCGTGGATACCCAGCAGCTCGCCGCGGACTTTTGCGGCCGCGACTACGACGCCGCCCTGCTCGACGCGCTACCGGCCGGCGTCGACCCCTGCGGCGAGCGCGGCGAATTCCACACGCTGAGCTACGCCGGACCGCTGTTTCGCCGGCCGCTCAAGCTGCGCCGCGGCGAATCGGTGCTGCGCGACGGGCGTTTCCAGTTCACCGATTTCCTGCTGGACGCGCATGCCGCGACGCACTGAGGCGCACATTCTGCCCGACGTGCTGCAACCCGGGCTCGCACTGGTGTTCTGCGGCACTGCCGCCGGCAAGCGCTCGGCCGCCGAGCAGGCGTACTACGCCCACCCCGGCAACCTGTTCTGGCGCGCCCTGTTCGAGGCCGGGCTGACCCCGCGCCTGCTGCTGCCGGCGGAATTCCCGCTGCTGCCCCGCTACGGCATCGGCCTCACCGATCTGGCCAAGCGCCACTCGGGCAACGACGACGAACTGCCGCGCGACGCCTTCGACGCGCCCGCGCTGCTCGCCAAGATTGAACGCCACGCCCCGCGTCTGCTCGCGTTCACCAGCAAAAATGCGGCACGTGCGGTACTGGGGCGTACTGTCCACTACGGCTTGCAGACTGAGGTCATCGGCAGCACCCAATTGTTCGTGTTGCCGTCACCCTCGGGACAGGCACGTGGCCATTGGACTCTTGCGCCATGGCTGATGTTGTCAGAACGTGTCAGCAAGCTTTGATCGTTGAGTGCGACTAGTTTGTCGCAAGATGATCTCGGCAAGTCGCTTGTTGCTGTCCTGCTCACCCTACACAATCCAATGCAAGCGTCACCAACAACCAGATAGTCGGTCTGACCAGAAAGCCACGTTTCTGCACCCTCATTCATGTCGTCTGGCGAGTAGAGTTAATTTCTCCTCTGCCACGGCATGGGATGTGTGAACAACAGGGGACCACATGCTCAAGTACTACCTGCAGTTGGGCCTGCGCAGGCTGCGCCGCAACCCGGTGCTTACAGCGCTGATGGTGATGGCAATAGGCTTTGGCGTAGCGTCATCGATGACGACGTATACGGTACTACGCGCCATGTCGGGCGATCCGATCCCGTGGAAGTCGGATAAATTGTTCTTTCCCCAGATCGACGCATGGGGACCCGATTCGCGGCGGAACGGCACTGAACCTCGCGCCGCCATGACGTATGTCGATGCCGTTTCGATGATGCGCGATCATCGTGCGCATCTCCAGACCGCGCTCTATCCGATTGCTCCAACTGTCCATTCTGACGATGCGACGCAAAAGTCGCGAACTGCACCTGGGCAAGCGGTATACAGCGAGTTCTTTCCCATGCTCGATGTGCCATTTCTGTATGGCGGTGGCTGGACTGCCGCAGATGACGAACAGCACGCAAAGGTGGCAGTTATCACCAAGAGCCTGAATCAAAGACTATTCAAGGGTGAGAACAGTGTGGGGCGAAGTATTCAGCTGGATAGCCATAGCTATCGGGTGAGCGGTGTGCTGGACGACTGGCATCCACAGCCAAAGTTTTATGACTTGGCCACAACCGATGCGTTTGGCCCAGCTGATCAAGTGTTCCTCCCATTTACGACGGCGACCGACGCTCAACTCGCCACCAAAAGCGGTTTCATGTGTGTCCAACTTCCCGATCCCGGCTACGCCGCCATGCTGAGCTCAAGTTGTGTCTGGATCGGCTATATGGTCGAACTGGGCTCACCATCTGAGGTCAGTGCTTATCGCGCCTATCTGGACGGATATGCACATGATCAGCAGGCCTCGGGCCGTTTCGGCTGGGCGCCCAACAATCGCCTGAGCGATTTGCCTGCCTGGCTGGATTTCTGGCAGGTTGTTCCATCGCAGACCAAGATTTCCTTTGTGGTCGCGCTTTGCCTTTTGCTGGTTTGCATGGTCAACACGGTGGGTTTGCTGCTGGCAAAATTTCTGCGGCGATCGGGCGAAATCGGGGTGCGCCGCGCACTGGGCGCCAGTCGCCTCGCCATTGCTGCTCAGTTCGGCGTGGAAGCCGGCACGATCGGCGCGGCGGGAGGACTGTTTGGATTGATGTTGACTTGGGCAGGCATACAGGCGATGCACGGTTTGCTACCGAGGCAGATCGCCGCCCTGGCTCACATCGATCCGTTGCTGCTGTGGCAGACCCTGCTACTCGCCGTTGTCGCCACCGTGCTGGCGGGTCTGTATCCGATCTGGCGCGCCATGTACGTGCGCCCATCGTTGCAGCTCAAGGAAGATTGAGCAGCCACGCATGTCCATACACCCCATACTTTCCGCGTTGCGCCGGCACAAGACGGGCACAACCCTTATTGCCCTGCAGATCGCGCTGACCCTGGCGATTGTCTGCAATGCCTTGTTCATCATCAGGACGCAGTTCGAGCAGATGGGCCGCCCTACGGGACTCGACGAGCACCATCTGCTCATGGTTGCAACGACACAATCCGGTATCAACAGCAGCACGGACGCCGGCAAGGCAACACTCGACGCATCGATCAAGGCTGACCTGACCGCCCTGCGGCAGTTGCCAGATGTGGTCGATGCCTACGAAACCCATTCGCTGCCATTGAGTGGTAGCCCTTGGGGGCTTGGAATAAGGATGGTGCCTAGCGGTTCTTACGGCTCTCATACCACCTATTTCCATGCCGATGAGCATACCCTCACAACGCTGGGCCTGCGATTAGTGGCGGGGCGTAATTTTCGCAGCGACGAGATTGGCGAGGATGATAATTTTGGTGTTCTGCAGCCAGCGGTCATCATCGTTTCCATGCACCTGGCTGACAATCTGTTTCCTCACGGTGACGCTCTGGGCAAGCAGATCTATTTCACCAGCGCCACCAAACCGAGCACCATCGTCGGCATCGTCGAACGTATGCAAACTAGCTCGGTTCGTAGCTCGACCGATAACAGGACATGGGACTCCACCTTGGTGCCCATGCGCTTGGTAACCCCCTCCCGCTACTACGTGGTGCGCACTAAACCAGGTCGGCTGGCCGCTGCCATGCAGAGCGTACCGGCAGCCCTGTATGCCCAGGATCCGCAGCGTGTGATTCCTGACGGATCAGAGGGCGACGAAGTCGGTGTGCGCAGCTTCGCGCAGATTCGTGCCGAGGCTTACCAAGGCGATCGCACATTGGCGATACTGATGGGTGTGATCAGCAGCATCCTGCTGGCGGTAACCGGTTGCGGCATCGCGGGACTTTCCAGCTTCTGGGTTGGCCAGCGCCGGCGACAAATAGGTGTGCGCCGTGCGCTCGGCGCAACCCGGCGCGACATCATTCGTTACTTTCTTGTCGAAAACGCGCTTATCAGCGCTACCGGGGTCATCGTCGGGGTACTGCTGGCCTTCGGGTTCAGCGGATGGTTGATGGGGCAGTTCGAGCTGGCACGGCTTTCGCCGGTCTATGTCCTGATCGGCGCGGTGACGCTTGTACTGCTAAGCCAGGGAGCCGCCCTCGCCCCCGCACTGCGCGCTGCGCGGATTGCACCGGTGGAGGCTATGCGCTCATCGTGACCCGCCTCGGCGAGTGATCTATGAAGAGTGCAGCACGTCACATCGGGCAAGGCCTCACTCGATCGGCGTGTGCCGGTACGTGCTGACACCCTCAGCGCGCACGATCGAGGCCTGGTTCGACCACGTGCGGCGGATGTAGGTGACCACCGCCGCCACTTCGCCGTCGCTCAGCTGCTGCGCGAACGGCGGCATCGAGTACGGTCGCTGGTTGGCCGCGGTGACCGGGGCGAAGCCGCCGAGCAGGACCATCCGGGTCGCGTTGATGCCGGTCGGTTCGGTCACCGAGGAGTTGCCGTCCAGCGGCGGATAGACCTCGGCCACGCCCTCGCCGCGCTTGCCGTGGCACTCGGCGCAGTGTTTCGCGTAGACCTTCCCGCCCTGCTCGGCCAGCGTCCTGGCGTCGAATGGCGTGGTCGGCGGCGCCGGCTGCCCGCGCGGCGGCAGCGACTGCAGATAGGTGGCGATCGCGCGCAGGTCGGCGTCGCTCATGTGCTGGGTGCTGTCCGACACCACCGCGGCCATCGGGCCGAACGCCGCGCCCCTGGCGGACTGACCGGTCTTCAGCAGGTCGACGATGTCCTGCGCGCCCCAGCCTTCCAGGCCGCCGTTCTTGCGGGTGCTCAGGTCGGGCGCGTACCAGTTCTGCATCGGGATCTGGCCGCCGGTGAGGTGCACGTCCTGCGGCGTGCCGCCGAGCGAGTCGCGCGCCGCATGGCATTCGTTGCAGTGGCCCAGGCCCTGCACCAGATAGGCGCCGCGGTTCCACTCGGCCGACTGCGCCGGATCGAGCTTGAACTCGCCTTCGCGGAAGTACAGCGTGCGCCACGCCGCCAGGCTCTTGCGCACGCTGTACGGGAACGCCAGCGCCGGCGCGACGACCGGCTGGTGCACCGGCGCCAGCGACTGCAGGTAGGCGAAGATCGCCAGTGCATCGTCGTGGTTCACCTTGGTATACGAGGTGTACGAGAACGCCGGGTACAGCAGTTCGCCATGGCGGCCCTTGCCGCTGTGCAACGCCTGCCAGAAATCCTCGAAGCTCCAGTCGCCCAGGCCGGTCTCGCGATCGGGCGTGATGTTGGGCACCGGGATATCGCCGAACGGCGTGGCCAGCGCACGCCCACCGGCGTAGCGCGCACCGCCTTGCGCGGTATGGCAGCCGGCGCAGTCGCCGACCGTGGCCAGGTATTCGCCCTTGGCGATCAGCGCCGGATCGCGCAAAGTGGTCGCCGCGACCTTGCTCGCGGCCGGCGGGGTCGGCCGGCTGCCACTGCCGCCGAACAACACCCAGCCCAGCGCCAGCACCACCAGCAACGCGATCAGCAGCAACAGCCAACGCAGCCATTTCATGACGGGTCTCCCGTCGCGCCCAGCACGCCACAGGCCAGCGGCGGCGTTACCGAGCCGGCCGCTTGCGCATGCGTGTCGGTCGGCAACTCGCGACTGGCCAGTGCCGCCGCCACCGCAGTGATGTCCGACTCGCTCAGTCGGTTCGCCACCGTCGCCATGCAGTCGGGCGCCACCGTGGCGCGGGTATGCGTGCGCCAGGAGCCCAGTTGCGCGCTGATGTAATCGTACGGCAAGCCGACCAGGCCCGGCGTGGACGGTTCCACCCCGGTCAACTGGCTGCCGTGGCAACTGCTGCAGGCCGGAATCTTGCGCGCCGGGTCGCCCTTGTCGACCAGCTGCTCGCCACGCTGCAGCGTCGCGGCGGACACCGGCGGCAGTGGCGAGCGGCTATACGGTACCTGCTGCGCCGCGAAGTATTCGGCGATCTCACGCATGTACGCGGGCGGCAGTTGGCGCACGGTGTATTCCATCGGCGCGTACTTGCGCAGGCCGTTCTGGAAATCCTGCATCTGGCGCGCCAGGTAGGCCGCCGGCTTGCCGGCAAGGCGCGGGAAATAACCGCTGCCGGGCGTGCCTTCGCCATGCACGCCATGGCAGGTGGTGCAGGCGGCGATGCGCTGCTGCAAGGTGTCGGGGATCGCGGAAGTATCGGCGGCGTGGCTGGCGGTGCCGCACAACAGGGCGACCGCGAACAGGATGGCGACACCGAACGGCTTGGCATGACGCAGGCTGGCGTTCGTATTCATCCGGCAATTGTACGCTCGCGACCGCAGCGCCCATTCCGGGCCGGCGCTAAGCTGGGGCCACGCGACAACATGTCGCATCGTCGAAACCGGGGGTTACCGTGAACCGTTCAGCCGTCCATCTCGCCGCACTCGTCACTGCCTTGCTTGCCGGCCCCGCGCTGGCCGCCGAGGCCGCGCCGCCAAGCGTCGCCTACGCGTCGATCGACCAGCTGCAGCAGCGCATGGATGCCGGCACGCTGGACAGCCGCCAGCTGACGCGGCAGTTGCTCGAGCGCATCCAGCAGGTCGACCGTTCCGGCCCGACCTTGCGCGCGGTGATCGAGACGAATCCCGACGCGCTGGCGCTGGCCGGCGCGCTCGACGCGAAACGCACGAAGACCCGCGGCCCGCTGTACGGCATCCCGGTACTGCTGAAGGACAACATCGACACCGGCGACCGCATGCTCACCACCGCCGGCTCGCTGGCGCTGGCCGATGCGCCGGCGCCGCGCGACGCCGGCCTGGTCGAACGGCTGCGCAAGGCCGGCGCGCTGATCCTGGGCAAGACCAACCTCAGCGAATGGGCCAACTTCCGCTCCAACCACGCCAGCAGCGGCTGGAGCGGGCGCGGCGGGCAAACGAAGAACCCCTACGTGCTCGACCGCAACCCGTGCGGCTCCAGCGCCGGCTCCGGCGCTGCGGTGGCAGCCGGCCTGACCACGGTGGCGATCGGCAGCGAGACCGACGGCTCGATCATCTGCCCCGCCGCGATGAACGGCATCGTCGGCATCAAGCCCACCCTGGGCCTGGTCAGCCGCGCCGGCATCGTGCCGATCAGCCACAGCCAGGACACCGCCGGCCCGATGGCGCGCAACGTGGCCGATGCCGCCGCCCTGCTCAGCGTGATCGCCGGCAGCGACCCGCGCGATCCGGCCACCGCCGAAGCGGACAGGCACGCCACCGATTACACGAAGTTCCTCGACCCGAACGGACTGAAGGGCAAACGCATCGGCGTGGTACGCCAGCTCGCCGGCGCCGAACCGAACGCCGACCGCGTGCTCGAACAGTCGATCGCGCTGATGAAGGCGCAAGGCGCGATCATCGTCGACCCGGTCGTGCTGCCGCACCTGGCCGAGCTCGGCAAGCCGGAGATCACCGTGCTGCTGTACGACTTCAAGCACGACATCAACGCCTACCTGGCCAGTCGCACGGGCCTCAAGGTAAAGACGCTGGCCGACCTGATCGCGTTCAACCAGGCGCATGCCGGCGAAGAGATGCCCTGGTTCGGCCAGGAGCTGTTCGAGCAAGCCGAGAAGAAGGGGCCGCTCAGCGACAAGGCGTACACGAATGCGCTGGCGCAGGCGAAGCGGCTGTCCGGTCCGCAGGGCATCGACGCGGCCTTGAAGGCGCAGCACCTGGACGCCTTGCTGGCGCCGTCGTGGGGCCCGGCCTTCATGACCGATCCGGTGCTCGGCGACCACATCGTCAGCGGCGACCCCACCGTGGGCGGCGCCTCGCAGCCGGCGGCCGTGGCCGGCTATCCCTCGATCACCGTGCCGGCCGGCTTCGCCTACGGCCTGCCGGTCGGCATCGTGCTGTTCGGTGCGAAGTGGAGCGAGCCGACGCTGATCTCGATCGCCTACGGCTTCGAGCAACACGCCAAGGCATGGCAGCCGCCGCAGTTCCTGGATACGGTCGGCGGCAAGCCGGTGACAACCATTCATTGAGCCTGCAACGAGAAAAGGCGGCCGATGGCCGCCTTTTCATCGGACGTCCCGATCTGGCGCGTCAGCCCTGTCCGCCCACCGACTTGCGCACGATCAACATCGCCAGTTCCAGCGACTGCTCGTAGTTCAGACGCGGATCGACCATCGACTTATAGGCGCGGTCGAGGTCGCTCTCGGACAGATCGCGAGCACCGCCCATGCATTCGGTGACATCCTCGCCGGTCAACTCCAAGTGCACGCCGCCGAGCCGGGTACCGGCCGCCGCGTGGAGGTCGAACGCCTGTTCCAGCTCGCCACGGATGTTGTCGAAGCGGCGGGTCTTGTGTCCGTTCGAGGTGTTCTCGGTATTGCCGTGCATCGGATCGGCCACCCACAGCACGCGCCGGCCTTCGCGCTTCACCGCTTCCAGCAGCGGCGGCAACGCGGCGGCGATCTTCGCATTGCCCATGCGATGGATCAGGGTCAGCCGACCCGGTTCGTCATCAGGGTTCAGCGCATCGATCAGCGGCAGCAGTTGCCCGGGCGTCACCGAGGGACCCACCTTCACCGCGACCGGATTGCGAATGCCGCGGAAATACTCCACGTGGGCGCCGTCCAGCGCCGCCGTGCGCATGCCGATCCACGGGAAGTGGGTAGACAGGTTGAACCAGCCGGGATGGCGCGGCACCTGGCGGGTCAGCGCCTGCTCGTAATGCAGCAGCAGCGCTTCGTGCGAGGTAAAGAAATCCACCTTGGAGAACCCGGCGATCGGACCGGCCAGGGTCTCCATGAAGCGCAGCGAATCGCCGATGGCGGCGACCATCTGCCGGTACTCGGCGGCCAGCGGCGAATGCTCGACCCAGGCCAGATCCCAGTACTCCGGATGGTGCAGATCGGCGAAGCCGCCGTCGATCAGCGCGCGCACGAAGTTCATCGTCAGCGCGGAATGCGCATGCGCCCGGATCAGCCGCTGCGGATCGGGGCGACGCGCCTCGGCGGTGAACGCCGGGCTGTTGACCACGTCGCCACGAAAGCTCGGCAAGGTCACGCCGTCGCGCGTCTCAGTGTCGGTCGAGCGCGGCTTCGCGTACTGCCCGGCAAAACGGCCCACCCGCAGCACCGGCTTCTTCAGCCCGTGCACCAGCACCAGGCTCATCTGCAGCAGTACCTTCAGCCGGTTGGAGATCACCGGGCTGGTGCAGTCGGCGAAGGTTTCCGCGCAATCGCCGCCCTGCAGCAGGAAGCGCCCGCCTTCCTGCGCCTCGGCCAAGGCTTGCTTCAGCGCCAGCACTTCCCACGAGGTCACCAGCGGCGGCAACTGCGCAAGATGCACGCCGGCCCGGGCCAGTTCGGCCGCATCGTCGTAATGCGGCTGCTGCAGCGCCACGCGCTGCTGCCAGGAACCGGGGGTCCAGTCGCTGGGCGTGAACACGTTCGGCGAAGCAGGATTCATCGCACAGCCTTGGCAATACTCACTTCGATGCGACCCGGCGCCGCGCCGCCACGACCACCAGCACGCCCAGCGCGACGAACCACAGCAAGCTCCAGGCCGGCATCGGCAGGCCGAGGATCGGTTCGACCTTGGCGCACTCGCCGGAGCCGGTGAACACCAGCTTCAACAGCTTCGACAACGGGAACGCATCCAGCATGTAACCCAGCCCGGGACCGCAGGAAGGCACCTGATCGGCCGGCAGACTCTGCAGCCACAGATGGCGGCCGGCGGTAACGATGCCGCCCACGGCACCCGCCAGCACCAGCCCCGCATAGGCCCAGCGACCGTTGCCGCGTGGCGCATGCAGCCCGCCCAGCAGGAAAAACAACGCCATGAACAGGAAGGCGACGCGCTGGAAGACGCACAACGGGCACGGCGTCATGCCCAGCCCGTACTCGGCATACAGCGCAAAACCAAGCAGGCCTGCGCAGAGCAGGAAACCGACGAGAAAACTGACACGGTACGACCAGCGGAATGGATTCATGGCGGATTGTTGCGTTGCGGAACAATGACCTTACCTGTTCGCCGGGGCGCTGTCAGCAGCGCTTGCGGCATCCCGGGAAAAATATCCGGTTCGTTGATGCCCACATGCACGAAAACCCGGCAGGTCGCCCGGCCGGGTTTTCGTGTTTGGACGTCTGAACGCCAAGCCTGCCTGATGGGCGGCCGACCGGCTTACTCGGCGTCGACAGCTTCGACCTGCGGGCGACCGACCAGCTCGACATACGCCATCGGCGCATTGTCGCCCGGGCGGAAGCCGCACTTGAGGATGCGCAGGTAGCCGCCGGGACGCTCCTTGTAGCGCGGGCCCAGCTCGACGAACAGCTTGCCGACCGCTTCCTTGTCGCGCAGGCGCGAGAAGGCGAGGCGGCGATTGGCCACGCCGTCGGCCTTGGCCAGCGTGATCAGCGGCTCGGCCACGCGGCGAAGTTCCTTCGCCTTGGGCAGGGTGGTGCGGATCAGCTCGTGCTTGATCAGCGACGACGCCATGTTCTTGAACATGGCTTCGCGGTGCGAGCTGGTGCGGTTGAGTTTGCGTCCGGATTTTTGGTGGCGCATGGCAAAAGTCTCTATGTCTGTTGTTATGAAAAGCCGGCACTTGTGTCCGGCTTCCCGCGGTTACCCGCTTTTATGGCCTCGTTGAATCCGAGGCTCAGTATTGAAACCCGAAATCAGCCAAGCTGCATACCGTGCGAAAGGCCCGGCGGCGGCCAGTTCTCAAGCTTCATGCCAAGTGCGAGACCACGCCCGCCCAGCACGTCCTTGATTTCGGTCAGCGACTTCTTGCCCAGGTTCGGCGTCTTCAGCAGCTCGACCTCGGTCTTTTGCACCAGGTCGCCGATGTAGTAGATGCTCTCGGCCTTCAGGCAGTTCGCCGAACGCACGGTGAGCTCCAGATCGTCGATCGGACGCAGCAGCAACGGATCGAAACCGCTCTTCTCCGCCTTGTCGGTGGCGCTCTCGCGACGCGAGAAGTCGCCGAACACCGACAGCTGGTCGTTGATGATCTCGGCGGCCTTGCGGACCGCGTCTTCAGCACCGATCGTGCCGTTGGTCTCGATGTCCAGCACCAGCTTGTCGAGGTTGGTGCGCTGCTCGACACGAGCGGCGTCCACCTCGTAGGCCACGCGCAGCACCGGCGCGAACGACGCATCCAGCTGCAGGCGACCGATCGGGCGCGCCTCGTCATCCGGATGCTGGCGCGCGCTGGCCGGCTGGTAGCCGACGCCGCGACGCACCTTCAGGCGCATGTTGAGCGCGATGTCCTTGGTCAGGTGGCAGATCACGTGCTCGGGGTTGATGATTTCCACCGAGTGGTCGACGACGATGTCGCCAGCCGTGACCACGCCCTTGCCTTTCTTGGACAGGGTCAGGGTGACTTCATCGCCCGTATGCTGACGAATCGCCACGTCCTTGAGGTTGAGCAGGACTTCAATGACGTCCTCCTGCAGGCCTTCCAGGGTGGTGTATTCGTGCAGCACGCCATCGATTTCCACCTCGACGATGGCACTGCCAGGAATCGAGGAGAGCAGCACGCGGCGCAGCGCGTTGCCCAGGGTATGGCCGAAGCCACGCTCGAGCGGCTCGACTACCACCTTGGCGCGGTTGGCTCCGAGCTGTTCGACGCTGAGGCCCCGAGGCCGCAGCACACTAGTTGACGAAACTGCCATGCAGAGCTCCGGTAATTACTTCGAGTAAAGCTCGACGATCAGTGCTTCATTGATGTCGGACGGCAGATCACCGCGATCCGGCACCGACTTGAACGTACCTTCGAATTTCTTGGCGTCGACCTCGACCCAGACCGGACGCAGGTCCATGGTGTCGAACACGGTCGCCGCTTCCTGCACGCGCAGCTGGCTGCGGGCGCGCTCGGTCAACGCAATCGCGTCGCCCGGACGAACCTGGTACGAAGGAATGTTCACCTTCTTGCCGTTCACCAGGATCGCCTTGTGGGCAACCAGCTGACGAGCCTGGGCGCGGGTGACCGCGAAACCCATGCGATAGACGACGTTGTCCAGACGGCTTTCGAGCAGGCGCAACAGGTTTTCACCGGTGTTGCCCTTGGACGTCGACGCCTTGGTGTAGTAGTTGCTGAACTGGCGCTCGAGCACACCGTAGATGCGCTTGACCTTCTGCTTTTCACGCAGCTGCACGGCATAGTCGGACATGCGCATGCGCTTGTTCGCGCCATGCTGGCCGGGCTTGTTTTCCAGCTTGCACTTGGAATCCAGCGCGCGCGCCGGGCTCTTCAGGCTGAGATCTGCACCCTCACGACGGGCGAGTTTGCAGGTAGCTCCACGATAACGGGCCATGGGTATGCTCCTTAGACTCGACGCTTCTTGGGGGGACGGCAGCCGTTATGCGGAATCGGCGTGACGTCGATGATGTTGAGCACCTTGTAGCCCAACGCATTCAGCGAACGCACCGCCGACTCGCGGCCCGGGCCGGGGCCCTTGATGCGTACTTCCACCGTCTTCACGCCGTAGTCGCCTGCCGCGCGGCCGGCCTTTTCGGCGGCCACCTGGGCAGCGAACGGGGTCGACTTGCGCGAGCCACGGAAACCGGCGCCGCCGGCAGTAGCCCACGACAAGGCATTGCCCTGACGATCGGTGATGGTGACGATGGTGTTGTTGAAGGAGGCCTGCACGTGGGCCACGGCATCCGTGACAACGCGCTTGATCTTCTTCTTGGTCTTGACCGGCTTAGCCATGGTTTAGAGGCTCTTTGTTAATCAGTGCGGCCACGAACGGCCGCTTTTTGATCTTCGCGATCAGGGAAGATCGCACTGGTGCAATCACTTCTTGATCGCGCGACGGGGGCCCTTGCGGGTACGTGCGTTGGTACGTGTGCGCTGACCGCGCACCGGCAGGCCGCGACGATGGCGCAGGCCACGGTAGCAACCCAGGTCCATCAGACGCTTGATGGCCATGCCCACCTCACGGCGCAAATCGCCTTCGACGGTGTACTTGGCGATCTCGTGGCGGATCTTCTCCACCTCGCCTTCACTGAGGGACTTGATCTGGGTGGTCGGAACCACGCCAGCATCCACGCAGACCTTCTTGGCCCGGCTGCGGCCGATACCGTAAATGCTCTGCAGACCAACCCAGACATGCTTCTGGACCGGCAAATTGACACCCGCGATGCGCGCCATGATGTACTTTCTCCGATGCGTTTCGTGCGCGGTAAACGCGCAATTTTAACCTGAATTACCCTAACTGGAAAGCCCTGCGACACCGCGGTGTCGCCACTCCCCGACTTTGACCAACCAAACCGCAGCCTCAGCTGCGGCGGAGGTTGGCCTTCTTGAGCAGACTTTCGTACTGGTGACTGACCAGGTGCGCCTGCACCTGAGACGTGAAATCCATCACCACAACCACCACGATCAGCAGCGACGTGCCACCGAAGTAAAACGGTACATGCCAGGCGTTCTGCATGAACGACGGCACCAGACACACCGCCACCAGATACAACGCACCGACACCGGTCAGACGCGTCATCACCGCATCGATGTAGCTGGCCGTGGCCTTGCCCGGGCGGATGCCCGGAATCAGCGCGCCCGACCGCTTGAGGTTGTCGGCCGTCTCATCGGCGTTGAACACGATCGCCGTGTAGAAGAACGCAAAACCCATCACCAATATCGAAGACACCGTCTCGTACAGCGGGTTGCCCGGGCTCAGCGCCTGGGTCAGATCCTGCAGCCAGCGCGACTGCTGCCCGGTGCTGAACCAGCTGATCGCCGTGGCCGGGAACATCAACAGGCTGGACGCGAAGATCGGCGGAATCACACCCGACATGTTGATCTTCAACGGCAGGTTCGAACTCTGGTTCTGATAGGCCTTCTGCCCGCCGGAACGCCGTGCGTAGTTCACCGTGATGCGCCGCTGGGCGCGCTCCATGAACACCACGAACGCCGTCACCGCCAGCGCCAGGCCAAACACCATCAACAACTTGATCAGCGACAATTCACCGTTGCTGGCCATGCCCAGGGTATGCACCACCGCCCCTGGCAGACCGGCGACGATACCGGCGAAGATCAGCAGCGAAATGCCGTTGCCGACACCGCGCTCGGTCATCTGCTCGCCCAGCCACATCAGGAACATGGTGCCGGCAGTAAGCCCGACCACGGACGAAAAGACGAAGCCGAAACCCGGTGTATAAACCACCGGTGCGCCACCTGCCGCGACCTGCCCCTGCAACGCCACCGCAATGCCGAACGACTGGAACGCCGCCAGGGCCACTGTGGCATAGCGCGTATACATCGTCATCTTGCGCTTGCCGGCCTCGCCTTCCTTGCGCAGGCTCTGCAGGCTCGGTACTACCGCGCCCATCATCTGGAACACGATCGACGCCGAAATGTACGGAATCACGCCGAGCGCGAATACCGAGAAGCGTTCCAGCGCACCACCCGAGAACATGTTGAACATGTCCATCAGGCCATTGCCGTTGACCAGATTGGTCATCGCCTCCGGATTGACGCCCGGGACCGGGATGAACGAACCGAGCCGGAACACCACCAGCGCACCGATCACGAAGAAGATGCGCTGACGAAGCTCCGTCAGTTTGCCGAGCTTGCCGAGTGCGTTGCCCTTGGCTGCTGCCACCTGATTACTCCACGCTGCCGCCGGCAGCCTCGATGGCTGCCTTGGCGCCGGCGGTAGCCAGCAAACCGGACAACTTCACCGCGCGACCGATTTCACCCTTGAGGACCACCTTGACCTTTTTCGCGCGACTGTCGATCAGGCCAGCCTGATGCAGCACGACGACGTCGATCACGTCAGCCTTGAGACTGGCCAGCTGATACAGGAACACTTCCTGGCTCGCGACCTTCAACTTCGAGCGGAAACCGACCTTCGGCATCCGACGATTCAGCGGCATCTGGCCGCCTTCGAAACCGTACTTGTGGGTGCCGCCCGCACGGGCATGCTGACCCTTGTGGCCGCGACCGGCAGTCTTGCCCATGCCCGAACCGATGCCGCGACCGACGCGCAGACGCGTCTTGTGGGAACCGGCGGCCGGCTTGATGTCATTCAGACGCATGATGATTACTCCTCGACCCGAACCAGGTAGTAGACCGTGTTGATCAGGCCACGGACCTGCGGGCTGTCCTTCAACTCACGGACGTCATCGATCTTGCCCAAGCCCAGCGCCTTGACGCTCAGGCGATGGCGAGCCTGCACGCCGCGCAGGCCCTTGACCAGGCGCACGCGCACGGTGGCGGCGGTTTCGTTCTTCTTAGCCATTGCCCAGCACCTCTTCCAGGGTCTTGCCACGCTTGGCGGCGATCTTCTTGGGCGAGGCAACCGCCTGCAGGCCCTTGATGGTGGCGCGCACCAGGTTGATCGGATTGCGCGAACCCACGGCCTTGGCCAGCACGTTCTTGACGCCGACCACTTCCAGCACCGCACGCATGGCGCCACCGGCGATCACGCCAGTACCTTCGGAAGCGGGCTGCATATAGACGCGGGCGGCGCCATGGTTCGCCTTCACGGCGTACCACAGGGTGCCGTTGTTCAGCTCGATGTTCACCATCTGGCGACGGGCGCGCTCCATGGCCTTGGAGATGGCGACCGGCACTTCACGCGCCTTGCCATAACCGAAGCCAACCTTGCCCTCGCCGTCACCAACCACGGTCAGTGCGGTGAAGCTCATCTGGCGGCCACCCTTGACGGTCTTGGCCACACGGTTGACGGCAATCAACTTTTCCAGCAGGCCGTCGGAATTTTCGCGATCGGTAGAAGACATGTTCTTTTCCATGTGCCCGGCGAACCGGGACTTTGCTTGCGGCTGAGCCGCTTGGAGTTGTAGGTGTCGCTGTGGAAATCAGGGCCGTGCCCTGACCCGGGTGCTGCTTAGAACTTCAAGCCGGCCTCGCGTGCCGCATCGGCCAGCGCCTTGATACGGCCGTGGTAGCGGAAACCGGAACGGTCGAACGCGACCGACTCGATGCCTGCAGCCTTCGCGCGCTCGGCGACTGCCTTGCCCACCGCAGCAGCGGCGGTCAGGTTCTTGGTGCCCTTGAGGCCCTCGGCGACCGACTTCTGCACGGTGGAGGCGGCAGCCACCACGTTCTTGCCGGAGGCGTCGAATACCTGCGCATAGATGTGCTGGCCGGTGCGGTGCACCGACAGGCGGGCCACGGCCAGCTTGCGGATGTGCGAGCGGGTGGACTTGGCGCGGCGCAGGCGGTTTTCGTTCTTGTTCATCGTCATAATTCCTCGAAAGCGGATCGGCTGGATGGGGTTGGGCTCTTTTGAAGTATCCGGCAGTGAACGGCCGACCTTCGCGGAGGGACCCGCATTACGCCTTCTTGGCTTCCTTCAGCGTGATCTTCTCACCGGCATAGCGCACGCCCTTGCCCTTGTAGGGCTCCGGCGGACGGAAACCGCGAATCTTGGCCGCCACCTGACCCACCGCCTGCTTGTCCGCGCCCTTGATCAGGACTTCGGTCTGCGTCGGGGTTTCGATGCTGATGCCTTCCGGCGCCTCGAACACCACCGGGTGGGAAAAGCCCAGGCTCAGGTTCAGCGACTTGCCCTGCATGGAAACGCGGTAGCCGACGCCGACCAGCTCGAGCTTGCGCTCGTAGCCGGTGGAGACACCGGTGACCATGTTGGACAGCAGCGCACGCGCGGTACCGCCGAACTTGTCGTCGGCGCCATCAACGAGGCTGATGTTCGCAACGCCATTGTCCACGGCGACGCTGACGCCCGGCAGGTGATGCACGGACAGCGTGCCCTTCGGGCCTTTCACCGAAATGCTGTCGTTACCGACGGTCATCTCGACGCCCTTGGGCAGGGAAATTGGTTGTTTGGCTACACGTGACATCGAAAGACTCCTTATGCCACTTGGCCGATGACTTCGCCGCCCAGACCCTTGGCACGGGCCTGCGCATCGGTCAACAGACCGGCGGAAGTCGAGATGATCGAGATACCCAGGCCGCCAAGGACCTTCGGCAGCTCGTCCTTGCCGCGGTACACACGCAGGCCGGAGCGGCTGACACGGGAAATACGCTCGATGGCCGGCTGGCCCTCGAAATACTTGAGCTTGATCTCGAGCACCGGCTTGCCTTCCTCGGCGGAAGTCTTGGCGTCGAGGATGTAGCCCTCGTTCTTGAGAAGGTCGGCGATCGCCACCTTCAGTTTCGACGACGGCATACGCACGGTCGGCTTGCCCATGGCCTGGGCATTGCGGACGCGCGTGAACAGATCGGCGATGGGATCAGTCATGCTCATGAAAACATCCTTCAGAGTGCACCGATATCCGATAAAACCGGAAATCAATCAGATTGTGAGCCGCCATGGACGACGGCCTGCCTTGCGCAGACCGCCGACTATATCAGCAATTTCAGGTTTTAGCGAATCTCGATGCGGTAGTCGCATCAGCGGCTGCTTGTTGAGCAGCCCGGTGAGTCGTTCGCGACACTTGCGCCCCGAGCGACTCCGGTTTTGTATTACCAGCTGGCCTTGCGCAGACCCGGCACGTCGCCGCGCATGGTCGCTTCACGCAGCTTGTTGCGGCCCAGGCCAAACTTGGCGTAGACGGCACGCGGGCGACCGGTCAACGCGCAACGGGTGCGCTGGCGCACCGGGCTGGCGTCGCGCGGCAGCTTCTGCAGCTTGGACTGGGCTTCCATCTTCTCCTCGTAGGAGGAGCTGGGGCTCAGCACGATCGCCTTCAGTTCAGCGCGCTTGGCAGCGAACTTCTGGACGAGTTTGGTCCGCTTGATATCGCGGTTCACCATTGATGTCTTGGCCATGGATTACGCCTATCAGTTGCGGAACGGGAAGCTGAACGCGGCCAGCAGGGCTTTCGCCTCTTCGTCGGTCTTGGCGGTGGTGGTGATGGAGATATCCATGCCACGCAGCGCATCGACCTGGTCGAAGTCGATTTCAGGGAAGATGATCTGTTCCTTGATACCGAAGTTGTAGTTGCCGCGGCCGTCGAAGGCCTTGCCCGAGACACCGCGGAAGTCGCGCACGCGCGGCAGCGAGATGTTGATCAGGCGGTCGAGGAACTCGAACATCTGCGCGCGGCGCAAGGTGACCTTGCAGCCGATCGGCCAGCCATCGCGGATCTTGAACGAGGCCACGGAAACGCGCGCCTTGGTCGTGATCGGCTTCTGGCCGGAGATCTTGGCCATGTCGGCCACGGCGTTCTCGAGCACTTTCTTGTTGCCCGCGGCTTCGCCCACGCCCATGTTCAGCGTGATCTTGGTGATGCGCGGAACCTGCATCACGTTCTGGTAGCCGAACTGCTCGGTGAGCTTGGCAACTACCTGCTCTTTGTAGAAATTTTCAAGGCGCGTCATGATCGTGTTCCTTACGCGTCCACGACCTCGCCAGTCGAACGGAACACGCGGACCTTGCGCCCATCTTCGAGCGTTTTGGTGCCGACGCGTTCACCCTTGTTCGTGGCGGGGTTGAACAGCTGCACATTGGAGAGATGGATCGAGGCTTCACGCTCGACGATGCCGCCAGCCTGGTTGGCCTGGGGATTCGGCTTGGTGTGACGCTTCACCAGATTCACGTTGGAGACGAACACGCGATCGTCTGCAACACGCAGCACATCGCCGCGCTGACCCTTGTTCTTGCCGGTGATCACGAGGACCTGATCACCCTTGCGGATACGGTTCATTTCTTGACTCCGCTCAGAGCACTTCGGGAGCAAGCGAGACGATCTTCATGAACTTCTCGCTGCGCAGCTCGCGGGTAACCGGCCCGAAAATACGGGTACCGATCGGCTCGAGCTTGTTGTTGAGGAGGACCGCTGCGTTGCCGTCGAAACGGATCAGCGAACCATCGGGGCGGCGTACGCCCTTGGCGGTACGCACCACCACGGCATTGTACACTTCGCCCTTCTTGACCTTGCCGCGGGGGATCGCATCCTTCACGGTGACCTTGATCACGTCACCGATCGCGGCATAGCGGCGCTTGGAGCCGCCGAGCACCTTGATGCACATCAGTTCTTTCGCGCCGCTGTTGTCCGCTGCGGAAAGCGTGCTTTGCATCTGGATCATGTCTGCACCCTCCCTTAGACGTTGGCGCGCGTGATGATTTCAACCACGCGGTGATGT
The DNA here is from genome assembly GCF_001428385.1 of Rhodanobacter sp. Soil772. Lineage (GTDB taxonomy): Bacteria > Pseudomonadota > Gammaproteobacteria > Xanthomonadales > Rhodanobacteraceae > Rhodanobacter. Next base: position 1,399,751 of record NZ_LMSK01000001.1, read on the forward strand.
TTGGTCTTGGACAACGGACGGCATTCGGCGATACGCACGAGGTCACCCTCGTTCGCGCCGAGGTCGTCCTGCGCATGCAGCTTGGTCGAGCGGCGGATGATCTTGCCGAGCAGCCAATGCTGCTCCTGGCGCTCGACCAGGACCGTGACGGTCTTGTCCATCTTGTTGCTGGTGACGCGGCCCTCGAGGGTGCGCGTCTGCTTGTTGTTGTCGCTCATGTCGGCCGTCCCTTACTTCTTGCCGCCGAGCACGAACTTCGTGCGGGCGATGTCACGCCGAACGCGGCGAAGCTGGTGCGGCTGAGTGAGCTGGCCGGAACCCTTCTGCATGCGCAGATTGAACTGCTCCTTGCGCAGGTCCAGCAGGTGCTGCTTCAGCTCGTCGGCCGACTGGTTGTTGATATCTTTGCTGGCCATCACATCACCGCCCGTGTCACAAACTGGGTCTGCACCGACAGCTTGGCGGCGGCCAGGCGGAACGCCTCGCGAGCCGTCAACTCGTCGACACCCTCGATTTCATAGAGCATGCGGCCAGGCTGGATCGGTGCAACCCAGAACTCGACACTGCCCTTGCCCGCGCCCATGCGGACTTCGATCGGCTTCTTGGTGATCGGCTTGTCCGGAAACACGCGGATCCACAACTTGCCGCCACGCTTGACGAAGCGGGTGATGCAACGACGGGCGGCTTCGATCTGGCGTGCGGTGAGCGCGCCGTGGGTCGTAGCCTTCAGGCCGTACTCGCCGAAGCTGACGAGGTTGGAGCACTGCGCCAGACCGTCGTTACGGCCCTTGAACTGCTTGCGGTACTTGGTTCGCTTGGGTTGCAACATGGCAACTCTCCTTACTTCGCAGACCGCTCGCGGCGGCCGTCACCGGCCTCGCGACGCGAATCATTACGACGACCTTCGCCACCTTCGCGGCGCGGCTGCGAGGACGACTCGTCCTTCGACTCCTGGCCAATCTGGGTCAGGTCGAAGATCTCGCCCTTGTAGACCCACACCTTGATGCCGATGATGCCGTAGGTCGTGCTCGCCTCGGCGAAGCCGTAGTCGATGTCCGCGCGCAGTGTATGCAGCGGCACGCGACCTTCGCGGCTCCACTCGGAGCGGGCGATCTCGGCACCGTTCAAACGACCGGACACGTTGATCTTGATGCCCAGCGCGCCCAGGCGCATCGCGTTGCCGACCGAGCGCTTCATCGCGCGGCGGAACATGATGCGGCGCTCCAACTGCTGCGCGATCGACTCGGCCACCAGCTGCGCGTCCAACTCAGGCTTGCGCACTTCGCTGACGTTGATGTGCGTCGGGACGCCCATCATGTCGCTGACTTCCTTGCGCAGCTTCTCGATATCCTCGCCCTTCTTGCCGATCACCACGCCCGGGCGGGCGGTGTGGATCGTCACGCGCGCGGTCTTGGCCGGACGCTCGATCTGGATCTTCGAGATGCCGGCGGCAGCCAGCTTCTTCTTCAGCATGTCGCGGACTTTGATGTCGGCCACGAGATACTTGGCGTAATCAGCCTTGTTTGCGTACCACTTCGAGTTCCAGTCCTTGGCAATGCCGAGGCGGATACCGGTGGGATGAACTTTATGACCCATCGTCTATGTCCCCGGTCAGTTACCAACAACCACAGTGATGTGGCTGGTGCGCTTGAGAATGCGCGAACCGCGGCCTTTGGCGCGGGCATACATGCGTTTCATCGCCGGACCTTCGTCGACAAAGATGCTGGCCACCTTCAGCTCGTCGACGTCGGCGCCGAGATTGTTTTCGGCGTTGGCGACGGCCGACAGCAGCACCTTGCGGACAAGGAGTGCGGCCTTCTTGTTGGTGTAGGTGAGCACGTCGCTGGCCCGGCCCACGGGAAGTCCGCGAACCAGATCAGCTACCAGGCGTGCCTTTTGCGCCGAAATGCGGGCGCCGCGCAGGATCGCTTTGGCTTCAGTGCTCATCACTTGCCCTTCTTGTCGCCGACATGGCCTTTGAATGTACGGGTCACCGCGAACTCGCCGAGCTTGTGCCCGACCATGTTCTCGTTGATCAGGACGGGCACGTGCTGACGGCCGTTGTGGATGGCGATGGTCAAGCCGACCATTTCCGGCAGGATCATCGAGCGGCGCGACCAGGTCTTGATCGGGCGCTTGTTGTGGGCGGAAACCGCAGCTTCCACCTTCTTCACGAGGTGAAGGTCGACGAACGGACCTTTCTTCAAAGAGCGAGGCATGTCGGCTTCCTGTTACTTGGTACGACGACGCACGATGAACTGCTGCGTGCGCTTGTTGTTACGGGTCTTGTAGCCCTTGGCCGGAGTGCCCCACGGGCTGACCGGATGACGACCGCCAGAAGTCTTGCCTTCGCCACCACCGTGCGGATGGTCGACCGGGTTCATCACCACGCCGCGAACGGTCGGGCGAATACCCAGCCAGCGCTTGGCGCCGGCCTTGCCGAGCTTCTTCAGGCTGTGCTCGCCGTTGCCGACTTCACCGATGGTGGCGCGGCAATCGACCGAGACGCGACGCATCTCGCCGGAGCGCAAACGCAGCGTGGCGTAACCGGATTCGCGAGCGACCAGCTGCACCGAAGCGCCGGCACTGCGGGCGATCTGCGCACCCTTGCCAGGACGCAGCTCGATGCAATGGATCGTGCTGCCCATCGGGATGTTGCGCAGCTGCAGGCAGTTGCCGGCCTTGATCGGCGCATCGCGGCCGGACACTAGGCGATCGTCCACCTGCACGCCCTTCGGCGCGATGATGTAACGACGCTCACCGTCGGCGTAGCACAGCAGCGCAATATGTGCGGTGCGGTTCGGATCGTATTCGATGCGCTCGACGCGGGCGGCGATGCCTTCCTTGTCGCGCTTGAAGTCGATGATGCGGTAATGCTGCTTATGACCGCCGCCGCGATGACGCACGGTGATGCGGCCATGATGATTGCGACCGCCGGTGCGGGACTGCGACTCGGTCAACGCCGCGTACGGCGCGCCCTTGTGCAGGCCTTCCGTCTTGACGCTGACTGCGTCGCGACGACCCGGCGAGGTCGGCTTGTGGTTGATTAGTGCCATCTCACAGAACTCCTGGCTCAGGCCTTGGCGGACACGTCGATGGTCTGGCCATCGGCAAGACGCACGTAGGCCTTGCGCTTGCCCTGGCGGCTGCCAGCGCGTTGACGGAAGGCTTTGACCTTGCCCTTGGTGTTGACGAGGTTCACCTGCTCGACCTTGACGTCGAACAGCTTCTCCACGGCAGCGCGGACATCGGCCTTGGTCGCCGCGGGGGCGACCACGAATACGTACTGGTTGTGCTCGGCCAGACGCGCCGATTTCTCGGAGATGTGCGGCGCGCGCAGCGTGTCGAGAATGCGTTCGTTGTTCATGCCAGCCACTCCTCGACCTTCTTCACGGCCTCAACCGTCATCACCACCTGATCGGAACCGACCAGGCTGACCGGGTTCAGCGCCATCACGTCCAGCACATGGATATACGGGATGTTGCGGGCGGCCAGGAACACCGCTTCGGAGGCGTCTTCCGACACCAGCAGCACGCGACCGGAAACTTCCAGCTCGGCCAGCTTGGCCACCATCGCGGAGGTCTTCGGCGTCTCGACGCCAAAGCTCTCGACGACCTTCAGGCGACCCTGACGGACCAGCTCGGAGAAGATCGAGCGGATCGCGACGCGGTAGGCCTTGCGGTTGACCTTCTGCTCGTAGCTGCGCGGCTTGGCCGCGAAGGTGCGGCCGCCACCGACAAAGATCGGTGCACGGTAATCACCGTGACGGGCACCGCCGCCCTTCTGCTTCTTGAATTTCTTGGTGGTACCGGACATCTCGCCGCGCGACAGCTGCGACTGGGTGCCGGCACGGCCGGCCGCCTGATAGGCGATCACGACCTGGTGGACCAGGGCCTTCTTGTACTCACCGCCGAACACTTCGTCCGACACGTTGAGCGGCTTGGCGCCAATGACATTCAATTCCATGGCGACTCTCCTCAACCCTTGGTCGTCGGGCGGATGATGACGTCGCCACCGGTTGCACCCGGTACCGCGCCCTTCACCGCAATCAGGTGACGCTCGGCGTCGACCTTGACCACTTCCAGACCCTGCGCCGAACGGCGCACGGCACCCATGTGACCGGCCATCTTCTTGCCCGGAAACACGCGACCCGGCGTCTGGCGCTGACCGATGGAGCCCGGCGCGCGATGCGACAGCGAGTTACCGTGGGTGGCGTCACCCATCTTGAAGTTCCAGCGCTTGATCGTGCCCTGGAAACCCTTGCCCTTCGACACGCCGGCGACATCGACGATCTGGCCAACGGAGAACACGTCGTCAGCCTTGATCTCGGCGCCCACGGTGTACTTGCCGAGATCGTCGGCAGACACGCGGAATTCCCACAAACCACGACCCGGCTCAACCTTGGCCTTCGCGTAATGACCCTTCAGCGGCTGCGTCAGCAGGTTCGCGCGCTTGCTGCCCGCCGAAACCTGGACGGCGCTGTAGCCATCGTTATCGTCCGTCTTCAACTGGGTCACGCGGTTCGGCGTCGCTTCAATCAGCGTCACCGGAATCGAGCGGCCATCTTCAGTGAAGAGTCGGCTCATGCCGCATTTGCGGCCAACCAATCCGATACTCATCTTCGTATCCTGTCTGTCGCTCAACCGAGCTTGATCTGAACATCGACGCCAGCGGCGAGATCAAGCTTCATGAGCGCGTCCACGGTTTTGTCGTTCGGGTCGACGATGTCGAGCACACGCTTGTGCGTACGGGTCTCGTACTGGTCGCGTGCATCCTTGTCGACGTGCGGCGACGTCAGAATGGTGTAACGCTCGATCTTGGTCGGAAGCGGAATCGGGCCGAGTACCGTGGCACCCGTGCGCTTAGCCGTCTCGACGATCTCGCTGGCCGAGCGGTCGATCAGCCGGTGATCGTACGCCTTCAGCCGAATCCGAATCTTCTGGTTCGCCATAACCGTGTCCTGTTGTCGAAAGAACGTAATGTGAAACGAAGCGGCTTCTCACCGCCTCGCACAACCCTTTGCAACCACATCGGGAGCCGTGAATATTCCCCGACCCCAATTCGAAAAGGCCAGGCGAGCACTATTCGGCTCGCCTGGACAGAATCTGCATCGCGCAACGAGACATTGTCGGCAGGCAGGACCTGCGAAATATTCCATTGCGATGGGCCATCCCGGCCCGCGAACTCGAAGCACGTCCTGCGCCTCATTTCGCGGTAGATCGGTCAAAGCCGAAGCTTTGATCGACAAGTGAGCTGCGAAGTATATCTGCTAATTTCCCTACAGGGAAGTGGTTCGGCGGCAAAACCACGAGCCGCCTCTCCGGCGTTATCCGACCATCAGGTCGAATCAAGGCGGAAGTTATCCCGGCAGCTTGCTGCCGGGATAACGGTTCTTACTTGATGACCTTGGCCACCACGCCGGCGCCGACGGTGCGGCCGCCTTCGCGGATGGCGAAACGCAAGCCTTCGTCCATCGCGATCGGGTGGATCAGGCTCACCACCATCTTCACGTTGTCGCCCGGCATCACCATCTCCACGCCTTCCGGCAGGGTCACGGCACCGGTCACGTCGGTCGTGCGGAAGTAGAACTGCGGGCGGTAGCCCTTGAAGAACGGCGTGTGACGGCCACCCTCGTCCTTCGACAGCACRTACACCTCGGCCTCGAAGTCCGTATGCGGGGTGATCGTGCCCGGCTTGGCCARCACCTGGCCACGCTCCACGTCGTCACGCTTCAGGCCGCGCAGCARCAGACCGGCGTTGTCGCCCGCCTGACCCTGGTCCAGCAGCTTGCGGAACATTTCCACGCCRGTGACCGTGGTCTTCTGCGTGTCGCGGATGCCGACCACTTCGATTTCGTCGCCGACCTTGATGATGCCGCGCTCGATACGRCCGGTCACCACCGTGCCGCGACCGGAGATCGAGAACACGTCYTCCACCGGCATCAGGAACGGCTTGTCGACCGCACGCACCGGCTCCGGAATGTAGCTGTCCAGCGCATCGACCAGCTTGATGATCGACGGCACGCCGATCTCGCTCTGATCGCCTTCCAGCGCCAGCTTGGCCGAACCGTGGATCATCNATGTAGCTGTCCAGCGCATCGACCAGCTTGATGATCGACGGCACGCCGATCTCGCTCTGATCGCCTTCCAGCGCCAGCTTGGCCGAACCGTGGATCATCGGCGTGTCGTCGCCCGGGAAGTCGTACTTCGACAGCAGCTCGCGCACTTCCATCTCGACCAGTTCCAGCAGCTCGGCGTCGTCCACCATGTCCGCCTTGTTCAGGTAGACCACGATGTACGGCACGCCGACCTGGCGGCTCAGCAGAATGTGTTCGCGCGTCTGCGGCATCGGGCCGTCCGCGGCCGAGCACACCAGGATCGCGCCGTCCATCTGCGCCGCACCCGTGATCATGTTCTTCACATAGTCAGCGTGGCCCGGGCAATCGACGTGCGCGTAGTGACGCTTCGGCGACTCGTATTCCACGTGCGCCGTCGAGATCGTGATGCCGCGCGCCTTCTCTTCCGGCGCCGCGTCGATCGCGCTGTAATCCTTGAACTCGCCACCGAAGCGCTCCGCACCGACCTTCGTCAGCGCTGCCGTCAGCGTCGTCTTGCCGTGATCCACGTGACCAATCGTGCCGACGTTGACGTGCGGCTTGGTGCGTTCGAATTTACCCTTTGCCATGACTCAAACCTCTGAGAGAACTTATTTGATGATCTGCAGCTGCACGTTTCGCGGCTCCAGCAGGTCGTGCTTGTNCCGACCTTCGTCAGCGCTGCCGTCAGCGTCGTCTTGCCGTGATCCACGTGACCAATCGTGCCGACGTTGACGTGCGGCTTGGTGCGTTCGAATTTACCCTTTGCCATGACTCAAACCTCTGAGAGAACTTATTTGATGATACGTCCACGAATGGCCGCTTCTTTTAAGAGTGCGGCCATGGATGGCCGCTTCCTGATCTTTGCCGTTGCGATCAGGAAGATCGCACAAGTTACGCCTTCTTCATGACCTGCTCGGCGATGTTGTTCGGCGCTTCGGCGTAGTGGTCGAATTCCATCGTGAAGGTGGCGCGACCCTGGGTCAGCGAGCGGATGGTCGTCGCGTAGCCGAACATCTCGCCCAGCGGAACCATCGCGTCGATGGTCTTGCCCGACGGCGTGTCGTCCTGGCCCTGGAGCAGGCCGCGACGACGGCTCATGTCGCCCATCACGTCACCGACGTACTCTTCCGGCGTCACCACTTCGATCTTCATGATCGGTTCGAGCAGCACCGGGTTCGCCTTCGCGAAGCCCTGCTTGAACGCCATGGATGCGGCGAGCTTGAACGCCATTTCGGACGAGTCGACGTCATGGTAGGAGCCGAACACGAGCTTCACCTTCACGCCGACGACCGGGAAGCCGGCCAGCGGACCACTGGTGATGGTCTCACGCAGGCCCTTTTCGACCGACGGGATGAACTCCTTCGGAATCACGCCACCGGTGATGTCGTTGATGAAGAGGAAATCGTTCTTCACGTTCGGATCGGCACGGTCGGCCTCGGTCATCGGCGACAGCTCGATCACGACGTGACCGTACTGGCCCTTGCCGCCCGACTGCTTGGCGTGCTTGTAATCCGATTTGACGTCCGACGCGCGGATCGTCTCGCGGTAAGCCACCTGCGGCTTGCCGACGTTGGCCTCGACGTTGAACTCGCGGCGCATGCGATCGACCAGGATGTCCAGGTGCAACTCGCCCATGCCGGAGATGATCGTCTGGCCCGACTCCTCGTCCGTGCGCACGCGGAACGACGGATCTTCCGCGGCCAGACGGCCGAGGGCGACGCCCATCTTTTCCTGGTCCGACTTGGTCTTCGGCTCGACCGCCATCGAGATCACCGGCTCCGGGAACGTCATGCGCTCCAGGGTGATGATGTGGTCCTGCGCGCACAGCGTGTCGCCGGTCGTCACGTCCTTCAGGCCGACCGCGGCGGCGATATCGCCCGCGCGGACTTCCTTCAGTTCCTGACGCTCGTTCGCGTGCATCTGCAGGATGCGGCCAATGCGCTCCTTCTTGCTCTTGACCGGGTTGTACACGGCATCGCCGGAGTTCAACGTGCCCGAATAGACACGGAAGAACGTCAGCGAGCCGACGAACGGATCGGTCATGATCTTGAACGCGAGCGCGGAGAACGGCGCGGCGTCGTCCGCCTTGCGCGTGGCTTCCTGATCGTTCTCGTCGATGCCGGCAACCGGCGGGCGGTCGGCGGGTGACGGCAGCAGCTGAACCACTGCGTCGAGCATCGCCTGGACGCCCTTGTTCTTGAACGCGGTACCGCAGAACACCGGGATGATCTCGTTCGCGAGCGTGCGCTGGCGCAGGCCGGCGATGATCTCGTCCATGGTGAGGTCACCACCTTCGAGATACTTGTTCATCAACTCCTCGGTGGCTTCCGCAGCGGATTCCACCATGAAGCTGTGCGCTTCTGCAGCCTTGTCGAGCAGATCCGCAGGAATGTCCTTGAGCACGAATTTCATGCCCTGGGACTCCATGTCCCAGACGATCGCCTTCATCTTGAGCAGGTCGACCACGCCCTCGAAACTGTCCTCGGCGCCGATTGGCACCTGCATCGGCACCGGATGCGCGCCAAGGCGGGCCTTCAGCTGGCCGACCACCTTGTCGAAGTTGGCGCCGGTACGGTCCATCTTGTTGACGAAGGCGAGGCGGGGAACCTTGTACTTGTTGGCCTGGCGCCACACGGTCTCGGACTGCGGCTGCACGCCACCGACCGCGCACAGCACGAACACCGCGCCGTCAAGCACGCGCAGCGAACGCTCGACTTCGATGGTGAAGTCGACGTGTCCGGGAGTGTCGATGATGTTGAAGCGATGCTGCTCGAGCGAGCCGTCCATGCCCTTCCAGAACGCCGTCGTCGCCGCCGACGTAATGGTGATGCCACGCTCCTGCTCCTGCTCCATCCAGTCCATCGTGGCGGCGCCGTCATGCACCTCGCCAATCTTGTGACTGACGCCGGTGTAGAACAGGATGCGCTCCGTGGTGGTGGTCTTGCCGGCATCGATGTGGGCCATGATGCCGAAATTGCGGTAGCGATCGATTGGAGTGGTGCGTGCCATTGATATGTACCTGTGCCGGGCTGCCTGCCCGATTCTATGCAGCCGTCCGGGCCACGCTTTTAGTGAAAAGTCCGGCTTGGACGCCAGTTTGTTCTTGCCATCAGGGAAGACGGCTTGAACTCCAAGAATCCGCCGTGAATGGCGGATTTGTTCTTTGCCGTCAGCGATGACGGCAAAGCAAGACCATTACCAGCGGTAGTGCGAGAAGGCCTTGTTGGCCTCTGCCATGCGATGCGTTTCCTCACGCTTCTTGGCAGCGCCACCGCGGCTCTCCGAAGCCTCCAGCAACTCGGCAGCCAGCTTGCGCGGCATCGAGGTCTCGCCGCGCTTGCGGGCAGCGTCGATGACCCAGCGCATCGCCAGCGCCATGCGGCGACCCGGACGCACTTCGACCGGCACCTGGTAGGTGGCACCGCCGACACGACGCGACTTCACTTCGACCGCCGGAGCGATGTTGTTCAGTGCCTTCTCGACCAGAGCCACCGGCTCGGCATTCTTTTCGCCGATGTGCTGCAGCGCACCGTAGACGATGCTCTCGGCCACGGACTTCTTGCCGCTCTTCATCACCATGTTGATGAAACGGGCAATCAGCTGGCTGCCGTGCTTGGGATCCGGCAGAACCAGACGGGCGGGATGTGAACCTTTACGCGACATGTTTTTTGTCCGTTATTTTTTTGCGAGCATCCCTGCCCGCCAGAAAAGCGGCCGTCCTGGCCGCACTCTTCAATAAGATCACTTCTTCGGGCGTTTGGCGCCGTACTTCGAGCGCGACTGACGGCGCTTGGTGACACCCGCGCAGTCGAGGCTGCCGCGCACCGTGTGGTAACGCACACCGGGCAGATCCTTGACGCGACCGCCGCGGATCAGCACCACCGAGTGCTCTTGCAGGTTATGACCTTCACCACCGATGTAGCTGATGATCTCGAAGCCATTGGTCAGGCGCACCTTGGCAACCTTGCGCAGGGCCGAGTTCGGCTTTTTCGGAGTGGTTGTGTAAACGCGCGTGCAGACACCACGACGCTGCGGGCTGCTCTGCAGGGCCGGCGACCCACTCTTGTAGGTCTTGGGGCTGCGGGATTTGCGCACCAATTGGTTGACTGTCGTCATGCGAAGCTGTTCCTGAAAACATAAAGGCAGCCCGAATAAGCTCGGTCTGCCAAGAAGCGGGAATTTAACATGAGCAACCTGCCATAGGCAAGCCAGCGCTCAGCCGTCCTGGACCCGAACACGAGGTGCGTCCATGCACCTCATTTCGTATGTCAGCGAGTAGGGTCCCGAACGGGCTTACTCGACACCGTTTTCACTGCCGGCCGGAGCCTCGGCGAACGAGACCGCGGACGCGGAACCGGAAAGAGTCTCCAGCTCCGTGGCGGTCAGACCGCCCTGGCGACGACGCGATGCGTGGTACGCCAAGCCCGTGCCTGCCGGAATAAGACGGCCGACAATAACATTTTCCTTCAGGCCACGCAAGGTATCGCGCGTGCCACGAACCGCCGCCTCGGTGAGGACGCGGGTGGTTTCCTGGAACGAGGCCGCCGAGATGAACGACTCGGTCGCCAGCGACGCCTTGGTGATGCCCAGCAGGATCGACTGGTATTCGGCCGGACGCTCGCCCTTGGCGACCGCACGATCATTTTCACCATTGATCCGCACGCGCTCGATCTGCTCGCCGCGCAGGTAATGGCTGTCGCCCGGCTCGACGATCTCGACCTTGCGCAGCATCTGGCGAATGATCGCCTCGATGTGCTTGTCGTTGATCTTCACGCCCTGCAGGCGATACACGTCCTGGATCTCCTTGACCAGGTACGTGGCCAGCGGCTCCACGCCCAGCAGGCGCAGGATGTCATGCGGGCTCGGCTCGCCGTCGACGACAGTTTCGCCCTTCTCCACATGCTCGCCTTCGAACACGATGACCTGGCGCCATTTCGGAATCAGCTCTTCGTGCTCGTTGCCGTCGACATCCTTGATGACCAGACGCTGCTTGCCCTTGGTGTCCTTGCCGAAGCTGATGATGCCGGAGCGCTCGGCGAGGATCGCCGGTTCCTTCGGCTTGCGCGCCTCGAACAGATCGGCCACGCGCGGCAGACCACCGGTGATGTCGCGGGTCTTCGAGCTTTCCTGCGGGATACGGGCAACCACGTCGCCCACGCCCACTTCGGCACCGTTCTGGATCGACACGATCGCACCGGCCGGCAGGAAGTACTGTGCGGCGATGTCGGTGCCCGGCAGCTTCAGCTCGCGGCCCTTGGCATCTTCCAGACGCACGATCGGGCGCAGGTCCTTCGCCTGCGCGCCGCGACGCTTCGGGTCGGTGACCACCGCCGATTCCAGGCCGGTCAGTTCGTCGGTCTGGCTCTGCACGGTGACGCCATCGAGGAAGTCGATGAAGCGCACCACGCCGGCCACCTCGGTGACGATCGGATGGGTATGCGGATCCCAGTTCGCCACGGTCTGGCCCGGCTTGACCGGAGCACCGTCCTTGACCGCGATGATGGCGCCGTATGGCACCTTGTAGCGCTCGCGTTCGCGACCGCTGGCATCGATCACACTCAGTTCGCCCGAACGCGACACTGCCACCAGGTGACCCTGCTTGTGCTGTACCGATTTCAGGTTGTTGAACTTCAACGAACCGGTGGTCTTCACCGTCACGTTGTCCACCGCCGCCGCTCGCGAAGCCGCACCGCCGATGTGGAACGTACGCATGGTCAGCTGGGTACCCGGCTCACCGATCGACTGCGCGGCGACCACGCCCACGGCCTCGCCCATGTTGACCAGGTGACCACGGGCCAGGTCGCGGCCGTAGCACAGCTTGCACACGCCATGCGCGGCTTCGCAGGTGATCGGCGAACGTACCTTGAGGATCTGCACGCCGGCCTTGTCGAGCTTCTCGACCAGGGCCTCGTTGAGCAGGGTGTCGCGGGTGACGATCGGCTGGTCGTCGTCGCCGGGGGCGTAGACGTCGTCGACCACCACGCGGCCCAGCACGCGCTCGCGCAACGGCTCGACCACGTCGCCGCCTTCGACGATCGGCTGCATGATCACACCGTTCTCGGTGCCGCAATCGTCCATCGTGATGACCACGTCCTGCGCCACGTCGACCAGGCGACGGGTCAGGTAACCGGAGTTCGCGGTCTTCAACGCCGTATCCGCCAGGCCCTTGCGGGCGCCGTGGGTCGAGTTGAAGTACTGCAGCACGTTCAGGCCTTCGCGGAAGTTGGCCTTGATCGGGGTCTCGATGATCGAGCCGTCCGGACGCGCCATCAGGCCGCGCATGCCGGCCAGCTGACGGATCTGCGCCACCGAACCACGCGCGCCGGAGTCGGCCATGATGTACAGCGAGTTCATCGATTTCTGGCTGACCATCTTGCCGTCGGCGTCCATCACCTTCTCGGTGCCGATGCCGTCGATCATCGCCTTGGCCACCAGCTCGCTGGTGCGCGACCAGATGTCGACCACCTTGTTGTAGCGCTCGCCGGCGGTGACCAGGCCCGACTGGTACTGCTGCTGGATCTCGACGACTTCCTTCTCGGCTTCGTCAAGAATGGTCTTCTTCTCGGCCGGAATCAGCATGTCGTCGATGCCGATCGAGATGCCGGCACGGGTCGCGAAACGATAGCCGGTGTACATCAGCTTGTCGGCGAACACCACGGTCTCTTTCAGCCCCAGCAAGCGATAGCTGGAGTTGATCAGGCGCGAGATGTTCTTCTTGGTCAGCTCGGTGTTGGCCAGCTCGAACGGCAGGCCTTCCGGCAGGATTTCCGCCAGCAGTGCGCGGCCGACGGTGGTGTCGACGATCTTGGTCTCGTGGGTGCGGGTACCGTCTTCGGCAATATGCACCAGCTTCAGGCGCACCTTGACCTTGGCGTGCAACTCGACCGCGCGGTTGTCGTACGCACGACGCGCCTCGGAGATGCCGGAGAACACCATGCCGGTGCCCTTGACGTTGATCAGCTCGCGGGTCATGTAGTACAGGCCCAGCACCACGTCCTGGGTCGGCACGATGATCGGCTCGCCGTTGGCGGGGCTGAGGATGTTGTTGGACGACATCATCAGCGTGCGCGCTTCCAGCTGCGCTTCGATCGACAGCGGCACATGGACGGCCATCTGGTCGCCGTCGAAGTCGGCGTTGAACGCCGTACAGACCAGCGGATGCAGCTGGATCGCCTTGCCTTCGATGAGCTTCGGCTCGAACGCCTGGATGCCGAGGCGATGCAACGTCGGTGCACGGTTCAGCAGCACCGGATGCTCGCGGATCACCTCTTCGAGGATGTCCCACACCTGGGCCTCTTCGCGCTCGACCAGCTTCTTCGCCGCCTTGATGGTGGTGGCTTCGCCACGCGCCTGCAGCTTGGCGAAGATGAACGGCTTGAACAGCTCCAGCGCCATCTTCTTGGGCAGGCCGCACTGGTGCAGACGCAGGGTCGGACCGACCACGATCACCGAACGACCGGAGTAGTCCACGCGCTTGCCGAGCAGGTTCTGGCGGAAGCGGCCCTGCTTGCCCTTGATCATGTCGGCGAGCGACTTCAGCGCACGCTTGTTGGTGCCGGTGATGGCACGGCCGCGGCGGCCGTTGTCCAGCAGCGCGTCGACCGATTCCTGCAGCATGCGCTTCTCGTTGCGCACGATGATGTCCGGCGCATTGAGCTCGAGCAGCCGCTTCAGGCGGTTGTTGCGGTTGATGACGCGACGGTACAGATCGTTGAGGTCGGACGTGGCGAAGCGGCCACCGTCCAGCGGCACCAGCGGACGCAGATCCGGCGGCAGCACCGGCAGCACGGTCAGCACCATCCACTCCGGCTTGTTGCCGGATTCCAGGAACGCCTCGATCAGCTTCACGCGCTTGGTCAGCCGCTTCAGCTTGGTCTCGGAGTTGGTGGAGCCGATCTCTTCCTTCAGGCGGATGACTTCGCCCGGCAGGTCGAGCGACTTCAGCAGATGGAACACCGCCTCGGCGCCCATCCGCGCGTCGAACTCGTCGCCGTGCTCCTCGGTCGCTTCCAGGTACTGGTCTTCGCTGAGCAGCTGGCCGCGCTCGAGCGCAGTCATGCCCGGATCGATCACCACGAACGCTTCGAAGTACAGGATGCGCTCGATGTCGCGCAGGGTCATGTCCAGCATCAAGCCAATGCGCGAGGGCAGCGACTTGAGGAACCAGATGTGCGCGGTCGGGCTGGCCAGCTCGATGTGGCCCATGCGCTCGCGGCGCACCTTGGCCAGCGTCACTTCCGTGCCGCACTTCTCGCAGACCACGCCGCGATGCTTCATGCGCTTGTACTTGCCGCATAGGCACTCGTAGTCCTTCACCGGTCCGAAGATCGCGGCGCAGAACAAGCCGTCACGCTCCGGCTTGAAGGTGCGGTAGTTGATGGTTTCCGGCTTCTTCACTTCGCCGTACGACCACGAGCGGATCAGCTCCGGCGAGGCCAGCGCGATCTTGATCGCGTCGAAATCCGGCGTCGCGCGTTGCTGGTTGAACAGATTGAGCAAGTCTTTCATTCGAAATCTCCGGTGACTGCGCGGATCACTTGATCTCTTCCAGATCGATGTCGATGGCGAGCGAGCGGATTTCCTTCACCAGCACGTTGAAGGATTCCGGCATGCCCGCGGACATTTCGTGGTTGCCGTCGACAATGTTCTTGTACATCTGGTTGCGGCCCTGCACGTCGTCGGACTTCACCGTCAGCATTTCCTGCAGGGTGTACGCCGCGCCGTAGGCTTCCAGCGCCCACACTTCCATCTCGCCGAAGCGCTGGCCGCCGAACTGCGCCTTGCCGCCCAGCGGCTGCTGGGTGACCAGCGAGTACGGGCCGGTGGAACGCGCATGCATCTTGTCGTCGACCAGATGGTTGAGCTTCAGGTAATGCATGTAGCCCACGGTGACCGGGCGATCGAACGCCTCGCCGGTACGGCCGTCGTACAGCATGGTCTGACCGGATTCCGGCAGATCGGCAAGCTTGAGCATCGCCTTGATCTCGGTCTCTTCCGCACCGTCGAACACCGGCGTCGCCATCGGCACGCCTTCCTGCAGATTGGTGGCGAGCGTGAAGATCTCCTTGTCGGTGAGCGATTTCAGATCGACGTGCTGCACGGCACCGGCCACATGGGTGTTGTAGATCTGGTCGAGGAATTCGCGGATCTTGCCGACCTTCTCCTGCGCTTCGAGCATCTTCTGGATCTTCTTGCCCAGGCCCTTGGCGGCCCAGCCCAGATGCACTTCCAGAATCTGCCCGATGTTCATGCGCGACGGCACGCCCAGCGGGTTCAGCACGATGTCGACCGGCACACCGTCGGCGGAGTACGGCATGTCCTCGACCGGCACCACGTTCGACACCACGCCCTTGTTGCCGTGGCGGCCGGCCATCTTGTCGCCCGGCTGGATGCGGCGCTTCACGGCCAGGAACACCTTGACCATCTTCAGCACGCCCGGCGCGAGGTCGTCGCCCTGGGTGATCTTGCCCTGCTTCTCCTTGAAGCGCTTGTCGAACTCCTCCTTGTGGCGCTTGACCTGATCGGCCGCGCGCTCGAGGAATTCGGTGACTTCCTCGTCCTTGACGTTGATCTTGAACCAGTCGTCCTTCTTCAGGCCGTCCAGGTAGGCGTCGGTGATCTCGGCGCCGCGCTTCAGGCCGCCCGGACCGCTCATCGCGGACTTGCCGACCAGCTGGGTACGCATGCGGCTGTAGATCGCGCCCTCGAGGATGCGGAACTGGTCGTCCAGATCCTTGCGAACCCGCTTGACCTCGGTTTCTTCGATCTGCTTGGCGCGCTTGTCCTTCTCGATGCCGTCGCGGGTGAACACCTGCACGTCGATGACGGTGCCGTCCATGCCCGGCGGCACGCGCAAGGACGAGTCCTTCACGTCGGACGCCTTCTCGCCGAAGATCGCGCGCAGCAGCTTCTCTTCCGGCGTGAGCTGGCTCTCGCCCTTCGGCGTGACCTTGCCGACCATGATGTCGCCGGCCTTCACCTCGGCACCGATGTAGACGATGCCCGACTCGTCCAGACGCGCCAGCGCCTGCTCGCCCACGTTCGGGATGTCGGCGGTGATTTCCTCGGCGCCCAGCTTGGTGTCGCGCGCAATGCAGGACAGCTCCTCGATGTGGATCGAGGTGTAGCGGTCTTCCTGCACGACGCGCTCGGACAGCAGGATCGAGTCTTCGAAGTTGTAGCCGTTCCACGGCATGAACGCGATCAGCATGTTCTGGCCGAGCGCGAGCTCGCCCAGGTCGGTCGACGAACCGTCGGCCAGCGTGTCGCCCTTCGCCACCACGTCACCGACGTTCACCAGCGGACGCTGGTTGAGGTTGGTGTTCTGATTGGAGCGGGTGTACTTGGTCAGCGTGTAGATGTCGACGCCGGCGTCGTTGTCGCCGACCTCTTCCTCGTTGACGCGCACCACGATACGGGCGGCATCGACCTGGTCGATCACGCCGCCGCGCTTGGCGGAAACGATGACGCCGGAGTCGCGCGCCACCGCGCGTTCGATGCCGGTACCCACCAGCGGCGTCTGCGAACGCAGCGTCGGCACGGCCTGACGCTGCATGTTCGCGCCCATCAGGGCGCGGTTCGCGTCATCGTGCTCTAGGAACGGCACCAGCGCCGCCGCGACCGACACGGTCTGCATCGGCGAGACGTCCATGTAGTCGACCTCGGCGGCCGGACGCAGCTCGGATTCGCCGCGGAAACGGCAGGACACGAAGTCCTCCAGGAACGCGCCGTGCTTGTCCAGCGGCGAGTTCGCCTGCGCGATCACGTGGTCGCCTTCCTCGATTGCCGACAGGTAGTCGACCTTGTCGGTGACCTTGCTGTTGGCGACCTTGCGATACGGCGTCTCGAGGAAGCCGTACGAGTTGGTGCGCGCATACACGGCCAGCGAGTTGATCAGGCCGATGTTCGGGCCTTCCGGCGTTTCGATGGTGCAGACGCGGCCGTAATGGGTCGGATGCACGTCGCGCACTTCGAAGCCGGCGCGTTCGCGGGTCAGGCCGCCCGGCCCGAGCGCGGAGACGCGGCGCTTGTGCGTCACTTCCGACAGCGGGTTGTTCTGGTCCATGAACTGGGACAGCTGCGAAGAACCGAAGAACTCCTTCACCGCCGCCGCAACCGGCTTGGCGTTGATCAGGTCCTGCGGGGTCAGGCCATCGGCCTCGGCCAGCGACAGGCGCTCGCGCACCGCGCGCTCGACGCGCACCAAGCCGATGCGGAAGGTGTTCTCGGCCATCTCGCCGACCGAACGCACGCGACGGTTGCCCAGATGATCGATGTCGTCGACGGTGCCGTGACCGTTCTTGATGTCGATCAGCACTTTCAGCACGTCGAGGATGTCGGAGCTTTCGCCCAGTTCCTTGACCATTGCCTGCGACGCATCTTCCTTGCGCTCGCTGAAGTACTTGTGGTCGTACAGCACGCCCGGGCCGAGGATTTCCTTGCGGCCCACGCGGCGGTTGAACTTCATCCGGCCCACGCCCGACAGATCGTAGCGATCGAAGGTGAAGAACAGGTTGAAGAACAGGTTCTGCGCGGCATCCTTGGTCGGCGGCTCGCCCGGACGCATCATGCGATAGATCTCCACCAGCGCCTCCAGCGGCGTCTTGGTGTTGTCGATGCGCAGGGTGTGCGAGATGTAGGCGCCGCGGTCGAGGTCGTTGACGTACAGCGTCGGCACGATTTCGATGCCGGCCTTGCGGAAGTTCTCCAACTGCTCGGCGGTGATCTCGTCGTTCGCCGAGGCCAGCAACTCGCCGGTCTTCGCGTCGACGATGTCGGTCGCCACGATGCGGCCGACCGGGTAGTCGTCCGGCACTTCCAGCGCGGTGATGTTCTCGGCCGCCAGCTGGCGCACGTGGCGCGCGGTGATGCGCTTGCCCGCTTCCACCAGCACCTTGCCGCCGATCGCCAGGTCGAAGCTCAGCGTCTCGCCGCGCAGGCGCTCGGCGACCAGCTCCAGCGTGGTGCCGCCCTTCTTGCCCAGGTGGAACACGTTGTGCTCGAAGAAGATGCCCAGCATCTCCTCGTTGTTGTAGCCGAGCGCGCGCAGCAGCACCGTCACCGGCAACTTGCGGCGACGGTCGATGCGGGTGAACAGCGCGTCCTTCGGGTCGAACTCGAAGTCCAGCCAGGAGCCGCGGTAGGGGATCACGCGGGCCGAGAACAGCAGCTTGCCCGAGCTGTGCGTCTTGCCGCGATCGTGGTCGAAGAACACGCCCGGCGAACGATGCAGCTGCGAGACGATCACGCGCTCGGTGCCGTTGATGATGAAGGTGCCGGTGTCGGTCATGAGCGGAATCTCGCCCATGTAGACCTCCTGCTCCTTGATGTACTTGACTACCTTCTTCGAGGCCGGGCTGTCCTTGTCGTAGATGACCAGACGCACGGTGGTGCGCAGCGGCGCACCGTAGCTCATGCCGCGGTTGCGGCACTCGCGCTCGTCGAACGCCGGCTCGCCGAGGCGATAGTCGACGTACTCAAGCGCTGCATTGCCCGAATAGCTGGAGATCGGGAACACCGACTTCAACGCGGCATGCAAACCCTTCTCGCCGCGCTGTTTCGGCGCGACGTGCTCCTGCAGAAACTCCCGGTAGGAATCGGTTTGAATGGTCAGCAGGTTCGGCACGCCCAGTACGGGCGGACGCTTGCCAAAATCCTTGCGGATGCGTTTCTTCTCGGTAAACGAGTAGGCCATGATCGGTAGCGCCTCGGTTCGCAGTGACGCCGGTGGTGCACACACCGGCTGAATGAAAAATCAGATATTCGACAAATCCGCGGATTTGGGAATCGAGAATGGGGAATCGACCTGCGAATCCCTATTCTCCATTCCCCTTCCCGCCTAAGCAGGCAAAGCCCGGGGGCTCGCGCCCCCAGGCTTGCTTGACGCTAGATCAAACTGACGACGCGCAAGGGCGCCGATTACTTCAGTTCGACCGTGGCGCCGGCAGCTTCGAGGTCCTTCTTGAACTTCTCGGCATCTTCCTTCGACACGGCTTCCTTCAGGACGCCGCCGGCCTCGGTGAGGTCCTTGGCTTCCTTCAGGCCCAGGCCGGTGATCGCGCGGACAGCCTTGATCACGTCGACCTTCTTGGCGCCGGCGGTCTTCAGGATGACGTCGAACTCGGTCTGCGCTTCGGCAACCGGGGCAGCAGCGGCCGGACCGGCCACGGCAACCGGGGCGGCGGCGGTCACGCCAAACTTCTCTTCGATGGCCTTCACCAGGTCCATCACTTCCATGAGCGACTTGGCGGCGACGGCTTCAACGATCTGTTCGTTGGTCAGGGACATTTGATTTACCTCTGGAAATGGATTCGGTTTGAATAGACGTTGAACTTAGGCGGGCTCGGCTTCGGCCGGGGCTTCGGCGGCGACTTCGCCACCACCCTGCTTGTCGGCCACAGCCTTGACGACACGGGCAAACATCGTGGCCGGTTCGGCCAGCACGCGGGCCAGCATCGCCAGCGCCTGTTCGCGGGTCGGCAGCGAGGCCAGCACGTCGACGTGCGTAGCCGGCAGCAGCTTGCCTTCCACCGAGACGAGTTTCGCCTTCAGCTTGTCGTTGCCCTTGGCAAATTCCTTGATCAGACGCCCGGCAGCGCCGGGCTCTTCCGTCGAGAATGCGTACAGCAGCGGACCGACCAGGGCGTCCTTGACGACCTCGAACTCGGTACCGACCACGGCGCGCGACGCCAGCGTGTTCTTGACAACCCTCAAGTACACGCCGGATTCGCGGGCCTTCTTGCGCATCGCGGTCATCTGTTCGACCGTGGTGCCCGCATACTCGGCAGCGACCAGGGAGTGAGCCTTCGCGGCAACTTCTGCCAGTTCGGCGACTACTTCTTGCTTCTGAGACAGATTGAGAGCCATTGCACTCCTCCAAATGAACTCCGCTTACGGCTCCTGCCGCTTGCGGTCCTGGGCGACGCCATCCGTGACGTCGGGGACGCGGGGGTCCCGGGTGTTGGCCTTTCCAGAAAATCGAACGATTCCAGAAGGGGCAGCACCATCTGCGCAGGCCGGATTTGCGAGAAACCCGATTAAGCGGTCCCGCTGGCGACGACGGCGATTCCCTGCCTTGCACGAGCTCCCTGCCCGTCGTCGTCGCGCGCTGAACGCGCCTGCGGTCTTTGACAGCGGCCCCGATCTTCATGCGAAGAACCGGGGCTACCCTCAAAAACTGCCCGCATCGACAAAAGCGTCGAGCGGGGCTTGAGTCTTACTTCGCGGAGATGACCAGCGACGAGGTATCGACGGCAACGCCGACGCCCATCGTGCTGGACAACGCCACTTTCTGCAGGAACTGACCCTTCGCCGTGGCCGGCTTGGCCTTCAGCAGGTCGGCGATCAGCGTGTTGAGGTTGTCCGCCAGCTGGGCGGCCTCGAAGCTGGCCTTGCCGATGGTGGCGTGGATGATGCCCGCCTTGTCGTTGCGGAACTTCACCTGACCGGCCTTGGCGTTCTTGACCGCGGTGGCGACGTCGGCGGTGACCGAGCCGTCCTTCGGGTTCGGCATCAGGCCACGCGGGCCGAGCAGCTGGCCCAGCTTGCCGACCACGCGCATCGCGTCCGGCGTGGCGATCACGCGACCGAAGTCGAGATCACCGGCCTGCATGCGTTCGGCCAGGTCGTCCATGCCGACGGCGTCGGCACCGGCGGCCTTGGCGGCCTCGGCCTTCTCGCCCGGCGGGCAGAACACGGCGACCTTGACGGTCTTGCCGGTGCCATGCGGCAGCAGCGAGGAGCCGCGCACGCCCTGGTCCGACTTCTTGGCGTCGATGCCCAGGCGCACGGCCACGTCCACCGACTCGGCGAACTTCGCCTTGGCGTTGTCCTTGACGATCTTCAGGGCTTCTTCCAGGGCGTAGAACTTGCCCGGCTGCACCGCGGCCTGCGCGGCCTTCATACGCTTCGTGATCTTTGCCATGTCTTAGCCCTCCACCGTCAGGCCCATGCTGCGGGCGCTACCGGCAATGGTGCGCACCGCGGCGTCAAGGTCGGCAGCCGTCAGATCCGGCTCCTTCTGCTTCGCAATATCTTCCAGCTGCTTGCGAGTGACCTTGCCGACCTTGTCGGTATTCGGCTTCGGCGAGCCCTTGGCGACGCCGGTAGCCTTCTTCAGAAGGATCGTGGCGGGCGGGGTCTTGGTGATGAAGGTGAAGCTGCGATCGGAGTACGCGGTGATGATCACCGGGATCGGCAGACCGGGCTCCAGCTTCTGCGTGGCGGCATTGAACGCCTTGCAGAACTCCATGATGTTCAGGCCGCGCTGACCGAGGGCGGGGCCCACCGGCGGCGACGGGTTGGCCTGGCCGGCCTTGACCTGCAGCTTGATGTAACCGACAACTTTCTTTGCCATTGGATTTTCCTCGCGAGTGCAGGCGCCTTGCGGCTCCTCGCTGTTCACCGTTCCATGGATGGAGGGAAGATCTGCCTCGTGCAGATCCGAAACGCGGACACGCCGGGCCAAAAAGACCCCGCGTGAACCGCGCAGTATAGAGATTTACTGGATCGTCAGCAAGCCCCGTGCCAGTTGCGGCACCGAGGGGAAATCAAAGCGAGTGGATTGGCCAGCCGGAGCTCCCCCCTCTCCAACTCTCTCCCGCGGGCGGGGGAGAGGGCGAAGGTGCCGAGCGGGTTCGCTTCGAACAGCCTTCCGGGTGAACTCAAGCTTTCTCGACCTGACCGAACTCCAGTTCTACTGGGGTCGAACGACCGAAGATCAGCACCGCGACGCGCAGGCGACTCTTCTCGTAGTTGACTTCCTCGACCACGCCGTTGAAATCGTTGAACGGGCCTTCGGTGACGCGCACCATCTCGCCCGGCTCGAACAGCACCTTGGGCCTCGGCTTCTCGACGCCTTCGCGCACGCGGCTGAGGATCGCCTCGGCCTCGCTGTCGCGAATCGGCAGCGGACGATCGGCGGTGCCGCCGATGAAACCCATCACCTTCGGGGTTTCCTTGATCAGATGCCAGCATTCGTCGTCGATCCGGGGCGACTTGCCCTCGGTATTCGTCTCGATCTGCACCAGCACGTAGCCGGGGAAGAACTTGCGCTCGCTGCGGCGCTTCTGGCCGCCGCGCATCTCGATCACTTCTTCGGTCGGCACCAGCACTTCGCCGAACTTCTCTTCCATCTCGGCGCGCTTGATGCGCTCCTCGAGCGAACGCTTCACCTGATTCTCGAAGCCCGAATAGGCGTGCACCACGTACCAACGCTTGCTCATGCTCACCTCAGCCACCCAGCTTCAGCAGCCAGTCGAGAATGACCGACTTCAGGATCAGGTCGATCAGACCCAGCAGCAGCGACAGGATGATCACCACCACGATGATGATGCCGGTCGTCTTGATCGTCTCGTCGCGGGTCGGCCAGACCACCTTGCGCATTTCGAACTGCGACTCGGCGATGAAGTTCCGTACCCGTCGGCCCAGCGCGGTGAACGCGGCGATCGCCAGCGCAACCACCATCGCAGCCAGCACGCCCAGCAGGCGTACCGACGATGAAATGCTGCCGTCCCGACCGAACCAGGAATAGGCGAAGATACCGCCAACCAGCACCAGACCCGCCAGTACCAGCTTGCCGATGTCGGCGGCGTTCGTGCCCTTGGGCTGTTCTGCCTTGGTATTCATGCACTAATGACAGGTGTCAGCAGCATGCCGTGCCTTGCGGCCGACCTTGCCATCGTCACCCGTCTCGATCCTCGGGGAAGTGGCACGCCAGGAGGGACTTGAACCCCCAACCTGCGGTTTTGGAGACCGCTGCTCTGCCAATTGAGCTACTGGCGTACATGGCTTGAACTTGAAACACGACGGCGAGCGGCTTGAATCCGCTCGCCCCGTGAGGATTATTTCAGTCATCCTCCCTGATGGCAAAGATCAACCCGGCATCCGTGCCGGACTTTTTACATTTGTTTCAGCCATCCTCCCTGATGGCAAAGATCAGACCGGCATCCTGCCGGACTTCTCACAAAAGCTTTTACTTGATGACCTTGGCCACCACGCCGGCGCCGACGGTGCGGCCGCCTTCGCGGATGGCGAAACGCAGGCCTTCGTCCATCGCGATCGGGTGGATCAGGCTCACCACCATCTTCACGTTGTCGCCCGGCATCACCATCTCCACGCCTTCCGGCAGGGTCACCGCACCGGTCACGTCGGTCGTGCGGAAGTAGAACTGCGGGCGGTAGCCCTTGAAGAACGGCGTGTGACGGCCACCCTCGTCCTTCGACAGCACGTACACCTCGGCCTCGAAGTCCGTATGCGGGGTGATCGTGCCCGGCTTGGCCAACACCTGGCCACGCTCCACGTCGTCACGCTTCAGGCCGCGCAGCAGCAGACCGGCGTTGTCGCCCGCCTGACCCTGGTCCAGCAGCTTGCGGAACATTTCCACGCCAGTGACCGTGGTCTTCTGCGTGTCGCGGATGCCGACCACTTCGATTTCGTCGCCGACCTTGATGATGCCGCGCTCGATACGACCGGTCACCACCGTGCCGCGACCGGAGATCGAGAACACGTCCTCGACCGGCATCAGGAACGGCTTGTCGACCGCACGCACCGGCTCCGGGATGTAGCTGTCCAGCGCATCGACCAGCTTGATGATCGACGGCACGCCGATCTCGCTCTGATCGCCTTCCAGCGCCAGCTTGGCCGAACCGTGGATCATC
>NZ_LMSK01000002.1:0-1120754 GCF_001428385.1 Rhodanobacter sp. Soil772
CCGACCTTCGTCAGCGCTGCCGTCAGCGTCGTCTTGCCGTGATCCACGTGACCAATCGTGCCGACGTTGACGTGCGGCTTGGTGCGTTCGAATTTACCCTTTGCCATGCGCGCTAAACCCCGATGGAGTCAATGAATTGGAGAAAACTGCCCATTTCGGGGCTGACCATGACGGTCGAATGAGTGGTGCTCATGACAGGAATCGAACCTGTGACCTCTTCCTTACCAAGGAAGTGCTCTACCGACTGAGCTACATGAGCAAAGTTTTTGCCATCCTCCATGATGGCGAAGAACAGACCGGCATCCTGCCGGACTCTTCAAAAAAGCGTCGACCCCTGCAACACCTGCACCGGTCGACTTGCCTAGCGGATGCAGCGCAATGGAGCGGAAGGCGGGAATCGAACCCGCGTAATCAGTTTGGAAAACTGATGTTCTACCATTGAACTACTCCCGCCCTGCGCGGAACTCTTGCTGGTGGAGGGAGGTGGATTACTCCGGGCATCCTGCCCTCCGCCCCTCCGGGGCCGCGCCGCTTTCGCGTCGCGTTCAAGATCGCTTCCAGCGATCTTGTCGAACCACGGCGGCGGATCTCATCCACCTCCACGGTCCTGCATGTCGGATCTCTACAAACTTGATTACCGATGGCACTCAAGCTGGTGGAGGGAGGTGGATTCGAACCACCGAAGGCGTAAGCCAGCAGATTTACAGTCTGCCCCCGTTGGCCGCTTGGGTATCCCTCCAACAAAGAACGCGTATTGTGTGGATCGGACCCCGAGCTGTCAACACCTTGCGGCGTCGCTTTCGCACGCGGAAGCGATTTTTCGCGGGTGTCCTCAGTCCAGCGAAGCCGCGTGCAGATCGACCAGTTGCTCCATGCCCTTGGACAACTCCAGCAGCTGTTTCGCCTGCGTCTGCAGCCGGCGCTCGTTGTCGTCGCGCGGCTCCCAGCGCGGCACCGGGGTTGGCTTGCCGTCCGGGCTGTCGAGCGCCACGAACACCATCACGCAGCTGGTCGCCAGGCGCTGCTCGTCCTTGCGCAGGTCACGCGCCAGCACGTCGACCGCCAGGTGCATGCTGCTGGTGCCGGTGTGGATCAGGCGCGCGCGCACCGTGACCAGGTCGCCGATCAGGATCGGCGCCACGAACTGGATCCCGCTGACCGAGGCGGTGACGCAGTACGCCCCGCTCCAGCCCACCGCGCAGGCGTAGCCCGCCTGGTCGATCCACTTCATGGCCATGCCGCCGTGCACCTTGCCGCCGAAATTGACGTCGGTGGGCTGGGCGAGGAAGCGGAACGTCACTTCGTGCTGTTTTCCGGACATGGGGCTGGCGTCTCGTGGGCGGAATCCGAAGCCGGGATTATGCCTGAGCGCACGCCTTTGCCCGCGTCGGCACACGATCCGTCGGCTTGCGGCCCGCCCCGCTTCGTGGCTAGATGCTGGTCAGGGAAGCAGGGGAGCCATCCATTGGTCATGCGCAGCATTGCATCGCGGATGGCGCTGTGGGTCCTGATCGGCTCCACCCTGGTGCTGGCAGCCATTGGCGCCTTGTTGCTCAGCCTGACCCGCACGCAGATCCTCGAACACACCCACCATGAGGCAGCGGCCCTGGCGGCCAGCGCCGGCAGCCAGATCCAGGCTCGTATCGACCGTGTCGCGGTTTCCGCGCGGATGCTCGCCGCGATCATCGCCACCCGCCAGGACGACGCCGAACCGCTGCTGCGCGACACCCTGGCCGCCAACCTGGACATGGACGGGCTGGCCGCGGTATTCAGGCCTTCGCCGAATCCGGCCAACGCCCCGCCGTACTCGCCGTTCGTGAGCCGGCTGGACGACGGCACCCTGACCAGCCGCGACCTCGCGCGCGACGCCAGCCTCTACTGGAACAGCAACTGGTTCCTCGGCGGACTCGGCTGCGGCAACGGCTGCTGGCAGCGACCGTTCTTTTCGCAGTCCCGGCACCGCCTGCTGATCAACTACTCGGTGGCGATCAGTCGCAACGGGCACCCGGTCGGCATCATCAACGCCGACGTCACGCTCGACTGGCTGCACCAGATACTCGGCAGCCTGGCCAAACCCGAGGGCGCCTATGCCTTCGTGCTGGACAGCGACGGCGACTACCTGGCGCACGACAACCCCGATCTGGTTGGCAAGCGCGGCATGGCGGCCCTGCTCAAAGTGCTGGCCAGCGACCGGCCCGAGTCGACGCGCCTGCCGGTGGCGCAAAACCCGCGCGCGCACGGCGCGGTCTGGGTTTATTCCGCCCCGATCGAAGGTACCCGTTGGCGGCTTGGCCTGGTGGTCCCGGAATACCAGATCTATGCCGGCGTCAGGCGCATCTTCCTGCTGAGCCTGGCCCTGGGCCTGCTGGCCCTGCTGGGCGTCGCGCTGATCACGCTGCTGACCATCCGCCGCACGATGGCGCCGCTGGGGGTACTGGCCGACCGCGCCGAGCACGTCGCCCGCGGCGAGCTGGATTTCGAGCTGCCGCCGCCGCGCCGCCCCGACGAAGTGGGGCGCCTCACCCAGTCCTTCGACCAGATGCGCCGCGAACTGGCCCTGCACCTGGAGGACCTGGCCCGGGTGGCGCGCGAAAAACAGCGGCTGGCCAGCGAACTGGAGATCGCCCACCAGATCCAGATCGGCCTGCTGCCGAGCGAGCACTATCTCGACGCCGTCTGCGCCTATTTCGAACTGCACGCGGCGTTGCGCCCGGCGCGGGCGGTCGGCGGCGACCTCTACAGTTATTTCATGCTCGATCCGCAGCGCTTCTTCGTGATGGTCGGCGACGTCTCCGACAAGGGCATTCCGGCCGCCCTGTTCATGGCGCAGACGATCACCCTGGCCAAGGCGCTGGCGCCGCGCGCGCAGACCCCGCAGAACCTGCTGCGGCTGCTCAACCTCGAACTTTGCCGCGGCAACGACAGCTGCATGTTCGTCACCCTGCTGTGCGGCTTGCTGGATACCGGCAACGGCAGCCTGGTGCTCGCCAGCGCCGGACACGAGCCGCCGATCCTGTGCGGTCGCGGCGCGCCGCAGCTGCTGGACTTCCCCACCGGCGCGGTGCTCGGGCTGTACGAGGATTCCGACTACCCGGAACATCGCCTGCGCCTGCGCCAGGGCGAGACCCTGCTGATGTATACCGACGGCATCACCGAAGCCAGCGACCACGAGCAGCAGATGTACGGCATCGAGCGCACCGTGGAAAGCCTCGCCCAGGTGCCGCCGACGGCCCCCACCGCCGGCTACATCGAACGGCTGCTGGGCGACGTGGACCGTTTCGTGGCGGAGGCCGCACAGGCCGACGACATCACCGTGCTGGCGCTGACCTGGCATGGCGCCACGGCGCCGAGCACCGAGATGTGTATCGGCAACCAACTGGCCGACGTGTTCGGTGCACTCGACCGTTGCGAGAACCTGCTGCAGGAAGCCGACGTGCCGGCCGTGTTGCGCGGGGACATGCGCCTGGTGCTGGAGGAGCTCATGGTCAACACGGTCGAATACGGCTATCCCGACGGGCGCCCCGGCCAGATCCGCATCTTGCTGCAGCCGCAGCCGGATGCCGTCGCGATCGAGTTGATCGACGATGGCGTCGCCTTCGACCCGCTGCAGTCGGCTACCCCGGACCTCACTGGCGACCTCGCCGACCGTGAACAGGTCGGCGGTCTCGGCATCCATCTCGCGCGCACCATGGCCAGCGAAATGCGCTATACACGGGATGCCGACGGCAACTACCTGCTGCTTCGCTTCACCTACCCGAACCTGGACGGATCCCCGCCATGACGCTCAGCCTGCACCACGAATTCTCCGCACCCGATCGTGTCGTCGTGCACGTGGGCGGCCGCCTCGACGCGATGACCTTCGGCGAACTCGATGAAGCCATGCTGGCCCTGCTGCCCCGACTCGGCGACGGCGGCACCGTGGTGGTCGACCTGGCCGGGCTGGAATACGTCAGCAGCGCCGGGTTGCGCAGCTTCGCCAGGATCCGCAAGAGCATGCGCGCCCGCAACGGCCACACCCTGCTGCTGAACCCGCAGCCGCAGGTGCGCAAGGTGTTCGACATCGTCAAGGCGGTGCCGGTGAACGAGGTCTTCACCAGCACGCAGGAACTCGACGCCTACCTGGACCGCATGCAGCGGCAGATCACCGAAGGCGACGACGACGCCTGAGCAGCACGCCGTCAGCGTGCCGGCTCGGGCAGCGCCAGCGGATCGCCGCTGTAGATCGCTACGTGCGGCACGCCATCGGCGCCGATCCAGCCGCGGTACATGCCTTCGGTGTTGAACGGCATCGCCACGCTGCCGTCGGCGCCCAGGACGATCGCACCGCCATCGCCGCCCATCTGCGGAATCTCGTCGTTGATCACCGTCTGCCCGGCCTGCTGCGCCGACTCGCCCAGCATCGCCATGCGCAGGCAGATCTCGCGCGCGGCGGAAACCCGAATGTAGAACTCGCCCCAGCCCGTGCCTGAGACCGCGCAGGCGGCGTTCGCATAGGTGCCGGCACCGACGATCGGCGAATCGCCGACGCGGCCGTAGCGCTTGTCGGTCATGCCGCCGGTCGAGGTCGCCGCGGCAAGGCGGCCCGCGCCATCACGCGCCACCGCACCGACCGTACCGAAGTGTTTCAGTGCGGCAAGCCGTGAGCCGAGCTTCTCGCCCGCCGCGCCTTCCTTCAGCGCTTTCTGCAAATCCTGCCAGCGCTTCTCGGTGCGAAAATATGCGGGATCGACCAGCTTGACGCCCTGCTCGACGGCGAACTTCTCCGCACCCGCGCCGACCATCATCACGTGCGGCGAACGCTCCATCACGGCGCGCGCCAGCAGGATCGGATTGCGCACCCGATGCACACCCGCCACGGCACCGGCGGCCAGCGTCGAGCCGTCCATGATCGACGCATCCAGCTCGTTCTTGCCGTCATGCGTGAACACCGCGCCACGGCCCGCGTTGAACAGCGGGTCGTCTTCCAGTACGGCGATCGCGGCGGTCACCGCATCCAGCGCCGGCTTGCCCGCCTTCAATCGCGCATGGCCGTTGCGCAGCGCCAGCTCCAGCGCGGCGCGCGCCTGTGCCTCGATCTGCGGCGTCATCTGCGCACGCTCCACCCCGGCGCCGCCATGGATCACCAGCAGCGGCGGCACCTCGCCATGCATATCCAGCTTGCCGCCGCGCACATCGGCAATCGTCTCGAACACCGGCCGCTGCACGCTGAGGTCGCGCAGGTCGATCCGGCTTTGCGTGCCGATGCCGGTCACCCGTACGCCGCGATAGTCCAGCGGCTTGCCCGCTTCGATCCGCTCAGGTTGACCTTGCGGACGCAGCAGCCAGGCAAAACCGTTGTTCAGTGTGAACACCCGGCCGCTGCCGTTGCCATCGACGGCCAGCACCGTCCCTTCATCCACGCCCAGGCCAACCACGTCCGGATGGCCTTCATGCCGCAGCCGGGCGACGAAGGCGATCAGCCGGCCCTGCCGTTCGCGTGCATCGAAGTGGGTGTCGGTGATCACCTGCTGCAGGTACGGCATGTGCAGGAAACCGTCGACCAGGGTGACGCCCTTGCCCAGCGGATCGCGCAAGGCCTCTTCCGAAACCATGCTGCCGCCATCCAGCGCACCGTAGGCATGGCCGCCGAGAATCGCCAGGCCGGCGCTGCTGCCGCCGATCGGCTTGCCCTCGGCCACGTGCCGGTCCAGCAGCGTGTTCAGCGGCGTGCCTTTCCAGAACCGCACGTAGTTGGCCTGGTCGCCGCCGGCAATGAAGATGCCGTCGGCCTGCCGCACGACCTCCAGTACTTTCGGATCGCTGGCCGCTGCGCGGCTGTGGAACACCAGCGTCTGCACCGAGGCCACGCCGCCGACGTCGTGGTACAGCTCCTTCTGCAGATCGTCGTCGCCGGATGCGCGCAGTATCACGAAATGGCCGTGGCCGCCCTTCGCCGCCAGCCAGGCGAACGCCTGGTGCGGCCACTCGCCGCCGCCCATCAGCAGCAGCGCCGGCTCGGTAGCGCCGGGCCGGGCCGCCTTGAGATCGCCGACCTGGTAGTACTCGTAGCCATCGCGTACGGCGGCCGGATCCACCGCTTTGGCCAGCGCGTTGGTGCCGATCACCGCCAGACCCAGAGCCAGCAGGCAGGAAGCAGCGGGACGCAGGAAGACGGGCAGTTTGAGCGGAAGCATCAGTCGATATCCCGAGCGAAGGTGGTATGGGAAAGCGTCAAAAGCGCGGCGCACTCAAAACCGGGACGAACCGGCGCAGCGTTTCCCCCATGGCTGTATTTCCACTGCGGATTGACGCTAAGGTCGCCGTGTGGACGACTCCCTCAACAGCTGGTTTGCCCGCGAAATCCTCGTGCATGAGAGCGCGCTGATGCGCTACCTGCTGCGCAGCTGGTTCCGCCGCGAAGAGATCCACGACCTGCGCCAGGAAATCTACGTGCGCGTTTACGAGGCCGCGGCGAAGGCCCGACCGGCGATGCCGAAATCCTTCATGTTCACCACCGCACGCCACCTGATGACCGACCGGCTGCGCCGCGGACGCGTCGTCTCGATCGAGGCCGTGGGTGATATCGACGCGCTGAACGTCTTGATAGACGAGATCTCGCCGGAACGGCGATTGGGCGCACGGCAGGAGCTGAAGCGCCTGACCGACGCATTCGACCGCCTGCCCGACCGCTGCCGCGAGGTGGTCTGGCTGCGCCGGGTCGAGGAGCTGTCGCAGAAGGAAGTAGCGGCGCGCATGGGCATCAGCGAGAAGACGGTGGAGAAGCAGGTCGCCAAGGGTGCGCGCCTGATCGCGGAATATTTCCATGGCGGCAGCCACGCGCGTCGCCCGGCCCACGGTGACGCGATGGATACCGCATACGAGAACGGACATGGCCAGCAGCAGGGAGATTGAACATACCGCCGCCGCCTGGCTCGCCAGGCGCGATGCCGGCGACTGCAGCGAACGCGACCGGCAGCAGCTGGACGCGTGGCTGGACGCGTCCGTGGCCCACCGCGTCGCCTTCATCCGGCTCGACGCAGCGTGGCGGCAGAGCGACCGGCTGAAGGCACTCGGCGCCGGCGTACCTGCGGGCGTGGTACCGGCGCGTGGCAGCTGGACGCCCTCACCGTTCGGCAACGCCGATGAGCCTGCGGACGAACCGCGCCATCCGCACCCGACGCACACCGACGCCGATTCGCCCCGCCGCATCCCTCGCCAGCATCGCGAACAACGTCGCAGCCTGCTTCGTCATTTCGCGGCCGCCGCGGCGCTGGCACTGGTCGTGTCGCTGGCGCTCGGCTGGCGCCACTACGCCGCGGTGGAGCAGGCGTCGTACCGCACGGCGATCGGCGACCTGCAGGAAGTGCCGCTGGCCGACGGCTCCACCGCCACCTTGAGCAGCGACAGCCGCATCCTGGTCACCCTGTCGCACGGCGAGCGCCATGTCGACCTGCAGCAGGGCGAGGCATTCTTCGCGGTGGCCAAGGACCCCGCGCGGCCGTTCGTGGTCAGCATCGGCGGTCGTCGGGTGACGGCCGTCGGCACCCGCTTCTCGGTGCGCCGCGACATGGCCGACCTGCGCGTGGTGGTGACCGAGGGCCTGGTGCGGCTGGAATCGGATCGCCTCCCGAACGGCCTTCGCCAGCCCACCACCCTGCTGCCCGCCGGCAGCGTGGCGCTGGCCAGCGATGCCGGCGTGGTGGTGCACTCCGGTTCGGTGCAGCAGGCCGAGGAATACCTGAGCTGGCGCAGCGGCTTCGTCAGCTTCCACGACACCCCGCTGGCCACCGCCGCCGCCGAGTTCAACCGCTACAACACCCGCAAGATCGTGATCGGCGATGCCAGCGTCGGCGCCATGCGCGTGGGCGGCAACTTCCGCTGGTCCAACACCGACGCCTTCGTGCGGCTGCTGGCGCAGGGCTTCCCGATCAAGGCCCGCCAGCAGGGCGACAGCATCGTGCTGACCCGGCGCTGACGCCAGCACGCGGCAACCGGAGTGTGGGGGGATTTGCGTCGCCCGTTCGTCTCGGAAATACATGGCGCACATCGTGTGCGCCCACCTGGGGAGAGGTGACGATGATCCGTTCGCTACGCGGCGCGATGTTCGTGCTGGCTTGTTCGGTGTCCACCATGGCATCCGCGCAAACCGCTGCAGTCCGACCAATCGACATCCCGGCCGGTGACCTGGTCACCGCGCTGGATACCCTGGCCCGCCAATCCGGCGCGCAATTCATCTACCAGGCCGACCAGCTCCGGGGGCTGCGCACCTCCGGCGTGCATGGCTCGCTGTCGGCGGACGACGCGCTGGGGCGGTTGCTGGCCGGCAGCGGCTTCACCGTCCACCGCGACGACTCCGGCGCCGTCGTCATCGTGAAGGGCGCCAGCCAGCCGGCCCAGCCGCCGGCACCGCCCGCCCCGGCCAGCAGCCGCAGCGCGGCCGCAGCAGACCCGCAGGAAGCTACTCGGCTGGACGAGATCCAGGTCACCGGCTCGCGCATTCCGCGCGCGCAGATCGAGGGACCGGCGCCGGTCACCGTGATCACCGCCAGCGACATCAAGGCCAGCGGCTTCGCCAGCGTGCCCGACGTGATGCGCGCGATCACCCAGAACGGCGGCGAAACGCAGAGCCAGCAGTCGTCCAGCGGCGCCGACTTTTCCCCGGGCGCGGAACAGGTGGACCTGCGCGGCCTCGGTCCCAACCACACCCTGGTGCTGGTCAACGGCCGACGCATCGCCGACTTCCCGCTGCCGTTCAAGGGCCGCAGCAACTTCACCGACATCTCCAACATCCCGATCGGCATGATCGAGCGCATCGAGGTGCTCACCGGCAGCGCCTCGGCGGTGTACGGTTCGGACGCGATCTCCGGCGTGGTCAACTTCATCCTGAAGCAGCGCGCCGACGGCACCACCATCGACCTGCGCTACGGCGACACCACCCGCGGCGGCGGCGAGTCGTACAAGCTCAACTTCTCCACCGGCTTCTCGCACAACGACTTCAACCTGGTGTTCGGCGCCGAGCTGATCGAGCAGAAGCCGCTGTGGGCGTACCAACGCAAACTGCAGGACTCCACCGCCGACGCGCCCACTGCGCGCTCGCAGGTGCCGCGGCGCACCTTCCTCAACGGCGACTGGAACGACGACTACATCGACCCGGGCCAGGCCACCTGCGATGCGCTGGCGTATCTCAACGGCGGCACCACGGTGTACGCGAACCGGCCGCGCTACGGCAATTTCTGCGGCAGTGCCGAGTCGATCGGCTACGGCACCATCCTCAGCCAGCGCCGCGGCATCAACACGTACACCTCGGCCAATTTGAAGATCAACGACACACTGTCCTGGTTCGGCGACATGCAGCTGGGCTACAGCAAGGTCAGCCTGTTCCGCGACGTCGAGCAGTGGAACTACCAGGCGCCCGACGGCAACGAGGACGGCTATTTCTACAACGCGCACAGCGGCGGCATCGAGAACTGGTACCGCCAGTTCACGCCGGAAGAAATGGGCGGCCTCGACCGCGGCATGATCAAGAACACGCAGAAAACCTTCAGCCTGACCACTGGCTTCAAGGGCACGTTCGGCGAACGCTGGGACTACGAAGCTGCGTTCAGCCACTCGCAATACAAGGCGCTGATCAGCTGGCCGCAGACCGTGGCGGCGAAAGCCAACGACCTCTACCTCGGCCCGCAACTCGGCGTCGACGCCGACAGCGGCCTGCCGATCTTCGACGCCGACCCGACCCGGCTGTATACGCCGTTGACCCGGGCCGAATACGACTCGGTCACCGCGCGCACCAACTATCACCCCGAGTCGCGCAGCGACACGCTGGCGTTCACCCTCACCAACACCGACCTGTTCCAGCTGCCGGCCGGGCCCGCCGGTTTCGCCGGCGTGGTCGAGTATGGCAACCAGGCCTACGACCTCAACCCCGACCCGCTGGCCACGCAGTACTACTACTACAGCTGGAAGGACTCCGACGGCCACGGCAGCCGCAACCGCTGGGCCGCCGCCGGCGAGCTGCGCCTGCCGCTGCTGGACACGCTCAACCTCAGCCTGGCCAGCCGCTACGACCAGTACCGTTTCTCCGGCCACAAGACCGGCAAGCTGACCTACAGCACCGGCCTGGAATGGCGCCCGTTCGATACACTGCTGCTGCGCGGCTCGTACGGCACCGCGTTCCGCGCGCCGGACCTGCATTACATCTACGCCGGCATCGGCAACGACGAGACCTCGGGCAACGACTACTACCGCTGCCGCACCGAGGAAGCGGGCGTCGACATCACCGACTGCGACTATGCGGGCGAGGGCCTGATCCGCACGCGCCAGGGCAACCACGACCTCGATTCCGAGACCAGCACCTCGTGGACCACCGGTTTCGTGTGGTCGCCGACGCCGAACCTGGACTTCTCGGTCGACTACTTCAACATCCGCATGCGCAACCAGGTGCAGGACCTCAGCACCGACCGCATCCTGCAGCTGGAAGCGAATTGCCGCATCGGCACCGACGTCAACGGCAACGCGGTCGATGCGAATTCGCCCAGCTGTGTGGACGCGATCTCGCGGGTGAACCGTTACCCGACCAGCAGCGCGGTCGACCCGGGCGGCCTGTACGGCATCTTCGTCAACCCGATCAACGTCGCCAACGAGCGCACCAGCGGCATCGACGCCAGCGCGCACTACAAGCTGGAAACGGCGGTCGGCACGTTCCGCTTCAGCGGCAACCACACCTGGACCCGCAATCACCTGTTCCAGCAGTACCCGGGCGACGCCACCCTGGATGAACTGGCGGTCAACAGCGGCTTCGACATTCCGCGTGAGAAAACCAGCGCCAGCGTGTCGTGGGAGCGCAAGGCCTGGTCGGCGACGCTGTTTGGCATGCGCCTGGGTCGCCTGCCGAACTCGGATTCGTACGACCAGATCGTGGACACCTCGGCCGGTGAGCCGGCCTGGGTCCACGCCACCTATCGCTACAACGCCTCGATCCAGTACAAGTTCAGCGATCACGCGCAGCTGTCGCTGGCGGTGGACAACCTGCTCGACAAGATGCCGCCACGCGACCCCAGCTACACGTCGTACCCGTACTACGACATCTCGTGGTTCGACGCGGCCGGACGCAGCTACTACCTGCAGTTCACCTACAAGTTCGGCGGCAGCAAGCTCTGAGCGAACATAAAAAAGCAGCGCGCCCGCGGGCGCGCTGCTTTTGCGGACAGAACCGGCTCAGACGTTGAACAGGAAGTGCAGCACGTCGCCGTCCTTGACGATGTATTCCTTGCCTTCCTTGCGCAGGCGACCGGCGGCGCCGGCGCCGGCTTCGCCCTTGTACTGGATGAAGTCGTCGTAACCGATCGTCTCGGCGCGGATGAAGCCGCGCTCGAAGTCGGTGTGGATCACCCCGGCGGCCTGCGGTGCGGTGGCGCCGCGCTTCACCTGCCACGCGCGCACTTCCTTCACGCCCGCGGTGAAATAGGTCTGCAGGTCGAGTAGTTTGTAGCCGGCGCGGATCACCCGGTTCAGGCCCGGCTCGTCCAGGCCCATGTCCTTGAGAAACTCGTCGCGGTCGGCCTCGTCGAGCTGCGCCAGTTCCTCCTCGATCGCCGCGCACACCGGCACCACTTCGGCGCCTTCGGCGACGGCGCGCTCGCGCACGGCGTCCAGCAACGGGTTGTTCTCGAAGCCGTCGTCGGCGACGTTGGCGATGTACATCAGCGGCTTCAGGGTGAGCAGGAACAGGTCGCGCACCAGCGCCTTCTCTTCCTCGTCCAGGCCCAGGCTGCGTGCGGACTTGCCTTCGTTGAGGCCGGCCGAGAGTTTCTGCAGCACCGGCTTCTTCGCCAGCGCTTCCTTGTCGTTCGCCTTGGCCGCGCGCTCGGCGCGGTTCAGCGCCTTGTCGACCGACTCCAGGTCGGCCAGCGCCAACTCGGTGTCGATCGTGTCGATGTCGGAGAGCGGATCGACCTTGCCGGCGACGTGGATCACATCGCCCTCGAAGCAGCGCACCACGTGGGCGATCGCGTCCACCTCACGGATGTGCGCCAGGAACTTGTTGCCCAGGCCCTCGCCCTTCGACGCGCCCGCGACCAGCCCGGCGATGTCGACGAACTCCACCGCAGTCGGCACCACCTTCTGCGGGTTGACGATCTCCGACAGCGCGTTCAGCCGCGGGTCCGGCACCGGCACCACGCCGACGTTCGGCTCGATCGTGCAGAACGGGAAGTTCGCCGCGGCGATGCCGGCCTTGGTCAGCGCGTTGAACAGGGTGGACTTGCCGACGTTGGGCAGACCGACGATGCCGCATTTGATGCCCATTTGAACTCCGGGATTCGGGATTGGGGATTGGGGATTTGGAAGAGCGGGCCGCCGTGTTTTGACGAATCCCCAATCCCGAATCCCCAATCCCGGCTATTTCGTATGCAACTGCTGCATCGCCTTGTCGAACTGGCCGTCCACTGCCAGCGGCAGCACGTCCAGCGCGCGGGCGATGCCGTCGAGGATCGCGTCCTCGTCCGTGGCCGACGGCCGGCCCAGCACCCACGGCGTGACCTGGTCGCGGTGGCCGGGATGGCCGATGCCCACGCGCAGGCGATGGAACTTGCCGTGGCCGAGGTGGCCCATGATGTCGCGCAGGCCGTTCTGGCCGCCGTGGCCGCCATCGAACTTCAGGCGCACGGTGCCGGGCGGCAGGTCCAGGTCGTCATGCGCGACCAGGCACTGCTCCGGCTCGATCTTGTAGTAGCGCAGCGCCGAAACCACGGCGATGCCGCTCTTGTTCATGAAGGTGGCCGGCTTCAGCAGCCAGACCGGTTCGCCGCCGAGGCGCACGCGGCAGGCCTCGCCGTGCAGCTTGCCATCGAAGGCGAAGCGCTCGCCCTGTCCGCTGGCGAGGGCATCAACTAGCCAGAACCCGGCGTTGTGCCGGGTTCGGAGGTATTCGGCACCGGGATTGCCCAGCCCGACGATGAGTCGCAAACCAGCCATGCGGACAAGCAGCAGTGCCGGTCCGCGCTCCGGCGGAGCGCGGACCGACGCGGCTTACTTCTTGTCGTCCTTCTTGGCCGGCGCGGCAGCAGCGGCAGGCGCAGCTGCGGCCGGCGCAGCAGCCTCGGCGGCCGGCGCTTCCTCGGCTTCTTCCTGCACGGTGTTGGCCGTGACCACCGCGATGTCGTGGCCTTCGCCGCCATGCAGCGCGACCAGCTCGACGTTCTTCGGCAGCTTCAGCTGCGACAGATGGATGATGTCGCCGGGCTTCAGGTCGACCAGGTCCAGTTCGATGGCCTCGGGCAGGTCCTTCGGCAGGCAGGTGATTTCCACTTCGGTCAGGTTGTGCGAGATCACCACGCCGGAAGTCTTCGCCGCCGCGGACTTTTCCTTGTTCAGGAAGTGCAGCGGCACGCTGACGCGGATCGCCTGCTTCTCGTTCACGCGCAGGAAGTCCATGTGCATCATCAGCTGCTTGAACGGATGCTTCTGCCAGTCACGCACCAGCACCTTCTGCACCTTGCCGTCGACGTTCAGATCGAGCACCGAGGAGAAGAACCACTCGTTCTTGGCGGCGAGCAGGATGGTGTTGTGCTCGATCTGGATGCTCTCCGGGGCCTGCCCGGCGCCGTACACGACGGCCGGCACGAAGCTCGCATGACGCAGGCGGCGGCTCGCACCTTTCCCCTCGTCCTTGCGGCTTTGCGCCTTGATTTCATGAGTCTTGGACATTTCGTTGCTACCTTGGTTGGTGTTTGCCGCCTCGCGGCGACTGGTTGACTTCCCCGCGACCAGGAAAGTCGGGTTTACCGGGATTTGGGATTCGAGATTCGGGATTCGTCAGAGCCGATGCCGGCGCTTTTGCGAATCCCGAATCCCCAATCCCGAATCCCTGCCTCAATCTACATAGAGCGAACTCACCGACTCGCCGAAGGCGATGCGGCGAATGGTTTCGGCCAACAGCTCGGCGACCGAGAGCTGGCGGATCTTGGCGCAGGCCTGCACTTCCGGGCGCAGCGGCAAGGTGTTGGTGACCACCAGCTGGTCGAGCTGGGAGCCTTCGATGTTGCTGATCGCCGCACCCGACAGCACCGGATGCACGCAGTAGGCAACCACCTTGCGGGCGCCGCGCTCCTTCAGAGCCGCAGCCGCCGCACACAGCGTGCCGGCCGTGTCGACGATGTCGTCGACCATCACGCAGGTCTTGCCGTCCACGTCACCGATGATGTTCATCACGGTGGACACGTTCGCGCGCGGACGACGCTTGTCGATGATGGCCAGATCGGCATCGTCCAGCCGCTTGGCAATGGCCCGTGCACGCACCACGCCACCGACGTCCGGACTGACCACGATCAGGTCTTCCATGCTGTAGCTGCGCCAGATGTCGGCCAGCAGCACCGGCGAGGCGTACACGTTGTCGACCGGAATATCGAAGAAGCCCTGGATCTGGTCGGCATGTAGGTCCACCGTCAGCACCTGGTCGATACCGGCGGCGCCGATCATCCTGGCCGCCAGCTTGGCGGTGATCGGCACCCGCGCCGAACGCGGCCGGCGATCCTGCCGGGCATAACCGAAGTACGGGATCACCGCGGTGACGCTGGCCGCCGAAGCGCGCTTCAGCGCGTCGGTCAGCGCCAGCAGCTCGAACAGGTTGACCGCGCTCGGCGCGCCGGTCGGCTGCAGCACGAACACTTCCTGCTTGCGGACGTTCTCCTCGATCTCGATCTGCACTTCGCCGTCGCTGAACGTGCCGACCAGCGCCTTGCCCAGCGGCACGCCCAGGCGATGGGCGACATCCTCGGCCAATGCACGATGTGCGTTACCGGTAAACAGCATCATCGGGGTGGACGTGTCCACAGTGGTTACCTCGAAACTTGGCCATCATGAAATGGCTGGGGCGGCAGGATTCGAACCTGCGAATGCGGGAATCAAAATCCCGTGCCTTAACCAGCTTGGCGACGCCCCAGTGATATTTGTGTATCTGCTCGTGCCTGATCCGTCTCTGCCGCCGCCGTCACGTCGCGCCCCGGTGGCGCGCCGATGCCTCATGCAAGGGTGACACGTCGACACCCGTGGCGACATGCGCCGTGAACGCCGCCGGACATTGCCGGGCCACCGCCTGCGCCCGCTCCAGCGAACGCAGCTCCAGGAACACGCAACCGCCGCTGCCGGAAAGCCGCGCCTGACCGAAGCCGCCCAGCCAGTCCAGCGCCGCGGCCACCCGCGGGTGCCGCGCGCGCACCACCGGCGCAAAGGCGTTTTCCGTCGTTTCGCCGGAAGCAAAGGATGAAATTGTCGCCCGCGGGGCATTTCGTGTCAATTCAGGCGCTTGAAAAAGCGCGGCCGTCGGCACCGGCTCGCGCGGGTCGAGCACCACGTAATGGCGCGACGGCAAGGCCAGCGGAGTGAGCTGCTCGCCGATGCCCTCGGCCCAGGCTGAACGGCCGCGCACGAACACCGGCACGTCGGCACCGAGCTGGCGCCCCAGTTCCGCCAGTGCATCCTCGCCCAGGCCCAGCTGCCACAGCTGATTCAGCGCCACCAGCACGGTCGCCGCGTCGGAACTGCCGCCGCCCAGCCCGCCGCCCATCGGGATGCGCTTGTCCACTTCGATGTCGGCACCCACCGGCGTGCCAGCCCGTTCCTGCAACAGCCGCGCCGCGCGCACCACCAAGTCGGCGGACTCGGGCACGCCCGGCACGTCGCGCGTGCGCCGGATCAGGCCATCGTCGCGCACCCGCAGGCGCACTTCGTCGCCCCAGTCGAGCAAGCGGAACACCGTCTGCAGCTCGTGATAGCCGTCCGCCCGCCGCCCGACGATGCGCAGGAACAGATTCAGCTTGGCCGGCGCCGGCCATACCGTCCATTCGCCGGACGCAGGCGGCGGCAACGGCCGGCTCATGAACACGCGCAGAGGGTCGGGAAAGCCGTTCTCGCGATCGCGCTGGCGCGCAAACGCAAACGACGGATCGTTCTTGTCGACCGTGGCAAACCCGTGTTTCGCGTAGAACGGGGCATTCCACGGCACATCGGCCAGCGTGCCCAGGTCCATCCGCCGGTAGCCGGCCGCACGCGCCCACGCGCAGGCGTGTTCGAGCAGGGCCGCGCCGATGCCGCGCCGGCCGTATTCCGGCAGCACATCGATCTCGGCGATGCCGGTCGCGCCATCGGCCAGCTCGGCATCCAGCCAGACAAAGCCGACCGGTTCGCCCGCCCCGTCCAGCGCCGCCCAGACCAGGCCGCGGCCGATCGCCTGGTGCAGCAGCTCCGGTGGGATCGACACGGCCGCATAGCTAGGCCACGCCGGGTGGCCGCGGAACAGCTGCACGGCCTTGCGCTCGATCGCGCACAAGGCCTCGACCTGGCTGGGGTCGGCACGTTCGATCGGGAAGGACATGCGGGTTCTGTTGCTGCTGCGACGGTCAACGGGGCGCCAAGCCTAACCCATCAGCGGAACTGCCAGGACTCGATCGACAGCTTCACCTTGTACGGCGCTTTCGCGGCGAACACCTTCGTCGGCAGCGGCGGCTGGCGCGCGTCGTCCCACTCGCGGTAGTCGACCGCCCAGCCATCCTGCAGCAGCAGCGAGGGCAGCCGGTTCTCGCCAAAGCTCAACTCGGCCGGGCCGCTGTCCGCGCGCAGGCCGAGCACCCAGGCACGCAGGTCGCGCAGCGGCACTTCCCAGCCGAGTGCCTTGCGCATCAGCGCCTCGGCATCGGGGCCACGCAACGGGCCGTGCGCCATGCCTTCCAGCAGGGCGCCATCCGGACCGCCGCTGAGGCGGAAATTCATGCCGCTGATCGCCGGCCCGCGCAGCACGAACTCGTACTGCTCGCCGTCCTGGGTCCAGCTGAAGCTGCCGCTGCCGCCGTCCTTGCCGTTGGAGACGCCGAGCCGGCCCTGCAGCACCCAGTGGTCGGCCTGTGCCAGCATCTGTTCGCGCGCGAGTTGCGCATTGAGCAGGCCGGCGTCGCCCTTCACGCGTACCGCCTGCGGCACACAGGCGGCAAGCAGCAATGGCAGGGCGACGGCGAGGAGAAGGCGCAGGCGCCGCCTCATGGATGCAACCGCTTCAGGGTTTCCTGCAAGGCGACGTTGTGCGGGTCGAGCTTGCGCACTTCGTCGAAGACCTGTTGCGCGTCCTGTTGGTGGCCCTGCTTCCACAGCACCTCGCCCAGGTGCACGCCGACGTCGGCGTCCTTGCGCGCCAGCCAGGCGCGGCGCAGGGTCTGCGCGGCCTGGTCCAGGTTGCCCATGCGGTATTGCAGCCAGCCCCAGGAGTCGGCGATCGCCGGATCATCCGGCTTCGCGCTACGGGCCGCGCGGATCAGCCGCTCGGCCTCGGCCAGGTCGCGGTTCGCGTCAGCGAGGGTGTAGCCCAGCGCATTGCTGGCGTCGACGTCGCCCGGCTTGATCTTCAGCAGATGCTGGAAGTCCTGCACCGCCTGGTCGATCTGGCCGGCCTCGGCATAGGCCAGGCCGCGGCCGTACAGCAACCCCGGATCGTCCGGCACCACCTGCAGCGCACGGCTGAACGCGGCCTCGGCCTTCGCGTAGTTCTGCTCGCGCAGATACAGCTCGGCGTCGGCCTGCCAGGCCTGGCGCAACTGCGCGGGCTGGTCGAGATAGGCCAGCTGCAGCTGCCCCAGCAACTCATGCGCGTCGGCGCGCTTGCCCTGCGTGTGCAGGATCATCGCGCTGCGCAGGTCGGCGTCGAACGCGTGCTCGTCGGTGTCGCCCACCTGGTCATACCAGGCCAGCGCCTCGGCCTCGCGATGCTGCATCTCGGCCAGCTGGCCGAGCAGGTAGGCGCTGCTTTCGCGAACCTCGGGCGGCGCCTTCTGCAATTCCTGGTACAACGAGGCCAGCGCCTTGTCGTTCCGATCATGCGCGGCCAACCCGGCACGCATGGCATAGATGTCGGCGTTCTGCGGGCCATGCGCCAGCAGCTTGCTGGCGCCCGCATAGTCACCGGCCTGGCTGAGCATGCCGGCATAGGCCAGGCGCAGCTGGGCATTCTGCGGATCCTTCGCCAGCGCCTTCTGCAGCAGCGCACGGGCGCCGTCGTGGTCGCCGTCCTTGAACTTCATCTGCGCCGCCCAGGCGTAGGTTTCGGCACTCCTGAACCGCTGCATCGCCGCGTCGGCAATCTGCACGGCGTAGGCGTGCCGGCCGAACTGGTCGCCCAGCTCGCTCATCGCCAGCCAGGCGTGGGCATCGCCGGGCAGGCGCGCCGGCGTGGCCAACGCTTCCAGCAGGCGGGCAGCCTGGGCCTGGTCGCGGGCGCCGACGAGGACGCGGCCGAACTGGCGCCACGCGTCCTTGTCGCCGCTGCCGATCAACAGTTCCAGCTGACGTCGCGCCTCGGCGGTATCGCCGCGATCCAGCGCCAGCTGGGCTCGCACCTGGGCCATCGCGGCGGGCTTGGCACCCAGCGCCTGCCAGCGATCCAGTGCGCGCTGGGCGGCGGCGCCGTCATGCACGGCAATCGCCAGCCCGGCGGCGCGCTCGGCCACCTGCGGGTCGTTGCTCAAGGCCATCGCCTTGTCGTAATGGCCGGACGCGGCTTTCAGGTCGGTGCGGGTCAGCGCCATCTCGCCGGCCAGCAGCTGCGCCAGCACGTCGTGGTCGGCATCCGGCGTGACCACCGTCAGCCGCGCCAGCGGCTGCGGCGTGGCGGCCGCTTTCGGGGCGGAGCGCAGAGGCGTGCCGGCGCAGGCGGCCAGGCCCAGCGCCAGCGCGGTTACTGCCGTAAAATGCCGCAGTTGCTTGAACTTGCTCGCCCCGCTCCGCACACTACTCTCCATCCACATGCCTGTTCTGATCGCCCGAGCCACCGTCTGGCGACGTTGCACCAAGCTTAGCCTACGCCGCCGGATCCCTGCCGCCGAGATGTTCCCGCCACCATGCCGCTGATCGCCCTCGGGCTCAATCACCTCACCGCGCCGGTCAGCCTGCGCGAGCAGGTGGCGTTCGATGCGGACGCCGCAGGCGAGGCCCTGCACGAGCTGGCCCGCGAACCCGGCGTGGAGGAGGCGATGATCCTGTCCACCTGCAACCGCACCGAGCTGTACGTCGGCGTCGCGGCAGGCGCGGAGGACATCCCGCAGGCATGGTTGAATCGTCACCACCATCTGACCCCCGGCAAGCTGGATGAGTTCCTGTACCGGCACGACGAAGACGAGGCCGTGCGCCACATGTTCCGCGTCGCCACCGGGCTGGACTCGATGGTGCTGGGCGAGCCGCAGATCCTCGGCCAGGTGAAGGACGCCTACCAGCTGGCGCGCGAGGCGCAGTCGCTGAAGGCGCCGATGGACCGCCTGCTGCAGCACACCTTCGCGGTGGCCAAGCGGGTGCGCACGGACACCCGCATCGGCGCGCACACGGTGTCGGTCGCGTTCACCGCGGTGCGCCTGGCCGAGCAGGTGTTCGCCGACCTGAAACACGCCTGCGTGCTGCTGATCGGCGCCGGCGACACCATCGAACTGGCCGCGCGGCACCTGGCCGAAAAGCAGGTGCGCCGACTGATCGTGGCCAACCGCACGCCGGAGACCGCGCAGGAACTGGCCGGCCGCCACGGCGGCTACGCGATCGCGCTGGCCGACCTGCCGCAGCACCTGGCCGAAGCCGACATCGTGATCTCCTCCACCGCCGCGCGGCAGCCGATCGTGACCCGCGCGATGGTCGAGCAGGCGATGGCCACGCGCAAACGCAAGCCGATGTTCATGGTCGACATCGCGGTGCCGCGCGACATCGAGGTCGGCGTGGGCGAGCTGCCCGACGTGTATCTCTACGGCATCGACGACCTGCGCCAGGTGATCGACGACAACCTGCGCTCGCGCGCCGCCGCCGCGCACGAGGCCGAGGCGATCATCGACCTGCAGGTAGAGCGCTACATGGCCTGGCGCCGCGCGCTGACCCTGAAGAATCCGGC
The DNA here is from genome assembly GCF_001428385.1 of Rhodanobacter sp. Soil772. Lineage (GTDB taxonomy): Bacteria > Pseudomonadota > Gammaproteobacteria > Xanthomonadales > Rhodanobacteraceae > Rhodanobacter. Next base: position 19,886 of record NZ_LMSK01000002.1, read on the forward strand.
CGTCGACATGCGCCAGCATGCCGAGGTCTATCGCGACGAAGTGCTGGGCAAGGCCCGCGCGATGCTGGCCCACGGCAAGTCGGCCGACGAGGCGCTGGCCTTCCTCGCCAACACGCTGACCAACAAGCTGCTGCACCACCCCAGCGCACGCCTGCGCGAAGCCGCGTTGAGCGGCGATCTCGACCTGCTGCACGCCGCCGGCCGGCTGTACGGGCTGGACGAAGAAAAGGCCGGGTCGCGGGGCGAATAGCGAATGCGGCTGGCTGCCGCTCGTCGTGTCCCGGTCACTGCGGTGAAGCCGTTGCTTTGCCACTCATCTCCCGCCACTTGTCTTTCATCCCATGACTCCTTCGATCCGCCGCAAGCTCGAGGCACTGGCCGAGCGCCATGAGGAAATCGGCCTGCTGCTGTCGCAGCCCGACGTGCTCGCCGACAACACGCGCTTCCGCGAACTGTCGCAGGAATACGCCCAGCTCGAACCGGTCGCCGCCTCGCTGCGCGAGCACGACCAGGCCGAGCGCGAGCTGGCCGCAACCCGCGCGATGCTGGACGACCCCGAGCTGCGCGAGATGGCGGTCGACGACGTGCGCCGGCTGGAGCAGCGCCTGCTCGACCTCGACGGCGAACTGCAGCTCCTGCTGCTGCCGAAGGACCCGCGCGACGAGGCCAACCTGTATCTCGAAGTGCGCGCCGGCACCGGCGGCGACGAGGCGGCGATCTTCGCCGGCGACCTGTTCCGCATGTACCTGCGCTACGCCGAGAACCGCCGCTGGCACGTCGAGGTGCTCAGCGAACACGCCGGCGAGCACGGCGGCTACAAGGAGATCGTGGCCCGCGTCGAGGGCAAGGGCGCGTACTCGCGGCTGAAGTTCGAATCCGGCACGCATCGCGTGCAGCGCGTACCGGAAACCGAGTCGCAGGGGCGCATCCACACCTCGGCAGCGACCGTGGCGATCCTGCCCGAACTGGACGAGATCGATGAGATCGCCATCAACCCGGCCGACCTCAAGGTCGACACCTTCCGCGCCTCCGGCGCCGGCGGCCAGCACGTCAACAAGACCGACTCGGCGATCCGCATCACCCACCTGCCCACCGGCACCGTGGTGGAGTGCCAGGAAGAGCGCAGCCAGCACAAGAATCGCGCTCGCGCGATGGGCCTGCTGAAGGCGCGCCTGCTCGACGAGGCGCAGAGCAAGCAGCATGCGGTGCAGGCCGAGGCGCGCCGGTTGCAGGTGGGTTCGGGCGACCGCAGCCAGCGCATCCGCACCTACAACTACCCGCAGGGCCGGATCACCGACCACCGCATCAACCTCACCCTGTACCGCCTGCCCGAGATCATGCAGGGCGACCTGGGCGAACTGATCGACACGCTGACCCGCGAACACCAGGCCGACCTGCTGCAGGCGCTCGGCAGCGCCTGAACCTCGCTGTCACGGGGTGCTGGGTTACCCTGCCCCTTGTCGTCATTCCGGCGAAGGCCGGAATCGCTCTTGCCAGTGTGCGAAAGTCAGGTGCGATTCCGGCCTTCGCCGGAATGACGAGGTTGAGAAGTTTCGAGGCTGGATACCCATGGGCAAGCACTACCGCAAGGCGATGAAGGAACTGCAGCTCGACCTGGTGCGGCTGCAGCACGGCCTGCGCAGCAGCGGCAAGCGGCTGCTGGTGATCTTCGAAGGCCGCGACGCCGCCGGCAAGGGCGGCACCATCAAGGCCATCACCGAGAGCCTGGACACCCGCGGCTACCGCATCGTGGCCCTGCCCAAACCAAGCGAGGTCGAAGCCACGCAGTGGTACTTCCAGCGCTACGTCGCCCACCTGCCCGGCGCCGGCGAATTCGTGCTGTTCGACCGCAGCTGGTACAACCGCGCGGTGGTGGAGCCAGCGATGGGCTTCTGCAGCAGCGATCAGTACGCAGCGTTCCTGGACGCCGTGCCGGCGTTCGAGAAGCTGCTCGCCGACGACGGCATCATCCTCATCAAGTACTGGCTGGCGGTGGACCAGGCCGAGCAGGAAAAGCGCTTCGCCGAGCGTGCCGACGATCCGCTGAAGCGCTGGAAGCTCTCGCCGGTGGACCTGGTCGCACGCCAGAAGTACGCCGAGATGGGCCGGCTGCGCGACGTGATGATCGAGCGCACGCAGCACGACCACGCGCCCTGGTTCGTGGTCGATTTCAACGACCAGAAGCGCGGCCGGATCAACCTGATCCGGCACCTGCTGCAACAGGTGCCGCTGCACGACGAAGCGGTCCCCGCGGTGAAATTGCCCAGGCTCAAGGGCAAGCCGAAGACCGAGCACGTCACCGAGCAGGCATCGTGGGTGCCCGATACGTTCTAGCCGGTGTGGAAACCGTGCAGATCCTGCTCCGGCAAGTCCTCGCGGCTGACCGTTTCGACCCGCGCGGCCGGCGGTCCCCGCCGCAGCCAGCGCTCCAGCGCATCGAGCGCCCGCGCCGTGCCGCCGGCCAGCACCTCGACGCTGCCGTCGCGCTGGTTCTTCGCATGGCCGGCCAGCCCAAGCGCCAACGCCTGCTCACGGGCATTGGCGCGATAGCACACGCCCTGCACCCGCCCGCTGACGATGAATCTCGCGGTTGGCATCACTTGGCCTCGATCAGGCCTTCCAGCGACGCCTCGGTCACCGGTCCCACGATGTGTTTGGCCACCTTGCCGTCGGGGCTGATCAGGTAGGTGGTGGGCAGGCCGCGCGGCTCGTCGAAATCCTTCAGCGGCTGGTCCAAAGTGACCTGGGCGATCGGGTACACCACCGGGTGCTTGGCCAGGAACGCCTTGATGTCGGCCGGTTCGCTGTCCTCGTAGGCCAGCCCGATCGCCACCACGTTCTTGTGCGCGGCGACGAAGCGCGAGATGTCCGGCATCTCCTTGATGCACGGCACGCACCAGGTCGCCCAGTAGTTGACGATCACCCACTTGCCGCGCTGCGCGGCCAGGTCGAACGTCTTGCCGTCCAGCGTGGCGACGTGCAGGGTCGGCCGCTCCGGCATCGCCGCCTGCACGGGCATGGCAAATGCGAACGCCACGGCCAGGACGGCCGCCGGGCGGGACAGGAAGGAGAACACGGTCATGCGGGAAGTTCCTCGGTGTCAGCCGCCGGGTCGGCGGCAGGGGGATAGATCTGGTCGAGCCGGGCGCCCAGTTTCGCCTGCAGCGCGGCGGCCAGTTCGGCCAGCATCGCCAGCAGCTCCGGCGGCAGCGCAATGCCCAGCGCGGCCGCTTCTTCCACCGGCCGCAGCGGCAGACGGTAGCTGGTATGCCGGTACACGCGCAGCAGGTCGGTGCTGTCCAGGCTGCGGCACAGCAGCCAGCCGCCGGCTTCGCCGCGCTGGATCAGGTCGGCCTGCTGCAGGTCGTCGATGTAGGCGGCGATCAGCGCACTGCGCAGGTACGGCTCGCGCACGCGCAGGTCGGCCGGGTCCACGCAGTCGCCGCTGCGCTGCGCTTCGACGAAATGCCGCAGCAGCACCAGCAGCCCGAGGAACTCGGCGCCTTCGGGCAGCGTCTGCATCGGCGCGTGGTATTCGAACGCGGACGCCGAGGCGGCGATCGACGCGGCCAGGATCACGATCACCCACGACAGGTAGATCCACAGCAGGAAGATCGGAATCGCCGCCAGCACGCCGTAGATCTGCTGGTAGGTCTGCGCCTGCTGCACGAACTGGCCGAAACCCCAGCGCGCGATCTCGAACAGCACCGCGCCGAGCAGCGCGCCGATCGCCGCGTCGCGGCGCGACACCTTGCAGTTCGGGATCACCGAATACATCAGCCACAGCGTAAAGAACGTCACCAGGAACGGCAGCGTGCTAAGCAAGCTCCGGGTGACCCCGCCGAGCTGGTCGGCGGCGCTGTGCAGCAACGGCGCCGCGGTCACGTACGAGGTCACCGCGATGCCGCCGACCACCAGGATCGGCCCCAGCGTCAACGCCGCCCAGTACAGCAGCAAGCGCGAGCTCCAGCTGCGCGGCTGGTGCACGCGCCAGATCCGGTTCAGCCGGTCCTCGATGCTGATCATCATCGCCAGCGCGCTGAACAGCATCACCAGAATGCTGATGCCGGTGAGCTTGCTGGCATTCGCCGCAAACCCCAGCATGGTCGCCTGCACCGCCTCGCCGGTCGACGGCACGAAATTGTTGAACACGAAATTGATCAGCGTGTCGCGCGCCGGCTGGAACACCGGGAACGCCGAGAACATCGCGAACACCGCCACCGTCAACGGCACCAGCGAGACCAGGGTGGTGTACGACAGCGCACCCGCCGTCTCGAAGCACTTGTCGTCGACGAAGCGCTGCCAGATGAAGCGGCTGAAGCTCTTCGTGCGTTCGTGATTGAAGCGCCGGATCATCGCTGTCCTTTCGCTGGCGGCCTGGGCGGACCACCAACATCGTGGGTACCGGCCGGTACACTAGCGTATTGCCAATGAATGCCTCAAACACATGAGCCGCGCCACATGAATCAAGAGATCCTGGTCCTGTACTACAGCCGCAGCGGCCACACCGCCCAATTGGCGCGCCTGATCGCGCGCGGCATCGAGGAAGTGCCCGGCATGCGCGCGCGCCTGCGCCAGGTGCCGCCGGTGGCGCCGGTGACCGAAATCGCGCAACCGCCGGAACCCGAGGACGGCGCGCCGTACGTACAGAAGCAGGACCTGCTCGACTGCGTCGGGCTCGCCATGGGCAGCCCCACCCGCTTCGGCAACATGGCCGCGCCGCTGAAATATTTTCTCGACACCACCGGCGCCGAATGGGCCAGCGGCGCGCTGGTCGGCAAGCCGGCGGCGCTGTTCACCTCCACCAGCACCATGCACGGCGGCCAGGAGTCCACCTTGCTGAGCATGGCGCTGCCGCTGCTGCATCACGGCATGCTGCTGCTGGGCGTGCCGTATACCGAGCCGGCGCTGACCGCCACGCAAAGCGGCGGCACCCCGTACGGCGCCAGTCACGTCGCCGGCGCCAAGGGCGACAACCCGATCAGCGAACACGAACGCGAACTGGCCCGCGCGCTGGGCCGGCGCCTGGCCGACGTGGCCCGCCGGCTGGCGGACACGCCATGACCGCCGCCACGCGCGCACCCATCCTGCCCGTCTATCGCGTCGGCCTGGTCGCCTGGGCCTTGCTCGTCGTGCTGCAACTCGCCTGGCATGCCTGGCTGGTGCCGCCGCAGGGCATGTCGCTGACCCTGCTGCTGGCGATCACCGTCATCCCGCTGTTGCTGCCCCTGCTCGCCCTGCGCGACGTGCGCCGCGCCCTGCTCTGGGTCGGCATCCTCAGCCTGTTCTACTTCTGCCACGGCGTGTCCGAGGCATGGAGTTCGGCGGGCGAGCGCTGGCTGGCGATGGCGGAGATCGTGCTGACCGTGCTGCTGATCGCGGCGCTGGGCGCCGGGGTGAAGCGGCGGCCGCCGGCTACGCCGCCAACGCGCGATTGACCGGCGGCGTCACGCCCGACCATTGATAAGTGAACCTGACCCCGTTCGGTGCCGTTCGGTGGATTGACTGCAGCGCATCCCGCGAGAGCACGCCCTTCACGCATTCGGTGAAATCACGCACCCCTACAACGTCATTCCGGCGAAGGCCGGAATCGCATTGGCTTTGCGCGTTGGAACACCTGGTCGCGCGCCTAAGGTGCGACACACCTGCTTCGCCGTTGAAAAGCGATTCCGGCCTTCGCCGGAATGACGAGGTGTGGGGCGAACGGGCAGTGACGATGCTCGGCGTCGAGTCTCTCGGCAGTCGACGTCGACTGAATTTCAGTCGGCAGGGAGTGGCTGATCTTTGACGCCGACCGGCAAACACCCGACGCCGATAGCGCCGCAGTTGGCGGGGATTGAAATGCAATCGATGGGGAGGTGCCGATACCCGGCGGGGACAGCCAGACAGTCGGTGTCGAGTGCGGCGACATCGGCGGGGACATCCTGCCGCCCGGCGTGGATTGAAATTCAATCGGCGGGGAGGCCGCGCGGGTCGGCGTAGATTGAAAAGCCCTCGACGCCGATATCCAGATACCCGGCACCGACCATGCGCAAACCCGGCGGAATGGCTTGCCCACCCCGCCGGATGTGAGGCATCAGGCGGCTGCCGGCTCGGGCGTAGCCTGGCCGGCGCGCGTGCCGGGGAAGCGCTGGCGCAGGTCATCGTAGATATCCTGCGCGCCGGCGCGGCTGCGGTGCGCCGCCTCGCGCACGCTCTGGTAGTAGGCCAGGTCGGCCATCCATACCTCGCTGGACACCAGTTGCACGGTGTCGTCCACGCTGGTCGCCAGGGTCTGCAGCTCCGCCGCAAAACGCAGCAACTGGGCACGCAGGGTGCGATCCTTCTGCACCTCGGCCAGGTCCACGAAACCCGGCACGAACTCCGCCCGGTTGCCCATGTAGGTCGTGCACTTCTCGTCGAAGCCGATCGACTTCGGCCCCATCTTCGGCAACTCGCGCCGCTCCTGCACCGCCAGCGTCACCAGAAACGGCAGCACCCCGCGGATCGCCGTCAACGCCCCCTGCACCGTCGCCACATCCTCATCCGACAGCACGGCGGAAATACGATTGTCATTGCTCATGGAAACACTCCCTTGCGTCAAGAAAAAGCCGCCCAGCTGGCGGCGTAGGGAGCGTAGCAATGAGGTGGCGTGGGGTTGGGGCGATGGGTGGTGTAGGGGGAGGAGGATGGGGTGTAGGTGGAGTGCTGGTGCCGGCGGTTTGGTCAGGTGAGCGGTCAACGCTGGAGTTAAGCGGCGGCGAAGCCGTCCACCTTGAACGAATTGTTAGGGCGCACCCGATTTCTCCAGCCTCATACGACGATCGAGTGCGTCGGATTTCTGCTGTTGTGCTGCGCCGAATTTGTTCCCGAGCGTACGGATCTCCTCACGCAACTCGTCTATGCACGCGCTTAGCTCAGGCTGCAGCGAATCGTACGAATCTAGACCAGATCTTAATGCTTTGATGTCCGCATATCGCCCCATAGCAACCGTTAGAGCTTTGTGAGCAATATGGTTCCTCTGGGTTTTTAGCTTATTCAAACGCGTGACAACTTTTGTGTTTGCGTTGAGTTTGCAGAATATCGTTAGAAGTCTCTCCAGCGAAAGTGAATCTAGGTCTTTGCTGGAATAACCAAAATGTATTGCACCATCGAGCCGCAACTCGATAAATTCATAGGCGATGGAGATGTAATACTTCAGGGACTGCTCAATAAACTGGAACTGCGCCAGCATGCGCAGAGTAGTTTGCTCGTACAGGTTCTGTAAATCTTCCATGTGCGCCCTAACGCTGGAGTTAAGCGGCGGCGAAGCCGTCCGCCTTGAACGAAATGTTAGACGTTAGCCGGTTGTCTGACTCTTTGCCGCAGGGTGGAACCGAGTGCAGTACCAGCCAAGAGAGCGCACACAAGTACGAGCCACTCTAAAGCGAATAGAAGTGGCGATGCCTTGCCGAGCCAACCAGTGAGTACCTGCGCGAACACTGACGCCACAGCTACTTGAAGTACTAGCGCAGCCCAAGCGTGAGCGAATGGCATGAATGGCTGATGGGCAGCAAAGTGGGTAAATACTACCCCACACAAAGTGAAGGAAGCTGCGGCGCTGACGAGCGACACCGCGATGCCAGCGCCGGCGCCCGTGGTGGAGAACAAACCTTCAAGGAAGCCGATCGTGAACTGCGTAGCAAATAGAGCGGCAGCGTACTTGGTGATCTTTCCCCAGTTCACGACTCTCTCCCTGATGTCTAACGCTGGAGTTAAGCGGCGGCACAGCCGTCCGCCTTGAACGACTGGTTAGCGCGCTAACCTTAGTCCATGGACTTTAGGTTGGCCACTGAAACCACCTTGTAGATCTTAAGCACGTGCCTAGATGCGCCGAGATTGCAGTAGTGACCTTTTGGGCTGAGGCTCCCTTGGACTACAACATCTGCGGTACCAGACTGGGCAGACGGAAGCTGTGCTTGAGCCAACTCGACGCTGTTGACGCACCAAGCCTCATAGGAGCCTGCAGGCGTGAACGAGGAGCTCTCAAAGTTGTAGAAATAGCTACCCTTGTAGATCTGCCCTTGCGAATGCGTGGCACAACCTGCAAGAAGCTGGCTTGTAGAAAGGAGCAATCCGATTGCGAGATTCTTCATTTGCACGCTAACGCTAAATAGATTTCAAAATGAAGTGTAATCCTGCAGCCTATCCCGTGCTCGTCGCCGTACACGACAGGGCTCAGGCCTACACAGATCAACAAGTTGCTGCGCTTGGTGCAGCCTAATCCCGCCGTCTAATCCCGCCGTGTCTCCACGCACACGATCACAGCGCGAACGCCGTACACGAAACACTCCCACCTCACCCGAACACCACCATGCTCTGCCGGCTCAACGCCACCGGCTCGCCGCGCGGCCCCCACAGCATCACGCTCTGGTTGGTGTAGCCGTCGCGGGCGGCGATCAGTTCCGCATCGACGCGCCAGTCGTCCAGGCCGAGGTCGTCGTAGCGGTCGCGCAGCAGTTCGAGCATCCAGGTGAGTGAGCTGCCGGGGGTGGGCGTGGCGAACATCGATAGGGCGATCGGCGGGATGAAATCGGCGAAGGCGAGTACGTGGGTTTCGTCCGGCGGGCCGTCGTCGCGCAGGGAGAGTTGCAGCACGCTGTCGCGCTGGTGGCCGCCGCTGAACGGCAGGTCGCCGCGCAGCCAGCTGGCGCGGAAGTGCTGGGTGAAGGTGGGCATGCGGCCTTCGACGTAATGCAGCTCCTGCGGCGCCACCGCCACGACGGGCGGTTGTTCGGGCTGGAAGTCCAACGCCGAGGGGCGCGCACGGCCGAATACGCCGAGCAGCCGGCACAGTGTCTGTTCGCCGTCGCACAGGCTGGCCTCGACCTGGATGACGCTGCGCCCTGCGCGCAGGCATTGCGCGCGAATGGCCACGTTGCCGGCCGGCACCGGTGCCACGAAGGTGGTCTGCAGGCTGCGCAACGGCATGTCCGCCGGCACCAGCTCGCGCATCGCGCGCAGGGCGAGTGCCGCCTGCAGGCCGCCGAAGGCGCTGCGCCCCTGCAGCCAGTCCTCGCTGATCGTGGCCTGCCAGCCGTCGCCATGACGCGTGACCGTCTGCATCGCTTCGGAAAATCGCATGGATGGCGCCTGCGCTGGGGAGTGGCTTTCGATGATGCCAGCGCCACGCGCCGAATGCCCGCATGCCTATACTCGACACCTCGACTCTGGGCGGAGCGCGCCATGGCCTTCCTGCAGGATTCACCGCAACTGCCGCACCCGTATCGCAGCGACCGTGCGCTGCTGGCCTTGCTCGACCGTGCGCTGCCGGCCGAGCGCCGCGCGGCGCTGAATGCCGACCTCGGCGCGCTCGGCGACTACGCGCAGATGGCGTGGCAGCGCGCGTGCACCACGACGCGGCGCAAGCCGGTGCTGACGCAGTGGGACGCGTGGGGCCGGCGGGTGGACCGCATCGAGTTGACGCCGGCGTGGCAGGAAGGCGCGGCGATGACGACACGGCATGCGGTACTGGCCGCCGGCCACGGCGATAGTGCGTACGGGCGGCTGGAGGAATTTGCCCGCGTCTACCTGTACCACCTCGCCAGCGAGTTCTACACCTGCCCGCTGGCGATGACCGACGGCGCCGCCACCGCGATCAAGGCCTCCGGCAACCGCGAACTGATCGAGCGCGTGCTGCCGCATTTCCTCAGCCGCGATCCGGCCACCTTCTGGCTCAGCGGCCAGTGGATGACCGAGACCGCCGGCGGCTCCGATGTCGGCCACACCGAAACCGTCGCGCGGCAGGATGCCGCCGGGCAGTGGCGCCTGTACGGGCGCAAGTGGTTCAGCTCGGCGGTGGTCGGCGAGGCGGCGCTGGCGCTGGCGCGGCCCGAAGGCGCCGCGGCCGCGGGCACCGCGGCGCTGGCGCTGTTCTATGTCGAGACGATGGACGGCGCGCGACGCAAGCCGGAGCTGGTGATCGACCGCTTGAAGGACAAGCTCGGCACGCAGGAACTGCCCACCGCGGAAATCCATCTCGACGGCCTGCCCGCGTGGCCGCTGGGCGAGTTGGCCCACGGCGTGCGCCAGGTGGCGCCGATGCTCAACGTCACGCGCACGTGGAACGCGGTCTGCGCGGTCGCCAGCATGGCCCGCGCGCTCAGCCTGGCGCGCGATTTCGCCGAGCGCCGGCGCGCGTTTGGCCGTCCATTGATCGAGCAGCCGCTGCACGCGCAGACGCTGGCCGACATGCAGGCCGAGTTCGAGGGCGCGTTCGCGCTGGCGTTCGAGATCGCGCAACTGCTGGGCCAAGTCGAGCACGGCGCGGCGCAGCCGCACGAGGCCGCGCTGCTGCGCCTGCTCACCCCGCTGGCCAAGCTGTGGACCGGCAAGCTGGCGGCGCAGATGTGCTCGGAGGCGCTGGAGTGCTTCGGCGGCGCCGGCTACATCGAGGACACCGGCCTGCCGCAGCTGCTGCGCGACGCGCAGGTGTACGCGATCTGGGAAGGCACCACCAACGTGCTGTCGCTGGACAGCCTGCGCGCGCTGGCCGGCGACAGCCTGGGCGCGTTGCGCACGGCCTGCGCGAGCTGGCTGGATGGCAACGACGACATGCATGCGGCCAGCGCGATCCGACAGACGCTGGACGCCGCGGCGCGCTGGCTCGACCAGCATGCGGCCGCGCGCGACACGCTGGAGGCCGGTGCGCGCGGCCTCGCCTTCACCCTGGCACGCTGCGCCGCGGCGGCGCTGCTGGCACGCCAGGCCACCTGGTCGGATCGCCACGGCGACCGCCGTCCGGCCGCGGCGCGGCGGCGCTTCATCAATCTTGGCCTCGACCGGCTGGTCGCGCCGGACGCCGACAACACCGCCCTGCTGCTGGGGTAAACGGCTCTTGGCGTAGGAGCCCGCTTGCGGGCGATGCTTTTGTCACACATCGGAAGAGCATCGCCCGCAAGCGGGCTCCTACAGGCACGCATGTGTCTGCACGGGCTAAAATGCCGGAACTCCCTCCACGGCCCACCGACATGCAGCACCTGACCATCGTCACCACCGGCGGCACCATCGACAAGATCTACTTCGACGACAAGTCGGACTACAAGATCGGTGCGCCGCAGATCGGCGAGATCCTCGGCCAGCTCGGCGTGGCGTTCCAGTTCGACGTGATCCCGATCCTGCGCAAGGACAGCCTGCACATGGGCGCCGAGGACCGCGCGCTGGTGCGCTCGACGATCGAGGCGCAGCCGCACCGCCACGTGCTGGTCACCCACGGCACCGACACCATGGTCGAGACCGCGCGCGAACTGGCCAGCATCAAGGGCAAGGTGATCGTGCTGACCGGCGCGCTGAACCCGGCACGCTTCCAGGGCTCCGACGCGGTGTTCAACGTCGGTTGCGCGGTGGCCGCGGTGCAGACCCTGCCCGACGGCGTCTACATCACCATGAACGGCCGCGTGTGGGACCCGGCCAAGGTGCGCAAGAACCGCGACGCCAACCGTTTCGAGGAAGTCGCCGGCTGATTCGCGCGCAGAAAAAACGGGCCCGGCCGATCCGACCGGGCCCGCGTTGCAGCTACTGCTCCTTGGGAAAAACGGCGGGTCATCCCTGGCCCGTCAGGGGGCTTACCAGTTGGCCACCAGCGACACGCCCGAGAACGACGTATAGCCGCGCACCTTGATGTAGTAGGTGCCCGAGGCCGCACTGAACGAGCAGGTTTCCGCATTGCCGGTCCTGTACGGGCGGCAGTCGTAGCTGCTGGTGGTCGGAGCGGAACCCTTCTTCACGTACAGGTCCGCGTCACCCGTGCCGCCGGAGATCGCGATGGCCAGATTGCTGCCCGACGGCACCGTCACCGTGTAGCTGAGCTCCTGACCCGAGGAACCGGCCAGACCGGTTACCGGCACGCCATCCTGCAGGCCGCCGCTACCGCCGCCGGTGCTGTAGGACGCCTTGACCGTGACGCCGGAGTACGCCGAATAGCCGTGCACCTTGATGTAGTACTTGCCTGCACTGGGCGCGGTCACGGTGCAGCTTTCCGCATTGCCGGCCTTGTACGGGCGGCAGTCGTAGCTGCTGGTGGTCGGCGCACTGCCGAACTTGGTGTACAGGTCGGCATCGCCGGTGCCGCCGGAGATCGACATCACCAGATTGCTGGCGCCGGTCGGCACGGTGATGAAGTAGTCGTTGTCGCCACCCGTCGCACCGGACACGCCGGTGACGCCCACGTTGTTCTGCAGCTCGCTGGTGGTACCGCCGCCACCGCCACCCGAACAGCTCACGCCTACGCCGGTGAAGGCGGCGATCACGTCGTTCGCGTTGTAGCCCAAGTCGGTCGCCGCCGACTGCACGCCGCAGGCGCCGGAGTTGAAGGTGGACGTGGTCGTCCAGTACGACTTGTTGGCGAGCGCGAAGGCCTGGAATGCCTTCTTCACGTCCCAGCCGCTGGTCTTGGCCAGCAGGCAGAACGCCTTGTTGTACACGCCGCTCGAATAATGCACGTCGAGGCTGGAGGTGTAGTTCGCCGCGTTGTCGATCGAGCCGCCATCCTGCGGCGGGTTGCACATGTAGCGCAGGGCGTCGCCGATGCCGGCGCTGGTCTTGACGATGTCGCGACCGACCAGGAAGTCGGCGGCGCCGCGGTCGTAGAACTCGGCCGCTTCGCCGGCGATGTCCGAATACGCCTCGTTCATGCCGCCGGACTGGCCGCTGTACTCGAGGCCCGAGTTCTGCTCGGTGTAGCCGTGGCTGATCTCGTGGCTGGTCACGTCCAGCGACACCAGCGGATAGAACGTGCTGGCGCCGTCGCCGAAGTACATCGCGCTGCCGTCCCAGAACGCGTTCTCGTAGTTCGACTTGTAGTGCACCTTCATCACCAGCTGGATGCTCAGCGGCGGCGCGCCGGTGTAGGCGGTGTACATGTCGTGCACGACGCCACCGAAATGATGCGCGTCGTTGACCGGCGAATACGCGCCGTTGGTGGCATCGGTGTCGCTGTTCGGGCAGGTGAAGCTGACCACCGAACCACCGCTGGTGCCGTGGTTGAGGTTGTAGGTCTTGACGTTGGTGTTGACCAGCGTGCAGGTGCTGCCGGACTGGGTCACGTCGAGCGCGGCGTAGTCGGTGCCGTAGAGGTACTTGCCGGTCTTGGTGTTGCCGCCGGGGCCGGTGGCGGAGGCATCGGTCAGGCCGTTCCAGCTCTTGATCACCTCGCCGGTGTTGGCGTCGACGATCGCGGTCGGGCGCGACGGATTCGCGCCGCCGACGAAGTAGGACACGCGATAGACCAGGCGCGCCGTGCCGTTGTCCTGCGGGTACACGAACAGGTCGGTCATCTGGTTGCTGATCGTGGCGCCACCGATCAGGGTGGTGTGCGCGTGCGACTGCAGCGCCGCGATGGCGCGGGCGGCATTCAGCTTCGGCGCGACCGAGGCCAGGCCGAGCTGGGCGTCCTGCATCAGCTCGCCGGTGGCACGCAGCGCATTGCCATTGGCATCCTGCACCACGGCAATGCTGCGGCCGTAAACCGGCACGCCGCGGAACATCTGCTGCTGACGCACGACCTTGTGCCCGCCGGGAATGGCCACTGCACTGCGCGGCACCAGCGACATGTTCTGGCCAAGGTTCAGTTGGGCGGCCAGCGAACCGGCCGGCACCGCACCGAGATCTTGTGCGTGCAAGGTCTTCGTGTTGGCAGCGGTGGCCACCGACGCAGTAGCCATGCCAATCGCGGCAACCAGCAATTTCAGACGGTAATGATTGGGCATTCAAAACTCCTAGACACTATTTTCGGGACAAACGAGCCCGATGCGGCCACGTAGACCCCATGCAAGAATTGCCGTGCGAGGCACGACCCCTTTTTTCGTGTGCTGTCTAGCGATCCCAAACTACGTCCGGATCGACTGCCTCCCCCTGGCATTCCGTTGCATGGGCAGCGCGTGGACGCGTAACTGCAAGACGGCGATCAGGCCGCCAAAGGATCATCCGTCAACCTCCCCGATGACGAATCCGGCTACGTTATTCCTTGCGAACCATCGCAACAATCTGATTTTTTCCTACGCAGGGTGACAGCAGTCACAGGACGCGGGATCTGCGCCGCCGCCGACGTGAGTGATGCGCGAAGAAAAAATGGTGGCACATGCGATACGCAGCCGCGCGCCACGAAGTCGCGTGCCGCGATGAGCCGTCATGTCGGAACGGATGGAATGCGCGAAGCCGGGAAGTCCCCGGCAACTTTCGCGGGCACGGCGGCTCGGAGTCAGAGCATGCCGGTTTCGAGCTTCGCCGCGTCGGACATCATCGAATGGGTCCACGGCGGATCGAACACCAGGTCCACATCCGCCTCGACCACCGTGGGAATCATCTCCAGCTTGGTGCGTGCGTCGTCGACCAGGATGTCGCCCATGCCGCAGCCGGGTGCGGTCAGGGTGAGTTTCACGTAGACCTTGCGCTCGCCGGATTCGGTCTGCTCCAGGCTGAGGTCGTAGACCAGCCCCAGCTCGACCACGTTCACCGGGATCTCCGGATCGAACACGGTGCGCAACTGGTCCCACGCCAGTTTTTCCACGTCCGCGTTGGTGGCGTCATCAGGCACCTCGATCGGCGCCGGTCGTTCCTTGCCCAACGCATCGGCGTCGTCGCCGGCGATACGGAACAGATTGCCTTCCACGTAAACGGTGAAGCTACCGCCCAGCGCCTGGGTGATGTAGCCGATCTGGCCGGCCGGCAGGGTCACCACGTCGCCTTGCGGCACCATCACGGCGCCGCAATCACGCACCAGGGTGAAGGGTTCGCTGCTCAGACTGAAACCACTCATGCCAACGCCAATCCTGTATCTGCGGGCACGGCCATGCGTCGAACCCTGGTTGTCTATTATGCCGCCCGCCGCGCGCAGCCGCTTGTCCCAGATCAGGCCGGAATCACCACAACTCAAGGGATACCCGCCGGCGACACGTTATGATGGCCGCTTTACCCGACGGAAAGACGCATGCGCCCTGCCCTCCTGACGTGTCATCGCCGATGAGCGCGCGCACCGTATCGCTGTCGGTGTTCGTGCTGTTCAGCGCCGCCATGCTGGGACTGGCCGCCGGCGCCGTATGGATGGTGGCGGCGTTGTATCTACGACACCCGCTGCCATGGCTGGCGTTGCCGATCGGCGCGCTGCTGGCCTGGACCATCCGCGCCGGCGTGCGCCCGGCCGGCACCAGCGCGGCGCTGCTGGCGGCAGGCGCCACCTTGCTGGCCGCGCTCTACGTCAACATGCTGGTCGCCGGCGTGCTGATCGCCGGCAACATGGGCATGGGCCTGATCGAGGCAATGCGCACCGCCGGCCTCGGCATGCTGTGGCACCTGGCGCGGATGGCGCTGTCGCCGGCGGACTTCGGCTACGCCGCGCTGGGCATGTTGCTGGCCGCGTGGCTGGCCTGGCGCAAGCCGCGCCGGCGTTGAAGCGGACTAACGCCGATCAGGCGTCGACCTCTTTCAGCGACGCCACCAGTTCGCCCACCGCCGCCTGGCCATCGCCGTACAACATGCGCGTGTTGTCGGCGTAGAACAGCGCGTTCTCGATGCCGGCAAAACCAGTGCCCTTGCCGCGCTTGATCACGATCACGTGCTTGGCGTTGCCCACGTCGAGGATCGGCATGCCGTAGATCGGCGAGGCCGGATCGGTCTTCGCCAGCGGGTTGACCACGTCGTTCGCGCCGATCACCAGCGCCACGTCGGTGGCGGGGAATTCCGGGTTGATGTCGTCCATGTCGGCGATCAGGTCGTACGGCACGCCGGCCTCGGCCAGCAGCACGTTCATGTGCCCGGGCATGCGCCCGGCCACCGGGTGGATCGCGAACTTCACCTTCACGCCGCGCTTGATCAAGAGCTGGGCAAATTCCCACACTTTGTGCTGCGCCTGCGCCACTGCCAAGCCGTAGCCGGGCACGATCACCACGCGCTCGGCGTAGGCCATCATCACCGCCGCATCACTGGCGTCAACCGGTTTCTGCGCGCCCTCGATCGCCTGCGCCTCGCCGCCGGCGGCGCCGAAGCTGCCGAACAGCACGTTGCCGATCGAGCGGTTCATCGCCTTGGCCATCAGCTGGGTCAGCAATGTGCCCGCCGCGCCGACCACGGTGCCGGCGATGATCATTGCCTCGTTGCCCAGCACGAAGCCCTCGAACGCCACCGCCAGGCCGGTGAACGCGTTGTACAGCGAGATCACCACCGGCATGTCGGCGCCGCCGATCGGCAACGTCATCATCAGGCCGAACAGCAGCGCCAGCGCGAAGAACAGTGCGATCAACGGCACGCTGGCGTAGCCCGTCGCCAGCAGCACGCCAACGACCACCGCCGCTGCCAGCAGCAATAGATTGACTGCACGCTGGCCCGGAAACACGAAGCGCTTGTCCAGCCAGCCCTGCAGCTTGGCGAACGCGATCAGCGAACCGGAAAAACTCACCGCGCCGATCAGCGCGCCGAGCACGCCCAGCGCCAGTTCGGTCGGCGACAGCGTGGGCGGCAGGCCGTTCACTGCCCAGGCTTCCGGCCGCAGCGGCGAGGTATCCGGCACCGCATGCAGCAGGCCCAGCCCGCGCGCGTAGCCGATCAGCTCGACCGCGCCGATCGCCGCCGCCGCGCCACCGCCCATGCCGTTGTACAGCGCCACCATCTGCGGCATCGCGGTCATCGCCACGCGGCGACCGCTCCACCACGCGGCGCTGACGCCGATCAGCACGGCGGCGATGATCAGCCCGCGGTTGTGCATGTCCGGCAGGAAGAACGTGGCCAGCACCGCCAGCAGCATGCCGAAGCCGGCCCAGACGATGCCGCCGCGCGCGGTGCGCGGCGAACTCATGCGCTTGAGGCCGAGGATGAACAGCAGCGCGGCGAGGAAATAACAGGCCTTGATCAACATCGGCAACCAGGCCATCACTTGACTCCCTTGCCGGCGTCCGGCTTGCTGGACTTGAACATCTCCAGCATCCGCTCGGTCACCACGTAGCCGCCGGCGGCGTTGCCGGCGCCCAGCAGCACGCCGACGAAGCCGATCGTCATCTCGAATGGCGTCTGCGCATGGCCTAATGCGATCATCGCCCCGACCAGCACAATGCCGTGGACGAAGTTGGAGCCGGACATCAGCGGCGTGTGCAGGATCACCGGCACCCGCGCGATGATTTCATAGCCGGTAAACGCGGCCAGCATGAAGATGTACAGCGCCAGGAAACCGTCGATCATGACCCCATCCCCCGTGAGAGCCGCCCGCCAGGACGTCGAGTTCGCATCATACGGGTGCGGGTCAACCCGTGCGAGCCTGCCGCGTTGAACACTGGGAACCCACCGACGGAGCCCGAGGATGCTGCACCCGACGCCGCGGCCGACGAGTCCATGAACAGCGTAGCCGGCACGCTCGACACGGGCCTGCTCGGCGACGCCCGCGAAACGCCCGCCACGCTGGATGCGTTCCTGGCGCAGGTCGAGCGGCGCGCGTTCCGCATGGCCGAGCTGCAGCTGCGCCACCGCGAGGACGCCATGGACGCGGTGCAGGACGCCATGCTGCGACTGGTCAGGCATTACCGCGACAAGCCCGCCGCGGAATGGGCGCCGCTGTTCTGGGGCATCCTGCGCCGGCGCGTGGTCGACCTGCAGCGCCGCCGCAAGGTGCGCTCGATCGTGGTGGGCTGGCTCGGCGGCGGCCGCGACGACGACGGCGACGAACTGCCCGCGTGGGAACCGGCGGACCCCGGCCAGGATCCGCTGGGCCGCCTGCACGACGTGCAGTCGTACGCGGACATGGCTGCCGCGGTCAGGCAGCTGCCGACACGCCAGCGCGAGGCCTTCATGCTGCGCATGCTGGAAGGACTGGACGTGGCCGAAACCGCCCGCGCCATGGGCTGCTCCGAAGGCAGCGTGAAAACCCATCTGTCGCGCGCGATGCACCATCTGCGCGACCAACTGGAGGACTGGCGATGACTTCGCCCGACGAACATTTCGAACGGCGCGCCCGCGAACTCTGGCGCGAGGCTGCCCAACGCATCGACCCGGCCACCGCCGGACGCCTGCGCGCAGCCCGACGACAGGCGCTGGAGACAGCCAAGGCGCCCGCGCACCGCGCCGTGCGCTGGCTGATCCCCACCGGCGCCTTCGCCGCGATCGCGCTGGCCGCGATGATGGTGTGGCAACCGTTGCCGCAGCACCACGCGGTCAGCGCAATGCACGCCGCCAGCAGCGTCGACGATCTGGACAACGAGCTGCCGCCGGATGCCGACAAGACCGATCCGAACCTCTACCAGAACCTCGACTTCTACGGCTGGCTGGCTTCCACCGACAGCCACACGGCAACCCGCTGAGCCATGACCCGAATCCTTCGCCCGATCCTGCCCCTGCTGCTTGCCGCCCTGCTCGGCAGCGTTGCCGTGGCGCCGCTGCACGCGCAGGACGCACCGCCGCCCCCGCCGCCCCATGGCGACATGCCGCCACCGGCGCCGCGCCCGTGGAGCAGCCTCGACCCGGCCCAGCGCGACGTACTGGCGCCGCTGCAGAAAGCGTGGGACGGCATGTCGCCGCGCAAGCAGTCGCGCATGCTGCAGCGGGCCGAACACTGGGTCACGCTGTCGCCGGAAAGGCGCGAGGAAGTCCGCCAGCACATTGCCCGCTGGCAGCAGATGACGCCGGACGAGCGCAAACAGGCGCGCGAGAACCGGCGGAAATTCAACGAGCTTTCGCCGCAGCAGCGCGAACAACTGCACGCCACCTTCGAGCGTTTCCAGCAACTGCCGCCGGCACAGCGCGAGCAGCTGATCCGCGAATGGCACGCGCTGCCGCCCGCCGAACGCCTGCACTGGGACGAGCGACGCGGCCACGACCGTCCGCCGTCGCCACCGCCACCAAGCGGCCCGGACCACCCCTGAGCAACGAACCGCCCCGCCCTGCGAAAACCCCATTCAGCCGGTGAAGCGCGTCTCGCCGGCGTGGCTCAGGCAGCTCTTCGCCACCAGCTCGTCGTCGAAATCCGGCTTCAATGCGCCGTCGCGCACCAGCAACTCGACGAAGTTGAACACGTTGCGCGCGTACATCTCCGACGCATGCAGCGGCGCACCGGCCGGCAGGTTCAGCGGACCCAGGATCACCACCCCGCCATGCTCGACCCGCTCGCCCGGCCGGGTCAGCTCGCAGTTGCCGCCGCTCTCGGCAGCCAGGTCGACAACCAGCGCGCCCGGCTTCATGCCTGCGACCATCGCTGCGCTGAGGATCTTCGGCGCCGGCCGCCCCGGCACTGCGGCGGTGCTGACCACCACATCGAACGATTTCAGGTGATCGGCCAGCGCCTGCTGCTGCGCGGCGCGCTCCTCCGCCGACAGCTCGCGCGCGTAGCCGCCGCTGCCGGCCGCGCTGACGCCGAGATCGAGGAACTTCGCGCCCAGCGACTCCACCTGCTCGCGCGTCTCCGGGCGCACGTCGTAACCCTCGATCTGTGCGCCGAGCCGGCGCGCGGTGGCGATCGCCTGCAGGCCGGCCACGCCGGCGCCGATCACCAGCACCTTCGACGGCCGGATCGTGCCGGCGGCGGTGGTCAGCATCGGGAAGAACTTCGGCGAAGCCTCGGCCGCGATCAGCATGGCGCGGTAACCGGCCACCGCCGCCTGTGAGCTCAGCACGTCCATCGCCTGGGCGCGGGTGGTGCGCGGCAACAGCTCCAGCGAAAACGCGGTGAGCTTGTGCGCGGTCAGCGCGGCGATGCGTTCGGCCGCGCCGTACGGGCGCAACTGGCCGACCACCACGCTGCCTTCGCGCAAGCCAGCGAACACCGTATCGGCCGGCGGCAGCACGCAGGCCAGCACGTCCGCCTGCGCCAGCACGCCGGCGGCATCGGCAAATTCGGCCTCGGCGTAGGTGCTGTCGGGAAAACCGGCGGCGCGCCCCGCGTCATGCTCCAGCAATACGCGCAAGCCCTTGCCACGCAGCTTCTTCGCCATCTCGGGCGTGATCGCCACGCGCCGCTCCCCGGCGGCAGTCTCGCGCAAGGCGGCAACGGTGATCGGCATGGTGCAGTCCCCTCGGCATTGGTCCGGTCATCTTAACGGCACTCGCGGGTTTTGATTCGGGCCGGCGCAAAAGAGTAAGCTGGCCCGCCGGCATACGCGGTCCGCACCGCGCCGGGGTCAGCGCTGGAGATCCCGATGCCCGCCATTTCCGATGTTTTCGACGGTCTGCTGGCCCTGGCGCGCAACGCGCGCGAACAGGCCTATGCGCCGTATTCGAACTTTCTGGTCGGCGCCGCGCTGCTGACCCGCGACGGCCGTCGCTTCAGCGGCTGCAACGTGGAAAACGCCTCCTACGGCCTGTGCAACTGCGCCGAACGCACCGCCCTGTTCAACGCGGTCGCCGCCGGCTGCCGGCCTGGCGACTTCGCCGCGCTGGCGGTGATCGCCGACACCGACAACCCGGTCAGCCCTTGCGGCGCCTGCCGCCAGGTGATGTCCGAACTGTGCGATGACGCCATGCCGGTGTTGCTGGCGAACCTGCGCGGCGACACCCAGCAGACCAGCGTGGCCGCCCTGCTGCCCGGTTCGTTCAAGCTGCCGCTGTCGGCGTGACGGTTCGCGCGTCATCGGCCCGCCCGCTAGCATGGGCCTTCCCCCATCGAAAGAACCGCTCCATGCCCGCTGCCCTGTCCCTGCTCCAGCAACGTCATTCCGTCCCCTCGCGCCAGCTCGGCGAGCCGGCGCCGGACGAGGCGAGCCTGCATGAACTGCTGGAGGCGGCGATCCGCGTGCCCGACCACGGCAAGCTGGTGCCGTTCCGGCTGATCCGCCTGCAGAGCGAGGCGAAGCTGGCATTCGGCGAGCGGCTGGCGGCGATCGCGATCCGCAATCACCCGGAGATGTCCGACGCCAAGCTGGAGAAGGAGCGCGCGCGCTACAGCTTCGCGCCGCTGGTGATCGCCGTGGTCGCCCGCCTGCATGTCGACAGCAAGGTGCCGGAGATCGAACAAAAACTGTGTGCCGGCAACGTGGCCTACAACATCCTGCTCGGCGCCTACGCGCTGGGCTACGGCGGGCAATGGCTGACCGGCTGGGCCGCGTACGACCGCGAGGTGGCGGGCATCCTCGGCCTGGCGGAACACGAGCACGTGGTCAGCTTCGTCCACCTCGGCACGCCGCAGATCGAGGTGCCCGACCGCGACCGCCCGGCGCTGGTCGACCTGCTGAGCACGTGGACGCCGTGAACGCGCCGGCGAACGGACGTCCAGCCGTCCATCTCGTCGACGGCAGCATGTATGTTTTCCGCGCCTGGCACTCGATGCCGGACGAGTTCTTCGACGCCGACGGCCACCCGGTCAACGCGGTGCACGGCTACACCCGTTTCCTGTGCGAACTGCTCGAACGCGTGCAGCCCGAACACATCGCGGTGGCGTTCGACGCCTCGCTGACCAGCTCGTTCCGCAACGCGATCTACCCGCCGTACAAGGCCAACCGCGACCTGCCGCCGCCCGATCTGGAGCGGCAGTTCGTGCAGTGCCGCGCGATCACCGAAGCGCTCGGCGTGCACCTGATGATCGACCACAGCTTCGAGGCCGACGACCTGATCGGCAGCACCGTGTGGAACCTGCGCGCGCAAGGCTGGCCCAGCGTGATCGTCTCCGCCGACAAGGATTTCGGCCAGCTGCTGGGCGAGCACGACGAGCAGTGGGACTACGCCCGCGGCCTGCGCTGGGGGCCCGCCGGCGTACACGAAAAACTCGGCGTGCACCCGCACCAGGTCGCCGACTACCTGGCCCTGTGCGGCGACAGCGTGGACAACATCCCCGGCGTACCCGGCATCGGCGCCAAGACCGCCGCCGCCCTGCTCAGCCACTTCGGCAGCCTCGACAGCTTGCTCGACCGCATCGACGAAGTCGCCTTCCTGCGCTTGCGCGGAGCCGTGGCCTGCGCCGCCAGACTGCGCGAACACGCCGAACAGGCACGCCTCTACCGCCGCCTCACCCGCATCGCCCTGGACGCCCCCGGCGCCAGCAGCATCGACACCTTGCTACGCCGCCCCCGCCAGCCCGACCAGCTCGAAACCCTGTGCGAGCAACTTCGCCTCGGTGCCTTCACCCGCAGCCGTTTGCGCGCATTGCTGCGCTGACCGAGCTTGCTCATACCCCCGTTCGCCCCCGGATCAAGTCCGGGGACGAACGGAAGGGAATGGTGAGGGTGGCTGTGCTCCCTCCCCTGCACCGCAGGGGAGGGTTGGGGTGGGGTGCGCTGTTGATCTTGCTCGCCAGCCTGGAGCTACCCCCTCCCAACCTCCCCCTGCAAAACGCAGGGGGAGGAGCCAAAGCCAAGACAAAAAAACGGCGGCCCGGAGGCCGCCGTTTTCATCATGCGAACCGGCTCAATGCGAGGCGGCTTTCGGGGCGCCCTTGGCCGTCCACTGCTTCAGCCAGGCGTTCACCGAGTCGTGCCATTGCACGCTGTTGTGCGGCTTCAGTACCCAGTGATTCTCGTCGGGGAAGTGCAGCAGTTGGCTGGGGATGCCGCGGCGCTGCAGCGCGGTGAACGCGCCCAGGCCCTGGGTATCGGGGATGCGGAAATCCTTCGCCGAATGGATCACCAGCATCGGCACGCGCCAGTCCTTGACGTGGTTGAGCGGGTTGAACTTCTCGTAGTTCTCCGGGTGCTCGTACTGGGTGCCGCCGTTCTCGCGCTCTTCGAACCACAGCTCTTCGGTGTCGTAGTACATCGCGCGCGCGTCGAACACGCCATCGTGGTCGACCAGGCACTTCCACGGCTGGTTCCACACGCCAGCCATCCAGTACACCATGTAGCCGCCGTAGCTGGCGCCGAGCGCGCAGGCGCGGTCGCCGTCGAGGAAGCTGTACTTGTCCAGCGCGGCCTTCCAGCCCAGCTTCAGGTCTTCCAGCGGCTTGCCGCCCCAGTCGCCGGAGATCGAGTCGGTGAACGCCTGGCCGTAACCGGTGGAACCGTGGAAGTTCACCGTCACCACCGCGAAGCCCTGGCCGGCATACGTCTGCGGGTTCCAGCGGTAGCTCCAGCCGTTGCTCATCGCGCCTTGCGGGCCGCCGTGGATGATGAACGCGACCGGGTAGGTCTTGCCCGGCTGGTAGTCGACCGGCTTCACCACGTAGCCCTGCACGGTCTCGTTGTTCCAGCCCTTGAAGGTGAAGAACTCGGCGTCGCCCACCTTCGCGTTCTTCAGGTCCGCCGCATTGAAATGGGTGACCTGCTTCAGGCCGCTGCCGTCGGCGGCGGCGAGATAGACGTCGGCCGGCCGCTTCAGGTCGTCGCGGGTCAACAGCAGCTTGCCGGCGGCCAGCGAGAAGCCGCCCACCGTGCCCTCGCCCACCAACTGGCTGACCTTGCCGCTGGCCGCGTCGATCGCGAACAGCGGATGCTGGCCGTTGTCGTCGGTAGTGGCGTACAGCGTCTTGCCGTCGGCGGAAACCGTCAGGCCGCCGGGCGAGCGATCCCAGTTCGGGTCCACCTCGTGCTTCGCGCCGCTGACCAGATCCAGCGCCATGATCGCGAAGCGGTCCGCCTCGAAGCCCGGGGTCTTCATCGCCAGGTAGTACAGCGTCTTGCCGTCCGGCGAGGCCACCGGGTACGCGTCCCATGCCTTGTTCTCGGCGGTGAGGTTCTTCGGCGCGGCCGAGCCGTCCGCCGGTACGCTGTACACGTCGAAGTTGGTCGACCACGGCTCGCTGGTGCCGGCGATGCGCGCATTGAAGTACACGGTCTTGCCATCCGGCGCGAAGCCGAACTCGCTCTCGTCGCCGAACGGCTTGCTCGGCACGTCGCCGTCGATGCCGCGGCTCAGCAGCTTCGGCTCGCCGGCGAGCTGGCCCTTGCCGTCGAAGCGGGCCACGAACAACTGGTTGCGCCGGCCATCGGCCCAGGTATCCCAATGCCGCACGAACAGCTTGTCGTAGAGCGTGCCGCTGGCCTTGTCCTTCGCGCGCGCGTCGACGCGCTGCTGGGTGCACGCCAACGTGGCGCAATCGGTGAACACCTCATACGACAGCAACACCTGCTTGCCGTCCGGCGACAGCTTGTAGCCGCCCAAGTCCAGCGCCCCGTGGCTGACCTGCACGGCAGGAGCATGCTTGGCCAGGTTCAGGCCGCCCTTGGCGCCCAGATCCACCCGCCACAACTGCGCCACGCCCTTGGCCGACGCCACGAAATACAGGCTGCGGCCATCCGCCGACCAGCGCGCCGAGCCGCCCTTCTCAACCACCTTCACCGGCTGGCCACCCTTGCCCAGATCCAGCACATAGATCGCGCCGACACCCTTGTTCGCTTCGTAGTCGGTACTGCGCACGCCGAACGCCGCATGACGCCCATCCGGCGACAGCTGCGGGTCGCTGACTCGATCCATCATCACCAGGTCGCGCACGTTGAACGCATGCGCGCCCTCGGCCTTGACGAAAGTGGTATCCACGACGTCGCCCGCCATCGCGGGCGCCGCCACCAGCGCGAGCAGCAGCGCGGCAATCAGAGGTTTCATGGGTGTCCCCTTGGGTGGTAAAGCGGTGACGGTAAGCGCCAAAGCGGTCTCAGGCAAGTTTTTCTGTTCTTGCTGAGTGCGGCCACCAAAGGTGTAGACAATCGCGGATTACGCGCTCGATGAAGAGATCCAAGCCCCCGTAACCGGTTGTGTATCATCGACACCTTCACCTCGTTACACGCCAGGGGACGGATTCATGGACAATCGCGAGTATCGGCTCGGCTACCGGGGCGATATCGAAGGCCTGCGTGCCATCGCCATTCTTCTGGTCGTGGCCGCACACGCCAACGTCCCGTGGCTTGCAGGCGGATTCGTGGGCGTGGACGTGTTCTTCGTCCTGTCCGGCTACCTGATCACTGGCCTGCTGTTGCAGGAAATCGCCAAAACCGGCCGTTTGCAGTTCGCGAACTTCTACGCGCGCCGGCTCCGCCGGTTGCTGCCTGCGCTGCTGCTCATGCTGTTGTGCACCTGCCTGTTTGCCGCCGTTGCACTCGCGCCTGGCGAGCAAGGCGGTCAGGCCGTGGCGGCGGCCACGGCGTCGGTATGGTTCAGCAACATCCACTTTGCCTTCGCCAAACTCGACTACTTCAGTCCCGGTGCCGCCAGCAACCTGTTCCTGCACACCTGGTCGCTAGGCGTCGAGGAGCAGTTCTACCTGGTCTGGCCGGCACTGATGCTGCTGGCCTTCGGCGCATGGCGCGGCAAGGGCAATCATGTGCGACGACTGAAAGTGGCGATGCTCGCGATCGCCGCCTTCAGCCTGCTGTGCTGCATCGCGCTGACCCGCACGGCGCCACAAATGGCCTTCTACATGATGCCGTTGCGCGCATGGCAGTTCGCAGCGGGGGCAATGGTATGGCTGTACTTCAATCCACCCATGGATCACGACACCGATCGCCAGACGCAGCGCAAAACAACCCTCATCGCCCGCTGTATCGGCTGGCTGGGATTCGGACTGATCATTGCTGCCGCACTGTGGTTCGACGCCAACATGGCTTACCCGGGGTGGCGTTCGTTGCTGCCTACCATCGGAGCAGCCGCGATCGTCGCTGTCGGCGTGCGCGAACCGAACAAGGGCATCTCACGGGCACTGTCATGGCGTCCCCTGCAAGCTGTAGGCCGCGTCTCGTACTCATGGTATCTGTGGCATTGGCCAGTGCTTTTGCTGGGCGGCGCACTCGTCACCACGAATAGCCCCGCCTACCGCGCCGACCTGGTTGTCCTGTCTCTTTTGCTGGCCATCGTGTCGTACCGCTGGGTCGAGTCTCCCATTCGCCATCAGGCGCGATGGGTCGTGCGGCCGGGCGTCACGGTTATGGCTGCGATCGCACTCATGATGACCGCCAACGTACTGTGCATCGTCTGGTTCAATGCCACATCGGCCTGGGCAAACAGCCCGGCCCAGCAACGCTACGCGCAAGCACATGTCGACGCACCCGTCATTTACTCCATGCCCTGCGACGACTGGTATCACAGCGACGAAGTACGCTTTTGTGCGTTTGGACCAAGCGATGCAAAGCATACGGTGGTGCTGATGGGGGACAGTATCGGCGCGCAGTGGTTTCCAGCCGTTGCCGAGGTATTCAATCGGCCCGACTGGCGTCTCCTGGTCCTGACCAAGTCCTCATGCCCCATGGTGGATGAGCCGATCTTTTACCCAAGAATCGGGCGGGACTACGTCGAATGCAGCACCTGGCGCAGGAATGCATTGCAGCAGGTTGCCGGGCTGCGGCCGGACATCGTCATCCTGGGGTCTGTTCAAACGGCCAACTTCGATCGTACCCAATGGGTCGAAGGCACGGCACGGCTGCTGAAAGTCATCAGTGGTTCCGCGGGCCATGTCTACATCCTGCGGGGAACTCCGCACCTGCCTTTTGATGGCCCCAATTGCCTCTCTTCAAAGAGCTGGCTGTCGTGGTTGCACCCCAAGCAGAGCACCTGCCAAGCACCGGCATTCAGCAAGTCAGACAACGATGTTTACCAGTGGTTGCGGGAGGCCAGCAGTCGCTTTGGCAATGTCTCCGTGCTGGATCTCAACGATGCCATTTGCCCGGACGGGGAGTGCCATGCGGAACAGGACGGCAAGGTCGTATTCCGGGATTCGCAACATATGACGGCGACCTTTGTCAAGTCCCTGGGCAGGGAACTCGGCCAGCGGCTCAACATGAAGAGTCAGCTGGACCAATCCGGGCAAATGCGGTAAACCCTAAGGCCACACCCAAGTGCACGACACGCCACGCAACGGAAACTGGCTCAAGCTGCGCTTAGACCAGACACATAGCACCATTTCGTGACCTCCGTCGCATTGCCAGCGCTAATCCAGCTTCTCTGCCGTCCTTTGGGTGGCTACCGGCAAGATTTACGAACCATTGGTACAAAACGTGCCTGTCCCCTCTGAACTCACAGGGGAGTCCACCATGTTGCGCCAGCGCATTTCCGCCGGTTTCACCTTGATCGAACTGATGATTGTCGTGGCGATCATCGCCATCCTTGCCGCCATCGCCATTCCGGCGTACCAGGACTATTTGATCCGGGCGCAAGTCACCGAGGGCATGAGCCTAGCCAGCGGAGCCAAGGCCGCAGTGTGGGATTTCGTCTCCAACACCGGACGGCTCCCCACAAGGAACGAATCCGCAGGCCTCGCAAAAAGCACATCAATCACCGGGGATTACGTTTCCAGTGTGGACTTGGCTCCCGCCGGCAAGATAACGGTCGCATTTAACGCTCCCAAGGCAAACAGCAGCATCAAGAACAGCACGCTGGTACTTTCCGCCATCACCCAGGCCGGCAGTATCACTTGGAGTTGTAATGGCGGGACGGTATCGGACAAGTATCTACCCGCGACCTGTCGCAAGTAGTCTCACCCCCGTCCCCTCATTGCTGCCGCCGCACAAATTGACAATAAGTGTCACTAAGTGCCCCGAATGAACAGTGCAAGCCCGCGCATCCGAGATCACACTTCTGGAACTTTATGAGTCTTTCCACCAAGGGTTGCGGGCTTTCGTGACCGCGGGCACAATCCAAAGGCCTACGGATGTGAGGGAATACACCTGCGGCAGACGTGGCACATAAGCTGCTTGACTTTGCCGCGAGCTTCCTGGTCGTTCCGACCATGCGTATGGGGTCCGATCCCGTCTAGGGGGATACGGGACTGGGACTCAGGGGGCATCACACGGTTAGCTAACCAATACAGAGGAACCACCATGAAGAGCATGCAGAAAGGCTTCACCCTGATCGAACTGATGATCGTGGTTGCGATCATCGCGATCCTCGCCGCCATCGCCATCCCGGCCTATCAGGACTATCTGATCCGTACGCAGGTGTCGGAAGGTGCTGTGCTGACCGACGGTGCAAAGACGGCCGTCGCCGAGTTCTACTCCAACACGGGCACATTCCCGCTCAACAACGCGTCTGCTGGCCTGCCCGCTGCTCCTGGTTCGATCTCGGGCAAGTATGTGGCATCGGTCACAGTCGGCACCTCCACCGGCAAAATCACCGCGCTCTTTGGTAATTCCTCGAACGCGAAGATCGCCACCAAAGTCTTTGTTCTTTCACCGATCGTCAACGCTGGTTCGATTGCGTGGAGCTGCCTGCCCAGCGGCGGCACCACCGTCGATCCGAAGTACTTGCCGACCTCGTGCCGCAATTAATACAGACTCTGCTCTGAGTGAAAAGGGCCACCTTGCGTGGCCCTTTTTTTGTTGAGCTTTTGCCACCCATCTGCGAGCAGATTGATTTTGTGATTGAGTCTCATCGTTCCGGCGCTCGTCTGCTGGCGCTGACCACATTGATCGTCGCCGTCTTGGTCATGGCCTGGATTGCCTACGCGCCGGGGTTACACGGTGGCTTTCTGTTTGACGATTTCGCCAACTTGCCAACCCTTGGCGCCACTGGGCCTGTAGATAATTGGGCCGCTTTCTGGCGCTACGTGACATCGGGCATCGCGGATCCCACAGGCCGCCCGATAGCATTGCTGAGCTTTCTTGCCGATGCACATGACTGGCCCGCGGATCCTTATCCGTTCAAGCGCACCAATCTTCTACTGCACCTGACGAACGCGGGCATGCTGATGCTGTTGCTAAGGCAGCTCGGGAGATGCAAGGCCAACGTGACGCCGCTTGCAACAGGTGCCAGCCGCCGTGCTTTGCGGATCGATATGGCCGCCATACTTGGCGCCGGGTTCTGGCTACTGCATCCACTGTTTGTATCGACCACGTTCTACATCATTCAGCGTGAGGCCATGCTGCCAGCTTTCTTTAGCCTGCTGGGTCTGACGCTTTGGCTACGAGGACGAGGCGACGTCTTGAAGGGACGGACCCTGCGCGGTCTGCTCTCGATCACTCTGGGACTTGGTGTTTGCACGCTACTGGCTGTGCTGAGCAAAGCCAATGGCGCACTACTGCCCGCCTTGGCGCTGGTGATTGAATTCGTATGGTTGAACCCTGATTCCACAGCGCACATTTTTGTAGGAAAGCCATCTCGAGTCATACCTGCTACCACTTCCTCGCTGGACAGGGACACGACGATTACAGTGGAGAAGCATCCTGGGGCCGAGGCAGTCCCTTACATATACCGATTGTCGATGTGGTTACTGGCGGGTCTGCCAACTCTGGCGATAAGCAGCTATCTGCTGTATCTGGGCTGGATGGGATTTGTCCATGGCGTTTCTGCGTTGCGACCTTGGACGATGGGACAGCGGCTACTCACCGAAACACGCGTATTGCTGGATTACCTCGACCTACTGTGGATGCCCAGGCCATTTACCGCCGGTCTTTTCAACGATCAGATCCAGGCATCACAATCACTGTGGTCACCTGTTACGACGCTGCCTGCGGTGTTGGCCGTTTTCGGCCTGATTGTCGGCGCCTGGATTCTGCGCAAGAAATACGCCGCATTGGCGTTAGCCCTGTTGTTTTATTTCGTTGCTCAGTCGATGGAGTCGACGACGATATCGCTGGAACTGTATTTCGAGCACCGCAACTACCTGCCTGCGGTGCTGATGTTCTGGCCGCTCGCACTGTGGCTATGCGGAGTGAGTTTCCCCACCGGTCGATTGGTATCGCTCACAGCGGTCGACGATGGCTGGATGGCGAAACGTGCGACCGTGCTCAAGGCTACCATTGCAGTGCTTCTCTTGTGCGGCCTCGCATGGATGACCCATGCGCGCGCCACATTATGGGGAGATACCCGTGAGCAAACGATCCTGTGGGCGATGCTCAACCCGCATTCGCCGCGCGCTCAAGCCAACGCGGCGCAACTGGAAACAGCATCCGGCCAGCCTCAGCGGGCATTAGCGCGACTGGAACCTGCACTGCACGCGGAGCCGGCGCAAGTACAACTAGCCTTCAACCTCATCGATGCTCAATGCATGCTCGGCGCGCTGAGCCCAAACGATCTGCAGCGGGCACGACTGGCGATGTCGACCATGCGCGATCCTGGCACTCTGCTGACGCAGTGGCTCGACCAACGCATCTCAACCGCCACGACCGGAAGCTGTCGCTTGCTCGATCTGATTTCATTGGAAAGTTTCGTCGACGCAGGTCTGGCCAACCACAGACTCGCGACGGTCAGCGGCCGGCAACAGGATTTGCTGTACCTCAAGGGCCGTATCGCGTTGATAAGGCGCAACCCCGAATTGGCGCTGCGCTATTTCAACGCGGCACTGGATCAGGACGTGCGCCCTGCGGCAGCGTTGAACCAAGCCGCACTGCTGGGCTCCTTCGGTTACCCCGATGATGGTCTGGCGCATCTCAAGCACTATGAAGCCGTGCGCAGCCTGCGACCGACCTCGTCTTTCGGGATGCCTTGGTTGCACGCCAAGGTATTGCAATATCAAAATTATTGGCCCAACGAGATCGCTCATCTGCGCGATACACTGCAAAAAGACGTCCAAGACAGGGATACCAACGGCAAATGAGCACAGCATCAAGCACGCCTAGCCTTACCAGCAGGAGTCAACTTGGTTGGTGGCTGCTGTTTACGGCTTTGATACTGACTATTGCCGTTTACAGCAGCGGTTTATCTGGCACTTACCTATTCGACGATTACCCCAATGTCGTCGACAACCACGGCGTCCAACCACATGACGCCAGTGTGCCCTCGCTGGTGCGCGCCGCGCTGTCATCACCATCAAGTGAATTCAAACGACCACTTGCCTCGCTGAGCTTTGCAGCTAATTACCTCACCACAGGTCTTGACCCTTACTGGATGAAACTGACCAATCTGGTAATTCACCTGCTGAATGGACTACTGGTGTTTCTACTGTGCAGGGCGCTGCTATGGGCAGCATCCACAAAGGACGTCGCATCCGATGTCGCCGTCACAGCGAAGGGGAATCCGGATGTAACAGGCGCACGCGCAGGTATCGTTGCCGCGCTGATCGCCACGGGCTGGATGCTGCTACCAATCAACCTTACGGCGGTGCTCTACGTCGTGCAACGCATGGAAAGCTTGGCCAACCTGTTCGTCCTGCTGGGTTTGATCGGCTATGTCATCGGACGCCAGCGCACGCTGAAAGTGACCGCCGCCAGCGGCTATGCGCCCTCCCCTGCAAGCGGGGGCGGGCTGGGAAGGACGCACTTTTCAGCCAGCACCCGAGGCTTCACCCTATGCTTTGCCAGCATCATCGTCTGCACCGGCATGGGTATCCTGGCCAAGGAAACGGCGGTGATGCTGCCGCTATATGCCTTGTTGATCGAATGGCTCCTGTTCGGCTTTCAGCGCCCCCGGGACGTCACCGCAGCTACAGCATCCGAAGCACCGCCAGTTAGGCGCCGTGATCGACGCATCATCGCTCTATTTCTGCTTGTGCTTGCGCTACCTATGACCTTGGGACTGGCGTGGCTGCTGCCTGGCATATTCAACCCCGAGGTTTGGGCCACCCGGAATTTCACTCTGGCCACGCGCCTACTCAGCGAGGCGCGCATCATCGTCGACTATATCGGGTGGACGCTGCTGCCGACGCCGAGTGCGCTGTCGTTCTATCACGATAACTTTTACATCTCGAGCGGACTCCTGACGCCATGGACCACCCTGGCCAGCATAGTGATGCTGGCTGCCCTGACAGCGTCGATAGTCTGGTTGCGCAAGCGCCGGCCGCTAGTGGCGCTCGGCATCGCGCTGTTCCTCGGCTGCCAGCTGCTCACCGGCACCATCCTGCCACTGGAGCTGATCTACGAACACCGAAACTACTTTGCGAGTTTCGGCTTGTTATTGGCAATCGTGCCGCTGCTCGTCGCGCCTACGCAAGGCGTCACTGCCTTGCCGATGGCGCTGCCGCGCTACGCGCTGTTCGCCGGCTTGATGCTGTGCTGGACAGCCCTTACCGCGCTGACAGCCCACGCCTGGGGCGACCCGCTTCGGCTCGCCGAAGACCTCGCCAACCGCGCGCCACGATCACCCCGTGCGCAATACGAGCTGGGCCGTACCTACATCATCTATTCACACTACGATCCCACCTCGCCTTTCACCAAGCTGGCCTACGCACCACTGGAAAAGGCCGCCGCAACGCCTGGTTCGTCAATCCTGCCGGAACAGGCACTGATTTTCATGAATTCGCGCATGCATCTGCCACTGAAGGATGCTTGGTGGGACAGCATGGTTGCCAAGCTGAAAGCACACAAACCCGGCGTACAGGACGAGAGTTCACTGGGTGCACTGACTCAATGCGTGCGCGAACAACGCTGCGACCTCCCGACGGGTCGCATGATGGGATCGTTCGTAGCAGCCCTCTCGCACCCCAACCCCAGCGCCCGCTTACTCGCCACATACGGCGATTACGCGTGGAACGTGCTGGATGACCATGAACTCGGCGAACGCATGACCAGAGAGGCTGTCAAAACCAACCCGAGCGAACCGGCTTACCAGATCACTCTGATTCGCATGCTGGCCGTACAAGGCCGCAACGCGGAAGCCGAGTTGGCACTGAGGAAACTGACTGCCTTGAACATAGGCGGAAGACTGGATCAAGATCTGTCCACATTGCGCGCATTGCCAGGGTTGCGTTGATCGCTACCCGTTCCGGGCCGGCAGAGAGATTTCTTTCCTTCGCCAACCATTTATCCTTGAGCTTTGACCATCAGGTCATCGACTAAGCCAGGTTCTCATGAAAGCAGTCATCCTCGCCGGTGGTCTGGGTACGCGGATCAGCGAAGAAACCACTGTGCGCCCCAAGCCGATGATTGACATTGGCGGCAAGCCGGTGCTCTGGCACATCCTGAAGATCTACTCGCAGCACGGCATCAACGACTTCATCATCTGCCTGGGCTACAAGGGCTACATGGTCAAGGAGTACTTCGCCAATTATTTCCTGCACACGTCGGACGTCACGTTCGACCTGGCCAACAACCGCATGGACGTGCACCAGCAGCATGCCGAGCCGTGGCGGGTCACCTTGGTTGATACCGGCGACCAGACACAGACCGGTGGGCGTCTGAAGCGGGTCGAAAACTATCTGGATGGCGAGACGTTCTGTTTCACCTATGGCGACGGCCTCGCCGACATCGATGTCACGGCACAACTGATCTTCCACAAGACCAGAGCCAGCCTGGCCACCATGTGCGCGGTGCAGCCACCGGGGCGCTTCGGCGCCATCGATATTCAGGACAACCGGATCACTCGCTTCGAGGAAAAGCCTTCCGGCGATGGCTCGTGGATTAATGGCGGCTTTTTCATTCTTGAGCCCGGTGTATTCGACTACATCAAAGGTGACGCCACGATATGGGAGCGCGACCCGCTGGAGGCGCTTGCGCGTGATGGCCAGCTTTCCGCGTACATGCACGCCGGCTTCTGGCAGCCAATGGATACGCTGCGTGACAAGCTGAAACTTGAAGAACTCTGGCAAAACGGCCATGCCCCATGGAAAGTCTGGCCTTGAACGATCTGTTTGGTGGCGCCTACGCTGATCGCCAAGTGCTGGTCACTGGGCACACCGGTTTCAAAGGTTCGTGGCTCTGCTTGTGGCTGACCGCACTGGGCGCACGTGTTACCGGTCTGGCGCTCGCGCCGGACACCGAACCGGCGCACTGGAAGCTGCTTGGACTGCACAACGTGCGCGACCTGCAGGTGGATCTGCGCGATGCCCCTGCGGTACGGCAAACCCTGGAGCTGGCCCAGCCGGAAGTCATCTTCCACCTGGCGGCGCAGCCGCTGGTTCGGCGCAGCTATCACGAACCGGTCGCCACCTTTGACACCAACGTACTCGGCTTGGTCAACCTGCTTGAGGCTGTGCGCGCCACGCCGTCGGTGCGCGCCCTCGTCAACGCCACCACCGACAAGGTCTACTTGGAGCAGGCCACCGTCGCCGGTTATCGAGAAGATCACCCACTGGGTGGGCATGATCCGTACAGTACCTCCAAGGCCTGCGCCGAACTGGTGACGGAGTGCTACCGCAAGAGCTTTTTCAACGACTCCGGACCGCGCGTCGCCACGGCACGCGCAGGCAATGTCATCGGCGGTGGCGATTGGTCGCAAGACCGGCTGGTGCCGGATATGGTGCGCGCCGCATCCAGCGGTTCAACGCTGCAGATTAGAAATCCTGAGGCCATCCGGCCATGGCAGCACGTACTTGAACCGCTGTCAGGCTATCTGCGGTTGGGTCAGCAGTTGCTCGCCGGAAAACCAGTCGAGGGACCATGGAACTTCGGCCCTGCCGCCGATGCCACGCTGCCGGTGCAGGCGCTGGTTGCGCTGATGCAGTCGCACTGGCCACAACTGCGCAGCGAACATCAGCAGGGGCCACACCCGCACGAGGCTGGGATTTTGCGGCTGGATGCCTCCAAGGCGGCACAGCAACTGGGGTGGCGCCCAGTGTGGAACGCACAGACCACACTGCAGTCGACCATCCAGTGGTATCGCGACTATTACGAGCGCGGTCGGCTGTGCAGCCGTGAGAACCTGCAAACCTACATCGAGGCTGCCCGCACGGCGGGGCTGGAGTGGGCCGCATGAAGTTCCACTCGACGCCCCTGGCCGGTCTCAGCCTGATCGAAACGACACGCGTCGAGGACGAACGTGGCCAATTCTCGCGGTTGTTCTGCGAGGCCGAGTGCACCACGATTCGACTTGGCCTGCACTGGAGCCAGATCAACCTCTCCCGGACCTATGACAAGGGCACCGTCCGCGGCATGCATTTCCAGTATCCACCGGCCACCGAGGCCAAACTGATCCGCTGCCTGCGCGGTCGCGTGTTCGACGTAGCGGTCGATCTGCGTGTCGAATCGCCCACCTATCTGTGCTGGCATGGCGTCGAGCTAGACGAAGACGGGGCGACACAGTTCTTCATCCCGGAAGGTTTTGCGCATGGCTTTCAGGCGCTAACCGACGACGCGCAACTGCTCTACCTGCATACCGCGGCGTGGAACCGTGAACAGGAGGGAGGACTGCGCCATGATGATCCCGCCATAGCCATTACCTGGCCGCTGCCAGTGACACGGATCTCGACCAAGGATAGGCAATGGCCATTGGTAAAAGAGAGCAGGTTCGCGGGAATCCAACCATGAAATGTCGCCACTGCGCCACGCCATTGCAAGATGTCTTCCTAGACCTCGGCAGTGCGCCACCCTCCAATGCGTTCCTGACCGCGGACGCGCTAGGCGCACCGGAGGCCTGGTTTCCGCTGAAATTGTTCACCTGCCGAAACTGTCTGCTGGTGCAGGTGGACGAGGTGCAGTCGCACGCCGAACTTTTTGCGCCGGACTACGTTTACTACTCCTCGTTCTCGCGCTCCTGGCTCGCGCATGCCGAACGCTATGTCGAACGCACGGCTGCCCGACTGGAGCTGGGTCGTGACAGCCTGGTGATGGAGATCGCGTCCAACGACGGCTATCTGCTGCAATACGTCGCCGCGCGCGGTATCCCCTGTATCGGCATTGAGCCAACCACTGGTACGGCAAACGTTGCGCGGCAAAAGGGGATCGAGACGCTGGAGCGTTTCTTCGGCCGTGACTTTGCCGCGGAGTTCGTGCGCGAGCGACGGACCGCCGATCTGATCGTGGCGAACAACGTGCTGGCCCACGTGCCCGACATCAACGACTTTGTCGCTGGGTTGGCGCTGGCGTTGGCTGCCGAGGGGTCGATCACGGTCGAGTTTCCGCACCTGATGGAGTTGGTCGCGAAGCACCAGTTCGACACCGTCTACCACGAGCACTTTTCCTATTTCTCCTTTCACACGGCGCGCCAGATCTTCGCGGCGCATGGTCTGAAGATATGGGATGTGGAACAACTGCCAACGCATGGCGGCTCGCTGCGCCTCTGGGCATCGCATGCCAACAGTCGGCATGCCGAAACACCAGCCGTATCGGCACTGCTGCGCATCGAGACCGACACAGGCATGCAGGGCCGCGCCTACTACCAGGGTTTCCAGGCGCAGGCCGATGCGGTCAAGAACGATTGCCTGGGCTTCCTGCTCGAGCAACGACGTGCCGGGCGCCGCGTCGCCGGCTACGGCGCGGCCGCCAAGGGAAATACGTTGCTCAACTACGCTGGGGTGCGACCAGACCTGCTGTCCTACGTGGTCGACGCCTCGCCGCACAAGCAGGGGCACTGGTTGCCCGGGTCACGAATACCCGTCGTCGCCGAGTCGCGCCTGCGCAAAGAACGGCCTGATTTCGTGCTGATCCTGCCGTGGAATCTACGCGAGGAAATCATGGCCCAGCTCAGCTATGTCCGGGAATGGGATGGCCAGTTTGTTGTTGCCGTCCCACAATTGGCCATTCTATGAACAACATCGCAACACCGCGGATCTACTACACCAAACCATCGATTACCACGCTGGAAATCGGCTACGCCACCGATGCCGTAAGCAACGGCTGGGGTGAGCGCTGCTACGACTACATCCATCGCTTCGAAGCGATGTTTCGTCAACACTTGGGTGTGAAGTACGCCATCGCCACTTCGAGTGCCACCGGTGCGTTGCATATCGGCATGGCTGCGATGGGTATCGGCGCAGGTGACGAAGTGGTGCTCGGCGACATCAACTGGATCGCCTCGGCGGCACCCATCATCCATCTTGGCGCAAAGCCCGTACTGGTCGATGTACTAGCCGACAGCTGGTGTCTCGATCCGGCGGCGGTGGAGGCGGCGATCACGCCAAGAACCAAGGCCATCCTCGCGGTGCATCTATACGGAAACTTGTGCGAGCTGGATGCGCTGCGAGAAATAGGTCGGTGTCACGGCGTTCCCGTCATCGAGGATGCCGCGGAAGCGATCGGCTCGGTCTGGCATGGACATCGCGCCGGCTCCATGGGCATCTTCGGCGCGTTCTCCTTCCACGGCACCAAGACCGTGACCACCGGTGAAGGAGGCATCTTTGTCACCAACGACGATGCGCTGTACGAACGGGCACTGACCTTGTCTAACCATGGACGCGCACGCGGGGAAACGCGACAGTTCTGGCCCGAGACGATTGGTTTCAAGTACAAGATGTCGAATCTGCAGGCGGCTATCGGCTGCGGCCAGATCGAACGCATTGAGGAGCTGATCGCAGGCAAGCGCAGGGTCTTCGAGTACTACCACAACGCATTGCGTAATCTGCCCCTGCGCATGAACCCCGAGGCCGCAGATACTATTAATGGCTACTGGATGCCAACCATCGTTGTCGATGACGACGTGCCGTTTGACCGTGCAGCGCTGCTGGATGCCTTCAAGGCAGACCATATCGACGGCCGAGTGTTCTTCTGGCCGCTGTCGTCGCTACCCTCGTTCAAGTCACATCCAGAGCATGCCGTAAGTCATTCACTGTCAGGCAGGGCGATGAACTTGCCCAGCTATCACGACATGACGGACGAGGAGCAGGATCGCGTCATCGCCTGTGTGGACAGGCTGCTGGTGCCGGGGTCATGAAGGATGTGATCATTTGGGGTGGGGCGGGTCAAGCGCGCGTGCTGCGTGAGGCCCTGCCATCCTCCGATTTCCAGGTGATCGCCGTTTTTGACAACCGGTCAGTCCCTTCCCCGTTCTCCGATGTTCCGATTTATCTCGGCCAAGAGGGGTTCCACTCATGGCAGGCAAGCCGAACCGGAGCTGGCCAGGTTCACGCCTGCGTGGCGATCGGAGGTAGCCGGGGAAGTGATCGCCTGTTCCTTTTGGAATGGCTTCAGCAGCAAGGTATGCAGCCACTGACCGTGATACATCCTCGCGCTTTCGTCGCAAGCGACGCCAAAATTGGCAAGGGTGCTCAAATTCTGGCGATGTCGGCCGTTTGCTCCAATGCAACCCTTGGTTGCGCGGTCATCGTCAACACGTCCGCTTCGATCGATCATGACTGTGTGATCGGCGATGGCGTCCATATTGGTCCCGGGGCGAATCTGGCAGGCGAAGTCCGCGTTGACGAGTATGCGTTTATCGGTGCCGGAGCCGTTGTCTTGCCGCGACTTAAAATTGGCCGCTCGGCAATCGTCGGCGCGGGCGCCGTGGTGATTCGCGACGTCGCGGCTGATGAGGTCGTGGTGGGCAATCCCGCAACAGGGCTTCGACGCTGACACGCGTCAAGTACCCATCAAGCAACACGAATCAGTGGAAGATCAAATGGACGCCAGAGAACAGTTCGAACGCGAATGTCGGGAAAATATTTCCGGCCTGGGAAATGATCAGCTGCTGAAAGATCGTGCCTTTCAGTGGTTCCAGCATTCGCTCCAGTACAAGTATTCGTATAATTTTTCTTCGCTTGGTCGCCCCATCATCCAGTACCCGCAGGACATGGTGGCCATGCAGGAACTAGTCTGGCGGATCAAGCCAGACCTCATCATCGAAACGGGCATCGCCCACGGTGGTTCGCTGGTCCTCAGTGCGTCCATGCTGGCTCTGCTCGACTATTGCGAGGCGGTCGAGCGTGGGGAAGTGCTCGATCCCAAGGCCACCCGGCGCCGCGTGCTCGGTATCGACATCGACATCCGCGCGCACAATCGCGCCGCCATCGAAGCGCACCCGATGTCGCACCGGATCGACATGATTCAGGGCTCCTCGATCTCAGAGAGCATCATTGCCCAGGTGCATCAGATCGCGCAGGCGCATCAGCGGATATTGGTGATTCTCGACTCCAACCATACCCACGATCATGTGCTGGCCGAACTCGAGGCCTATGCACCGCTGACCTCTCCGGGCAGCTACTGCATCGTGTTCGATACCGTGGTCGAGGATCTGCCCGATGCGATGTTCCCTGATCGTCCCTGGGGCAAGGGCAACAACCCCAAGACCGCTACCTGGGAATACCTGCGTCGCCTGAAGGAGGAAGCACGCATGGCTGCCGACGGTGCCCCACTGGCCTTTGAAATCGACAGTGCATTGGAGAGCAAACTGCTCATCACGGTTGCCCCGGACGGTTACTTGAGGCGCGTCTAGCGCCTTGCCCATGCCAGTACTACGCACAAATATCCTGGCGAATTATGTTGGGCAGATATGGATGGCGCTGATGGGCGTCGTGTTCATCCCTCTGTACATCAAGCTGCTCGGTATGGAGGCGTTTGGTCTGGTGGGTCTGATGCTGAGTATCCAGGCGCTGTCCATGCTGTTCGATCTGGGCATGGGCGGCGTGCTGAACCGCGAACTGGCGCGGCGCGTGCACAACGCCAGCGCCGCACATACCATCGGCGATCTGGTGCGCACGTTCGAGTGGTTGGTCTGGCCCATCGCACTGATGATCGTCGCCGTAGTCTGGCTCGCCAGCGGTCCACTAGCGAATCACTGGCTGCACCCCGAACACCTCAGCCGTGCCACCACGGCGCATGCGATCGCGATCATGGGGCTGGCTGTGGCGCTGCAGTGGCCGAGCAGCTTCTACGCCAATGGCCTGTCCGGACTCGAACGACAGCCGGTACTGAACCTGATCAATGCCGGGTTCGCCACGCTACGCGGCGCGGGTGTGCTGGTGGTGCTGTACTGGGTCTCTCCCACCATCAGCGCCTTCATGTGGTGGTACGCCGCCATGGGCGCGTGTCAGTCATTGGTATCGGCCGCCGCACTGTGGCACTTGTTGCCAACTGACCCGCAGCAGCGGTCGGCTTTTCGCGCCGCAGAACTCCGTGCCGCTGGACGCTTCGCTGGCGGCCTGGTCTCCATCATGGCCTTGTCGATCATGCTCACCCAGCTTGATCGCATCGTGATATCGGCCACGCTTCCGCTGGCAGAACTTGGTTACTTCAGCCTGGCGATGAGCGTCGCCGCTGGCATGGGTCGCATGATCCAGCCGATGTTCAATGCGCTGTACCCGCGCTACAGCCGGCTGGTGTCACTTGACCAGCAGGATTCACTGACCCACCTCTACCATCTGAGCAATCAATGCCTCGCGGTGGTCGTGGCAGCCGTGGCGGCCGTGCTGATCATCTTCGGGCAGGATGTGCTCTACCTGTGGACCGGAGATGCCACCACGGCAGCAAGGCTGGCGCTGCCGCTGTCGATCCTCGTGGCCGGCACAGCGCTCAATGGATTGATGAACCTGCCCTACGCGCTGCAGCTGGCTCACGGCTGGACCCGGCTTACCGTGGGTACAAACCTGGTGGCCTTGGTCCTTGGCATTCCCTTCTGCATCTGGGCCGTCGAACACCACGGCATCGTCGGCGCCGCTTGGCTGTGGTTCGCCATCAATCTCACCTTTGTCGCAGTCGGCATTCCGCTTATGCACCGGCGTCTTTTGCGCAGCGAAATGGCTCGCTGGTACATTCGGGACATACTCCCTCCCGCAGTCGCCGCCGCCGTGGTAGTACTGCTTGCAAGCCAGCTGCTTCCGGCATTACCCCGCAACCTTGAAGGGGCCTTTCAACTGGCCATAGTGAGTGGCGCAGCGCTGTTATCGGCGGCCGCGGCAGCGCCACTGGTGCGAGATCTGGCGCGGCAACAGCTGGCCGAATGGTTTGCCTCCCGGCGTTGACTCGGCTCGGCCGACTTCCCTTCTATGGCGATAGGCACACGCCGCTGCGTTGATCTCTGTTCCGCAGGATTCTCGCGCACTGGATCTACTGATACCTTGCCACCGGCCATCCCCCGCACGACAAAGGTGACGCTGAAGTTGATGTTGGCACCGCTGCCACGCGCAATTCCAGGCGTCACGCTAATCGAACTCGCTAGCTTGGCGCCCTAGTCACCAGCGCGACATCAAAGGCAATCCGCGGAGTGATTCAGGCTAGACTGCAACTCGCATTTTGATTCAGTTTCCGGCCTTTCATCCATGCCTGCACCGAAAATCACCGTCATCATTCCCACGCGCGAGCGTTGCGATGTACTGGAATCGTCATTACGCACAGTAACGTCGCAAGACTACGATAACCTCGAAATAATCGTCAGCGACAACTGCAGCACAGACGATACCGAGGGCGTCGTACGTCGAGCCAACGATCAGCGCATCCGCTATGTGAAGACGGGAAAGCGCCTGAATATGTCGCATAACTGGGAGTTCGCCCTTTCGCATGTTCGCGAGGGATGGGTGGGTTTCATCGGCGACGACGACGGGCTACTGCCGGAATCCATCAAGACCGTATCCGACATCATCGAAACATCGGGTGTCGAAGCTATCCGTTCGACCTTCTGCACCTATCACTGGCCAGCTATCATGGGCAATGAAAACGGTCAGTTGATCGTACCGATGGGTTCCGGCATCGAAATGCGCGAGGCATCGCTCTGGTTGAGGAAAGTCATGCGCGGCGTTGCTAAATATCCCCAGCTACCAGTCATTTATGATGGCGGCTTCATCAGTCTTGCTACCTTGAACAAGGTGAAGAGCAAGACAGGAGCATTCTTTGCATCCTGTAATCCCGACCTCTACTCGGCGGTTGCCGTCGCCAGCGTGATTGATCGGTACGTTTTCATGCATGCCCCCATGGCAGTCAGTGGAGTCTCTAGGCACAGTACCGGGAACTCGTCGTTTTCCATCAAAAAAAACAAGAACACAACGCCTGTTTCGACTTTTTATTCGG
Organism: Rhodanobacter sp. Soil772; assembly: GCF_001428385.1. GTDB lineage: Bacteria > Pseudomonadota > Gammaproteobacteria > Xanthomonadales > Rhodanobacteraceae > Rhodanobacter. The sequence continues at coordinate 61,246 of NZ_LMSK01000002.1, forward strand.
AAAGCAACATACCGTTTCATGGCGCGATGCCGTTGCACGAAGACGGTAGTCTGCCCATTTCTTTTCAAGCGATGGTCTACGAGGCTTATCTGCAGTCTGCCCATCTTCGCGACGCATCAAAGGAATTTGGGCACCGACAACAGCTCGAGGTCATTCTTGCCACCGCTGGGGCTCACCGCGAATCTATCGAAAAGTGGGGCCGTCTGTTTGCCATGCAGCACGGCATCGACTTTGCATCAGCCAGACGATCGGCCGCCTTCAAACGCGCCTATCTGCAACCCCTCTCGACATCGCACAAGATCATCAACGCCATGCATACGGTATTTGCAGAGAACTTGCCGATCCGGAACGTCCATGAGGCTTGCATTGCCGCTGGCACCATCCGCGGCCGCCCGGGCAAAAAAGGTACAGTGCGTTTTCTGGGCCGCGAGTTGAGTCACCGCTTCAAACGGCAAGCTGAGTAGCGATATCTGTAGCAGTATCCACTGTGATCATGCCTACATCTACCGCACCTGATTGGGCGCAACCCGGGACGACGCAGGCACGTGTCTTACAGAGTCCACAACGCGATGCATTGGCCGATGAATCTTCGATTAAGGCTGCATCAACGGATCCGGGGTATGCCATAGCGATGCAGCAATCCGAGCTTTCTATGTGCCCACGCAAAATTGCGTAGAAAGCCACGCAGTGATGCGACACGTTGCCGCTGCTCCTGACGGCGCATGGCCCACAGCCTCGAAAAGCCACGAACCAGTTGCATACCGGCTTTGCCATAGACTTCCCGCCAAATGCGCGCATCTCGACGCACTGCCGTCAAGATGATGCCTTCGGCGACCAACAGCACTAAATGCAGCACCAACAACGGAATAATCAACATTGTTGGCGTGCAGACCAGCATAACCTCTGTCTTGTTGCGTTCACTCAGATAGCGTCGTCGAAAGGTGGTTTGCAGCCCCTGTGCAGTCGCACGATTACCGCCAAAGCTGACTCCTTGACGATGGCGATATCCACTGGCACCGGCGACTTGCACTGGCCTGCCACGCAATCGGGCCACGCAGCACAAATACATGTCTTCGCCGATTGACTCAAGCCACTCTGGAAAGCCGCCGAGCTCATTCCATACATCGCGCGCCACCCACAGGCATGCCCCAATCACCATCGCCACATCACGACGGCTGGGGTCGAGATTCGGCACCGGGTTGTAGAACGGGTCAAGCAGACAACCTCGATCAACCAATGCCCCCGTTTCCCAGTCGTACTGGGGCAGACTGAGGATTCTGGGTAGGGGCAACGATTGCGCAGTATCCAGTAAGGTGATCAGTGCATCCGGATACAGCGCCGCATCGTTGTTCAACAGCAGCACGAACTCACCACGCGCATGGGCCACCATGCGGTTATTACTGATGCAGAAGCCGACGTTTTCCTTGCTCGCAAGCAACTGGACCTGCGGATACCGTTCGCGCAACAGCGCTACCGAGTCATCGGTGGAGGCATCGTCGTGAACGATGATCTCGATGCTGATGTCGCCCTGCTGAGCAAGAACGGACGTCAGGCAGTCATCCAGCAACGCGGCGCCGTTGTAGTTGGCGATGCAGACGGAGCACACCGGATGTTCCGGTCGATTCAGTGCGCTGTACTGTTCAACCAGGCCCATGTCCGCTCCAATCCTTCATGCAATGGTGTGGCAGGAGAACACCCGTACTCATGATTGGCCAGAGTGGGGTCCATCACCACGCGTGTAGCATCCACGGCACGACCGACTTCATAGCTGCGCCGCAATGGTCGCCCCGTCACGGCTTCCATGGTAGCGAGCAATTCATTGAGACTGACCCCGGCGCCACTGCAGGCGTTGACGACATGTGCGCCTACGGACATTTGCCGGGTCAGAATCGTGGTGGCCAATTCCACCAGATCATCAATATATAAATAGTCGCGAACAGCGGAACCATCCCCCCATATGTGCAGGGTTTCATCCCGCTTAATCTTGCCAAGGGCCGTAGGTACGATGCCGAACCCCGCGCGCTCGAGCTGACCTGGGCCGTAGACGTTTGATGGGCGCAGAATTGTCGCCCTGCCCGAATACTGGCTGCACCAGGCTGAGATGAAGTATTCCGCGGCTATCTTGCCCGCGCCGTGATACGACCGTGGCTGCACGCGCGTCGCCTCATCCGCCGCGATGTCGCCCGTCGACGTGTACAGCGAACCGCCCGAAGACAGATAAAGCAGATCCACACCGGAATGATCCTGAAGGACCTGCAGCAAGCCAGCCATTGGCTGCAGATTGTCGACCAACTCATGCAAGGGGCGAGCGGCGGATGTCCCGGGAGTGGACGTAGACGCGAGGTGGGCCACTGCACGACTGCGAGCGATCAAAGGGGCGAAATCCTTAGGCTCACGCAGCTCGGCAATCACCGTCTCGACGCTCGGCAGGCCAAAATCGATCTCGCTCCGACTGGCTGCGATCACCAACTCGCCCTGTCGTGCCAACGCCCGTACCAAGTGTTGCCCGATGAACCCACCTGCACCGATGACAAGAATCCGATCGCTCATTTACGCGCGTCCAAGTAGCCGGCGATAGATCTTCGCGTAGCGGTCGGCACAGTCGTCCCAAGTGCCGATTTCGCGGGTCACCCAGCGCCTCGCGGCATCTCCCAAGCGGCGATTAGTCACCGCATCCTCCAGTTCGCACAACGCAGTGCCGTAGTTGTCGATGGAGTCGCATAGCCTTCCGGTTTCTCCATCGAATACGACACCGGCGTGCGCCGGCATGCTTGAAGCGATGATGGGCAATCCCGCAGCCATGGCCTCCAGCATGACTTGCGGCCGGCCTTCGGCGTGACGACTGAGAGTTATCAAGCCACACGCTTTCGGGAACCACTCGTCTGCAAGCTGCTCAGGCGTAGCTGGCCCGTGGTAATGAACCCATTCCGGCACTTCGATACCTTCCTGCATCGGCCCAAACAGATGCAATTCGCGTGAACTTTCGCGAAAGAAATTTTCCGACCAGTCAAATAAAGGCCCCAGCTTATTCGCGGTAAGGCGGGTGACGGCAAGCCAGCGATGAGGCTGCCTTCCGTCAGACTCACGCTTGATCGCGTACCAGCGCGGGTCAATGCCGAATGAGACGGGGCGTATCTCCGCAACGTCTCCAAATGCCTCCTGCAGGGAATCGTGCATCCAATCAGCGTTGGGACAAATGACCACCTTGCGTCGCCTCATGACACGACGCAGCAGATACCGCATGAACGGCAACTTCAGAAGTTTCAGATCATTGCCCAGTACCGTGATAAGTGCAGGCTTGCGATTGTTCGGGAGAGGCAAAGCGCACTGCAACCAGTTGATATGGTAAATGTCCACCTCAGGGTGATCGCGATAGCTCGCGGCAATCATGCGCAAAAGACGCACCGGTGCAAACCACGCCCCCCCCCCCCCACTGCGCATCATGTGCGATATGCCACCGGCAGCCATTAGCTGTGCCAGCCATCGCGCGTCAGCGGGCGAAACAATGGCCGTTGCCTGCTCGGGCAGATCTCCTGGCGGAGCCCATACACTGAGTTTGATGGAGGGCACGCGCGCAAGCGCAGCCACCAGATGCCTCATGAATATTCCACGCCAATCGGAAATGTCACGCGGATATGAGGTGCTGATCAGGAGTACACGCATCACTTGATGCAAAACCTCATTTTGGCGTTGTCAAACGCATCAGAATCGTGACTGGGAAACACGCCATAAAACCTTCCGACCATGAAGCCCGTTCGAGTGGCTTCCTTGCATTTACTTGTCGCGACGATAGGTCAACCCTGTGATCTGCTCGGAGATCAACCCGATCAGAAACACGATGACGGCCGCGCTCCACAGCAGCGTGCTCATGTTGGTGAGCCGGTGGTACGCGATCAGGGTGTAGGCATAGTTGACGCAGCCTGTCAGGAAGAACACCACGCTCGCCGGCACAAACAACTTCAACGGTGAGTACAGCGTGGCGATCTTGAAGATGATCAGCAGGAAGCGTACGCCGTCGCGCAGGGGCCTGATGTGGCTTTTGCCGACGCGCTGGGCGGCCTTGATCGGGAGGTAGGCGACCGGGTAGGCGCTGCGGAAGAACGCCATGGTGCTGGTGGTGGGGTAGCTGAAGCCGTTCGGCAGCAGATGCAGGAATTCGCGGAACTTGTCTGCGCGCACGGCGCGGAAGCCGGAGGTGAGGTCCAGTATCGGGTGGCCGGTCATGCGGCTGGCCAGCCAGTTGTACAAGGTGTTCGCCAGGCCGCGGCCCACGCCGGCCTGGCTGCCCCAGTCGCGCGCGCCGACCACCATGTCGTAGCCGCGGTTCAGCTGGTCGAGTAGGCGTTTGATGTCGGCCGGGTCGTGCTGGCCGTCGCCGTCCATGAACACCAGGATTTCGCCGGTGGCGGCACGGGCGCCGCGTTTGATCGCCGCGCCGTTGCCCATCGAGTACGGCGAGGACAGGCATTCGACACCGCTGCTCTTGCAGATGCTGCGGGTGTCGTCGATGGAGCCGTCGTCGACCACGATGATCTCGGCGTCGGGATGGGCGGTGCGCAGGCGCGGCAACAGCGCGGCCAGCGCGGGCGCCTCGTTCTTGGCGGGCAGGATGATGCTCAGGCGATTCAACAGATGGCTCCCCCGTGTGAAGGGGGATCATAGCGTGAAGGCCGGGTGGAGGTTGAGGACGGGGTTGGGGTTTCGGGGTGCTCGCTCTGCCACGCTTTGTTCCTCTCCCTGCGCGCAGAAGAGGGTTGGGGATGAGGTCACTCCTGGCATGAGGATCAAAAGCGTTACCCCTCCCTGCCTCCCCCTGCACGCAGGGGAGGAGAAAAAGCGGGCAAAGGAAGGGACAACGATCGATCCCGCTGCAAGCAGGGCAACCCAGTGGTGGATGAGCGCAGTTTGTGCACCGCATCACCCTGCTGCCGCCAAGCTGCAGGGAATGGGTGACCTGCGCGCCGGACTGCGGTAGATTCAACAACATACAGGGGCAAGGTCGAGTAGGTTATGTCATCTCAATTGCAACCGTCGCTCTCGGGCTTGACCGGCATGGCGCGTCGGCTGGTGTCCGAAGGGGTGATGCCGGAGGACGCGGTCCGCAAGGCGATGACCGACAGCGGCCAGCAGAAGGCCACGCTGGGGGCCTGGCTGCTGGATCACAACCTGGTCGACGGCGCCGAACTGACGCGGATCGCCTCGGCCGAGTTCGGCATGCCGATGATGGACGTGGCCACGCTGAACCCGGCGACGATGCCGCTGGACCTGATCAGCGAGGCGCTGATCACCAAGCACCAGGCGCTGCCGCTGTTCCGCCGCGGCAAACGGCTGTTCGTGGGTATCGCCGATCCGATGCAGTCGCATGCGCTGGACGAGATCAAGTTCCACTCCAACTGCATGGTCGAGCCGATCCTGGTGGAGCGCGGCTCGCTGCAGCGGGTGATCGAAACCCTGCTCAACAACCTGCGCAACACCATGCCCGAGATGGGCGGCGGCGAGCTGGACGAGCTGAATCTCGAAGTCGGCGACGACGAAGTCGAATCGACCGGCATCGACGCCAACGCCACTGACGATGCGCCGGTGGTGAAGTTCGTCAACAAGATCCTGGTCGACGCGATCCGCCGCGGCGCCTCGGACATCCATTTCGAGCCGTTCGAAACCCAGTATCGGGTGCGCCTGCGCATGGACGGCATGCTGAAGGCGGTGGCCAGCCCGCCACTCAAGATGGCCAACCGCATCTCCTCGCGCCTGAAGGTGATGGCGCAACTGGACATCGCCGAAAAGCGCGTGCCGCAGGACGGTCGCATCAAGCTCAACCTGTCCAAGACCCGTGCGATCGACTTTCGCGTGAGTTCGTTGCCGACGCTGTTCGGCGAAAAGATCGTGCTGCGCATCCTGGACGGCTCGTCGGCCAGGATCGGCATCGAGAAACTCGGCTACGAGCCGGACCAGCAGAAGCTCTACATCGACGCGATCCACAAGCCATACGGCATGGTGCTGGTCACCGGCCCCACCGGCTCGGGCAAGACGGTGTCGCTGTACACCGGCCTGAACATGCTGAATACCGCCGAGCGCAATATCTCGACGGTGGAAGACCCGGTGGAAATCCGCGTCGAGGGCATCAACCAGGTGCAACAGAATGTGAAGCGCGGCATGACCTTCGCCAGCGCGCTGCGTTCGTTCCTGCGCCAGGATCCGGACGTGATCATGGTCGGCGAAATCCGCGACCTGGAAACCGCCGAGATCGCGATCAAGGCGGCGCAGACCGGCCACATGGTGCTGTCCACCTTGCACACCAACGACGCCGCGCAGACCATCTCGCGCCTGATGAACATGGGCATCGCGCCGTACAACATCACCTCGTCGGTGACCCTGATCATCGCCCAGCGCCTGGCGCGGCGCCTGCACGAGTGCAAGAAGCCGATCGAGCTGCCGCCCAAGGTGCTGCTGGACGCCGGCTTCACCCAGGCCGACATCGACGCGGGGTTGACCATCTACGAGGCCGCCGGCTGCGACGGCTGCAACGAGGGTTACAAGGGTCGCGTGGGCATCTACCAGGTGATGCCGATGCTGGAAGACATCCAGAAGATCATCCTGCAAGGCGGCAACGCGCTGCAGATCGCCGAGGTGGCCAAGGCGGCCGGCATCAACGACCTGCGCGCATCAGCCCTGCTCAAGGTGAAGCAGGGCATGACCAGCCTGACCGAAATCGACCGCGTCACCAAGGAATAAGCGACGGATTCTGGGACTTCCGTTGCATCGAACTTGCGTCCGGCGCCACGGTTTGGCGCCGCAAAAATGACATAAGCTGTATCAATATCTTGTCAGCCGCCCGCAAAGGGCAGCTCCGGGACTGGACCACTGGGGGAAGATGCGCATGGCCACGGCTACCGCAACGAACATCAACAAGGCGCGTGAGCTCGGCGCGCAACGTGCCGAAGTCAGCAAGCTGACCACCTACGAGTGGGTCGCGCTGGACAAGCGCGGCAAGCGCATGAAAGGCGACATGCCGGCGAAGAACGCCTCGCTGGTCAAGGCCGAGTTGCGCCGCCAGGGCATGAACCCGCAGACCGTACGCGAGCGTGCCAAGCCGTTGTTCGGTGCCAGCGGCAGCACGGTCAAGCCGGGCGACGTGGCCGTATTCAGCCGCCAGATCGCCACCATGATGGCGTCCGGCGTGCCGATGGTGCAGTCCTTCGACATCATCGCCGACGGCCAGAAGAACGTCCGCTTCAAGAACATCCTGCTCGACGTGAAGCAGAACATCGAGGGCGGCGCGGCGCTGCACGAGGCGCTGGCGCGCTACCCGGTGCAGTTCGACGAGCTGTACTGCAACCTGGTGCATGCCGGCGAAACATCCGGCGTGCTGGATACCGTGCTGGACACCGTGGCGACCTACAAGGAGCGCACGGAAGCGATCAAGAAGAAGATCAAGAAGGCGCTGTTCTACCCGATGATGGTGCTGGCCGTGGTGTTCATGGTCTGCCTGATCATGCTGCTGTTCGTGGTGCCGGTGTTCGCCAAGACCTTCCAGGACGCCGGCGCCCAGCTGCCCGCGCCGACCCAGCTGCTGGTCAGTGCCTCGGAGTTCATGCAGAGCTACTGGTGGGTGGTGATCGGCGTGATCGGCGGCAGCATCGCCGCACTGATCATTGCCAAGAAGCGTTCGGTGAAGTTCGCCCACTTCCTCGACCGCATGGCGCTGAAGATGCCGGTGATGGGCAATATCGTGCGCAACTCGGCGATCGCCCGCTTCGCTCGCACCCTGGGCGTGACGTTCCGCGCCGGCGTGCCGCTGGTCGAAGCGCTGGACGCGGTGGCCGGCGCCACCGGCAGCGTGGTGTACGGCGACGCCGTGAAGCAGATGCGCGACGACATCTCGGTCGGCCACCAGCTGCAGCTGGCGATGAAACAGACCGGCCTGTTCCCCAACATGGTGGTGCAGATGACCGCGATCGGCGAAGAGTCCGGCGCGCTGGACAACATGCTGTTCAAGGTCGCCGAGTTCTACGAGGAAGAAGTCAGCAACGCGGTCGACACCCTGTCCACCCTGCTCGAACCGATCATCATGGTCGTGCTGGGCACCTTGGTCGGCGGCATGGTCATCGCCCTGTACCTGCCGATCTTCAAGCTCGCCGGCACGTTCTGACGCAACCTCAAAAACCAAATCGAGGGCCGGCGGGCCGTGCCCGTCCTACAATGGCATCACGCTTCGTAGGGCGGGCACGGCCCGCCGCTTTTATTTGCACGAGCGTACCGAACCCTTACGCCCTGCCCCTGCCGCAGGGCTCCGAAACACAAGGCTGACGCATGCCCGAACTTCCCTTTGCCCTGTGGATCGCCTTGGCCGGCGTGCTCGGCCTGCTGGTGGGCAGCTTTCTCAACGTGGTGATCCTGCGGTTGCCCGCGCGCATGGCGGCGGCGTGGCGGCAGGAGGCGCGGGACGTACTGGAACTGCAGGCCGACGCCACGCCGCTGCCGCCGGGCATCGTGCGCGAGCCGTCGCATTGCCCGCACTGCAAGCACCCGTTGTCAGCGCTGGACAACATCCCGCTGCTCGGCTGGCTGCTGCTGCGCGGGCGCTGCCGTTACTGCCAGGCGAAGATCTCGATCCAGTACCCGCTGGTGGAACTGCTCAGCGGCGTGCTGAGCGCGGTGATCGTGTGGAAGTTCGGTCCGTCGTGGGCTGCGCTGGCCGGGCTGGCGCTGACCTGGGCCCTGATCGCGCTATCCGGCATCGACTTTCGCACCCAGTTGCTGCCCGACCAGCTCACTCTGCCGCTGCTGTGGCTGGGCCTGCTGCTGGCGCTGCTGCCGATGTTCGTCACCGCGCCGGCGTCGATCCTGGCCGCGGCGATCGGTTACCTGAGCCTGTGGAGCGTGTACTGGGCGTTCAAGCTGCTCACCGGCAAGGAAGGCATGGGCCACGGCGACTTCAAGCTGCTCGCCGCGCTCGGCGCATGGATGGGACCGGTGGCGCTGCTGCCGATCATCCTGCTGTCGTCGCTGATCGGCGCGCTGGTCGGAGGTACCCTGATCGCGCTGCGCAAGCACGAACGCGAGATCCCGATGCCGTTCGGCCCGTTCATCGCCGCCGCCGGCTGGGTCTGGTTCGTGGCAGGCCCGGACCTGCTGCAGGGTTACATGCAACTGACCGGCCTGCGGTGAACGCGCGGCCACGCGCCCTGGTGATCGCCCTGACCGGTGGCGTCGCCGCCGGCAAGACGGCGGTAACGCGGCGCTTCGAGGCGCTGGGCGTGCACGTGCACGATGCCGACGTGGCCGCCCGCGAAGTGATCGAACCGGGCACGCCCGGGCTGGCCGAGGTGGTCGCTGCGTTCGGCACCGGGGCGCTGGATGACTCGGGCCGGCTGGATCGCGCGGCCATGCGCCAGCGCGTGTTCGCCGACCCCGTGGCGCGCAGGACGCTGGAAGCGATCATCCACCCGCGCGTGCGCCAGTGGCTGCACGAACGCGCGCGGGCCGAGCGCGGGCCGTATTGCCTGCTGGCGATTCCGCTGCTGGCCGAGAATATCGAACACTATCGCTGGGTCGACCGCGTGCTTCTGGTCGACGCGCTCGAATCCGTGCAGGTCGCCCGCCTGATCGCCCGCGACGGCATCGACGAAACCCTCGTCCGCCGCATGCTGGCCCACCAAGCCAGCCGCACCGAACGCCTGGCGCTGGCCGACGACGTGATCGAGAACAACGGCGACGAAGCCGCCCTCGACATCACCGTCGCCGAACTGCACCGGTGCTATCTGACCCTGGCGCCTGACCGGTAGGCGCCCGCTCGCGGGCTCCGGCTCCTACCGGTCAGGAGCCGCAGGGGCGCTGCACGCCGCGATCAGGGCTTGCAGGACCGGGCAGTCCGCCGAGGTGAGGATCGCCATGTCCACCCGGGTGGGAAACTGCCATTGCAGCGCCTGCCCTTCCAGCGGGCGCGGCTCGCCGATCCACGCATCGACCCGCCAGGCATCGAGTAGCAGTCCGCGCCCGCCGTAATTCCATGGCAGCGCGATCAGTGGTTCGGCGTGTTGCAGCGTAACGCCCAGCTCCTCGCGCAGTTCGCGCGCCAGCGCCGCCACGGGCGTCTCGCCGGGCTCACGCTTGCCGCCGGGAAACTCCCACAACCCGGCCAGATGCTTGCCGGGCAGACGCTGCGCCAACAGCACGCGACCGTCGGCGTCCAGCAGCAGCCCTGCCATCACGTGCATGACTGCACACGACACGGATGCAGGCATCAACTGCTGCGCAGGTATTCGACCATGTCGAAGTCGTAGGCGTGCTCGGCGTCGGCCTTGTGGTGCACGCGGGAAACTTCGGTCCAGTCGCTGAAATGTATGCCGGGGAAGAACGCGTCGGCGCCGTCGATCGCGGCGCTGACCCAGGTGAGGTACATGCGGCGGGCACGCGGCAGCGCCTCGGCGAACACCATGCCGCCGCCGATCACGATCAGGCCGGTGTTGCCGCAGCGCGCCTGCGCTTCGTCTATCGAGCGCACGGTGATCTGGCCCGGGTACGGCGCCTCGTGGCGCCGCGTCAGCACCAGGTTGACCCGATCCGGCAGCGCGCGGCCGATCGACAGGGCGGTGTTGTAGCCCATCACCACGTTCTTGCCGGTGGTCAGCTGCTTGAACCAGCGCAGGTCGTCGGGCAGGTGCCAGGGCAACTGACCCTTGCGGCCGATCGCGAAGTTTTCGTCGAGTGCGGCAATCAGCGAAATAGCCATGGCGAGTCCTTGAAAGGATGGGTCAACGGGACGGCCTGCGCCCGCGGATGACGCCGCCGATAACGCCAGATCTTAACAGGCCGCGGCGACACCGCGCCGGTTCCGCATGTTCCTGCACGACGGCTATACGGCGACGGCGGCCTTGATCGCCGGATGCGACTGGTAGCCCTCGATCATGACGTCCTCGTAGCGAAAATCGAAGACCGAGTGCACCGCGGGGTTGAGCTTCAACTGCGGCAGCGGCAAGGTCTCGCGGGTCAACTGCAACCGCGCCTGTTCCAGATGATTGTTGTACAGGTGGGCGTCGCCCAGCGTGTGCACGAAGTCGCCCACGCCCAGGCCGCAAACCTGCGCCACCATGTGGGTGAGCAGCGCATAGCTGGCGATGTTGAACGGCACGCCGAGAAAGATGTCGCCCGAGCGCTGGTACAACTGGCAGCTCAGCTTGCCGTTCGCCACATAGAACTGGAACATCGTGTGGCAGGGCAGCAGCGCCATCTTCGGCAGCTCGCCCACGTTCCAGGCACTGACGATCAGCCGGCGCGAGTCCGGATTGCGCCGGATCTCGTCGACCACCCAGGCGATCTGGTCGACCACGCCGCCGTCGGCGGCGGGCCACGCGCGCCACTGCTGGCCGTAGACCGGGCCGAGGTCGCCGTTCGCATCGGCCCATTCGTCCCAGATGCGCACGCCGTGTTCTTTCAGGTAGGCGATGTTGGTGTCGCCGCGCAGGAACCAGATCAACTCGTGCACGATCGACTTCAGGTGCAGCTTCTTGGTGGTGACCAGCGGGAAGCCTTCGTTGAGATCGAAACGCATCTGCCAGCCGAACACGCTGCGCGTGCCAGTGCCGGTGCGATCGGTCTTTTCGGTGCCATGGTCGAGGACGTGGCGGAGCAGGTCGAGATAAGCGCGCATCGTCGGATTCTAGCCCGTGGGGCATGACAACGGTCACTCCCGCAGCGCATTTTCCCGGCTTAGACTCGGGCCTTTCCAGCAGGAGATGGACCATGGCGCAGTGGTTTTTCAGTTACGGCAAGAACACCGACCGGATCGGCCCGCTCGACGACGCCGCGGCGCGGGCACAGGCGCAGCGCCAGCCGGACGGCTATTGCTGGTGCGAGGGGTTTGCCGAGTGGAAACCGATCCGCAGCGTGGCCGAGTTCGGCGGCACGCCGCTGGCGCCGCCACCGATGCCGGCGTCGATGGGCAGCGGCCGCGCCGACGAGATCGACTACCGCATCGTCGGCACCGACATGCAGTTCGTCGAGATCGAGCTGGACCCCGGCGAAAGCGCGATCGCCGAGGCCGGCGCGCTGATGTACAAGGAATCCGCGGTGCAGATGGACACCGTATTCGGCGACGGCTCCAGCGGCGGCCAGAGCGGCGGCGGCCTGATGGACAAGCTGCTCTCCGCCGGCAAGCGCGTGATCACCGGCGAGAGCCTGTTCACCACGGTGTTCACGCATGCTGGCCAGGGCAAGGCGAAGGTGGCGTTCGCCGCGCCCTACCCCGGCACGGTGATGGCGATGAAGCTGTCCGACCACGGCGGCCGGCTGATCTGCCAGAAGGATGCGTTCCTGGCCGGCGCGCGCGGCGTGCAGCTGGGCATCTTCTTCCAGCGCAAGATCCTGACCGGCCTGTTCGGCGGCGAGGGTTTCATCATGCAGAAGCTCGAAGGCGACGGCTGGGTATTCGTGCACGCCGGCGGCACCGTGGTGCAGCGTGAGCTGAAAGCCGGCGAGCGGCTCGACGTGGACACCGGTTGCGTGGTCGCGTTCCATGACACGGTGAGCATGGACGTGAAACCGGTCGGCGGCATCAAGAGCATGCTATTCGGCGGCGAAGGCGTGTTCCTGGCCACGCTGACCGGGCCGGGCACGATATGGCTGCAGTCGCTGCCGTTCTCGCGCATGGCCGGGCGCATGCTGGCGGCGGCGCCGCAGGGCGGCGGTCAGCGCCGCGGCGAAGGTTCGCTGCTTGGTGGCTTGGGCGACATCATCGGCGGCGACCGCAACTTCTGAGCCACCCCCGGCTCACCTGACCTCGGCGGCGCAGGGCGGGCACTGCCCGCCCTGCAAGAGCTGCGTCAGGCGCTGGCCAGCGGCAAGGTCGGCGCGCGACGCGACAGCGCGAGCAGTACCAACCCGACCGCGATCAGCGGCAGCGACTGCATCTGCCCCATCGTCACCCATTGCGTGCCGAACAGGTAGCCGAGCTGCGGATCGGGCACGCGCACGAACTCCACCGCGAAGCGGAAGCAGCCGTACAGCAGTGCGAACAGGCCGGACACCAGATAGCGCGGCCGCGGCTTCAACGAGACCAGCCACAGCACCACGAACATCACCAGACCTTCCAGCAGCATTTCGTACAACTGCGAGGGGTGCCGCGGCAACCGGTCCGGCGCCTGCGGGAAGATCATCGCCCACGACACGTCGCTGGGCTTGCCCCACAGCTCGCCGTTGATGAAGTTGCCGAGCCGGCCCAAGCCCAGCCCGATCGGCACCAGCGGCGCCACGAAGTCGATGGTGTCGAAGAAGTGCAGCTTCTGTTTGCGCGACCACCACCAGCCCGCGGCCAGCACGCCGAGTAGACCGCCGTGAAAGCTCATGCCGCCATCCCACACCTTGAACAGGGTTTGCGGCGCGGTCCAGATCCAGTCGATATCGGCGTAGAACAGCATGTACCACACGCGCCCGCCGACGATCACGCCCAGCATGCCGTAAAACAGCAAGTCGCCTAGCGCATCGCGGCTGACCGGCAGGCGCCCGCGTCGGCGGCGGTATTCACCCAGCACCGCCACGAAGAAAAAGCCGAGCAAGTACATCAGGCCGTACCAGTGCACCTGGATCGGACCGAGATGGAAGGCGACGGGATCGAAATCGACGAGGTAAGGCTGGGACATGGTGATCAGGTCAGCAGGCAAAGGCCGAGTGTAGCGGGACGCCGGAGCGGTGGCATCGGCAGCCTCTTCCGTCCAGGCTTTCGCAAGAACTAGAATCGTCCGCGTGGCGTCCATACCGGGGGAGTCTGGACGAGGGCCGCACCGCTACTTTGGCTACGGATGTCCACATTCAGCCGGACCGTCTCGTTCCAGACGGCCGGACTCATCGCACGGAGCTTCAGGGGAGAAAACCGATGTCCTGTCGTCTTGCGCGGACCGTGCTGTCCGCCGTCTGTCTGCTGTTGCCCGCCGCCGCCGTGGCCGCCGATCTGGTGCCAGTGGAGGACTTCGCGCGGCATGCACAGCTGTCCATGCCGCGGCTCTCGCCGGACGGCAAGCACCTCGCCGTCAACATGAACGATACCAACGGCGATTCGCATGCGCTGGCCGTCTACGATGTGGCCGACATGAGCAGGCCGGTCAGCCTGTTGCGCCTGCCCAAATACGAGTTGGCCGTCGGCATCACCTGGGTCAGCAACACCCGCTTGGTGGTGGAAAAAGGCAAGCAGCTGGGCTCGATCGACAAACCTGCCGCAACCGGTGAAGTGATCGCCACCGATTTCGACGGCAAGAATCAGGACTATCTCTACGGTTTCGAAAGCAAGTTCGGCTCGCGCGCCGGAACCCGCGGCACCGACCGCGGCTGGGGCTTCATGGCCGGGCTGCCGGCACCGACCGACGGCCGCTTCTACATGACCACGTACAGCTGGGAAAGCCAGGACTACAGCACCTTGTACGACGTCGACGCCGGCAAGAACACCCGCCGTCTGATCGGCCAGATCAAGGTGGGCGGACTGAACTTCATGGTCGGCGCGGACGGCAAGGCCCACTACGCCTACGGCCGCAACGACAACTGGGATTACGTGGTCTACCACCAGCAGGCCGGCAGCTGGATGCAGATGGCTGCCGCCCAGATCGGCGGCAGCTTCACCCCTATCTTCTTCACACCCGATCGGCAGCGCGTCTACGCCAGCTACAACGCAGGTGGCGGCCCGACCGCCCTGGTCGAACAGGACGAGAACGGCGGCAACCGCAAGGTGCTCGCCAGCGACAGTTTCAGCAGCATCGGTGACATCGAGTGGACGGCGTTGCCGTACCAGCCGTTCGCCACGGTGCTGGCCACCGGCTTGCCGCAGACCAGCTACATCGACGCCACCACGCCAACGGCAAAGCTGCACCGTGCGCTGAGCCAGAAGTTTGCTGGCCACGTCCAGTTCGTCGACTTCAGCGAGGATGGCAGCAAGCTGATGTTCTGGGTCAGCAGCGACCGCGACCCGGGCACCTACTACCTGATCGACACGCATAACTACAAGGTGAGCAAGCTGTTCACCGCGGAGCCGTGGATCGACCCGGCGAAGATGGCGGAGCGTCGGCCGCTTCGCTTCAAGGCCAGCGACGGCATGGAGCTGGAGGCGATACTCACGATCCCCAAGGGTGTTGCCGAGAGCCATCTGCCGATGGTTCTGCTGCCGCACGGCGGCCCGATCGGCGTACAGGACACCTGGTACTACGACACCGACGCGCAGTTCCTCGCCAGCCGCGGCTACCTCGTGCTGCAGGTGAACTACCGCGGCTCCGGTGGCCGTGGTGAGGATTTCAAGGAGGCCGGCTACCTGAAGTGGGGCACGCGCATCCAGCAGGATCTGATCGACGGCGTGAAGTGGGCCATCGCGGAAAACTATGCCGACCCGAAGCGGGTCTGCGTCTACGGCGGCAGCTTCGGCGGCTACTCGGCGATGATGACCACGATCCGCGCACCGGGCATGTTCAAGTGCGCGGTGGGCTACGCCGGCATCTACGACCTGAAGATGATGTACAAGAAAGGCGACATCCGCGAGAACAAGTCCGGCCGCAGCTACCTGAATACGGTCATCGGCAAGGACGATGCCGACCTCGACGCGAACTCGCCCACCAGGCTGGCCGACAAGATCGACGTGCCGGTGCTGCTGATCCACGGTGAAGACGACAAACGCGCGCCGTTCGCGCAAGCCAAGGCGATGCGGGCCGCGCTCGACGCCGCGCACAAGCCGTACGAGTGGCTGAGCAAGCCGGGCGAGGGCCACGGCTTCTACGACGAGAAGAACAACATCGAGTTCTACAACCGGCTGCAGGCATTTCTGGAAAAGAACATCGGACCCGGTGCATCCGCTCCCTGATCGTTCAAGGCAGGCTGGACTGGGAAGGCGCTTCGGCGCCTTCCTTGTTTTCGGGCATGCCGGATTGCGCGAGATGCCCGGCAACCGGGCTATCCGTGAAGCCCCTCCCTCAGAGCAGCACCGGCCGATCCGCGAGCTCGTCGGGGTTGGCCTTGCCATCGCCGGGGAAGTGCCGCTCCAGCAACGCGTTCGCGGCGGCGATGCCGGCGAGGCTGCCCTCGCGCCACGCGCCACGCGCATAGCATTCGCGCATGCGCGCGCAGATCGCATCCCACTCGTCCGCCGCCACCTTCGCCGCGATGCCGCGGTCGGCAACGATCTCGATGCGGTGCTCGGCCATCAGCACGTAGAACAGCACGCCGCTGTTGAGTTCGGTATCCCACACGCGCAACTGGGCAAATACCTGGTGCGCGCGGGTCGCGGCGTCGAGGCCGTCCAGCACGGCCAGCGGCGCCAGTCGCGATTCGACCGCGAAGCGGATCTCGCCCAGGTGATGGTGTTCGCCCGCGGCGATCGTCGCGGCCATCTCATCCAGCAGCGCGGCCGGAAAGCGCCGTGACAGCTGGAACCAGCCGCCGAACAGGTTTGCCCACAGTCGCTGCATGCGCGCCATCACCAGCTCCCCGAAGAACCGCCGCCGCCGAAGCTGCCGCCGCCACCGCTGAAGCCGCCGCCGCCAAAACCCCCGCCGCTGCCGCCACCCCAACCGCCACCGCCGAAGCCGCCCCAGCCACCGCCGCCGATCGAGCGGCCGGCGCCACCGGGCATCAGCATCAGCACGCCGCCGATCAACGCACCGAGGACGCCGGCGCCCATCGAGATCAGCAGCCACAACAACCCGCCGACCACCACGGCACCCAGCGGTGCACGGAGCCATGCCCGGGCCCGGCCGAAGATGCCGCGCAGGAACAGCGCCACGAACACGGCGATCATCAGACCCTGCTCCAGCCCGAGGCCGGAACGCTCGTCGCCAGGCGAGCCCCGCACCGGCGGCGGCAGCGGCTCGCCGTCGATCAGCTGGGTCAGTGCGCCGACTGCGTCGCTGATGCCGCCGAAGTAATCGTTGCTGCGGAATTTCGGCGCGATGTATTCGCGGGTGATGCGCGCGGTGGCGGCGTCGGGGATTGCACCCTCCAGGCCATAACCCACCTCGATGCGCACGCGCCGATCGTCCTTCGCGACCAGCAGCAGGACACCGTCGTCGGTGCCCTTGCGGCCCACCTTGTTCGCCTCGGCCACCGCCAGCGAATAGCCCTCGATATCCTGCTCACCGGTGCTGCCGACCATCAGCACCACCAGTTGCGCGCCCTTGGCCTGTTCCAGCGCCGTCAGCTGCGCGTCCAGCTGGTCGACCTGCTGCGTGGTCAGCGTGCCGGTGAGGTCGGTGATGTGCCGTGCCAGTTTCGGCACGGCGTCGGCCGCGTACAGCAGCACCGGCAGCAGCAGCGCCAGCAGCGCCAGCAGCAGCCAGCGGCGCGGGAAGCGCCGGAGCATCATCAATGCGTCGCGGCAGGTGCCGGCGCGCCGGTGCCGAAGTCCACCTTCGGCGCGGTGGAGATCGCCTTCTCGTTGTCCACGCTGAAGTTCGGCTTCACCTTGTAGCCGAAGATCTTCGCGGTCATGTTGTTCGGGAAGGTGCGGATCATCCCGTTGTATGCCTGCACCGCCTGCACGTAGCGGTTGCGCGCCACGGTGACGCGGTTCTCGGTGCCTTCCAGCTGCGCCTGCAGATTCTGGAACAGGCCGTCGGCCTTCAGCTGCGGATAGTTCTCGCTGACCACCATCAGCCGCGACAGCGCGCTGCCCAGCTCACCCTGCGCGGCCTGGAACTGCTGCAGCTTCTGCGGATCGTTCAGCGAATCGGCGTTGATTTGCAGGCTGCCGACCTTGGCGCGGGCCTCGGTCACCTCGACGAAAACCTTCTCCTCGTGCTGGGCGTAGCCCTTGACCGTGTTGACCAGGTTCGGCACCAGGTCGGCGCGGCGCTGGTACTGGTTCAGCACTTCGGACCAGGCCGCCTTGACCGCCTCGTCCTGCTTCTGGATGGCGTTGTAACCGCAGCCGCTCAGGCCGAAGGCGAGCAGCAACAGCACGAGATAGCGCAGAAGTTTCATGGAGTCGCTCCGATCCGGTGGAAGGCCATTCCATCATCCCACGCCCCCTGCCGCAATCGTGTCAGCACGGGGTGAACGCGTGCGCTAGCCCAGCAGGCGCGGCCCGAGGATCAACGCCCAGCTCAGCACCACCAGCACCAGCAGCACGAATACCGCCGCCGAGCCCATGTCCTTGGCGCGCCCGGCCAGCTCGTTGAACTCCGGGCTGACCTTGTCGACCACCGCCTCGATCGCCGAATTCAGCAGCTCGGCCGACAGCACCAGCATCGGCGCCAGGATCAGCACGAATTTCTCCACCCCGCCGTGCCCCAGCCACAGTCCGAGCGGGATCAGCACCAGCGCCAGGCAGGCTTCCAGGCGGAACGAGGCCTCGTGCCGCCAGCCGGCCCGAAGCCCCTTCATCGACCACAGGAACGCGTTCCAGACCTGCTTCGGGCCGCGAAAACCTTCGGCGGCCATCAGCGACGCCGCCCGGCCGACTGCAGGCGCTGCGGCAATATCAATGCGATGGACATGGACGGCAAAACTCCCCTGGAACAGGCCGGTTCGAGCGGCCGATGATGCCACAAGCGCCGCCAGCAAGCGCCCGCCGCGGGCTTGGCCTCTTGCCGCAGTGCAGCTACAGCGTGATGGCGAATGGGTTACGCTTCGTCGGTTGTGGCCTGTTCGGAGGCCGCATGACACCGGCGCGGCCGGCACGCCGCCACGATTTGGATCACGCACGGAAAACCTATGGCAACCCAGAACCCGCCCGTCTCGCAGACGCGCTCATTCAGCACCGTCTTCCTGATCGAAATGTGGGAGCGCTTCGGCTTCTACGGCATGCAGGTGTTGATGGTCACCTACATGGTGAAGAAGCTCGGCTTCGAGGACAGCAAGGCCAACCTGATCTGGGGCGCCGCCGCGGCGCTGATCTACGCCACCCCGGCGATCGGCGGCTGGGTCGGCGACAAGCTGATCGGCACCCGCCGCACCATGCTGCTCGGCGCCGTGGTGCTGACGCTGGGCTACGCGATGCTGTGGATTCCCACCAACAACGCCTACTTTCTGTACGTCGCGCTCGGCGTGATCATCGTCGGCAACGGTTTCTTCAAGCCGAACGCCGGCAACCTGGTGCGCAAGATCTACGAGGGCGACGACACCAAGATCGACAGCGCGTTCACCATCTACTACATGGCGGTGAACATCGGCTCGACCATCTCGATGCTGCTGACCCCGTGGATCCGCGACTACGTGGGCGCGAAGTACGGCGACGCCTGGGGCTGGCATACCGCATTCGGCGTCTGCGCCGTCGGCCTGGTCCTCGGCCTGATCAACTACACGCTGATGCACCGCACGCTGGCGCACATCGGCTCGCCGGCCGACGACAAGCCGGTGGACGTCAAGCGCCTCGGCGTGGTGCTGCTGGCCGCGATCGGCATGGTGTTCGTCTCCGCCTTCATCCTGCAGAACCAGACGGTCGCCCAGTGGTGCGTGTACGCCGCCGGCGTGGTGATCCTGGGCATCTTCGTGCACCTGATCCGCAGCAGCGAGCAGCACGAGCGCGCCGGCCTGATCGCGGCGCTGGTGCTGACCGCGCAGACGATCTTCTTCTTCATCTTCTACCAGCAGATGTCGACCTCGCTGAACCTGTTCGCGCAGCGCAACGTCGACCTCTCGTTCGACGTGTTCGGCCTGCATCTGTTCAACTGGATCCCCGAGCAGTTCCAGTCGCTCAATGCGATCTGGATCGTGCTGCTGAGCCCGGTGCTGGTGCTCGCCTACAACACCATGGGCAAGGTCGGCAAGAATCCGTCGGTGGCGGCCAAGTTCGCCTGGGGCTTCGCCGCGGTGGCGATCGGCTTCTTCATCTACGGCGTGGGCGCCCGCTTCGCGGTGAACGGCCAGGTCTCGTCGTGGATCATGGTGTGGGGCTACGGTCTGTATTCGCTGGGCGAGCTGCTGGTATCGGGCCTCGGCCTGGCGATGATCGCGCGCTACGTGCCGGCGCGGATGGGCGGCTTCATGATGGGTGCCTACTACGTGGCCTCGGGCATCTCGCAGTACCTGGGCAGCGTGGTGGCGAACTTCGCCAGCATCCCGACCGACATCAAGGACCCGCTGGTGTCGCTGCCGATCTACACCGCGCTGTTCAACAAGCTCGGCTTCGCCGGCGTGGCCTGCACGGTGATCGCGCTGGCGATGCTGCCGCTGATGAAGAAGCTGTCGAGCAGCCATTCCGACTCCGTCGCCAACAACCCGCTGCCGCCCGTGCGCAGCGAGGAATTCAACACGCCGGCGTGATCCGCCAGCTCCGTCGCGCGTTGCGCGGCGGGGCCCACGGGGTTCCGGCAAAACTGGATGATCGCCATGCCGCACCGGCCCACCCAACGCATCGGCCCGTTTGCACTGACGCGCACGCTGGCCTGGCTGCGGATCTGCGCCATCGCCGGCCAGAGCGCCGCCGTGCTGGTGTGCGCCTGGTGGATGCATCTGGACATTCCGCTGCTGCCGCTGCTGCTCGGCATCGGCCTGCTCGCGGTGTTCTCGGTGTTTGCCGCGTGGCGGCTGACCCAGCCGTGGCCGCCGCGCGAGTGGGAAGCGGTCGGCCACATCGCCTTCGACACGCTGGTGCTGGGTTACCTGCTGTACTTCACCGGCGGCGCCAGCAATCCGTTCATCACCCTGCTGCTGGTGCCGATCGCGCTCAGTGCAGCGGCGCTGTCGGCACGGTCGGTGCTGGCGGTGGCGACGCTGGCCGGCGTCGCCTACGTGATTCTGCTGTACTCGCACGTGCCGCTGCCGATGCCGCTGCACGAGAACTCGCCTAACCGCTTCTCGCTGCACGTGGCCGGGATGGGCGTGAACTTCGTGATCATGGCGGCGCTGCTGAGTTTCTTCATCAGCCGGCTGGCCCACGTGCTGCGCCTGCAACAGCTCGAAGTGCAACGCGTGCGCGAACGCGCGCTGCGCGACGAAGGCATCCTGGCCATCGCCACCCAGGCCGCCGGTGCCGCGCACGAACTCAACACGCCGTTGTCGACCATGCGCACCCTGCTGCCCGAGCTGCGCCGCGAGCACGCCGGCGACACCTCGCTGGCCGAGGATCTGGCGCTGCTGGAAGGCCAGGTCGACCGCTGCCGCACGATCCTTCGCGAGATGGTCGCGTTCGGCAAGGCGCAGCTGTCGCAGGAACCGGAACGGCTCACCGTGGCCGCGTTCATCCACGGCTGCCTGGAGCGCTTCCAGCTGCTGCGGCCCGAGGCGGAATTGATCCTGACGCTGGATCAGGACATCGCGCAAACCGTGTTGCGCACCCCGCCAGGCCTGCGCCACGCGCTGCTCAACCTGCTCAACAACGCCGCCGATGCCTCGGCCGTCAACCACTCGCACGCGGTGGCGCTGCAGGTCTCGCGTGATGGCGACTGGCTGCAGCTGAGCGTGCGCGACCACGGCCCCGGTTTCGACGTCAATGGCGAACTCACCCTGCTCGGTTATTCGCAGAAGCAGACCGGGCTGGGCATCGGCCTGGCCCTGGCCGAAGCCACCGCCGAGCGGCTCAACGGCGAACTGATCGCGCGCAATGCCGAACGCGGCGCCGAGGTATGCCTGCGCCTGCCGCTGGCGGTGATCGCGGAAAAATAGCGCGCCGGACGTGCAAGTCACGCCGCTTCGGGCAAGAATGAGCCACTGATCCACTTCCAGGAAACACCGCCGATGACCGAGTTGCCCCATGCCGCCACGGCGCGCCCGCTGCTGCTGGTCGACGACGATGCCACCTTCCTGCGCGTGCTGGCGCGTGCGCTCGGCTCGCGCGGCTTCGAGGTCATCACGGCCACCAACTTCGACGAAGCGCGCGCGCTGACGCGCCGGCACAACCCGCGCTATTGCGTGCTCGACCTCAAGCTGGGCGAGGAGAACGGCCTGCGCCTGATCCCCGAGCTGCATACCCTGGTGCCCGACCTGCGCGTGCTGCTGCTGACCGGCTACGCCTCGATCGCCACCGCGGTGGAGGCGATCAAGCGCGGCGCCCACGACTACCTGGCCAAGCCGGTCGACGCCGACGCCGTGGTGCGTGCCCTGCTCGACGGCGACAACGACGGCGACGACAGCGACCCGCCCGACGCCCCCGAACAGCCGCTGGCCTTGCGCCGGCTGGAATGGGAGCACATCCAGCGCGTGCTCACCGAATGCGACGGCAACATTTCCGAGACCGCCCGCCGCCTCGGCATGCACCGCCGCACCCTGCAACGCAAGCTGAGCAAGCACCCGGTACGCGAACGCCCCGACCGGGAAGAGTGACAGAGCAGGAGTGAGGGAAGAGGAGTGAGGAGTGAGAGAGGGCGTGCTCATCCCTGACTTCGACGTGAGCTGTTGCTCTCTCTCACTCCTCACTCCTCTCCACTCACTTCTCGCTCCAACTGGGCACCTTTCGGCGCGCCCGCGCATCCTATCGCCGACCCCCACTGCGACAACGCGCCATCTGTCGCGCGCGTAGCAGCGGACTATCCTTGCAACCCTAGACTCTCATCCAGAGTATCGCTTGAACGCCCTCCCGCTTGGCCTTTGTGCAGTCGCACTCGCGATGTCCGCCAGCCCGCTGCTGGCCGCCGATGAACCCGCTCCCGCCACCACCACGCTCGCCCCGGTCTCGGTGCACGCCAGCGACACCATGGTGATGGAAACGCCCAGCGTGCAGGTGCGCGTCAGCCGGCAGAAGCTGCAGCAGCAGAACCTCACCGAAAGCGCCGACGCGCTGAAATACGCGCCGAACATGATGGTGCGCAAGCGCTACATTGGCGATCCGAACGCAGTGATCAGCGGACGCAACGCCGGCACCCTGCAGAGCGCACGCAGCCTGGTCTACGCCGACGGCCTGCTGCTCTCCAACCTGATGACCAACGGCTGGGACGGCGCGCCGCGCTGGGGCATGGTCGCGCCCGAGGAAATCGGCGCGGTCGACATCCTGTACGGACCCTACTCCGCGCTGTATCCGGGCAACTCGCTGGGCAGCACCGTGCTGATCCATACCGTGTTGCCGCAGCAGTTGACCGCCAGCGTGAGCACCCAGTTCTTCAGCCAGGACTACCGCGACGCGTATGGCGCTGGCGGCCACTACAACGGCCACCAGGCCGCCGCCACGCTGGGCAACAAGCAGGGGCGCTGGAGCTGGCTGCTGGAATTCAGCCGGCTCGACAACCATGGCCAGCCGATGCAATACGCCACCGCGAAAGCCGGCGGCAATGCGGCCGCGGCGGTGCCGGTCAGCGGCGCCGTGCCGGATCGCAACCCGAACGGCTCGCCGCGGCTGGTGTACGGCGCCAACAGCATCGAACACACGGTGCAGGACCAGGCCAAGCTGAAGGTCGGCGTCGATGTGACCGAACAGGTCGCCGCGCTGTTCACCGTCGGCTGGTGGCACAACCGCGCCGAAGACCGCACCCGCAGCCTGATCCGCGATGCCGCCGGCAACCCAGTCGCCGGCGGCGTGATCAACGCAGCCGGGCAGACCTGGACCTTGCCGGCCAGCGGCCTGGCGCCCTCCTCGGCCAGCGACACCCACCTGCTGTACGGCGTCGAGTTGAACGGCCACCTCGACAACGGCTGGCGCTGGACCGCGGTGGCCAGCCACTACGACCTCCAGCGTTCGCAGGCCGCCACCGCCAACCTGGCCGAACCCGGCAGGCCGACCGGTGGCCCCGGCACAGTCGCGGACAAAGCCGGCTCCGGCTGGGACACCTCCGACCTGCGCAGTTCCGGCCCGCTCGGCGACCGCCACATGCTGTACGCCGGCGTGCACGGCGACCGCTACGTGCTGGACAGCCGCGTGCGCAACGCCAGCGACTGGCGCGGCGACGCCGACGGCGCGCAGGTCAGCGCGTTCGCCGGCCGCACGCAAACCCGCGCGCTGTACCTGCAGGACGTGTGGAGCTTCGCCGACGCCTGGGCGCTGACCCTGGGTGGCCGCCTGGAGCAGTGGCGCGCCTACGGCGGCTTGCGCGCGAATGCGGTCAGCACGTTGCACTACGCCGATCGCCGGCGCACCGACTTCTCGCCCAAGGCGGCGTTGAGCTGGGACCTCGCCGACGGCTGGGAGCTGCGCCTGGCCCACGGCAAGGCGGTGCGCTACCCGACCGTGACCGAACTGTTCCAGGGCAGCCTGTCGGCGAATGCGATCGTCAACAACAACCCCGACCTCAAGCCCGAGACCGACGAGTCCACCGACCTCACGCTGACCCGTCACCTGGAGCACGGCCACTGGCGCATCTCGCTGTACCAGGACCGCATCGCCGACTCGCTGTACTCGCAGACCGACATCACCGTCACCCCCACCGTCACCAGCGTGCAGAACATCGACAAGATGCGCAGCCGCGGCGTCGAAGGTGAGATCAACCTCACCGACCTCTGGCTGGACGGCCTCGACCTGCAGGCCAGCCTCGCCTTCAATGACGCCAAGACGCTGGAAGATCGCCAGTACCCGCTGGCCAACGGCAAGACCTTCCCGCGCATCCCGAAAGTCCGCGCCAGCGTGTTCGCCGACTACCGCTTCGCGCCGCAGTGGGACGCCTCGCTCGGCATCCGCCACTCCGGCCGCCAGTACGGCACGCTGGACAACAGCGACTACGTGGACAGCTACGGCGCGGTGAGCCGCTTCACCGTGGCCGACGCGAAACTGCGCTGGAAGTTCGCACCGGGCTGGACCGCCGCACTCGGTGTCGACAACCTCACCGACGAACACTACTGGGTCTACCATCCCTACGCCGGCCGCACTTGGTTCGGCGAGCTGCGCTGGGAGCTGTGAGCCACCCGGCTTCGCTCCTCCCCCTGCGAAGCAGGGGGAGGCTGGCGACCAAAGGGAGTCCTTCAGGTGAGGGGGTAAAGCTTTTGACTTGAAGATCAAGAGCACCCCTCCCCAACCCTCCCCTGCTTCGCAGGGGAGGGAGCAAAGCTTGTGCATCGAGGAATCATCATGCGCCACCTGCTGACCATCCTGCTCTGCCTGCTCTCGCCCGCGCTGCTGGCGCACGACGGTATGCGCATGGAGATGCCGAAAGGTCCCGAGCTTGGCGCCAGCGCGGCGTTCGACAGCCACGGCCGGCTGTACCTGGTGGACGCCGCGGACGGCCACGTGCGGCTGCGCCATTCCGACGATGACGGCCGCACGCTGAGCGCGCCGATCGAGGTGAACGCCACGGCCGAGCGGATCTACGCCGAAGGCGAGAACCGCCCGAAGATCGCGTTCGGCCCGCACGACGAAATTTACGTCAGCTGGTCGCAGCCGCGCGCCGCGCCTTGGACCGGCTTCGTGCGCTTCGCCCGCTCGCTGGATCGCGGCGAACACTTCAGCGACCCGCTGACCGTGCACCACGACCGCGCCGAGATCACCCACCGCTTCGACGCGCTGGCGGTGGACGGCCACGGCCGCATCGTGATCGCCTGGATCGACAAGCGCGACGTAATTGCCGCCACCGCCCACGGCAAGCCGTACCTGGGCGCCGCGATCTACTACAGCTGGTCGGACGATGGCGGCGCGAGCTTCGTGCCCGAGCACAAGCTGGTCGACCAGAGCTGCGAGTGCTGCCGCATCGCGCTGGCACGCATGCCCGATGGCGAAATCGCCGCGTTCTTCCGCGGCATCTACGGCGACAACATCCGCGACCACGCGTATGCCGTGTTGCGTACGGACGGCCAAACCAGCCAGGTCGCCCGCGCCACCTTCAGCGACTGGCAGATCGCCGGCTGCCCGCACCACGGCCCCGGCCTGGCGATCGATCGCGACGGTACCCGCCACGCCGTGTGGTACGAGGCCAAGGGCCAACCCACGATCTGGTACGGCCAGCTCGACCCGGGCCACGCACCGAAACATCCGCTGGCGATCGCCAGTACCGGCGCCAGCCACGCCGACGTGGCCACGCACGAGCGGACCGTGTGGGTCGTCTGGAACCAGGTCGGTGCCGACGGCTACGTACTGATGTTGCGCCGCTCGGCCGATGACGGCGCCAGCTTCGATGCTCCCCGCGAAATCGCCCGCAGCAGCGGCGCGGTAGGCTCGCCGCAGTTGCTGCTGAAACAGGGCCGCGCGTTCGTGGCCTGGAACACCGCCGCCGGCTTCCGTCTGATCGAGGTGCCGCGATGAAGCGTCTGCTGCTCGCGTTCGCCCTGCTGCTACCGGCGCTGGCCTGCGCCGGCTCGCTGCAGCCGCTGGCTGCCGCCGACGTAGCCGCCCTGCTGCAGCCGCCGGCGCATGGCGCACGCATCATCGCGCTGTGGTCGCTCGACTGTGCGTACTGCGAACCGAACCTCGAAGCGCTGGCCAGGGTTCAACGCACCGATCCGGACAACATCGAACTGGTCACCGTGACGACGGACAGCATCCAGTTGCGCACGGCGATCGAAGCGCGCCTGCACGGCATGAAGATGGACGGCTATCCCGCGCGCGCCTACGCCGAAGCCTCGCCCGAACGCACCAACTTCCTGCTCGACCCGAACTGGGGCGGCGAGACCCCGCGCGTGCTGGTGATCCGCGCCGACGGCAGCCGCCACGGCATCAGCGGCGCGCTGATGCCCGCGCAGCTGCGCAAACTCCTGCCCTGACGCGCCTCAGGGCTGCGCGACGCTATCGGCCGGCGCCGGTGCCGGCAACTCCGCGGTGCCGTCGTCCTCATCGCCGTAGATCGCCACATGGGGCACGCCGTCGGCGCCGATCCAGCCGCGGTACATGCCGTCGGTGTTGAACGGAATCGAGATGTGCCCTTCCGCGTCCAGCGCGATCGCGCCGCCGTTACCGCCCATCGACGGGATTTCCTGGTTGATCACCTCGGCGGCGGCGCGCTTCAGCGGCACGCGCATCTGTGTGACCTTCATGCAGATCTCGTGCGCGGCCACGGTGCGGATGTAGAACTCGCCCCAGCCGGTGCCGGAGACCGCGCAGCCGCTGTTGGCGTAGGTGCCGGCGCCGATGATCGGCGAGTCGCCGATGCGGCCCCAGCGTTTGTCGGTCATCCCGCCAGTGGAGGTTCCCGCGGCGAGGCGGCCTTGCGCGTCCAGCGCCACCGCGCCGACCGTGCCGAAGTGTTTGGCCGTCTCGACGTCCGCATGCGGTTGCTTCGCGGCATCTTCCTTAAGCGCCTTCTGCAGCTGTTGCCAACGCTCCTCGGTGCGGAAGTACGCCGGGTCGACCAGGGCTATGCCCTGCTCTTTCGCGAATGCCTCGGCACCCGCGCCGGACAGCATCACGTGCGGCGAGTGCTCCATCACCGCACGCGCCAGCAGGATCGGGTTCTTCACGCGCTGCACGCCAGCCACCGCACCGGCGCGCAGCGTATTGCCGTCCATGATGGCCGCGTCCAGCTCGTTGGTGCCGTCATGGGTGAACACCGCACCTTTGCCGGCGTTGAACTGCGGGGAATCCTCCAGCACGGTGATCGCGGCGGCCACCGCATCCAGCGCACTCTTGCCCGCCTTGAGCCGGGCGTAGCCGTTCTGCAATGCCTGGGTCATCGCCGCGCGCACCGCCTGTTCCTTCGCCGGCGTCATCTCGCGCTTGACCACCCCGGCGCCGCCGTGGATCACCAGCACGGGCGAGACGGCGGCATGGCTCATGGCGGTGATTCCGAAGGTGGCAAGGGCAACAAACAGACGACGCGGCTTCACGTGGGCTCTCTCTCCCTGGCTAACGGGAACGAGTATACCGGGACCTCGGCCCTCACTTGGGCGCGAAACGCACCTGTTTGCCATCCAGCACCAGCTTCATGCCGGCAAGGTCTGCTACCCGCTGCATCGCCGTACCTGCCGGCATGTCGCTGAACGACAGCGTGACGGGAGCATCGCCCAGCGCGCGCGGGTTGGCGAGCTTCCAACCCGCTTTCGATGCTATCGATTCCGCCACTTCACGCGCCGTGCCATTCGTGACGTGCTCGGTGACCTTGACTGGAGAGGCCGCGGCAATCACGCGCGCCGGGCAACCTGCCTGCGGCGTGACGTCGACAACATACGCAGGCCTCCCATCCGCTCCCGTGCCCGCAGCATGCAGCACCCTGCCAAGTGCACCGTGCAGCTGGCTATGTGCAAGCGGCGAGGTGCCGGCGTTAGTCACGGCAAGGTCGATGCGTACCTGCCCATCATCGACGGGCACGGTGGTCGCTTCCACCTTCACGGCACCCACGCTTGCCATCGCGGCCTTGCCCGGCGCCATGCACAGCGCGAAATCCGCAGTTTCCGTATGACGCTCGTGACCATCGTCGGTCGTCAGCTCGACCTGCATGTCCAACTGGTACTCCGGACCGTGGGCTTTCCGGACCTCGCGCGGTTCCTGAGGCGTACCGGCGGCATAAACCGAACCGGCCACGACAATGGCAAGTGCGAAGCCAGCGATCATTCCGGCGTTTCGGCGACGGCGGTTCGGTGAAGGCAGTTTCAACATGGCGATACGCTCCGTGATGGGGTGGCGTGGTGACCAGGGGCAACCGACCGGCAACGCGAACGCGGCCGACTGGGTCTTCAACATGGCATTCGCGTAGCTGCGCCGCTGCGTGCCGTGTTCGCGCAGCACCGCAGCGTCGCAAGCTAGTTCCTGGTCGTGGCGCAGAGCCGCAAGCGCCCACCAGGCCAAGGGGTGGAACCAGAACGCCGCCGCCACAAGCTGCGCCAGCAGACACCACCAGCCATCGCGGCAGTGCGCGTGGGTGGCTTCGTGGGCGAGGATCAGCATCTGTTCGGTGGCGTCGTAGCGGCATTCGAAATCGGCCGGCAGCACGATGCGACTGCGCCAGGCACCGACCAGGGCTGGGCCGACATCCGTACCGAGCGCACGCAACGTCGGCCAACGCGAACGCACATCCATGATGCTGGTGGCTCCTCGCAACCGCGCGCGGTAGCGTGCTTGCGCCAGCGCAGCCAACAGCAGGCTCGCCACGCTGCCCAACAGCCACAGCAGCACGGCCCATGCGCGCCAGTTGATGGCGCCCGACCCGGCGGCGTGCGCCGGCAACGCGGCGGCCGCCGAGGTGATAGCAAATACCACCGGCGACAACACCACAACCGGCGCGTCGGCCGCATGCGGCAGCTGGCTGGCCAGCAGCGCCAACGGCGGCAGCAGCCACAACTGAAACGCGCGCTCGGTGCCGAACAGGCGCCGGCATGGCTTGCGCAATGCGGCCACCAGCAACACGGCGACGGTGAAGGCAAGCACCAGCAGCCAGCCGTGCCCAAACCAGTCGATCCCGCTCGGATCAAGGTTGTTCATCGTCGAGCTCCTTGAGCAGCTTGCGCAGTTCGGCGATGTCTTTCTTCGACAGCTTGCGCTGTTCGGAGAAGTGCGCCACCAGCGGCGCCACGCGGCCGCCGAACAGGCGGTCGAGCAGGCCCTTGCTCTCCTGCTGGACGTACTGCTCGCGCGTCAGCAAGGGTGCGTAGAGATAACGACGACCGTCGCGCTCGGCATGCACCGCCTTCTTGCGCAGCAGGCGGTTGAGCAGGGATTTCACCGTGCCTTCCTGCCAATTCTGCGCGGGACCGACTTCGGCGAGGATGTCCTCGGCCGTGCGCGGCGCTTCGCGCCACAGCACGTCCATGATCACTGCTTCGGCTTCGCTGATGGCCATGAATCACCGTTTACACGTGTAAGTGATAATGATGTTTACATGCGTAAATGCTCGCGTCAAGTGGGCGGCAGCCTGCGGGAAGAGCGACCCCCTCCTCGGTTCTCCCCAGCGACCGGAGGAAGTCCCTTTGGGGCAAGCAGGGAAGGAAGAAGGGCCGCCTCGCCTAGCTTGCGACCTTGGTACAAGGCCGGTCCGGGCCATTCCGTCGTATCCTTGTCAGCTGACTCTCCACGAGAAAGGCACGGCAATGGACAAGGTTTACCCGAGTGCGGCGCAAGCCCTTGACGGTCTGCTGTTCGACGGCATGACGATCGCCGCCGGTGGCTTCGGCCTGTGCGGCATCCCCGAGAACCTGATCGGTGCACTTCTCGAAGCCGGCACCAGGGACCTGACCATCGTCGGCAACAACGCCGGCGTGGACGACTTCGGCATGGGTCCGCTGCTGAAGACGCATCAGGTGAAGCGCGTGTATGCGTCCTACGTGGGCGAGAACAAGGAGTTCGAGCGGCAAACGCTGGCCGGTGAACTGGAGCTGCACCTGACCCCGCAGGGCACGCTGGCCGAGAAGCTGCGCGCCGGTGGTGCCGGCATCCCCGGTTTCTACACGCGCACCGGGTTCGGCACCAAGCTGGCCGAGGGCAAGGAAACCAAGCGCTTCGGCGACAAGGAGTACGTGCTGGAAGAGGCGATCCATGCCGACCTGTCGATCGTCAAGGCATGGAAGGGCGACGCCCACGGCAACCTGGTGTTCCGCGAAACCGCGCGCAACTTCAACCCGATGATCGCCACCTGCGGCAAGGCCTGCGTGGCCGAGGTGGAACACCTGGTGCCGGTGGGCGAGCTGGACCCGAACAACATCCACGTGCCGGGCATCTACGTCGACCGCATCGTGCAGGGCGCGAAGTACGAGAAGCGGATCGAGTTCCGCACCATCGCCGGCGTGGCCGCCGGCAAGGAAAACCCGACCCGCGTGGCAATGGCCAGGCGCGCCGCGCAGGAGCTGCGCGACGGCTTCTACGTGAACCTCGGCATCGGCATCCCGACCATGGTGGCGAACCACATCCCGGCCGGCGTCAGCGTCACCCTGCAGTCGGAAAACGGCCTGCTCGGCATCGGCCCGTTCCCGACCGAGGATCAACTCGATCCGGACCTGATCAACGCCGGCAAGCAGACCATCACCACCCTGCCCGGTTCGAGCTTCTTCTCCAGCGCCGACTCGTTCGCGATGATCCGCGGCGGTCATATCGACCTGTCGATTCTCGGCGGGCTGGAAGTGTCCGGCCATGGCGACCTGGCCAACTGGATGGTGCCGGGCAAGATGGTCAAGGGGCCGGGCGGCGCGATGGATCTGGTCAGCGGCGTCAAGCGCGTGGTCGTGCTGATGGAGCACACCGCGAAGGACGGCTCGCCGAAAATCAAGACCGATTGCGACCTGCCGCTGACCGGCAAGCAGGTGGTGGACCTGATCATCACCGACTTGTGCGTGTTCGAGGTGGAGAAAGGCAAGGGCCTGACCCTGATCGAACTCAACGACGGCGTCAGCCTCGACGAGGTGAAGGCGAAGACCGGCTGCTCATTCGCGGTGGCCCCGGCGCTGCAAGCCGGCTGACGCGAAACCCTGCATAGGGCGGGCGTGGTTCGCCGCCCTTGCCGCACGGCGGGAACAGCCGCCGGCGGGCAGTGTCCGCCCTACAAGGCGGATTTTGCCGGCACGTCGACCGGCAGCGGGTGCGGAAAGCGGATGCGGGCGATGTTTTCCTGTCCCTGGCCCGTCTGCAATTCCAGCGGCCACGCGAAACGGTCACTGATCCGCTGGGCAATGGCCAGTTCAAAACCGTGCCGGTCGGCGCCGCGAACACGCAACGGGCAGCCGTCGTCGCCAGATACCTGTGGCGCCGCCTGATTGCGCACGCTGACCACGCCGGGCAGCACGCTGATCACCACACTGCCCTGCTCGGTCTGCTGGCAAGCATTGCGGATCAGCTGCCAGCACAGTACCGAAAACGCCTGCGGCGAGCCCTGCAGCGCAAAGCGGGCGGGCTCCTCCAGCAACAACTCGATCGGCCGGCCGGCCAGCAGTTCGCGGGCGGATTCCAGTTCCTGGCGCAGCACATCGTTGACGACGAAGCACTGGTCGTCGGTCGAGCTGTCCGTCTCGCGCGCGAGGATCAGCAGCGCTTCCACCAGCACTTCCATCTCACGGGCGGCACGCTTGATCCGGCGCACCGAGCGCACGCCGAAATCGCTGAGGCCGCCCTCCTCGCCCAGCATGTCGACCGACATCTTGATCACGGTAAGCGGGCTGCGCAGCTCGTGGCTGGCATCGCGGGTGAAACTGCGCTCGCGCTGGTTGTAGCTGGCCAGGCGCTTGGCGAAGCCGTGCAGCCCCTGCGCCAGCGAAGCCACGTCGGCGTCGGTATGGGAGGACAGCTGATCCAGGTTCAGCGATTCCGGATCCAGCGACTGGCCGTCCCAACGGTTGACCAGCCGGGCCAGCGCACGCACCGGCCGCCACTCGCGCCGGGTAATCAGCCACGCCAGCGCGGTGGTGATCACGATCACCGCAATCACGATGACCGTGGGAACGACGCCGTAGATGCCCAGGATGCAGACGACGGCGACGATCAGGAATTGCAGCGCGAACACCCGCGCAATGCGCCGGCGGAAGGCACCCACACGAAAGGTGACTGCGTTGACCCTGCTATCCATTACCTGTGTGCGCCTACCTGTATGCGCCGTGTCGATGTCAGGCCGTCTGGGGCGAAGAGGCCACTTCCGATTCGAGATCCGCGAGACGATAACCCGCCGAGTGGATCGTATGTAGCAGGGGCCGCGCGAAGGGTTTGTCGATAACCCGGCGCAGGTTGTACAGATGCGAGCGCAAGGTATCCGAGTCGGGCAGCGTATCACCCCAGATCTCGCGCTCGATGTCGCGCCGGCTGACCACCCGCGGCGACTCGCGCATCAGGATCGCCAGGAGCTTCAGGCCGATCGGCGACACGGTCAGTTCCTGGCCGTCGCGGGTGAGGCGCAGCGTGGCGGTATCCAGGGTCATGTCGCCGACGCTGAGTACCTCGGTGGAGACCTGGCGACGGTCGCGGCGGATCAGCGCGCGCAGCCGCGCTTCCAGCTCGCGCACCTCGAAGGGCTTCACCAGATAATCGTCGGCGCCGGCCTCGAGCCCGGCCAGCTTGTCCTCCAGCGTGTCGCGGGCGGTCAGCATCAGCACCGGCGTGGACTTCTTGGCCTCCCTGCGCAGCTTGCGGCAGACCTCCAGCCCATCCAGGCCCGGCAGCATCAGGTCCAGCACCAGCACGTCGTAGCTGTTGGACACCGCCAGGTGCAGGCCGCTGACCCCGTCAGCGGCATAGTCGACCGAATAACCGCGCCGCTCCAGGAACTCGCCCACCATCTCGGCGATCTGGCGGTTGTCCTCGACCAGCAAAATCAATCCCGCTTGCTCGTCATGTACGGTCATATCGTCCTCCTTGCCATGATTTCACATACGTGAAGATCTAAGCGGCGACCGGGTGAGGGTAGCGTGAAACGTGAAAACGAGGTTCAGAGCAGGTTCTGTTTAACGCAGCAGCGGCTGCAGCGGCTTCCAGACGGTGTCCAGTACCCGCGGCTGGGCGCCGGCGACCGGATGCAGGCCATCGTCCTGCATCAGCGCGGGATTGAGTGCGATGCCGTCGAGCAGGAACGGCACCAGCGCGGTACGGCGGGTCCGCGCCAGGTCGGCATAGACCGCGCGCAGGCCGTCGCGATATTGCGGCCCGTAGTTCACCGGCAGCTCGATGCCGACCAGCAGTACGCGCACCTTCGCTTTTTGCGCCGCCGCGATCATCGCGTCCAGGTTTGCGCGCAGGGCCGGCAGCGGCAGACCGCGCAGGCCATCGTTGGCGCCCAGCTCCAGCACCAGCACGCCCGGCCGGTACTTCGCCAGCAGCGCGGGCAGGCGGTTGCGCCCGCTCAGCGAGGTCTCGCCGCTGATGCTGGCATTGATCGCGGTCCACTTCGGTACCATCTGGTTGAGACGCGCATCCAGCAGATGCACCCAACCGGCCTCGACCGGGATGTTGTGCGCGGCGGACAGCGAATCACCCAGGATCAGCACGGTTTTCGGCGCCGCCGCCTGGGCGCTGCCGATGCCGCACAGAAAAACCAGCAACCACAGGCATTGACGCATGAGTGATTCTTCCCGGCCTCTTCTTGAAGCCTGCGATGTTAGCAAGTCGGTCAACGGCCCCGAGGGGAGACTGGAAATCCTCAGCCAGGTCAGCCTGCAGGTGCAGCCAGGCGAGAGTTTCGCCATCGTCGGCGCCTCCGGTTCCGGCAAGACCACCCTGCTCGGCCTGCTGGCCGGGCTGGATACGCCGGACGACGGCAGCATCGCGCTGGACGGCCATGCACTGCAGCAGCTGGACGAGGAGGCCCGCGCCGACCTGCGCCGGCGTCTGGTCGGCTTCGTGTTCCAGTCGTTCCACCTGCTGCCCGCGCTGACCGCCGAGGAGAACGTGATGCTGCCGCTGGAACTGGAAGGCAGCAGCGACGCACGCCAACGTGCGCGCAATGCGCTCGAAGCGGTGGGGCTGGGTGCGCGGCGGCGGCACTACCCGGCCCAGCTCTCCGGCGGCGAGCAGCAGCGCGTGGCGATCGCCCGCGCGTTCGTGCACGGCCCGCGCGTGCTGTTCGCCGACGAACCCACCGGCAACCTCGACCAGCGCACCGGCCATCACATCTGCGACCTGCTGTTCGCGCTGAACCGCGACCACCACACCACCCTGGTGCTGGTCACCCACGATGCGACGCTGGCCGCGCGCTGCGATCGCCGGATCGAGCTGGAAGAAGGCCGCGTCGTGGCGTCCGACACGGACGCGCAGGCATGAAGATGCTGCTGCTCGCCCTGCGCAGCCTGCGCCGCGAATGGCACCTGCCGGAACTGCGCACGCTGGCCGCCTCGCTGGTACTGGCGGTGGTGGCGCTGGGCGTGGTCGCCACGCTGGCGACGCGGATCGAGCGCGGCATGCTGGCCAGCGCCGCCGAACTGATCGGCGGCGACATCGGCGTGTCGTCGCCGCAGGCCCTGCCGAACACATTCGCCGACAAGGCGCGCCAGGACGGCCTGCAACTCACCCGTACCGCTGGCTTCCCCAGCGTGGCGTTCGCCCACGAGCAGACCCAGCTGCTCGACGTGCAGGCGGTCGACGCGCACTACCCCCTGCGCGGCAAACTGGAGCTGCGCGATGCCGCCGGCCGCACGCGCAACGGCCACGCCCCGGCCGCGGGCGAGGTCTATCTCGATCATCGCGCGCTGGTTGCACTGAATCTCAAGGTCGGCCAGCCGCTGCAACTCGGCGGCCGCGACCTGACCATCGCCGCCGAATTGCTGCGCCAGCCCGATGGCGGCGAGTTGCTGGCGCTGGCGCCGCGCGCGCTGATGAGCCTGGCCGACGCCGAACAGGCCGGCCTGCTCGGCGTGGGCAGCCGCGCCCGCCACCGCCTGCTGCTGGCCGGCACGCCGATGGCAGTGCAGGCCTGGCGCGACTGGGCGCAGACGACCGCGCTGCCGCAAGGCGCCCAGCTGATCACGCCGGAGCAGACCCAGGAACGCATGCGCACGTCGTTCGACCGCGCCGGTGCATTCCTGCGCCTGACCGCCCTGCTCTCGGCGCTGCTGGCCGGCATCGCGATCGCACTTTCCGCGCAGCGCTACGCACGGCGCAAGACCGCCGAAGTGGCGCTGCTGCGCGCACTGGGCACGCCGCGTCGACGCGTGCTGGGTCTGCTGCTGGGCACGTTGGGCGCGCTCGCCGTGCCGGCGACGGCCATCGGCATCGCGCTCGCCTTGGGCTTGTCGCAACTGGCCTGGCTGCTGGCTAGCCAGCTGTTCGGCAGCGTGCCGACCGTGCTGCCGCTGGCGCCGTCGTTCGCTGCCGCCGCGATGGGTATCGCCGTGCTGGTCGGCTTCGCGCTGCCGCCGCTGGCGCGGCTGGCCGAGGTCGCTCCTGTTGCCGTATTTCGCCAGAGCATGCAGCGGCGGGTGCGCCGTTTCGATGCGCTGTATCTGATCCCGGTGCTGGTGGCGCTGGGCCTGATCTGGAGCCAGAGCAGCTCGCTCACCCTGGCCGGCATCCTCGCCGCCAGCCTGCTCGGCGTGGCACTGATCGCGGCGTTGCTGGCCGGCGCGCTGCTGTGGCTGGCCCGGCGCATCGCACCGGGCGCGCACCCGGCGCTGCGGCTGGGCCTGGCCGCGCTGGCACGGCGACCCGCGCTGAGCGTGATCCAGGCCACCGCGCTCAGCCTGGGCCTG
Organism: Rhodanobacter sp. Soil772; assembly: GCF_001428385.1. Lineage (GTDB taxonomy): Bacteria > Pseudomonadota > Gammaproteobacteria > Xanthomonadales > Rhodanobacteraceae > Rhodanobacter. The sequence continues at coordinate 97,087 of NZ_LMSK01000002.1, forward strand.
TGCGCGCTGCTGTTGCTGGCGATCGTGGCGCCGGCGCTGCTGCAGGGCTGGCGCCAGGAGCTGCCGGCGGATACGCCGAACTGGTTCGCGCTGAACCTGCAGGACGACCAGCGCGCCGGCTTCGAGCAGGCGCTGGCCAGGATCGGCGGAGACCAGCTCAACATGCTGCCGCTGGCGGTGGGCAAGCTCACCGCGATCAATGGCCGCCCGATCGACCAGCTCGCCTTCGCCGACGAGCGAGCCAAGGACTGGACCGACCGCCAGCTGCGGCTGTCCTGGTCCGCCGAGCTGCCGCCCGCGAACGAAGTGATCGCCGGCCGCTGGCAGGGCGCGCAGCCGGCGCAAGCCGAGGTGTCGATCGACACCATGTGGCGCGACATGTTCGCGCTGAAGCTGGGCGACACGCTGAGTTTCAACGTGGGCGAAGGCCGCATCGATGCGAAGGTCGGCAGCGTGCGCAAGGTCGACTGGAGTTCGTTCCGGGTCAACTTCTTCCTGCTGCTCGACCCGGCCCACGCCGGCGCGCTGCCGCATACCTGGCTGGCCAGCTTCCACCTGCCGCGCGGGCATGCCACCGAACTGGCGCAGCTGTCGCGCGACTACAGCAACCTCAGCCTGGTCGACGTCGACTCGCTGCTCGACCGCGTGCGCGAGATCGTCGACCGGGTCGGCAACGCGGTGCGCTGGATCCTCGGCTTCAGCCTGCTCGCCGGCGCGCTGGTACTGGCCGCCGCGCTGGCCGCCAGCGCCGCCGAGCGCCGCCACGAAGCCGCCCTGCTGCGCACGCTCGGCGCACGTCGCGCCCAATTGCGCGTGGCCGCCGCCTGCGAGTTCGCCCTGCTCGGCCTGGTCGCCGGCCTCACCGCCGCACTCGGCGCCGCCGGCGCGGGCGTGTGGCTGGGCCAGGCGGTGTTCCACATCGAGAACTTCGTGCCGCCGTTGTGGCCGCTGGTCGGCGGTGCCGTCGGCGCTGGACTGGTCGTGATGCTGCTGGGCCTGGCCGGCACCCGCAAGGTCAGCCGCACGCCGCCGATGCGGTTGTTGCGCGAAGGCTAAAAGGAAGATCCCGTCCCTCCGGGCGACCATCGCCACCACAACGAAGCCATGCGAGACTGGCGAAACCGCGGCGCACGCGCCGCGGTTTCGCCACGCATCTCCCACTCCCAACTTCAGCCATGAGAGTCCGCCATGCTCGGCGTCGTACTGCTTTTTGTCGGTGTCATCCTGATCGTCAACGGACTGACCCTCGCCGGACGCATCGAGGCGAAGGAAGCGGCCGTGCTCAACCTGCTGGTCGGCAGCCTCTCGGCCTTCGCCGCGGTGCTGGGCGCGATCCAGGCCTCCACGCCGGCGGATTTTCTCGCCGTGGGTTCGGGCTTGTTGTTCGCCTTCACCTACCTGTACGTGGCCGGCGTGCACTGGTTCAAGCTGAGCGGCACCGGGCTGGGCTGGTACTGCCTGTTCGTCGCGATCACCGCGCTGCCGCTGAGCTGGGACGCGTACACCCTCGGCGAGCTGCGCATGGCCGGCATCTGGTTGGTCTGGTCGAGTCTGTGGCTGCTGTTCTTCGTCGACCTGTGCACCGGCGTGCGCGTGAAGCGCTTCCTCGCGCCTTACACGGTGGTCGTGGGTATCGTCACCTGCTGGATACCCGGCATGCTGATGCTGCTGGCGCGCTGGTGATACCCGGCCACCCAGGCCACTGAATGATGACGTGGCCTCCAGGCCCGCGTTGAAACCATGAATCCATCCACGCAAAAGCCACCCGGCTGGGCCCGGCATCTGCAGAACGAATGGCTGCTGCTGGTATTCACGCTGCTGGCGCTGACACTTGCCGTGCTCGACCCCCGCCCCGCAAGCGATTACCGGCGCTGGCTGCAGTTGCCCACGCTGGCCGGCCTGATGGGTCTGCTGATCGCGATCCAGGGCATCCGCGACAGCGGACTGGTGCAGCATGCGGCCGTGGCCGTGGTGGCACGCGCGCACTCGCTGCGCAGCCTGGGCCTGTTGCTGGTATCCGCGACGGCGCTGCTGTCGATGGTGCTGACCAACGACGTGAGCCTGTTCCTGATCGTGCCGCTGACCCTGGCGATCGGCACCATCTCGAACCTGCCGGTGCTGCGCATGGTGGTGCTGGAGGCGCTGGCGGTGAACGCGGGTTCCACCCTGAGCCCGATCGGCAACCCGCAAAACCTGCTGCTGTGGCAGCACTCGCAGCTGCCGTTCCTGCATTTCGCGGCGGCGATGCTGCCGGCCGCGGCGGTGATGTTCGTGCTGGTGGCGGCGTTCGCCTGGCTGTGGCTGCCGCGCGATCGCGTGGCGTTGAGCCCGGAACGGATCGACGGCGTCGTGGCTTCGAGCCGCCTCGGCGCGTGCTCGATCGCCGCGCTGCTCGGCATGGTGCTGCTGATGGAATACGGCCAGGCGCCGCTGGGCGCGCTGCTGGTGCTGGCGCTGTTCGCGCTGTTGGCGCGACCGAGCCTGGCGCGAATCGACTGGCTGCTGCTGCTCACGTTCGCCGCGATCTTCCTGGGCCTGGGCCATTTCGCGAACTTGCCCCTGGTGCAGCAGGCGCTGGACCGGCTCGACTTCGGCCAACCGCTGACGCTGTACGCCAGCGGCATCGTCGCCTCGCAGCTGATCAGCAACGTGCCGGCGACGGTGCTGCTGCTCGAACGCGCGCCCGACGCCACCGCGCTGGCGGTGGCGGTGAACGTGGGCGGCTTCGGCGTGGCGATCGGTTCGCTGGCGAACCTGATCGCGTTGCGCCTGGCGAAGCAGCCGCATGGCTTGCGGCTGCTGCACCTGGTGTCGATTCCGTTCCTGCTGGTGTGCGCGCCGCTGGTGTATCTAGTCTGGCGCTGGCTGGGCTGACGGGTCGCGCTCAATCGTCGTCGTTCGGCACGCTGACCTTGCCCTTCACACCCGAATGATCGACGTCGCCGCTGCCCTTGGCACCGAGGCTGAGATCGCCAGCCACGTCGCTCACGTTGAGATCGCCGGAACCCAGCGTATCGGCGTGCACGCTGCCGCCGACGTTGCGCAAGGTGACGTCGCCCGAACCGATGCTGCCGATGCGGGCGTCGCCCTTGATGCCTTCGGCCTTGAAGTCGCCGGAGCCCACCGAACCCAGGTCCAGGCTGCCGACGTCGGTGGCACTGACGTCGCCCGAACCCACGCTGGTAGCGAACTTGCCGGACACCTGGCGCACGTGCAGGTCGCCCGAGCCCACATTGGTCTGCAGCTGCTGCACGCCGCTGACGTCGGCGTCGCCGGAGCCCACGCGCACGGTGACCGGCAGGTTGGCCGGCAGTTGCACGGTGACGTCGAGACTCGAATAGGAATTGCCGCCGAACAGGCTGAAACTGAAACTGCCGCCGGTGTTGCCGATATCGATCAGCAGCTGGTCGCCTTCGCGCCGCTGGGTGACCTGCAGCTTGTCCAGCATCGCCTGTTCGGAGGCGCAGGCGCGGCCGGTGAGGGTGAGACCCTTGGTGCTGTCGCTGCCGGTCAGGTGCAGGTCCTGGCTGTTCACGTCAATCTGCACGCTGCGCACGCCGGCGAGGTCAAGCTGCAGGTTGCGCGGCGCCTCGTACTTGCACGGGCTGGCGGCGAAGGCGGCGATCGGAGCGAGCAGCAGGGCTGCGGTGAGAAGACGGCGCATGGAACTCTCCTTGGGTAGTCGACTTGCCTGAGATGCAGCCAGCGGCAAAAGGGTTGCAAGCATGACGGGAGCATGAACGCACCGGTCAACGTGCCGGAGTCGGCCGCGTTCTCCAGTCTACCTACCGAGGAGACACACCATGCACCGCAAAACCCTGCTTGCTTCCGCGCTGGCCGTGCTGATCGCCGGATCGACCTCGTTCGTGATGGCCCAGAATACGCCACTCCCGTCGCCGTCGACCCCGTCCGCGATGGCCGACAAGGACATGCGCGCGCATCACGGCGACCGCGACCACGGCATGCGCATGCACCGCGACCACCAGCGCAACGGCGTGATCGGCGACCTGCACGGCCTGGAGCGGCTGTACATGCAGGCCGGCCGCAGCAAGGAGATGGCGTCGGTCTACAACGACGTGCTGGCCAGGTCGCAGGATCCGCGCGTGCGCGACTACATCTACAAGCGCCTGGCCCGTCTGCAGGCGCAGCCGGCCAACGTCGACCAGGCGATCGCCACGCTGCGCAAGGGGCTGGACGAGAACCTGGCCAACGAGGCGAAGATGCGTGCCGAGCGCGAGAAGATGCGCGCCGCCTGGCAGCAGCACCGTGCCGACAAGACGGCGCCGGCGGCCAAGTAACTTCCACGAAAGTCCACGACCTGCGCGATGGCCTGGCGCCATCGCGCAGGCTCAGGGTTTGCGTTCCGTCTGCTTGGCGCGCTGCCACAGCTGTTCCTGCTCGTCCAGCGTGCGTTCGCCGAACGCCGCGCCGTCGGCCGCCGCCAGCTGCTCCATCTGCCGGAAACGCCGTTCGAATTTCGCATTGGCGTGCCGCAACGCCTGCGAGAAATCGACGCCGGCATGGCGCGCCAGGTTCACCATCACGAACAGCACGTCGCCGATCTCGTCTTGCAACCGCGCCGGGTCGGCGCCGTTGACGAACTCCGCGCGCACTTCGTCCACTTCCTCGGCCAGCTTGGCCAGTACCGGTTCGGGACCGGGCCACGTGAAGCCCACGGCCGCGGCACGCTGCTGCAGCTTCTGCGCGCGCTTCCATTCCGGCAGCCCGGCCGAGATGCCCGCCAGTGCGCTGGCGTCGGCCGGCTCGCCCTTGTCCGCGCGCTCGGCCGTCTTGATCTCCTCCCACGCCTGCATCTGCGCCGCCAGGTCGGCATAGCGCACGTCGCCGAAAACGTGTGGATGGCGCCGCAGCATCTTGGCGCTGATCGCGTGGGCGACGTCGGCAAAATCGAACAAGCCCTGCTCGGTCGCCATCTGCGAATGGAACACCACCTGCAGCAGCAGGTCGCCCAGCTCGTCGCGCAGGTCGTGCCAGTCGCGGCGGTCGATCGCGTCGGCGACCTCGTAGGCTTCCTCGATCGTGTACGCCGCGATCGAGGCGAAATCCTGCTGCACGTCCCACGGGCAGCCCCGCGCGGGATCGCGCAGGCGCGCCATGATCGCGAGCAGGTCGTCCAGACTGTGCCGTGCCGGTTCGCTCATGGCGCCTGCAACCGCGCGGCCCAGTCGATCGTGCCGTCGCCGACGGCGATGAATTCGGGATTCAGCAACGACTCGCCGCGGTTGTAGCGGAACGGCTGGCCGGCCAGGTCGAGCACCGCGCCGCCGGCCTCGTCCAGCACGCATTGCGCGGCGGCAGTGTCCCACTCGCTGGTGAGGCCGAGGCGCAAATAGACGTCCGCCGCACCGCGCGCGATCAGGCAGAATTTCAGCGACGAGCCCAGCGGCACCAGCTGGTAGTCGCTGCCGATCAACCGCTGCAGCACGCTGCCCTGCGCGCCGCCATGCGACCGGCTGCCGGCCACCAGCGGCGGTTGCTCCAGCGGACGCGTGCGGATGCGCTGCCAGAAGCCATCGGCCTGCGCCTGCAGCCAGGCGCCCTGCCCCAGCGCGGCGACATACAACTCGCCGCTGACCGGCGCCAGCACCACGCCGAGCACGCTGCGGTGGTCGTCGATGAGGGCGATGTTGACGGTGAATTCGCCGTTGCGCTTGACGAACTCGCGGGTGCCGTCGAGCGGATCGACCAGCCAGTAGCGTGACCAGTGCCGGCGCTCGGACCACGGCAAGGCTTTCGCTTCTTCCGACAGCACCGGCAGTACCGGTTCGAGCGCGGCCAGGCCAGCCATGATGACCTGCTGCGCGGCCAGGTCGGCGGCGGTCAGCGGCGACGCGTCCGCCTTGGTCTGCACCGCGAAATCGCTGTGGTAGACATCGAGGATGGCTGCGCCGGCGGCGCGGGCGATCGCACCAACCTGCCGGGCCAGCTCGGGCGGCGTATTTCCGGGCGGCGTGCTCATGTGCGCTGGAAACGCCCGGCGAGATACTCGCGGGCCATGAACAGCGCGGCGATCGAACGCCCCTCGGTCACGTCGTCGCGACCGAGCAAGGTGTGCAGTTCGGACATCTTCCACGGCACCACTTCGAGTTCTTCCGGTTCGTCGCCGACCAGCTTCTCGGGATACAGGTCCTGCGCCAGCACCACATGCGCCATGTGCGTCATGTACGACGGCGACAGCGACAGGTTGTGCAGGATCTTCAGCTTGTGCGCGCCGTAGCCGATCTCTTCCTTCAGCTCGCGCTCGGCTCCCTGCTCGGCGGTTTCGTCCTGATCCAGCCGGCCCTTCGGCAGGCCGAGTTCGTAGCGGCCGACGCCGCCGCCATACTCGCGCACCAGCAGCACGGTGTCGTCATCCAGCATCGGCACGATGATCACCGCGCCCAGGCCGCTGCCTTTCAAGCGTTCGTAGGTGCGGCGCACGCCGTTGGAGAACTCCAGGTCGAGCTGCTCGACCTGCAGAAACCGGCTGTCGCTGACGTCGCGCGTGGCATGGATGATCGGTAGTTTGCGCATCCGGGCATTCTAGCTCGCGTCGTTCAGCGCCGCAGACGCTGCAGGGCCTGCGCGTGGATCGCCGGTGTGCCGGCCAGCACGCTGCGCGTGTCCAGCGTCAGCGGCGCGCCGTCCAGGTCGGTGAACACGCCACCGGCTTCGCGCACGATCACCGCCAACGCGGCAATGTCGAGGATGTTCACGTCCGACTCGATCACCAGGTCCAGGCTGCCGCGCGCCAGCAGATGGTAATGGCAGAAATCGCCGTAGCCGCGGATGCGGTTGCTGTCGCGGATCAGCGCGCCCAGCGCGGCCCAGCGTGCGTCACCGGTGAGCGTCTTGACGTTGCCGGTGGAGATCGAGGCCTGCGCCATTTGCGCCGTGTCCGCCACGCGCACGCGCTCGCCGTCGAGCCACGCACCGTCGCCGGCGCTGGCCCACATCGTCTCGCCGTAGACCGGCGCGCTGGACACGCCGAGTACCAGCTCGTCGCCATCCATCAGCGCGATCTGGGTGGAGAAGAACGGCGTGCGACGCACGAAGCTCTTGGTGCCGTCGAGCGGATCGACCAGCCACAGCAGGCCGCCACGTTCGCCGTCCAGGCCGAACTCCTCGCCGTAGATCGACGCCTTCGGCAGCGCCGCCTGCAGCACTCGCCGGATCGCCTGCTCGGCCTCGCGGTCGGCAATCGTCACCGGGGTCGCGTCGGACTTCAGCTCCACCTCGACGCCGCGCCGCCAGTAATGCCTGATCACCTCGGCCGCGGCCGCGGCGGCTTCGCGTGCGGCCACCAGGGCCGTTGCGGCGATATCCGGGTTCATGCTCGTCTCGCGTCCTTCATTTCTTGGAGGGTGCCGGTGCGCTGCCGGCCAGTCCGCCGCGGCGCTGGAGGCGCACGCTGCCGTCGGCCGCCGGCGGACCCAGCCTGGCCAGCCAGCGGCGCAATGCCGGGTCAGTCTGTCGGGCGCGCAGCGTCGCGTCCAGTCGCCAGCCGAGCGGGCTCAATTGCAGTTCGCCATCGACGTGCAGCGGGCCATGCCCGTCGTCGTGCAGCTGCGCCCGGATCACCCCGCCTTGCGCGCTCGCCTGTGCCTGCAGCGTACCCAGCGCCACGTCGCCGTCGCGCGTGCGCATGAGCGCCTGCGGCCATTGCACCTGCGCCTGCAGTTGCATCGGCCAGCCGGCCTGCAGCAGGGCATGGTCGATCGTCACTTGCAGTTCGCCGCGTGGCTGCCCCCACGGCGACACTGCGCCATGAGCCAACGCCGAGAGCTCTGCACGCACATTCGCGCCACTCACTTCGACCTGGCCATCCGGCAGCCGCCGGACTCCGCCGGAAAACGCGAGTTGCGGCCCTTCGAATTGCAACTGCAGCCGTACCTGACCGAGCAGGGCCCGACGCGACAACTGCCACTGCAGTTGCCCCAGCGCCTGCCCGTCGGCAGCCACCACCTCGTCGGCCCGGCCATGCCACAACGTGCCCTGCACCTGCTGCAGGTGCAGCCCGTGCAGTTGCGGCTCGATCCACGGCAGCGCCCAGCGCGCCGGCAGGAACCACAGCAGCACGGCGGCGGCCAACGTCAGCGCACCGAGGCCGATCAGGCATTTTCGCAGTGGCTTCAAGCATCGATTCCCGGGATGAGCAATACGCGGACTTGAGCGCCCGTCGCGCAGCGTCGATGATAGCCGGATGAACAACCCCGCAAGCGGCAACGCCGCACTCGCCGCGCGCGACCTGCGACACGTCTGGCACCCTTGCACGCAGATGCACGACCACGAGAGCGTACCGATGGTGCCGATCGTGCGCGGCGAAGGCGCCTGGCTGATCGACGCCGACGGCCGGCGCTACCTGGACGGCATCAGTTCGTGGTGGACCAACCTGTTCGGCCACGCCAACCCGCGCATCGCCGCCGCACTGGCCGAGCAGGCGCGCACGCTGGAACACGTGATCTTCGCTGGCTTCACCCATGAACCGGCGATCGAACTGGCCGAGGCATTGGTGCGGATCACGCCGCCCGGGCTGGATCGGGTGTTCTACGCCGACAACGGCTCGGCGGCGATCGAGGTGGCGCTGAAGATGAGCTTCCACTACTGGCTCAACCAGGGCCATGGCGAGAAGACCCGTTTCATCGCGCTGACCGGCAGCTATCACGGCGAGACGCTGGGCGCGCTGTCGGTCAGCGACGTGGCGCTGTATCGCAAGACCTACGCGCCGCTGCTGCTGACCCCGTTCCTGGCGCCGTCGCCGGACGCCTATGAAGGCGAGCCCGGCGAGTCACCGGAACAGACGGCCAAACGCCGCCTCGGCGAACTGCGCACGTTGCTGGAACGGCACGCACACGAAACCTGCGCAGTGATCGTCGAGCCGCTGGTGCAATGCGCCGGCGGCATGCGCATGTATCACCCCAGTTACCTCAGCGGCCTGCGCGCGCTGTGCAACGAATTTGCGGTGCACTTCATCGCCGACGAGATCGCGGTGGGCTTCGGCCGCACCGGTACGCTGTTCGCCTGCGAGCAAGCCAGCGCGACGCCGGATTTCATGTGCCTGTCGAAGGGCCTCACCGGCGGCTTCCTGCCGCTGTCGGCGGTGCTCACCAGCGAGCGGATCTACCAGGCGTTCTACGCCGAGTACAGCGCCGGCAAGGCGTTCCTGCACTCGCACAGCTACACCGGCAACCCGCTGGCCTGCCGGGTCGCGCTGGAGACGCTGGCGATCTTCCGCGACGAGCCGGTACTGCAACGCAACCGCCAGTTGGCCGCCCACCTGGCCCGCCGGCTGGAGCCGCTGCGCGCGCATCCGCACGTTGCCGACGTGCGCCAGACCGGCATGATCGCGGCGATCGAGCTGGTCGCCGACAAGGCCAGCCGGCGGCCGTATCCCGCGGAGGAACGGCGCGGCCTGCGCGTCTACCTGCACGGCCTGCAGCACGGCGTGCTGCTGCGTCCGCTCGGCAACGTGGTGTATTTCATGCCGCCCTACGTGGTCGACGCGTCGGAGATCGACTTGCTGGTCGACACCGCGATCGCCGGGATCGAGCGCGCCGTGGCAAGCTGAAGCGCAGCCTGTTCAGTGCCCGCGAACGGTGATGCTGGGGTCGAGCTTCTGCAGTGCCCGGCCAAGTTCGGGCTCGCCCGTACGCTGCAAATCCTGCTGGCTGTAGCTGCGTCCGGCCACCGGCAGGCAGTGTCCCTTCTTCGCCGGAATATGGCTGCCGGTCTCGCGGATGCAGTGGCGCTCATCCGGCCGCGCGGCCTGCTGCGTCGGCTGCTGGCTGGACGGTTCGGCGGACGGTGGTGAAGCCGGGGAATCCTGTGCCAGCAGCATGGTGCTTGCGCCGCAGCCTGCCAGCAGCATGGCGGAAACGAAAACGAACCGGGACATGTGACCTCCGCTCGCAAGTGGCGGATGCGGCGAGCGCGCATGGGGAGTACGAGCATGCTGATACGGCGTGTCGGCGGGTGCAAGCGGCAGCATCCGGTTGTCGCGCGCGCGTTCATGCTGGGCGCGCGCCGCGCTATGCTGGGCGGCCGTTCCCGCCCGGCCTGTTCCGATGCGCACGATCCGTATCCACGTCGACCAGCCGCTCGCCGTCTCCGGCGAGCTGAATCTGCCGGCACAAGCCGCCGAACACGTGGCACGCGTGCTGCGCATGAACCCCGGCGACCCGCTCACCGTGTTCAACGGCGACGGCCACGACTACGCCGCGGTCATCCTTGCGGTGGGCAAGCGCGAGGTGACCGTGCGGGTCGAGTCGAAGCAGGTTCTGCACAACGAGTCGCCGCTGCCGCTGACCCTGGCCCAGGGCGTGGCGCGCGGCGAGAAGATGGACCTGATCGTGCAGAAGGCGACCGAACTGGGCGTGGCGCGCATTGTGCCGCTACTGACCGAACGCTCGGAGGTGAAGCTGGACGCCGCCCGCGCGGAAAAGCGGCTGGCGCACTGGCGTGCAGTGGTGGCCAGCGCCTGCGAGCAGAGCGGTCGCGCGCGCCTGCCCGAGATCGTCCCGGCGCTGCCGCTGGCGACTTGGCTGGGCGGCCTTGCCGACGACAGCGCGCTGCGCCTGGCCCTGCTGCCGGAAGCCGGTCGCTCACCCCGCGAGCTGCAATTCACCGCGGCCGGCGGCCTGCTGGTGGTGGGGCCGGAGGGTGGCCTGGGCGAACGCGATATCGGTGCGTTGACGGCCGCCGGTTTCGACGGCCTGCGGCTGGGGCCGCGCATCCTGCGCACGGAAACCGCGGGGCTGGCCGCGCTGGCCGCGCTGCAGGCCTTGCACGGCGACGGCTAGTCCGCCGCCTGCCGGCCGGGTTTCAGTCGTTCGAGTCGGACGACTCCGTGGACTCCGCCGGTTCGGCATCGTCGAGCAGGCCCAGCAAGGTGGCTTCGATCCATTCCAGATCGGGGATCATCGCCACGTCGTCGCGCACCAGCACGTGCGCACGCACGCCCGGGGGCAGCGGCTTGCCGTCGTGGGTGGGAATGATCAGCTCCGCGTTCAACGTGGTCAGGCGCGGGAAGCCCTGGGTCAGCACGGCGATGAACGGCAGTTTCGGATTGCCGCCGAGCGCCTTCAGCACGGCCACGCGCACGCTCAGCTCGGCATCGCCTTCCTCGGTACCGGCCAGTTCGGCGAACGACACCAGCGGCACACGCCAGCCGCGCCAGGCGATCCGGCCGAGCAGCCACTCGGGTGCGCCGGCCACCGGTTCGGGCGTGCTCTGGGTGATCACCTCGGCGATGGTGGCGTTGGGCAACAGCAGGCGCAAGTTGCCGACCGGCACCAGGACGCAGCGGATTTCACGCGGCAGCGGATCACTCATGGAAACACCTCAAGCAGGTGCGCCGCCAGCTCGGGCGGCGTACCGGAAAAACTGACCAATCGTTCGGCGAAAATTCCGCTGACCATGTCGGCAAAATGATCGCCGGACGACGACTCTACCCAGACCTGGCCACCGCGATCGTGGATCGCCTGCGCACCAGCCACGGCATCGTTGCCGCGCCCGGCAAACACGATCGCCAGCGCATCGCGGCCGAACGCGTTGGCCGCCATGGTCAGGCTGGCGTCGATCGACGGCTCCTGTTCCCCGTCGGCGCCGCTCGCTTGCAGGTCGATGCTGCCGTCACGGCGCAGCCGCACCTGCTGCCCGGCCGGCACCAGCAGCACTTCGCCGGGCTTGGCTCGGCCACCCTTGGCCAGCCGCACCGGCAACGCGCAGTTCGCGGCAAACTCCGCCACCAGCGAGGCGCCCGACTGCCCGCCCAGGTGCTGGGTAAGCAGGAAGGTCAACCGCGTCGATGCCGGCAGCGCCGCCAGGAACGTGCATACCGCGTCGATGCCGTCGATCGCCGCGCCCAGCAACACGACCCGGCTCAACGCGCCGCCAAGTTCGTCGAGCACCATCGCATGCGCGTGCTCGTGCTCATGCACGTACGCCTGCGGCGCAATGGCTTCCTCCATCGACACCAGCTCAAGACTCATCCTCGGTTCGAGATCGGCGGCGACTGCCTCGACGTCGGGCGCGAGGAAATCGGCAGCGCTCAATTTCTCGATCCCGAACGCCGCAGCGTCAAGCCTGTCGGGAGCCTCGAGTGCAACCTGCGGAGCATCCTCGTCCACCAGCGCCCAGCCTTCTGGCGCGCGCACGCGCGGCGCGCCGTCGGCCACCGCCGGCGGCGCTGCCGAAGCCGGTATTGCGGCAACCGAAGTGTCCGTCAGCGACGACAACTGCAGGTGATCGATCTGGAACGCCGGTGGCGTCACGCCCGACAGGGCCGGGGCCGATCCTGCGGGAACCGACGGCAGCGGCGGCGGCGCTGCCGGATCCGTCGCCGGCGCGCCGAAGTTTCCATCGTGCAGGGGCGGCAGTTCCTCGTCGTCGACAAAGCGCAGGCCCGGACCGGATTCCGCGTCGTCATCCGCCGGCATATCGCCGGAAGCCAGCAAGGCTTCCAGTTCGGCGGCCAAGTTCTCCGACTCCGCCGCCGCGATCTCCTTGTGCTGGCCATCGAGGTCGTCGTGCACCAGGAAATCGGGTTCCAGGTCGGAATCTGCCGCCGCGACGGGTTCGGCGAACGGCTCCGCCGCTGCCTCGGCGACCATCGGCTGCACGATCGCGGCGACCTCGGCCGCCGTCGTTTCCGGCCATGCAACCGCCGGCGCCGCGACGCCAGGGGCGTCGTTTGGCCGCGGCGGGTCGATGTCGCCCTCCGCCATCACCTTGACCGCGAGATGGCGCGCCCAACGCGCGCGATCCCAGCCGGCCAGTGCGCGGCTGGCCTGCGCATCGTTGAAGACCACCCGGGGGCGATCGTCGTCGATCACCTCGTACAAGCGGTCGAGCGCGTCGTCGGCGCTGTCGTCCAGGTTGACCACCAGCACGTCGGCGCCCACCCGCTGCAGCAATTCGCGGCTGAGGCTGGATACCCCGCCTTCGTGCACGATCCGCGCGCCACGTTCGCACAGCGCCTCGCGCAGCTGGCCGCCCAGTTCGGTGTCGTCAAACAGCAGGGCAACCGCAGGAGCCGTATCAGTCATGAATCGGCTCCACCGCACGCTGCTCCAGCACCTCCCCGATCTGCACCAGCAACTCGGCCTCCTGGTACGGCTTGCCGAGGTAGCGGTCCACCCCGATGTCGAACGCACGCTGGCGATGCTTGTCGCCGCTGCGCGAGGTGATCATGATGATCGGCACGTCGCGCAGCCGCGGATCGGCCTTCATGTGGGTGGCCAGCTCGTAGCCGTCCATGCGCGGCATCTCGATGTCCAGCAGCATCAGGTCCGGCACGCGCTCGTGCAGTTTCTCCAGCGCGTCGACGCCGTCCTTCGCCGTGCTGACTTCGTATTCGTGACGCTCCAGCACGCGGCTGGTGACCTTGCGCATGGTGATCGAGTCGTCCACCACCATCACCAGCGGCCGCACCTGCACTTCCTCGATCACCGGCGCCTGGACCGCGCTGAGGCCTTCGGACAGGCGCTGCTCGCGGCGGATGATGCCGTGACGCACCAGCGGCGCCAGATCCAGAATGATCAGCACCGAACCGTCGCCCATGATGGTCGCGCCGAGCAGGCCCGGCACCGAGCTGATCTGCGGGCCGACCGACTTCACCACGATTTCGCGCGAGCCGAGCACCGCGTCGATGCGGATCGCCGCGCGCAGGTCGCCTGCGCGGGTCAGCAGCAGCGGCTGCTGCTCTTCCTCGGTCGGCAGGCCCGGCGGCAGGCCCAGCAAGTCGGCCAGATCATGGATGCCGTAGGCCTCGTTGCCGTACTGGAACGACGGCTCGTCCTCGGCCATCAACGCGGCCAGGTCGTCCGGATTGACTCGCGCCACGCCCTGCACCGAGGTCATCGGGATCGCGAACGTGGCCTCGCCGATGCGCACCAGGATCGCCTGGGTCACTGCAAGAGTGAACGGCAGGCGCAGGATGAACGTACTGCCCTTGCCTTCCTCGGACTCGATCGACAGCGAACCGCCGAGCTGCTTTATCTCGTTCGCCACCACGTCCATGCCGACGCCGCGACCGGCCAGCTGGGTGACCTGGCTGGCCGTGGAGAAGCCGGTCTGGGTGATCAGCGAGAGCAGCTGGTTGTCGGTCGGCTTCGTCTCGGCACGCAGCAACCCGCGCTCGATGCCGCGCTTGCGGATCGCCTCGCGATTCAGCCCGCGACCGTCGTCGCTGACCCGCACCACCACCTCGGTGGCCTCGCGCGCTACCGTGATGTGCACCGCGCCCTCGGCCAGCTTGCCGGCCTTGCGGCGTTCGGCCGGGGTTTCGATGCCGTGCGCGATCGCGTTGCGCAGCATGTGCTCGAACGGCGCCTTGATGCGGTCGAGCAGGTTGCGGTCCATTTCACCGTGGGCGCCGTCCACGTGGAGCTGGGCCTGCTTGCCCTGTTCCTGGGCGGCCTGGCGCAGCGTGCGGCGCAGGTTCGGCACCATCGTGTCGAACGGCAGCATGCGCGTGCGCAACAGGCCGTCCTGCAGCTCGGTACTGACGCGCGACTGCTGGATCAGCAGGGTCTCGGCCTGGCGGGTCAGTTCGTCCAGCATGTTCTGGATCGACACCAGATCGGAGACCGACTCGGCCAGCGCACGCGAATACTGCTGCAGCTGCGAGTAGCGATCGAGCTCGAGCGGATCGAACGCGGTCAGGCCCGCTTCGCGATGCTCGCGCTGGAAGCGCGCGATGATCTGCGCCTCGGTCTCGATTTCCAGCATACGCAGCTGGCTGCGCAGACGCGCGACGGTCTGCTCCAGCTCGACCAGGTTGAAACGGTAGCCGGCGACCTGCTGTTCCAGCCGCGAACGGTAGATCGCCACTTCGCCGGCGTGGTTGACCAGGCTGTCGAGCAGGTCGGCGCGGACGCGGATCTGTTCCTGCGAGGAGCGTACTTCCTCCTCCATCTCCGGCATCAGCTCGGGCAGCTCGAGATCGCCCGCCGCGGAAACCGTCGACGACGGTGCGGCCGGAACCGGCATGGGCGCCGGCATCGGGGACGCCGCCGGCACCACGTCGTCGGCCAGCGCCGTTTCGCCGGCCAGCGCCAGCAGGTGGTCGATCATGGCTTGCGGGTAATCGGTCGCGTGGCCTTGCGCCACCTGCTGCACCAGGGCGTGCAGCTGGTCGAAGCTGGCCTCCAGCGCGGCGATCAGCGGGCCGGTCTTCGACGCATCGCGGATCGGTTTCTCGAGCAGGGTCTCGGTCGCGTGACTGAGATCGCCCACCGGCACCAGGCCGGCGATACGCGCACCGCCCTTGAGCGTGTGCAGGTCGCGCTGCAGCTCCGACACATGCGCCAGTTCGGTCGGCTCGGCGTGCCACTGCGCCAGTACGTCATCGGCGTGGTCGAGGATCTCGCGTGCCTCGTCGATGAAGACTTCCAGCAGGTCGGCGTCGATCTGGCCGGACCCGGCCAAGGCGTAGGCAGGTTCCTGCGCCGGGGCACCGGATGCTTCTTCCGTCGCATGGCTTGCCGCGGCCCGCTCGGCCGCTGCCTGCTGCTCGGCTGCCAGCTTTTTGGCTGCGACCTGCTCGGCCGCAGCTCGCTCGGCCGCCAGCTTTTCGATGGCCGCCTGTTCTGCTGCAGCCTGCTCGGCGGCCAATTGTTCGGCCGCGGCCTGCGCTGCCGCCGCCTGCTCGGCTGCCAGTTTCTCCGCTGCCGCCTGTGCTGCAGCGGCCTGCTCGGCCGCCAGCTTTTCGGCGGCTGCCAGCTCGGCAGCCGCTTGTTCGGGTTCAAAGGCACCCAGTGCCGCCACCAACTCGGCGGTCACCTTGGCGTGATGCGCTTCGTCCGGGTGGACGCCCGCTGCATCGCCGGCATCGGCCGGAATCTCGGCGGAGGTCGCCTCGGCCTGCGCCGCCGTGACCTCGACCATGCCGGCCTCCAGCGAGGCGGCCATGATCGCCTGGTCGACGCCGACGTGATCTGCCGCGGTGACGGCCTCCGCCGGCTCGGCCTCGTCGGCCTGCGGCTCGAACACGACGTGCGCCACCTTCGACTCGGGGTAGTGGTCGCGCATGCCGATGATCTGCGCGGTGAGCGCGTCGACGTTCGGCAGTTGCGGCTCGGCCACGTCGAACTGGCCCATCACGTGATCGACCACGTCGACCGACTGGCCCAGCAGTCGCACGCCATCGGACGACAGCGGCAGGTTGGCGGCGCGCAGACGCTTGAACAGGCCTTCCAGCGGCGACAGCAGCTGCGTCAGCAGCGGGATGTCGACCATCGCGATCGCACCGTGCAGCGTGTGCACGGCACGCAGCAATTCTTCGCCGATCGGCAATTCGTCGTCGCTGCGCTGGATCGCGGCACGGATGGTCTGCAGGTACTGCGCCACTTCGCTGCGCAGGATCTCCAGCAGCACCGGGTCCACCGGCGGCATCACCGGCATCGCCATGGCGTGCATGGATTCGGTCGGCTCATGCGCGGCAGCGGCGCTGCCCGCATCGGTCACGCCTGCCACCGGCACGGCTTCCACCGCCGCGTCGAGGCGCGGCACGCGCCGGCGCACGATGCGGCGCACCGTTTCCATGGCCTGCGGCGCATGGTCTTCCAGGCGCGCCTGATTGCCGGCAGCGAGCTGCTCGGCGGTGCGCATGATCGCGCTGAGCGGTACGTTCGGCGCACCCTCGCCCTTGAGCGCGGCCAGCAGCTGCGGCAACGCATCGATCGCGTGCCGCACCAGCGCCTGCACGTTCGCGTTCGGCTCGATGGTGTTGTCCAGCACGCGGTTGAGCATGTCCTCCACTTTCCACGCGAACTCGCCCAGCGCGCCGGCACCGACCAGGCGGCCCGAGCCCTTCAGCGTGTGGAACGAACGGCGGATGCCGACCAGCGACGAAGTCTGCGCGGGATCGGCCAACCAGACCTTCTCGGCGCTGCGCAGGTTGTCGATCTCCTCCTGCATCTCCTCCAGGAAGATCTCGCGGATATCGTCGTCGATGCCCTCGGCGTTGACATTGAAACTGGTGTTCGCCGCCAGCGCATCGCGCACCGGCACCTGCTCGACCACCTCTTCCTCGACTTCGATCCAGTCGCCGTCGTCCTGCTCGTCGAACCCGAAGTGCTCCAGCTCGGCCGGCGGCGCGGTCGCCTCGGTCGGCGTCAGGCGCAGTCCATCCAGATCATGGGCGGATGCGACCGGCGTCCCGCTGTCGCCGACGAAAAGATGGGCCAGGTCGTCGCCCGGCATCAGGCTGACGGATTCGGACAGCTCCGGATGCTCCTCGTCTCCGACCGCGTGCCCGGCAGGCGCTGCCGCTTCGGGCACGAAGGCCGCCGCGGATGCCGCGCGCGCCGACGGCACCGGCCAGTAGCCGAGCAGGCCGAGGCTGTGTTCGGCCACGTCGAGGATGTGTTCCAGGCCGCCGCGATGCTCGCGCGCGGCCTCCAGGTAATACTCCAGCGCCGCCAGCGCATCGGCCAGGTGGTCCATCTGCGCACCGCTGGGCACGCGCCGGTCTTCCAGCAGTTCGTAACCGATGAAGCGGCCCACGCCCTGGGCCAGTTCGGCCGGCCGCGGCGACGACAGCATGCGCATGGCGCCGGCGACCTCGTCCATCAGGACCGGCGCACCGGCCAGCCGGTCGTGCTCCCAGCCGGATTCGACGAACGCGACGATCGCGTCCTTGACCCTGCCGGTATTGGCGATCGCTTCCTGCATCAACGTGGTGACGACGCCCAGCGCCTCGCTGCGCGGGAGGGCGTGCATCGTCTCGCCGGTAGCCGGCTCGTCTTCGGAGCCCAGGCTCTCGATGTGGTCGTCCAGCGACGCCTCGACGTAGAGCAGGGCGCCGGCGACGTCGAGCAGGGTTTCCTCGTCGGCCGCGCGCATGCGGTTGGCGATCTCATCGAGCACGCGCCGCTGTTCGTTGACCACCCGGCGCGGCACCGCCAGCGCCAGCATGCCCAACGTGTCGCCGACGCGCTCGAGCACTTCGCCCTGCGCGGCCAGCTGTGCGGGATCACCGTTCTGCTGGCGCAGGAACAGGTCCAGCGCCTCCTTGACGCGCAACAGGTCGTCCTTCAGCGCGCGCGATACCGAGTCGAGCAGCGCGCGGTTGTGCCCGGCCATCGAGCCGCGGGCATGTTCCAGTTCGCCGGCATCGGGCAGCAGGCCGTCCAGCGCGTAGGTAGTGCGCAACAGCTCCATCTGCGGGCTGCGTTGCTTCGCCTGGGCCACGATGTAGAGCAGCTTGCAGGCCACGTCGTCCGCATCGCCGCCGCGCAGGCTGTCTTCGCCCTGCTCGATCAGCAGGCGAATGTTGCGGTCGACCCTGCCGATCAGCTGACGCACTTCGCCGGCGGAGCCCTTGAGGGAACCCTGTTCCAGGCCTTCCAGTACGCCGGCGGCGATCCACCACAGGCGCCGGCCATGCACGTGATGGCAGCGCGCGGTAATCGCCAGCAGGGTCTTGCGCATGTTGACCAGCTGCTGCGCGGCATTCTGCCCGCGGAACCAGCCAAGCAATTGCTGCTGGAAGCGCAGGCGCAGGTCCACCAGCTCGCCGCGGTGCACCTCGGCATAGGCCTCGCTCATCGCCGCGGGTGCCTGCTCCGGCAGGAACGCGTCGAGGTTGGGATGGAACATCGCCGATTCGGGCAACGGTTCCTGTTCGCGGCTGGCACGCAGGTCGTTGAGCAGCGGCAGCAGCACCACCGGCACGTCGCGGTGGCCGCTGGACAGCCGTTCCAGATAGTCGGGCAGCTGCATCAGGCCGCGCATCAGCGCGGCATAGGCTTCCTCGCGATAGGCAACGTGGTCCTCAAGCAGGGCGATGGCGAGCGCCTCCATCTCCGCCGTCACCATCGCCGCGCCGTACAGCTCGACCATCTGCAAGGTGCCTTGCACCTGATGCAGGTGATCCGCGCAGGTGCGCATGTAATCGCGCTTGCCCGGATTGTCGACGTACGACTCCAGGGCCTCGCGGGCGATCGACAAGGTGTCGTCGAGCTCCGGCTTGACCCACTGCAGCGTGGTGAAATCGATGTGGTCTTGAAGTCTCATGCGCCTCTCTCAACGGTTGCACAACGCAAGCATCCTGCAACCAGCGAGACTGCCCCCTGTCTTGTGCTTTTCTCAATCGGGCCAGGAATCAGCCCGGCCGATGTCAACCCGGTAACTTGAAATGCGCCACCGAGCGCCGCAGGTCGCTCGCCAGCTGCGCCAGCGTACCGATCGAGTCGGCGGTCTGGCTCGCGCCTTGCGAGGTCTGCGAGGTGATCTCCTGAATCGCGTTCATTGACACCGAAATATCGGTCGCCGCCGCGGACTGCTCGCGCGCCGCGGTGGAGATGTTCTGAATCAGCGCGGACAGATCGTGCGAGACGCGCTCGATATCGCCCAGCGCGCTGCCGGCGTCCTCCGCCAGGCGCGCACCGGCGACCACCTCGGCGGTGGTCTGTTCCATCGAGTTCACCGCTTCGTTGGTATCGGACTGAATCGTCTGCACCAGCGTCTCGATGCGCTTGGTCGCGCTGGTCGAGCGTTCCGCCAGTCGCTGCACTTCGTCCGCCACCACCGCGAAACCGCGGCCCGCTTCGCCGGCCGAAGCCGCCTGGATCGCCGCGTTCAACGCCAGGATGTTGGTCTGCTCGGCGATGTCGTTGATCAGCTCCACGATCGAGCCGATCTCCTGCGAGGATTCGCCCAGCCGCTTGATGCGCTTGGAAGTCTCCTGGATCTGGTCGCGGATCGAGTCCATGCCGGAGATCGTCTCGCGCACCACCTCGGCGCCGTGCGAGGCGATCTTCACCGAGCGCTCGGCCACGTCGGCCGACTCGGCGGAATTCTTCGACACGTCATCCATCGAGCTGGCGATCTGGTTGATCGCCGAGGTCGCGGTGCTGATCTGCTGCGCCTGCTGCTCGGCCGCATTCGCCAGGTGGCGGGCGGTGGTCTGGCTTTCCTGCGCCGAGGACGACACCTGCTCGGAGGTCTCGTTGATGGTGGTCACCAGTGAACGCAGCTCGTCGATGGCGTAGTTCACCGAGTCGGCGATCGCGCCGGTGATGTCCTCCGACACCGTGGTCTTCACGGTCAGGTCGCCTTCCGCCAGCGAGCCCATCTCGTCCAGCAGGCGCATGATCGCCTCCTGGTTGCGCTGGTTCAGCTCGGTACTCTGGGCGAACCGGCGACGCTGGTCGCGCACCAGGGTAATGACCAGCAACAGGGCGAACGCCACCGCGGCGATCGCACCGAGCAGGCCCCACCACACGTTCGGGAACAGCCGGCGCAGCGGCAGCTTGCCGATCTGCTCGGACAGGTCGTTCGCGCGCAACAGCACGGTCTGCGAATCCAGCGAGGCCTGGTTGCCCGCGCGCTTCACGTCGGCGATGTTGCCGGCGGCGGCGACCAGCTTGGCCACCGGATCGGCCAGCTGGGCCCAGCTGGTGTCCATGTCGGTGAGGATCTTGCGCGCATTGGCGTCGTTGATCGGCCGCACGCCGCTGTCGGGGTTGCCCTCGATCAGGCCCTTCAACACGTTGCCGTACAACTGCGCGTCGCGGGACAGGCCATCGGCCGCCGACTGGGCGCTGTCGCCACCCTGCAACACTTCCTGCACGCGGCGGATGATGCGGTCGGCGGACAGCATCTGGCGCGAGGTGCCCAGCATCTGTTCGGAGCTGCCGTTGCGCTGCTGCAGGATGTTGACCACCTGCTCCATGCTCGAGTTGAGCAGGGGCATCTGCTGCGAAAGGGTGCCGGCGCGTTGCCCCGAATCGAGCACCACCGCCTTGTTGGAGAGGATCTTGCCGATGTCGGCGTCGAGCTGTTTCCAGGAGGTGTCCAGCGCGCTCACGGCGCGGCCGGCGGGCGTGGCGTTGTTGTCCGAGTACGGCTGCATGCCGCTCTTGGGATCGCCCTTGATCAGCCGCTGCACGGCGGAGTCGATGGCGTTGCGGGTGGATTCGAGCTCCTTGAAGGAGTCGGTGTTGCCGTCCGCCGATTCCAGCGCGAATTTCGCCGTCTGCTGTGACAGCACCTGGATCTGCGTGGTCAACGCGATCGCCTGGCGATCTTCACCGTTCTTCTGGTTGAGCAGGAAGAAATCCAGCGCCGCGAAGCCGATCGCAATCAGCAGCAGGACAATGAGTGCGGTGTAACCGCGTTCCCTGCTGACGCCCCCTGTAGTGCTCATGTTCACCTCATCCGTCTAACTGATTACGCCGCCAGCCCCGCGAAGCGAGTACTGGCCAGGGAATGTTTGTCCCAAATTTCCGGCCCACGCGGGCACCGGCCCTTCATGTCACTGCAGCCTGCCCCGGCGTCAGGCCGCGGCTTGCCGGAAATCCGGTGCGCGCACCAGCCGGTTCATGCTGAAAATCGCCAATTGCTGCTCACCCACCCGGCTGTCGACGAAGCGGGCGAGTCGCGGATCGTCCTCCTGCCCCGCCTCGCGCCGCTGTTCCTCGTCCACCGTGCGCTGGCCGAACACCTCGTCCACCAGCAGCGCCACGTTGCCGCCGCCCTGGCGTACCACCAGCAGGCGGGCACGATCGGTGTGCTGCGTGCGTTCGCCGAACAGGAAGCGGCCGAAATCGATCACCGGCACCAGGTTGCCGCGCACGTTGGCCACGCCGAGCAACCACGGCTGGGTGCCCGGCACCGGGGTCAGCATTGGCACCGCCAGCAACTCGTTGATCTCGTCGATACCGCTGACCAGCAGGCGCGAACCGACCCGGAAACCGATCCCGCGCCACAACCCGGGCGCCTCGAACTTGTCCTGCGTATCCGACGCATGCCCCAACGACAGCCGCTCGTAGCGGGCCAGGATCTCGAAGGGAGTGCGGTTGACGGGCTGGTTCATTTCTCGCTCGGCAGCAATTCGTTGATGCAGGCCAGCAGCTCTTTCTCGTTCACCGGCTTGGTGATGAACGCACGGGCGCCCTGGCGCAAACCCCACACGCGGTCGGTTTCCATCGACTTGGTGGTGATCATCACGATCGGCACGTTCTGGGTTTTCGGGTCGCGCGTGAGCGTGCGCGTGGCCTGGAAACCGTTCATGCCGGGCATGATCACGTCCATGATGACCAGGTCGGGCAGGTCGGCGCGCACGCGCTCGATGCCTTCCTCGGCCGTGCTGACGGCGGCGACCTGGTGCCCGGCCCGTTCAAGCAGCGTGGTGAACACGCGCACGTCGGTCGGCGAATCGTCGATGATAAGAATAGTGGCCACAGGTCCCCCTCAGAATCTGCAGTCAGTGGCTCGATACCGTGCTGACGTGGCGATGGATGGCACCAAGCAGTTCGTCCCGCGTGAACGGCTTGGTCAGATACTGCTCGGCACCGACGATGCGGCCGCGCGCCTTGTCGAACAGGCCGTCCTTGGAAGACAGCATGATCACCGGCGTGGCGCGGAACTGCGGATTGTTCTTGATCAGCGCGCAGGTCTGATAGCCATCCAGCCGCGGCATCATGATGTCGACGAAGATGATGGCAGGCTTCTGGTCGGAGATCTTGGCCAATGCCTCGAAGCCGTCGACGGCGGTCAACACCTCGCAACCCTCTTTTTTCAGCAGGGTTTCCGCCGTGCGGCGGATGGTCTTCGAGTCATCGATCACCATGACCTTGAGACCAGCCAAGTCATTAGCACTCACGTTCAAATCCACTTACTCCCCCTGCGGCCCGCCCCGAGCTCAGGATAGGCACCAAGACATGCAACAGCCATGCCGGATGGTGCGCATGTAAAAAATGTCGAAAAACGAGCCACCGGCAACCGCTCTGTGGCGGCAAACCCGATGGCTTTGCTGTTTACTGCCTGCCCGCCGAGACTGTCAAGCGATAATCACCCGTGCTGCCGGCCGGTCGCACAAGATGACCCATATTGGCACCATCTGGCTACCGGTGACAGCGGCCGGACGTCAGGCTTGCCGCAATTCGATGGCTCGACGACCATCCGCCTTTAGTATAACGGCCTGACGATGCCTGCCCGCCCCACGGGCCACCACCCACGGAGAACCACCATGACCCTTTCGGTCGGCGTGCTGATGGACCCCATCGGCGCGATCAAGATGGTCAAGGACACCAGCTTCGCGATGCTGCTGGAGGCGCAGCGCCGCGGCCATTCGCTGCATTACTTCGAACAGGGCGACTTGGCCCTGCGCGACGGCGCGCCATGGGCCAGGATCGCCTCGCTTGAGGTGCGCGAGGATCCGCAGCACTGGTACACGCTGGGCCCGACGCAGTGGCGCGACCTGCGCGAACTCGACGTGGTGCTGATGCGCAAGGACCCGCCGGTCGACGCCCAGTTCATCTACGACACGATGGTGCTGGAAGCGGCCCAGCGCGGCGGCGTGGCGGTGATCAACGACCCGCGCTCGCTGCGCGACTGCAACGAGAAATTGTTCGCACTGGCGTTTCCGTCATGCATCGCGCCGACCCTGGTATCCCGCGACGCCGGCGAACTGCGCCGGTTCACCGCCGAACATGGCGAAGTGGTGCTGAAACCACTGGACGGCATGGGTGGGCGCGGCATCTTCCGGGTCAAGGCCGGCGACAGCAACCTCAACTCCATGCTGGAAACCCTGCTCGGCGGCGACGCCCACGGCGCCGGGCGACAATTCACGATCGCGCAGAAATACATCCCCGAGATCACTGCCGGCGACAAGCGCATCCTGGTGGTCGACGGCGAACCGGTGCCGTATGCGCTCGCGCGCATCCCTCAGGGCGACGAATTCCGCGGCAACCTGGCCGCCGGCGGCCGCGGCGTCGGCGTGCCCTTGTCCGAGCGCGATCGCTGGATCGTGAGCCAGGTGGCGCCCGAACTGCGCCGACGCGGCCTGCTGTTCGTGGGGCTGGACGTGATCGGCGACTACCTGACCGAGATCAACGTCACATCCCCGACCTGCGTGCGTGAACTCGACGCGCAGTTCGGGCTTAACATTGCCGGCCAGCTGTTCGACGTCATCGAGCAGCACGCCACCGGAAACCGCAAAGCGTGAGCGCCACCGCAACCGTCAATTCTCCACCCGACCCGATCGGTGCCACCTTGCTGTTCTCGCTGTTGCTGCACGGCGTGCTGCTGCTGGGCATCACGTTCCATTTCGTGAAGCCCACGCCGAGCCTGCCCACGCTGGACGTGACCCTGGTCAACGTGGCCAACCAGCAGGCGCCGGACAAGGCGGATTTCCTGGCCCAGGCCAACAACACCGGCGGCGGCCAGAGCGATCGCGCCGCGCGGCCGTCGGACTTGTTTTCCGGCGCGATCCCGAAGCCCGACCCCGGCATCGCGGCGCAACCGGTCGAAGCCACCACGCCGCGGCCGCGCGAGGCCACCCCGACGCGCATGGTCACCACCCGCGGCGCCACCGATTTCCGCGTGACCAGCGACACCGCACGCACCCAGGTCGACCCGCAGGAGCAGGCCCCGACCGCCGAGGAACTGAAGCGCCAGCAGGCGATCGCCCAGCTCGCCGCCGAATTGCGCCAGAAGAAGGTGGCGTACGCCAAGCGGCCGAAGGTCAAGTACCTCACCGCCAGCACCCGGGAATACGCCTACGCCGCCTACATGCGCGGCTGGTCCGACCGCGTGGAGCGGGTCGGCAACCTCAACTACCCGGAAGAAGCGCGCCGCCGCAGCCTGCATGGCGACGTGCTGCTCACGGTGGTGCTCAACCTCGACGGCAGCATCAAGAGCATCGAGGTGATCCAGAGTTCCGGCCAGAAGGTGCTGGACGCCGCCGCCGAGCGCATCGTGCGCCTGGCCGCGCCGTTCCCGCCGGCGCCCAGAAGCGCGGAGCGCATCGACGAGCTCAACATCACCCGCACCTGGCGCTTCCAGCCAAACAACGTGCTGCAGACTCGCTGAACGGGGGCACCGACCTTCCGCGCACGGCGCGCGCTGCGCTTACAATGCGCGCATGACCGCCGTGCAGCCCTCCACCCTCACCGGGCATTTCCTGATCGCCATGCCGAACCTGGCCGATCCGCCGTTTTCGCGCGGCGTGGCGCTGCTGTGCCAGCACGACGAGGACGGCGCGGTCGGCCTGCTGGTGAACCAGTTGTCCGAATACCGCCTGGGCGACGTGCTGTCGCAGATGAAACTGGAATGCATGGACAGCGAACTGGCCGACGCGCCGGTGCTGATCGGCGGCCCGGTGCAGCAGGAACGCGGCTTCGTGCTGCATCGCGAGCCCGGCAGCTGGGATTCCAGCTACCGCATCAACGACCACTGGTCGGTCACCACCTCGCGCGACATCCTGATCGCGATGGCCGCCGGCGAAGGCCCGCGCCAGGCGATCATGGTGCTCGGCTACGCCGGCTGGGACGCCGGCCAGCTGGAGCAGGAACTGATGGCGAACGCGTGGCTCACCGCCGAGGCCTGCGGTCGGGTGGTGTTCGACACTCCGCTGGAGGAACGCTGGAGCGCCGCCGCCGGCCTGGTCGGGGTCGACCCGCGTCAGTTGTCCGGCTATGCGGGTCACGCATGAGCTGTGTGTTCGGCTTCGACGTCGGCAGCCGACTCACCGGCGTGGCGATCGGCAATACCTTCACCGCCAGCGCGCGTGCGCTGACCACCCTCACCGTACGCGACGACGGCAACCCGGACTGGCAACGGCTCGACACGCTGCGCCAGGAATGGCAGCCCGACACCCTGGTGGTCGGCCTGCCGCTGACCCTGGACGGCGCCGAGCAGCCCGCCAGCCGCCGCGCTCGCCAGTTCGCCGCCCAGTTGCAACAGCGCTACAGCCTGCCGGTCATGCTGGTCGACGAACGGCACAGCTCGCAGGAGGCCGCGCAGCGGTTCGCCGCCGCCCGTGCAGTGGGGCTCAAGCGCCGCCGCGATGCCGCCGGCATCGACGCCGAAGCGGCCGCGGTCATCCTCGAGCGCTGGCTCACCGGCGCCGACGCGCCGGCGGCCGAAAACCCCGGCCACTGAACAGACTTTCTCCCTTACCACTCCCAGACCCGCCGCCATGAGCCCTCGCCTGCGCCACCTGACCACCCTGGAAAACCTGCCGCGCGAGACGATCGAGCGCCTGCTCGATCGCGCCGAGTCGCTGCGCGACGCCTGTGCGCACGGCACCCGCAAGCTCGACGTGCTGACCGGGCGCACCGTGCTGAACCTGTTCTTCGAGCCGTCCACGCGCACCCGCACATCGTTCGAGTTGGCCGCGCGGCGACTGGGCGCCGACGTGATCAACTTCGACATCGCGCTGTCCTCCACCAGCAAGGGCGAGGAGCTGTTCGACACCCTGCACACGCTCGAAGCGATGCACCTGGACGCCATCATCGTGCGCCACAAGCAATCGGGCACGCCGGACAAGCTGGTGCGCCACGCGATGAGCGGCGTCTCGGTGATCAACGCCGGCGACGGCAACCACGCGCACCCCACCCAGGGCCTGCTGGACGCGCTGACGGTCCGCCAGCACCGACCGGATTTCGAGAACATCAGCGTACTCATCTGCGGCGACATCAAGCACTCGCGGGTGGCCCGTTCGGACATCAATGCGTTCACCGCACTGGGGGTGAAGGAAATCCGCCTGTGCGGACCGGCCGAACTGATGCCCTCGGCGGACGAAGCGCCGCAAGCTCGCCGCTACGACCATTTCGACCAGGCCATCGACGGCGTCGACGCGGTGATCATGCTACGCCTGCAGAAAGAGCGCATGGCCAGCATCGAGCTGCCGGACGAGGCAGCGTATTTCGCCCACTACGGGCTGGACCGGCGGCGACTGGCCCTGGCCGCCCCGGGCTGCCTGGTCATGCACCCGGGCCCGATCAACCGCGGCATCGAGATCGCCTCGGACGTGGCCGACGGCGCGCAGTCGCGCATCCTCGAACAGGTCGGCAACGGCGTGTTCGTGCGCATGGCCGTGCTGAGCGAAGTGCTGGCCCGCTGAGGCATCAACCTCTTTGCCCGACTGCCGCGATGCACAGCGGCATGCCCGCGTCGTGCCACTGCGCCGCCATGTGCGAGCGGGCATAATGACCGGCGCACCATTCACCACACTGGGGATCAACATGCGATCGACGACGCGGTACATCGCGCTGGGCTTCGCCGGCGTCATGCTGGCGGCCTGCGGGCACAAGGACAAGGATGCACCGCTGGCTTTCGTGCCGGCGGACACGCCGTACGTGGTGGCCAACCTCGACATCATGGACGCCACCACCCGCGGCGCCCTGCTCGCCCAGGCCGATGCGCAATTGCCGTCCCAGCTGGCCCAGCTCGACGCTACCGCCGAGCGGCTGGCCAGGAAAGATCCCGACGGCGCGCGCCTGCTGCGTGCGTTGCGCGCCGAATTCAACGGCAAGACGATCGAGACTTTCGCCCAGGGCGCCGGCCTGAACCTCAAGGGTTACTCCGCGTTCTACGGCCTGGGCCTGGCGCCGGTGCTGCGCTTCCAACTGAGCGATCCGGGCGCGTTCGAGGGCTTCGTCGGCCGGCTGGAAACCGCCTACGGCAAGAAGCTCGATGCCGCCAACGTGGACAAGCAAAGTTACCGCAAGTACGCGTTCCCCGCTTCCGGCACCGAGGTGGTGCTGGCTACGGTCAACAAGCAGGCGGTGGCCGCGCTGCTGCCGGCGAACGCCTCGCCGGCCATGCTGCGCCAGGCGCTGGGCCTGGACCGGCCGCAGAAGAGTCTGCAGGACGACGGCCGCCTCGCCACGCTGGCCAAGGCCAAGGGCTACCAGAAATGGCTGGTCGGCGAGCTGGACCTGACCCGCGCGCTGCCGCTGGCGGTCAGCGGCAAGGACCCGCTGGTCGGCGCGATCCAGAAAGCCCATGCCGAGGCCATCTCGGCCAAGACCGGCGAGCCGGTCGCCACCCAGCTGCAGACTTCGCCGAGTTGCGGCACCGATGCCGCACGCATCGCCGCGCGCGTCCCGGCAGTGAGCTTCGGCTACACCAAGCTGGACGCGAAGCACCAGAACGTGCGTTTCGACGTGGCGCTGGCCGACGACATCAGCAAGGCGTTTGCCGGCCTCAAGGTGGAACTGCCCGGGCTGGGTAGCGCCGGCACCGCGCCGTTCGACCTCAGCATCGCATTGCCGGTTTCCAACCTGCGCACGTTCTGGCTGGCCCAGGCCGACGCCGTGGCCGCCAAGCCGTTCAGCTGCCCGTCGCTGACCGATCTCAACGACAGCTTCGCCAAGCTCGGCCCGGCCATGCAGAAGGCGGCGATCCCGCCGTTCGGCGACATGCTCGGCGTGCGCATCGCGCTGGACTCGCTGGCGCCGGGCAAGGATGGCGGCCTGCCCACGTTCACCGGGCGCCTCGTGCTGGGCACCAGCAATCCCGAAGGCCTGCTCGCGATGGGCCAGATGATGGTGCCGGCGCTGGCCCAGCTGAAGCCCGCCCATGACGGCAAGCCGTTGCCGTTGCCGAAGGACATGGCCGGCATGCTGGGGCAGCCGGCATGGATTGCCATGGGCGAAAAGGCGCTCGCGCTCGGCGTCGGTGCCGGCGCGGATGCCCGCCTCGGCGACACCTTGAAGGACGCGGTCGGCGACGCCGGCCAAATGGGTCGCATGCACATCAGCGGCGCGATGTACCTGAGCTGGCTGCAGCTGATGGAGCAGAAGATCGACAGTGTGGCTGCCGCCACCGCGACGATCGGCAAGAGCGACGAGCCGTCGATCGACGACAGCGACGATGCCACCGAAGCCGCCGCCGATCTGGCACGTTCCAAGGCCCAGTTCGCCGCGATGAAATCCCAGGCCGAACGCGTGGACAGCATCGATGCGGAGATGCACGTCGACAACGGCGGCATGGTGATCACCAGCCAGACTCTGCTGAAGTAAGCGTCAACGCCCGACGCGCTGCCCAGCTCCACGCCGAGACAAGGCAGCCGCGAGCGAGGCACGCAGTAAACGAAGAAGGCGCCCGCGGGCGCCTTCTTCGTTTACTGCAGCAGCTGTTCAGCGATTGAGGAAGTTGGCGCCGCCGAAGTTCTGCGCGTCGGGGGTCTCTTCCAGCTCGACGCCGTCCAGGCCTTGCGACAGCGTATGCGCATCGCCGCCCTGCGCCAGCTTGATGCGCAGGCGCACCTCGTTGGAGCTGTCGGCGTAGCGCAAGGCGTCTTCGTAGCTGATCTCGCCGGCGTGATAAAGCTCGACCAGACTCTGGTCGAACGTCTTCATGCCGAGCAGGGTGGATTCCTTCATGACCTCCTTCAGCTTGTGGATCTCGCCCTGGCGGATGTAATCCTGCACCAGCGGCGTGCCCAGCAGCACTTCCACCGCCACCCGACGAGCCTTGCCATCGGGGGTGGGGATCAGCATCTGCGCCACGATGCCCTTCAGGTTCAACGACAGATCCATCAACAACTGCTGGCGACGGTCTTCCGGGAAGAAATGCAGGATGCGATCCATCGCCTGGTTCGCGTTGTTCGCGTGCAGGGTACACAGCACCAGGTGACCGGTCTCGGCAAACGCGATCGCGTGATCCATGCCTTCGCGCGTACGCACTTCGCCGATCATGATCACGTCCGGCGCCTGACGCAGCGTGTTCTTCAGCGCGTTGTCCCAGCTGTCGGTGTCGATGCCCACTTCACGCTGGGTGATGATGCAACCTTCGTGCTTGTGCACGTACTCGATCGGGTCCTCGATGGTGATGATGTGGCCGGTCGAGTTCGCGTTGCGGTAGCCGATCATCGCCGCCAGCGAAGTCGATTTGCCCGAGCCGGTGGCACCGACAAAAACGATGATGCCGCGCTTGGTCATCGCCAGCTGCTTGAGTACCGGCGGCAGCGTCAGCTCCTCGATCGTGGGGATCTTCGACTCGATCCGGCGCAGCACCATGCCGACGCAGTTGCGCTGGTAGAAGCACGACACGCGGAAACGGCCGACGCCCTGCGCGGAGATCGCGAACTGGCACTCGTGGGTCTTCTCGAATTCCTCGCGCTGGCCCGGCGTCATCACGTTGAGCACCATGTCGCGCGATTGCTGCACGCTGAGCGGACTCTGCGTGATCGGCACGATCCGGCCCTGCACCTTCATCGAAGGGGCGACGCCCGCCGTGATGAACAGGTCGGAGGCCTTCTTGTGCACCATCAGTTTCAGGAATGAGGTGAAATCAAAGTCGCTCATGGCGGTACCTCAGGGATTCGGGATTAGGGATTCGGGATTCGTCAAAAAGACCGCCGTCGGGAGCCGGGGCCAGGCCTTGGCTCTCGCCAATCCCGAATCTCCAATCCCGAATCCCCGCTTCACTTGAAACTGTCCTTGTTCTTGGCATAGGCGGACGCCTGCTGGCGCGTCACCAGGCCGCGCTTGACCAGGTCCTGCAGGCACTGGTCCAGCGTCTGCATGCCGAACTGCGTACCGGTCTGGATCGACGAATACATCTGCGCCACCTTGTCCTCGCGGATCAGGTTGCGGATCGCCGGAATGCCGACCATGATCTCGTGCGCCGCGATGCGGCCGCCGCCGACCTTCTTCAGCAGCGACTGCGATACCACCGCGCGCAGCGATTCGGACAGCATCGAACGCACCATCGGCTTTTCGCCGGCGGGGAACACGTCGATGATGCGGTCGATCGTCTTCGCCGCCGAGCTGGTATGCACGGTGGCGAACACCAGGTGGCCGGTTTCCGCGGCGGTCAGCGCGAGGCGGATGGTTTCCAGGTCGCGCAACTCGCCGACCAGGATGTAGTCGGGATCCTCGCGCAGCGCCGAACGCAAGGCTTCGTTGAAGCCCAGCGTGTCGCGATGCACCTCGCGCTGGTTGATAAGGCACTTTTGCGAGGTGTGCACGAACTCGATCGGGTCCTCGACCGAGAGCATGTGCCCGTATTCGTTCTTGTTGATGTGGTCGACCATCGCCGCCAGCGTGGTCGACTTGCCCGAGCCGGTCGGGCCGGTCACCAGGATCAGGCCCTGCGGCTGCTCGATCAGCTCCTTGAAGATGCGCGGCGCGCCGAGGTCTTCCAGCGTCAGCACCTCGGACGGAATGGTACGGAACACCGCGCCGGCGCCGCGGTTCTGGTTGAACGCGTTGACGCGGAAACGCGCCAGCCCGGGAATCTCGAACGAGAAGTCGGTTTCGTAGAACTCTTCGTAGTCGCGCCGCTGCTTGTCCGACATGATGTCGTAGATCAGCGAGTGCACCTGCTTGTGTTCGAGCGCGGGGATGTTGATCCGGCGGACGTCGCCATCGACGCGGATCATCGGCGGTAGCCCGGCGGACAAGTGCAAGTCCGAGGCCTTGTTCTTCACCGAGAAGGCAAGCAGTTCGGCAATGTCCATCTGTCGTTTCCCCTCAACCGATCGTCTGGATGGCATGAATTCGTATGCCACATCCGGGGCCGGATGACATTCGCAGGCGTGGTGCGCCGCAGCGCACGGCATCCGGCGCCACGACACCACCCGGACGAACTACCCGAATCCCCCCTGTAGCCGCGTCGATACTACTCGCGCAACCGGCTGTGCGGCCAGTCTTTCTGCCGTCAATGTGCAAACTGCCGACCCGGTTTGCGCACCCGGTCGAAAAATCGTCGTCCGGCCATGATCACGGCCTCCATGGCGGACGGACGCTGGCACCCTGACCGGCAAAATCCGTCGCGATCGCGCCGGCTCCGGTAAGGTACGCGGTCTGGACGAACGAGGAACCCTGCATGACACGACTTGCCTTCATCGGCGGCGGCAACATGGCGCGCAGCCTGATCGGCGGCCTGCTGAAAACCGGCGTGGCGCCGGCCACCCTCAGCGTAGCCGAGCCGCTGGCGGAGGCGCGCCAGGCGCTGGGCCGCGAGTTCGGCATCGCCTGCTATGCCGAAAACCGGCTGGCCGTGGCGGAAGCCGAGGTCATCCTGCTGGCGGTCAAGCCGCAAGTGATGCCGGCGATCCACACCGAACTGCGCGACACCCTGCAGCGCAATCGGCCGTTGCTGATCTCGATCGCCGCCGGTGTGCGGCTGGATCAGCTGGAACGCTGGTTCGGCAGCGGCCTGCCGATCGTGCGCTGCATGCCGAACACGCCGGCGCTGATCGGCGCCGGCGCCACCGGCCTGTGCGCGAACAACCGGGTCAGCGCGGCGCAGAAGGCGCAGGCGCAGCACATCCTCGATGCCGCCGGAATCACCCGCTGGATCGATGACGAGGCGCTGATGGATACGGTCACCGCGCTGTCCGGTTCCGGCCCGGCGTATTTCTTCGCCCTGGTCGAGGCGCTGGAAGCCGCCGCCGTGGCGCAAGGCCTGCCCCGCGATACCGCGCGCGCGCTCGCCGCGCAGACCTGCCTGGGCGCCGGTCGCATGCTGGTCGACAGCGGCGAGGATCCCGCCGTGTTGCGCCAGCGCGTCACCTCGCCGCACGGCACCACCCAGGCCGCGCTGGAAAGCTTCAGCGCCGACAGCCTGCCGCACATCGTCGCCCGCGCCGTCGCCGCCGCCACCCGGCGTGGCGTGGAACTCGCCGCCGAACTGGACAAACTGCCGTGAGCTATCTGCTGAATGCACTGGCCCTGCTGCTCGACCTGGCGTTCGACGCCGTCGTCGTCCTGCTGCTGCTGCGCGTGGCCGCCGAGGCCTGCCGCGCGGACTTCCACAATCCGCTGAGCCAGTTCGTCTACCGCTACACCAACCCGGTGCTGGCACCGATCCGCCGCGTGCTGCCGAACTGGCGCCGGATCAACCTGGCCGCCCTGCTGCTGGCGTGGCTGGCGATGCTGGTCAAGCGCCTGCTGCTGTTCGCCCTGCTCGGCGTGATGCCGCACCCGTTCGGCCTGATCGTGCTGGCGCTGGCCGAACTGCTCGACTTCGTGCTGCTGTTCTACCTGGTGCTGATCTTCGGCTGGTCGCTGTTGAGCATGTTCTCGGTGGACCGCCGCCATCCCCTCCTGCAACTCGCCAGCAGCATCGTCGCCCCATTGCTGCGCCCGCTGCACGGCAAGCTGATCGCCGGCCAGATCGACTTCGCCCCGATGGCGGTGATGATCGTACTGCTGCTGGCGCGGCTGCTGATCGCCGCCCCGCTGCTCGACCTCGGTGCCCGACTGGCCATGGGCGCCTGAGTTTTCTGCAGCAGACGGCTATTCGTTACGTGAAGCAAGAGCCTTTTGAAGCAAGAGCTTTCGTCCTCCTTGCGGAGGGCGAGTCACTTTCTCTCGCTTGCCCGAGAGAAAGTAACCAAAGAGAGGGGCGCCCCGCTTGGCGCTTGCCGGGCTCCTTCCCGGCAAGTTCGTGAGCCGAGGCCGGGCTTTTCGACCGGACTCCTGTCCGGGCGAAAAGGCATCGACATCCCTGTCGATGCCCGCTGCGCGGCCTGTCGACCCCGACTCACCGCCGCGCAAGGGACCCCGGCAAAGCAGCGGGCCATCGTGGCCCGCACTTTTCAGAAGAGCCGGATCAACAGCAACAGAGCGATGCTTCGCTCTGGCTTTTGCCTCTGTGCTCCATCACCGAGTGCGGGCCACGATGGCCCGCTGCTCTACCCGGGGTCCCCTCTGAAGCGGCGGGCGGGTGAAGGAAAGCCCGCAGGGTGGTTCGCAGGGATGCGAACCAGTTTGGCGTCAGTCCAAGGATGGACTGTCGACAAACCCCGTAACCCGCACGCGAACTTTCCGGGCATGGCGAGGGCATGGATGCCCGAGTTGAGGCAACGCAGGAGCGGTTGCCCGATGCCCGGAAAGCGCGGAAGCGGGGGGTCGTTTTCTCTTGGTTACTTCTCTTTTGGACAAGCAAAAGAGAAGTAACTCGGCTGCCGCAGGCAGACGAAAGCTCTGCACTTCAAATCATCAAAGCCAGGCGAAACCACCGCGACCGCCCCCGCTTCCACAAGAGCAAAAAAGCTCAGCGCAGCGCCCATTCCGCGATGATTCGATGGATCTCGTCCAACCCGTCGAACAGCGCCGCCGGCCCCGGCTGCAAAATGATCGGCGACTTGATCTCGTGCAGTTCGCCATCGCGTACCGCAGGGATCGTGTCCCAACCCGGCCGCACCGCCACACGTTCCGGCCGGAAGCGCTTGCCGCACCACGAGCCGAGGATGATGTCCGGGGCGCGCCGCACCACTTCGTCGCCGTTCGGCAGGATGCGCTGCTTCGCCAGCGGTTCGCGGGCGAGTTCGGGGAAGCAGTCGTTGCCGCCGGCGATGCCGATGATCTCGGCGACCCAGCGAATGCCGGTGATGATCGGCTCGTCCCATTCCTCGAAATACACCTTCGGCCGCCGCGGCAATTTCGCGACGGCGGCGCGGACATCGGCGATGTGCCGCTCGGCACGCTGCGCGTAGGCCTCGGCTTTTTCGTGCGCGCCGACCATCGCGCCAAGCCGGCGGATGTAGGCGAGGATGCCGTCGACGCTGCGGTGGTTGCTGATCCACACCTCGACGCCGGCCTTGATCAGCTCACGCGCGATGTCGGCCTGGATGTCGGAAAAGCCGATCGCCAGATCCGGTTCCAGTTTCAGGATCTCGCCGATCTTCGCGCTGGTGAACGCGGAGACCTTCGGCTTCTCCTTGCGCGCCCGCGGCGGTCGCACGGTGAAGCCGGAAATGCCGACGATGCGGCGCTCTTCGCCGAGCGCGTACAGCACTTCGGTCGGCTCCTCGGTGAGGCAGACGATGCGTTGCGGGAAGGGGTCCGGCAAGCCGGAATCCGCTGCGACATGATCCATTCGTTCAATTCCCCAGCACGGTCACCACGACCTTGCGCTGGTGCGGGTCGATGCGGTGTTCCCACAGATAGATGCCCTGCCAAGGGCCCAGCATCAGCTTGCCGCCATGCACCGGCACGGTGAGGCTGACCCCGGTGAGGATCGAACGGACGTGCGCCGGCATGTCGTCCGGGCCTTCCGCGTCGTGCTGGAAGATCGCATCGCCATCCGGCACGGCACGCGCGAACCAGCGTTCCAGGTCGTTGCGCACGGCGGGGTCCGCGTTCTCGCTGATCAGCAGCGAACAGCTGGTATGCGCGGTGAACACCTGCGCGATGCCCGTCTGCACGTGGCTGGCCGCCACGGCGTCGCCGACCTGCGCGGTGATCTCGCTGAAACCGCGGCCGCGCGTATGCACGGCAAAGCCACCTTGCGCCACGTGCTCCGCGGGCAGCGCCCGGGTCATGGGTACAGCATCCGGCTGGTCCAGGTCTGCCCGTGGCGATCCCAGCGCACCCGTTCGTGCAGGCGGAACTCGGCGCCGTACCAGAACTCCAGCATGTCCGGCTCGACCACGAAGCCGCCCCAGTGCGGCGGCCGGGTCACTTCGTGGCCTTCGAACTGCTGCTCGTAGCGCGTCACCCGCTGCTCGAAGCTGTCGTGATCGGGCAGCGTCTGCGATTGCAGCGAGGCCCATGCGCCGATCTGGCTGCCGCGCGGGCGGCTGGCGAAGTAGGCGTCCGACTCCTCCGCCTGCAGCTTGCGCGACACGCCTTCCACGCGCACCTGCACGCCTTCGCGCAGCTGCTTCCAGTGGAAGCACAGCGCCACCTGCGGATGCGCTTCGAGCTGGCTGCCCTTGTCGCTCTGGTAATTGGTGTAGAAGCGGAAGCCGCGCTCGTCGGCGCCCTTGAGCAGCACGATGCGCGAGGCGACCCGGCCGGAACCGTCCACGGTGGCCAGATTCATCGCCGTCGGCTCGCAGTCGCCGCTGGCCTTGGCCTCGTCCAGCAGGTGCAGAAAGGTGTCGAGAATCTCGGATTTGAGCATGATGTCTGAAACTTTCCTTTTGCATCGTGGCCGACACGCGCCATCATGGCGCGGATGAACCTGACCGATAATAGTGCAATGCCCCATTCATCCAGTACCACGGCGCCCCGGATGACGACGCCATTTTCCCTCATGGAATGTGAAGGCGGCAGCGACATGACCGTTTGCGGAATGCTCCGCCGCCGCTGCCTGCCGGTGGCGGAAATCCCTCCTGGAACCATGGTGTCCCGCGGATGACGTCCCACGCCGACCTGCAGAACGAGGCCCTCGCCGGCCACCTGCTCGACCAGTACGCCGGGCGCATCGCCCGCTCGCGCCGTCCGTACATCCTCGGCCTGTCCGGCCTGCAGGGCAGCGGCAAGAGCACCCTGGCGCGGGTGATGAAGGCGCAGGCCGAAGCGCGCGGCTGGCCCACCGAAGTGCTCGCGCTGGACGACTTCTACTACGCCCGCAGCGACCGCGAGGGGCTGGCGCGCGACGTGCACCCGCTGCTGCGCACCCGTGGCGTGCCGGGCACGCACGAGATCGAGCTGATGCTGTCGGTGCTGGCTGCCCTGCCGCATGCCTCGGACAAGCTGCCGGTGTCGCACCCGCGCTTCGACAAGGGCCGCGATACCCGCTTCCCGCCGTCGCGCTGGCCGCGCACCACGCGCCCGCCCCGGCTGGTGATCGTGGAAGGCTGGGCGCTGGGCATCCGGCCGCAGCTGCAGGCCGCGCTGGCCAGGCCGGTCAACGAACTGGAGCGCGCCGAAGACCCCGACGGCAGCTGGCGGCACTGGGTCAACAAGCAGTTGCGCGGCTATCAGCCGCTATGGCGCAAGTTCGATGCGCTGATCGTGCTGCAGGCGCCAAGCTGGGAGATCGTGCGCCGCTGGCGCGGCGAGCAGGAACAGGAGTTGCTGGCGCGGCATGCGCCGCTGGCGATGGACGCCACCGCGATGGAACGGTTCCTGGCGCATTTCGAGCGGCTCAGCCGGCACGCGCTGGCCACCTTGCCGGCGCTGGCCGACACCTGCGTGGAATACGACGACGACCGCCACATGACCGGGCTCAGCCACGGCTGAATCGGGAATCGGGAATCGGGGAAACATGGAACTGCCCCGACCCTGATCCCCGGCACCGTCCGGTCAGTCGACGACGAAGTTCACCTTCATGTTGACGCGCCACTCGGTCACCGTGCCGTCGTCCTTGGTGACCACCTTGATCTCGTTGACCCAGGCGCCCTTGATGTTCTTCACCGACTCCGCGGCCTTGCTCAGGCCGTGCTGCACCGCGTGCTCGATGCCCTTGCTGGACGAAGCGTTGATTTCGATGACCTTGGCTACCGACATGGCGTCAATCTCCCGTGGAATCGTGCGAGCGGCACGCTGCGCTTCCCCCGCCTGAAACCCGAGTCTGACCCGCCGCCGTGCGCAAGGACAAGCCGCACTGCAAAATCACCTCACGTTGACGCTTCGACCTGCACCGCCGTGCCGTAGGCGAGCACTTCGGTGACGCCCTGGGCCACCTCGTTCGCGTCGTAGCGCATCGCCACCACGCCGTTCGCGCCCATCGCCGCGGCGTGCCGCAGCATCAGCTCGAACGCCTCCTCGCGCGCCTTCTCGCACAGTTCGGTGTAGATCGAAATGTTGCCGCCGACGATGGTCTGCAGCGCCGCGCCGAGGTTGCCGACCACGCTGCGCGAACGCACGGTGATGCCGCGCACGATGCCGAACGAACGCACGATGCGGCAGCCGGGAATCTCGCTGGCGGTGCTGACCTGATGATGCGGAACGCGGTTTGCCATGGCGGTTCTCCTTCGGTGGATGGTTCAGCTGTCGAGTAGCGCGGCGTAGCCTTCGCGTGCGTCCGGCCATTGCGGCGCCCAGCCGCTGGCGCGCAGTTGCGCATTGCGCAGCCGCTTGCTGCCCACGCCGGCCGGCGCCGCGCCCTCGACGGGCAACGGCGCATCGATCAGGGCGGCCAGGAAGTCGTACAGCTCGTCGAGCGGCATCGGCGTGTCGTCGACGCCGAGATACAGCGGTTGCGGCGACTTCAGCTGCAGCAGATGCGCGACCGCCGCGGCGGCATCGTCGACGTGAATCCGGTTGGCCCAGTGCGGCGTCTCGCGCGGCACCCGCAGCTGCCCCGCGCGCAGCCGCTCGATCAGTTGCAGCCGACCCGGCCCGTACAGCCCGGCCAGCCGCAGCACGGTCGCCGGCAGCGATTGCTCCGCCAGCCACTGCTCGGCCTCCAGCAGCACCGCGCCGTTGAATCCCGGCGGATCGGTCGGGGTAGTCTCGTCGACCCAGTCGCCGTCGTGCTCGCCGTACACGGCGCTGGACGAGACGAACAGTACCCGCGCCAGCTTGTGGCAATCGAGCGCGTCGAGCAGGTGGCGCAAGCCGTCCACGAAGATCGCGCGGTACGCTGCCTTGTCGCGCGTCGCGGGCGCCGGCAGGTAGACCAGCCGGGTGATCCCGACCGGCAGTTCGCGCAGGCTGGCCGGATCGGTCAGGTCGCCGCGCAGCCAATGGATGCCGTGCCCGCCGCGCGCCGGCGGCTGGCGCCGCAGCGCCCATACCTCGTCGCCGCGCGCGCGCAGGCGTTGCGCCACGCGTTCGCCCAGATCGCCGCATCCGGCCAGCAGGATACGTTCGCTCACCATCACCCTCCTGTCGATCTGCCCAGGCTGATCCGCCCTGTTAGCATTTGCCCATGAACCCGTCGCACAACCTGTTTCTCATCGGCCCCACCGGTGCCGGCAAGACCTCGATCGGGCGACGGCTTGCTGCGCATTATGGCCTGAGCTTCGTCGATCTCGACCAGGAGATCGAGCGGCACTGCGGCGTGGACGTGAACACGGTATTCGAGATCGAGGGCGAGGCCGGTTTCCGCCAGCGCGAAAGCACGCTGCTGGACGAGTGCAGCCGCCGCCCCGGCGTGCTGCTGGCCACCGGCGCGGGCGTGGTGCTCGCGCCGCACAACCGCCAGCATTTGCGCGAGCGCGGCTACGTGGTGTGGCTGCAGACCACGATCGAGCAGCAACTGGAGCGGCTGGAACGCGACCACCGCCGCCCGCTGCTGGCGGTGCCCGACCGCCACGAACGGCTGCAGGCGATGGCGCAGGTGCGCGAGCCGATCTACCGCGAACTCGCCGATCTTGCGGTGCCCGGCGAACACGGCAGCGTCGCTGCCGCCAGCGAACGCTGCATCGCGCTGATCGACCACTATTGGCAGCGCCCCGGCGCATCGCCCAGGCAGACCGCATGAACCACCCCGCATTCCAGACGATCACCGTTGCCCTCGGCCAGCGCAGCTATCCGGTCTGGATCGGCGCCGGCCTGCTCGGCGATCACGCGCGCTGGCGCGCCATGCTGCGCGGCCGGCATGCGCTGGTAGTCAGCAACACCACGGTGGCGCCGCTATACCTGCCGCGCATTGAGGCAGGGCTGGGCGGACTGCACTGGTCGTCGTTCCTGCTCGACGACGGCGAGGCGCACAAGACGTTCGCCAACGTCGGCCGCGCGCTGGAAGCGCTGGGCCAGCTCGGCGCCACCCGCGACGCCTGCGTGATCGCGCTGGGCGGCGGCGTGGTCGGCGACCTGGCCGGTTTCAGCGCAGCGTGCTGGATGCGCGGCATCGACTTCATCCAGATGCCGACCACCTTGCTGGCGATGGTCGACTCCTCGGTCGGCGGCAAGACCGGGGTCAACCTGCCGGTCGGCAAGAACCTCGCCGGCGCGTTCCACCAGCCGCGCGCGGTGATCGCCGACATCGACACCCTGGCCACCCTGCCCGAACGCGAATACCGCGCCGGCCTGGCCGAGGTGATCAAGGGCGCGGCGATCGGCGACGAGCCGTTCTTCGCCTGGCTGGAACAGCACGCCGCCGCACTGGCCGCGCGCGACCCCGCCACCGTGCTGGAGGCGATTGCGCGCAAGGTCCAGTACAAGGCCGACGTGGTCGCCCGCGATGAAACCGAACAGGGCGAACGCGCCCTGCTCAACTTCGGCCACACCTTCGGCCACGCGCTGGAAACCGCCGGCCACTACACCACCCTGTTGCACGGCGAAGGCGTGGCGGTCGGCATGCTGCTGGCCGCCCGGCTGTCCGAGCGCCTGGGCATGAGCAAACCGGCCGCCACCGCCCGCCTACAACACCTGTTGGAAACCCTCGGCCTGCCCGTCGCGATCCCGCCCGGCACGGATCCGCAGCCACTGCTGGCGCTGATGCGGCTGGACAAGAAGAACACTGCCGGCACGCTGCGG
Organism: Rhodanobacter sp. Soil772; assembly: GCF_001428385.1. Classification (GTDB taxonomy): domain Bacteria; phylum Pseudomonadota; class Gammaproteobacteria; order Xanthomonadales; family Rhodanobacteraceae; genus Rhodanobacter. The sequence goes on from NZ_LMSK01000002.1 coordinate 136,938, forward strand.
CTGATCCTGTGGCGCGGCCTCGGGCGGGCCGAGATCGTCGGCGGCGTGAACGAGGCCGACGTGCTGGCCGTGCTGCAAGCCGCGGGATAAACCGCCGGGTGTGACGACATGGCCCGGCCGGATCGCGGGTGTGCCTGCGCAAATCCTATAAACTGTGTCGTCCGGCTACGCGCCCGTTCGTGCTCCATCCCTGGAACCCATGCGCCTCTATCTGCAAACCGTGCCCGGCAGTACCGACGCACCCCGCTACGTCCAGATCACGCTGGAGCAGGACCTGCTCGGTGGCTGGACGCTGTACCGCGAATCCGGTACCCAGGGCGGCCGCGCCACGATGAAGCGCGAGCAGTTCCTGGAGCGCGACGAGGCGGTTGCCGCCTTCGAGAAAGCCCGCGATGCCCAGCTCAAGCGCGGCTTTCGCCTGATGTTTGCCCAGGGCCTGGAAGGCCCGTACGGACGCTGATTGAAATGACTGACGTGTTGAAGAACGACCGCTTCCTGCGCGCACTGCGCCGCGAACCCACCGACACCACGCCGATCTGGGTGATGCGCCAGGCCGGCCGCTACCTGCCCGAATACCGCGCCACCCGCGAGCGCGCCGGCAGCTTCATGGGGCTGGCGCAGAACCCCGAGTACGCCTGCGAAGTGACCTTGCAGCCGCTCGAACGCTTCGAGCTGGACGCGGCGATCCTGTTCTCCGACATCCTCACCATTCCCGACGCGATGGGCCTGGGCCTGTCGTTCGCCCACGGCGAAGGCCCGCAGTTCGCGCGCCCGGTACGCAATGCCGCCGACATCACCAAACTCGCCGTGCCCGACATGGACGGCGAATTGCGCTACGTGATGGACGCGGTGCGGCTGATCCGCCAGGAACTGCACGGCCGCGTGCCGCTGATCGGCTTCTCCGGCAGCCCGTGGACGCTGGCCTGCTACATGGTCGAGGGCGCCGGTTCACGCGACTTCGCCACCTTGAAGACGATGTGCTGGAACGAGCCGAAACTCGCCCACCAGCTGCTCGACACGCTGGCGCAGTCCGTCGCCGCCTACCTGATCGCCCAAGCCGCCGCCGGCGCCCAGGCACTGATGATCTTCGACACCTGGGGCGGCCTGCTCGGCCCCGCCCCGTTCCGCGAATTCTCGCTGCGCTACATGGCGCAGATCGTCGCCGCGCTGAAAGCCGACACCCACGCGCGCGAGTTGCCGGTGATCCTGTTCTCCAAGGGCGCCGGCCAGCATCTGGCGGAAATGGCCGACACCGGCTGCGCCGCGCTCGGCGTCGACTGGACCATGAACCTCGCCGACGCCCGCCGCGCCGTCGCCGGCAAGGTTGCGCTACAAGGCAACCTCGATCCGGCCGTGATGCGTGCCAGCCCCGAGGTGATCCGCCGCGAGGCCCGCGCCGTACTGGACAGCTACGGCAACCACCCCGGCCACATGTTCAATCTGGGCCACGGCATTACGCCGGAAGTGGATCCGGAACATGTGAAGGTACTGGTGGATGAAGTGCACGCGTACGGACGGGCGCTGCGTTCCTGACGCTTTCCCAGCATCGGGGCGGCCGCCGTCACGCCCCTCCACAAGGATTCCTCATGCAGCTCTCCGACATCCCCTTCGGCACCACCGACTGGTCGGGCATCGAGCGAACCGGGCACGCCGGCGCCAGCGGCAGCGCCTACTGGCGCACGCAGCATTTTGGCGGTCTGCGGGTCCGGATGGTGGAGTACACGCCGGGATACCTGGCGGATCACTGGTGCGTCAAGGGTCACATCCTGCTCTGCCTCGAAGGCGAGCTGCACACCGAATTGGAAGACGGCCGCACGTTCACGCTCACCCCCGGCATGAGCTACCAGGTTGCCGACAACGCCGAGCCGCACCGTTCCTCCACCGCCACTGGCGCCAAGCTGTTCATCGTCGACTGAAACCACCCGAATCCCGGCAAGCCCAACGTTTTCTGTTTACAAACCCCTGCCGCCTTTTCCCGCAAGGTCAGCCGGCCCTGCCGGACCCGACAAACTGGCCCGCGAGACATCGGGATCCACCACCCCACGATCTGCGGTGGACGACGGCCGAGCCGCCAACGCCGGAGCGCTGCTTTGGCAGCCTCTGCCTGCGCCCGTACAATGGCCGCTTTACACCACCTGTGCGTACCCTTTGAGGCGCGCCATCGCGAGCCCCCATGGAAAAGAGTTTCGAACCCGCCCAGATCGAGTCGACGTGGTATGCGCGCTGGGAAGCCAGCGGCGCATTCCAGCCGTCGGGCAAGGGCGCGCCGTATTGCATCCTGCTGCCGCCGCCGAACGTCACCGGCACGCTGCACATGGGGCATGCGTTCCAGCAGACGGTGATGGACATGCTGGTGCGCTACCAGCGCATGCGCGGCATGAACACGCTATGGCAGGTCGGTACCGACCATGCCGGCATCGCCACGCAGAAGATCGTGGAGAACCAGCTGGCGGTCGAGAACAAGACCCGGCACGACCTGGGCCGCGACGCGTTCATCGAGCGGGTGTGGAAGTGGAAGGAGGAATCCGGTTCCACCATCACCCACCAGATGCGCCGCATCGGCGCCGCCGCGGACTGGTCGCGCGAGCGCTTCACCATGGACGAGGGCCTGTCGGCCGCGGTGCGCAAGGTGTTCATCGACTGGTATCGCGCGGGCCTGATCTACCGCGGCAACCGGCTGGTGAACTGGGACCCGCTGCTGGGCACCGCGGTGTCCGATCTGGAAGTGAACAACGTCGAACGCGACGGCCACATGTGGTCGATCCGCTACATGACCAGCAATGGCGCCGAGAGCGTGGTGGTCGCCACGACCCGTCCCGAGACCATGCTCGGCGACGTCGCCGTGGCGGTGCATCCGGAGGACGAACGCTACGCGCACCTGGTCGGCAAGATGCTGAAGCTGCCGTTGACCGACCGCGAGATTCCGGTGATCGCGGACGATTATGTGGACCGCGAATTCGGCACCGGTTGCGTGAAGATCACCCCAGCGCACGACTTCAACGACTACGCAATCGGCCAGCGCCACCAGTTGCCGCCGATCACCATCTTCACGCTGGACGCCAAGGTCAACGACAACGCGCCGCAGAAATACCGTGGCCTCGACCGCTACGACGCGCGCAAGGCCGTGCTGGCCGACCTCGAAGCGCTCGGCCTGCTGGTGGAAACGAAGCCGCACAAGCTGCAGGTGCCGGTAAGCCAGCGCTCCGACGCGGTGATCGAGCCGATGCTGACCGACCAGTGGTTCGTCGACCTCACCTCCGACGTGCAGGCCGATGGCCGTCCGGGCGGGCGCAAGGCGATCACCCAGCCGGCGCTGGACGCCGTGCGCAACGGCGAGATCAAGTTCGTGCCGGAGAACTGGTCGACCACCTATACGCAGTGGCTGGACAACATCCAGGACTGGTGCATCAGCCGCCAGTTGTGGTGGGGCCACCGCATCCCGGCGTGGTACGACGAGGCCGGCAACATTTTCGTGGGCGAGGACGAAGCCGATGCACGCGCCAGCGCCACTACCGCACCGGTCGGCGCGCTGCGACAGGACGACGACGTGCTCGACACCTGGTTCTCCTCCGCGCTGTGGCCGTTCTCCACACTCGGCTGGCCGGCCGACGGCCCGGTAAAGAACGAGCGCGGCGAAGTCGTGGCGAACTGGGAGCAGGACCAGATCTTCCTGCCCAGCGCCGTGCTGGTCACCGGCTTCGACATCATCTTCTTCTGGGTCGCGCGGATGGTGATGGCGACCAAGTACTTCACCGGCCGCATTCCGTTCCGCGAGGTCTACATCAACGCGATCGTGCGCGATGCGGAAGGCCAGAAGATGTCCAAGTCCAAGGGCAACACGCTGGATCCGCTGGACCTGATCGACGGCATCGCGCTGGAACCGCTGGTGATGAAATCCACCAAGTCGCTGCTGATCCCGCAGGTGCGCGCCAAGGTCGAAAAACGCATCCGCAAGGATTACCCCGACGGCATCCCCGCGATCGGCACCGACGCGCTGCGCTTCACCTTCGCCGCGTTGGCCAGCTACAGCCGCACGATCAACTTCGACATCAAGCGCGCGGAAGGCTACAAGGCGTTCTGCAACAAGCTGTGGAACGCGGCGCGGTTTGTGTTGATGAACCTGCCGGAAGGCGAGATCGCTGCACCGGTCAGTGCGCCAGCGACCGAAGCCGAGCGGTGGATCCTCACCCGCCTCAAGCAGACGCTCGGCGAAGTCGAGCAGCACTTCGTCAGCTACCGCTTCGACCTGCTGGCGCAGGCGCTGTACGAATTCGTCTGGAACGAGTATTGCGACTGGTTCCTGGAGCTATCGAAGCCGGCCTTGAACGGTGACGACGCCGCAGCCGCCGCTTCGACCCGGCACACCTTGCTGGTGGTGTTGGAAAGCGTGCTGCGCGCGCTGCATCCGGTGATTCCGTTCATCACCGAAGAAGTGTGGGCGTCGGTGGCGCCGATGCTCGGCCTCAGCGAAGGCAGCCTTATGCAGCGTCCATGGCCGCGCGCCGAAGACATCGTTGCCGATGACGCGGCCACGGCCGAGATCGAGTGGTTCAAGAACGTTCTCTCCGGCATCCGCAAGATTCGCTCGGAGATGAATATCTCGCCAGCCAAGACGATCCCGCTGCTGCTTGCCGACGGCGACGCCAACGATCGCGCGCGCGCGGCGAAGTTCGCTGCGCAGATCGCCTTCCTCGCCCGCACCGAAGCGCCGCAGTGGATCGCAGCCGGCAGCGAGGAGTCCGCCGCGGCCGCGGCCGTGGTCGGTACGCTGCGCGTGCTGATCCCGCTCGCCGGACTGATCGACCTCGGCGCCGAAAAGACGCGCCTGGCCAAGGAAATCGGCCGCATCGAGGTCGAGATCAGGAAGTGCGAAGGCAAGCTTGGCAACGCCAATTTCGTCGCCAACGCACCGGCCGAGGTGGTCGCCCAGGAGCGCCAGCGCATCGCCGACTGGAACACCACGCTGGGCGCATTGCGCGAGCAGGCGGACAAACTGCAGAAATGAACCCGCAGGGCGGGCACCGCCCGCTCTGCGGCCACGCGAACAAATAACCTCGCGCGTTTCCCCGGGCCGGCGTTCGCTTATTTCTCGAGATTGCCTGTGGCCATCTCGAGTGCCATCACGATGGCGTCCTCGCGCCCATGCCGCGCCGGGTAATAACGCGGCCGCCGACCGATCTCGTTGAAGCCCACCGATTCGTACAGCGTCTTCGCCAGCGGATTCGACGGGCGCACCTCGAGGAATATCCGCTCGGCACCATTCCAGCGCGCGATATCCAGCAGCCGGCCCAGCAGGTGCCGGCCCAGGCCGCGGCCGCGCCAGTCCGGCCCGATGCACAGGTTCAACACGTGCGCCTCTCCGGCGCCCATCGACAGGATGCCGTAGCCGGCGATCGCCTCGTCCACGCACAGCACCCAGCACGGGTGCCCGGCCTTCACGCAATCGCTGAAGATACCCGCCGACCAGGGGAATTCGTAGGAAACGTTTTCCAGCGCGCTGACCGTGGCCAGATCCTCGGTGCGCATGCCGCGAACCTGGATCACCGGTTTGATCACCGCGACCATGGCGTTTAGCTGTCCGCAGCGGCCAGCGCGCGGCGCACACTGCGCAGCGCGTTCCACAGCCGTCGCTTGGCCCCGGCGCTGCTCAGCACCAGCGCCGGTTCGTCGGCCAGCACGATCTGCGCCTGATGCATCGCCGCCGCCGGCAGCGTGCGTCCCAGCGCGTGCGCCTGCGCTTCGCCGAACACCAGGTAGGCCCGCGCCTCGGGCACATCCGCAGCCAGTTGGCCGCCGCTCACCGTGACTCGCGCGGCGCGCGCCAGGGCGGCGCCGCACGCATTCAGGGCGCGGCCGAGCAAGTCGAGTTCGCGCGTGCTGCAATCCTGCGGCAACACCACCACGCAGGCGACGCTGGCTGCCATCTCCGACACCGCGGCAGCCGCGTATTCCGACCCGGCTGCCGCAGTCGGTGCAGTCCGCCGCTGCCATGGCGTCACGCCCAGCGCACGCAATACGCGGGCGCGATGGTCGGCGCTGACGTGCTGGCGCGGCAGGGCGTTCATGCCGCGCTGCGCCGCGCCCGGCGCCGATGCGTGGCCAGGCTCCAGATGGTCCACACCGGGCCGGACAACAGGTAGACCGTGAAGCCGATGAACAGTACGCGCGGAGTGTCCAGGATCAGCAAGGCCAGCAGCAGCACCGCGATCACCATCCACACGAACGGCACGCGCTGGCGATCGCCCATCGGCAGCGACTTGAAACTGAAGTAACGGAACCGGCTGACCATCAGCAGGCCGACCACGATCGCGATCGCCGGCGTGATGAAGCAGAAATCGCTGCCGGCCAGGCCGAACTTGTCCACGCTCCACACGAACGACATGCACACCGCCGCCGCCGCCGGGCTGGCCAGCCCCTGGAAATAGCGTTTGTCGGCCACGCCGACCTGGGTATTGAAGCGCGCCAGCCGCAACGCGGCGCAGGCGGCGTAGATGAATGCGGCGGCCCAGCCCAGCTTGCCCCACAGCGGGCCGAAGTCGCGCAGCGCCGACAGCGACCACGTATACATCACCAGCGCCGGCGCCAGCCCGAAGCTGACCAGGTCGGACAGCGAGTCGTACTGCACGCCGAACTCGGTCTGCGTGCCGGTCATCCGCGCCACGCGGCCGTCCATGCCGTCCAGCAGCGCGGCGATGAATACCGCGATCGCCGCCTCGGTATAACGGCCGCCGATGCTGGCGATGATCGCGTAGAAACCCGCAAACATCGCCCCCGTGGTGAACAGGTTCGGCAGCAGGTAGATACCCCGATGACGGGGCGGACGGACAGGCAATGGCTCGCTCATGAATCAATCCGTGACAGGATGCGCGCAGTGTAAACCATCGGCTGCTTGAGTCCGGCACGCCGGAGTGATAACAAGGTGAACCTGATATTTCACGCAAACACGGAGAACACCATGCATCGTTCGCTGATTGCCGTGGCGCTGCTGTTGCTGGCCCCGCTGGCTGTTGCCCAGGTCTATAAATGGACGGACGCCAGCGGCACCGTGCACTACTCGGAAGCGCCGCCGGCACAGGGCACGAAATTCTCCAAGGTAACCACCACCGGCACGGTGGAGCCGCTGGCCGCACCGGCTTCCAGTGAAACGGCGGACCGCCGCGAAGCCCCGGCCGAACCCGCCAAGCCGGTGGCCGACACACCGGAAAACCGCAGCAAGATGTGCGATGCGCTGAAGGCCAACCTCGCCGCACTGCAGGGCAGCGGCCCGGTGACGATGCAGCAGGACGGCAAGACCGTCGCGCTCGACGACGCCCAGCGCAAGCAGCAGACCGCCTCGGCACAGGCGCAATACGACCAGTTCTGCCAGCAGGCCCGCTAAGCCATCGCCCGCGCTGCGACACCGTCGGCATCGGGCCGGGCGGTGCCGGCGCTGACCTGCGATGGCCCCGGCAGCCCGCTACAATGGGCGTCTTCATTCACGCCGGAACCGCCCGCATGCGCCTCAGCCAATTCCACCTGGCCACCGTCAAGGAAGTCCCTGCCGACGCCGAAATCGCCAGCCATCGGCTGATGCTGCGCGCCGGCATGATCCGCAAGCTCGCCTCCGGCCTGTACACCTGGAGCCCGCTGGGCCTGCGCGTGCTGCGCAAGGTGGAAAACATCGTGCGCGAGGAAATGGACCGCGCCGGCGCGATCGAAATGCTGATGCCGTCGGTGCAGCCGAAGGAACTGTGGGAAGAAACCGGCCGCTGGGAAAAATTCGGCGGCCAGCTGCTGAAAATCAAGGATCGCAAGGGCCAGGAATTCTGCTATGGCCCGACCCATGAAGAAGTGGTTACCGACTTTGCCCGCAACGAGCTGAAAAGCTACAAGCAGCTGCCGGTCAATTTCTACCAGATCCAGACCAAGTTCCGCGACGAGATCCGCCCGCGTTTCGGCGTGATGCGCGCGCGCGAATTCCTGATGAAGGACGCTTATTCGTTTCACCTGACCCAGGCATCGCTGGCCGAGACCTACGCGGTGATGTACCAGGCTTATTCGCGCATTTTCACCCGCCTTGGCCTGACCTTCCGCGCGGTGCAGGCCGATACCGGCGCCATCGGCGGCAATGCCAGCCACGAATTCCAGGTATTGGCCGATTCCGGCGAGGATGCCATCGTGTTTTCCGACGGCTCGGATTACGCCGCGAATATCGAGAAGGCCGAGGCGCTGGCGCCGGCCGCCGGCCGCCCTGCCCCTGGCGCCACCCTGCAGCGGGTAGACACGCCCACCCAGAAAACCATCGACGACATTGTCGGCTTCCTCAAGGTCAGCCCGCAGCAATGCGTGAAGACCCTGCTGGTGCGCGGTCGCGATGGCCTGGTCGCGCTGTGCCTGCGCGGCGACCACGAGATCAACGCGGTCAAGGCCGGCAAGCTGGCCGAGCTGCCGGACGAATCGGTGCTCGCCAGCGAGGAGGAAATCCTCGCCGCCACCGGCACGCGCCCCGGCTTCATCGGGCCGGTCGGCCTGCCGGCGTCGATCCCGGTGATCGTCGACCGCGACGCCGCCGTGCTCGCCGACTTCGTCTGCGGCGGCAATGTCGACCGCACGCATTGCACCGGCGCGAACTGGGATCGCGATGCGCGCATCACCCGCGTCGCCGACCTGCGCAACGTGGTCGAGGGCGACCTTTCCCCCGACGGCCAGGGCCTGCTGCACCTCGCCCGCGGCATCGAGGTCGGCCACGTGTTCCAGCTCGGCACGAAGTACGCCGAGGCGCTCGACGCCACTGTGGTGGACGAAACCGGCAAGCCGCAGGTGATGGCCATGGGCTGCTACGGCATCGGCGTCAGTCGCATCGTCGCCGCCGCGATCGAGCAGCGCCATGACGAAGCCGGCATCCTCTGGCCGGAAGCGATGGCGCCATGGCGGGTGGTGGTGTGCGTGATCAACCCGAAACATTCGCCCGCCGTCAGTGCGGCGGCCGAAGCGCTGTATCAGGCGCTGGGCCAGCGCGGCATCGAGGCCTTGCTGGACGATCGCGGCGTACGCGCCGGCAGCATGTTCGCCGACATGGAGCTGATCGGCATCCCGCACCGCGTCGTGGTCAGCGAGCGCGGGTTGGCCGCGGGCACGCTGGAATATCGCGCCCGCGAAGACAGCGAAAGCCGGTCACTCGACGAAGACGAACTGTTTGCCCTGCTTGGCTGAACCGGCCAGTTACCGCATTAACCAAAACGGCCGCCCGGTGCGGCCGTTTTGCATTTGCCGCAATGGAATCGCCGAACGCGCCTGATTCAAAACCGGTCGCACCATTAATTACTTTTAATGTGAAAACACATTTCACACAGTGCCCCGCGCTTTACAAGGATTCTGCAAATAAGCGAGAATCCGGACTGCAACAACTTCCAGTGCGTCAGGCCTTGTTTCCCATAATGGCCGGACCCTAGCCAAATCATTTATTCGCCGATACTCACCCGGGAGTCCGTCATGGCCGTCGACATCAAGAACCTCAATCACAACCAGCTCAACGACCTGATCAGCAAGGCACAGGTTCGCCAGAATGAACTGCGCAAGGAAAAGGTAGCCAAGCTGCGCGAGAAAGTGCATGCCTTGATCAAGGCCGAGGGTTATGCCTTCGAGGACATTTTCGGCAGCACGCGCGGCAAGGCCAAGCGCACCACCGGTACCGTCGCGCCGAAGTACCGCAACCCGGCCAATCCCGCACAGACCTGGTCCGGCCGCGGCAAGCGTCCGCATTGGTTCAACGATGCGCTGAAGGCCGGCAAGAAGGAAAAGGATCTGGCGATCTGATCGCTGTTCCGTTAGCCGCTTCAACAAAAAGCGCCGGCTTGATGCCGGCGCTTTTTGTTGGTTCCAGGGTAATGCTGCATTCGCTTGAGTGGGCAAGCACATGCTTGATTCCTCCCCCCTGCAAAGCGGGGGGTGGTTTTTGATCTTGCCTTGGCCAAGAGCAACCCCTCACCTGAAGGACTCCCTTTGGTCGCCCAACCCTCCCCTGCCTTGCAGGGGAGGGGGCGAAGGTGCCGAGCGGGTTCGTCGTCTTGATGGACAAGGCAGACGACATGAGCCGCGCCTTCGGCCATTCCTGATTTATAAAGATCTTCGGGGTGAAACCAGCAGGTCGCCGAACATCAACCCCGCCACCAGCGACACCAGCAGGGTTATCAGCAACAGGCCGGTATCCACGCTCAGCGTGGTATCGCGTTCGAGCAGGAACGACACGCTGCGAAAGCCCACGCTGCCCGGCACCAGCAGCAGGATGCCCGGCTCGCGGATGACCGCACCCGGCCGGTGTGCGAAGCGCGCGTAGACGTTCGCCAGCGCGCCCAGCAGCAGGCCGCCCAGGAACACGCCCACCGGTGCGCTCGGCAGCGAGCCGGAGATCGCCCCGCCCCAGCGCGTGGCCTGGTAGCCCACCACCACCGCCACGATCACCACCGGCCAGTCGCGCCGGGCCGCGCGGAACAGGATCGCGAACGCCACCGCCGCGACCAGCAGGGCCGGGTAGTCGGTCCAGGTCGGCAGTGCCGGCAACGCGAAGTCGCGCGCGGTGATGCCCACCGCGGCACACAGCTGGGTTGCCGCGATGGTGCCGAAGGTGAGCTTGAGCAGGGTCGACATCGCGCCGCCCATGCGCGCCATGCCGGAAACCAGATGCTGGCTGGAAATCTCGCGCACGGCGGTGGTCAGCGACATGCCCGGCACCAGGATGATCAGGCTGGCCAGCACCACCGACTTGATCGCCAGCGGCACCACGAACGCGCTCACCACGATCGCCACGGTGGTCGCCACCAGCGCGCTGATCGCATCGCTGGCCACCGCCAATCGCGGCCGACTGCCCGCGAGCAGGGTGATGCAGCCGATGATCACGCCGATCACCCCGGCCACCACCAGGTCCACCCAGGAACTGTGCAGGAACAACGCCGCGATGCTGGCGGCGGACAAGCCGTAACTGGCGATCGAGCCGATCTTCTCGCGCCGCGTGTCCGGTCGGCCCAGTTCGCGCAGCCGGCGGAAGCCCTCGCGCAGATCCAGTTCGCCGGCAATCGCGCGGTCGGCGATGTCGTCGGCCTGGCACAACCGCTCCAGGTTCACCTCGCCCGGCGTCAGCCGCATCACCTGGGTGGTCTGCGCCACGCCTTCCTCGCCCTGGGTCGAGTCGGCGAAGGAAATGATGATCGCGGTAGGGCTGGACCAGACGTCGGCGGACAGCCCCAGCCGCAGCGCCGCACCGGCCACCGCCATTTCCAGCCGCGGCGCCGAAGTGCCGTACTGATGCAGCCGCCGCGCCAGTTCCAGCAGGAACGCGATACGCGTGGCCGACGCCGTGGTGGCGAACTGCTGCCGGCTGAGGGTGTCGCCCGCGCTCATGCCGCCGCGCGCACCTGCAGCGTGGTGCCTTCCACCGCGACCACCTCCACCGTGGTGCCCAGCGGCAGGTCCGGCCCGCTGACCAGCCACTGGCCGTCGCCCACGCGGGCTTTGCCGCGACCGTTGACGATCGGCTCGATCAGCTCGTAGCGCTGGCCGATCAACTGTTCGGCGCGACGGTTCAGCCGCTCGTCACCGGGCACGCGGCGCTCCAGCCTGGGCCGCAGCCAGCGCGCATAGCCCACGCAGGAGGCGAACGCGAGCAGGCCGAACAGCACCGCCTGCACCAGCAGGCCCAGCGTCGGATCGGCCCACAGCACCACGCCCATCGCGGCGGCACCCAGGCCGATCCACAACAGAAAATAGCCGGGCAGCAGCAACTCGCCGGCAATCAGCAGCAGCGCCAGGATCCACCACAGGTAATGCGTCGCAATCTGTTCAAGCATGAGGAGCTTCCGGGTTGGCGAGACTCCCCTCTCCCATTCATGGGAGAGGGGCCGGGGGAGAGGGTGCTTCGACGATCAGACGAATCTGCTCCAGCACCGCCTCCGTACGATTCAATACATCGTGGTTCCAGAAACGCAGCACGGTCAGTCCCTGCGCTGCCAGCCAGTGGTCACGCTGGCGATCATAGGTGACTTGATCGCCATGTTGTGCGCCATCGACTTCGATAACCAAGTGCTGCTCAAGGCAAATGAAATCGACGATATAGGGCCCAATCGGTTTTTGCCGCTTGAATTTCAATCCCAGGAAGCGGTGGGCGCGCAGGTGATACCACATGCGTTGTTCCGCAGGTGTCTGGGCACTGCGCATGACCTTGGCGTTTGCGAGGTTGTCCATGCCCTCTCTCCGGCTTCATGCCCTCTCCGCGGCTTCGTGCCCTCTCCCCAACCCCTCTCCTGCAAGCGGGAGAGGGGCACAAGATCAACGCAGCGGCGGCTGGATGGCGGCCGGCTTCTGCTGCTGGCCGAGCGATTCCTTGGCCAGCTCGGCGATGCCGGCCAGCGAGCCGAGGATGCCGGTGGCCTCGATCGGCAGCAGCAGCATCTTCTGGTTCGGCGACTTGGCCATTTCCTTCAGCGCCTCGACGTAGTTGTTGGCGACGAAGTAGTTCAGCGCGTTGACGTTGCCGTTGGCGATCGCGTCGGACACCATCGTGGTCGCCTTCGCTTCGGCCTCGGCCGAACGCTCGCGCGCCTCGGCGGTGCGGAACGCGGCCTCCTTCTCGCCTTCGGCGGCCAGGATCACCGACTGTTTCTCGCCCTCGGCCTTGAGGATCGCCGCCTGGCGAAAACCTTCGGCATCGAGGATGTTCGCGCGCTTCTCGCGCTCGGCCTTCATCTGCCGCGCCATCGCGTCGATCAAGTCGCGCGGCGGCGCGATGTCCTTGATCTCGATGCGGTTGACCTTGACGCCCCACGGGTGAGTCGCCTCGTCCACCACCTTGAGCAGCTTGGCGTTGATCGCATCGCGCTGGCTCAGGCTTTCGTCCAGGTCCATCGAGCCCAGCACGGTACGGATATTGGTCATCACCAGCGCCAGCGAGGCCTGCTCCAGGTTGGACACCTCATACGCCGCCTTGGACGCGTCCAGCACCTGGTAGAACACCACGCCGTCGACGCGCACCACCGCGTTGTCCTTGGTGATCACGTCCTGGCTGGGCACGTCCAGCACCTGCTCCATCATGTTGATCTTGCGGCCCACTGCCTGGTAGACCGGGATCAGGAAATGCAGCCCCGGACTCAGCGTGCGGGTGTACTTGCCGAACGTTTCCACCGTCCATTCGAAGCCCTGCGGCACGATGCGCACCAGCTTGGCCACGCCGATGATGACCACGGCCACGATAACCAACGCGAGTAGCTGTCCCATTGCCCACCCCATGTCCTGAAGAAGGCTTGAGTATAGGCGAGGCCGTGCCGCTTCGAGCGCTATCGGGCCGCCGTTTGCGGCAGGCGCAGGCTTACCCGCAGGCCACCGCCTTCGCGGTTGGCCAGCAGCACGCGGCCGCCGTGCGCCTCGGTGATCTCGCGCGCCAACGCCAGCCCCAGCCCGGTGCCGGAACGCTTGGTCGAATAGAACGGCAACAGCGCCTGCGCCAGCACCGTCTCGCTCATGCCGGGGCCGCGGTCGGCCACCTCGATGCGCAGTTCGTTGCCGACATCCAGGATCGACAGCGTGACCTCGTCGTCCGCCCCACCCGACTCGTGCGCGTTCTTGATCAGGTTGATCAGCACCTGCTCGATCTGCACCGCATCGAAATGCCCCGGCCGCGCCGGCACCGGCGCCGCCAGACGGTACTGGCAATGCAGCGCCAGTCCGTCGAGGAACGGCTTCCACTCGATGTCCGCCGGCTGCGGCGTGGGCAGCTTGGCGAAGCTGGCGTAGCCGGCGATGAAGCGGTGCAGGTGCAGCGCGCGTTCGCCGATGGTGGCGAACACGCCGGGCAGCCGCTCGATCTGGCCGCGACGGGCCAGTTCCGCGCCGGAGTGCGCCAGCGAAGTGATCGGCGCCAGCGAATTGTTGAGCTCGTGGCTGATCACCCGGATCACCCGCTTCCAGGTCGCCACTTCCTGCCGCGACAGCTCGCGCGTCATGCGCCGGAACAGGTGCAGCCGATGCGGCCGGCCCTGCAGCCGGAACGCGCGCTGCGACAGGTGGAAGGTTTCCTCGCCACCGTCCATCTCCACGCTGAGCAAGGCATCCTCGCCGCTGTCCACCGCCTTGCGCAGCGCTTCGGGCGCCTCGGCCAGCAACTCGGCGAAGTCCAGCCCGACCAGGCTGCGGCCTTCGTTGAACAAATGCCGCGAGGCGATGTTCGCGTAGGCCACCCGGCCGATCGCATCGGTCAGCACCAGCGCCACCGGGGTGTTCTGCACCACCGTGTCCAGCAGCAGCTCGCGCTGCACTAGGTGCTGGCGCTGCTCGCGCAAGGTGTGCCCCAGCGCGTTGTGCATGCGGATCAGCTCGCCCAGCTCGTCGCGCCGGTCGACCGCGATCGAGAAACTGAAATCGCCGTCGCGATAGCTGGCCACCGCGCCTTCCAGCGCGCGCAGCAGCCGGCTTACCGGCGCCATCACCCGGCCGGCCAGCCAGAACGCCAGCGGCAGCAGCACGACCACACTGGCCAGCAAGCCGCCGTAGACGCCCAGCTGCATCGGCGCGCGTATCGACAACGCCAGGTCCTTGCGCAGCCACACCAGCAACTGCGGCAGCGGCCACTGGGTGACGCCGGCGTAGATCAGCGCACCGGCCAGGCCGGCCACGGCCAGCAAGAAGGTCAGGCGCCCCTGCAGCGAATTCAGGCGACGCCACATCGGCTGTTCTCCTCGACGGGGAAACGCCGGCTCCGAGCCTGTGAAAAACTGCGCGTCCTGCGCAATTTTTCGGCCGCGAGTCCGGCGCATGGCCGGACTGAGAGGCTGGAAAAGTCACAGCCGCTCAATGGCACCTGGCATCCACCGGGGTCATCGCGCAGTCGAGCGGCGGCCGCCCGCCCAGCCAGGCGCGCTCGGTGCCCAACACCGCGGCGCGATCCATCGGACGCGGCGGCGGCTTGTTCAGCACGCCGCCCTCGCGGCCATCGCTGAACCTGAACGGGCTTTTCTTCGATTCCGCCAGCACTGTCGGCGAACCAAGTCGGTACTCGACCGGGCTGGCGGCAGCGGGCCGCAGCGCCCAGTCTTCGCGGGAACCTGATGGCACCTGCGCCAAAGCCGCACCGGCCGTCAGCCAGGCGGAAACAAGCATGATCCGGCGATATCGCATAACGCCTCCCCTGCTGGATGCATGCAGTCATCTTTCTACGCCTTCGGGGTCAAGGACAAGCATCGCCGTCACATATCGATCAAGCCGTGGTCGCCAGGCCGTAGCGCTCCATCCGCCGATACAGCGCCTGGCGCGACAGGCCCAGGCTTTGCGCCGCGCGGCTGACCACGCCATCGGCCTTGTGCAGCGCGGTCTCCACCGCCTCGCGGCTGGGTTCGTCGAGGTTGCGCGCGGCGGCCGTCGCCGCATGCTGCGGCAAGTTCAGCAGCTCCGGGGTGATCGGATGGCCGTCGGCCAGCAGTGCAGCGCGCTCGATCGCGTTCTTCAGCTCGCGCACGTTGCCCGGCCACGGGTAGCCCAGCAGCGTTTCGCGCGCGGCGTCGCCGAGTTCGGCACGGCCGTCCAGGAAGAATTCGGCCAGCGGCAGGATGTCGTCGTTACGCTCGCTCAGCGGCGGCAGGTTCACCTCGATCACGTTGAGCCGGTAGTACAGGTCTTCGCGGAACGTGCCGGCCTGGATCATCGCCTTGAGATCGGCATTCGTCGCCGACAGCACGCGCACCTTGGCCTGGCGCGTCTTCCCCGAGCCCAGGCGTTCGAACTGGCCGGTCTCCAGCACGCGCAGCAGTTTCATCTGGCCGGGCAGCGGCAGGTTGCCGATCTCGTCCAGGAACAGCGTGCCGCCGTCGGCCAGCTCGAAGCGGCCCTCGCGCGCCTTGTTCGCGCCGGTGTACGCGCCGGCCTCGGCGCCGAACAACTCGGCCTCGATCAGTTCGCCCGGCAGGGCGCCGCAGTTCACCGCCACGAACGGGCCGCGCTTCACCGCCGAGTTCGCATGCACGATCGCGGCAATGCGCTCCTTGCCGGTGCCATTCGGGCCGGTGATCAGCACCGGTACGTCGGAGCGGGCGATCTGGCAGGCCAGATTGAGCGTGCGCCCCATCGCCTCGGAAGCGAACACCAGCCCGTCCAGATCGTATTTGCTCTGCAACAGCTCGCGGCGCTGGCGACGCTCGCGCCGGCTGCGGGTGATTTCACGCGTGGACTCGGACAGTTCCAGCAGGTTCTCCACCGTGGCCAGCAGCTTGTTGTCGTCCCACGGCTTGGCCAGATAGTCGGCGGCACCGGCCTTGACCAGCTCCACCGCGGTTTCCAGGTGCGTCCACGCGGTGAGCAGGACCACCGGCAGGTCCGGATGCTGTTCGCGGATCGCCCGGAACAACGTCACACCCTCTTCGCCGGAGGTGGTGTCGGCGGTGAAGTTCATGTCCTGGATCACCACGTCGACCGCCTCGCGCTGCAGCAGCGCCAGCCCCTCGTCGGGCGTCAGCGCGGTGAGCGGGCGGATCTCGTTGAGCGAAAGCGCCAGCGACAGCGCCTCGCCCACGGCCGGGTTGTCGTCGATGATCAGGACCGTACGCATTTTTCTTCTGCACATGCGGACATGGATGCCGCTCCGACCTGAAAGGTTGCCATGACTATGGTCATGCGTATACCTGCAAGTCCATTTTTCATACCAACCTCGTCGCCACCACCGGCGGTACCGCCGCCGCGCGCAATGCGGGGCCGAGTACGGCGAGCTGGCCCAGCGACCACAACACCAGCGCGGCGACTGGCAGATAGGCCAACGGCAGGCGCGGCAATTCGTACTGCTTCATCAACAACAAATTCAGTGCGACGGCCAGCAGCAAGCCAAGCGCGATGCCGCCGCTGACGATCAGGAAATTCTCGGCCTGGAAGTAGCGCAGGATGTCGCGCCGGGTGGCGCCGATGGCACGGCGGATGCCGATCTGGTGCGTGCGCTGCTGCACCCAGAAACTGGATAGCCCGACCACGCCCAGCGCAGTCAGCGCCAGCAGGCAGCCGATCACCACCAGTAGCAGCCAGATCAGTGCACGGTCGTCGTGAAAGTAATCCGACACGGTTCGCGCGTAGCTGTTGCTGCCGGTGATGATGCGATCGTTGTCCACGCGATCGAGCACCGTTGGAATGTCACGCAGGATCGCGTCGCGGACGGACGGCTCCGTGCGCAACACATACATGCCACCTGGGATTGAGCGTACCGGCAACAACAGGTTGTCTTCGCTGTTGGCGCGGCCGGCCAGCGTCGGGTTGAGCAGGTGTGTCGTCACGCCAACGACGCGGGTAACGTACTTGCCCTTCTCGCCCATGAAGATCGGCTGGCCCAATGCACTCTGACCCGGCCACAGGCGGTCGGCCAGGGTACGCGTGACGATCACCGCCGAAGGCGGCGCCTGATTCGCGGAAGGGCTGTAATCGGCATATTCCTGCGGCAGGAAGTCGCGCCCCTGTTCCAGCCTGATGCCCAACCCGCCGACGATGCCCGGCGTACCGAGGTACATCGCGATGTTGTTGAACGTGGCCTTGGGCAAGCCGGGCTGGACCGAGATGCCGCTGCGCCACATGGAGGCATTCAGCAGCGGCAACGAATTGACCTTGAGCGCCGCCGTGACGCCCGGCATGCCGCGCAACGCAGCCAGATCGGCCTGCTCCAGGCTCATCGCACTGCCCGGGGTGCCGCCCTCGCGCAGGCTGTTGCTGCTGACCCAGACCAGACCGTTGTCGGCAACCCCCGTGCTCAGCTGCATATTCGAAAGACGGTCGCCGATCAGGAACAACGCGTTGCTGACGATGGCGCAGGTCAGCGCGATCTCCAGCACCACCAGGGCCACGGTGGTCTTGTGATGCTTCAGTGCGGAAAGGATGGGATGCATGATCGTCGCCTTCACTGGATCTTCAACGCGCGCGCCGGCGGCAGCCGGCAGGCGCGCCACGCCGGGAACATGGCGGCAAGTACGGTGGTGCACAGCGCCAGTGCGAAAGTCGCGTACAACATCGGGGCGTCCAGATGCGCCAGGCCCGCGTACTGCGCCGGCTGCTGTCGAACCACCCACAAGCCGAACAGCGCAAGCAGCACGCCGACCACGCCACCGCACAAGCCCACCAGCGTTGCCTCGGCCAGCAACTGCGCAAAGATCGAACGCATCGATGCGCCCATCGCGCGGCGCACGCCCATCTCACCGCCGCGCCGCAGGAATTTCACCAGCAGCAGCGCCACCGTGTTGACCAGACACACCAGCAGAAACCCCAGCGCCAGCAGCGTCTGCAGCTGCACGCTCCCCGGCACCACCTTGTTGTAGTCCAGCCAGCCCATGAGGTTATGCAGGCGCGTATTGGGCGGCCGCACGAAACGCCCCAGCATCTTTTGCTGCTGCGAGTAACTCACCAGAAATTCGCGATAGGCCTGCTGCTGCGCCGGCGTGTCCAGTTGGACCCAGAACTGCAACCAGGAACACGGGGCCGTCTTGCGGTCCAGGTGGTCGAACGACATATATCCCCAGCATTCCAGGCTGCCGCCGATCCCTTGATGCAGTGCCAATGCGGTGGATAGCGGCATGAACACCTGCTCGCCGTCCTGGTAACCACCCGAGGTCAGGTCGTAGAAATGCGGTATCGGACTCCATGGTTTGATCACCCCGACAATACGGAAGTCGTTTTGACCCAGACGCAGTATTTTCCCGACGGCCTGCCGTTCGCCGTACAACTTGTCGGCCAGCGTTTTGGCGATCACGATCACCCGCGCCTGTTTGTCGTCGTCCTCCGCCGACCATCCACCACCTTGTGCGAACGGGACATCGAACATGGCAAAGAAATCTGCCGTGGTGAAACGCGCATCGGAGTAGAAGGCTCGCTTGCCTCCCTGCACCGGCCGCACCGTCACCTGACCGCCCGACATCGCAGCCTGGTGCACGCCTTTGCGTGCGTGCAGCAGATTCATTGCGTCGATCCAGGCCATCTGCCCCGGAGGGTCTTCACCTTGGCCATAGTCCTCCATACCCCGCGGATCGAGTTGCGGATAGAACAACTGCGCGCTGCGTCCCGGCAGCGGATCGCCCGACATCACATGCAGCACGGTGATCATCGTCATGCTCGCACCGATGCCCAGCCCGATCGCCAGCACCATCAGCGCGGTGAGCACCGGGTTGCACCTGAGGCTGCGCCATGCAAGATCAAAGTAATAGCCGAACATTCCGTGTATCCCCTTCAACCATGGAAATCATCCGTTCCTGCCGATATCTCCGCTCATCACACCGATCTTGTCGCCACCACCGGCGGTACTGCTGCGGCGCGCAGCGCAGGGCCGAGTACGGCGAGCTGGCCCAATGCCCACAGCAGCAGCGCGCCGATCGGCAAGTAGTACAACGGCAATCGCGGCAATTCGTAGTGCGTCATCAACGCGAGATTCAGCGCAAACGCCAGCAGCATGCCGAGCACGATGCCGAACGTGACGATCAGGAAATTCTCGGTCTGGAAGTAGCGCAGGATGTCGCCGCGGGTAGCGCCGAGCGCGCGGCGGATACCGATCTGGCGGCGTCGCTGCTGCACCCAGAAACTGGCGAGGCCGACGATGCCGAGTGCGGTGACCAGCAGCAGGGCGGTGATTACGCCGACAAGGATGCCGGCCATGACACGATCCTGTCGAAAATAATTTTCGCGCAGGGTGCCGATGGTCTGACTTGCCTTGCTGTCGAGCACCGCGTCGGGCGCAATGGTGGCCATCGCGCCCCGCGCGTCGCGCAGCACCCGCGGCAATTGCGCGGGATCGGCGCGTAGCAGGTATACGGCTGCAAGCTGGGCGCCCGGCTGCGCCGGCACGTACACCGACCATTCGATCGTGCTCGGGCCGCCCTCGCCACCGTAGGGACGCGCCAGGTGCGCCAGCACGCCGGCCACCCGAAAGTGGAATTTGCCAGTCCAGAATTCCTTGCCGAGCGGATCGGCGCCCGGCCACAGATGCTCGGCTAGCGCACGGGTCACCCACACCGCGGAGTCATCTGGCACGAAAAAATCGACGGGTTGGTAATCGCCAGGCTGCGGCACGCGGCCAGCGACCACCTGCACGCCAAGCGCCTTGAAGCTGCCCGGGCCGCCGACAAAGAAATCCACCACGCCGCCGAAGTGCTTGCCGTCGGGATCGGTGGTGATACCGGCCGTACCGGCGTGGTCGCCGAAAGGCACCTGATTGATCGCGCTGATCGACTGCACGCCAGGAAGCTTGGCGAGGCCGTCGAGTACGCGCGCGTTGAGGTCGACGCCCCTCGTTGGGTCATAGCCGGTCAGTTTCAGGGCAGCCAGTGCGTTCTCGTCGACGCCGCTGACGACCTGGGTCTGCTGCACGCGGTTGACGATCAGGAAACAGGCATTGCACAGCACCGCGCAAGCCAGTGCGATCTCCAACGTGATCAATATGGTGGCGAGGCGATGCTTGCGCAGTGCGGCGAGGATGGGCTGGATCTGCATGGCGTTCCCCTCAGAGTGTCTTCAGCTGCAGGCTGGGCGTCATGCGGCTGGCGCGTAGCGCCGGCAGCACGCCGGCCAGCAAGCTGGCGGCAATGGCCAGTGCGAACGTGGCAAGGAACATCGTCGTATCCAAATGCACCAGATCGGCATATTCGATCGGCTGGCTGCGTACCAACCACAGGCCGAACAGGGTCAGCAGCAGACCGCCGGCGCCGCCAAGCAGACCGATCAGGCCGGCTTCGACCAGGCATTGCGCAAACACCGCCGCCCGACTCGCACCGAGTGCACGGCGCACGCCGATCTCGCCAGCACGGCGCAGGAACTTCGCCAGCAACAGGCCCACCGTGTTGAACAGGCAGATCAGCAGGAAGGCAAACGCCAGCCACGTCTGCAGGCGCACATCGCTGGGCACCACCTGATTGAAGTCAAGCCACCCCATCAGACTGCGCAACTGCGTGTTGTCGGCATGCACGAAGCGACCCAAGGCTTTTTGCTGGGTAGCATAGTCGGCCACGAAGCGCCGATAGCTGCCGACCTTTGCCGCGCTGTCCAGCTGCACCCACAACGCCACCCATACGCAGGGCGAGTTCTGCAAGTGCACCGGGTCGCCCGGCATGCTCCAACAGGTGAACGGCTGGAAGCCGCCGGCATTGATTTCCAGCGAACTCTGAAACGGCACGAAGACATCCTCCGGCCGGCTGTAAAAGCCCGCCGTATCACCGTTGGAGAAGCGTCCACCCGCCACGTCGTAGAACTGTGGCGATGGCCACCACGGCGCCAGCACGCCAATGATGCGCACATCCGCATCCTTCAGTCGCAGCGTGCGACCCACGCTGTCGGCACCATTGAACAGCTTGTTGTTGAGATCCGACGAGATCACCGCGACCCTTGCACGGTTCTCGTCGTCCTGCGCCGTCCACCCGCCGCCATAGCGGAACGGCACGTCGAACATCGGAAAGAAATCGCTGGTGGTCGACAGCATCTGCGCCATTAGCGGCGGCAGATTCACCTGTGGTGCGGTCAACCGCAGCTGGCTACTGGTGACCATCGCCTGACGATCCGCGCGGTGCGCGTTCCACAGGTCCAGCGCCGAACGGTAATCCATCACATCGTAGGGCTGATGGCTGGCAGTCGGGCTCGGATCCGGATCAACTTGCGGATAGAACAGCGTGCCGCTGCGGGTCGGTACCGGGTCGCCGGACAGCAGGTGCATCACCGTCAAGGTGGTCATGCTGGCGCCGATACCCACTGCGATGGCGATCACCATCAACGCGGTCAGCACCTTGTTACGCCTGAGGCTGCGCCATGCGAGATCAATGTAATAGCCGAACATTGCATCACTCCGTGAATTGGAAAACGCCCTCTCCCAGGCGCTGCCGTGGGAGAGGGCTTCAAGCAATCACACCGACCTCGTCGCCACGACCGGCGGCACCGCCGCGGCGCGCAGCGCCGGACCGAGTACCGCCACCTGCCCGATCAGCCACAGCACGATGGCGCCGACCGGGAAATAGACGGCTGGCAGTCGTGGCAACTCGTAGTGCAGCATCAGGAACAGGTTGATGCCGTAGGCCAGCACCATACCGAGCGCGATGCCGATCGTGGCGAGCAGGAAGTTCTCGGTCTGGAAGTAGTTGAGGATGTTGCGGCGGGTCGCGCCCAGCGCGCGTCGCACGCCTATGGTGCGGCGGCGTTGCGCGACCCAGAAGCTGGCCAGGCCGACGATGCCCAGCGCGGTGACAATCAACAGCGCGGCGATCACGCCGACCAGCATGCCGGCCATCGCGCGGTCGTCCTGGAAGAACTTCCGGCGCACTTCGTCGAAGCTGCGCTGGGTGGTCACCACACGCTGCGGGTCGGCCTTCTTCAGTGCAGCCAGCGCAGCGGCCATTACGCTCGCGCGATCTTCCGGTCGGGTGCGGATCAGATAACTCTGGTCCTTGTTCGCCCCCATGCGCAGCGGCACGACCATGGTGTACTGCGCCTTGGCCGCGTCGTAGGCATTCGCCCGCGCCAGGCTGTCCAGCACGCCGACCACGCGCAGGCCCACTTCGGGCGCAAGGTAGATGATGCGCCCCAGCGGGTTCTGTCCCGGCCACAGCCGTTCGGCCAGGGTCCGGGTGATCAGCGTCACGTGCGGCAGGCCCTTGCTATCGCCGGTACCGAGCGCCTTCATCGCCGTATCCACGTCGACAAAATCATCCGGCTGCAGGTCGCGCCCGGACACCAGCCGCGTGCCCAGCGTCTGCGCCAGGTTTTCGCCGAAGTAGGTGCCGGCGTTGAGCGTGCGTTCGCGCTGCGTCGGGTCGAGCATGATGTTGCCGTTCGACGACGAGCTGCCAAACGGCACCTGGTTGGAGGAAGCCACCGAGAGCACGCCAGGCACCTGCCTGAGCACCGCGAGATCCTCCGCGAGGCGGGTGTACGGATTGGACGGCGGCATCACGTCGGCCACCTGGATCTGCAGCAGCTCGTGCTCGGCCACGCCGCTGGGCATGTCCATGCGCTGCAAGCGCTGGCCGATCAGGAATACGGCGTTGCAGACGATCGCGCAGGTCAGCGCGATTTCCAGGATCAGCAGCCAGGACGTGAGCTTGTGCCTGCGCAGCGTGGAAAGGATCGGAAGAATGTCCATGCTCACCTCAGTTGCTCTTCAGTTGCAGGGCAGGCGTGACCTGGCAGGCGCGCCAAGCTGGCAGCAGGCCGGCCAGCAAGGTGGCGCACAGCGCCAGTACGAACGTGGTGAACAGCATGCTCAGGTCCAGATGTGCCAGCGCGGCGTAAGCGGAAGGCCGCTGGCGCACCAACCACAGTCCGAACATCGCCAGCAGCAGGCCACCGATGCCGCCAACCAGACCGATCACCCCGGATTCGATCAACAGCTGCGCGAACAGTGCGCGCCGCGACGCACCCAGCGCACGGCGTACGCCGAGCTCAGCGGCGCGGCGCATGAACTTGGCCAGCATCAGCCCCACTGTGTTGACCAGACACACCAGCAGGAAACCGAACGCCAGAGCGGTCTGCAGGCGCACGTCATCGGGCACCACCATCTGGTAGTCGAGCCACTGCATCACGTTGCGCAGGCGTACGTTCGGCGCGCGCTGGAAGCGGCCCAACGCCTTCTGGTCCTGCGAGTAGTGCACCAGGAACTCCTTGTACGCGGCTGCTTTCGCAGGGCTGTCCAGTTGCACCCAGAACTGCAGCCACACGCAGTCGTTCGAAGGCAAGATGTTGCCGACGCCGCCACCGCCATTGCCCCAGCAGTCGCTGGAGCCGTTGCGATCCAGCCGCAGCTCCAGCATGGTCTGCAGCGGCAGGAACACTTGCTCGCCATAGGCGTAGGAGCCCGTGTTCAGATCATAGAAGTGCGGGTTCGGCTGCCAGCTGTCCAGCACGCCCACGACGCGGAAGGAGGTCCCTGCCATGCGCAGCGTGCGGCCCACGCTGTTGGCTCCGCCGAACAACTTGTCGTTGAGCGACCTCGCGATCACCACCTCGCGCGCCTTGGCCTCGCCGTCCGCCGCGGTCCAGCCGTGGCCGTACAGAAATGGTGCGTCGAACATCGCGAAGAAGTCCGCCGTGGTGTAACGCGCCTCCACATAAAAGGGGTCGAGCGAGGACTGTTCGGGTTGGACCGGCACCGAGCCACCGCTCATCAGCGCCTGGTGGTCGGCGCGTCCGGCGCGCAGCAGATTCAGGCCGTCGATCAAGGTGACCTGCTCCGGCGGCTCCTTGCTCGGGTCCATGCCCCTGATGTCCTGCGGATCGATTTGCGGGTAGTACAGCTGCCCACTCTTGCCAGGCAGCGGGTCGCCGGACAGCACGTGCAGCACCGTGAGCGTGGTCATGCTGGCGCCGATGCCCAGCGCGATCGCCAGCACCATCAACACGGTGAGCGCCTTGTTGCGTTTCAGGCTGCGTAGGGCAAGGTCGAGGTAGTAGCCGAACATTGCACGACTCCATGAGGTTTCAAGCTCCCTCTCCCTCAACGAATGTTGGGGAGAGGGCTTCCTGCATCACGCTGCCCGCGTCGCCACCACCGGCGGCACGTTGGAGGCGCGCCGTGCCGGCACGAATACCGCGGCCTGGCCGATCGCCAGCATCGCCAGCACGCCGGTCAGCACGTATGGCAGCGGGATGCGGGTCATCTCGTAGTGGCTCATCAGCCACAGGTTCAGGCCCAGCGCCAGCAGCACGCCGATCGCCACGCCGACGCCGACGATCAGCAGGTTCTCGATCTGGAAGTAGTGCAGGATGTCGACCTTGCGTGCACCCAGCGCGCGCCGCACGCCGATCTGCCGATGCCGCTGGCCGACCCAGAAGCTGGTCAGGCCGACGATGCCGGCGGCGGTGACGCAGAGCAGGATCAAGCAGATCACGCCCATCAGGATCGCCATGCCCACGTCGGCCCGATAGGCCCGGGCGCGGATGTCGGAGAACGGTTTCACGCTGTCGTCGTCGAGTACGCGCATCGGGTTCACCTTGTACAGCGTGGGCGCCACCGCGCGCATCGCGGCGTCCAGCCGGCCAGGCTTCGTGCGCACGGCATAGCGTGCGAAGTTCGCGTCCAGCCGGGTCGGGATCAGCGTCGAGTACCAAGCAAAGTCGTTGCCCTGGCTGCTGGTGGAGGGAATCTGCAGGCGTGCCACCACGCCGATGATGGTGGTGGGCGCATTGCTGCCGTCGGTGTACATCACCTTGCCGACCGCATCGCCCTTCGGGAACAGCTTGTCCGCCAGTTGCCGGGTGATGATCGCGATCGGACGGTCGCGCTGGTCGCGGAAACCCTGGTGCTGCACGTCGCCGGCATTGAAGGCGCGGCCGGCCACCAGGCGTACTCCCAACGTGGACAGCATCTGCTCGTCGGTGAAGTAGTACGCCGTACGGGTATTGTCCTTGCCGCTCAGCTGGGCGCCCGGCTTGTGCGAAACCGAACCGGTCCAGGAGGAGTTGAGCAGCGGCAGCGAGTTGATCGGCGCCACCGAAGCCACGTCCGGCAGCTGGCGCAGTGCAGCCAGATCCTCACGCTGCATGGTGTCCAGTTTTTCCACGCCGTCGGCGCTGTCGGCGTTGGGAGCGCCCACCCATTGCTGGCTGACCAGGAACAGGTTGCTCTCGTCCAGCCCGGTGATCCGGTTCACCCGGTCGATGCGCTGGCCGATGATGAAGACCGCATTGCACACGATCGCCAGCGTCAGCGCGATCTGCAGCGCGATCAGTACGGTGCCGGCCTTGTGCTTGCGCAATGCCGCGAGGATGGGATGCAGTTTCATGCTCATGTTCCTCAATTGCTCTTCAACTGCCACGCCGGCTGCACGCGCGAGGCACGGAAAGTGGGATACAAGCCGGCCAGCATCGTGGCGACCACGGCCACCAGCAGGGTGAGCAGCAGCAGCGACACGTCCACCCGCGCCAGCGCGGCGATGTCCCTGGGCAGCACCCAGCCCACGCTGGCCACCCCCGCACCAGTGAGCAACAGGCCCAGCACGCCGCCCGCCAGGCCGACGATGCCGGCCTCGGTAAGGAACTGCGCGTAGATCGCGGCACGCTGCGCGCCCAGTGCGCGGCGTACGCCGATCTCGCCGCTGCGGCGCAGGAACTTCGCCAGCAGCAGGCCCACCGTGTTCACCAGGCACACCAGCAGCAGCCCCAGCGCCACCAGCAGCGAGACCTTGGTATCGCTGGGCACCACGTGCTGGTTGTCCAGCCACTGCGGCAGGTTGCGCAGGCGGCTGTTCGGCGCCCAGCGGAAACGCCCGGCCTGCTGCTGCTCGCGCGCATAGTCGTTGAGGTAATTGCGGTAGGCAGTTGCCGCCGCCGCACCGTCCAGCTCGGCCATGTAGGCAATCCAGACGCACTCGGAATGCTGCAGGCCGACGAAACCCGATTCCTCCGGCACCGCGTTGCAATTCGTGTTGCCGTCATTCGGCATGGACGTCTGGATGGCGGTGAGGAACGGCAGGAACACGTCGTCGCCGGTGGTGGAGAAGCCGCCGGTGTTGACCACGTCGTAGAAGCGCGGCTGCGGGTTCCAGTCATCGAGCACGCCGACCACGCGATAATCCTTGCCCTCGATGTTGACGGTCTTGCCCACGCTGCTGGCGCCGCCGAACAGCTTCTGGTTGAGCTTGCCGCTGATCACTACCACCGTCGCGCGATTGGTGTCGTCGCTTGCGCTCCAGCCGCTGCCGTACTTGAACGGCACATCCAGCATCGGGAAGAACTCGCCGTATACCGCGTGGCCGCTGACGTTGAGCGGGTGCTTGCCGACTTCCGCCGGCACCACCGACGGCGAGATCTGGTACATCGCCGATTGCCGCTTCGCGCGATGGTCGCGCATCAGCGCCATCGCGTCGGTGTAGCCCATCGCGTTCGGCGGCTCGCCGTCGCTGCTGCGGCCGTTCGGGCCCCAGTTGTCGATCTGCGGCACGAACAGCTGCGACGATTTCCACGGGATCGGGTCGCCCGACACCGCGCGGAACACCGACCAGGTCGTCATCGACGCGGCCACGCCGAAGCCGATCGCCAGCACCATCAGCGCGGTCAGGCCGGGACTGCGCCTGAGGCTGCGCAACGCCAATTCGAGGTAATAGCTGAACATGCCGAATGCTCCAGGAGTTGAGCTCCTCCCCCCGCAGGCAGGGGGAGGAGAAAAATCACACCGAACGTGTCGCCTCCACCGGCGACACGCGTGAAGCGCGCAGCGCAGGCCCCAGTACCGCACCCTGGCCAAGCAGCAGCAGGGCGACCACGCCGGTCATCACATAGGCCAGCGACAATCGCGCCATTTCGAACTGGGTGACCATCCACAGGTTGATGCCAATCGCCAGCACCGTTCCCACCAGTACCCCGCCGAGGCCGATCAGCAGGTTCTCGGTGAGGAAATAACCGAGGATGTCGCGCCGCGTGGCGCCCAGCGCGCGGCGCACGCCGATCTGCTTGCGCCGCTGGCCGACCCAGAAGCTGGTCAAGCCGACGATGCCGGCGGCGGTGATCGCCAGCAGCACCACGCTGATGAGGCCCATCAGGATCGCCATGCCGAGGTCGCTGTCATAGATGCGCCGACGCACCTCGGCGAAGCTCAGCGTGCCGTGTTCCGGGTCGATGATGCGCATGCGGTCTTCCGCATACAGCGCCTTCGGCGCCTCACGCATGGCGGCAGCCAGCTGGCCCGGTTTGGCGCGAACTATGTAGTACAGCCCCTGTGACGAAACCGGGCGCATCGGCCACAACATGGACTGGTAGGCATATGGCCTCGTCCAGCCACCAACGTTCTGCCTTTGCAGGCGATCGACGATGCCGATGATGGTGCTCGGCGTGTTGCTCATCATGTAGATCGGCTTGCCCAGGGCCTCCCCGCGCGGAAACAGGCGGTCGGCCAGGGTCCTGCTCACGATGACCACGGGGGGAACAGTGAAATCACGCGAGCCCATCTTGCCGATTTCGTCGGCGCGGAAGTTGCGACCAGCGACCAGCTTCACTCCCAGCGTATCGAGCAGCTGTTCATCACCTGCATACATCGCCGGATCGGCAATCCACTGGGTCTGATCCGGCGCGAGCATGACCGGTACGTCGTCGCCGTCGCCGCATAGCGGGCACGAACTGGCTGGAGCCGCATTGCGCACACTTGGCAATTGCCGCAGCGCGGCAAGATCAGTTCGGACCTGGGCATCGAACTGCATCGTGGCTGCCTGGTCTGCCCATCCGTTGTAGATCACGAACAGGCTGGCTTCATCCACACCGCTTGGCTCGGACAAGTGCACAAGTCGCTGCCGGATGATGAACAGCGCGTTGCACACGATCGCCAGGGTCAGTGCAATTTGCAGCGCGACCAGTATGGTGCCGGCCTTGTGGTGACGCAGCGCGGCGAGAATGGGCTTGATCTGCATCGCCGTCGCCTCAGTTGGATTTCAATTGCCAGGCCGGCTGCACCTGCGCCGCGCGCCAGGCCGGATAGAATGCCGCTGCCAGGGTGGCAAGGATGGCGACCGCCATCGTCAGTCCCACCAGTGACATATCCACGTGTGCCAGCCGTGCTATCTGCGGCCGGAAAAGGACGCCCACGCCGGACACGCCAAGAACAGTGAATACCAGCCCCAGCACGCCACCGGCCAACCCGACCATCGCCGCCTCAATCAGGTACTGCGCGTAGATTTCCCGACGCGAGGCGCCCAGCGAACGCCGCACGCCAATCTCGCCGGCACGACGCATGAACTTGGCCAGCAACAGGCCGGTGGTGTTGATCAGGCAGATCACGAAGAAACCCAGCGAGACCATCAGCGAAATACGACTCTCCTGCGGTACCACACGCTGGTAGTCGAGCCATTGCGCCACGTTGCGCAAACGCACATTGGGCGCCCAGCCGAAGCGTCCCGCCCGCTGCTGATCCGCGGCATAGTCTTCGAGGAACCGTCGATAACGCGCGACATCCGCCGAGCTGCCCAGCTCCACCCACGGCGTGACCCACACGCAGTTGCCTTGCAACCAGCTGTCCCAGCCGGTTAAATCCAGTTTTCCCCGGCAACTGTTGCTGCCTGCGCTTGCGATCTGCAGATCCAGTGCGCGGGTGAACGGCAGGTAGAAGTCCATGGCATCGGCGAAACCGCTGCTGCTGAACAAGTCGAAGAAGCGAGGTGTCGGGTTCCATTGGCGCGTCACGCCGACGATGCGATAGAGGTGTCCACCCAAGGTGATTTCGCGGCCTACACTGTCGACATCACCGAAAAGTTTCCGGTTGAATTCCGCGCCAAGTACCACCACGGCACCACGACTCTCGTCGTCCGCTGCATTCCAGCCGCCGCCGTACAGGAACGGCACCTCGAACATCGGAAAGAAATCGCCGTATACCGCATAGCCCCTGGCCGCCACCGGCAGGCTGCGGTTACCTTCCGGCAACACCGACAGCCGCACCGGGTAGAGCAGGGTCTGCCGCACGGCCCGGTGCGCATGCATCAGCGCCATGGCATCCGCGTAATTCAGCGCATCCGGTGGCTCGCCCTTGAGATTTTGCTGCGGCCCCCAGCCGTCGATCTGCGGGATGAACAACTGCGTCGATTTATCCGGGATCGGATCGCCCGACACCGCGCGGAACACCGACCAGGTGATCATCGACGCGGCCACGCCAAAACCGATCGCCATCACCATCAACGCGGTCAGCGCCGGATTGCGACGCAGGCTGCGAAGACCGAGTTGGACATAGTAGGCGAACATGCTTGGAGTTCCGGGATTCGGGGTTGGGGGATTCGGGATTCGGAAAAGCGGCGGTCTCGCGAGCTGGTGCTCTCAACCAATCCCCAATCCCGAATCCCGGCTTTCAACAGACGAATGTCTGGTGGTTATCCCGGCCGTTCAGCCGTGGGCTTCGTCAACGGCATGCACGGTGTGGAAGCGCGGGTCTTCCGACAGATCCACCACCTGGCCGTCGATGATGTGCACGTTGCGCTGGGCACGCGCGGCCAGCTCCGGGTCATGCGTGACCATCACGATGGTGGCGCCTTCGCGATGGATGTCTTCCAGCAGTTCGAGCACGCTGCGCGCCATCTGCGTGTCCAGGTTGCCGGTCGGTTCGTCCGCCAGCAGCAGGCGCGGCGAGCCGGCCAGCGCGCGGGCGATCGCCACGCGCTGCTGCTGGCCGCCGGAGAGTTCGGCCGGGTAGTGCTTGGCGCGCGAGGCCAGGCCCACGCGCTCCAGCGAATCCATGATGCGCTGCTTGCGCTCGGCCGCCTTCATGCCGCGGTAGCGCAACGGCACTTCGATGTTGTCGAACACGTTGAGGTCGGGAATCAGGTTGAACGCCTGGAAGATGAAGCCGATCTTCTCGTTGCGGATCTTCGAGCGTGCGTTGTCGTTGAGGTTGCTCACCTCGATGCCGTCCAGGTGGTACTCGCCACCACTGAAGGTTTCCAGCAGGCCGGCGATGGTCAGGAAGGTGGTCTTGCCGGAACCGGACGGGCCGGTGACGGCAACGAACTCGCCCTCTTTCACGTCGATGTTGAAATCGCGCAGCGCATAGGTCTCCACCACTTCGGTGCGGTAGACCTTGGACAGGTGGGTCATCTTCAGCATGGTTGTTCCTCGGTGGTGGTGATGGTGTCTGCGCCTCCCCCTGCTCGCAGGGGAGGGAGAAAATCGTCAGTTGCTGATCGCGACAGTCGCCGCGCCCTTGAAGCTGTCGGTGCCGGAGATCACGATGCGGTCGCCTTCCTTCAGGCCGTCGAGGATCTCCACCTTGTCGATGCTGGAGGCGCCGACGCGGATCGGGGTTTTCTTGGCGATGCCGTCGCGCACCAGATAGGCATAGCTGCCGCCGGATTCGTCGACGAACGAGCCGCGCTGCACGGTCAGCACGTTGTCGCGCTTGTCCAGCAGCACGCGCACCGACAGGCGCTGGTTCTGCCGCAGCTGCTTCGGCGTCTCGCCCTCGAAGCGCAGCCGCGCGGCGACCTGGCCGTTGACCACTTCCGGCGAGATCGCACTGACCAAGCCCTTCCAGGTGTGACCGTTGCCGCTGATCTCGCCGGCCATGCCGATGCCGAGGTCGCGGGCGAAACTTTCCGGCACCTGCATCTCCACCTGCAGCGCGGACAGGTCGATCACGCTGAGCAGCTGCGCGTCCTTGGCCACGGTGGCGCGCTCGGCGATGAACAGCTGGCCGACCTGGCCGTCCACCGGCGACTTCACGTTGAGGTCGTCGACTTGGCGCTGCAGGTCCTTCACCAGCAACAGCTGGCGCTCGTGCGCGAGCTTCTTCGACTGGATGTCGAAGCTGAGACTGTCGTTGTCGAGGCCGAGGTTGGCCTTGGCATGCGTGGTGGCGATTTTCGCCTTGTCCAGCGCGTCCTTGGCCTTGTCCACGTCCATGTTGGACACCGCGCCCTTGGCATACGCCTTCTGGTAACGGTCGAGGTTGCGCTCGGCGGTGGTCTGGTCGATGGTGGCGTTGTCGTAGGTTTCCTGCAGCGCGGAACGCTGCTTGCGCGCGTCGATCTGCGCGCGCCGGTATTCCACTTCCATCGCGTCGGCGTTGCTCTGTTCCTGCGCCAGCTTGTTGGTCAGCTCCGGGCTGACGATGGTGGCCAGCACCTGGCCGATCTTCACCGTGTCGCCGGCATGCACCTGCAGCGTCACCGCGCCGCCGGAGGTGGCGTACAAGGTGGGGCTGACCGCCGCCACCACCTTGCCTTCGGCGGCGATGTCGCGCACGAACGGGCCGCGTTCGACGGTGGCAAAGGCCAGCCGCGAACTGCTGACCGATTCGGACGCCGAAAACAGCCGGCCGATGCCCGGCGCCAGCCAGGCCAGCAGCGCCAGCACGAGTACGCCGGCGCCAAGCAGAATCAGCTGGCGCTTGCGGTTGGGTTTGACCTCGACCAGGCGGTCTTGTGCGGAAGTGTCGCGGATCATCGATGCCGTTCCTGACCGCGTACAGCGCGGTTGCACAAGGGTCATTGCAATCCATGTGCCACTCGGGAACGGCTTGGTTATCACATACCTTTCAACGGCTTGAGGCGCATGCATCCGGTCCGTGCAGTGTCCGCGGACACTGTACGGACAACCGGACGAACGGCGGACGCGCGCTCAACCGCCGCCCATCGGCTGCAGCGGCACCGTCTCGGCGTGCGCAATCCGGCCGGCCAGTTGCCGGCTCAGCGGCGATACCGCGGCAGTGGCTTCGGCACCGAGCACGTCCAGGCCAGCCAGCCGCCGCGTGTGGAAGCGCAGCACCTGTGCGCTGGCCGGGCGCAACCAGCGTGCGGGCTTCGACGCGGGCATCGGTTCGCCGCCGGCAAGCAGACGATCCCAGGCCAGGTAGTCGGTATCCGGCAACAGGTGCAGCCGGGTACAGGCGCGGCCTTCCCGGTCCATGCACTCGATCCACTCGCGCGGGCCTTCGACCGTGATCATGCTGGCCGCCATCAACCAACGCGTCTGCAGCAGCGGCACCAACTGCATCGCCTCGACCAGCAAACCGCGCGGCAGCTCCCGCACCG
The DNA here is from genome assembly GCF_001428385.1 of Rhodanobacter sp. Soil772. Classification (GTDB taxonomy): domain Bacteria; phylum Pseudomonadota; class Gammaproteobacteria; order Xanthomonadales; family Rhodanobacteraceae; genus Rhodanobacter. The sequence continues at coordinate 169,388 of NZ_LMSK01000002.1, forward strand.
TCGAACCGCCTGGCCGCATCGGCACGTAGAGCACGCTGCCCAGCGCCGGCAAGCCGGCGATCAGCCGTGCCGGCGTCATGCGCAGGCCACGCCGGCTCACGGACGCGGTGGCAGCTTGCAGGCGCAAGTCCTGCAGCCGATGTACCAGCGAAACGAACATCGATCACCTCCGGCATTGCAGCCCGGCTGGCGTCCGCGAAGAGCGCACTGGCTGAGGCGGGGGAACAACCGCCGCCCGCGATGCGCAGGCGGCGGCGAATTACTTGGTCAGGATCAGCTTGTCGTTGCGGGTCAGGCGCAGGTGGTATTCGCTGCCCTGGTGCTGGATCACCAGTTCGCGCTCACCTTCCAGCAGCGCATGGCTGGAGACACGCCTGGCCGCCGGGGCTGGAGTCGGCGACGACAAAGCCGGCCGCGGGATCGCGCGTGACGACGGCAGTTGGTGCAAGGACAGGACAGGCATCGGAATATCCGGAGGAAGCGGCGACGTTATTGATGATAATGATTCTCATTTAACTGTCAACCACCCTCCTTCTTCAACCTGCCTCGACGACCTGTCGGATCCGCTGTGCCACCGCCGCGTCCAGCCGCGGCAGCAGTTCCAGCGCGTCCAGGTTCTGCTCCAGCTGCTCGCGCTTGCTGGCGCCGAGCATCACCGTGGAGACGTGCGGATTGAGCAGACACCAGGCGATCGCCAGCTGCGCCAGGCTGGTACCCAGTTCGGCAGCGATCGGCTGCAGCGCGCGCACCTTGCCGAGGCGTTCGTCGCCGTGGCCCAGCACGCCTTCGCGCAACCACTCGTAGCCGGGCTGGGCCAGCCGCGAGTCGGCCGGCACACCGTCGTTGTACTTGCCGCTGAGCAGGCCCGACGCCAGCGGCGACCAGATCGTGGTGCCCATGCCGTAGGCCTCGTACAGCGGCGCGTACTCCACTTCGACCCGCTCGCGGTGCAGCAGGTTGTACTGCGGCTGCTCCATCACCGGCGCGGCCAGGTGATTCTCGCGGGCGATCTTGTGCGCTTCGTGGATCGCCTCGGCCGGCCATTCGCTGGTGCCCCAGTACAGCACCTTGCCCTGGCGGATCAGCGTGTCCATCGCCGCCACGGTTTCGGCGATCGGCGTATCCGGATCGGGGCGATGGCAGAAGTACAGGTCCAGATAATCCACGCGCAGGCGCTGCAGCGCCTGATGGCAGGCTTCCATCACGTGCTTGCGCGACAGCCCGCGCTGGGTCGGCAGCGGCTTGTCATACGCGCCGAAGAACACCTTGCTGGAGACGCAGTAGCTGTCGCGCGGGAAGCGCAGGTCGGCCAGCACGTCGCCCATCACCTGCTCGGCCACGCCGTTGTTGTAGGTCTCGGCGTTGTCGAAGAAGTTCACCCCGCGATCGTGCGCCAGCGCCAGCAGTTCGCGTGCCTGCGCGCGCCCGACCTGCTTGCCGAAGGTGACCCAGGCGCCGAACGACAGCGCGGAAAGTTGCAGGCCGGAGGTGCCTAGGCGACGGTAAAGCATGGGGACGCTCCTGTGACGGGAAAGACCGCCAGCATGTCCAATCCACGCGCGCGACACAACGGCGTAATCTTGTGGTTTCCCCACCACAGGAGTTCGCCATGTCCTCGATCACGGGCTGGGCCGCCAGCGCGGCCGGCCAACCGCTGAAACTGGCCACGTTCGACGTGGGCGAACTGGGCGCCGAGGAAGTCGAGGTGGCCGTCGACTACTGCGGCATCTGTCACTCCGACCTGTCGATGATCAACAACGAATGGGGCAATGCGCGCTACCCGTTCATCCCCGGCCACGAAGTGGTCGGCCGGGTCACCGCGCTGGGCGCGCAGGCGAAGGGGCTCAGCGTGGGCCAGCGCGTCGGCATCGGCTGGACCGCCGAAAGCTGCATGCACTGCCGCCCATGCCTGTCCGGCGACCAGAACCTGTGCGTGCAATCGGTGGCGACCATCGGCGGCCATCACGGCGGCTTCGCCGACAAGCTGCGCGCGCACTGGGCGTGGACGATCCCGCTGCCCGAGGGCATCGACCTGGCCAGCGCCGGCCCGCTGCTGTGCGGCGGCATCACCGTGCTGAAACCCTTCCTCGCCTACGACATCAAGCCGACCGCGCGAGTCGGCGTGGTCGGTATCGGCGGGCTCGGCCACATGGCGGTGAAATTCGCCGCCGCGTGGGGCTGCGAGGTCACCGCGTTCTCCTCCACCGCGGCCAAGGCCGACGAGGCGCGCAGCTTCGGCGCGCACCACGTGGTCGCCAGCCGCGACAGCGCCGCGATCAAGGCGATCGCCGGCTCGCTCGACCTGCTGCTTGTCACCGTCAACGTGCCGATGGACTGGAACGCCCTGCTCAACACTCTCGCGCCGAAGGGGCGCATGCACGTGGTCGGCGCGGTGCTGGAACCGATCCCGGTGCCAGCGTTCAGCCTGATCGGCAGGCAGCGCGAAGTCTCCGGCTCGCCCACCGGCTCGCCGGTCGACATCGCCCGCATGCTGGATTTCGCCGCCCGCCACGACATCCGCCCACAGATCGAGATGTTCCCGATGGCGAACGTCAACGAGGCGCTGCAGCATCTTGCCGACGGCAAGGCACGCTACCGCATCGTGCTGCAGGCCGGCAGCTGAGGCGCTTACCGAAGCAGGTGCAGCCCCAGCGCCAGCACGATCGCGGCGAAGACACCGGCGACCACGTCGTCGATCATCACGCCCATGCCGCCCTTCACGCGCCGGTCCAGCCAGCTGATCGGCCACGGCTTCCACACGTCGAACAGGCGGAACAGCACGAAGCCGGCGGCGATCGCCCACCGCGGCGCGGGCATCGCCAATAGTGGCAGCAGGGCGATCCACTGGCCGATGAATTCGTCCCACACCAGGCTGCGGTGGTCGGCCACGCCCAGCGCGCGGCTGGCCACGTTGCACGCCCACACGCCCACGCCAAAACCGATCAGCAACACCGCCAGATAGATCGGCAACGGCAGTTCGCGCAGCAGCAGCCACGGCAGCAGCGCGGCCAGCGAACCAAACGTGCCCTGCGCTACCGTCGCCAGGCCCGAGCCGAAACCGCAGGCCAGCCAACCGGCCGGCGTGGCCAGCAGGGCGCGCCGCTGCTCTGCACTGAGGTTCTTCTTTGCACTCACGCGAAATGCTCCCAACCCGGTCGATCCGTGGCCAGCCATGCACCATCGGCCGCATGCACGCGCACGCCTTCGCCTTCCACGATGCGGCCGATCTTCGTGGCGCCGCAGCCAAGCCGGGCCAGGCCGGCCTGCACTTCGGCCAGGCGAGCGGCCGGCACGGTGAAGCACAGTTCGTAGTCGTCGCCGCCGCTCAGCGCGAAGTGCAGCGCGGTGGTGTCGTCGTACAGCTCCAGCAGCGCCGACGAGCGCGGCAGCAAGGCGGCCTCGATCTCCGCAGCGACGCCGCTGGCGGTGCAGATGTGGCCGAGATCGGCGAGCAGGCCGTCGGAAACGTCGACGCAGGCCGTGGCCTGCCCGCGCAGCGCCGTGCCGACCGCCAGTCGCGGCGTCGGCCGGTTCAACCGTTCGATCAGGAAACCGCGCAGTCCGGCGCGGCCGTCGTCTTCGCGCGGCGGATGTTGCAAGGCATGCAAGCCGGCGGCCGCGTCGCCCAGCGTGCCGGTGACCAGCACCGCATCGCCGACCCGTGCGCCGGCGCGGGCGAGCGCCTGGCCCGGTGGCACGAAGCCGTGCACGGCCACGCTGATCGTCAACGGCCCGCGAGTGGTGTCGCCGCCGACCAGGGCCAGCCGATGCGGCTGCGCCAGCTTCGCGAAGCCTTCGGCAAAACCCTCGACGAAGGCTGCGTCCGCGCTGGGCAAGGTCAGCGCCAGCAATGCCCAGGCCGGGCTGGCACCCATCGCCGCGAGGTCGGACAGATTCACCGCCAGCGCCTTCCAGCCGATGTCGGCGGCTGCGGTACCGGGGGGAAAGTGCACGCCCTCGACCAGGGTGTCGATCGCCACCGCGAGCTCTTTCCCCGGCGGCGGCGCCAGCACCGCGGCGTCGTCACCGATGCCGATGCGCACGTCGTCGCGCGGCTGCGCGGTGTGCTGGCGGATCAGGTCGATCAGGTCGAATTCCATCGGGGAACCCCAATGCAAGGTCAGCGGCTGAACACGAGGGTGGGACTGTCGTGGTAGGTCGACGGCTGCCACAGGTGGAAGCCGGCCTTCTCCGCGACCCGGATCGACGCCTGGTTTTCCGGCGCGATGATGCACACCACGCGCCGTTCGGGAAGCTGCGCCTCGGCCCAGGCCGTGATCGCCGCCACCGCCTCGCTCGCATAGCCGTGGCCGTGCGCCTGCGGCGCCAATACCCAGCCGCACTCCAGCATGCCCCGCAGCGAGGGCTGCAGTTCGCGCGCGAAATCAGCGAAACCGACGTCGCCGACGTAGCGGCCGCTGGCCTTCTCCTCGATGGCCCAGTAACCGTAGCCGAGCAGGCTCCACAGCCCGCGATACTGCAGCAGGCGCTTCCACACTTCCTCGGCAGTGAACGGGCGACCGCCGATGTGGCGGATGACCTCGGGGTGCGACCAGATCGCCGTGCAGGTGGGGTGATCGCCGGTCTGGTGCGCGCGCAGGCGCAACCGCGCGGTCTCGATTTCCGGCACCTGTCCGCCCGGCGACCCCGCGGTGCCAGGCATCAGCCGCGCTTCTCGACCGCGCGCAGTTCGCCGGCCAGCTTGTCCAGCACGCCGTTGACGTAGCTGTGGCCGTGGTCGGCGCCGAAGCGCTTGGTGACCTCGATCGCTTCGTTGATGACCACCCGGTACGGCACGTCCGGACGGAATTTCAGCTCGTACGCGGCCAGCCGCAACGCGGCGCGCTCGATCGGATCGATCTGCGCCACCTCGCGGTCGATGTGCGGGCGCAGGCATTCGTCGAGCGCCTCGACGTTCTTCTCCACGCCGTGCAGCAGGTCCTCGAAGTATTCGAGGTCGGCCACTTCCATGTCCTGCTCATGGCGGAACTGCTCGATCACCGCATTCATGTGGCTGCCGCTGAGCTGCCACGCGTACAGCGCCTGCAGCGCACGGCGGCGGGCACGCGAACGCGCCTGCATGTCGAGGCCCTGCGGATGCTGGCTCATGCCAGTTTGCCGTACAGGTTAACCATTTCCAGCGCGGCGACCGCGGCGTCGGCGCCCTTGTTGCCGGCCTTGGTGCCCGCGCGCTCGATCGCCTGCTCGATGCTGTCGGTAGTCAGCACGCCGAACGCCACCGGCACGCCGGAGCTGTAGGCGGCCTGGGCCAGGCCCTTGGCGCATTCGCCGGCGACGTAGTCGAAGTGCGGCGTGGAACCGCGGATCACCGCGCCCAGCGCGATCACCGCGGCGTACTTGCCGGAGTTGGCCAGCTTGTGCGCGGCCAGCGCGATCTCCCACGCGCCCGGCACGCGGACCAGTTCGATCGCGTCGTCCTTCACGCCGTGGCGCACCAGCGCGTCACGCGCTCCGGCCACCAGCGGCTCCACGACGAAGCCGTTGAAACGGCCGGCGACGATGGCAAAACGGCCTTTCGGCGTGGCGAAGTCGCCTTCGATGATCTTCATTGCGGATTTCCTTGGTTGGACGCGCGGCCCATGCAGATCGGCCATTTTACGGGTTTGCCCGCCCGCCTGCTCGCTTGGGCTCCCTCCCCCGCTCGCAGGGGAAGCCAGGCGTCAGTGCGGCGGCGGCAAATGCGGATAGCCGCTGAAAGACAGCTGCGCCCTGCCGCCAGCGACCTGCAGCCGTGCCGGCGCGCCGAACGGCAGGGTGAACTTGTCCGGCTCGTGGCCGATCGGCAGGCCGTCGATCACCGGCATCGCGCTGGCGCGGCGGATCTGCGCAAAGCTGTCGACCAGGTCGTAGCCGTTGTCGTAGCCGCTGGGTCGGCACTGGCTGAAATGGCCCAGCAGCAGCGCACGCTGGCGCCCCAGCACGCCGGACAGGTGCAACTGGTACAGCATCCGCTCGATCCGGAACGGCGGCTCGCCGACGTCCTCGACAAACAGGATGCCGCCGTCGATCCCGCAACCATCGGCGCCGGGGAAATACGGCGTGCCGATCAGGCTGCACAGCACGGCCAGGTTGCCGCCCCACAGCGGGCCCTCGACGTCGAGCTCGGCGTCGGACGCGGTGGCCCACTCGACTTGCACCGAAGGGGAACGCACGGTGTCCCAGAAATGCCGCCAGGTGAATTCGCTGAGCGTCTCGGCGCCGAAATCGGCGCCCAGCATCGGGCCGCTGAACGTGCACAGGCCGCTCTTCGCATGCAGCGCCAGCTGCAGGGCGGTGAAGTCGCTGTGGCCGACCAGCATGGTGCTGCTGCCGCCGAGTCGTTCGCGCAAGGCGTCGTAATGCAGTTGCGTCAGCAGGCGCGTGGCGCCGTAGCCGCCGCGGATCGCCAGCGCGATATCCGGCAACTCATGTCGCGTGGCCAGCGCATTGAGGTCGGCGGCCCGCTCCGCGTCGCTGCCGGCATAACGCTGCTCGCTGCGATCGAGCACCTCCAGCCCGTCCAGCCCGCAACCGGCCTCGCGCAGCCGCGCCACGCCGCGCGCCATCGCGGCGCGATCGTGCGGGTAACCCGAAGGGGCAATCAGGCGGATGGCGGTATCGGACATGCTCGTGGTGATCGGGAAAGCTCAAGTATGGTTTGCAGGGCATGGCCGCGACGTGGCGCGTTCATGCCCTGCGCGAGATTACACGTACTCCACCACTTCCAGCCCGAACCCGCCCAGCCCCACCATCTTGCGCGGCGTGCCCAGCACGCGCAGATGGTGCACGCCGAGGTCGACCAGGATCTGCGCGCCCAGACCGAGCTGGCGCCACTCCTGCTGCTGCGCCTCTTCCGGCGCCTGCTTGCTGGGCTGGCGGTTGAGCCGGGCCAGCAGCGCCTCGGGGGTGTCCTCGCCGGACAGCACCAGCAGCACGCCGCGATCCTCGTCGGCGATGCGGCGCAGCGCCGAGGTCACGGTGAGGCCGAGGTCGTCGCGCTTCAGGTGCAGCACGTCGGACAGCGTATTGCGCACGTGCACGCGGGTCAGCACCGGCGCGCCGTCGCCGACCTTGCCGCGCACCAGCGCGTAGTGCAGGCCACGGCGGATCGCGTCGCGGTAGGCGACCAGGCGGAACGGGCCGAACTCGGTGTCCACGTCTTCCTCGTGCACGCGCTGCACGGTCTTCTCGGTTTCCAGGCGGTAGCGGATCAGCTCGGCGATGGTGCCGATCTTCAGGCCATGCTTCTGCGCGAAGATCTCCAGCTCCGGCCGCCGCGCCATCGAGCCGTCCTCGTGCAAGATCTCGATCAGCACCGCCGAAGGCTCCAGCCCGGCCAGCGCGGCCAAGTCGCAGCCGGCCTCGGTGTGACCGGCGCGGGTCAGCACGCCGCCGGGTTGCGCGGTGAGCGGGAAGATGTGGCCCGGCTGCGACAGGTCCTGCGGCTTCGCGTCGGACTTCACCGCCACCTGGACCGTGCGCGCGCGGTCGTGCGCCGAGATGCCGGTGGTGACGCCCTCGGCCGCCTCGATCGAGACGGTGAAGTTGGTGTGGTAGGCAGAGGTGTTGTCGCTGACCATCGGGCGCAGGCCGAGCTGGCGCGTGCGCTGCTCGGTGAGCGTGAGACACAGCAGGCCGCGCGCCTCGCGCACCATGAAGTTGACGTCCTCCGGCCGCACCATCTGCGCCGCCATGATCAGGTCGCCTTCGTTCTCGCGGTCCTCGTCGTCGAGGATGACGACCATGCGGCCGGCGCGGATGTCTTCGAGGATTTCGGGAATGGTGTTGAAAGGCATGGGGTGAGTCTCGGGAAGTCTTGATGATTTGGTGGAGCGAGGAGTGAGTGGAGAGGAGTGAGAAGTGAGAGAGAACTCGCGCGCTGTTGCTTTCTCTCGCTCCTCACTCCTCTTCCCTCACTTCTCGCTTTCAGGCAAAGCCGTGCTGCTTCAGGAACGCCTCGTCCAGCCTCGGCGTCTCGCCGCTGGACAGCAGCCGCTCGATATAACGCGCCACCACGTCCACTTCGATGTTCACCGCGTCGCCCACGCGGCGCGCACTGAACGCGGTGTGCTCGACCGTGTGCGGGATCAGGTTGACGCCGAAGCGATGCCCGGCGACTTCGTTGACGGTGAGGCTGGTGCCGTCGATGCACACCGAACCTTTCGCCGCGATGTAGCGCGAAATTGTGGCCGGCACCTCGAACGTCCAGCGCTGCGAGCGCCCATCCGGGGTGATCGATACGACCTTACCAAGGCCGTCGACATGGCCGGAAACCAGATGCCCGCCCAGCCGGTCGGCCAGGCGCAGCGCCTTTTCCAGGTTCACCGGGTCGCCAGGCTTGAGCTGGCCCAGCGAGGTCAGCGACAGCGTCTCGTTGGAGACGTCGGCACTGAAGCCGTGCGGCTCCAGCGTGATCGCGGTGAGGCACACGCCGGACACGGCGATCGAATCGCCCAGCTGCACGTCGGCAAGGTCGAGGTCGGCGGTATCGACGGCCAACCGCACGTCGCCGCCGCGCGGTTCGAGCCGCGCAATGCGGCCCACGGACTGGATGATGCCGGTGAACATCAGCGCACCTCCGGACGGAGGGTGATGGACTGCATGATGGCGATGGATTTCATGAAACGTTTCCCGCGTCAAAAACTGCGAAAAACGCCCCAAGGCATGAGGCCAGACGTCCGCCGCGAAGCGTCCGCCCTGCCGTCTTCTCTTTATCCGGACTGTGAGGAAGCGGTCACCCGTTTCCAACCGTCGGCTCCGGCATTCGACCGGATCTGCTGACCTTCCGGCATGGCCGGAAGCGCTCGCGGGCTCGCCTCGAAAGGCCTACCGCCGGTGGGGAATCTCACCCCGCCCTGAAGACGCTATGTGATGTTTACCGGCACCGCCGGCCGGCGAAGTCTAGCACCGCCGCGGCGTCGGCTCGCGTGCTGCGGCGGCGAATGCAGCGTTCACCGCCGCGCACACCTGACCGGGATCAGGCCGGGCGCAGTTGCAGCCGCCAGTCTGCGCCCAGCATGCGCTGATCGACCACCTGCAGCTGCCAGCGCCGGGCCATGTCGTCGAGCGTGGGCAGTTGCAGCAGCGGGCGCGCGCCGTCGCCGAGCAGCAGGGGCGCGACGTAGAGCAGCAATTCGTCGACCAGGCCGGCGGCGAACAGCGCGCCGCACAGGGTCGGGCCGGCTTCGACATGGACTTCATTGCAACCGTGGTCGGCCAGCAGGGCGAGTACCGCGCGCAAGTCCAGGGCATCGCCTTGTGTCGCCAGCACGATCCGCTCGACCCGCGCGAAGCGCTCGTCGGCGCACGATGCCACCGTGCCATGCAGCAGCAGGGTGGGCACCGATCCGTCCAGCACGTGGCTGCCGGCCGGCGTGCGCAGCTGACGGTCGAGGATCACGCGCAACGGCGGCGCGAATGCCTCGCCTTCGGGCAGGCGCACGGTGAGTCGCGGGTCGTCGGTCAGCACCGTGCCGCTGCCGCTGAGGATCGCCGAGCTGCGCGCGCGCCAGCGCTGCACGTCGGCGCGCGCGGCCTCACCGGTGATCCACTTCGACTCGCCGCTGGCCAGCGCGGTGCGGCCATCCAGGCTCATCGCCAGTTTCACCCGCACCCACGGACGGCCGCGCTCGATCCGGCTGAAGAAGCCGATGTTGAGTTCGCGCGCGGCCTCGCGCATCAGGCCGACATCGACCATGACCCCGGCGTCGCGCAACTTGCCGATCCCGCGGCCGGCAACCTGCGGGAACGGATCCTCGGCGGCGATCACCACGCGCTTCACGCCGGCGGCAACCAGTGCATCGGCGCAAGGCGGCGTGCGGCCATGGTGCGCGCAGGGCTCCAGCGTCACATAGGCGGTGGCGCCACGCGCCCGTTCGCCGGCTTCGCGCAGCGCATATACCTCGGCATGCGGCTCACCGGCGCGCTGGTGGAAACCCGTGCCGACCACCTCGTCGCCATGCACGATCACGCAACCCACGCGCGGGTTCGGCTGGGTGGTGTACAGGCCGCGTTCGGCCAGGCGCAGGGCGTGCGCCATGTGGCCGTGGTCACCGGAGGAGAAATCCATCATCGCGGGCAGGAGCGCACCCTGTGTGCGCATACGCGTTGCGAGATCATCGCCATGCTTCCTTCGCGCACAGGCACGCTCCTACGGTGAGGTCACTTGCCTTCACGCTTGCCGCCGCCGAGCAAGGGCAACTGCAAGTCGGCCAGTCCGGGCAGATCGCGTTCCAGCTTCTCGATCTCCTCGCGGAACGCGTGCACGTCCTCGAACTTGCGGTAAACCGAGGCGAAACGCACGTAGGCGACCTGGTCGAGGTTCTTCAGCTCGCGCATCACCAGTTCGCCGAGCTGGCGCGACGGCACCTCGCGCTCGCCGCTGCGGCGCAGGTCGTTGACGATGGTGCGCACGGCGCTGTCCACGTCGCTGCTGGCCACCGGCCGCTTCTGCAGTGCGCGCTCGAAACTCACCCGCAGCTTGCGCTCGTCGAACACCTCGCGCCGCTCGCCGCTCTTCACGATCGTCGGCAGCTTCAACTCCGCCGTTTCGTAGGTGTTGAAACGCTCGCCGCACTGCTCGCACTCACGCCGACGACGCACGCTGGCACCGTCTTCAGTGAGCCGTGAGTCGATCACGCGGGTGTCTTCGTGCTGGCAGAAGGGGCAATGCATCTTTTACGAGATTCGGGATTCGGGATTCGGGATTCGGAAAAAGCACAAGCTCGCGGGAACCCGGGTTCTTCCGAATCCCGAATCCCCAATCCCGATTCCCGGCATCTCAGCCATACACCGGGAACTTCTTGCACTGCGCCGTCACCGCATCGCGCACCTTTGCAATCACCGCCTCGTCACCCGGGGCATCCAGCACGTCGCAGATCCAGTTCGCCAACTCGGTCACGTCCGTTTCCAGGTAGCCGCGGGTGGTGACGGCCGGGGTGCCTACGCGCAGGCCGGAGGTGACGAACGGCTTGCGCGGATCGTTCGGCACCGCGTTCTTGTTGACCGTGATGTGCGCCTTGCCGAGTGCCTCTTCCGCCGCCTTGCCGGTCACTTCCTTGCCGATCATGTCGACCAGCATCAGATGGTTCTCGGTGCCGCCGGAAACGATCTTGTAGCCGCGCGCCATGAAGGTCTTCGCCATCGCCTTGGCGTTCTTCACCACCTGGGTCTGGTAGGCGGTGAACGCCGGCTCCAGCGCTTCCTTGAACGCCACCGCCTTGGCCGCGATCACGTGCATCAGCGGGCCGCCCTGGATGCCGGGGAACACGATCGACTGCAGCTTCTTCTCGATCTCCTCGCCCGCGCCCTTCGCCACGATGATGCCGCCGCGCGGCCCGCGCAGGGTCTTGTGGGTGGTCGAGGTGACCACGTGCGCGTGCGGCAGCGGGCTCGGGTACACGCCGGCGGCCACTAGCCCGGCGACGTGGGCCATGTCGACAAAGAACAGTGCGCCGACCGAATCGGCGATCTGGCGCATGCGCGCCCAGTCGACCACTTGCGAATAGGCGCTGAAACCGCCGACCAGCATCTTCGGCTGGTGCTCGGTGGCCAGGCGCTGCACTTCGTCGTAGTCGATCAGGCCGTTGACGTCGACGCCGTACTGCACCGCGTGGAACAGCTTGCCGGACACGTTGACCTTGGCGCCGTGGGTGAGATGACCGCCATGCGCCAGGCTCATGCCCAGGATGGTGTCGCCCGGCTGCAGCAAGGCCAGGTACACGGCCTGGTTGGCCTGCGAGCCCGAGTGCGGCTGCACGTTGGCGTAGTCGCAGTCGAACAACTGCTTCAAGCGCTCGATCGCCAGCTTCTCGGCGACGTCCACGTACTCGCAGCCGCCGTAGTAGCGCTTGCCCGGATAACCCTCGGCGTACTTGTTGGTGAGCTTGGAGCCCTGCGCTTCCATCACCCGCGGGCTGGCGTAGTTCTCCGAGGCGATCAGCTCGACGTGATCTTCCTGGCGCTGGCCTTCATCGGCGATGGCCTGGGCCAGTTCGTCGTCGTAACCGGCAATCGTGCAGTCCTTGGGGAACATTCTGGCCTCGGCGGGTAGTGGCGGGATTAGCCGGAAAGTGTAGCGCCGCCGGGCGTTTGCGGCCACCGCACGGCGGTTCGGAGGATGGCATCGGCGGGGTGCCAGAAGCCGCTATAATGCGCGGTTTGATGAATTCCTTTCCGTACCGACCCTGCAGGCGGTGCGGCGCACGCCTTCGGAGGTTGCATGAGCTCGCAGTACATCTTCACCATGAACGGGGTCAGCAAGATCGTCCCGCCGAAGCGCCAGATCATCAAGGACATCTCGCTCAGCTTCTTCCCCGGCGCCAAGATCGGCCTGCTCGGCGTCAACGGCGCGGGCAAGTCCACCGTACTGAGGATCATGGCCGGCGTGGACAAGGACTTCCAGGGCGAAGCGCGCGCGCAGCCCGGCACCAAGATCGGCTACCTGGCGCAGGAGCCGGACTTGAACCCGGCAAAGACTGTGCGCGAAGTGGTCGAGGAAGGCGTCTCGGTCATCCTCGATGCGCAGAAGCGGCTGGAAGAGGTGTACGCCGCCTACGCCGAGGACGGTGCCGATTTCGACAAACTGGCGAAGGAACAGGAAAAGCTGGAGAACCTGCTCGCCGCCAACGACGCGCATGCGCTGGAGCGCCAGCTCGAAGTGGCCGCCGACGCGTTGCGCCTGCCGCCGTGGGACGCGGTCATCGGCCCGCTGTCCGGTGGCGAGAAGCGCCGCGTGGCGCTGTGCCGCCTGCTGCTGTCCAAGCCCGACATGCTGCTGCTGGACGAACCCACCAACCATCTGGACGCCGAGTCGGTGGACTGGCTGGAGCAGTTCCTGCACGACTACCCCGGCACCGTGGTCGCCGTCACCCATGACCGTTACTTCCTGGACAACGCCGCCGAGTGGATCCTCGAACTCGACCGCGGTCGCGGCATTCCGTGGAAGGGCAACTACACCGAATGGCTGGAGCAGAAAGACGCCCGCCTGAAGCAGGAAGCCAACACCGAGAAATCGCGCCAGAAGGCGATCGCGAAGGAGCTGGAGTGGGTGCGCTCGGCCGCCAAGGGCCGCCAGTCCAAGGGCAAGGCGCGCCTGGCCCGCTTCGAGGAACTGAACTCGGTCGACTACCAGCGCCGCAACGAAACGAATGAGATCTTCATCCCGCCGGGCGAGCGCCTGGGCCAGGAGGTGATCGAGTTCAAGAACGTGACCAAGTCGTTCGGCGACCGCGTGCTGATCGAGGACCTGTCGTTCAAGGTGCCGCCGGGCGCCATCATCGGCGTGATCGGCCCGAACGGCGCCGGCAAATCCACCCTGATGAAGATGATCATGGGCAAGGAAACGCCGGACTCCGGCGAGGTGAAGCTGGGCCACACCACCAAGCTGGCGTACGTGGACCAGTCGCGCGACGCGCTCGATCCGAAGAACAACGTGTGGCAGGAAGTCTCCGGCGGCTCGGACATCCTCACCATCGGCAACTTCGAGATTCAGTCGCGCGCCTACATCGGCCGCTTCAACTTCAAGGGCACCGACCAGCAGAAGATCGTCGGCAGCCTGTCCGGCGGCGAGCGCGGCCGCCTGCACATGGCCAAGACCCTGCTGCAGGGCGGCAACGTGCTGCTGCTCGACGAGCCATCCAACGACCTGGACGTGGAAACCCTGCGCGCGCTGGAAGACGCGTTGCTGGAATTCCCGGGCAGCGCGATCGTGATTTCGCATGACCGCTGGTTCCTCGACCGCATCGCCACCCACATCATCGCGTTCGAGGGCGACTCGCACGTGGAGTTCTTCCCCGGCAACTACAACGAATACGAAGCCGACAAGAAGCGTCGCCTCGGCGAGGAAGGCGCACGGCCGCACCGCGTGAAGTACAAGAAGCTGGCTTGAAGACCGGGATTTGGGATTGGGGATTTGTGATTCGGAGAAACGGGCCGGGGCGATTCGCCGGAAACTGCCGGCTCGTCATCCCAGCGCAAGCTGGGATCCAGTGACTCCGTCGCCTCAAGGCCAAAGACACTGGGTTCCTGCTTAACGCAGGAACGACGAAATGAGGCCTTCCCTCACTTCTCCACCGGAGACCACGATGTACTTCATGCAGTCACTGCAGCAAGCCTGGAAGAATCACGACTCGCTGGTCTGCGTCGGCCTCGATCCGGAACCGGCGAAGTTTCCCGCGCACCTGCGTGATGCGCCCGACGCGGTGTTCGATTTTTGCGCCGCCATCGTCGACGCCACCGCCGGCCTGGTCTGCGCGTTCAAGCCGCAGATCGCGCACTTCGCCGCGCTGCGCGCCGAAGACACGCTGGAACGATTGATCGCGCACATCCACACGAAACATCCCGGCGTGCCGGTGATCCTCGACGCCAAGCGCGGCGACATCGGCAGCACGGCGCAGCACTACGCCCGCGAGGCGTTCGACCGTTACCAGGCCGACGCGGTGACGCTGAACCCGTATCTCGGGCGCGACTCGATCCAGCCGTTCCTCGACCGCGCCGACAAGGGCGTGATCCTGCTCTGCCGCACGTCCAATCCCGGTGGCGCGGATTTCCAGGCGCTGGATTGCGGCGGCCAGCCGCTGTATCTGCGCGTGGCCGAGACCATCGCCCGCGACTGGAACGGTCATGGCAACTGCGCGCTGGTCACCGGTGCCACCTGGCCGCAGGAACTGGGCAAGGTGCGCGCGCTGGTCGGCGAGATGCCGCTGCTGGTGCCCGGCATCGGCGCCCAGGGCGGCGACGTGGAAGCGGTGTTGGCGCACGGCAAGACTGCCAGTGGCAACGGCCTGCTGATCAGCTCGTCACGGGCCATCATCTACGCCGGCCACGGCGAGGATTTCGCTTCGGCTGCACGCGTTGCCGCGCAGGCATTGCGCGACACCATCAACCGCTACCGCTGACCCCGGCCGTCGTCTGCCGACGACTCACGCCACTGGGCATCTTCCGGCAGGGCATGCGGCGGAATTGACGTTCGCACGCCGGACTGCATCTCCAACGTCACGCCACCGGCCGATTTCGCGCTCTGCGCCTGTCCGCCCGATCTGCGTCGCCCGGGACTGCTGGCGATGGCGGTCGTGATGACCTGCCTGCGGGCGGTGTGGAATCTTGTCATGGCGGGCAAGTAACGCTGCCCGCCGCACGAAGATCAGGCTGCCGACTTCGCTGCCTGCAGCATTTTCACCTTCAGGTCCAGCGCATCGGCCGCATCCAGCAAGGCGCGCGCGAAGCTGCGCACTTCGGCCGGACGCAAGGCATACCAGTTTCCGCTCTTGCTGGCCTCGGCCACGTTGCGTCCCGCGCGGGACACGCAATGCGGCCGGAAGATCACCATGCCGGTGAGCGATTCCGAGCTGATATCCGCAGAGACGATCTGCATGTGCGTTTCATCTTCTTTCTTCACCGAACTTCTCCCGGGCGGACATCCGCCCTCTCACAGCTTACGCTACGGGGAGTTCAGCGGTTGTTGCCTGCGTCGATGGAGCCCGCCAGGACTGCGTACAGCATCAGCCGGCCGGACAGATGGCCGTCGCTTCGACGGCGGATGACCTGGACAGACGCCGCCTCAACCAGCGTTCGCACGGCTGCGACAATCCGCGCGCCACCAGCGCACCGAGCCCCCAGCACAGCAGCAACGCCGGCGGATACCACAGGAAGCCGAAGGTC
The DNA here is from genome assembly GCF_001428385.1 of Rhodanobacter sp. Soil772. Lineage (GTDB taxonomy): Bacteria > Pseudomonadota > Gammaproteobacteria > Xanthomonadales > Rhodanobacteraceae > Rhodanobacter. Next base: position 185,048 of record NZ_LMSK01000002.1, read on the forward strand.
ACGTCGCCGCCGCTGGCGCGATACAGCCATACCAGCGGGAACACCACGAACATGTGGCTGAGGTAGATCTCGTAACTCAGCCGCCCCCACGAGCGCAGCCAGCCGAAGCCGCGCCACGGACGCGGCGGGTGCGCCTGGCAGGCGACCAGCAACGACATCGCGGACACCGTCAGCAACAGCATCACGCCGTCGTGCAGCAGCGGCCACAGCCAGCGCCCGCCCAGCGTCGAGGCCAGCAAGCCAACCACGCCGAACGCGTACAGAGCCCTGACCTGTCCCGCGGATGGCGTCGGCCAACGCGCCGCCAGCAGCGCGCCGATCACCCCGGTGGCAATCGCCGCCATGCCCGGCAGGTAAGCCTTCTCTTGCCAGATCTCGTTGCCGTCCAGCATGGCTCGCGTGAACGGCAGCGACAACGCCAGCAGCACCAGCGCCGGCAGCAGGATCCAGCGCCGCCGCGTCAGCAGGCACACCAGCGGAAAGCCGATGTAGAACACCTCCTCGATCGACAGCGACCACAGCACGTCCCAGCTGCCCGGCAGGTAGCCGGTCTGCCCCTCGTACCAGTTCAGATGCAGGCCGAGCGCGGCAAGGATTGCGCGCGGCAACGACTGGTTGGCGTGGACGATGGTGTAGTCGCGCACACCGGCCAGGTGCAGCACGCTCAGCACCGCCACCAGCACCAGCAGGCACGGCACGATGCGGGCGAAACGCCGCGCATAGAATGCGCGCATGTCGATCCGCTCCAGGCTGCCCCAACGACGCAGCGCATTGCCCGCGATCAGAAATCCCGAAACCACGAAAAACACGAACACCGCCTCGTAGCCGTTGTAGTTCAACCGGCTCAACAGCCACGCCGGCAACACCTCGGCCAGCGCGGTCTGCTTCAACGGAATGCGCAGGCCGAGATGGTTGAACACCACCAGCACGATCGCCAACCCGCGCAGCAGGTCGATGCCCGGGTTACGGGCGCTGGCATCGGGATGAATCCCGGTCCGGGTTGATTCCGCTGGCGGCATTGCGGGTGGCGTTCTCTCGGGCGTGCCGCATCATCCGCGAGCGCTGCGCCCACGGCAACCGAGATGGTCGTCAGCCCACCACCTCAACACCATGCCAGAACGCCACTCGACCCTTGACCTGTGCGGCGGCATCTTTCGGTTGCGGGTAATACCAGGCAGCTTGCGGATTGATCGCGTCGCCGACAACCAAGTCGTAGTAACTCGCCGTGCCCTTCCACGGACAGACACTGTGGTGGCCGCTGTCGCGGAAATGCTCGCGCCGGAGCGAGTCGGCAGGGAAATAGTGATTGCCCTCGACCACCACCGTATCGTTGCTTTCTGCGAGCACGGTGTCATTCCACATCGCGCGCATCAGTCGCCTCCCATGTCCTGGCCCGGAAACAGCACGTCGGTATAGCCGAACTTGCTGAAGTCGGTGATGCGCGAGGGATACAGCCGGCCGATCAGGTGGTCGCATTCGTGCTGCACCACGCGGGCATGGAAGCCTTCGGCGGTGCGTTCGATGCGCGCGCCCTTGGGATCGATGCCTTCATAGCGGATCAGCGACCAGCGGCTCACCGCGCCGCGCAAGCCGGGCACCGACAGGCAGCCTTCCCAGCCTTCCTCCATGTCCTGCGACAGCGGCGTGATCACCGGGTTGAGCAGGATCGTGCGCGGCACTTCGGGAGCGTCGGGATAGCGCTCGGAATGCTCGAAGCCGAAGATCACCAGCTGCAGGTCGACGCCGATCTGCGGTGCGGCCAGGCCGACTCCATCGGCGGCCTGCATGGTCTCGAACATGTCGGCGATCAGCGCATCGAGTTCCGCGCTGCCCAGCATCGCGGGGGGCACCAGCGGCGCGATGCGCAGCAGGCGCGGGTCGCCCATCTTGAGGATTTCACGGATCATGCGCAGCCTCGTCGTCGGGAAGGTCATGGCCTGCGATGGTGTCCACTCCTGCGTGAACGCCGGCTGCCCGATCACCTGCCGCCGAACACCTTCTTCAGCAGATCGGTGGTGCGTGCGGCGGGGTTCTGGCGGATCGACTGCTCCTGCTCGCCGATGGTGGTGAACAGGCCATCCAGGGTCTTCACGGTCACGTAATCGTCCAGGTCCAGCGGGCTGCCGCCCTTGTTCGACTTGCCCGACTTGCCGCCGAATGCGCCCAGCGCGCTGCCCAGTTCGCCGCCCATGCCGCCGGCGGTGAACGACTTGTACTTCTGGGTGACGCCGACGCTGTCGGTGGCGTTGGCCACGATCGGATGGATGCGCGCGGTCAGCGCATCGCCGGCGACGCGGCGGAAGAAGTCGGTGGCCGCGTGGTCGCCACCGGCGAGGATGCCGCGCGCGTCGTCCAGGGTCATCTTGCGGATCGCGTCGCCGAAGATCTCGGCCACTTGCGGCACCGCCTTCTCCGCCGCGCGGTTCATGCTCAGCTCGAACGCGTCGACCTTGGCGCCCTGCCCCAGCTGGCGCGCCAGCTTGCCGGCCTGCTCGAGTTTGCCCGGCAGCGGAATGCGCACCTTGCTGTTGTTCCAGAAGCCGCCGTCGCGGCCCAGGCTGTTGATCGCGTTGGTGGTGCCCTTGGCCAGTGCTTCCTTGAGCCCGGCGGCGATGTCGCTGTTCGGCAGGTTGCTGCCGAGCTGCGATGCATTGGACGCATGCGTCGACTGCTTGACCTTGTTCAGCAGGTCCTTGAACTGACCCGAGCCGGCGGCCGTCAGCGGCAGCGCGGCGACCGTGAGGGCAAGGCTCAGCAAACCGTAGCGAACCGCGATGCGCATGACGAATTCCTTGTAGTCGGCGGGGCGGCCAGTGTAGCGCCGCCGCCTCGTCACGGCGTGACGACGCGGACCTCACTATTCGACCAATGGCTAATGCCGATTGGCCGGTTTTGGGATTGACCGCCGTGGCCGGCAGGACGACCCTTGCGGCATTGTCGAGGAGAATCCGCCCATGCACGCCGCCGTCATGCCCAAGCCCAGTCCGGCCAGCAAGATATTGTGGGTCGCCATCGCCATCGTCGGCGCATTCTGCCTGGGCGTGGTGGCCCTGCGCCGGGGCGAGCCGATCAACGCGATCTGGCTGGTCGCCGCGTCGATCGCCATCTTCGTGATCGGCTACCGCTTCTACGGCAAGTTCGTCGAACACTCGGTGCTGAAGCTGGACCCGACCCGCGCGCCACCGTCCGTGTTGCGCAACGATGGCCTCGACTACGTACCCACCGACAAGTGGGTGGTGTTCGGCCACCACTTCGCCGCGATCGCCGGCGCCGGTCCGCTGGTCGGCCCGGTGCTGGCCGCGCAGATGGGCTACCTGCCCGGCACGATCTGGATCCTGTTCGGCGTGGTGTTTGCCGGTGCGGTGCAGGATTTCATGATCCTCGGCCTCTCGCTGCGCCGCGACGGCCGCTCGCTCGGCCACATGTTGCGCGAGGAGCTGGGGCCGCTGCCCGGCATCGTGGCGATGGTCGGCGTGCTGGTGCTGATGATGATCGTGCTGGCGGTGCTGGCGCTGGTGGTGGTCAAGGCGCTGACGCACAGCCCGTGGGGCACGTTCACCGTGGCCTGCACCATCCCGATCGCGTTCCTGATGGGCGGCTACATGCGCTGGTTCCGCCCCGGTCGCATCCTGGAAGTGTCGATCATCGGCCTGGTACTGCTGCTGGCCTCGATCTGGTTCGGCAAGAACGTGGCCGACTCGGCCACGCTGGCGCCGCTGTTCGATTTCGACGCGAAGGCGCTGGCCTGGTTGCTGATCGCCTACGGTTCCTGCGCCTCGGTGTTGCCGGTGTGGCTGCTGCTGGCGCCGCGCGATTACCTGTCCACCTTCCTCAAGATCGGCACCATCGCGCTGCTCGCGCTGGCGATCTTCCTGGCCGCACCGACGCTGCAGATGCCCGCGGTGACCAAGTTCATCGACGGCACCGGCCCGGTATTCGCCGGCGACCTGTTCCCGTTCCTGTTCATCACCATCGCCTGCGGTGCGGTGTCCGGCTGGCATTCGATCATCGCCTCCGGCACCACGCCGAAGCTGCTCGCCAACGAAGGCCAGGCGCGCATGGTCGGCTACGGCGGCATGCTGATGGAGGCGTTCGTGGCGATCATGGCGCTGGTCGCCGCCGCCTCGCTGCACCCGGGCGTGTACTTCGCGATGAATTCGCCCGGCGCGATCATCGGCACCACCGTGCAGGAAGCGGCCACCACGATCAGCCAGTGGGGCTTCGTGGTGACCCCGGACGAACTGCTGCAGACCGCGAAGGACATCGGCGAGGGCAGCATCCTCAGCCGCGCCGGCGGTGCGCCGACGCTGGCCGTGGGTATGGCCCAGCTGCTGCACAACATTCTTCCCGGCGGCGGCATGATGGCGTTCTGGTACCACTACGCGATCCTGTTCGAAGCGCTGTTCATCCTCACCACGGTGGACGCCGGTACCCGCGTGGGCCGCTTCATGATCCAGGAGATCTCCGGCCTGATCTACAAGCCGCTGCAGGCCACCGAGTCGTGGACCGGCAACCTGCTGGCCACCGCAATCTGCGTGGCGCTGTGGGGTTACTTCCTGTACCAGGGTGCGGTCGACCCGCTCGGCGGCATCAACACCTTGTGGCCGTTGTTCGGCATCGCCAACCAGATGCTGGCCGCGATCGCGCTGATGCTGGCCACCGTGGTGGTGGTGAAACTCAAGCGCGAGCGCTACGTGTGGGTGCCGGGCATCCCCGCGTTGTGGCTGATCGTCTGCACGCTCACCGCCGGCTGGGAGAAGCTCAGCGGCCCGATCAGCTTCACCGCCGCCGCCAACAAGTACTCCGCAGCCATGCAGCAGGGCCAGTTGCTGGCTCCGGCCAAGAACGCGGCCGAGATGCAGCGGATCGTCACCAACAACTACGTGGACATGGCGCTGACCGGCCTGTTCATGGCGCTGATCGTGGCGATGGTGCTGTTCTGCCTGCGTGCGCTGGTCAAGGCCTGGCAGACCAATCACCCGACCGCGCACGAAGAACCGTACGTGGCGCTGGGCAGCGTGACCGGCTGAGGACGACGCGATGAACGCAACCCTCCAGTCCGTACGCAAGTGGGCGGTGCAAACCGCCCGCCTGTGCTGCGGCGTGCCCGACTACGACGTCTACGTGAAGCACCTGCGCGAACACCATCCCGAACGCAAGGTACCCAGCTACAAGGAGTTCTTCCGCGAACGGCAGGAAGCCCGCTACAAGGGCACCGGCGGGCGCTGCTGCTAAAGGCCGTCGCGACGACGTTGCACGAACCTGCCGGCAGGCCATGCTCTCGACGGCTCCCGATCCCCGTCAAGGAGCGTCGCCCGCCGGCAGGCTCCTGCACCCGCGCACCTACGGCGACCGTGCCGGTACGCACTGGTCAACCGCGCGCAAGCGAGGACAATGGGCGGCTTGCCTGTCCCGTGTCCCGTCATGCCCGAGCACAAGAACCCCGCACTTCCCCCGCACGAGGCCAGCCCGGTGCAGCATCACCCCGGCCTGCGCGTCATCGCGATCTACGAGATCATCAAGACCGCGTGCCTGCTGCTGGTGGCGATGGCGGCGTTTCATCTCGATCGCCAGCAGAACTTCGAGCACCTGGTGCACTGGCTGGAGCACCTTTCGCTGGCCGACAGCAACAGCCTGCGCTGGAAACTGGTCGGCCTGCTGGAGGATTTCGGACCGAGCCGGTTCGTCGCGGTCGGCGCGGTCGCACTCGGCTATGCCGTGCTGTTCGGCATCGAAGGCGTCGGCCTGTGGCTGGGCAAGTACTGGGCCGAATGGTTCACGGTGATCGCCACCGGCTCGCTGATCCCGCTGGAACTGTACGAGACGCTGCACGGCTTCGGCTGGCTCAAGCTGGCCACTCTGGCCGGCAACGCGGCGATCGTGGTGTATCTGGTGCGCATCGCGCTGCAGACGCGAGCGGCACGACACGCAGCGAAACCTCACACCTCGTGATGCGCCGCCTCGGCGGATAGCGCCGCGCGTCGCGGCATCAGCTCGACCAGGTACATCGCGGCCAGGATCAGCCCGCCGCCGAGCAGCATGCGCCAGCTCAGCACGTCGCTGCCCAGCAGCACCGCGAACGCGGCGGCGAACACCGGCTCGGTAGTCATCACGATCGCCGCGCGCGCCGCCGGCAGGTGCGACTGCGCCCAGGTCTGCATCAGCATCGCGCCGGCGCCGGCGACCAGCGCCATGTACAGCACGGCGAACCAGGCGCTGCGGTCGGGCGGCAGCACCGGCCCGTGCGGCGCGGTGGCGAGCAGGCAGACCGCCGCGATCGCCACCATCTGCACCGCCGACAGGCCGAACGCCTCGCCCTGCCGCGACCACTGGCCGAGCAGCACGATGTGCAGCGCGTACAACGCGGCCGAGGCCAGGGTCAGCCACACACCCAGGTCGACCGAGACGCCGTTCAGCGACAGCAACGCCAGCCCGGCGGTGGACAGCAGCACCGCCAGCCACACCACGCCGGCCATGTGCTGACGCAACAGCAGCAACGCCAGGATCGGCGTGAACACCACATACATGCCGGTGGCGAAACCACTGACGCTGGGCGAGATCAGCGTCAGCCCCCAGGTCTGCAACAGCTGGCCGATGCCGTAGATCACGCCGAGCAGCAGACCATGCAGCACCTGCTGGCGGCCGAGCCGCCATACCGGCCGTGCGAACAGCGCCAGCATCGCCACGGCGGCGATCACGAAACGCACGGCCAGGAAATCCGCCACCGGCATGCGCCCGACCACGTCCTTGATCAGCACAAAGGTGGAGCCCCACACCGCGGTCATGGCGATCAGGCCGAGCGTGGCAAAGGTGGCGAGCGTGCGGGGGCTGGACATGGTGGCTGGCGAAACCGGAAGCGAAAAGGTGGACAGTGCGGCAAACCCGCCGCGCGGTGCAACACGTCGCGGCAACGCCGGCAACGTGCGCCCGCGCTATTCGCTTCCGGTCGCGTGCTGCGCGCCGCGCTTTCTCGGCAACCGCCACAGCTGGCCCGGGATCTGCAGCAGGAAATGCGTCCAGATGCCCAGCCACACCACGCCAGCCGTCAGCGGATTGCGTGCGGCCGGATCGTGCTTGCGGAACCAGCGCCACATGCCGCGGTGCTTGTGCCGGCTGACGAATACCGGGCGATGCCGGCTGGAACTGCCCTTGCCGTGCTGCACGCGCACGTCGCCGGCCAGCAGCACGTGGTAGCCGAGGTCGCGCACGCGGCGGCACAGGTCCAGGTCTTCGCAGTGCAGGAAGTAGTCTTCGTCGAAACCGCCGAGGCGCTGGAACATCGCGCGTGGCATCAGCATCACCGCGCCCGACACCGCTTCGGCCTCGACCACCTCGGCCGGAATCTCCCGCTCGATGTTGACCTTCTCGCCGGAACGGCCGAGCAGGCTGTTGAGCGAGCGCTGCAGCAGCGGGTCGCGGCGCCACGAAGCCGGATCGGGGCGGCCGTCGGCATCGCACACCACCGCGCCGATCAGGCCGGCCTTGGGCTGGCCGGAAAGCAGGGCCAGCAAGCGCTGCAGATCGTCCTGCTGCAGCAGGCAGTCGGGATTGAGGATCATCAGCGCCTGGCCATGCGCCTGCCTCGCGGCGAGGTTCACCGCCGGGCCGAAGCCCAGGTTGCGATAGTTGTAGATCGCCTTGAGCCGCGTGTCGTGCGCATGCGCGCGTTCGATCGCCTCGGGCACGCCGTCGTGCGAATCGTTGTCGACCAGGATCAGTTCCAGCGGCAGCGTGCTGGCCAGCACACTGCGCACACACTCACGCAGCGTCGGGCCACTGTCGGCGGACACCACGATCACGCTGAGCGCCAGCGCGAACGGCGAGCGATGGGAAACAGGAGTAGCCACCCGACAAGTATGCGCGGAGACATGCCCAGGGAGAACAGTCCGCGACATCATGGCCCGGAATTCGTGGCTCGTCGCAGCTTCACGTTTCTTCCACGTCGTCTTCGCCAAGCACCGCCGGCAACGCCAGCGGCATGTCGTCGTCGCGACGCAGCAGCCACGGCTGCTCGCGATACCAGCCACCCAGCTGCCAGCCGCGCAGGCGATGCTGCCGCTCGCGCTGGCGATCCCACAGCAGCACGCCGCGGTCGTGGTGCAGGCGCGCGGCGAACCAGCGTCCACCCGGACTGAATGCGGCCGACGTGCCGACGCCGTCGATGCGCTCGCCGGCTTCGAAGAAGTACGCGCCATCGCGGTAGACCACGCGGCCATCCAGCGGATCGACCAGCTCGTCCGTGACGTCCCGCCACGCCGGCGGCTGCAGCTCGATGATTTCCGCGGCCGGGCCGATCGGCGCCATCGCCAGCTCGGGCCACTCGGCGGACGGCGCGGCCGCCGGTGCGCGGCGCAGCGCGCGGTCGAGCCACGCCTCCAGGCCGGCCAGCAACGTGTAGCCGGCCAGGGCGCCCAGCAAGGCCGCGCCCCAGGCAAACACATCGCCGCCCAGTGCCTGCTGCAGCGCGAACAGCACGCCCGGCAAGCCCCAGCGCAAGGCGCGCCGGATCAACGCGGCATGCGCGACGGCCAGCCGGTGCTGCAGCAAGGCCACCACGGCCGCCAGCGCCAGCAGCAACGGCAGGCCGAGCCACCACGGCAACAACGCCAGCAGGGCCAGCCAAATCGCCCGCGCCAGCACGCCACGCCACCAGCGGCGCCAGGCCACCGCTCAGCGCCTCGTTGCGCGGTGGGCGATCAGCCGCACCACACGCGGGCGTTGCGGAACATGCGCATCCACGGCGAATCCTCGCCCCACTGTTCCGGATGCCAGCTCAGCTGCACGCTGCGGAACACGCGCTCGGGGTGCGGCATCATGATCGTCACGCGGCCATCGGCGGCGGTGAAGCCGGCCAGGCCGCCCGGCGAGCCGTTGGTGTTGAGCGGGAAGTTCTCGGTCGGCTTGCCGCGGTTGTCGACGAAGCGCACCGCGCCGTTCGACTTCGACGGGCTGCAGGCGTGCGGGAAACTCACCCGGCCCTCGCCGTGCGCCACCGCCACCGGAATCCGCGAGCCGGCCATGCCCTTGAAGAAGAGACTCGGCGTGTCGAGGATCTCCAGCGTGGCCAGGCGCGCCTCGTACTGTTCGGACGCGTTGCGCAGGAACTTCGGCCAGTGCTGCGCGCCGGGAATGATCTCCTTCAGCTGCGACAGCATCTGGCAGCCGTTGCACACGCCCAGCGCGAACTTCGTCGGATCGGCGAAGAACGCGGTGAACTCGGCACGCAGCATCTCGTTGTACAGGATCGAGGTGGCCCAGCCGCGGCCGGCACCGAGCACGTCGCCGTAGGAAAACCCGCCGCAGGCCGCGAAGCCGCGGAAGTCCGCCAGCCGGATCCGCCCGCTGGCGAGATCGGACATGTGCACGTCCACCGCGTCGAAACCGGCGCGGGTGAACGCGGCCGACATCTCGACCTGGCCGTTGACGCCCTGCTCGCGCAGGATCGCGATGCGTGGGCGTTCGCCCTTGCCGATGAACGGCGCGGCGACATCCTGCGCCGGATCGAACGTGAGCTTCGGGGTGATGCCCGGATCGGCATCGTCGAGCCGCCACTCCGACTCGGCATCGGCGGTGAGCGGGTTGTCGCGCAGGCGCTGCATCGCGTGGCTGGTCTCGTTCCACGCCTTGAACAGCGTGCTCCAGTTCCACTTGAACAAGGTCTCGTCGCCGAGGAACAGCTTGATCCCCAGCTTCTCCTTCGGCCGACCGATGCGATGGCTGATGCCGGCCAACTCGTACTTGACCAGCAAGGCCTCGAACGCCTCGCGGTTCGCCTCGGCCACCTGCACCACCGCGCCGAGTTCCTCGTTGAACAGCGCGCGCAACGTCGCCTCGGCCCAGCCGTCCAGATGGATTTCCAGGCCGCAGTGGCCGGTGAACGCCATCTCCAGCAAGGTGGTGATGACGCCGCCGTCGGAGCGGTCGTGGTAGGCCAGCAGCAGGCCGCCCGCGTTCGCTTCCTGGATCAGCTCGAACAACGCCTTCAGCCGTTTCGCGTCATCCAGGTTCGGCGGCACGCCGCCCGAGCGATTGAACACCTGGGTCAGCGCCGAGCCGCCAAGACGGTCGCGCCCGGCACCCAGGTCGATCAGCCACAGCGCGGAGTTGCCGCGGTCGAGCCTGAGCTGCGGCGTGAGCGTGCGGCGCACGTCGCTGACCCGGGCGAAACCGGTGATCACCAGCGACACCGGCGATACCGTGCGCTGCGCGGTGTCGCCGACCTGCCACACCGTCTGCATCGACAGCGAGTCCTTGCCGACCGGGATCGAGATCTCCAGCTCGGGGCACAGTTCCATGCCGATCGCCTTGACCGCGTCGAACAGCGCCGCGTCCTCGCCCGGATGGTTGACCGCGGCCATCCAGTTCGCAGAGAGCCGAATCAATCCGAGATGTTCGATCGACGCCGCGGCCAGGTTGGTGATCGCCTCGCCGACCGTCAGCCGTGCCGCGTCGGCGCTGCTCAGCAAGGCCACCGGCGCGCGCTCGGCCATCGCCATCGCCTCGCCGGCATAGCCGTCGAAATCGGCGATGGTCACCGCGCAGTCGGCCACCGGCACCTGCCACGGACCGACCATCGGGTCGCGCGCATTCAGACCGCCGACGGTACGGTCGCCGATCGTGATCAGGAAGCTCTTGCTGCCCACGGTGGGCAGCCGCAACACGCGCAACAGCGCCTCGTCCATGCCGATGCCGGTGAGGTCCGGCACCAGGTCGATGCGTATCTTCAACCGCGTGGCGTCGCGATGCATCCGCGGCGGCTTGCCGAACAGCACGTCCATGGGGAGGTCGATGACGATCTCCCGGGATTTGGGATTCGGGATTTGGGATTCGGTAGAAGCAACGGCTCGTGTCACCAACAGGCGACGCTCGACGGTGGCATCGCCGACGACGGCGTAGGGGCAGCGTTCGCGCTGGCACATGGCTTCGAATTCGGCCAGGTTTTCCGGCGCGATCGCCAGCACGTAGCGTTCCTGCGATTCGTTGCTCCACACCTGCATTGGCGACAGCGAGGGGTCGTCGCAGGGAATCTTCGACAGGTCGATCACGCCGCCGACGCCGGCGTCGTTGAGCAGTTCGGGAATCGCGTTGGACAGGCCGCCGGCGCCGACGTCGTGCACGCTGACGATCGGGTTGTGCTCGCCGCGCGCCCAGCAGGCGTCGATCACTTCCTGGCAGCGCCGCTCCATCTCGGCGTTGTCGCGCTGCACCGAGGCGAAGTCCAGCTCCGCGGTCGACGCGCCGCCGGCAACCGACGAGGCCGCGCCACCGCCCAGCCCGATCAGCATCGCCGGGCCACCCAGCACGATCACCTTGTTGCCCGGCTGCACCGCGTGCTTCAGCACGTGGCCGGGGCGCAGGTTGGCCAGCCCACCGGCCAGCATGATCGGCTTGTCGTAGCCACGGCGCAGGCCGGGCTCGGCGCTCTCGTGCTCGTAGCTGCGGAAATAGCCGCCCAGGCAGGCGCGGCCGAATTCGTTGTTGAACGCGGCGGCACCGAGCGGGCCGTCGCGCATGATCTCGAACGCGCTGGCCATCCGCGGCGGCAGCGGGCGATCCACTTCCCACGGCCGCGGCAGGCCGGGAATGCGCAGGTCGGACACCGAGAAACCGGTGAGCCCGGCCTTCGGCTTGCCGCCGCGGCCGGTGGCACCCTCGTCGCGGATCTCGCCGCCGGCACCGGTGGCGGCGCCGGGCCACGGTGCGATCGCGGTGGGATGGTTGTGCGTCTCCACCTTGATCGCGTAGTCGATGCGTTCCTCGTGGCCGCGCCACACGCCATCGGCCGGGTCGGCGAAGAAGCGCCGGCCGGTGCTGCCCTCGATCACCGCCGCGTTGTCCGAATACGCGGACAGGGTATGTGCGGGCGAACGCCGGTGGGTGTGCTTGATCATGCCGAACAGGGTCTTGTCCTGCTCCGCGCCGTCGACCGTCCAGCTGGCGTTGAACACCTTGTGCCGGCAATGCTCGGAGTTCGCCTGGGCGAACATGAAAAGCTCGGCGTCGGTGGGGTCGCGGCCGAGTTCGGCGTAGCGATCGACCAGGTAGTCGATCTCGTCGTCGGCCAGCGCCAGGCCCAGCCGCGCATTCGCCGCGGCCAGCGCGGCCTGCGGGTCGGCGCCGAGCGCCACGTGCACCAGGTCGCCGGGCGAGCCGGCCAGGAACAGGCCTTGCGCGTCCTCGATCCGCCGCAGCACCGACTGCGTCATCGCATCGTGCAGCACGGCCATGATCGCGACATGGTCCGGCGCCTCGACCGGCGGCAGGCCGGCCACCTGCCAGGCCAGGCCGCGCTCGACCCGACGCAAATTGAAGCCGGGCACGTCGAAACCGGCGCCATGCAGGATGTCGGTGGCCTTGCTCGACCACGGCGAGATCGTGCCCAGTCGCGGCACCACCCACAGCGTGGCCGGCTCCGGCGCCGCGTCCTTCGCCTCCAGCACGGCCAGCAGGCGCTGGCGCAGCGCACCCTCCGGCGCCGTCTCGGCGTCGACGAAGTAGACGAACCACGACGCCTGCACGCGCACGCCACGATGCAGGGCATCCAGGCGGGCATTGAGGCGTTCGAGGCGGAACGGCGAGAGGGCGTTCTGCCCGTCGAGTGCGATCATGCGGGGAACGGCACTATGCGAAGGAAACGCCCATTCTAACCCATGCTGCAATACGGCATCGCCCTGGCTCCACCCCTGCAAGGCAGGGGCGGGACAAGCCGCAGCCTCAACCGCCCTGCTTCAGAGCCTGCAGCAGCTGTTCGGGGGTCACGTAGCCGCCCAGCACGCGGCCATCCGGGCCGTAGATCGCCGGGGTGCCGTTGACGCCCAGCTTCACGCCCAGGTTGAACTGGTCCTTGACCGGGCTGTCGGCGCAGGTCGCCGGCGCCGGCGCACGGCCTTCCTTCGCGGCGGTGAACGCCGCCTTGCGGTCCTTCGCGCACCACACCGAAACCATCTCGGTATAGGTCGGGGTGGGCCGCCCGGCGGTGGTCACCAGGCCTTCGCGCGGCCACGCCAGGTACTCCACCGCGATGCCTTCCTTGTTGAATGCGGCCACATGCTCGTGCAGCGCGCGGCAGAAGCCGCAGTTGACATCGGTGAACACGGTGATCGTGTACTTCGGGTTCGGCGGCGCGAACACGATGCGCTCGGACGCCGGCACCTTGGCCAGTTCAACCTTGCGGAAGCGTGCCCAGGCGTCGTCGCTGACATTCTTCTTGCGGCTCAGGTCGATCACGTCGCCGTGCATCGCGTACTTGCCGTCGGTACTGACGTAGAGCATCTGGCCGGCGGCGATCACCTGGTAGAAGCCCGGCATCGGCGCCGGCTCGATCGAGTCGACCTGCACGTTCGCCGCCAGACTCTTGATCGCCTGCCGCACCATCTGCTGCGCCGCCGGCGTCACCGCCGGGCTGGCTGCCGGCGCCGCATCGTTTTCGGCCGCACAGGCGGCCAGGGAAAGCCCGCCGATGCACAATGCCAGCAACAGTTTCTTCAACATCACCATCAACCTCATTCGATTCGGTCCGCGCGGGGTAGCGGCCGCAGGAACACATTCTCGCACAGGCGGATGAACGCCCCTCGCTCGCAAAACCAGCGATCAAGCCCTCCGTTCAATGGTAAATTTCCATGATGCATGTAGACGAGTCGGTAAAACGCTTTGCCGTACACTCGCCGCTTCGTCCAACGGATTGAATTGCTGGGTGGAATCGCCTTGATTACTTGTGCTCCCAACGTATTGACCGCCGAGGAACTCGGCGCGATCCGCAGCGAACTTCATGACGCCTCGTTCGTCGACGGCGCCAGCACGGCCGGCTGGTCGGCACGCGAGGTCAAGAAGAACCTGCAGGTCGACATCAACACCGAAAGCCAAGCCAGGCTGCGGGGCATCGTGCGCGACGCCTTTCTGCGCAATGCGATGCTGCAGGCGTCGGTGCTGCCGTCCGCGATGACGCAAGTGCTGTTCAACCGTTACGACGTCGGCATGCAATACGGCCGGCACGTCGATGCCCCGGTGATGGGCGGCCTCGGCAATGCGGTGCGCAGCGACGTGGCGATCACGGTTTTCCTGTCCGATCCCAAGAGCTACACCGGCGGCGACCTGGTGGTGGACACCAACGGCGTGGAATACGGTTTCAAGCTGGACGCCGGATCCGCCATCGCCTACCCGGCCAACTCCCTGCACCACGTCACCCCGGTCACCCAGGGCGCACGCTACGCCGCCATCATCTGGGTACAGAGCCAGGTGCGCGAGGCCGCCAAACGCGAACTGCTGTGGGACCTGGACAACGCCAAGCGACAGATCTTCGGCCGCGAAGGCAAGAGCCCCACGTTCGACGCCATCAGCAAGTCGCATGCGAACCTGCTGCGCATGTGGGCGGACGTGTAAATCATCGGAAGGCCGGTAGCTGGCGCCGTATCGTTCTCGGCGGCGCAAGCACCCAGGAAAAGCCCGCCGATGCACCGCGCCAGCAACAGTTTCTCCAACACCGCCAACCTCCTCGATTTCGATCCACGCATGGGGTATCGACGGATCACTCCTCCTCGCACAGCCGGCCGACTGCGAAGCTGCTTCACGTCGGCAACGGCCGGCCAACTGGCGGCGGTCGCTCGCCGCGAAACAGCACCAGCGCGACGCCAGCTGCCAGCAAAGCGGCGATACCGAACATCAGCAGCGCCGCGCCGAAGCCCCACGCCAGCACCCACTGGAACAGCAGGCTGCCCAGGCCAAAACCGGTGAACAAGGCAAACGCCATCAAGCCCACCGCCTGCGCGCGGTTGCCGTGCAGGTCGGTGACGATGCCGGCCAGCAATGGCTGAGTCAGATCGAAACCCAGCGACAGCGTGACGATGGCCAACTGCACCGCCACCAACGGCAAGGGCACCGCCAGCAGCAGCGCGCACGCGCCGGTCAGCGCCACGCCGGCGGGAATGATCCGTGCGCGACCATGGCGATCGGCCAGCCGCCCGATCACCGGACCGAACAGCAAGCCGGGCACGCCATAACCCATCAGCGCCAAGCCGATGCCCACTTCGCCCAGCCCGAAACGCTGGTGCAGATACACGCCCAACCAGGTGTAGACACCCGACTGCACCACCGCATTGATCAGCACATACGCGTACGTGCGCTGCGCCCGCGCCAGCGACAGCAGCGCGACGTAGCCCTGCACGATGACCGCCCACGCCGGTGCCGCCGGCCGGCGCAGCCGCGGGAACGCGCCCATGCCGACTGCGGCAACGGTCAACGCGGCACCCAGTGCAGCCACCAGCAGAAACAGGCCCGCCCAGCCGAGCACCGGCTCCAGCAACGCGCCCACGGTGGCGCCGGTGGCGGTGCCGCCGGCAATCGAGCCGAACAGCCAGCCGAGCGCGCGACCGCGTTGCTGGAACGGCACGACATCACCAATCAGGGTCAGGCTGATCGGCACGATCCCCGCGGCCCCCACGCCGGTGGCAACCCGCCAGGCCAGGAACACCTCAATGCTGCCGGCCGACGCCGTGCCCACGGTGAATGCCATGAACAGCAACAGCGAACCGAGAATCACCGCACGCCGGCCGAGCCGGTCCGACAACGGACCCCACACCAGCGTGGCCAGTCCATGCGGCAGCAGATAGGCCGGCACCGCCAGACCAATCCAGCCGACCGGGCCATGGAACACCGTTGCCAGCCGCGGAATCAGCGGCGCCACCATGAACGCCTGCACGAACACCAGAAATGCGGCGCTGCAGATGACCGGCAGCATCCAGCGCGAAGCGACCGGCGCGACGGGCCGGTCGGCGGCATGCGGGTTCGGCATCAGCCGCCCGCCTGTTGCCGCTGATAGTGCTGCGCCACCCGCGCGCGGTTGCCGCAGCCCGTGGCCGAGCACCAGCGCCGGCGCGGATGGTTCGCAACGAATTGCAGCACGCAATCGGGGTGCGCGCATTCGCGCAGCAACTTGGCTGACGGGCCGGTGAGCACGGCCACCGCGTCGGCCGCCAACACCTGCAGCAGCGCGTCACGCTGGGAGGTTGCGCTCGGCCGCACCAGCTGTGGGCCGGCGGCCGGCCAGACCAGACGGGAGGCAGCCGCAGGCGCAGCCAGCGCCACATTCAGTTGCCGCAATGCGGCTGCCGCCGGTCGCACACCGTCGCGCCGGGCGGCCAGCACCACGGCCAGCGTTGCGCGCAATCCCCGCACCGCCTGCAGATCGGCCACCTCCACCGCGCCCGACCATGCCAGTCGTGCCGACTCGGCTCGCAGCCACGCCGCCAGCGCCGCGGGTGTCTCCAGCAGGTCCACGTCGATTCCGCCACGGCGCACGCGCGTATTCACCAGGTCGAGCGACAGCGGCTCGCCAAGCAATGGAAAGCGAAACGAAGCCGTCATGTGGCCAAGCCTGCAGAGTCATCCGGGGTTGCCAGCATACTAATGGATGGATACATTAGTCAAAGCCAAGGCGCGGCAATCCGCGCCAGGCAGCAACAACCGAAGGAGGCAAACCGCCATGGCGGCATCAATGCAGTCCACCCACCCCACCACCGCGCCAACAAACGGCAGCACGCGTACCGTGCAACACCGTACCGTGACGACCGATGGCCTGGAGATTTTCTATCGCGAGGCCGGTCCGGCCGACGCGCCTTTGCTGGTTCTGCTGCACGGCTTCCCCGCCGCGTCACACCAGTACGCGACACTCATCGACCGATTGAGCGACCGATTCCACCTGCTGGCGCCGGACTACCCCGGTTTCGGCTACAGCAGCGCGCCAGCCTCCAGCAACGCCGGCGGCAGCTTCGCTTACACGTTCGACCACCTGGCCGACATCACCGAGCACTGGCTGCGCCATCTCGGCGCGACCCGGTTTTTCATGTACGTGTTCGATTTCGGCGCGCCGGTCGGCTATCGCATCGCCAGCCGCCATCCGGACTGGATCCAGGGCGTGATCGCGCAGAACGGCAATGCTTACGAGGCCGGGTTGGGACCCAGCATGCAGCCGGCGGTGAAGTACTGGGCCGATCGCGCCGGCATGGAAGCCAATGTGCGCGGTGCACTCACCATCGCCGCCACGCGCGCCCAGCACGTCGACGGCGCCGCCGACCCGCAGCGGATCAACCCCGACAGCTGGCTGCTGGACCAGCACTGGCTCGACCAGCCCGGCCGCGCGCAGGTGATGCTCGACCTGTTGTACGACTATCAGTCCAACGTGGCGCTGTATCCGACGTGGCAACGCTGGTTGCGCGAACGGCAGCCGCCGCTGCTGCTGCCGTGGGGCCGCAACGATGCGTTCTTCCCCGAAGCCGGCGCCCGCGCCTACCTGGCCGACGTACCGGGTGCGGAGTTGCACTTGCTCGACGGCGGCCACTTCATCCTGGACGAATACCTGGACACGGTGGCCGACCTGATCCGCGACTTCATCACCCGCCACGCCACGACGGCGAAAGCGCGTTAGACACAGACGGCGCCCGCCTGTAGCCATCGTCATTCCCGCGAGGCGCTGGTTGCTCCATGCGGCACAGCCGCCCATCGCTCACCCGCGTGGATGATGCTGCGCATGCAGCCGCTTCAGGCCTTCCTTCGCCACCAGGGTGTAGATCTGCGTGGTGCTGAGCGAGCTGTGGCCGAGCAGCATCTGCAGCGCGCGCAGGTCGGCGCCGTGGTTGAGCAGGTGGGTGGCGAAGGAGTGCCGCAGCACGTGCGGCGAGATGCGTTTCGGGTTGATGCCGACCTTGAGTGCGTAGCGCCTCACCAAAGTCCAGAACATCTGCCGGGTCATGCCTTCGCCGCGTTTGCTAAGGAACAGCGCCTGCGGCTGGCGGCCTTTCGCCAGCGCCGGCCGCGCGTCGGCCAGGTAGGCGCCGATACGCGCCAACGCTTCCTCGCCGACCGGCACCAGCCGGTCCTTGCCGCCCTTGCCGGTGACGCGCAGCACGCCCTGGCGCGGGTTCAGCGCGGCCAGCGGCAACTCCACCAGTTCGGACACACGCAGGCCGGAGGCGTACATCAGCTCCAGCATCGCGCGATCGCGCAGGCCCAGCATGGTGTCGGTGTCAGGTGCGCCGAGCAGGCCCTCGATCTCGCGTTCGGCCAGCGCCTTGGGCAGGCTGCGCGGCAACTTCGGGCGCTCGATCAGCAGGGTCGGGTCGGCGAAGCCCGGCTCGCTGCGGGCGAGGAACGCGTAGTAGCGGCGGAACGCCGATTGCCGCCGCGCGATCGAACGCACCGCCACCGACTGCGCGCCGTGATACGCGGAAATGTCCTCGCGTCGTGCCGTGCGCAGATTGCGCCCGCGCGTGGCCAGCCAGATCGCCAGCACCTCGAGGTCGCGCCGGTACGCCTCCAGCGTGCGGTCGGCCAGGCCGTCTTCCGACCACACCCGTTCCACGAACATGCTTATGCTCAGCCGGTCGGCTTCGGCGATACTGGCGCGGTTTTCTTCCTCTCCCATGCGCACGATGCTGGCCATTGCACGCGCACTACGCAAGCGACCGACCCACGATGCCGCCGAACTTCGCCACCACCGACACCCCGTGCCCGCTGTGGCGCCGCTTATTGGCGCTGGTCTACGACCTGCTGATCGTGCTGGCGATCGTGATGGTGGTGGGCTTGCTGTGCCAGCTCGCCACCGGCGGCAAGCTGATCCGCACCGGCGCGACGGTGGCCGTGCCGAT
Organism: Rhodanobacter sp. Soil772; assembly: GCF_001428385.1. Lineage (GTDB taxonomy): Bacteria > Pseudomonadota > Gammaproteobacteria > Xanthomonadales > Rhodanobacteraceae > Rhodanobacter. The sequence goes on from NZ_LMSK01000002.1 coordinate 203,686, forward strand.
CTGGTACCAGGTGCTGCAGGGCCTGGTGGTGGCGACGTATTTCATCAGCTCATGGCGGCGCGGCGGGCAGACGCTGGGCATGCGGCCGTGGCGTATCCGGGTCACCCGCGACGATGGCGGCGCGCCGTCGCTGCAGCAGGCGCTGATCCGCGTGCTGGTGGCGGCCGCGCCACTGGTGTTGCTGTTGCTGGCGCCGGTGCTCGGGCTGCGCGCGACGGTGTGGACGCTGTTGGCCGTGTGGGCCGGCTGGTTCGCCGTGGCCGCGTTCGATCCGCGACGGCGTACGCTGCACGACATCGCGGCCGGCACCGAGATCCGCCGGATGGACTGAGTTTCACGCTTCGCTCAGCACAGCCGCGGTTCAATCCGCCGATGCCCGAACCGCCTTACGCCGAAAGCCGCAGCGACGCCGCACTGGTCCGCACCAACCACGATTTCTACGAGTCGCTGTGGGCGCAGGCGAAACTGATCGCGCCGGAGCGCTTCAACACCTGGCCGCTGCTTCACGAGCTGGCCGACGCCGCGCCGCGCCGGCTGGAGGTGGCGCCCGGCCTGCGCCCGCGGTTGCCGTTGCGCGGTACCTGTTTCGTCGACCTCAGCCACGCCGCGCTGCGCCGCCTGCACGACAGCGGCGCCGCGGCGGTGCACGGCATGATCGGCGCCCTGCCCTGCGCCGACGCCAGCTTCGACCTGGTCTGCGCGCTCGACATCCTCGAACACGTCGCCGACGACGCCGCCGCGCTGGCGGAACTGGCGCGCGTGGCCGCACCCGGCGCCAGCGTGCTGCTGTCGGTGCCGCTGCATCCGGCGGCATGGACCGCGTTCGACGACTTCGTCGGCCACTGCCGCCGCTACGAGCCGGAGCAGATCGCGGCCCGGCTCGCCCGGCACGGCTTCGTCATCGAACGCAGCGCGGTGTACGGCATGCAGCCGAAGTCGCCGCGCCTGCTTGAACTCGGCCAGTGGTACCTCATCCATCGGCGCGAGCGCGCGATGTGGTGGTACAACCGGGTGTTCATGCCGCTCGGCCTGCGCTTCCAGAAACCGCTGCGATGGCGCGATGGACTGGGCGACACGGACGGGGTCGACGAACTGCTGTTGCGCTGCCGTTACCGCCCGGCCACAACGCCAAGTCACTGATTGGACTGGGCACCGCGCTTGCGGCATCGCAACACGCGGGGATCAAACGGCGCTAAGATGATCCTTTCGTCTGCGGCTCACCCACCTCCGATGCTTTATCAGATCCATGAATGGCAGCGCGCGTTCCTCGGCCCGTTGAGTCACTTCGCGCAGGCCAGCGCGCGCATGCTCAACGACACCAGCAGCCCGTTCGCGCAGCTGCCGGGCGCACAGCGGATGGCTGCCGGCTACGAGCTGGCCCATCGCCTCGGCAAGGATTACGAGAAGCCCGAATTCGGCATCCACACCGCCACCGCGCACGAGCACGAGATCGCGGTGATCGAGCGGGTTGCGCTGGCCAAGCCGTTCTGCCAGCTGAAGCGCTTCAAGCGTTTCAGCGACGATCCGTCCACCATCGAGAAGATGAAGAGCGATCCGGTGGTGCTGGTGGTGGCGCCGCTGTCCGGCCATCACGCCACGCTGCTGCGCGACACCGTGCGCACGCTGCTGCGCGACCACAAGGTCTACATCACCGACTGGGTCGACGCGCGCATGGTGCCGGCCGCGGCCGGCCCGTTCGGGCTGGACGACTACATCGCCTACGTCGAGGCATTCATCCGCCACATCGGCGCATCCACCCTGCACGTGATCTCGGTGTGCCAGCCGACTGTGCCGGTGCTGGCGGCGGTGTCGCTGATGGCCGCACGCGGCGAAGACACGCCGCGCAGCCTGACCATGATGGGCGGCCCGATCGACCCGCGCCGCAGCCCCACCAGCGTCGACAACCTGGCCACCAACCAGCCGTTGTCGTGGTTCAGGGGCAACGTGATCCACACGGTGCCATCGAACTATCCCGGCCGCGGCCGCGAAGTCTACCCGGGCTTCCTGCAGCACGCCGGCTTCATCGCGATGAACCCCGGCCGGCACCTCAGCTCGCACTGGGACTTCTACCAGGACCTGCTGCGCGGCGACCTCGACGACGCCGAATCGCACCGCAAGTTCTATAACGAGTACAACGCCGTGCTGGACATGCCGGCCGAGTTCTATCTCGACACGATCGAGAAGGTGTTCCAGCAATTCCTGCTGCCGCGCGGCCTGTGGGACGTGGCGGGCGAGCGGGTGAACCCTGCCGCGATCAGGCACAGCGCCCTGCTTACCGTCGAGGGCGAACTGGACGACATCTCCGGCCTGGGCCAGACCGAAGCCGCGCACGACCTGTGCAGCAACATCCCGGCCAAACGCCGCGCGCACAAGGTGATCGAAGGCGCCGGCCACTACGGCATCTTCAGCGGCCGCCGCTGGCGCGAAACGGTCTACCCGCAGGTGCGCGACTTCATCCGCCAGTTCGACGCCGCCCCGGCAGACACGCGCGGCGCGGCGAAGGTCAGCCGCGCGCGAAAAACGCGCTGAACGCCGCGACGACGCGCTCGATGCCGTCGTCGTCGATGTCCAGATGCGTCACCAGGCGCAGCGTGGGCAGGTAGCCGATGCTGATGCGGATGCCGGCTTCGCGCAGATGGACGTCCAATTCGCGCAGGCGCTCGGCCGGCACGTCGACGAACACCATGTTGGTGAACTGGCCGAGCAGGTCGATGCCGGCGATTTCGCGCAGGCGGCCGGCCAGGTAGGCCGCGCGGCGGTGGTCGTCGGCCAGCCGCGCCACGTGGTGGTCCAACGCGTACAGCCCCGCCGCAGCGAGGATGCCGGCCTGGCGCCAGCCGCCGCCGGCGACCTTGCGCCAGCGCCGTGCCTTGTCGATCAGCGCGTGCGAACCGAGCAGCACCGAACCGACCGGCGCACCCAGGCTCTTGGACAGGCACACCGACACCGTGTCGAAGTGCCGCGCGATCTCGCGCGCCGGCACGCCACCGGCGACGGCGGCGTTGAACAGGCGCGCGCCGTCCAGATGCAGGCCGAGTCCGTGCGCGCGCGCCACGTCGTGGGCGGCCTGCAGGTAATCCAGCGGCAGCACGCGACCGTGCCAGGTGTTCTCCAGCGCCAGCACGCGGGTGCGCGCGAAGTGCGGGTCGACCGGCTTGATCGCTGCCTCGATGCGCTCCAGCGGCAAGGTGCCGTCGGCCGCCTGCACGATCGGCTGCGGCTGGATCGAGCCGAGCACCGCGGCGCCGCCGCCTTCGAACTTGTAGGTATGCGCATCCATGCCGACCAGGTATTCGTCGCCACGTTCGCAATGCGCCAGCAAGGCGAGCAGGTTGGACTGGGTGCCGCTGGGCACGAACAGCCCGGCGTCGAAACCGAGCTCGTCGGCGAGGCGCTGCTGCAGCGCGTTGACCGTGGGGTCCTCGCCGTAGACGTCGTCGCCGACTTCGGCCGCCAGCATCGCCGCGCGCATCGCCGCGGTCGGACGCGTCACCGTATCGCTGCGCAGATCAACCCATTCCACGATCCACCCCTTGCTGTCGGCAAAAGGAATCAGCTTGGCCGCATCGGGCGTTCCGGGCAAGTGCGTGCTGCGTCCGGAAGGACTCTTACAGCGACTGTCACCGCCATCGGGCGGCGATGCGCTCAGACGCGCCTTCGGAAATACAGCCAGGCCGCCACCACCAGGATCGACGCCGGCAGCAAATTCGCCAGCAGTGGCGGCATGCCGTACACCGTGCCGAAATTCACCATCGCCTGCTGCAGGAAATACCAGCCGAGCGCGAGCAGGATGCCGATGAACATGCGCTTGCCCAAGCCGCCGGAACGCAGCGAGCCGAATGCGAACGGCATCGCGCACAGCACCAGCACCAGCACGTTGAGCGGATACAGCGCGCGGCCCCAGAACGCCACTGCATAAGTGCCGGGGCTTTGGCCGTTGCCTTCCAGGTAAGCCATGTTGCGGCGCAGGTCGCGCATGGAAAGGTACTGTGGCTGGATCACCGACTGCGCCAGTACCTGCGGATCGAGGCTGGACTTCCACGGCAGCGCGGCCGCGGTACCGGTATGCGTGCCCTGCGCATCGAGCGTGGTGACGCGCACGTCGTGCAGCACCCATTGCCGGCCGTCGTGTTCGGCGGTCTTCGCCCATACCAGGCGGTTGAGCTTGCCGTCGGCAGTGAAGGTGAACACGCGCACGTCGCTGAGCTGCACCGAGCCGACGCCGTCACGCTGCTTCAGCGAGGTGCCGCGCGCATTGATGATGTCGGCGCCGTCGCGCGCCCACAGGCCGCTGCTGGTGCCCATGCCGAGGTTGCCGGGCTTGGCCCGCGTCTGCATCACCTGCGCCTGCTGGTCGCCCCACGGCGCCAGTGTCTCGCCCATGATCACCACGCCGACGATCAGCACCGCGACCACGCCGACCGCGGAACCGGCAATGCGCAAGCGCGACATGCCGGCCGCGCGCAGCGCGGTGAGCTCGCCGGTGCCGGCCAGTCCGCCCAGGCCGAGCAGGCCGCCGATCAGTGCGGCGTTGCCGAACATCTCGTAGGCGCGGCGCGGGAACGTCACCAGTACGTAGGCCACCGCATTGCTCAGCGTGTAGCCGTGCTTGCCGACGTTGCCGAGCTGGCGCAGCAACTGGGTCACCGCATCGAAGCCGGTCAGCACCAGCCACACCATCAGCATCGAGCCGAGCACGCTCATCGCCACCAGCCGGTCGACCCGCTTGATGTTGAACACGGTCATGCCGGCACAGCCGGCGGTGGCGCTCGCAACTTGCGCGGGGAATACTGCTTCCACAGCATCCAGCCGGCCAGCGCCAGCACCAGCGCATGCAGCGCCCACAGCGGCGCCTCGTTGTGCCAGTGGCCCTTGCCGATCTGCGCGCGGCCTAGTGCCAGCAGCGTGTAGTAGAGATAGAACGTGACCACCGCCAGCAGCAGCCGGCCGTACTTCGGCTCGCGCGGGCTCTGCCGCGACAGCGGCAACGCCAGCAGCAGCAGCACCAGGGTCAACGGCGGCGCGTTGGCGCGCCAGGCGAATTCGGCGCGGTCGTCCGGATCGTCCGACTGGAACAGCGCCCAGCTGCTCTTCGAATGCGCCGGATCGTCGTCCTCGTCGGCCTGCACATTGGACAGCGAAGTGTCGTTGCGCTGGTACTGCATCTGCCGCCAGTTGTTCACGCCGAGCGGAATGTCGTACTGCCAGCCGTCCTTGAACGCGATGAAGCGGCCGTCGCCGTTGCTCTCTTGGTATAGCTCGCCGCTGGCTGCGCTGACCACCTTCAGGTGCGGCGGACCGTTCTTGCTGTCGCTCTGGGTCGCCACGAACGTGCGCCCCAACTTGCTGCCGTCGCGGCTGAGGCTGTCGACGAAGATGATGCCGCCCTTGCCCGGCAACTCGGTGAAGCGCCCCGCGTCCAGCCCGGCCGCGATCACCGAACGGTTCGCCACAGCCACCATCGCATCGCTGGTGCGCACCGCCCACGGCCCCAGCCAGAGCGAGACTAGCGCAGTGATCGCCACCAGCACCGCACCGAGGATCAGCACCGGCCGCAGCAGTCCGCGCGGGCCCATGCCGGAGGAGGACAGCACATGCATCTCGCTTTCGCGATACATCCGCCCCAGCCCCAGCAGCACGCCGACGAAACTGGCCAGCGGCATCATGTTGGTGAGGCCGTCGAGCGTGCGCAGGCCCAGCACCTGGAACATCACGCTGGCCGGGAAGCTGCCGTTGGCGACCTGCTGCAGCACCCGGGCGAACGCGCTGCCGGCCACGACCACCAGCAGCACCACCACGGTGGCGGCCACGGTCTGCGCCAGCTCGCGCAGGAAATAGCGGTCGAGGATGCTCAGCATGCGATAAACTTGTCCGCTTGACCGGTTCGGCCGATCGGCCGGCAAACCGCAAGTCTAGCCTGTCCGGCCGCTGCCGGGCCCATACAGGAACCACCCCGATGACACTCCAGTTCAGCCTCGGCTCCGCCGCCCCCGCCGCCGTCGACAGCGCCTGCGTGCTGGTCGGCGTGTACGAACAGGGCGTGCTGACCAGCGCGGCCGCCCAGGTGGACAGCGCCGCCGGCGGAGTGATCAAGCGCCAGGTGGAAAGTGGCGACATCAGCGGCAAGGCCGGCAGCACCACGCTGCTGTTCGCGCCCACCGGCGTCGCCGCGCAGCGCGTGCTGGTGGTCGGCCTGGGCACGCAGAAATCGTTCGATGCCGCGCGCTACCAGAAGGTGAACATCGAGGCGGCACGCGCGCTCGGCCGCCTGCCGGTGGCGCATGCGGTGTCCTACCTCACCGAAGTGGACGTACCCGGTCGCGACAGCGCCTGGCGCGTACGCATCGCCGCGCTGGCCAGCGACCACGCCGCCTACCGCTACACCGCCACGTTCAAGCCGCGCGACAAGAGCCGCCAGCCGGAACTCGCCGCGCTCGCCTTCGCCGCCGGCGCCGACGCGCAAGGCGGACTCGACCAGGCCGTGGCGATTGCCGCCGGCGTGCGCTTCGCCCGTGAGCTGGCCAACCTGCCGCCGAACATCTGCAACCCGGCGTACATCGCGGCGCAGGCGCAGGCGTTCGCCGACACGCAGGACAAGGTCAGTTGCAGCGTGCTCGATGACGTCGCGATGGAGAAGCTCGGCTTCGGTTCGCTGCTGGCGGTGGCGCGCGGCTCGGTCAACAAGCCGCGCCTGATCGCCCTCGAATACAAGGGCGGCAACGACGGCGACAAGCCGTACGCGTTCGTCGGCAAGGGCGTCACCTTCGACTCCGGCGGCATCAGCCTGAAGCCCGGCGCCGGCATGGAGGAGATGAAGTTCGACATGGGCGGCGCCGCCGGCGTGCTCGGCGCGTTTGTCGCCGCAGTGAAGATGGGCCTGAAGCTCAACCTGGTCTGCGTGGTGCCCAGCGTGGAGAACATGCCCGACGGCGACAGCTACCGCCCCAGCGACGTGCTGACCAGCCTGTCCGGGCTCACCATCGAAGTGCTCAACACCGACGCCGAAGGCCGGCTGATCCTGTGCGACGCGCTGACCTATACCGCGCAGACCTACCAGCCGCAGGCGCTGATCGACGCCGCCACGCTCACCGGCGCCTGCGTGGTCGCGCTGGGCAAACACGCCACCGGCCTGATGAGCAAGCACGACGACCTCGCCGCCGAGCTCATCGCCGCCGGCGAGGAAACGCTCGACCGCGCCTGGCGCCTGCCGCTGTGGGACGACTACCAGGCCCAGCTCGACTCCGGCTTCGCCGACGTCGCCAACATCGGCGGCAAGAGCGCCGGCGCAATCACCGCCGCGTGTTTCCTGTCGCGCTTCACCGACGGCCAGCGCTGGGCCCACCTGGACATCGCCGGCACGGCCTGGGACGAAGGCCGCAAGGGCCTGGCCACCGGCCGACCAGTGGCGCTGCTGGCGCAGTGGCTTATTGACCGGGATTCGTGATTCGAGATTCGGGATTGGCAAGAGCCAAAGCCTGTAGCATGCCGGTTTTCCGAATCCCCAATCCCGACTCCCGAATCCCGCCAACACCATGCGTGCCGACTTCTACTTGATCGACAAGCCGCGCTTTCGCGAACAGCCGCTGCTGCTCGTTTGCGAACTGGCGAAAAAAGCGTTTGCGGGACAGCAGCCGACGCTGATCCTGACCCGCGACCACGACCAGGCGCATGCGCTGGACGAATTGCTGTGGGAATTCGACGACGATGCGATGATCCCGCACCAGCTGGCCGGCGACGATGACGACGACGAAGCCGCGGTGCTGATCGTGCCGCCCGGTGTCGACAGCGCCGACCGGCCGCTGCTGATCAACCTGCGCGAAACCTGCCCCGCCGGCCGCTACCAGCGCGTGCTGGAAGTGGTCGCTGCCGACCCGGCCGAACGCGACGGCTCGCGCACGCGTTGGCGCGAATACCAGCGGCTGGGCTTCGAGTTGCACAAGTACGACATGTGACTCATGCCGGCACGCCGTTCACTGCCCGCGCCAGTGCGCCGGTCAGCTGCTCGCCGCTGAGCGGCTTGCGCAGGAAACCGTCCATCCCCGCCGCGCGCGCCTTCGCCTCGTCCTCGCTGCCCGAACGCGCGGTCACCGCCACGATCGGCAGGTGTTGCCCGGCGTGCTCGCGCTGGCGGATCAGCCGGGCGATCTGGAACCCGTCGACGCCGGGCAGGTCCAGGTCCAGCAGCACCGCGTCGAAGCCGGCATGCGCCAACTCGGCCAGCGCGGCCAGCCCGTTGATCACATGCACCACCGCGTGGCCCTCGCGCTCCAGCAGGCCGCGGATCACCGTGGCCACGATGCTGTCGTCCTCTACCAGCAGCAGGCGGTAGCTGCGGTCCGTCGCGACGTCCATCGCGGGCGCGACGGGTGGCGGCTCGGCCAGCGGCAGGCGCACGCGGAACGTGCTGCCGTGCGCGAGGCGCGATTCCAGTTCGATGCTGCCGCCCATCATGTCCACCAGCTCGCGGCAGATCGCCAGGGGAACGTGCTGCCGTGCGCGAGGCGCGATTCCAGTTCGATGCTGCCGCCCATCATGTCCACCAGCTCGCGGCAGATCGCCAGGCCCAGGCCGCTGCCGGCGCGGCGCTGCGGCCCTTCGGCCTGCTCGAAGCGCTGGAACAGCCGTGCCTGGCTGGCCTCGGAAATACCCGGCCCGGTGTCGCTGACACTGAACTGCAGACCACCGTCGATGCGCTGCGCGCGCAAGGTGACGCTGCCGTGCTCGGTGAACTTCAGCGCGTTGTTGGCCAGGTTCAGCAGCACCTGCTTGATGCGCAGCGCATCGCCGAGCAGTTGCGCCGGCAAGTCGTCGGCCTCGTCGAGCACGAAGCGGATACCCTTGGCGTGCGCCAGGCCCTGTTCCAGTTGCGCCACGTCGTCGAGCAACTGGCGCGGGTCGAACGGCACCGGCTCCAGCTCCAGCTTGCCGGCCTCGATCCGCGCCAGGTCCAACGCGTCGTTGAGCAGCTTCAGCAGCATCCCGCCGGAACGCTGCATCGCCTGCGTGTAGTCGTGCTGCTGCGGGTCGAGCGGTGTGCTCAGCAGCAGTTCGGCCATGCCCATCACGCCGGTCATCGGCGTGCGGATCTCGTGGCTCAGCGTGGCCAGGAACTGGGTCTTCGCCCGGTGTGCTCAGCAGCAGTTCGGCCATGCCCATCACGCCGGTCATCGGCGTGCGGATCTCGTGGCTCAGCGTGGCCAGGAACTGGGTCTTCGCCGCGCTGGCGGCTTCCGCCATCTGCCGCTGCTGCTCGACCAGTTGCACGTGATGGCGCTGCGCCAGGCGCCGGCGCCAGCTGTGCAAGGCCAGGCCGGCCACCGACACCAGCAGCAGTGCGTAGATCACCCACGCCCACCAGCGCAGCCACGGCGGCGCTTCCACATGGATGCGCAGCGGCGTGGCCAGGTGTACCCACAGACCGTCGGCCCCCGCGGCCATCACGTCGAGCGTGTAGTCGCCGGCGCCCAACCCGGTGAAGTCGCGCTCGCCACGATTGCCGGTGTCCACCCAGTCGCTGTCGAAACCATGCAGCAGGAAACGGTACCGGTCGGCGGACGGAGCGATGTAGGAGAACACCCGCGCATCCACCGCAAGCTGGCTGTCGCGCCAGCCAACGCGCAGTGGTTGCGTGCCGATCGGCAGCACCTGCATGGCGCCGCCGCGATGCACCCGGGCCTGGGTGAGCGCCATCTGCGGCACGCTGGTTTGCTGGTTGCTCCGGTCCGGGTTGAACGCCACCACGCCACCCAGCGTGGCGGCGTAGATATAGCCGTTCGGCATCCGCGCGTAGCCGCGGAAGAACTCGCCGTTGGTCAGGCCATCCTGCAGGCCGAACGAACGGAACACGCCGGTGTCCGGATCGAACCGCCACAGGCCGTCGTGGCCGAACACCCAGACGCGACCCTCGGCATCGACGCGCAAGTCGGTGACGTTGACCGACGGCCAGCCATGCGACGCGTCGACCCGGCGATCGGCCACGATGCCGCCATCGCGGCGGCGGTAGTGGGTCAGCCCGTCGGCGTTGGCCATCCACAGTCCGTCGCCGGTGAAATCGAAGGCATCGACGGATTGTCCGGCCGGCCCGCCCGGCACCATCACGAAACGGTCCTGCGCCGTGTCCAGCCACATCATGCCGCCGTCGCTGGCGTACCAGAAGATGCCGTCGCTCAGCGTCATCTGGCTGCCCCAGCGCACCTTGTCGCTGGAGCCGTCCATCGGCACCGGACGGATCGTCAGTGTTTCCGGGTCGATGCGGAACAGGCCCTGGCCGAAGGTACGCGCATACATCTGGCCGTCCGGCCCGAGTTCGACCTCCAGCGGGCGCTGCATCATCGCCCCGGCCGGATCGACCCGATCGAGCCGACCGTCGGTATTGCGGCGATACAGCGCGCCCTGCACCACCACCCACAAGCGCTGCTTCGCATCTTCGGTCATGCCGACCACGTCGCCGCGCAGCCCCGACAGCACGTGCTCGACCGTGCCGGTCACCGGGTCGAGCCGGTCGACCCGGCCGCCGCGCTGACCGACCCATACGTGGCGACCGTCCTTGCCGCGCGCCATCGTGGTCGCGATCGCGTCGCGCAAGCTGGACGGATCGTCCGGCATGTGCGTGTAGCGGCTGAACCGGCTCCAGCCCGGTGCCAGATACGCCACGCCGCCGTCGAACAGCACGGCCCACAGCCCGCCTTCGCGATCGACCATCAACTGCCACACCCAGGTGCCCGGCAGATTGCCGTAGAGCACCGGCTGGTCGGTCACCGCGGTCACCGGTCCGCCTGCCCGCGTCTGCAGGAACAAGCCCTTCTGCGTGCCGATCCACAATCGGTCGGCGGTGTCCCGCACGCTGCTCATCACGTTGGTCGCGGGAATCACGCCGGCGCCGAAGCGGCGCGCCACGCCATCCGCGCCGACGATCCACAGGCCGTCCGTGGCGGCGAGGCGTACTTCGTCGCCATTGCCGTCGATCCGCCACGCATCGATGGTTCGCTGCGGCTCGGCCGACGGCACACGGCGGATCGTGCCATCCGCCTCGCGCACGAACACGCCGTGGCTGCTGCCGATCCACATCCGCCCGTGCCCATCCACGTACAGGGCGGCGACGGCGCCGACCGCGGCCGGCGTCGCGCCGAGCAGCGGATCGACCACATGCTCGAACCCGCTCTCGTCCGGGCGCATCCGGTCGAGCCCGCCCGCGCTGCCCACCCACAACGCGCCGTCGGCGGTCTGCGCCACCGCCCAGACCCGATCGCTGGCCAGGCTGGCGGGATCGGCCGGGTCGTGCCCCCAATGCCGGAACGTACCGCTGGCGTCGTCGTAGCGGTTCAACCCCGCGTTCAGGCCGGCGGCCCACAGGCGGCCCTGCCGGTCGACCGCCAGCGTGGCGATGCCGTTGTTGTACAGCGAGCCCGGATCGTTCTCGGCATGCCGGAACACCTCGAAGCGAACGCCGTCGAAACGCGCCAGGCCGCCCTTGGTGCCGAACCAGATCGCGCCGTCGCGGTCCTGCGCCACGGCGTAGACATTGGTGCTCGGCAACCCATCCGAGGTGTTGTAACGACGGAACTGCGGGGTCGGCAGCGGATCGGCTTGAAGCCCGGCAAGCGGGGGCGCCGGCGCGCTCGACGCGGGCGTGGCCAGGCCCAGGGCCATGGTCAGCAAGACTGCTGAAAGCATAAGGTTGTCCCCTTTGGGCTTCCCATCCCGCCTGCGCCATGCCGTGCGCGAACCTGTCGTCCGCGAACGAGGCGTCGTGTCGGCTTCTGTCCCGTGCCGCCATGATGCCAAAACCCTCATGCCGGCGCGAGCACGCGCCTACAGGCGTGCGCGGTCAGGCGGACGCGTCGGTCAGCGACGGGGCGGGTATCACCCGCGCCAGCGCATCAGCCAGCTGCTCGCCGCTGAGCGGCTTGTGCAGGAAACCGTCCATCCCCGCCGCACGCGCCTTCGCCTCGTCCTCGCCGCCTGAACGCGCGGTCACCGCCACGATCGGCAGATGTTGCCCGGTGTGCTCGCGCTGGCGGATCAGCCGGGCGATCTGGAAACCGTCGACGCCGGGCAGGTCCAGATCCAGCAGCACCGCGTCGAAGCCGGCATGCGCCAACTCGGCCAGCGCGGCAAGGCCATTGACCACATGCACCACCGTGTGGGCTTCACGCTCCAGCAGGCCGCGAATCACCGCCGCCACGATGCTGTCGTCCTCCACCAGCAGCAGGCGGTAGCTGCGCCCGCTCGGCACCTCCACCGGCAACGGTGTCGCTGCCGGCTCGGCCAGCGGCAGGCGCACGCGGAACGTGCTGCCGTGCGCGAGGCGCGATTCCAGTTCGATGCTGCCGCCCATCATGTCCACCAGCTCGCGGCAGCGGCAGGCGCACGCGGAACGTGCTGCCGTGCGCGAGGCGCGATTCCAGTTCGATGCTGCCGCCCATCATGTCCACCAGCTCGCGGCAGATCGCCAGGCCCAGGCCGCTGCCGGCACGACGCTGCGGCCCTTCGGCCTGCTCGAAGCGCTGGAACAGCCGTGCCTGGCTGGCTTCGGAAATGCCCGGCCCGGTGTCGCTGACGCTGAACTGCAGACCGCCGTCGATGCGCTGCGCGCGTAAGGTGACGCTGCCGTGCTCGGTGAACTTCAGCGCGTTGTTGGCCAGGTTCAGCAGCACCTGCTTGATCCGCAGCGCATCGCCGAGCAACTGCGCCGGCAAGTCGTCGGCCGCGTCGAGCACGAAGCGGATGCCCTTGGCGTGCGCCAGGCCCTGTTCCAGTTGCGCTACGTCGTCGAGCAACTGGCGCGGGTCGAACGGCACCGGCTCCAGCTCCAGCTTGCCGGCCTCGATCCGGGCCAGGTCCAGCGCGTCGTTGAGCAGCTTCAGCAGCATCCCGCCGGAGCGCTGCATCGCCTGGGTGTAATCGTGCTGCTGCGGATCGAGCGGTGTGCTCAGCAGCAGTTCGGCCATGCCCATCACGCCGGTCATCGGCGTGCGGATCTCGTGGCTCAGCGTGGCCAGGAACTGGGTCTTCGCCNTCGAGCGGTGTGCTCAGCAGCAGTTCGGCCATGCCCATCACGCCGGTCATCGGCGTGCGGATCTCGTGGCTCAGCGTGGCCAGGAACTGGGTCTTCGCCGCGCTCGCCGCCTCCGCCATCTGCCGCTGCTGCTCGACCAGCTGCACGTGATGGCGCTGCGCCAGGCGCCGGCGCCAGCTGTGCAAGGCCAGGCCGACGATGGCGGCGGTAAGCAGTACATAGGCCAGCCACGCCCACCAGCGCGCCCACGGCGGCGCCTGCACATGAATCCTCAGCGGCGTGGCCAGCGTGCTCCACGCTCCATCCGCCCCCGCGGCCATCACTTCCAGCATGTAGTCGCCGGCACCGAGCCCGGCGAATTCGCGCTCACCATGATTGCCGGCATCCACCCAGTTGCTGTCGAAGCCGTGCAGGCGGAAGCGATAGCGGTTGGCGGCCGGATCGACGAACGACGCCACCCTGGCCTCGACGTGCAGGTCACGATCACGCCAGTGCAGTTGTATCGGCCGGTCCAGCGCCAGCGGCTGGACGCGATTGTCCCGCCGCACCGTGACCCGGGTCAGCGTCAGCCCTGGCGGGGCGCCGCGTTGCTCCGGTTTCGCCAGGCGTTCCGGCTGGAACGCCATCACGCCACCGCTGCTGGCGGCAAACAGCGTGCCGTCCGACGCCATCTCGACCGAGCCGTTGGTGAACTCGCTGCTCGACAGGCCCTGCGACGGGCCGAACCCGGTGAACTGCTTCGTCTTCGGCTCGAACCGCCACAGCCCCGGGTTGGCGAACAGCCACAGTTGGTCCTGGTGGTCGACCTGGATGGCCATCAGGTCGGCGGCGAACGGCAGGCGGCTGATGTCGACGCTGGCATCGCGCTCGGCGCGATCACCGGCGTTCCGGTAGTGTTCGAGCGCCTGGTCGGTGGCGGTCCAGAAACCGCCGGCATCGAACGCGAAGGCGAGGATCTCGTGGCGCGGCACGCCGGGCACGAAGGCCAGCCGCTGGTCCGGGCCATCGCCACGCAGCAGGCCGCCGGCGCTGGCGTACCACAGGTGGCCCGCATGAAAGCTCAGCTGGTCGTGGAAGCGGGTGTCGCTCGGCGCATCCGCCGGCATCACCGAGGTCGCGACCAGACTGTCGGAGTCGAACGCAAACACGCCCTCGCCCCACGAGGACACATAAATGCGCCCATCGTTGCCGGCCACGAGCGCGGTGGGTCGGCTGATGTGGCTCCGTTTCGCTTCGAGGGCGGTCAGCTTGCCGTGGTCGTAGCGGTAGATCTCGCCTGGCCCGGCGATCCACAACCGGCCGCCGGTGTCTTCCGCCAGCGAGGCGAGGTTGCCACGCAGGTTCTTCACCACGTGGCTGACCACGCCGGTAGCTGGATCCAGCTTGTCGACCCAGCCGTTGAAGCCACCGACCCACAGCTGGTTGTCGCGGCTGCGGCGCACCGACAGCGCGGCAATATTCGACAAACTCTGCGGATCGTCGGGAACGTGGGTGAAGCGGGTGAAACCGTTCCAGCCCGGCGGCAGGTAGGCGACGCTGGATTGGTCGAAGGTGAACCAGAGTCCGCCCTCGCGATCGCGCAGCACCTGCCACAGGCGATCGCCGGGCAGGCCACCGGGCAGCAGCGGCTGGCCAATGATGTGCTGCAGGCGGCCGCTACCGTCATCCAGCCATACGCCGTTCAAGCTGCCCATCCACAACCGGCCCTGCGCATCGCGGGCACTGCTGAGGATGCGCAGCGACGACAGTTGCGAGCTCGCCAACGGACGCGCCACGCCATCGGCGCCGATCACCAGCAGGCCGCCTTCCAGCGCCACCCGCACTTCGCCATCGCCACCGTCGATGCGCCAGACCTTGCCGACCTCGCCACGGAAGGCCGGATCCACCGGCACGCGTCGGATCGTGCCGTCCGGCTGGCGCAGGTACAGGCCGCTGTGCGCACCGATCCACAACCGCCCATCGGCCTCCGCCAGCAGCGCGCGGGTGGCGCCGAACGATCCGGCGTGGCTGCCGTCGACATCCAGCGGGACGTGATCGAAACCGCTGCCGTCCGCCCGCAGGCGATCCAGCCCGTCCTGGGTGGCGACCCAGATCTGGCCGTCTGCGGTCTGCGCGATGCTCCAGACTTCGTTGCTGGCGAGGCTGTCCGGCTTGTCGTCGTCATGCGCCCAGTGCTGGAAGCGGTTACTCGTCTGATCGTAGGCGGTCAGCCCGGTCGAGACACCACCGGCCCAGACCCGGTTGTCGCGATCGACGAACAGCGAATAGGTCTGGTTCGCCGGCAACGACAGCGGATCGCCCACGACATGCCGGAACACCGTGAAGTCGACCCCGTCGAAGCACACCAGGCCGCCGGCCGAACCGAACCACATCAAGCCGTTGCGATCCTGTGCCACGGCATAGATCGCCCCGCTGGGCAGGCCATTCGCCGTCTCGTAGCGGCGGAACTGCGGCGTCGGCAACGGACTCGCCGCCGCTGCGCCCGGCACCACGGGTTCCGCCAGGACAGCAGGCATGGACACGAACGCGCCCAGGACCACGCCCAACAGCCAAGCGGTCAACCTTGATCCGTTCCCCATCAGTCCCCCGAACCGGCGTTGCGAATCCGCGCCGGCCTCGGCCGAAGCCGCGTCCCAGCGCACGATAGTGCCAAAACCACGTCGCGGGCGCGAGCACGGCCTGCGCAAGGCCGGCCACACGAAGCTGGCTAGAATGCGCGGATGTCCCGACGCCTGCGATTGCTGTTCACCGCGTTAGCCATGGCCGCGCTGCTGTGGCTGCTGTTCGCCGCCGCCGAACGCGCGCTGGCGCTGGCGCAGCGTTTCCTGGATTTGCCGACGTGGTTGCAGTGGACACTTGGCGGCGTGCTGCTGATCTTCGCCGCAGCCGGCCTCGGCGTGCTGTGGTGGCTGCTGCGGCCGCGCCGCAAGCGCCTGCCGCTGCCGGTGCCCGATCGCGGCAGCCTGGAACAGCGCATCGGCCAGCTGCGCGAACGCGGCGCCGACACCGGCGCGCTGGCAGCCGAACTCGGCGAACTCGATCGCCGTCGTGCCAGCGCACGCGTCTACGTCGCGCTGTTCGGCGAAATCTCCACCGGCAAGTCCAGCCTGATCCGCGCGCTGGCGCCGCACGCCCAGGTCGCCAGCGACGCACGCGGCGGCACCACCCACGCCGTCGGCCATTATGACGGCCAGTTGCCGGACGGCCGCACGCTGGTGCTGGCCGACGTGCCCGGCAGCCGCGAAGCCGGCGGCGAGGCGCACGAAACGCTGGCGCACGAGGAAGCGCTGCGCGCGCACGCCGTGATCTACCTCTGTGTCGGCGATCTCAACCGCAGCCAGGCCAATGAATTGCGCTGGCTGGCCGACTTCGGCAAGCCGCTGCTGCTGGTGCTGAACAAGGCCGACCAATGGAGCAGCAGCGAACTCGATCAACTGCTGGCGCGCCTGCGCCGGCACGCGCGCGGCATCGCCAGCGTGGTGCTGGCGATCAGCGCCGGCGGCAGCGAACGCTACCAGCGCCAGCTCGCCGACGGCAGCACCGAGTCAGTCGAGCGCCAACGCAAGCCCGCGATCGAATCGCTGCTGCAGGCACTCGAACGACTCACCGCGCCCGGCGCCGAAGGCCTGGAAGATCTGCGCGAGAACGCCGTGTTGGCCGGCCTGCACCAACGCACCGGCACGCTGGAAGCGCACACCCGCGCCGAGGAAGCCGAACGCATCGTACGCAAGTACGCCCGTCGCGCCATCGTCGGTGCGCTCGCCGCGGTGGCGCCCGGCAGCGACCTGGTGATCCAGGGCGTGCTCGCCACCGGCCTCACCCGCGCGCTCGCCGAACTGTACGGCGTCAAGGTCAGCGACGTGCAGATCGAGGATTTCGTGCAACAGGCCAAGCTCACCCTGCGCACCGGCAGCTCGATCGTGCTGGCCGTCGCCGGCAACGCGCTGAAGGCGTTCCCCGGCCTCGGCACCCTGGGCGGCGGCGTGCTGCACGCATTCGCCTACGCACTGATCTTCGACTCGATGGGCCGCGCGCTGGCCGCCTCGCTGGCCGAACGCCACAGCCTCGATCAGGACGACGCCGGCGCCCGCCTCAAGGAACTCCTCACCGACGCCGGCGGCACCCGCCTGCGCCAGCTGGCTGCACTGACGATGGAAGCGGTGCGCGAGCGCGCTGAATGAGGCGCATCGCTCCGATGGCGCATGTGGTGGTTGCACTTCCATGGCTGGAAGAAAAAAAGCTCAAGAGCTTTCGTGCGCCTACGGCGCCCGAGTCACTTTCTCTCGCTTGCCCGAGAGAAAGTAACCAAAGAGAGGGGCACCCCGCTTGCGCGCCTTGCGGGCATCCTGCCCGCAAGGTCCGCGGTCGGGTTACGGGGTTTGTCGACAGCACATCCTGTGCTGACGCCAAACTGGCCGGCATCCATGCCGGCCACCCTTCGGGCTTTTCCTCCTCCCGCCCGCCGCTCTACCCGGGGTCCCTTGCGCGGCGGTGAGGCGGGGTCGACAGGCCGCGCAGCGGGAACCGACAGGGATGTCGGTTCCTTTTCGCACGGGCAGGATGCCCGTTCGAAAAGCCCGGCCCCGACTCACGGACTTGCCGGGCAGGAGCCCGGCAAGCGCCAAGCGGGGTGGCCTTTCTCTTTGGTTATCTTTCTCTTTGGCCACGCAAAGAGAAAGTAACTCGGCCTCCGAAGGAGGTCGAAAGCTCCTCGCTCTCGACTTATCAGCAACCACACCAAACAGCACTCTGCATGATCACAGAAAGTCTCCGTGAGAGTCCTGCAAAACTACGGCGTGCCGGCGAACGCCGCGCGAAGCCAGTCGTGCATCAGGCGGTAGCTGCGGGTGGCGGCGCGTCCGTCGTAACGGCAGCCGGGCGAGTTCTCGCCGACCTCGGTGAAGCAGTGCACCGCGTGGCCGATCACCACGAACTGCCAGTCGGCGGGGCTCATGCGCATCTCGTCCATGAACTTGTCCGCGTCCGGCATGGTGCCCTTGTCATCGGCGCCGTTCATCGCCAGCACGCGTGCCTTGATATTTTTCGCCAGCGCCGGGTTGTCGGTATCCAGGCCACCATGGAACGACACCACCGCCGCAACGTCCGCGCCGCTGCGCGCCAGGTCGAGCACGGCCGAGCCACCGAAGCAGAAGCCGATCGCGGCCAGCTTCGCCGCGTCGAGCGGCGCGTTCGCGGCTTGCGCCTTCAACTGGTCCAGCGCCACGTTGATGCGCTTGCGCATCAGCGCGCGGTCGCCGTACAGCGGCTTCACCGCTGCCTGCGCCTGCGACGCGCTGCCCGGCTGCGGGCGCACGCTGGCGCCGTACATGTCGGTGAGCAGGATCACGTAATCCTTGCCGGCGATCATTTCGGCCTTCTTTACGGCCACGTCATTGATGCCGTACCAGTTCGGCACCATCACCAGACCCGGTCGCTTCGCGCTCGAAGCGTCGTCGTAGACCAGTACGCTATGGAAGCGGGTGCCATCCTGCGTCCATTCGACCGGGCGATGGACCATCTTCGCCTGGGCGGCAAAACTTGAACCGGCCAGCAACAACAGACAGAAAAGTCGGGCGATACGCATGGTCAATCCTCCGGTGGTTTGGCGGCACCCTCTCCCTGCACGCAGGAAGAGGCGCAAAGACTAAAGTCCCGCAGCGTGTTCCGAGAGTTTCCGCTTCAACGGCGCGAGCCGATCGAGCAGACGCACGCCGACGCCACGCACGGCGACCAGCGCCGGTGACTGCCACGCGTAGACGCGCGCCAGCGCGTCGAAGCCCAGCGCGTCCAGCGTGTCGGCGCTGCGCCGGCGGCGCGCGTAACGGCGCAGCACATGCGCGGCTCCGATGTCGCGGCCGGCCGCACGTGCGTCGACCAGCGTGTCGCGCAGCTCGATCACGTCGCGCAGGCCCAGGTTGACGCCCTGCCCGGCCAGCGGATGCACCGCGTGCGCGGCGTCGCCCAGCAGCACGAAACGATCGGCCTGGTAGCGCTCGGCCAGCTGCAATTTCAACGGGAACGCCGCACGTGGCGTCGCGGCGACGATCCGGCCCAGCTGAAAATCGCTGGCCACGCCCAGCTCGTCCAGGAAGGCCTGCTCGTCCAGCGCCAGCACACGCCGCGCCTCGGCTTCGGGCAGCGACCACACGACCGAGCTGCGCCCGTCGGCCAGCGGCAGCAGCGCCAGCGGCCCGCCGGGCAGGAAACGCTGCCACGCAGTGTCTTCATGCGGACGTTCGGTGGCCACGTGTGCCACCACCGCGCGCTGTGCATAGTCGCGGCCGCGCGTACCGATGCCGGCCAACTGGCGCAGCGGCGAAGCGGCGCCATCCGCAGCCACCAGCAGGCCGGTAGCCAGGGTTTCGCCATCGGCCAGTTCGAGCTGGATGCGATCTTCGCGCGCCTCGAAGCCCTTCACTTCGGCCGGACACAAGCGGCGCACCCCGGCCACTTCGAGCGCCTGCCACAGCGTCCACTGCACCAGGTTGTTCTCGACGATGTAGCCGAGCCGGTCGCGGCCTTCGCTGGCCGCGTCGAAGTCGATCGCCGCACCGCTTTCGGCGTCCCATACGTGCATGTGCGAATACGGGCCGACGCGAGCGTCACGAATGGACGTCCAGACGCCCAACTCGTCGAGCAAGGCCAGCGACGACGGCGCCAGCCCGACCACGCGCAGGTCCACCTCGGCGTTCGCGTCCCATGCCGCCGGCGCGCGCGCCTCCAGCAAGGCGGTGCTGAAACCGGCCCGTGCCAACGCCAGCGCAGCGGCGGCGCCGACCATGCCGCCGCCGACCACGGCCACGTCCAGCGCGGGTGCGCGACGGCGGGAAGGCATGTCCTGCAGCGAAGCATTCATGGCAGGCGCTCCAGCACCGCCAGCGGCGGCTCGCCGCGAAAACCCATGCCGCGGCGCGCCAGCGCGCGCTGCAATAGCGGCAGCCGATCGCAAGCCAACAACGCCAGCGAGCGCAGCGGCGCCAGCAGCGGCTGCGGCAGGCAGGCCAGCCGTACCAGGCCGTGGCTCATCGTCATGGTGCCTTCGCGATCCAGCGCGCGCCGCGCGGCGTAGCGTTCCAGCAGACCAGCCGCGCCCGGATCGGGCGCGGCCGCCACCAGCTCGGCCAGGGTCAGCGCGTCGCGCAGGCCCAGGTTGAAACCCTGCGCGCCGATCGGATGCACGGTCTGCGCGGCATTGCCGACCAGCACCGCGCGCGGCGCGGTCAGCTGCGCGGCGGCGACCCGGTGAATCGCGTACGGATGACGCTTGCCCGGCCGACTGAGCCGACCCAGGCGCCAGCCGAAACGGCGCTGCGCCAGTTCGATGAAACCCGCATCGTCCAGCGCGGCTACGGCATCGGCCTCGTCGGCGGGCACCGTGAGCACCAAGCCGCAACGGCGCTCGGCCAGCGGCAGCAGCGCGACCGGACCGTCGTCGGCGAACCGCTCGTACGCGCGGTTCGCGTGATCGCGCTCCGGCGTGACCGTGCACACGAACAGGGTTTGCCGGTAGTCATGCCGTTCGGCATCGATGCCGAGTTGCGCACGCACAAACGAATGCGTGCCGTCGGCGCCGACCAGCAGCGGCGTGTCGATGCTGCGCGCGCCGTCGGCGCTGGCGACCTGCGCACGCCAGCCGCCGACCAGCGGCTGCAGGGCGGACAAGGTGGCCGGCGCCAACCGGGTCAGCCGGGTACATTCGTCCAGCCGACGCAGCAGCGCCGCGCCGAGTTCGCGCGCCGGCAGGGTCCAGCCCAATGCGTCGACGCCCTGCCTGTCGGCGTCGATGCGCGCGCTGCCGAACTCGCCGGCACGACTGACATGGATGTGCTTGATCGGCGTGGCGCGGGCGGCGGCATGCCGCCACACGCCGATCGCCTCGAGTCCGTTGACGGTGGCACGGGCCAGCGCCAGGTTGCGTTCGTCGTAGCTGGGCTGGGCGTCGGCGCGCGGTGCGGCGGTCTCGACCAGGGTGGCGGCGATGCCGGCGGCATCCAGCGCGATCGCCAGACTGGCGCCGACCAGGCCGCCACCGACGATCAGCACGCCAGACTCGCTCACGACGGGGGATTCGGGGGCATTCATGCGCCGATAATACGCGCTGGCGCTGTCGGCGTTGCGGCACGTTGGGCTAGACTAGCGGTCTGTCCAGACCCCACACGGAGCACCCCATGGCCAAGACGCAGACCCAACGCATCGGCATCTTCCTGATGCTGGCCCTGGTGATGGCGGCCACCCGCCTGCATCATTTCAGCGCGCTGCCCGACGCTTCGTGGGGCGTGTTCTTCCTGGCCGGCTTCTGGCTGCGCGGCTCCGCGCGCTGGGCGTTTCCGCTGCTGATCGCCGAGGCGGTGCTGGTCGACTTCTTCGTGATTACCGGCGCCGGCCTCAACTTCTGGACGCACTACTGCGTCTCGCCGGCGTACTGGACGATGCCGGCGTACCTCGGCGCGCTGTGGTTCGGCGGCAGCTGGCTGGCCCGTCACCAGTCCGGCCTGCGCCTACCCACGCTGGGCCTGGCCGCGGTGGCGCTGGTAGTCAGCGAGACGGTCTGCTACCTGATCTCCAACGGCAGCTTCTACTGGCTCAGCGCCAGCGTGCCGCTGCCGCGCAGCGCAGCCAGCTGGTTCGCCAACCTCGGCGACTGGTACCTGCCGTTCCTGGGTACCACCGCACTGTATGTAGGCATCGGCGCCGCGCTGCACGTGGGCGTGACGTTGCTGGCACGCACCCTGCGCAGCTCCAGCCAGCCCGGCCTGAGCCACTAAGCCGGCGCGATGGGCAACCGGCTCTCGAAGATCTACACGCGCACCGGCGACGACGGCAGCACCGGCCTCGGCGACGGTTCGCGGGTGGGCAAGGATTCGCTGCGGGTCAACGCCTACGGCACGGTGGACGAGCTCAACAGCACGATCGGCATGCTGCTGGCCGCCGACGGCGTCAGCGACGAGGTGCGCGAAGCGCTGACCCAGGTGCAGCACGACCTGTTCGACCTCGGCGGCGAGTTGTGCATCCCCGGCATGGCGATGGTCGAGGACAGCGACATCGACCGCCTGGAAACCATCCTCGACGCCCTCAACGAACCGCTGCCGCCATTGAAGGAATTCATCCTGCCCGGCGGCGGCATGGCCGCGGCCTGCGGCCATCTGGCGCGCACCGTGTGTCGTCGTGCCGAGCGCGAGGTGATCGCGCTGTCGCGAGTGGAGGGCATCCGCAACCAGCCGCAACGCTACTTGAACCGGCTGTCCGACCTGCTGTTCGTGATCTCGCGCGTGCTGGCCCGCGCCAGCGGCCACGGCGAAGTGCTGTGGCAGCACGAGCGCCGCCGCAAGCCTTCCACGAAGTAGGCCCGCCGCATGCTGCGGCTGTACACCCACCCCGCCTGCCTGCGACATGACCCCGGCCCGGGCCACGCCGAGCGACCGGCGCGGCTGCACGCGGTGCTGCAGGCGCTGGACCACGACCGCTATGCCGCTCTCGATCGCATCGAGGCGCCGCCGGCCACGCGCGAGCAGCTGTTGCGCGTGCACAGCGCCGCCCACGTCGAGGAGGTCCTGGTCGGTGCGCCGCCGGACGATATGCTCGCCCTGGACCAGGACACCGTGATGGGCCCCGGCTCGACCGAGGCAGCCCTGCGCGCGGCTGGCGCCGTGGTCGCCGCGGTCGATGCGGTGCTCGGCGGCACGACGCGGCGTGCGTTCTGCGCGGTGCGCCCGCCCGGCCACCACGCCACGCGCGACCGGGCGATGGGCTTCTGCCTGTTCAACAACATCGCGGTGGGCGCCGCCCACGCGCTGGTCGCGTACGGCCTGAAGCGGGTCGCGATCGCCGACTTCGACGTGCACCACGGCAACGGCACCCAAGCCATCTTCGAACGCGAGCCGCGCGTGCTGTTTGCCTCCAGCCACCAGTCGCCGTTGTACCCGGACAGCGGCCGCGAGGACGAACGCGGCGTGGGCAACATCGTCAACGGCACGTTGTCGCCCGGTGCCGGCTCGCATGAATTCCGCGAACTGTGGGACAACGTGTTGCTGCCGCGACTGCATGCGTTCAAGCCGCAGTTGGTGCTGATCTCGGCCGGCTTCGACGCCCATCGCAACGATCCGCTGGCCGACATCCGGCTGGGCCAGGAAGACTACGCGTGGATCACCGAACGCCTGGCGGCGCTGGCCGACGCGCACGCCAGCGGGCGGATGGTCTCCACTCTGGAAGGCGGCTACGACCTGGCCGCACTGGCCGCCAGCGTGAGTGCGCACGTCAGTGCTCTCATCGCGTAAAACCGTGCGCTGCACGCGACATTGCGCATCGAATTTCCCCGTTTAATGCTCGCCCATGCTGAATCCCGGCGTGCAGCGGGAAACGTTTATCTGCCGTCCGGGGGGTCTTTCTGCTAGCTTAACGAGCCTTCGAAGCCGGCAGATTCCCCGTGACGCCCAAGCTACCTCCACGCCGCCTGCTGGCGGTTGCTGCCGCCCTTGCCGTGTTCGGCGGCCAGGCCGACGCCAGCAACGCCCAGATCTCCCCCGCAAGTCCCGCGAACCCGACCGACCTGGCCTGTCCGCTGGGTTCGTTCCACTGTGCACCGCGCCCACTCAACTACGCGATGTGCCGGCCCAATGCCCTGCTGGAGTTCTACGACCCCAGCCTGAGCAAGGACACCAGCCTGCGCGAAACCAGCCCGACCCAGGTGCAGGCGCAGCACGTGGACAGCTCCAACCAGTCGGTCTACCACCTGTCCGGTGAGGTGAAGCTGCAACGTGCCGACCAGCAGCTGCAGGCCGAGCGCATCGACTACAACAACGAGAACACCGACTACGACGCCCGCGGCAACGTGCGCTACCAGGAAGCCGGCCAGCTGCTGGCTGCCTCGCACATGCGCGGCAACACCGACGCCAGCCGCGGCATCGCCGACGACGTGCGTTATCAGATGCTCGATGCGCGCGGCAACGGCGTGGCCAAACAGGGCCACATGCTGGACGCTCAGCACGCCCGTTATTCGATGGCCACGTATTCCACCTGCGACGTCGGTCACCACCTGTGGGAGTTCCGCGCCAAGTCGATCACCATCAACCAGGCCACCGGCGTCGGCGTGGCGCGCGGCGCCACCATGCGGCTCGGCAACGTGCCGTTCCTGTACTTGCCGTACTTCAGCTTCCCGGTCGACGACCGCCGCAAGAGCGGCTTCCTCTACCCGACCATCGGCCACACCGGCCGCTCGGGCTACGAGATCAGCACGCCGTACTACCTGAACCTGGCGCCGAACTACGACGCCACGCTGGACCCGCGCATCTACAGCGAGCGCGGCGCGATGCTGGCCGGCGAGTTCCGTTATCTGACGCCGGGCAGCCGCGGCCAGCTCAACGTGGAATACGTGCCGAACGACCACGGCGAGAGCGACGGCCTCACCGACACCCAGGGCGACTCGCGCTACCTGGTCAAGTTCTCCGATCGCACGCGGCTGTGGCAAGGCTGGCAGCTCGTGGGTTCGTACAACCACGCTTCGGACAGCAGCTACCTGTACGACTACGGCGATGCCTTGTCCCACGCCACGGTCTATACGCTGGGTTCCAATGCCGCGGTCGTGGGCGGCGGCAAGTGGTGGAACGCCTCCTTCGGCGGCACCATCTACCAGAACGTGAATCCGTTCGTCACCGACCGCGGCCTGCCGTACAAGCAGCTGCCCTACGCGAAGTTCGGCATGGACGTGCCGCTGTCGCGCTGGCTTGAATTCGGCATGGACACCTCGGCGGTGGCGTTCCGCAAGACCGGCTTCGTCGAAGGCCAGCGCGAGGATCTCTACCCCTACCTGGCCGCCGACTTCGGCACCTCCGCCTGGTTCGTGCGGCCGCGCCTCGCTTACCGCTACACCGCCTACCAGTTGGGCAGCGACTATCAGGATTACGGCTACCGCGGGTTGCTCGGCAGCGGCGCGACCACGCCGTTCGACCAGAAGTCGCCGAGCCGTTCGCTGCCGGTCGTCAGCCTCGACAGCGGGCTGGTGTTCGACCGCAGCACCACGCTGTTCGGCAGCAGCTACACGCAGACCCTGGAGCCGCGGCTGTTCTACCTGTACGTGCCGTACCGCAACCAGAACAACCTGCCGCTGTTCGATACCAACGTGATGTCGTTCGACTACTGGCAGCTGTTCTCGACCAACCAGTTCTCCGGTGCCGACCGGCAGATGGATGCGAACAATCTCACCGCGGCGCTCACCACCCGCCTGCTCGACGACAGCGGTGTCGAGCGGGTGTCGGCCAGCATCGGCCAGATCCACTATTTCAGCCCGCAGAAAGTGCTGGCCACCGACTGGGTGCGCTCGGCCTACGTGGCCCAGCTCGACGTGCAGCTCAGCGACCGCTGGCGCCTGAACAGCGCCTACCAGTGGAGCCCGAACACCCGCCTCACCGACATGGCGGCAGTGCAGTTGCAGCGGCGCCTGCGTACCGATGGCATCTTCAACTTCTCGTACCGCTACCGCCGCGGCCTGCTGGAACAATACAGCGCTTCCGTGGTCTACCCGGTGTCCGAACGCTGGCGGCTGGTGGGCTCATGGACTTATTCGGTGAAGGACCGCCAGAGCGTCGATGCGCTGGCGGGCGTGGAATACGACAGCTGCTGCGTGTCGCTGCGGCTGGTCGGGCGCAGTTACGTGAACCAGAGCTACTACGGCTTCGGACCGGCTCCCACGGGCAGCAACCTCGACCGGCGCGACAACGCCGTCCTGTTCGAGGTGGTTTTCAAGGGGCTGGGTTCCACCGGCGGCCAAATCGATCCACTGCTGCGCCGTGATATTCTCGGCTATCAATAAACGCACATTCGCCCCGGCGACCCAGGCTGTCCACTGATGAAGCAATCCCTTGCATCTCTCCTGCTCGCGCTCGCGATCATGCTCCCCGCCCACGCCCAGCTGCTGACGCCGGCCGCGCCGGCCGGCCAGCCGCTGGACCGCATCGTGGCCGTGGTCAACGACGACGTGATCCTGCAGAGCGAGCTGAACGACGCCGTGCTTTCGGTGCAGCAGCAGTACGCCGGTCACACCGAGCAACTGCCGCCGATGAACGTGCTGCAGCAGCAGGTGCTCAACCGGCTGGTGCTGATGCGGCTGCAGATCCAGAAGGCGCAGGACCAGGGCATTCACGTGTCCGATGCCGACGTCGACCAGGCGATCCAGGGCGTGGCCCAGCAGAACAAGCTCAGCCCCGAGCAGCTGCGTGCCGAGGTGGAGCGCAGCGGCGCCAGCTTCGCCTCGTTCCGCGAGCAGCTGTCCGACCAGATCACCGTGCAACGGCTGCACCAGAGCGTGGTGCAGGACTCGGTCTCGATCACCGACAGCGAGATCGACAACCTGCTCAGCAGCCCGACCTACAAGGCCGGTGAAGTGCACCTGGCGCATATCCAGATCAGCATCCCCGGCGGCGCCGACGCGGCGGCGATCCAGGCCAGCCAGGCCAAGTCCGAGCAGGCGCTGGCGGCGATCCACGGCGGTATGGATTTCAACGCCGCCGCGATCCGCTACTCCGACGCGCCCGACGCGCTGGAGGGCGGCGACCTCGGCTGGCGCCGGCTGGACGAGATCCCGCCCGCGTTCGCCGACACCATCGCCTCGATGAAGCCCGGCGACGTCAGCCCGGCGTTGCGCGGCCCGACCGGCTTCCACATCCTCAAGCTGGTCGACCAGCGCCAGAGCAGCCGCAAGATGGTCACCGAGCTGCACGCCCGGCAGATCCTGATCAAGCCGAGCGAACTGCTGACTCCGGCGCAGGCCGGGCAGAAGGCACAGGACCTGTACCACCGCATCGTCGACAAGCACGAGGACTTCGCCACCCTGGCGAAGGAAAACTCCAAGGACGACACCACCGCCAACCTCGGCGGCGACATGGGCTGGTTCCCGCAGCAGGCGTGGGGCCAGACCATCGCCACGCAACTGGGCCAGCTGAAGGACAACGAGGTATCGCAGCCGTTCCAGAGCGAAGCCGGCTGGCATATCCTGCAGCGGCTCGGCGAGCGCCAGAGCGACCAGACCACGCAGATCGAACGTGACCAGGCGCGCCAGGCCATCGGCACGCGCAAGTCCGAACAAGCCTACGACGACTACCTGCGCGACCTGCGCTCCAACGCCTACGTCGACATCCTGGTGCCCGAGCTGCGCGACGCGGACGACCAGGCTGCCGCCAGTTCGCCGTAAAGGCGGTTGGACGCCATGCCACTGCCCCGGCTCGCGCTCACTGCGGGCGAGCCGGCGGGCATCGGCCCCGAACTGCTGATCCGCCTGGCCGCCACGCCGCTGGCCGCGAGTCTGGTGGCGATCACCGACCGCGCCGTGCTGCAGCGCGCGGCCTCACGCTGCGGCCTGGCCATCGAGCTGGTCGATGACGATGGCAGCACACAAGCTACGCGCCGTCCCGGCACGCTGCGCGTGCGCCACACCCCGCTGGCCATCGACGAAGTACCCGGCCAGCCCGACCCGCGCAACGCCCGGCACGTGCTGGACACGCTGGCCGAGGCCGCCGACGGCTGCATGGCCGGGCGTTACGACGCGGTGGTCACCGCGCCGCTGCAGAAATCCTCGATCAACGACGCCGGCATCCGTTTCAGCGGGCACACCGAATTCTTCGCCGAACGCGCGCACGCCGACGTGGTGATGATGCTGGCCAGCCCGGAACTGCGGGTGGCGCTGGCCACCACCCACCTGCCGCTGGCGGCGGTATCGGCGGCGATCACGCCGGCTGCGCTGACCCGCACGCTGCGCATCGTGCATGCCGAGCTGCAGCGCAAGTTCGGCATCGCCGAGCCGCGCATCGCGGTGCTCGGCCTCAACCCGCATGCCGGCGAAGGCGGTCACCTCGGCCACGAGGAAATCGACACGCTGATCCCGGTATTGAACGCGTTGCGCGGCGAAGGCATGCACCTGCTCGGCCCGCTGCCCGCCGACACCGCGTTCGTGCCGGCGCAGCGCGCGCGCTACGATGCGGTGCTGGCGATGTACCACGACCAGGCGCTGCCGGTGCTGAAGAGCGAGGCGTTCGACCGTACCGTGAACCTCACCCTCGGCCTGCCGTTCATCCGTACCTCGGTCGACCACGGCACCGCACTGGATCTCGCCGGTACCGGCACCGCCGACCCGGCCAGCCTGATCGCCGCGGCGAACATGGCGCTCACGCTGGTCCGGCGCAGAAACGAGCAGAGTGGAGAGAGAAATGAGTAAAAGCGAAGACCGCCAACTCGTTTCTCACTTCTGCCCACTGACTCCTGCCCCATGAACGCGCGCCCCAAGAAAAGCTTCGGCCAGCACTTCCTGCACGACCGGCGTTACATCGACCGCATCGTCAGCGCGGTGGCGCCGCGGGCGGAGGATTTCGTGGTCGAGATCGGCCCCGGCGAAGGCGCGCTGACCCTGCCGCTGCTGGCCGCGGCCGGCAAGCTCACCGCGATCGAGCTGGACACCGACCTGATCCCCGCCCTGCAGGCGCGTGCCGCCACCGCGGGCGAGCTGCACATCATCCACGCCGACGTGCTGAGGGTGGACTTCAGCGCGCTGGCGCACAGCCACGGCGTGCCGCGGCTGCGCATCGCCGGCAACCTGCCGTACTACATCTCCAGCCCGATCCTGTTCCATTGCCTCGATCACGCCGCGGCGATCCAGGACATGCACTTCATGCTGCAGAAGGAAGTGGTCGAGCGCATGGCCGCCGAGCCGGGCAGCAAGGTGTACGGCCGGCTGTCGGTGATGCTGCAGCTGGCGTGCCGGGTCGAGCCGCTGTTCGACGTGCCGCCGGAAGCATTCCGCCCGTCACCGAAGGTGGAATCCGCGGTGGTGCGATTGTTGCCGCTGCCGGCCGTCGAGCTGCACGATGCGCAGCCCGGGCACGTCTACGCCGTGGTCAAGGCCGCGTTCGGGCAGCGGCGCAAGACGCTGGCCAATGCGCTGAGGCAATTGCTCGACGCCGACGCGATCCGCCGCGCCGACGTCGATCCGAAAGCGCGCGCCGAAACCCTTGCCCCAGCCGACTTCGTGCGCCTGGCCAAGGTCTACGGCGCTCTCTGACGAAGAAGCGGCGCCCGATCGTGGCCGCTTTGCCCCATTCGTGGCGACAGGCCTTACAATCCGGCCATGACTGAAAAATCTTCCTACACGATCGACGTGCAGGTCGAAACCCGCTTCGTCCCCGACCAATCGAAGCCCGGTGACAATCGCTACGTTTTCGCCTACACCATAACCCTGCGCAACGCCGGCAAGATGCCCGCACGCCTGCTCACCCGCCGCTGGATGATCACCGACGCCAACGGCAAGGTGGAGGAAGTAACCGGCGAAGGCGTGGTCGGCGAGCAGCCGTGGATGCGGCCCGGCGACGATTTCGAATACACCTCCGGCGCGGTGCTGGAAACCCCGGTCGGCACCATGGGCGGCAGCTACCAGATGCTGGCCGACGACGGTACGGAGTTCGACGCCCCCATCCCGACCTTCACCCTGTCCATTCCGCGTACGCTGCACTGATGGCCCTGCGCTGACATGGCTACGTACGCGATCGGCGACGTGCAGGGCTGCTATCCCGAATTGCAACGCCTGCTCGACAAGCTGCGCTTCGACCCGGCGCAGGACCAGTTGTGGTTCTGCGGCGACCTGGTCAACCGCGGCGGCCAGTCGCTGGACACGCTGCGGCTGATCCACGGCCTGCGCGAGTCCAGCGTGGTCACCCTGGGCAACCACGACCTCAGCCTGCTGGCGATCGCCCAGCGCCGGCCCGATGCGCAGGCGCGGGTGAATCCCGAACTGCGCGAAGTGCTGTTCGCCGACGACGCGCCGGTGCTGTTCGAATGGCTGCGCTCGCAGAAACTGCTGCACCACGACGAGCAGCTCAACTGGACGATGGTGCACGCCGGCCTCGCGCCGATGTGGACGCTGCGGCAGGCCCAGAGATCCGCCGAGGACGTCGAGCGCGAGCTGTCCAGTCCGCGTCATCCGCGCCTGCTGCGCAACCTGTTCGGCAACCGGCCGGCGGTATGGTCCAGCCGGCTGCAAGGGCTGGACCGCCAGCGCGCCACCATCAACACGATGACCCGGATGCGCTACTGCGACGTCAACGGCCGCATCGACTTCGAGGCGAAGGGCGTCCCCGGCACTCAGAAGGCGGGGCTGTACCCGTGGTTCGAAGTGCCCGGCATGCGCCGGCGCGATACCCGCATCGTCTGCGGCCACTGGTCGGCGCTGGGCCGCTTCGCCGGACTCGGCGTGCACGCGATCGACACCGGCTGCGTCTGGGGCGGGCAACTCACCGCACTGCGGCTGGACGGCGAGGAGCCGCAGTACATCGCGGTCAACGCCGAACCGCATCGCAAGCGGCCGCCCGGCGCCGAGGACTGATTCACCGCGTATCGAATTCGCATTCATGAAAAACCCCGCCGCAGCGGGGTTTTTCATGACGGCCGGAATGGCTCAGGCAAGCTGGCCGTGGCAGTGCTTGTACTTCTTGCCCGAACCGCACGGACACGGATCGTTGCGGCCGACCTTGGGGCCGTCATGCTGCGCCGGCTGCTGCGCCAGGCGCATGCCGGCACCGACCGGCGCCTCCGCCTCGCCGCCACCGAACGCGCCGGCCGGCGGAGCGCCGCCACCGCTCGCCTGCATCTGCTTCTGCAGACGCTCGGCCAGGCGCCGTTGCTCGGCCTCCATGGCGGCCACTTCCTCCTCGCTGCGAATGCGGATCCGCGCCAGCATCTGGGTCACTTCGGCCTTGATCCGTTCGAGCATCTCGGAGAACAGCTTGAACGACTCGCGCTTGAACGCCTGCTTCGGATCCTGCTGCGCATAACCGACCAGATAGATGCCCTGGCGCAGGTAGTCCATGCTGGCCAGGTGATCCTTCCAGGCGTTGTCGACCACGGTGAGCATGACGTGCTTTTCCAGCTGGCGCATGGTGTCGCCGCCGATCTGCGCCTCCTTCGCCTCGAACAGCCCGTTCACCGCGCCGCGCACGTGTTCGAGGATCATCCTGGCATCGACCTCCTGCTGCTGCTCGATCCAGTTCTTGAGGTCGAGCGACAGGCCGAGCTCGCTTTCCAGTTCGCGATCGAGGCCGGCCAGATCCCACTGGTCGTCGATGCTGTCGTCCGGCACATACGCGCGCACCATCGTCTGCACCACATCCTCGCGGATGTCGGCGACGGTGGCCGACACCTCGTCGCCCTCGAGCAGTTCATCACGCTGGCCATAGATCACCTTGCGCTGGTCATTGGCGACATCGTCGAACTCCAGCAGGTGCTTGCGGATGTCGAAGTTGTGCTGCTCGACCTTGCGCTGCGCCTTCTCGATCTGCCGGCTGATCATGCGATCTTCCAGCGCGTCGTCGTCCTTCATGCCGAAGCGCTTCATCCAGCGCACCAAGCCTTCGCCGCCGAATATGCGCAGCAGGTTGTCTTCCAGCGACAGGTAGAAGCGCGAGGAACCCGGGTCGCCCTGGCGGCCGGAACGGCCGCGCAGCTGGTTGTCGATGCGGCGCGACTCGTGCCGCTCGGTGCCGATGATGTGCAGGCCGCCGGCCGCGACCACCCGTTCGTGCAATACCGTCCACTCGCTCTTGACGCGCTGACGATCCAGCTCGCTGGCGTCCGCCGGCAATTCGGCCAGGGCCGCTTCCAGGCTGCCGCCCAGCACGATGTCGGTACCGCGGCCAGCCATGTTGGTGGCGATGGTGACCTGGCCGGGCGCGCCGGCCTGGGCCACGATGTGCGCCTCGCGCTCGTGCTGCTTGGCGTTGAGCACCTCATGCACCACGCCGGCCTTGGTCAACAGGCCGGACAGCAGTTCGGACACCTCGATCGAGGTGGTGCCGACCAGCACCGGCTGACCACGCTTGTGGCAGTCCCGGATGTCCTCGATCACCGAACGGTATTTCGGATCCTGCGCGAGGAAGATCATGTCCGGGTTGTCCTTGCGGATCATCGGCTTGTGGGTGGGAATCACCACCACCTCCAGGCCGTAGATGCTCTGGAACTCGAACGCCTCGGTGTCGGCCGTGCCGGTCATGCCGGCCAGCTTCTTGTACATGCGGAACAGGTTCTGGAACGTCACCGTCGCCAGCGTCTGGTTCTCGCGCTGGATCGGCACGCCCTCCTTCGCCTCGACCGCCTGATGCAGGCCGTCCGACCAGCGCCGGCCGGCCAGGGTGCGGCCAGTGAATTCGTCGACGATGATCACTTCGCCGTCGCGCACGATGTAATCCACGTCGCGCTGGTAGATGCCGTTGGCGCGCAGCGCGGCATTGAGGTGATGCACCACCGCCAGGTTCTTGGAGTCGTACAGGCCGCTGTCCTGATCGATCACGCCAGTCGCGCGCAGCAGCTCGTCAGCATGCTGCATGCCCGCCTCGGACAGGTGCACCTGTTTCTGCTTCTCGTCGACCCAATAATCGCCTTCGCCGTCTTCCTCGGTCTGGCGGACCATCTGCGGCACGATCTTGTTCACCGCGAGGTACAGCTGCGGGGAATCCTCGGCCGGGCCGGAAATGATCAGCGGGGTGCGCGCCTCGTCGATCAGGATCGAGTCGACTTCGTCGACGATCGCGTAGTTCAGGCCGCGCTGGTAGCGCTGTTCCTTGCTCAACGCCATGTTGTCGCGCAGGTAGTCGAAACCGAATTCGTTGTTGGTGCCGTAGGTGATGTCGGCAGCGTAGGCCGCGTTCTTGTCGGCGTGATCCATGCCCGGATACACCACGCCCACGTTGAGGCCGAGGAAGCTGTACAGCTTGCCCATCTGCGCGGAGTCGCGCCGAGCCAGGTAGTCGTTGACGGTGACCACGTGCACACCCTTGCCGGCGAGTGCGTTGAGATAGACCGGCAGCGTGCCGACCAGGGTCTTGCCTTCGCCGGTGCGCATCTCGGCGATCTTGCCCTGATGCAGCACCATGCCGCCGATCATCTGCACGTCGTAATGGCGCATGCCCAGGGTGCGTTTGGCTGCCTCGCGGACCACCGCAAACGCCTCCGGCAGCAGCTTGTCCAGCGAATCGCCG
The DNA here is from genome assembly GCF_001428385.1 of Rhodanobacter sp. Soil772. GTDB lineage: Bacteria > Pseudomonadota > Gammaproteobacteria > Xanthomonadales > Rhodanobacteraceae > Rhodanobacter. The sequence goes on from NZ_LMSK01000002.1 coordinate 236,710, forward strand.
CCGGCAATGCGCTGCTTGAACTCGTCGGTCTTGCCACGCAGGGCGTCATCGCTCAGTTTTTCGAATTCGGGCTCCAGCGCATTGATGCGGTTAACGCTCTTGGAAAGCTGGCGCAATACGCGCTCGTTGCGGCTACCAAACAGGCTCGTCAGGGCACGATTGAACATCGATCTTCCGGGTTGGGAGTGAAATGCCCGCTGCAGGCGCGGGCCAATCGGGCATGTTACTACATGCCAACAGGGCATCGCCCGTGAAGGCCTGCCCTGCCGGGATACGACCGCTCAAGCCTTGCCGATCCCGCCGTCCTGAATGGCGCCGGCCGCGGCGGGATTCAAGGGACTCCGGGCCGCCGGGGCCCGGGTCAGCGGTGGTTGCGCACGAACGCCAGCGGATTGACCACGCGGCCGTCGTACCAGACCTCGAAATGCACGTGCGACCCGGTGGAGCGGCCAGTGGAGCCAGCCCGGGCGATCACGTCGCCGACCTGCACATGCTGGCCCGGATGCGCCACCAACGCACTGTTGTGCGCATAGCGGGTCATGTAGCCGTTGCCGTGGTCGATCTCGATCACGTTGCCATAGCCGCTGCGCACCCCGGCAAAGGTCACCATGCCTTCGGCCACGGTATGCACCGGCGTGCCGAGCGGGGTCGAGATATCGATGCCGGTATGCCGCGCCGAGTGGCCATCGAACGGGTCCGCACGCACGCCGAAATAGGAGGAGATGTAGCCCGGCACCGGCATCCCGGTCGGCTTCAGGTTCGACTCGATCTTGGCGTCCAGCAACAGGCTCTGCAGCGCCGACAACTGCGCCTGCTGCCGGTCGAACTGGCTGGCCAACTGGTTGATGCTGTTGTCCAGCACAGGCGGCAGCGCATAGGCGCTGCTGCCGGCGTCCTCAATGCCGCCCACCGCCGGCTGCTGGTCGAAATCGAATTCGCCGTCGTCGAGCTTGCCGACCTCGGCCAGCCGTTCGCCCAGGGCGTTCAGACGGGTCGACTGGGCCTGCAACTGGCCCAGTTTCACGGCCAGCGCATCGAGGCCACGCTGGGCATCCTGGCGCACGCCGCCCAGTTGGGTGTTCTGTTGCTGGATCTGCTGCTGCAGGTCACGGATCTCGGCCAGCGCCCGGTCGCGCGGACTGGCCACCAGCACGGCCAGTGCCACGCCGACCCCCATGCAACCGAGTACCGCCAGCGAGGCCGCCGAAAACAGTTTCCAACGCAGGCGGCGGTCCGCCAGGTCAAGAGTTTTCGGCAATTTCCTGGCACGTGATACGAGTATGATTTGCATGTCTTTCCAAGATCGAATTCCGGCACCATGCAGCGCGCCAACCCGGCCACTTCCCGCCGCACCGGCAACGGACCGAAGTCCCTCGTCGACTGCGGCTCCTTCGCGACACTGGCCCGAAAGGCCGGTGCGCTGGAAGCGCTGGACCGCGCACTGCGCCAGACGTTGCCATCGCCGTTGCGCGAGCAGGTGAGATTCGCCAACCTGCGCAACGACCGCCTCGTCTTCCTGGCGTCTTCACCGGGCTGGGCATCGCGTCTGCGCTTGATGCAGACGCAAATCCTTGCCGCCGCACATGCCATCGGCACCTGCGCCAGTTCAGTCACCGTGAAAGTGGTCCCCCCACCGGTGGTCGCCATGGCGCCGGACCGGTCGAAACCGCTTTCGCCTGCCGCCGCCGCCCACCTCAGGGCCGCCGCCGCGTCATTCACAGACCCCGAATTGCGGGCACTGTTCCTTGAGCTGGCGTCCTTCGCCGAAACCGCTGATTCCCCCGTGCCCGGTACGGACTGACTTGCGCCACTCCGTTTACCGGAGATGGGTTTATAGCATGCAGTTTGTTAAGGAATAACCCCCGATGTCATGGAGACGTGAAGCGCAACGCGGGGGAAATGTGATGCTCACCACAAAAAACGGCCATGTCTCGCGACACGGCCGTTTTCGTTGAAGGGCTGGTAAAGGGACGGACTTCGGCTCAGATCGCCTGTGCCGGATGGGCGTAGGAGATCGGCGAGGTGGCCGGGTCGTCCTGGTAGCTGACCTCTTCCCACGCCGAGGCATCGGCCATCAGCGTGCGCAGCAGCTTGTTGTTCAACTCATGGCCGGATTTGTGCGCGTGGTACGCGCCGATCAGGCTGTGGCCGAGCAGGTACAGATCGCCGATCGCGTCGAGGATCTTGTGCTTGACGAACTCGTCCTCGTAACGCAGGCCGTCCTCGTTCAGCACGCGGTAGTCGTCCAGCACCACCGCATTGTCCATCGAGCCGCCCAGCGCCAGGTTGTGCTCGCGCAGCATCTCGATGTCGCGCATGAAGCCGAACGTGCGTGCGCGGCTCACTTCCTTGACGAAGGACGTGGTGGAGAAGTCGATCTCGGCACGCGAGGTGCGCTGGCTGATGATCGGGTGGTTGAAGTCGATCGAGAAGCCGACCTTGAAGCCCTCGAACGGCTCGAAGCTGGCCCACTTGTCGCCTTCCTGCACCTTCACCGGCTTCTTGATGCGGATGAAGCGCTTGGCCACGTTCTGCTCTTCGATGCCGGCAGACTGCAGCAGGAAGACGAACGGACCGGCGCTGCCGTCCATGATCGGCACTTCCGGCGCGGAGAGGTCGACATAGGCGTTGTCGATGCCCAGGCCCGCCATCGCCGAGAGCAGATGCTCGACCGTGGAGACGCGGGCGTCGCCGTTGACCAGCGTGGTCGACAGCCGGGTATCGCCGACATTGTCCTGGCGAGCGCGGATATCCACCGGCGGATCGAGATCCGTACGGCGGAATACGATGCCGGTATTCGGCGCCGCGGGACGCAAGGTCATGTACACCTTGTCACCCGTATGCAGGCCGACGCCGGTCGCCCGGATGACATTCTTAAGCGTACGCTGCTTGATCATTGTAGTTGGTACCTGTGTAGGCAGCAGCCAATCAGGAGCGGATGCTAACACAGTTTTAACCTGTGATAAAAGCAAACCGTACCGTACAGTCTGATTAAGCCTTCATGTTTCTTTCATCCTTGGAGGCGATCGGCGTCCGTTGCGGTTTTCTTTGTGAAACCAGGGATTCGACACGACGCCCCGCGCCTGGGACGGGAATCCGGCACGGGGCATCGGGCCGGCCGCCACGGCAAATCCGCGACGGCTGGCCGTGCGTCGTCCCGACGCACAGTCTTGTGCTGCACCTCTGCGAACGGCCTGCCCGAGCGCGACCGGCCTTCATCACTTCCCATCCACCCGTGCGATACGGCTGGGCGGCAGCCGGCACGGCACAACGGGAGTAGTGACCGACCCAACGGGCGTTCGTTCAATACTTTCGCATCTCCTTAACTTGTGCAACCTGCCAGAAGTCAGCCTGCCCTCAGTCGGCCTGGCGGCGCAGGAACGCCGGAATGTCCAGGTAATCGAAGCCCGGCTCGGCATGCTTCGCCGGCGCCACGGGTTCCGCACGGCTGTGACTGACCGTCATGTCCGGCTGCGCATAGTCCACTACCTCGTTGCCGGTACCGGTACGCAGCACCACCGGGCGCGGGCGCATCTGCACCTGCTGGGTCTCGACCATGCGGATCGGCGGCTGCTGGCGCGACGCCATCGCCCGGTTGAGGCCGGTGGCGACCACGGTGACGCGTACGTCGTCCTTCATTTCCGGATCGAGCGAGGTGCCCATCACCACGGTGGCGTCTTCGCTGGCGAAGTCGTGGATGATACGGCCGATCTCGTCGAACTCACGCATGGTCAGGTTCGGACCGGCGGTGACGTTGACCAGGATGCCGCAGGCGCCGTTGAGGTTGACGTCCTCCAGCAGCGGGTTCTTGATCGCCGCCTCGGCCGCCGCCTGGGCACGGTCGTCGCCGCGGGCGGTGCCCGAGCCCATCATCGCCAGACCCATCTCCGACATCACGGTGCGCACGTCGGCGAAGTCGACGTTGATCAGGCCAGGGGCGGTGATCAGGTCGGCAATGCCCTGCACGGCGCCCTGCAGCACGTCGTTGGCAGCCTTGAACGCATTCAGCAAGGTGACGTCACGGCCGAGCACGCTGAGCAGCTTCTCGTTCGGCACGGTGATCAGCGAGTCGACGTGCTGCTGCAGATCCTCGATGCCCTTCAATGCCACCTGCATGCGCCGCCGGCCCTCGAACGGGAACGGCTTGGTCACCACCGCCACGGTGAGGATGCCCTTTTCCTTGGCCAGCTGGGCCACCACCGGCGCCGCGCCGGTACCGGTGCCGCCGCCCATGCCGGCGGTGATGAACACCATGTCGGCGCCTTCGAGCATCGCCTCGATCCGTTCGCGATCCTCCAGCGCGGCCTGCCGGCCGACCTCGGGATTCGCGCCGGCGCCGAGACCCTTGGTCACGTTGCCACCGAGTTGCAAATGGGTGCGCGAGCCGCAGGTAGTCATCGCCTGCGCGTCGGTGTTGGCGACGATGAACTCCACGCCTTCGATGTTGGCATTCAACATGTGTGCCACGGCATTGCCGCCGCCGCCGCCCACGCCGATCACTTTGATGACTGCATTGGGTGCGAGTTTATCAATCAGTTCAAACATTTCCCGTCCTCCGTAGAGTTGTTGTCGTTGTAACCATGGAGCGCGACTCCTGTCGGTCCGTGGTGGTGGGCGAACGTCCTTCTGCCCGTGGCTGCGCCTCCTGCGCCGCCTAGAAAAATCGTCATCAGAAATTCCGGGTGAGCCAGCCGCGCAACTTGCCGACCAGGCCGCCGACGCTGCCGCCACCCGAGCCGCCCATGCGCGTACCGCCGGCGCGCGAGCCATGCAGCAGCAAGCCCACGCCGGTGGCGTGCAGCGGGCTGGAGACGACTTCGCCGAGGCCGTCGATCTGCTGCGGCACGCCGATGCGCACCATCTTGTGGAAGATCTCCTCGGCCAGCTCCAGCGCGCCTTCCATCTTCGAGGCGCCGCCAGTCAGCACCACGCCGGCTGCGACCAGGCTCTCGTAGCCGGAGCGGCGCAGCTGGTCCTGCACCATTTCGAAGATCTCCTCGTAGCGCGCCTGCACCGACTGCGCCAGCGACTGCCGCGCCAGCCGGCGCGGCGGGCGATCGCCGACGCTGGGCACCTGGATGGTTTCCTCGGCGTGCGCCAGCCCGGTCTGCGCGCAGGCGTACTTGATCTTGATCTCCTCCGCGTGCGCGGTCGGCGTGTGCACGCCGTAGGCGATGTCGCTGGTGACCTGGTCGCCGCCGACCGGCAGCGAGGCGGTGTAGCGGATCGAGCCCTGCGTATAGATCGCGATGTCGGTGGTGCCGGCACCGATGTCGACCAGGCACACGCCCAGCTCGCGTTCGTCGTCGGTCAGCACCGCCTTCGCGCTGGCGACGGCCGACGGCACCAGCTCGTCCACGGTGAGGCCGCAGCGCTGGATGCACTTGGTGACGTTCTGCACCGCCGCCGCCGCGCCGGTGACCAGGTGCACGTTCGCCTCCAGCCGCACGCCGCTCATGCCGATCGGGGCACGGATGCCGTCCTGGCCGTCGATGCGGTATTCCTGCGATTCCTTGTAGAGCACCTTGCGGTCGGCCGGGATCGCCACCGCGCTGGCCGCCTCCAGTACCTGTTCCAGGTCGCTGGCGGTGACTTCGCGATCGCGGATCGCCGCGTTGCCGTGCGAGTTGCGGGTTTCCAGGTGGCTGCCGGAGATCGACGCGTAGACCGAGCGGATGTCGCAGCCGGCCATCAGCTCGGCCTCCTCCACCGCGCGCTGGATCGAGTGCACGGTCGATTCGATGTCGACCACCGAGCCGCGCTTCATGCCGCGCGAGACGTGGGTGCCGATGCCGATCACGGTGATCGGTTCGCCCGGCTCGTACTCGCCGACGATCGCCACCACCTTCGAGGTGCCGATGTCGAGCCCCACTACCAATTGCTTGTCATTGCGCGGCTTCATGAGCGGGGCGAACCTCCAGCGTTGACGGCGGCCGTCTGCGGCCAGCGCACGGCGAATCCATTGGTGTAGCGAAGATCGGCGTAGGCGAAGCCGTCGGTATGGCCGGCGATCAGCTGCGGGTAGACGTCGAGGAAGCGACGCAGCCGGCGCCCGGCGTACTCGCGGTCGCCGATCACGATCTGCGCGCCGTCCGCCATGCTCACGCTCCAGCTGCCGCGGTCGGTCAGCGCCACACCGGTGATCTGCAGCTGGGTGCCGGCGAATGCCTTGCGGGTTTCCGCATAGAAGCTGACCACTTCGGCCAGCCGCGCATCCGGGCCATGCAGGCTCGGCAGCCCGCCGGCGCCGTCCATGCCCGGCGCATCGAACACCAGGCCTTGACGGCTGATCAGCTGCTTGTCGTTCCAGCGGGCGAACGGCTGACGCTCGTAGATGCGCAACTGCAAGGTGGCCGGCCAGCGCTTGCGCGCCTCGACCGATTCCACCCACGGCAGCGCGGCGACGGCCTTCTGTACCGCGTCCAGATCCAGCGCGAAGAAACCCTTGCCCAAGCGCGGCCGCACCGCGGCGCGGATGTCGTCCGCGCTGACATGCTTGAACTCGGCCTGCACCGTCAGCTGGGTCACCGGCCAGCGCCCGGCCGCAAACCACCCGCGCAGCACGCCGACGATCGGCAGCGCGACCAGCGCGATGGCGAGGCACCAGGCGACGAGGCGGACGGTTCCTTTCACTGGGCGCCTCCTTTGGAGTCGCGGGATTCGGGATTCGGGATTCGGGATTCGGTGAAGCCGGTCCGCGCGGTTACCGATTCCCGAGCGAAGCTCGTCTCAAGCACGCGCCAGCACAGTTCCTGGTAATCGATGCCGGCGACTTTGGCCGCCTTCGGTACCAGCGAGTGCGAGGTCATGCCCGGCGCGGTGTTCACTTCCAGCAGCCAGTTGCGGCCGGCGCGGTCGCGCATCACGTCGACGCGGCCCCAGCCTTGGCAACCCAGTGCATCGAACGCGGCGAGCGCCAGTGCGCGCAGCTCCGCTTCGGCGTCGCCTTCAAGGCCGGGACACAGGTACAGCGTGTCCTCGGCGATGTACTTCGCGTTGTAGTCGTAGAACGCACCCTTCGGCACGATGTGGATGCTCGGCAACACCTGGCGGCCGAGGATGCCGACGGTCAGCTCGTCGCCCTCGATCAGGGTTTCCATCAGCAGGTCGCCCGGATACTTCGCGGCCAGCTCCACCGCCTGATCCAGCTGCGCTTCCTCGAACACGCGGGTGACGCCCACGCTGGAACCCTCGCAGGCCGGCTTCACGATCAACGGGAAGCCGATCTGTTTCGCCGCCGCATGCACATCGGCGCCGCGCGGCAAGGCCACGAACTTCGGCGTTGGCAGGCCGAGCGACTGCCACACGCGCTTCGAACGCGTCTTGTCCATCGACAACGCCGAGCCCAGCACACCCGAGCCGGTGTAAGGCACCTTGAGCGCCTCCAGCGCACCTTGCAGCACGCCGTCCTCGCCACCGCCATGCTGGCCGTGCAGGATGTTGAACACGCGCGCGAAATGGTCGGTGCGCAACGCGTCGAGCAGCGCCGGGATGCCGTCGACCGCATGCGCGTCCACGCCGCGCGCCTTGAGCGCCTCCAGCACGTTGCGGCCGGAATCCAGCGAGACTTCACGCTCGGCCGAGCTGCCGCCCATCGCCACGGCGACGCGACCGAACTGGGCAGGATCGCTGATTTTGTCCACGGTCACCTTCACGCTCACTTGTTCGTCCTCAGGTTGCCGAGCTGGGCCAGCTCGACCGCTGCCGCGCCGATGTCGCCGGCACCCAGCAGCAGCAGCAGGTCACCATCGCGCAGCAGCGCCGGCAGGGTTTCCTTCAGCTCGCGCGGATGCTCGACCAGCACCGGGTCGACCTTGCCGCGCGCGCGCACCGCACGCGCCAGCGCGCGGCCGTCGGCACCGGCGATCGGCGCCTCGCCGGCCGGGTAGACGTCGGTCAGCACCAGCACGTCGACCTCGGCCAGCACGTTGGCGAAGTCGTCCAGCAGGTCGCGCGTGCGGCTGTAGCGGTGCGGCTGGAAACCGACCACCAGGCGGCGCTCGGGCCAGCCACCGCGGGCGGCGGCGAACACCGCGGCCAGCTCGCGCGGGTGATGGCCGTAGTCGTCGACCAGCAGCACGTGGCCCTGGTCCAGCGCGATCTCGCCGCGCCGGTGGAAGCGCCGACCGACGCCCTGGAAGTTCTCCAGCGCACGCGCCAGCGCCGCCGCCTCCACGCCCAGCTGCCAGCCGATCGCAGACGCGGCCAGCGCGTTCAGCACGTTGTGCCGGCCCGGCAGGTTGAGCTTCACCGGCAGCGCTTCGTCGCGACCGGGCAGCAGCAGGTCGAAGTGCATCTCAAAACCATGCTGGCTCACGTTCAACGCGCGCACGTCGGCGTCCGCGGTGTCGATGCCGTAGGTCATCACGCGGCGCGTGGTGGACTTCGCCAGCACGGCCACTTCGGGGTCGTCCACGCACAGCACGGCCAGGCCGTAGAACGGCAGCCGGTGCAGGAAATCGGCGAACGCCTTCTTCACCTCGGCAAAATCGCCGTGGTAGTTCTCCAGGTGATCGGCGTCGATGTTGGTGACCGCGGCGATCACCGGCGACAGCAGCAGGAACGAGCCGTCGGATTCGTCGGCTTCCGCGACCAGGTACTGGCCGGTGCCGAGTCGCGCGTTCGCGCCAGCCGCATTGAGCTGACCGCCAATCACGAAGGTCGGGTCGTAGCCGGCCTCGGCCAGCACGCTGGCGGTGAGGCTGGTGGTGGTGGTCTTGCCGTGGGTGCCGGCGATCGCCACGCCGCGGCGGAAGCGCATCAGCTCGCCCAGCATCTCCGCACGCGGGATCACCGGGATGCGCGCCGCGCGGGCGGCGACCAGTTCCACGTTGTCCTGCTTGATCGCGCTGGAGGTCACCACCACGTCGGCGTCACCGATGTTTTCCGCGGCGTGCCCGACGTGCACGACGATGCCCAGCTGCTGCAGCCGCTGCGCGGTCGGCGAATGCGCGCGGTCGGAACCGGACACCGCGTAGCCGAGGTTGTGCAGCACCTCGGCGATGCCGCTCATGCCGACGCCGCCGATGCCGATGAAATGCACCCGGCGGAACGTGCTCATCGGGTCTTCGTGTGCATGCAACCTGCGCGGCGTCATGCGGCCACCTCCAGGCAAGCGCGCGCGATGACCTGCGCCGCGTCGGGTTTGGCCAGCGTGCGCGCGGCTTCGGCCATCGCCAGCAGGCGGCCGCGATCGCCCAGCAGCGACTCCAGTCGCTGCGCCAGAATCTGTACGTCCAGCTCGTTCTCCTGCATCAGTTCGGCGGCTCCGGCCGCCATCAGTACTTCGGCATTGCGCGTCTGGTGGTCGTCCACCGCGTGCGGGAACGGCACCAGCACGGCACCCAGCCCGGCCGCAGCCAGTTCGGCCAAGGTCAGCGCGCCGGCGCGGCAGACGGCCAGGTCGGCCCAGCCATAGGTGCCGGCCATGTCGTCGATGAACGCGACCACCTGCGCCTCGACGCCGGCCTTCGCATACGCCGCACGCGCTTCGTCGAGACCGCGGTTGCCGCACTGGTGCAGCACCTCGGGACGCTGCGCCGGGGTCAGTTGCGCCAGCGCCTGCGGCAGCGCCAGGTTCAGCGCACGGGCGCCGAGACTGCCGCCCAGCACCAGCAGGCGCGGCTTGCCATCGCGCCCGGCCATGCGCTCGGCCGGCGGCGGCAGCACGGCGATCGCCTCGCGCACCGGGTTGCCGACCCACTCGGCCCGCGGCAAGGCATCTGCGAAACCGGCCAGCACGCGCTTCGCCAGTCCGGCCAGCTTGCGGTTGGTAAACCCGGCCACGCGGTTCTGCTCGTGCACCAGCAGCGGCCTGCGCAATAGCCATGCGGCGAGGCCGCCAGGGCCGGCCACGTAGCCGCCCATCGACAACACGCTGCGCGGCTGCACCTGGCGCAGCACGGCCAGCGACGCGAACAGCGCGCGCAGCAACATCAGCGGCGCCAGCAGCCGGGTCCTGATGCCCTTGCCGCGCAGGCCGCCGACCGCCACCGTGTGCAGCTCGATCCGCTGCGCCGGCACCACCGTCGTTTCCATCCCGCCGACCGCGCCCAGCCACACCACCGGCACGCCTTGCGCGCGCAAGCACTCGGCCACCGCCAGTCCGGGGAAGATGTGGCCGCCAGTGCCGCCGGCCATGATCAATACGGGACGGGATTCGGGAATGGAGAATCGGGAATCGGCAAAAGCAGAGCGCGACCCGCTCTGGCCATTCCCGATTCCCGATTCCCGATTCCCGATGGTCATCATGCGGCCACCGCCTCGCGCGGCTTCGCCGCGACATTCGCATCGGCCGCGGCCACCGCCGCCGGCATCCGCGTGGCCATCTGCCGCGCGTCCAGCGCGCGGTTGATCTCGTAGGTGGCGCGCAGCAAGACGCCGGCCATCGCGCAGGTCAGCACCATCGACGAGCCGCCGTAGCTGATCAGCGGCAGGGTCAGTCCCTTGGTCGGCAGCGCGCCCAAGTTCACGCCGACCGACACGAACGCCTGCATCGCCAGCATCAGCGAGACGCCGAACGCGACGTAACCGGCAAAGCGCTGGCCCACCTCGACGCCCTTCAGGCCCAGGTACAGGCCGCGCCCTACCGCCAGTCCGAACAGGCCGATCACCAGCAGCACGCCGGCCAGGCCCAGTTCCTCGCCGATTACCGCGAAGATGAAGTCGGTATGCGCCTCCGGCAGATAGGACAGCTTCAGCACGCTGGAGCCCAGCCCCACCCCGGTCCACTCGCCGCGGCCGATCGCCATCAGCGACTGGGTCAGCTGGAAGCCGTCGTTGAACGGATCCTTCCACGGGTCCATGAACGAGGTCAGCCGCTTCATGCGGTAGCTCTCGCCGGTCGCCGCCACGTACAGCAGTGGCATCAGCGGCAAGCCCATCAGGAACAGGAAGATCGGCCGCGCGCCGCCCAGCCAGACCATGGCGATGGTCACCGCGATCACCAGCGTGGCCGAGCCGAAGTCCGGCTGCGCCAGCAGCAGCAGCACGATCATGCCGGCGACCAGCACCGGCTTGAACAGGCCCAGGAACTTCGTCTCCACGTTCTCGCGATGACGCACCAGGTAACTGGCGACGTAGATCACCAGGATGAGTTTTACCGCCTCGACCGGCTGGAACGTGGTGACCAGCAGGTTCAGCCAGCGCCGCGCGCCGTTGATGCGCAGGCCGAGGTGCGGCACGAACACCGCCAGCAGCATCAGGAACGCCAGCGCCAGCAGCGGGAACGCATATTTTTCCAGCAGCTTCAGCTCGGTGCGCATCGCCATGCCGGCCGCGAACAGACCCAGGCCGAGGAACAGCAGGTGCTTCTTCAGGAAGTAGAACGCGCCGATGTGCTGGCTGTCCGCCACCGCGATCGAGCTCGACGTCACCATCACCACGCCCACGCTGGCCAGCCCGACCAGTGCGACCAGCAGCCACAGGTCGAAGCTGCCGCGCGGTCCGCTGCGGCGTTTGGCTTGGGTGGTGGCGTCAAACATGGGCACCTCCTTTGGAGGCGCGGGATTCGGGATTTGGAATTCGGGATTCGGAAAGACGCGCGCGCCGCAGCGCTGCGGATGTGCGTGCGCTCTTGCGAATCCCGAATCCCGAATCCCAAATCCCGGCTTTCATAGTCACCGCACCTTCAACGTGGCAAGACCGATCAGCACCAGCACCACGGAGATGATCCAGAAGCGCACGATCACGCGCGGCTCGGGCCAGCCCTTCAATTCGAAGTGGTGGTGGATCGGCGCCATCCGGAACACGCGCTTGCCGGTCAGCTTGAAGCTGGTCACCTGGATCATCACCGACGCGGTTTCCATCACGAACACGCCGCCCATCACCAGCAGCACGATCTCCTGGCGCACGATCACCGCGACGCAACCGAGCGCCGCACCCATCGCCAGCGCGCCGACGTCGCCCATGAACACCTGCGCCGGATATGTGTTGAACCACAGGAAGCCCAACCCTGCGCCGGCCAGCGCGCCGGTGAAGATCGCCAGCTCGCCCGCGCCGGGAATCGAGGGGATGCCCAGGTATTCGGAAAACACCTTGTTGCCAGCCAGGTAGGCGAATACGCCAAGCGCGCCGGAAACCAGCACGGTCGGCATGATCGCCAGGCCGTCCAGACCGTCGGTGAGGTTCACCGCGTTGGAGAAGCCCACGATCATGAAATAGGTGATCACCACGAAGAACAGTCCCAGCGGCAGCACCACGTGTTTGAACAGCGGCACGTACAGTGCGGTCTCCGCCACCGGCAGGCCGGCAGCCGCCGCATGCGGCGCGCTGTAGTACAGGAACAGCGCCGCGCCGAGGCCGAACACCGACTGCCAGAAATACTTCCAGCGGCTGGCCAGGCCGCGGCTGTCCTTCAGCACCAGCTTGCGGTAGTCGTCGTAGAAGCCGATCACGCCGAAGCTCAGCAGCACCGCCAGCACCACCCACACGTAGCGGTTGTGCAGGTCGGCCCACAGCAAGGTGGCGACGGTGACCGAAAGCAGGATCATCACGCCGCCCATGGTCGGCGTGCCGGCCTTGACCAGGTGCGTCTGCGGACCGTCGCTGCGCACCACCTGGCCGGCCTTCAGCGCGGCCAGCCGGTTGATCAGCCACGGCCCGCACAGCAGCGACAGCGACAGTGCGGTGAGCGCCGCCATGATCGTGCGGAAGGTGATGTACTGGAACAGATGCAGCGCGGTGAAATGCCGTGCCATCCAGTCGGCCAGTTCAAGCAGCATCGGATGCGTCCCCCTTGTTCTTGCCGGCATGACCGCCGAACGCCGCCACCACCTGCTCCATGCCGGCCGAGCGCGAGCCCTTCACCAGGCAGGTGACGCCCGCGTGCACGCGCGATTTCAAGGCGGCGATCAGCGCAGCCTTGTCGTCGAAATGCTCGCCGCCCGCGCCGAAGGCCTCGACCGTGGCCACGCCGAGCGGGCCCACCGCGAACAACCGGTCGACGCCGCGCTCGCGCGCGCGCGCGCCGATGCCGGCATGCAGCGCTCGCGCGTCCGCGCCCAGCTCGGCCATGTCGCCCAGCACCAGCCAGCGTTCGCCGCCAGCCAGCAGCAAGGTGTCGATCGCCGCCGCCATCGAGCTGGGGTTCGCGTTGTAGCTGTCGTCGATCAGGGTCCAGCCGCCGTCCATCGTCTCGCGGCGCAGCCGGCCGGCCACGCCGGGCACCTGCTCCAGCCCGGCCACGATGGTGTCCAGCGGCACCTCCAGCGCCAGCGCCACCGCCGTCGCAGCCAGCGCATTGGCGATGTTGTGGCGGCCGGGCAACGGCAGCGCCACCTCGGCGTCGCCGTGCGGCGTGCTCAGCACGAAGCGCGAACCGTCCACGCGCTGCTCGATGATGTCGGCACCGACATCGGCCGGCTGATCGAGGCCGAAACGCAGTTGCCTGCGCGCGCCGGCCAGGCCGCCGAAGAAACTGGCGAACGCGTCGTCGGCGTTGATGATTGCGATGCCGTCCGCCGGCAACGCCTGGTACAGCGCGCCCTTGGTCTCGGCCACGCCCTCGATGCTGCCCATGCGCGCAAGATGCGCCGGCGCGATGAGCGTGACGAGGCCGATATCTGGCCGTGCGATGGCAGCCAAGTAGGCGATGTCGCCCGGCTTGCCGGCGCCCATCTCGAACACTGCGTATTCGGTGTCCTGCGGCATCGAGAGCAGGCTTAGCGGCAGGCCCAGCTCGTTGTTGAAGTTGCCCGCGCTGACGTGGGTACGGCCATGCCGCGACAGGATCGAGGCCACCAGCGTCTTCACCGTGGTCTTGCCGTTGGAACCGGTGATGCCGATCACGCGCACGTCGCGCTGGGCGCGCACCGCGCTGGCCAGGTCGCCCAGCGCCAGCACGGCGTCGTTCACCAGCACCTGCGGCAGTTCGCTGTCGACTTTGCGCGTGACCAGCACGGCCACCGCGCCGCGCGCGGCGGCCTCGTCCAGGTAGTCGTGGCCATCGGCCCGCTCGCCCTTGATCGCCACGAACAGGTCGCCCGACTGCAGCTTGCGCGTGTCGATCGCGACGCCGGTGATCTCGGCGCCGTCCAGCCCCGCACCGCTGTCGAGCAGGCGTCCGTGGGTCCACATCGCGATGGCGCCCAGCCGGATCATGCGCGCGGCTCCCGGTTGATCCGTTCCAGCACGGCATGCGCCACCGCCAGATCGTCGAACGGACGCTTGCCGGTGGCGCCGTCCTGATAGGTTTCGTGGCCCTTGCCGGCGATCAGCACGACGTCGCCGGCGTGCGCCAGCTGCAGCGCGTCGGCGATCGCCACCGCGCGATCGCGCTCTACCGTCATCGCGCGCGCCGCGGCCATGCCGGCGACGATCTGCGCCACGATCGCGTCGCCGTCTTCGCCGCGCGGATTGTCGTCGGTGACGATCGCCACATCGGCCAGCCGTGCCGCAATCTCGCCCATCAACGGACGCTTGCCCGCATCGCGCTCGCCGCCGCAGCCGAACACGCAGATCAGCTTGCCGGCGCAATGCGCGCGCACCGCGGTCAGCGCCTGCTCCAGCGCGTCCGGCGTATGCGCGTAATCGACCACCACCAGCGGCTGGCCGCGCAGGCCACCGAGCCGGCTCATCCGTCCGTTGACCGGCTGCAACTGCTCGACCACTTCGACGATGCGCGCGAACGGCTCGCCCAGCGCGCCGAGACAACCCACCACGGCGAGCAGGTTGGCCACGTTGAAGCGACCGATCAGATGGCTGCGGATCGCCCGCGTGCCCCACGGCGTGCGCAGCTGGAACGCCAGCCCTTCGGCCGAGGTGACGATCGCGCTGGCGGCGATCTCCGCCTCGCTGTCGTCGGCCATGCTGAAACGCAGGCGCTGCACGCCGGCAGGTAGTTGCGTCGCCAGTTCGCGGCCGAACGCATCGTCGATGTTGATTACCGCGCCACGCAGGCCCGGCCAGGCGAACAGCTTCGCCTTCGCCGCGCCGTAGGCTTCCATACTGCCGTGGTAATCCAGATGGTCGCGGGTGAGGTTGGTGAACGCGGCCACCTCGAAATCCACTGCACCCACACGACCTTGCTCCAGCGCGTGCGACGACACCTCCATCGCCACGTGGCCGACCTTGGCGTCGCGGAATTCCGCCAGCAGCGCCTGCACGCTGATCGCATCCGGCGTGGTGCGCTCGCCTTCGCGCAGCTGGCCATGCACGCCGGCGCCGAGCGTGCCGATCGAGGCCGCGCGATGGCCGAGCAGGGTCAACGCTTGCGCCAGCAGCTGCACGCACGACGTCTTGCCGTTGGTGCCGGTGACGCCGACCATCCGCATCGATTCGCTGGGGCGGTTGTAAAAACGTGCAGCAATTTCGCTGACCTGATCGTGCAGGTCGTCGATCCACAGTACGGGAACCTCACCGACTGCCTGCGGCAGTCGACCCCTTCCGCCTTCGGCACCTTCCCCTGCAAGCAGGGGAAGGGATTCACCTGGTGCGGGTGCCTCGACCAGCACCACCCGGGCGCCGCGCTGCACGGCGCCGGCGGCGAAGGTGATGCCGTGGGCCAGACTACCGCGCAAGGCGAAGAACGCGTCGCCGCGCTGCACCCGGCGCGAATCGAGGGTCAGGCCGGACACCACGATGCGGCCGGTCTCCGGCGCGGCGGCGATCGGCGCATCGGCGATGCCCAGCAGCAACTGGTCGAGGTGGCCGGTGCTCATGGCGTGCCCTCGTCGATCGGAGCATCGTCGATCGGTGCCTCGACCGGAGGCTTGCTGCCGACCAGTCCATCCGGGCTCTGCAGCGGACCGCCGACATACCAGCGGCCGATGTTGTCCGGCGGCACGTCGAGCAGGCGCAGCGCGCCCTCCATCACCTTGGCGAACACCGGCGCGGAGACCATGCCGCCGTAGTAGCTGCCCTTCTGCGGGTCGTCGATCACCACCACCGCGGCCAGGCGCGGGTTCGACGCCGGCACGATGCCGGCGAACGCCGCGGTGTAGTTGTCCTTGGCGTAACTGCCGGCGCTGGCCTTGTGCGCGGTGCCGGTCTTGCCGGCCACGCTGTAGTTGGCGATGCGCGCCTGCGGCGCCGTGCTGCCCGGCCCGGTCACCGTCTCCATCATGCGGACCAGTTGGGTTGCCACTTCCGGCGAGATGATCTGCTTGGCGGCGACGTCGCCACCCTTGATGAAGCTGGGGCTGTGCATCACCCCACCGTCGGCGATGGTGGCGTAGGCGTTGGCCAGTTGCAGCACGGTGACGTTGAGGCCGTAGCCGTAGCCGAGAATGGCCTTTTCCAGCGGCCGCCAGTCGCGCCCGATCCGCAGGTAGCCGGAGGCTTCGCCGGGGAAGCCGCTCTCGGTGCTGTTGCCGAAACCGAACGCACGATAGGTGTCGTACATCAGGCCGGTATCGAGCGTCATCGCGATGCGCGCGGCACCCACGTTGCTCGATTTGGTGATCACGCCGGTCGGCGTCAGCACCCCGTAATTGTGGGTGTCGTGGATGTCGTGGCCCTGGAAATACCAATGCCCGCCGGTGGTGTCGATGAGCGGGCTGGTCGGCGTGTACTTGCCGCTGGACAGCGCCGCCGCCATCAGGATCGGCTTCACCGTCGAGCCCGGCTCGAGCACGTCGGTCATCGCCCGGTTGCGGCGCTGGCCGGGCCGGCTGCCGCTGAGCGCATTCGGGTTGTAGGTGGGCAGGTTGACCATCGCCAGCACTTCGCCGGTCCTGACGTCGAGGATCACCATCGAGCCGGAGTCGGCCTGGAATTTCTCCAGCGTGTTCTTCAGCTCGCTGTAGGCGAGGAACTGGATGCGCCGGTCGATGCTGAGCGTGAGATTCTGCCCCGGCTTCGGCGCGCGTACCTGCTCGATGTCCTCCACCACATGGCCCATGCGATCGCGAATCACGCGCTTGGCGCCCGGCTTGCCGGCCAGCCAGTCGTCGTAGGCCAGCTCCAGGCCTTCCTGGCCGCGGTCGTCGATGTTGGTGAAGCCGAGCACATGCGCGGTCACTTCGCCGGACGGGTAGTAGCGCTTGAACTCACGCTGGCCGTTGATGCCGGGAATGCCCAGGTCCAGCACGGCCTGCGCCGCGGCCGGCGCCATCTGCCGACGCAGGTACACGAACTCGCGGTCGGAGCGCTGCGCCAGCTGCGCCTTCAGGCCGTCCGCATCCACGCCCAGCGCCTGCGCCAGCGCGGGGATGCGCTCGTCGTTGTCGAGCACCTCGGACGGGTTCGCCCAGATCGACATCATCGGGGTCGACACCGCCAGCGGCTCGCCGTTGCGGTCGAAGATGGTGCCGCGCGACACCGGGATCGGCATCTCGCGCAGGAAGCGCGCGTCGCCCTGGCGCTGGTAGAACTGCTTGCGCACCACCTGCAAGTCGAACGCGCGCGCGACCAGGCCGATCGAGGCCAGTCCGAGCAGGCCGACCACCACCACCATGCGCCGGCGCGCACTGGGGCCGGCGCTGCGGCGCCGGCCGGACGGAGGGGGAGTGTTGTGGTTGCGCCAGCTCATCGCAGCAACCGGATGTCTTGCGGGCGCGGATCGACCATGCCCAGCTTCTGCCGGGCCTCGTCGTCGATGCGCCGCGGTTCGGCGTAGGTGGCCTGCTCCAGCTCGAGCTTGCCGTATTCGATGTTCAGCTCGTCGCGCTGGTTCTGCAGCGCGGTCAGGTTGACGAACAGCACGCGGCTCTCGTGACGCGTCCACACCACGCCGAGCGCACTGGCCAGCACGGCGACCAGCAGGGTCAGCAGGCACATGGCGCCGATCGCCTTCATGCGCACGCTCCTTCGGGCAATTTTTCCGCCATGCGCAGCACCGCCGAGCGCGCGCGCGGGTTCACCGCCAGCTCGGCGTCGGACGGGAACTGCGCCTTGCCGACCGCTGCCAGCCGCGCCGGGGCAGCCTGCACCGGTGGCCCGCGGCGGCTGTTCTGCACGCGGCCGGAATGATCGCGGATGAACAATTTCACCGCGCGGTCTTCCAGCGAATGGAAGCTGATCACCGCCAGCCGGCCACCGGGCTTGAGCCGTTCCAGCGCCGCGTTCAAGCCCTGCTGCAAGGCATCCAGCTCGCCGTTCACACGGATGCGCAGCGCCTGGAAGCTGCGCGTGGCCGGATGCTTGCCCGGTTCGCGCCGGCCCGCCACGCGCTCGATCAGCGCGGCCAGCTGGCCGGTGCGGGTAAATGGGGTGGCGTCGCGGTCGGCCACGATGGCGCGGGCGATGCGCCGGCTGTGGCGCTCTTCGCCATAGTTCCACAGCACATCGGCGATCTCGCGCTCACTGGCCTGGGCCAGGAAATCCGCGACGCTCTCGCCCTGGGTGGTATCCATGCGCATGTCCAACGGCGCATCGGCCATGAAGCTGAAACCGCGCGCGGCCTCATCCAGCTGCGGCGAGGACACACCGAGGTCGAGCAGCACGCCGTCGAGGCCGGCCGCGGTCTCGTCCCACTCGGCCAGGCTGGAGAAATTCGCATGCCGGATCGCGACGCGCGGGTCGCCGGCGAACTCCGCCTGCGCCGCGGTGATAGCGGTGGGATCGCGATCCATCAGCAACAGGCGGCCGTCGGGACCCAGGCGCGACAGAACCGCGCGGGCGTGACCGCCGCGACCGAAGGTTCCATCGAGATAGCGCCCGCCAGCCTGCACGGCGAGTCCCTCCACTGCTTCACCCAGCATCACCGGGATGTGCCGCAACTGCTGCTCGGCCATGCCGCACTCCCGCTCCCGTCCCGCCCACATGCCGATCGCGCCTTACAGGCGCAATTCCGCCATTGCCTGTGTGATCTCGCCTTCACCGATGGTCTGGCGGATCTTCTTGAGGTGTTCCTGTTCGCTCCACAATTCGAATTTGTCGCCCATGCCCAGCAGCACCGCCTTCTTGTCGATGCCGGTCGTGGCACGCTGGCTGGCGGGCAGCAGGACCCGCGACGCCGAATCAGGCTCGACCACGGCGGCCGCGCCGACCAGCTTCATCTGCATGTCGCGATGCGCCTTGACCACTTTGGAAAGTGCGTTGACCTGGTCGCGCACCAGTTCCCACGCCGCGTGCGGAAACAGCCACAGGCAACCCGGCTCGAACGGGTTGTAGGTGACCACCAGACGATTGGCGCACTCGCCCGCCACCTGTTCCCGATATGCCGTCGGAATGGTCAGGCGACCCTTGTCGTCGATGGTGATGGCGGTTTCGCCCTGAAACACGATCAGCAGACTCCACTAAAACCCACGATTTCACACTGGAGCCCACGATAATCTCGCCCCATGAGACTGTCAAGGGAATTTCGCTTGTGAATCAAGGAGTAAAGGCAGAATGCTGACCATACATGCAGCATATTCTCAGGAACGCCGGCAAGGTGTTTGAAAGCAGGGAATTTTTTATAAATTCAAATGCACTGCTTTGGATCCAAACCGAATGAAATCGAGCCGGATCGGCGCCGTGGCACCGCTCCGGGATGAATCGCCGTTCACGCAGACGCCTTCATCACCACCGCGACGACGGGTCGCGGTGGTGATGAAGGCACGAAAGAGGTGGAGTCGGCCTGTAAGCCGGGTTCTGTACGTCTTGCGACGCGACAGTCATTCCTCTCGGCCAGGCGTCGCCGCCTGGCTCCAGCAACCTACCCGGGAACAACGCGGGCCGCGTTATCGTTCCCCTATTTGGTCTTGCTCCGAGTGGGGTTTACCGTGCCGTACGGCGTTGGCCCCGTACGCGGTGCGCTCTTACCGCACCCTTTCACCCTTACCTGTGCCCTTGCGGGCCATCGGCGGTCTGCTCTCTGTTGCACTGGCCGTCAGCTCACGCTGCCCAGGAGTTACCTGGCACTCTGCCCTGCGGAGCCCGGACTTTCCTCGATGCGCTTGCGCGCGACGCGACTGTCCGGCCGACTCCATCGGGAATTGTAGCGCGATAGCGCCAGCAACATCCCCTCTCCCACCGGGAGAGGGTGCCCGCAGGGCAGGAGAGGGGGCCCGACGCTGCATTGACTCCCATCAGTGCCGACCCACCCTACCCCTGGTACAGGAGTTTCCGCGGCGCGCCGCTGATCGCTGACGCCAGCTTCGCCGCCTTCGCCGGCGGCAGCTCATCGCGCAGGATCGCGAAGACGCGTTGCCCTTCGGCCAGCTTCGCGTCCACTTCCTCGCCACGCCCCGCGATCAGGATCACATGCTCGCCACGCTGCTGGTCGGGATCGTTGACAACCCGCGCCGCCAGCTCCGCCAGCGGCGCGCCCAGCACGGTCTCGAACAGCTTGGTCAGTTCGCGCGCCAGCACCGCCTCGCGGTCGGCACCGAACACGTCGCGCATGTCGGCCAGGCTCTCGGCGACCCGATGCGACGACTCATAGAAGATGAGCGTGCGCGCGTCGCCCGCCAGCTCCTGCAGCCGACTGCGTCGTGCGGCGGCTTTCGGCGGCAGGAAACCCTCGAACACGAAACGGTCGCTGGGCAGGCCGGCCACCGACAACGCCGCGATTGCCGCGCAGGCGCCCGGCACCGGAATGCAGCGGATGCCCGCGGCGCGCGCGGCGCGCACCAGCCGGAAACCCGGATCGCTGATCAGCGGCGTGCCCGCATCGGAGATCAGCGCCACCGCATCGCCGCCCTGCATCCGGCGCACGATCGCGTCCACCGCATCGCGCTCGTTGTGCTCGTGCAGCGCGATCAGCGGCGTGTCGATGTTGTGATGCACCAGCAGCGGCCGGCTGTGCCGGGTATCTTCCGCCGCGATCACCGCCGCCGCACGCAAGGTTTCGATCGCGCGGGCGGACAGGTCATCGCGATGGCCGATAGGGGTAGCTACCACCCACAGGCAACCTGGCTGAACTGCTGACATCGTCATACTCCTGCGCCGTGAGCCGGCAATCCGATCGGCTATGATCGCGCATTGACGACCATGACGAACAAGGGATTTCCCATGCGCTTCATGCGCCTCTCGCGCGTCGCCGCGATCGGACTGCTGTTTTCACTGGCGCTGGCCGCCTGCGTGCCGGCGAACGCGCCGCGCTCGCCGGCCGAACTCGCTGCCGCGCAAAGCGCCGAGGCGTTGTCCCGGCAAGGCCAGTTCGACCAGGCCGCCCAGGCATGGCTGGCGCTGGCCACGCAATCGCGCGCCCACGCCGACAGCTACCGCCTGCTCGCCGCCGAGGCCTGGCGCGAGGAAGGTCAGCTCGAGCGCGCCGCCCCGGTGCTGGACAGCATCAAGCGCCAGCGCCTGAGCGGGGACGAGCCACTCCGCTTCGACCTGCTGCTGGCCGAGCTCGCGCTCGACCGGCACGACGCGGCCACCGCGCTGCGGCTCACCACGCAACCGAACGTCGTGGCGCCGCCCGCGCTGCAACTGCGCCTGCTGGAATGGCGCGCCCGCGCCATGGCCGCCGGCGGCGACCGTTGGGGCGCCGCGCGCACCCGCGTGCAGATGGACGGCCAATTGAGCGGTTTCGACCATACCCAGAATCGCCAGCAGATCCTCGCTCTGCTCAACCAGGTCGGCGTCGAGTCGCTCAAGCAGCGCGCCGCCGCGATGCAGCGCGGCGACCGCATGCTGCCATGGGTGAACGAGGCGCTGAGCCAGCTTGGCGTCGCCGTGGCGCAACCGCCGCCGGACCTGCAGCAGCCGGTCGGCACCCTGCTGCCCGGCGCCGACGCGAACGTGCGCGAAGGCTACAAGGCCCCCCCCCAGGTCGCCCTGCTGCTGCCCAACGACGGCAATTACGGCGCGGCAAGCACGGCGATCCGCGAAGGCTTCTTCGCGGCTTATCTCGACGCCGGGCGCAACCATGCGCCGCGTCCGTCGGTGCGCGTCTACGACAGCCAGGGCACCGCCGACGGCGCGGTCAAGGCGTACCAGCAGGCGGTCAGCGACGGCGCCCGGCTGGTGGTCGGTCCACTGACCCGCAGCGAAGTCGCCGCGGTGTTCAGCCAGGCGCAACTGCCGGTGCCGGTGCTGGCACTGAACCATCCCGACGACAAGCAGTTGCCGGCGGCCAATGCCAGCGAATTCGGCCTGCTGCCGGAAACCGAAGGCGCCCAGGCCGCCGATCACATGGTCGAGCGCGGCCTGCGTCAGGTCTACGTCGTGATCTCCACCGACGACTTCGCACAGCGCGCAGCGAGCGCCTTCAAGGCCGAGCTGGCGGCGCGCGGCGGGCAGATCGCCGGCACGATCACCCTGCCGCCGGGCATCACCAGCTACGCCAGCATCATCGCCGGGCTGAAGCTGCCCACCGCACCCGCCGCCTCCGCACCTGCCGCCAACGGCACCGCCGCGCCGGCCGAAAGCAGCGTCGTGAGCGACGCCGGCATCTTCATCAGCATGCGTCCGGCGCAGGCGCGCGTGCTGCTGCCGCAGTTGCGCATCGCACGGGTGAACCTGCCGGTGTTCGCCACCTCGCACGTCTATGAAGGCAGCGACGACGCCGCCGCCAATCGCGACCTGGACGGCGTGGAATTCTGCGACGCGCCATGGCTGTTCGACGCCCAGCCGGGCCTGCCGAACCACGACGGGATCGCCGCGCGCCTGCCGGCGGCCCGCGGCGGCGCCGCGCGGCTGTTCGCGTTCGGCATGGATGCGTGGAACCTGGTGCCTTATCTCGACTGGCTGCGCGCGCACCCGGGCAGCTACGTGCCCGGCGCCAGCGGCCAGCTCGCCGCCGACCAGTTCGGCCGGGTACGCCGCGTGCTGATCTGGGCGCAGTTCCAGAACGGCCTGGCGCGCCCGCTGGGCGGCAGCCTGCAGATGGACGATGTGCCGTCGAACGCGCCACCCGCCACGACCGAGCCGTCGCCGGCCAGCTCCTCGCCGAGCGGGGGCTTCCAGCCCGCAGCGAACTGATGCGCGCCGCCGGCGACGATTTCGAACAGCGCGCCTGCGCCGAACTCGAACGCGCCGGCCTGAAGCTGCTGGCGCGCAACTACACCACCCGCCACGGCGAGCTGGACCTGGTGATGCGCGACGGCGACAGCGTGGTGTTCGTCGAAGTGCGCTATCGCCGCAGCGCCAGCCATGGCGACGCCGCCACGTCGGTCACCACGGCCAAGCAGGCGAAACTGATCCTCGCGGCGCAACACTGGCTGGCCGCACATCCGCAACACGCGCGACGCAGCTGCCGCTTCGACGTGGTCAGCTACGACGGCCCACCCGATGCCGTCCGGCGCGAGTGGCTGCGCGGCGCATTCGAAGCTGGCTGATCGGGCCCGACTGATCCGGCCCGGCTGATCTGGCGCAGCAAATTTTTCCCGCGAGTGGATTACGCTTTGCCGATGCACCTGCCCGCCGAACTGCTTGCCCGCCTGCGCGAGATCTTCCCCATCGACGCACTCGCCACCGGCGAAGCGGAGCGGATCGCCTACTCGTACGACAACTCGCGCCGGCATGCGCTGCCCGACGCGGTAGTGTTTGCCACCGAACATGCCCAGGTCGAGGCGCTGGTGCAGGCCTGTCGTGCGCACAAGGTGCCGGTGATCGCGCGCGGGCGCGGCAGCAATACCACCGGCGCCACGGTGCCGGTGGCTGGTGGCGTGGTGGTGAGTTTCGAGCGGATGAACCGGATCCTGCGGATCGACCCGGACAACCGCCTCGCGGTGGTCGAACCCGGTGTATTGAACGGCGACCTGCAGCAGGCGCTGGCCGCCCACGGTTTCTTCTGGCCGCCCGATCCCTCCTCGGCGCCGTGGTGCAGCATCGGCGGCAACCTCGCCTGCAATTCGGCCGGACCGCGCACGGTGAAATACGGCAGTCCGCGCGAGAACACGCTGGGCCTGCGCGCGGTGGCCGGCAGCGGCGAAGGTTTCCGCTGCGGCACTTACACCAGCAAGGGCGCGACAGGCTACGACCTGACCCGCCTGCTGATCGGTTCGGAAGGCACGCTGGCGCTGATCACCGAAGCCACCCTGAAACTCACCCCGAAACCGTCGGCGGTGCGCACGCTGCGTGCGACCTATCGCGATGTCGGCGCAGCGGCGCGCGCGGTGGCGCGGATCATGGCGCAGCCGGTGACGCCGTGCGCGCTGGAGTTCATCGACGACGTGGCGCTGAAGCTGGCGCACGAGCACGGCGGCGACGGCGTGCCGCTGGCCGGCGCGATGCTGATGATCGAGGTGGACGGCGAAGCGGCCACGTTGCCTTCGGCCGTCGACGCAGTGTCGGCAGCGGCGCGCGGCGATGGGCTGGAAGAACTGCGCGTCGCCGAAACCGCCGAGGAAACCCGTGCGCTGTGGGCCGCACGCAAGGCACTGTCGCCGGCGCAGCGCACCATCTCGCCGCACAAGATCAACGAGGACGTGGTGGTGCCGGTCAGTCACCTGCCCGCGCTGGTCGACGGCATCAAGCAATTGTCGGCGAAGCACGACGTGCTGATCGTCAGCTTCGGCCACGCCGGCAACGGCAACCTGCACGTGAACCTGCTGCCGCGCGCCGACGCCGAACGCGAGCGCGCACACGCCTGCCTCGCCGACGTGTTCGCGCTGGTGATCTCGCTTGAGGGCACGCTGTCGGGCGAGCACGGCATCGGCCTGGTCAAGCGCGAATTCATGCCGCTGGCACTGGAGCCGGCGACGCTGGGGCTGATGCGCAACATCAAGGCGGCATTCGACCCGGATGGCATCCTCAATCCGGGCAAGTTGCTGCCCTGAGCAAAGCTTCGGCAAGCCATGGCCCCGACCATCATCGGCTTCGCAAAAAGCTGCGACACCTGATGCTTTTCCTTGCGCACGTGACTGGGCTATACAGACAGAAGGCATCGGATGGATCGCCAAAGGCATCCTTCGATTCACAGGGGCGGGGGAAAGCACATGAAATTTTTCGCAAGCGTCGCGCTGGTAGTGGCCTGCCTGGGCAGTGCCTCATGCAACCAGCAGAAGCTCATCGACCAGTTCACGCCGAAGACCGAAGCGGCGATGGCAAAAAGCACGCTGGACGATCTGCGCAGAGGCAAGCTGGACACCATTGAATCGCGACTGGCGCCAAACTTGCGAAACGATCCCGCCGTCGACGCCAAACTGCACCAACTCACCGGCTATTTCCCGCCGGGCGAGCCACGCTCGATGAAAACGGTAGGCGCCTTCTCAAACACCTTCAATGGCGTCAAGCATGTTCGCTTGACCTACGAATACCAATTCGATGCATCGTGGCTGCTGGCCGAGGTGGCCATGGTGCAGGATGGCGACAAAATCCTGATCGAAGGGTTGCATGTCAATCGCACGGAACGTTCGCTGGCGCAGACCAACGCGTTCAGCCTGCAGGGCAAGGGGCCAGTGGCCTGGCTGATGATGGGCTTGGTGTGCGTACTTCCGCTGTTCTGCCTGTTTGCCTTCGTGCTGTGCCTGCGCACGCCCATGCGGGAACGCAAATGGCTGTGGGCCATCTTTACCCTGATTGGGGTAGTTACCGTGCGGCTCAATTTGGCGAATGGCGATTTCAACGTGTCCCTGATCAGCGCCCAGTTGTTCAGCGCCTCGGCGTCGCAGTTCCTGAATGGGCCATGGACACTGGGGGTTTCCTTTCCGCTGGGTGCGATGATGTTCCTGCTGCGACGACGCGACCTGATGTTCCGACCCAGCACGGCCATACCACCGATGTTGCCAGGCAGTGATCGCGACTCATCGGGTGTCTGATTGGCGTGCCGATACGGCGTTGCTGTGCCACTCGCGCACCTTGCCTCTTGATGCTTGTCGCGGCGACGCTCTATCGTGTATGGACCCATGCCCCCATTTGATGATTCATCCATGAGCCTCGACAAGCTGCTTGTCGAGATCCGCGCCTGCCGGATCTGCGCGGCGCATCTGCCGTTGGGCCCGCGGCCGGTGCTGCAGGCGTCGGCGACGTCGCGGCTGCTGATCGTCAGCCAGGCACCGGGACGCAAGGTGCACGAGACCGGCATCCCGTTCAACGACCCCAGCGGCGACCGGCTGCGCGACTGGCTGGGGATCGACAAGGCCACGTTCTACGACGCCGGCCGCATCGCGATCGTGCCGATGGGTTTCTGTTTCCCCGGCACCGGCAAGGGCGGCGACCTGCCGCCGCGGCCCGAGTGCGCGCCGACCTGGCATCCGCGTCTGCTGCCGCTGCTGAAGCAGGTACAGCTGACCCTGGTGATAGGCCAGTACGCGCAGGCCGGCCTGCTCGGCGTGGCGCGCGGCACGCGCCTCACCGACACCGTGCAGGCCTGGCGCGAGCACCTTGCCCACGGCCGTCTGCCGCTGCCGCATCCCAGCCCGCGCAATCGGCTGTGGCTGGTGCGCAACCCGTGGTTCGAGACCGAGCTGCTGCCGGTGCTGCGCGAGCGCGTGGCCGCGGCGCTGCACGCAGCGGACTGAGCACACGCCGCAGCGCGCCTTGCCGCCCGCCCGCCGATTCATCTAACCTGCCCGGGCTTCATGGCCACGGGGCCGTTCCCTCGGCCTTTCCTGGGGAACCCGACATGCTGGATACCGGCCGATGAGCATCAAGCTCCGCCTTGTGGCGATGAATTTTCTGCAGTTTTTCGTATGGGGCGCGTGGCTGATCACCATCGGCGCCTACTGGTTCCAGTACCGGCACTGGTCCGGCGCGCAGTTCGGCGCGATCTTCTCGACCATGGGCATCGCCTCGCTGTTCATGCCCTCGCTGATGGGCGTGATCGCGGACAAGTGGCTCAACGCGGAAAAGCTCTACGGCCTGCTGCACATCGGCGGCGCAATCGTGCTGTTCATCGTGCCCTCGATCGACAACCCGAACACGCTGTTCTGGGTGATGCTGCTCAACATGATGTGCTACATGCCGACGATCTCGCTGGCGATCGCGGTGGCCTACAACGCATTGAAGACCGACGGTGCGGATGTAGTACTGGTGTTTCCGCCGATCCGCGTGTGGGGCACGATCGGCTTCATCGCCGCGATGTGGACGGTGAGCCTGCTGCACCTGGAAACCTCGGGCGGCCAGTTCTACGTGGCTTCCGGCGCGGCCCTGCTGCTCGGCCTGTATGCGTTCACCCTGCCGAAGTGCCCGCCGCGCCTGCGCGGTCAGGCGCACACCTCGTGGCTGGATACACTGGGGCTGACCTCGTTCGCGCTGTTCAAGAACAGCAAGATGGCGATCTTCTTCATCTTCGCGATGCTGCTGGGTGCGGCGCTGCAGCTGACCAACGCCTACGGCGACACCTTCCTGCACGACTTCGCCAACGTCGACGCGTACAAGGGCATGATCGCGGTGCGCTACCCGGCGATCATCATGTCGATCTCGCAGGTTTCCGAAACCCTGTTCATCCTGGCCATCCCGTTCTTCTTCAAGCGCTTCGGCATCAAGACGGTGATGCTGATCAGCATGGTCGCGTGGGTGCTGCGCTTCGGCCTGTTCGCCTACGGCGACCCGGGCCCGGGCCTGTGGATGATCGTGATGTCGTGCATCGTCTACGGCATGGCGTTCGATTTCTTCAACATCTCCGGCTCGCTGTTCGTCGAGGAGCAGAGCGACCCGGCGATCCGCGCCAGCGCGCAAGGCCTGTTCATGCTGATGACGAACGGCGTCGGCGCGATCCTGGGCAGCTCGATCAGCGGCGTGATCATCGACCTCTGGTTCACCCACGCCGACGGCAGCAAGGACTGGCACGGCATCTGGACCACCTTCGCGCTGTACTCGCTGGTGGTGGCGGTGCTGTTCGCGATCTTCTTCAAGCACAAGCATGTGCGCGGTAATGCCGCACCGACGGCGGGCGGCCCGCTGCACGGCTGAGGCCGGCATCGCACCCCGCCGGGTCGGCCCGATTCGGCGGAATGATTGTAATTGCGAATCATTTTCATTTAACATGCGCCTCCTCACCAGGAGGCCTTCATGTCGTTCCCCGCTCGTCCGCTTGCCCTTGCCGTCGTGTTCGCCCTCGCCGGCGTCGCCCATGCCGCCGACCAGAAGGATGCCGTCGAGCTCAGACGCATCGAGGTTTCCGAAAGCACGCTGCGCATGCCGCAGAGCCAGGGCGCGCTGCCGACCACGATCACGGTGATCACCAGCGAGGACCTGCGCCAGCAGCTGGCGATCACGCCGGACCTCTCCGACGCCATCGGCAACCTGCTGCCCTCGTTCGCCCCCTCGACGCAGAAGCTCAGCTCGCGCGGACAGACCCTGCGCGGGCGCAACCCGTTGTACATGATCGACGGCGTGCCGCAATCGAGCCCGCTGCGCAACGGTTCGCGCGACGCCTACACGATCGACCCGGCGATGATCGAGCGGATCGAGATCGTCGAGGGCTCCAACTCGATGCAGGGCCTCGGTGCCGCCGGCGGCATCATCAACATCATCACCAAGCAGGCGCCGAAGCAGGATGGAGTGCGCCAGGAAGTCACCGTCAACACCAGCGCGCCGACCCGTGGCGCGAACGGCCTGGGCTACGGCGCGGCGTACCTGCTGGGCATGCGCAGCGGCGCGCTCGACCTGGTCGCCGGTGCGTCGTGGCGCAAGCGCGGCATGTACTCCGACGCGAAGGGACGGCTGATCGGCGTCGACGGCACCCAGGGCGACCTGATGGATTCGCGCAGCACGGACGGCTTCGCCAAGCTCGGCTACGACTTCGCCGGCGCGCGCCGGTTGCAGCTGACGGTCAACCGTTTCGACCTGCAGGGCAACGGCGACTACACCGCCGTGCCGGGCGACATGACGAACAACCTGCCGACCACCTCGGTCCGCGGCAAACAGCCCGGCGATGCGCCGCGCAACCGCGTGCTGACCAGCAGCCTCGACTACCGCGACCCGGCGCTGGCGGGCGGCGAACTGCGCGCGCAGCTGTACCACCAGAAGAACCGCGAACTGTTCGGCGGCGGCAGTTTCGCCACCTTCCAGGACCCGGCCTACGGTCCGAACGTTTTCGACCAGTCGCAGAACGTGTCGACCAAGGATGGCGCGCGGCTGTCATGGGCCAGGCGCGGCCTGCTCGACGACAAGCTCACCGTGCTGGCCGGCGCCGACGGTTACCGCGACACCACCTTCCAGGAACTGACCCACACCGGCCGCCACTGGGTGCCGGACAGCACCTACACCGGCTGGGCGCCGTTCCTGCAGGCCGAGTACTGGCCGCTCGAGTCGCTGTCGCTGTCCGGCGGCCTGCGCCACGAGCACGGCACGCTGGATGTACCCACCTTCCAGACGCTGGCCGCCTACCACGGCGTCACCGTGCAAGGCGGCTCCACCAGTTTCAGCAAGACGCTGCCGAACGTCGGCGCGGTCTGGTACCTCACCGGCCAGCTCAACCTGTTCGCCAGCTACGCCGAGGGCTACACCCTGCCCGACGTGGGCCGCGTGCTGCGCGCGATCAACAAGCCGGGCCAGAACGTGGCCGACTTCCTCGACCTCAAGCCGGTGGTCTCGGACAACCGCGAAGTAGGCGCCGAGTTCGCCGGCGACCGCGTGGGCGCCCGGGTGAGCTACTACGTCTCGCGCTCGCGGCTGGGCTCGGTACTGGTGTTCGATGCGCCGAACCAGGTCTACAACGTGATGCGCCAACGCACCGCGATCAGCGGCTGGGAGGCACGCGCGAACTGGCAGCCGCTCGACGGCACCCGCCTCGACGCCTCCTTCGCGATCAACCGCGGCCGCTCGGACCGCAACGGCGACGGCCAGGTCGACTCCGACCTCGACGGCGCCAACATCGCGCCGAACCGGCTCAACCTGTCGTGGACGCAGCGCTGGAACGACGCGCTGTCTAGCTATCTGCAATTCAGCCACGCCTACAGCCGCGACTTCGCCACGCTGGGCCGGCGCAGCGCGCACTTCGACGGCTACAGCACCGCCGACGCCTACCTGAAGTGGCACACCGGCAGCGCCGGCGACTGGACCCTGGGCGTGCAGAACCTCGCCAACAAGCAATACATCAACTACGTCTCGCAGACCGTCGGCGACAACGACTCGTACTTCGCCGGCCGCGGCCGCGTGGTCTCGCTGACCTGGCAGCAGGCCTTCTGAAGTGTCCGCCTCCGCGACCACGATCGACGCGCCGGCGCGCCGTGCCGGCGCCGTGCGGTACTGGCTCAAGCGCCTGCACCTGTGGGTCGGCCTCAGCCTGGGGTCGGTCTACGCACTGATCGCGCTCAGCGGCAGCGTGCTGGTGTTGCAGGGGCCGCTGCTGCGCCTGCTGCATCCGGCGCTGGCCACGCATGCCTTGCCCGACGCCACTGCGCGCGCGGCCGTGCTGACGCGCATCACGCACGAATGGCCGTCCAGAGGACTGCGCAGTGCTGATCTGCCGACCGCCGAGCTGCCGGTATGGCAGCTGTATTTTTCCGACGGCTCACGGCGCTATATCGATCCGGCCAACGGCAACTTGCTGCTCACGCGCGCACCCGGCAGCGACCTGCTGCTGACCCTGCGCGACTGGCACACTCACCTGCTCGCCGGGGAAACCGGCGAGGCCGTGCTGGGTGTGCTCGGCTGGCTCACGTTGGGACTGCTGCTTTCCGGCGTGTGGCTGTGGTGGCCGGGCCGGCGGAATCTGCGCGGCAGCCTGCGTATCCACACGCAGCCGCCGGCGCGGCGCTGGGTCAGCTGGCACCGCAGCACCGGCGCGCTCAGCCTGCCGTTGCTGCTGCTGGTGACCTTGACCGGCACCTTGATGGTCTACAGCGCGGGCACTCGGCACGTCTTGCAGACGCTGTTCGCGGATGCGCCGGCCACGCCGACGCCGGCGCGCATCGCACCGCGACCGCAGGCGATCGACTGGGCGGCGGTGCTCAACGCCGCGCAACTCGCGCTGCCGGGCGCCGAATTGCGCCGCATCGCGCTGCCCTCGGCCAACGACGGCCGCGTGACGATCCGCGCGCGGGCGCCGGGCGAATGGCATCCGGTCGGGCGCAGTCAGGTGTGGCTCGATCCCTACCGGGCCCAAGTGCTGGGCGCCGTCGACGCCACCGCCGAGGGCGCCGGCGCGCGCCTCAGCAACGCGATCTATCCGCTGCACGCCGGCAGCGTGGGCGGCCTGGCCGGAAAGCTGCTGGTGCTGCTGTGCGGTCTGCTGCCGCCCTTCTTCCTGGTGACTGGGTTCCTGTTCTGGCGCACGCGCCAACGGCGCCAACGGCAGTAAAACGCAGGGGACATCCCACGCTTGCCGCTGCACCCGGGCCACGGCGGCACGGCCGTGGCTGCGTGTCGACGCCGAACCGGCACGCCACCAACGCACACATCCCTCGACAGCCAAAGACACTCCCCCCGAAGCCTGCAGTTCGCGGGGCAGATAGCGCATGTCGTTTTTTCTTGCGATGCAAAAAAACTCATTTTTTCATTACGTTGCTTTCGATTTTGGCAATGGCTAGGATGCCTGTGTCACAAGAAATTACGTTTTGTAATACAAAGTTTTAACTTCGCACCCAGCGCCGTCGCCACGGGTCGGAGCGTGCATTCGGGTCGGGAATCAAAGAGCGGGCACGGTGCAACGCCGTTGGGGGGCGTCACCGCGCACCAAGGTCCATCACGGGGGGGAGCAACCATGAATATTCGCAATTACCGGCGGCAACGGCTGGCGTTCTCGATCATCGCCACGCTCGCCGCGACCCAGCTGCCGCTGGCATACGCACAGGACGCCGCGGCGCCCGCCAGCGACGATCAGGAAACCGGCAAGCGGGTCACCACGCTCAGCCAGATCACGGTGCAGGCGCAGAAACGCGTGGAGCTGCTGCAGGACGTGCCGATCACCATGGCGACCCTGCCCGAGCAGCTGCTGCAGGACACCGGGGTGCGCGACATCAAGGATCTGCAGACCCTGGTGCCGACCTTGTTCGTTGCCAGCACCACGTCGGAAACCCAAACCACCGCGCGCATCCGCGGCGTCGGCACGGTCGGCGACAACCCCGGCCTGGAATCCTCGGTCGGCGTCGTGATCGACGGCGTGCCGCGTGCGCGCAACGGCGTGGCGTTCGGCGACCTCGGCGAGCTCGAGCAGATCGAGGTGCTGAAGGGTCCGCAGGGCACCGTGTTCGGCAAGAACACCTCGGCCGGCCTGATCAACGTAATCACCAAGCGGCCCAGCTTCAAGGAGGAAGGCAACCTCGAGTTCACCGCGGGCAACTACGGTGCCGCGGGCGTGGCCGGTTCGTACAACAACAAGCTGAGCGACTATGCCGCGTTCCGCATCTACGCCGCGGACCGCAAGCGCAACGGCTTCAACGACGTGAACACCGGCGTGGGCCCGCGCACGCTCACCAGCGACGGCGACCAGGACTTCCACTCGGTGCGTGCGCAGTTGCTGATCAAGCCTGCCAACGATGTCGACATCAACATCATCGGCGACTACACCCAGCGCAACGAAAACTGCTGCGTCGGCGTCACCGTGGTGCGCGGCCCCAGCGCGGCGATCGTCAACGCGCTGGCCGGCGGCAACGGCGTCATCCAGGCCGTGGACATCGACAAGCGCCTCACCTACAACAACCGCGACACCACCCAGAAGATCACCGACAAGGGCCTGTCGGCCGAGGTCAACTGGAATACGTCGTGGTTCGGCAATGCCACGCTCACCTCGATCACCGCGCTGCGCAAGTGGGACGCGATCGGCGGCGCCGACATCGACTACAGCGGCGCCGACATCTGGTACCGCCCGTACGGCGCGAACGACAACTCGGTGCGCTTCAAGACCTTCAGCCAGGAACTGCGCCTGGCCGGCAACGCCGACCGCGTCGACTGGATGGCCGGCCTGTATTACGACAACGAAAAACTGCAGCGCCACGACGCGGTCACGCTGGGCTCGGCTTACGAGCCTTACCTCTCCACCGCCCTGCTCGGCGGCATCGCCAGCAACCTCGGCGTTTTCGGCATCCCGGTCAACATGAGCAATGCCGGTGCCTTCCTGTCCGAAGCCGCCGGGATGCCGTACGGCACGGCGTTTGCGGGCGCAGCCTCGCGTGACCGCTGGAACCAGGATGCCAAGAGTACGGCGGCGTTCACCAACGTCACCTACCACGCCACCGACAAGCTGGCGCTGACCCTAGGCCTGCGCTACACCCACGAGAACAAGTCGGTCGACTCGTTCTACAGCAACCCGAACGGCGGCCAGGGCTGCGCCGCGGCGCTGACCCATCCGGCCAGCATCGACGCGGCCCTGGTGGGCCGCGGCGTACCGGGCTTCTTCACTCCGTTCGTGACACCGACGGTCGTCGGCTACATGTGCCTGCCCTGGGCGAACACCCTGTTCAACGGGCGCACCACCGCGCAGGCATTCAGCGAGAACGAATGGTCGGGCACGCTGAAGGCCACCTATCGCTGGACCGACAGCGTGATGACGTACGCCTCGGCCGCCCGCGGCTACAAGGCCGGCGGCTTCAACCTCGATCGCGTGCAGTCGGGCAACGGCCTCAGCGACGGCCCCGCCGGGATCATCCCGGTCACCGACACTTCGTTCCCGGGCGAATTCGTGGACAGCTACGAGCTGGGCAGCAAGACCAGTTGGCAGGACGGCAACCTGCTGCTGAACGCGGCGCTGTTCCACGCGAAGTACACCGACTTCCAGCTCAACAGCTTCCTCGGCACCAGCTACGTGGTGCGTTCGGTCCCCGAATTGACCACGCGGGGCCTGGACGCGGACTTGCTATGGCAGACCCGGGTCCCAGGGCTGTCGCTGCAGGCCGGCGCGACCTACACCGACGCGAAGTACGGCGACGATCCGCTACCCGATGCCGGACTGGCCTTGGTTCCGGGCAACACCGCCAGCTTCGCGCCGAAGTGGGCGATCACCGGCGGCGTCACCTACCAATGGGATTTCAACGCCTACCTGATGGGCCGCTTCAACGTCGGCGCCAAGCACACCACCGAATACAACACCGGCTCGGACCTGAATCCGCACAAGATGCAGCCGGCCTACACCCTGCTGAACGCCCGCCTCGTCGTCGGCGCGATCAGCAAGCGCTGGCAGGTCGAGTTGTGGGGCAACAACCTCACCAACAAGACCTATATGCAGGTGGGCTACGACGCACCAATCCAGACCGGTTCGGTCAACGCCTTCCTGGGCGCCCCCCGCACGTTCGGCCTGACCGTGCGCGGCGCGCTGTAGCCCGATCCCCGGAAACCGCCGGCACGGCGGTTTCCGGGATTCACTACAATGGCCGGATGCAAATCGGTCCCTACCGTATCGACCCGCCGCTGGTGCTCGCCCCGATGGCGGGCGTCACCGACAAGCCGTTCCGCCTGCTGTGCAAGCGGCTCGGCGCGGGCCTGGCCGTGTCCGAGATGACCAGCGCCGACCCGACCCTGTGGCAGACGCGCAAGTCGCTGCGCCGGATGGACCACGCCGGCGAGCCCGAACCGGTCAGCGTGCAGATCGCCGGCTACGACCCCTCGATGCTGGCCGAGGCGGCACGCTTCAACGTCGCCAACGGCGCGCAGCTCATCGACATCAACATGGGCTGCCCGGCCAAGAAGGTGTGCAACGTGTGGTCGGGCTCGGCCCTGCTGCAGGACGAGCCGCTGGTGGCGCGCATCGTGAAAGCGGTGGTGGACGCCGTCGACGTGCCGGTGACGCTGAAGATCCGCACCGGCTGGAACCGCGACAACCGCAACGCGCTCAATATCGCCCGCATCGCCGAGGATAGCGGCATCGCCGCGCTGGCCGTGCACGGCCGTACCCGCGCCGACAAATACGAAGGCGAGGCCGAGTACGCCACCATTGCTGCGGTGAAGGCCGCCGTGCGCATCCCGGTGCTGGCCAACGGCGACGTCTGCACGCCGCAGCAGGCGCAACACGTGCTCGCCGTCACCGGCGCCGACGCGGTGATGGTCGGCCGCGGCGCCCAGGGCCGGCCGTGGATCTTCCGCGAGATCGCGCATTACCTCGCCACCGGCGAACTATTGCCCGAGCCCGAACCGGCCGAAGTCGCCGCGATCCTGCTTGGTCACCTCGAACACCTGCACGCGTTCTACGGCGAACCGGCCGGCGTGCGCATCGCGCGCAAGCACCTGGGCTGGTACGCGAAGGACCGCCCCGAGAACGCCGCGTTCCGGCAAGTGGTCAACCGCGCCGAAACCGCCAGCGAACAGCTGCGCCTGACCCGCGACTACTTCGCCGCGCTGGCCAGCGGCGAGCGCCTGGCCGCCTGATGCCGGCGAAAAACCGAACAGCCGTCCATACGGCTGAACGCGCGGCAACCCCCGGGCAAGCTGAACGACGACGGGCTGCAAAAGCGGAGGCGGGGATGTATCATGCCCGACTTCATTTATCTTTCTATCCGTACAAAGGGATATAAACCGCGATGTCCAACTACCTGTTCACCTCCGAATCGGTCTCCGAAGGCCATCCGGACAAAGTCGCCGACCAGATCTCCGATGCCGTGCTCGACGCGATCATCGCGCAGGACCCGCGCGCCCGCGTCGCCTGCGAAACCATGGTCAAGACCGGCGTGGCGATCGTCGCCGGCGAAATCACCACCAATGCGTGGATCGACTTGGAAGCACTGACCCGCAAGGTCATCGTGGACATCGGTTACGACTCCAGCGACGTCGGCTTCGACGGCGCCACCTGCGGCGTGATCAACCTGATCGGCAAGCAGTCGCCGGACATCAACCAGGGCGTGGACCGCAAGAAGCCGGAAGAACAGGGCGCGGGCGACCAGGGCCTGATGTTCGGCTACGCCACCAACGAGACGAAGGACTTCATGCCGGCGGCGATCTACTACTCGCACCGCCTGGTCGAGCAGCAGGCGAAAGTCCGCAAGCGGAAGAACTCGCCGCTGCCGTGGCTGCGCCCGGACGCCAAGAGCCAAGTCACCCTGCGCTACGAGCACGGCGTGGCAACGGCGATCGACGCCGTGGTGCTGTCGACCCAGCACGACCCGGACGTGAAGCAGAAAGACCTGATCGAAGCCGTGCGCGAGACCATCCTCAAGCCGGTGCTGCCGGCCAAGCTGCTGCACAAGGGCACCAAGTTCCACATCAACCCGACCGGCAAGTTCGTGATCGGCGGCCCGGTGGGCGACTGCGGCCTGACCGGCCGCAAGATCATCGTGGATACCTACGGCGGCTGGGCCCGTCACGGTGGCGGCGCGTTCTCGGGCAAGGATCCGTCCAAGGTCGACCGTTCGGCCGCCTACGCCGCGCGCTACGTGGCCAAGAACATCGTGGCCGCCGGCATCGCCGATCGCTGCGAAGTGCAGGTGAGCTACGCGATCGGCGTGGCGCACCCGACCTCGATCTCGGTCACCACGTTCGGCACCGGCAAGATCAGCGACGAGAAGATCGAGAAGCTGATCCGCAAGCACTTCGACCTGCGCCCGTACGGCATCCTGCAGATGCTCGACCTGATCCACCCGATGTACCAGCAGACCGCCAGCTACGGCCACTTCGGCCGCACCCCGCAACAGCTGAAAGACGCCAACGGCAAGGCCTTCACCGCGTTCTCGTGGGAAAAGACCGACCGCGCCGAGGCGCTGCGCAAGGATGCGAAGCTGAAGTAAGCCGGCGTCACAACGCTGCAAGCGAAACGGGCCGCCTTGTGCGGCCCGTTTTGTTTTTCACCTGCCTTGCGAAGCGAACTCCAGAGGCAGCGATGCACGGGAAAACCTGCAGCACCAGCTACAATGAGCAGATGTCTCTAATCCAATTGCAACGCGTCGACTTCAGCATCGGCGGCCCACTCCTGCTCGAACATGTCGATCTGTCGATCGAGGCGAACGAGCGGGTGTGCATCGTCGGCCGCAACGGCGAAGGCAAATCCACCCTGATGAAGCTGATCGCCGGCGAGCTGCACGCCGACGACGGCGAGGTGCGTGTCCAGAACGGCGTCGTGGTCGCGCGGATGGCGCAGGAGGTGCCTCAGGGTACTGCCGGCAGCGTGTTCGACGTGGTCGCCGAAGGGCTGGGCGATCTCGGCCGGCTGCTGGCGCGCTACCACCATCTGCTGGCCGAGGGCGACTTCGATGCGCTCGGCGACGTGCAGCACCAGATCGAGGCGCAGCACGGCTGGGATCTGGATCGCCGCGTCAGCGATGTGCTGACCCAGCTGGAACTGCCGGGCGACACCGACTTCGCCGCGCTGTCCGGCGGCATGAAGCGCCGCGTGCTGCTGGCGCAGGCGCTGGTGCGCAAGCCCGACGTGCTGCTGCTGGACGAACCGACCAACCATCTCGACATCGAGGCGATCGGCTGGCTGGAAACCTTCCTCAAGCAGTTCGCCGGCAGCATCCTGTTCGTCACCCATGACCGCAGCTTCCTGCGCGCGCTGGCCACGCGCATCGTCGAGATCGACCGCGGCGCGCTCACCGACTGGCCCGGCGACTACGACAACTACCTGCGCCGGCGCGAGGAACGCCTGCACGCCGAAGCGCAGGCGAACGCGCTGTTCGACAAGAAGCTGGCGCAGGAGGAAGTGTGGATCCGCCAGGGCATCAAGGCCCGGCGCACTCGCAACGAAGGCCGCGTGCGCGCGCTGAAGGCGCTGCGCAACGAGCGCGCCGAGCGACGCAACCTGAGCGGCAACGTCA
This sequence comes from Rhodanobacter sp. Soil772, assembly GCF_001428385.1. Taxonomy (GTDB): domain Bacteria; phylum Pseudomonadota; class Gammaproteobacteria; order Xanthomonadales; family Rhodanobacteraceae; genus Rhodanobacter. Next base: position 274,089 of record NZ_LMSK01000002.1, read on the forward strand.
AGATGAATGCGGCGAACGCGCAGGCCTCGGGCAAGAAGGTGATCGACCTGCAGCACGTGCACCAGGCCTATGACGGACGCGTGCTGATCGAGGATCTTTCCACCACGATCATGCGCGGCGACCGCATCGGCATCATCGGTCCCAACGGCGCCGGCAAGAGCACCCTGCTGAAGATCATGCTGGGCGAACTGACCCCGCTGCGCGGCACGGCCGAGCTGGGCACCGGCATCCAGATCGCCTACTTCGACCAGCACCGCCTGCAGCTCAACGACAAGCTCAACGCGCTGGACAATGTGGCCGAGGGCCGCGAGTTCATCGAACTCAACGGCCAGCGCAAGCACATCATCGGCTACCTGCAGGACTTCCTGTTCTCGCCCGATCGCGCGCGCGCGCCGATCACTCGCCTGTCCGGCGGCGAGCGCAACCGCCTGCTGCTGGCCAAGCTGTTCGCGCAGCCGTCGAACCTGCTGGTGATGGACGAGCCGACCAACGATCTGGACGTCGAGACGCTGGAACTGCTGGAAGAACTGCTGACCGATTATCAGGGCACCCTGCTACTGGTCTCGCACGATCGCGCCTTCCTCGACAACGTGGTGTCCAGCACCCTGGTGCTGGAGGGCGAAGGCCGGATCGGCGAATACGTGGGCGGCTATACGGACTGGCTGCGCCAGCGGCCCACCGCGCGCAGCACCCCTGCCACCGGCAAATCCGCCACGCCGGCGCCGACACTCGCGGCGCCCGTTGCGGCTAAGCGCAAGCGCAGCTTCAAGGAACAGCACGAACTGGAACAGTTGCCCAAACGCATCGAGCAACTGGAAGGCGACATCGCCGCGCGCACCGCCGCGATGAACGAACCGGCCTTCTTCCAGCAGGACAGCGCCGCCATCGTCAAGGCGAACGAAGCGCTGGTGGCACTGCAGGCCGAACTGGACGCGGCCTACGCGCGCTGGACGGAACTGGACGGCTGAGCTTCGGCCGGCGCGGCGACGCAGCGGCGTATCATTCGCGGATTGCCTCTGCGGATGATCGCCATGTACACGCTCTACTACGCCCCCGGCTCGGCCAACTTGCTGGTGCACCTGGCCCTGCTCGAAATCGGCGCGCCGCACACGTTGGAGCGGGTCGATCTGGACGCCGGCCAGCAACGCAGCGCGGCCTACCTGGCGCTGAATCCGAACGGCGTGGTGCCGACCCTGGTGATCGACGGCGTACCGCACGGCGAGGCGGCGGCGCTGGCGATGCTGCTGGCCGAACGGCATCCCGAAGCCGCGCTGGCGCCCGCCATCGGCAGCGCACAGCGCGCCGATTACCTGCAATGGATGCTGTACCTGGCCAACTCGCTGCAGCCGCTGTTCCGCCAGTGGTTCTATCCCGCTGATCACCTGCCCGGCGCCGGCGACGGCATCAAGGAAGCGGCACGCATCGGCATCGAGAAGTGCTGGTCGCACATCGATGCGCAGCTGGCCGCGCACGGCCCGCACATGCTGGGCGACACGTTCGGTGTGGTGGACTTGTACGCGCTGATGCTGATGCGCTGGTCGCGCAACATGCCGCGCCCGGCGACGGCATGGCCGCAGCTGGCTGCGCTGGCCACGCGATTGAAGGCGCGCCCGTCGTGGAAGCGCGTGTGCGAGGCCGAAGGCCTGGTCGAGTGGGCCTGAACCCATGAGCGACGCCAGCGCCGACGCCTGGGCCGTGTACCTGCTGGAGTGCGCCGACGGCCGCGTCTACACCGGCATCGCGCGCGACCCCGAACAGCGCTACGCGAAACACCTCGCCGGCAAAGGCGCCCGCTTCACCCGCTCCAACCCGCCACGGCATCTGCTGGGCTGGGTCTGGGTCGTCGACCGCAGCGCGGCGCTGCGGCTGGAGATCGCCTGGAAGCGGCTGCCGCGCGATGAACGCATCGCCGCGCTGCACGAAAGCCTCAAGCCGTAGGAGAGCCGCCGTCAGCCGGTATTCTGCAGGCCCTGCGAGACGCCATTGACGCAGGCGACCAGCGCCTGCAGCACGGCATCGTCGTTGCGCTCGCCGGCGCGCCAGCGCTGCAGCAGGTCGACCTGCAGCAGGCTCATCGGATCGACATAGGGGTTGCGCAGGCGGATCGAGGCGGCCAGGCGTGGCTCTCCGCGCAGCAGGACGTCGCTGCCCTTCAGCTGCAGCAACCAATGGCGGGTGCGCGCGAACTCGGCGCGGATCAGGCCGAAGAATTCGTCGTGCAGCGGGCCGGACAGTTTCGAGAACGCCTCGGCGATGTCCAGGTCGCACTTGGCCAGCACCATCTCGACGTCGTCGAGCAGGTTGGTGAAGAACGGCCAGTCGCGCGCCATCTCCGCCAGCGTTTCTTCGCCGAACTGCTGCACGCCCTGCTCCAGCGCGCTGCCGAGGCCGTACCAGCCGGGCAGGATCGAGCGGCACTGGGTCCACGCGAACACCCACGGGATCGCGCGCAGGTCCTGCACCCCGCGCATGCTGCGGCGGCTGGCCGGACGCGAGCCCAAGGTCATCTGCTCGATCACGTCGACCGGCGTAGCGCTGCGAAAGTAATCGACGAAGCCCGCGCGCTCGACGAAGTCGCGATAGCTGCGCCGGCTGGTCGTCGACAGCGTATCCATCAGTTCGCGCCAGCGCGCCTCGCGCGGCTCGTCTTCGCGCGGACGCAGCGACGCGCGCAGTACCGCGCCCACGGTCTGCTCCAGGTTGCGCAGCGCCAGCGCGCGGATGCCGTACTTGCGATGGATCACCTCGCCCTGCTCGGTCACCCGCAGCACGCCAGCCACCGCGCCGCGCGGCGAGGACATCAGCGCCGGCGTGATGCGTGCGCCGCCGCGGCTGGCCGAGCCGCCGCGGCCGTGGAAGAACGCGAGATGGATACCCGCCGCGTGCGCCACGTCCAGCAACTCCGCCTGCGCGCGCTGCAGGCCCCAGCGCGAGGCCAGCGTGCCGCCGTCCTTGCCGCTGTCGGAGTAGCCCAGCATCACCCACTGCTGGTCGTCACGCGCAGCCAGATGACGGCGATAGACCGGATCGTCGAGCAGCGCGCGCAAGGTGGCCGGCGCGTTCTTCAGGTCGTCGACGGTTTCGAACAGCGGGGCAATATTGAGCGGCACATGCTGCGCTTCGTCGACCAGCCCGCCGCGCCGCGCCAGCGCCAGCACCGCCAGCACGTCGGCGGCCGAGCGCGCCATGCTGATGATGTACAGGCCGGTGGCGTCGTGGCCGTGGCTCTGGCGACTGTCGCGCAAGGTGGTGAACACCGCCTGCAGCGACTCGGCATTCGCGTCGCTGCTGTGCGCAAACGCGGCTTCGCCGCTGGCGTAGGGGCGCAGCCGATCGGCGCGTGCGGCGCTATCACGAGTGGGCCAACCCGGATCGGCCAGCAAGGCCGCCAGCGCGTCGTCGTGCACGCGCGAATCCTGCCGCACGTCCAGCCGCGCCAGATGGAAGCCGAAGCTGCGCACGCGGCACAGCAGGCGTTCCACCGCATAGGCGCCGGCGTGCACGCCGCGATGCTGGAACAGGCTGTCGGCGATCAGCTGCAGGTCGTCCAGCAATTCGACGCTGGACGGATAGCCGTCCGAAGATTCGTCATCGGTCAGCACCAGCCGTGCGCCGACCAACTGCAGCAAGCAGCGGTACGGCATGTCAGCATGGCGCGGACGGATCTGCGCCGCGGCCGCGGGAAAACGTTCGCGATAGTCCGCCAGCCGCGCGCGCAACGCCGCCGACGCGGCGACCCGGCCCTCGGTCTGGCTGAGCTGGCGCGCCAGCGTGGCCACGTCCTCGCGATAGCGCTCCAGCACCAGCGCGCGCTGCGAATCGAGGCAGGCGGCGATGGTGTCGGCGCCGACGTTCGGGTTGCCGTCCATGTCGCCGCCGACCCAACTGGCGAAGCGCAGCAGTCGTGGCAGCTTGATCGCCACGCCGTAGGTTGCCTGCAGCGCCTGCGCCATCGATTCGTACAGCGCCGGCACGATCCGGTACAGCGGGTTGGCCAGGTAGAAGTCGACGTGTTCGCGCTCGTCCTGCACGCTGGGCCGCACCGGCGAGGCCTCGGCGGTCTGCCAGCCGGCGGACAGCGCCATGTAGATGCGGTCGTCGTCCTCCTTGCGTTCCTGCGGCGTGCGCTGCGGGTCGAAGCCGTCGATCAGCGAGCGCACGATCGCCTGTTCCTTCTCCAGCAGCGAGCGGCGCACCGCCTCGGTCGGGTGCGCGGTGAACACCGGCTCGATCCACAGCCGGTCGAGCCAGCCGACCAGCTCGTCGGCGCCCACGCCTGCGGCCTTCAGCCGACCCAGCACGTCGAGCAGCGACTCCGGCTGCGGCGCGCTGCCCTCGCGCTGGTAGTCGCGGCGACGGCGGATGCGGTGCACCCGCTCGGCCGTGTTCACCGCCTGGAAATAGGTGGCGAACGCGCGCGCCAGCGCTTCGGCGTCGTGGGCGTCGAGACCGGCCAGCGAGGCGGCCAGGTCGTCCACCGTGGCGCCTTCGCGGCGCCGGCGGATCGCTGCGGTGCGCACCTGCTCGACCCGCTCGAAGAACGCCGTGCCGCCCTGCTCGGCCAGCATCCGCCCGACCATCGCGCCGAGTCGACTGACGTCTTCGCGCAGCGGGCCGTCGGGCGGCAGGAACTCGGGTTCGCGACTTGATTCCATGCGGGGCTCCGGGCGGGATGAACGGCCAGCCTAAACGAATTGCAGCGTCGCCGGCTTCTGCCGTTACAATAACGGGCTTGTACTGCCCGCCGAGGGGCGCTGCGACCGTTTATTCGTGAATGCGGATCCATCCGCGACTGCCTGCATATCCCTGTGCAGACTCCTCACGAAACCGGCCAGGCTCGGCGCGGCACGTTCCACAACGGCGCTCAGTACGCGAGTCCCTTCGCGGAAGACCGGCCATCCGTGGCCGGACTCCTCGAAAGAGCCTCGCATCAACTGGAGATATCCATGAACGCCGCACTCAAAGAAAACACCCCCGACTACAAGATCCGCGACCTCTCGCTCGCCGACTGGGGCCGCAAGGAGCTGGACATCGCCGAGCACGAGATGCCGGGCCTGATGTCGATCCGCAAGAAGCACGCCGCCACGTTGCCGCTGAAGGGCGTGCGCGTGACCGGCTCGCTGCACATGACGATCCAGACCGCGGTGCTGATCGAGACGCTGAAGGACATCGGCGCCGACGTGCGCTGGGCCTCGTGCAACATCTTCTCGACCCAGGACCACGCCGCCGCCGCGATCGCCGCCACCGGCACGCCGGTGTTCGCGTGGAAGGGCGAGACGCTGGAAGAGTATTGGGACTGCACGCTGGATGCGCTGTCCTTCCCCGACGGCAAGGGCGGTTTCCTTGGGCCCCAACTGGTGGTCGACGACGGCGGCGACGTGACGCTGCTGATCCACAAGGGCTACGAGCTGGAGAACGGTTCGAAGTGGGTCGACGAGAAGGCGTCCTCGCACGAGGAGCAGGTGATCAAGAACCTGCTCAAGCGCGTGCACGCGGAGCGTCCGGGTTACTGGCACACCGTGGTCAAGGACTGGAAGGGCGTCTCCGAGGAGACCACCACCGGCGTGCATCGCTTGTACCAGCTGGCCGAGGCGAAGTCGCTGCTGATCCCCGCGATCAACGTCAACGACTCGGTCACCAAGTCGAAGTTCGACAACCTGTACGGCTGCCGCGAATCGCTGGCTGACGGCCTCAAGCGCGCGATGGACGTGATGCTGGCCGGCAAGGTCGCCGTGGTGTGCGGCTACGGCGACGTCGGCAAGGGTTGCGCGCATTCGCTGCGTGCCTACGGTTCGCGCGTGGTGGTCACCGAGATCGATCCGATCAACGCGCTGCAGGCGGCGATGGAAGGCTTCGAGGTCAACACCGTCGAATCGACCCTCGGCCGCGGCGACATCTACGTCACCACCACCGGCAACAAGGACGTGCTGACGCTGGATCACCTGAAGTCGATGAAGGACCAGGCGATCGTCTGCAACATCGGCCACTTCGACAACGAAATCCAGGTCGACGCGCTGAACGCGATGGCCGGCGTGGAGAAGATCAACATCAAGCCGCAGGTGGACAAGTACGTGTTCCCGGATGGCCGCGCGATCTTCCTGCTCGCCGAAGGCCGCCTGGTGAATCTCGGCTGCGCCACCGGTCACCCGAGCTTCGTGATGTCCAATTCGTTCTCCAACCAGACCCTGGCGCAGATCGACCTGTGGGCGAACAAGGACAAGTACGAGGCCAAGGTCTACATCCTGCCGAAGAAGCTCGACGAGGAAGTCGCGCGCCTGCATCTGGAGAAGATCGGCGTGAAGCTGACCACGCTCAGCGCCCCCCAGGCCGCGTACCTCGGCGTGCCGGTGGAAGGCCCGTACAAGCCGGATCACTACCGCTACTGAGCCGCTAGCGGATCATCGGTCGGTTGCAGCAGAACGGGCGCGCAAGGCGCCCGTTCTGCTATCGCCAGCTACCACCGGGCAGCGTGCACCGTGCGGCCTGCGCTGCGCCGGATCATACTTTCGTACCGATCCAACACGATCGAACCCACGGGAGACGGCATCGATGTCGCCAAAGCCAAGCAGCGCCGACCGGCGATTGTTCAGCCAGCTTCGCAGTGAAATGGATCGGATGACCGCGTCCGAACGGGTGATCGCGAACTTCCTGCTCACCAACCGGCAGGCGGTGCCGTTCGAGACCGCCAACTCGCTCGCCGCCAAGCTCGCCATCAGCGCCGCGACGGTGGGCCGGTTCTGCCGTCGCCTCGGTTACCGGAACTTCCGCGAGCTGAAGGCGGCTTTCAAGTTCGACGTGGCCGTCGCGCCATGGCCGATCGGCGAAGGCCTGCGCTCGATGCTGCAGACCGGCAGCGGCGAACCGGCGCTGCAACGCGACCTGGACCTGACCATCGCCGGCATCATCGAGGTCTACCGCCGCGCGGAAACGCGCGAATGGCAGGATATCGTCGCGCGTCTGGCGCACTGCTCGACACTGCACATCGTGGGATTCCAGACCGAGCGCGGGCTTGCGGCCCACTTCGCCAGTTTCCTGCAATACGTGCGCCCGCGGGTGCGGGTGGCCGACCTGGCTACCGGAAGCTTCTCGGAGGTGCTGCTCGACGGCACCGACAAGGATTGCGTCGTGATCGTGGAGACGCGCCGCTACTCGCGCCAGGCACAACTGCTCGCCCATCATTGCCGGCAACGCGGGCTGCCGCTGGTGATGATCACCGACAAGTATTGCCACTGGGCCAGCGAATACACGCCGCACATCCTGGCATTGCCGACGGAAAGCGGGATCTTCTGGGGCACCACCGTTCCGATCCACGCGGCGCTGGCGCTGCTGGTCAACGGCGTGGTTCTCGCGCTCGGCGACCGCGTGGAGCAACGCCTGGCCCACGTCTCCGACCTCTACCAGGAATTCGTCGGCCACGTCGGGAAACCCGCGCGCGGGCAGCGCAAGAGGGGCGGCGACATCGAGCCTTGAGCACGCAGCGTACCGTCGGGCCGAGGCCCGACGCTTCTGCGGAACCATGATCGCCGCTCCCGTTCAGCGCGATCGCACGTAAACCGCGTAGATGACCAGGCCGGCCGCGAAATAGCCACCGACGATCGCCAGCGGCAGCACGTCGCCGCGCGTTGCGCGCAGCACCATGTCGATCAGCAGCGGCAAGCCCATCAGCGCGGCGAAGGCGATGCCGAGCGCCGGAATGATGCCGATCCACCAGCCACGCACGCGGATGCCGCCCAGCGGCACCCGGAACGATCGCACGCGATCGGGCTCGACCACGCGCAGGCGCATGACCGCCGCACAAACGATCGCGAACGCGACCGCCGTGCCGAGGCTGATCAGGTCGCCGAGCAGGCTGATCGGCAGGCACGCCGCGAGCAACGCCATGGCCACGCCGGTATAGATGGTGCCGACCTGCGGCGTGCGCGTCCTGCCGTCGATCCGCGCGAACACCGACGGCAGCATGCGATCGCGCGCCATCGCGTAGAAGATGCGGGTCTGGCCGTAGATTGACGTCAGCAGCACCGAAAGCAGGCCGATCACCGCGGCGGACTTGACTGCGATGCCGAACATCGGCAACTGCATCGCGTCGACCGCGACGGCGATCGGGTCGGCGACACCGAGCCGGGCGTAGGGCACGATGCCGGTCATCACCGCGGCAACGGCCATGTACAGCACGGTGCAGACCGCCAGCGTCATGAAGATGCCGATCGGCAGGTCGCGCTGGGGGTTGCGCGCCTCGGCTGCGCTCGTGGACACGGTCTCGAAGCCGACGTAGGCGAAGAAGATCGCCGAGGCGCCGCGCAGCACGCCGGGCCAGCCGAACTCGAAATCGCCCCGCGCCGGCGGCACGAACGGCGTGAGGTTGGCCGGGTCGATGAAGGCGATACCGACCAGTACGAAGGCGACCAGCGCAGCAATCTTGAGCAGCACGATGGCCGTGTTGAACGCGAACGACTGCGTCATCCCGCGCAACAGGACAGCCGTCACCACCAGGATCGCGCCGGCGGCGACGAGGTTGATGCCGCCGCCGAACTGCAGGCGGTTGGTGTCGCCATCGGTGCGGAAGTCGAGCATCGGCGTGGTGATCGACGCCGGCAGGTGCAGACCGAACTGGTCGAGCAACGCCACCGCGTAGCCGGCGAAGCCGACCGCGACGGCCGCCGCGGCAATGCCGTACTCGAGCAGCAGCAGCCAACCGGCGCACCACGCGGTGAAGCGGCCAAACGTGAGCAGCGCATACGAATAGCTCGAACCGGACAGCGGCATCGTGCCGGCAAGCTCGGCATAGCAGAACGCGGTGAACCCGCAGGCGATCGCCGCCACCACGAACGACAGTACCACCGCCGGCCCGGCATGGGTCGCCGCCGCGGTGCCAGTCATGACGAAGATGCCGGCGCCGATGACGCAGCCGACACCGATCATCGTCAACTGGAGCGGGCCGAGCGTGCGCGCCAGCCCCGCTTCGTCGTTATCCATTGATTGCAAGTTTTCTTTCATGGAGGTTACTATGATATAAATCATACATGCACGTCTAGAGGCCATATTGCATGCAGACCGAGGTTCGCCACGAACGCTGGGAGCTCGCCGCGCCATTCGTCATCGCGCACGAGACCTACCTGCATGCCGACGTCATCGTGGCAACGCTGTCGTGCGATGGCGCCGTCGGCCGCGGCGAATGCACGCCCACGGCGTTCTACGGCGAGAGCGTGGACGGCGTGATGGAGACCGTGCGCGAACTGCTCGCCCGCCTCGCCCGCGGCGAGTCCTGGGACCGCATCCACGATCGCGCACCCGCCGGCGCCGCACGCAACGCGGTCGACTGCGCGTGCTGGGATCTGCGCGCGAAACTGGCGAAGCGGCGTGTCTGGGAACTGGCCGGAGTCCCCGCACCGGGCCAGGTGCGCACCGCACAGACCATCAGTGTGGGCGAAGCGGCGCAGCAGGCGGACAAGGCGCGCGCGATCGTCGTCACCGACGGCGATGGCGCCCTGATCAAGCTGAAGCTCGATGCGCACGACGTCGTCGCCCGCGTCGCGGCCGTGCGCGACGCCGCTCCGGCGGCGACCCTGATCATCGACGCGAATGAATCCTGGGACCCGGTGTTGCTCGCCGGCGTCATGCCGGCGCTGCAGGCCGCGCATGTCGCGATGGTCGAGCAGCCGCTGCCCGTGGGCAAGGACGACGCGCTGGCGCGGATCGAACGCCGCGTGCCGGTCTGCGCCGACGAGTCCGCGCACGTCGGCGCGGACCTCGACGCGCTGCGCGGCCGCTACGACCTGGTCAACGTGAAGCTCGACAAGACCGGCGGCCTGACCGAGGCGCTGCGCATGGCCGCCCGCGCCCGCGCGCTGGGCTTCGGCCTGATGGTCGGCTGCATGGAGGGCACCTCGCTCGGCATGGCGCCTGCGATGCTGGTGGCCGGCGCCGCGCGCTTCGTCGATCTCGACGGCCCGCTCCTGATCGGCCGCGACCGCGAGCCGGGCCTGCGCTACGAACGCGGCATCGTCTCGCCGCCCAGCGCGGCGCTGTGGGGCTGAACCGCCTTCCTTCATTCCCGAAACCCCGGAGAGCCCGTTCCATGACGTACCGAACCCTGCTTCCGCTGCTGTCGTCCGCGCTACTGTGCGCGCTGCTGGCCGGCCACGAGGCCGCGGCCGCCGACTTCGTCGTGCGCAACGCGGCCGTGGTCGACGGCACCGGCGCGCCGGCGCGGCACGTCGACGTGCGCGTCGCCGGCGACCGCATCGCCGCGATCGGCAAGCTCGCGCCCGAACCCGGCGAACAGGTGGTCGACGCGCACGGCCTCGTCCTGGCCCCCGGCTTCATCGATACGCACAGCCACCACGACCGCGGCCTCGAGGCCAACCTCGACGCGCTGCCAGTGGTGAGCCAGGGCGTCACCACGATCGTCGTCGGCCAGGACGGCTTTTCCAGGGTGCCGATCACCGGCCTGTTCCGCCAGTACGGCGCCAGGCCGGCGGCGATCAACATCGCCTCGTACGTGGGCCACAACGCGCTGCGCGAGAAGGTGATGGGCGACGACGCCAGCCACGCAGCGACGCCGACGCAGGTCCAGGCCATGAGCCGCCTGCTCGCCGCCGACATGAAGGCCGGCGCGCTGGGCCTGTCGACCGGGCTGGAATACGACTCGGGCCTCTATTCCGAACGCGCCGAGGTGGTCGCGCTCGCGCGCGCGGTCGCGCCCTACGGCGGCCGCTACATCAGCCACATGCGCAGCGAGGACCGCAAGGTCTGGGATGCGCTCGACGAACTGCTGACGATCGGCCGCGAGGAGAAGATCCCGGTGCAGGTCAGCCACGCCAAGCTGGCGATGACCGACTTGTGGGGCCAGGCCGACCGCTTCCTCGGCCTGCTCGACAAGGCGCGCGCCGACGGCGTCGACGCGACGCTGGACGTCTACCCCTACGACAGCTGGCACAGCGGGCTGATCGTGCTGTGGCCCGAGCGCGACTTCGGCAACCGCGCCACCGCCGAGTTCGTGCTCGGGCATCTCTCCCCCGCCGACGGCCTGCGCCTGTCGCGATTCGACCCCGACCCGAACCTCGTCGGCAAGAGCGTGGCCGAGGTCGCGCGCCTGCGCGGCATCGACGAGCCCGACGCGGTGATGGCCCTGCTCCGCGAATCGGAAGCCGCCCACGGCTCGGCGAGCGTCATCAGCCGCAGCATGGACGAGCGCGACATCGCGAAGTTCATCGCCTGGCCGCAGGCGAACATCTGCTCCGACGGCAGCCTCGACGGCCTGCATCCGCGCGGCTACGGCACGTTCCCCCGCGTGCTGCGCATGTACGTGCGCGAGCAGAAGACGCTGACGCTCGAACAGGCCGTGCACAAGATGACGTCGCTGGCGGCGCGGCACATGGGCTTCCGCGACCGCGGCGAGATCCGCGTCGGCGCGGCGGCCGACCTGGTCCTGTTCGATCCGCGCACTGTGGCCGACCGCGCCACCTACGAGAAGCCGCACGAGCTGTCCGTCGGCATCGCCCGCGTCTGGGTCAACGGCACGACGGTGTTCGAGGACGGCAAGGCCACCGGCGCCCATCCGGGCCAGATGTTGCGCCGCCAGGGGTCGCACTGACATGCGCATCCCCGGACCGTACCTGCTGTTCCTCGGCGACACCCCGCACCGGCTGGACGCGAAGACCGCCAGTGGCATCCTCGACTGGCGCCCCGAGCTGTGCGCCGGGCAATGCCGGCTCGGCGCCGGCACGGTCGACCTCGGCCTGCCGGACATGACGCCGGCCGCCGCCGTCGCGGCCGGCGTGCGCACGCTGGTAATCGGCGTCGCCACGTTCGGCGGCGCGATCGACGACGCGTGGGTCGGCACGCTGCTCGCCGCGATCCACGCCGGCCTCGACATCGCCAGCGGCATGCACGCCCGCCTCGGCGAGCACCCGGCGATCGCCGCGGCCGCACGCGAGGCCGGCGTGCGGCTGTTCGACGTGCGGCATGCCGACACCCGCTTCGACGTCGCCTCCGGGCGCAAGCGCAGCGGCCTCCGCCTGCTGACGGTCGGCGTCGACTGCGCGGTGGGTAAGAAGTACGCCGCGCTCGCGATCCACCGCGCCCTCGCCCGGCGCGGCGTCGCCGCCGACTTCCGCGCCACCGGGCAGACCGGCATCCTCATCGCCGGCGGCGGCGTCGCGATCGACGCGGTCGTCTCCGACTTCGCCGCGGGCGCCGCCGAGACGCTGTCGCCCGACAACGCGCCCGGGCACTGGGACGTGATCGAAGGCCAGGGCTCGCTGTTCCACCCCGCCTACGCCGGCGTCAGCCTCGCCCTGCTGCACGGCTCGCAGCCCGACGCGCTGGTGCTCTGCCACGACGTGCGGCGCACGCACATCGACGGCTACCCGGACTATCCGCTGCCGACCCTCGCCGCCTGCATCGCCGCGAACGAACAGGCCGCGCGCCTGACCAACCGTGCCGCGCGCTGCGTCGCCATCGCGCTCAACACGCACGGCATGGGCGAGGTCGAGCGCGCGGACGCGCTCGCCCGCACGCGCGAGGAGACCGGCCTCGTCGTCTTCGATCCGATCGCGACCGGTGCGGACGCGGTCGCCGAAACACTGCTCGCCGGAACATGCGGGCTGCCGCAAGCAAGTCCACACACCCTGGGGGATATCGCATGAAACGCAAAACTCTGGCCCTGGTCACGGCGCTGGCCTGTTCCTGCAGCGCCGCCGCATGGGCGCAAGATCAGGACAACGCCGCAAACCCTGCCCACGCGCAGAAGCTCGAAGCCATCGAAGTCACCGGGTCGCGCATCCCGCGCGCGCAGGTCGAGGGGCCGGCGCCGGTGGTGACCATCTCGGCGCAGGACATCCAGCGCAACGGCTTCGCCACCGTCGAGGACATCATGACCTCGCTGACGCAGAACCTCGGCGCGCTCGACAACAACCAGTACACCGGCGGCTTCTCGGTCGGCGCGCAGGCGGTCGACCTGCGCGGCCTCGGGCCCAACCACACCCTGGTGCTGGTCAACGGGCGGCGCATCGCCGACTGGCCGCAGTCGTACGGCGGCGACAGCAACTTCACCGACATTTCCAGCATCCCCGCCTCGATGATCGACCGCGTCGAGATACTCAGCGGCAGCGCGTCGGCGATCTACGGGTCGGACGCGATCTCGGGCGTGATCAACTTCATCATGAAGCGCCACGCCGACGGCACCACCATCGATTACCGCGTGGGCGCCACCGAGCACGGCGGCGGCGGCTCGCAACGCCTGCAGATCTTCAGTGGCTGGGACAAGGGAGGCTTCAGTTCGGTGTTCGGCCTCGAGCTGGTCGACAAGAAACCGCTGTGGGCCTACCAGCGCAGCTTCACCGACTCGCGCCAGGACAGCCCGGCGGACCCGTCGAGGATCTACGCCGATCCGACCTGGGGCATCCTCGACGAGGACGAGAACTACATCGACCCCGGCGCGGCGACCTGCGCGGCGCTGGCCAGCTACGACAAGGGTACGACCATCCATGCCTACCGCAGGAACTGGGGCAACTACTGCGGCAGCTACCACTCCACCGCCTACGGCACGCTGGAGAACAGCCGCAAGGCGGCGAACTTCTGGGGCTCGGCCAACTACCGGGTAAACGACGGCCTCGAACTCTACCTCGACCTGATGGCCAGCACCTCGCATCAGGAAAGCTACTGGATGCCGCAGCGCTGGCGGAACTGCTACCCGCTCAACGGCGACTGCGCGCCCACGCCGTTCTACAACGCCGCCACCGGCCGGATCGAGCAATGGCAGCGCGAATACTTCACGCTCGAGGAAAACGGCGGCTTCAAGCCGGGCATGATCCGCAGCATCGACAACGCGATGACCTTCAACGTGGGCGTCAAGGGCACGCTGGACGACGGCAGGTGGCACTACGACGCGACCTACGGCCACTCGCAGAACAAGCTCAAGCAGAAATGGCCGGCGCTGGTCGCCGCCAGGGCGCAGGCGCTGTATCTGGGGCCGTCGCTCGGCGTGGACCCGGACAGCGGCCTGCAGATCTACGACGCGCCGCATTCGCGCTTCTACACCCCACTCACGGTCGACGAGTTCCGCTCGATCACGCGCGACTCGGTCGACAACAACAAGAGCCGCGCCGACACCGTGTCGGCGACCGTCAACACCACGGAACTGTTCAACCTGCCGGCCGGCCCGGTCGGATTCGCCGCGGTGGCCGAGTACGGCACCCAGTATTTCGGCCTCAAGGCGGACCCGCTCTCGCTCGACGGCAGCTACTACGGCCTGCACAACACCAGCGCGGTCGGCTCGCGCAGCCATGCCGGCGCGGGCGCGGAGTTCAGCGCCCCGCTGTTCTCGATGCTGACGCTGACCGGCGCGGGCCGCTACGACCGCTACGAGTACGGCGCCAACTCGTCGAGCAAGTTCACCTACGCGGTGGGCCTGGAATTCCGCCCGCTGGAAAGCCTGCTGCTGCGCGGCTCCTACGGCACCGGCTTCCGCGCGCCGGACCTCTCCTACCTGTACGCGGGCCCGAGCGGCTCCAACTCCACCGGCACCGACTACTACCGCTGCCGCCGCGACGAACCGGGCGCCGCACCGGATTTCATCGACGACTGCACCTGGGGCTACATCGGCTACAACGGCCGCAGCCACGGCAGCACCGAGCTGGACAACGAGACCAGCAGGTCGTTCACCGGCGGAATCGTGTGGTCACCGGCGCGCGGCCTGGACTTCACCGTGGACTACTACAACATCCGCCTGGAGAACGAAGTCATCTACCAGGCCAGCGACCAGATCCTGCGCCAGGAGGCCGATTGCCGCCTGGGCAGCGCCATCGACGGCACGCCGGTCGACATCGACTCGGGGCTGTGCCAGCAGGTCGTCACCCAGGTCGTGCGCAACCCGGCGACCGCACCGATCAGCCCCGAGAAAATCACCTCCGTGCTGGTGCTGCCGATCAATGCGGCCAGCGACCGCACGTCCGGCCTCGACTTCAAGGCGCACTACGCGTTCAACGCCGGGCGCTGGGGCGATTTCGGCCTCCATCTCGGCTACACCTACGTGATCGAGCACAAGATCCAGATGTTCGAGGGCGATCCGTTCGTCGACGAGCTGGCCGACCTCTACAACTACGTGATCCCGCGCGACAAGGCCAACTACTCCGTCAACTGGTCCAAGGGCGCGTTCTCGGCGACCCTGTACGGCGCCAGGCTGGGCGGCCTGCCGAACTACGTCGGCACGGAGCGCCTCGGCCCGACGTTCATGTACAACGCCTCGTTCGGCTACAAGTTCGACGAACGCACCAACCTCTCGTTCGTCGTCGACAACCTGTTCGACACCAAGCCCGCGCGCGACAGCACGTGGACCGGCTACCCCTACTACTCCCGGAACTGGTTCAACCCGGTGGGCCGCGCATATTTCCTCGAATTCAGCTACCGCTTCGGCGGCGAACGCTGACCCGGTGCGGCAACCCTCGCACCCTTCTTTCGAAAGCGACCGCCGGGTCGCTTTCTTTTTGCGTTCCGCCCTCTTCCGCCAATCGGGGTAGATCGCGCGCTCGGCCTGCGCCCCGTCGAATCGTGGAAGCCTTGAGCCAGCCCTGGCCTTCAATTCATCGCTTCATCGCGACACAAAGATATACACTTGCCGGAACCCCTCACCAGGAACCCAGGCGATGCCGGCGATCAGCTTCGAATTCTTCCCGCCCAAGACCGACGAGCAGCGCACGCAGCTGGACCGGACGGCGCAGGTGCTGAAGGCGCACCGGCCGGAATACGCTTCGGTCACGTTCGGCGCCGGCGGTTCCACGCTCAGCTACACCGGCGACACCGTGGCACGGCTACACACGCAGCATGGACTCAGCGTGGCACCGCACCTGTCGTGCATGGGCGGCACCCGGGCGGAGATCGCCGAACTGCTGGACGGCTACCGCGCGGCGGGCTACCGGCGCATCGTGGCGCTGCGCGGCGACATGCCTTCGGGCATGGCCACGGCCGGCGATTTCCGCTACGCCGCCGAACTGGTGCGCTTCATCCGCGAGCACTGCGGCGACCACTTCCACATCGAGGTGGCGGCGTACCCGGAGACCCATCCGCAGGCCGACGACGCATTGCGCGACCTGCAGCATTTCAAGGCGAAGATCGACGCCGGCGCGAACGGCGCAATCACCCAGTACTTCTTCAACCCCGACGCGTATTTCCGCTTCGTCGACGACGTGCGCCGGCTCGGCGTGAACGTGCCGATCGTGCCGGGCATCATGCCGATCTCGAACTACAGCCAGCTGAAACGCTTCTCCGACATGTGCGGCGCGGAGATCCCGCGCTGGATCGCCAAGCGCATGCAGGCGCACGGCGACGATGCCGACTCGGTGCGCGCGCTTGGTGCCGAGGTGGTGGCGCAGCTGTGCCAGCGCCTGCTCGACGGCGGCGCGCCCGGGCTGCACTTCTACACGCTGAACCGGGCCCGCGCCACGCAGGCGGTACTGCAGCAACTTTCCTGATCCGCGCGACAGCTATGCTGGTGCGATGCACCGGTTGGCCATCCTGCTCTGCCTGATCCTGCTCGCCTGTGCCGCGCCCGCCGCGGCGCAGACGCCGATCCATCGCTGCATCGGCGCGAACGGCGGCGCGGTATTCACCGACCAGCCTTGCGCCGCACTGCAGGCCACTTCGGTCAGCCCCGGCACCCGGCCCGGCAATGCCACTGCCCCGCCGGCCGCACCGCCGCCGATCCTGTGCGCCGCCAGCCCCGGCGAACTGCGCCAGAGCGTGATCGACGCCTTCGCCAACCGCGACGCCAACCGCCTGGCCGGCCTGATGTTGTGGGACGGCTATGGCCGCGGCGCGGCGATCGCGGACATCCGTTCGCTGGCCGAGCTGATGAAGCAACCGCTGCTGGACGCGGACCTCCCGAACGGCAGCGCACCGGCGCAAGCTGCCAGCAGCGATGCTCCGTTCGCCACGGACGCTCCGCCCGTTTCGCCATCGGCCGACAACCAGTTGGTGTTGCACACCGCCGGCAGCGGCGACCCGCGGGAACTGCGTTTCGACATCGTGCGCCAGGCCGGCTGCCTGTGGTTGCGCGACGCGAATTGACGCCGACCTGGCGCCCAGCAGTTATCATGGGCGGTCCCCAATGGAGAATCGAAATGGCCCAGCAATACCCCGAATGGATCTGGCAGAACGGCAGCATCAAGCCCTGGGCCGAGGCGACCACCCACGTGATGTCGCACGCGCTGCACTACGGCTCATCGGTGTTCGAGGGTATCCGCAGCTACGCCACGCCCGATGGCGCCGCGATCTTCCGCCTCACCGACCACCTGAACCGGTTGTACCAGTCCGCCAAGATCTACGACATGGCGCTGCCGTACAGTGCCGACGAACTGGCCGCGGCCTGCCGTGAAGTGATCCGCAAGAACGGCCTGGGCGCCGCCTACCTGCGCCCGGTCGCCTACCGCGGCCTGGGCGGTTTCGGCCTGTCCGCCGAAACCCCGATCGACGTCGCCGTCGCGGCGTGGCCGATGGGCCCCTACCTCGGGCCGGAGGCGCTGCAGAACGGCATCGACGCCTGCGTGTCGAGCTGGCAGCGTTTTGCGCCGAACACCATCCCGGCCGGCGCCAAGGCCGGCGGCAATTATCTTTCCGGCCAGCTGATCGCGCGTGAAGCGCGCCGCCTCGGCTTCGGCGAAGGCATCGCGCTGGCCTCCACCGGCCTGCTCAGCGAAGGCGCCGGCGAGAACCTGTTCCTAGTCTTCGACGGCGTGCTGCACACCACGCCGGCCAGCGCGTCGATCCTCGCCGGGATCACCCGCGACACGCTGAAAACACTGGCCCGCGAAGACGGCATCGAGGTGGTCGAGCGCGACATCCCGCGCGAATACCTGTACCTCGCCGAAGAGGTGCTGATGTGCGGCACCGCCGCCGAAATCACCCCGATCCGCTCGGTCGACGGCAAGCAGGTCGGCACCGGCAAGGCCGGCCGCGTGACCCTGCGCCTGCAGGAACTGTTCTTCGGCCTGTTCGACGGCCGCACCCATGACAAGTGGGGCTGGCTGGAGCAGGTGTGAGGCTGCGAGCGACTGCCGTACTCCCTCCCCTGCTTGCAGGGGAGGGCTGGGGTGGGGTCGCTCTTGATCTTCCTCGCAAGCCCGAGCCACCCCCTCCCAACCTCCCCCTGCAAGCAGGGGGAGGAGCTCAAGAAGCAGTGCGGACACTCCGCTAGAACTTGATGCTGGCGATCGCACCGTTGGCGTCGGCGCGCGGGCGCATCGAGACGTCCCAGCCGTAGAGTTCGCACAGGCGGCGCACGATCGCCAGGCCGAGGCCGGCGCCGCTGCCGCCGGCGCCTTCGCCGCGCACGCCGCGCTGGAACAGGCGCTCGGCGTCTTCCGGCTTGATCCCGGGGCCGGTGTCGATCACCTCGATGCGGCCGTCGCCCACTTCGACGCGCACGCTGCCTTCGAGCGTGTACTTGATCGCGTTGCCGACCAGGTTGGTCAGCGCCACCGACAGCACCGAGGCCGGTGCGTTGACGTTGACCGGCTCGCTGACGGCGAGCTCGATACTCAGCGGCTTGCCGCGCATCTG
Source organism: Rhodanobacter sp. Soil772 (assembly GCF_001428385.1). Lineage (GTDB taxonomy): Bacteria > Pseudomonadota > Gammaproteobacteria > Xanthomonadales > Rhodanobacteraceae > Rhodanobacter. The sequence goes on from NZ_LMSK01000002.1 coordinate 292,644, forward strand.
CGGCCGCTGGCTCTCGATCACGTCGGCAGCGACCTTGCCCACCTCGGTGGTCTCGCCGCGGGTGGGGCCGCGCCGTTCGGCGCGCGACAGCAGCAGCAGCGCCTCAATCAGCTCGGTGGCCTGGCGCGAGGCGCGCTCGATCCGTTTCAACCGCTCGCTCAGCTTCTCGGTGAGGTCGGGCGAGCCCTGCAAAAGTTCGGTCGTGCTGGCGATCACCGCCAGCGGCGTGCGCAGTTCATGGCTGACGTCGGAATTGAACTCGCGGTCGCGCTCGACCATTGCGGTGAGCCGCGCCGAGTATTCGTCCAGCGCATGCGCCAGCTCGCCCACCTCGTCGTCGGCGAAATGCGGCGCCAGCGGTTCGGCCTTGCCGACCTTGCGGAAATCGCGCAGACGATTGGCCAGGTCACTGACCGGCTTCAGTACCTTGCGCGATAGCCACATGCCCAGCACCAGCGAGAGCAGGCCGAACAGAAATACCGCACCGATTACGCTGAACAACAACTGCTGCTTGCCGAGTTCGTCGCGGGTAACGTCATAGCGGATGAATCCGATCAGCCCGTACTTCTTGCGCACGGCAAGCTTGTAGTGATGGGTCGTGCCATCGGTTCCTGTCTCATAAATATCGTGCACGCCGCTGTCGAGCGCCTGCCAGGAAAGCGGCATGTTGTAGAGCGTGCGATCGCTGCGCATCCACGCCTCGATGAGGTCGGAACCCGCTGGCTTGGTGGGATCCTTGTGCACTTTCTCGACAGCCTGATCCACGTCCTGCTGCAAGGACGCGGTAACCAGCTGGCTTTCGACTTTGGCGCGAATGTTCAGCGCGGCCACGGCAAACAACGCGCTGAGGCCGAAGCCGAACAGCGCGAAGGAGACGATCAATCGAAAGCGAAGCTTACGCCTGGACTGCATCCGGCTCGACCATCCGATAGCCAATGCCGTGCCGCGTGTGGATCAGCGGCTTGTCGAACGGTTTGTCGATCGCCGCGCGCAGACCGTGGATGTGCACGCGCAGCGAATCGCTGTCGGGCAGTTCCTCACCCCACACGCGCTGTTCCAGATCCTGCCGGGTGACCACCGACGGGCTCGCTTCCATCAGCGCCTGCAGCAGCTTCAGGCCGATCGGGTTCAACTGGATCGACTTGCCCTCGCGGTTCACCGTGAGCGTGTCGAGGTTGAAGGTGAGGTCGGCCACTTTCAGCACGCGGCTCTGCGGCCCCTTGCCGCGGCGCGCCAGCACTTCCAGCCGCGCGGCCAGTTCCTGCAGCGCGAACGGCTTGGTCATGTAGTCGTCGGCACCGGATTCGAAGCCGGTCAGCTTCTGCTCCAGCGCGTCGCGCGCAGTCAGCATCAGGATCGGGGTCTGCTTGTGCGCCTCGTGGCGCAGCTTGCGCGCGACCTCCAGGCCATCCATGCCAGGCAGCGTGAGATCCAGCACGATCACGTCGAAGTCGTGCACCACCGCCAGGTGTAGGCCGGTCACGCCGTCGCCCGCGAAATCGACCACGTTGCCCCGGTCTTCCAGATAATCGCCGATGTTGGTCGCGATATCGCTGTTGTCTTCGATCACCAGTACGCGCATGTATCACTCCTGCGCAGCCGGCACACGGGCCGGCTGGAGTTGCAAGCTTAACAATCTTGTGTGAAGCCGGCGCGCCGGCCGCGCCGTGAAACTGAATGGGGTGCCATACAGGCAAGAAAAAGGCCCAGATGCGCGACTCGCCGTCGCCCACCTGGGCCCAAGTACTGCCCCGATACCATCGTCTGCCATCACCTGGCCGTTCAGGCCACCGTGCTGCAAAAAACAGTGACTGCTTTATAGGGGGTCGGTGGTTACGGTGTGGTTAACGTGCCGCGAACTGGCGGGCCGTGCCTGCCCTATGAAGCTGCTGTGGAGCGGGCGGCGCAGCGCTCAAGCCTTGGCCGGCTTGCGGCGCGGGCGGGTTTCGGCGTGGGAATCGTGGGCCTGCGCCTGCAGCAGATCCATGATCGCGCCGGCCACGTCGACGCCGGTGGCGGCCTCGATGCCTTCCAGGCCGGGCGAGGCGTTCACTTCCAGCAGCAACGGGCCGCGGTTGGAGCGCAGCAGGTCGACGCCGGCGATGCCCAACCCCAGCGCGCCAGCCGCGCGCACGGCGATACGCCTTTCCTCGGCGCTCAGCGTGGCCGCCATCGCGGTGCCGCCGCGGTGCAGGTTCGCGCGGAAATCGCCCGGGCTGGAATCGCGCTGCATCGCTGCCACCACTTTCTTGCCGACCACGAAGCAGCGCAGGTCGCTGCCCTTCGCTTCGGCCACGAACTCCTGCACCAGGAAGTTCGCGTACAGGCCGCGGAACGCCTCGATCACGCTCTGCGACGCGGCGCGCTTCTCCGCCAGCACCACGCCAGTGCCCTGGCTGCCTTCGTTGAGCTTGATCACGTGCGGCGGATCGCCGAGCAGGGCCAGCACGTCGTCGGCGTCGTCCGGGTTGTCGCCGAACACCGTCACCGGCATGTCGATGCCCTGCGCGGCGAGGATCTGCAGGCAGCGCAGCTTGTCGCGCGCGCGCAGCACCGCGTCGGACGGGTTCGGCGTGTATACGCCCATCATCTCCAGCTGGCGCAGCACGGCGGTACCGTAGAACGTGCTGGTGGTGCCGATGCGCGGGATCACCGCGTCGATGTCGCGCACCTCCTTGCCCTTGTAGCGGATCGACGAGGCACCCGGCGCGATGCGCACGTAGCAGCGCAGCGGATCGAACACGCGCACCACGTGCCCGCGCACGCGCGCGGCCTCGACCAGGCGCTTGGTCGAATAGAGTCGGGTATTGCGCGACAGGATCGCGATCTTCATGGGGTGGCCGTCATCGAAGGTCCGTGGCCGCCGTCAGTGGCCGCGCCTGGGTATAGGAACGCGCCGGGTCCACCGCAAAACGCCCGCTCAGCGCGCTGCGGCCCAGCAACATCGGAAACAGCATATGCCGACGATCGGTCAGGTTGATATCGACGCTGAACTGCTGCCCGGCCAGTTGTACTTCACTGCGGATGAACCAGCGCTCAGTGCGCCGGCCACCGGTGTCGGTCACCGTGCGGCGGTCCAGCGCCGGCGCCTCGCAGCAGATCTCCAGCGGCTGACGCCGACCCGCATGGATAGTGAAACGCAGCCAGGTCGCGCCCTCGCGCCGGAAGGTTTCGAGGGTGTCCACATGCAGCGAACTGCTGCGCGCGCCGGTATCGAGCTTCGCCTTGAGCATGCCGATACCCAGCTGCGGCAACGCCAGCCGCTCGCGCCAGCCCAACGTAATCAGGCCCGCGGTGATCAGATCCGCCATAAGGACTTCGGGATTGCTCGGGGACCGGGGAGTGGAGCGGGTGAAGGGAATCGAACCCTCGTCAGTAGCTTGGGAAGCTACAGCTCTACCATTGAGCTACACCCGCCTTGGCCGGCGGATGGTAACCCGGGATTCGCGTGGTTGAAAAGCTCGCGCCCTTCCCGGCCCTCGCAGGCAGGGGACATTCCTGCGACCGCACGTTCGTTCCCTCCCCCTGCGCAGCAGAGGGAGGTCAGGAGGGGGTGAGGCTTTTGATGCCGACCTGGCGAAGAGCAACCCCACCCCAGCCCTCCCCTGCGAGCAGGGGAGGGAGCAGAGCTGGAGGAGCAGAGCCGAGTCGCGCGGCCCAACGCGTGCTGAACAAGCGCCTGCGCATAATCCGGCGACGGTCATCGCCGGCCCGACAATGCACGTTGAGGCGGGGGTGTCGAACGGAAGCCCCGTGCCACCCGCGCCCACTCCCGAGGAGAGCACCACCATGTCCAGGTTTGTCGAGTTGTCCACGTCGTGGCGCCGTCACTGGCGAGTGCTGGCGATCACGTTGCTGTGCATGGCGGCGGGGTTGGCGCAGGCGCAGTCCGGCATCGACGCCGACGACAGCGCCGATCCGCCGAGCCGGGTGGCGCGGCTGTCGTACATCGCCGGCGACCTCGGCTTCCTGCCGGCCGGCGCGAAGGACTGGAGCGACGCCAACATCAACCGCCCGCTGACCACCGGCGACAAGCTGTCCACCGCCCAGGGCGCCCGCGCCGAGCTGGAGTTCGGCGGCGGCACGCTGCGCATCGACGGACGGACCGACTTCGGCCTGCTCGACCTCAACGACGAACTGGCCCAGATCGAACTGACCCAGGGCACGCTCAGCCTCACCGTGCGCCGCCTCGACGACGGCCAGAGCTACGAGATCGACACCCCGGCCGTGGCGCTGGTGGTCGACCAGCCCGGCACGTTCCGCGTCGACATCGACGAGCGCGACGGCAGCACCCGCGTCACCGCGTTCGACGGCGACGCCACCGTGTTCGGCGAGAACAACGCGCAGCGCTCGATCAACCCCGGACGCAGCTACCGCTTCGTCGACCCCAGCCTGTCCATGGTGACGATCACCGACATCGACGGCGGCGACGCGTTCGACGCCTGGGCCAGCGAGCGCGACCGCCGCTACGCGCAATCGGACAGCAGCCAGTACGTCTCCGACGACGTGGTCGGCTACCAGGATCTCGACCAGTACGGCGCCTGGCAGGACACCAGCGAGTACGGCGCGGTGTGGTTCCCGCGCGATGTCGGCGCCAACTGGGCGCCGTACCGCAACGGCCACTGGGCCTACATCGCGCCGTGGGGCTGGACCTGGGTGGACGATGCACCGTGGGGGTTCGCGCCGTACCACTACGGCCGCTGGGCCTACGTGCGCGGCGGCTGGGGCTGGATCCCGGGGCCGCGCGGCGTGCGCCCGATCTACGCGCCGGCGCTGGTCGCCTTCGTCGGCGGCGGTGGCTGGTCGGTCGGCATCGGCGGCGCGCCGGTGGGCTGGTTCCCGCTCGGCCCGGGCGAGTTCTACAACCCCTGGTACCGCTGCGGCCGCACCTACTACGCCAACGTCAACATCCGCAATATCCGCGGACGCCACGGCCATGATCCGCGCCGCGACATCGACGACCACTACAACCGCTACCGCCGCGGCCAGCCCGGCCGCGGCGACCACTACGCCAACCGCGACGCACCGCGCGGCTTTACCGCCGTGCCCGGCCGCAGCTTCGCCGACGGCCGCCACGTGCAGCGCGACATGATGCGGATCGACCCGCGCAAACTCACCGACGCGCCGGTGCTGCCGCGTGGCGTCGACCGACCGCGCCCGATCGCCGACGCGGCGAGGCCGCCGCGCAACACGCACGCACGCGACCTGCCCGCCGGCGGCTTCAACCGCCAGGTAGTGGCGCGCCGTGCGCCGCCCGCGATCCACGACGCACCCGTGCCCGGCCGCAACGACAGGTTCGCCGCCAAGCCGCGCAGCAATGTGCGCGTGCTGGATGGCCAGGACGACCTCGGTCGCGGCCGGCGCCCGTCCATGGCGAATCGCAACGACAACAGCCAACGCCAGCCAGCCACCACAACCGGGCAGCTTCCCGCCGTCCCGCGCATCACGCCGGCCACGCCCAACCGCAGGCCGGACATGCTGCGCGACGACGGCGAACTGCGCTCCGCCCGCTTCGCCCACCCGCGCGACCGCGACGACGCGGATCGCCGCGAAGCGACGCCGCGCCCGGGCGTCAGCTACATCGCCGGCAGCCGCCCTGCCCCGGCGCAGCCGAACAACTCCACCCTGCCGCAGGTACCGCAGATCCAGCGCACCGACCCGCGCCGTATGCCGGCCGACGACCAGCGCTTCCAGCGCTACCAACCCAACCGCAGCGTGCAGCAGGAACGGCCGCAGCCGACCGCGCCGACGCGCAACCTGGCCGAGCCGCGCTTCCAGCGACCCGAACCCGCGCCGCGCGAGTACGTGCGCGAGCAACAACCACGCCCGATGCCCGCACCGCCGCGGCGCGAGCCGGTGTCGCAACCTCGTCCGCAGCCGCAGTACCAACCGCCGCAACGCACCGCGCCGCCACAACCGCGCGCCGAAGCGCCACGACCGCAGCGCAGCGAATCGCGGCCGCCCAACCGCAAGAATGCGGAGCGAGTGCGCGAGGACGAGAGGCAGCACTGAGGCAAGAGTCTGACCCCACCCCAACCCTCCCCTGCAAGCAGGGGAGGGAGAAAAGCCGACCAGCTCGCGCTCTGCTCCCTCCCCTGCTTGCAGGGGAGGGTCGGGGTGGGGTAAAGCTCTACAATACGCGGATGCCCACGCCCGATTCCCCCGATCACGCCGCCCCCGAATACATGCGCCGCATCCGCAGCTTCGTGCTGCGCGAAGGACGCATGACGCCGGCGCAGCAGCGCGCGTTCGACACGCTGTGGTCGCGCTTCGGCATCGACTACCGGGGCGCCCCGCACGACTTCGCGGCGAACTTCGGCCGCGCGGCGCCGCTGGTGCTGGAGATCGGCTTCGGCAACGGCGAGGCGCTGGCCTGGGCCAGCGAGCACGACCAGGCGCGCGACTTCATCGGCGTCGAAGTGCACGGCCCCGGCGTGGGCCGGCTGATGAACGCGCTGGCCGCACGCGACGCCGGCAACGTGCGGCTGTACAAACACGACGCAGTGGAAGTGCTGCAGCACGAGATCGCCCCTGCCGCCTTGTCCGAAGCGCGCATCTGGTTCCCCGACCCGTGGCACAAGAAACGCCACAACAAGCGCCGCCTGATCCAGCCCGAATTCGCCGCCCTGCTCGCCTCGCGCATGGCCCCCGACGGCCTGCTGCACCTGGCCACCGACTGGCAGCCCTACGCCGAGTACATGCTCGAAGTGATGGAAGCCGCGCCCGCCTGGCGCAACCAGCTCGGCCCCGGCCAGTACGCCGAGAAACCGGAGTGGCGCATCGAGACGCACTTCGAACGGCGCGGACTGAAGCTGGGGCATGGGGTGTGGGATTTGTTGTATCGGAAGGTTTGAGCGAAGAGCGACCCCACCCCAGCCCTCCCCTGCAAGCAGGGGAGGGAGCAAGGCGCGCTCCGACTCTGCTCTCTTCCTGCATGCAGGGAAGAGCACAAGCGATTCTGCTCCTCCCCCTGCTGGCAGGGGGAGGTTGGCGACCAAAGGGAGTCCTTTAGGTGAGGGGGTCAGGCTTCCGACTTTTCCTCCAGTACCCGAAAAATCTCCGCCACCACGTCCTCGGTGCGCAACAGCACGTCGTCGTTCCAGAAGCGCAGTACGCGATAACCCTCGCGCTGCAAGGCTTCGGTGCGCCGCCGGTCGTACGCCAGCGCATCGAGGTGCTGCCCGCCATCCAGCTCGACCACCAACCGTGCTGGTACGCAGACGAAATCCGCGATGTAGCCGGCCAGCGGACACTGGCGCCGGAACTTGTGGCCGGCCAGTTGCCGGTAGCGCAGGGAGTGCCACAGGCGGCGCTCGGCATCGGTGCAGTCGTTGCGCAAGCGGCGGGCATTGATCCATATACGCTGCATGGCTGAGCCTCTTCCGATCTGAGGCGAAGAGCTTTACCCCCTCCCAGCCTCCCCCTGCCAGCAGGGGGAGGAGCAAAGCGTCGTACTCCATCCCCTGCGCCCAAGGTGAGGGCTGAGCGCTGTGCTCCCTCCCCTGCAAAGCAGGGGAGGGCTGGGCGACCGCAGGGAGTCCTTCAGGTGAGGGGTTCGCTCTTGGCCTCCGGTTCACCAGCAACCATGCTGCCCCGCTTATACTCACGCTCATCCACACAGGGACGAATCGTCGCAGCGTGAAGCTTCCACTGCCCCGCCGTATCCACCGTAACCGGCTGCCCTGCAGGGACGTCAGCTAGTGGCACTCTCGCTCACCCCCGAAATGATCCTGGTACTCGGGCTGGTGGGTTTCACCATGCTGATGCTGGTGCTGGAGTGGCTGCGCGCCGACATGGTGGCGTTGCTGGTGGTGGTGGTGATCGGCTTGACCGGGCTGCTGCCGTCCGAGCGCGTGTTCAACGGTTTCGCCGGCAACGCGGTGATCGCAATCATCGCGATCATGATCATGGGCGAGGGGCTGGACCGGGCCGGCGTGCTCAACGCCACCGCGCAGTTCGTGGTGCGCATGTCGCGCGGCGCGGAATCGCGTCTGGGCGTGGTGATCAACCTGGTCGCCAGCCTGTTCAGTTCGGTGATCCCCAGCCAGGCGCTGGCCGCGCTGATGATCCCGGTCAGCAGCCGGCTGGCCGCGCGCACCGGCGTGCCGTTGTCGAAGCTGCTGCTGCCGATGGCGTTCTGCATCCTCACCGCCACCAACACCACGCTGATCGCCAACTCCTCGCTGATCGTGCTGAACGACCTGATCGCCAGCGCCAACGCCAACCTGATGCCGGGCGCGCACACCATCCCCAAGTTCGGCCTGTTCAGCGTGACGCCGATCGGGCTGGCGCTGGCGGCGGTGGGCGTGCTGTATTTCTACCTGTTCGGACGCAAGCTGCTGCCCGGGCACGAGGACGAACGGCTGAAGGTGACGCCGGGCCGTACCGAAAGCTATTTCGCCGAAACCTACGGCATCGGCGGCGAGACGGCCGAGCTCACCGTCAGCGCGGAAAGCCCGCTGGTCGGCATGAGCATCGGCGAGGTCGAGCAACTGCACGAAGCGCCGCTGATCCTGGCGATCAAGAGCGGCAACGATGCACGCATGGCACCACCGGCCGACCATGTGATCTGGGTCGGCTCGGTGCTGGGCGTGTTCGGCCCACGCGAACAACTGGCGCAGTTCGCCAACAACCAGTTGTGCCGGCTGTCCTCGCGCATGCGCCAGCTTGGCGAACTGTTCAACCCCACCCGTGCCGGCATTTCCGAAGTGGTGATCCCGCCGGTGTCGCGCTTCATCAAGCACACCGTGGCCGAGCTGCGCCTGCGCAAGCGCTTCGGCATCTCGGTGCTGGCGGTGACCCGCGGCGACCACGTGTTCCGCGACGACGTGCGCGCGGTCAGCCTGCGCGCCGGCGACACCGTGGTGCTGCACAGCAACTGGCGCGACCTGGCGCTGGCCGCGGAAGACAAGGACCTGGTCGTCGTCACCGACATTCCGAAGGAGCAGCAGCGCCCCGGCAAGATCTGGCAGGCGGTGGGCTTCTTCCTGTTTGCCCAGTGTCTGGCGTTGTTCACCAACCTCGACCTGTCGATCGCGATGATGACCGGCGCCATCGCGATGCTGCTGACCGGCGTGCTGAACATGGACGAGGCGTACAAGGCGGTGAACTGGAAAACCGTCTTCGTGATCGCCTGCCTGATCCCGCTGGGCTGGTCGATGGACGCCACCGGCACCGCCGCGTGGCTGGCGCAGCAGGTGCTGTACTACCTGGGCAACTCCTCGCCCTACCTGCTGCAACTGGTGCTGGCGGTGCTCACTTTGCTGTTCTCGCAGGTGATGTCCAACGTCGGCGCCACCGTGATGATGGTGCCGATCGCGATCAGCGTGGCCGTCGCCACCGGCGGCAATCCGTCGGCCTACGCGCTGATCGTGGCGGTGTCCTCCTCCAACACCTTCCTGCTCAGCTCCGGCCACCCCGCCCTGATGATGGTCACCGGCCCCGGCGGCTACAAGAGCAAGGACTTCCTGCGCGTCGGCCTGCCGCTGACCGTCCTGGTCCTCGTCGTCACCCTGCTCGCGATCAACTTGATGTTCCACTGATCGGCCCGGACTCCGCCCCGCTTCGCGGGAGCGGGAGCAGGCGACGACGCAGAGCGGGCACCGACCTTCCGTTCGCCCCGAGCCTGTCGAAGGATGGACGGAAGAGCACGGCGCACTGTATGCAAGCAGCGCCTGCCCATTAGACTGGCCACTGCTCGCGGGAAGCTAGACAGGCTTATGCAGACACCAACGTTGACCTCTACCAGAATCGCGATTGTCGGGCTCGGCTATGTGGGGCTGCCGCTGGCGGTGGAATTCGGCAGGCAGTTCGATACCCTCGGCTTCGACATCAGCAGCGAGCGGGTCGACGAGTTGCGTGCGGGCCACGACCGCACGCAGGAAACCTCGCCCGAGGAATTCGCCGCTGCCAGCCGGTTGCGCTTCAGCACCGACATCGACGACCTTGCCGGCTGCAACGTCTTCATCGTCACCGTGCCCACGCCGGTCGACGAAGCGAACCGGCCCGACCTCAGTCCGCTGGAAAACGCCAGCGCCAGCATCGGCCAGGTACTCAAGCGCGGCGACGTGGTGATCTACGAATCCACCGTCTACCCCGGCACCACCGAAGAGATCTGCGTGCCGGTGCTGGAGCGGGTCTCGGGGCTGCGCTTCAACCAGGGTTTCAGCTGCGGCTACAGCCCGGAACGGATCAACCCCGGCGACAAACAGCACCGGCTACCCACGATCACCAAGATCACCTCCGGCTCCACGCCCGACACCGCCGACTTCGTCGACGCGCTGTACCGCCGCATCATCACCGCGGGCACGCACAAGGCGTCCAGCATCAAGGTGGCCGAGGCGGCCAAGGTCATCGAGAACACCCAGCGCGACGTCAACATCGCGCTGGTCAACGAGCTGGCGATGATCTTCAACACCATGGGCATCGACACCCAGGATGTGCTGGACGCCGCCGCCACCAAGTGGAATTTCCTGCCGTTCAAGCCCGGCCTGGTCGGCGGCCACTGCATCGGCGTGGACCCGTACTACCTCACGCACAAGGCCACCATCCTCGGCTACCACCCCGAACTGATCCTCGCCGCGCGCCGCATCAACAGCCGCATGGGGCTATACGTGGCGCATCAGGTGATTCGCCTGATGGCGAACAAGCGCATCCATGTGGTCGGTTCGCGCATTCTGGTGCTGGGCCTGGCCTTCAAGGAAAACTGCCCCGACCTGCGCAACACCCGCGTGGTGGAAATCGTGCGCGAACTCGAAGCCACGCACGCCCAGGTGGACGTGTACGACCCCTGGGCCGATCCGCTCGAGAGCCGCCAGAAACTCGGCGTCACCCTGGTCGATACGCCCGCTGAACACGCTTACGACGCCATCGTGCTGGCCGTGGCGCACCGGGATTTCCTCGGCCACGGCGACGAAGACATCCGCCGCTACGGCCGCGAGAACTGCGCCGTGTTCGACATCAAGAGCCTGCTGCCCACTGCCGCTGTCGACGGACGGCTGTAAGGCCAACCTGCGGCATCTTGCACGGTCGGCGTGAATGGGGAGACGTGCTTGCGCATCATGCTTCCCGCACCAGCTTCACCTCGCCGGCTTCCACCTGCACCGCCACCGCGCGCAGATGTTCGCCGCGACACGGGCCGGCGATGCACAGGCCGTCGCCACGATTGAAGGTGGCGCCGTGGACGGCGCAGATCAGGGTGTCGTTCTTCAGCAGGAATTTGCCGGGGGCATAGTCGAGGCGGCGCCCCGCGTGCGGGCAGACGTTGAGGTAGCCGTGCACCTGGTCGCCGCGGCGCAGCAGGATCAGGCTTTCGTCGCCGTCGGCCAGACTGGCGTCGACAGCGGTGGCGCCGCCGTCGGGGATCTCGTCCAGCCGGCACAGCGACTGCCGGTCCAGCGATTCGACGGGGGTAAATGTATCCATCGGCACTTGCCTCGCGGGGCGGATGGCCCCATGGTTGCTCGCGTAAGTCGTTGATTTTACCACACGGATTTTTAACACATGTATTTCGCCATGCCTTCCATGCGTCGTCCCCGTCATCCGCTGGCCCGTGCCCTGTCGCTGCTGCTGGGCGTGGCGGTGCTGGGCGTGCTGCTGGTGTTCGGGTTGGTGGTGGCCGGCGTGCTGCTGGTCGGCGGCGTCGTGCTGCTGGCCGTGCGCCAGTGGAAGCAGGGCCGCGCGCCGGCGAAGCCGGCGGCGTCCAACGCGCAGCCGGCCGTGCTGGAAGGCGAGTTCGTGGTGATCCGCCAGGGGCGCCCCGTCGCGCACTGATCGCGTTTTCGGCAACCCGCTGCGCACAACCGGTACAGACGCGCGGATAATGCGCCGTCCCCACACGATCCACCCCCCATGTCCGATATCCCTGCCTCCGTCGCGGCCGAAACGCCGCGCAGCCTGACCGATCCCCGTTTCCTGATTCCGCTGGCGCTGCTCGCGCTGTACGTGATCTGGGGTTCGACCTACCTGGGTATCCGTTTCGCGCTGGAAAGCTACCCGCCATTCCTGCTGGCCGGCATCCGCTTTCTGTGTGCCGGCGTGGCGCTGTACGGCTTCCTGCGCCTGCGCGGGGTCGCCCCGCCGACGCCGCTGCAGTGGCGCAACGCCGCGTTCACCAGCGTGTTTCTGCTTGGCCTCGGCAATGGCCTGGTGTGTTTTGCCGAACAGCAGGTGAGCTCGGGCATCGCCGCCGTGGCGGTGGCCAGCATGCCGCTGTTCGCCGCGCTGTTCACCGGCATGTACGGCGAGTGGCCGAACCGGCACGAAAGCGTCGGCCTGGTGATCGGCTTTGCCGGCGTGATCGTGCTGAACCTCGGCAGCAGCCTGTCCGGCTCGCGGCTGGGTGCACTGGCGCTGCTGGCCGCGGCCGCCGCCTGGGCCTTCGGATCGGCGTGGAGCCGGCGCCAGGAAATGCCGCCCGGTCCGATGAACACCGCGGCACAGATGGTGTGCGGCAGTTTCGCGCTGCTCATCTTCGCCCTGCTCAGCGGCGAACAGCTGCCGGCGCATCCAAGCCTGCGCTCCACCCTGGCGATCGCCTATCTGGCGGTGTTCGGCTCGATCATCGCGTTCAGCGCGTATCTGTACGTGCTCAAGCGCGCGCGCCCGGCGCTGGCCACCAGCTACGCGTACGTGAACCCGCCGGTGGCGGTGCTGTTTGGCGTGCTGCTGGCCGGCGAGCACGTGGGGCCCTACGACCTCGCCGGCATGGCGATCATCCTGTTCGGCGTGGCGGTGATCACGCTGGCGAAGCGGCGGCGGTAGCTTTGCTCCCTCCCCTGCCTGTCCCTCAAGGGACTTCCTCCGGTCGCAGGGGAGGGTTGGGGTGGGGTTGCTCTTCGCCGTAAAGTCAAAAGCCTCACCCCCTCACCTAAAGGACTCCCTTTGGTCGCCAACCTCCCCTGCTTTGCAGGGGGAGGGGCAAACGAGACGCCGCCTGCGGCGGCACTGGTTTCGCTTCATTGAAGCTAGACCTTGGTCGGCTTGCCCGTGCTGCCGTCGCTGCGCGACGATGTCGCGATCAGCGGCGGAGGCAGCATGAACGCAAGGCAGGACGGATGGATGGCGCGCGCGGCGTTGCGTAGCGCGGCGTGGGCGGAGCGCTGGTTTCCGGATGCGTGGGTGTTCGCCGCGCTGGGCGTGGTGGTGGTGGCGCTGGCCGCTTTCAGTTTCGGCGCCACGCCGACGGCGACGGTCAACGCGTTCGGCGACGGCTTCTGGAGCCTGATCCCGTTCACCATGCAGATGGCGTTCGTGGTGATCGGTGGCTACGTGCTGGCCACCGCGCCGATAGTGGCGCGCTTCATCGACGTGCTGGCGCGGGCACCACGTACGGGGCGCGGGGCGATCGTGTACATCGCGCTGGTCAGCATGTTGGCGTCGCTGCTGAGCTGGGGTTTCTCGCTGGTGTTCGGCGGGCTGCTGGTGCGCGCGCTGGCGCGGCGCGAGGACCTGCGCATGGATTACCGTGCGGCCGGCGCAGCGGCGTATCTCGGCCTGGGCGCGATCTGGGCGATGGGCCTGTCGTCGTCGGCGGCGCAGCTGCAGGCGAACCCGGCCAGCATGCCGCCGGGGCTGCTGGCGATCACCGGCGTGCTGCCTTTCAGCCAGACCATCTTCCTGTGGCAGTCGATCGTGCTGACCGCGGTGTTGATCGTGGTGTCGCTGCTGATCTGCTGGACCACCGCGCCGTCGGATGCGAACGCACGCACTTCAAAAGAATTCGACGTGGGCGAAACTTCGACGCCGGCGCTGCCGCCGCGCACACGGCCGGGCGAGTGGCTGGAATACAGCCCGCTGCTGTCGCTGGCGATCGGCCTGCTGGGCCTGGGCTGGCTCGGCCACGAATTCGCCAGCAAGCCGGCGGTCACCGCGATCGCCAACCTCAACACCTACAACTTCCTGTTCCTCACCCTGGGCATCCTGCTGCACTGGCGGCCGCGCAGCTTCCTCGACGCGGTGAGCCGCGCGGTGCCGAGCACCTCTGGCGTGCTGATCCAGTTCCCGCTGTACGGCGGCATCGCCGCGCTACTCACCCACGTGCCCGGCGCCGATGGCGCCACCTTGGCGCACCGGCTGTCGAACCTGTTCGTGCAGGTGGCCGGCACCGAGAGCTTCCCCGCGGTGATGGGCGCGTACTCGGCGATCCTCGGTTTCTTCGTGCCGTCCGGCGGTGGCAAATGGCTGGTCGAGGCACCGTACGTGATGCAGGCGGCGAACGACCTGCACGTGCACCTGGGCTGGGCGGTGCAGGTGTACAACGCGGCCGAGGCGCTGCCGAACCTGATCAACCCGTTCTGGATGCTGCCGCTGCTCGGCGTGCTGGGACTGAAGGCGCGCGACGTGGTCGGCTACACCTTCATCCAACTGGTGGTGCACGTGCCGCTGGTGCTGGGCATGCTGTGGCTGCTCGGCTTGACGCTCACTTATGTGCCACCGGTGATGCCATAGACGCGCGCAGGAGCGCACAGGGTGCGCTCCTGCCGCATGGCGTTACAACTCGCGCAGTGCGGTGGTCACCGGCAGCCGCGCCGCGCGCACGGCGGGGAACAGGCCGCCGACGAAGCCAATCGCCATCGCCCACTTGATGCCCAGCCACAGCAGTTCCGGCGATACCTTGAACTGGAACACCACCTGGCTGAAGTTCGCACCGAGGGTCGACGCGGTGTAGCCGTTGAAGATCAGCCAGCTGATCAGTCCGCCGAGCACGCCGCCGAGCAGCGCCAGCAGCATGGTCTCCATCAGCACCGAGACCACCACCGGCAGGCCGCGGAAACCGATCGCACGCAGGGTGGCGATCTCGCGGGCACGCGCGGCGATCGCGGCGAACATGGTGTTGAGTGCGCCGAAGATCGCGCCGATCGCCATGATCACGCCCACGGTGATGCCGACGACGCGGATCACCTTGGTCAGGTTCTCGGACTGCTTGCTGAAGTACTCGCGGGTGGTGCTGACGTCGACCTTCAAGCGCGGGTCGCTGGACAGCGCGGCCTTGAACGCATCGAACGCCTGCGGCGAGGTCAGCCGTACGGTCACGGATTGCGCGCTGCTGCCGCGGCGATAGGCCGAGGCCACCGTCTGCGCGTCGCCCCACAGCTCCGAGTCGTGCGAATCGCCGGAAGTGAACTCGCCCACGATGGACCATTCCTGCCCGGCCAGGCGCAGTTGCCTGCCCACGTCCAGCCCGGCGAACTGGCGCATCGCGCCCTGCCCCACCACCAGCTCGCGCAGGCCGGGCTTGAAGCGGCGGCCCTGCACGATCTTCACGTTCGGCCGCAAGGTCCATGCCTCGTCGCCGACGCCGCGGATCGGCACGTTCGCCTCCACGCTGGCGTCGCTGCGCTTGGGCAGGTTGGCGACCACCGACTGTTCGGCCGACGCCACCGGCTTGCCGTCGGCACTGCGCGCCACGCCGGGCGCCTGGATGACCACGTTGACGCTGTCGCGGTCGAGCACCGAGTTCAACTCGGCATTGGAGCCGCCGCGCAGCACGATCGCGGTGTCGTCCGAGCCGGTCTGTTGCAAGGTGCTCTGGAAGCCCTCGCCCATCGCCAGCATCGCCACCAGCACGCCGACCACGCCGGCAATGCCGACCACCACCACCAGCGAGGCGCCGATGCGCTGGCGCAATGTGCTGATGCCCACGCCGGTGATCGAGAGCGTTTGCCGGCCACGCCGGGTCAGCACCAGCCACAGTGCCAACAGCACCACCAGCAGCAGCACGGCGGGCCACGGCAACCTGGACCAGATGACCAGGCCCGCGATCACGATGGCGACCAGGCCGAGGCCGCGCAGGAATGACTTGAATTTGCGCATGATGGATTCTCCTCAGCGGCCGGCCAATGCATCGACAATGTTCAACCGCATCGCCCGCCACGCCGGCAACGCACCCACCACCAGGCCGATCAGCACCATCAGGCCGAGGCCCATCGCCCAGCTGCCGGCACCCACCGGCGGCAGGTTGATCATGCCGCCGCTGCCCTTGCCGATGGCAGGCGCCAGCACGGCGGCCAGGCCCAACCCGATCACGCCGCCGATCAGCAACAGCAGCACCGATTCGGCCAGCACCAGCCCCAACACGCTGCGGCTGGAGAAGCCCATCGTCTTGAGCACCGCCAGCTCGGACGTGCGTTCGCGCACCGCCTGCGCCATGGTGTTGGCGGTCAGCAGGATCAGGGTAAAGAACACCGCGCCCATGATCGAGCCGACGATCAGGCCGATGTCGCCCAGCTGCTTGGCGAACGAGGCGCTGAAGGCCTGTTCGGTCTGGGTCTTGGTTTCGTGATCGGAGTTGGCCGACAGCGCGTCGATCGCATGCGCCACGCGATCGCCCAGCGCCGGGTCGGCCAGCCGGTCGATGTACCAGCCGACCGTGCCGTTGCCGAACGCGTTGGCCTCGTCGAAATATTTCCAGTGCAGCATGAACATCTGGTCGAGCCCGTTGGCGGCGCCCTTCTCGACGGTGAAGATGCCCTCGATGTCGAAGGTCCAGGTCTTGGAGCCGTTCTTCTGCGGGAAGATGGTCGACTGCAGCGGGATCTTGTCGCCCACCTTCCAGCCGTACTTCTGCGCCAGCTTGTCGCCGATCACCGCACCGGTGCGGTTGTCGTCGAAGGCCTTGCGCTGCCCGGCCGGCAAGTGGATTTCCGGATACAGGTCGAGATAGTTCGGGCTCACCGCATAGCTGAACACGAAGTTCTTCGGGTCCTGGTAGATGCCGCCGAACCAGTTCGCGTGGCCGACGTCGCGCACGCCGGGAATCGCGGCGATGCGCGTCTTCAGCGATTCGGGCAACGGCTGGATGATCGAGTAGCGCGACGAGGTGACCAGCCGGTCCACGCCGGCGATGCTCTGGTTGCCGGAGTCGAACGCGGTACGCACCGCGTCGAGCATGCCGAACAGCAGGAACGCGGCGATGATCGACACCAGGGTCAGCAAGGTGCGGGTCTTGCGCCGGAACAGCGCGGCCCAGATGAGATGAAGGTATTTCATGGCCGCCTCCTCACGCCGTGGCCTGCTCGACGAGCGTGCCCTTGTCCAGGTGCAGCGTGTGGCTGGCGTACTCGGCGGCTTTCGGATCGTGCGTGACCATCACGATGGTCTTGCCGTGCTCGCGGTTGAGTTGCTGCAGCAGGCCAAGCACATCCTCGGCGGACTGCCGGTCGAGATCGCCGGTCGGCTCGTCGCAGACCAGCAACTCGGGGTCGGAGACGATCGCGCGGGCGATCGCCACGCGCTGCTGCTGGCCGCCGGAAAGCTCGCCCGGCTTGTGGCTGGCGCGATCGGCCAGGCCGACCAGCTGCAGCGCGATGGCCGCGTTCTTCTTGCGCTGCGCCGCCGACAATTTGGTCAACAGCAGCGGCAGTTCCACGTTGCGCTGCGCCGACAGCATCGGCATCAGGTTGTAGAACTGGAAGATGAAACCCACGTTCGAGGCGCGCCACTTCGCCAGCGCGCCGCCGCCGAGTTGGTCGATGCGCTGGCCGCCCACGCTGATGCTGCCGGCGCTCGGCGCGTCCAGCCCGCCGATCAGGTTGAGCAGGGTGGTCTTGCCCGAGCCGGACGGGCCCATCAGCGCGAGGAAATCGCCTTCGGCAATATTCAAGTTGACGTGGTGCAGCACTTCGACTTTCTGCTTGCCGCGCTCGTAGGTCTTGGCAAGGTCCTTGATCTCGATCAGCGTGGACATGGCAGGCTCTCCGGTGAATGTGAGGGGGTGCGCCCTACGGCGCCTTGATCTGGACGTCCGAACCGTCGTGCAGTTCGGCCGGCGGCGACACCACCACGCTGTCGCCCGGCTTCACCGCTGCAGGCAGCAGGCGCAAATCACCATAAGTCTGCGCGGCGGGGTTCACCGTGCGCTGGCGCACCCGGTTGCCGTCGAGCACGAACACCACGCTGTGACCGCCGCGCTGCACAATCGCCGTGGCCGGCACCAGCACGCCTTGCGGCACGCTGGCGCTGGCCTTCGTTTTTTCTTCCAGGAACGACACCCGCGCGCCCATGTCGGGCACCACGCGGGCATCCTTCTTTTCCAGCGCCACGCGCACCTTGATGGTGGCCTTGCCGCGATCGGCGGTGGGCACGATGGCGACCACGTGGGCGGGAATCTTCCAGTCGGGGTAGGCGTCCAGCACCGCGTCGGCCGGCATGCCCGGCTTGACCCGGCCGATGTAGGCCTCGTTGACGTCGACGTCGATCTCCAGCGAGTTCATGTCGACGATGGTGCCCACGCCGGTGCGGGTGAAGCCGCCGCCGGCGGATAGCGGCGAGAGGATTTCGCCGACCTGCGCGTCCTTGGTGGTGACCACGCCGCTGAACGGCGCACGCACCACGCAGTAGTCGAAGTTGACCTGCGCCACCGCGGCCTGGGCGTCGGCGGCCTTGGCCTGCTGCTGCTGCGCATTGAGCTGTGCGCGCAGGCTGTCGACCTGGGTGCGCGCCTGTTCGGCGGCCTGCTTCGACACCAGCCCGCGGACGACCAGCGATTCCAGCCGCGCGGCGTCGTGGCTGCCCTGCGTCAACTGCGTCCGGATCTGCGCCACCTGCGCATGCGCCGAGTCGGCCTGCGCCTTGGCCGCTTCGAGCTGGGCCTTGTAGCCGCTGTCGTCCAGCCGCGCCAGCACCTGGCCCCGGGTGACGTGGTCGCCTTCCTCGATCAGCACTGCGGTCAGCGTGCCGGTGATCTGCGCCGACACCGTGGCCTGGCGCCGTGCGGTGATGTAGCCGGTCGCCTGCAGCACCGCGCCCGCCTCGCTGCCGGCGCTGGGCGCCACCGCGGTGGCGGTCTGCACGGTCACCGCGCGATGGCCGAAGAACAGCTGCGCGGCGCCGCCGAGCAGCAACAGCAGCACGACGATCGCGCCGCCGATCCACAGCCAGCGTCCCGGGTTGCGCCCGTGGTCCTCGCGCTGATGGCGTTCGATGCGCAGTTCTTTCAGCAGTTCTGCGTTATCCACTCGTGCTCCCCGCCCGGCGCTGCCGGCTGTTTGGTGAGTGCAAGATTGGCTGATCGAAAACCGCGCGATCAGGGTGCAGGATCAGCCATCGTCGGTGACAGCTGTCATCCGGCCTGCGCCAGCGGCCTACTGTAACCCGGGCTTTGCTACGCTAGCGCGCATGAACTACATCATCGACGCACCCGCCCTTCCCAGCCTGCCGGTCATCGGTTCCGACCGGCGTTTTCCGATCCGCCGGGTGTTCTGCATCGGCCGCAACTACGCCGAGCACGCGCGCGAGATGGGCGCCACGGTGGACAAGTCCACGCCGATGTTCTTCTGCAAGCCGGCCGATGCGGTGGTCGGCGACGGTGCCGATGTGGCGTACCCGCAGGCCACGGCGGATCTGCATCACGAGGTGGAAATGGTAGTGGCGCTGGGCGCCGGCGGCCACGACCTCAGCCCCGAGCAGGCGGCAGCGCTGGTGTGGGGCTATGGCGTGGGGCTGGACCTCACCCGTCGCGATCTGCAGGCGCAGGCCAAGGCCAAGGGCCATCCGTGGGACGTGGCGAAGGGCTTCGACCATTCCGCCCCGGTCTCCGCGCTGCGCCCGGCCGATGCGGCAACCGTGGGCGCGCAGACCGTGCTGCGGCTCAGCGTGAACGGCGAACTGCGCCAGCAGAGCACGCTGGGCGAGATGGTGCACGACGTGCCGCACATCCTCGCGGCGCTGTCCACGCTGTTCGAGCTGAAGGCCGGCGACCTGGTCTTCACCGGCACGCCGGCCGGCGTTGCTGCGTTGCAGCGCGGCGACCGCTTCCATGCCGAGTTGGTCGGCGTGGCGGAACTGCACGGCCGGATCGTCTGAGCTTCCACGAAGCCTTCATCTGTTCGCGCATACCTTGCGTTGTCGCGTTACATTCGACACGCCATCCGGCCCAACCAAGGGGAGTACCAGCAGCATGAGCATGATCAGCGAATTCAAGGCCTTCGCCATGCGCGGCAATGTCATCGACCTGGCGGTCGGTGTAGTCATTGGCGGCGCCTTCGGCAAGATCGTCAGCTCCCTGGTCGACCAGATCATCATGCCGCCGATCGGCTGGCTCACCGGCGGTATCGACTTCAGCCAGCTGAAGTGGGTGCTCAAGCCGGCCGACGTCACCGACCCGGCGCATAAAGTGGCCGAAGTGGCGATCCAGTACGGCGCTTTCATCAACACGCTGATCCAGTTCATCATCATCGCGTTCGCGATCTTCATGGTGATCAAGGGGATCAACAAGCTCAGCCGCAAGCAGGAAGAAGTGCCTGCCGCGCCGCCGGCCGACGTGGCCCTGCTGACCGAGATCCGCGATTTGCTGAAGAACAAGCCATAACGAAAGAGGCCACGGCTTCGCAGGGCGGGCACTGCCCGCCCTGCGGGGTTCTCTGCCACCCATGACTTCTGGCCTAAGCGGCAACCGGCAACCACGCCATAATCGGGGTTTACCCAGCGGAGTCCCCCGATGCGCCGTCTTCCCCTCACCCTGCTCGCCGCCGGCCTGCTGGCCAGCGGCATCGCCAGCGCCGCCACCACCACGATTCCCGCCACGGCCGTAAAGACGGCCGAACAGCTGCGCGACAAGGCGCTGCACGACGACACCGCGTACAAGGTCACCGCATCGCTGACCACCGAGGTCGGCGCGCGCATGGCCGGCAGCGAGGCCGACCGCCGCGCGGTCGACTGGGCCGTGGCGAAGTTCAAGGAGCTCGGCTACGACAAGGTCTACACCGAAGCGGTGACGTACCCGCTGTGGGTGCGTCGCAGCGAGCACGCCGCGATCGTGGCGCCGTTCCCGCAGCCGCTGGTGCTGACCGCGCTGGGCTATTCGGCCGGCACGCCGAAGGGCGGGCTGACCGCCGAGGTGGTGAAGTTCGACACGCTGGATGCGCTGAAGGCAGCCGACCCGGCCAGCATCCGGGGCAAGATCGTTTACGTCGGTTACCGCATGGAGCGCGCGAAGGACGGCCACGGCTACGGCATGGGCTCGGCCGTGCGCACGACCGGTGCGGTGATCGCCCAGGCCAAGGGCGCCGCCGGTTACCTGCTGCGCTCGGCCGGCACCGACGCGCAGCAGCGCGCCGCGCATACCGGCGTCACCGGTTTCCGCGATCCGGCCAAGGCAATCCCTGCCGCCGCGCTGACCAATCCCGACGCCGACCAGCTCGAGCGCGTGCTGGCCTACGGCAAGCCGGTCACGCTGAAGCTCGACCTCGACTGCGGCGTGGTCGGCGAATACACCGGCGCCAACGTGATCGGCGAGATCACCGGCCGCAAGCACCCCGACCAGGTGGTGGCGATCGGCGGCCACCTCGACTCGTGGGACCTGGGCACCGGCGCGATCGACGACGGCGCCGGCGTGGCGATCGCGATGGCCGCCGGCAAGCTGATCCGCGACCTGCCGCAGCGGCCCGACCGCACGATCCGGGTGATCGCGTTCGCCAACGAGGAGATGGGCCTGTGGGGTGGCCGCGCCTACGCCGACAAGCACGGCGCCAAGGTGGCGAAGTTCCAGCTCGGCACCGAGTCCGATTTCGGCGCCGGCAAGATCTGGCGCATGAGCGCCAGCGTGAAGCCCGAGGCACGCGATGCGATCGGCCAGATCGCCAAGGTGCTGGAGCCGGTCGGCGTGGCCTACGACGCCACGCGTCCCGGCGGCGGCGGTTCGGACCTGTCGCAGATGCACGCCAAGGGCATGGCCGCGCTGTCGCTGACCCAGGACGGCACGAAGTACTTCGACTGGCACCACACGCCGAACGACACGCTGGACAAGATCGATCCGGCCGAGCTGGCGCAGAACGTGGCGGTGTACGCGGCGTTCTCGTACATGGCCGCCCAGGCCAACGGCGACTTCGGCTCCGCGCCGGGCGCGTTCGCGAAAGACGGCGCCGGCGAGTAATGGGCTCTGCTCCCTCCTCTGCTCGCAGGGGGAGGGAGCACGGCGTCGCTACTTCGCGTAATACGCGCCCGACGCCACCAGCGGTTCGGGGATGCAGAACGTCTTCGACCGCACGGTGATCGCGATCGGCACCAGCACTTCCTTCTCGACGCCGCCCACGCTGGCGCACGAGGTCTCCGCCGGCAGCTGGTAGTGGATGATGCGCACGGTGTATTGCGGACAGACGTCCGAACAGGGGAATTCGGCGACCACCGGCACGTTGCGGTAGCGGCCCAGTTCCACCGTGGTGTTCATCAGCGCGGCCTTGTCCCACGGCTGGCCGGCCCAGGCCTGCAGGGCGGCGGCGTCCATCTGCGCGGGGGTGCCGGCGCAGGCGCTGGCGCCGATGGCCATGCCGGCGACGGCGGCGAATACGGTGACAATCGATGTCAGGCTGCGCATGCTCGCTCCCTCGATGACGGAGCGGCCAGCCTAGTCGCGGACGGCTGAACGCCGCAAGCTACCGTGCCGGCGACGTTTTGCCCGATCGCTGGAAGCGCTGCTGCAGCTGGTCCATGTAGATGTAGATCACCGGCGTCAGGTACAGCGTGAGGATCTGCGAGAACACCAGGCCGCCGACCACGGCCAGGCCCAGCGAGCGACGCACCTCGGCGCCGGCACCGATGCCCAGCGCGATCGGCAGGGTGCCGGCCATCGCCGCCATGGTGGTCATCATGATCGGGCGGAAGCGCACGCGGCAGGCGTCGGAGATCGCCTGCGCCGGCGACATGCCTTCCTCGCGCTGCCGTTCCAGCGCGAAGTCGATCAGCATGATCGCGTTCTTCTTGACGATGCCGATCAGCATCACGATGCCGACGAAGGCGAACAGGTCCAGCGAAGCGTTGAAGATCACCAGGGTCAGCAGCGCGCCGACCGCCGCCGCCGGCAGGCCTGACAGGATCGTCAGCGGATGGATGAAACTCTCGTACAGGATGCCCAGCACCAGGTAGATCACGAACACCGCGAGCAGCAACAGCATGCCCATGCCCTGCATGGATTGCTGGAACGCCTGCGCGGTGCCCTGCACGCTGCCGCTGATGGTCGCCGGCAGGCCCATCGTGTCCATCGCGCTGTTGATGCGGGTCACCGCATCGCTGAGCGACACGCCCGGCGCCAGGTTGAACGACACCGTCACCGCCGGCAGCTGGCCCTGGTGGTTCACCGTCAGCGCCTGCGGCTCACGGGCGAAGCTGGCCACCGCGCTGAGCGGCACCAGGCTGCCGCTGTTCGAGGTGACGTACAGCTGCGACAGCACCGCCGGGTCGTTCTGCAGCTTGCGTTCGACCTGCAGGATCACCCAGTACTGCGTGGCCGAACCGTAGATGGTGGAAACCTGGTTCTCGCCAAAACCGATGCCCAGCGCTGTCTGCACCTGCGCCATGGTCAACCCCAGCGGCGCCAGCTTGGCGCGGTCGACCTTGACCACGATCGACGGGCTGTTGAGATCCAGGTCGTTGGTGACGTCCTCGAAACCCGGCAGCGCGGCGAACGCGCGAGTCACCTTGCCGCTCCACTCGTATAACTGGTCGAGGTTCACCGACTGCAGCGTGTACTGGTATTGCGCCTTGGATTGCCGCCCGCCGATCTGGATCGCCGGCGCGTTCTGGATGTAGCTGCGGATACCCGCCACCGTCGCCAGCTTCGGTCGCAACTCCTGGATGATGCCGTCCGGGCCGAGCTTGCGTTCGTGCGCCGGCTTCAGCAGCAGCAGGATCGAACCGTTGTTGATCGTGCTGCGCGCGCCGCCCGCGCCCACGGTGGACATGTAGCCGGCGATGTTCGGATCCTTCGCCACGATGTCGACCAGCTGCTGCTGGCGCGCCAGCATGCCTTCGAACGACACATCCTCCGGCCCTTCCGTGTTGACGCGCAGCTGGCCGTTGTCGCCGGCCGGGATGAAATCCTTCGGCGTCACGTAGAACAGCAGCGCGGTGGCCAGCAGGCTCACGCCGAAACCGGCCAGCACCAGGCGCGGGCGCTCCATGCACCAGCGCAGGCTGCTCGCGTAGCCGCGCTGCACGGCGCTGAAGCCGCGGTCGAAACCGGCGATCAGCCAGTTCTTCCTGCTCTTGTCAGAGTCGCCATGGTCGTGCGCCTTGACGAAGCGGCTGCACAGCATCGGCGTCAGCGTGATCGCGACGATGCCGGAGATCAGGATCGCCACGCTGATCACCACCGCGAATTCATGGAACAACCGGCCCACGATGCCGCCCATGAACATCACCGGGATGAACACCGCGATCAGCGACAGCGTCATCGAGAAGATGGTGAAGCCGACCTCGCCGGCACCCTGCAGCGCCGCCTCGTACGGCGGCACGCCCGCCTCCATGTGGCGCACGATGTTCTCCAGCATCACGATCGCGTCGTCCACCACGAAGCCGACCGCCAGGGTCAGCGCCAGTAGCGAGAGATTGTCCAGGCTGTAGCCCAGCGCGTACATCACGCCGAACGTGCCGAGCACCGAGATCGGCAGCGCCACCGCCGGGATCAGCGTGGCGGACAGGTTGCCGAGGAACAGGTAGATCACGAACACCACCAGCGCGCCGGCCAGCAGCAGGGTGAACTGCACGTCGTCGACCGAGTCGCGGATCGACTGCGAGCGGTCGTACAGCGTGTCCAGCGTGATCGACGGCGGCAGCCCAGCGCGGAAGCTGGGCAGCACCGCCTTGATCCGGTCCACCGTGGCCACCGTGTTCGCGCCCGGCTGGCGCTGGATCGCCAGCACGATCGCCTGTTTGCCGTTGTACGAGCTGACGCGCTGATCGTCCTGCACGCTGTCGCGCGCCTGGCCGACGTCGCCCACGTGCACCGGCGCGCCGTTGCGGTACGCCACCACCACGTCGTTGTAGGCGGCCGCGCGCAGCAGCTGGCCGTCGCTGCGGATCGGCAGTTGCTGGCGCTTGCCGTACAGCGAGCCGGTGGACTGGTTGACGTTGGCGTCGGCGATGGCGTTCTGCACCTGGTCGATGCCGATGCCGGCGGCGGCCAGCCGGTCCGGGTCCACGCTGATCCGCACCGCGTATTTCTGCGAGCCGTACACGTTCACCTGGGCCACGCCGTCGATCATCGACAGCTGCTGCGCCAGCTCGGTCTCGGCGTACTCGTCGACCTGGGTCAGCGGCATCGTCGACGAGCTCATCGCCAGGTACAGGATCGCCGCGTCGGCCGGGTTGACCTTGCGGAACGTGGGCGGCGTGGTCATCTCCTTCGGCAACTGGCGCAGCGCCGAGGAAATCGCCGACTGCACGTCCTGCGCCGCCGCGTCGATGTTGCGGTCCAGCTCGAAGCTCAGCGTGATCGAGGTGGAGCCGAGCGCGCTGGTCGAGCTCATCGAGCTGATCCCGGCGATGGTCGACAGCCGGCCTTCCAGCGGCGTGGCCACCGCTGACGCCATCGTCTCCGGCGAGGCGCCGGGCAGGCTGGCGCTGATGCTGATGGTGGGGAAGTCGACGTTCGGCAGCTCGTTCACCGGCAGCTGCGGATAGGCGACGATGCCGAACACCAGCAGCGCCGTCATCAGCAGCGTGGTCATCACCGGGCGGCGGATGCAGAGCTCCGGAATATTCATCCGATCACCCCCGCTTGACGGTGGCGGCGCTGCCGTCGACCAGCAGCATCTGGCCTTCGGTCACCACCTGCTCGCCGGCTCTCAGGCCCTTGTCGATCACGGTGCGCCCGGCGCTGGTCGGGCCCGGGGTGACGTAGCGCTGCTGCACCTTGCCGTCGGCACCGAGCACGAACACGAAGTTGCCGCTGCTGGAACTCTGCAGCGCATGCACCGGCACGCTGACCACGTTGGCCAGGCGTGTGGTGGGCAGGCTCACCTGCACGAACTGGCCAGGCGTGAGGCGGTGGTCCGCGTTGTCGAAGCGCGCCTTCAGCACGATGGTGCCGGTGGTGGCGTCGACCGCGTTGTCGATGAATTCCAGCGTGCCGGCCAGCGGCGTGCCCTTGTCGCCGGAGACGGTCACCTGCACGGCGATCGCGCCGTTGGCCAGCGCGGCGCGCACGGCGGGCAGACTGTCCTCGGGGATGTTGAACGCCACGCGCACCGGCTCGACCTGGTTGAGCACCACGATGTCGGTGCTGTCGGCACTGATCTGCGCACCCGGCCACACCAGCGGCGCGCCGGCGATGCCGTCGAACGGGGCGACGATGCGCGCATAGTCGAGCTGGGTCTGCGCCAGTTCCTGCGCGGCCCGGTCGCTCTGCAGGGTGGCGCGGGCCACCGCCAGGTTGGCCTGGTACAGGTCGTAGTCCGCCTTGGAGACGAAACCCTTGGCCAGCATGTCGGCATAACGCCGCTGGTCGGCCTGCGCCTTCTGCAGCAGCGCCTGGTCGCGCGCCACGCTGCCGCGCGCCTGGTCCAGTTGCGCCTGCAGCAAGCGCGGGTCGATCTGCGCCAGCACGCTGCCCTTGCGCACCAGCGCGCCGGGCGTGAACGACAGCGACTCGAGCTGGCCGGAGACCCGCGCGCGCAGGCTCACCGTCGACCACGCCTCGACCCGGCCCACCAGCTTCAGCGACAGCTCGACGTCGCCCCGGGTGGCGCTGGCCACCTCGACCGGCACCGCCGCCGGTGCCTTGGCGGCCTTGCTGCTGTCGCCGGCACCGCGCCCGAAGTGCATGGCCAGGGCGATCGCCAGCAGGACAGCCACCACAAGGACGATTTTTTTCCAGGACATGCGCGGGGGTTTCTCGATCTTCGCGCCACGCGCGGTGGCGCTGGCGGGGTTGTTGCGCGGTCGGGGAACCGCAGGGCCGGTGACCATGCACCAAGCTCGTTACAACGCGTGTGACGGCTTCAGGTTGACCCGCCGGAAGACACGCCAAGCTCCCACTATGCCGCGGATTCCGCCGCGCACGACCCCGACCTATGGCACTGGTCAGTGCCGCCACATGCGCGCATCAGGGGGTGCCGTCGCCCTGCTCCAGCGCCTGCAGGTTGTCCTTGATCCGGCCGATCACCGCCAACGCCTGCTGCAACTCGTCGTGGCCGATGCCGCGGGTGGCGTCCTTGCGCAGCTCGCGCGCGATGATCTCCATGTCGCCCACGATCACGCGCGCCTGCTCGGTGACGTACAGCCGCCACGCACGACGGTCCTTCGGGTCCGGCCGGCGCTCGACGAAGCCGGCCGCCTGCAGCCGGTCGATCACCCGGCCCACCGCGATCGGTTCCATTTCCAGAAACTCGGCCAGCTCGGTTTGCCGCAGGCCCTCGCGGTGGTACAACACCTTGGTCGCGCGCCACTGCGCACGAGTCAGCCCGAATTTCACCGCGCGCCGGTCGAAGTGCTTGCGGAACAGCAAGGTCACGTCGCTGAGCAGATAGCCGAAGGAAATGTCTTCCGTTTTCGCCATGACCCGTTGCCGCCCCACCGCGTCCGAATGCCTGTCTGAAGCATAAGCCAAGCCGCGCAACCATGCCCATCGAGATCGTCACCGCCGACATCACCCACCTGCGTACGGACGCCATCGTCAACGCGGCGAATCCAGGCCTGCTCGGCGGCGGCGGCGTGGACGGCGCGATCCACCGCGCCGCCGGGCCGGCCCTGCTGCAAGCCTGCCGCGCGTTGCCGGAAATCGCTCCCGGCGTGCGCTGCCCCACCGGCGAGGCGCGCCTCACACCCGGCTTCGCGCTGCCCGCACGCTGGGTGATCCACACGGTGGGGCCGGTCTGGTATGGCGGCACCCGGGACGAGGCGCCGTTGCTGGAGCGTTGCCATCGCAACGCGCTGCAACTGCTGCGCGCGCAGCGGTTGCACACGATCGCGTTCCCGGCGATCAGCTGCGGTATCTACGGCTACCCCGCCGCGCAGGCCGCCGCGGTGGCGGTGGCCACGCTGCGCGACGAACTGGCCGGCAACGACGATATCGAGGTCACGCTGTGCTGTTTCAGCGAGGCCATGCGCGCGGCGTTCCAGCACGCACTCAATGCAGCTTGAACGGGTATAGCGGCGGCAACCCGGGCTCCTCGTCGGCAGCGGCGGCACGCCAGGCGAAGCCGCGCTTGAACGCCTCGGCCAGGTTCGCGCCGGCATCGTGTGACGGCGCGGCCGCGTAGTGGCGTTGCTGCAGGGCTTCGATCGCGGTGCGTTGCGCCACGTCGTCCAGCGCCGCCGACAACTCGCCCAGGTGCTGAATCGCCGGCCGCTCCGCGCGTGCCCAGGCCAGCAGGGTGCGCACCTGCGCGGCCGGATCGCTGCCGCGCGCCGCGGCGAGGAAGGCCAGCTGGCCACTGCGCGCCGAGGTGCGCACCGCCGCCGGCGGCGTCATCGACGACGCGCGCCGGCGGCGCTGCCACAGCCACCAGGCCAGCACGCTGAGCAGCCACAGGCCGAGGCTGGCCAGCGCGATCCAGCGCCATGGCGTGGACGGCGCTGCCGCAACCGCACCGGTCGCCGCGGGAACCTCGCCTTGCACGGCCGCAGCCGGCGCGGCAGGCGTCGCCGCAGCCGCACCAACCGCCGGTAGCACGGTGACGCTGTGCGCGGCGATTTGCGCCACTTCCATCTTGTCGGTCAGCACGTTCCACCACTTCAGCGTGGTGGCGGGAATGGTCAGCGTACCGGCGCGTTCGGGCACGATCGCGAACGACTGCTGGCGCCGACCGATGATCCATTCGCCGTCCTGGCGGTTGCCGGTAACCGGCTTGTCCGGATACACCGTGGCGCCGTCCAGCGGCGGCAGGCTCAATGCCGGCAGCGCCTCGTACGACAGGCCGCTGGCTTGCAGGTTCATGGTGAGGTTCAGCGGCTGGCCGACCCGCGGCGGCGCATCCTGCGCGGTGGGCCAGCCGTCCAGGCTCAGGCTCAGCTGGCGTGCCGGCAGCCACGCGCTGCCGCCCCAGTCGGCGGGCACCGGTTTCACCTCGATCGTCTGCGCCGGCGCACTGGCACTGACCGGCACGGTAGCGCCGAAGAAGCTGTTGGGATCGTTCGGGTCGGCGGCCTCGCCCTGGAAATCCACCGGGGGAATCTCGACCTGTCCGGCGTGCTGCGGAATCAGCGCGTAGCGTTGTTCCAGCACGTGATACGTACGCTCGCCACGCTCCGCGTCGTAGTTCAGGCCCTTGCCGAGTGCGCTGACTTCCACGCCGTCGACCTGCGGCGGCGGCGGCGCGTCGCCGCCGATGCGGTTGGCGTAGTACAGCCGCACCACGTAGGTCAGCTGCTGGCCAACGTAGCCGTGCGCCGGCTCGACCTGCGATTCCATGAAGACGTCGCGCTGCGTGGCGGCGGCCGCGGCCGGATTCGGCGCCGCCACGGTGAGCTGCAGCGGCGCCGTGCGCTCGCCGGCCACGCTCAGGGCGGGAATCTGCAGCACGCCGACGTGGCGCGGACGCAACGCCACGCCGAAGGTCAGCTCGGAGCTGGCCTTGCCGTTGATCACGCTGAGGCTGTTGTTCTGCGAGGTGCCGAGCAACTGGAAGTCCTGGCTCAGCGCGCGCAGGTCGGGCGCGGCGACGCCGCCGGTGTCGCCCTGAACGCGCACGTTGAGCGTCACCGTCTCGCCCAGTTGCACGTGGTCGCGATCCAGCGTGGCGGTCACCTCGGCCGCACCGGCCAGCGCCGGAATCAGCGCCAGCATCAGCAAACATCCGCTCATGGCATGTCGAAACATCACGGCTGTTGATCCTCGCTCGGTGCGCCGCCGTGGCGCTGCTGGTATTCCAGTTCGAACTTGCGCCGCAACAAGGCGCCGGGATCGTCCGGCACGCGCTGCAGGGCGTGGCGCAGGTCAGCTGGCAGCTTCGCCTGCGGATCGTCCTTGGCCAGCGCGCCGAGCTGGTGCTCGGCCTTGCCGTCGCCCGGCTTCGCCAGTGCGGCGTCCATCTGCTGCTTCAACGCCTGCCGCGCCTGTTCCACTTGCGCCTTTTGCTCGGCCTGCTGCTGCGCGGTCTGCGGTTCGGGCTGGTCGGCGCCGCCCTGCTCGGACTTGCCCTGCTGCGATGCAGCTTTGCCGGACTGATCCTGCTTCTGCGACTTGCCATCCTGGCCCGGCTGGTCGGATGGCTCGGCATCGTCCGCTGCGGATGACTGATCCTTCGCACCCTGCTTGCCGCTCTTGCCCTGCTCGCCCTGCGACGACTGGTTCTGCTTGCCGCCGTGACCCTCGTGTTCCTTCTGGTCCGACGGCTGCTGTTGCTGGCGCAGCCAGTCCTCGACCGCCTGGCGGTTCGCCTTCGCATCGGCGTTGGCCGGGTCGAGTTGCAGCGCGTGGTCATAGGCCGCGAGCGCCTTCTGGTATGCGCCCTGCTTCGCCAGCGTGTTGCCGAGGTTGTACGCCGCGTCGCCGCCGGGCACCTGCTGCAAGGCCTGCGCCGCAGCGGCGTAGTCACCGGCGCGATACGCCGCCGCACCACGCCAGGCGGGATCGCGCGCGAGCTGCTGTGCCTGCTTCGCGTCGCCCGCATGCAAGGCCTGCGCGGCCTGCTGGTCGCGACGCTGCCACAGGTCGTGCCACGTCGTCGCCGCGGCCGTGCCCGGCCACAGCGGCAACATGACCAGCGGCAGCAACAGCAGCCAGCCGCGGCGGAACGCCAGCGCCACGATCAGCAGCAGCGGCAGCAGCAGCCACGCGCCGCGATCCTGCCAGGCGTCGCCGACCTGCCCGTCGGCCAGCGTGGCCTTCGCACTGCGCAGTTGCGCATGCAGCGCGTCGACGTCGCGCTGGTCTGCACTCATCGCCACGTAACGGCCGCCGCCGGCTGTGGCCAGCGCAGCGAGCGTGGCATCGTCGCGACGAGCCAGCAGCATGCCGCCCTGCGCATCGCGCAGGAAGCCGCCATCGGGCAACGGCACCGGACCGCCCTGCGGCGTGCCCACCCCAAGCACCGACACCTGCACGCCGGCGGCGTTCGCCTTGCGCGCGGCAGCCTCGGCCGCGGCATCGGCCTGGTCGGTGATCAGCACCAGCGAACCGCCGCTGGCCTTGCCGTCACGGATCAATGCCACGCCGCGTTCGATCGCCGCCGCCGCGTTGTCGCCGTCCACCGGCATGGTGTCCGGCGCCATCGCCTCGAGCAGGTCGTCGAGGCTGTGCGCATCGGAGGTCAGCGGCGCCACCACGAACGCCTCGCCGGCGTAGCCGATCAGCGCGTTGAGGCCGTCCCGGTTGGCGTGCAGCAGATCGCGCGCCTTGTAGCGCGCGCGATCGAGCCGGCTCGGCGCCACGTCGCGCGCCAGCATGTGCTGCGACAGTGAGATCGCCACCACCTGCGCCGCACGGCTCGCATACAACGGCTGCTCGACGCGGCTCCAGGCCGGCCCGGCCAGGGCCAGCGCGCACAGCGTCCAGCCGAGCGCGAACAGCCACAGCGGCAGGCTGCGATTGCCGGCGCGCCCGCGCACCAGGTGCGGCAGCAATTCGGCGTCGACCAGCCGCGACAGTTCCACCTGCGCCACGTTGCGGCGCGCGCCGAGCCAGCCCAGCAGCGGCAGCAGGAGCAGCGCGGCCAACCACCACGGCCGCAGGAAATGGAATGGCAGCAGCAGCTCGCTCATGCCAGCAGCTCCCGCGTACGGGCGAAGCGGCGCGGCACGATCACCAGCAACAGCAGCACCATCGCGGCCAGCAGCGGCCAGCGGAACAGCTCATGTCGCGGACGCAAGCTGGGGCCGTGCTGCGGCATCGGTTCCAGTGCGTCGATCGCGCGGTAGGCATCGGCCAGCTCGCCGCTGTCGGTGGCGCGGAAGAAGCGCCCGCCGCTCTGCGTGGCGATGTCGGTGAGCATGTCCGCATCCAGGTCGGCCGACGGATTGACCAGCTGGCTGCCGAAGAAACCGGGAATGCGCATGCGCGTGGCGCCGATGCCGATGGTGTAGATGCGCACGCCGGCGGCCTTTGCCGCGCGCGCCGCGTCGCGCGGCGCGATGCTGCCGGCGTTGTTGACGCCGTCGGTGAGCAGCACCAGCACGCGCGCCTGTTCGGGCAGCGCGGCCAGTCGCTTCACGCCCACGGCGATCGCGTCGCCGATCGCCGTCTCGGTGCCGGCCAGCCCCACCGCCGCACCCTGCAGCTGCGCGCGCACCGCGGTGAGGTCGTAGGTCAGCGGCGTCACCAGGAAGGCCTGGCTGCCGAACAGGATCAGCCCCATCTCGTCGCCGCTGCGGCGGCTGATGAAATCGCCGGCGATCGCCTCGACCGCGCCGAAGCGGCTGACGTCCTGACCGGCCAACTGCATGTCGCCGGTGCGCATGCTGCCGGACAGGTCCACCGCCAGCATCAGCGCGCGACCGCTGCGCTGCTGCGCCTGCGGCGGCCCCACCCATTGCGGCCGCGCCGCCGCGCTCAGCAGGCACAGCCAGGCCAGCGCCAGCAGCCACGACGTGGCGCCATGCGCGCGAGTGCCGGCGACCGTAGCCAACCGCACACCCGGCTGCGGCAAATGCAGCGCCTGCCCCGGCGCGGCCGGACGCAGCCAGCGGCGCAGCAGCCACGGCAGCGGCAGCAGCACGATCACCCAGGGCCAGGCGAACTCAGGCATCGGCGTGCTCCGTCGCGGTTGGCTTCCAGCTCGCCGGCTTCAACGCCATCCGCAGCCACACCCGTACGGCGGTCACGCTGGCTGCATGGTCGAACGATGCAGGTGGCCGATAGATCTGCTGGTCCAGCGCCAGCAGTTGCTGCAACGTGGCGGTATCGACCGGTACCCGCGCCAGCGTCTGCCGCCAGGCATCGCCACGCTGTCGCGCGGCTTGCACATCGTGCTGGCGCGCCACCCGGCGCAGCAACTGGTGCAGCGCGCTCGCCAACGCAAGTCCATCGCCGTCGCGCTGATGCTGTTGTGCGAGCAGATCGAGTTCGCGCAGCACCTGTCGGCGTTGGCGAAGCGCGCGGCGATACCGTCGCCACCACCAGATGCCGGCCAGCAGCAGCGCCAATGCCAGCACGGCGAGCAGCCACCAGCCCGGCGCCGGCGGCCACCAGGACGGCTCGGGCGGCAGGTGGATATCACGCAGATGGGGGCCGGGCGGCGATGGCGCGGGCTGGGCGGACGGCGGCATCATCGCGTCGACCTCCGCGCGCCGAGCAGGCCGCTAACCGCATCGAATGCATCGGCGCTGGTGTCGATGCTGCTCCAGCGCAAACCCAGCGATTGCGCCAGCTCGCCCAGCCGGGCCGGACCGGCACCCAGCGCGTGCTGGAAATCGCTGCGCTGACGCTCGGACTGCAACAGCACTTCGCAACGCTCGCCGGCATGCTCCAGCGGATAGCGCCCTGGCGGGGCCGACGCCAATTCCAGCGCATCGGCCACCACCAGCACGCTGACCCCGGCATGCCGCCCCAGGTCGAGCAGGCGCTGCCGTGCCGATGCGTCGCAGCTGAATCCGTCGCTGACCAGCAGCACGCGACTGGCACCGTGCAGCACACGGCTGGCGCGGCCGAGCGCATCGGACAGCGGCTCGACCCGATCGGACGCGGGCTGCGCATCCCATTCGGCCAGCGCGCCGCACACCGCCAGCGCACCGCGCGGACCGGCCTGCGGCCGCAGCAATTGTTCGGCGTGGCCGAACGCCATCACCCCGACCCGCTCGCCGGCGCGTACCGCGTACCACGCGGCGGCGGCCGCGGCACGCGCTGCCTGCACCGACTTGAAGCGCGTCCGCGTACCGAAACGCATGCTGGCGTGGGTATCGAGCAGGATCAGCAGGCAGCCTTCGCGATCTTCCTGGAACAGTTTGGTGTGCAGCTTGCCGCTGCGCGCGGTGAGCCGCCAGTCGAGCCGGCGCACGTCGTCGCCGGCTTGGTAGACGCGCGACTCGGCGTAGTCCATGCCGCGGCCGTATAGACGGCTGGACTGCTGGCCGCTGCGCGCGGCACGGCTGAGCAGCGGCGCCATGCGCACGCGGCCGACCCGCGCACGCAGCGCGATCAGATCGGCCAGCGCAACCTGGCTGCGGCCGTCGCCGTCCGCACGATGGGGCGCAACGGCGTTCACGGCAGCGGCACGAGATCCAGCAGGCGGTCGATCACCTGGTCCGGCCGCACGCCCTCGGCCTCCGCCTCGTAGCTGAGCAGCACGCGATGGCGCAGGACTTCGTGGGCGATCGCGTGCACGTCTTCCGGCAGCACGTAATCGCGACCGGCCAGCCACGCCGACGCGCGCGAGCAGCGGTCCAGCGCGATGGTGGCGCGCGGGCTGCCGCCCCAGGCGATCCAGCGCTTCAGCTCCGGCCCGTAGCGGCCGGCGTCGCGGGTGGCCAGCACCAGCTGGGTCAGGTATTCCTCCAATGCCGGCGCCATGTGCACCGCCATCGCCGCATCGCGCGCGGCGAACACATCGGTCTGGCTGAGCAACGCCGGCGGCGCGGCGACGGGATGGGCACGACGATTGGCCTGCTCGCGCGCCAGCTTGAGGATGGCCAGTTCGGCGACGGCATCCGGATAGCCGATCGTCACGTGCATCAGGAAGCGGTCGAGCTGGGCCTCCGGCAGGGTGAAGGTGCCTTCCTGCTCGATCGGGTTCTGCGTCGCCATCACCATGAACAGCTCGGGCAGCTGCCAGGTGCTGCGACCGACGGTGATCTGCTGCTCGGCCATCGCCTCCAGCAACGCGGACTGCACCTTGGCCGGCGCGCGGTTGATCTCGTCGGCCAGGATGATGTTGTGGAACAGCGGGCCGCGCTCGAATTCGAAGCTGCCGGACTGCGGGCGAAACACGTCGGTGCCGGTGAGATCGGCCGGCAGCAGGTCGGGGGTGAACTGCACGCGATGGAAATCCGCCTCGACGCGCGCCGCCAACGCCTTCACCGCCGTGGTCTTGGCCAGGCCCGGCGCGCCCTCGACCAGCAGGTGACCATCGGCCAGCAAGGCCACCAGCAGGCAGTCGATCAGGTGCGGCTGGCCGATGATGCATCGCTGCAGGTCGTCGCGCAGTTGCGCGAACGACTGCTGCAGTCGACTCGGCGTTGGGGTTTCGGGCATATCCATGAGCGGGTTCCGTTCTTGACGTGACAGCGGCGCGACCCGATGCGCAGCGGGGTGCAGCCGGACCGGATGGCGTGCTACAGACCATCGGCAACGCAGGAAGTTTAATCGGCCTTCGGCAGCCTGGTCGGCGCGCATAAAAAAAGAGGCGGCCGAAGCCGCCTCTTTCGCTGCAACCTTGCGCGATTACTGCAACGTGTCGCTGAGGATGCGCGGCGTCACGAAGATCAGCAGCTCGGCCTTGGTGTTGGTCCGCGATGTCTTGCGGAACAGTACGCCAATGCCGGGAATGTCGCCCAGGCCGGGCACCTTGGTCATGGTGTTGGACTTGTTGATCTCGTAGATACCGCCCAGCACCACGGTCTGCCCGTTGTCGACCAACACCGAGGTATTGATCTCGCGGGTGTCGATGGTCGGGATCTTGCCGCTGCCCGGTGCATCCACATAACCGGCCAGCGCATCCTTCTTGACGTTGATCATCAGGTAGACGCGGTTGTCGGCGGTGATCGTCGGAGTCACCTTCAGCTCCAGCACGGCGTCCTTGAACTGCACCGTGGCGGTGCCGCTGCCGGCGCCGCTGCCGGCGCTGTTCTGGAACGTGACGTAGCCGATTTCCTGGCCCTGGCGGATCACCGCTTCCTGCTGGTTGGCGGTGATCACGCGCGGGCTGGAGATCACCTCGCCACGGCCCTCGGTCTGGGCCGCGGAGAGTTCCAGATCGATCGCGTAGTTCGCGCCGAGGATGGCCAGGCCGAAGGTTCCGGCCGCCGGCGTGACCGGCAGGCTCACGTTGAGGCCACTCGTGGTCACGTTGCCGCCACCGATACCGGCGGACAACGCCGGCGTGGCCGTGGCGGCGTTTTGGAACTCGGTATTGTTGACCCGGCCGTTGACGCCGAACTTGGCGCCCAGCTCGCGGGTGAAATCGTCGCTGGCGACCACGATGCGCGACTCGATCAGCACCTGCTGCACCGGCTTGTCCAGCACCGCGATCAGTTCACGCAGCTGCCTGATCTTCTCGGGCGTGTCGTTGAGCAGCAGCGTGTTGGTGCGCTCGTCGAACGACACGCTGCCACGCGGCGACAGGAAGCCGCGCTGGGTGTTGCTGCCGCCGCTGGCACCGCCACCACCCTGCATGCTGCCGCTGGTCAGCAGCTTGGCGATGTCCGCCGCCTTGCCGTAGCTGATCGGCACGTAGTCGGTGACCAGCTCGGCGGTGTCCTGCGCCTTCAGCTTGGCATCGGCCAGGTCCTGCTCGTACTTGGCCAGTTCGGCCTGCGGCGCCACCCAGATCACATTGCCGTTGCGACGCTTGTCCAGGCTCTTGGCACGCAGGATCACGTCCAGCGCCTGATCCCACGGCACGTTGACCAGGCGCAGGGTGACACTGCCACCCACACTGTCCGACGCGACCAGGTTGAGCTTGGAGATATCGGCGATCAGCTGCAACGCCGAACGTACCGGGATGTCCTGGAAGTTGAAGGTGACACGATTGCCGCTGTAGCTCGGCTCCTGGCCCAGTTTGGCCAGCTTGGCATCCTTGACGTCGACTTTCTTCGGCGCCACTTCCACCACGTATTGGTCGGCGGTCTGGTAGGCCGAGGTCTCGACGTTGCCCTTGACCGCGATTTCCATGCGCGCACCACCGCCGTTGCCGGCGCGGGTGACGACGGACTGCACCGGCGTGGCGAAGTCCAGCGTATCCAGGCGTTGGGCGAGGTTGGCCGGCAGGTTCGCGTGGTCGATGGTGACCAGCACCTTGTCGCCCTTGCGGGTCATTTCCGCATTCGCGCCGCTGCCGCTGAAGCTGATCAGCACGCGGCCTTCGCCGTTCGGTCCGCGGCGGAAGTCGATGTTGGAGATGGCCGGACCGTTCGCGGCCGAGGGCAGCGCCTTGGTCGGGTCGATCGTGGACGCCGTGGTCACCGACTGGTCCGTGCTGCCGTTGTTGACGGTCAACACCAGGCTGTTGCCTTCGACCCGCGAGCGGTAGCTCGACTCGCGCATCAGCTCGACCACCACACGGGTGCGTCCGCCGGCCGACACCGCGGATACGCCGGAGGTCGAGCCCTTGCCGATGTCCAGATGCCGGGCCGCCGCGTTGTCGGTGTCGGCAAAGTCGACCGCGATGCGCGGCGGATTGCCGGTGGTGAAGATCTTCGGCTCCGGTACCGGGCCATCGCCGAAGTCCATGTGCAGCTCGACGCTGCCGCCAGGCAGTGCGTCGTAGCTGATGTTCTTCAGCGTGGTGGTGGCCGCCATCGCAGCACTGGCCCAGGTGGCGCCGGCGATCAGCAGGCCCATCAACATGTAACGGCTCGCATGGCGCATGACACGGCCCCGGACGGATTGGATTTGGTTGGTCATTGCATCAGCCCCTGTCTACCTATTTCGCGTCAAGCGCGATGCTGGCCGGACGTTCCATCCAGCCACCATTACCGTTGGATACCAGCTCGACCAGATCGATATGGTCTTCGCTGATCGCCGTGATGTGCCCGTAGTTCTGGCCCATGTATTCGTTGACATGGACACGATGGATCACACCACCCGGGTCCTTGACCAGCACTTCCATGCCTGCACCGGTACCGACCGTGCCGACCATCTTCAGGCTGTCCAGCGCGAACAGCTCCAGCGGCTGCTTGGCGCGGTTGGCATCGGGCCGTGGACCGCTGGTGGCGCTGCTGTTGTCCAGCTCGGCCGTGCTCGGGCTGAACGGATCACGCCGATCCTGGTCGTCGTACTTGAACGTCTCGAACGTCTTGATCACCGGCAACGGCTGGATCGGCGCGCCCTTCTTGGCCTTTTCCTGGGCGACCCAGGTACGCAGGTCGGACATGCCGCGGGTGCAACCGCCCAGCACCAGCGCGACACCCAGCATCAGCGCAAGCCGTGCGACATGGGCCGGTTTGATGGCAGCTAGCTTGTTCATCATTTCGCTCCCCCCGCCTTCTTGCCGGCGCCAGCAGCGGAGCTCTC
This sequence comes from Rhodanobacter sp. Soil772, assembly GCF_001428385.1. GTDB lineage: Bacteria > Pseudomonadota > Gammaproteobacteria > Xanthomonadales > Rhodanobacteraceae > Rhodanobacter. The sequence goes on from NZ_LMSK01000002.1 coordinate 330,463, forward strand.
TTCATCATCCAGGTAGCGGTAGGTCTTCACGGTGCCCTGCAGCACCAGTTGGCCGTCCGAGGCGCCATCGCCCTTGCTGGGCGTTTTCGGCGTCAGCGAGACGTCGTGCAGGGTCAGGATCACTACCCGCGGCAACGACGCTACGCCGCTGATGAACGCGCCGAACTGATGGTAGGTGCCGCTCATGCGCAGCGTGATCGGCTTCTCCGCGTAGAAGTCCTTCGGAGTTTCCGGGCCAGGCTGGAACAGCTCGGTCTCCAGGCCGGCGGACTGCGCGGTCTGCGAAATGTCGATCAGCAGTTCGGGCATCTCGGTCTTGCTGGGCAGCTGGCGCAGCAACTGACGCAGCATGTCCTGCATCTCGTCGAGCTGCTGTTGCAGCGCCTCCAGGTTGACCGACTTGGCCTGCTTGGTGGAGAACTCCTGCTTGAGCTGGTCTTCCTTGCCGGCCAGCGTCTTCAGGCTGTCCTGCTGGTCACTGACGAAGAAGTACCAGCCCACCAGCAGCACGAAGCCCAACAACAGCGCGGTGAAGAAGATCTTGACCGATTGCGGCCAGCCGCCGACGTTGTTGCGGTCGAGGTTCTGGATATCGTTGAAGAAACTCATGATCCGGCACCTCCCGTGGCAGCTGGCGCACTCACCGGTGTGGCTTCCGGAGTGGCCGTTGTCGCAGGCTTCGCCGGCGGAGTGGTCGCCGCCTTGGCTGCCGCACCGAGCGCCGCCGGTACCGCCGGAGCTGCGCCGGAGCTGGCGCCAGCCGGCAACACGGGCATCTTGCCGTCGGTTTCGTCGGACTTCGGCTTGCTCAGCAGCACGTTCAGGCCAAACGCGTACGGCATGCGGGTGCCGTTATGCGTGTTTTCGGTCTTGCGCAGATCGGCATGGCCCATCCACGGCGAAGTCTCGATGTTGCGCATGTATTCGGCGACGCTGGCATTGGACTGGGCCACGCCGTCGAGCGACATGGACTGGCCGCTCTGCTTCAGGCCGGACAGGCGCGCACTGCTGGGAATCGTCTTCACCAGTTCGTCGAACAGATGCACCATCTGCGAACGGTCGGCCTGCAACTGCTCGATGATCTGCTTGCGCGCGAGCAGGTGCTCGCGCACCTTTTCCAAATCCTTGATCTTGGCGATGCGCACGTCGAGCTGCTTGATCTCGGTCTGCAGGTAGGCGTTGCGCTCGTTCTGGTTGTCGATGCGCTGATCCATCCAGAAGACCCACAGCAACAACACGCCCAGCGCCACCACGAAGGCAGCGACGAGCTGCATGTAGAACTCGCGCTCGCGCTGTTTGCGCCGCGCTGCCCGCCACGGAAGTAGATTGACGTGTGCCATCAGTCGAAGCTCCTCAGGGCGAGGCCGACCGCAATCATCAGCGCGGGGGCGTCCTGCGCCAGCGACTGCGCCTGCACCCGTGGCGACAGCGACATGCGGGCCAGCGGATTGGCGACGACGCAGGGCACGCCGAGCTGTTCTTCCAGCATCGGACCCAGCCCCTCGATCGAGGCGCAACCACCGGCCAGCACCACCTGGTCGACCTTGCTGTATTCGCTGCCGGCAAAGAAGAACTGCAGCAGGCGGCTGATCTGCTGGATCAGCGACTCCTTGAACGGCTCCAGCGCCTCGGTCTCGTAGGATTCGGGCAGACCGCCCTTGCGCTTGGCGCGGCCGGCTTCCTCGTAGGAGAGCCCGAAGCGGCGCATGATCTCGTCGGTCAGCTGCTTGCCGCCGAAGACCTGCTCGCGCGAGTAGATCGTGCGCTGGTTGCGCAGCACCGACAGCGTGGTCATGGTGGCGCCGATGTCGACCACCGCCACCAGCGCATCGCGACCGACGTTGAGCTGGTCGGCGATCATCGCGAAGGCGTTCTCCATCGCGAACGCCTCGACGTCGATCACCGCGGAGGCCAGCCCGCCCAGGTCCAGCGCGGCCACGCGCATGTCGACGTTCTCGGTACGCGAGGCCGCCAGCAGCACGTTGTTCATGTCGGGGTTGTCGCGAACCGGACCGAGCACCTCGTAGTCGAGGCTGACTTCGTCGATCGGGTACGGGATGTACTGGTTCGCCTCGACCTGGATCTGACCTTCCAGATCGTCGTCGGAAAGCTCGGCCGTCATCGGGATGATGCGCGTGATCACGGCCGACCCGGCCACCGCGGCGGCGGCGTGCTTGAGCTTGGAGCCCGAGCGTGCCAGCGCGCGACGGATCGCATCGCCCACCGCCTCGACCTCGACGATGTTTTTCTCGACCACGGCGTTCGGCGGCAACGGCTCGACCGCGTAATGCTCAACGCGATAACGACCACCCGCCTGACTTAGCTGCAGCAGCTTGACGGCAGTCGAACTGATGTCGACACCAATCAGCGCCGGCTTCTTCGGTGTAAAGAGCCCCACGGTGCTTCCCCCTTGCCGCTGACGCCCGTAGCCAGAATCCTGGCGGGTGCGCAGTGGCATTAAATCGAAAAAATAACGCAATGGCAACGGTCTACGGGAACTTTCTCAAGTAATTGGCGTGATGCCCACCACATTTAAGGGAAGCCCCCTCTTGGCCCGACCCTTGCTTTGGAGGCCAGCTTCCGCATTTGGTCGACCGCTGCTCATGCCAGGAATACTCCTACATCTATACTCTGTCATGTTTTGACTCAGGTCTCGCTATCCCCACACCATGCAAATTTTCAAACGCTTGTTGCGCTGGGCTCTGGTCCTGGCCTTTTCCGGTTTGCTCCTGGCAGTTGTCGCGGTAGGCGTGGCGTATTGGCTGATAGCCCCGAGGCTCCCTTCGGTGGCCGAGCTGAAGAACTACCCGATGCAGGTGCCGCTGCGCGTGCTGAGCGCCGACGGCAAGCTGATCGCCAGTTTCGGCGAGACCCGGCGCATCCCGGTGAACATCGAGAACGTGCCGGACCGGCTCAAGCATGCCGTGCTGTCGGCCGAGGACGCGGATTTCTACCACCACCCGGGCGTGGACTGGCACGGCATCGCCCGGGCCGGCTGGCACGTCGTCGTGACCGGCGGCGACAAGGGGCCCGGCGGCTCGACGATCACCCAGCAGGTTGCCCGCAACTTCTTCCTGAGCCCGGAAAAACTGTATTCGCGCAAGCTCACCGAGATCTTCATCGCGCTGCGCATCGAGCACGAGCTCACCAAGGACCAGATCCTTGAGCTGTACCTCAACAAGATGTTCCTGGGCCACCGCTCGTACGGCGTCGCCGCGGCCGCCGAGTACTACTACGGCAAGACGCTGGACCAGCTGACCGTGGCCGAATGCGCGCTGATCGCCTCGACCTTCCAGCTGCCGTCGGCAGTCAACCCGATCAACGGACAGAAGCGCGCGATCGCCCGGCGCAATTGGGTATTGGGCGAGATGCTGCGCCACGACTACATCACCAAGGCCGTGTACGAACAGGCGATCGCCGAGCCGAACCACGCCTACCCGCACGAGCAGCCGATCGAGGTGGATGCCCCCTACCTGGCCGAGATGGTGCGTCGGCAGGTGCTCGACCGCTTCGGCAACGATGCGCTGACCGAGGGCTACGTGGTCAGGACCACGGTGCAGAGCGCTCGCCAGCAGGCTGCCGTGGAAGCGGTACGCGACGGGCTGGTCGCCTATGACCGCCGGCATGGCTGGCGCGGGCCGGAGGCCCACCAGGACCTGCCGGCCGGCGCTGGCGAAGCGGATTTCGATGGCCTGCTGGCCAACTACGGCAGCGTCTCCGGCATGCAGCCGGGCATCGTCACGGCCAGCGACGCGAAGCAAGCGACGGTCTACCTGTCCAGCCACGAGAGCGTGATCCTCGACCTGGCCGGGGTCAGCTGGGCGCGCCCGCACATCAACGACGACCGCGTCGGCGCCGCGCCGACCAAGGTCGACAGCGTGCTCAAGCGCGGCGACATTATCCGGCTGGCGCGCGACGACAAGGGCGAGTGGCAGCTGGCGCAGATCCCCGCCGCCCAGGCGGCGCTGACCTCGATCGAACCGGAGGACGGTTCGATCCAGGCCCTGGTCGGCGGCTTCAACTTCGTGCGCAGCAAGTTCAACCGGGCCGTGATGGCGGCGCGCCAGCCCGGCTCCAGTTTCAAGCCGTACCTGTACTCGGCGGCGTTCGAGCGCGGCTTCACCCCAGCCTCGATCATCAACGACGCGCCGCTCGCCCTGCCCGATCCGTCGCGCCCGAACGGCATCTGGACGCCCTCCAACGACGACGACAAGTTCGCTGGGCCGATGCGCCTGCGCGAGGCGCTGGTGCAGTCGAAGAACCTGGTCTCGGTGCGCCTGCTCGACGCCATCGGCGTGCGTTACATGCGCGAATACGCCACCCGCTTCGGCTTCTCGCAAGACGCGATCCCGGCCAACCTGTCGATGGCGCTGGGCACCGCCTCGGTGTCGCCGATGGGCATGGCCCGCGGTTATGCGGTGTTCGCCAATGGTGGCTACCTGGTCACGCCGTATTTCATCCACGAGATCGACGACCGCAACGGCAAGCCGGTGTACGTGGCCAACCCCGCGCGCGCCTGCCGCAACTGCCAGGAGCGCCTGCTCGACACGCGTCCGCCCGGCCCGCCGCCGGCCGAGATGAACCCCACTCCCGCCAACAACCTGGCCAGCGCATCATCCGCAGCTCCCGCCGAATCCAGCAGCATCGACGGCGTCGGCGACGCGGTGCTGCCGGCCGACGCGCACGGCGACGGCGCGCACCCGCCGGTGCTCGCGCCGCGCGTGCTCGAGGCACGCAACGACTACCTGGTGACCTCACTGATGAAGGACGTGATCCTGCGCGGCACCGGCTCGGCCGCGCGCGCGCTGGAACGCGACGACCTGGCCGGCAAGACCGGCTCCACCAACGATCACCGCGACGCCTGGTTTGTCGGCTTCAACGGCGAGGTGTCGACCGCCGTGTGGATGGGCTTCGACGACTACAGCTCGCTCGGCCGCGGCGAGTTCGGCGCCAAGGCCGCGCTGCCGATCTGGATGTCGTACATGGGCAGCGTCCTGAAAGGTATGCCGTCGAGCACGTTGCCGATGCCGCCGGGAATCAGTACGGTATTGATCAACCGCAACAGCGGCCTGCCCGCCTCGGCGGGCGATCCGGACGGCATCAACGAAATGTTCAAGGTGGAAGACGTCGACCGGCTGCGCAGCCAGGCCGCCCAGCAGAAGGAGCAGGACCAGCAGCACGCCTACGACATCTTCTGAACCTTCGACGCGGTTTCCGGCGAGACGGAAGCCGCCGGTTACCGATCGATGAGGAGCCCGCCATGTCCCGAGGCGAACACCACCGCATCCACGCGCACGATCGCCTGCAACGCAACCGCTTGCGGGTTGCCCAGGAAGCCGCGCGACTGATGAGCGAGCACGGCATCCGCGACTTCCACCACGCCAAGCTGAAGGCGGCCGAGCGACTGGGCATCCTCGACACGCAGGCACTGCCGCGCAATCTGGAGGTCGAGCAGGCGCTGCGCGAGCACCAGCGCCTGTTCCTCGCCGACAGCCAGCCGCAATTGCTGCGGCAGCGGCGCGAGGCGGCGGTCGAGGCGATGCGTTTCCTCGCCGCGTTCGAACCGCGCCTGGTCGGCGCCGTGCTCGAGGGCACCGCCGACGCGCATTCGGCGGTCTGCCTGCACGTGTACAGCGACGACCCGGAGGCGGTCGTGCTGTACCTGCGCGAACACGGCGTGCCGATCGAAACCCAGGTGCGCCGGCTGCGCTACGGCCGCGACGAGCAGCCCGAATACCCGGTGCTGCTGTTCGCCGCCGACGAGCTGCCGTTCGACCTCACCGTGCTGCCGCGCGACGCGCTGCGCCAGGCCCCGCTGGACCGCGCCGACGACCGGCCGATGCGGCGCGCCTCGCTGGTCCAGGTGGAAATGCTGCTGGACGAAGACGCCGACGAGGCGTTCGAACAACGTCTGGGCGCGGCGTTGCGCTGAGCCCAGGCCGTCTTCCCATACCAAAAGCCCCGGCCATGGCCGGGGCTTTTGGTATTCCAGCGGGATGCCGCGATCAGCGTTTCGCGGTCGCCACGTAGTCGCGTACGTCGGCACCGGTATAGACCTGGCGCGGGCGGCCGATGCGCGATCCGGGCGTTTCGTGCTGTTCGATCCAGTGCGCGATCCAGCCAGCCGTGCGCGCGATCGCGAACATCACGGTGAACATCTCGGTGGGAATGCCCAGCGCCTTGTAGATGATGCCGGAGTAGAAGTCGACGTTCGGGTACAGCTTGCGTTCGACGAAGTACTCGTCCTTCAGCGCCGCTTCTTCCAGCTTCATCGCCACGTCCAGCAACGGGTCATTGACGCCCAGTTCGGCCAGCACCTTGTGGCACATCTCGCGGATGATCTTCGCGCGCGGGTCGAAGTTCTTGTACACGCGATGACCGAAGCCCATCAGGCGGAAGCTGTCGTTCTTGTCCTTCGCGCGCAGGATCGCCGACTCGACGTTGTCCGGCGTGCCGATCTCCTGCAGCTGCTTGAGTACGGCCTCGTTGGCGCCGCCATGCGCGGGGCCCCACAGCGCGGTGATGCCGGCGGCGATCGACGCGTACGGGTTCGCACCGGTGGAGCCAACCAGACGCACGGTCGAGGTGGAAGCGTTCTGTTCGTGGTCAGCGTGCAGGATGAACAACAGGTCCAGCGCCTTGGCCGCGACCGGGCTCATCTGCAGCGGTTCGCTCGGCACCTCGAACATCATGTGCAGGAAGCGGTCCACATATTCCAGGTTGTTGCGCGGATAGCGCATCGGCCAGCCGATCGAGTAGCGGTAGCAGGCGGCGGCGATCGTCGGCATCTTGGCGATCAGGCGAATCGCGGCGAGCTTGCGGTCGGCCGGGTCGTCGACGTTGAGGTCGTCGTGGTAGAACGCCGACAGCGAGGCCACCGCGGCGGCCAGCATCGCCATCGGATGCGCATCGTGGTGGAAGCCCTGGAAGAAGTTCTTCAGCGATTCGTGCAGCATCGTGTGATGCGCGACGTCGTGCTCGAACGTGGTGAACTCGGCCGGCTTCGGCAGCTCGCCGTTGAGCAGCAGGTAGGCCACTTCGAGGAAGCTGGAGTTCTCCGCCAGCTGCTCGATCGGATAGCCGCGGTACAGCAGCACGCCCTGGTCGCCGTCGATATAGGTGATCGCGCTCTTGGTGCTGGCGGTCGAGCCGTAGCCGGGGTCGTAGGTGAAGTGACCGGTGTCCTTGTACAGCGTGGCGATGTCGATGCACGCCGGACCGAGCGTGCCGCTGACCAGCGGCAGTTCGCTGCTGCGGTTGCTCGACTCATCCACCAGCTTGACGGTCTTGGGATCGGACACGGAAACCTCCTTACATGTGGGTCGTCGCCACCGGCAACCGCGATGGCGGCGCCGGCCGGCGAAGGAATGCCTGGGCATGGCGTGCCGGGGAAAGCACGCGATGCAACGGACGCGGTGACGTCAGTTCACCGACCATTATCGCACAAGGTCCCGTTTGCATTCGATGGCGAATGGTCGAATGCCGGGCACGAAAAGACACGGGGCAAGCCTGCGCCTGCCCCGTGTCTTGAATCGGATCTGCGCAGCCGGCGCCAGGCGCCGGCTGCCGCCGTCACTTATTCCTTGACGGAACCCGCGTAGCGGCGACGGAACTTGTCGACGCGGCCGCCGACGTCCAGCGTCTTCTGCTTGCCGGTGTAGAACGGGTGCGAATGGCTGGAGATATCCACCTTGATCAGCGGGTACTCACTGCCGTCTTCCCACTTGATGGTTTCCTTGCTGGACATGGTCGACTTGGTCAGGAACGCGAAGTCGGACGACAGGTCCTGGAACACCACCGGGTTGTAGTTCGGATGGATATCAGGCTTCATGGCAGGCTCTAAAGCGGTGGTGAAAAGAGCGGCATTATAACGAGGAACCGGCCACCCCTGCAAGTCTGCGCTCAGACCGGCACGCCCAGCGCACGCTGCACCATCGCGGCAAAACGGGCCTGGTCCACCTCCAGCACGATGTTCGCCCGGGCCGGCTGGCCCAGCCGCGCATCCCAGTCGACCACGGTGGCACCACGGGTCAGGCGGCCGTCCAGTTCCACCGCCACCGCCCGGGTCTCGCACCGGGTGACGATCGAAGGGTCGAGCGCCACCGCCATCGCCAGCGCGTCGGCTGCCACCAGTCCGTGGCGGTCGTGCTTCGTGTTGTAGCGGCGCGCCGTGGTCACGATCTTGCCGAAGAAGTCCGCGCGCCGATCGCCGGCGGCCAGCCAGCCGTCGAACTCAGCATCGTCGAAGGCATGCCGCAAGGTGGCTTCCCAGTCGACCAAGTCGAACGCGGGGAATGCCTCGAACACCACGTGCGCCGCTTCCGGGTCGAAGCCGATGTTGAATTCGGCCGGTACTCTGCCGGTATTGCCGCGGCCGGTGACCGCGCCGCCCATCACCACCAGCCGCGCCACCCGCTCGGGCAACGTCGGATCGAGCCGCAACGCCAGCGCCAGGTTGGTCAACGGGCCCAGCGCCACCAGGGTCAGCTCGCCCGGCCGCTCGCGGGTCAGCCGCAGCAGGGCCAGCGCGGCCGGTTCGTCAGCCAGCGCGGCAGCCGGCTCGGGGAAACCGATATCGCCGAAACCGTCCTCGCCGTGCACGAACGCGGCGTCTTCGTCCGGCGCGCGCACCAGCGGCGCGGCGCAGCCGGCAAACACCGGCGTGGCCGCACCGGCCAGGTCGACCAGGGTGCGCGCGTTGCGCACAGTATGGCCGAGGCCCACGTTGCCGGCAGCGATGCTGAGGCCGGCGATGTCGGCATGCGCGTAAGCCATCAGGATGGCCAGTGCGTCGTCCACGCCGGGGTCGGTATCGATCAGGAGTTGCGGTTTGCTCATGGGCGCGTCGTCATGGTTTAGCCGCTCAGTGTATTCGATGGGCGCCGGCCATCACGCATGCGCGTAGCGCGCGGCGCCGCCGATCCAGCGTTCGATCAGCTGCGCGGTCTGCCGCGGGTGTTCGGCCAGCATGTGTTCGCCGACCTGCTGCACCGCCGGCAACAAGTGCGCGTCGCGGGTGAGGTCGGCGATGCGGAAGCTGAGCTGACCGGTCTGGCGGGTACCCAGCACCTCGCCCGGACCGCGCAGTTCGAGATCCTTCTCCGCGATGCGGAAACCGTCATTGGTGTCGCGCATCACCTGCAGCCGCTCGCGCGCCAGCTGGCCCAGCGGCGGCTGGTACAGCAGCACGCAATTGGAGGCCACCGCGCCGCGACCGACCCGGCCGCGCAACTGATGCAACTGGGCCAGTCCCAGCCGCTCGCTGTTCTCGATCACCATCAGGCTGGCGTTCGGCACGTCCACGCCGACTTCGATCACCGTGGTCGCCACCAGCACGGCCAGCGCGCCGGATTTGAACGCGTCCATCACCGCCTGCTTTTCCTTCGGCTTCATGCGTCCGTGGATCAGGCCGACCTTGAAGCCGGCCAGCGCCGCGGAAAGTTCCGCGTGCGCCACTTCGGCCGCCTGCGCGCGCAGCTGCTCGGATTCCTCGATCAGCGTGCATACCCAGTACACCTGGCGTCCTTCGCCGCAGGCGGCGTGGATGCGCTCGATCACCTCGATCCGCCGCGCGTTCGAGATCGCGATGGTCTGCACCGGGGTGCGCCCGGGCGGCAGTTCGTCGATCGACGAGACGTCGAGGTCGGCGTACGCGCTCATCGCCAGCGTGCGCGGGATCGGCGTGGCGGTCAGCACCAACTGGTGCGGCACCAGCTCGCCATCCTTGCCCTTGTCGCGCAGGGACAGGCGCTGCTGCACGCCGAAGCGGTGCTGCTCGTCGACGATCACCAGGCCGAGCCGCGCAAACGCCACGCCTTCCTGCATCAGCGCATGCGTGCCGATGACCACCGGCGCGCCCTCGGCCACCCGCGCCAGCGCCTGCTTGCGCGCCTTGCCGGTGACCTTGCCGGCCAGCCACTCCACTTCGACGCCGAGCGGCTGCAACCAGTGCCGGAAATTGTGCAGGTGTTGTTCGGCCAGCAGTTCGGTCGGCGCCATCAGGGCAACCTGGTAGCCCGACTCCACCGCCGTCAGTGCCGCCAGCGCCGCGACCACGGTCTTGCCGCTGCCGACGTCACCCTGCACCAGCCGCAGCATCGGCTGCGGCCGCACCAGGTCGCGCGCGACTTCGTCGCCGACACGCTGCTGCGCCGCGGTGAGCCGGAACGGCAACCGCTCGAGCATTCGCCGCTGCAGCCCGTCGGCGCCCGTGAGCCTGGGCGCGCGCCGACGCCGTACCGCCGCGCGCATGCGCTTGAGGCTGAGGTGCTGGGTCAGCAATTCCTCGAACGCCAGCCGCTGCTGCGCCGGGTGCTGGCCCAGCATGAGCTGGCCCAGATGCGCGTCCGGCGGCGGCCGATGCACGTACAGCAGCGCGTCACGCAGTGAAGTGAGGCCGTGCCGGGCGCACAGCTCGGGCGGGATCAGCTCCAGTTGCGCGGCCGGCGGCAGCAGCGCCAGCGCCTTGCCGATCACTCCGGCCAGCCGTTTCGGACCCAGTCCCTCGGTGGTCGGATAGACCGGACTGAGCAACTCGTCGACCGTGGCCGCCGCTTCCCCGCTCAGACGCTGGTAGTTCGGGTGCACCATCTCCAGGCCCTGCGCGCCATGGCGCACTTCGCCGTAGCAGAGCAGTCGCGTCCCCGGCAGCAACTGCTCGGCCTGCGCCCGGTTGAAGTGGAAGAAGCGCAGCAACAGAGTCTGTCGGCTGGCGTCGCCGATCGCCACTTTCAATTGCGGCCGATAGCGAAAGCCGCGCTCGACCGCCTCGACCACGCCTTCGACCTGTGCCCGCTCGCCTACCCGCAGGTCGGCGATCGCGGTGATCCGGGTCTTGTCCTCGTAGCGCAGCGGCAGATGGAACCACAGATCCTGCACCCGCTCCAGCCCGAGCCGAGCCAGCGACGCGACCAGCGCCGGGCCGACGCCCGGCAGTGCACCGACAGGCGTGATGCCCGGGTCAGTACCGATAGCGGGAGCAGGACGGACGATGCGGGTGGCCATGACCTGCAAGCCTAACCGAGCACCGTCTCTTGTCGTAAGCCTGACGCCGACGCCGGTTGTCGGCGCGGGGCGCCGACGCGACTCAGTCCAGCACCATCACCGCGTCAACTTCGACCTGCGCCGCCTTCGGCAGGCCGGAGACTTCAATGGTGGAGCGCGCCGGGTACGGCTGCTGGAAGTATTCGGCCATCACCGCGTTGACCGCGGCGAAATTCGCCAGGTCGGTGACGTAGATGCCGACGCGCACGATCTGCGCCAGCGAGCCACCGGCCGCTGCGGCCACCGCGGTGAGATTGTCGAACACCCGCCGCGTCTGCGCGGTGATGTCGCCATCGACCAGCGCGCCCGTGGCCGGGTCGAGCGGAATCTGCCCAGAGAAGTACACGGTGTTGCCGGCACGCACAGCCTGCGAATACGGGCCGATCGCGGCCGGTGCCTGCTCGGTGGAGATGATGCTGCGGGACATGGATGGCCTCGTTGGGATTCGGGATTCGGGAAGATTACCGTGTCGCGACTCCCGTGCACACATTCCGGCGCGTCGAGACCCCGCACGAATCCTCAATCCCGAATCACAAAGGATAGCGGTAGGCCCCGCTGACCACGCCGGTGCGGCGCACGCGGCGGATCACGTCGGCCAGGTGCTTGCGGCTCTTCACTTCCATCGCGAACAGCAAGGTCGCGGCGGCGGCATCGCGCTCGACGTATTCCACGTTCTCGATGTTCGAGTCGGCGGCGGCGATCGCGGCGGCCACGGTGGCCAGCACGCCGGGGCGGTTGATCACTTCGATGCGCAGCTCGGCGCGGTAGTCGCCCTGCACGTCGCGATCCCATTCGATCGCCACGCAACGCTCGGGCGACTTGCGCAGCTCGGCGACGTTCGGGCACTCCTCGCGATGCACCACGATGCCCTTGCCCGAGGACAGGTAACCGATGATGTCGTCGCCCGGCAGCGGATGGCAGCAGTTGGCGAAGCTGAGCACGCCGCGCTCGGCGCCGGTGATGCGGATCTTCTCGTGCGCATGCGCCGACACCTGCGGCTTGCCCGCCTTCTTGCCGCGCGAGGCCAGCAGTTGGCTGGCGACCACGTCGGGCATGCGGTTGCCCAGCGCGATGTCGGACAGCAGTTCCTCCAGCCGCTTCAGCTTGGAGGTTTCCAGGAAGCGGTCCAGCACCGCCGGCGGAATGCCGTCCAGGCTGCTGCCCTGCGCGTCCAGCGCGCGGTCGAGCATGCGGTGGCCGAAGTCGACCGCGTCCTCGTGCTGCAGGTGTTTCAGGTACTGGCGGATCGCGGTGCGCGCCTTGCCGGTGACCACCACTTCCAGCCAGGCCGGGTTCGGCACCGCCGACGGCGCGGTGATGATCTCCACCAGTTGGCCCGACTCCAGCTTGGCGCGCAGCGGCAACAGCTTCTTGTCGACCCGCGCGGCCACCGCATGGTCGCCCACGTCGGTGTGCACGGCGTAGGCGAAGTCCAGCGCGGTGGCGTTGCGCGGCAGCGACAGGATGTCGCCGCGCGGGGTGAACAGGTAGACCTCGTCGGGGAACAGGTCGATCTTGACGTTTTCGATGAACTCCGACGACGACACCGTGCTCGCCGAGCTGTCGACCAGCGACGACAGCCACTCGCGCGCCCGTGCCTGCGCGCTGTTGGCCGGGCCCGAATCGGTCTTGTAGGCCCAGTGCGCGGCGACGCCGCGTTCGGCCACCGAGTCCATCTCGGCGGTGCGGATCTGCACCTCGATCGGCGCACCGAACGGGCCCAGCAGCACGGTGTGCAGCGACTGGTAGCCGTTCGCCTTGGGAATCGCGATGAAATCCTTGAAGCGCCGATCGACCGGCTTGTACAGCGCGTGCACCACGCCGAGCGCCATGTAGCAGCTCATCGCGCTGTCGACGACCACGCGGAAGCCGTACACGTCCATCAGCTGGGCGAAGCTCTTGTGATCGCCGCGCATCTTCGAATAGATGCTCCACGGCGACTTGATCCGCCCGACCACGCGGGCCGGCAGGTGGTCGGCGGTCAGTCGCGCGGACAGCGCCGCCTCGATCTTGCCCATCGCCTCGCGCCGGTTGCCCAGCGCGGCGCGGATGCGCTCGCTGATCACCCGGTAGCGGTCCGGGTACAGCGTGCGGAAGCCCAGGTCCTGCAGCTCCGCCTTGAACTTGTTCATGCCCAGGCGCTGCGCGATCGGCGCGTAGATCTCCAGCGTCTCGCGCGCGATGCGGCGGCGCGAGGGCGCATCCTTGGCGCCGAGCGTGCGCATGTTGTGCAGGCGGTCGGCCAGTTTGATCAGGATCACGCGGATGTCGCGCGCCATCGCCAGCAGCATCTTGCGGAAACTTTCCGCGTCGGCTTCCTGGCGGCTGCCGAAGCGCATCTTGTCCAGCTTGGTGACGCCGTCGACCAGCTCGGCCACCACCTCGCCGAACTCGGCGGCCAGAATCTCGCGGCTGAGCTCGGTGTCTTCCAGGGTATCGTGCAGGATCGCCGCGATGATCGTCTCGGCATCCAGGCCCAGCTCGGCCAGGATGCCGGCCACCGCCACCGGATGGGTGATGTACGGTTCGCCGCTCTTGCGCTCCTGCCCGGCATGCGCCTGCGCGCCGATCTGGAACGCGCGCAGCACGCGTTCGACCTGCGCCTCGGGCAGGTAGGCAATGCGTTCTTTCAGTGCCAGCACATATGGCGGCAGCGCGGACAGGTCGACCGTGGCGGGATGGGTGGCCGCAGTCATTGGTGCCGGCGCCTGGTCAGGCGCCCACCTCGCGACAGGAACTGACAATGGCTGCCGGGCGCATGCAGGCCATCGCACCGGACGCACCGGTGCGACGGGCATGCCTGCTACAGCAGCCGCCGTCCATCAGTCGTCGCCGCCCTTGGACAGGTCGTCGTCGACCTCGGCTGCGGCCCACTCCAGCGCCTCGCGCTCGGCGCGCTCGCGCTCGGCCTTGTCGATCTGGTCGATCGTGGCCTGGTCGATGCGGCGGGCGGCGATCTCGCGCAGCGCCAGCACGGTCGGCTTGTCATGATCGGGATTGACGGCCGGCTCGGCGCCCTTCTCCAGCTGGCGCGCGCGCTTGGTCGCCATCAACACCAGTTCGAAACGGTTGTCGACCACCTCAAGGCAGTCTTCCACGGTAATGCGTGCCATGCGAAATCCTTAGGGAATAAATGACTTATATGGTCTGACAGTGTAGCCAGCGGGTGCTTTGCTGGCAATGCGCGCGACGCGTATCATGGCGGGCTGGCCACGGACCGGCGCGCTTTCCATGGAAGCGGGCTGAAAGCCGTGCAAGATATAAAACCAGACAGTACACTTACTGCCTCCCGACGCGAACCCCCGCACCGATGCCCTCACCGCTTCGATTTCCCTTGTTGAGCCGCTGGTTGCCCGTGCTTGCGATCGTGTTGCTGGCCGGCTGCACCATCGCCAAGCCGCGCACCGACGACCCGCTGGAGAAGTACAACCGCGGCGCGTACAAATTCAACGACGCGATGGACAAGGCGGTGATCCGCCCGGTCGCGCTGGGTTACCGCAAGGTGACCAACCCGCCGGTACGCCGCTCGTTCAGCGACTTCTTCACCAATATCCGCATGCCGGTGACGGTCGCCAACGATCTGCTGCAGGCGCGCCCGAAGCAGGCACTGCAAAGCACCGGCCGCTTCCTGGTGAACCTGACCCTGGGCATCGGCGGCTTCTTCGACCCGGCCAGCCAGCTCGGCCTGCCGCTGGAAGACAACGACTTCGGCGTCACCCTGGCGCGCTGGGGCGCGCCGGAAGGTGACTACCTGATGCTGCCGTTCCTGGGCCCGAGCACCGTGCGCGACATCTGGCAGCGGCCGGTGGACAGCTACTTCTTCGATCCGCTGACCCTGTTCGCCAACAACCACCACTACAACGGCCTGCAGTACATGCCGCAGATGATGTACCTGGTGACGATCCGCTCGCGCGCGATCGACGCGGAAGGCTTCCTGCAGTCCGCCTACGATCCCTACGTGTTCATCCGCGACGCGTACCGCCAGCAGCGCCTGTACAAGATCTACGATGGCAACCCGCCGGTCGAGATCATCCAGCAGATGCAGGGCCTGGACGAGCAGAACTTCGACCCCGAGGAACTGCTGGACCAGCAGCACCAGTGGGAAAACAAGCACCCGGACAAGACGACCCGGCAACCATAAGCGGGGACCGAACCGACACGAAGAAGGGGCCGCAAGGCCCCTTCTTCGTTGCCGCGTTCCGCAGGCGATCAAGCGATCAGGCGATCGACCTCGCACACCTGCGCCAGCGCCTGCATGCCGGCCGGCATGTGCACGACCTGCAACGCCCGTCCGCGCCGGGCAGCTTCGGCCGCAACCGCCAGCACGCAGGCGAGCCCGGCGCTGTCGCTGTGGCGCACGCCGGCCAGATCAAGATGCGACACGGAGCCGCCGGCCAGTGCGGACTGGATCGCCTGCAACGCCGCCGCCGCGGTGTCGAAGCTCAGCTCGCCGCGCACGCCCAAGGTACCGGGCGTGCCGGTGTCCAGCTGGAAACCCTGTGCGGCCGCATCCGTCACGGCTTGTCCTTGTTGTCCTTGGCCATCGTCTCCAGCGCCTTGGAGCCCTGGGTCTCGAGGTTGGTGATCAACTGGTCGATGCCGACCTTGCGGATTTCCGCGTCCACCTGGTTGCGGTAGTTGGTGACATAGGAAATGCCCTCGATGATCACGTCGTAGGCCTTCCAGTCGCCGCTGCGGCCCTTGCGGAACGCATAGTCGATCGACACCAGCTTGCCGTCGTCCAGCACCACCTGGGTGCGCACGACGGTACGCTTGTCGTTGAGGTCGCCCTTGAACGGCAACACCTTGACCCGGCCGCGGGTGTAGTTGAGCAGGCCCTCGGCGTAACGATGCGTGATCGAGTTGTAGAACGCCCGTGCGAAGCGCTCGCGCTGCGCCGGGGTGGCTTCGCGGGCATGCTGGCCGAGCACCAGGATCGAGGCGTAGTCGATGTCGAAGTGCGGCAGGAACACCTCGTCGATGACGCTGATCAGCTTTTCCTGGTTCTTCTTCAGTTCGTCGCGATGCCCTTCGATCGCCGTGGCCAGCTGATCGGCGATGGTCTGCACGACCGCTACCGGAGCCTGCTGGGCGGCGGCCGGGGCAGCAGCATCCGCCTGGGCGAACGCCGGAACGGCGATGACGGTGCCAAACGCGATGGCGGTGGCAAGAGCCAGTCTGCGCAACATGGGTAACTCCTTCAGCAGAACCGGCTCAGCGAGCCGGTGGGGATAGCGGGCTATTTGCTGCCGTTGCCGGCATCTTTCTTGTCACTGGGCGAACCGTTGACCAGGAACTTGCCGATCAGGTCCTCCAGCTGCATCGCGGACTGGGTCAGGATCATCTCGTCGCCGTCCTTGAGCGAGTCGGGCGAACCGCCCGGCTGGATCGCAACATACTGGCTGCCGATCAAACCGCTGGTGAACACCGCGGCGGCCGAATCGTCGGGAATCGCGTCGTAGCGCTTGTCGATCGACAGCACGACCTCGGCGTTCAGCTTGACCGGGTCGGCATGCACCGACTGCACGCTGCCGATCACCACGCCAGCCATCTTCACCGGCGCACCGGCCGAAAGCGTGCCGACATTGGTGAAGCCCGCCCTCACCGTATAGCTGCCGCCGACATTGTCGACCACGCCGCCGGCGCCGAAGAACTTGCCCAGCATCTCTTCCAGCGGCTCGGTCGACTTGGTCCGTGCCAGCGTGCCAGCGGCCGCCACGAACTGCTTCGAGGTGCCGTACTGGATGCCCACGTACTGGTCGCCGAGCAGGCCGCTGGTGAAGATGGTCGCCACCGAATCCTGCGGGATGCGGTCGTAGTTCTTGTCGATCGACAGCTTCACGTCGGCCACGTCGTGGCCCGACTTCAACGTGATCGACTGCACCTGGCCGACGCGCACGCCGGCGATCTTCACCGGCGCGCGCTCCTTCAGCTGGCCGATGTTGGTGAATTGCGCCTCGACGGTGTAGCTGTCGCCCTGGTGCACGTTCGCCACCGAACTGGTCTGGGTGGCCAGGTAGGCCAGCGCGGCGAAGCCCAGCACGATGAACAGGCCGGTGCCGACGGCATACGAACTTCTCGGTTGGCTCACGGCAGAATCCTCGGAAAACGATAGGTCATGGCAGTCACATCAGGAAGGCGGTGAGGACAAAGTCCAGCGCCAGGATCGCGATCGACGAGGCGACCACGGTACGGGTGGTGGCATAGGCCACGCCTTCGCTGGTCGGCGGCGTGGTGAAGCCCTGGAACACCGCGATCAGCGAGACCACCGCGCCGAACGCCAGGCTCTTCAGCAGCACGCCGTTGACGATATCGGTACGCACGTCGACCACCGCGGTCATGTTCGACCAGAACGTGCCGTTGTCGATGCCCAGCCAGGTCACCCCGACCAGATGCCCGCCGAACACCGCCATCGCGCAGAACACGCAGCACAGCAGCGGCATCGCGATCAGCCCGGCCAGGAAGCGCGGCGTGGCGACGTAGGCGATCGGGTCGACCGCCATCATCTCCATCGCGTCGATCTGGTCGGTCGCGCGCATCAGTCCGATCTCGGCGGTGATCGAGGTGCCGGCGCGCCCGGCGAACAGCAGCGCGGTCACCACCGGCCCCAGCTCGCGGTACACCGACAATGCCACCACCATGCCGCTGGCCGAGGTGCCGCCGAAGATCGACAGCACGTGGTACAGCTGCAGCATCAGCACCATGCCCACGAACAGGCCGCAGACCATGATGATGGTCAGGCTCATCGCGCCGACGAACCACAGCTGGCGGATCGTCTCGCGCACGTAGCGGAAGCTGCGCGGAACCGCCGCCAGCAGGGTCAGCAGGAACAGGCCGCAGGCGCCGATCTGCGCCAGCGACTGGCTCACCACGTTGCTGCGTTGCGGCTCGCGCACGTTCATTTCGCCGCTCCGGCAAAGCCCAATGCCTGCGCCAGATCGCCGGCCGGATACTGGAACGGCACCGGGCCGTCCGCTTCGCCGCCGAAGAACTGCCGCGTCCACGCCGAGCCGTCGTTCGCGATGGTCTTCGGGTCGCCCTGCGCCACCACCTTGCCGTTGGCGATCAGGAATACATGGTCGGCGACCCGCTGCACGGCGGCCAGCTCGTGCGCCACCAGCACGCTGGTGATGCCGAGCGTCTGGTTGAGCGTGCGGATCAGTTTCAGCACCTGGTTCAGCGCCACCGGGTCGAGCCCCACGAACGGCTCGTCGTACAGGATCAGCATCGGGTCGAACACGATCGCCCGCGCCAGCGCAACGCGACGCGCCATGCCGCCGGACAGTTCGTTCGGAGTCAGCCGCGCGGCGCCACGCAAGCCCACCGCCTGCAGCTTCAGCAGCACCAGGTCGCGGATCAGCACCTCGGGCAACTTCGTGTGCTGGCGCAGCGGAAACGCCACGTTCTCGAACACGTCGAAGTCGGTCAGCAGGGCCGAGTTCTGGAACAGGTAGCCGATCCCCTCGCGCATCTTGTACAGCTGCTCGCGCGACAGCTCGGCCACGTTCTCGCCATTGACACGGATCTCGCCGGCGTCGGCACGCATCTGTCCGGTGATGTGCTTGAGCAAGGTGGTCTTGCCGGTGCCGCTGGGGCCCATGATCGCGGTGATCTTGCCGCGCGGGATGTCCAGATCCAGCGCGTTGAAGATGGTCTTGCCGTTGAGTACCGTGGTCAGGCCACGGATCTTGACCAAGGTGGTGTCGTCAGATGGCGGGCGCACGGGCTGGGTCATGGAAACGTCGGCCACACAAAGATGTACAAGGTAATGGAACCGCACCGGCAACGCCACGCAACAGGCACTTTCCTGCAGGAGCCCGCCAGCGGGCTCCTACGAGGCCAGCAACTCGTCGATCAGCGCCTCGTGCCGTTGCCATTGCAGCGCGCTGCGCAGGCGCACCGCCCGCACGATCGCCTGCAACTCGGCCAGCGCCTCGTCGAACACGTCGTTGACCAGGATGTAGTCGAACTCGTGCGCGTGGGCGATCTCGCCGCGCGAATTGCGCAGCCGGCGCTCGATCACCTCTGCGCTGTCCGAACCACGACCGCGCAGGCGCCGCTCGAGTTCCGCCCGCGACGGCGGCAGGATGAACACGCTGACGCAATCGGGCTTGCTGCGGCGGATCTGCTCGGCGCCCTGCCAGTCGATCTCCAGCAGCACGTCGCGGCCCTGCGCCAGCAGTTCCTGCACGGCGGTGCGCGAGGTGCCGTACAGGTTGCCGTGCACTTCGGCATGTTCCAGAAAGATGCCCTCGGCGATCTCGCGCTCGAACTCGGCGCGTTCGACGAAGTAGTAATGCCGCCCGTACGTTTCGCCCGGCCGCGGCGGCCGCGTGGTGTGCGACACCGACAGCGAGATCGCGCTTTCGCGCTCGAGCAGCGCGTTGACCAGGGTGGACTTGCCGGCGCCGGAGGGCGCGGCGACCACGAACAGCGTGCCCGCTTCAATCGACATAAAGATGCGAAGCTCGTTTGCCCCCTCTCCCTACCGGGAGAGGGTTGGGGTGAGGGGCCACGGCTGGCGCGGAACGTATCGTCTTCATTCGATGTTCTGCACCTGTTCGCGCATCTGCTCGATCAGTACCTTCAGCTCGACTGCGGCATTGGTGCTGCGCGCGTCGACCGATTTCGAGCCCAGCGTGTTCGCCTCGCGGTTGAATTCCTGCATCAGGAAATCCAGCCGGCGCCCGACCGGCTCGGCCAGGCCCAGCACGCGGCGCGTCTCGCCGATGTGCGTGCTGAGCCGGTCGAGTTCCTCGTCGACGTCGGTGCGGGTGATCTGCAGCACCAGCTCCTGTTCCAGCCGGCCCGGTTCGACCGGCTGCTTCAGGTCGGCCAGCCGCGTTTCCAGCCGGGTGCGCAGCGCGGCGCGGATCTCCGGCATCCAGCCGCGCACGTCGGCGACCACGCGTTCGATCGCGTCCAGCTTGTCGCGCAGGATCCCACCCAGCGTCTCGCCCTCGCGCTCGCGGGTGGCGGTGAGTGCGTCCAGCGCGCGATCGAGCACCTCGAACAGCGCGGCCTGCTGCGCTTCCGGGTCGGTTTCGGCCTGCTGCATCACGCCGGGGAAGCGCAGCAGCTCGGTGAGTTCCACACGCAGGCCGGGGAAGCGCGAGGTCAACCCCAGATGCAGATCGGCCAGTTGCGTCAGCAGCGTCTCGTTGACCTGCAGCGACGCGCTGCGCGCCTCGCCGCCACGCAGGCGCACGGTGAGATCCAGCTTGCCGCGCGACAACTTCGCCGCCACCCGCTCGCGCAGCTGCGACTCGAACGCGCGCAGCTCATCGGGCAGGCGCGGGCTCAACTCCAGATAACGATGGTTGACCGTGCGCAGCTCGCAGCTGAGCGTGCCCGCGGGGCCGGTGGCTTCGGCGCTGGCATAGGCCGTCATGCTGCGGATCATGCGGAGGTATCCGGACGTGGGGAAAGAGCGCAATGGTAAACTCTCCCGTCCCGCCTTGCCCAATCCGGCCAAGCGCCCCCAGGACCTGCCCCATGAATTCCGTCACCCGCCCCAGCGGCCGCGCCAGCGACCAGCTGCGCACCGTCAGCATCGAACGCCACTACACCCGCCACGCCGAAGGCTCGGTGCTGGTGAGCTTCGGCGACACCCGCGTACTGTGCACCGCCAGCATCGAGGACCGCGCCCCGGCCTGGCTGCGCGGCAAGGGCGAGGGCTGGATCACCGCCGAATACGGCATGCTGCCGCGCGCCACCAACACCCGCATGCAGCGCGAGGCCGCGCGCGGCGGCCAGGGCGGGCGCACCATGGAGATCCAGCGGCTGATCGGCCGTTCCCTGCGCGCCTGCGTCAACCGCCAGGCGCTGGGCGAGCGCGTGATCACGCTGGACTGCGACGTGCTGCAGGCCGACGGCGGCACCCGCACCGCGGCGATCACCGGCGCCTACGTGGCCCTGGTCGACGCGGTGAACCTGCTGATGAAGCGCGAGAACCTCAAGCGCAACCCGATCGTCGGCGCAGTCGCCGCGGTATCGGTCGGCATCTACCAGGGCGTGCCGGTGCTCGATCTGGATTACATCGAGGACTCCGGCTGCGATACCGACATGAACGTGGTGATGAACGACGGCGGCGGTTTCATCGAGGTGCAGGGCACCGCCGAAGGCCACGCGTTCCGCCGCGACGAAATGGATGCGCTGCTGGCGCTGGCCGAGAAAGGCATCGGCGAACTGGTCGCGGCGCAACGCGCGGCGCTGGCGCTGTAAATCGGGAATCGGGAATCGGGAATCGGGAATCGACAGATGATGCAACGGGTGGTACTGGCCAGCAGCAACCGCGGCAAGCTCGCGGAGTTCAACGCGTTGCTCGCCGACAGCGGATTCGAGGTGGTTGCGCAATCGAGTCTGGGCATCGCGGACGCCGAGGAAACCGGCCTCAGCTTCGTCGAGAACGCCTTGCTCAAGGCGCGCCACGCCGCCCGCGCCAGCGGCCTGCCCGCGCTGGCCGACGACTCCGGCCTGTGCGTGGCGCACCTGCGCGGCGCCCCCGGCCTGTATTCGGCGCGCTATGCCGGCGGTCACGGCGACAGCGCGGCGAACAACGCGAAGTTGCTGCACACGCTGGACGGCGTGCCGGTAGCGCAGCGCGACGCGTTCTTCATCTGCGCGCTGGCGTTGCTGCAGGACGCCGACGACCCGGCCCCGCTGGTCGCCGAAGGCCGCTGGCACGGCCGCGTGCTCGACGCGCCGCGTGGCGAGAAGGGTTTCGGCTACGACCCACTGTTCCTGCCGCACGGCCAGGCGCTTAGTGCCGCCGAACTCGAACCGGCGCTGAAGAACCGCCTCAGCCACCGCGGCCAGGCGCTGGCCCTGCTGCACGAACGGTTGCGCGAACTGCGCCGCGCATGAGCCTGATCGCGCCACCGCTGTCGCTGTACATCCACATGCCGTGGTGCGTGAAGAAGTGCCCGTACTGCGACTTCAATTCGCACGGCCTGCGCAGCGAGCCGCCGCCGTACGCCGACTACATCGACCACCTGCTGGCCGACCTCGACGCCGACCGCGCGGACTTCGCCGCGGCGCTCGAAAGCCACCCGGGAATCAGCCGGCCGGTCATCAGTGTGTTCTTCGGTGGCGGCACACCCAGCCTGTTCGCGCCGGAACTGATCGCGCGCCTGCTCGACGGCGTGCGCGAGCGCCTGCCGCTGCAAGCCGATGCCGAGATCACCCTGGAAACCAATCCCGGCACGGTCGAGCACGGCCGCTTCGACGGCTACCTGGCAGCCGGCGTCAACCGCATTTCCTTCGGCGTGCAGAGCTTCGACGACGACAAGCTGAAGCGGCTCGGCCGCATCCACTCGGCGAACGAAGCGGAAGCCGCGGTGAAGTCGGCGCAGGATGCCGGCTACAGCAACATCAACCTGGACCTGATGTACGCCCTGCCGCAGCAAACCCTGGACGGCGCACTGGCCGACGTCGAACGCGCGGTCGCGTTGGCGCCCACGCACATCTCGCACTACCAGCTCACGCTGGAGCCGAACACCGCGTTCGCCGCCAACCCGCCGCCGCTGCCGGACGACGACCACGCCTGGGCGATGCAGGAGGCCTGCGAGGCGCGTCTCGCCGCCGCCGGCTACGGCCAGTACGAAATTTCCGCCTATGCGCAGCCCGGCCGGCGCTGCGCACATAACCTCAACTACTGGCAGTTCGGCGACTATCTCGGCATCGGCGCCGGCGCGCACGGCAAGCTCAGCGACGCCGCCAGCGGTCAGGTGCACCGGCGCTGGAAAACCCGCGGTCCGCGCGCTTACCTCGAAGCCAACGGCGGCCCCGCGCGGATCGGCGGCGACAACGTGGTCGGCGCCCACGAACTGCCGTTCGAGTACATGTTGAACGCGCTGCGCCTGATCGACGGCGTGCCGATGGCGGCCTTCGCCGAACGCACCGGGCTGCCACCGGAACGCCTTGCCGCTGTACTGGCGACGGCGCGGCAGCGCGGTTGGCTGCGCGACGACCCGCAACGGCTGCATACCACCGCGCTGGGCCAGCGATTCCTTAACGACGTGATCGGCCTTTTTCTCGACTGAAAACGGCCATCCCGGCGCCAAGCACCCGGATGGCATAGCCGCGGCAACCGGCATAGACTTGCCGCTCCGGGGGAATTCACAGGTTCATGCATGGATGTCGGACACGATCGACGTCACTCGTCTGCGTCGCCCCAGGGCGGCCGCATCGGCAGCACGCGCTGGCCCGCGCGCGCGCAACGCCTGCTGGAATCCAGCTACACGCTGTGCGTGGAAGGGCTGCAGGAACCCCTGCGTCGCTGCCTGGGTGAATTCGAGAAACAGCTTTTCGCGCTGGCCGAGCGCGCGCACCACTCCGGCGAACAGCAGGATTGTTTCGCCAGCCGGCAACGCGTGCTGCAGGGCCGCAGCGCCTTCGCGCAACAGTTCATGGAACGTCTCGGCAGCGCGCTCAACGAAATCGACAGCGCCACGACCGGACCGGCCACGGCTGCCACCGACGTAAAGCCGTGGCAATCGCTGGAGCTGGTCGACCCCGGCGAGCAGGAAGTGTCGATGACGCTGGAGCAGTTGGGCGCCCGTGGCGAAGTGCGCCACAGCAACGTGCTGCACGAACTGGGCCATCGGCTGGCGGTGCTGGTCGGCGCACCGCCGCTGGAAGGCCAGGCACTGCCGCTGGGTCCGCACGTGTTGGCGCAGACATGCCGTGCGGCCAGCGCCGAACTCGAGCTGCCGCTGAAACACCAGCTGCTGCTGCTGCAACATTTCGACCAGTGGGTGATCCAGGCGCTGGCGCCGCTGTACGACACCATCAACGCCCGCCTGCAAGGCGACGGCATCCTGCCGCAGTTGCGCAGCATTCCGGTCCCGCGACACATCGGCAAACGGCCGCGTCCTGCCGCCAGCGGCTCCGAGCCGGCCAGCGAATCGGCGCCGGCGACCGGCAGCACCGCCACGACGCAAGGCGCCGGTTCCGGCACCAGCGGCTCCATCGAAGTACTGGAGTCCCTGCGCGACCTGCTGGCGCGGCAGCGCGCCGGCCAGAGCGGCGGCGGCCAGCCTATCGGCCGCGCCGCCAGCGAGCCGGAACTGCAATCCGCGCTGGGCGCGCTGCAGCAGCACCTGGCCCAGGTCACCGACCAGGCCAGCCGCGAACTGCGCAGCGCCGCCCGCCTGCGCGAGGAATTGCTGGCCCAGCTCAACTCCGGCAAGCCCAGCGACGCGCCACGCACCCAGCTCAGCGACGAGCAGGGCGACACGGTGGAACTGGTCGTGCGATTGTTCGAGCAGCTTGGCCAGCAGCTGCAGCATGGCGGCAACGCCAGCAACCTGCTCAGCGACCTGCAACTGCCGGTGCTGCGCATGGCGGTAGCCGACCACGGCTTCTTCGAGAAACGCGAACACCCGGCGCGCCGGCTGCTGGACACGGTGACCGCGGCGGCGAACGACTGGCTCGACGGCAGCGACGACGAGAGCAACCGGCCGCTGGCGACCAAGCTCGAGCAACTGGTCAACCGCGCCAGTCAGGAACCACCCAGCGCCGGCCTGTACACCACGCTGCTGGCCGACATCGAACATCACCTGGCCTTGCTCACGCGCAAGGCGCAGGCGGCCGAGCGGCGCCACGTGGAAGCGGCGCAGGGACGCGAGCGGCTCGACCAGGCGCGCCATCGCGCCAGCGAGCTGATGGCCGAACGTTTCATGCAATCGCCGCCGCGCGGCCTGCTGCGCACCCTGCTCGACCGCGCCTGGTCCGACGTGCTGGCGCTGACCCTGCTGCGGCATGGCGAGGACAGCGAACCGTTCCGTGCGCAACTGGCGATCACCGACCAGTTGCTCGGCCGCCTGCCGGTGGACGATCGCCTGCAACTGCAGGTGGAAGTGGAATCCGGCCTGCAGCAGATCGGCATGCACGCCGAAGAAGCGGTGCAGGTGGCGCAGCGGCTGCTCGGCGCGGGCAAGCCCGACCCCGGCGTGGAACTGCCCAGCGCCACCGATCTCGCGCTGCGCCTGAAGCAGCACCAGCGCCTGGGCAAACAGCAGTCCAGTCATGAGCCTGCCGCAAGTCAGTCACCGACAACGGCAGTTGCACCGACCACGGCGACGGCGTCGGCGCCCGCGCCTGCGCCTGCAGCAGCGGCGGTCGACCCACGCGCGCGGCGCATCGAGCAGCACCTGCGCGAGCTGCCGTTCGGCAGCTGGTTCGAGTTCATCGATCCGGGCACCGGGCAGATCGCCCGGCGCAAGCTGGCCTGGTATTCGCCGATGTCCGGGCGCTGCCTGCTGGTCAGCCGACGCGGCCAGCGCGGCGAGGAAATGACCCTGGCACAACTCGCCCAGGAAGTGGCCAACGGCCACGTGTGCGAAGTGCCGGCGCAGGCGGAGGGTCTGCTTGACCGTGCCTGGCGCAGCCTCACCGGCAGCCTGCGCCAGCCGGCCGAACCGCACCGTTCCACCCCGCCGGAGGCTGCCCGCCGATGAGCACCAGCAACCAGCGCCGCGCCGAACGCAAGCGCGCATCCGCCAACGCCATCGTCACCGACGTGATCAGCGGCCTGCCGATCGGCCACCTGGGCAACCTGTCCAGCACCGGCATGCTGCTGATCAGCGCGCAAGCGCCGCGCAGCGAGGCGTTGTACCAGGTCAGCATGATCCTGCCCGGCGCGGGCCGGCTGCTGGCCCAGTCGCAGCCGATCGAGGTCGGCATCCAGGAACAGTGGCACGAGTCCGCCGCCAGTTCGGGACAGATCTGGGCCGGTTACCGCATCGTGGCGATCACCGACGCCGATGCCGCCCGGATCGAGGGCTGGCTGGCGCAGGACTGACGCCAGCCGGCAGGCGTTTCACTGGCGATCGCGGCACACGCGCGTCATCATGCACGTCTGCTTTCCCTTCCCCCAGTTCACCACGGGCTGTACCGGCCCTGCGCGCAAGCAACTACCGGCCATCGCGGCACGCGCAGACCACCCGGCAGCAGGGCAGCCCGCCGCCGAGGAGTCACCATGCACGACCAGCTCGCCTCGCTGTACCCGCACCACCTGGCCACCGTGCGCGAACGCGCCGACAAGGCCCTTGCGCTGGGCGGTTTCGACCATCTGCTGGTTGCTGCCGGCACGCCGCTGCGCAAGTTCCTCGACGACCAGGACTACCCGTTCGTGGTCAGCCCGCAGTTCAAGCACTGGCTGCCGCTGGCCGGCGCGCCGGGCAGCTGGATCGCGTACACCCCGGGGGCGAAGCCGAAGCTGGTGTTCGTGCAGCCGCGCGACTACTGGCACGTGGTGCCGGAAGCGCCGCACGGCTACTGGGTCGAGCACTTCGACATCGTCATCGTGCGCAGCGCAGCGGAAGCCATCGCGCAACTGCCGGCCGGCAAGCGTGCGGTGATCGCACCGGCCTGCCCTGGCATCGACGGCGTGGAAATCGACAACCCGCAGCAGGTACTCGACTACCTGCACTGGCACCGTTCGTACAAGACCCCGTACGAACTGGCGCTGATGCGCGAGGCCAGCCGCATCGGCACGCGCGCGCATCGCGCCGCCGAGAACGCGTTCCGCGCCGGCGAAAGCGAGTTCGGCATCCACATGGCCTACCTCGCCGCCGCACGCCAGATCGACGCCGAACTGCCGTACGCCAGCATCGTGGCGCTCAACGAACACGGCGCGGTGCTGCACTACACGCACTTCGACCGCACGCCACCGGAACGCAGCCGCTCGTTCCTGATCGACGCCGGCGCCAGCGCTGCCGGTTACGCCAGCGACATCACGCGCACCCACGCAGCGCCCGACGCGTGGGAGTTCCAGGCATTGATCGACAGCGTCGATGCCGCGCAGCAGGGCTTCGTCGCCAGGGTGCGCGCCGGGCAGAGCTACCCCGAGCTGCACATCCACGCCCACCACGTGCTGGCCGGCGTGCTGCGCGAGCACGGCTTCTTCCGCATGAGCGCGGAGAGCGCGGTCGAGTCCGGCGTCAGCAGCGCGTTCTTCCCGCACGGCCTCGGCCACCCGATCGGCCTGCAGGTGCACGACGTCGCCGGTTTCCAGCAGAACGAAGGCGGCGGCACGATCGCGCGTCCGGACGGCCATCCGTATCTGCGCATGACCCGCGCGCTGGAACCGGGCATGGTGGTGACCATCGAACCCGGCCTGTACTTCATCGACATGCTGCTGGCCGAACTGCGCGACAAGCCGTTCGCCGGCGACATCGACTGGACCCGTATCGACCACTTCCGCCAGTACGGCGGCATCCGTATCGAGGACGACGTGGTGTGCACCGACGGCGCGCCGGAAAACCTCACCCGCGATGCGTTCGCGCTGAGCTAAGCCGCCGCACCAATTCTTCGCTTCTTCATTGTTCCAGAGCTAAGGAGCTTTCGTCCTCCTTCGGAGGGCGAGTCCCTTTCTCTCGCTTGCCCGAGACAAAGGAACCAAAGAGAGGGGCACCCCGCTTGGCGCTTGCCGGGCCTCCTGCCCGGCAAGTCCGTGAGCCGGGGCCGGGCTTTTCGACCGGACTCCTGTCCGGGCGAAAAGGCATCGACATCCCTGTCGATGCTCGCTGCGCGGCCTATCGACCCCGACTCACCGCCGCGCAAGGGACCCCGGGTAGAGCAGCGGGCCATCGTGGCCCGCACTCGGTGATAAAGCGCAGAAGCGAAGCAGGGCAACAGCCGGAGCAAGGCATCGCTCTGCCGTTGCTCTGTTTTTGATCGGCTCTTTTGAAGAGTACAGGCCACGATGGACCGCTGCTTTACCGGGGCCCCTCTGAAGCGGCGGGCGGGTGGAGGAAAAGCCCGCAGGGTGGCCGGCAGGGATGCCGGCCAGTTTGGCGTCAGCACAGGATGTGCTGTCGACAAACCCCGTAACCCGACCGCGAACTTTCCGGGCATGGCGAGGGCATGGATGCCCGAGTTGAGGCAACGCAGGAGCGGTTGCCCGATGCCCGGAAAGCGCGTAAGCGGGGTGGCCTTCTCTTTGGGTTACTTTTCTCTTGGCCACACAAGAGAAAAGTGACTCGGTCGCCGAAGGCGATCGACCGCTCTGCACTTGAGCTCAACGCACACGAAAGGAATTGGGGTTTCCTTCTGCGAGGGAGCAAAACGTTCCTCTCCATCGAAGCCAAGCAGAGCCGTCATAGCCATTTTCGACATGGAGCCACCGAAGCGCCGCTGCGACATTCGTCCACACCGCGCCCACATCCGCGCGGCGTATGCTGACGGGCAGGCAATGCACGGATTCGTCGCATGTCCCGTTCCGCGGTACCCAACGCTCCACCCGAGAGCTTCAGCGCACCGCGACGGCCGCTGCGGCGGCTGACGCTTGAACTGTTCGGCATCGTCGCCCTGAAGATCGCGGCACTTACGTTGATATGGTGGGTGGTGTTCGTGCCGCAGCCGAAGCCCGACGTCAGCGCGGATGCGATCGCGCAGCGGTTGGCTCCCACCGCCCACGCGCCGCCGGAAGCCTAGCCATGATCCTGATCGACACCGATGTCGTCACGCTGTCGCGCCTGCAGTTCGCGCTGACGGCGCTATACCACTTCCTGTTCGTGCCGTTGACGCTGGGGCTGGTGTGGATGCTCGCCATCATGGAAAGCGTCTACGTGATGACCGGGCGCGAGGTGTGGAAGCGCATGGTGCAGTTCTGGGGCGTGCTGTTCGGCATCAACTTCGCGATGGGCGTGGCCACCGGCGTGACGATGGAGTTCCAGTTCGGGATGAACTGGGCGTACTACTCGCACTACGTCGGCGACATCTTCGGCGCGCCACTGGCGATCGAGGGGCTGATGGCGTTCTTCCTCGAAGCCACCTTGATCGGCGTGTTCTTCATGGGCTGGGAGCGCATCTCGCGGGTCAAGCACCTGCTGGTGACCTGGTTCCTGGCGCTGGGCACCAGCCTGTCGGCGCTGTGGATCCTGATCGCGAATGCGTGGATGCAGCATCCGGTCGACTCCGAGTTCAATCCGGCGACGATGCGCATGGAAGTGACCTCGTTCTCCGAGGTGTTCTTCAACCCGGTGGCGCAGGAGAAATTCGTGCACACGGTGAGCGCCGGCTATGTGCTGGGTGCGATGTTCGTGCTGTCGATCAGCGCGTGGTACCTGCTGCGCGGGCGCAACGTGGATTTCGCCAAACGCTCGATGACGGTGGCGGCAAGCTTCGGGCTGGCGGCGGCGTTGTCGGTGGTGGTGCTCGGCGACGCCTCCGGCTATACCGTGTCGCTCAATCAGAAGATGAAGATGGCGGCGATCGAGGCGATGTGGCACACCGAGCCGGCGCCGGCCGCGTTCACCCTGTTCGGCCTGCCTGACGTGCAGCAGCGCACGACGCATTACGCGGTGAAGATTCCGTGGGTGATGGGCCTGATCGGCACTCACTCGATCGATCAGACGATGCCCGGCATCGCGGAACTGGTGGATGCCGCCAAGGGCCGCATCGGCAATGGCATCCAGGCGTATGACGCGATGCTGATGCTGCGCCAGGACAAGGACAACGCGCAGGCCAAGGCCACGCTGGCCGCACACGACAAGGATCTGGGCTATGCGCTGCTGCTGAAGAAATACGTCGACGATCCGCGCCAGGCCACCCCGGCGGACATCCAGAGAGCCGCCGACAGCACGATCCCGAACGTGCCGGTGCTGTTCTGGGCGTTCCGCATCATGGTCGGCTGCGGCTTCTATTTCATCGCCCTGTTCGCGTTCTCGTTCTGGAAGGCCAGCACGCGCACGCTGGACAGCCAGCGCTGGTATCTGCGCCTGGCGCTGTGGAGTCTGCCGCTGCCGTGGGTCGCGATCGAACTGGGTTGGATCGTCGCCGAGTACGGCCGCCAGCCGTGGGCGATCGAGGGCGTGCTGCCGACTGCGCTGGGCGTGTCGTCGGTGAGCGCCGGCCAGGTGCTGACGTCGCTCGGCGGCTTCGTGTTTTTCTATACCGCGCTGGCGATCGTCGACGTGTTCCTGATGCTGAAGTTCGTGCGCAAGGGGCCGGACGGGCTGGGCATCTGGCCGCCGGCGATCGCCGCCACTCCATCCGGCCAGCACTGAGGACAGCGCCATGTTCGACTACGCCACGCTGCGGGTGATCTGGTGGGCCTTGCTCGGCACGCTGCTGATCGGCTTCGCGATCATGGACGGCTTCGACTTTGGCGTCGCCGGCCTGTTGAAAGTGCTGGGCCGCGACAACGAGGAACGCAAGGTGCTGCTGGAAGGCATCGAACCGACCTGGGAGGGCAACCAGGTGTGGTTCATCCTGGCCGGCGGCGCCACGTTCGCGGCGTGGCCGATGCTTTACGCGGTGTCGTTTTCCGGCATGTACTTCGCCATCGCGCTGGTGCTGCTGGCGCTGATCCTGCGCCCGGTCGGTTTCAACTTCCGCGGCAAGATCCACGACCCGCGCTGGGCCTCGCTGTGGGACTGGGTGCTCACCGGCTCCGGGCTGACGGTAATGCTGGTGGCAGGCATCGCGTTCGGCAACCTGTTCCTCGGCCTGCCGTTCCGCTTCGACGACGACTTGCGCATGAACTGGCACGGCGGCTTCCTCGACCTGCTGCATCCCTTCGCCCTGCTGTGCGGGCTGGTCTCGCTCGGCATGCTGCTGGCGCACGGTGCCTGCTTCGCCGCGCTGAAGGCCGACCATGCCATCGCGGTGCGCGCGGTGGCGATCGCGCGCTGGACGACCCTGACATTTGCCGCGCTGTACGTGCTGGCCGGCGTGTGGCTGGCCTACGGCATTCCCGGCTACGCGATCGCCGGCCCGGTGCTGACCGAGGGCGTTTCCAATCCGCTGTACAAGCAGGTCGCGATCGGCGGCAGCTGGTTCGCCGGCTACCTGCAATACCCGTGGTTCTGGGCCGCGCCGCTGCTGGCGCTGGCCGCGGCGGTCGGCGTGCAGGTGTTGATCGGCCGGCGCAGCACGGCCGGCTTCATCGCCAGCAGCGTGATGGTCGGCAGCACGATCGCCTCGGCCGGCTTCGCGCTGTTCCCGTTCCTGCTGCCGTCCAGTCTCGACCCGCGTTCCAGCCTCACCGTGTGGGACGCCTCGTCGAGTCGCGGCACGCTGCAGCTGATGCTGTTGGTAACCCTCGTGCTGCTGCCGATCGTCATCCTCTACACCGGTTGGGTATACCGGGTGATGCGCGGACGGGTCACGCTGGAGCAGGTGCGCAAGGCGCACGGCGGTTATTGAAGGGAGTACGGACCGATGTGGTATTTCTCATGGATCCTCGGGCTGGGCCTGGCCTGCGCCTTCGCGATCCTCAATGCAATGTGGTACGAAGTGCACGCCACCGACGAGGCGAACCGCCTGCGTGAAGACTCACTGCTGCCGGATGAGCTGAGCTAGCGAGCCGCCAGCAACGCCTCGATCGCCTCGGCCTCTTTCGGCACGGCCGCAGTCAGCACCTCGTTGCCGTCGCGGGTCACCGCCACGTCGTCCTCGATACGGATGCCGATGCCGCGCCAGCGCTCGGCCACCGAGCGGTCGTCCGGCGGCACGTATAGGCCCGGCTCCACCGTCAGCACCATGTCCGGTTCGAGCAGGCGCGATTCGCCGTCGACCCGGTAGTCGCCCACGTCGTGCACGTCCAGACCCAGCCAATGGCCGGTCTTGGCCGGAAAGTAGCGCTGATAGCTGCCGTCGGCGACCGCCGTGTCGGCATCGCCCTTGAGCAGGCCAAGTTCGCACAGGCCTTCGGCCAGCACGCGTACCGCCGCCGTGTGCGCGGCGCCGAACGGCCGGCCCGGGCGCACCTCGTCGATCGCCGCCAGCTGCGCGGCCAGCACCACCTCATACAGCGCGCGCTGCTCGCGGCTGTAGCGGCCGTTGACCGGGAACGTGCGGCTGATGTCGGACGCGTAGCAGTCCAGTTCGGCACCGGCGTCGATCAGCAGCAGCTCGCCGTCGCGCAACGTCGCGCGGTTGCTCTGGTAGTGCATCACGCAGGCATTCGCGCCGCCGGCGACGATCGGCGCGAACGCCGGCACCGCGCCGCGGCTGCGCACCACGCGCAGCAGTTCGGCTTCCACCTCGTACTCGTGGCGTCCCGGCACGGCGACCTGCATCGCGGCCAGGTGCGCGTCCACCGCGATCGCCGCGGACGCACGCATCAGCTTCAGCTCGGCGCGCGACTTGTACAGGCGCAGATCGTGCAACAGATGGCCAAGCGCCACGAATTCCTTCGGCACCACGCCGCCGCCGCGCAACTGGCGCAGGCGGCGCATCCAGCCGAGCAGTTGCGCATCGAACTCCGGCTCGCGGCCGAAGTGGCAGTAGACCCGGCCGCGGCCCTCGATCATGCCGGGCAGGATGTCGTCGATGTCCTCGATCGGAAACGCGTCGTCCATGCCGTAGTCGGCCACCGCCCGTTCGGTGCCGATCGACTGGCCGTGCCAGCGCTCGCGCTCGGGGTCGTGCTCGCGGCAGAACAGCACCGCCTCGCCGTGCTTGCGCCCCGGCAACAGCGCCAGCACCGCGTCGGATTCGGGAAAGCCGGCCAGGTAATGGAAGTCCGAATCCTGCCGGTACGGCCACGCCGCATCGGCATTGCGCATGCGCTCGGGCGCCGCGGCGACCAGCAGCACCGCGTCTTCGCCGGCCATCTGCATCAGCTGACGCCGGCGCCGCGCGAATTCGTCCGGGCCGATCGCCAGCGCGGCCAGTTTCGGGGCGCTCGGGATCAATGCACGGTGCCGCTGGCGGACGGGTCGGACGTGGCGCATTCGGTGTGCAGCAGCATTGCCGCGACGCGCACGAACTCCTGCACCTCGATCAGCGCGTCCTCGTCTTCGTCCTCGCTGCCGAAATCGAACGAGGACGCAGCGATCGTGCCGATATCGCGCAGCACTTCCTGCGCCTCGTCCGACAGCTGCGCATGCGCCGCGGTGCCGGCCAGGCCGAAGCCGCCCAGGAAGCCGCGGCACCAGTCGACCATCGCCTCGGCGCGTTCTTCCAGCGGACGGTCGTCCTCCGGCAGCAGCGGCTCGAAACCCAGCTCGGGATCGGCCAGCTCGCTTTCGCTTTGCCGGGCCAGCCGGTCCAGCAAGGCCAGGTCGTCCGCGGAGGGATGGCCTGCTTCGCCGTCGAGCTGCAGCGCGGCCAGCACGGACGTGCCGCGCAGCGAGCCGCCGCCGGCCAGGTAGCCGCACAGCGAGCCATGCAATTCGCTGGCCTCGGTGCCCAGGCGCAGGCGCATGATCAGCGCGTCGATATCGTCGTGGCCCACAAGTCCGGGTGCCGTCATGGTGAAGCTCCTGCCGGGAATGGCCGCCAGTTTAATGCAGCCGCCGGCTCCACCATCGCCCCGGCCGCCGACGAGCCGATTTCCGCCGGCGTCCTGCTATAGTTTCGGGCATGAGTACGCCTGAGCCCATCCCGTCCGATCCGGTTCATCAAGAGTTGGCCGCCCTGGCCCAGCAGCTTGATCGGCTGCTCGATACGGTGCGCCGGCTCACCGAGGAAAACCGCAGCCTGCGCCAGAGCCAGGAGCAACTGTCCGGCGAGCGCGCGGGTTTGCTGGCGCGCAACGAGCAGGCCCGCAGCCGCGTCGAGGCGATGATCCAGCGGCTCAAATCGCTTGAAAGCAACGGCTGATAGAAACCATGTCCAGCAGTGAACCGGTCGCGCTGCGACTGATCGACCGAGAATTCCTGATCGCCTGCGAGCCGGAGGAGCGCGACGGCCTGCTCGAAGCCGCCGGTTTTCTCGATCGCAAGATGCGCGAACTGCGCGCAAATGCGAAGGCGCCCAGTTTCGAGCGGCTGGCGGTACTCACCGCGATCAGCGTGACGCACGAGTTTCTCAGCCTGCGCAAGCAGCATGACAACCAGGAACAGCGCCTCAGCGATGGCCTCGCCGCCCTGCGCAGCAAGCTTGATGCCGCACTTGAGGGCGAGCCGCTCAAGCGCTGATCGACCCCAACCGGATGAACGCCGGTCATCCGTCGGCAGTGGCACATTCCAGGGCAAGCGCCTAAAATCACCCACGGCGTTTTCTGCGATGTGCGCCAGCACACTCTTACATTTGCCTTGTTCCTAAATACGGCCCCGGGTCGGCTTAACATCGGCTGTTGTGCATGTCCGCCACGTGCGGAAAGCCTTGAGGCCATGTAGCTCTCCCACCTGATCCATCGTGGATCAAGGTCGTTCGGTGGGCAGCGGCATCGCGGTTGACGCCACTCATTCCCCCGCCCCGTTCGTCCCGTGACGAACGGGGCGAACTACGACGGAGCTGCGCGAAACGTGGACGCCCCCGCCCAACGACGCGAGCTTCGCCAACGTCTCGCCGAGCAACGCCGTGCGCTGTCGCCGGCCGGGCGCATCGCCGCCGCGCAAGGCCTGCGTCGCAGCCTCGAACAGTTGCCCGAATACTTCACCGACGCGCGCGTGGCCGGCTACTGGGCCAGCCACGGCGAGTTGCCGCTGAACCTGGTGATCCCACCGCTGGCCGGTCGCGGCCAGCAGTTCCTGCTGCCGGTGATCGGCCGGAACAAGCATCTGCGCTTCGCGCCCTGGCAGTCCGGCGACGCGGTGCAGCCGAATCGCTACGGCATCCCCGAGCCGGTCGCGCCGGGCGAACTGCTGGAGCCGTTCCAGCTCGACCTGGTGCTCGTGCCGCTGCTCGGCTTCGACCGCCGCGGCCATCGGCTCGGTCATGGCGGCGGCTACTACGACCGCAGCTTCGCCTTTCTCAACGAGCAGGTGCGTCCCACCGAACCGCTGCTGGTCGGCATCGCCTACGATTTCCAGGAACTGGAAATCGTAAATAAGGAACCATGGGATGTCGCTCTGGATTTCATCGCCACCGATCGCGAACTGATCGACTGCACCACGTCTGACCCGGAACCGGAGACCGCTGCGTGAACCACTGGCTGATGAAGTCCGAACCGGACGCGTTCTCGATCGACGACCTCAAACGCAGAAAGCAGGAAGCCTGGGACGGCGTGCGCAACTACCAGGCGCGCAATTTCATGCGCGACGGCATGCGCCCCGGCGACAAGGTATTTTTCTACCATTCCAACTGCGCCGTGCCGGGCATCGTCGGCATCGCCGAAGTGGTCACGGATGCGTATCCCGACCACAGCCAGTTCGACCCGAAGAGCAAGTACTTCGACCCGGGCAGCTCGCGCGACAACCCGCGCTGGATGCTGGTCGACGTGAAGTTCGTCAAGAAACTCAAGCGCACAATCAGCCTGGACGAACTCAAGGGCCACGACGCGCTGATCGAGATGCCGCTGCTGCGCAAGGGCAACCGGCTGTCGGTGATGCCGGTCGACGCAACTCACTGGAAATACATTCTCGCGCTGGAATGAGCGCGGCCCGACCACCCTCCACCGGAATCCACCGATGAGCAACGCAAACGAAAAACGCCAGGCTGGCGAGGCCGCGATCCGCTACGTCGAGGACGGCGCCATCGTCGGCGTCGGCACCGGCTCCACCGTGGCGTTCTTCATCGACGCGCTGGCCGACCTCAAGGATCGCATCCAGGGCGCGGTGTCCAGTTCGGAACAGTCCACCGCACAGCTGAAGCGGCTCGGCATTCCGGTGCTCGACCTCAACGCCGCCGGTCCGCTGACGATCTACATCGACGGCGCCGACGAGTGCGACCCGTACAAGCGCCTGATCAAGGGCGGCGGCGCCGCGCTGACCCGCGAGAAGATCGTAGCGGCGGCCAGCGAGAAGTTCGTCTGCATCATCGACTCCAGCAAGCGGGTCGAGCTGCTCGGCAAGTTCCCGGTGCCGATCGAGGTGATCCCGATGGCGCGCAGCCTGATCGGCCGCGAGATCGTCAAGCGCGGCGGCCAGCCGGTGTGGCGCGACGGTGTGGTCACCGACAACGGCAACTGGATCATCGACGTGCACGGCTGGCAGATCGTCGACCCGGCCGCGCTGGAGAGCGAACTGAACCAGCTGCCCGGCATCGTCACCGTCGGCCTGTTCGCGCGGCGTCCGGCCGACGTGGTGCTGATCGGCGACAAGGAGATGTAGAACCCGGGCGCCGCGATGGCCGGCGCGTACGCCGGTCGCGGCCTCTCGCTCGCGCGGTCTACGCGACTGGTGTCGGCTTGTGCGACTTGCCGAGCTTGATGTGGCGGCCCGTGTGACGCGCCTCGCGCAGACGCCGCGCATGCGCGGTCAGGATGTCGCCGCGGGTGATGATGCCCACCAGCTTGTGCGGGTCGTCCTTGCTCACCACCACCAGCCGGCCCACGCTCTCGGCCACCATGTGGTCGGCCGCTTCGCGCAGCGAGTGGCCTTCGTTGACCGCGATCGGCGGCCGTGTCACCAGTTCGCCCAGGGTCAGCGTGTAATGCCATTGCGGGTCGAGCAGACTGCGCCGGGTCAGCACGCCCCGGACGCGGCCGTGTTCATCCACCACCGGAAAGCCCTGGTGATGCGAGTGCGACGATTCCTCGTTCAGCCAGCGGCGCACCTCGGCCAGCGCCTGGCTGGTCTTGAGCGTGGCCACGTCGCGCGAGCAGGCGTCGCCCACGCTGACCAGCTCCAGGTAGTCGGCTGCATACTCCGACGGCACGCGCACGCCGCGCCGCGCGATCTTCTCGGTCATGATGGTGTTGCGCATGAACAGCGCCGAGATCAGGTAGGCCGCAGTGCAACCCCCCAGCAGCGGTAACAGGCTCGCCGGCTGGCGCGTGGTCTCGAAGGCGAACACCACGGCGGTCAGCAGCGCCCGCGAGGAGCCGGCGAAGATGGCGGCCATGCCCACCAGCGCGGCGATGCGCGGATCGACGCCGAAGCCGGGCATCACCTGGTTGATGCCGATGCCGATGACCGCGCCGAGCGAGCCGCCGATCATGAACAGGGGTGCCAGCGTGCCGCCCGAGGTGCCGCTACCCAAGGCGATCACCCACGAGATGAATTTCAACGTGCCGAAGGTGAGCAGCATGGTGAGGCCGAAGTGGCCCTGCACCAGGGCGTCGATGTTGTCGTAGCCCACGCCCAGGGTGCGCGGCTCGATCCAGCCCACGAAGCCGGCCACCAGCGCCCCGATGACGGGCCACCACATCCAGTGGATCGGCAGCTTCTCGAACAGGTCCTCGACGCCGTACACCGCCCGGGTGACGCCGATCGAGGCGAAGCCGACCAGGCCGCCGATCAGCACGAAGCTGGCCAGGGCCCAGCCTCCCGGCTGCTGCACCTCCGGCATCGGAAAGACCGGCGCCGCGCCGTAGGTGGCGTAGCGCACGCCGACCGCCGTCACCGTGGCCAGCGCCACCGGAATCAGCGAGCGCGGACGCAGCTCGAACAGCAGCAGCTCCACCGCCAGCACCAGCGAAGCCATCGGCGCGCCGAACACGGCCGCCATGCCGGCCGCCGCACCGGCCGCCAGCAGCACCTTGCGTTCGTTCGCGGTGACGCGCAGCAGCTGGCCGATCAGCGAACCCATGGCGCCGCCGGTGGAAATGATCGGGCCTTCGGCGCCGAACGGGCCACCGGTGCCGATCGCGAACGCCGAGGACACCGGCTTGAGCCAGGTGATGCGGGCGGGGATGTTGGATTCGTTGGTGAGGATCTGTTCCATCGCCTCGGGGATGCCATGCCCCTGGATCGCGCGCGAGCCCCAGCGCGCCATGATCCCGGCGAGCAGGCCGCCGATGGCGGGAACCAGGATGACCCAGGCGCCCAGGTGATTGTTTGCCGGCGACAGCACGAACGAGCCGCTGCGCGCATGGGGGCCGATCACGTCCGATACCTGGCCGTAAAAGCACAGGTCGGTGATCAGGTTGATCATCAGCATCAGCAGCTGGGCGACATAGGCCGCCGCCACACCCAGGATCACCGCCAGCACACTGATCAGCACGATCCGGTGGGTGACCAGGGTGGACTTGCGCGGCATGCGCGCCGCGTCCAGCGACAAACCCAGCGCGGGGGCGACCGGCAGGGCGTCAGTGCTACCGATCGTGCGCACGTCGGCGTGCCCGACGGGATCGTCAGTGGTTGGCGTCATCGAGGTTTCGCAACGAAGGAAAGCGGAAATTTTACGCTGCTGCAGTGCGAAAAAAAAGGAAGAAGATCGCGCAACGACACGCAATTTCCTGCGATTTCGCGCATTTCCAGCGAACGTGGGCAACCCCATCGTCTAGCCGCCAGCGCGCGGCCAGACCCGGTACCGCCCACACGAAAATGCCCGCCGGAGGGCGGGCATTTGGCCGGGTCGTCACGCATCGCTGCGTGCGTCGGCATCTGGATTTGGCAGCCCCGGATGGATTCGAACCACCGAATGCCTGAGTCAGAGTCAGGTGCCTTACCGCTTGGCGACGGGGCTAGGGTGCTTAGTTTAGCGCTTGGAGAACTGGGTGGCGCGACGAGCCTTGTGCAGACCGACCTTCTTGCGCTCGACCTCGCGGGCATCGCGGGTCACGAAACCGGCCTTGCGCAGCGGCGACTTCAAGCTCTCGTCGTACTCGATCAGCGCGCGGGCGATGCCCAGGCGGATCGCGCCGGCCTGACCGGTGATGCCGCCACCGGCAACCGTCACCTTGATGTCGAACTTGCCGGTGTTCTCGGTCAGCTCGAGCGGCTGGCGCACGATCATGCACGAGGTCTCGCGGCCGAAAAATGCCTCGAGCGACTTGCCGTTGACCACGATTTCGCCCTTGCCCTTGCGCAGGAACACGCGGGCGGCGGAGGTCTTGCGGCGGCCGGTGCCGTAATTCTGCTGGATTGCCATGGTCATTTCCTTAGATCTCCAGCGCCTGCGGCTGCTGTGCGGTATGCGGATGCTCGGCACCGCCGTAGACCTTGAGCTTGCGATACATCTCGCGGCCCAGCGGGTTCTTCGGCAGCATGCCCTTGACGGCGATCTCGATCACGCGCTCCGGGTAGGTCGCCAGCAGGTCCTTCAGACTGGTGGTCTTCAGGTTGCCGACGTAGCCGGTGAAGCGGTGGTACTTCTTGTCGTCCAGCTTGGCACCGGTGACGTGCACCTTCTGCGCGTTGATCACCACGATATAATCGCCGGTGTCGCAGTGCGGGGTGTATTCCGGCTTGTGCTTGCCGCGCAGACGACGGGCGATTTCGGTCGACAGGCGACCGAGCGTCTTGTTCGTGGCATCGACCACAAACCAGTCGCGCTTGACGTTGTCGGCATTGGCGCTAAACGTTTTCATTTCAGAATACCTGTCTGCCGCCGTGAGGCGGTACGCATGATTCGAGAAAGCATGCTTCGGTGGAACAAAGGCGCGAGATGATAGCGGAGCCGTCATCCACGGCGCAAGCCCACCGACCGGCGAGCTGTGAGCTGGCAATGATAGCATGACCACCATGCTGCTTGAAAAGTCCCCCCCGCACGCGCACGCGGGCCGCATCGCCGCGCTGGCCGACCAATGCGTGCAGTGCGGGCTGTGCCTGCCGGTCTGTCCCACCTATGCGCTGGACCGCAACGAAGCGGAATCGCCGCGCGGGCGCATCGCGATCGCCTCCGCGCTGGCCCGCGGGCTGGCCGACCCCACCGCCGAGCTGCGTGCACACCTGGACCACTGCCTGGGCTGCCTGAACTGCGAAACGGTGTGCCCGGCGCAGGTGCAGTACGGCGAACTGCTGATGGAAACCCGCGCCTTGCTGGGGCCGTCGCCGCAGCGACCGCGATGGCTGCTGGAACTCGTCAAACGGCCAGCGCTGCTGCGCTTCCTTCGCCGGCTGGGCGGCTGGCTCGCGCTGTCGCGCTGGAAAGGCCCGCTGGCACGGCGCCTGCCTGCCGCTTCCCCGTGGCGCGCCGCCCTGCTCAACCTGCCGTCCACGCTCCCGGCTGCCCGCGTCCGGACTCGTCATGCAGTTCGTGGACAACCCCACCTGGCACTGTTCCCCGGCTGCGTGGCCAGCATCGACGACGCCGAGGCGCAGCAGGCGGCGATCACCCTGCTGCAGGCGGCAGGTTTCGCGGTCAGCGTGCTGCCCGCGTTCTGCTGCGGCGCGATGGACCTGCACGGCGGCGCCGTGGAAACCGCCGAACATGCCGCGCAGCGCGTGCGTCAGGCCTGGGACGCCAGCGGCGCCAGCCAGCTGGTTGCGGTGACGCCCGGCTGCATTGGCACGCTGCGCCGCGCCTTGCCGGGGGTGAACGTGCTCGATCCGCTGGAACTGCTGGCGGCTCACGCCGAGGTGCTGCACTTCCGCCCGCTGGCACGACGGGTGGCTTTGCATCTGCCGTGCACCCAGGTCAACGTGGCACGCAGCGACGACGCCTTGTTGAAGTTATTGCGCCAGGTGTCCGGACTCGAGGTGCTGCCGTTGCCACGGCTACCGCATTGCTGCGGCGCGGCCGGCAGCCACCTGCTGGAATTCCCCGCGCGCGCCGCGCAACTGCGCGACGATACGCTGCGGCAAGCCGCCACCCTGGATCCGCAGCTGCTGTTGTCGTCCAATATCGGCTGTCGTTTGCACTTGGCCGCCGGCATCGACGCGCAGGGCCTGCCCTGGCCGACCCGACACCCGCTGACCTTGCTGGCCCAACAACTCGAACAGCCCCCTTCGAATCAGGAAAGCCCATGACCGTGCGCACGCTGAGCCCCCTCGACCGCCTGCTGGCCGGCTGCGAACGCGCGCTGGAGGCGATCGCCGGTTCGCCGCAGGCGCATCGGCCCTCACCCGCCGTCGGCATCGCCGAGACGGATCTGGACGACGCCGAGCGCCGCCACGCCGCCGGACTGATGCGGATCAACCACACCGGCGAGGTCTGCGCGCAGGCACTGTACTTCGGCCAGGCCGCGCTGGCGCGCAACGCCGACAACCGCCAGCACTTGCTGCACGCCGCGGTCGAGGAGACCGACCACCTGGCCTGGTGCGCCGAACGCCTGCAGCAGCTGGATAGCCGCCCGAGCCTGCTCAATCCGCTGTGGTACGCCGGCAGCTACGCGATCGGCGCGGCCGCCGCGCTGGCCGGCGATCCGCTCAGCCTCGGCTTCGTGGTCGAGACCGAACGCCAAGTGGAAGCCCACCTCGCCGAGCACCTGGAAAAGCTGCCGGCGCAGGACCAGCGCTCGCGCGCCGTGCTGACCCAGATGCAGTCGGACGAGATCCGCCACGCGCAGGCCGCGCAGCAACGCGGCGGCATCGAATTGCCGTTCCCGCTGCCGCAGCTGATGCACGCCAGCTCGATGCTGATGAAGACGGTGGCCTATCGCTGGTGAGCTGCGCTCACCAGCGACGGGATTCGGGATTGGGGATTCGGGATTCGAGAGAAGCCGATACGCCGCAACGTCGCGGCTTTTTCGAATCCCGAATCCCGTCATCCCGAATCCCGGCTACATCAGGTTGCGGCCGTGGAACAGTTCCTCGATCTCGCGGCGCAGCAGCGACTCGATGCGCTGGCGCTCCTTGAACGAGAGGTCGTCGGCATGCGACTCGAACAGGTAGGTGTCGAGGTCGAAGTCCTTGATGTGCATCTTCGTGTGGAACATGTTTTCCTGGTACACGTTGACGTCGAACATCTCGTACTTCTGGCGGATGTGCTTGGCCAGGTAGTCCTGCACCGAATTGATCTTGTGGTCGATGAAGTGCTTCTTGCCCTTCACGTCGCGGGTGAAGCCGCGCACGCGGTAGTCGCACACCACGATATCCGACTCGAAGCTGTCGATCAGGTAGTTCAACGCCTTCAGCGGCGAGATCACGCCGCAGGTGGCCACGTCGATGTCCGCACGGAAGGTGGCGATGCCGTTGTGCGGATGCGTTTCCGGATAGGTATGGACGGTGATGTGGCTCTTGTCCATGTGCGCGACCACCGCGCCGGCGATCGAATCGCGGCCGAGCTTCTCCACCACCGGCTCCTCGGAGATCAGCATGGTCACCGAGGCGCCCTGCGGGTCGTAGTCCTGGCGCGCGATGTTGAGGATGTTCGCGCCGATGATCTCGGCCACGTCGGTGAGGATCTGGGTCAGGCGGTCGGCGTCGTACTGCTCATCGATATACTCGATGTAGCG
The DNA here is from genome assembly GCF_001428385.1 of Rhodanobacter sp. Soil772. Taxonomy (GTDB): domain Bacteria; phylum Pseudomonadota; class Gammaproteobacteria; order Xanthomonadales; family Rhodanobacteraceae; genus Rhodanobacter. The sequence goes on from NZ_LMSK01000002.1 coordinate 372,410, forward strand.
CCGGCGCTGGTCCTCGGACACCGCGTAGCAGATGTCGTAGATGTTGAAGCTCAACGCCTTGGTCAGGTTGTTGAAACCCTGCAGGCGCAGACGGGGAAGTGGTTTGACCACGGGCGGCTCTCCATGACCGGGTGTTCGGCCAGCAGTAGAGGCGGGTTAGCGACAAGGGTCCCCGCGGTATGGTGTGAAGCGCAGGCGCACAGCCTGCACGACCCTTGTGAACCGCATGTGGCAACCTTGCCGCATCCGGAAGACCGCGGAGTATGCGGCAAAAGGAAAAGAAATTGAACCTGCGGCAAGCGCTCAGGTTTGCCATAATGCCAAGCTTGCAAGGATGGTTCAGCGACGCGCATGGCGCGTGGCAACGACTGCCGCTGTAATGACAACCATCTGTAGGGGATGATCGTGGCGCAACTCAAATACCAGCTCCAACAGGCTTTTGAACGCTCGCAGGCTCCGCTCGGCTTCGCACCCGACCCGGCCGCGATGGAACGTTTCCTGGCGCTGTGCCACCGCCGGCGCTACCCGGGCAAGACCGCGATCATCCGACCCGGCGACCCGGCCAACACCTTGTATTACGTGGTCGAGGGCTCGCTGGCGGTATGCACCGAAGACGAGCAGGGGCGCGAACTGATTCTTGCCTACATCAGCCGCGGCCAGTTCATCGGCGAGATGGGCCTGTTCGTGGAGCAGGCCCAGCGCGAGTCGATGGTGCGCACGCGCACCCCGTGCGAGATGGCCGAGGTCAGCTACGAGCGCCTGTTCCAGCTGATGGAAGGTCCGCTGCGCGAGGAATGCCCGAAGATCCTGTTCGCGATCGGCTCGCAGCTGACCAACCGTCTGCTGCGCACCTCGCGCCAGGTCAGCCGGATGGCCTTCATGGACGTCACCAACCGCATCTCGCGCACCCTGCTCGACCTGTGCCAGGAGCCGGATTCGATGACCCACCCGGACGGCACCCAGATCCGCATCTCGCGCCAGGAAGTGAGCCGCATCGTCGGCTGCTCGCGCGAGATGGTCGGCCGCGTGCTCAAGCAGCTGGAGGAGCAGCGCATGATCGACGTCTCCGGCAAGACCATCGTGGTGCGCGGTACGCGCTGATCCCGCGCGGGATTCACCCGTCGGCCATCTGAACCGGTTTTTTCACGAAGACCGGTCTAGGGTGGCTTCCGCCATCGTTTGCGAGACAACGCTTGGATTACGGACAGTTCTTCATCTTTGTCGGTGTCGGCTTGCTCGCCCAACTGGTCGATGGCGCGCTGGGCATGGCCTACGGGCTGGTCTCCAACTCGATCCTGCTGGCGCTGGGCCTGCCGCCGGCGGTGGCCAGCGCCACCGTGCACACCGCCGAAGTGTTCACCACCGGCGTTTCCGGCGCAGCGCACGCCTGGTTCGGCAACGTGCGCTGGAAACTGTTCTGGCAACTGGCCATTCCCGGTGCGATCGGCGGCATCCTCGGCGCAACCTTCCTGGCCAGCGTGCCGGGCGAGGCGATCCGTCCCTGGGTCAATGCCTACCTGCTGATCCTCGGCACGATGGTGCTGTTGCGCGCCTTCGGCAAGCGGCTGACCCGCCACCGGGTACAGCACAGCGGCGTGCTGGGCTTCTTCGCCGGCCTGCTCGACGCGATCGGCGGCGGCGGCTGGGGCCCGCTGGCCACCAGCACCCTGATCGCACGCGGCGGCGGTGTGCGCAGCACGATCGGCTCAGTCAACGCCGCCGAATTCGTGGTGACGGTCTGCACCTCCGCCACCCTGGTCTGGCATGTCGGCGTCGGCCACTGGCCGATCGTGCTCGGCCTGCTCACCGGCGGCGTGATCGCCGCGCCGTTCGCCGCCTGGCTGGTGCGCCACCTGCCCGAGCAGGCCGTGATGGCCGCGGTGGGCAGCCTGATCGTGCTGATCAGCCTGGGTCAGCTGGTGCAGACGCTGCTGTAGACACCTCTGTTTTCGATTGCGCTCAGAACCACTCGACGCGAGTGACTGCGCGGCCCAGCGCCTTCTCGACCTTCTTGCACAGCGTGGGCGTGCCGTTGACCAGCACCGCCTCGGCGGCCAGCTTCAGCATCGCCGCGTCATACATCGAATCGCCGTACGCCACCTGCCACGCGCTGAGTCCATGCCGGGCCAGCGACTGCACCTTGCGCCGGCCCACGTTGTGCCACCGCGGCCGCATGCCGAGCCAGCCGGGGCGCAACTGCGAGGCCAGCACCTCCAGGTGGGTCAGCCCCAGTTGCTGCAGGATCCCGCTGACCAGGGTGTGCTCGCAGCCGGTCACCACGATCACCCGGTCGCCCTGCGCCTGGTGCCGACGCAACGCGTGCAGGCCGTCGCGGCAGAACTGCTTCGGCCGCCGCGCCAGGGTGGCGGCGAATGCGTTCGCGGCAACCTGGTAACCCTGCTCGCCCAGCCCCAGCAGCGCGATGCGCACCAGCAGGCGCATCGGCAGGCGGCGCGAGACTGGCAGCAGCAACAGCAGCAGCGGCGTGCTCAGCAGGGCCAGCAGGCAGCGCCACCACGAGCGGCGGTAGCGCTCGCGCATGAACAGGTAGAACGAATCGCCGCGGATCAGTACGCCGTCGAAATCGAACAGCACCACGCGCGGCAATGCCGCGTCCGCGCCCGCTGGCGCCACCGCTTCGCGTTCCGGCATCACCGTCACGGGATCGAGAACAACCGTCGCAACTCGGTGCCCGGGTCCTCGGCGCGCATGAACGCCTCGCCGACCAGGAACGCCTGGATGCCGCCCGCGCGCAGGCGCGCCACGTCTTCCGGCGTATGGATGCCGGATTCGGCCACCAGAATGCGGTCGTACTCGATCAACCCCTGCAGCGTCAGCGAGGTCTCCAGCGAGGTCTCGAAGTTGCGCAGGTTGCGGTTGTTCACGCCGATCAGCGGCACCGGCAGCGCCATCGCGCGCTCCAGTTCCTCCTCGTCGTGCACCTCGCACAGCACGTCCAGGTCGAGCTCCGCCGCCAGCAGCGACAGCTGCAGCAGCACGTCGTCGTCCAGCGCCGAGACGATCAGCAGCACGCAGTCGGCGCCGATCGCGCGCGCCTCGTACACCTGGTACGCGTCGATGATGAAGTCCTTGCGCAGCACCGGCAGCGAGCACGCTTCGCGCGCCTGCTGCAGGAACGCCTCGCTGCCCTGGAAGAAGTCGCTGTCGGTCAGTACCGACAGGCAGGCCGCGCCGGCGGCCGCGTAGCTCTTCGCGATCGCGGCCGGGTCGAAATTCGTGCGGATCAGCCCCTTGCTCGGGCTGGCCTTCTTCACCTCGGCGATCACCGCCGGCAGGCCGGCGTCGATCTTCGCCTCGATCGCCGCAGCGAAACCGCGGGTGCCGGGCAGGTCCGCGATGCGCGCGATCAGCTCGGCTTCCGGCAGCCGGGCCCGGCGTTCGGCGACCTCTTCCGCCTTGCGGGCAAGAATGCGATTGAGGATGTCAGTCATGGCATCTCACTGGTGGTGTAGGAGCGCATCCGATGCGCGACAAGGCACCGGTACACCGGCTGCAGCAGCTTCGCGCACCATGTACGCCCTACTGCGAATTGGCAAGCCGTCGCGTGGCCGCCACGAAGACCTGCATTTTCGCATGCGCGGCGCCGCTGGCAATCGCGGCACGGGCCAGCTCGATGCCGGCGCCGATCGATCCGGCCAGATCGGCCGTATACAGCGCCGCACCGGCGTTCAGGCAGACGATGTCGTGCGCCACGCCGGGGCGCCCCTGCAGCACCTCCAGCAGCATCGTCTTCGACTCGTCCGCATTTTCCACGCGCAGGTTGCGACTGGACGCCATCGCCAGGCCGAAATCCTCCGGCTCCACCTCGTACTCGCGCACCACGCCATCGCGCAGTTCACCGACCAGGGTCGCCGCGCCCAGCGAAATCTCGTCCAGCCCGTCGCGGCCCCACACCACCAGCGCATGTCGCGCGCCGAGCTGCTGCAACGCGCGCACCTGGATGCCGACCAGATCGGGATGGAACACGCCCATCAGGATGTTCGGCGCACCGGCCGGGTTGGTCAGCGGGCCGAGGATGTTGAACAGCGTGCGCACGCCCATTTCCTTGCGCACCGGCGCCACCACCTTCATCGCCGGATGGTGATTCGGCGCGAACATGAAGCCGATGTCGGTCTCGGCCATGCACGCGGCCACCTGCGCCGGCGACAGCTCGATCGCCGCGCCCAGCGCCTCCAGCACATCGGCGCTGCCGGACTTCGACGACACGCTGCGCCCGCCGTGCTTGGCGATGCACGCGCCAGCCGCCGCCGCCACGAACATCGCCGTGGTGGAGATGTTGAAGCTGGACGAACCATCGCCGCCGGTGCCCACGATGTCGACGAAGTGGTTGTGCGGCGGCGCGTCCACCTTCGCCGACAGCTCGCGCATCACCCGCGCCGCGCCGGTGATCTCGCCCACGGTTTCCTTCTTCACGCGCAGGCCGGTGACGATCGCCGCGGTCATCAGCGGGCTCACCTCGCCGTTCATGATCTGGCGCATCAGCGCGATCATCTCGTCGTGGAAGATCTCGCGATGCTCGATCGTGCGCTGCAGGGCTTCCTGTGGCGTGATGGTGATCGCGCGTGCGTGGCCGTTCATGCCGCCGCCTTCAGCGGCTGTCCGAGGAAATTGCGCAACAGGTCGTGGCCGTGCTGGGTCAGGATCGATTCGGGATGGAACTGCACGCCCTCGACCGCCAGCGTCTTGTGGCGCAGGCCCATGATCTCGTCGATCGAGCCGTCCGGGTTTTCCGTCCACGCGGTGACTTCCAGGCAATCGGGCAGCGACGACTGCTCCACCACCAGCGAGTGGTAGCGCGTGGCCTCGAACGGATTCGGCAAGCCGGCAAACACGCCCTGCCCGCGATGGATCACCGGTGAGGTCTTGCCGTGCATGATCTGCCGGGCACGGATCACTTTGCCGCCGAACACCTGGCCGATCGCCTGGTGGCCCAGACATACGCCGAACACCGGGATCTCGCCGGCCAGCTCGCGCAGCACGTCCAGCGATACGCCCGAATCATCCGGCGTGCCCGGCCCCGGCGAAATCATGATGTGCGAGGGCTTGAGCGCGCGGATGCCGGCCACATCCAGCGCATCGTTGCGCACCACCTTGACCGCCTGCCCCAACTCGCCCAGATACTGCACGAGGTTGTAGGTGAAGCTGTCGTAGTTGTCGATCATCAGGAGCATGGCGCGCCTTGCGGGACATGGCGGCGCAGCGCGCCGGGCACGGCATTATAGCCGTGCCGTCCATCTCGGTTCCGCTGCCCGCGCCAGTCGCGACTGGCGGTCCGCGCTCAGGCGGTATCGCGCCGCGACTGCCGCGCCACCACGCTGGTGGCGGTGAGGTCGCCGGTGACGTTACCCAGCGTGGCCAGCGCGTCGGGAATGGTGTCGACCGCCAGCATCAGGCCCAGCGGGCTGAGCGGCAGGCCCATCGCCTGCGCCACCGGCAGGTTGGTGGCGATGAAGGTGACCTGGCCCGGCAGGCCGACCGAGCCCAGGCTGATCACCACCGCGAGCAGCGCGCCGGCGAGCAGCTGCGCGGTGCCGAGATCGATGCCGTAGGCCCAAGCGATGAACACCGCCGAGGTCACGTATTGCACCGGGCTGGTCAGGCGGAACAGGCTCACCGCCATCGGCAGCACCAGCGCCGCGACCTGTTTGGGATAACCGAGCCGACGGTCGGCGCTCTCCAGCATCGCCGGCAGCGAGGCCAGCGACGACTGCGTGCTGATCGCCACCACCTGCGCCGGCACTAGCGCCAGCGCGAAACGGCGCAGCCGCTCGCCGCCGAAGATCACCGCCAGCGGCAGCATCATCACGGTGACCGCCAGGTACAGCAGGCACTCGACCAGCACGTACACGCCGAGCGCGCTGAGCATGCCCAGGCCCGAGCGCGCGCACACGGAAAGGATCAGCGCGAACACGCCCAGCGGCGCAATCCACAATACCCAGCGCACGATCACGATCATCGCGTCGGCGATCGCCTGGAAGAATTCCATCAGCAGCGCGCGCCGCGCCGGCGCGATCCGGGTCAGCGCGAAACCGAGGAACAGTGCGAACACCACCAGCGGCAGCATCGCGCTCTGCGCCGCGGCCATGATCGCGTTATTCGGCACGATCGCCACCAGCGTGTCGATCCAGTTCGGCGCCGCCTGCGCGGCTGCGGGCACGCTGGCGTGATCGAGCGCGGCGACCAGCGCCGGATTGTGCGGGAACAGCGAGAACACCAGCGGTGCGGCCAGCGCCGCGAACAGCGCGCCGCCGGTCAGCACCACGATGAACACCACGATCGCGCGTCGCGCGATGCGGCCCGAGGCGGCCGCGTCGGTGGCGGTGTTCACGCCCACCACCACCAGCGCCAGCACCAGCGGCACCACGGTCATCTGCAGCGCGTTGAGCCACAGCTTGCCGACCGGCTGCGCCACGTTCGCCACCTGCAACGCCACGGTTTCGTTCCAGCCGGCCAGCAGCAGGCCGATCAGCGCGCCGGCGGCCAGCCCGGTCAGGACCCGGGTGGTCGCACTCACCGCGCGGCATCCGTGGCGGCCAGCACCGGCAGTTGCCAGTCGGCACGCAGCCGCTCGTACTCGGCCTGCGGCAGCAGCACGAAGACCGGGTGCTGCTGCGGCTTCAGCCAGGCCAGCAGCGATTGCATCACCGCCGGCGTCATCGCGGTGCAACCGGCGGTGGCGTCGCTGGGCGACTTCCACAGATGCGCGAAAATGCAGCTGCCGCCCTGTGGCGCCGCCTGCGCGTTGTGCTCGATCACGAAGCCGAGCCGGTAGCGCTGGTCGCCGTTCGCATGCAGGTCGCGCCGCATCGGCTCGGTGGAACCCTTCACCGCATCGGCGCCGACCACGTTGGCGTCGACGATGCGGTTGTACTGCGCCGTGCCGCTGACATCCATGCAGTAATCGGTGGCGGTGAGCGCGCGGTACGGCAGCGCGGTGGCCGCGTGGGCGGCGTAGCCGAACGCCTCGCCGATGCGGAATACGCCGGCCGGGCTGCGGTTGTCGCCCTCGCGCTTGAGCGGCCCGTCATGCTGCGGCGCGTTCAGGCCCAGCCCCCAACCGGCGCCGTTCTTGCCGATGGTCACCGGCGTGGCGGCGCGCACTTCATGCCAACCGTCGCCGTCGCGCGCGAACGTGCGCAGGGTGCCATGGTTCGCGTTCCAGCCGGCGGTGGTGACCAGCACCAGCTGGCGGGCGTCGTGCCAGGGCGTGGTCGCGGCGCCGGCATGCGCGGCTCCGGCAAGCGTGATGGCAAACGTCAGCAGGGCAAGGGTGCGGCGGCGAACAGTCATCGGCTTTCCATCCAGTAGTTGAGCATCACGCAACAAGTGTGGGAGTCGGCCAGGGGTGTTGCTCTTGCCTCGATTCCCGATTCCCGTGGTTACGGCTCCAGCATCAGCTGGATGCGGTCGAGGTTGGCCAGCAGTTGCGCGTGGCGATCGTCGTGGCCTTCGCACAACTGCACGAACACGCCGTCGAGCAGGTGCTGCAGCGCCGACTGGTACAGCAGCGGCTGGATGTACGGCAATTCGTCGTGCGCCGACACCACCAGGGAGAGATCGGCCAGCGTGCGCAGCGGGTTCGCGGTGTGCCGCGTCACCGTGATCACCTGGCCGCGACGCTCGCGGAAGTAGCGGGCAATCTTGCACAGCGCCGGATGGTTGCCGTGCTCGGAGAACACCAGCAGCACGTCGCCGGCGCTGGCTGCGGAGACGTTCGCGGTCATCCGCGCGGTGTCGAAATTGTGCACGGTGAGGATGCCCAGCAGCGACAGCTTCAGCGCGAAGCCGCGCGCGTGGATGTCGTCCTCGCCCAGCCCGATGATGAACACCTTGCCGGCACGGCCGGCCTGCTCGATCGCGTCGGCCACGGCCTGCAGGGTTTCCGGCAGATTGATCAGCCGGGTCGCCTCCTCGGCCTCGGACTTGCGCCGCCACAGGTTGCCGGCGGACGAGCCGCCACCTTCGCCGCCGCTCGCCGCCGCGACCTGCGGCGTGTCGCCGTTGTCGGCGCGCGCGATCGCCTCGCCGACCGAATACTTCAGGTCCGGATAGCCCTTGAAGCCCAGCTTCTGGGTGAACTTGACCACGCTGGACTGGCTGATCCCCAGCGCATTGGCCAGTTGCTGCGAAGAGTAGTCGCGCAGCAGCTGCGCGTTCTCCAGGATGAAGTCGGCGATGCGCCGCTCCACTGCCGACATCTGGTCGCGTTCCGAACGGATTTTGACCAGCGGCGACATCAGGCTTCGATCCTCTCCAATCCGCGGATCTCGCGGATGCCCAGGCCTGGTGCATCCGTCACCGAGATTTCCGACTCGTTGAAGATTACCCCACCGTCGACCGGATTGAACTGGCACAGCGACGGGCCGTCCAGGTCGATCTTGGTGATCACGTTGGACTTCGCCACCGCCACGTGCACCGCGGCGGCCACGCTGATGCTGGTTTCCAGCATGCAGCCGATCATGCACTCGATGCCGTGCATGCCGGCGATGTCGGCGATGCGGATCGCGTTGGAGATGCCGCCGGTCTTCATCAGCTTGATGTTGATGATGTCGGCCGCGCGCAGGCGGATCAGCTCGATCACCTCCATCGGGCCGAACACGCTCTCGTCGGCCATCACCGGGGTGTGCACGCGCTCGGTGACGTAGCGCATGCCGGCCAGGTCACGCGCCTTCACCGGCTGCTCGATCAGCTCCAGCTTGATGCCGGCGTCCTCCAGCGTCTGCAGCGCGTACACCGCCTGCTTGGCGGTCCAGCCCTGGTTCGCGTCCAGCCGCAGCAGCGCACGCCCTTCCACCGCCGCGTAGATCGCCTTGACCCGCTCGATGTCGACGCCGATGTCCTTGCCCACCTTGATCTTCAGCGATTCGAAGCCGCGTTCCACCGCGGAGACCGAGTCGGCCACCATCTTGTCGATGTAGTCGACGCTGATGGTGATGTCGGTGGTGATCACCGGGTCGCCGCCGCCGAGCAGCTTGTACAGCGGCGCGCTGTAGAGCTGGCCCCACAAGTCGTATACCGCGATCTCCACCGCCGCCTTGGCGCTGGTGTTCTTCTCCATCGAAGACTGGATCAGCTGAGTGAGGTGGTTGAGGTCGGCGATGTCCTGGCCGATCAGCCGCGGCGAGATGTAGTGGCGGATCGCGTCGATGATCGAGCCGTGGGTGTCGCCGGTGATCACCGCGGTGGCCGGCGCCTCGCCGTAACCGACCTGGCCCGAGTCGGTGTGCACCATCACCACGATGTCCTCGACCAGGTTGACCGTGCGCAGCGCCGTCTTGAACGGGGTCTTCAGCGGCACCCGCAGCATGCCGAACTGGATGTCGGTGATTTTCATGGGCAAGCCTTCATGGAATCTGTGTCCTTTTTCTTTTTGGTGCAGGCGCGCTCAGTGGCGGATGCGCACGATGCTGGTCATGCGGTCGACAAAGGTCTGCTTGTCGTTGAACAGCAGCGGCAGCAGCGGGGTTACCGACACCGCGTTGAGCTTGATCCGCGCCTTGCTGCCGTCGGCCTTGCGGTAACTCATGCCGCCGACGTCGTGGATCACGTACGGCTGGCCGTGCAACTGGCCGATCACCATCATCACGTGGCCGGGGATGTAGACCAGGTCGCCCACCTGCAATTCGTGCGCGGCCTTGAGGCGCTCCTCGCGGCTATCCTTCGCGGTGAACGCGCGGTGTTCCAGCGCCGGGCTGATCGCCTGCTTGCTGGTGTTGCGCGGCATCTGCACGCCCATGCTGCGGTACACGTCGGAAACGAAACCGCTGCAGTCGCGGCCGTCGTAGGCGTGGCCCCAGCCATAGCGCTCGCCGAGGAACTTGAACGCCTGGCCGATGAGGTTGGCGCGGGTCAGCGGCAGGTAGTCGGCGGCGGTGTCGGTGTTCTTCTGCAGCAGCGCCGGGGTGAACGCCAGCGAGCCGTCGGCCTGGCGCAGCGGCAGTTCGATCACGTGCGCGGCGTACGGCGTCTGGCCGTTGACCGGCTGATCCGGCGGCAGCTTCGTCAGCAGCGGCACGCGCGTGCCCATGTCCAGCTGCAATTGCGATACCGCCGGCTGCTCGCGGGTGAACACGGTGCGCTCGACGGCGCCGGTGATCACCCGGTACGGGGTCTTGTCGGCGTAGCCGAACACCTGCGCGGCGCTGCCTTCGGCCACGTTCTCTTTCTCGGTCCAGGCGGCGTAGCGCGGACTGACCACGAACAGCCACTGGCCGTCGGCACTGGCGTGCACGATCGCCACCGGCGTGCCGGGGAACTCGGCCGTTTCCTGGAAGCGGTCGATGTCGGTGTCGCCCTTTTCGCTGAACACGCGCAGCGTGGTGGGGAACGTGCGCAGCGCAGCGCGGCGCACCACCAGGCCGTAGCGTGTCTTCTGCTGCGCGGGAATCGCATCGAGCGCGAGGTTGCCGACCACGGCATCCAGCGTGGCGGCCGGCACCGGCTGGCCGTCGACGTCGAACAGCGGGCGATTCGGCCGCTCGGACAGCGCCTCGATCCAGCCGGCGACCTGCTCGCGGCTCAGGGCTTTCGGCAACGCGTGCAGGTCGTGCATCGACGGATCGACCTGCAGCAGCTTCGCGTTCTGCGCCTCGATCGCGGCGCGGTCGAGGATCACCCGATCGGGCTGCGCCTGCAGGCCGATCCAGAACGCGGGCGTGAGCTGCGCCTCGCCGACGCCGAGCACGCCGGACGGCGGCACGGTCAACGCATCGTTCGCCTCGCGCGCCTGCAGCGGTGCGCCGGCGAAGGCGAGCGCAAGCACGGTGACAGCAAGCAGGGGAAGTCGCATCGTCTTGGTCCTTTCTTGAAACCGCATCAGGTGGCCGCCAGCGTGGACAGGATCGTCGCCACCAGCAGGCCGAAGCCGGTGCCCAGGATGTAGCCGAGCAGCGCCAGCAGGATACCGACCGGCACCAGTGCAGCCGAATAGCTGGCCGCCAGGATCGGCGTGGCCGCCACGCCGCCAATATGCGCCAGCGAGGAGATCCCGCACAGGTACAGGTCGAAGCGGAAAAGTTTGGCGCAGCCGACCAGCAGCACCGCGTGGATCGCGATGATGGTGACGCCGCACAGCAGGTACAGCGGCGCCGCGGCGATGCCCTGGAAGTTGCTCTGCGAAGCCAGCACCGCCACCACGCTGATCAGCATCGCGCTGGAAATCGTGCTGGCGCCGGGGAACTCCGCCAGCGGCGTGTGCGCCACCACCAAGCCGAAGCCGGTGGCCAGCAGGATCGTCCAGGTGGTCGCGCTGATCATGCCGGAAACCGGCAGCCAGCCGGCCAGCCAACCCGACAGCGCCGCCACCGCCAGCGCCATGCCCAGCCACAGCAGCACGCTGTCGTAGGTGGTCGGCGCCTTGGCTTTCACCGGCGCCAGCGGGATGTCGCCGCTGGACTTCGCCCGGGTCCAGCGGTTGAACGCCGGCGCCAGCCGCGCCACCGAGAACAGCACCACCACCCACATCGAGTAACCCAGCGCATCGGTCAGCAACGACATCGCCAGGTACGTGTCGGACATGCCGATCGCCTGCTTCACCGCGATCATGTTCGCGGTGCCGCCGACCCAGCTGCCGGAGAGCGCGGCCAGCGGCTGCCAGTCGTTGCCGGGCAGCCAGTGGCGATAGACCAGGTAGGTGCCGATGAAGGCCACGAACAGGCTCAGCGAGGTGCAGGCGAATACGCCCAGCACGCGCGGGCCGAGCCGCCAGATCGCGCGCAGGTCGCAGTTGATCATCAGCAGGAACAGCAGGGCCGGCACCATGTGCGAGACCAGCATCGACTGCGCCGCCCTGATTTCCGCGTTGACCTGCCACAGCCCGGAAACCGCCAGCGCGGTGACCAGCAGGTAGGTCAGCACGATCGGCGGCAGCACCGAAAACACCTTCCAGCCGAAGCGGCGTTCCACCGCCGGAAACAAACCGGCGACCAGCAACATCAGCGCCAGGTAGGGCCAGACCGTGTGGATCACATGTATCCCCTCGTGGATCGTTCGCGGGCATTCGCAGGCTGGCTGGTTTCCACCATCAAGGAATAGCTGATTCTTATCGACTTCGATTGAAGCATAAATTATTGACCGGCATTTGCAAGCGTGTTACACAGCGGTTTCAGGGGAATCGTTGCGGGGACGTTTGTCGATGGATACGTTGCTACCTGTCGCACCCAAAGTACGCCGCCATGCACGCGGCTTGCGCGTCGTCGCGTCCCTGCTCGCCCTGCTGCTCGCCGCACCGTTTGCCTTCGCCGGCAACGGCACCGACGGCAAGGCGGTCACCCCCATCATCGCCCAGATCGACGCCGGCCACTTCAAGGCGGCCGACGCGGCGATCACCGGCGCGCTGGCGCAGCCCGACCTGTCCGCCGACACGCGCGACGCGCTCGCCTTCCAGCGTGAGCGCATGCGCCGCATCCTGCTCGACTTCACCCTGAGCGCCGACGACGTCAAGGCGCGCGTGCGCAAGCAGATCCCCGACCTCAGCGACGCCGAGTTCGCCAAGTGGAACGCGGCCGGCTTGTTCGAACACCAGGTCATCGACGGCCGCACGCTGTACTTCAAGCGCTCGCCCGGCAACCTGTTCCGGCTCAGCCCCGAAGCGGTGGCGCGGCGCGCCGTGCAGACGCCGATCGGCGACGGCCCGATGGAATCGCTGAACGACCACCAGCGCGCGATCTACAAGACCGCGTTGGCCGAACACCGCAGCAGCGTGCTGCCGCGCCGCCTGCGCATGACGCAAACGCTGACCGTCGCCGCCGACGCGGTGCCTGCCGGCGAGACCGTGCGTGCGTGGATCCCGTACCCGCGCGCGGTGCCGGGCCAGCAGGAAGACATCCGCTACGTCGCCAGCGTGCCGGCGAAACACCGGATCGCGCCCGAGTCGGCCATGCAGCGCACGGTATACCTGGAAAAACCCGCGATGGCCGGCCAGAAAACGGTGTTCTCGGTCACCTACGAGCTGACCCTGTTCGCGCAGTACCACGCGATCGACCCAGCCAAGGTGCAGCCGGAAACCATCACGCCGGCACTGGCGCCGTTCGTGGCCGAGCGCGCGCCGCACATCGTGTTCACCGACGCAATGCGCAAGTTCTCGCACGACGTGGTCGGCGACGAGAAGAACCCCTATCGCATCGCGCAGAAACTGTTCGCCGCGGTCGACAAAATTCCGTGGGCCGGTGCGCGCGAGTACTCCACCATTTCCAACATCAGCGACTACGCGCTGCACGCCGGCCACGCCGACTGCGGCCAGCAGACCCTGCTGCTGATGACCCTGCTGCGCCTCAACGGCATCCCCACGCGCTGGCAATCGGGCATGGTGTACTTCGACAACGGCAGCGACGACGGCAGCCGCTACAGCAACATCCACGACTGGGGCTACCTGTACCTGGCGCCGTACGGCTGGGTGCCGATGGACGTCACCACCGGCCGCCTGCACCCGGCGCCGGGCGACGACAAGTCGCTGGAGTGGTTCTACCTCGGCGGGCTCGACAACTACCGCATCGCGTTCAACGACGACTTCGGGCGTCGCTTCCAGCCGTCCAAACGGCATTTCCGTTCCGACGACGTGGACTCGCAACGCGGCGAGGCCGAATGGCGCGGCGGCAACCTCTACTTCGACCAACTGGACTACGACTTCGACTGGCAGGTCCTGCCAGCGGCGCACGGACGCAGCGGCAAATAACCAACCGGCAGCTTTTCATAAACATGGCATCGACGGCGTCGATGAGGGAGATGGGGAAATGAGCAACACCCGGACATTGCGCAGGACCGTACTCTGCATGGCGCTCGGCCTTGGCCTGGCATCACTGGCGGTACCGGCGGCATTCGCAGGTAACAATGACGGTTCGGTGGTGGGCCATGCCCAGCCCGGAGCGGTGATTACCGCCGTGAATCCGGCGACCGGTCTGACCCGCACCATCACCGCCGACCAGCGCGGCAACTACCGCTTCCCGTTCCTGCCGGTAGGCGATTACACCCTCAGCGCCAGCAAGGATGGCCAGCCGCTGGGCCAGCCGCACACCGTCACCGTCAGCCTGGGCAACGCCACCACGCTGGATCTGGCCGCCACGCCGAACGCCACCGAGCTGTCGACCATCCACGTCGTCGGCACCGGCCTGCCGGTGATCGACGTCACCTCGACCGAATCGGCCACCAACGTTTCCCGCGCGGAACTGGTGCGCCTGCCGGTCGACCAGAACGTCACTTCGGTCGCCCTGCTGGCGCCGGGTGTGGTCAAGGGCAACGCTGCCTTCGGCGGTATCTCCTTCGGCGGTTCGTCGATCGCGGAGAACGCGTTCTACGTCAACGGCCTCAACGTGACCGACTTCTACAACCGCAACGGCTTCTCCGAAGCGCCGTTCGCGTTCTACGACCAGTTTCAGGTCAAGACCGGCGGCTACTCGGTCGAGTTCGGCCGCACCACCGGCGGCGTGGTCAACGCGGTGGCGCGCTCCGGCACGAATGAGTTGAAGGGCGGCGTGGAGATCACCCTGGAGCCGGGCAACTGGCACTCACGGGCCGACGACCAGTACGACGCCGACGGCCATCGCTACCTCACCGCCAGTCGCGACCAGGGCTCGCTGGTGAAGACGAACGTCTGGGCATCCGGCCCGATCGTCAAGGACAAGCTGTTCATGTTCGCCATGTACGAAGCCCGTGGCAGCAGCCCGAGGAACACCAACAACGCCGGTACCACGCTGACTTCCAACAATGCGGACACCGGCTTCTGGGGTACCACGATCGACTGGAACATCACCGACAGCAACGTGCTGCAATTGATGGCGTTCTCCGACAAGAACAAGAACACCGGCGACGTCTACAGCTACGACTTCGACACCAACACCATCGGCACCAAGACCAACAAGGTTTTCACCGATACCGGTGGCAAGGACTGGGCACTGACCTGGACCAGCTACCTCACCAACGACCTGTCGATGAAGCTGATGTACGGCCGCAACGAGCGCGAGGCATTCACTCGCTCGCAGCTGGATCTCAACTGCAACTACGTGTCCGCAAACAATGCGTTCCTGCAGATCCACAACCCGGGCGTGCAGCTGGGTTGTACCAGCAGCTCGACCGTGTACGAGCGCAATGACATCCGCAAGCAGGCGCGTGCCGACTTCGAGTGGACGCTGGGCGACCACCTGCTGCGCTTCGGCTACGACCACGAGAACGACACCTCCGACTACAACCGCCACTACGCCGGGCCGGGCGCGTACTACTACAACCTGTATGCCGCCAGCGCCGGCTCCACCATCTCCAACGGCGGCGTGGTGCCGGCCGGCTACGACGCCTACATCCGCGCGCGTCGCTACGAAATCTCCGGCACGTTCACCACCAAGAACGCCGCCTACTACATCGAGGACAACTGGCAGGTCACGCCCAACCTGGTGCTCAACGCCGGCGTGCGCAACGACAGCTTCGACAACCAGGATGCCGCGGGCAAAAGCTACATCAAGATGAGCCGCCAGATCGCGCCACGGCTGGGTTTCTCCTGGGACGTGAAGGGCGACGGCAGCACCAAGATCTTCGGCAACCTCGGCCGTTATTTCCTGCCGGTGGCCAACGTGATCAACATCAAGCAGGCCGGCGGCCTGCTCGACGAGCGCACCTATTACGCGTTCGATGGCTGGGACTACCAGACCCTCAACGGTGTGCAATACGCCATCCCGAAACTCGGGCCGCAGATCGGTGCGGTCGACAATTCGCAGGGTGACGGCACGGTGGGCGACCTGCGTTCGGAAGTCGACCACGACATGGACCCCGTCTACCAGGACGAGGCGATCCTGGGCTTCCAGCAGCTGATCAGTTCGCAGTGGTCGTGGGGCGCCAGCGCCACCTACCGGCGCCTGCACAACGCGATCGACGACATGGAGATCAGCGCCACCGCGCAGTGCGGTGAAAACGGCTACATCGGCTGGGTGATGGCCAACCCGGGCAAGAAAGTCACGGTATGGGGCGACACCAACTGCGACGGCACCGCCGACGGCTATCTCACCGTCGACACGTCGAAGGAAGGCTGGGCGATGTACGACGCGGACGGCAACTACCTGGGCCAGCGCGGCTGGGTGAAGCCCAAGCGCACCTACGCCGCCGTCGAGCTGCAGCTGAACCGCGCGTGGGACGAGAAGTGGTCGATGAATGCCTCGTACACGATGTCGTGGAACCGCGGCAACGCCGAAGGCCCGGTCAACTCGGACACTGATTTCGACGATACCGGCCGCACCGAGAACTTCGACGACCCTTGGGTCAACCTGGGCGGCGATGGCTACCTGCCGAACGACCGCCGTCACCAGTTCAAGTTGCGCGGCAACTATGCACTCACCCCGCACTGGCAACTTGGCGCCGACATGAACGTGGCCTCCGGCGGGCCGATCACCGGCTTCGGCGTGGGCAACCCCTACGACGCCACCAACTACCACAGCTATTTCATCTGCGTGCAGAACTGCGATGCGCCGGCGTCCGAGGATCGCGTCTACGAGCGTTCGCCGCGCGGCAAGTACGGCCGCATGCCGTGGACTTTCACGCTCAACGCCGGCCTCAGCTACATCCAGCCGTTCGATGGCGGCGAATTCCGCGTGAAGCTGGCCGTCTACAACCTGCTCAACCAGAAGCACACCACGGCGGTGGACCAGGATCTGCAGACGTCCATCTCCAATTCCACCAGCGACACGTTCCGCCAACCGCTGGGCTTCCAGTCGCCGCGGTTCACCCAGCTGACCATGTCCATCAACTTCTGATCGTCCTCCCCGATCGCGGCCCGCCCGAGTGGCGGGCCGCTCTTTTTTCCGGTACCACCGCACCAACTACTGATAACGAGCCCATGTCCACGCAGATGACGAGCCGCCCCGCAGCGCAGGAAACCGCCCGGGAAACGGATAGTGCCCATGGCATGTTCGACGGCGTCGACCTGCGGCAACTGGCCGAACACATTCCCACCCCATTCCATGCCTATTCCGCCAGCGCGATCAGGCAGCGCATCGACGAGCTGCAGGCCGCATTGGCCGGCCTCGATGCCACCATCTGCTTCGCGGTCAAGGCCAACCCGAACCTCGCCATCCTGCAGCTGATGGCCAGCGCCGGCGTCGGCGCCGACATCGTCTCGGTCGGCGAACTGCGCCGCGCCCTCAACGCCGGCATGCCGGCCGAGCGCATCGTGTTCTCCGGCGTCGGCAAGAGCGCCGATGAAATCGCCGGCGCGCTGAACGTCGGCATCATGCGCTTCAACGTCGAATCGCTGGACGAGCTGCACACCCTGCAGCGCGTGGCCCGCGCGCAGCAGGTGACCGCGCGCGCCGCCGTGCGTATCAACCCCGACGTGGACGCGCACACCCACGCGAAGATCTCCACCGGCAAGTCGGAGAACAAGTTCGGCGTCAGCATCGACGAGGCGCGCCGCTGGTTCGCCGAACGCAGCCAACTCACCCACGTACAACTCGACGGCCTGCACGTGCACATCGGCTCGCAGATCCTCAGCGTCGAACCGTTCCGCCTCGCGCTGCAGCGGGTCGCCGCGTTCTGGCGCGAACTCGAGCAGGCCGGCCATCCGATCCACAGCATCGACGTCGGCGGCGGGCTGGGCGTGTGCTATCGCGCTGGCGTGGATCAGCCGGTGGCCGCAGCCGACTACGTCGGCGTGATCCGCGAGGCGCTGGCCGACTACCGCGGCAAGCTGCTGCTGGAGCCGGGCCGCTACCTGGTCGCCGAGGCGGGCGTGCTGCTGACCCGGGTGATCCGCGTCAAGCCCGGTATCGAACGCACCTTCCTGGTGCTGGACGCGGCGATGAACGACCTGCAGCGGCCCAGCCTGTACGACGCCTGGCACGACATCGTGCCGGTAGCGGACGAGCTGCGCCCGATGACCACCTACGACATCGTCGGTCCGGTCTGCGAGACCGGCGACACCTTCGCCCGCGCACGCGAACTGCCCGAATGCGCGGCCGGCGACCTGTTGCTGATCAAGGCCACCGGCGCGTACGGTACGTCGATGGCCTCCACCTACAACTCGCGGCCGCTCGCCGCCGAGGTACTGCTGCAGCGGGGCCGCTACGCCGTGGTGCGGCGGCGCCAGCACTTCGAGGAAATGATCGCCGGCGAACAGCCGGCCCGGAACTGGGAAACGCCATGAACACGACTGCCCGCCTTGCCCTCCTCGCCGCCTTGAGCTTCGCCGGCACGCTGCCCGCGCAAGCGCAGCAGGACCCACCAGTCACCATCGACACCCACGTCGACATCCCCTTCAACTACATGGGCGAGCCGCGCTTCGACGTCGGACACGACACCCGCCTGCTGGTCGACCTGGGCAAGATGGAACATGGCGGCCTGAACGCGGCGTTCTTCGTGGTCTGGGTGCCGCAGCACAAGCTCGACGCCGCCGGCTACGCCAAGGCGGTGAAACAGGCCAGCCAGAAATACGACGGCATCGGCCGCATGCTGATGATGTATCCCGACCGCATCCGCCTGGCCACCACGCCCGAACAACTGATGGCCAACCGCAAGGCCGGCCTGCTCTCGGCCACGATCGAGATCGAGAACGCCTACTCGCTCGGCCACGACATCCGCCGCCTCGACGCCGCGTTCGATCGCGGCGCGCGCTCGGTCGGCCTGGTCCACGTCGGCAACAACGACTTGTGCACCAGCTCGCTGCCCGATACCGAGCATGGCGAGCCGGCGATGAACAGCGCCGGCGACACCGGCATGAGCGACTTCGGCCGCGCCGTGGTGAAGCGCGCCAACCAGCTCGGCATGCTGGTCGACATCTCGCACGCCTCGGACAACTGCGTGCGCGACGCGCTCAAGGCGTCCAGCACGCCGCTCATCGCCTCGCACTCCGGCGCCCGCGCCGTACTCGACCACCCGCGCAACCTGCCCGACGACCTGCTGCGCGCGATCGCTGCCAAAGGCGGCGTGATCGACGCCGTCGCCTACAAGGAATTCCTGAAGAAGGATCCGGGCCGCGAAGCCGCAGAAAAGAAACTGCAGAACGCCATCGCCAAACAGGCCGGCGAGAAGGAATACGACAGCGACAGCGACGACTACCGGCCCGCGATGGAAGCGGGCATGGCCGAGATCCAGAAGAAGTATCCGCTGGCCACGCTGGACGACTACGTGAAGCAGATCCGCCACATGGTGAAGGTCGCCGGCATCGACCACGTCGGCCTCGCCTCCGACTTCGACGGCGGCGGCGGCATCACCGGCTGGAAGGACGCCAGCGAAACCCGCAACGTCACCGCCGCCCTGCGCAAGGCCGGTTTCAGCGACGCCGACATCGCCAAGCTGTGGGGCGGCAACCTGCTGCGCGTGTGGGGCGAGGTCGAGCGCCATGCGCAGCACTGACGCCATGCTCCCTCCCCTGCGACCGAAGGAAGTCCCTGTGGGGCAACGCAGGGGAGGGTTGGGGTGGGGTGCTCTTGCGCTCCTGCTCCTGCTCGTCGCCCCGGTCGCCACCGCCCAAACTGCCAACCCCGCGTACGACAAGATCGTCGACGCCACCATCGCCCGCTATCACCTGCCCGGCATCGCCGTGGGCGTGATCGAGAACGGCCAGGTCGTCTACACCCGCACAGCCGGCGAAACCATCGCCGGATCAGGCGAGAAGATCACCCCGCGAACCCTGTTCAAGATCGCCTCCAACAGCAAGGCGATGACCACCGCCCTGCTCGGCCGGCTGGTCGACCAGGGCAAGCTGCGCTGGGACGATCCGGTGACGAAGTACCTGCCGCAGTTCCGCATGAACGACCCGTGGGTCACCGCCAACATGCGCGTGGCCGACCTGCTCACCCACTCCAGCAGCCTGCCCGAAGGCGGCGGCGACCTGATGCTGTGGCCGGAGCCGAACGCGTTCACCCGCGCCGACATCATCCACGGCCTCGCCTTCATCAAGCCCGGCTACAGCTTCCGCTCGCAGTACCAGTACGACAACCTGCTCTACGTGGTCGCCGGCGAAGTCGCCGCCGCCGCGGGCGGCGCGCCGTACGAGACACTGATGCGACGCGAAGTGTTCGAGCCGCTGCACCTGGATCGTTGCCAGGTCGGCGCGTGGAACCGCGACACGGTGGGCGACGTGGCCACGCCGCATCGCCGCGACGGCGGCCGCAACGTGCCGATCCCCGAGGCCACGGCCATCCCAGCAATCACCTCCGCGCCGGCCGGCGGCATCCGCTGCGACCTCACCGACATGCTGAGCTGGGCACGCAACTGGCTGGTGCCGACCCACGCGCAGTTGCAGTGGCTGTCGCCGGTACAGCGCGACGTGCTGCAGGCGCCGCACATGCTGATCCCGGTTTCCAAACAGCGCCGTGCGTGGGACAACACGCACGTGATGGCCTACGGCTACGGCTGGCGCATGGCCGACGTCGACGGCGAATGGAGCGTGTGGCACACCGGCACGCTGAACGGCATGTACTCGATGCTGGCGCTGCTGCCGGACCGCAAGAGCGGCTTCGTGTTCATGATCAACGGCGAGGCGGACGACGCGCGCACCGTGCTCGGCGAGGTGCTGATGAAGCACTTCACCGCGCCCGGCGACAGCCGCGACGTGCGCTGGTACGCCGACGCGCTGGAGCAGCAGGCGAAGCAGCGACCGGCCGCTTCGAGTGCACCGGATACCTCGGCGCAGCGACCGGCCAGCACCGCCGAACTGGCGCGCTGGAGCGGGCAGTATCGCGACCCGTGGTTCGGCGACATCACCCTGTGCCCGCGCGATGGAAAGATGCATTTCGCCGCCGCGAAATCGCCGACGCTGGCCGGCACGGTGATGCGCCTGGGCGACCGCTACCTGGTGCACTGGGACGACGGCGAGCTGGATGCGTGGCTGGATTTCCACGCGGCCACCGGCGACCAGCCGATTACCCTGCGCATGGCCAAGCTCGACCCGCTGGGCGATTTCAGCTCCGACTACGAAGACCTGGATTTCCAGCGCATCGGGACCTGCCACCCATGAACAACCCCATCACTACCACCGGCAAGCGGGCTCCGGCGAAAGCCGGATATCTGCTTGCGTTTGGCTTGCTCGCCACCGTCGGCGGAATCGCCCACGCGGATCAACCACCCGATCTTTCGCCCGCCAGGACCGCCGCCGAAGCCAACCTGGTCGACATCCGCACGCTGGTGCCGGACATCGCCGAGGACATCAAGTACGCCGGCAGCGACAATTTCATGGGCACGCCGGCGGATGGCTATGACGCGTCGAAATGCCTGCTGCTGCGCCCGGTCGCCGAAGCGCTGGCGAAGGTCGAGCACGAGCTGCGCGCGCAGCACCGGCGCCTGAAGATCTGGGACTGCTACCGCCCCGCCCGCGCGGTGGCGCACTTCGTGCGCTGGGCGCACGACCTCGCTGACCAGCGCACCAAGGCGCAGCACTACCCCAGGCTGGACAAGTCGACCCTGTTGAACGGCTACATCGCGGAAAGCTCGGGCCACAGCCGCGGCGCCACCATCGACCTCACCCTGCAGCAATGCGCCGCCGACGGCAGCCATTGCCAGCCGCTGGACATGGGCACGGATTTCGACTTCTTCGACGTGCACGCGCATACCGACACGCCCGACGTCACCGCGCAGCAACACGCGAACCGCCAGTTGCTGCGCGACGCGATGCAACGCGAAGGCTTCCGCAACTATCCGATGGAATGGTGGCACTACACCCTCACGCCGGAACCGACGCCGCACACGATCTACGACGTGCCGGTGCAATGACCGCACCACGAACAGGGGGAATTCCGCCATGTCAAAACTGCTTGCTGGTCTCGCACTGACCTTGCTGCTCGGCGGCTGCGCCTCCGGCACCAAGCCGGTCGACCCGACCGACGCACTGATGCAGCGCTACACCGGCGACGTTCCCGGCGCCTCGCTGCTGGTGCTCAAGGACGGCAAGCCGATCGTCCGCCGCAGCTACGGCCTGGCCAATCTCGAGGACGAAGACAAGGCCACGCCGGCCACCAACTACCGGCTCGCCTCGGTGACCAAGCAGTTCACCGCCGCCGCGATCCTGCTGCTGGCCGAAGGCGGGCGCCTCAACCTGGACGATCCGGTGCGCCGCTGGCTGCCTTCGCTGCCGGAGACGACGACCACGGTCACGCTGCGCCAGCTGCTCACGCATACCGGCGGCCTGGTCGACTACGAGGACCTGATTCCGCCCGGCACCACCGAACAAGTCAGCGACAACGACGTGCTGCGCCTGCTGTCCGCCACGCCGAAGACCTATTTCGCACCGGGCACGGCGTACCGCTACAGCAACTCGGGCTACGTGCTGCTCGGCCTGGTGGTGGAGCGCGCGTCCGGCATCAGCCTGCCGCTGTATCTGCAGCAGCGCATCTTCCAGCCGCTGCACATGGACCACACGGTGCTGTATGAGCGCGGCGGCCCCGACGTGGCGGATCGCGCCTACGGCTACAGCGAGGAAAACGGCAGCTGGACGCGCACCGACCAGAGCGTCACCAGCGCCACCCGAGGCGACGGCGGCATCTATGCATCGGTCGACGACCTGGCGAAGTGGGACGCCGCGCTGTACGACAACCGCCTGCTCAGCGCCGCCTCGCGCAAGCTCGCCTTCAGCCCGCACGTGAAGGTCACCGGCGAGCCGTACGAGACCAGCTACGGCTACGGCTGGCGCATCACCGGCGACACCGTGTGGCATTCCGGCGAGAGCATCGGCTTCCGCAACGTGATCGTGCGCTGGCCGAAACAGCACCTCACCGTGATCCTGCTCAGCAACCGCAACGAGCCGGAGCCGTACCGCACCGCGCTGGCGATCGCCGCGCCGTACCTGCAGTGATGGAGCGAGGAGCCGTCAGCGATGCGTGATCCGTTTTCCCTGCCCCGCCTGCTGCGCCGCGTGGTCCCGCTGGCGCTGCTCGCGCTGCTCGCCGCCTGCGCACCGCTGCCGCCGCGCAATCCGCTGGCGACCTGGGTGCCATCGCCGAACCACGACATCCGCCGGCCGGTGCTGATCGTGCTGCACTACACCGACCAGCACTCGGTGCAGGAAAGCCTGGACACGCTGCGCACGAAGAACAGCGGCGGCCCGGTGAGCTCGCATTACCTGATCGGCGCGGACGGCCACATCTACCAGCTGGTGTCCGACCAGTTGCGCGCGTGGCATGGCGGCCCCGGACACTGGGGCACGATCACCGACATCAACTCCGCCTCGATCGGCATCGAGCTGGACAACGACGGCGCCACGCCGTTCGCGCAGCCGCAGATCGACAGCCTGTTGCGCCTGCTCGCCGACCTCACCGACCGCCTGCACATCCCGCGCACGCAGATCGTCGGCCACGAGGATTTCGCGCCCACGCGCAAGGACGACCCCGGCCCGCTGTTCCCGTGGCCGCAACTGGCTGCAGCCGGCTTCGGGCTGTGGCCACAAGGCGCGCTGATCGATCCACCCGCCGGCTTCGATCCGTGGATGGCGCTGGCCGTGGTCGGCTACCCGCTGGAAGACCGCGCCGCCGCCGTGCGCGCGTTCCACCACCACTTCCGCGGCATCGAGGGCGATGCGCTGGACGATGAGGACCTGCGCATCCTGTACAACCTTGCGCAACGGATCGAATCCGGCAGCGGCGGGGACTGAACCGCCCCCGCTACACTTCCAGCCGGTCGTCCGGCCGCGCCACGATCGCGTACAGCGCCGGCATCAGGAAGATGCTGATCAGCAGGCGGGTGAACAGGCCGCTGACGATGACCAGCGCGAACGGACGCTGGGTGTCGGTGCCCACGCCGGTGGCCAATGCGGCCGGCAGCAGGCCGAGCGCCGCCACCAGTGCGGTCATCATGATCGGGCGCAAGCGCAGGATCGCGCCTTCGCGGATCGCCTCGGCCACGTCGACGCCGTTGCGGCGCAGTTCGTTGACGTAGGAGATGTACACCACGGCGGTCTGCACCGAAACGCCGAACAGCGCCAGGAAACCGATCCCCGACGACACCGAGAACGGCGTGCCGGTCAGCCACAGCGCGATGATGCCGCCGGCCGGCGCCGACAGCACCACGCCGAGCACGGTGATGAAGGGAAACTTGAAGTTGCTGTACAGGGTGAACAGCAGCAGGAAGATCAGCCCCACCGTCAGCGGCACGATCAGGTTCAACTGCGCACGCGAAGCGGTGTATTCCTTGTATTCGCCGCCCCAGTCCAGCCGGTAGCCTTGCGCCAGCTTCACCTTCGCATCGACCTGCCCGATCGCATCTTCCACCGCGCCGGCCAGGTCGCGCCCTTCCACCGAGAACTGCACGCCGATATAGCGCGAGTTGTCCTGCCGGTAGATGAAGGAGGCGCCGTTGGTCACCCGGATATCGGCGAACTCCTTCAGCGGCAGTTGCTGGCCGCCCGGCGTGGCCACCAGGATGTTGCCGATTTCCTGCGGGTTGTCGCGGTACTGGTGATCCAGCCGCACGACCAGGTCGAACTGCTTTTCGCCCTGGATCACTTCGGTCGCCACGTCGCCGCCAATCGCGGTCTGGATCAGGCCGTTGATGTCGTCCACGTTCAGGCCGTAGCGGGCGATCGCGGCACGATTGATCGTGATGCTGAGGCTGGGCTGGCCGAGCTCCTGCACCAGGGTCACGTCATGGATGCCGCGCACCTGTTCCAGCACATGCTTGATCGCCTTGCCCTTCTGCTGCAGCGTGTTCAGATCCGCACCGAACACCTTCACCGCCAGCGCGCTCTTCAGCCCGGTCTCGGCCTCGTCCACCGCGTCCTCGGCCGGCTGGGTGTAGTTGAAGGTGATGCCGGGAAAGACCTGCAGCTTCTTGTTGATCGCAGCGGTCAACTCGGCCTTGCTGCGGTACGCGCCGGTCCATTGCGAATACGGTTTCAGACCGACATAGAACTCGACATTGAAGAAGCCGGTCGAGTCGGTGCCGTCGTCGGGCCGGCCCAGCTCCGAAGCGACCGTGGTGACCTCGGGGAACGTGCGCAGGATGTCGCGGATCTGCGGGGTGATCTTCGCCGATTCGTCGAACGAGATGGTGTACGGCATGGTCGCGCGCACCCACAGCGCGCCTTCGTCCAGGTGCGGCATGAACTCCGCGCCGATGCGCGGAATCAGCAGCAGCGAAAGGCCCAGCAGCAGCGCCGACGCGATCGTGGTCGCCCACACGCGGGCCAGGCAGAAATCCAGGCCCTTGATGTAGACCGACTTGATCGCCTCGAACGCGCGGTTGCGGCGCTCGCGCACGCCCTTGCGCATGAACCACGAACACAGCACCGGCAACAGGGTCAGGGTGATTACCAGCGAGCCGATCAGCGCGAACACCATGGTGTCCGCCATCGGCTTGAACAGCGCGCCGGACGGGCCGGACAGCACATAGATCGGCAGGAAGCTGACCACGATCACCGCGACGGCGTAGAACAACGGACGATCCACCTCGGCCGCCGCATCGCGAATGATTTCCCGCACGCTGAATTCGGTGCCGGTGCGATCGGCGAGCTGGCGGTAGATGTTCTCCACCATCACCACCGCCGCATCGACCAGGATGCCGAAATCCACCGCGCCGATCGACAACAGGTTGGCCGACGCGCCCTGCAGATCCAGGCCGATGAAGGCGACCAGCAGCGACAGCGGAATGGTGACCGCGACGATCAGCCCGGCACGCACGTCATACAGGAAGAAGATCAGCACCACCACGACCAGCAACATGCCGCGCAGCAGGTTGTCCTTGACCACCTGGGTGGTCACCGCGACCAGATCGCTGCGGTCGTAGAACGGGTGGACCTTGATGTCCTTCGGCAGGATCTGCTCGTTGAGTTCCTTGGTCTTCGCCTCGACCCGCTGCAGCACGTCCTGGGTCTTCTCGCCGGTACGCAGCGAGATCACGCCCTCGACCGCGTCGTTCTGTTTCTCGTAGCCAAACTGGCCCAGCCGCGGCGCGATGCCGATCACCACGCGGCCCACGTCCTTGACCAGCACCGGGCTGCCGTCGTGCACCGCCAGCACCACGTCGCCGATGTCCTGCAGCGTCTTCAGCCGGCCGACGCCGCGCACGTAATAGAACTGCCCGCCCTGCGAGTAGAAGCCGCCGCCGGCGTTGCCGTTGTTGGCGGCCAGCGCGGCCTGCACCTGCTGCGCGGTGAGCCCGACCCCGGCGATCTTCGCCGGATCGAGCAGCACCTGGTACTGCATGCTGCCGCCACCAAAACCGGAGTCGTCGGCCACGCCAGCCACGGTACGGTACTGCGGCTCGACCACCCAGTCCTCGAACGTCTTCAGCTCCATCGGCGAGCGATCGGAGCTTTGCAGCACGTAGCGATAGATCAGCCCCGACGGCGACGACAGCGGCGATACCGACGGCTTCACGCCGTCGGGAAGATCGAGATCGCCGAGCCGGTTGAACACCTGCTGGCGCGCGAAATAGTTGTCGGTGCCGTTGTCGAACGTGAGCGTCACCACCGACAGGCCGTACAACGAAATCGAACGCGTGTTGTCGGTTTTCGGAATGCCGGTCATGCCCTGCTCGGCCGGCACCGTGATCAGCCGTTCCACTTCCTCGGCGGTGTGTCCGGGCCACTGCGTAACGATCTCGACGCTGGGCGGCGACAAGTCCGGGTAGGCGTCCACCGGCAGGCGGTGCAGCGCATGCACGCCGGCGCCGACCAGCACCAGCGCCAGCAGCGCAACCAGAAAGCGCTGCGCCAACGAGGCACCGACGATCCGGTTCATCAGCGACGCCGCGCGCGGCGGCATGGGCGGCAGATGGTCGCTCATTGGTTCTGCATGAACTGCACGAAGATGCCGCCGTCGACCACGATCCGGTCGCCGGGCTTGAGTCCGTCACTGACTTCGTACCGATCGCCGTTGCGCGGACCCAGCGTCACGTGTCGCCGCGCGAAGCTGCCGTCGTGCTGGACGACATACGCGAACGGCAGGTTCTCGTCGTCGCGCAGCATCGCCGACACCGGCATCAGCAGACCCTGGCCGGCCTGGCGCGACTGGATCCGCACGCGCACGTACATCTGCTTGCGCAGCACGTCGCCGGGGTTCGGCACCACGATGCGCGCGGCAACCGCGCGGGTATCCGGGTTCACCACCGCGGCGATATTGTCCACCATACCCGGCAACTCGACGCCCGGCATGCCGCTGTCGACCTGCGCCGGGTCACCCACGCGAATCGTCGCCAGCTCGGCGGCCGACACCTGCGCCATCACCCACACTTTCGACAGATCCGCCACGGTGAAACACGGCGTGGTGCCCGCCTGCAGCAGTTGCCCCGGCGTGATCAGCTTTTCCACCACGGTGCCGGCGATCGGCGCACGAATGATGCCCTGCGCGCGCGCCACCGTGCGGCCCGCCTGGATCGCCTTGATCGTGCCGGCGTCGACATCCAGCGCCACCAGCGCCTGCAGCGCGGCATCCCGATCGGCCTCGGCGCCGGCGGCGTCGGTCTGCGCCTGCTCGGCCTCGCGCCGCGACACACCCTCGTGCTGCACCAGGTCCTTGTCCGCGTCGGCCAGCCGGCGTGCGTTCTGCGCGCCGATCAAAGCCTTGCGATACGCGCTGATCGCGGCGGAGAAATCCGGCGAATCCACCAGCGCCAGCGGCTGCCCCTGATGCACCTTGTCGCCCGGCGCCACCAGCAACCGCGCCACCGGCCCGGAGAACGGCGCCAGCACGCTGGTCGCCTGGTCGTTGTCGAAATCCACCACGCCGGTGGTTTCGATCGCACGATGAAAACTGGCCGGTGTCAGCGTGAGCAGCTGGATGTGCTGGCGCTGCGCCGGGGTCAACGTCACGTTCTGCGGCGTGTCGGCAGCCGCTTGCTGCGGCTCCGCTTTCGAGGAACAGCCGGCCACGCCAAGCAGCGCGCTCAATGCGAGCACGAACGCCGCACGACGTCGCGGCACAAAGCGCGTTGCCGAAGATGGTCTACTTTTCATCGCTGTCCCGGTTTGCCTTGGCGTGATCCGAATCGGAGCGGTGCGGCGGCATCGGTGCGGCATCGGCTTGCGTGCCGTCCGCGTCATGCCACCAGCCGCCACCCAGCGCCTGGAACAGCGCTGCGGTGTCGGCGTAGCGGCTCGCTTGCGCCTGCACCAGGGCGATGCGCGCCTGCTGATAGCCCTGCTCTGCGCTGAGCAGCGACAGGTAGCCGGCATAGCCGTCCTTGTACTGACGCTGCGACAGATCCAGGGTGACCTTCGCCGCATCCGCGGCGGTGGCAGCGGCCTGCAGTCCCTCCGCATCGTGCTGCAGCGCGGCCAGGGTGTCGGCCACGTTCTGGAACGCGGTCAGCACCGTGCTGCGATATTGCTCGCTTGCCTCGACATAGGCTGCCCTGGCGGCGCGCTCCTGATGCCGCAGGCTGCCGCCCTGGAAGATCGGCGTGGCCAGATCCGCGCCCAGGCTCCAGAAACCCGTACCGGATTTGAACAGCTGATTGATCGCCAGCGCGGTGCTGCCCGCGTTCGCGGTCAATGAAATATTCGGCAGCCGATTGGCGATGGCCACGCCGACCTGCGCACTGGCCGCATGCATGTTCGCCTCGGCCTGGTGCACGTCGGGGCGCTGCGCCACCAGCGCGGACGGCAGGCTCAGCGGAAGCTGCTGCGGCAAATGCAGGCTGGCAAGGTCGAACTCCTGCGCCGGCGCCTCGCCGGGAAAGCGGCCGGCCAGCACCGCCAGCAGATGGTCCTGCTGCGCGAGCTGGGTCAGCAGCGGCGGCAGCGCGGCCTTGACCTGGGCCAGCTGCGCTTCCTGCGCCGCCAGATCGAGCCGGCCGGCATAGCCCTTGTGCAACTGGTACTTGAGGATATCCACCATGTGGCTGTTGATCCCGACCAGCTCGCGGGTCGCCGCGACCTGCGCGCGCAACGAAGCCTGCTGCACCGCCGCGGCCACCACGTTGCTGCTCAACGTGATGCGGGTGGCGATCATCTGGAAGCGCACTGCCTGCTGCTGCGCCTGGAGCGACTCCACCGTGCGCCGGTTCAGGCCGAACACATCGGGCACATACGAGACGCTGACCTGCGGCGTGAACAGGTTGTACAAAAAGGCGTTGTTGCTGGGCACCGGGGCGAGCGCACCGGGCGGATCCTGCTCGCGGCTGGCCGACAGGCCGGCCGTGACGCTGGGGTAATACGCGCCGCGCCCGGCCTTCGTACTTTCCCTGGCCACTGCCAGCGCAGCCTGCGCTGCCTTGAGGTCGGGGTTGTGGGCCAGCGACTGTTCGATCAGCGCATTCAGCGCCGGCGAATGAAACAGCGTCCACCAGTCGGCCGGAATATCGCCGCCGGAGACGAAGTGCTGGGCCTGTCCACCCGCGATGTTCGCGCTGCCGGTCGTGGTCGGCAGCGAACCGGCGGTCAGGCTGCCGACGTCCGGTGCGGCCGGCTGGTGAAAATCCGGGCCCACCGCGCAACCGGCGATCGACAACGCGGCGACGGCTGCAAGCAGATGCCGCATTGATGACCCCGTCGCGCACGACACCGACGGCGCTCGCCGGGTCATCACAACCATCGGTTCGACGGTCTCTGCAAGCACTCGAACCCTGTGTTGTTCATGCGGACATGTCTTTGTGGAAAGGCTCGGGCCGCAACGATATAACGTAACAAGCAGCAGCGAAACCCTGCAAGAAATCACGTTTGTAGCGGGCAGACCGCCGGTGCCGAATCGATCAGGGCGTCCCGGGCGCCATCCCCGCGAAAACGGGAATGGCGCATCCTGCCCGGGATAAACACCACGTGGTACAGGCGCTCCCACGGAGAGCGATTCAAGCTCTCGTACTCGCCCATCGGCGGATTCTCCCCTCGTGTGCCTGGCGGCTCACGAGCCGGAGTTTTCCCGATGGACCAGAGCCGGGGGACTCCCATGCTGGTCTAGAACCGCAGGCTTGCTCCCAGATTGAAAGACCGGCCGTATCGGGAATAGCCCTGCGACAGCAGCGGGTTGCCGTTGATGCTGTAGGTCTCCGCATCATCCAGCAGGTTCTGTCCCTGGAGGCTGACGCTGAACATGTCGTTGATTTTGTAAGTCACGTGCGCGGTCAACCAGGTGATCGCGTCGGCCTGGGTGTTGTAGCCGGTACCGATCACGTTGACCGCCGTGACGAAGCCATCGGTGCGGACCGCGTTGGCGCCCAGCGACCATTTGCCCTTCTCGTACATCACGCCCAGCGAATAGGTCGCCGGGGCGATGCCTTCGAGCGGGCGCTCTTCGCCATTCACCCAGCTGCGCGACCAGTTGCGGGTGTACTGGGCATTCACGCCGAAACCGCTTTCCCAGAAGTGCTGCAGGCCGGCTTCGAGGCCTTTGACCTTGGCATAGTCGCCGTTGATCGGACGCGTGACGTTGAACAGGTAGCCCGGCACGCCGATGTCCTGGCCCGGCTCCCAGCTGGTGGTGATCTGGTTCTTGATGCGCTTGTAGAACACGGCCACGTTGGCGATGGAATGGTCGGCGAAGTACCACTCCAGCGACATGTCTCCCTGCGCCGCGCTGTACGGCTTCAGGTTCGCGTTGCCGCCGTAGACCTGGGTGAACTCGCCCCACGACACGCTCGCGGTGGTGTTGGTCGGCGCCAGTTGGTCGACCGGCGGGCGGGCCATGGTCTTGGCCGCACCCAGGCGCAATTGCAACTGGTCGGTGAAGTGCCAGGTGAAATTCCCCGAAGGCAGCAGGAAGGTGTAGTCGGCATCCTGGACGACCGGAGTCGGGGCAGCGTAGGTCGCCGTGTAGTTGAACGCGCCGTTCTTGGTGATGTTCAGGATCTTGGCGTCCCAGGCCTGGGCGCTGGTACTCGTCTTCACCAGCCGCACGCCGACGTCGCCGTCCCAGTGGTCGCCCGACAGGTCCGCCTGCACGTAGAAGGCGTTGGTCTTCTCGCGGACCCGATAGCTTTGCAGCGGGTTCCACTGCGGGCCGGCCAGGGCATAGTCGTACGCCGAGCCATCCGGACGCAGGTGGCCGTTGTAGGCCTGCAGCCGGGCCAGGTAGTTGGGCACGTCGAAGGCGACGAAGCTGCGCGGGAAGCTGCTGTTCACGTCGTCCATGAAGTGCGGCAGGTGGAAGCTGTGCGAGATCACCCCGTCGCCGAGGTCGCTGACGTTGATGGCGTTGTCCCCGGAGTAGTAGTCGGCGCCACCGTTGAGCGTGTTGTTGATCAGGTCGCGCGACTTCCTGCGGTCGGTGCGGGTCACGCCGAAGCGCAGGCGGTCCACGCCCCAACTGCCGACGAACAGGTTGCCGGCTACGGTGCCACCGGTGATCTTGTCCTCGATGTTGTCGCCGCGCAGCTCCATGTAATGCGTGTTGAAGTCCGACTCGGTGAACTGGCCGTTGGCGAGGCCGTTGGCAAGGTCGCGGCCGTCGTCGAACTGCACGTCGACATTGGGCACCGCGTTCGGGCCCAGGGTGATGCGGGCGGTGTTGGGCTGGTTCATGCGCAGGACGGCGTAGGTGTCCTGGCCGCCGGAGTGGCGCTTCGAGGTGGAACGGTACAGGTCACCGGTCAGGGTCAGGTCGGGGGTGACCTCCCACTCGCCGTTGAGGCCGTAGAGGTCGGTGTCGACCACGCGGTATTCAGTCTGGTTCAGCAGCTCCGGATTGAGCCGCAATTCCGGATCCGGGTTGTTCATGGTGAAGCCGGTGACGATGCCGTTCTGCACGGTGATGTCGGACCAGCGGCCCGGCGAGAACAGCGGATAGTAGGATTGCTGATAGCCCACATGCGGCGAGTCGAGGCGGGTTTTCAGACCGTCCACCACGATGCGCACCTTGTCGCTCGGATGCCATTCGAACTTGCCGGAGAAGGCGCTGCGCTTCTTGTCCTCCATGATCGAGCCGACCCGGAACTGGCCCGGGGCGATCAGGCCGTATTCGTCCGGATCCAGCACGCCGTTGCCGTTGGGGTCGATGTTGCCGCCCCAGGCGTTGCCCCACCAGTTGGGGTCGTTGGGATCCGGGTTGCGGGTCCAGCCGCCATCGTTGCCGGCGACGTCGGTGCGATCCTTGCGGTTGGCGTAGACCACGCCCAGCAACACGCCCATGGTGTCGTTGGCGAAGGTGTTGCTGTAGGTGGCAGAGAGCTTGCTTCCGTTGAGTTCGGACATCAGGTTGCGATCGCCTTCCAGGCGCACGATGCCGTGCTGGCCCTTCTGGTCGAACGGACTGGCCGAGCGCAGATTGACCAGGCCGCCGATGGCCCCTTCGGTCAGCGAGGCCTGGGCGCCTTTGATCACGTCGGCGCCACTGATCACGTCGGCCGGCAATACGTCGAAGGCAAAGTCGCGGCCGGCGCCGTCGGTGGCCAGGATGCGTCCGTTGAAGGTGGTCAGCGTGAACTCCGGACCCAGGCCGCGTACGCTGACTCGCTGCCCTTCGCCACCGGCGGTACGCGAAATGGACACGCCGGTGATGTGGCTGAGCGAGTCGGCCACGTTGTCGTCGGGGAACTTGCCCAGCTCGAGCGCGCTGATCGAATCCTGCACGGTGCTGGCGTCGCGCTTGAGTTCGGTCGAGCGCGCCAGGCTGGCGCGCACGCCGGTGACAGCCACTGTTGCCAGGTCAGTCACGTTGTCGCGTGTCTGCGCCGTTTTATCCGGCGGTGACGTCTGCGACTCTTGCGTCGTCTGCGACTCTTGCGTTGCGGGCGCGCTGCCTGACGTGGCCTGGGACAGGGCTGTCGCAGGCATCAGCAGGGCAAACGCAACTCCATAAAACAGTGTGTTTCGGTGTAGGGGCGCGGTATTCACTGGCTCTCTCCTCAGGGCTAGATGACTGACCTGCTGTCTAAACAACGAAATCGAGCCTATATCATGTTTCGTTTCACATCAATAGCGAAATACAACGAAATGCGACATAATTCCACGCACCCGACAGGAGTCCCCATGGCCGCCACCCGCGACACCAGTCAGCGACGCCTCCAGATCAGCGAACTCGTCCGCCAGCATGGCAGCGTCCAGGTCACCAGCCTTGCGCACCGCTTCGGCGTGAGCGCGCAGACCGTGCGCAAAGATCTGCGTTATCTGGCCGAACGCGGAGTCATGGCGCGGGCCTATGGCGGGGCGATCGACAGTGGCGTGATGAACGGTGCCGCGGTCGAGCCCAACTACGAAGCGAAATGCACCACCCACCTGGACGAGAAACGTCGCATCGGCGCATGCGCCGCAGCACTGATCAAGCCCGGGGACACGGTCGTCATCGACTCGGGTACCACGGCCATCCAGTTGGCCGAGGCGGTTCAGGACATCGATATCACCGTGGTCACCAACGATTACGGCGTGCTGACTGCGCTTGCCCCCAAGAACAACATCACCATCGTCATGCTCGGCGGTGAGTTGCGACGCCGCAACATGGCGTTCTACGGGGGGCTGACTGTCGAAGCGCTGGACGCGCTGCACGTGGACAAGCTGTTCCTCGGCGTGGATGGGTTCGACCTGGAACGCGGCATCACCACTCATTACGAGCCCGAGGCGCTGCTCAACCGCAAGATGGTGGAGACCGCCCGCCTGGTCATCGCCATCACGGACAGCTCGAAGTTCGGCAAGATCTGCCTGCATCGCATCATCCCCGTTACCGCGTTGAACATGCTGATCACGGACACCGGCGCGCCGGAGGAAATCATCCAGGCCAGCCAGCAACTCGGTTTCGAGCTGCAACTGGCGTAAGCCCTTCAGTCGACCGGCCTGGGCGCAGCGAAGACGCGCACGGCGTTGGCGTAGTAGATCTTGTCCACCACCGCGCGCGGCAGCGCGAGGCCCGGCACGTCGGCGTGGATCATGTCCACCCGCTGGGATTCGCCGGTGGCCAGGTAGCGCCAGTCGGAGCTCCATACCGCGTGCGCTTCGCGCCTGAATTCCGCCGGTTTGGCGTCCGCAGCGAAGGTCAGGTCGGTGCCATACAGCACCCGGTCCTGATAGCGGATGAAGAAGTTCCGCACCTTCTCGCGGTCGCGCACCGACTGGTACTGCACCTGGCTCATGCGTGCGGCCATGTCGACGGTGGCGTTGGGGAAGCGGTCGAGAAACGCGGCGATCCGGTCGACGTCGTACTCCAGGCTGGCCAGGTGCGCGCCGACGAAGCGCAACTTCGGATGCGCGGCGACGAAGCGGTCGCGCTCGCGCATCAGTTCCTCGTAGCCCGGCTGCTCCGGGTGCAGGTACATGTAGTACTCCGGATGTTTGCTGAAGTACTCGCGGTCGTTGTCGGTGGTCATCTGGTCGAGCGGCAGCCAGCAGTTGCGCGGTTCCCCCTGGTGGTCGATCAGGGCCACGCCGAGCGCGCGGACCTGCTCGGCCACGGGCGCCAGGCCTGGATCGTCGAGCATGATCAGCTTGCCGTCGGCGTTCTTCTCCACCAGTCCCACGTTCTTCCAGATCTTCACCGCGAGCGCGCCCTTGGCCACATCCCGGGCCAGGCTCGCGTCGACCCGTTCGGTCCAGCCCGGCGTGCCGAAGCCCTTCATGGAAAACGTGGTGGCCCAGTGGAAATGCCGCGGATCCTTCGCTGCGAGGGTCAGGGCGATGGCGTGCTGCCGTTCCAGGCTGGGAAAGTCGGGATAGTCGACGTTGATCGACAGCAATTCGAAGCCGTCCGCGCGGGCCTGCTCGAGGAACGCCATGTCCGCGTTGTTGGCGTGGACGTGGGCGTCGTACTTGCGCACGTGGGCGAAGTCCGCCATGGAGTAGCTGTCCGCTACGACGGTGTCCGTTTTCGACGGAGGCGAGGTGGCGGCAACGGAAAGTGAGACCGCTACCGCGACCAGGCCCGTCATCAGGCGGCGAAGGATCATGCTCATCGTATCACCAAGTAATATAACGAAACTATTTCGTACCATAGCGAAACGAAACGCTTGCAGCAATACCTGAAACTGACGCAGAATCGGAACAACACCTCTGACTGGAGCCCATCATGCCCCCGATTGGACGACGCACCGTATTGAAGCTCTTTGCCGGCAGCGTGGTGGGTGGCGTGACCTGGGCCGCCCTGCCGATGGCACTGGCAGCTCCGCTCGGCGGCAGCAAGCGCGACGGCGGCGATGAGGGTGGCGGCGTCGTGGCCCGGGACGCGGTGCTGGCGATTGCCTTCGACCGCAGGCTGCACACCCGCCTGGTGGCCCGCGGCAAGCCGCTGACTCCCTACCAGCCCAGCGAAAGCCTGCTGCTGGCCGATGGCGCGGTCGAGGACTTCGTCATCGCCGGTCAGCAGGAGCAGCCGATCACGGACGCGCGCCACGGCAGCGGCCATCAGTTGGTCGTTACCGGACGCTCCAGCGGCAACCTCGAGAAGGAGGTGTCGGTGACGTTCTTCGACAACCTGCCCGGCATGGCCGTGTTGCAAACCCGCTATCGCAACCAAGGCGCCACCGCCTTGCAGCTTGCCGGCTGGCGCAACGCCGCCCATGAACTGGCCGACGCGCCCGGCGGGTTCTGGAGCTTCTCCGGCGCAACCCATACCGATCGTCGCGACTGGGCGCAGCCGCTTGCCGCCGATTTCGACCAGCGCAACTCGCTGTCGATGGATTCGTCCGACTACGGCGGCGGCACGCCGGTGGCCAACATCTGGCGCCGCGATGTCGGCTTGGCCGTCGGCCATGTGGAACCGGTGGTGCGTCCGCTGGATATGCCGGTGCGCAAGACCGCCGGCGGCGCGCATATCGCGGTCGAGTCGCCGCAGGCATCCACCCTGGCACCGGGCCAGACCCTGATCACCGAGCGCACTTTTCTGGCCGTGCATACCGGCGACTATTTCGCGCCGGTGCGGCAGTATCAGCAGTACATGCAGGCCGAAGGCCTCGTTGCGCCGCAAGCGCCGGAATCGGCCTTCGCACCGGTCTGGTGCACCTGGGGCTACGGGCGCGACTTCAACGTCAAGCAGATCCTGGACACCGTGCCCAAGGCCCGGGAACTGGGCTTCGGCTGGGTCGTGCTGGACGATGGCTGGCAGACCAACGAGGGCGACTGGCGGATCGACACGCGCAAATTCCCGCGCGGCGATGCCGACATGCGCGACTTCACCGCGAAGGTACGCAGCCAGGGCATGCATCCACGCCTGTGGATAGCGCCATTGGCCGCCGACCCGGGCAGCGATGTGCTGCACGACCACGTGGACATGCTGCTGCTCGACAAGGGTGGCGCCTTCCAGACCGTGACCTGGTGGAACGCGCTGACCCAGTGCCCGGCGTATCAACCCACCATCGATTTCTACGTGAACCTGGTGAAGAAGGTGATCGGCGACTGGGGCTTCGAGGGCATCAAGTTCGATGGCCAGCACCTCAACGCGGTGGCGCCCTGCTACAACCCCGCACACAAGCATGCGCATCCGAGCGATTCGGTCGAGGGCCTGGCGGCATTCTGGAGCGCCATCCACAAGGCGGTGCACGAGGCCAATCCGCAGGCGGTGGTCGAGCTGTGTCCCTGCGGCACCGCCTTCGATTTCCACAACCTGCCGGCCACCGATCAGTATCCGGCATCCGATCCGCTGTCCTCGTGGCAGGTGCGCAGCAAGGGCAAGACCATGAAGGCGCTGATGGGATCGCGCAGCAGCTTTGCCGGCGACCACGTGGAACTGTCCGACGGTGGCGACGACTTCGCTTCCAGCGTCGGTATCGGCGCGGTGGTCTCCACCAAGTTCACCTGGCCAAAGGACACCGACCATCCTTCCGAACCGCTGCCACCGGGTGGCCTGGTGCTCACCGCAAAGAAGGAAGCGCTCTGGCGCAAGTGGGTCGGCCTGTACAAACAGCACATGCTGCCCAAGGGCGAATACCTGGGCACGCTGTACGACATCGGCTTCGACAAGCCCGAGGCGCACGCCATCGCCAAGGACGGGGCGATGTACTACGCCTTCTACGCCAAGAGCTTCAATGGATCGGTGCAACTGCGCGGCCTGGATGCCGGCCGCTACCGCGTGCGCGATCTGTTCAACGAGGTCGACCTGGGCGAAGTGGGTGCCAGCGACGCGACGCTGCAGGTAGCGTTCAAGCGCTTCGTGCTGCTGCAGGCCACGCCACTGGCGGCTCACGCATGAGCATTTCGGTGATCGATGCCGTCACCGCGCCAAGCCGCCGTCCGTGGCTGGCTTTTGCCCTGGCGACCGTCGCACTGTGGGGCGTGTGGGGCGCGTTGTCGCCGCTGTCGTCGCAACACGGCTTCCCCGACACGCTGGTGTACTGCGTGTGGGCGCTGACCATGATTCCGCCGGCGCTGTACATCCTCTGGCGCAACGGCTGGGCGCTGGAGCGTTCGCCGCGCGCGGTGATCTACGGGCTGATCATCGGCCTGCTTGGTGCCGGCGGGCAGATGCTGCTGTTCCACACCCTGACCATCGGGCCGGCCTACTTCGTGTTCCCGATCATCGCGTTGTCGCCGGTGGTCACGATTGCCTTGTCATTCCTCCTGCTGCGCGAGCGCACCGGCTGGACGGGCACGCTGGGCATCGCGCTGGCACTGCTGGCGCTGCCGATGATGGATCTGTCGTTCGGCGGCGGCACGAGCGGAGGACTGGGCTGGTTCCTGCAATCGCTGCTGATCATGCTGGCCTGGGGCCTGCAGGCCTACTTCATGCGCCTGGCCAACAACAGCGTGCGCGCCGAGAGCATCTTCTTCTACATGACCCTGGGCGCACTGTTGCTGGCGCCGGTGGCGCTGGCCATGACCGACTGGACGCAGCCGGTCAACACGGGGCTGGACGGACCGTGGATGACCGCGGCGATCCAGTTGCTCAACGCCGTCGGCGCACTGACCCTGGTTTACGCCTTCCGCCACGGCAAGGCGATCGTGGTCGCGCCACTGACCAACGCCGGCGCACCGCTGGTGACCGCCGCGCTGGCCTTGATATTCGCCAGCGTCGTGCCGGGCCCGCTGAAAATGATCGGCCTGGTGCTGGCCCTGATTGCCTCGCTGCTGCTGGTGCTCGAACCCGAGCCCGAGCCCGAGGCTCAACCTCAGCATGACCCAACCACTCCCCTTTCCTGACCGGACCTGTTTCCATGCATGTTCTGCTGGACCTCATCGCGCGACACAAAGAGGGACACGCCAATGGCGTGACCTCGATCTGCTCGGCGCACCCCATCGTCATCGAAGCGAGCCTGCGCCACGCGCAACGCAGCGGGCAGGCGTTCGTGCTGTTCGAGGCGACCTGCAACCAGGTCAACCAGGATGGCGGCTACACCGGCATGACCCCGGCCGACTTCGTCGCCTTCGTCCACGCCATCGCCGACCGCGTCGGCTTCGACCACGCGCGCATCGCGCTGGGCGGCGATCATCTCGGCCCCAACCCGTGGACCGCGCTGGACGCGGACGCGGCGATGGACAAGGCCGAGGTGATGGTGGCCGCCTATGTGGCCGCCGGTTTCCGCAAGATCCACCTGGATTGCTCGATGGTCTGCAGCGGCGACCCCGAGCCGCTGCCGGAAGCCGAGATCGTGCGCCGCGCGGTGCGTCTGTGCCGAGCCGCCGAAGCCGCCCATGCGCAGTGCGGCGACGAGCCACCGGTGTACGTGATCGGCACCGAAGTGCCGGTGCCGGGCGGCGCCACCGAATCCATCGACGGCCTGGCGGTGACCACGCCGCAGGCCGCGCTGGCCACGATCGAGGCGCATCGCCAGGCATTCATCGCCGCGGGACTGGAGCCGGCCTGGCAGCGGGTGATCGCCTCGGTGGTGCAACCCGGCGTGGAGTTCGATCACCACAACGTGGTGGACTACCAGCCGCAGA
Organism: Rhodanobacter sp. Soil772; assembly: GCF_001428385.1. Taxonomy (GTDB): domain Bacteria; phylum Pseudomonadota; class Gammaproteobacteria; order Xanthomonadales; family Rhodanobacteraceae; genus Rhodanobacter. The sequence continues at coordinate 411,063 of NZ_LMSK01000002.1, forward strand.
AAGCGCGTGCGCTGAGCGAAGCCATTACCGGCGTACCGGGCATGGTGTTCGAGGCGCACTCGACCGACTACCAGACCCGCGACGCGCTGGGCGCGCTGGTGCGCGATCATTTCGCCATCCTCAAGGTCGGCCCCGGCCTGACCTTCGCCCTGCGCGAAGCGCTGTGGGCGCTGGACGCGATCGAGCAGGAGTGGATCGAGGATGCGCACCGCGCACGCCTGCGCGAGGTGGTGCTGGCGCGCATGCGCGAGCAGCCCGGTTACTGGCAGCGCTACTACCACAGCCAAGGCCATGCGCTGACCGTGGACCTGCAGTACAGCCTAAGCGACCGCATTCGCTACTACTGGCCCGACCCGGCGATCGAGCAGGCCCGCCAACGCCTGTTCGACAACCTGCGCACGAACCCGCCGCCGATCCCGCTGATCAGCCAGTTCCTGCCGCATGCGCTGCACGCCCTGCGCACCGGCATCGCCACGCGCGACCCACTATCCCTGACCATGGCACACATCCGTGCCGCACTCGACGACTACCACCATGCATGCCATGACCACGACACCGATTGATCATCTGGGCCTGACCGAGCCCGACCTGATTGCCACCGGCGCAATCTGGACCGCGCGCGAAATCGAGCAGCAACCGCAGATGCTGCAGCAGACCCACGCCCTGGTGGCCGGGCTGCATGCGAAGATCCGGGCGTTTGCCGCTCCCCTGATCGACAACCCTGCCGCACGGGTGATCCTGACCGGCGCCGGCAGCTCCTCCTATATCGGCCAATGCGTGGCGCCGCTGCTGGACCGGCATCTGGCTGCCCGCGTGGACGCGGTACCGACCACCGACATCGTGTGCGCCCCGCACTTGTATCTGGACCCGGAGCAGCCGCTGCTGCTGGTTTCCTTCGGCCGTTCCGGCAACAGCCCCGAAAGCCTGGCGGCGGTGGAACTCGCCGAATCGCTGGTGCGCGACGTGCGCCATCTGGCGATCGTCTGCAATGCCGATGGCGCGCTGGGCAAGGCGCCGGTCGCCCACTCGATGACCCTGCTGCTGCCGGCCGAAACCCACGACACCGGTTTCGCCATGACCTCCAGCTTCAGCTGCATGATGTACGCCGTCGTGGCCGCGCTGCTGCCGGCCGGCACGATGGACGGCCGCATCGAAGCCCTCGCCGGCGCCACCGAACGGGTCATCGGGGAATCGCTGCCGCTGCTGCGCGAACTGGCGCTCGGCCGCCACGACCGCGTCGTCTACCTGGGCAGCGGCGTACTGCAGGGCCTGGCGCGCGAGGCGTCGCTGAAACTGGGCGAATTGACCAACGGCGCGGTGGCGACCTGCTTCGACTCGCCGCTGGGCTTCCGCCACGGCCCCAAGACCTTCATCACCGGGCGCACCCTGGTGATGGTTTTCGTGTCCAACGACGAACTTACCCGCCGCTACGATCTGGACCTGGTGGACGAACTGCGGCGCGACGGGCGCGCAGCGCGCATCGTCGAGGTCAGCGCACAGCCGCGCGCGGCGTCGGGACCCGACGGCCTCACCGTGCCTGCGATGGGCGCCGCCGCCGACCTGGACCTGCTGTGGCCTTACGTTGCCACCGCGCAGATCTACGCCTTCCTCCGCGCGCGCGCCACGGGCGTGGCCCCCGACAATCCCAACCCCGCGGGCCTGGTGAACCGCGTCGTCCAGGGCGTACGCCTGTACGTGTCGAACGCATGAATCCGGTGGCTTACCTTGGCGTGGACGGCGGCGGAACGAAAACGCGCTTCGCCCTGATCGACAGCGACGGCCGCCTGCTTGGCGAGGCGGAGCTCGGCACCACTTACCATCCCCATGTCGGCCTGGACGGCGTGCATGCCGTCCTGACTGAAGGCGTGGCCAAGGTACTCGACGCAGCCAACCTGACGCTGGCCGACATCGGTTATGCCTTCTTCGGACTGCCCGCCTACGGCGAGGACAGCCGTGCCACGGCACTGCTGCAAGCTTGCCCTGCGGCGATCCTGGGCCACCACCGCTACGTCTGCGACAACGACATGGTCTGCGGCTGGGCCGGCTCGCTGGCCTGTAGCGACGGCATCAACATCGTGGCCGGCACCGGCTCGATCGGCTACGGCCAGCGCCGCGGCATCGCGGCGCGCGCCGGCGGCTGGGGCGAAGCGTTTTCCGACGAAGGCTCGGCCTACTGGATCGCCATGCGCGGACTCAACGCCTACTCGCGCATGAGCGACGGACGCCTGCCCAAGGGCCCGCTGCACGCCATCCTCAACGCGCACTTCCAGCTCGACAACGACCTGGACATCTGCGCCCACGTTTACGGCGGCAAGACCTACGCCCGTGGCGAACTGGCCCAACTGTCGTGCCAGGTGGCCGAGGCCGCGCGTGCCGGCGACACCGTCGCCGCGAACATTTTCCGCGACGCCGGTCAGGAGCTGGCCCGCATCTGCGCCACGCTACGCCTGGCGCTGCGCTTCGAAGCGGACGAACCCGTGCCGATTTCTTACTCCGGCGGCGCTTTCAATGCCGGCGAACTGCTGCTGGCACCGCTGCGCGATGCGCTGCTCGCCGCAAGCCCGCATTTCGACATGCGGCTCCCGTTGCACATGCCTCATTATGGTGCCGCGCTGTACGCCATCAGGCTGGCGCACGATCCGGTGCACGGAGCGCATGGGGTTCCAACCGGCCCCTGATCAAGACCGCCCCGTTCACGGCGGAACTCCGGTCCGAGTGGCACGACAACCAGGCCCGGTCGGGATATCTACAGCCCCTTCGCCGCCTGCGCCACCGCGCGGAACAGTGCGCGGCCCTTGTTCATCGTCTCCTCCCACTCGGCGGCGGGGTCGGAGTCGAACACGATACCGGCGCCGGCCTGCACGTGCAGGCGGCCACCGTGGATCACCGCGGTGCGGATCGCGATGGCGGTGTCGGCGTCGCCCCACCAGCCGATCCAGCCGATCGCGCCGCCGTAGATGTTGCGCTTGTACGGCTCCAGTTCCTGGATGATCTCCAGCGCGCGCACCTTCGGCGCGCCGCTGAGCGTACCGGCCGGAAACGTGGCCTTCAGCACGTCCATGTAGCTGAGCCCGTCGCGCACGCTGCCCTGCACCTGCGAGACGATGTGCATCACGTGCGAGTAGCGTTCGATCGCGAACGAGTCGCTCACTTCCACGCTGCCGGTCTCGCTGATCCGACCGAGGTCGTTGCGGCCCAGGTCGATCAGCATCACGTGCTCGGCGCGCTCCTTCGGATCGGCCAGCAGCTCGGCCTCCAGCGCCCGGTCTTCTTCTTCCGTGGCGCCGCGCTTGCGCGTGCCGGCAAGCGGGCGCACCACCACCTTGCCGTCCTTCAGCCGCGCGAGAATCTCCGGCGAGGAGCCGACGATCTGGGTTTCGCCGAGGTCGACGAAGTACATGTACGGCGACGGGTTCAGCGCACGCAGCGCGCGATACACGTCCACCGGTCGCGCGTTGAAGCCCACGCTCAAGCGCTGCGACGGCACCACCTGGAAGATGTCGCCGGCGCGGATGTATTCCTTCGCCCGCTCGACCATCGCCTCGAACTCGGGCTTGGTGAACGAGGACTTGAAATCGCCCTCGTCCAGCGCGATCGACTGCGTGAGCTGCGGATACGACGCACCACCCTGGCGCAGCCGATAGACCAGCGCATCGAGCCGGCGCTGCGCCTCGGCGTAAGCCTGCGGTTGCGCCGGGTCGGCGTGCACGATCAGATAAAGGCGCCCTTTGAGGTTGTCGAATACCGCCACTTCCTCGGCCAGCATCAGCAACACGTCGGGCGTGCCCAGCTCGTCGACGCGATCCCACTGCGCCAGCCGCGGCTCGATGTAGCCGATCGTCTCGAAACCGAAGTAGCCGACCAGGCCTCCCGAGAACGCGGGCAGTTGCGGCAGCCGCGGCACGTCGTACTGCGCGCGCAGTTTTTCGATTTCCGCGAGCGGGTCGTCGAGATGGCGACGCTCGGTCACCTCGCCGGAATCCTCCACCTCCAGTTCATGCCCGCGCAGGCGATACACCCGTTTGGCCGGCAGGCCGATGATCGAATAGCGTCCCCAGGTGGCGCCGCCCTCGACCGATTCGAACAAGAAGGTGTACGGGCCGTCGGCCAGTTTCAGGTACACCGACAGCGGCGTGTCGAGGTCGGAAAACACCTCGCGCACCAGCGGAATGCGCGTATGCCCCTGGGCAACCAGCGCGTCGAATTCGTCTCGGGAGATCACGTGGGAAGATCCGGATGGCCAAACGAGGAAGCGGCCATTGTAGGGCCTCAGCCACTCAGTCGCTGGCGCGGCATGCCATGCAGGCGCAGCGAGAACGCCACGCCGCTGCCGTCGTCCAGGCTGCGCGCACTGGCCACGCCGCCGTGGCGCTCGGCCACCAGCCGCACCACGTACAGACCCAGGCCCAGGTGCGGAGCGTCGCCGGGGGTGGCCTTGTCGCGCAGGCTGACCAGCGAATCGAACAGCCGGCCTTGCATCGCCGCGGGCAGTGGCGGGCCCTGGTTGGCCAGCTCGATCTCGGCGCCGTCCGGTGTGACGCGCAGCGCGAGCCGCAGCCAGCCGTCGGGCGGGGTGAACGACAGCGCGTTGTCGAGCAACTTGTCCAGCGCCTGCGCGACCAGCTCGGGCGCGCAATGCAGGTGCAGCGGCGCGTCGGGCAGCACACTGTCGAGCCGGCGCGCGCCGATCAGCGGACGGTAGGCGTCGGCGCAGCCGCGCACCACCTCGCGCAGGTCGACGTCCTCGGGTTCGGCCGCGGCGATCGCGCGCTCCATCCGGCTCGACTCGCTCATCGCGCGCACCAGCGCACCGAGCCGGGCCACGCCGTCGCGGGCGCGGGCCAGGTACGGCTGCGCTTCGGCCGGCAGCGCGGCATGCTCCAGGTTGTCCAGCGACGACTTCACGATCGCCAGCGGCGTGTTGAGTTCGTGCGAGAGTTTCGAGGCCAGCGTGCGCAGGTAGTCGGTGTAGCTGCCGACCACCTCGAACAGCCGCTCGAAGCTGCGTGCCAGGTCGCCGATCTCGTCCGGCGCGTCGGTCATCGGGAATTTCCCCTGCTCGAACAAGCCGTCCAGACGTCCATCGTTGAGCTGCGCGCGCTCGGCCGCGTTGCGCAGGCGGCCCAGCCGCAGGCTGAGCCGGGTGGCAAACAGCAGCAGGATGCCGCCGGCCACCAGCAGCACGCCGAAGCTGGTCAGCAGCAGGCCGAACAGCGCGCGGTTGGCCAGCAGCGGCACCGTGCGGCTGGCCTGCTCCAGCAGCAGCACGCCATCGACCTGGCCGGCATGTTCGATCGGTACCGCGGCGGCCAGCACCACGCTGCCGCGCTCCTCGCCGCTGCGCCAGACCGACACCGGTTTGCCGATGCCCGCCGCGGCAACTTCGCGGGTATCCAGCCGCGGCACGTCCTGCGCCCACAGGTTCGCATCCTCCAGCCGGGTCGCCAGCAGCGAGCGGTAGACCAGCGCGGCGAACCAGCCCGGCTGGCCATCGCTGCCGGGCATCGTATTCAGACGGCCGCTGCGTGCCAGCAGCCAGCCCTGCGGCGCCAGCACGCGCGCCTGCACGCGATCGGGCACCAACTGCGCCAGTTCGCCGGAAAGCTGGTCCGAGTAGCTGAGCAGGGGCCGCGTGTCCGCGGCCAGCCGGTCGCCGCCGGCCGCCGCGTCGTACACGCCGACGCCGAGCATGCGCAACTGCAGACCGCGCGGCAGGCGCAGCTCGACCCGATAGCCGCTGCCGTCCTCCTGCCATTGCGCGGCGATCAGCTCGGGCAGGCCGTCCACCGCGGGATCCAGCGGCCGCGCCGTGAGCGGCCCCGGCGCCGCGCTGGCCAGCAGGTAGCGGCGCTGGCCGTTCGCGTTGCCCAGCGCGAGGATCAGGTGATCGGCGGCCAGCGCATTCGCGTCGTCGGCGTCGGCGCGCGTGCGCCGGGTGGCGCGCACGTCGGCGTACAGGTACAGCCCACTGTCGTCCGCAGCCAGCAGCAGCTTGCCGCGCGTACCCAGCGACTGGCTCCACGGCGTCAGCGGCGCCCAGTCGTCGCCGTAACCATCGACGGTGATCGGATTGGGCGCCGGCTGCACGTACCAGCCCCGGCCCGACGCCGGCGCCACCGCGCCGGTCACCACCAGGCTGCGCGCCACCGCATTCGCCGACGCCAGCAGCGCCTGCGCCTGGCCTTCGCGCAGCAGCGTTTCCATCTGCCGCACGTACAGCCAGCCGGCGATCGGCAGCGCCAGCGTGCACAACGCGACCAGCAGCAGCTTGCGGCGCAGGGTCATCGGCAGGCCGGAATGGTGTTGAGCCGTGACTGGAGGCCAGTCAATTCACGCGAGATGTCGCCCCTCTGCATATTCATCATTGTTCTTAGCGCGCCCTGTCCAGCAAAGTTTGCAACGCCGCACGCAACGCGCCAACTTCGCCCGCAGGCACAAGTCGCACGCCAGCCATGTCCTGCATGCCGCAGGCAGGAGTCGCGATGACCGGAATGCCAGCGGCCAACGCCGCCAAAAGTGCGCGTGGCGAATGTTCCACATGTGCAGGCAGTACCACCGCATCGGCCCTGGCCAACCAGTCATCCGCATAGTTTCCGTACTCCACAGCCACTCCCTGCCATAGCGCGGTATCAGCGGAGACGGATCCGAGCACGCGCAGGCGACAAGGCAGGCCACGCAGCGCCTCGGCCAGTTCGTAGGCACCTTTCCGCGCCAACGCACTGGCGGGAAATACCACCAACGGCATGGCGTCCATCGCGCGCGGTACGCGTGGAATAGTCGCCGCGGGCATGGCCCAGGGCAGCTGCCGCACATCAAGGCCGCTACGTTGGCGCCAGTATCCCGCCACTTCCACATGCGCAGTCACCACCTTGCGCGCGCCCTGCATGGCCTCGATCTCGGCCCGCATCAGGTCTGTTGCAGCCCGGAAGTCCTTCAGTGTGGCATCCCCATGTTTGCCCATCACCCTGGAGCCAGCGGCCTGATCGAGGCGGCGCTGGATCTCATCCATCGGAAGGGCATGCGCCAGTACATCGTAGGTCCGACCACCCAGCACTCCGAGCTGCTGCAAGTAGGGCAACAGCCCTTGGTCGATAACCAGATGCGTATGCTCCGGGCGCAGCCGGCGCGCACAGACCTCGGCCAGCCAGCGCTGGCCGTCGAGCACGCTGGCCTGGCGTCGACCGGAATCACGCGCATGACGCCGCAGCCACCACGCCCGACGCAAGCTTGCCCAGCCAAACTGGATGACGTGTGCGTTCACAACCGAAGCTAGCGAGCCCCATCCCTTGCCGTCGTCAATCAACCCCCGACGCAGGAACCAACCCGGCAACTGCTGCGTCGTTACCGGCAACAAGCAATCGGCCACGCCATCCTGGGTGTTCAGCCAGTCATGAAATTCCTGCGTCCAACCGTCCAGCAGCCAGGCACTACGCGCCTGGCTTCCACGCGACAACGGCTGATGCCGAAAACACCGCACTTCCTCACAGCTCATACAGCTGCGCATCACCTGAACACTCTCGGTCGCCTGCCTTGGTATCCGCGGCAACAGGCCGGAATCCGTGCCCGGATGTCGTCGCGCCACATCCTGTGCGCGGATGGTCAACACCAGTTCGTCAGACGTCAACTTCAATTCCAGCCGCCAAGCGACAGGTGCACGAATCTGCAGGTCCACATAGTTCCAGAACACCGTGGCATCGACCCTGTCGCCCTCCTCCGCCGTGGATTCGATGCGTGCGCTATGCGCATGCCGTTCCACCAGCTCGAACCCGGCGCGGACGGCACAGGTCGCCAGCGCGTTGGAAATCTGGCAGATCCCACCAGCCAAGGTCGGCACCACGCAGCCGGCGCGAACCTCGCGACCACGCACATAGCCACGGGCCGCAGTGGGGCGACCGAGTTGGCGCCAGAAGCTAAGCCGCTCACCGGCGGGTACGACCAGACCATCAAACGCCTTGGCCGCGATCCTCAGGTTATGTACCTTGCCGGCCGTCAGCATGAACTCCTCAGGACTGCTATCCGCCCAGAGCGACGTACACAGTTGCGCGCGAATGGGTGCCGTCGCCAACGCCTCGTCAGCCACCCAACGCCGCGCACGCGGACTGCGCCAGTTATGCGCGCTCCTCAGGATCGCCAGCAGCCGTGTTCGCAGCCAGAACCCAGCTGCTTGCGTTCGTGTCGGCATCTTCCATGCTTGCACACTCACGACAATGTCTCCTTGTACACACCCAGGTCATCGCATCGGCATGAATACCTATTTTTCTTCACGCCGCGGCTTGCAATACAGAATCATGCTTACGCCACCTAGATGCCATGAGCCCGAGGTGTCGCTGTCGATGACATCTCATTACGCAGATAGCGCGAGGCCACCACCACGCGCATGAAGTCGTCGAGCAGCGCGCGGCGCGACGGGTCGGCGTTGTCGAACGCCATTGACCAGCTCAGCCGCACGCCGCTGGCTGCGCCCGGATCGCAGAACACCAGCACGTCGTCGATGCGGTCGCTGCCCTGGTAGACCGAGGCTTCGCACGGCATGGTCGGGTGCCGCACGGTGAAGCCGGATACCTTGCCGGCCGGGTCGTGCTGCAGGTAGCGCTTGCGGTCGGCCTGCACCTCGTCGGCCAACGCGGGCAATTGGCGCGGCCACACGTTGAGCACCATCACCCGCTGCGGCTTGCCGCTCCATTCGCCCTGGTACAGCACGGCGTTGACGCCGATCGCGCGCGCATAGGTGCAGCAGTCGCGCGTCCAGCCGGCCGGCGTGGCGACGGCGATCGCCCAGGCCGGCGTATTGCCGTCGCGGGCGCCGCGCGCCAGCACGTCGTCGCCCTTGCCCGCCGCCTGCGCCAGCGTCGCGAACGCGCACAGCATCAACGCCAGCCCGATGCGCCGGCTCACGGCTTCCACCGGTAGCCGACGCCGTGCACGGTCTCGATCGCGTCGAACTCCGGCGCCACCGCGATGAACTTCTTGCGGATGCGCTTGATGTGCGAAGTGATGGTGGCGTCGTCGACGACCAGCTCGGCCTCGCGCATCAGCTGGTCGCGGTTCTTCACGTGGCCGGGGAAGCGGATCAGCGTGTGCACCATCCAGAACTCGGTGACGGTGAGCGGAACTTCCTCGCCGTTCCAGGTGATGCGCATGCGCTCGGACTCCAGCTTCAACGGCCCGTGCTCGATCACCGTCTCGCTGGACGCCGGCACCTTCAGCGATTCGATGCGACGGAACAGCGCAGCGATGCGCGCGGCCAGCTGGTGCAGGCTGGTGTCCTTGCTGAGGTAATCGTCGGCGCCCAGGCGCAGGCCGGAGATCACGTCGAAATCCGAATCGCGCGCGGTGAGGAAGATCAGCGGCAACGTGGCCGACTTCGCGCGCAGCTCGCGGCACAGGTCGAAGCCGCCTTCCGGCTCATCGCCCAGGCCGATGTCGATGATCACCAGTTCGGGCAGGCGCATCGCGAACGCGCTGGACGCTTCCCGGCGCGAGCCGTAGCCGCGCGCGTCGTAGCCGAAGCGGTTCAGCGCCTCCACGTAATTGGCACGGATCAACGGTTCGTCTTCGACGATGGCAATGCTGCGGCCCATGGCGCGCTCCCTGTAGTGGTGCGCGCAGCGTGCTATGCGGGCCGCGCGTACGCAAGCCATGCGGCGCGCTTGCCCGCGTTTCGCCACATGCCGGCAGCCGGCCGGCCCGATTCCGCCGGTGCCAGCGCCCGTGGCGGCGGTTTGATGCACCCATGCATTCCGCATGGAGCTGAACGATGTCGAGAACCGAATCCACCGAGCGCGATCCCAATGCCGAACTGCATGGCTTCGAACCGTTGCGCGTGACGCTGGCGCTGGGCGCCCTGCTGCTCGGCCTGCTGCTCGGCCTTTGAGGCGAACGCCATGCGCAAACCCAGTTTCATCGACCCATTCGCCGTGGAAGGCATCGGTGCGCCCGGCACGAAAGGAATCGTGCCGGGCGCGGGGCCAGAACAGACCGATCCCGACTGGCAACCCGTGTAGCCGCCCCACCATCCGCATTCCGTCCCGCATGGTGGTTGCTTTCCCCTCGTTGCGAGGGGATTTTTTCGACCATGAACCGGACAGGGTTGCGGCCTGCGCCCGTTCATAATTCTGCGGGGAACCAAACCGGATCACCCCGGTCAGTATTAGTGATTGGTACCGTTCCTCTTGCCGTGGAACGTGCCGGCACGGCAGCCGATCTCCCTGTGAAACGGCCGTGCCGGCACACCAATCAATGGTGTTTCCTCTCACGTCTACGATGACGCTTGTCCCGACGCAGCCGTTCACTGCGTCGGGATTTTTATGCGCGAGTGTTTTGTGGCGAACGCCGCCGATGGCTGACGCTCAGCCGATCGCCTTGCGCATGGCGGCGGACTCGCCTATCCAATCGCCTTGCGCATGGCGGCGATTTCGGCGCGGTAATCCGCCGCGTGGAAGATCGCCGAGCCGGCCACGAAGGTGTCGGCGCCGGCCGCGGCGATCGCGCCGATGTTCTGCGCGGTGACGCCGCCGTCGATCTCCAGCCGGATCGCACGGCCGCTGGCGTCGATGCGCGCGCGCGCTTGGCGCAGTTTTTCCAGCGCGCCGGGGATGAACTTCTGCCCGCCGAAGCCCGGGTTCACCGACATGATCAGGATCAGGTCGAGCTTGTCCATCACGTAGTCCAGGTAGTCCAGCGGCGTGGCCGGGTTGAACACCAGCCCGGCCTGGCAGCCCGACTCCTTGATCAGGCCCAGCGTGCGGTCGATGTGCTCGCTCGCTTCCGGATGGAAGCTGATCAGGCTGGCGCCGGCCTTGGCGAAGTCCGGCACGATGCGGTCGACCGGCTTGACCATCAGGTGCACGTCGACCGGCGCGGTGATGCCGTATTTGCGAAGCGACTGCAGCACCATCGGCCCGATCGTGAGGTTCGGCACGTAATGGTTGTCCATCACGTCGAAGTGCACCCAGTCGGCACCGGCGGCCAGCGCCGCGGCGGTGTCTTCGCCGAGCCGCGCGAAATCGGCGGCGAGGATGGATGGGGCGATGACGGGAGCTTGCTTGGTCATGGTGAGGCCGAGATTGAGGACGAGTGCCAAGTCTGCCACGACGTCGCTGCCGGGCTCCTCCCCCTGCGCAGCAGGGGGAGGTTGGGAGGGGGTGCGCTTTTTGACTTGAAGATCAAGAGCAACCCCTCCCCGACCCTCCCCTGCTTTGCAGGGGAGGGAGAATATCTTGCCTACTTGAACCCGCGCATTTCCTTGATCCGGTCGTACGCGGCGTTGATCTCGCTGGCGCGCGACTCGGCGCGCTTGCGCATGTCTTCGGGCAGGTCGCCGAGGCGGTCGGGGTGGTGTTCGGAGATCAGCTTGCGGTAGGCACGCTTCACCGCGCGGTCGTCGGCATTGCGCTCGATGCCGAGCACCGCGTACGGGTCCGGCCCCTGCGGCGCGCGCTGCGGCGGCGCATAGCCGCCGCCGGTGCCGTAGGCCCGGCCCTGACTGTAACCGCGCGATCCGCCGGCACCGGCGTTCCACGCGTAGCCCTTCATCGCCATCAGCGCCATCAGCTCCATCTCGCTGACCCGCAGCGCGAACGCCAGCTGGTGCAGGATCGCCATCTTCTCCGGCGGCGGGTTGCCCTCGGCCAGCACGGTCTCGATCACCACGTCGAGCACCGGAAACGCGTGGTCGCGGCGCAGGCCGACCCAGTTGCGCAGCGCGTTGATGGTCTGGCTGACGTCGAACTCCGGCTGCTTGCCGACGTTGAAGCTGACCACCGCCTGCTTGCGCAGCTCCGCGTCCAGATTCATCCGGGTCATCAGGCGCTCGGCGACCGCGATCTCCTGTTCCGACACGCGGCCGTCGGACTTCGACACCGCGCCGAGCAGGGTGAACAGCGGGCCGACGAAGCCGCCGGCTTCCGGCGTGGCGTTCTTGCGCCGGCTGTAGCGCAGGTTGTCGAAGATGAAACCGATCACCGCGCCGGTGACGGCACCGGGCAAGTGGCCGATGAGCAGGCCGAAGAACGCGAACCACAACGTATAGGTGTAACTCATGGCTGCCCTTGCGGCTGCGGCGGCTGTGCGCTGTACCAGCGCGCCAGCGCGTCGAGTTCGGCGTCGCTGACCGGGCCGATCGCAGCGCGCATCACCGGCACGTTGCGGCGGCCGTCGCGGTACTGCTTCAGCGCGTCGCGCAGGTAGCCCAGCCGCTGCCCGGCCAGGTGCGGCACGCCGGGCATGCCGGCATGGCCATTGGCGCCGTGGCAGGCCGCGCACAGGCCCAGCCGCGCGGGCGGCGTCGGCGTCTGCGCGCGGATGGGGAGGGCGGCGAGCAGGCAGAGCGCCGCGATCAAGAGCCTACTCATGATCTGCCAATGGTTCGCGTTGAGTTGCTGTGGCTGCCGGGTGGTGGCGCGTGACGCAGCGCCTGACTGGCCGTCAGGTCAAGTCGCGCGCTGCCGCCTGACGGCCGCAGCGGCTCAACCCTCCGGGCCGCGGCGCGGGCCATTGGCAGATCATGAGCAGGCTCTGAGATTCGCATCGGCAACACATGGGGCCAAGGATCGCCAATTCTAGCAGCGCTCCGGGGCCGCGTTTCCGGCGCCCCGGCCGCAGCAGCTAGAATGGGCGCCTCCCCGCCACGTGGAACCCGCTGCCGTGCCCACCACCCTGCCGCAATCGAACCTGCCCGGTCTTGAACTGATCCACCGCGGCAAGGTGCGCGATGTGTACGCGTTGTCCGACGATCGATTGCTGATGGTCGCCACCGACCGGCTGTCGGCGTTCGATGTGGTGATGCCGAATCCGATCCCGGGCAAGGGCGAGATGCTCACCCAGATCTCCAATTTCTGGTTCGGCAAGACCGCGCACCTGGTACCGAACCACCTGCTCGACGTGCCGCTGGCCGAGGTGCTGCCGCCCGGTACCGACCTCAAGCTGTACGAGAAACGCGCGGTGGTGACGCGGCGGCTGAAGCCGGTGCCGGTGGAGGCGATCGCGCGCGGCTACCTGATCGGTTCCGGCTGGAAGGATTACCAAGCGACCGGTTCGCTGTGCGGCATCGCGCTGCCCGCCGGCCTCAAGCAGGCGCAGCAACTGCCCGCGCCGATCTTCACGCCGTCGACCAAGGCCGCCGTGGGCGATCACGACCAGAACGTCAGCTTCGACGCGGTGGTGGACGCGGTCGGCGCCGACCTGGCCAACCAGGTGCGCGACGCCACGCTGGCGATCTACCAGTGGGCAGCCGCCTATGCGGCCGAACGCGGCATCATCATCGCCGACACCAAGTTCGAGTTCGGCACCGACGCCAGCGGCAAGCTGTACGTGATGGACGAGATGCTGACGCCGGATTCCTCGCGCTTCTGGCCGGCCGACGAATACCGCGTCGGGATCAGCCCGCCCAGCTACGACAAGCAGTTCGTGCGCGACTGGCTGGAGACGCAGGATTGGAACAAGACCGCGCCCGGCCCGGTGATTCCGGACGAGGTGATCGCCCGCACCGCCGCCAAATACACCGAGGCTTTGCAACGGTTGGCCGGCATCCGGCTCGACTGAACTTCCAACGGGGGGACATGCCATGCGCACCATGCAGGACTGGCTCGACAGCTACAGCGGCGACCATCAGAACCCGACCAACCAGATCTTCCACTGGTTCTGCGTGCCGCCGATCGTGTGGTCGGTGATCGCGCTGCTGTGGGCGATTCCGGTGCCGGCCGCATTCGCCCGCCCCGGCGCGTGGGCGGTGCTGGTGATGGTGCTGGCGTTCTACTGGTACTGGAAGCGCTCGCACCGGCTGGCGGTCGGCCTGCTGATCGTGTTCGGCCTGCTCGGCCTGCTCACCAACTTCCTGTACGCGCAGCTCGGCGCCGCGCAGCTGTGTTATCTGGCGATCGGCGTGTTCGTGGCCGCCTGGATCGGCCAGTTCATCGGGCACAAGTTCGAGGGGCGCAAACCCAGCTTTCTCACCGATCTTTCCTACCTGCTGATCGGCCCGGCCTGGCTGATGGCCAAGCTGCTGCGCAAACTGGGATTCAAGCAAGTCACATGACCACCCTGCTTACCGTGATCAGCAGCCTGCTCTGGTGGGTGCTGTACAGCAGCATGGCCGCGCTGGTGTTCGCCCTGATCGGCTGGTCCGTATTGCGCTGGACCGAACGCTGCGCAGTGGTGTTCAACCGCATCTATCTCGCCTGCCTGCTGTGGACCATGCTCGGCCTGCTGCTGGTGGTCGGCGTGGCCGCCTACGAAGGCCACCTGCATCCGCCCTACGGCGCGCTGCTGAGCTCCGGCCTGCTGCGCTGGATATTGGTGCTGGACATGCTGATCGGCAGCGCCCTGCTGTGGCGGCTGGTGCCGCGCATCGACGCCCGCCGTATCCGCCCCGGCAGCGCCTGCATGGCGGTGGCGGTGATCATGGCGATCAGCTTCGGCGTCGCCACCAGCCTGGCCTGAGCGCTCTGCGGAGGAGCGGGCCGCCCCGCCCCTCCACCGCGGTCACATGTGCGCCAGCATGCTGCCGAAGAACACCATCATGATGCCGCCGATGATCACGCCCAGCACGATGCCGATCACCAGATACACCAATTGCACCACACACGCCTTGCCGTAGCCGATCTGGCTGCCGTTCTGCGCCAGCAGCAGGTAGTTCACCACCGCGGCACCCACCAGGAACTGCACCGCCAGCGACAGCAACCCGCCGGCGCCGCCGTGCGAGACCATGCCCACGACCACCATCGCCACAGCCGCTGCGATCCAGGTCAGCACCACCGCGCCCAGCGCGCGCAGGTAGGACGGCATGTAGCCGACCACCAGCCGGAACGCCACGCTCAGCACCAGCGCCGCAAGCAGTACGCCTACGACGATCATCATCAGAATCGCGAACAGCCCCATGCCGGCCAGCGCGGCCAACGTCGAAGTACCCATACAACCCCCTAGTCAGTGGAAGGAAAACCGCCCGGCGACATCCCCATGCCGTCCGCTCTCCCCGGCGGTGGCGCCAGCCTAGCCGATGGCCGCGCCGGCGTCTCCCGCGGCGAGATTCAGCCGCGCTATATCATCGGGCCGCCATGCGAGACACGTGATGAGCCTGCGCAGCCTGTTTGTCGACTTCAACAGTTACTTCGCCTCGGTCGAACAGCACGAGGACCCGAGCCTGCGTGGACGCCCGGTGGGCGTGGCGCCGGTGGCGGCCGAAACCACCAGCCTGATCGCCGCCAGTTACGAGGCCAAGGCGTTCGGCGTCGGCACCGGCACGATGGTGCGCGAGGCGCGACGGCGCTGCCCCGGCATCCAGATCCGCGTGGCGCGGCCGGAACGCTACGTGGTCTGGCATCACCGGTTGATGGAAGCGATCGACCACGCGATTCCGGTGGGCCGGGTCGGCTCGATCGACGAGGTGGCCTGCGAGCTGGTCGGCCGCCAGCGCCGACGCGAGGTCGCCGAGGAAATCGCGCAACAGGTGAAGAATGAAGTGGCGCTGGCCGCACCCGGCGGCGCGATCCGCTGCTCGATCGGCATCGCGCCAAACGATTTCCTGGCCAAGACCGCCTCGGACATGAAGAAGCCCGACGGCCTCACCGTGATCGAACTGGCCGACCTGCCACACGCACTGCACGGGTTGGAGCTGCGCGACCTGTGCGGCATCGGTCCGTCGATGGAAGCGCGCCTGCACGAAGCCGGCATCACCACCGTGGCTCAGCTCACCGCCGCCGACAAGCACCGCCTGCGGCACGCCTGGGGCGGCATCGAGGGCGAACGCATGTGGGGCCTGCTGCGCGGCGCCTGGCTGCCGACCGCGCCCACCGAACGCGGCTCGATCGGCCACTCGCATGTACTCGGTCCGGAACTGCGCACGCCCGTCGGCGCCCGCGCGGTGCTGAAAAAGCTGCTGGTAAAAGCCGCCATGCGCATGCGCCGCGAGGAAATGCTCAGCGGCGCCATGGCCGTGCGCATCCGCTTCATCGGCCACGACCAGCGCTGGGAACGCGACCTCGCCTTCGACCCCACCGACGACAGCCGCGAACTGCTGCGCCTGCTCAACGGCGTACTCGACAGCGGCAATCGCCGCCACCCACTGCCCGGCCCCGCCAACGCCACCCCGCTGTCCGTCAGCGTGACCCTGATGCGCCTGGTGCCGCGCACGCAAAGCAGCGGCTCGCTGTTCGCACCGACGCAAGACACCCGCCGCGTCGACGCGCTCGTCGACCGCATCAACAACAAATTCGGCTACAACAAACTCTACTTCGGCAGCATGCAGCTGGCGCTGGAACACGACGCCGCGCCGATGCGCATCCCGTTCAATCGGGTGCCCGACACCGACAGCGAAAACGAAGCCGGCCACGACCCGCTCTGGCTGCAATCGCTGAACCGGTTCAAGGCGATAGCCGAGGGGGAGCATCGGCGGCGGGAGCGCGGTGGAAAGGGAAATTAACGTACGAACACCCTCCCCATCATTAAATAATATAGGGTTACTCACTAAGAGCGCCTTACGCTAGTGATCACCTGATCCATTCACAGAAACTCACACCTGCTTTCTGTTGTTACCTATGCACCGCGTATATGCTTCCATTTTCGTACATCGGCATGCATCCGTCGCAAATCCCGTCGCGTTTCCGGATCAAGAGACCTAATCCGACCCCTGACAAATCGCTCAGCACCCTGATCGCTCTTCAGTCCGTTACAACGAGCACACGCGAGAACAATATTCTGAATATCCCATGATCCGCCATGAGCTACCGGCACCAAGTGATCACGCTGAAAGCGACGTGGGCCAATATTTGGAAATGGATCGAAGCAGTAGTAGCACCGCGAGCCCTGAACCACGCAGAGCGCCTGGACATCTTCGTTACGGAGTGAACCGCCAGCAGCCTTAATGTTGCGACGACGACGCATCACTGTGGCTTCTAGCCCATCCTCTGAGCACAACCGCCTAAGGTTCCAAGAATTCTGTCTATCCATCTGAACAAAAAGAGCTGGCATCAAGCTCTCAGTCCACGATGGTGAAGGACCAAAACACGTCTCGTGCGCATCAATAGAAATTATTATTTGACCGCAAGCTACGCACACACCGTAACGCTCTATGTACGCCAAGGTGGCAACAGACATTCCATAATCAATCGAACTATCCACGCGGTAAACTACGTGAAAGGTACCAGTTCGCTGATGCAATGTTGGGCCCAGTTCATAGGGGCAACGAATAGTTGACTTCATGTCAAATCATCCGCTGGGGTAAGGTCGAACCAAATCGTACTGCCTCACTCATGCGGATGTACGGCATTCCGGTTCGCTACATGCACCCCCTCCACAAACCCGCCAAACGGAATATCGGTGATCCCCACCAGCCCGATATGACTGTTCTCGCCATCGAGCAGGCGCCCCGTTACCGGCTGGTCGGTGTACTGGAACCAGTGCGCGCCGACGATGGACGGATCGGCTGCCGCCGCGGCGACGAATTTCGCGTAGGCCTCGCCGCGCTGCTGCTCGTTCCACACCGACACCACGCCTTTGCCGAACGGGCCGCGGTCGTCGGAGCCGAAGTGGAATTCGCTGATCAGCACCGGTTTGTCCAGCTGGCGCAGCGCGGCAGCGTCGAAACCATGCTGCGGCAGGTCGGCGTAGACGTTGAAGCTGACCACGTCGCAGTACTGCGCGCAGGCGGCAACGGCTTCGGGCGTGTTCACCGCGAAGCGGCCGCCGAGGAACAGATGGTGCGGATCGTGGCGGCGGATGGCTTCGGCCACGGTGCGGAAATAGGTGTCGGCGTAGCGTCGCAGCCACGCGCTGTAATCGGCGGCGATCGCCGGGTGCGCCTCGTTCGGCGCGGGCGCGACGAAGCCGGTGACGTTCAACGCATCCCATGAACCCAGCGCGATGCCCCATGCCGCGGACAGCGTTTCCGGCGCCACGTACTTCTTGCGCAGCATCACGATGAAGGCCTGCTTGGCCGGACTCTTCGCGTCGCCAGCCAGCGTGCCGAGTGCCAGACCCCAGCGACCTTGCGGGCCGCTGCCGGCCCAGGCCAACTCGTTGTCGGCGAAGTAGCCGAGCAGCCAGGGATCGTCGCGCACGCCGGCGCTCGCCTTGGTCACGGCCGCTTCCGTGGCCTGCACGAAGCGCGGGTCGAACGGATCGGGCATGCGGCCCCAGTAGTCATAACCGCTGGCGACGTTGGCGTAGTCGCCGGCGATGTTGATCGAGCGCGTGTACGGCAGTCGGTGTGCCTGGCCCAGCGCGTCGTCGCTCCAATTGCCGATGGTGTTGAAGCCCCACGCCTGCAACCGCTGCAGCGTGCGCGTGCGCCACGCGTCCAGCCAGCCCTGGCCATCGACGCGATACAGGTTTGCCGCGTAGAAGTCGAACCAGCGGCCGTGGTTGTAGCCGATGCCATGGCTGGCGCCCTGGTCCCCGTTGCGGTTGTCGCCGCTGCCGTAGAACGCCGCCCACTCGCCATTATTCGGCGGCAGATCGGTGAACATGAACTCGCGACCCTCGACATAGCTGCGCCCGCCGTCGGCCGTCACGGCGTTGACGCCGAGCGAGAAGAACGCGTGGCCTTCGGGTGTCACCAGCCGCCAGCGGCCACCCTGCTTCTGCGTGTGGAACCAGCCAGTCCTGGCGAGGTTTTGGACGTCCAGACGTCCGCCGCATTTATCCTGCCGAACCCATTCCGCCTTCGCCTGCTCGAGCGTGGATCGTTCGTGTGCATGCGCGGCGTGCAAGGTGGCATCGGAATCGATTTTCTCCGGCCAGCGGGCACGACTCGCCTGGCCGTAACGATCAACGATGCCGCTGTAGGCAGCTTGCTGCAGGTCCTGGCCGGATACCGCCTCGACGCGTCCCAGCAGCAGGGTTTGCGCGGCCTGCGGCGCCGGGATGCCGAACCGCAGCGCGCGCACTGCACGCGGATCGAGCGTGCCTTCCACCGTGGTGGCGAGCAGGATGGCCCGGCCGTCGTCGTCGAACGGCATCGGCGGCGCGGCCTGCATGCCCATGGCGCGCGGGCTCGCTGCGTGCAGGGGAATCACCAGCGTCTGCGCCGGCCCGGCCGGGAGGCCGATCTGCGCGTGCAAGTGCTGGCCCGGACTTGCACCGTCGATGTCGACGGTCAACGTGACTGCCCACGGCATCGCGTTCTGCACCTGCACGTGCAGCTCGTCGCCAGCAGACCAGGCGTGCGCCGGTGTCACCGTCAGCGTCGGCGCGGCGGCCACCTCGAAGGTGTAGCGCTGCAAGGTAAAACCGGCGACCGCCTGGGGCGCGCCATCACGGCGCACGTGATCCAGCGTGACAGGCGCCGTCGCCGCAGCCAGGTCGATCGACGCCGCCGGCGTATCCGCGTGGCAGCCATCCAGCACCAGCAGGCTCAGGCAACCGGCGAAGACGATCCGTTTCATGATCCGCGGCCTTGGTTGAAAGGCCGAGTATGGCGCGCGAAGGTGAAGCGCAGCCATCGCGACGCATGCGCGCGAGCATCCGCGGATTTTGTGCAGAACCGTGGGTGGGTCACTGGATTCCTGCTTGCGCCGGAATGACGACGGTTGTTCTTGGCTACAACTCGCCGCCGCAAGGTGTCGCGCGATTTACCGCTGCACCAGCAACGCGGCGGCCCGTTCGCCCGCGCCCATGGCGAGCGTCCAGCCCAGCATGCCGTGGCCGACGTTGAACACGATGCCGTCCTGCACCCGGCGCATGATCGGCATCGACGACGGCGTCATCGGGCGCAAGCCGGCCCAGCGGCTTTCGATGGCGTCATAGTCCGCGGCGGCGGGCAGCGAATCGCGCGCCAGGGCCACCAGCAGATCGCTGCGCTCGGGCTCCACCGCGGTATCGCGCACGCCCAGTTCGGCCAGGCCAGCGACCCTCAGGTGATCGCCGAGGCGGCAGAACACCAGCTTGCGCGTGGTGTCGGTGATGCTGGCGACCGGCGTGCGCGGACCGCAGCGGGTGGTGAAGGAATACCCTTTCATCGGCATCAGCGGCATGCGGGTACCCAGCTTGTGCGCCAGCCACGTCGATTCCACCCCCGCGCACACCACCAGCTGCCGCGAACGCAAGCGGCGGCCGTCGCGAGTGGTGAGCGTGATCGCATCCGGCTCGCGCACCAGATCATCGACATCGGTTCCGAAGCACGCCTGCACGCCGTAGTGCTCGCGCAGCACGTGCAGCAGCTCGACGCAGAAGCGGTGCGGGTCGCCCACTTCCTCCTGTGGCGAATGCATCACCCCGACCAGGCCCGCGACACCTTCCAGCGCCGGCTCGATCGCCGCCGCCTCGCGCGGCGACAGCACTTGCTGCACTACGCCTTGCCGCTGCTTGATCTTGGCGATCGCCTCCGCCCGGCGCAGCGCGCCGGCGTCGTGGTACAGGTGCATCTTGCCGGGCGCCGAGTGGCTGAACTCGATCCGATGCCGCTGCAGCAGCGCATCCATCGCCGACTTCGATTCCATCGCCAGCTCGAGCACGGCCAGGGTGTTCTCACGAAAGCGCGTCGCCGTCGTGTTGCGCAGAAACGCCAGGCCCCACTTCAGCGAATCCGGATCGAACAGCCAGTGCATGCGGAACACCGGGTCGAGGCCCAGCAAAAGTTGCGGCAAGTGTTTCCACAGCGCCGGGCTGCCCAGCGCGTCGGTATAGACATAGCTCAGCTGGGCGCCGTTGGCGAACGAGGTGCCCAACGCGGGACCGCTCGCACGATCGACCAGACGCACCGACAGGCCGCGGCGCGCCACCGCGTAGGCGGTGGCCACGCCGACCACGCCCGCACCCAGCACGGTGATGTCCACCGTGCGCTCGTCGGGCACGAACGTCGCCGGCTCCGGGTCGGTCGTTGTCACGGAAGGCCCCGCGGATTCGGGTGGCGTCTGCACGGTCATCGTTGTGGCGAACGCACGTGGTCTTCGCGCCCCGGGGCGGCGCACCACGCGTGCATACCGTACGCAGCGACCATCGGCACCACGGTCGTCACGAACGGCATCGGCGCCGACCGGAAAAATGCACGGCGTGAAGAGCGAATGCGGGCGTTGTCGGACATGCGCCTAGCCTAACGGGCAAGCCCTCCGTTGCCACATCGCTTTATGTCGGCATGGATTAACCTGCAGTTATGGCCCGGCCGTTCATTCCCAGAAATTCAGGAACCCGGTGATGATCAGCGCATTGGTGAAATCGATGAAGAACGCGCCGACCAGCGGTGCCACCAGGAACGCCCGCGGCGCCACGCCGTAGCGCTCCACCAGCGTGCGCATCACCGCCATCGCATTGGCGGTGGTGCCCAGCATGAAGCCGATGAAACCGCCGCCCATCACCGCCGCGTCGTAATCGCGGCCCATCAGGCGAAACACCGGGATGCAGAACAGCACCACCAGCACGATCTGCAGTGCGAGGTTGACCATCAGCGGTAGCGCCAGCCCCGCGAGTTCCCACAGGCGCAGGTTCATCAGCGCCACCGCAAGGAACATCGCCAGGGCGACGTTGCCGATCACGTCGGTGCTGCGCACGGACAAACCGATCCAGCCGGTGTAGTCGTCGATATTGCGGATCAGCGCGCCCACCAGCATCGCGCCGATGTACGCCGGCAGGGTCAGCCCCAGCGCGGCGAACCCCTGCCCGACCCAGGAGCCCGCCCACATCGCGATCAGGATGATCACGATGCTCTTGAGCGCGGCGAACTCGCGCCCGGCGTCGTCCAGCGGTTCCTCGATCGGCAGCATGGTGGCATCGGCGCCGGACACGCCCGCAACGCCGCTTTCGGGGCGCAGCTTGAAGCGCCGGATCAGCAGGGTGATCACCGGGCCGCCGATCACGCCGCCGCAGATGATGCCGGCCATCGCCGAACTGATCGCGATCGACTCGGCGCCCGCCACGCCGGCCTGCTCGAACAGCGGCGCAAACGCCAGCCCGGTCGCCGGACCGCCGGTCAGCGTGGTGGAACCGGCCAGCACGCCGAACAGCGGATGCAGGCCGAACGCGGTCGCCACGCTGATGCCCAGCAGGTTCTGCAGTACCGCAAACACGCTGGCCAGCGCCAGAAACACCATCACCTGACGACCGCTGACGCGCAACAGCGCCAGGCTGGCATTCACGCCCACCGTGGTGAAGAACGCCACCATCAGCGGTTGCTGCAAACTGGTGTCGAACGCGACCAGGGTGGTATCGAAGCGATACGCCACCAGCGCGATCAAGGCCATCACCAAGCCACCGACCACCGGCTCGGGAATGTTGTAGCGGCCCAGCACGGGGATCAACCGGCACAAGGCGTAACCGGCGAACAGCACCACGCCGCCGAAGGCCAGGGTTTCCACGGCATCCAGTTGGATCATGTAGCGATTTCCTTCAGCGGGTGATTGCCCCGGTGCGGCCGTGGCGGTTTCACGGACAGATGCCAATGCCGGGTTCGTGCCGTCACATGCCACCCCATGCAGCATCGGCGACGCCGATCATCGGCCATCACCTGGCGGGCATCGACCGGCAACGGGTCGGTATCACCCCGGGTGCCCGGCACCGGATCGATCGCGGGTCGCCATCGGTAGGCAGTCATGGTGGGCATGGTGTGTCCCCCGGCTGTCGTGATTCCGCGTGCCGCGGCAAGGCATGCGGTAGTGCATGGATGAAAAGCAGAAAACGCAACCCAACCGTATCGGTTGCCCCGGCGACACGCCACTGCCAATGGATGCAGGTTCCACAACCGCAGGCTATGTGCGGCGGCACATGTCCCGGCGACGCCGTTCAGACCGCCCTGCGGCCTTCCAGCCAGCGCCAGCCGTAATACACCGGCACGCCGAGCGCGATGATCAGCAGGCTCATGCCGGCGTCGCCCGGCGCGTGGATCGCGCTGGCCACGATCACGCCGAACACGGTGATCACGAAGACCAGCGGCAGCAGCGGGTAGAACGGCACCCGGTACGGCGCCGGCTGGTCGATGAAATGCTTGCGGTACCAGAACAGCGTGCCGATGCCGAACACGTGGCCCAGCCACTCGCCCACCGTGGTGTAGTTGAGCAGCTGGTTGAAGCTGCCGGACAGGGTCAGCACCACCGCCCAGGCGCCGAGCAAGGCCAGCGCGATCTGCGGCGCGCGCGTGCGCAGGTCGACGCGACCCGCGGCGCGGAAGAACACGCCGTCCGCGCCCATCGTCTGCAGCACCCGCGCGCCGCCGGCGATCGCGATGCTGCAGTAGCCGAAGGTGGAGCAGGCGATGCCCACCGCGATCACGGTGGCGCCGTGCTCGCCGAACAGCCGGCGCATCAGGTCCGCCGCCGGTGCCTGGCTAACGGCGAGGCCGGCGTGGCCCAGCCCGGCCAGGTAGGCGAAATTGGCCAGCAGGTAGCAGATCAGCACGCCGGCCATGCCCATGCCCAGCGCGCGCGGCAGCGTGCGCTGCGGGTTGCGCACTTCGCCGGCGAGGTCGTTGAGGTAGTGGAAGCCGCCGTAGGTGAACAGCACCGGCAGCAGCGCGCCGACGAACGACCACGGCGACACGGGCGGTGCCGCGTCCACCACCAGCACCGGCCCCAGCTGGCCGTGCGCCAGTACCAGCCCGGCGACCACCAGCAAGGCGATCGCGGCCAGCTTCAGCACGGTGAACACGTTCTGCATCCACGCGCCGGCGCGGATGCCGAACAGGTTCACGCCCACGATGAACACGATCGCGCCCACCGCCACCGGCTTCACGTACAGCAGCGGCGGCAGCCCGATCGCGGCGCACAGGTACTCGGCGAACATCGTCGCCACCGCGGCCACGCTGCCGGGGTAGTTGATCAGCGCCATGGTCCAGCCGAACAGGAACGCCGGCAGCAGCCCGAACGCCTCGCGCAGGTAGACGTAGATGCCGCCCGCCTGCGGCCGCCGCGCGCCCAGTTCGGCGTAGCACAGCACGCCGGCCAGGGTCAGCAGGCCACCGATCGCCCACAGGATCAGCACCTCCGTACCCGACGACGTGTTGCGCGCCACCGTGGCCGGGGTGAGGAAGATACCTGCCCCGATCACGCCGCCGATGACGATCATCGCGGCGTCCCAGGTATTCAGGCGACGGGCATAGGCATTGGCGGGTTCGGTCAGCATGCCGGCTACCTTGCCATTGTCGATGCCGTTTCTACCAGTCCCGCGTGGCATGGGGTCGTGCCCGGCAACATGCCATCCGGCAAATTGACAAGCCGCGGCCGCACCGGAAGACTGTCGCCGGCGGCGCGACCTGCGCTGCCGGTTTGTGACGCCACGACGATTGCGCGGCGCCATCGCTGCCGAGGGGTGCTGCAGCGGACGCCGTCCGCCACGCTCGGTACGCGAATCCGTTCAAGGGCGCCCTTTCCGCTATTGGAGGTGTCGCCATGTCCATTCATCCTGCCACCCGCCGGCTCGCCCTCGCCACGTCCGCCGACCATCCGTCGATCCAGCCGGACGACGCGCATCTGGCGGCTTCGCTGGAGCGCCTTGGCCTGCCGCCGGTGGTCTGCGTGTGGAACGACCCGGCGGTGGACTGGTCGGCGTTCGACGCGGTGCTGATCCGCACCATCTGGGATTATTTCAAGCACCACGCGGCGTTCCTCGACTGGCTGGACCGGCTCGATGCGCTGGGCATCCCCACCATCAACGACAGCGCGCTGCTGCGCTGGAACAGCGACAAGCGCTACCTGCTCGAACTCGCGCAACATGGCGTGGCGATCATTCCCACCCAATTGGCCAGTACGGCCGCGCTGCCCGACGTGCTGGCGGCGATGGCGGGGCAACAGGTGGTGATCAAGCCCAGCATCAGCGGCGGCGCCTGGCACACGCTGCGCGGCACGGTCGGCGACGCGGCGTTCGCCGGTGCGGTGGAACAGCTGCCGCGCGACTGCGACTACCTGGTGCAGCCGTTCGTGCCGGAAGTGGTCAGCGACGGCGAATGGTCGCTGCTGTATTTTTCCGGCGAATTCAGCCATGCGGTGATCAAGCACCCGGCCGCCGGCGACTATCGCGTGCAGGGCGAGCACGGCGGCAGCGCCGAGCCGGCGCAACCCGACGCCGCCACCCTGGCCGCGGCCGACCGTGCGCTGGCGGCAGTGGCCGCGCTCGGCCATGCCGAGCACGCCTACGTGCGCGTCGACGGCGTGGTCAGCGGCGGGCGTTTCCTGGTGATGGAACTGGAGCTGATCGAGCCGTTCCTGCACCTGGCCGCACATCCGGCCGCCGCCGAACGGCTGGCGCGCGACGTGGTCGCCCGATTGTCGCCGGCCGCGCTGGCGGACGCCCGCTGAGCATGTCGAACCCGCACGCTCCGCCCGGGTCGTCCGTGCGCTGGCTGCACCTGCTGTCGTGGCTGGGCTCGCTGGCGGCGTTCGGGCTGGCGCTGTGGCTGCTGCATCGCTACGTCACCCACCTGGCCTGGCGCGACGTGGCGACGGCCTGGTCGCGGTTGCCGGGTTGGCGCATCGCGGGTTCGGCCGGCGCGGCGCTGCTCAGCCTGACGATGCTGGCGATGTTCGACGTGCTGGCGGCACGCACCGTGGTGCGCGATCGCATCCCGGCGAAGCTGGCCGCGTTCGCCGGCGCGGTCACCCAGGGCATCTCGAACACGCTGGGCTTCCATGCGATCACCGGCACCGCGCTGCGCTACCGCATCTACGTCACGGCCGGACTCGGTGCCAGCGACATCGCACGCATCGTGGCGCTGGCCGGGTTCGGCGTGGGGCTGGGTTTCACCGTGGTGATCACCGGCGCACTGTGCTGGCAGCCGGCGATCACGCTGGGCTGGGGACGCTGGCCTGGCCTGGCGCTGTTGCTGTTGCTGATCGCCCTGGTCGTCTGGCTCACCCGTCCACGCACGCTCGCGCTGGGCCGCTGGACTTTGACGCTGCCGAGCGCGCGCATCGCTGCCACGCAGATGCTGGTCGGCGGGGTGGAGATGCTGGCCGCGCTCGGCGCGCTGTACGTGCTGCTGCCGGCGGCATCCGCGCCGCCGTTCGTGGATTTCCTGCCGATCTACGTGGCCGCCGTGCTGGCGGGCATCGTCAGCCATTCGCCCGGTGGGCTGGGCGTGTTCGAGACGATCATGCTGGCGTCGTTTCCGCCGCAGGCGCGCGCCGACCTGCTCGCCGCGATCCTGTGCTACCGACTGACCTACACCGCACTGCCCTTCGTGCTGGCCAGCGCCGCACTGGCCGTGTTCGAGTGGCGCCTGCGCCACCGTCGCTGAACCCGGTTCGGCGCGGCGCGTGGCGCTCGCTAGAATGACCCGATCCCCACTGGCCGGCCACGCGCTTGTCCTCCGCCCCGCGCAAAATTCTCCACGTCGACATGGATGCGTTCTACGCGTCGGTGGAGCAGCGCGACGACCCGTCGCTGCGCGGCAAGCCGGTGGCGGTGGCCTGGCGCGGCGCGCGTTCGGTGGTGTGCGCGGCCAGCTACGAGGCGCGCGTGTTCGGCGTGCGCTCGGCGATGCCGGCGATCCGCGCCGAGCGGCTGTGTCCGCAGCTGATTTTCGTGCCGCCGGATTTCGTGCGCTACAAGGCGGTGTCGCGGCAGGTGCGCGAAATTTTCGCGCGGCACACCGAGCTGATCGAGCCGCTGTCGCTGGACGAGGCCTACCTCGACGTCACCAGCACGCTGAGCGGCCTGCCCTCGGCCACCGCCACCGCCGAGGCGATCCGTGCGGCGATCCGCGAGGAAACACAGCTCACCGCGTCGGCCGGCGTGGCGCCGAACAAGTTCCTGGCGAAGATCGCCTCGGATTTCCGCAAGCCCGACGGCCTGTTCGTGGTGCGCCCGCACCAGGTCGAGGCGTTCCTCACCCCGTTGCCGGTCGGCCGTCTGCCCGGCGTGGGCAAGGTGATGGAAGCGAAGCTGGCCGTGCTCGGCATCGCCACCGTGGGCGAACTGCGCGCATTCGCGCAGGCGGAGCTGGAGCAGCGCTTCGGCCGCTGGGGCCGGCGCCTGCACGAACTGGCGCACGGCATCGACGAGCATCCGGTGCAGCCGGAGCGCCCCACCCTGCAGGTCTCGGCCGAGGACACGTTCGAACACGACCTGCTGCTCGACGAACTCGAACCGCACATCCGCCAGCTCGCCGAAAAGGCTTGGGCCGGCCACCAGCGCGAGCGTGGCCGGGTCGCGCGCACCGTGGTGCTGAAACTGAAGACCGCGGACTTCCACACGCTGACGCGCAGCCTCACCCCGCCACAGCGGCCGCTGTCGGCGAACGAACTGGCCGACATCGCCTGCGCGTTGCGCGAGCGGGTCGAGCGCCCCGTCGACAGCCGCTACCGCCTGGTCGGCGTGGGCCTGGCCGGCTTCGTCGACAGGGACAGCTACCAGGCGCAAACGGATCTGTTCGACTGACCGCGGCGCGTCACGCCTGGCGGTCGCGGCCGAAGCGCGGCAGGTTCCAGTGATAGCGCAGCGACAGGAAGCGCAGCCCGAAGCAGGCCAGGATCGGCAGCCAGGTCGCCCATGCGGCGGGCCAGTGGTAATGCTCGCCGATCACCGTCAGCGCGGCGCCGGCGAACGCGGCCAGCGCATAGATTTCCTTCTGCAATACCACCGACACGCGCGCCAGCAGCACGTCGCGCGCCATGCCGCCGCCGATCGCGGTGACCATGCCCAGCAGGATCGCCACCTCCGCGTTGTGGCCGAACGCCAGCGCCTTGTGCGCGCCGTACACCGCGAACAAGCCCAGCCCCATCGCGTCGAACAGGCGCACCGGATAAGTCAGCCGTTCCACCCACGGATAGGCCACGATGGTGAGCAGTGCGGCGACGATCGCGGTGAACAGGTAGCGCCAGTCGGACAGCCCCGCCGGCGGAATCGCGCCGATGCACAGGTCGCGTGCGATGCCGCCGCCGCAGGCGGTGATGAAGGCGATCGCCAGAATGCCGAACAGGTCGAGGTTGCAGCGCCTGGCCGCCGTCGCGCCGCTGATCGCGAACGCGAACGTACCGGCCAGGTCCACCAGGTTGAACAGCAGTTGCTCATTCATGCGGCCGGTTCGTTCGCGGGCATGCCGGCAGTGCGGCGATGCCCGCTATTGAACCAGCTTCAGCCGAGCCTGCGCGAGATCGCGAAAAACGCCAGGTTGCCCAGGCCGGTGGCGCCGGCCAGCACGGCGACCAGGCCGGGCGTGACGTCCTGCCAGCCGAACCACTGGATCAGGCCGAAGCCGAGCGCCAGCGCGACCAGCACGATGCCCCAGCGCAGCGAGGAATGGCGCCGGCGCAGCTCCTCGTCGCGCAGCAGCGAGTTGACCAGTTCCCCCGAGCCGCCGGCGTTGACCATTTGCCGGCGCACCCTCGCGTCCACCACAACCTTGATGGCGTAGGCGATGCAGACGAACAGGCTGATCGGGATCAGGATTTCGAAATTCATGGCGGCTTTCCTTGTGGCGGGTACGGGAGGGTGGACCTTCGAGACCTTGGATACGGGCAGCCCGCGAACGGTTGCAACAAAGTGCTTGCAACCGTTTCCCGCCTGCGCGTATCCCTTGTCCCATGGATGACACCCGCAGCAGCCCCGACCGCGACCTGGTCGACGCCGTGCTGGCCAACCGGCCGGGCGCGTTCGAACGCCTCGTGCGCGAACACCAGGGGCTGTGCTGGCACATCATCCAGCGCATGGTGCGCAACCCGGAGGACGCGCGCGAGCTGTGCCAGGACACCTTCCTGCGCGTGCACCAGTGCCTGCACCAATACCGTTACGAGAGCGCGCTGAAATCATGGATCGGCCGCGTGGCGTACACCATCGCCTTGCGCCATCTGCAGCACAAGCGCATCCCGCTGGTCGACAACGGCGGCGGCGACGACTACGCGTTGGTGGAAAACATCGGCGACGGCTTCGACCTCGAAGCGGCCTGCGCGAATGAGGAAACGGCGCGCCACCTGCACGCCGCGATCGAGCGGCTGCCGCCCTTGCAACGCACGCTGCTGACCCTGTATTACCTCGAAGAGACGTCCATTCCGGACATCGCCCGGATCACCGGACTGGCCAGCGGCACCATCAAGAGCCACTTGTTCCGCTCACGCCTGCGCTTGCGCGGCGCGCTCGAAACGCGGACTGGAGTTGCAGCATGATTCAGCACATCGACGATCACATCCCTCCCTTCGACGACGCGGCGCACGAACGCGAATGGCTGGCGCAGGAATGCGCGATGCGGCGCGAACGCCTGCAGCTCGATCCCGCCGGCGACGATGCGCGCAGCCGGCGCTACCGCCTGCTCGCACGCGCCTTGCGCGAACCGTTGCCGACGGCGCTTCCGGCGGATTTCGCGCAGCGGCTGGCCGCGCGGGTCGCGGCAGCCCCGACTCGACGGGCCGCCCCCGGCCGCTCGTTCGAATCCACGTTGACGCTGGCGCTGGCAGCTGTCCTTGCCGTGGCCGCGGGTGTAGTGGTGGCGATCTACGGCGGCGCGTGGCTGCCATCGTTCCTCTCGCTCCTGCCGACCCCGCACGCACCGGCCACCCGCTGGTTGCTGGCACTGGCCGGCTGCCTCGGCGCATCCTGGCTGCTCGGGCTATGGCAACGGCACGCGCCGGGGAAGACGGACTGAGCCACCTGCCTCCTGCGCACGGCATGCAGGCTCGGCCGCGTAGGACGGACACCGTCCGCCGGCTTTTCGAGAGGGTGGGCAAGAGCGGCAGGCAGCGGCCCGTACAGAACCATCCGCAAGAGCGGGGCGCGCTACAACTCCAGCACCGCATCCAGCCCGCGATGCAGGCCGACCAGGCCGGGCACCTTGCGGATCGCCAGCAGCGCGCCACCCACATAAGGCTGCGCACCACTGCCCGCGTTGTGACGCAGGCTCAGGGTCTGCTCCGGCATGCCGAAGATCGCCTCGACGCCGATCACGAAACCCGGCAGGCGCACTGCATGCACCTGGCTGCCGGCCAACGTGCCGCCGCGCGTCTCGCGCATGCCGACGGTCCGCTCCAGCGGCACTTCCAGTTGCGGCTGGCGCACCCGGCCCAGCCGCGTGGCCAGCTCGCGTACGGTGCCGCTGGGCGCATCCGGCTTGCCCGCGCTGGCGTAGTCGATGAGCTCCCACTGCGGGATGAGCTTCGCCGCCATCTCGGCGAACTTGATCAACAGCACCGCGGTCAACGCGAAATTGCCGCAAGCCAGCACGCCGCGCCGGCGTTCGCGGGCGACCGCGTCGATCTGCGCGTAATCCTCGTCGGTGAGGCCCGAGGTGCCCACCACCACGTGCGCACCATGTTCCAGCGCGGCGAGGACGTTCGCCTTGGCGCTGTCGGGATGGGTGTACTCGACGAACACATCGCAGGGCTGCGCCAATGCTTCGGCGGCGCTGGCGAAAATCGGCGCGGCCAGCCGCGGTTCGCCCAGCACATCGCCAAGCGCTTGCCCGGCGTGTCGGCGCGCCACCGCGGCAACCAGCGCCAGGTCATCGGCCGCGGCGATGCCGCGCGCCAGCTCGGAGCCGGCCCAGCCGGTGGCGCCGGCAAGACATACCTTCAACGGCATCGCGTTCAATAGCCGATCACCTCGCCGTCCTTGCGCATCTCCGTGGCGCCCCAGTACACGTGTTGCTTGGCGTCATACATGATCGCCTCGTAGCCGCCGAAATTGCCGGTGCCGGGCACGACCTTGTAGCCGCGCTTCGCCAGCTCGGCCTTCACCGCGGGATCGAAACCGGATTCCATCTCGACCGTGCCGATGCCCTGCGACGGCTCGCCGGTGGGTTCGGCATTGCCGTAGTGACGCCAGCGCGCGGCGTCGCCGGCGTCCTGCACGTTCATGCCGTAGTCGATCATGTTGGTCAGCACCTGCACGTGGCCCTGCGGCTGCATGTCGCCGCCCATCAGGCCGAACGCCATGTACGGCTCGCCGTCCTTCATCACGAAGCCGGGAATGATGGTGTGGAACGGCCGCTTGCCGGCGGCGTAGACGTTGGCGGCCTTCGGATCGAGCGAGTACAGCTCGCCGCGATCCTGGAACATGAAGCCGAGGCCGTCGGCGACCAGACCCGAACCCATGCCGCGATAGTTGGACTGGATGATCGACACCATCATGCCGTCCTTGTCGGCGGTGGCGAAGTAGGTGGTGTCGCCGTTGAACAGTTTTGGATGACCGGGGCCGAGGTTCGGGTTGGCGTGATCGAGATGGATCAGCTTGCGCCGCTGGTCCGCATACGCCTCGGACAGCAGGCCCTTCATTGGCACGTCGGCGAAGCGCGGGTCGGCGTAGAACTTCGCCAGGTCTTCATAGGCCAGGCGCTTGGCCTCCAGCATCGCGGTGACCGCATCGGCGCTGCCCACGCCCATCTTCTTCAGGTCGAAACCCTTGAGGATCTGCAGCATCTCCAGCGCGGCGAAACCCTGCCCGTTCGGCGGCAGTTCGTAGACGTTGTAGCCGTGGTAGTCGACCGACTGCGGCGTGACCCACTCGCCGTGATAGTCGGCGAAATCCGCGTAGCGCAGGTCGCCGCCGATGCGCTTGAAGTAGCTGTCGATGGTGTGCGCGATCGCGCCCTTGTAGAACGCGTCGCGGCCGCCCTCGGCGATCAGCGTGAGCGTGCGCGCGAGGTCGGGATTGCGGAACATTTCGCCCTCGGCCGGCGTGTGTCCGTCGATCAGGTAGGTACGCCGCGCGTTCGCGCTTTCCTCGATCAGGCCGTGCTCGCGCTCGAACCTGGCCATGCCGCCTTTCCAGTACTGGGCGACCAGTTGGGTGACCGGGAAACCGTTCTTCGCATACGCGATCGCCGGCGCCAGGTCATCGGCCAGCGACAGCTTGCCGAATTTGTCGTGCAGCGCACCCCACGCATCGACGGTGCCGGGCACGGTGACCGGCAGCGAGCCGACCGGCGGGATGTGCGCCTTCGCCGGCATCCCGGCCTTCGCATAGGCGGCCTTCACCTCGGCCTGCATCTTCGCCAAGTCGCGACCCTTCGCCGACGGGCCGGAACCATTGTAGCCATAGAGCTTGTGCGTCTTCGGATCCCACACGATCACGAAGCAGTCGCCGCCGATGCCGTTCAGCACCGGCTCCATCAGGCCGAGCGCGGCGTTCGCCGCGATCGCCGCGTCCACTGCGCTGCCGCCCTTCTTCAGGATGTCGACGGCGATCTGCGAGGCCAGCGGCTGCTCGGTCGCCGCCATGCCGTGCTGCGCCAGTACCGGCGAGCGCGAGGCCCAGGTGTGGCCGGAGTAGCGATCGCCGCGGCCGACATCGGCGTTGGCATTGGCCGCCACCAGCAGGGCGATGGCGGCAACGATGCGGAGTTGCGCAAGTTTCATCAGGCGTCCTCTGACGGGGAGCGGGGATATCGCACCGTGCCGCGCCGTCCGTGGCGTGATGGCTTATTTTTTCTTTGGCACGTACAGATCGGTGATGGTGCCCTCGTACACTTCCGCCGCCATGCCGACCGATTCGCCCAGGGTGGGGTGCGGGTGGATGGTGAGCGCGATGTCGGCCGCTTCGCTGCCCATCTCGATCGCCAGCGCCAGCTCGGAAATCAGGTCGCCGGCATTCACGCCGACGATGCCGCCGCCGACGATGCGGTGGGTTTCCTCGTCGAAGATCAGCTTGGTGAAACCTTCGGTGCGGTCGATGCCGATGGCGCGACCCGAGGCCGCCCAAGGGAACTTGCCGACGCCGACCTTCAGGCCTTTCTCCTTCGCCTCGCGTTCGCTCACGCCGACCCATGCCACTTCCGGGTTGGTGAACGCCACCGACGGAATCACCCGCGCGTCGAAGTGGCTCTTCAGGCCGGCCACCGCTTCGGCTGCCACATGCGCCTCGTGGGTGGCCTTGTGCGCCAGCATCGGCTGACCGACCAGGTCGCCGATGGCAAAGATGTGCGGCACGTTGGTGCGCATCTGCGAGTCGACACTGATGAAGCCGCGCTCGGTGACGGCGACGCCGGCCTTGTCCGCGCCGATCTTGCCGCCGTTCGGCGAGCGGCCCACCGACACCAGCACGCGGTCGAACAGCGTGGTCGCGGGAATGCTGTCGCCTTCGTAACCGACCTCGATACCCTTCTTGGTGGCCTTGGCGGTGACCACCTTGGTCTTCAGATGCACGCCCTTGAGCCGGCTGTCCATGCGTTTGGCCAGCGGCTTGATGAGGTCCGCATCGGCACCGGGAATGAGCTGGTCCATGAACTCGACCACGGTCACTTCGCTGCCCAGCGCGGCGTACACGGTGGCCATTTCCAGGCCGATGATGCCGCCGCCGACGACCAGCAGCTTCTTCGGCACGTCCTTCATTTCCAGCGCGCCGGTGGAGTCCATGATGCGCTCGTCGTCCCACGGGAACGCCGGCAGCTTCACCGACTGCGATCCGGCCGCGATGATCGCGTGTTCAAAGCGCAGCAGTTTCACGCCGTCGGCCGTCTGGACTTCCATTTCGTTCGGCGAAACGAACATGCCGGTGCCGATCATGGTGCGCACCTTGCGCTGCTTCGCCATGCCGGCGAGGCCGCCGGTGAGCTGGCCGACCACCTTGGTCTTGAAGCCGCGCAGCTTGTCGATGTCGATCTTCGGCGCGCCGAAGCTGACGCCATGCGCGGCCATCGCCTCGGCCTCGTCGATCACCGCCGCCGCGTGCAGCAACGCCTTGGACGGGATGCAGCCCACATTGAGGCAGACGCCGCCGAGACTGGCATAGCGTTCCACCAGCACGGTATCGACGCCGAGGTCGGCGGCGCGGAACGCGGCACTGTAGCCGCCGGGGCCGGAGCCGAGCACGACCAGCTTGCATTCAAGGTCCGGCTTCTTTCCAGACGATGCTGCCGCTTGCGGCACCTTCGCCTCCTCTCCCCTGCGGGGAGAGGATTGAGGAGAGGGGCTGGGGCTTGCGGGAGACTCACCGCTCTTGTTCGCTTCGTTGGAGCTACCCGGCGACCCCGTCCCCTCTCCCCTGCCCTCTCCCCGCGGGGGAGAGGGGAGCGCGGTGTCGGCTGCGCTGACGGTTTCCAATATGGCGATCACCGCGCCCTCGGACACCTCGTCGCCCACCTTGAGTTTCAGTTCCTTGATCACGCCGGCGGCGCTGGAGGGAATCTCCATGGTCGCCTTGTCCGACTCCAGCGTGATCAGGCTCTGTTCCTTCGCCACCGTGTCGCCGACTTGCACCAGCACTTCGATCACCGGCACGCCGCCGTGGCCGCCGATGTCGGGAACCTTGATCTCGATCGTGTTCGCCATCGTCATCGCCTCCGTCAGAGCAGCAGCCGGCGGATGTCGCCGAGCTGGTTGGCGAGAAAGGCGGCGAAGCGCGCGGCGAGCGCGCCGTCGATCACCCGATGGTCATAGCTGAGCGACAAGGGAAGCACCAGCCGCGGCGCGAATTCCTTGCCGTTCCACACCGGCTTCGTCACCGACTTGGAGACGCCGAGGATGGCCACTTCCGGCGCGTTGACGATCGGCGTGAAGTAGGTGCCGCCGATGCCGCCGAGCGAGCTGATCGAGAAGCAGCCGCCAGACATCTCGGCCGGGCCGAGTTTCTTGTCGCGCGCCTTCTTCGAGATCGCGCCCAGGTCGCGCGCCAGGTCGAGCAGGCCTTTCTTGTCGCAATCGCGGATCACCGGCACCACCAGGCCGTCGGGCGTGTCCACCGCGATGCCGATGTGGAAATATTTCTTCAGGATCAGCTTCTCGCCCGACTCGTCGAGCGAGGCGTTGAACTGCGGGAACGCCTTCAGCGCCGCCACCACCGCCTTGATCTGGAACACCAGCGGGCTGATTTTCAGATCCTTGTTCTCGGCGCCGAGCTGCTTGCGGAACGCCTCCATCTCGGTGATGTCGGCGTCCTCGTGCTGGGTGACGTGCGGGATCATCGCCCAGTTGCGCGCCAGGTTCGCGCCGGAGATCTTCTGGATGCGCGACAGCGGCTTCTCTTCGATCGCGCCGAACTTGGCGAAGTCGACCTTCGGCCACGGCAGCAGGTTCAGGCCGCCCACCGAGGCGGTGGCGCCGGCCACCGGGCGCGCGCCGGAAGCAAGCGCGTGCTTGACGTAGGCGCTGACGTCGTCGCGCTGGATGCGGCCGCCGCGGCCGCTGCCCTTCACCTGCTGGATGTCCACGCCCAACTCGCGCGCGAAGGCACGCACCGCCGGGCTCGCGTACGGCGCGTCGCCGGGCATCACGATGCGGGCATCCATCGGCGGGCGTACCTGCGGCGGCACGTCGCCCTCGGGCACGTTGCCCGGCTGCACGCCCTGGCCGGCGATCGGCGAGGGCTTCGGTTCGGCAGGTGCAGGGGCGGAAACTGGTGGCTTCACCGCTTCGGACGCACCCTCACCCCTGCCCTCTCCCGCAGCGGGAGAGGGGGACGTGGAGACGGCTGCGCCGTCGGTTTCTATAACGGCGATCACCGCGCCCTCGGAAACCTCGTCGCCGACCTTCAGCTTCACTTCCTTCACCGTGCCGGCGAACGGCGCGGGGACTTCCATGGTCGCCTTGTCCGACTCCAGCGTGATCAGGCTCTGTTCCTTTTCCACCCGGTCGCCGACCTTGACCAGCACTTCGATGACGGGGACGTCTGCGTGGCCGATATCGGGAACGCGGGCTTCTTTGAGGTCGGCCATAGTGACTCCTGCTGGCGATGGCGTGCCGCTCGGGGATGGCGGTCGCATACAAGACCTCAATCATAGCGAAGGCACGCCCATTCCGTATGCCCGGATCGAGGGATTTCGCCGATTTTCAGGCCACCATGCGCATGCGTATGCATGACCTTGAGCGCACGCGCAGCCCCGATCCATGCCTTAGGCTGATCCGCATGCTCAGGCCGCACGGCGGCGCCGGAAGACACCCATGCTGACGATACGCGACCTGTCGAAAACCTACGCCAACGGCGTGAAGGCGCTGCGTGGCGTGTCGCTGGACATTCCCAACGGCATGTTCGGCCTGCTCGGCCCGAACGGTGCGGGCAAGTCGTCGCTGATGCGCACCATCGCCACGCTGCAGGATCCGGACGCAGGCACGATCAAGCTGGACGAGATGGACCTGCTCGCCGACAAGCAGGCCACCCGCCGCCTGCTCGGTTACCTGCCGCAGGAATTCGGCGTGTATCCGAAGGTCTCGGCCGAGGCGATGCTGGAGCACTTCGCCGTGCTCAAGGGCGTCATCGTCAAGGGCGAGCGGCGCGAACTGGTCGAGTCGCTGCTGCGCCAGGTGAACCTGTGGGACGTGCGCAAGCGCAAGCTGGGCACCTATTCCGGCGGCATGCGCCAGCGCTTCGGCATCGCGCAGGCGCTGATCGGCGACCCGCGCCTGGTGATCGTCGATGAACCCACCGCCGGGCTCGACCCGGAAGAGCGCAACCGCTTCCTCAACCTCCTGGCCGAGATCGGCGAGCGCGTGGTGGTGATCCTGTCCACGCATATCGTGGAAGACGTCACCGACCTGTGCTCGCGCATGGCGATCATCGGCCAGGGCCAGGTGCTGCTCAGCGGCGAGCCGGTCGAGGCGATCCGCTCGCTGGAAGGCCGCGTGTGGCGGCGCACGATCGACAAGGCCGAACTGGACGGCTACCGCGCCCGCATGAACATCCTGTCCACCCGCCTCGCCGGCGGCCGCACCTTGCTGCACGTGCTGGCCGACGCGCTGCCGGGAGAAGGTTTCGAACCCGTCGCGCCCGACCTGGAAGACGTCTACTTCGGCCGCCTGCGTGCGCAGGCGACGGTGCAAGCCGCCTGACCGCGGCCGGCAAGGACGACGATGTTCTCCGAAATCCTCCACTTCGAACTGCGCCAGCAACTGAAGGCGCCGCTGTTCTGGATCATCGCCGCGGTGTTCGCTGCGCTGGCCTTCGCGTTCGCCAGCACCGACGCGGTGGTCGTCGGCGGCGCCAGCGGCAACGTGCTGCGCAACGCGCCGCTGGTGATCGTGCGGCTGCTCGACAACCTCGCGCCACTGTGCCTGCTGCTGGCAGCCGCCTTCGTGGCCGGCGCGGCCCTGCGCGACTTCGACCATGGCACCGCCGAGCTGATGTTCGCCACGCCGGTGCGCAAGCACGCCTATCTCGGCGGGCGCTTCGCGGCGGGTTACCTGGTGATGGTGGCGATCATGCTGCTGTGCGCGCTGGGGCTGGCGGCGGGCGGCAGCATGCCGTGGATCGAGGCGGCGCGGCTGGGGCCGCCGGATTGGCGCGGCTACGCCTGGGCGTTCGGCGTGATGCTGCTGCCGAACCTGCTGTTCATCGCGGCATTGCTGTTCCTGCTGGCCACCGCCACCCGCTCGCTGCTGGCCACGCTGATCGGCGTGATCGCCTTCATCGTATTGCTCTCGGTGGCCAAGCTGCTGACCCAGGACGTCAACCACCACGCACTGGCCGCGATCCTCGACCCGTTCGGCAACCGCACCCTGCAGATCGTCACGCGCTACTGGTCGGCGGACCAGCTCAACCGGCAGTTGCCGGCGCTGGAGGGCCTGCTGCTGTTCAACCGGCTGCTGTGGACCGGCATCGCGGTGGCGCTCGCCGGCGCCGCGTTCGCGCTGTTCCGCAGCGACCGCGAAGGCCTGCAGTGGCGCCGGCGCACGCGGCGCGCGGAGCCGCCGATCCTGCGTCCCACCGGCGTCGCCGCGCCGGCGCTGCCGGTGGCGCGGCTGGCGGTCGGTGGGCGCGCGCAATGGGTTCAGCTGCACCACCTGCTGGCGTTCGACACCTGGAGCGTGCTGCGCGGCGTGCCGTTCCTGGTGATGCTGGTGTTCGGCCTGGTCAACCTCGCCTTCAGCCTGGCGCTGTCCGGGCGCATCTACGGCACCGCCACCTGGCCGGTGACGCACAGCGTGCTGCAGATGTCGCAGGGCGCCCTGCAGTGGCTGCTGTACATCATCGTGATGTTCTACGCCGGCGAGCTGGTCTGGCGCGAACGCATGCAGCGCAGCGCCGAAGTCAGCGACGCGTTCCCGCTGCGGGACTGGGTGCCGCTGGCGGCGAAGCTGGGCGCCTTGCTGGCGGTGATCGTGACATTCCTCGCCTGCAGCGCGGTGTTCGGCATCGGCTGGCAGCTGGCCCACGGCTACACGCACATCGAGCCGGGCCTGTACCTGGGCACCCTGGCGTTGCAGGCGATTCCGTTCGCGCTGCTGGCGGTGCTGGCGCTGTTCCTGCAGGTGATGTCCAACAACCGCTTCCTCGGCTATCTGCTGACCGTGCTGTGGTTCGTCTGCCAGATCGCCTTTCCGCTGCTGCACTGGGACCACAACCTCTACAACTACGCCGCCGCGCCCTCCACGCCGTATTCGGACCTCAACGGCTTCGGCCATTTCCTCAAGGCCGCGCTGTGGTTCGACTTCTACTGGGCGAGCTGCGCCGTCGCCCTGCTGGTGCTGGCGGCGCTGTTCTGGGTGCGCGGCACCGGGCAGTCGTGGCGCGAGCGGTGGCGCGAGGCATGCGCGCGGTTCCGCAGACCGTCGCGTATCGCGCTGGGGCTGGCGCTGCTGGCCTTCGCGGGCAGCGGCCTCTGGATCTACTACAACACCAACGTGCTCAATCACTATCGCAGCGGCACCGCGGAAAAACGGGAGCGCGTCGACTACGAGAAGCGGTACGCGAAATACCTCGACGCACCGCAGCCGCGCATCGCCTCGGTACGCACCGAGGTGGACATCCACCCCTACCGGCGGCGGCTGGAGATCCACGGCCACTACACGCTGGTCAACAGGACCACGGCGCCGATCGACACACTGTACGTGAACTTCGACACCGACTTCACGGTGAACTCGTTGGACTTCGCGCCGCGCGACACGGTGAGCGACGACAAGCGCCTCGGCTTCGCCATCTACAAATTGAAGACGCCGCTGGCGCCGGGCGCGTCGATGCCGTTCGACTTCGACATCGCCTATGCGCCGAAGGGTTTCACCAACGAACCCGACGGCAAGTTCCTCGCCCACAACGGCACGTTCTTCAACAGCGGCGTGCTGCCGCAGTTCGGCTACCAGCCGCAGAACCAGCTCGTCGACCGCAACGACCGCCGCAAGTACGGCCTGCCACTCAACGTTCCGCGCATGCCTCCGCTGGGCGACCAGAAGGCGCGCGCCAACACCTACATCAGCAACGACGCCGACTGGATCGACTTCGATACCACGGTCTCCACCGCCACCGACCAGATCGCGCTGGCGCCCGGCGTGCTGCAGAAGGAATGGATCGCCGGCGGCCGGCATTATTTCCACTACACCACGCCTCATGACGGCG
This sequence comes from Rhodanobacter sp. Soil772, assembly GCF_001428385.1. Classification (GTDB taxonomy): domain Bacteria; phylum Pseudomonadota; class Gammaproteobacteria; order Xanthomonadales; family Rhodanobacteraceae; genus Rhodanobacter. Next base: position 450,168 of record NZ_LMSK01000002.1, read on the forward strand.
GGCAGCACCCTATGCTGAACTTCGCCGCATGGATGTCGGCGCGCTGGGCGGTGAAGCGCGTGGACGACCACGGCACCACCATCGCCGTGTACTACAACCCCGCCCACGCCTGGAACGTGGACCGCATGATCGAGGGCGCGCGGGACGCGCTGGCGTACTACGACACGCATTACACGCCCTACCAGTTCCGCCAGCTGCGCATCGCCGAAGTGCCCAACTACTACGGCTTCGCGCAGTCCTTTCCCAACACCATCGCGTTTTCCGAGGCGCTGGGCTTCATCGCCGACCTGCGCGACAAGACGAAGATCGACTACCCCTACTACGTCACCGCGCACGAAGTGGCGCACCAGTGGTGGGCGCACCGGGTGATCGGCGCGAACATGCAGGGCTCGACCATGCTCAGCGAATCGCTGGCGCAGTACTCGGCGTTGATGGTGATGAAGCAGAAGTATGGCGCCGACCAGATGCACAAGTTTCTGAAGTACGAACTGGACGGCTATCTGGCGGGACGCGCCACCGAGAAGTTGGCCGAGGAACCGCTGGCGAAGGTCGAGAACCAGCAGTACATCCACTACAAGAAAGGCTCGCTGGTGTTCTACGCGCTGCAGGACTACGTCGGCGAAGGCGTGCTGAACGCGGTGCTGAAGCAGTTCCTGCTCGACAAGGGTTTCCAGCCGCCGCCGTACACCACTTCGCAGGAATTCATGGACGCGCTGGGCAAGGCGCTCGACCCGAAGTTGCAGCCGCTGCTGAATGATTTCTTCTGGAAGATCACCCTGTTCGACAACCGCCTCACCGACGCCACCGCGAAGAAGCTGCCGAACGGCAAGTACGAAGTGACCCTGCAGGTGCACGCCGGCAAGGTCCACGTCGACGGCACCGGCAAGGAAACCGTGGCGAAGCCGGACATCCCGATCGAGATCGGCGTGTTCGCCGCCTCGCCCGGCGACGGCAGGGACGGCAAGCCGCTGTACCTGGAAAAGCGCCTGCTGCCCGACGGCGACAGCACGCTCACCGTGACTGTCGACGGCAAGCCTGCATTGGCCGGCGTCGATCCGTACAACGAACTGATCGACAAGGTCTCCAGCGACAACCGCCGCACGGTGACGGTGCAGTAACCCGGGGCTGCGAGGTCGGCGGGCATGCGCCCCACACCGGCCTGCGCGGCGCACAGCTCAGCGTGCGGGCCGCCTCAGAGCCGGTTATCTTCGATCTCGCTGACCCGGCCGTCGACGATCGTCACCACGGTGACGTGGTCGCCGCGGCGGTAGCGCCACTGCTCGCCACCCTGGTGGTTGTCCACCACGCGAACGCCGCCGCGGCGACCGCCGTGACTGCGCGGCTTGCGCGCGTGCGATTTCGAGGTGGGCTTGCCCAGCAGCTCGACGACGCGTTCGCGGCTGTCGCCGGCGGTGAGTACCTGGCTGCCCACGCGCAAGGTGCTGGACGCCTGCACGGCGGCACTGAACGCGAACAACGCGATGACGAGACGAATGCGCATGACCTGCTCCCTGGTCTGATTGGAATGGTCTGATTGGAATGGTCTGGTCGGAATGGCCTGGTTGAAATCCCGAGCCCCGCCGGTCACCCCGTGCTTCAGAAACCGGCACCCGGCTGGGCCAGGTAAAGCATCTCTTCCGGCGTGCTGGCACGACCGAGCGTGGCATTGCGATGAGGGAAGCGGCCGAAGCGCGCGATCACCTCACGGTGGCGGCGAGCATAGTCCAGGTAGTCCTCGAATTGTTGCCGCCGTTCCGGCGCTGCTTCCACCAGCAACGCCTCGAATAATTCCACCGAACGCCGCTGCAGCGCGCTGTCCTCGGCGTGTTCCAGCGGCAGGTAGGCGAACACGCGCTGCACGGCGGGAAGCTGCCGGTCATCACCACGGGCCATGCCTGACAAGGCTACGCGTTGCGCGCGGGCGTCCGCTGCCCAGGCGCGCGGATCGTTGCGGTACAGGTTGCGCGGAAACTGGTCGAGCACGATCAACAAGGCGAGCCAGCCCGCAGGGGTGGCCATCCAGTCGTCCAGCCGGCCATTCGCGGCAGCCTCGACGGCTTCGCCGAAGCGCGCGCGGATCTGCGCATCGAACGCGGCGTCGGCGGCAAACCAATGGGCGGTGCCTGCTTCGGCGAACCAGAAATCGAGGACGTCCTGTGCGGTCACGGGCATCACCACCCCGTTCAATAGCGTGCGGTACCGGCCAGACTATGCATGTCCAGGTGGATGCCGTGCAAACGCGGCAATTGCCGGCGCAGCACCAGCGCCGACTCGGCTGGCGCGGCGGCGATGGCCTGCTCGAAGCGCTGCAGCAACGCGCTCTCGCCATGCGCCAGCGCGCGGATCCATGCGTGGTCGCGGCGCGCGGCGGCACGCATCAACCAGCCGGCGAGATGCCGGTGGACGGTGCCGCGCCAGCTGCCGTGCACGCACGCCCCGCCGCCGCTGGCGTGCAGCTGCGCCTGCAGGTCGGCGATCAGCAGGTCCAGCGTGTGCACGTTGTCGTTCAGCACCATGCGCAAGCCCGGTTCGCACGCCGTCGCGGCATGGCGATAGAGCTGGCGCAGGTCGATGCTGCGCCGGATCAGGGCATCGCAGGTGAGTGCTGGCAGGTGCCGCGGCATGGTGGATCGGTGGTCGGCGAGAAGTGCGCCATCCTCGCCCCGGCCCACTTAGCGGGAGATTAACCCCATGCGACGGACCGTCCGCCAGTCAGCTGGCGGCCAGCCTCGCTCACTGCTGGACCTGCAGCAGGTTCAGCGGCTGCCCGTTGCCGCCGCGCACGCCCTGCTGCAATGCCGCGAGTTGCTGGATCGACGGGCACAGCGCCTCGATCTGCGGACGCAACGCCTGCAGGCGCGACTGCACGCGCGGCCGCAACTCGGTAGCGATGTCGGCGGCGCGATCGCGCAGGCTGGCGGCGGCCTGCAGGTCGCCACCCAGCGCCGCGTTGATCGCCTGCTGGCCGAGGTCGGCCGCCAGCAGCGGCAGCAGGTCGCCGGCGATCTGGTTCATCGCCTGATTGGCGGCGTCGCCCTGCCAGTCGTGCGTGCTCTGGCTGACCGAGATACGCCGCTTCAGCTCGGTCGCATGCGCATCCAGCCGACGGTTGAATTCGGCACGGGTATCGGCGCCCAGGCCCATGCCGTCCGCTTCCGCGCGCAGCGCCTGCGTCGCCATGTCCACGCCGTTGCGTACGACCGTGCGCACCCGCGGCGCCAGCGCGCGCAGGTCGCGCTCGAACAGCACCAGCCGGTCCTCGCTTTCCGCATTCAACTTCACGACGGCGCCATCGGTGCGCAGCGTGCCCTGCTGCAGCTCGACGTGGAACGGCGCCGGCGCCGGCCGATCGAACAACAGGCTGCCGGGTTTCAAGGTGACGTCATAGCTGCTGCTGGCGTGGCAGGTCGTCGCCAGGTCTTGCGCGTGCAGCCACGGCGCGGGGAGTGGCAGGACGAACAGGAGCAGCAATCGCGGCAGGCGCATGGAGATTCCCGGAAGATGGACTCGCCCAGCGATAGCCGACGTTGCCGCAACCGTCGCTGAACTGCTCACTCAACGTGGCCGCGAACGGAACTGCACGCGCACCGTCGGACGACCCAATTGCCAGGCCAGCCACAGCAGCAGCGGGATCGCCGCGGCCTTGAGCGCCAGGCCGACCTGCCAGGTGCGTTCTGCCCGCGCGATCATCCACAGCGCCACCTCGCCCAGTTGCGGCTGCGCCAGCGCATGCTGCCTGGCGGTGTCGAAATCGCCCCATTGCTGCAGCATCAGCACGCCGCTGGCCAGCGCCCACACAGCCAGCAGCACGGCCAACACCTGCAGCGCCGGCCGCGCCCACGCCTGGCGCAGGATGCAACCGGCGCATGCCACGATGACCAGCAAGGTGGCAGCCAGGTAGATGTACTCAGCATGCCGCAGGTACTGCACGAAGCCCAGCGCGGCGAACAGCAGCAGCACCCACGGGCCGACCGCCCACGCCGAGAAGCGCCGCGCCGGCGCGGGGTCGGCGCGCACCGCCAGCGGCATCAGGGCGCCGCCTTCAACGTGGCCAGGTCGCTCAGCACCTGGGCCGAGTTCTTTTCCGGATCGACGTCCACGTAGACCTTTGCGATCTTGCCCTGCGGGTCGATCAGGAAGGTGGTGCGCTTGGCGTAGTGCATGCCCATGCGCGAGGTCAGCACGCCATAGCTGGTGGCGACGCTGCGCTCCGAGTCGGCCAGCAGCGGGAACGGCACGCGGTATTTTTCGGCGAATGCGGCATGCGACTTGACGTCGTCCAGGCTCACCCCGACCACCTCGGCGCCGGCCTTGCGCAGCTTCGCGATGTCGTCGCGGAACGTGCAGACCTCGGTGGTGCAGCCGGGGGTGAAATCCTTCGGGTAGAAATACATCACCAGCCAATGGTCGTGGAAATCGGCCGGCGTGCGCCAGTGGCCGTTCTGGTCCTGCAGGCGGAAGCTCGGGGCGGTCTCGCCGACCTGCGGGGTGGCGGCAAACGCCGGCGCGACCAGGGCACACAGCAGGGTCAGCACGAGCAGACGGGAAAGGCGGCGCATGACGGATCTCCGGTTCGGGGAAGGGGAAAACCTGGGAGCAACCGCCACAGTTTACGCGTACCCACGAAGAGGGGCGCCACCCGGCGCCCCTCTTCGTCACGCCTGCAACGGCATCAACGCTTGCTGATGGTGAACTTGCCCACCGAGACGCCCAGGTTGACGCCTTCGCCGGTGCCGGACAGCGCCAGCGAGGTGGTGCCCTTGGTCAGCACCTGCGCGCTGCCGCTCTTCACCACGCCGGCCTCGGCGCCGGCCTGCGCGTAATCGCCGTACACGTCGGCGATGTCGTGCACCTTGCTGATCTCGCCCTTGCCGTTGTCGATGTGGTACTTGCCGGCGGTGAGGCCGCCGCCGACCACGCTGATCTTCACGTTCGCACGCTGGCCGTTGTCACAGGTGATCGTGCCGCTGCCTTCGGCATGCTTGTAGATCAGCGACCAACCGGACAGGTTGTATACGAGATCGCATTTCACCGAAGCTCCGGCGGCCTGTGCGTTGCTGGCCGGCAGCACGGTCATGGCACCCGCGCAGGCCAATACCAGAGCAGCTATTCCAAAAGTACGCTTGATCATCGTCGTCTCCTCAAAGCTCTGCGGATGGGATTCGTCACGCCGCCGCGGATGCACCGCAAGCATCGGCATCCGTGGCGTGGTGACGGCAGGTTGTGCAGGGCAGCGTGACAGTCGCGTGCAGGAGCGTGACCGCCGTTCAGGTTTCCGCCCTTGATGCCGCAATAACGAAGCGCCGTGCAGACTGCAACCGACGCACAGCCGGCGGCCCGGAGGTTGTGGCGCGACGAGCATCCTGCATAGACTCGGCGTGGCGGCGATGCCGGCAACGTGAAGGAGCACCATGGTCAAGTATTCACTGGTTGGTTACGACGGCTCGGACGCCTCCCGCCGCGCATTCCAGTTCGCGGTCGAACTGGCCCGCTGCAGCCACGGCCGCGTGCGCGTGGTGTCGGTGCTGCAGGTCACCGAGGGCGGCGCCGACGCGTGCGCCCTGATGATCGCCGACACCGGCACCGAGCGCGTGCAGGAGTTGCTGCAGGAACTGACCGCGATCGTGCCGGATGCGGCCGACCTGATCGACGTCGAACTGACCCTGGGCAGCCCCGGCGACGTGCTGCTCAGCCAGATCGAGCAGCACGGCGTCGACCACATCGTGATCGGCCATACCGAACGCGGCGCGCTCGCCCGCTGGCTGCTCGGCTCGGTGTCCGGTAACGTGCTGGCGCGTGCGCACGTGCCGGTGACGGTGGTGCGCTGAGAAGCGGCTTCGTCGAACGGCAAGTCGGCCCGCGTTAATCCGCTGCGGCGATCAGGCCGTATCCTGTGTCATCAGCTTGTCACGTGGAAACAGGCCACCTGGCTTCCGTTGCCGTACAGGAAATCCGCTTGAATTATTCCACCGCCCTGCCCTGGACCCTGGAAAGCATCGACCTCGACCGCATCGAGGTCGCTCGCGTGCGCCACGATGAGGATCTGTTCTTCCTGCTGTGCAGTTCGTCGTTCGTCGAGAGCGGCTCGGACCTGTACACGCAGAACCTGATCGACCATTTCGCCGACGATGAGGATTTGCAGGGCTGGCTCAGCCAGCACTGGCAACACGAGGAACTGCAGCACGGCCGCGCGCTGGCTGCTTACGTGCGCAAGGTCTGGCCGGAGTTCGACTGGGACAAGGGTTTCCAGGCGTTCTGGAACGAGTACGGCGCGGTGTGCACGGCCGAGCAACTGGAACCCTGCCGCGGGCTGGAGCTGGCCGCGCGCTGTGTGGTGGAGACCGGCACCGCCAGCCTGTACCGCGCGCTCAACGAGATCACCGGCGAGCCGGTGCTGAAGCAGCTGACCAACCACATCAAGAGCGACGAGGTGCGCCACTACAAGCACTTCTACCAGCACTACCAACTGTATCGCGAGCGCGAGGGTTTCGGCCGCTACAAGGTGTTCCGCGCGATCCTGCGCCGGGTCAACGAGATCAAGAGCGAGGACAGCGACATCGCGCTGCGCCACGTGTTCAACCAGTGCTACCCGCAACACCTGGGCAACGAAACGGAGTTCCGCCGCATCAGCGACCGCGCGCAGGGACTGCTGCGCCGGCACATCCCGGCCGGCATGACGGTGAAGATGCTGCTCAAGCCGCTGGACCTGCCGGCCCGGCTGCAAAGTGCACTGGAAAAGCCGCTGGCGAAGATCACCGAGAAGCTGTTCCTGCACTGACGCTCACTGTGCGGCTGCCGGCTTGTCCGCGTTGCGCGCCGCGCGCTCGATCTGCCGCTGCTTCTGCTGCGCGAGCTTCAGGCTTTTCACGTCGATCGGGCGGATCCGGGTGACCGTGCAGGGGAAGTTGTGACGTCCGGTGAGCACCTTGTCGAAGCCCACCATCACCTGGTTGATGTTGGAGGTGAGTCCGATGCTGTTGACGAAGAGCAGCTCCTGGCAGCCGCCGAGATCCAGCAGCCACGCCTTGTTCGGCTGCGTGTAGACGGCCAGTTCGGTATCGCTCAGCGGCTCCCACGAGTACAGGTTGAAGAAGTTGAAGCTGCGCACCGGCGCGCCGGCCGCCGCCGCATAGGCGGCCTGGCGCTCGCTCGCGCGCTGTGCATAAGGCACGCTGGAACAGCCCGCGCACAGCAGGCCAAGCATCAACGCGCCGGCAGGGATCAGGGGTGACTTGGACATGATGCGGTCCTCGATGGAGACTCTTCTGTCCAGACGCATGGGCGCCGTTTCGGTTGACGCCGCCCGGCGCGAACAAGCTATTTCTTGCCGCCCTTGCCTACGGCGACCCACTTCGCCGGGTCGAAGCCGCCCACCTCGTAGACCAGGGTCTGCTTCTTCTCGCCGTCGACCAGGGTGACGTCCATGTCGATCTTCTTCGCCTTGCGCAGCATGCCGATGAAAGCCTGGTCGTCGCGGATCATCAGCGCCGGCTCGCCGGTGGACGGCGCGAACGCCTTGATCCGCACCGGTTTGCCGTCGACCGTGGTGGCGATGGTGCAATTGCCGCGGCAGACGAAGCCGGGCTTGCTGCCGTACAGGAACACGCTCTGACCCCAGCTGGTATGCCGGCGCAGCACCAGCCGCACGCGCTCGCCGCCGGCCGGCTGGCTGTTCTCGATGGTGGCGGTGGACTGCGTGCCGCCGGCCATCGGCGCCACCTGGTACAGCCACAGCCCGGCCAGGCGGTTCTTTTCGCTGGCTTCGGTGTAGCGCTTCTCGATCGCCGGCAAGGTCTTCTGCACTTCCTTCGCGGCGTCGCTGTCGGGAAACCGCTTGACGATGTCCTTGCCCATCGACACCGCCATCTCGTCGTTGCCGATGCGCAGCAGTTGCCGATACGTATCGAGGTTGCGCGCCGCATCGGCCGCCTGCGCCTGAGCCTGCTGCTGCCCGGCCGTCGGCGCGCTGCCCTGTTGCGAACAGCCGGCAAGCATCCAGGCGGCGCAGAAAACCATCACGGCACAACGGGGAAAAGCGCGATTCATCGGCGGCATACCTGGCGGGAACAAGCCGCTAGCTTGGAACGATCCGCGGTCGCCGCGCAACCGCACCGGCTCTCAATCCGCCTGGCCGAAGCGCTCGCGCAGCGCGGCGCGGTAGCGTCGGCTGCAGGGGATCTTCGCGCCGTCGCGCATCTGCAATCGCGCGTCGCCGCTTTCCAGCGGCTCGATCTCGGCGAGGTAATCGAGGTTGACGAAATGGCTGCGGTGCACCCGCACGAAGCGCGCCGGGTCCAGCCGCTCCTCGATCCCGGCCATGGTGGCGCGCAGCGGGTAGTCGCGCCCGCGCACGTGCAGGTTCACGTAGTTGCCCGACGCCTGCAGCCATTCGATCTCGCTGGCGTTGAGCAGGAACTCCTTGCCCAGCTTGCGCACCAGGAAGCGTTCCGGCCGCTCCACCGGTTCCACCGGCGCGCCTTCGTCCGGCTCGGCCAGCAGCCGTGCCTCGCCCTGCTGGCGCAGCAACCACAGCCGATACAGCACCAGCGTGCCGACGATCACGAAATAGGCGCGGATGTCCTTGAGGTACTCGTAGCCGAAATTGGGCCACCACGGCCCAAACCGGTAGTGTCCGCCGCTGACGGCGTAGACCAGCTTGCGCAACGCGACCATGCCGCCGACGTGGAGCAGGCTGAACGGCAGGCTGGCCAGCACGTGCAGCGGCAGGTTGCGCCGCCAGCTGTCGAGGCGGATCGGCCAGCGCCGCTCGACGGCGATCACCGCCGGCAGCAGAGCCAGCAATATCAGCGTGCTGCTCCACTCCCACACCCACGGCTCCCACGCAGCGACCCGGCCGGCATGGTCGATCCGCGAGACAACGCTGTTGAAGATCGCATTCAGCGCAAAAAGCAGCAGCCAGGCACCAATCTCTAACGGCCGCCGCCAGCGCTGGTAGATGTCGAAACCGGGAGTCGTGCCCATCCACCGGAGTTTACCCAACTCGTCCCGCCATTCGTCCCTGCCGACCGCGATTCGTCACCACGGCCTGGCGGACGATCACTTCGGGCAGGACAGGCCATGCACGGCAACCCAGGCTGGAGCCACTTTCACGCACGGGAATGCCGCCATGAACCGCCGCCACGATATCGACGCGCTGCGCGTCCTCGCCTTCAGCCTGCTGATGCTCTATCACGCCGCCATGTTGTACGTGGCCGGCTGGGACTTCCATCTGAAGAGCAGTCACACCGCCGAATGGCTGCAGTACCCGATGCTGTTCCTCAACCGCTGGCGGATGGAGCTGCTGTTCCTGGTTTCCGGGCTGGCGGTGAACTTCATGCGCCGACGCGGCAGCCTCGGCCGGCTGGCCGGCAAGCGCAGCCTGCGCCTGCTGCTGCCGCTGGTCTTCGGCATGCTGGTGGTGATTCCGATCCAGCCCTACGTGCAGGGTCTGTCGAACCAGCTGGTCGAGCCGGGCTTCAGCCACTTCCTGCTGCGCTACTGGACCGGCGGGCCGTGGCCGGCCGGCGCGTTCACCGGCTGGCAGTACGGCTTCACCTGGAATCACCTGTGGTACCTGCCGTATCTGTGGGTCTACACGATGCTTCTGCTGGCACTGCTGCCGCTACTGGAATCACGCCGCGGTCAACGTGTGCGCGCGGCCTGCCTGAAGCTGCGCGGCACATCCCTGCTGCTGTTGCCGGCGCTGCCGCTGCTGCTATGGAACGTGCTGCTGGCGGACCGCTACCCCGTGACCGGCGCGCTGTGGGGCGACTGGTATGCGCATGCGATCTACGCCACGGTGTTTCTCTACGGCTACCTGCTCGGTACCGACGAAGGCATCTGGGCGGAACTGGCCCGCTTGCGCCGGCTGTCATTGCCGCTGGCGGTGGGCTGCTTCGCCCTGTACCTGCTTGGCATCAAGGCACTGCCCGATTCCGCACCGGCATCGCTGTGGCTGATGGTGCGCGCGTTGCATTACGCCTACCTGTGGATCGCGATCGTCGCCGTGCTGGGCTGGGGCCACGCCTGCCTCAACCGCCCGTTCCGCTGGCTGCCATATGCGCGCGAGGCGGTGTATCCGTGGTACGTGCTGCACCAGAGCCTGCTGTTGCTGTTCGCCTGGCGGCTGATGCCGCTGGGGCTGGGGCCGGTCGCCGAGCCGGCGCTGATCGTGCTGGCCACGGTGGGCGGCTGCGCGCTGCTGCACGAGTGCGTGATCCGTCGCGTGCACTGGCTGCGGCCGCTGTTCGGGCTCGACGCGGCGCCTTCGCGCACCCCGCCGACCGCTGCCACGACGCGGCAGCTGGCCGACGATCTGGCCTGAGCTCAGCTTTCGCTGGCCATGCACGAATCCAGGTGTTCGACACGCACGATCTGATCGAGCCGGACCTGCCGGCTCCACTCTGGCACGTCGGGCCGTTCCAACTGCACGGTGGCGTTGATGCCTTCGCGCTCGTCGCCATCGCTGAACACCTGCACGTTCGGCCGCGTGATGATCACGCCATCGCAACTGCTGCCGTCCTTCAGCAACAGCACCACATGGCCGTTGGCCGGCAGTTGATCGACCAGCGACTCAAGCTTTCGGATGCTGGCCTGATCGGTATAGACGCGTTTCGCCTGCCTGTTCATGGGATTCGCCTCGAATGACCAGCGTGTCGTCACGCTAGCCGGCAAAACCGTAAGAGCATGTCAATTCACCCGTCTGGCAGCTGAACAGTCGACGTACCTGCCGGCATTTTACGGCCGGTGCCACCGGCGCTCTTGCCGCGTGCGACGGCGTCGGCACGCTGGTCGTGGTGGCGCTGTGGATGGCGCTGTTCCCGACCTGGCGCCGGCGGCTGCATGCCGAAGAGGCTGCGCGCGGCGAACCGGCAGCGGATATCCTCTGAAGGTCAGCCGGCACACGGAACCGTCCCATGCTCACCACTTCACCCACCGACTTCCTCGAAGCCTACGCCGCGCTGGCGCCGCTGCCGGAAGCCGCGGCGACCGCACGGGCGGCGTTCCTGGTCGCGCCCGCCGAATTCGCCCTGGCGGAGGAATCGGCGCGCGACAACCGCTACATGGACATGAACCTCACGGTCGACCCGCTCAAGGCGCTGGCCCAGCACAGCGCGCTGGCGCAGGCGTTGCGCGCGGACGTGCCGGTGATCACCTTCCCCGGCAACCCGGCGACGCCCGATGCGGTGTTTCCGAACAACGTGTTCGCCACCGCGCCGGGCCGCTTGATCGTCGGCCGCATGCGCCACCCCGTGCGCCAGCGCGAGGCCGAGCGCAGCGACATCCGTGCGTTCTTCGGCGATCTGCTGGGCTACGACGAGATCGACCTGTCCGGCTGCCACGATCTGGTCGCCGAGCTGACTGGTTCGCTGATCATCGACCGTGCCCGCGGCGTCGGCTACTGCGGCCTCAGCGAGCGCTGCGACATGGCCGGCGCGCAGGCGATGCACAAGGCGTTCGACCTGCGCCTGACGTACTGCTTCGAGCTGGCCGTAACCGAATACCACTCCAACGTGGTGCTGACCCTGCTGGCCAGCCGCGCCGCGATCATCGCCGTCGACGGTTTCCGCGATGCGGCCGCGGCGCAGGCGATCGCCCACGCTTACGGCGACCGTGCGATCTGGCTGACTCCGGCGCAGAAGCAGGCGTTTGCCGGCAACGCGATCACCTTGTCCGACGACCGCGTGTGGATGAGCGCCCGCGCCGCCGCCACGCTGACCGACGGCCAGCGCCAGGCCCTGGCCGGCTACGGCTTCGCGGTCGGCGCCGTGGAGCTGGGCGAAATCGAGAAGGCCGGCGGCAGCCTGCGTTGCTGCGTGGGCGAGATTTACTGAAACCGCCGCCATGCGTTGCACCGACGGCAACCGGAGTGCATCCTCCGTGGATGCCGTCGACTTTCCAGCCATCGACATCACGCCGGCGACGCTCGCGGACGCTCTGCCTGGTCGCACTTGCAGCCAGCCTGTTCGGCCCGGGCGCGACGGCCGCCACGCCGGCGGGCGGGCGCACCTGGGCCAACCCGGTCGACCTCGACTATCGCTACAACTACGAGCAGATGGACGAGGGCGTCTCGTACCGCACCGGCGCGGATCCCGCGATCGTGCGCTACGGCGATGGCTATTACCTGTTCCTTACGCTGGCTGACGGCTACTGGCATTCGACCGACCTGGTGCACTGGCAGTTCGTGCAACCGGATCGCTGGCCGTTCGACGGCCCTGTGGCGCCGGCCACCCTGGTCGCCGACGGCAAGCTGTTCCTGATGCAGGCGGCGATGGAGCCGAAGCCGCTGTTGTATTCGACCAACCCCGCGCACGGCCACTGGCAGTTCTGGACGCGCCTGCTGCCGGCGGTGCCGGGCGCGGTGTGGTCCGGCCACGAGAGCGCGATGAAACCGGGCGACCTGCCGCCGGGGCCGTGGGATCCGGGCCTGTTCCGCGACGAAGACGGCAAGACCTATCTGTACTGGGATTCCTCCAACGTCTTCCCGCTGCACGGCGCGCAGATCGACCTGGCGCTGGACCACGCCGACGAAGGCGAAGGCAAGCGCATGCGCTTCGTCACGAAGCCGGTCGCCCTGCTCAAGGCCGATCCGGCCGCACACGGCTGGGAGCGCTTCGGCCAGGACCATACCGACACCAGTATCGCGCCCTACGTCGAGGGCGCCTGGATGAACCGGCATGGCGACCGCTACTACCTGCAGTACGGCGCGCCCGGCACCGAATACAACGTGTATGCCACCGGCGTGTACGTCGGCAGCAAGCCGCTCGGACCATTCACCTATGCGCCGTACAACCCGGTCGGCTACAAGCCCGGCGGCTTCGCCGTCGGCGCCGGCCACGGTTCCACGTTCCAGGACGCGCATGGCAACTGGTGGAACAGCGGCACCATGTGGGTGGGCCTGAACTGGAGATTCGAGCGGCGCATCGACTTGTTCCCCGCCGGCTTCCACGCGGACGGCCAGATGTGGGTCGACACCCGCTTCGGCGACTTCCCGCAGCGCATGCCCGATCATCCGCTGCATGAAGGCGAGAGCACATTCACCGGCTGGATGCTGCTGTCGTATCGCAAGACCGCGCAGGCCTCGTCGCAACGGCCGGAGCATCCGCCGTCCGAGGTGACCGACGAGAATCCGCGCACGTTTTGGGTTGCCGCGAACAACACCGCCGGACAGACGCTCACGCTCGACCTTGGCGGCCTGCGCACGGTGCGCGCGGTGCAGGTGAACTACGCCGACTACCAGTCCGGCCGCTACGGCGACGCGCCCGACATCGTCACCCGGTTCCGCCTCGAGGGCTCGGTCGACGGTCGGCAGTGGAGCACGCTGGCCGACCTCTCGCACGAAACGCGCGACCGGCCGAACGCCTATCTCGAACTCGACCATCCAGCGCGTATCCGCTACGTGCGCTACGTGCACGGTCACGTCGGCGCGCACACGCTGGCGATCTCCGACCTGCGCGTGTTCGGCAACGCCGACGGCCCGCCACCGCCCGCGCCGGTGCTGCTCTCCGCGCGCCGACTGGCCGATACCCGCGATGCCGAGATCGTGTGGAAGCCGGTGCCCGGCGCGGTGGGCTACAACGTGCGCTGGGGACTGGCCGCCGACCGCCTGCACGAGACCTACCAGCGCTTCGCCGACCGGCCGACGCGACTGACCCTGCGCTCGTTGAACAAGGGCGTGAAATACGTCGTGGCGGTGGAAGCCTTCGACGAGCATGGCGTGTCGACGCTGTCGCAGATGGCCACGCTGGAGCCCTGAGCTTGCGCGGGCGCCGGCCGTACGTTCTGATGCGCGCATGATCACCGTCCACCATCTCGACAACTCGCGCTCGCAGCGCATCCTGTGGTTGCTGGAAGAACTCGGCGTGCCGTACGAGATCAAGCGCTACCAGCGCGATCCAAAAACCCTGCTGGCGCCGCCGGAGCTGCGCGCGGTGCATCCGCTGGGCAAGTCGCCGGTAATCAGCGACGGCGGGCTCGTGCTGGCCGAATCCGGTGCGATCGTCGAGTACCTGGCCGACCGCTACGCCGCCGGCACACTGATTCCCGCGCACGGCACGCCCGTACGGCTGCGCTGCAATTACTGGCTGCACTACGCCGAAGGCTCGGCGATGCCGCCGCTGCTGCTGAAACTGGTGTTCCGGCGGGTCGCGGCGGCGCCGATGCCGTTCTTCGCGAAACCTGTCGCGAAGGGCATCGCACGCAAGGTGCAACACGGCTTCGTCGATCCACAACTGAAGCTGCACCTGGACTATCTGGAAAGCGAGCTGGGCGACGGCGAATGGTTTGCCGGTACTGCGTTCAGCGTTGCCGACATCCAGCTGAGCTTTCCGCTGGAAGCGTTCGCCGCCCGCGGCGGGCTGGACGCGGGCTACCCGCGCCTGTCGGCGTTCCTGCAGCGCATCCATGCCCGGCCGGCGTACCGGCGCGCGCTGGAGCGAGGCGGCGAGTACCGGCTTGGCTGAACGAAACCGCGCACGGGCGGGCACTGTTTACGCCTCACTCACGACGTGGCTGGCAGCCTGCAAGGCCAGACGCAGAGGAGAAGCCCCATGCGCAAACACGATATCGAGCGCCAGCTCCACGACACCGCCGAACGTGCCGGCGAACGCGCACGCCATTACGCCGACGGCGCCAGCAGCAGCGCCAGGGACCTGCTCGAACGCGGCCGCCGCCGCATCCACGAGCGCTTCGGCAAGCGTGCCGCCTACGGCGAGCAGCTGAGCCGGGCCGCCGAGGACTTTGCCGACGAGGCGAACTACCACTACCGCCGGCTGCGCCGCCAGGTGAACCGTCATCCGGCCGCCACGCTGGCGATCGTCGCCGGCACGATCGGTGCGTTCCTGCTGCTGCGCCGCGCGTTCCGCAGCGACGACGACTGACCGGGTCCGGGCGACAAGCGGCGCCGGCACACCAGCAAGACCCGCCATCGGCGGGTTTTTGTTCGGCCGTCCAAACGGCCTGCGGGACGGCCGCCCCACCGGCGCACTCCATCCGGGACGGCCGCCGCTGCTAAGCTGGCTCCCTGCAGTCAATCCGGCCGATCCATGCGTTCGAAAGACCTCACCTTCCACCACCCGGTGGCGTTCTGGCTTGGCTGTGCCGCGGTGATCGCCGGCGTGCTGGCGCACCTGCCGATGCTGGCCATGGCCGCGCCGATGCACTATCGCCTCGTCGGCATGCCGATGGACACGCTGATGCTGGCCGGCATGGCGCTGGTGCCGCTCGGCGTGCTGCTCGCCGGCTATGGCCTGATGCCGCGGATGGAGCAGATGCGGCGCACCCTGCACCCCGACCGCAGCCCGCTGCCGTTCCACGCCGCCGACCATGTGCCGCTCAATCGCGAACACTGGAAGCTGGTGACCGTGCTGACCGTCGCGCTGGCGGTGGACGTGATGAAACCGGCCACGATCGGCTTCGCGATGCCGGGGATGGCGACCGAATACGGAATCAGCGGCTCGACGGTCGGATTCCTGGCGCTGTCGGCGCTGACCGGTACCGTGGTCGGCTCGATCGTGTGGGGTCGGCTTGGCGACCTGTTCGGCCGGCGCGCCACCATCCTGCTGTCGGCGCTGATGTTCATGGGCACCGCGATCTGCGGCGCGATGCCGTCGTTCGGCTGGAACCTGGTGATGTGCTTCATGATGGGCGCCGCCGCCGGCGGCATGCTGCCGATCACCTTCACCCTGATGGCCGAGACCATCCCGACCCGGCACCGCGGCTGGCTGCTGGTGGCGCTGGGCGGCGTCGGCACCTCGGCCGGCTACCTGCTCGCCTCGGGCGCGGCCACGCTGTTCGAGCCGACTTACAGCTGGCGTGCGCTGTGGCTGCTCAACCTGCCCACCGGCGCACTGATCGTGTTCCTCAACCGCTACATTCCCGAGTCGCCGCGCTTCCTCGCGCTGGCCGGACTGGAGGACCAGGCACGTGCGGTGCTGCAGCGTTTCTCGGGCAGCGCCGGGCCGATGATTGCGCACGCCCACCACGCCAGCGATGTGCTGCGCGCGCAGCGCGATGCGTCCGCGCGCATCGGCATGCGCCAGCTGCTGCGCGGCCGGCACGCGGCGATCACCTGGGGCCTGATGATGTGCGCGGTCGCCTGGGGCCTGGCGAATTTCGGCTTCCTGCTGTGGCTGCCGGCGAACCTGGTCACGCTTGGCATCGACGCGCAGGCCAGCGCCGCGCTGCTGGCGCGCTCGGCGATCCTGGCACTGCCCGGGATCGGCGTGGTGGTGTGGTTCTACCAGCGCTGGAGCAGCATCCGCACGCTGGTGCTGTTCATCGGACTGACCGCGCTCGACCTGCTGTTCTTCTTCGCGATCGACCTGGCCGACCTGCGTTCGACGGCGCTCACCACCGCCGGCACGGTGGTCCTGCTGCTGAGCATCAGCGGAGTGATCGCGACGCTGATTCCGTATGCGGCGGAAATCTACCCCGTGCACCTGCGCAGCACCGGTGCAGGGCTGATCGCCGGCGGTTCGAAATTCGGCGGCATCCTCGGCGCCGTGCTGGGCGTGTCCGGTCTGTTCGGGCACTTCATGCTGTCGGCACTCTTGATTGCGCTACCGATGGCGGTGGCCGGCTGGATGCTCGCGCGCCGCGGCATCGAGACCCGCGGCCACGGCCTGGAGGCGATCCAGGACGCGCTGTCCGACTGACCGTCAGCAGGTTCGGCTTGCCCCGGTCGAGCTTGTATTCCCTGATCGCGCGACTGACATCCTTTCGGCGCTTCGGCGATGACACGGTTGCCGCAAGCGCGGACGACAGGACCCTGTGATCCGGCCGCCCGCATCCCGGTTTTCGCTGCGGGCTGCGCGAGGGCTCAGCGACCAAGATGCAGCTTCTGGCTCACCACGTGGTCGAGCACCCAGACCACGAACGGGCCGCTGGCGTTGGAGAACACATAGCGGGAATGCGAAGCCGGATCCCTGGACTCGTCCTCCAGCTTCACATCCGAACGGTACGCATTGACGACCAGTTCGTAGTCGTAGCCCTCGACATAATCGAAGTCCTGGATGCGGCCATGCCAGTTCCTCCACGGGCCGTTCTCGCTTTCGCGCACGCGGTAGCAGCGACCCGAGTTGTCGGCGTCGCAGGGCACCGTATGCGGGCCGATCCACACCGTGCGGGTCACGCTGCGCTGGCCCGGCGCGACGGCGACGGGGGCTGCGCTGACGGCATCGCTGATGGTGGTATTGATGACGACGCGGCGGTTCGGTGCCAGGCAGGCGATCAGCAGCTTGCCCTTCCGGTCCGGGCAGTCGGCCACCGGATCGGCCGCCCCGCGGCCTTCGGTCCGGATCACTCCGGCCGGCACGCCATGCGCCACCAGGTAGTCGCGTACCGCCTCGGCGCGCTGCGCGGAAAGCTTCTGGTTGGCCTGCTCGCTGCCGATCCGGTCGGTGTAGCCCAGCACCTGCACCGAGTCGATCTGCGATGCGGCCTTCAGCGTGTCGACCAGCGCATCCAGCTCGGCATTGTCGGCGGATTTCAGCTGCGCCTTGCCGAACGCGAACAGCGCATCGGCCGACAGGCTCTGCTGCACCGGAACGGCGGGTGCCGCCTGCGGCTCCGCTGCCGGCGGCGGAGTCGGCTGGATGGCCGCCTTGTGGCAACCGCCCAGCGTCAGCGCGACGGCGCCGCCAAGGAGGTAAACGTACGGACGTAGGGTTCGCATGGCCCATCCCTCATGTGTCGAGTGACTGCCGGACATCGCCCCGCGGAGCGGTATCGTCGAAGCAGTCGCCGCCCATCACCGGCTCCCCCCACGCCCTGCAGGATATAGTGGCCGCACGCTGCGCCGGGTGCAGCGGAGGTGAAAAAAACCGTTCGCGCGCATAAAAAACCCCGCCGAAGCGGGGTTCTCGTTGCGTGTTGTGACCTGGTGCCTACTGGCCAAGCGGGTTGGGCCGATCCGGATCGAGCTTGTATTCCTTGATCGCGCGGCTGACGTCCTTCGCGTTCATCTTGCCGTCCTTCGCCAAGGCGGCCAGCGCCGCATGCGCAATCCAGTAGCGGTCCACCTCGAAGAAGTCGCGCAGATGCGCGCGCGTGTCCGAGCGGCCGAAGCCGTCAGTGCCGAGCACGGTGTAACGCATGCCGTCGGGCAGGAACGCGCGGATCTGGTCGGCGTATTCGCGCACGTAGTCGGTGGCGGCGATCGCCGGACCGGAGCGACCGTCGAGCAGGCCGGTGACGTACGGCACGCGCTGCTCCGCTTCCGGATGCAGGCGGTTCCAGCGTTCGGCGTCGAAACCGTCGCGACGCAGTTCGATGAAGCTGGGGCAGGACCAGACGTCGGACTTCACGCCGAAATCCTTCTCCAGCAACTCGGCCGCCGCGATCACCTCGCGCAGGATGGTGCCGGAACCCAGCAGTTGCACGCGCGGCTCGCCCTTCTTGGGCTTGCCGCCATCCTTGAACAGGTACATGCCCTTGATGATGCCTTCCTCGACGCCCCCGCTCTTATCAGACTTGGGCAGGTCGGGGTGGCTGTAGTTCTCGTTCATCACGGTGACGTAGTAGTAGATGTCTTCCTGCTCCTGCATCATCCGGCGCACGCCGTCCTGCAGGATCACCGCCACTTCGTACGAGAAGGTCGGGTCGTACGACTTCACGTTCGGGATCGCGCCGGCCATCAGGTGCGAGTGGCCGTCCTCGTGCTGCAGGCCCTCGCCGTTCAGCGTGGTGCGACCCGAGGTGCCGCCGACCAGGAAGCCGCGCGAGCGCATGTCGCCGGCGGCCCAGCACAGGTCGCCGATGCGCTGGAAGCCGAACATCGAGTAGTAGATGAAGAACGGCAGCATCGCCTGGTTGCTGACCGAGTAGCTGGTCGCCGCGGCCATCCACGAGGCCATGCCGCCGGCCTCGCTGATGCCCTGCTGCAGCACCTGGCCCTTCTGGTCCTCGCGGTAGTACAGCAGCTGGTCGGAATCCTGCGGCTTGTACTTCTGGCCGAACGGCGCGTAGATGCCGATCTGGCGGAACATGCCCTCCATGCCGAACGTGCGCGCCTCGTCGGCGACGATCGGCACGATCCGCTCGCCCAGCTGCTTGTCGCGCAGCAGCAGGTTGATGCCGCGCACCAGCGCCATCGTGGTGGAGATCTCGCGCTCGCCGGTGCCCTTGGTGATCTGCTCGAACGCGGCCAGCTCGGGCGCCTTCAGCTTCGCCTCGGCCTTGCGCCGGCGCTGTGGCAACGCGCCGCCGAGCGCCTGGCGGCGCTCCAGCATGTACCGCACTTCCGGCGAGTCCTTGCCCGGGTGGTAGTACGGCACGTCGTGCAGCTTGTCGTCGGCAATCGGGATCTGGAAGCGGTCGCGGAAATGCCGCACCGACTCGTCGTCCAGCTTCTTCTGCTGGTGGGTCGGGTTCTGCGACTCGCCGGCCGCGCCCATGCCGTAGCCCTTGACCGTCTTGGCCAGGATCACCGTGGGCATGCCCTTGGTGTTCACCGCCGTGTGGTAGGCCGCGTAGACCTTGTGCGGATCATGGCCGCCGCGGTTCAACCGCCAGATGTCGTCGTCGCTCAAGTTGGCGACCATCTCGCGCGTCTCCGGGTATTTGCCGAAGAAGTGCTCGCGCGTATACGCGCCGCCGAACGCCTTGCACGCCTGGTACTCGCCGTCGACGGTTTCCATCATCAGCTTGCGCAGCACGCCCTTGCTGTCGCGCGCCAGGAGCGGATCCCAGTAGCTGCCCCAGACCACTTTGAGCGCGTTCCAGCCGGCGCCGCGGAACACGCCTTCCAGTTCCTGGATGATCTTGCCGTTGCCGCGCACCGGACCGTCCAGGCGCTGCAGGTTGCAGTTGATCACGAAGATCAGGTTGTCCAGTCCCTCGCGGCCGGCCAGCGAGATCGCACCGAGCGACTCCGGCTCGTCGCACTCGCCGTCGCCCATGAAGCACCAGACCTTGCGGTCGCTCTTCGGCACCAGCCCGCGGTGCTCCAGGTACTTGAAGAACTGCGCCTGGTAGATCGCCTGGATCGGACCCAGGCCCATCGACACCGTCGGCACCTGCCAGTAGTCCGGCATCAGCCACGGGTGCGGGTACGACGACAGCGCGCGACCGTGGCCGGCCACTTCCGTGCGGAATAGGTCGAGCTGGTCCTCGGCCAGGCGGCCTTCGAGGAACGAGCGCGCGTAGATGCCCGGGCTGGAGTGGCCCTGGTGCAGGATCAGGTCGCCCGGGTGATCGGCGCTCGGCGCGCGCCAGAAATGGTTGAAGCCCACGTCGTACAGCGTGGCGCTGGAGGCGAAGCTGGCGATGTGCCCGCCCAGCTCACCCGGCTTGCGGTTCGCGCGCACCACCATCGCCATCGCGTTCCAGCGGATCAGCGAGCGGATGCGCCATTCCATCGCCGCGTCGCCGGGGCATTTCGCCTCCTGGCTCGGCGCAATCGTGTTGACGTATTCGGTGGTCGGGTTGAACGGCAGGTAGCCACCCGAACGGCGGGTGGTGTCGACCATCTTCTCCAGCAGGAAATGCGCGCGTTCGGTGCCGTCGTGATGGATCACCGCGTCGAGCGAGTCGATCCACTCCCGGGTTTCGGTGGGGTCGATGTCCTGGTTGAGGATGTCGTCGAGCTGATCCATGAAGATTCTCCGCAGCGCCGTTGCAGCGCTCATGCTTGAGGGGGTACCCGCCGCCGGGGGATTGCGACGGGATCAACGTCCAAGTCTAGCCGTTGGGCCCGGGGGTCGCCAATGCAGATTCCATGCGGCGGCGCACGGCAGCGGGGCCAAAAGCGCCGGGGCGGCCGCCCCGCTCGGGACGGCCGGGCGATCAGCCTTGCGGGCGGTTCGTCGCGCGGATCTGCGCCTCGACGCAGGCCACCGCGCTCATGTTCACCACCCGGCGCACGGTCGACTGCGGCATCAGGATGTGCGCCGGCTTGGCCACGCCCATCAGGATCGGCCCGATCACCACGCCGTCGCTGAGCATGCGGGTCATGTTGTAGGCGATGTTGGCCGCGTCCAGGTTGGGGAATACGAACACGTTCGCCTTGCCTTCCAGTCGCGAGTTCGGGAACAGCTTCTCGCGCAGCGCCGGGGTCAGCGCCACGTCGGCCTGCATCTCGCCCTCCACTTCCAGCCGCGGCGCGCGGGCGCGGATCAGCTCCAGCGCCTTGCGCATCTTCTTCGCGCCGCAGGTGTCGCGGCTGCCGAAGTTGCCGCCGGACAGCAGCGCGATCTTCGGCGTGATGCCGAACAGCTTCAGCCGGATCGATGCCTGCAAGGTCGCCTCGGCGATCTGCTCGGGGCAGGGATCGTCCTGCACATGCGTATCGAGGTAGAAGAACGTGCCCTTGTCGGTGGCCACCGCGGCCATCGCCGACGGTTCGACCACGCCGGCGTCCAGGCCGATGATGTCGCGGATGTAGCGCAGCTTGCCCTGGTACTGGCCGACCAGGCCGCAGATCATCGCGTCGGCTTCGCCGCGCTCGACCATCAGCGCGGCGATCGCGGTGGGCCGCGAGCGCACCACCGCCTTGGCCATCGACGGAGTCACCCCGCGGCGCTGCATCAGGCGGTGGTAGTGCTGCCAGTAGTCGTCGAAGCGCGGGTCGGAGTTGATGTTGCAGATCTCGACGTCCACGCCCAGCCTGATGCGCAGGCCGGCGCGCTTGATGCGCTTCTCGATCACTTCCGGACGGCCGATCAGGATGGGTTTGGCCAGGCCTTCGTCGACCACCACCTGCACCGCGCGCAGCACGGTCTCTTCCTCGCCCTCGGCATACACCAGCCGGCACGGCGCGGACTTGGCCCGCTCGAACACCGGCTTCATCAGCAGGCCGGTGCGGAACACGAAGCTGGTCAGCTGGTCGTTGTAGACGGCGAAATCGGCCATCGGCCGCGTCGCCACGCCCGAGTCCATCGCCGCCTGCGCCACCGCCGGCGGCAGCTGCAGCAACAGGCGCGGATCGAACGGCTGCGGGATCAGGTAGTCCGGGCCGAAGCTGGGCGGCTTGCCGCCGTAGGCGCGCGCGCTGACGTCGGACGACTCGCGCCGCGCCAGCGCTGCGATCGCCTTGACGCAGGCGATCTTCATCGGCTCGTTGATCACCGTGGCGCCCACGTCCAGCGCGCCGCGGAACAGGTACGGGAAGCACAGCGCGTTGTTGACCTGGTTCGGGTAATCCGAACGGCCGGTGGCCATGATGCAGTCCGGCCGCACCGCCTTCGCCTCTTCCGGGGTGATCTCCGGGTTCGGGTTGGCCAGCGCGAAGATGACCGGCCGCGCGGCCATCGTGGCAACCATCTCCGGCTTCAGGATGCCGCCGGCGGACAGGCCGAGGAACACGTCCGCGCCCTCGACGATCTCGGCCAACGTGCGTGCCTTGGTGTCGCGCGCGTAACGCTGCTTGTCCGGATCGAGGTCGGTGCGCTCGTTGTGCAGCACGCCGTGGCGGTCGAACGCCAGGATGTGCTCGGGCTTCACGCCCAGCGCCACCAGCATGTCGAGGCAGGAAATGCCCGCGGCGCCGGCGCCGGTAGTGGCCACGCGAATGTCCTCGATCTTCTTGCCGACCACCACCAGCGCGTTCAGCAGCGCCGCGCCGACGATGATCGAGGTGCCGTGCTGGTCGTCGTGGAATACCGGGATCTTCATCCGCTCGCGCAGCTTGCGCTCGACGATGAAGCACTCCGGCGCCTTGATGTCTTCCAGGTTGATGCCGCCGAAGGTGGGCTCCAGGCTGGCGATGATGTCGACCAGCTTGTCCGGGTCGTTCTCGTCGATCTCGATGTCGAACACGTCGATGCCGGCGAACTTCTGGAACAGCACGCCCTTGCCTTCCATCACCGGCTTGGCCGCCAGCGGCCCGATGTTGCCCAGGCCGAGCACCGCGGTGCCGTTGGTGATCACCGCGACCAGGTTGGAACGCGCGGTGTACTCGGCGGCCGTGGTCGGGTCCTCGACGATCGCATCGCAGGCCGCGGCCACGCCGGGCGAATACGCCAGCGACAGGTCGCGCTGGGTCAGCAGCGAGGTGGTCGGGGTGACCTTGATCTTGCCGGGGCGCGGCAGGCGGTGGTATTCGAGGGCAGCAAGGCGCAGTTCTTCGGGGAGGCTCATTGGATACGTTTTATCGGTGAAGGGAAGTCGTCCGCCAGCGCGGATGGCTTCCCGTGATGTTAGCACCGGGGCGGCCCCGACCGGCCCGGGGCGGCGGCCCTAGACACTCGCCAGCAAGTCGTCGCCATGCACCCGGTTCAACTGGATGCCGTTGATGAAGACCGAGAACGCCAGCTTGCCGGCCAGCCCATGCACGTGCTGCATCCACGGCGGCAGCCAGCGCGGCGGCAGGATCGCGCCGGATTCGAAGTGCGGCTGCAACGCGACCACGTCGTGCAGGGTCAGCTTGCCGGCGAACAGGTGGCGCAGCAGATCCATCCGCCGCTGCTTCAACGCCAGGCGGAAGAACGTGTGCACGGTGAGCAGGCCGGACAGGTAGACGTTGTCCTTGGCGAACGCCGCGCCGCCGCCCAGCGGCACGCCGCGAAACACGCGCTGGGCCGAATGGAAGCTGTCCGCCGCGCTCTGCCCGCAGGCGCTGAAGTACTTGTAGACCTCGACAAAATCGGCGCCGTTGAGCGCCATGTCGATCGCCAGGATGCGCAGGCTGATGCGCTTGAGCCGGGTGATGTCGATCGCACCGGACATCAGTTCGGCGAACACCGCCAGCCCTTCCTGGGTCGCGGTGACCCGCGGCGAGGTGCGCGCCAGCGAGGCCAGCAGCGGTTGCCGGCGGCCGTTCAACGCGGTCAGCGAATGCACGAACGCCTCGTGCGCCAGCAGCTGGTGGCGATCGTATTCGCTGAAGCTGGCACCGCCGCGCAGGCGGATGCGGGTGGCGCCGGCGGCCGCCTTGGCGGTCAGCTCGGGATCGACCTCGACGTTGATCGTGCCGGCACCGAAGAATGCGTCCAGGGTGGTGGCCAGGTCGCTGCGCAGCACGTCGGCCGGCACGTTCACGCAGCTGTCGTCGGCCAGCAGGTCGGCGCCCAGCTCGTCGGACAATTCGACGAAGTAGCGCGCCGCATCGAGGTTGCTGCGCCGGCTGCCGGGGATCATGTCGTCCGGACGTCCATACAGCGCGATCGACGGCGCGGTGACGCCGGCCGTGCCGACCGATTCCAGCATCTCGGCGGCAATGCGCCAGGATTCGGCGGTGCGGCGCAGGTAGTCGTCCAGCGGGTCGATCTCCGGCCCCTCGCCCGCGGCCGCCTCGATCGCCGCCAGCTCGGCGCGCGCCGCGGACAGGTCCGGCCGCACGTAGCTCACGTCCGGCAGAGCGAAGCGGCCCTTGCCGTAGGCCTCGATCATGCGGCTTTCCAGCGACGCCGGCCACGCCACCGTGGGCAGGATGTGGATGCCGCGCACCGCCGCCAGCAGGCGCTGGTCGAGCGCGGCATAACGCCGCAGCGCGGGCGCGACGGTACCGTCCGACGCGTTCATTGCGCGGCCCCGCACGACGAGCCGGTACGACCGCCCGGCTCGGAATATGACGACGACAACCGACGCATGCCTGCGCTCCGCGACGACGATGCCGCGATACTAGATGCTTTGACGCGCCTCGTGCGCAAGCCGGAGCGCGCCGGTTCAGTCCCGCTCGCGCTGCCCGCGATGCCCGTGCGGTCGTTCGATCGGCCGGCCGCCGCGCTGGCGACGCAGGCGCGCTTCCAGCGTTGCCGCCTGCTCCTCGCGCTCGTCGTGCAGCTTGAGGAAATTGCGCCAGCGCCCGGGCGCCAGCTCGCCACTGTCGAGCGCCACCTGCACCGCGCAGCCCGGCTCGCTGCCGTGGCCGCAATCGGCGAAACGGCACTGCTCGGCCAGTACCTCGATGTCGGCGAACAGGTCGAGGTTTTCCTCGCCGGTGAGCTTCAGCTCGCGCATCCCCGGCGTGTCGATCAGGCAGCCGCCGCTGGGCAGCTGCAACAACGCGCGATGGGTGGTGGTGTGGCGACCGCGGCTGTCGTGGCTGCGCACTTCGGCGGTGGCCATGCGTGCCGTGCCGAGCAGGGTGTTGGTCAGGGTCGACTTGCCCGCGCCGGAGGAGCCGACCAGCACCGCGCTGTCGCCCGGCTGCAGGTACGCCGCCAGTTGCGCCACGCTGGCCGGGTCCTTGCCGTTCAGTGCATGGATCGGCGTCGCGGCGGGCAGCCGCGCACGCAGCGCCGCGACCTGTGCCGCGGCGTCCTCGCGCGTGTCCAGCTTGCTCAGCAGCACCACCGGCTGCGCGCCGGAGTCCTCGGTCAGCGACAGGTAGCGCTCGATCCGCGCCGGGTTGAAGTCGCCATCCAGTCCGGTCAGTACCAGCACGTAGTCGATGTTGGTGGCGATCAGCTGCCGCTCGTAGCGCTCGCCGGCCGCCGCGCGCGACAGCACCGTGCGCCGCGCCAGCACGTTGACGATGTGCGGCGGCTTGCCCGCCTCGACCTCGACGAAATCGCCGACCACCGGCCGCTCGGCCGCGTCGACGCCGCGCTTGAGGAAGCGCCCGTCCGGCTGCGCGCCGAACAGCGTGCCGCCGTCGTGCAGTTCATAGCCGGCGCGATGCTGGGCCACCACCCGCGCCAGGCGCAAACCGGCGGCCGGCAGCGCATCACCACGCCAGCCGATGCTGCGCAGGCGTTCGATCGTTTCGGCATCGCTCATGGGGAAGTTCGGTCGGCTCGGTTCGGTGATTATGCCTTGCCTGAAGATTGCCCGACGATGAACCGGAATCCGGCCCAAATGGCGCTCGCGCTGCACTGCACCACACTGCTAGCATCAAGCCGCCGGCGGCATGGTCGCCGGTCGACCTCAACCTGCCCAAGGACACCGGCGTTGGCCTCGATCACACCCAGTGCGCACCTGGCGGACGTGCGCTACGAAATCCGCGGCGCGCTGACCCGGCGCGCGCGCGAGCTGGAGGCTGCCGGCCTCGACATCATCAAGCTCAACATCGGCAACCCCGGTCGCTACGGCTTCGCGGCGCCGGCACACCTGCGCGAGGCGATCGCCGGCCACCTGCACGAGAGCGAGGCCTACGGCCACGAACAAGGCCTGGAACTGGCCCGCGAGGCGATTGCCGCGCAGCAGCGCGCGCGTGGCGCCCAGGGCGCCGAGCCCGAGCGCATCTTCATCGGCAACGGCGTCAGCGAGCTGATCGACCTGTCGCTGCGCGCCCTGCTGCAGGCCGGCGACGAAGTGCTGCTGCCGAGCCCGGACTACCCGTTGTGGAGTGCCGCCACCATCCTCAACGGCGGCCAGCCGCGCTACTACCGCTGCCTCTCCCGCCACGGCCACCTGCCCGATCCGGACGAAATCGAGGCGCTGATCACGCCGCGCACTCGCGCCGTGGTGCTGATCAACCCGAACAACCCCACCGGCGCGGTCTACCCGCGCGCGCTGCTGGAACGGCTGGTGACGATCGCGGCAAGGCACCGCCTGCTACTGCTGTCCGACGAAATCTACGACGAGATCCTGTACGACGGCGCCACCTTCCAGCCGCTGGCCGAAGTAGCCGGCGAGTGGCCCTGCCTCAGCTTCGGCGGCTTGTCCAAGGTGCACCGCGCCTGCGGCTACCGGGTCGGCTGGATGAGCCTGTCCGGCGATCCCGCGCGCAGCGCGGCCTATCGCGATGCGTTGCAGTTGCTGGCCGCGCTGCGCCTGTGCGCAAACGTCACCGCGCAATGGGCGGTGCTGCCGGCGCTGCAGGACGCGCCGACGATCGGCACGCTGACCGCGCCCGGCGGGCGCCTGCACGAGGCGCGCCGGGTCGTGCTGGAAGGCGTCGCCGCCAGCGACTACCTGGAACTGGTGGCCCCGGAGGGCGCGCTGTACGCGTTCCCGCAGGTGCGTGCCGACCGTCTCGCCAGCTTCGACGACGAGGCCTTTGCGCTGCGCCTGCTGGAGGAGGAATCCGTCCTCGTGGTGCCCGGCAGCAGCTTCAACGTGCCGCGCAGCCGCCACTTCCGGCTGACCCTGCTGCCGCCGCCCGCGCAGTTGCGCGAGGTGTTCGTGCGAATCGAGCGGGTGCTGGCGCGCATGACGCAGGAACAGGCGTCAGCTACTTCCGCGGTGGCCTGACCTCGCCATGTCGACCTGGCTCGCCCTCGGCGACTCCTACACCATCGGCGAGGCGGTGGCGGCGCGCGAGCGCTGGCCGGCCGTGCTGGCGCAGCGCCTGCACCATGGCGGCATGCCGATCGACGAGCCGCAGATCGTCGCCGTCACCGGCTGGACCACCGACGAACTGGCGCAAGGCATGGATGCCGCGGCACTGCTGCCGCCCTACGATCTGGTGACGCTGCAGATCGGCGTGAACAACCAGTACCGCGGCCGCCCGGCCAGCGACTACCGCGCACAGTTCGTCGGCCTGCTGGACCGCGCGATCGCGCTGGCCGGCGACCGTGCCGCCCGCGTGGTGGTGGCGTCGATCCCGGACTGGGGCGTCACCCGCTTCGCCCGCGAACAAGGGCGCGACCGCGCGCGCATTGCCGCCGAGCTGGACGCCTACAACGCGCTGGCCCGCGCGGAAACCGAACGCGCCGGCGCTGGCTTCGTCGACATCACCGGCATCTCGCGCC
Organism: Rhodanobacter sp. Soil772; assembly: GCF_001428385.1. Classification (GTDB taxonomy): domain Bacteria; phylum Pseudomonadota; class Gammaproteobacteria; order Xanthomonadales; family Rhodanobacteraceae; genus Rhodanobacter. Next base: position 477,743 of record NZ_LMSK01000002.1, read on the forward strand.
GGCATCCCGAGCTGCTCGCCGACGACGGCCTGCATCCTTCCGCGGCGCAGCACGCCTTGTGGGTGGAAGCGATCGAACCGGCGGTGCGCGCGGCACTCCGCTGCTGACCGCAATCGCGCTGCAACCTGTTCGCCATCGCACGGTGACGTGACGTCAGCACACTGGCGCCCCGGGCAACCACCGGGGACCGGCCATGACCAGCTTGCACTGCCGCAGCGCCTTCATCTCCGACGTGCATCTGGGCACGCCGGACTGCAAGGCCGCCTACCTGCTCGACTTCCTGCGCCAGCTGCGCTGCGAGAAGCTCTATCTGGTCGGCGACATCGTCGACCTGGAGGCGCTGTCCCGGCGCCACTGGTGGCATGCCGAACACAGTGCAGTGATCGCCGAGATACTGCAACTGGCGCGCCGCGGCGTCGACGTCGTCTACATCCCCGGCAACCACGACGCGCCCATGCGCGGCCTGCACGGGCAGAACTTCGGCGGCGTGCGGATCGCGCTGGATGCCGTGCACGTAGGCGCCGATGGTCGCCGCTACCGGGTCAGCCACGGCGACGAGTTCGATCCATGCGAGCTTGATCGAGGCCGTATCGGCCGCCGCTGGATGCTGCAGTTCGGCGAGGCGATGCATCGCCTCATCTGCTGGAGCAATCGCCGGCTGCATGCGATGCGGCGACGGCTGCAGCTGCCGTACCTGCCGCTGTCGATCATCCTCAAGTCGCACATCGGCAGGGCGCTGGCGTACATCCGCGCGTACGAGCAACGCGTCGCCGCGGACGCGCGCGAACGCGGCTTCGACGGCCACATCTGTGGGCACATCCACTTCGGCCACGTGCGCGAGCTGGCCGGCGTGCTCTATCTCAACGACGGCGACTGGGTCGAACATTGCACTGCGCTGGTCGAAGACCACACCGGCGCGATGGAACTGATCCACTGGAGCGAGCAGTCCACCGCGCTGGGTCGCGCCAGCCGCGAGCTGGTCTGGCCCTCGCCCGCCGCGGTGCTGGCGCTGGCGCCGCTGGGCGCCCGCCGGCGCCAGCTGGGCGAGCTGCACCGGGCCGCCTGAGCGGGGAGCAGCCTTGAAGGCCGGCAAGTCCCCCGCATATCGGACGGCGTATCATTGAAGCCTTCTTTGCCGGAGTTCCCCATGTCTCTCGACGCCCCCACCCGCGAACGTATCAAAACCCTGCTCAAGGACCACCGCGTGGTGCTGTTCATGAAGGGCAACCGCCAGCAGCCGATGTGCGGCTTCTCCGCCGCGGCCACCAACACGCTCAATGAATTGCTGCCCGAATACCACACGGTCAACGTGCTGGACGATCCGGAAATCCGCGAAGGCATCAAGGCCTACGGCGAATGGCCCACGATCCCGCAGCTGTACGTGGAAGGCGAACTGGTCGGCGGCGCCGACATCATCCGCCAGATGTACGGCAGCGGCGAACTGCACCAGCTGTTCGGGATTGCCGCGCCGGACCGCACCCCGCCGGAAATCACCATCACCGACGCCGCCGCCGAGGCGATCCGCCAGGGCACCGCGAACGCGCAGGGCGTGGCGCTGCACCTGGAGATCGGCCCCGACCACAGCGCCGGCTTCCAGCTGGCGCCGGCTGGCGAGCACGACATCGTGGCCCACGCGAACGGCCTCGAAGTGCACTTCGACCCGGCCAGCGCACAGCGTGCGAAGGGCATCGTGATCGACTGGGTGTCCACCGTGCAGGGCGAGGGCCTGAGCCTGAAATTCCCCGGCGCCACCGAGATCAGGTCGCTCAGCGTGCAGCAGCTGAAGCAGCGGCTGGCCGCCAACGACATCACCCTGATCGACGTGCGCCCCGCCGCCGGCCGCGCCCAAGCTGCGCCGCTGGCGCCGGCGCGGGTGCTGGAGGATGAAGGCTACGAGAGCCTGGCCAACCTGCCGAAAGACACCGCGCTGGCCTTCATCTGCCACCACGGCATGTCCAGCCGCGCCATGGCCGAACGCTTCGCCGCACACGGCTTCAGCAACATCCACAACGTGGAAGGCGGCATGGACGCGTGGGCCAGCGAAGTGGATTCAGGCGTGCCGCGCTACTGAGCGATAGACCGGTGAGATGGTCGACGCAGGGAGCCTGCGAAGCGCGTCGACCTGTCGAATCCCGGTATGGTCATGACAATCGAACGAGGACCTCTTCCCTCGTCAGAGGGCGACCGCCTCGTAAAGTGACTGCAGTTGCTTCTCATAGTGCCGCCACTCCTGGAAAAATCGCTGGTGGATCGGCTCGCGGACCTGGGCGGCGCTGAGGGTCGCGACCACCGCCTTGTTGCTTGTGATATCCACACAGCCCGGCTCCCACTCCAGACCACAGAATGCAAGCGCCTTGCGAGTGGTTGTTTCCGGGTCCCTGACGAGTTCACTGTACGACACGTCATGGATGACCCCTGGCATCGTCGCATGCCAATGGGCCAGCACCTTCCGGTATTGCAGGTAATGAGCTGCAAGAGCCTGCAAGTCATAGTTCCACGGAAACGATTCGCCCATGACCCAGGTACGGAAATTGGAAAAGCAGACATCCATGGGATCGCGAACCATGCTGAGTATCCGCGCCTGCGGCAATGCCCGATGGATCATCCCGGCAAGCATCCAGTTACGCGGCATCTTGTCGACGAAAAAGCGGGCGCCACGGGCCCGCCATTGGGTCCGGCTCAGGTAACGTCGCCCGATGTCCACATAGTCCAGTCCGGGCAATCGCTCCACGACGCATTCGTCCAGGATGCTTTGGTTGTCGGCCGCCCAACGAAGCTGCATCCCGAAATCGTAGAGCTCGCCTGCCGATGTCACCTGCGAGTGGTTGCTGATCACGCGCTCCATCAGGGTCGTCCCGGAGCGGGGCATGCCGATGATGAAAATGGGTTGCGGCCCCTCGTGAACCACCTCCGCAGGCTGCAGGAATTCCGGGGTGCAGCGTTCGATCAGACCATTGAACAAGTGCCACGCATAATCGGGATCATGGTCCTGGCGCGCATACATGGTTGCATTTGCGCGTTCCAGTGCATTCCACGCCTCGTCATGGCGACCGAGATCTTCCAGCTCCTTGTAGAGCGCAAACAGCAGGATCGCCTCGTCGTCGCCCCCCGAGGCTACCTGCTGCAATTGCAGCCTCAGTCGATCCAGGTGATTGCGCTCGGCGGTCTGCTTGCGCACTCTGGCTAGGGAGAGTGTCGTCATGCCGTCCAGCGGCCTCAGACGAAGGCTCGCCTCCAGTTCGGCCTCGCCCTCCTGCAGATGCCCATTGAAGATCAGCGCATGTGCGCGATCGAATCTGAACTCGGGGCTGTTCATGCCCGCAGCGTCAGCCCGATTCAGCAACGCCAGTGATCCTTCATGGTCGCCAAGAATGCGGCGAAGCTTTGCCAGCCGGGCAAGCATGGCCACATCATTGACCCGCGCAAGGGCATCATGATCCAAGGCGTCCCGCGCCACCACCGTTTCACCAACCTGCAGCAGAGCATCCACGACATCCACGATCATCACGGGGTCGTCCTGCATATGATTCACGGCGGTCAGTGCCAGCGTGGTCGCCGCTTGCACGCGACCATCTTCCAATGCAATGGCGTGAAGAGCCAACATCGAAGGGACATGTACCTGATTACGCTGGAGCAATGACTCCAGAGCAATGCGCGCCGCCATTTTCTGGCCACTGAGCAGATAGCGTTGAGCTCGATCCCAGTACTTGGTTGTTGCATCAGACATCTTGGATTGCGCCGGCGATTGCTGTCACGAATCAAGGCGAAGCAGCATTGAGTTGGCCAATGACCCGAACGGAATGCAAGAAGCGCATCTGTGCATATGCGTTCGTCATCGATGGATCATCATGCTCTCACGGCTGAACTTCGACGCGCCAGTCTGGGCCTCTTCCAGCCAGAGGCGAGCCCGTCGCCCGAATACCGGCCGGGACAAACCGAGGGGGCCACATCGAAGTTTGGCGTGTTCGACCATGGCTCCATTTCACCCCCTGGACTATCCCAACCCTGAATAATTCGAACTGTTCCACATCGCTCAGTCCGCTCCACGGGATTTCGGGACAGGCTCAGCCGACTGGCTGAAATCGCCAATCGCCTCCACCAGATCCGTCACCGCAAGGCGTTCGGCCTCGCTGAGATCCGGGTTCCAGCTATCCAGGATGAGTACAACCCGGGTTTCGTCGCTGCGGTTCCATGCCTCGTGTTCAAAGGTGTCGTCGAAGGTGACGCAATGACCTTCCTGCCACACGTGGTTCTCGCCACCCACGCGAATGGCGCAATCGGCCGGAACGATCAGCGGAAGATGAGTCACCAGACGCGTATTGGTGACGCCGGTGTGCGGCAAGATATGGGCGCCTGGACTCAATACGGAGAAAAGTGTTTCCGGTGCATGATCGCGGATACGAACCAGTGGCAGGGTATCGAGCACGCTCGTCGTCTGCGGACAGGCTGCGCAGTGGGCGTCGTAACGCTTGCCGTGACGGTAGAAAAAATACGCGTCCCAGACGGCGGCCCGCTCATTGGAGGAACGCAGCATCTCCCTGGCTTCTGCGGGAGACTGCACGCCAAGGAATGGCTCCAGTTGACGATCCTTCGACAGCACCGCGCGCAGCTCCTCGCGCACAGCGCCGGTCGCAGCCTCCAGCGCCTCCAGCCAGGGAAACCGATCGCGCGGATAGAACGGCCGGCTGGGAATGTCGGGAAAGTACAGGAACTTCGGCTTCTGGCGCTGATCCGGAATGCTCTTCGGTTGTTCACCCAGATAGATGGCCAGGCAGTGCTCCACCCGTGCCAGCTCGGACCGGCCGTAGCGTTGGCGCAGCGGAGCCAGCACCTCGTTGAACAACCGCTTGCGCCCCTCGTTGGCGTAGTTCATGGCGTGCTTGACCAAGACACGAAGCGCCGGCGCGGTGGTGGTATCGTCGAGCCAGCGCCCGTGCAGTTGCGCCGTTCGTACTGCGATGAAGTAGGCCAGCAGCGCTTCATGCGCATGCCCCAGCTGTTCCAGCGCGATGCCCAGCTGCAGGCGCGTGACGAAGGCTTGCGGTGTGTGCGCAAGGGCCTTTTCGAGACTGACCGCCGCGGCGTTGAAATCGCCCGCTGCCAGCTGGACCGAACCGAGCTGGCTCAGAACGACCGGATCGTCCGGTCTGACCCGATCGGCATCGCACAAAAGTCTGATCGCTTGCGTGTGGTCACCACGGGAAAAATGCCGATCGGCCAGAAACTGCAGCGCCTGCACGTCTTCCGGCGCGATGGCGAGAAGACGGGCAAAACACTGCTCGGCCGGATCGGGCTCGCCACGACGCAGATGTTCCAGTGCCGTCGACCGGTAGGTCTCGGAGGTTGTCTGCTGCAAGTCGTTCATCTTTCCCGTTTCATCCTCTCGTTGACTGGTACCGGCACCTTGCTGCGTCTGCCGCCGGGCACGAAGGCATAATACGCGTTCACGCGATGCCGCCGTCGACGTGCCACGCCACAAGCGACACTGCACCCGGTCGGAATGCGACGTATCGAAACAGCTGCCATGGTGCCACCATCGGCAACCCGGAGTGAAGAATGACTACACGCCTCGATGGATTGACATTGGCTGCCGCGCAACAGGTGGCGGCGGCGGGGCAGGCATTGGATGCAGGCCGCGTCGACCAGGCCAGCCTCTATCTGGCCAACGTCACGGCGCTGCATCCTGACCACCCGGAGGTGCTACGCATGCTGGCCGGCATCCAGGGCATGCAAGGTCATCACCAGGAGTCGGTCCGCACGATGCGCCGTGCGCTGGCACAGCGACCCGACGATCCCGCTTATCACAACACCCTGGGCACGCTGCTCGGCCAGGCCGGCGAATACGATGCCGCCATCACCGCCCTGCGACGCACCTGCGAGCTGCAGCCGGACATGGCCATGGCCTGGTACAACCTGGGCGTGATGCTCGTGCGTTCGGTACGCAATGAGGAGGCACTGCATGCGCTGCAGCAGGCCGTGGCGATCGCCCCCAATCACATGTCCGCACGAGCCCTGTTGGCCGACATGCTGCGCATGCGCGGCGAAACCGAACGGGCCGCCACGGAGTATCGCCGGGTAATCGCGGAGCAGCCCCGGGCCGGTATGGCGTGGTGGGGGCTGGCCGACCTCAGAACGCTGCGCCTTGACGAACAGGATATCGAGCAAATGCAGCAGGCGCTGCGCGAACCGCAGGCAACCGACGACGATCTCATGGCGATCGGCTTCGCCCTAGCCAAGGCATATGACGATACCGGGCAATATGCCGAATCGCTCGCGGCACTGGCCACCGCCAACACGATTGCGCGACGCCGCCAGACTTGGAATCGCGAGGGTTACTCGATGGCGGTTTCTTCGCTGAATGCGGTTTTTACGCCGCCGCCTGTGAGTGCGCCGGGAGGCTTGGGCGAGGAGGTCATCTTCATCGTCGGCCTGCCACGCTCCGGCTCGACTCTGGTCGAGCAAATACTGGCGTCGCATTCGTTGGTGAACGGCGCCGGTGAGCTGCCCGACCTGCCGCAGGTATTGGCTGAAGAGTCGCGGCGTCGCGGCCAGCACTTTCCGCAGTGGGTCAGCGCCATGCAGCCAACTGACTGGGAGCGGCTGGGCCAGCGTTACCTCGAACGCACTGCCTACTGGCGGAAAGGGCAGCCGCGCTTCACCGACAAACTGCCGGGCAACTGGATCTATCTCGGAGCGATTCGGGCGATGCTGCCGGGTGCACGCATCATCGGCTGTCGCCGCGACCCGTTGGAAACCTGCTTCTCGTGCTACCGACAGCGCCTCGACAACAATGAATACACGCGAAACTTCGACGATCTCGCGAGCTTCTGGCGAGACTGCGACCGCAGCTTGAGGCACTGGCAGAATCTGCATCCCTCGCGCGTGCTCGTCCACGATTACGAGGCCATGCTGGCGGACCCGGCCACTCGCATTCGCCAGTTGCTGGAGTTCTGCGACCTGCCGTTCGAGGAAGCCTGCCTGCGGTTCCACGAGAACGCCCGCGAGGTGCGTTCGCCCAGTGCAACCCAGGTACGCCAACCGCTAATGTCGAACACCGCCAGGGCGCCTCGTTACGGCGCCCTGCTTGATCCGCTGCGTACCGCGCTGGGTTTGCCTGCATGGGGCGACTGACGGTGCGAGACGCGACCGCGCCGGAATGCACCTGGCCGGATTCGACACCGGTGTCCGTGCATCGTAAGGTCGCCGTACAATGAACCATTCCGCTGAAAACACTTCCGGCCAGCTCCATCAGACCGATCTTGCCCTGGCTGCGTACGATCGCCAGCGCCTCGCCGGCAGCCGCGCGCAAACCGTGCTGGCCGACGCTCTCGCCAATGCGCCAGAGGCGGCTTGGCTGGAATGCGCCCAGGCGCTGATTCTTCGCAATGATGCCGAGGCTACGGCGGCCGTACTCGAGGCTGCATTGGAGCATTTCCCGGCATCCTCCGAAGTGCGACTGGCGCTGGCCGGCATCATGTTTCAACAAGGAGCCGACGCACGAGCAGAATCACTGCTGCGCAGCGTGCTTGACGACGACCCGGACCATCTTGCCGCAACCTTCCAGTTGGCGCGACTGCTGAAAGGGCAGGGACGCATGCATGCCGTCGCGACCGTGGTCAGGGCCGGCTTTCATCGCGAGCGGCATGATCCCGAGTTGGTGATCCGTGGCGTCGAACTGCTCGATGACTGCGGTCGCAAACGCGAAGCGGCAGCGTTATGCGAACACGAAATCGCCGCCGGGTCCGGCGATCCTCGCCTGCATGCCTATGCGGGCATGCTGCTGACCCAGCTGGGTCAGTTCGAGCTCGCCCGCACAAGGCAGGAATATGTACTCGATCACGGCCTGGCCGGACTGGAATGGCAAGTGCCACTGGGCTTGACCGGCCTGCAGCGCTACGCGGACGGCAATCACCCCGACTTCGCCCGATTGCGCCAATACCTTACGTTAACCGACCTCAGCGAATCGGCGCGTGCCTCACTGCTGTTCGGACTGGGCAAGGCGCACGATGACATCGGTGACTATGCCCAGGCCGCCGACTATCTGCGCCAGGCAAACACTATCGTCCACGCCGCTACACGCTGGCCGCGCAAGCAATGGCGGCGAAGCATTGAGGCAAGAATCAGCCGCATCCTGCCGGCCGAACAGCTCGCTGCGCCCACGGACTGGACGCCTGTGTTCATTATCGGCTTGCCCCGTTCAGGCACTACCCTGCTAGCCGATCGGCTGGCCCGACATCCCGACGTCTGCCAGCGTGGCGAGCTGCCCTGGCTCCCCGTGCTCGCCGAACAGGTCGTCACCGGCAACGGCGAATATCGCGATCGACTCCAGCAGGCGGCCGCAACCTATGCAGCTCAATTGCGTCAAGATAATTCAAGCGCGCACTGGATGCTGGACAAGCAGCCGCACAACTTCATGCACGTCGACCTGATCCTGAGCTTGTTTCCGAATGCCCGCTTTCTCTATTGCAAACGTCACGCGCGTGACAATGCGCTTTCACTGTGGACGCAGTCGTTCCAGGCCGGAGCGCAGGATTTCGCCTATGACTTCACCGACATCGGCGCCGCGATCCAGGGCTCACGCCGACTGATGAAACATTGGCTGACGCGCTATCCCGATGCCATCCGCACGATCGGGTACGAACACCTGGTATCGGACCCGACGAGCGTCCTGAGCGTCCTGATGGACTGGTTGGGACTGCCAGCACATGATCTGCTTTCCAGTGACGCCGACAACAGCGCCATCATCAGCACCGCCAGCCTGTGGCAGGCTCGGCAGCCAATCAACACGCGGTCGTTGCGACGATGGGAAAATTACGCCGCGCACGTGCCCGAGTTGTTGCAGTTTCCGGACAACTGACCGACCAGACATCAAGCAGGTGTACCCACCGAATAGCCCCAGTGATCGAGCATGGGCTGCAGGATGGGCAAGGCCGGCGCCAGCGCTTCCCGATAGCGAACCCATCGGTCGAGTCCCTTGCGGTTCACCGGCACGATCACCTGGGTGTAACTCGGTGTGGCGATATACCCCTTGTCGCGCGCATGCTGATCGAAATTCAGCATCGCCGAGGCATCTTCGAGGCCGAGGAACTCCGCGATCTTGCGGGTCTGCCCTACCGTGTCGGCGACCAATTCCTCGTACCGCGAGACAAAGACGTCGGGCTTGAACACTTCGACGTGATCCAGCCAACACTCCATCGCGGCGACGTAGGCTCTGGCCAGCTGCGGCAGCGATTCACAGGCCATCGCCAGCACGGTTGAACGAAAATTCTGCATGTAATTGCTCAACAACACGTCACAGGGGTGGCGCAATGCAAGAATGATCTTCGCCTTCGGGAAGAGTCGATGAATCATCGGCAGCCACAGCATGTTGAGCGGATTCTTGTCCACCAGTTGCGTGTCCCATCGCCGCGGGACCTTGGTGCACACCATGCTCACATAGGCCTTGCGCAGCTCGTCACAGTCGCGCTGGTCGAGCTTGTGCATGTCCCGTGGAAACTGAAACTCGTGGTTGTCCAGACGATCGACCAGGACGTTGAAGAACGGCCGTTCGTCCATCGACTGCAGCTTCGGATGGGCGTCCAGCATCTGTTCCAGCAAAGTTGTCCCGGAACGGGGGAATCCGACAATAAAGACGGGAGAATGCGACGCATCGGGAGCACTGAGCGTCGGCCATGCGCCGTAATCCTGCGCAGTCACCCGGCCTACCGCGGTCGGAATGACGGGGGTATCCGCTGTAAAACGATCCGGCACCACCACGCGCATTTCCTTTGTCTGCAGCGCATGCGCCGACTCCAGCGCCCGCAGCGCGCCGGGAAGATCGCCGAGTTTGTCGCAGGCACCCGCCAGCATGAAATAATGGGTGTAGTCGTCCGGGTTGCGCGGTCCCGCACGCTCGAGCCAGGTTCGTGCAGCAGCGATGTCGCCCTTGCGCACCGCGAGTGAGGCGCGCTGATGTGCGATTTCGATGCGCACCGTATCATCGGAAGCGTGCTGCCCGACTTCGATCTCCTTCAACTTTGCTTCCGCCAGATCCAGCTTGTTTATCCTCTCGTAGACACTCGCCAGCAACAGTTGTGCCTGCAGGTGGGAGGGCGCCCGCATGAGCAGGTCCTCAAGCAGTGCCTGCACCGAATTGGCATCGCCCAGCATCAGTTGCAACGTAGCCAGTTCGAACTGCTCCTCCGGCTCCAGGGGTAGCCAACTACGCCATGGCCTAAGCAATTCGTCGACCCGTTGATCATCTCTGCATGCGGCGCAGGCACGCGCGGCATGGATTCGGATCGACGCAGTCTGTGGCTCGATCGCAAAGGCATCAAGCAAGGTCTCGCGCGCTTCGACGAAATGGTGCTGCTGCAACTGCAGCATGCCTAGATTGAGCATCTGTTCGGTATTTGTCGGATCCAGCCGCAGCGAAACACGATACGTCTCCTCAGCCTCCTCCAGGGCGCCGGCATCACGCAAGGCGGTGGCATGGTTGCCCACATGCAAACTGCTTCCCGGAAACAGTCGCGCCAGTTCCGCGTATACCGGCAAGGCTTCCTGGAATTTCTGCTGCTGTTGCAGGCTCAGCGCCAGCAGAAACAGTACGTCTTCATCTCCCTGCTGGTGTTTCAGCTGAAACCGGGCGAGCTGCTCCGCCTCGGCCAGCTGGCCTATCTGGAGCGCGGCAAGGATTTTCTGTTTCTCTTGTGTCGTCATGGCCGTCTTGAAAAAAAGGAGCCGCGCGAAGTGATTCGCGCGGCTCGTCAACATACAACTATTGCAGAAAGTTATTCGATCAGAACTTGACTGTCACGCGAGCCCAGAAGTAACGGCCGATGAGGTCGAAGTCACTCGGATCGGTGTTCGCATTCAGCGTGTTGTTCGCATACAGGAACGGCGGCTGCTTGTCGAACAGGTTGTTCACGCCGAAATCGACGCGGGTGTTGTACGGATCGATGTTGTAACCCAGCGAAACGTCGTTGTAGACCGTGGCGCCGTACTTCAGCACCAGGCCGGTTGCGTTGCAGTGATTACCCTGCGGCTTGCCCTCGTAGTAGCACACGCCACCCGGGAACGTATCCTGGCTCGGGCTCTTCGAGCCGTTCTGGAAACGACCGATGTAGCGCATGCGCCAGGAGGCATCCCAGTTGCCCAGGTTCCAGTTCAGGAACCCCTGCGCACGCCAGCGAGGGAACAGGCACACGCCACCGCCGCTGGGGCAGGCAGCAGCCTGCGCCGAGCCGAACGGCATGAAGTGGCCGGCGTCATGATAGACCGCGTTGGCATCGCTGCCCGGCGCCGTCTGCTGATCCCAACGCGACAGGTAGGTGCCGTCCACGCCGATCGTGAAGTTGCCGAAGGGGAGCTGCGGCAGCTTGTAGCGCAGCGACAGATCCACGCCACCCGCATCGGTGCGACCGAGGTTGCCGGTCGGCTCGATGATGTTGTCGATCTGACCGGCATTGACGTTACCGGTCGGGAAACGCTTGATCAACGGGCAGTACGTGGTTTCACCGGCGTAGCACAGGTTGAGCACCGTCTGCGCACCAATGGTGGTGATGGTGTCGTTCAGGTAGATTTTCCAAATATCCACGCTGGCGGACAGGCCGGGGACGTAGCTCGGCGAGTAGACGAAGCCCCAGTCGAAGGATTTGCCCTTCTCCGGTCCAATCGGAATGCCCGCGTACTGGGCACCGGACACCACACCCTTGATCTGCTGACCGGCCGCCACATCGGAGTTGGTGAAGCTGCCGTCGGTGGGCACGCCCACGCAAGCCGGGTTGCCGGCTGTAGTGGTGCCGTTGCAGGGGTCGTTGCTGAGCTTCGGTGCGTCGCTCGCCGCTGCACCGAACTTGTCGAGGACGGTCGGAGCGCGGAACACGTCCGACACGGTGGCACGCAACAGCAGGTCGTTGATCGGGCGATATTCCACCGCGAATTTCTTGCTGTTGTTGCTGCCAAACAGGTTGAACCTGGAATAACGGTCGCCGATCGTGACATTCAGGCTCTGCACGCCCGGCAGATCCTTCAGGATCGGCACGAACATCTCGGCGTAGACTTCCTTCGCGTTGTAGCCACCCTGCAGCGGCGAAGCGCACTGGCTGCCCAGCGTGCAATTCAGACTGACCGGATCGATCAACAGCAACGGGTCGACCGTGCTGTTGGTGTACTCCTTGCGGTAGTCGGCACCGGCTGCCAGCTGCACGGTACCGGCGGGCAGGTCGAACAGGCCACCATTGACATCAACCGAGTAGACCTTCTCGATGCGGTGAGCGTTGCTGATCGCGGGAACGGCAGCGGCCTGCAGGGCAGCGACCGACTGCGGGTCAAACATGTTGAACGGATTGAACGGGGTGCAGCCGGCAGCGCCCGAATCGCAGACCACCTTGCCAGTGACCGGATCGAGATGGGACGGCCCTAGATCGGCATTGATCTTGTCCGTGTTCGGCAGGCCGCGGGTAATCAGGTTCTGCGTGAAATGGCCATAGCTCATTCCTGCATCCCAGTTCCAGGCTTGGTCGAGGATGGTGAAGTCGCCCTTCAGTCCGGCATGGGCCTGATCGGTCGCAGTGCCGAAGTTGGCACTGCGGTTGCCGGCCGAGACTAGACGCACGCGGAAATCGTTGCCACCAGGAACGAAATCCTGGCCAAACGGGTTGTAATAGCTGTCCTTCGAGATCACTGCACCATACGCGGTGCCATAGAGTGCCGGCGCCAACTGGAAGCCCGACGTGGTCTTGTTGTGGTACGCATCCATGTACGCGGTCACGTGCTCACCCAGGTCATAGGTGCCGTTGACGAACAGGCTGGTACGCTCCTGCGGGGTCTGGATCAGGTTCACCGTCGCGTAGTTGTACTTATCGGCATTGGTGAAGCAGTGGTAATCGGTTGCCGGGTTCTGACCGCTGGCGCCGGCGTTCGCCACACCGTACTTGCAACCCAGGCTTGCCTGCAGAGCGGCCGGCAGCTGGACGCGACCGTGGGCGATGAAGGTCGAGCCACCGATGGAGCTGGAGACCGGGGTGCTCTTGGTGCCGTAGAGCGACACCGCGTTCTGCGAGAATTTGCGGTTACTGGCCAGGATCGCGTCGGACTTGTTGTAGTCGATACCTGCAACGATGCTGCCCTTGTCCGAGGTCTGGCCGAACGTGAACGTGGCGCCACGCGAGGCACCGTCGTTATGGTCGGACTGACCGTAGTTCACCGAAACCTGGGCGCCCTGATAATCCTTCTTCAGAACGAAGTTGACCACACCGCCGATCGCATCGGAGCCGTACACCGAGGACGCGCCATCGGTCAGCACCTCGACACGCTCGATCATGTCGGCCGGGATCGAGTTCGGATCTTGGTTGATGATGCGCTTGCCGTTGATCAGCAGCAGGGTCCGCTGGGCGCCCAAGCCGCGCAGGCCAATCGAAGAACCACCGGTGCCGCCACTGTTGTTGACCTGCGGATTGATGTTGCCACCCGTCACTGCCGGCAGCGACTGCAGCACGTCACCCAAGGTCAGCTTGCCGGTCGCCTTGATAGCGGCCGCATCGATCGTGACGACCGGGTTAGACGTTTCCAGGTCCACGCGGCGGATGTGCGAGCCGGTGACCACGACGGTCTGCAGCGTTTTTGCCTTTTCCTGGCTGGACTGATTGGCCGCGTCCTGGCTGCCCGTATCCTGGGCGAAAGCCACGCTCGAAGCGCCTACCGCGATGACAGCACCCAGCGAGAGCGCCAGGCGAACTGCCGAAGAAAGTTTCTTGACCCCAAGTTGTTTCATGAAAACACCCTCCCGATTAATTAACACTCTCCGATCGGCTACGGCCTTGAGCCGGAAAACCCTTGCTCAAAACCTCAATACGGCCTCTCGGACTAATGAACTTCGAAACCCACGGAACTTTCGCCCGGGTTGATACCGCGACACGCAACAACGCCCGTCAACACGCAGTAACCTGCCTGTCCACGACTGCCGTTGCCCTGCCTCGGATACCACGACGCAGTGCCAACCCTGTCATTGAACTTCGTGCGGCCGGCCCGGTCTGACGGCGTACTTATTACGCCTCATTTACATATTGTCAACAAATTTTGTACTGCAAAAACTTGCGCTTGGGGGCGATTCAGGCTGTTTTGGCAGGCTATTGTCTGGATTATCTGGAGCGCGAACCGGCCTCTGTCAGCCGATCTTGCCGCTGGATCGCGGCTATTCCGCCTCTCCGTCCGCCTCGAAGCGCAGATGCTTCACGCTGCGTCCGTTGCGGCGCACCAATTTGAGGGCCTCGATGCCGATCTTGATATGCGCCTCGACGAACTGCGAGGTGATGTTGCGGTCGCTGGCTTCGGTCTTCACCCCTTCCGGGATCATCGGCTGGTCGGACACCAGCAGCAATGCGCCGCAAGGGATCCGGTTGGCGAAGCCGGCGGCGAAGATGGTCGCCGTTTCCATGTCCACCGCCATGCAGCGGGTGCGCCGCAGGTAGTCCTTGAAGGCGTCGTCGTGCTCCCACACGCGGCGGTTGGTGGTGTACACGGTGCCGGTCCAGTAGTCGTGGCCGAGGTCGCGGATCATGGTGGAAACGGCGCGCTGCAACTGGAACGCCGGCAGCGCCGGCACCTCCGGCAGCAGGTAGTCGTTGCTGGTGCCCTCGCCGCGGATCGCGGCGATCGGCAGTACCAGGTCGCCGAGCTGGTTCTTCTTCTTGAGGCCGCCGCACTTGCCCAGGAACAGCGCGGCCTTGGGCGCGATTGCGCCGAGCAGATCCATCACCGTGGCCGCGTTGGGGCTGCCCATGCCGAAGTTGATCAGGGTGATGCCGTCGGCGGTGGCGTTCGGCATCGGACGGTCGCGGCCCTGCACTTCCACCCCGTGCCACTGCGCGAACAGCTCCACGTAATGACCGAAGTTGGTCAGCAGAATGTGTTCGCCGAACTGCTCCAGCGCCGTGCCGGTGTAGCGCGGCAGCCAGTTGGAGACGATTTCCTGTTTGCTTTTCATCAGATGTCTTGCCCGAATTGCGTTACCGGCGACGCCACGCCGGCGAGATGCCAGATAGGTCGCGCCATCTTAGGTGGCCGCTCTTCCACCCGCCAGTTTCCGGCGGTCGTCGTGCGGCCATCGTGCAAATGCCGCAGCCACGGCCGCCATGCTATGTTTCCCCTGCCATTCATGATCGGGGGATCACGTGATGCGGATGGGCCTGGCAATCGATGCGGCCTGCGATCTGTCGCAGGCGTTCCTGCAGAAGCACGACATCGCGGTGATGCCGATCACCGTGCGAGTGGATGGCGAAGTCTTCATGGACGACCGCAAGCCGGCCGAGATCCAGCGCTTCATCGATCGTCGCCTGGGCAGCCGCAGCCATTCGGCGGAAACCGAGCCCTGTCCGGTGGAAGAGGTGCAGAAGCTGTTCCTCGGGAAGCTGGTGCTGGAACAGGACTGCGTGTTCTGCCTGACCATCACCGCCACCCGCAGCCCGATCAACGAACACGTCAACAAGGCCAGCTTCGGCATCCTGAAGAGTTATCGCCAGGTGCGCGAGCAGGCCGGCGTGCCCGGCCCGTTCATGATGCGCGTGATCGACACCCGCAACATCTTCGCCGGCGCCGCGCCGCTGGTCTACGAGGCGGCCCGGCTGATCGCCGCCGACGAGCCGCCGCCGGCGATCCGCGAGCGGCTTACCCACCTCGCCAACCACACCTACGGCTACATGCTGCCGCGCGACCTGTACTACCTGCGCGCCCGCGCCAAGAAGAAGAACGACCGCAGCGTCAGTCTGGTCAGCGCGATGCTGGGTTCGGCGCTGGACATCAAGCCGATCCTGCGCTGCTTCCGCGGCGAAACCGGCCCGGTCGGCAAGGTGCGCGGCTTCGAGCAGGGCGCGGAAGCGCTGTTCGGCTACGCCGCGCAACGGGTGCGTGCCGGCCTGCTGGTGCCGCTGGTGTGCGCCAGCTACGGCGGCGACCTCGCCGTACTGTCGCACCTGCCCGGCTATGCCGAACTGCGCCAGGCCTGCGAGGAGTGCGGCGTCGAGCTGATGGAAGCGCCGATGAGCATCACCGGCATGGTCAACGTGGGCGAAGGCGCGGTGACGATCGGCTTCGCCGCCGAGGAGCACGTCGCCGAGTTCTGAGGGTGCCCGCCGCATGCCGCACCCGGGCGACCGGCCGCCGCTGCAACGCCGCGACGACGAACTGCGTGCGCAGTTGACGAACTGCCGAAGCCGCTCAGAAACCGTAGCTCATGAACCCGCCGTCCACCGCCAGCACCTGGCCGGTGATGTAGCTGGCCGCTGGCAGGCACAGGAACGCGATCGCGGCGGCCACTTCCTCCGGCTCGCCGATCCGCTTCAGCGGCGTGCGGTCCAGCACCTCGTCCAGGTAGTCGGCGTCGGCCAGCGCGGGATCGGTGCGCTGGGTGCGGATGTACCACGGCGCCACCGCGTTGACGCGGATGCCGTCCACCGCCCACTCCGCGGCGAGGTTGCGGGTGAGCTGATGCAGCGCCGCCTTGCTCATGCCATAGGGCGAACCGGTGCGCACGTGCGTCATCGCCGAGACCGAACCCACGTTGACGATCGCCGCATTCGCGTGCTGCACGAGTTGCGGGTGCGCCAGCCGGCACATCTCGAACGCGGAGAACAGGTTCTGCTCGAAGATCGCGCGGTATTCCTCTTCGCGATAGTCCAGCGTGTCCATGGGCTGGTTGCCGCCGGCGTTGTTGACCAGCAACGACACCGGCGCAGCCAGGTCGGCGATCCAGTCGAACACCGCCAGGCACTCCTCCGCCTCGGCCAGGTCCGCGCCGAACGCCAGCACTTCGACACCGGCGAATTCGTCGGCCAGTTCCACCCGCACCTGCTCGAGGTAATCCTCGTCGCGCGCCACCAGCAGCAGGTCGGCGCCGAGGCCGGCCAGCTCGCGCGCGGTGGCGTAGCCGATGCCCTTGCTGGCGCCGGTGATCAGGGCGGTGTGGCCTTGCAGTTGCCAGGCGTCGGGACGGCTGTTCATGGGCGCAGCTTAAAACGTCGTTCCGGCGGCGCCTAGTGACGCGCCGCGCATCCTTGCCTGCGAACGTGCATGGCGGGACACTCGGCACTTCGACCACGCGCGAGAACCGCCATGAAACCGCTGCCGCTCCTGCTCTGCGCCCTTGCCCTCGGCGCCTGTTCCAGCAAGCCGCCGGAGCCCCAGGCCAAACCGGCGGCGGCCGACACCGCCACGCCGTTCGACGCGCTGAAGGCGGACGAGCAGCGCGCCAAGGACGTGCAGAAAACCGTCGACAAGCAGGCCGAGGAGCAGCGCAAGCAGATCGAGGCGCAAGAGCAGTAAGGCCCGCCTCCGCTCAGTGGCGGACCCGGTTCAACGCGGGCTGCACAGGCAGTCCGCGTAGATGTTCGGCGTGCCGGCTTTCGCGTTGCGCAGCAGCTGCAGTTCCGGCGCCAGCGCGGGCAGCTGGGCGAACCAGTCCGGCAGGCGCACGCCCCACGAGCGCAGCACGTGCATGCTGGCGGTCTGGTTGAGGCCGATCAGGAAGCGCTCGAAGCCGCCCAGCGGCGCCTCCACGTAGCGCACCGGATAACCCTTGCCCAGCTTGGCCAGGCTGGCCGCGTCGGCGACGGCGGCCTGCAGCCCGCCGAGCTGGTCGACCAGGCCGCGTTCGAGCGCCTGCTGGCCGGTCCACACCCGGCCTTGCGCGATCGCATCGACCGCGTCGTAGCTCTTGCCGCGCGCCTTCGCCACGTTGCCGACGAAGTCGCGATAACCCTTGTCGATGATCGCCTGGATCACCGTACCGACTTTCGGATCGAGCGGGCGGCTGATGTCGAACGCGCCAGCCATCGGCCCGGTGCCGACGCCGTCGCTCTGGATGCCGAGCTTGGCCAGCGTGTTCGGCACCGTGTAGTACATGCCGAAGATGCCGATCGAACCGGTGATGGTGTTCGGCTCGGCGAAGATGCGGTTCGCGTTCATCGCGATCCAGTAGCCGCCGCTGGCCGCCACGTCGCCCATCGACACCACTACCGGGATGCCCGCGCTGCGGGTCAGCTCGACCTCGCGACGGATCTGCTCGGCCGCATACACCTCACCGCCGGGCGAGTTGACCCGCAGCACCAATGCCTTGGTCTTGCGGTCCTCGCGCGCACTGCGGATCAGCGCCGCGGTGGATTCGCCGCCGATCGACCCGGCCGCGCGCTTGCCGCCAGCGATCTCGCCCTCGGCCACCACGATCGCCACGCCCGGCGCGAACAGGTCGCCGTCGCGCGGCACGCTGGCCGCGTAACGGCTCAGTTCGACCTGGCGGAAACTGTGGCCTTTCCGGTCGGCCGGCACGCCTTCCTTGCGCATCATCGCGATCAGCTCGGCGCGGGTGGCCAGGCCGTCGACCAGATGCTGGTTCAGTGCCAGCTGGGCCAGGTTGCCCTGGGTGCTGGCGATGTGTTGCGGCAGGTTGTCGACGTCGTCCCGCAGTACCGCCGGGTCCAGCTTGCGCAGCTGCGCCACTTCGGCGAGATAGCCGCCCCACAGGCCGCCCATCCAGTAGCTGTCGGCCTGTTTTGCCTCGGCCGAGGCGTGATCGAGGATGTACGGCTCGGCCGCGCTCTTGAACTCGCCGACGCGGAACAGGTGCACGTCGACGCCGAGCTTGTCCAGCAGGTCCTTGTAGAACAGGCGGTAGTTGGCCAGCCCGGTGATCAGCACGCCGCCCTGCGGGTCCACCAGCAGGCGATCGGCATGCGCGGCCAGGTAGTACTGGCCCTGGTCCAGGTTCACCGCCCACGCGACCACCGGCTTGCCCGCCGCGCGGAAGCGGTCCAGCGCCGCGCCGACCTCGCGCAACGCGGCAAAGCCGCCGCCATGCAGTTCGTCCGGCAGCAGCAGGATGCGGCTGATCCGCTTGTCCTTCGCCGCCGCGTCGATCGCGCCGACCAGGTCGCGCACCTGCACCTGCTTCGGCTGCTCGCCGGACAGGCCGGCCAGCGCACGCTGCAGCGGCTCGATGCTGTACTGCTCGACCAGTTGGCCCTGCGGCTTGATGACCAGCACGCTGTCGTCCTGCACCGCGCGCTCCATCCGGCTGCCGGCGACGCCAGCGGTCAGCAGCAACAGCAGCACGAACAGCACGCTGAAGAACACCAGGTTGATGATCACCAGCCGCAGCATGTTGATGCCGCGCCCGAGCGCGCGCAGGAAGGCCCAGAAACCGTTGCGGCGGGGCGGTGGCGGTGGTGGCAGCGTCATGTAGGCAAGTATCCGGAATCGTCGGGGCAAGCGTAGCCGGTCAGGCCGGCGCGGTCATCGGCAGGTGGCGGCGCCAGCGCTGTTTCCACGCGCTGCGCCAGAAGCGGGTGAACAGCATCACGGCGGCCACGGACAGGCCGGCGATCAGGCCGATCCACATCCCGCGCGCGCCCATGCCGTGATGGAAGGCCAGCCACCAGCCTACCGGCATGCCGATCATCCAGTACGCGAACAAGGTGATCGCCATCGGCACGCGGGTGTCCTTGAGGCCGCGCAGCGCGCCGTTGGCGGCCACCTGGATGCCGTCGGAGAACTGGAACAGCCCGGCCAGCATGATCAGCTGCGCGGCCAGCGCGATCACCTTCGGCTCATGCGTGTACAGCGAGGCGATGAAATACGGCAGGCCCAGCATCAGGCCGGCCGAGAACAGTTGGGTGACCAGGGTCAGGCCGATCCCGCACAAGCCCGCGTAGCGCACGCCGCGTTCGTCGCCGCGGCCCACCGCGTTGCCCACGCGCACGGTGATCGCCATCGCCAGGCCGAGCGGGATCATGAAGAACAGCGAAGCAATGTTGATCGCCACCTGGTGGCTGGCGATCACGTCCTCGCCCAGCGTGGCGATGATCAGCGCGGTGGCCACGAACAGCCCGGCCTCGGCCAGCAGGGTCACCGCCATCGGCAGGCCGATATGCACCAGCGTGCCGATCCGGCGCAGGTTCGGCCACTCGAAATGATCGAACAGACCCAGCCCGTGGTAATTGCGCCGAAAGATCACATAGACGCCGAACGCCAGCATCTCCAGCCACAGCACGATCGCCGTGGCGACGCCGCAGCCGTGCGCGCCTTGCGGCGGGATGCCCAGCTTGCCGAACATCAGCACGTAACCCAGCGGCACCAGCAGCACCAGCCCGCCAAGGCTGAAATACATCGACGGTCGGGTCAGCGACAGGCCTTCGGACAGGCCGCGCAGCGCGAAGTAGCAGGTCAGCGCGGGCGCGCCCCAGCTGATCGCCAGCAGGAAGCGCTGCACGTCCTGGCGCAGGCTCGCTGTCACGCCGATCAGCTCGATCAACGGCTCCGCGTGACGCACCGCGAACCACAGCACCACGCCCATGCCCAGCGCCAGCCACAGCGCCTGGCGGAACACCGCACCGACCTCGCCGCGCCGGCCGGCACCGTCGAGCTGTGCCACCGACGGCGGCACCGCCATCATCATGCCGATGCCGCTGACGATCGCCAGCGACCAGATGCTGGCGCCCACCGCCACCGCACCCAGCACGTGCGCGCTGACGTGCCCGGCCAGCACCGCGTCGATCACGTTGCTGCCGACCGCCGCCAGTTGGGCGGCGATCAGCGGCAGCGCGAGACGCACGGTGGCGCGCACCTCGTGCAACAGATGGGCGCGTTCAGGACGGAAGGACTTCATCGGTCAAGCAGACTCCAGGGCCGGTCATTCTACCTGAGCCATAGGTCACGCCCGTCCGGCTGCCGCCCTGTGCGAAGATTCTCCGCTGCCGCGAACGGGAACCTCGATGAAGCAGCTGACCAGCTACGAAGGATTGCACTGCGCCAACTGCGGCGCCGCGATGCAGGGCGAGTTCTGCCACGAATGCGGGCAGTCGATCCACAGCGTGCTGAAGCCGATGCACCACATGGTCGAGGAGACCGTCGAGACGGTGCTGCACATCGACGGCCGCATCGTGCACACGCTGCCGCCGCTGCTGCGCAAGCCCGGCTTCCTCACCCTGGAGTACTTCGCTGGCCGGCGGGTGCGCTACATCGCGCCGTTCCGGCTGATGTTCGTGCTGTGCCTGCTGTCGTTCTTCGTGTTCCATCTGGCCATCGACCAGGTCGCCGACAAGATCCCCGCGAATGGCCATCCCCTGGTGAGCGTGGACAGCAGCGCGATCGAGGCCGCCGCCAGCCCGGCCGAAGTGCGCAAGGCGCTGCAGCACGAACTGGATGGCCTGCAGCGCGCCAGGGACACCGGCGTGCTGCCGCCGAAGGTGCTGGAGCAGGCGCGTGTCGGCGAACAGGAACTGCGTCAGGCAGCCAATCGGCGCCTTGCCGCACTCGGCGCGGCACCCAGGTCGGCCGCCTCGCTCGCCGCGCCGCCGGCAGCCGCGACGGTGCAGGCCGGCAGCGACACCAAGCCGCGCGACGCCACACGCAGAGCGTTCGAGGATGAATCGGAACCGGTCCGGATCGCCTGGCTGCCGGATGTGGTGAATGCCCGCCTGACCGCGCTGGGCCGCCAGTTCCAAAAGAACTGGCGAGCCTTCAAGCATGGCGACCCCGCAGCCAGCGCCGAGGCGAAGCAGCGGATGATCAACGGCGTCTTCGGCGCATTGCCGCCGACCATGTTCGTGATGATCCCGGCCTTCGCAATCTTGCTGAAACTGTTCTACGTATTCCGCCGGCGGCTGTACATGGAGCACCTGATCGTGGCCCTGCACAGTCACGCGTTCATGTTCTTCAGCCTGCTGCTGATCACCCTCGTCGGCATGCTGTCGACCTGGCTGCGACCGCACGCCGCATGGGCCGGTTACGCGCTGGGCTGGCTGCAGGCTGCGCTGATCCTGTGGCTGCCGACCTACCTGCTGATCATGCAGAAACGGGTTTACCACCAAGGCTGGCCGATGACCCTGCTGAAATTCTGGTTTGTCGGCTGGTGCTACTTCTGGCTGCTGCTGTTCGCCTTGATGGTCGCCGCAGCGCTTGGCATGGCCCACTGAGGCCGCTTTCCGGCCAGTGGCGCGGCGGGTTTTGCACAGCGTCATGAACCTGTCAAGGCAACCGGGGGCGGTTTGTCAATTGTGTGAACTGCTGCCCACCGCCATTTGCAGGTTATTGAAGAAAAAGGATTTTTTTGCGTGACCAAAACCTCGTCAGGCTGTCGTGAAAGGCGCCACGACGCGCTTTGAGGCCCCCCCTCCCCGCTGCATCCACAGACTTATCCACAGCTATTGTGGATAAGCGCAAAAACCTCCCAGGGATAGCCACTTACCCGCGACTCCTCGATAACCGGGCAGCAAGTTCGCGCAACTCGATCGGCGTGGTTTACCTGACATCGCAGCTATCGAAACGCAGGGCCGGCGAGCGCCGCAGTTACACTGGGCCGCCACGAGGTAGTCCATGCCCGCCGTCCTTCGCGTCGCCCTGCCGGTACCGCTGCCAACCCTGTTCGACTACCTGCCGCCCGCGGCGGGCCAGGCCTGCGTGGGCAGCCGGGTGCTGGTGCCGTTCGGCCGCGGCAGGCTGGTCGGCGTGGTGGTGGCGATCGACGCCGAGACGGCAGTCGGCAACAGCCGGTTGAAGCAGGTGCTGCGCTTGCTCGACGACGATGCGCTGCTCGACCCCGAACTGATGCAGACCCTGGCCTGGGCCGCCGACTACTGGCTCGGCGCGCCGGGCGAAGCCTACGCCAACGCCTTGCCGCTGGCCCTGCGCGAAGCGAAGCCGCTGCCGCCGATCGGCGACGAATACTGGTCGCTCACCGGCGCCGGCCACAGCGCGCACGATGCCGGCAGCCGCCGCGGCGGCAGCAAGGCCTTGCTGGCCCTGCTGGCTGCCGGCGCCTTGAGCGCGCAGGAACTGAGCGAACGCCAGCCCGGCTGGCGCGACGCGGCGCGTCGGCTGGCCGCGGCCGGCCTGCTCGAACGCAGCGAGCGGCCGCCGCTCGATCGCCCGCCGCCGCCCTCGCTGGCGCCGCAACTCAGCGACGAACAGCAACAGGCGGTGGCCGCGGTCGGTGCCAGCCTCGGCCAATACCAGCCGTTCCTGCTCGATGGCGTCACCGGCAGCGGCAAGACCGAGGTCTACCTGGCGCTGATCGAGCAAGTGCTGGCGCAGGGCAAGCAGGCCTTGCTGCTGGTACCGGAAATCGGCCTGGCGCCGCAGACCGTGCGGCGCCTGCGCGAGCGGCTCGGGGTGATCGTCGAGGTGCTGCACTCGAACCTGTCCGAAGGCGATCGCGCGCGCGCCTGGCTGCGCGCACGCGCCGGCAGCGCGCGGGTGATCCTGGGCACCCGCTCGGCGGTGTTCACGCCGCTGCCGCAGGCCGGCCTGATCATCGTCGACGAGGAACACGACAGCGCCTACAAGCAGCAGGAAGGCTTCCGCTACCACGCCCGCGACCTCGCCCTGGTGCGCGCCCGCGCGCTCGGCGTGCCGGTGCTGCTGGGCTCGGGCACGCCGTCGCTGGAATCGCTGGCGAATGCCGAGGCCGGTCGCTACCGCACCCTGCATCTGCGCGCCCGTCCCGGCGCAGTCCGACCGCCGCAGGTGCAGATCATCGACATGCGCGCGCAGCGGCTGGAGCACGGCATGTCGCCGGCGCTGCTCGGCGCCGTGGCGGATACGGTGGCGCGCGGCGAACAGGCGCTGGTATTCCGCAACCGCCGCGGCTACGCGCCGGTGCTGCTGTGCCACGCCTGCGGCTGGCACGCCGGTTGTCCGCGCTGCGACCGGCCGCTGACCCTGCACGCGGGCCGGCGCCAGCTGATCTGCCATCACTGCGACTATCGCCAGCGCCTGCCCGCCGCCTGCCCGACTTGCGGCGCCGGCGAGCTGAAGCCGCAGGGCCAGGGCACCGAGCGGCTGGAGGAAGCGCTGGTCGCGCAGTTCCCGCAGGTGCCGGTGCTGCGCGTGGATCGCGAAACCACCCGCCGCCGCGACGCGTTCGAGCAACTGTTGGCCACGCTCAAGGACGACCAGCCGGCGATCCTGGTCGGCACCCAGATGCTGGCCAAGGGCCACGACCTGCCCAACCTCACCCTGGTCGCGATCGTGGGCGTGGACGAGGGCCTGCACAGCGTGGATTTTCGCGCCGGCGAGCGGCTGGCGCAGCTGGTGGTGCAGGTGGCCGGCCGCGCCGGCCGCGCGCGCAAGCCCGGCCGTGTGGTGCTGCAAACGCACCAGCCGGAACATCCGCTGCTGCGCAGCCTGCTGGCGCACGGCTACGCCGCCGCGGCGCGCGAGCTGCTGGCCGAGCGCCGGCTGATCCAGCTGCCGCCGTACAGTCACCAGGTGCTGCTGCGTGCCGAGGCGCCGCAGCGCGAACAGGTCGATGCGTTTCTCGCCGCGGCGCACGCCGCGCTGCCGATCAACGACCAGCTTCAGATCGCCGGGCCGATGCCGGCGCCGATGCCGCTGCGCGCGGGCCGGCATCGCGGTCAGCTGCTGCTGGAAGCGGCCAGCCGGCGCACGTTGCACGGCATGCTGCGCTCATGGCAGCTGGCGCTGATCGCGCTGCCGTCGGCGCGGAAGGTACGCTGGTCGCTGGATGTCGATCCGATCGACCTGTACTGAACCGGCTGGACAGAACCGCGCTCAGCTCGCGTCCGGTTTCAGCGCGCCCGGCTTCACCAGCCAGCGCACCGCCAGCACGCCCAGCTCGTACAGCAGGCACATCGGCACCGCCAGCATGATCATCGAGGTGATGTCGGGCGGGGTGATGAAGGCGGCGATCGCGAACGCGCCGACGATGGCGTAACGCCGGCTGCTGCGCAGCTTTTCCACGTCGACGATGCCCATCGCGGCAAGCACCACCACCGCCACCGGCACCTCGAAGCACAGCCCGAACGCGAAGAACATCAGCATCACGAAATCGAGGTAGTGGGTGATGTCGGTCATCATCTCCACCCCCTGCGGCGTGATCGCGGTGAGGAAGCGGAACGCCGCCGGCAGCACCAGGAAATACGCGAACGCGCAGCCGATGTAGAACAGCACCAGCGCCGCGGCGAGCAGCGGCCGGGCGAGGCGTTTCTCGTGCTTGTACAGGCCGGGGCTGACGAAGGCCCACAGCTGGTACAGGATCATCGGCATGCTGATGAACAGCGCCGCGTAGAACGCCAGCTTCAGCGGGGTGACGAACGGGCTGGCGACCTCGGTGGCGATCAGGTGCGCACCTGTAGGCAGCCGCGCCACCAGCGGCGCGGCCAGTTCCGTGTACAGGCGGTTGGCGAACGGCACCAGCGCCAGCAGCACCACCAGCACGGTGGCGCAGGCCTTGAGCAGGCGCGTGCGCAGTTCCAGCAGGTGCGAGAACAGCCCCTGCTGCAGGTCGACGTCGGGTTCAGGCGTGGCCATGCGGCGACTCCTTCGGTGCCGTCGAGGCCGGGCCGCTCATGCCGGCGAACAGGTCGCCGGTGGTGGTGTCCGGCTCGTCCGCGGCCGCGGCTTCGGCGGCAGGACCGGTGACTGCCGCCATCTCGTCCGCCACCGCTTCAACGCGCGCAGGCGCGGCGTTCTGCACGTCGCGCACCTGTTGCAGCGTGGCGTCCAGCTCGGTCTGCGCCGCCTCCGCGCGCGCCGCGACTTCACGGGCGTTGCGCTTGATTTCCTCGATCTGCAATTCGCGCTCCACCTCGGCGCGCACGTCGTCCCAGCCGCTGCGCATGCGCCGCAGCAGGGCGCCGGCGGTACGCGCCACGCCCGGCAGTTTCTCCGGGCCGAGCACGATCAGCGCGATGAGCGCGAGCAGCACCAGCTTGCCGAAGCTGATCTCGATCATCGCCGCAACCCGCCCGTCGCCGCGGCTTACTTCGGGTCGCTGGAGTCGCGCTGACTCTGCGTCGCCTTGTCAGCGGGGCTGGCCGGCGGATCGGCGTGCAGGCGCTCGGCTTCTTCCTTGCGCTTGGCCTCGTCTTCGTCGCCGCTGAGGCCCTTCTTGAAATCGCGCATGGCATTGCCCAGGTCGGAGCCGATGTTGCGCAGCTTGCCGGTGCCGAAGATCACCACCACCACGACCAGCAGGATTACCAGATGCCAGATGCTCATGTGCTACCTCGAAAACGGATGGAACCGGAAACCCATCGCGCAGCGCGCGCCGGCCTTTCCGCATCAGCGTGAAGTGTACTCTTCGAGCCGGTCGCGAAAGTCGACCACGGGCGCCGGCACGTTGCTGACGCCGCCCTCGAAGATGCGCCGCGGCGTGATGCCCGCGCCGTACACCGCCGCGTTCGCATCATAGTCGATACGCAGCGCCGAACCGTCCAGCGCCACGCCGGCGAACAGGCCGCGGGTGCGCGAGTAGGAATAGATCTCGGCCTTCAACTGCGCGTCGGTGGCGGCGGTGGCGGTACGTCCGACCGGGCCGGCCGCGGCGGACGCGTCGGCGCCCAGGGTGAACTTGCCGTTGACGATCGAATCCACGCCGCGCTGGGTGCGGAACACCAGGATCACGTCGGTCGACGACACTCCGGCCTGGAAGCCCACGCTGCCGCCAGTCATGGTGATGAAGCTGGGATTGGACCAAGTGCCGTCGGCGCTCTTCACCGAGATCAGGCCTTCGCCGCGGCGGCCACCGAAGATGAAGCCGGCCTTGATCATGTCCGGGATCACCGCGATCGCCCGGGCGTTCTGCAGCAAATCCTTCGGGATCGCCTTGTCCGGTGCCTGCATGATGTCGTTCATCACGCGCACGGCGTTGGTGGCACGTACCAGCGGCGGATCCTCGGCGTGCGCGGCCATCGCCGGCAACAACAGGGCCAGGCCGGTCAGCAGCAGACGTTGCAGGGATGTCTTCAACATGGGCAGCTCCACACGGGTTCGGGGAAGGGCGCGGCGCACCGCAGTGCACCGGGCTTGTGGCAGACTCCACGGCTGATATGGCCACGACTGTCACGATGCCACGCAGCAGCAACTATACCGGCGTTGCCGGCCATTCCGATGCGCGGTCCGTTCAGCCCGTTCAGGCAGCCGTGCTGCTGGTCAACCTGGGTACGCCGACCGCCCCCACCGCCGGCGCCGTGCGGCCGTATCTGGCTGAATTCCTGGGCGATCCACGGGTGATCGACTACCCGCGCTGGCTGTGGTGGCTGATCCTGCACGGGGTGATCCTGCGCCTGCGGCCGCGGCGCTCGGCGCACGCCTACACGCGGATCTGGAACGAACGCGGCTCGCCGCTGCGCTACGGCAGCGAGGCGCTGGCGGCCGGCCTGCAGGCCGAACTGGACCGGCAGCAGCCCGGCACGCTGCGGGTGGCGCTGGCGATGCGCTACGGCGAACCGTCGGTGGCGCACACGATCGGGCAGCTGCAACGCGAAGGCGTGCGCCGGCTGCTGGTGCTGCCGCTGTATCCGCAGTACTCGGCCACCTCCACCGGCTCGGTGATCGACACGGTCGCCGACGCCTTCAAGGCGCTGCGCTGGCCGCCGGAGCTGCGCATCGTCAACGATTACCACGACGACCCCGGCCACATCGACGCGCTGGCCGCCGGCATCGAGCGCTGGTGGGCGGCGAACGGCCGCGGCGAAAAACTGCTGCTGTCGTTCCACGGCATTCCCGAACGCTACGTGCGGCTCGGCGATCCCTATCTCGACCAGTCCCGCCGCACCGCGCAACTGCTGCGCGAGCGGTTGCAGCTAAGCGAAGACGCATTGATCGTCAGCTTCCAGTCGCGCGTGGGCCGCGAGCGCTGGCTGCAGCCGTACACCGACGCCACCGTGCGCCAGCTCGCCGCCGATGGCGTGCGCAAGCTCGACGTCGCCTGCCCCGGCTTCGCG
Organism: Rhodanobacter sp. Soil772; assembly: GCF_001428385.1. GTDB lineage: Bacteria > Pseudomonadota > Gammaproteobacteria > Xanthomonadales > Rhodanobacteraceae > Rhodanobacter. The sequence goes on from NZ_LMSK01000002.1 coordinate 505,459, forward strand.
GTGGACTGCCTGGAAACGCTGGAGGAGATCGCCATGCAGAACCGCGACTTCTTCACCGCCGCCGGCGGCGAAACGCTGCGCTATATCCCCGCACTGAACGACAGCGCCGAGCAGGTGGACAGCCTCGCCGCGTTGGTGCGCCGGCATCTGCGGGGTTGGCCGGAAGCCGCCGGGTGAGCGCAGCGGTCGAGCAGCGCATCGCCCTGCCGCACCTCACGCTGCATGCGCAGGTGTGGGGCGACGCGACGCTGCCGCCGCTGGTGGCCCTGCACGGCTGGCTCGACAACGCCGGCAGCTTCGCCCGTTTGGCGCCGCGGCTGGCCGCACGCTACCGGGTGATCGCGCTGGACCTGCCCGGTCACGGCCACTCCGATCATCTCGCCGCCGGCGCCAGCTATCACTACGTCGACTACGTGCAGGCCGTGCTGACCGCCACCGACGCGCTGCGGCTGGATCGCTACAGCCTGCTCGGCCACTCGCTGGGCGCCGGCATCGCCGCGCTGGTCGCCGCCGCCTCGCCCGAGCGGATCGAACGGCTGCTGCTGATCGAGGGCCTCGGCCCGCTCGGCGACGACGGCTCGCACACGCTGCAGCGCTTCCGCGACGCGCTGGCGCCACACCGCGCCAACCGCAAACCGTTGCGAGTATTCCGCGACATCGCGCAGGCAGTCAGCGCACGCAGCATCGCCAGCGGCCTGCCCGCCGAACTGGCGCGACCGATCGTCGAGCGTGGCCTGGTCGAAACCGAGGGCGGCTGGCGCTGGCGCAGCGATCCGCGGCTGACCCGCCCCAGCGCCGTGCGCCTGGCCGAGTCGCAAGTGCATGCCTTAGTGCATGGCATCACGTCGCCCACCGCCCTGCTGCTGGCGCAACCGGCCACCGCCTACCTGCCCGGCGCAATGATGCAGGCGCGCGCGGCTTGCGTGGCGAACATCGCCGTCAGCCATCTCGACGGCGGCCACCACCTGCAACTGGAACATCCGGCCGACGTCGCCGCGTGGATCGACGCGGCGACGTGACGCATGCGCCTCAGGGCTTCTTCAACCCCAGCACGTCCAGCCCCTGCTCGAAGCGGATGTCGACCGGGATGTGCGCCTGGTCGAGCCGCTTCAGGTCGCCGGCCAGTTCGGCATCGACGGCGCCCAGTTGGTCGGTGAGCTGTTTCGCGGCCTCGTAGTCGCCGTCGCCCTGGATAGTCAGCAGCTTGGCCGACAGCGCGTTCATCGCCGCGGTCATCTTGTCGAAGTCGACGCGGTAGCGGCCGGCGTTTTCATCGCGGCTGAACGCGCCCTGCTGCTTGAAGAAGTTGAAGCGCACCATGTTCGCCTTGGCGTGCGCGTCGCTGGCGCCGAAACGCACCGAACGCAGGATGCCGGCGAGGAAGGTGACGTAGTTGTCCATCAGCTTCGACTTGTCCAGCTCGCCCTTCTCCGCCAGCTTGCTGACCATGTACAGGCCGAGGATGTCGGCCTTGCCTTCCTCGAAACTGGAGGCCTGGTCCTTCAGCGCCTTGCGCACGGTGCCCTTGCCGTCCAGCGTGTTCTTGATGCCGAGGCCGTGCGCCACTTCGTGGAACATGGTGTTCTGGAAGAACGCGTCGAAGGTGAGGTTGCGCTGCTGGTCGTCGGCGATCAGCTCCTTCGCGATCGGCAGCATGATCTGGTCGAACTTCGCCTGCATCACGTTTTCCAGCTGCAGCCGGCGGGTACCCTTCTTCAGCTGCACCTGCTCGTCGTTGGGCAGGTTGATCGCGATGGTCTTGGCACCGACGTTGGCGTCGCCGCCGTAGTAGATCGCGAAGTAGGCGTTGAGGTCGGCGTCGGAGCCGGGCTTTTCCGCCTTGTACTTGTCGGCCACCGGCAGACCGCGCTGCAGCTCGGGCAGGTACTTGGCGAAGCGCGCCAGCTTCTTGCTCCAGGCCTGGTCCTTGATCAGCACGTACGATTCGTAGCTGGCCTTGTAGCCGTACAGCTGGTCCTCGTAGGTCTCGATCGGGCCGATCACGATGTCGACCGGATTCTTTTTCATGTCCATCCAGGCGAAGTCGCTGGCCTGGTAGTCGTCGCTGAGCAAGGCGTCGGCGCGCAGCGTCAGGTATTTCTTGAAACCGGGATCGCGCGCCAGCTTCGCGGCCTGGCGCAGCAGGCCGGCGACCTTCTCCAGCTCGGCCTTGTACGCCTGGTGGTACGGCACGCTGATCAACTGGCCCTGCGCGTCGCGGCGCAGCAAGGTGTACAGCGAGGTCTTGTCCTTCAGCGTGGATTTCTCGAACTCGGCCTTGCCCATGTCGGCCGGGTAGAACTGCGCACCGGCCGGGCGCGCGCCGATGCCGTCGACGAACGGGCGGTCGTTGTCCAGCCGGTTCCACGGGCCGTAGTTGATCTCGGCGAATTCGCGCGTAGCCGGGTCGCCGATCTTCTGCAGCAGGGCATCCCGGTCGCCCCACGCCTGTTGCCAGTACAGCGCGTTCATGCTGTCGGCCGCCTCGACTAGCAGCGCGATCATCTTCTTCTGCCGCGCGTCGAACTTCGACAGGTCGGCGCTGAGCTTCACCGTGGCGTAGTCGGCCAGGTGTTTCTGCACTGTCGCGCTGGCGCTGGCGTCGGTCGACGCCGCCGACGCCACGGCCGCGCTGCCGGTCGGCGCCGGGGCAAGCTCCTCCTTCGATACCGGTGCCGTGGCAGGAGCGTCGTGGTTGGAGGAGCAGGCGGCCAGCGCCAGCAGCAGGCATACGGGAAGCAGACGTCGGACCATGGCAATGCCTTGACGAGGGGATTGCCCATGGTATCGCGCCATGCCGGTGTGCCGCGCGACGAAACGTGTGCACTGCATCGCGATAGCGCCACCCCGGCCGGCGAGCCGTGCGACACCTGACCGGATGCACATGCCGCGCCGTTGCCATTCGGCTATCGTGCCTCTCCCATCGCCCCGCCATGCCCATGGACTCGTCGCCGACTCCCGCCGCACCACGCCAGCGTGCAGCGCTGGCCTTCATCTACGTCACCGTGCTGCTGGACATGCTGGCGTTCGGCATCATCATCCCGGTGCTGCCGCACCTGATCGAGCAACTCGCCGGCGGCGGCATCGCGAAGGCGGCGTGGTGGGTGGGCATCTTCAGCACCGTGTTCGCGATCGTGCAGTTCGTGTTTTCGCCGGTGCAGGGCGCGCTGTCGGACCGCTATGGCCGGCGCCCGGTGATCCTGATCTCCAACCTGGGCCTGGCGGTGGATTTCGTGGTGCTGGCGCTGGCACCCACGCTGTGGCTGCTGTTCGTGGCGCGCATCCTGCTCGGCATGACCGCGGCCAGCTTCAGCACCGCCAATGCCTATATTGCCGACATCACGCCGAAGGAAAAACGCGCCGCCGCGTTCGGCATCCTCGGCAGCGCGTTCGGGCTGGGCTTCATCATCGGACCCGGCCTGGGCGGCTTCCTCGGCGGCATCGCGCTGCGGCTGCCGTTCTGGGTGGCCGCCGCTCTGGCGCTGTGCAACTTCCTGTACGGCTGTTTCATCCTGCCCGAGTCGCTGCCGAAGGAACGCCGCACCAGCCGGCTCGAACTGCACAGCGCGCACCCGTTCGGCTCGCTGAAGCTGCTGCGCCGCTATCCGCAGGTGCTCGGCCTGGCGGTGGTGCTGTTCCTGGTCTACCTGGCGCACTACGTGCTGCAGACGGTGTTCGTGCTGTACGCGGATTATCGCTACCAATGGGGCCCGCAGGCGGTCGGCTACGTGCTGATGCTGGTCGGCGCCTGCGACGGTTTCGTGCAGGCGGTGCTCACCGGCAAGCTGGCGCCGCGTTTCGGCGAACGCCGCGTATTGCTGGCCGGCATGCTGTTCGGCGTCGGTGCGTTCATGGTGATGGGCGTGGCCGACGTCGGCTGGGCGTTCCTGTTCGGCATCCCGCTGCTGGCGTTGTGGGGGCTGGCGATGCCGCCGATCCAGTCGATCATGACGCAGCAGGTCGATCCGTCCGAGCAAGGCCGGCTGCAGGGTGCGATCGGCAGCCTCGGCAGTTTCGCCGGCATCTTCGGGCCGTACCTGTTCGCCCAGGTCTTCGCCCTGTCGATTGCGCCGTCTTCGCCCATCCACCTGCCCGGTGTAGCCTTTGTACTTTCCGCTGCCTTGATGCTGGTCGGCATGCTGATCGCCGTCCGGGTCACCCGCGACCTGCCGGCCACCGCCGGGCGCCAGCCCGTCGAGGCCGTCCCCGCCGTGTTCCCCGGCGACCTGCCCCCGCTCGCCACCGCCCATCCATCCGAACCCCCTCACCCACCACAGGAAGATCACCCATGACCATTTCGATGTACCAGGTCGCCGTTCCCGTTTTCGTCCGCGCACTGGGCAACCTCGCCCACGTGCTGAAGAAGGGCGAGGAACATGCAAAGTCGAAGAGCGTCAGCGACGAAGTGCTGCTGCAGACCCGGTTGATCCCCGACATGCTGCCGCTGATCAAGCAGATCCAGATCGCCTGCGACATGGCCACCCGCGGCACCGCCCGCCTTGCCGGCGTGGAACCCAGGAGCTTCGAGGACAACGAGACCACGCTGGAGCAGGCCTACAGCCGCATCGAACGCTCGATCGAGTACATCAAGAGCTTCAAGCCGGAACAGATCGACGGCAGCGAGACCCGCGCGATCCACCTGAAGATGCGCAACGGCGAGATGAATTTCGAAGGCCAGGCCTACCTGCTGCACTTCACCCTGCCGAACCTGTTCTTCCACTGCACCACCGCCTACGACATCCTGCGCGAGGCCGGCACCGACATCGGCAAGACCGACTTCATCGGCAACGCCTGAACCGGCATGGCAGGGCGGCCCGGGGAAGGGCTGCCCCGCCAAATGTCCGAAGTGTGATGTGCACCACATTTCACCACTGGCCCGTGGCCTGGCTCCTGCTTGCATGGAGGTGATTCCTCCACAGCCTCTCGAGCAAACATCATGGAACAGATCAAATGCATCATCGTCGGCGGCCCGCAGCATGGACTGGTCCTCCGGCGCCTGTGGGACCAGCGCCGCCCGGCCCAGCTGCGCGTGATCGCCGCCGATGGCGAGTCGTGCGTTGTCGCCCTCCGCCGGCATGACCAAAGCATGCGCGCGCACTACCTGCTGCTGCATCCACGTGCCACGGGCGAACAGATTCTGACCATGCTGGCGGCCTGAACTGACCTTTCGGGTCACTTTGAAGGTTCACCGCACGAGCAATCGCCCCTATCGGGGCAGGACAGGATGTCGCAGGCCCTGGCGCGCTTGTCGGACACGCACCATCGCGTCGACAATGGCCGACCGGGCCCACGCCCGCCCTTAGTCGACCGACCGTTCCGGGCCCCCATGCTGCGACTGACCGACCTCAAGCTGCCGCTCGATCACGGCGAGGCCGCACTCACCACCGCGATCATCAGGCGGCTGGATATCGAAGCCGCCGCGCTCACCGGCTACACCATCGCCCGCCGCGGCTACGACGCACGCAAGCGCGGCGCGATCGTGCTGATCTACGCGCTGGACATCGATACCCCGCGCGAAGCCGAACTGCTGCAGCGCTTCGCCGCCGATCCGCACGTGCAACCCACGCCGGACACCGACTACCACTTCGTGGCCAAGGCGCCGGCATCGTTGCCGCACCGGCCGCTGGTGGTCGGCTTCGGCCCGTGCGGGCTGTTCGCCGGGCTGATCCTGGCGCAGATGGGCTTCCGCCCGATCATCCTCGACCGTGGCAAGGAAGTGCGCGAGCGCACGAAAGACACCTGGGACCTGTGGCGCAAACGCCAGCTGCATCCCGAGTCGAACGTGCAGTTCGGCGAGGGCGGCGCCGGCACGTTTTCCGACGGCAAGCTGCACAGCCAGATCCGCGACCCGCTGCATCACGGCCGCAAGGTGCTGACCGAGTTCGTCAAGGCCGGCGCGCCGGAGGAAATCCTCTACGTCAGCAAGCCGCACATCGGCACGTTCCGGCTGGTGACGATGGTGGAGAACATGCGCGCCACGATCGAATCGCTGGGCGGCGAGATCCGCTTCAGCCAGCGCGTCGACGACCTGTTGCTGGAACCGTGCGCGGATGGCCGGCAGCAGATCCGCGGTGTCACCCTGGCCAGCGGCGAACAGCTGCGTGCCGATCACGTGGTGCTCGCGCTCGGCCACAGCGCGCGCGACACCTTCGAGATGCTGCACGCGCGCGGCGTGTACCTGGAGGCCAAGCCGTTCTCGATCGGCTTCCGCATCGAACATCCGCAGTCGGTGATCGACCGCGCCCGCTTCGGCCCGCAGGCTGGCCACCCGGTTCTCGGCGCGGCCGACTACAAGCTGGTGCATCACGGCAAAGGAAATCAGGGTGGACGCGGGCGCTCGGTGTACAGCTTCTGCATGTGCCCCGGCGGCACCGTGGTCGCCGCCGCCAGCGAGCCCGGCCGCGTGGTCACCAACGGCATGAGCCAGTACTCGCGCAACGAGCGCAACGCGAACGCGGCGGTGGTGGTCGGCATCGACCCGTCCGACTTCGCGCCCTACGACTCCACATCCGGTGAAAGCGGCGGCAGCCCGCTCGCCGGCATCGCCCTGCAGCGTGCACTGGAAAGCCACGCCTATGTGCTCGGCGGCGAAAACTACAGCGCCCCGGCGCAACTGGTCGGCGATTTCCTGGCTGGCCGCGCCTCGCGCGAATTCGGCGACGTGCAGCCTTCCTACAAACCCGGCGTCACGCTGGGCAGCCTCGACAGCACCCTGCCCGATTACGCGATCGCCGCGATCCGCGAGGCGCTGCCCGCGTTCGAGCGGCAGATCAGGGGCTATGCGATGCACGACGCGATCCTCACCGGCGTCGAGACGCGCACCTCCTCGCCGGTGCGGATTAGGCGCGACGACAGCCTGCAAAGCCTGAACACCCACGGCCTGTACCCCGCCGGCGAAGGCGCCGGCTACGCCGGCGGCATCCTTTCGGCGGCGGTCGACGGCATCAAGATCGCCGAGGCGGTGGCGCTGAGCATCACTGGAAGCTGAAACTCCGGCCGGCGATTGATTCGCCGCGGTTGCGGCCATATTTCAATCGGGTCCGCAGCACCCGTGCTGCCGCTCCTGATGAGGGTATCCCGATGTCCACGCCAGCCATGTCCGCTCCGCTCCACATCGACTTCGTCTCCGACGTTTCCTGTCCATGGTGCGCGATCGGCCTTGCCTCGCTGCAACAGGCGCTGGCGAAGCTGGACGGCGAAGTCAGCGCGGAGATCCATTTCCAGCCGTTCGAGCTGAATCCGCAGATGGCGCCGGAGGGCGAGGATTCCACCGAGCACCTGGTGCGCAAGTACGGCAGCTCGGCCGAGCAGGTCGACGCCAATCGCGAGGCGATCCGCGCGCGCGGCGCGGCGCTGGGTTTCACCTTCAACATGGACCGGCGCAGCCGCGTCTACAACACCTTCGACGCGCACCGGCTGCTGCACTGGGCCGAGCTGGAAGGCCGCCACATCGCGCTGAAGCAGGCGCTGCTGCGCGCCTACTTCACCGACGGCGAAGACGTCAGCGCGCACGCCACACTGCTGCGGCTGGCCGCCGAGGCGGGCCTGGATGTCGCGCGCGCGCGGCAGATCCTGGCCAGCGACGAATACGCGAACGAAGTGCGCGCGCAGGAGCAGTTCTTCCAGAGCCGCGGCATCCACTCGGTACCGGCAACCATCGTCAACGGCCAGCACCTGATTTCCGGCGGGCAGCCGCCGGAAGCGTTCGAGCAGGCCTTGCGACAGATCGCCGCCACCGCGTAGGCCCGCTCACGCGTCGATGGCGCGCGGCTCCAGCCAATGCGCGATCGGCGACGGATGGCCGAGCAGGTAGCCCTGGCCCATTTCGCAGCCCATCGCCATCAGCGCGCCGTGCTGGATCGCGGTCTCGATGCCTTCGGCGATCACCTGGATGTTCAGCGCGCGCGCCAGCGCCAGGATCGCCGCCACCACCGTGGTGCTGGAAGTGTTGGCGCCCTTGTCCAATTCCTGCACGAAGGCGCGGTCGATCTTCAGGATGCGCAGCGGCAGCGAGTGCAGGTAGCTGAGCGAGGAGTAGCCGGTGCCAAAATCGTCCAGCGCCGCGCCCACGCCGATCGTGCGCAGGCGCTCCAGCGTGGCGCGCACGCGCTCGGGATTGTCCAGCAGTGCGCCTTCGGTAACCTCGACCACCAGCCGCGACGGCGGCAGGCCGGTGCGCTCCAGCAGCTGGATCAGGCGCCGGTCGAAATCCGCATGGCGCAGGTGCAGCGCCGAGACGTTCACCGTCATGAAGGTGTCGTCGCCGCCGTGCCGCAGCAGCAGCCGGCAGCTGAGTTCGAACATGCGCCAGTCGATCGACTCGATCAGCCCGCTGTCCTCGGCGATCTTCAGGAAATCGCCGGGCCGCAGCACGCCGCGCTGCGGATGGTGCCAGCGGATCAGCGCCTCGTAACCGAGCACCCGGCCATCGCCGTCGAGTCCGCAGATCGGCTGGAAATACGGCTCGAACTGATCGTGCAGCAGCGCCTGGCGCAGTTCGCCCTCCAGCGCCAGCACGTCGACCACGTTCTTCGCCAGCGTCTCGTCGAACAGCTCGAAGCGCTTGCGTCCCAGTTCCTTGGCCCGGTACAGCGCGATGTCGGCGTCGCGCAGCACTTCGTCGGCCGCCGTGTAGTGATCGTCGCCGATCGCGATGCCCACGCTGGCGGTCACCTGCAGTTCCTTGCCGGCGACCAGCATCGGCACACCCAGCGCATCCAGCACGCGCTGCGCCACGGCGGTGGCGGCCGGCGGCAGATCCTCCTGTTCCAGCAGGATGGCGAACTCGTCGCCGGACAAGCGCGCCACCAGGTCGGGATGGCGCACGCAACCGGCCAGACGCGTCGCCACCTCCTTCAGCACCTCATCGCCGGCCAGGTGGCCGAGGCTGTCGTTGATGATCTTGAAGCGGTCCACGTCCAGGTACAGCAGCGCGCAACGCTGCTGCGGCTCGCGTCGAATGGTGGCCAGCACGCGGTCGATGCGATCGCGCAAGTAGCTGCGGTTCGGCAGGCCGGTCAGCGAGTCGTGCATGACCTGGTGGCGCAGCTGGTCCTGCATGCGTTCGCGCTCGATGATTTCCTTGCGCAACGCCAGCGTGCGTTCTTCCACCCGGTGTTCGAGCTGCTCGTAGGCGCGCTTCAAGGATTCGGCGGAGCGGCGCCGGGTCAGGCTGTTGGCGATCTGCGAGGCGACGAAGCTGAGCAGTTCCTGGTCGGCCGGGCCGTACACCACGTCGGGCCGGTAGCTCTGCACGGTGACCAGGCCGATCACCTCGTCGGCCACGATCAGCGGCACGCCCAGCCAGCACATCGCCGGCGAGCCCATCCGCCCCGGCGCGATCTCGCCCCGCCGGTCGAGTTCCTCGATGTCGGCATTGTCGACACGCAGCGCCCGGCCCAGGCGCAGCACGTACTCGCTCAGGCCGCGCCCCAATGGCCGCTCGGCCGGCGGCGCCAGCACCGCGTCCACCGAGTAGGGAAAGGTCAGCCGAAGGCGATCGTCGGAAAGCAGCGCGATGAAGAAGTTCTCCGCATTCAGCAGCTCGCCGACCGCCGCGTGCACGCGTCGGTAGAACGCGTCCTGGTCGATGTCCGCCGTGGCCAGTTCGGCGATCTGGAACAGCGCGGCCTGCAGGTGCTCGGCGCGCTGGCGTTCCACGATCTCCAGCTGCAGGCCCCGGTTTGCTTCGGCCAGCTGCTGGGTGCGCAACTGCACCCGGTGCTCCAGGTCCTCCTTGCCCTGCTTGCGCTCCAGCGCGGTAAGGATGTGGCTGCCGACGAATTCCAGCAGGGCCAGATCCTCGTCGCTGAAGCCGACGTCCGGCCGGTAGCTCTGCACCACCAGCGCGCCACACGGCTGGGCGTCGCGCAGCATCGGCACGCCCAGCCAGTCGTAGCTGTCCGGGCCGATCAGCGTCACCGGCCCGGTCACCTGCTTGCGCAGTTCCTCGGCATCGCCCATGCGTGCATTGCCGTCGCTGATCACATACCAGGTCAGCGAGTGCTGGATCGCGCTCAACGGCAGGTCATGGCCAATCTCGAACGGGGGCGGCGATTCGACATCGACGAAATACAGGAAGCGGATCGTGTCCTGTTCGGCGTTGTGCAGCACGATGAAGAAGTTTTCCGCGTACATCAGCGTGCTGACGATCGCGTGGATGCCGCGCAGCATCGCGGGCATGTCGCGCTCGGAACCGGCCAGGTCGGAAATCGCGAACAAGGCACGCTGCAGGTTTTCCGAACGTTCGAGTTGCTCGTGCGAATCCTGCAGCTCGGCCCATTCCAGCGCCCGCCGCAGGTGCTGGCCGGCCAACTGCAGCGGTGCTTCCAGTTCCTCGAAAAAGCCGGCATCGGCGGAAGCGGACTGCAATTGCAGCAGCAGCAACGCCGGCTCGGGCTGCTCGCACAGGCGGATCGCGACGCCTTGCCGATCCGCACGCCAGTGCGGACCGGCCGCGCGGCCGGCGTCGAGCAGCCACGCCTCGTCCGTCGCCATCGGCAGGTTTGGCGGCACGCAGCGCCGGGTCGCGCGGTCGTCCAGTCCCCACATCACGCAAGCCGCGCTGCAGCCCGGCCGGGCCCGGGCCAGTGCGGCGATCGCCTCGGCCATCTCATCCGGCGTGTGCGCGACGATCAGCCGGGCCAGCCAGCTCAGCTGCAACGAACCGTCGCGCAGCGTCGACTCAACAGCGTCCGCATGCTTCATCGATCGAGATTCCCCTGCCCGGACCCGCCAACACCGGTTGGTCAGCATACCCCTGCAAAGCCGCGCAGTGCGCTGGCGCCGGGTTCGCATCAGCCTGCCCGCATGCGACCGGGCGCGCAATACCGATAAACTGCCCCATTGCACCCGGTCAGCTGCGTTCTCCACCACCATGCGCCTGGCCGCCCATGCTTCACGCGCCATCCGCCGCACAGGTTTCCGATTCCGCATGCTCGCCGACACCACCAAAGACGCCATCCGCGCCGCCTATGCACGCCTGAAGGATGGCTTGCCCGGCTTCCGCGCGCGCGCCTCGCAGGGGCGGATGATCGCCGAGGTGGCCAAGGCTTTCGGCCGCAACGGCGGCGTGGCGGTGATCGAGGCGCCCACCGGCACCGGCAAGTCGATGGCCTACCTGATCGCCGGCGTCGCGGTGGCGCGCTTCCAGAAAAAGAAGCTGCTGATCGCCACCGCCACCGTGGCGTTGCAGGAACAGCTGGTGCGGCGCGACATCCCGCTGTATCTGCAGCTCAACGGCATCGAGGCGAAGGTGGCGCTGGCCAAGGGCCGCGGCCGCTACCTGTGCCCGCGCAACTTGATGATGGCGGCCAACAGCATCAACGACACCGCGCAGATGGGCCTGGCCGGTTTCGACGCCGACCTGGTGCTGTGGACCAAGCCGCCGCAGGCGCGCGACAAGCAGGCGCTGGCGAAACTGCGCGTGGCGTTCGACCGCAACGAGTGGGACGGCGACATGGACAGCGCGCCGGAGCCGGTCAGCGACCTGCTGCGGCCGATGATCACCACCAGCGCCGGCGGCTGCACCGGGCGCAAGTGCGGCCAGTTCATGATCTGCCCGTTCTTCGCCGCGCGTCGCGCGGTGGACGACGCCGAGATCATCGTGGCGAACCAGGACCTGGTATTGGCCGATCTCACCATGCCCGGCGAGGGCGAAGGCGGCTCCAATCCGGCATGGGGCGGGGTGATCCTGCCGCGCCCGGACGAGACGCTGTACATCTTCGACGAAGGCCACCACGTATCAGGCAAGGCGATCGACCGCGGCGCGGCCGAGGTCTACATGACCGCCACCGTGCGCCAGCTGAGCCGGCTCGGCCGGCAGGTGCACGCGGCGTATTCGCTGACCGACAAGGAGCGCCTGGGCAAGCTCGGCCTCGACCAGGGCGACGAGAAACTGCAGGAACTGAGCAACACGCTGGAGGAACTGGAAAAGGAAATCCGCCTCGGCTGGCTGCCCGACCCGGCCGAGACCGAACCGATGTACCGCGGCTCGCTGGGTCAGTTGCCCGAGCCGTGGGTGGAACACGCGCGCGGGCTGAACATACTCACCGGCGAAGTGCAGCGCTGGCTCACTGCGGTGCGCCGCGCGGTGGTCGAGATGACCGATGGCGGGCCGACCCAGGAAGCGCTGTCGCGCGAGCTGGGCATCGCGCTGGAACGCATCGGCAAGCAGGCCAGTTGCTGGCGCGCGTGGTCCAGCGACGATCCCGACGACGCGCCGCCGCTGGCGCGCTGGGTCACTCTCGGCGCCGACCAGCAGCTGGTGTGCCATGCGTCGGCCGTGTCCGCCGCCGGCCTGCTGCGCAGCGTGCTGTGGGGCAACGCCAGCGGCGTGCTGATGACCTCGGCCACGCTGAGTGCCGGCGGCAACTTCCGCGGCTTCGCCGACGCCGTGGGCCTGCCCGACGACGCGGTGACCCTGAGCCTGCCCTCGCCGTTCGACCTTGCTTCACAAGCACGACTCGAAGTGCCGGCGATGCGCACCCTGCCCGACGCGCGCGAAGCGCACGCCGAAGAAATCAGCGAATGGCTGGCGGAAAACCTCGACTGGGACGCCGGCAACCTGGTGCTGTTCACCTCACGCGTGAAGCTCGACCGCGTACTGCAGAAGCTGCCGATCGCGTACGTGCGCAAGGTGCGCGCGCAGGGCTCGCTGGGCAAGTCGCAGCTGGTCGCCGAGCACTGCGCCGACATCGAGGCCGGCAAGGGCAGCACGCTGTTCGGCCTGGCCTCGTTCGGCGAGGGCCTCGACCTGCCCGGCAAGCTGTGCGAGACGGTGGTGATCACCCAGCTGCCGTTCGCGGTGCCCACCGATCCGGTCGGCGCCACCTATGCCGAGTGGCTGGAATCGCGCGGGCGCAACCCGTTCATCGAGGTCAGCATCCCCGAGGCCACCCGCCTGCTCACCCAGTACTGCGGCCGCCTGATCCGCAACGAGACCGACCGCGGCCGCATCGTGCTGCTGGACCGCCGCGTGGTCACCAAGCGCTACGGCAGCGGCATGCTGAAGGCGCTGCCGCCGTTCCAGCGCGTCATCGAGAGGACCGCATGATCACCCGCCTGGCCGACTGCCCTTCGCAGCGGTGGAAGAACGGCCTGGGCCGCACCCGCGAAATAGCCGTCCAGCCGTCCGCGGCCGATGGCGACGGTTTCCTGTGGCGGGTGAGCGTGGCCGAGGTCGACAGCGCCGCGCCGTTCTCCTCTTTCCCCGGCATCGACCGGCAGATCGTGCTGCTCGATGGCGCCGGCTTCACGATGACGCTCGACGACGGTCGCGTGCACGCGCTGACCACGCCATTCGTACCGTTCGCGTTTCCCGGCGAGGCTCGGGTGGACGTGGCGCTGGCCGGCGGCTCCACGCGCGATTTCAACCTGATGCTGCGCCGCGGGCACGTCCGCGGCGGCATCGAGGTGTGGCGGGACGCGGGGCCACACCTGACCGACGCCGCCACCGTGCTGGTGTATGGCGCCCGCGGCACGATCGACTGTGCCGACGGCACGCTGCATCCTGGCGATGCCTGGCGGCCGTCGCCCGATGCCGCGGCACTGACCTTGCACCCGGGCGCATTGGCACTGGTCGTGCGGGTCGAAACCGTCACCTGACGAATGTCACTACTGCGCCGCGCTGCAGCCCCTTATATTCGGCACTCATTGTCGCCACCGGAGCTCCCGTGATGTCCGTGCTGATCCTCGGTCTCGTGCTGTTTCTCGGCGCCCACTCGCTGCGCATCTTCGCCGACGGCTGGCGCACGCGGCAGATCGCGCGACTGGGCCTGAAGCGCTGGAAGGCAATCTATGCGGTGGTGGCGATCGTCGGCTTCGTGCTGATCTGCTGGGGCTTCGGCCTGGCGCGGCAGCACCCGGTGCTGCTGTACGTGCCGCCGCTGTGGCTGCGCCATCTCAACGCACTGTTCACCCTGGTCGCCTTCGTGCTGTTCGTCGCGGCACGGGTGCCGCGCAATGTATTCAAGGCGCGGCTGCACCATCCGCAGGTGCTGGCGGTGAAAGTGTGGGCGTTCGGTCACCTGCTGGCCACCGGCATGCTGCACGATGTACTGCTGTTCGGTGCGTTCCTGCTGTGGGCGATCGTGTTGTTCGCCGCTTCGCGCCGGCGCGACCGCGCGGCCGGCACGGTCTATCCGGCCGGCACGCTGCGCGGCAACGTGATGACCGTGGTGCTCGGCGTGGCGGCCTGGGCGGCGTTTGCGCTGTGGCTTCACCTGTGGCTGATCGGCGTCAACCCGATGGCGTGAACCGAGGCCGCAGGGGTGTCGTGAGTCATCTGCGCACGCGCGCCGATCTGCGCTAGAGTTTGTCTCGCATTCCCACCCGCGAGGACCGACGCATGACCGGTTTCCTGCTCTGGCTGTTGCTGCTGGTGTTCTGCTGGCCGCTCGCGCTGCTGGCGCTGGTGCTGTACCCGATCGTGTGGCTGCTGTTGCTGCCGCTGCGCCTGGTCGGCATCACCGTGAGCGCCGTGTTCGCCTTCCTCGGCGCCCTGCTGATGCTGCCGGCGCGCGTGCTGCGCGGCCATCCGGTCTGACGCCAGATCGCGGCGTGGAAAAGCCGCACTCGCCCGCGTGCGAGCGCAATCGCGAACCGATCCTCGGCGTGCTGCGCGAGTATTTTTCCGATCGCCGGAATGTGCTGGAGGTCGGCAGCGGTACCGGCCAGCACGCGGTGCATTTCGCCGCGGCGCTGCCCCGGCCGACCTGGCAAAGCTCCGATCGCGCGGAGAACCTGCCCGGCATCCGCGCCTGGCTGGATGAGGCGGCGCTGCCGAACACCCCGGCACCGCTGGAGTTCGACGTCAACGGCACCTGGCCGCCGGGGCCGTTCGACGCCGTGTTCAGCGCCAACACCTTGCACATCATGGCCTGGCCCGAGGTGCAGCGACTGTTCGCGCAACTGCCCGCGATCACCAGCGACGACGCGGTCCTGATCATCTACGGCCCGTTCAACAAGCAGGGCCGCTACAGCAGCGACAGCAATGCCGCGTTCGACGAATGGCTCAAGGCACGCGGCGCACACATGGCGATCCGCGACGCCGAAGCCGTCGACGCCTTGGCCGATGCCGCCGGCTTCCGCCTGCTTGCCGACATCGCGATGCCGGCCAACAACCGCTGCCGCGTGTGGCAGCGCAGGCACGGCTGAAACCCGCCTGCACAGCAGGCCTGCATAATCGCGCCGAACCGGGTACAAAGGCAGCATGAAGTCGATCGACACGCTGACCCCCTGCCCCTGCGGCAACCCGGCCGGTTACAGCCAATGCTGCGGACCGCTGCACGATGGCGCCATCGCCGCCACGCCCGAACAGCTGATGCGCTCGCGCTACAGCGCCTACGTGCTCAAGCGCGAGGATTACCTGCTGGCCAGCTGGCACGCCGACAGCCGGCCAGCCTCGTTGCGGCTGGCCGCGCAGCAGCCGCCGCCGACCTGGCTGGGGCTGGAAGTGCGCCGCCAGCAAACCGTCGACGACAGTCACGCCATCGTGGAGTTCGTCGCCCGCTACCGCCTCGGCGGCGGCCGCGCACAGCGCCAGCACGAGACCAGCCGCTTCGTGCGCGTGGACGACCGCTGGTATTACCTCGACGGCGAACTGAAGAGCTGACGCTCAGAAACCCTGCACGCCGGCCGCATGCAGGTGTGCGGCTTGTGCACGCACCTCGGGGCAGCCGAAGAACGCGACCAGCTGGTTCGCGCGACCGGCGCCGATACCGGCCAGCGCCTGCCAGTCGCCCGCCCCGCGCACGCTCAGCGCGGCCCAGTCGGGCGGTCCGTCCGCGACGCCGGATGGTACGCCGAGCGCCTGCAGCCAGCGCGCGAACGGACGATCCCGCGCATGCGCAAAACTGCGCGCCAGCGCCGCCGCACGGCTGGCGCCCAGGCCGGGCACGGTCGCCAGTTGTTCCGGCGTGAGGCTCATCCAGTCCAGCAGGTGATGGACCAGCCCGGCATCGATCAGGGCCTGCCAGGTATCCGCACCGAGACCCTCCAGCTGTAGCCCCTGCCGGCCGCCCAGCCACACCAGCCGTGCGCGGAACTGCTGCTCGCAGCCGGGCGTGGCCTGCCAGCAACTCAGCGGGCCGTGCGCCTGCGGATCGGGCGGCGTCACCGGCGCGCGCCGCTGCGTGCGCCACGCCACCGACTGCAGGCGTGGAATGGTCAGCCCGGCGAGCACCACCTCGACCTGGTCGCCGGGGCGGATGTCGAGCTGCCGCCAGCGCTTGAGCGAACCCACGCTGACCCGCTGCACGCGATGGTCGTCCAGCTGCACCGGCTCCAGTTCCAGCACCGGCGTGATGCGGCCGCTGCGGCCCACGGTGAAGTCCACCGCGCGCACCTCGGCCAGCGCCGACGCAGCCGGATACTTCCACGCCACCGCCCAGTCCGGCGGTGCCGCCTGCCAGCTCGCGGCCGGCGGCCGATGGCCCTGGCGCAGCACCGTGCCGTCGGCGGCGAACGGCATCGCGTGGCGATACCACTGCTCGCGCCACTGCTTCACTTCATCCAGCGTGGCGACCGGGCGCGTATACGTCACGCTGTCGACCAGCCCCATGTCCGCAAGGCCAGCCAGCCGCGACGGCATGTCGGCCGGGCCGCTGGGCCAGTCCCACACGAACAGGCCGATCTGCGCCGCGCTGTCGGCATCCAGCACATCGCGCGCCAGTGCGCCGGCCACCGCCGAGCGCGCATTGGCGCCGCCGTCGTCGGCCTGCACGTGGCCGGGCAGGCGCCAATACAGCTCGCCCTGCAAGACCACGCGCGCCGGCGCGTGCGACAGCCGCTTCGGTATCGCGTCGATCCGTTGGGCCAGCGTCGTCCAGTCCGAGCCATGCAGGCCATCGCCGCGGCTGCTCGCCTGGCGCAATTGGCCGTCCATATACAGCAAGGTGACCGCCACGCCGTCGGCCTTCGGCTGCACCCACAGGTCACGGTCGCCGTGCGCGTGCATCCATGCGCCGATCGTGGCGGCATCCGGCAATTTGGCCAGGCCGGTCTGCGCCACCGGCGAACGGATCCGGCCACCGGCGTCGGCAAGATGCGCCAGCGGCGCCGGTGCCTGTGCGGGGAAACAGCGCTGCCATGCGGCGAGGCGCTGCATGGCCTGGTCGTAGACCGCGTCGTTCACCGGCGACTGGCCCTCGACGCGGTACGCATGGTTCCAGCCATTCAGCCGGTCATGCAGCGCGGTGAGCTCCTGCCGCGCCCGCGCCGGCGACCAGTCCGGGCAATCGCCCGCACGCGCCGCATTGGCGGCAGACAGCACGATGCCGACGATCAGCGAAAACCATCCCTTGTGCATGCGCCCGCTCCGTTCCGTGGACCTGGCGACAGGCTAGCCGGCGGTCACCGGCGCAGGCAGCCGCCGATGCCGATCGCATGCGTAGGCGTCGGGCTAGCGGCGCGGCGGCAGTTCGCCGAAGCGCAGCACCGTCTCGCCGTGGAAGCGGCCGTTCGGCCCGAAGCGCCGCTCCGCGATCACGCCATGGCCGTCGTGGCCGATCGCCACCACGGTGCTGGCGCGGGTGCCGTACTGCTCGCCGCGGATGAACGCCGCCGACAGCCAGCGCTCGCGCTCCAACCCCACGCCGGTATCCGGCAGCTGCGCCTCCGGCGCCTGCCGCTCGTCGGCGAGCGCCTCGAACAGCGGCGCGAAATCCGCGTCGCCGCCGGCATCGATCCACTGCTGCAGCCGCTGCATCAGCGCACGGGTCTTCGGCCACGGCGTGTTGAAGTCGGCGTTCGACAGGCCGTGCACGCCAGCCGTCACCGCCTGCGCGCGCGGCTCGGGGCGGTTGCCCAGATAGAACGCTTCGCGCGCATCGAAGGTAAGCAGGTTGAACGGGCGATAGTCCGCCGCCGCGCGCAGCAGTTGCTGCGCGTGCGTGGCGGCACCGGCGTCGTCGCGGAGGTAGTCGGTGGCGAGCAGGCCGCGCGAGGTGCCGAGCTGCGGGTCGCGCGGGTCGCGCACGTTGGTCACCACGCAGCAGCGCCCACCATCGGTGACGCCGAGCCAAGTGCCGCCGGCCTCGAGGTCGCGGCCGCCGACGATCGGCGCATCATCCCAGCGCGCCAGCGCCGCACTGGGCCGCGCATGGAATTCGTCGCGGTTGCCGGCCAGCAGCAGGCGCCAGCGTGGATGCGTGTTCCAGGCGAACGCAATCAGGCACATGCGTGAAACCTACGCCACACAGGCCATCGCTGCCAGCGGAAGTTCGCTGAGCATCCGCGCGATCGAGGCCGCCGCCTCCCGTCCGTCGTGCACCGCGCGCACGACGAGATCGGCGCCGCGCATGTTGTCGCCGCCGGCGAAGATCTTCGGATGGCCGGTCTGGAATGGCAGCGCACCGACGCCACCGGCGCGGATGCGTCCGCTGGCATCCTGTTCGATGCCGTGCTCGACGCACCACGCCGGCGGGCTGGGGCGGAAGCCGAACGCCTGGATCACCACGTCGGCGCGCAGCTCGGTTTCGCTGCCTTCGACGTGCTGCAGCCGCGTGCGGCCATCTGTGTCGATACCCACCTCGGTATGGATCAGGCGCACGCCGCGCAGCTTGCCCTGCTCGCCGAGCAAGGCCAGCGGCTGGCGATGGAACAGGAAGTTCACGCCTTCCTCGCGGGTGTAGCCGACCTCGCGGCGCGAGCCGGGCATGCTGGCCTCGTCGCGCCGGTACACGCAGGTGACCGAGGCGGCGCCGAGACGGATCGAAGTGCGGTTGCAATCCATGCCGGTGTCGCCGCCGCCGAGCACGACGACGTGCTTGCCGTTGAGATCGAGCTCGGGCGGCACCGGCTGATCGTCGAGCAGGCGGTTCGCGTTGGCGATCAGGAACGGCAGCGCGTCATGCACGCCGTCGAGTTCGCGCCCGGGCAGTTCGCCGTCGACGAAGGTGTACGCGCCGGTGCCCATGAACACCGCGTCGTAGTCGGCCAGCAGCCGTTCGAACGCGATGTCGCGGCCGATCTCCACGTTGAGGTGGAAGCGCACACCCATCCCTTCGAGTACTTCGCGGCGGGTGTGGATCACCGTCTTGTCGAGCTTGAACGGCGGGATGCCGAAGGTGAGCAGGCCGCCGATCTCGCGCTGGCGATCGAACACGTCCACCGCGATGCCGGCGCGGCGCAGCCGGTCCGCGCAGGACAGCCCAGCCGGGCCGGCGCCGACCACCGCCACGCGGCGGCCGGTTTCGACCACGCCGGACAAGTCCGGCCGCCAGCCCTGACGGAACGCCTCGTCGGTGATCGAACGTTCGATGCTGCCGATCGTTACCGCGCCGAAGCCGCCTTGCTCCAGCGTGCAGGCGCCTTCGCACAGACGATCGTGCGGACACACGCGGCCGCAGATTTCCGGCAACGGATTGGTTTCGTGCATCAAGGTGGCGGCTTCGAACAGACGTCCATCCTGCACCAGCTTCAGCCAGTCGGGAATGTAGTTGTGCACCGGGCAGGCGTGCTCGCAATACGGGTTGCCGCAGTCGAGACAGCGCTCGGCCTGGCCCACCGCCGCAGGCGGCGCGAAGTCGCCGCTGATCTCGCCGTAGCCGAGCACGCGGATCGCCACCGGCACCGCCTTGGGCGGCTGGCGTGGGAGGTTGAGGAACTGGAAGAGTTTGTCGCTCATGGACAGCTCCAGCGCGAGGCTTTTGCTCCCTCCCCTGCTTGCAGGGGAGGGCTGGGGAGGGGTTCGCTTTTGATCTTGTGCACCAGAGCGAAAAGCTTCACCCCCTCCCAACCTCCCCCTGCGAGCAGGGGGAGGAGCAGAGCGCGGGCGCTCATGCCGCCCTCCGCAATTCGTCGGCCAGCGCGGCCAGGCTCGCCGCCTTCGGCTTGACCAGCCAGAAGCGCTGCAGCAGGCCACGGAAATCGCCCAGCAGGTGTTTCGCCCACGCACTGCCGGTAAGTTCAGCGTGGCGCGCGATCAGCCCGCGCAGGTGCTGCATGTGGTGTTCCATGCCTTCGGGCGTGATGCGTACGATGTCGACCAGCTCGTGGTTGTAGCAATCGACGAAGTTGCGCTCGAGGTCGAGCACGTAGGCGAAGCCGCCGGTCATGCCGGCACCGAAGTTGAGGCCGCAGGCACCGAGCACGGCGACCACGCCGCCGGTCATGTATTCGCAGCAATGATCGCCGGCGCCCTCGATCACCGCCAGCGCGCCGGAGTTGCGCACGCCGAAGCGCTCGCCGGCGCGGCCCGCGGCGAACAGTTCGCCACCGGTGGCGCCGTACAGACAGGTGTTGCCGAGAATGGAAGCATCCTGGCTGGCGAACGGCGATTCGGGCGACGGCCGCACCAGGATGCGCCCGCCGGCCATGCCCTTGCCGACGCCGTCGTTCGCTTCGCCGGTGAGTTCGATCTGCACGCCGCCGGCGTTCCACGCGCCGAGGCTTTGCCCGGCGCTGCCTTCCAGTTGCAGGGTGATCGGCTCGGGCATGCCGTGGTCGCCCCAACGCCGCGCCACGTCGCCGGACAGGCGCGCGCCGATCGCCCGATCGGTATTCGCGATCGCGTAACGGAACGTGCCGCCCGCGCCCAACTCTACGAGCGGCGCAGCGTCGTGGGCGATGCGTGTGGCCAGCGCGGCTTCGTCGCGCATCGGGTTGCGCGGCAAGGTGCAGGCGCTATCCACCGCGACGCCGAGACCGTCCTCGGCGATCAGCCGCGACAGGTCGAGCTGCCTCTGCACCGGCGTGCTGCCTTCGGCCTGGCGCAGCAGGTCGCTGCGACCGACCAGCTCGCCGAGGCTGCGTACGCCGAGCTGCGCCAGATGGCCGCGCACGTCCTCGGCGACGAAGCGGAAGTAGTTCATCACCATCTCGGGCAGACCGATGAAGTGATCCTTGCGCAGTGTCTCGTTCTGCGTGGCGATGCCGGTGGCGCAGTTGTTGAGGTGGCAGATGCGCAGATACTTGCAGCCCAGCGCCACCATCGGGCCGGTGCCGAAACCGAAACTCTCGGCACCGAGCATCGCCGCCTTGATCACGTCGAGGCCGGTCTTCAGGCCGCCGTCGGTCTGCAGCCGCACGCGGCCGCGCAGGCCGTTGCGACGCAGGGTCTGCTGCGCCTCGGCCACGCCCAGTTCCCATGGCGTGCCGGCGTACTTGATCGAGGTGAGCGGGCTGGCGCCGGTGCCGCCATCGTGGCCGGAAATGGTGATCAGGTCCGCGCCGGCCTTGACCACGCCGGCGGCGACCGTACCGACACCAGCATGCGAAACCAGCTTTACGGAGATCAGCGCGCTCGGGTTCACTTCCTTCAGGTCGTGGATCAGCTGGGCCAGATCCTCGATCGAGTAGATGTCGTGGTGCGGCGGCGGCGAGATCAGGCCGATGCCGGGTTTGGCGTAGCGCAGCCGCGCGATGGTGGCGTCCACCTTGTGGCCGGGCAACTGGCCGCCCTCGCCGGGCTTGGCGCCTTGCGCGATCTTGATCTGCAGCACCTCGGCATTGATCAGGTATTCGGCGGTGACGCCGAAGCGGCCGGACGAGACCTGCTTGATCTTCGAGGTCTTCTCGGTGCCGTAGCGCGCCGGGTCCTCACCGCCTTCGCCGGAATTGCTGCGGCCGCCGAGCCGGTTCATCGCGATCGCCAATGCCTCGTGCGCCTCCGGCGACAGGGCACCCAGCGACATGCCGGCCGAATCGAAGCGCTTGAGAATGGCCTCGACCGGCTCGACCTCGTCGAGCGGAATGGCGGCACCGGCCGCTTGCGGCAGCAGCAGGTCGCGCAGTGCCGATGGTGGCCGCGCGTCGACGTGCTGCGCGTAACGGCGGTAGTCGGCCATCGCGCCGCTGCGCACGGCGGCCTGCAGCGTGTCGACCACGTCGGGGTTGTACATGTGGTATTCGCCGCCGTGGACGAACTTGTAGATGCCGCCGGCGCGCAGCGGCTGCGCTTCGTTCCAGGCTTCGGCGGCGAGCAGGCGCGCGTCGTGTTCGAGATCCGCGAAGCCGGCGCCACCCACACGCGATGGCGTGCCGGCGAAGCACAACGCCACGACTTCGGGCGCCAGACCCACGATCTCGAACAACTGCGCACCGCGGTAACCGGCGACGGTGGAGATGCCCATCTTCGACAGGATCTTCAGCAGGCCCTTGCGGATGCCGCGGCGGTAGCTGCGGCCGATCTCGCGCGGGGTGCCGTCGCCGCGCTTGATGTGGCCGTCGCGGCCCAGCTCGAACAAGCTCTGGTAGGCCAGCCACGGATAGATCGCGGTGGCACCGAAACCGATCAGGCAGGCGAACTGGTGCGCGTCGCGTGCGGTGGCGGTTTCCACCAGCAGGTTGCACTGGCAGCGCAGGCCGCTCTCGATCAGGTGCGCGTGGATCGCGCCCACCGCAAGCAGCGCGTGCGCCGGCAGCGTGTCCCGGTTCGGATAACGGTCGGTGATGAAGACCATGCCGGCGCCGTTGCGCACGGCCAGCTCCGCCTCACGGCAGAACCGGCGCAGCGCCGCTTCCAGCCCTTCCTCGGGCGGGTAGCACAGGTCGATCTGCACGGTGGCGTTGACGAACTGCGGCAGCGCCAGCAGCTGGCGCAACTTGCGCTGCGAGCAGATCGGCGAGTTCAGCAGGATCTGCTTCGCGTTGTCCGCCGACAGTTCGAACAAATTGCCCTCGCGGCCGAACTGGGTGACCAGCGACATCACCAACCGCTCGCGCAGCGGATCGATCGGCGGGTTGGTGACTTGGGCGAAGCCTTCGCGGAAGCGGTCGAACAACGGACGCACCTGGCGCGACATCGCGGCCATCGGGGCATCGTCGCCCATCGCACCGGTGGCCTCGGCCTCGGTTTCGGCGAGCACTTTCAGCACGCTCTCGCGTTCCTCGCGGCTCAAGCCATACAACTTCTGGTAACGGCGCAGCACCGTGGCCGGCAGCGGCTCGGCGGCGAGGCTGGGATCGATCAGGTCCGATTCGAGGTAGCTGACGCCGGCGCGCAGCCAGTCGCGGAACGGTGCGCGGCTCTTGTTGATCGCGTCGATGTCGGCATCGTGCAGCAGGCGATGATGGGCGAAATCCACCGCCAGCATCTGGCCCGGACCCAGCCGACCCTTCGCCACCACGCGCGACGGCGGCACGTCCCACAGACCGGCCTCGGAGGCGACGATCAGGTGGTTGTCGTCCGACAGCGCCCAGCGCGCCGGACGCAGGCCGTTGCGGTCGAGCGTGCATGCCGCGTAGCGGCCGTCGCACATCACCAGACCGGCCGGGCCGTCCCACGGCTCGCTGTGCAGCGCGTAGTACTCGTAGAAACCGGTGAGGTCCTCGTCCAGGTCCTCACGTGCCGCGTAGGCCGGCGGTACCAGCACGCGCATCGCGGTGAGCAGGTCGAGGCCGCCGGCCAGCAGCACTTCCAGCGCGTTGTCGAGGCTTTCCGAATCCGAACCGTCCTGGCGTACCAGCGGGCCGATATCGGTGAGGTCGACCAAGGGCGAACGCAGCACCGCCTCGCGCGCCTGCATCCAGCGCCGGTTGCCGCGAATGGTGTTGATCTCGCCGTTGTGCGCAAGCAGGCGGAACGGCTGCGCCAGCCGCCACTGCGGCGTGGTGTTGGTGGAGAAGCGCTGATGGAACACCACCGCGTCGCTGGCCAACGCGGGATGCTGCAGATCGGCGAACACTTCGCGCAACCGACCCGGCGCGGCCATCGCCTTGTAGCCGATCACGTGGGCGGACAGGCTCACCACGTAGAACTGCGGATCGTGCTTCAGCGCGGCCTCGGCACGCCGGCGCGCACGGAACAGCGCGCGTTCGAACGCGTCGTCGTCCATCCCGGCCGCCGCATTCACGAACACCTGGCGCACGCGCGGACAGGTGGCGCTGGCCAGCGGGCCGCAAGCCTCGGTGTCGATCGCCACGTCGCGCCAGCCGGCCAACGCCAGACCCGCCTCGGCCAGATGCCGCTCGAACTCGATCACGGCAGCCTTGCCGCCGGCCGGGTCGAGGAACACCAGCCCCGCCGCGAAACGCTCGCCGGGCACGATGCCGTCGGCCGCCGCCAGCGCGCGCAGCCAGTCTGCCGGGTGATGGATCAGCACGCCGCAACCGTCGCCGCTGATGCCATCGGCATTCACGCCGCCGCGATGGGAGAGTTTCGCCAGCGCCGCAAACGCGGTGTCGACCAGCGTGGCACTGGCGCGCCCGTCGACCTGCGCAACCAGGCCGAAGCCGCAGCTGTCGTGTTCGAAAGCCGGGTCGTACAACGTCGCCGAGCCGCTTGCCGCCATCTACCCCTCCGGGCTGCGCAGATCGCCGCGATGCCGATGGCACCAATCGTTTTGCGCAGGAGCGGCTCCGACTAAAACACAATTGCTGCGCCGCGTCAAAATATTTACTTGGACGGCTAAACTTCCATCTGTCGATCGCCATCGGGCGCGGCCCTGGCGAGGCTGGCGCACCGAGCTGCACTTTTCAGCCGAAACCCGCCAGGCCGGCCACCGGGCAGCCGGCGAACCTGAACCGAGCCATGACCAAGCAGACAGCCAACGGCGCGCGCGGGGAAGGCCTTCCGCAGGCGCGGCTCGACACCCCGCCGAGCTGCGTTCAAGTGCCTCGTGGGGCGGCATTTTCAGGCATATGGCGCACAGTGGAAGAGATCTCGCCACCGACGCGGCCACTGCGCCCCCGACATCCGGCACAGCCGAACATGAGCGCCGTCTCGCTCCGCCCGCCCCGCTCGGGGATAATCGGCCGCATGCCCAAACCCGCCTGCTCCGCTACCCGCCCCGCCTGCTGCCTCATCCTCGCCGCACTGCTGGGCTGTCTGGCCATCGCTCCGCTGCAGGCACGCCAGGACAGCAAGAGCGAACAGGCCGAGGCGAAGCAGAAGTTGGCCGACTTGCGACACAAGATGGAAGCGCTGGCAAAACAGCAGGCCGACACCGCCACCCGCCGCGACAGCGCCAACGCGGAACTGGCCAAACAGGCCAACGCGCTGGCCGGTGCCGCGCGCGCGGTACGCCAGACCGATGCCGAGTTGGCCACCAAGCAGCAGCAGCTGGATCAACTGCAGCTGCAGCGCACCGCGCTGAGGCAGACGCTGGACAGCCAGCGCGCCGCGATCGCCGACCTGCTGCGCGCCACCTATGCGCTCGGCCACGGCTCGGACCTGCGCCTGCTGCTGGGCGACGAGGACGTGGCGCGCATCGCGCGCGCGCTGGTGTACTCGAAGTACTTCCAGCAGGACCGCGTGCAACGCGTGCAGCGATTGATGGCCGACCTGGCCAAACTGCAGGAACTGGAAGATGCGATCAGCGCCGAACAGCAGGCACTGCAGGCGACCCGGACCCAGCGCGAGCAGCAGGCGGCCGTGCTGGCCAAACAGCGCGCCGCGCAGCAGAAGCTGGCCGCCGAGACCGACGCCCAGTACAAGGACCAGGCGCAGCGGCTGGCCGCGCTGAAGCAGAACGCGCAATCGCTCAACAACCTGCTCGACAAGCTGCAGAAGGCGATCGACGAAGCCGCCGCCCGCGCCGCCGCCGAACGTGCCGCAGCGGTCAGGAAGCACCCCGGGCGCAAGCCACCACCGCCGGTCGAGGTCGGCGGCGCCAGCGCCAACATCCGCGGCAACCTGCCGTGGCCGGCCAGCGGCGTGGTCAACAGCTATGGCAACGGTGTGCTGATCAAGGCCAGCGGCGGCAGCGAGATCCACGCGGTGGCGCGCGGCCGGGTGATCTACGCCGGCTTCCTGCGCGGCTACGGCATGCTGCTGATCGTCAACCACGGCAACGGCTGGATGAGCATGTACGGCAACAACGAGACCCTGCTGCACGACGTCGGCGACCAGGTCGAGGCCGGCCAGGCACTCGGCACCGCCAGCCCGCCCACCGGCGCCAACACCGGCGTCTATTTCGAGTTGCGCCGGAACAACCAGCCGGTCGATCCGCGCAGCTGGCTGAGCCAGCGCCGTTGACGCGACCGCCGCCGCATCGCAGGCTACGAACGAGTTCACGCTGAATTACCCCGGCATCTGGTTGTCTCATGCCTGACCACATTTCCGTCGCGCTCCGGCGCGACAGCTGTCTGCTGTACGGAGTCACACGCATGCGTCTTTCCCCTTCTAGCCCGACGATCGGCATCGCGGTCCTGCTGCTGGCCGTTCCGTTCCTGCTGGCCGCGCCGGATGCCCGCGCGCAGAGCGCGCCGGCCGCTGCCGCCAGCGTGGCGCCGCCGGTCGACCTGCCGGCCACCAACAGCAGCGCCAATGCGCCGGCCCGCGCCAGCTCCACCGACCAGGTGGATCTGGACGACATCCGCAACTTCAGCCGCGTCTACGAAGTGGTGCGCCAGGCGTACGTGGAAAAGGTCGACAACAAGACCCTGATGAAGGCCGCCATCACCGGCATGCTCAGCGGCCTCGACCCTCACAGCGAATACCTGGACAAGGACGGCCTGACCCAGCTCAGCGAGGACACCACCGGCGAGTACAGCGGCCTCGGCATCGAGGTGCTGCAGGTCGACGGCGGCCTGCGCATCGTCTCGCCGATCGACGACACCCCGGCGGCGCGCGCCGGCATCAAGCCGGGCGACAGCATCGTCAAGATCAACGGCGCCGTGATCGACGCACAGAACGTGGACGAGATGTTCAAGCAGCTGCGCGGCAAGCCGGGCAGCAAGATCGACCTGACCATCGTGCATCAGAACAGCGACAAGCTGATCGACCTGCATCTCGTGCGCCAGAACATCTCGATCAGCAGCGTCAAGGTGCGCGAGCTGGAGCCGGGCTACGCCTACGTGCGGATCAGCCAGTTCCAGGACGACACCGCCGGCGATCTGGAACAGAAGCTGGGCCAGTTGATCGCGAAGAACGGCGCGCCGAAAGGCGCCGTGCTGGACCTGCGCAACAACCCGGGCGGCCTGCTCACCGCGGCCGTGGGCGTCAGCGACGACTTCCTCGACGCCGGCACCATCGTCACCACGCGTGGCCGCCTGCAGGACGCGAACATGAGCTTCAACGCGCATCCGGGCGACCAGCTCGGCGGCGCGCCGATGATCGTGCTGACCAACAACGGCACCGCCTCGGCCGCCGAGATCGTCTCCGGTGCGCTGAAGGACAACCACCGCGCGCTGGTCATGGGCCAGCGCACGTTCGGCAAGGGCGTGGTGCAGACCGTGCTGCCGCTGGACGCCGAGCATGCGGTGAAGATCACCACGGCGCGCTATTACACGCCGAACGGCACCTCGATCCAGGCCGAGGGCATCAAGCCCGACATCGCACTGGCCGACCTCACCGTGAACCCCTCCGATCGCGGGCCGGTACTGATCAGCTCGGAAGCCGACCTGCCGAACCACCTGGCCAACGAGAACGCCAAGGCCGCCAGCGACATCAACGACGACGGCAGCGCCGACGACGCCAAGCTGGCCACCAGCGACTACGCGCTGTCACAGGCACTGAACGTGCTCAAGGGCATGGCGCTGCGCCAGCCCGCCGCCGTCCGGCGCTGACCACCGGCACACCACGACGGCGCAAACACAAACGGCCCCTTGCGGGGCCGTTTGCATGGGCAGCTCATCGGGCTGCGATGCGGTGGCTCAGGCCGCCGTGGCGAACAGGCCGCGCATCTTCTTCATCGCATTCGCCTCGATCTGGCGGATGCGTTCGGCGGATACGCCGTACTCGTCGGCCAGGTCCTGCAACGTGGCCTTGTTGCTGTCGTCCAGCCAGCGGCGCTGGATGATATCGCGCGAACGCGAGTCCAGGTGCTCCAGCGCATCGGTCAGCGTCTGCATCTGGTTGTCGGCGTAATCCTCGTCGGACACGTTCTCGTACGGGTCGGCGCCGTCGTCGATCAGGAACGCCGCCGGTGCCGGCTTGGCGTCGTCGTCCGCATCGACCGGAGCCTCGAAGCCGATGTCGCGGCCGGACAGGCGCGATTCCATCTCGCGCACGGTCGCCTCGGGCACGCCCAAGTCCTTCGCCACGGTGCTCACTTCGGCTGCGTTCATCCAGCCCAGGCGCTTCTTGCTCTTGCGCAGGTTGAAGAACAGCTTGCGCTGCGCCTTGGTGGTGGCGACCTTCACGATGCGCCAGTTCTTCAGGATGAACTCGTGCATCTCGGCACGGATCCAGTGCACCGCGAAGCTGACCAGGCGCACGCCCTGATCCGGATCGAAACGCTTGACCGCCTTCATCAGGCCGATGTTGCCTTCCTGGATCAGGTCGGCCAGCTGCAGGCCGTAGCCCGAGTAACCACGCGCCACATGCACCACGAAACGCAGGTGCGACAGCACCAGCTTCTTCGCCGCGGCCAGGTTGGCCTCTTCGAGGTAGTCGCGCGACAGCGCCTGCTCTTCTTCCGAGCTCAGCACCGGGATCCGATGGACCGCGGAAATATAGGCATCCAGACTGCCGACGACACTCGGCAGCGGGAAGCTGGCGGTCACCAAGGCTTGAGACATGGGTGGAACCTCCTGAACGACATCAAAGTTTAGCACTCGGGCACTTGGAGTGCTAAAGCACGGCATTGGTTCCGCGCTTTAATGAACTAAATGGTATAGATATTAATCACCCTTGTCCAGCGTCTCATCCAGCCCGATATGAGGCTGATGAAACCGCATTCAAGCGGACGTGAAACCGCTTTGCAATGCGACTTTCGGCGGCAGCGACCAGTCGATCGGCGGCTGCCCGTGGGCCTCCAGGTAGCGGTTGGCGGCAGAGAAGTGGCCGCAGCCGAGGAAGCCGCGGTGGGCCGACAGCGGCGACGGATGCACCGAGCTCAGCACGCAGTGGCGACGGCTGTCGATCAGTTGGCCCTTGCGCTGGGCGTATGAGCCCCACAGCAGGAACACCAGGCCTTCGCGCTCGCGGTTCAGCGCATCGATCGCCGCATCGGTGAAGCCCTCCCAGCCCTTGCCTTGGTGCGAACCGGCGCGACTTTCTTCCACCGTCAGCACGCTGTTGAGCAGCAGCACGCCGCGATCGGCCCACGGCGTGAGGCAGCCGTGGTCGGGCCGCGCGATGCCGAGGTCGCGCTGGATCTCCTTGAAGATGTTCTCCAGCGACGGCGGCACCCGCACGCCGGGACGCACCGAGAAGCACAAGCCGTGCGCCTGGCCGGGGCCGTGGTACGGGTCCTGGCCCAGGATCACCACCCGCACCGCGTCGAACGGGGTGTGTTCGAACGCCGCGAAGATCTCCGGCCCGGGCGGATAGATCCGTTTGCCGGCCTGCTTCTCCGTGCGCAGGAACGCCGCCAGCGCCTGCATCTCCGGGCGCAGCAGGTGGTCGCCGATGCGCGCCTTCCACGACGGTTCCAGCTTGATCTGCGCCGCGTCGCTCATGCCTCGGCCGTGTGCCCGCGCAGGTGCTTCGCCACGCGCAGCTGGAACAGCAGCTTGGTGACCAGCAGCCTTTCCTCGACCGGCTTCTCGACCAGATCGTTGGCACCGGCCTTGATCAGCGCGGCCTGGTTGGCCGGGTTCTCGTCGCCGGTCATCACCAGCACCGGCAGCCGGCCCTTGCCGTAGCCGAACTCGCCGCGGATGTGCTTGAGCAGGTCGCCGCCGGTGAGCTCGCCCTTCAGGCTGACATCGGTGAGCACCACGTCGGCGCCCACCCCGCCCTGCGCCTTCGAGGTTTCCAGCAAGGCCAGCGCGTCTTCCACGCTGACCACGTGGCGCACGGTGAGGCCGATCTTCTCCAGCATGCGGCGGGTCGCCAGCGCCACCACGCGACTGTCCTCGACGTACAGCACCACGCCTTCGGCGGTGTTCTCGGGCCGCACATAGCCGCGGATGAACTCGGCCAGCGCCTGGAAGCCCAGCGCCTTATCGAAGTAGTCGGTGACGTGCTCGCCCAGCGAGCGGCGGTGCAGCCGGTCATCCACGTCGCCGGAAACCACCACGATCGGCACGTAGGCCTGCGGCGCCGACTCGCGCACGAAGCGCGCCAGCTCCAGCCCGTCCATGTCGGGCAGGCGCAGCGCGATCGTGATGAAATCGAACACGCCCTCGCCGAGTACCTGCTGCGCCTCGGCGCCGCCGCCGCAACCCACCACCTCGACGCCGGGCAACTCGGCCTGCAGCACGCGGGTGATCAGCTGGCGCACCACACGTGAACCATCGACCACCAGCACCCGCGGTGCGTCGGTCAGCAGACGGCTGCTGATATTCGTACTCATTCCTTAGCTCACCCACCCGACCCGTGGCAGTCCTTCGCCGATGAACCTGCGGGCGCACCCCTGCACCCGCTGCAACTGGTGATAGTGCACCGGATACGGCATCGGCGGCTGCGATTCACGTCACCCCGGCGCAAGACCGTCACACCGCGTTGCGCAATTGCCATGCGCTGACCAGTCGCGCGCCGAGCCAACCCAGCGCCGCGGCGACCAGCGGTACCGCCAGCAACAGCCACGGCGGCAAGCCGCCGACCTGCAGTTTGCCATCATAAGCCTGGCTCAACTGCGCCACCGGCGTGGCCAGCGCCAGCTCGATCAGCACTGCCAGCAACGCGGCCAGGATGCCGCTGAACAGGCCATACCAGATCCCGGCATACAGATACGGCCGACGCACGAACGCGCCGCTGGCGCCGACCAGCAGCAGCACGCCGATCTCCTCGCTGCGACTGGCGATGTCCACCCGAATCGTATTGCCGACCACCAGCAGCGCCGCCAGCGCCAGCAGCGAAGCCAGCACCAGCACCACGCGATTGCCCACGCCGAGCAAGGCGTCCAGCCGCTGCCGCCAGCTGCCGCTGTCCTGCACCAGCTCGACGCTGCGCAGCGTACGCACGTCGGCCACCAATTGCTCCAGCGCGTGCGCGCTCACCCCCCCGCGCGGCTGCAACTGCAGCACGTACGGCAGCGGGTTGTCGTCCAGTGTCTGCAGGGCACCGGAGAAGCCCTGCATCTGCGCCAGTTCGTCCATGCCCTGCTGCGGCGTCTTCACCACCACTGCGGCCACTTCGGGGCGGTCGCCCAGCTGCTGGGCAAGCAGTTGCGCCTGCGACGCGGTCTGGCCCGGCTGCAGGAATACGCTGATCGCCTGGCTCTGGCCCAGCGCATGGCCGAGCTGCTGCACATTGCCCAGCAGCAGGTAGAACGCCAGCGGCAAGGCCAGCGCCAGGCCCATGACCGCGATCGTGAGCAGGCTGCCGAACGGGCGCGAAGCAAGCCGGCGCAGGCTGGACGCCGCGCTCCAGCGGTGATGCTCCTGCCAGCTGACGAAGCGGTTGCCACGGCTGTGGCCGTTGCGCGGCGGTGCGTCCGCCGACACGGACAGGGTTTCCGGCGACGTGCTCACAGCACCTCCTCGGCGGCCAGGTCGGCCACCAGGCGGCCGTGGTCGAGCACGATCACGCGTTTCTTCATGCGCTTGATCAGCGGCAAGTCGTGACTGGCGACCAGCACGGTGGTGCCGACCTGCTGGAACTCGCCGAACAGGCCCATGATCTCTACCGCCAGCTGCGGGTCGAGGTTGCCGGTGGGCTCGTCGGCGATCAACAGGCTGGGACGCGCCACGATCGCACGGGCGATGCCCACGCGTTGCTGTTCGCCGGTGGACAGCGTGGCCGGCAGCTGCCGTTCGTAAGCGAGCAGGCCGACCTTCTCCAGCGCCGCGCGCACCCGCCGCGCGCGTTCGGCGCGGGCGATACCGCCGATCGCCAACGGCAACTCGACGTTGGCGAACACCGTGCGATCCAGCAGCAGGCGATGGTCCTGGAACACCATGCCGATGTGCCGGCGCCACTTCGGAATGCCGCTGTGGCGGATCTTCGCCAGGCTCTTGCCGTCCACGCTGATCACGCCGTGCGAGGGCCGCTCGATCAGTCCCAGCAACTTGAGCAGGGTGCTCTTGCCGGCACCGGAATGCCCGGTGACGAAGGCCATCTCGCCCGTCGGCACCTCGAACGAAAGCTGCGAGAGCGCCTCATGGCCGCCCTCGTAGCGCTTGCTGACTTGATCGAAATGGATCACCGAGCGTCCCCGAGCCTGCGTGTCGTCATATCGACGCAAGGATAAGGGAAGCCGGCCGCAAGATGCGGACTTCTCTGATCGCCGCGGTTCAGCCCGCGGCGATCATGACGCTCAGCGGCCGGTGAACAGCCGGGTCAAGCGGCGGAACAGACCCGGCTTTTTCGGATGAGCGTGTTCGACGGCCTTGCCCGAAGTCACCGCGACCTGCCGCGACGGCCGGCTGTGCGCCGTGCCGCCGGACTCGGCCGCATTGCGCTCGCGCGGCGGGCGACGCTCGCCGCGCGGTGCGCGATTGCCCTCGGCGACCGCGGCCTGGTGGCCAGTCGTCTCGACGCCATCGGTCGGCGCGCCTTCACGCCGGCGATTGCGCCCGCCACGACGGCGCCGCGGCTTGCGCGTGCCTTCGGCGGCCGTGCCGCCATCCGCGGCCGGGGCCGCGTCGGTCTTGTGCGCGGCCACGGCGACCGGTTGTTCGGTCGCGATGGCCGCGCTGCCATCGGCTGCGGCCGGCCGGCGCTCGCGCGGCGGACGCGTGGCGCCGCGGCTGCTGCCACCGTGCTCGCCACTGCGGCCGGGGCCACCACCATGGCGCGGCTTCTCGCCCGGACGCGGCGCCACCACGTCGCCGAACGCGGCGCTGTCGGCGGCGGCGTTCGCGGCGAATTCGGGATCGACCGCGCGCGGCTTCGGCATCACCAGCAGTTCCGGATCCATCTGCGCGACCGGAATGCTCTGCCCGATATAGGTCTCGATGTCCGGCAGCGACATCGCGTACAGGTCGCAGGCGAAGCTGATCGCGTCGCCCTCAGCACCGAGCCGCGCGGTGCGGCCGATGCGATGCACGTAATCCTCGGCCTCGTGCGGCAGGTCGTAGTTGAAGACGTGGCTGACCGCGGGAATGTGCAGGCCGCGCGCGGCCACGTCGGTGGCCACCAGGATGTCCAGCTGGCCATCCTTGAAACGCTGCAGCAGCTTCTGCCGCTTCAGCTGCGGCACGTCGCCGGAGATCGCGCCGACGCGGCAGCCGTGGCGCTTGACCCGTTCGGTGATGCGCTCGGCGGCGGCCTTGGTGTTGACGAAGATGATGCTGCGCGAAGGCTGGTGCCGGTCGATCAGATTCAGCAGCAGCGGCATCTTCTCTTCCTTGGCCGGGAAGTAGACCAGCTGGTGCACGTGATCGGCGGTGACGTTGTCGCTCTCCACCACCAGCTTCTCGGCCTCGTGCATGTGCTCGTAGGCCAGTTCCAGCACGCGGTGGCTCAGCGTGGCGGAGAACAGCAGCACCTGGCGCTGTTCGCGTGGCGGCAGCTTGCGGAAGATGAAGCGCACGTCCTTGATGAAGCCGAGGTCGAACATGCGGTCGGCCTCGTCGATCACCATCACCTCGACGCTGTTGAGGCTGAAAACCCCCTGCTTGTGGTAGTCGAGCAGGCGGCCGGGGGTGGCGATGATGATGTCGCAGCCGTCCTTCAATTGCTGACGCTGCTTGTCGTAGTCGACGCCGCCGTAGATCAGCGCGCTGCGCAGGCCGGTGTGGCGGCCGATCGCCTTGGCGTCCTTCTCGATCTGGATCGCCAGTTCGCGGGTGGGCGCGATCACCAGTGCGCGCGGGTCGCTGTCCTTGCGCTCGGCCACGGCCGGCGTGGTCAGCAGGCGATTCATCAGCGCGACCAGGAACGCACAGGTCTTGCCGGTGCCGGTCTGCGCCTGGCCGGCGACGTCGCGCCCGGCCAGGGCCGGCGCCAGGGTCATTTCCTGGATCGGCGTGCAGCGGGTGAAGCCGCTGTCGTCCAGGCCCTGCTGCAGCAGCGGATGAAGATCGAAGTTGGTGAAGAAGGTATCGGTGAGTACGGTTTGTGACATATGCGGATGGTTGACCTTGCCTGACGGCGGCGTGATGCGCTGCACTTGGCTCCTGGCGCCGGATGTCGGCGCGAAAGCGGTGCAGGACGGGTGCGCGATGCGCAGCGAAGCGGCTCAATGTCAGGGTCAACAAGATCGCGCCGCGGCTGGCGACGCCGTAGTTGCCGGCGGTCTGACGGGCGGCTGTGCAAGCCGCCCTTGAATCGTGCCCGGAGTTGCGCTGGAATGAGGGCTTGCCGCCCTCCTCCTGCCCAACCCGCGCTTCGTGGGCGCCTGAGTGTAGCCGATGACGGCCCTGCCCGTCGTCACTCCTTGTTTTTCCGCCCCGGTCACCCCATTGTTCTGCACCTGCCAGTTTTGCGCCCCCAGCCACGGAGATCCCCGGTGAGCGACCTGATTACCCATGTGAACGACGACGCCTTCGACGAGCAGGTGCTCAAATCCGAAACCCCGGTGCTGCTGGATTTCTGGGCGGAATGGTGCGGCCCGTGCAAGGCCATCGCGCCGATGCTGGACGAGATCGCCCAGCAGTACGAGGGCAAGCTGCGCATCGTCAAGGTCAACATCGACCAGAACCAGCAGACCCCGCGAGCCTATGGCGTGCGCGGCATCCCGACCCTGATGGTGTTCAAGAACGGCAAGGTCGAGGCGACCCAGATCGGTGCCGTCAGCAAGGGCCAGCTGACCCAGATGATCGACAAGGCCATCTGATCCACCCGTTGCAAACCCGCTGCATGAAGCCGGCCCGGCGCTGCCCGGTCGGCTTGCGAGGCTTTACGCCGATACGCAACGGGTGCTAGATTCAGCGCGTCCGTCGGGACAGTCCTGTCCCCTTGCGCCTTCCGCGCGACGCACACCCTCCCTCCTGTAATTCAACGGCGCCCCGCGAGGATAGCCCGTGTCCGATACCGAAAACAAAATCCCGAACGATGCCAAGGGCGTCGACGCCAGGTCTGTTGTTGAAGACAAGCCCGAGCCGCGTCCCCGCGCGCCGCGTCGCACGGCCGCGGCGATCGCGGCGGCGAACGCCGAGAAGACGGCGGTCGCCGACAAACCCGCGGCTTCGGCGCCAGCACCCGCTCCCGCGGCACCCGCCCCGATGCAGGCCAGCCTGCCGGTGACGCCGGCGGAACCATCGGCACCGCGGCCGGCGCAGGAACCGCGCGACTTCGCGCCCCAGTCCGCGCAGAACCAGGATCAACCGCAAGGTCAGAACCAGGGCCAGGGCCAGGCGCAGAACCCGAATCCAAACCAAGGCCAGAACCCGAACCAGAACGGCGCCGGCCGCGAGGGCCGCGGCCGGCGCCGCCGCAACGAGCGCGGCGGCAACCCGAACCAGCAACAGCAGGGACGCCCGCAGGGCGGCGGTCATCCGCGGCCCAACCCGAACGGCCTGCCGGTGGACGACGACAACGCCGATCCGGGCAGCAACGACCGGGTCATCAACCTCACCGAACTGAAGCGCAAGAACGCGATCCAGCTGCTGGAATTCGCCGAGTCGCTGGGCGTGTACGAAGGCGTCGCCCGCGCGCGCAAGCAGGACGTGATCTTCAACGTGCTCAAGGCGCACGCCCGCTCCGGCGGCGGCATCTGGGCCGAAGGCGTGCTGGAAATCCTGCAGGACGGCTTCGGCTTCCTGCGCTCGGCCGACGAGTCGTACCTGGCCGGCCCCGACGACATCTATGTATCGCCCAGCCAGATTCGCCGCTTCAACCTGCGCACCGGCGACTACATCACCGGCCGCGTGCGCCACCCGAAGGAAGGCGAGCGCTACTTCGCGATGCTGCGCGTCGACGACATCAACGGCGATCCGCCGGAAGCATCGAAGAACAAGATGCTGTTCGAGAACCTCACCCCGCTGTTCCCGCGCAAGTCGTTCAAGCTGGAGCGCGGCAACGGTTCCAGCGAGGACATCACCGGGCGCATCCTCGATCTGATCGCACCGATCGGCAAAGGCCAGCGCGGCCTGATCGTCTCCCAGCCGAAATCCGGCAAAACGATGATGCTGCAGAACGTCGCCCAGGCGATTACCTACAACCATCCCGAAGCGCATCTGATCATGCTGCTGATCGACGAGCGCCCGGAGGAAGTGACCGAGATCGCCCGCACCGTGCGCGCCGAGGTCATTTCCTCGACCTTCGACGAGCCGGCCGTGCGCCACGTGCAGGTTGCCGAGATGGTGATCGAGCGGGCCAAGCGCCTGGTCGAGCACAAGAAGGACGTGGTGATCCTGCTCGACTCGATCACCCGCCTGGCCCGCGCCTACAACACCGTGGTACCGAGCTCCGGCAAGGTGCTCACCGGCGGTGTCGACGCCAACGCGCTGCAGCGGCCGAAGCGCTTCTTCGGTGCCGCCCGCAACGTCGAGGAAGGCGGCAGCCTGACCATCATCGCCACCGCGCTGACCGAAACCGGCAGCAAGATGGACGAGGTGATCTACGAGGAGTTCAAGGGCACCGGCAACATGGAAGTGCATCTGAGCCGGCGCATCTCCGAGAAGCGCGTCTACCCGGCGATCGACATCAACCGCTCCGGCACCCGCCGCGAGGACCTGCTGATCGAGCCGGACATGCTGGCCAAGATCTGGATCCTGCGCAAACTGCTGCACCCGATGGACGAGCTCTCCGCGATGGAGTTCATGCTCGACAAGATGAAGAACACCAAGTCCAACGACGAGTTCTTCAACTCAATGAAGCGTTGAAGGAGCCCGGACTCAAAAGCCGGAAATCCGAAATCTGCCGCTTCATGGTTTCCATCTGAAATTGACGATGTGCAGCGGCTTTTGACGCTGGCCCGCCCGGTGACGCACACGGCGCACCGGGTCGGGTATCGCTCAGTGAGAGTGGGAATCGGCTTTCGCCACCGCCGTCCCTCCAGAGATCGCCAGCGCCCGTGCGGGCAGCTTCTGCCATGCTGCAAACGACGCAGCAGCTCCATTCTGCATCGGCAGCAGGTGTACACGCCCCTGCGCCACCGCCCGCTGCAACTTGCGTGCCGACACATCGTAGGTGATATACGACGTCGTATATGCGGTGGGGCTGCTGCTCAACAGCATCTGCACCTCGCGCACCTGCAGTCCTGACGCCGCGGCGATGGCACGCAATTCGTCCTGGCCACTGTTCTGGGCACAGGCGGCACCCCCCAGCACCACTGCCAGTACGCCGACCATGAGTTTCGTTTGAGTTTGCATGATGTGATCTCCTTGCCACGTGCGCCTGCGGGGCGCCGGCCGCGGAACCTGACAGCTCCTGGTGCCTACCGCTCACATCGCGATGATGTGGATCCGATCGGCATGAGAGGCATCATGAACAGACAAGCTCCACCGATCATGGGGTTGCGCACCCGGTTTTCCCGCCAGCACCTACCTATTTTTCGTGCTCCGTGTCGGGAGCGCGCTCCTGCAGCAGCCAGGGCTCGTCGTGCAACCGCAACAGCAGCTCGACGCGGGTGCTGATACCCAGCTTGGCGTAGATGCCGGCAATGTGGTGCTCCACCGTGCGCGGTGAACGAGACAATCGTTGCGCGATATCCAGGTTGCCATATCCCGCATGCAGCAGTTCGGACACCTGCAACTCACGCCGGGTCAAGCCCAGCGCATTCGTTCGCGCGACACTGTAGCGTCCGCGCCGGGGGTGTGGCAGCGCGGCATCTACACCCAGGTCCCGCGCCATGCCACGCACCCTCGCGAGCAGGGCCTGCGCGTCGAGCGGCTCCAGCAAGCGCAAGGCCTTGGCGCACGCGGCACCGGCATCCGTGCCGCGCACCTGCAGCAGCGCCAGTGCGGCTTCGCACGGCGCGCCCAATTGCAGCCAGGCCTCGGCGGCAGCCAGAGGATCTCCGCGCAATTCGGCCGCCCATGGCTCCGGAACCGGGCGCGTCGGCTGCGTTCGCGCCACAGGCAGCTTCTGCCGCCGCTGAAGCCATACGGCCAGCTCCCCATATTCCCAAAGATCAAGAGAGGCATCGGTCATCGCCTCCAATGCCGCCAGCTGCGCGTCGCACCCGGTCATATCCTGTTCGATCCAGGCAGCTTCGACCAAGGCAAGATGCAGCGGCACCATGCGTTGCGGTTCGGCGGTTGGCAACGCCAGTTGCAGGGCTTCCCGCAACACGTTCACGGCTCCGGGAATGCCCAGCCTCGCCCGCGCCCGGCCCAACACCAACATTGCCGGCAGTCGCTCGATCACGCTCTGCATCGTCATCGCCACGACGTGTCGCGCCACGGACTCGGCTTCGTGCAACCGTCCTTGTGCCAAGCGCAACTGCGCCTGCCACCCCACCAGATAGTTCGTCCAGACGCTCAGATCATGCTGGCGATCGAACGCGATGCCGCCTTCGAGCACGCGCTCGGCCAGCGCAAATTCCTTGAACTGGACTGCATACTCTGCGAGGTTGGTGTAGGCACGCGCGGTCTGCTCGTGATAGCCGTGCATCTGGGCCAGTTGCAGACTTTGCTCGAGTTTGGCGCGCCCGCCGGGATCGAACTCCTCACCGAACAATTGCGCCGCACCGATGTTGTTGAGCGCATGCACGCGCACCTCGACGTCACCCAACCGCTCGGCCAGCGCCAGCGCCCGCTCGCCCCATTCGATCGCCAACCCAAAACGGTCGTGCAACATGTGCAACTGCGAACGCATGCTGTAAGCCATCGCCAACTCGCTGCACGGCGGCAACACCTCCAGCTCGCGCACCGCGGCGTCGGCGTATTCCTCGGCCTGCTTCCCCTCGCCTCGGTACCAATGAAGACGCGACAACCAGCGCAGATTGTGGCCAACCTTTTCGGAGCGCCCGAGGCGACGCCAGATATCGATGGCCTGGTGCCGCGCCGCGATCACCGCATCGCTGATGCGCACGGAGAGGCCCATTTCGTAAGCCCAGTCCTGATAAAGCTGCGCGGCCTCGATATCGCTGGCCTGCGCCACGAATCGAAGGGCCAGCTCAAGGTGCTGCGCCGCCTGTCGATGCGCACCCAACGCGGCAGCTTCAGCGGCAGCGCGCGGTGCCAGCGCCAATACGCGCTGCGCGTCCTCGGCGGCAGCGGCATGGTGCACCAGGCGCGCCAGTGGCACGGGTGCCGATCGCGCACGCCGCTCCAGCAATGCCAGCACGTGCGCGTGCATGTGCCGCTGCTCCTCCGGCGCCAGGTGCACCAGGACCGCCTGCCGCGCCAGCTCGTGCCGAAAAGCCAGCGCACCCGCCGCATCGCGCAACAGAATCCCGCGCGCGATGCAGCGCTCTGTCGCCGCGACGTCTTCGGCACGCAGCGACGCCCATAGCGCATGCTCCACGCTGCCGGGGATCACACTGATCAGGTCAAGCATCCAGTGTTCCTGTGCATCCAACCGCGCCAGTCGTGCCCCCACGGCGTCGCGCACGGTGATGGGCAACGCGTCACCAATGCTATCGGTTTCCGTCAACAACACGTTGACGAAAAATGGGTTGCCGGCAGTGACGCGATAGATCTCGTCGCCGTCACGCCCTGCCTGCCGCGCCAGAGCGCCGACGGCGGACGCGGACAGCGGCATCAAATCGACCCGCACCAGTGTGTTTGCCGGCAGGTCACCCGCCAGCCTGGCGAGTGCAGTATCTGGAGCCACCTCATCGCTGCGCAGACTTAGAATCAGCAACGCCGGCACGGCCGGCAGCCGCCGCCCCAGGTAGCGAACCAGATCCAGGGTGACGTCATCGGCCCAGTGCACGTCTTCGAAAATCAGCACCCTGGCCGGTGCCGCCTTCTGCAGAGCCGCTAGTACCCGGGCGAAGATGCTGGACGGTGTCGCGCCCCGCTCGAGCAGCGCGGGCAATTCGGGATCCAGTGCCGCCGCCATATCCTGCAGTGGCCCCAGTGGACGTGGCGTGGACAGCGGTTCGCAGGCACCCCAGAGTATCTGGCGCGCTGCCTCCTGCTGGGTCGAAAACGCCTTCAGCAAGGCAGTCTTGCCGATACCCGCCTCCCCGGCCAGCAGGACCGTGCAGCCACATCCACAGTCAGCCCGCGACGCGATCTCGCCAAGCATGCGTAACTGGTCTTCACGCTCAAGCAACATCGTCGAATGTCTCCCGACAACGCGCCCCCGCTGTCAGAGCATACGCCCGCATGAGCCGGCCATGCGTAGGCTGAAGGCCCGCCACCTCCCGGGCAAGATCAGGTTCCGCGGCCTGCCGTGAAGTCGGTTCGTCAGAATCCGGAACCTGCAGCATGCGACGGACGAACTGAGCACAATGGAGTTCATGCCCGACAAGATGAAGAACACCAAGTCCAACGACGAGTTCTTCAATTCGATGAAGCGCTGAGAAGCCGGGAATCGGGAATCGGGAATCGGGAATCGGGAATCGGAAGAGCGTAAAGCACGACTGACCTGCCCCTCTCCCCCAAGCAACGCTTAGGGGAGAGGGTTGGGGTGCGGGGGACGCTTTTCACCCCTGAGCACATCACCGCCCCTCTGCTTTTTCGACCTCCACAACAAGGCTGGCATGTGCCGACCTTGTTGCTTTCGCGCACTTGCGAAAACTTCCCTGCTAGCCTGCAACGATGGTTGGCTCAGGGAGAACATCCACATGCTGCCTCGCATAGCTCTGCTGGTCGCTGGATTTCTGCTAGCGGGCACCGCCAAGGGCGTTGAAAAACCTCACCCCCCGCTGACCCTCATTTGCCCAGCTCAGACCGCCCTGGCGCGCACGCTCGCCGTTCACGATGCCTTCGATGCGCCACCCGCCATCAACGCGCTTATTGTCAATGTGATCGACGGCAAGTTGGCGCAGGTGCGCCAACAACTGGATGCTATGGATACCGCGGACGCTGCCCGTTGGCGGCAATCCGCCCTGGTCATCGCGGCTTACGCCAGAAATCCCGCAATGGTGGCTGGCCTGCTGGACGGAGGTGCCCTGGTCGATGGTCAGGGAGCGCTGCCCGGCCTCAAGCGCAAGATCCGGGATGAGCTCATGGCAGAAGTGAAGAAGGATCCCAAATGGGCTACCGTCGACCCAGCTCCAAAGACAGCACGTGAACTGGATGCTGTTTTCCTGTTCGACGGCCGACTCGACGGCCCCGCGGCCACCATCTCCGCGCAGTGCGGCGACCTGGCGACACTCGACGTCGCGCTGGATCACCACGCCAACCTGAAGGCACGAATACCGCACAGCAACGATGTCATGGTCATGGCGGTGATCGCTGATGACCCGGCCATCGTCAAACGTCTGCTCGATAACGGCGCCGATCTCACGAACGCACTAAACGACTCCTCCGACGGACTGATTACTGCCATCGTTGATGGCAACGCCGCCATGGTGACGCTCTTGCTGGATCATGGCGCCGACCCCTGTGTCGAATATCGAAGCCGCCAGCAACAGCTCGACGCGTACCTGACCAAGCATCATAAGCAAAAGAGGACGTTGCCCACCGACGCCGAGGTTGGTCGCCGCCAGAAGCTGCCCGATGCTCTGGTCGCCCGACTGAGCTGCCCTGAACTTGACAAGGCCAGCGCTTCTCGCCTTTGACAACAGCTCCCGGACACCCGTTCGGCGATTCGACTAACAGGCGTCACGCCGCCATCTGTACCGCCACGTACAATTATTTCTCGTCAACCCCTTTTCGTGGCTCCGCGGCGCCTCCATAGTCAGAGCCTCACCCAGCGAGGCTTTGCCCGTGTCCATACCCAGTGCCGTCAAGAGCACCCCGATCCAGGGCCGCCAGCAGCTTGCCGACTACCTCGCCGCCGGCGAGAAGCCGCGCGAGGCGTGGCGCATCGGCACCGAGCACGAGAAGTTCGGCTTTCTTACCGACAGTCTGCGCCCGCCCACCTTCGAGGGGGAGCGCGGCATCAAGCTGCTGCTGGAAACCATCGCCACCCGCTACGGCTGGGACGTGGCGCGCGAAGGCGAGAATCCGGTGGCGCTGTCGCGCGACAAGGCCTCGATCACACTGGAGCCGGCCGGCCAGCTGGAGTTGTCCGGCGCGCCGCTGGAAACCATCCACCAGACCTGCTGCGAGGTGAACTCGCACCTGGAGGAAGTGCGCTCGGTCGCCGACGGCATGGGCCTGGGCTTCCTCGGCATGGGTTTCCAGCCGAAGTGGCGCCGCGACGAGATGCCGTGGATGCCCAAGGGCCGCTACAAGATCATGCGCGAGTACATGCCCAAGGTCGGTTCGCTCGGCCTGGACATGATGACGCGCACCTGCACCGTGCAAGTAAACCTGGATTTCTCGTCCGAAGCGGACATGATCAGGAAGTTCCGCGTCGGCCTGGCGCTGCAGCCGATCGCCACCGCGCTGTTCGCCGATTCGCCGTTCACCGAAGGACGTCCAAACGGCTATCTGTCGTACCGCTCGCACATCTGGACCGACACCGACCCGGACCGCACCGGCATGCTCGACTTCGTGTTCACCGACGGCTTCGGCTACGAGCGCTACGTCGACTACATCCTCGACGTGCCGATGTACTTCAGCTACCAGGACGGCCGCTACATCGACCTGGCCGGGCAGGACTTCAAGCGCTTCCTGGCCGGCGAGTTGCCGATGCTGCCGGGCACCCACGCCACCATGAAGGACTTCGCCGACCACCTCACCACCGCCTTCCCCGAAGTACGCCTGAAGCAGTATCTGGAGATGCGCGGCGCCGACGGTGGCCCGTGGAACCGGCTGTGCGCGCTGCCCGCGTTCTGGGTCGGCCTGCTCTACGACCA
This sequence comes from Rhodanobacter sp. Soil772, assembly GCF_001428385.1. Lineage (GTDB taxonomy): Bacteria > Pseudomonadota > Gammaproteobacteria > Xanthomonadales > Rhodanobacteraceae > Rhodanobacter. The sequence continues at coordinate 547,923 of NZ_LMSK01000002.1, forward strand.
GCAGGCGCTGGACGCCGCGTGGGACCTGGTCAAGGACTTCACCCGCGAGGAACGCCACGCGCTGCGCGACGGCGTGCCGAAGCACGCGCTGAAGTTGCCGTTCCGCAACGGCAGCGTGCGCGACCTCGCCGAGGAAGCGTTGAAGATCGCCGGCCACGGCCTCAAGCGGCGCGCCCGTCTCAACCGCAACGGCGCCGACGAGAGTATCTTCCTCGAACCGATGATCGAGATCGTGCAAGCCAACCAGACCCCAGCCGAACGCAAGCTGGAACTGTTCCACGGCGCGTGGAACGGCAGCGTCGATCCGGTGTTTCGCGAGTTCGCGTACTGAGAACGGTCAGGGCGCAGCCGTTTCCACCAACGACCACGCTACCGACTCGCCGGCGCGCATGGGCTTGCAGGTAGATCCGGCCAGCGGGTACTCGTCCGGCACGATCCACGACGTGCGTTCGAGCGCGATGCGATCCTGGTTGCGCGGCAGACGATAGAAATCCGGGCCATGGAAGCTGGCAAACGCTTCCAGCCGATCCAGCCGGCCCGCCTGCTCGAACGCCTCGGCATACAGTTCCAGCGCCGCATGCGCCGTATAGAGCCCCGCACACCCGCAGGCCGATTCCTTCGCTTCGCGCGGATGCGGCGCGCTGTCCGTGCCGAGGAAGAAATGCGGGTTGCCACTGGTGGCCGCCTGCAGCAGGGCGGCGCGATGCGTTTCGCGCTTCAGGATCGGAGCACAGTAGTTGTGCGGACGGATGCCACCCTCGAACAGCGCATTGCGGTTGAGCAGCAGATGATGCGCGGTGATGGTGGCCGCCAGGTTGGCCGGGGCGCGGCTGACGAAGTCGACCGCATCGCGGGTGGTGATGTGCTCCAGCACCATGCGCAAACCCGGAAACCGGGCCTGCAGCGGCATCAGGTGGCGCTCGATGAAAACGCGTTCGCGATCGAAGATGTCGATGTCCGGATCGGTGACCTCGCCATGCAGCAACAGAGGCAGTTCGTGCCGCTCCATCGCTTCGAGCACGGGATACACCCGCGAAAGTTCGCGCACTCCCGAGTCGGAATTGGTGGTGGCGCCCGCCGGGTAATACTTCACCGCAAACACGCTGTCGCTCGCCTTGGCACGCGCGATCTCCTCGACCGGCGTGTTCTCGGTAAGGTACAGCGTCATCAACGGCTGAAAGTGGGAATTCGCTGGCAGGCTCGCCAGAATCCTCCGGCGATAGTCCTCGGCCTGCGCCACCGTCGTCACCGGCGGCTTCAGGTTCGGCATCACGATGGCACGCGCAAAGCGCTGCGCGGTGTGGCCGATCACCGAGGCCAGCGCATCGCCATCGCGAAGATGCAGATGCCAGTCGTCGGGGCGGGTGATTTCAAGACGCGTGGGGGTCATGGCTGGCGAACTCGGGGCAGATCAGGGCAAAGGGCCGCAGGAAGGCCGGGCCTGTTGGCGTGAAAGGACGGGACTCGCATCGCCGTCACGGGATCACTCACCGCGCAACCACCGCGCCGCATCCACCGCGTAATAAGTGAGGATCGCATCGGCACCGGCCCGCTTGAACGCGGTGAGCGACTCCAGCACCACCGCCTTCTCGTCCAGCCATCCATTCTGCGACGCTGCCTTCAGCATCGCGTACTCGCCGCTGACCTGGTAAACGAAGGTCGGCGCGCCGAAGGTGTCCTTGACCCGGCGCAGCACGTCGAGGTACGGCATGCCGGGTTTCACCATCACCACGTCGGCGCCTTCGAGCAGGTCCAGTTCGATCTCGCGCAGTGCCTCGTCGCTGTTGCCGACGTCCATCTGGTAGGTGTGCTTGTTGCCCTTGCCGAGGTTCGCCGACGAACCGACCGCATCGCGGAACGGGCCGTAGAACGCCGAGGCGTATTTCGCCGAATAGGCGAGGATGCGGGTGTGGATGTGGCCGGCTTCTTCCAGCGCGTCGCGGATGGAACCGATGCGGCCGTCCATCATGTCCGACGGCGCCACGAAATCCATGCCGGCTTCGGCCTGCGCCAGCGACATCCTGATCAGCGCTTCGACGGTGGGCTCGTTCATCACGTAGCCGTCGTCGTCGATCAGGCCGTCCTGGCCGTGGGTGGTGTACGGGTCCAGCGCCACGTCGCCGATCAGGCCCAGCTCGGGATACTTCGCCTTCAGCGCGCGGGTGGCGCGGTGCATCAGGTTGTCGGGATTCCAGGCCTCGGCGGCATCGAGCGATTTCACGTCGGCGCCGGGCGACGGGAACAGCGCCAGCGCCGGAATGCCCAGGCGCACGCATTCGCCGGCCAGCTTCAGCAGTTCGTCGATCGACAGCCGATCCACGCCCGGCATCGACGGCACCGCTTCGCGCCGGCCTTCGCCCTCGATCACGAACGCGACCATGATCAGATCGCTCGGCAGCAAGGTGTGCTCGCGCATCAGCGCGCGAGAGAAGGCGTCGCGGCGCATGCGGCGCATGCGGGTGGCGGGAAAGCTCATGGCGGAACCTCGTGGGCGATATCGGGACATTTTACGCCGCTGCGTGCCGCACCCGTCGCTGCCGGGCACTTTGCCACGGTTTGGCATCAGTCCGCCCGGCGGATACCGCGGCACATTCCGCGCCGTACGGTCAGCAAAACACTGGACTAACCGCCGTGACGTCGGCAGGCTTGGCGCTTCACGTCGTCAGGAAGTTACATGAGCCAGTCCAGCAGCGCCCCCACCTTGCTCGTCGATCTCGGTGGCACCAACGTCCGTTTCGGGGTGGCCGATCCTGCACGCGACAAACCTCTGCTCGACGACAGCATCCGGCGCTACCGCGTGGCCGAGCACGACTCGCTGGTCTCGACCGCGAAGCAGTATCTCGCCGACACCGGCCTGGAAGTGCGCCGCGCGATCGTAGCCGCCGCCGGGCGCATCGTCGACGGCGAGACGGTCAAGGTCACCAACAATCCGTGGGCGATCTCGGCGCACCAGACGGCCAGCGCGCTCGGCCTGGAGTACGTGCACCTGGTCAACGATTTCGCGGCGCAGAGCATGGCGGTGACCTTGCTGCAGGGCGACAACCTGGTCACCGTGGGCAAGCAGGCGCGGCCGGTCATCGGCGCCGAGGCCGAGCAGACCTTTGCCATCGTCGGGCCGGGCACCGGCCTGGGCGTCGGCGGCCTGCTCGTGCGCGGCGGCCATTGCAGCGTGCTGCAGACCGAGGGCGGCCACGCCGGCTTCGCCGCGCACTCGCCGGAGGACATCGCCATCCTCGACTACCTCAACCACAAGTACGGGCGTGTCTCCAACGAGCGGCTGATCTGCGGCCAGGGCCTGGTGAACCTGTACGACGCGATCTGCCACATGGTCGGCGCCCAGCCCGAGGACCTCAAGCCGGAAGACATCACCGCCCGCGCCAAGGACGACAGTTGCCCGCTGTGCATCCGCACCGTGGAAACCTTCGCCGGCATCTTCGGCAGCGTCGCCGGCGACCTCGTGCTCACGCTCGGCGCCTGGAACGGCGTCTACCTCACCGGCGGCCTGATCCCGATCCTGCTGCCGTGGCTGGAACGCGGCCGCTTCCGCGAACGCTTCGAAGCCAAGGGCCGCTTCCGCGACATCATGGAAAAAGTGCCGACCCAGGCGATCATGAATCCCGAGCCCGGTCTGCTCGGCGCGGCGGCGCTGGCAGTCGTGGAATCGGGGCGGTCGTTGTTGCCACGCGGCTGACCACGGAGAACCGCCATGCCCCGCCACGACACCGCCTTCCTGTTCGACCTCGACGGCACCCTGATCGACAGCGTGTACCAGCACGTGCTGGCGTGGAAAGAAGCGCTGGATCGCGAAGGCGTGGAATTGTCGGTGTGGCGCATCCACCGCAAGATCGGCATGAGCGGCGGCCTGTTCGCCAACATCCTGCTGCGCGAGACCGGGCTGGAGATCACCGCGGACCGCCTCGACCGCCTGCGCCAATGGCATGCCGAGGCGTTCAACCGGCAGCATGCGCAGGGCTCGGTGCGGCCGCTGCCCGGCGCGCGCGAACTGCTGGCCCATCTCGACGAACAGAACATCCCGTGGGCGATCGCCACCAGCGGGCGGATGGAAACCGCCGCGCCCAACCTGGAGGCGCTCGGCGTCGACCCGTCGAAGGTGCCGGTGGTGACGCGCGACCAGGTGCGCCACGCCAAGCCCGACCCGGACCTGTTCCTGGCTGCCGCCGCGCAGCTGGGCGTAGACATCCAGCAGTCGCTGGTGATCGGCGACAGCGTGTGGGACATGCTCGCCGCGCAGCGTGCCCGCGCGCTCGGCGTGGGCCTGCTCTCGGGCGGCTACGGCCACGCCGAGCTGCAGCAGTCCGGCGCGTTCCGCGTGTACGACGACCCGGCCGACCTGCTGCGGCATATCGACGAGATCGCGGCGCGCGACTGAGCGGACGGCCGGCCCTGCTGAACCGCGCCGCCGCGCATCATGAAAAATTAATCACCCGTGCACGCGCACGCAGTAGGCTCCCGCTCAGCCACCCACGGAGCCGTCCATGCGCCGCCTCGTCGCCAGCCTGCCGCTCGCCCTGCTGCTCGCCGCGTGCTCGCCCTCGCCGGCACCGCCGCAATCCGGTGCCAGCCGATCCGCGCCGGCAAACGCCGCGCTCGGTTCCCCCGAATGGTATGCGTGGGTCGATCGATCGCTGAGCATCAGCGACGACGGCCACGGCCCGGACCACGGCTCGGACGAATGGAACCGCGCGGTGCAGAACAAGCTGGGCCAGGAAGCGCCGCAGTCGAAACCCGGTTCGCCGGAATGGCAGCAGTCGGTGGACGCGCTGCTGCGCACGCGCCTGCCGCCGTCGACCTGAGCGCCGTGAAAAAAACCGCCCGCCTGCGGCGGTCGCCCTGCCTACCGACCGGTTGACGTTCCATGCCAGACTGTTCGGGCCGGCCCTGATGTGAGGCGGCATGGCTCGGGGGGAGTTCATGTATATCGGCTGGGCGCTGGCGGGACTGGTGTTGTTCATGGTCGTCGGCACGATCGACGGCTCGGGTTCCGGCAGCCACCTGTACGGCATGCTGACCGGCGTGCTGCTGGGCCTGATCTGGGCGCGCCAGAAAAATCTGCGCAGCGAACTGGACAAGACCCGCGCACTGCTCGATCGGGCGCTGGCGCAACGCGTCGCGACGCCGACACAGGCGCGGCCTTCCGAACAACCGCCGACTGCCGCGCCGGCAGCGAAGCTGCAGGAAACCCGCTACGACGCCGCGTATTCCGACGCGCCGACGCCAGTCGCGCCGCCGCCGCTGACGCACCCCATCCCAAGCGCCACGCCGCGACCACGCGCCGCCACCCCGGCGCGCCCGGACCAACCCGCGCAGCCGGACCTGGTAACCGCGGCGATAGCGCGCATCAAGAGCTGGTTTACCGAAGGCAACGTGCCGGTGAAGATCGGCATGCTGGTGTTGTTCGCCGGCGTGGCGGCCTTGTTGAAATACGCCGCGGACGCCGGGATGCTGCGCGTGCCGATCGGCCTGCGCCTGAGCCTGGTGGCGCTGGCGGCGATCATCGCGCTGCTGGTGGGCTGGCGTCAGCGCGATGGGCGGCGGGTGTTTGCGCTGTCGCTGCAAGGTGGCGCGATCGGCGTGCTGCTGATCACCGTGTTTGCCGCGTTCCGCCTGTACGCGTTGCTGCCGCCGGCGGCGGCGTTTGCGCTGCTGGTGGTGCTGGTCGCCGGTGTCGGCTTGCTGGCGGTGTTGCAGGAAGCGCTCGCGCTGGTGGTGCTCGGCCTGCTCGCCGGCTTCCTCGCGCCGATCCTCACCTCCACCGGCCATGGCAGTCACGTCGCGCTGTTCAGCTATTACGCCGTGCTCAACCTGGCCATTCTCGGCATCGCGTGGAAGCGCTCGTGGCGGGTGCTCAACCTGCTCGGTTTCGTGGCCACGTTCGGCATCGGCAGCGCCTGGGGCGTGCTGCAGTACCGACCGGAACTGTTCGCCAGCACCGAACCCTTCCTGATCCTGAATTTCCTGTTCTATCTGGCGATCCCACTGCTGTACCTGCACCGCGCCGCGCCGGAGCAACGCAAGCTGATCGACGGTTGCCTGCTGTTCGGCAACCCACTGATCAGCCTGTTGCTGCAGGCGGCCCTGCTGCAATGGCGCGGCCAGCCGCTGGCGTTTTCCGCGCTGGCGGCGGCGGTCATCTACGTGGCGGTGGCGTGGAGCATCCGCGGGCGCAGCCACTTCGGGATCCTGCGTGACGCCTGGGCCGTGCTGGCCATCGCGTTCGCCACCTTGGCGGTGCCGCTGGCGCTGAGCGCCAGTCTGACCGGCAGCATTTTTGCGCTGGAAGGCGCCGGCCTGATCTGGCTCGGCCTGCGTCAGCAGCGCCGGCTGGCGCGCTGGGGCGGCGTGGCCTTGCAGCTGGCGGCGGCGGTGGCGTTGGTGATCGGGCGCAGCGACAGCGCGCCGATGCTCGCCACGGCGTGGCTCGATCGTGACTTCATCGGCGCCCTGATCCTGGTCGCCGCGGCGTTCGCCAGCGCGGCGTTCTATGCGCGGCTGGGCACGGACGCCGTACTGCAGCGCTGGACCGCGGTGCTGCTGTACGGGTGGGGGCTGTGCTGGTGGCTGGGCGCCAGTTGGAACGAAATCAGCCGCCACGTCGGCACATCGGGCGAAGCCGCGGCGGCGATGGGCCTGTTCGCGCTTACCGGTTGGGCCGCCGCCGAAGCGGCGCAGCGACGGCCGCGCTTCGAGCTGGGTACCGTGGTGGCGTGGACGGCGCCGATCCTGCTCGCCGCGATCCTGCCGCTGGTGCTGCGGCAGCTTCTCGATGGGCAGCCACCGTTGTGGGGCTGGAATCTGCTGGCGACCCTGTCCGCGGCAGCGCTGGGCTGGCGCACGCTGCAGTGTCTGCGCAGCTGGCCGCTGCCGGCCATGCTGGCCCAGCTGGGCTGGCTGTGGCGCTGGGCCCTGGTGGCCAGCGCCACGATCAAGGTGCTGCTGCAGGGCACGCCGGGGATATCCGGTGCCTGGATGCTGCTGCTGGTCATGCTGCCGCTGTGCGCGCTGGCGGCGCTGGCGCTGGCCCGGCCGCAGTGGATCGCGCCGCCGCTGGTCGAACTGCTGCCGAAGCTGCGCCCGCCCTTGCTCGGCTCGGTACTGTTCGTGCTGGGCCTGTACTGGCTGGCCGGGTTGTTCATGGCCGGCGACACCGCGCCGATGACGTATCTGCCGCTGCTCAATCCCCTGGAGTTGCTGCTGATCGTCATCAGCCTGCTGTTCGCACGCTGGCTGGGCGATGGCGCGATGGCGGCGACACTGCGCCGGGGCCGGCCGATGGTGCTGGGCGTTCTCGGCATGGCCGTGGTCACCAGTGCCACGTTGCGCGCCGTGCACCAGCTCGGTCACGTACCGTGGAACGGCGCCCTGTTCGATTCGAGCCTGGCGCAGATGTCGCTCACCGTGGTCTGGAGCGTGTTCGGCCTGCTGGCCTGGGTGTGGGGTTCGCGGCGCGGCCAGCGGCTGGTCTGGCTGGCCGGCGCGGTGACCATGGGTGTGGTGCTGGCCAAGTTGCTGCTGATCGATCGCAGTCATCTGGGCAACCTGTTCGGGATTGCCTCGTTCATTGCCTACGGCCTGCTGTGCACGGTCATCGGCTATCTGGCACCGGCGCCGCCGCGCCGGCCATCGACGTCCACCGGGGAGGCCGCCGATGCGCCTTGACGCCTGGTTGCCGAAGCGGCGCGCATGGCTGCTGTGCCTGCTGCTGCCGCTCACGGCCGGCGCCGGCACGCCAGCCGACTACGCCTATCGCTACGCGCTGGATACCGCGGGCAGCAGCGCGGCCTGGCGGGTCGAGCTGACGCCGGCGGTGTACGCCGCGTCCACGCCCGCAGCCAACCTGCGCGATCTGGTGGTGGTCAATGCGCAGGGCCAGGAGGTGCCGTTTGCGCCCCTGCCCGCGGCGCCGCCGCGGTCGCATCCGTTTGCGCTGCGCGCGACCCTGCTGCCGCTGCCGTCCGGCAGTGCAGCCAACGGCACCGGCGTGCGCGTGCAGCGCAACAGCAACGGCGACATCGTGATCGAGCAGCCGGGAATGCCATCGGCATCGACCCGGCCAGGCCAATGGCTGGTCGACGCCCATCGCCAGGTGAGCCTGGATCGCATCGAGATCGACCCGGCCGCCCTGCCGGTCGACGCGCGCTTCCATCTCTCGGTGCAGGCCAGCAACGATCTGCAGGCATGGAGCGAGCGCAGCCTGGACATCGAAATCGTCAGCGTGAAACGCGGCGGGGACGCGGTGGAACAGCACACGATCGCGCTGAACGGCGGCGGCCCGGCGCGCTACTACCGGCTGAGCCTTCGCCAGAACGATGTCGCGCCATGGGACAGCGCGCAGACGCCGCAGGTGGAACTTCGCGGCAGCTATGCCGACCCGCTCGCCGAACGCATGGCAGCACGCCACTGGCTGACCTTGCCGGCCGCGCCGGCGGCGCCCGTCACCGCCGGCGGCGCCGATTACGACTACGCCCTGCCCGCCGCCTTGCCGGTGGAAGCGGTGCGGGTCGTGCTCGGCGGCGACAACACGGTGGCGCGATTCAGCCTGCTCGACCACGACGAGGGCAACGGGCGGATGCTGGCCACGATCACCGCGGTGCGCATCGGCACAGGCACGGGCGAAGACCCGGCCACTCTATTCGCGACGACGCGCGTGCAACACCTGCGCCTGCACACCGACACGCCGCTGTCCCAGCCGCCGTCGCTGCAGGTGGCATGGCAGCCGGATGTGTTCGTGTTCCTGGCCGAAGGCAGCGGCCCGTACAGCCTGCTCGCCGGCAGCCATGCCGCACGGCGCGGCGACTATCCACTGGAGGCCGCGCTGGAGCGACTGCGTCCGCGCGACGCCGGCGCCAACTGGCAACCGCCGCTGGCCACGCTGGGTGCGGTCAGCGACGCCGGAGGCGCAGCGGCCCTGCTCGCGCCAAAGGCGCCGTTCGACTGGACCCGCCTGCTGCTGTGGCTGGTGTTGATCGGCGGCGCGCTGGCCGTGGCCGGCATGGCGTGGAGCTTGCTGCGACAGTCGCGGCGCGAGGACGATACGCACTGATCGCCGATGGCGACGACGCACTTCCGCACGCGATCCCTCCGCCATGAATCAGGCCGCGGAAATCAGGCCGGCGCCAGCAGCGAGTCGAGATCGACCTGGTCGAAGCTGAGCTTCTCGCGACTGCCGCCGCCTTCGAGCACCGCGGCGGCCAGTTCGGCCTTGCGCTCCTTCAGCTCCTCGATGCGCTCTTCCACCGTGCCCGAGGTGATCAGGCGAAACACGAACACCGGCTTGTCCTGGCCGATGCGGTGCGCGCGATCGCTGGCCTGCGCCTCGGCGGCGGGATTCCACCACGGGTCGTAGTGGATCACGGTGTCGGCCGCGGTGAGGTTCAGGCCGACGCCGCCGGCTTTCAGCGACAGCAGGAACAGCGGCACCTCGCCGTTCTGGAAGCGCTGCACCGGCTCGGCGCGGTCGCGGGTGTCGCCGGTCAAGGTGACATAGCGGATGCGGCGGCGATCCAGCTCGGTCGCGATCAGTTTCAGCATGCCGGTGAACTGCGAGAACAGCAGCACCTTGCGACCCTCGTCGAGCAGCGCCGGCAGCATGTCCATCAGCAGCTCGAACTTCGCCGATTCGTGCACGCCGCGCGCGGCTTCCAGTTTCACCAGCCGCGGGTCGCAGCAGACCTGGCGCAATTTCAGCAGCGCGTCCAGCACCACGATGCCGGAGTGCGCGATGCCGCGCTGGGCGATCACCTCGCGCAGCTCTTCGGCCAGCGACAGGCGCAGGCCTTCGTAGAGTTCGCGCTGGCGCCCTTCCAGCACCACCCGGCGGGTGATCTCGGTTTTCGGCGGCAACTCCTTCGCCACCTGTGCCTTGGTCCGGCGCAGGATGAACGGCGCGAGCCGCAGATTCAGCCGCTGCTGGCATTCCTCATCGTGCTGCTTCTCGATCGGCACGCGGTAGTAGCGGCGGAACGCGCCCTCGTCGCCGAGCAGGCCGGGCACCGCCAGGTCGATCTGCGACCACAGCTCGCCCAGGTGGTTTTCCAGCGGCGTGCCGGTCAGGCAGACGTAGCGCGGCGTGCGCAGGCTGAGCAGCGCGCGGCGCGCCTGCGTGCGCGGGTTCTTCACTTGCTGCGCCTCGTCCAGCACGATCAGCGCGAACGGCTGCTTGCGCAACGCGACGACGTCGCGCGGCAGCAGCGCGTAGCTGGTCAGCACGATGTCCTGCGCGCCCAGCTGGGCGAATTCCTCGGCGCGCTGCGGCCCGTGCAGGGTCAAGACGTGCAGCATCGGCGCGAAGCGCGCGATCTCCGACTGCCAGTTCGGGATCAGGCTGGTCGGCACCACGATCAGCGCCGGCTGGGTCAGCGCACCGCCCTGTTTCAGCGACAACAGATGAGTGATCAGCTGCAGCGTCTTGCCCAGGCCCATGTCGTCGGCGAGCACGCCGCCGACGCCAGCCTCGGCCAGCGCGTTCAGCCAGCGCAGGCCTTCGCGCTGGTACGGCCGCATCTCCACCGTGAGGCCTTCGGGCACCGCATCGCTGGCGCGCTCGGCCGCGTCGCGCAGGCGCGCGGCGAAGCCGAGCAGCGGCTCGGCCGCTTCCAACCTGCTGCCGCCAGGCATCGCCGCAACCAACTCCTCCAGACGGCCGGCCTGCACGCGCGGTAGATGCAGTTTCTGGCGCGGCTTCTCCAGGTATTCGGCCAGCGGCGCCAGCAGCCCGCGCAGCTCCTTCAGACGCACCGGCACGCGCCGACGCGCATCGACCGGCGCGTACCACACCGCGTCTTCCGGCTCGTTCGGCGCCGGGCTGAGGTTCAACTGATGCTCGGCCAGCGCCTGCGCCACCGCGGGCAGCAGGTTGTGCCGCTGGCCGTCCAGCTCGATGCCGATTTCCAGGTCGAAGGCGTGATCGTCGGAGTCTTCCACCGCCTGGCCGTACCAGCGCACCGGGCCTTCCAGCACTTCGAACGGGAAGCTCGGCGCGTACTCGACCTGGAAGTTTTCCACCTCAAGCTTGGGCCGCAACGCCAGCCAGCGCGCCGGCGTGTTGACCTCCAGCGCGCCGGCATAGCCGGTGCCGGGAAACAGCCAGGCGTCGTCGGGCAGGGTTTCCGCCACGTCCCACGGCAGGCCTTCGGTATCCACGCCCGGGGTGAGTCCGGCGCGTTCGAGTTGCTCCATCGCGCTGAGTTCCTCGGCGCGGCGGCGGATGATCTCGACCAGCTGGCCGTTGCGCACGCGCCGCACCAGCGGCTCGCCGCCGCGGCCGGGCAGGCGTTCGCCGGCATAGTCGAAGGCGAGTCGCGCGTAGCCGAGCGGTGGCGTGCCGGCGGCCAGCCGGGCATGCCGGGTCAGCGCATGCAGGGTCAGCACCGGCTTCGGCGCCAGTTCCGAGCGGCGCACCTCGCCGAACACCAGCGGCAACGGCACCCGCGTGGCCAGCCGGCTGCCCGCCAGGCGGTTGCGCAGGCGGCGGCCGTGCTCGTGTTTCAGCGGCGGCAGTTCCAGCCAGCGGGTTTCTTCGGTCGCGGCGTCGAAACGGCCCACGGTGGCGCGCTCGGCATCGAGGTACCACAGCCCGTCGATGCGCAGCAGGCGCTGGTTGTTCGGCAGCACCGGCAGCAGGCGCTGGCTGCCGTCCGGCTCCATCTGCCAGTGCCAGTTGAGCTGGTGCGACTTGCCGCGCGACAACCGCAAGCCGGCCAGACCGCCGAGGAAGCACGGCGCGGTATCCAGGACCTCGGCCAGCAGGGTATCGCCGACGTGGCCGCCAAGGCGCGCATAGCTGCGACCCTTGCGCACGCTCTGCGGCAATCCCAGCATGGTCGCGGCCAGACGTTGTTCATGCGGCTGCAGCGGCGACTGCGCCAGATGCCGGCTGTCCAGCGGCGCCGGTCGCGCGTAGCGGCCATGCTCGACCACCGCCAGCAGCACCGGCGCCACATCCAGCCGGGCGAACGCGGCGCCTTCTTCCGGCATCACTTCCAGAAAGAAACCGAGCACGCCGTGATCGTCGGCCACAGCCGGCTTCGGCGCAGCCAGCAGCCGTCGCCATGCCTGCGGCAGGGCTTCGTCTTCGCCGGCAGGCGCGGCGGCGGCTTGCTGTTTTTCGTCCGGTTGCTGCATGCGCATGCGATCCGTTGCGACGACCAAAACATTGAGCTTAGCAGCGCAGGGGCAGGATGCGACCGTCGCAAGCGCAGCCGGGCCAGAGCGACCCGGATGCGCAACGAATGGTTCAGGCGTTGCCGAACAGGCCTTGCGGATATTCCGGCTTCTGCTCGCGCGCCATCAGCGCCTTGAGCCCTTCCACGGGCGTGACCTCGCCGTGCAGCACGGCGCGCACGCCGGCGCTGATCGGCAGATCCAGGCCGTGCTTGTCGGCCAGCCGCGCCACCTCGTCGGCGGTGAGGATGCTTTCCACCACCTGGCCGATCCGGCGCACCGCCTCGTCGATCGCCACGCCCTGGCCCAGCGCCAGGCCAAGCCGGCGGTTGCGCGAAAGGTCGCCGGTGCAGGTCAGCACCAGGTCGCCGAGGCCGGACAGGCCGATCAGCGTTTCCGGCCGCGCGCCCAGCGCCACGCCCAGGCGCAGCATTTCGTTCATACCGCGGGTGATCAGGCCGGCGCGGGCGTTCAAGCCCAGCTGCATGCCGTCGGCGATGCCGGTGGCGACCGCCAGCACGTTCTTCATCGCGCCACCGAGTTCGGCGCCGAGCACGTCGCCGCCGGAGTACGCGCGCAGGTTCGGCGCGTGCAGCAGCGTAGCCAGCTGCTGCGCGAATGCCGCGTCGTCCGAGTGCACGGTAACCGCACTGGGCAGGCCGGCGGCGACTTCCTTGGCGAACGACGGGCCGGTGACCACCGCCGCGGGATGACCGGGCAGCCGTTCGGCCACCAGTTCGTGCAGGAAGCGGCCGGTGCCCGGCTCAAAGCCCTTGGTCGCCCAGGCGATCGCGGTGCCCGCGTCGAGCAGCGGCGCCAGCTCGGCCAGCATCGCCGCGAACGCGTGACTGGGCACCACGATCAGCACGATGCCGGCACCACGCACGGCGCGGGCCAGGTCGCCTTCGTAGGCCAGCTCCGCGGGCAGCTCGATGTCGGGCAGGTAACGCTGGTTGCAACGGCTCGCCGCCAGCGCCGCCAGCGCCTCGCGGTCGCGCCCCCACAACGTGGTCGGCACGCCGTTACGCGCACTCAACGCCGCCAGCGCCGTACCCCAGGAGCCGGCGCCGAGGACGGTCAGCTTCGGGTTTTCAGCCATGGACACGGCTCAGCTGTTGAGCGTGGCCGGGGCGTCGTCGCCACCCATCGCGCGACGCTGCTGCTCGGCGAACAGCGCATCGAAGTTGATCGGCTGCAGCAGGAACGGCGGGAAGCCGCCTTCCAGCACCAGCGAGGAGATCACCTGGCGGGCATACGGGAACAGCAGGTTCGGGCAGTAGCTGCCGATGATGCCGGCGTGGTCCATCTCGTTGAAACCGGCGATGCCGAACAGGCCGGCCTGCTCCACTTCCGCCAGGTAGGCGGTGCGCTGGCCGATCGTGCAGGTCAGGGTGAGGCTGAGTACCACTTCGTACAGGTCGTTGCCGAGGTCGGTGGCCTTCTGGCCCAGGTTCAGCTGCACCTGCGGCTGATCCTTCTCGTCGATTTCATGGAAGATCTGCGGCGCATTCGGCGCCTCGAAGGACACGTCCTTCACGTAGATCTTCTGCATCACCAGCTGCGGCTGACTGGCCTGGCCGTTGGCCTGGTCGTTGGTGATCTCTTGTGCCATCGGGAGTTCCTCGGGTCTGGGTCGTGTGTATAAAAGAGACCGATTGTTCCATACATCCCCGCGGCGCGCACGCCGAAAGACAGCCACGGAACCCGGGAAGATTGCGCATAGCCTTGTTTTTCTGCGAGAATACGCGGCTCGCCTCTGTCGACCCGGTGCTTCCGGGCGGTCCGCCACGCGGTACGGACCTCACGATCATGCGTTGCGACAACTCCAGCATCGCGTGGCGCATGGCGCCGCTGGGCCGATCACACCCTGGCCAACGGGTGTCAAAAAAGTTTACGGAGGTCGTCATGGCCCGTGTATGTCAAGTCACCGGTAAGGGTGTGCAGAGCGGCAACAACGTCTCGCACGCCAACAACCGTACCCGTCGCCGCTGGTTGCCGAACCTGCATGAGCGTCGCTTCTGGGTTCCCAGCGAGAATCGCTGGATCAAGCTGCGCGTTTCCAACAACGCCCTGCGCACGATCGACAAGAATGGCATCGAGGCCGTGATTGCCGAGATGCGCGCCCGCGGCGACAAGGTCTGAGGATTGAGCCATGGCTAACAAATCACAAGACAAGATCCGCATGATCTCCTCGGCCGGCACCGGCCACTTCTACACCACGCAGAAGAACAAGAAGAACACGCCGGAAAAGTTCGAGTTCAAGAAGTACGATCCGGTCGTGCGCAAACACGTGATCTACAAGGAAGGCAAGATCAAGTGACGTTCTGACCCACTCGCGCCTTGCGCGAGTGGCGCTGTCAGAACGTCATCCCTGCGAAAGCAGGGATCGCTGTTGCTCCTGCAACAGTGCAACGGCGACACCGATGCCTCAAAGAAAACCCGCCCACGTGGCGGGTTTTCTTTTGCTCGAATGCTTGCCCGGCCTGCCGCCATCCCCGCATCATCGAGCCATGACCTCCCTCGCCCTGTTCCCCGATCTGCTCGGCGACGACGCCTGGCGCTCGTTGCCCGCCGCCGTGCAGGCGATGCACGGAGCCGCACCAATGCTGCGTGCGCACGGCCTGGCCGATGTCGTCGGCGCCGACCACTTCATGGCGCGCTGCCTGCGCCGCCAACGCTTCGGCCAGTCCGGCCGCGGCCACGTCGAGTGCGGCCAGCTGTACCGACGGATCGCCCAGGCTTTCGCGCAGCGTCGCCAGGCTGGCCAGCTGCCGGCCGGCAAGCGTCAGGCGAAAGCGCGGATCGCCGGCCAGCTGGCGGGCAACGCGCGAACCGAATACGCCGCTGGCACCGATCAGCAATACGCGCAGGCTCATCCACTTCCCCAGCCATCGAACTCTCTCAAAAACAAAAACCCGCCATCGGGCGGGTTTTGCTGGCGCATGTGCTTTCGCTGCGACGTCAGGCAGCTGCGACGCTGTAGCCCTTGAGCCGCTGTGCGAATTCCTGCAGCGAACGGATGCCGCTCTCTTCGGCTTCGTGGATCCACTGCTGCAGACCCTTCAGCGCCTGCTCGGCACCGCGCTGCTCCATCAGGGCGGCGAGGCGGTTGCGGAAATCGCACACGGTCTTCAGGGTCGGGCGCTTGGCCAGCACCGCCTGCATGCGCTCGCGGCCTTCGCTGTCCAGCCAGCGGCCACCGTCGGCCATGGCCAGACGGATGCGCCGCGGCATCGACTTGAGACTCTCGCCGGCATGCTGCGCCTCGTCGCCGAGGGTCGGCACGATCACGCCGCGGTAGTAGTCGGTCATCGCCTGGAAGCGGTGGGTGAGCACGGCTTTCAGCGTCTCGGCATCGGGCAGGCGCACGTTCGGGCGCACGTCCAGCGACGGCGCCACGCGCAGCACCTTGGCCAAACCGACGGCGCGCAGACCGCAGATCGCCGCCCAGCCGATGTCGAATTCCCACTTGCGCAGCGCGAACTTGGCCGAGCTGGGGAACGCGTGATGATTGTTGTGCAGCTCCTCACCGCCGATCCAGAAGCCCCACGGGATCAGGTTGCGCGCGGTATCGGCGCTCTCGAAGTTGCGGTAGCCGGCCCAGTGGCCGATGCCGTTGACGAAACCGGCGGCCCAGAACGGGATCCACACCATCTGCACCGCCCACAACGCGGCACCGATCACGCCGAACAGCGCGATGCTGATGAACAGCATCAGGGTCGGGCCCCAATACGGGTGCGCGCCATAAACCTTGTGCTCGACCCAGTCGTCCGGCGTGCCGCGGCCGTACTGTTCCATGTCCTGCTTCGACTCGCAGGCGTCGCGGTACAGCGAGACGCCGTCCCAGAACACCTTCTTGATGCCGTAGATCATCGGGCTGTGCGGATCTTCCTCGGTCTCGACCTTGGCGTGGTGCTTGCGATGCACCGCCACCCACTCGCGGGTGACCATGCCGGTGGTCAGCCAGCCCCAGAAGCGGAAGAAGTGCGCCAGCACCGGGTGGAAATCCACGCCGCGATGGGTCTGGCTGCGATGCAGGTACAGCGTCACCGTGAAGATGGTGAGCTGAGTCACGACCAGCATGTAGATCGCGATCTGGCCCCAGCTTGCGCCGGTGAGACCATCGTTCAGAAAATTGAGCACTGCATCGAGCATGGAAAGCACCGGGTAAGGGACAAGTCAGTGTAAATCAGGGGTTTCCGTACCCGCCAGCATGGTGTGACCACGAATAATAGCAGTCCGTCAAGAGCAGGAGGTCAAGCCGACGTTATCCGCGGACGTGACATCAACCAGTTGTTTAACCATGGGGGCACCGTGACAATCACGCAATGACCTCGCCCCCCCCCGCATCACCCAAGACCGTCCTGCAGTTGGACCGCGTCAGCCGCCGCCGTGCCAGTCGCGCCGCGGTACAGGATCTGAGCCTGAGCCTGCAAAGCGGCCAGGTGATGGGCCTGCTGGGCGTGAACGGCGCCGGCAAGTCGACCACCTTGTCGATGATCGCCGGCGCGCTGCGCCCCGACAGCGGCGGCATCGAGCTGAACGGCGAGGATTTCCTGGAACACCCGGAACTGGCCCGCACGCAGATCGGCTGGCTGCCGGAACGCGCGCCGGTGTGGGCCGAGCTCAGCGTCGACGAGCATCTCGACGCGCATGGCCGCCTGCGTGGGCTGAACGGCGCGGCGTTGCGCCAGGCGCGCACTGCCATCATCGAACGGCTGGAACTGCAGCCGCTGGCCCGGCGCCTGGCCGGCGTGCTGTCGCAGGGCCAGCGCCAGCGGCTGGGCCTGGCCTGCGCGCTGCTGCATCGCCCCGCCCTGCTGGTGCTGGACGAGCCGGCCAACGCGCTCGACCCGGTACAGGTCGCCGCGCTGCGCGCGTTGATCCGCGAGCAGGCCGCCAGCGGCACCGCGGTGATCCTGTCCACTCACCTGCTCGCCGAGGTCACCGCGGTCTGCGATCGCGTGGCGATCCTGCACGAAGGCATCCTGCGTCACGACGGCGCGGTGCTCGCCGACGACCATGCCGCGCTGGAGAAAACCTTTTTCGGGATCGCGATGAACGGCAACACCGAATCGGCGCGCGCCGCATGAGCCGCGCTTTCGTGAACACCGTCGCCGTGGCGCGACTGGAATGGCGCCGGCTGCTGGTGCGTCCGCTGGCCTGGGTGCTGGCGGCGCTGACCCTGGCCTGGCTGGCATGGAATTTCACCCTGCTGCTGGGCGGTTTCCTGGCCGGGCAGATCCAGCGCGCCGCGTTGCCGGACGGGCCCGGCTTCACCGACCTGGTCGGCGTGCCCTTGCTGGGCCAGCTCGCCCAGCTGGCGTTCCTGGTGGTGCCGCTGCTGTGCATGTCGGTGATCGCCGGCGAACGCCGCAACGGCACCCTGCCGCTGCTGTTCGCCGCCGGCGTGCCGGCCTCGCGCATCGTGTTGGGCAAGTACCTGGCCGTGCTGGGCTGGCTGCTGCTGTGGTTGCTGCTGACCCTGGCGATGCCGCTGGCGCTGACGCATGCCACCCATGTCGATTGGGGCAAGCTGGCCGCCGCCACGTTGGGCCTGGCACTGATGCTGGCCGCGCTGGCCGCGATCGGCGTGGCCTGTTCGAGCTTCGCCTCGCACCCGGCGCTCGCCGCCGCCGCCGCGCTGGTGATCGCGCTGGCACTGTGGAGCGTGAACCTGGGCGCGCAGATGGCCGGCATCAACGGCGGCGCGATCAACTGGCTGGCGATGAGCACGCACCTGCAACCGCTGCTGCGCGGACTGGTATCGACCGCCGACATCGTGTGGTTCGCGTTGCTGATCGTGCTGGCGCTGGCCTTGGCCACGCGCCGACTGGCGGCCGACAAGGAGCGCAACTGATGAGCGCGCTGTTCAGACGTCTGGACGGCTGGTTGTTCGCGCTGCTGCTGGTACTGGCGGCGGCGGCGATCGGCTACCTCAGCACGCGCTACGCGCACCAGGCCGACTGGACCGCGAACGGCCGCACCAGCCTGTCGGCGGAAAGCCGCGCGGTGCTGGCCAGGTTCGACGGCCCGGTGGAAATCGTCAGCTACGCGAACCCGCAGGGCGACCTGCGCCAGACCGTGGCCGGTTTCCTGCAGCGCTACCAGGCGGTGAAGAGCGACCTCACGCTGCGCTTCGTCGATCCGCAACTGGACCCGGCGAAGATGCGCGAGCTGGGCATCACCGTCGACGGCGCGCTGATCCTGCACTACAAGGATCGCGAGCAACGCCTGGACGAGTTGTCCGAACGCAGCCTCACCAATGCGCTGGAACGCCTGCTGCGCGGCAGCGACCGCATCGTGGCCTTCGTCACCGGCGACGGCGAGCGCCGCGCCGACGGCCAGGCCAACGCCGATCTCGGCACCTTCATGACGCAGCTGGAAGCGCGCGGCATGCGCGCGGTGCCGCTGAACTTCGCGCAAGTGACGGCGGTGCCCGAGCACACCGACCTGGTGGTGCTGGCCAGCCCCAGCCTGGCGCTGCCGCCGGGCGCGGTGCAGGCGCTGGTCGGTTACGTGCGCAACGGCGGCAACCTGCTGTGGCTGAGCGAACCGGCGAACGACGACCTCGGCCTCAAGCCGCTGGCCGACGCGCTCGGCGTGCGCGTGTTGCCCGGCGTGCTGGTCGACGGCTCCGGCAGCGCGCTTGGCCTGCACGATCCGCGCCTGATCGCGCTGGGCGACTACCCGTCGCAGGCGATCACCCGCGGCTTCACTCTGACCACGCTGTTTCCGCAGGTGTCCGCGTTGGCCAAGGTGGCGCAAGGCGACTGGGCAGTCGCGCCGTTCCTGCGCTCCGGCGCGCAGAGCTGGACCGAGTTCCAGCCGATCGACAACAACAAGCCCACGGACATCCGCTTCGACGCCGACGCCGGCGAGTTGAAGGGGCCGCTGGACTTCGGCTTCGCGCTGAGCCGGCTGTCGCCCAGCCCGGACAAGAGCGAGCAGCGCGCGGTGGTGATCGGCGACGGCGACTTCCTGTCCAATACCTTCCTCGGCAACGGCGGCAACCGCGCGCTGGGCGAGCGCGTGTTCGACTGGCTGCTCGGCGACGACAAGCTGGTCGAGCTGCCGCCGCGCGGTGCGCCGGATCGGCTGCTGGACATTTCGCAAACCGAGTTGAACGCGCTGAGCTTCGGCTTCCTGGTCGCACTGCCGGTGCTGCTGCTGCTGATCGGCGGCCTGATCGCATGGCGCCGGCGGCGCCGCTGAGCGATGAAACGCCGTACCCGCCAACGCCTGCTCCTGCTGCTCGCCGTATTGGCCTTGTCTCTACTGGCCGGTTGGCAATGGCAGCGTGACGCGCGCCACGAGACCGGCAACCTCACCGCGCTCGACCCGGCCGGCATCAGCCGCATCGCGCTGACCTTGCCCGGCGCGCCGACCCTGCACTACGAAAAACGCGACGGCCACTGGTGGCGTACCGACGGCACGCCGGTGCGCGCCATCGACGCCCGGCTCAGCGACCTGGCCGATACCGCCGCGGCGCACGTGCTGAGCTGGCGCCCGGCCAGCGATTTCGAGCCGGCGAAGATCGGGCTGGCGCCGCCGCGGGCGGTGCTGGTGCTGGATGGGCAGGTGCTGGAATTCGGCGAAAGTTCGGTTACCGGGCCGCAGCATTACGTGCGCGTGGGCCAGCGCATCGCGCTGGTATCGTCGCGCTACGTGCCACGCTCGCCGGCGACGGCGACCACCGAGCTGCACTGAGCCGCGGGACAACAACTTGCCTGAACTGCCCGAAGTCGAAACCACCCGCCGCGGCATCGCGCCATATCTGGTCGGCCGCCGCGTCACCGGGGTGATCCTGCGCCGGCTCGACCTGCGCTGGCCGATCCCGCCGGAGATCAGCGAGCTGCTGCCCGGCCAGCGCATCGACGCGGTGGAGCGTCGCGCGAAGTACCTGCTGCTGCGCACCGGAATCGGCAGCGCACTGCTGCACCTGGGCATGTCCGGCGTGCTGCGCGTGTTGCCGCCGGACGCGCCGGTGGGCAAGCACGATCATGTCGACATCGCGCTGGAACGCACGCCGGCGCAGGTGCCACGCATCCTGCGCTTCACCGACCCGCGCCGCTTCGGCTGCCTGCTGTGGCAACCGCTGGGCGAGACGCACGAGCTGCTGGCGAAGCTGGGTCCGGAACCACTGACCGATGCGTTCGACGGCGACCTGCTGTGGCATCTCTCGCGCGGCCGCAGTGCGGCGGTGAAACTATTTCTGATGGACAACGCGATCGTCGTCGGCGTGGGCAACATCTACGCCAGCGAAGCACTGTTCTACGCCGGCATCGACCCGCGCCGCGCCGCCGGCGCGGTCTCGCGCGCACGTTACGCACGACTCGCCGCCGAAGTGAAACGCATCCTGGCGTGGGCGATCGAACGCGGCGGCACCACCCTGCGCGACTTCCTCAATCCGGATGGCGCACCCGGCTACTTCTTCCGCGAACTGATGGTCTACGGCCGCGCGGGCGAACCCTGCCGCGTCTGCGGCACGCCGATCCGGCAGGTCGTGCTGGGGCAACGCTCGACGTTCTGGTGTCCACACTGCCAACACTGAGGTGAGGAGCAAACCCTGTGCGATGCTCTATGGGTGACCTCGAAAAACCTTCTACGCAACGTCATTCCAGCGAAAGCTGGAATCCAGTGCCTTTACGTTTCAAAGGCCTTGGAGTCACTGGATCCCAGCTTTCGCTGGGATGACGAGCTTGAAGCAGTGTTATTCGGGTGCCCGATGGGGTCCATCCACCAAAAAATGATCACGCACAAGGCGCGTTCCTGCAAAACCCACCATTCACTCCGGCCAGCGGAACCCCACGTGGGTGTTGTTGAACTCGGGGTCATCGAGGCTGCCGCCCGGTTGCGCCACCAGGCCGTCGGGCAGGCCGTCGACTTCGAGCGGCTGGCCGGCGCTGAAGTGCGCGCCCAGCGACAACAGTTCGACCAGCCGCTCGCACAGCACGCCGGCGCGGTCGACATCGCGATCGGGCACGTTGCGCAGGCTGATATCCGGACGGCCGAACTTGCGCATGCCGCGGGTGTGGATCCACGAGCGGTCGGCGGCCTCCTCGCCGCTGCGCAGGATCAGCACGTGATGGCGCGGCGGCGCACCGTCCTTGACCAGGTAGTGGCGACGCCAGTGTGTAGCGTCGAACAGGGTGAGGATCTGCGGATCGAGAATCGAGGTGCCGCCCACGTCGAGCATGCCGGCCAGCACGCCGAGCGTGTCGCGCAGGTAGTCGAGGCTGGCGCCGTCCTTGAGCACACCGCGCACCACCAGCACTTCCGGCGCGATACGCGCCTGCTCGTACGCTTCCGGCGTGTCTTCCCTGACGAGGCCGCCCAGCGCGCCATTCAGCGGGTAACCTTCCCACTGGCGCAGCACCGCGTTCTGGAAGCGCTGGATCTCGACGCCCGCAGGCAGGCCCGGGCTGCCGTAGCGCGGCGACGGAATCAACAGCTCCGGCTCGAACTTGCCGAACACGTAGAACTGCAGCACGGCCTCTTCTTCGCCAGGCTGCCAGTACGGTCGCGGCCAGCTGACGGGTGTGGTGGCTTCGCTCATGCAGGTTCCTTGGTGGGTCGGTTCATTCGCGCTCGCCCAGCGGCAGCACGGTCTGCTGCAGCTCGATGCGACCGTTGCCCGCGCTGATCTTCTTGAACTCGGCGCGGCTCACCGAGACATAGCGTTCGTTGCCACCGATCTCAACCTGCGGGCCGTCGGTGACGGCGCGGCCGTGTTCATCCACGCGCACCACCATGGTGGCCTTGCGCCCGGTGTGGCAGATCGTCTTGATCTCCTCCAGGTTGTCGGCCCAGGCCAGCAGGTAGCGGCTGCCCTCGAACAGTTCGCCGCGGAAATCGGTGCGCAGGCCGAACGCCAGCACCGGGATGCCAAGCTTGTCGACCACGTCGCTGAGTTGCCACACCTGCGCCTTGGTCAGGAACTGCGCCTCGTCGACGAACACGCAGTGCAGCGGGCCGTGCGATGCGATGTCGGCCTCGACCAGCGCCAGCAGGTTCTCCTCGCCGCGGAAGCGCCGCGCATGCGCCTTCAGGCCGATCCGCGAGGCCACCACGCCATCGCCGAAGCGGTTGTCCAGCGCCGGCGTGAGGATCAGCGTGCGCATGCCGCGCTCGTGGTAGTTGTACGCGCTCTGCAGCAGCGTGGTGGTCTTGCCGGCGTTCATCGCCGAGTAATAGAAATAGAGTTTGGCCATGGTGGCGCGTTCGGTTGAAGACCGTGCATGGTAGCGCGACAGGCGATTGATGACGGCCTGCCTGAAGATCAAGAGCACCCCACCCCAGCCCTCCCCTGCGAGCAGGGGAGGGAGCATGCGTCAGGCCTTGTCCAGCGGCGTGTTGCCGCCGGTGAACTGCGCGCGCGCCTGGGCCAGGCGGTACTTGTGTTCGGCGCGGCTGCGGCGCCAGTCGCGCAGGAAGCAGATCGCGTAGACCAGCTTGAACAGCTGCAATCGCCGCAGCACTTTCGGGGTGTCGAACAGGTCGCCGGCGAGCATCGAGATCACGCCCTGCTCCAGCTGCCAGGTGTTGCGCGGCTGGCGGAACATCTGCTGCATCACCGGGCCGTTGAAGCGGTAGATGAAGAACGAGAAACGCGCCATGCCGGCACGCTGGCGTTTCTCCAGTTGGCGCAGCAAGGCCGGCTCGCGTTGCGGTTCACGCAAGGCCTGGTCGACCATCGCGGCGGCCTGCTCCGCGCCGCTCATCGCCAGGTACACGCCGGAGGAAAACACCGGATCGAGGAAGGCGAACGCATCGCCCACCAGCACCCAGCCCGGCCCGCCCATGCGGCTTGCGTCGTAGGAGTAGTTGCCGGTGACGCGTACCTCGTTGTCGATCAGTTCGGCGTGCTGCACGCGCGTCCACAACGCCGGGCTCAGCTTCAGCGTGTCGAGCAGGAACTCCACCGTGCGGCCCTTGCGCTGCTTGAGGTAATCCGGCCGGCACACCGCGCCCACGCTCATCACGCCGTCCGGCAGCGGGATCATCCACATCCAGCCGTGCGCGAAGCTGTAGATGCTGATGTTGCCGGCGTCCTCGCCCTCGCGCCGCGCGGCACCGCGGAAGTGGCCGAAGATCGCCGCGCTCTGGTGCTGCTCGTTGCGCCGGCGCAGCTTGCGCTTCGTCGCCAGCAGCGCATCGCGGCCGCTGGCGTCGACCACGTAGCGCGCCCGGATCGCGTAGTCGCGGCCGTCGTCGGTCCGCACGTCCAGCCAACTCTCGCGCGGACCGCGCTGCTCGACGCGCAGCACTTCGTGCCCTTCGCGTGCGTCGGCGCCGCATTCGCGCGCATGCCCATACAGCATCTTGTCGAAGTCCTGCCGCCACACCTGGTACGCATGCGGTGGGCTCTGCCCGATCGCGCGGGCGAACGCGTAGGTGTTGTAGCCGCGTGCGTTGTCGGCCTCGAAATCCGCGCCGGGCTTGAACACGCCCAGCGCACGCACCTTGTCCAGCACGCCGAGCCGCTCGAACACCGGCAGATTCATCGGCAGCAGCGATTCGCCGATATGGAAGCGCGGGTGGTGCGCCTTCTCCAGCGCGATCACCTTGTAGCCGCGACGCGCCAGCAAGGCTGCCGCGGTGCTGCCGCCGGGCCCGCCGCCGATCACCGCCACGTCGCACTGCTCGACTTTCTGCTCCGCCATGCCGTTCTCCGCTGACTGCCGTGCGGCCGATTATGGCCGAAGCGGACCGGGGCGCCAGTGGTGCTCTGTTACCATCGAACACCGCCTCGTCCTGTCTCCCGATCCATGCTCAATCCGCAACAACTGGCCGCCGTCGAACACTGCGACAGCCCGCTGCTGGTGCTCGCCGGCGCCGGTTCCGGCAAGACCAGCGTGATCACCCAGAAGATCGCGTACCTGGTCCAGCGCCGCAAGCTGGCGCCATCGAAGATCGCCGCGATCACCTTCACCAACAAGGCCGCGCGCGAGATGCGCGAGCGCGTGGCGAAGCTGGTCAGCAGCGAGGATGCGGCTGCGCTCACGGTAAGCACCTTTCACGCGCTGGGGCTGAAGTTCCTGCAGATCGAACATGCCCGCGCCGGCCTGCGCCGCGGCTTTTCGGTGCTGGACGCGGACGACAGCGGCGGCATCGTCAAGGAGCTGGCGCCCAAAGGCGCGAAGAACGACGTGCTGTTCGGCATCCGCAACCTCTTGAGCCGCGCGAAGAACGGCGGCCTCTCGCCGGAGGAAACGCTGGCTGCCGCGCGCAGCCCGCGCGAGCTGGAAGCGGCGACGATCTATGACATGTACCAGCAGCGCCTTGCCGCGTTCAACGCGGTGGATTTCGACGACCTGATCCGGCTGCCGCTGCGCATCCTGGAAAGCGACGCCGAGTGCCGCGACGCGTGGCGCGAGCGCCTGCGCTACCTGCTGGTGGACGAGTACCAGGACACCAACGACGCGCAGTACCGCCTGCTCAAAGTGCTGACCGGCGAACGCGGCGGGATCACCTGCGTGGGCGACGACGACCAGTCGATCTACGCCTGGCGCGGCGCGAATCCGGAGAACATCGACCAGCTCGGCCGCGACTGGCCGAACCTGCGCGTGATCAAGCTGGAACAGAACTACCGTTGCGGCAAACGCATCCTGCGCGCGGCGAACGCGCTGATCGCGCACAACCCGCACAGCCACGAAAAGAAGTTGTGGAGCGAGCACCCGGAAGGCGCGCCGATCCGCGTACTCGAATGCAAGGAGGCCGAGCACGAGGCCGAGCGCGTCGCCGCGATCGCCACCACGCTGGCCGAGAAGCACAAGGCGCGCTGGGACGACATGGCGATCCTGTACCGCGGCAATTTCCAGGCGCGGCCGCTGGAGAAGGCGCTGCGCCTGGCGCGCGTTCCCTATCACCTCACCGGCGCGCTGTCCTTCCTCGACCGCGCCGAGGTGAAGGATGTCTTGTGCTACCTGCGCCTGCTGACCAACCCCAGCGACGACGCCGCGTTCCTGCGCGTGGTCAACGTACCGAAGCGCGAGATCGGCGCGACCACGCTGGAGAAGCTGGGCCAGATCGCGCAATCGCGGCACTCGTCGCTGCTCGATGCGACGCGCAGCGACGGCGTGCTGCGCCAGCTCACCCCGCGCCCGGCCGCCGCGCTCGCCTCGTTCGCGAACCTGCTGGACGAACTGCGTAGTGCTTCGCTGCACGAAAGCGCCGCCGACCTGGTCGAGCTGATCCTGAAACGCACCGGCTACGTCGCGCAAATCATCGCCGGCACACCCGACGCCAGCACGCGCGATCGCAAGCTGGGCAATCTGCAGGAACTGGCCGACTGGTTCCGCGCGATGCAGAAGGGCGGCAATACGGCCGGCGACCTCGCCTCGCAGCTGGCCCTGCTCAGCCACGCCGACCGCGACGAGCCCGGCAACGCCGTGCGGATGATGACCCTGCACGCGGCCAAGGGCCTGGAGTTCCGTTTCGTCTTCATCGTCGGCTGCGAGGACGGCACGCTGCCGCATGAAGGCGCCATCGACGAAGGCCGCATCGATGAGGAGCGCCGGCTGATGTACGTCGGCATCACCCGCGCGAAGGAATGGCTGACGCTGTCGTGGTCGGCCAAGACCAAGCGCTACGGCGACGTCCACAGCAACCAGCCCAGCCGCTTCCTGCACGAACTGCCGCAGGCCGACCTGCACTGGCAGGGCAAGGACCCGGAAGCGGACAAGGAAGTGACCCGCGAAACCGCCGAGTCGCACATGGCGCGGATCAAGGCGATGCTGGCGGCCCAGTGAACGGTCGCGCCCGTCATTTCCAGCCGTTGACGAAGAACGTGATGACGATGGCGTTAGTGAAGTCGATCAGGAACGCACCGACGATGGGCGCCACCAGGAAAGCGCGCGGCGCCGGACCGAAGCGCTCGGTCAGCGAACTCATCACCGCCATCGCGTTGGCCGTCGTGCCCAGCATGAAGCCGACGAAGCCGCTGGCCATCACGGCGGCATCGTAGTCGCGCCCCATCAACCACCATAGCGGCCAGCAGCAGAAGGCCACGACCACGATCGACTGCACGCCCAGGTTGACCAGCAAGGGCATGGCCAGTCCGGCGAGATCCCACAGATGCAGGTTCATCAGCGCGACGACGAGAAACAGCGAGAGCGAGGCGTTGCCGATGATGTCGATGCTGCGCAGCGACAGGCCGAACCAGCCGAGGTGGTCGTCGAGGTTGCGGATCAATGCGCCCACGAGCATCGCGCCGATGTAGCTGGGCAGGGTCAGGCCGAGCGCGCCCAGCCCGCCGCTGATCCAGGCACCGATGCCCATGGCCAGCAGGATCAGCACGAAGCTCCTGAGCCCCGCATAAGTCTGCTCTTCGGCGCTGATGGCGTTTGCCGCGGCAGCGACGGGCGCCGGTGGCGGCATTGCCGGCGTGCTCCCGACCACGTCCAGTGATTGTGGCGTGCGCAGCTTGAGCCGCTCGATCAGCATCGTCGCCAGCGGTGCGCCGATCACCGAGCCGCAAACGATGCCGGCCATCGCGTTGGCCAGCGCCACGCTCGGTGCGCCTTGCACGCCGGCCTGGGTGAACAGCGGCGCGAAGGCCAGGCCGGTGGCGGGGCCACCGGCGAGCGTGACCGAGCCGGCGATCACGCCGAACAACGGCGGCAGTCCGAACGCCGTGGCCAGTCCGATGCCCACCAGGTTCTGCACCACGGCGAGACCGGTGGCGAGGCCGAGGAACAGCACGATCTGGCGACCGCTGACCTTGAGCAGGGACGTGCTTGCGTTGAAGCCGATGGCGGTGAAGAACGCGATCATCAGCGGCTGTTGAAACGCCGTATCGAAGTGCACCGGGGTGAGGTTCCACGGGCGGCAGGCGAGCAGCGCCAGCGCCACCAGCAGGCCGCCGATCACCGGCGCCGGGATGCTGAAGCGCGCCAGCAGCGGCACCCGCGCGCGGATCGCATACCCGGCGATCAGGCACAGGCCGCCACAGGCCACGGTCTGGATCGGGTCGAGGGTCAGCATGCGGGTGCCCTCTCAACCGCCGCGGCTCGCCCAGCCGGCAAGCCCGCAGATGCGCGAGCGGCGATCGCCCTCATCCGCCCCAGAACGCCGGCAATGGCGGCAGCAGGAAGCCGCCCTGCAGACTCACGCCGTCGGGGTAGTCGTCCTGCAGCCAGAGCGGGCCGTCCAGGTCGATGAACTCCGCTTCGCGCGCGATCTCCAGCGCCGGCGTGATACCGAGCGAGGAACACACCATGCAACCGACCATGATCCTGAAACCGTCGACGCGCGCGGCCCGCAACAAGCGCCAAGCCTCGGTCAAGCCGCCGGTCTTGTCCAGCTTGATGTTGACTGCCTGATAGCGGCCGCGCAGCCGCGGCAGGTCGGCGGTGACATGGCAGGACTCGTCGGCGCAGATCGGGATGCGGCTGAAGAAACCCAGCAAGGCGTCGTCCGCGTCCGCCGGCAGCGGCTGCTCCAGCAGTTCGACGCCCGCGCACTCCAGCATCGGTTGCATGTCGCGCAGCAGTTCGATGTTCCAGCTTTCGTTGGGGTCCACGATGAGATGGGCGAGCGGCGCCGCCCGCCGCACCGCCTCGATCCGCGCCGCCGGGTCGTCCGCGTCGACCTTGATCTTGATCAGTCCGGCGCCGGCGATGCGGGACGCCGCCTCCCCCATCCGCTCCGGCGTGTCGATGCCGACGGTGATCGCGCTGACCAGTGTGGACCGTGGCGGGCGCGCCAGCTGCACCCACACGGGCACCGAGCTGAGTTGCGATTCGAGATCCCACATCGCCGCGTCCAGCGCATTGCGCGCGGCGCCCGCCGGCAGCCGCACCTGCAATTCATCGCGCCCCATGCCGGCGACGAGTTCGGCGCGCAACGCCTCCATCGCGTCGATCACCGACGCCACCGATTCGCCGTAGCGCGCGTAGGGAACGGATTCGCCGCGCCCGATGCGGCCCGCCTGGCGCAACTCGACCGTCACCACGTCGGCGGCGTACTTGACCCCGCGCGCGATGCGGAAAGGCGCCACCAGCGGGAAGCTGTGCTGCGTGATGCTCAGTTCGCGAAGCATGCGAGCAGGTTGTCCACGATGGTTTCGACACCCATGGTCACCGGGTCCTGGCAGGGCAGCTGGAGCAGATCGCTGATCCGCTGGCAGGCCGCCAGCGCTTCCGGTGCCGACAGGCCGGAGGTGTTCAGCGCGACGCCGACCGGCTGGACGGCCGGGTTGGTCAGGCGCGCGGCGGCGAGATTGGCTTCGAGACAGTGTTGCAGTTCGGGCAGCGGGTAACCGGGCAGGCCGCGCATGTGACGCCGGGTCGGCTCGTGGCACAACACCAGCGCGTCGGGCTGGGCGCCGTGCAGCAAGCCGAGCGACACGCCGGCGTAGGACGGATGGAACAGCGAGCCCTGGCCCTCGATCAGGTCCCAGCCGTCGTCGCTGCGGGCCGGCGAAATCCATTCGACGGCGCCGGAGATGAAATCGGCGACCACCGCATCGACCGGTACGCCCGCGCCGGCGACGAAAATGCCGGTCTGGCCGGTGGCGCGAAAATCCGCCGCGCAACCGCGCTGGCGCATGGCGCGTTCCAGCGCGAGCGTGGTGTACATCTTGCCGACCGAGCAGTCCGTGCCCACCGTCAGCAGCCGTCGGCCGGCGCGCGGGCGACCGGTGCCGACCGGTATGCCCGGTGCGGGGTCGCGGGCGTCGAACAGCACGCGGCCGTTGCGCCGCGCGGCCGCCACGATGTCCGGATTCGCGCGCAGCTTCTGGTGCAGGCCGGCGATCACGTTGAGGCCGGCGTCGAGCGCCGCGATGGCGTCGGCAACGATCTCCGGCGCCATCACGCCACCGGCGTTCGCGATGCCGATCATCATGGTATTCGCGCCGCGGGTCCTGGCCTCGGCCATGCCGATGTCGGGCAGGCCCAGCGTCAGCGTGCAGTCGGGGTGACGGTACTGGCCCACGCACCATTCCGGGCGCCAGTAGGCCACGCCCCTGGCCGTCTTGATGGCCAGATCGTCGGCCGGGTTGCCCAGGTACAGCAGGTAAGGCGGGCCCCAGCTGGAAGGCGGGGTCGCAGCGCCATGGTTTGGCATGAAAGGCTTGCTCCACGTGACGGTCACGCCGCCGACCGGATGAAAGTGCCTGCGCCGAGGCGTGGTTCGGTGAGCCTTGACCGGCAACAGACAGGGGAAATGCGGGTGAGTCGGGCGGCCGCGCCACTGCCGGATGACTCACCGGCAGCGCGCAGCATCCCGTCAGCCATGCCGACCAGGCGGCCGGGCCTCAATGGATGGTTTCGACCTTGCCCAGGCCATTGGGATTGCGTGGATCGCTGGCCGCGGTCTTGGTGTTGGTCGTCTTGTCCCAGACCACCACGTTCATGTTGCCCCACGAATTCTCGTCGTTGATCTCGTAGCCCATCGCCTTCAGCTTTTCGAGCACGTCGGCGGGAATGTCGCTGCCCTTCTCGATGTCGACGCGGTCGGGCATGAACTGATGGTGGATGCGCTTTTGCGCGGTGATCTCGCCAGCGTTCTTGCCGTCTATGAAGGCCAGGATGCCTTCGAACACCTGCGTGATGATGGTCGAGCCGCCGGGCGATCCGATCACCGCCAGGCGATCCTTGCCGATGACGAAGCTGGGCGTCATCGACGACAGCATCCGCTTGCCGCCGACCGGCGCGTTGGCCGAGCCGCCGATCAGGCCGAACGCGTTGGGCTGGCCGGACACCAGGGCGAAGTCGTCCATCTCGTTGTTCAGCAGCACGCCGGTCTTGCCGGCGACGAAACCGGAGCCCAGCGTGGTGTTGACCGTGGCGGTCATCGACACCATGTTGCCGTCCTTGTCGACGATCGAGTAGTGCGTGGTATGCATGCCCGGATCCTTCGCATGCACCGACGGCAGCCACGCCGACTTGGTCGCCCGGTCGGGCAGGATGCTCTGGCGCAGGCCGTCGGCGTAGTACGGCGAGAGCAGCATGTCCAGCGGCATCTTCACGAAGTCGGGGTCGCCCAGGTATTCGTTGTGGTCGCGGAAAGCGCGGCGCATCGCCTCGACGAGGTAATGGATGCGATGAGCTTCATCCATGCTCTTGAGATCGATCGGCGCAAGGATGTTCAACATTTCGGCGAGCGCCACGCCGCCGGAAGACGGCGGTGGCGCGGTGACGATCTTGTAGCCGGCGTAATTCAGCTCGATCGGCGCGCGCTCCTTCGCCTGATAACTCGCCAGATCGGCGAGCGTCCAGGTACCGCCGGACGCCTTCACCGCCCTGACCAGTTCCTTCGCCACCGCGCCCTTGTAGAAACCGTCGGCACCTCGTTCGGCGATGGCTTTCAGCGTGCCGGCCTGACCCGGATCGCGGAAGATATCGGTCGTCTGCGGCGCCTTGCCGCCGGGGAAGAACTTGCCGGCCGAGGCCGGATACCGGCGCAGCACGTCGGCCTCGCGCCCGATCGAACGGACCAGCGCGCCGCTGGGATGGAAGCCCTTGTCGGCCAGCCGGATCGCCGGACGCAAGGACACGGCGAGCGGCAACTTTCCGTACTTGCCGGCCATGTAGGCCAGCCCGGCCGGCATGCCGGGAATGCCGGCGGCGAGCGGGCCGTGGAGTGAGGTGTCGCGGTTGGGGCTGCCGTCGGCGTTGCGATAATCGGCTTCGCGCACGGCCTGCGGCGCCATCTCGCGCGCGTCGATGAAGGTGTCCTTGCCGGTGGCGGCATCGTGGATCAGGGCGAGGAAGCCGCCGCCCAGGCCCGACGCTTCCGGCTGCACCACCGACAGCGAGGTGGCCACGGCAATCGCCGCATCGACCGCGTTGCCGCCTTGGGCGAGGGTTTCGAAACCGGCTTCGGTGGCCAGAGCATTCGCGCTGGCGATCGCGGCGGTGCCCGTCGCCGTGGTTCGGGGTGCCGCGCCGTCCTGTGCGTACCCGAGCACGCCGAACGCGGCGATCGCCACCACCAGGACGGGTCGGTACCAACGCAAGGTCTGACGGCTCAGCGGCGCCCGACAGGCTGGCTTGGCATGGGGTCGCGGCGTGTTTCGATCGGACATTCGTTCACCCTCCACAGGATGGGTCGAGCATAGTTACGCGCAGACGGGTGCCACCAATGAAAAGACCGCTGCGTTGCATAACCGACGGTTGTAGATGTCTGCGTACCGCAACGAAAACCCCGGCATGCACCGGGGCCTTCGTCGCGTCAGCGCGAACGCGATCTACCAGTGGTACTGGACTTTCCCGTACACGAACGCGCCCTGGAAGCCGAACGGCGAACTCGACGAATACGGGAACGCGCCGTTCTGGTCGCTGTCCTGGCGGGTCTTTTCCGGATAGGTGTTGAGCACGTTGTCGCTGCCGACGGTGAAGGTCCAGCTGTTCACGCTGTAGTTCACCGCAAGGTCGATCAGCCACTTGTGCGGGTACACCTGATCGTTCAAGTAGCTGGTCGAACCGTACGAGGTGATGCGGCCATAGCGGGTCGCGGTGGCCGTGACGCCCCAGCGGCCCAGGTTGTACGTCTCGGTCAGGATCACCTTGCTGCGCGGCGCGGTGTCGGCCAGCAGGCCCTTGGTGGCGCTGCGGTTGAGGCGCAGGAAGATCGCGCCGAGCGAGTCGAGTACGGCCGGGTTCGCGCGCACGCCGGTGACCTTGTTCTCGTTGTAGGTTGCCGACAGCGTCGTCATCAGTGTGCCGCCGTTGCTGAAGTCACTGCGGTAGCTGGACACCCAGTCGATGCCCCGGCTGCGCACGTCGCCGGCGTTGGTGAAGTAGGAAATGCCGCTGTACTGCAGGTTGGTCACGCCGTTGGCGGCCAGGTAATCCTTCACGGCCGGCGTCGAGGTGGAAAGCGTGCTCGACAGCGCGATACGGTCGTTGACGTTGATCTGGTATGCATCGATGCTCAGGCTCAGCGCATCGGTCGGATTCCACACCATGCCGAACGTGTAGTTGCGCGACTTCTCCGGCTTCAGCGGTTCACTGCCGAGCAACCTGGCGATGGGGTTGTCCACCGGCACCAGCCCGCGCAGGTAGATGCCTGCCGGCAGGCCCAGCGAGTTGCCGGCGCCGAAGGACGCCGAGGTGGTTTCCGAATAATGCTGCTGCCCCAGCGTCGGTGCGCGGAAGCCGGTCGAGACGCTGCCGCGCAGGGCGAACGTGTCGGTGAAGTCGAAGCGCGCCGACAGTGCGCCGGACGTGGTGGTGCCGAAGTCCGAGTAATCCTCGTGGCGCGCCGCAAGCGAAACGCCCAGCTTGTCGGTGAGGTTGGTTTCCAGCTGCACGTACTCGGCGATGTCGGTGCGGGCCACCGACATTGCGTCCTGCGGCCCCCAGCCGGCGAAGCCCTGGGCGCCGCCGCGCACGCCGGAGGTGCCGACGTAATACGAACCCGGCTCGCCCGCCTCGACGTTGTAGGCCTGGCGCAACCATTGCGTGCCGAAGGAAACCGTCACCGGATTGGGCAGCCAGCCGACGGCCATCTCCTTGGAGATGTCGATGTCGAAGGTCTGCTGCGTCGCCGTCAAGGTGCCGTCGTGGAAGTCGGTGGGGCTGCTGCCGAAATCATTCAGCAAGGCATAGTTGGTGCTGTTGAGGGTGCTGTAGAAAACCCGGTTGCCGCCGTAGTTCGCGCTGACGTCCCAGTGCCAGCCGTTCACCGTTCCGCGCAGTCCGGCAACCAGCGAGCGGTCGATCGAGACGCCGTGTTCCTTCGGCAGGAAGCCGTCCGGATAGACCAGTCCGATCAGCGCGTTGTTCGGGCTCGGCGTGTTGGTGCCGTAGCGGAAGAACCCGCGTGGCTCGCCGACGCGGCGCCCGTAATGCCCGAACGCGTAGAACTCCACCCCGGGGGTGATGTCGTATTGCGTGTTGAGGAACAGGTTCTGGTTCTTGAACGACACCACGCCGTAGCTGAATTTCGGACCCAGTTGAGTGAAGCCGGGCCGACGGTCCACGCCGGCGCGGTTGGCCGGGCTCTGGTTGCTCTTCTCCATGGCGAAGCGCATCCAGCCCTTGTCGCCGCCAAGCGGGAAACCGAAGCTGGTCGAACCCTGCCATTGGCGGCCGTCGCCGGCCGAATACTGCCCGCCGGTGGCCTGCACGTCGCCGCCTTCGGCACCCTTCTTCAGGATGATGTTGATGACGCCGGCCAGCGCGTCCGAACCGTATTGCGCCGAGGCGCCGTCACGCAGTACCTCGACATGGTCGATGGCGGACATCGGGATCGTATTGAGGTCGATGCCCTGCGAGCCCTGGCCGATCTGGCCCAGGCTCAGCAACAGCGCGCCGGAGTGCCAGCGCTTGCCGTTCACCAGCACCAGTACCTGGTCCGGCGACAGGCCGCGCAACTGGAACGGCCGTTGGAACGCGAACGTGTCCGAGGCGGGCGCGAACGGGAAGTTCAGCGACGGAATGGCGCGGGCGAGCGCCTGGGTCAGGTCGATCGTGCCAGTCTGTTTCAGCACGTCGGAGGAGATCACGTCGATCGGCGTCAGCGACGAACTTTCCGTGCGGTTGCCGGCACGCGTACCGGTCACCACCACCGGGCCCAGGTTCTTCACCCTGGCCTGTGCCTCGGTCGATGCCTTGGCCGTTGCATCGGCCGATGCCGCGGGCGGGCTCGCATTCTGCGCCGCCGCCGTGTGGGTGAGTGCAAGCAGTATCGCAGCAGCCAGCGAGGTCGAAGTGATCCGACCGGGACGCTTGTTCATGAAATTCCCCCCAAGTGTTTTGCCGCAACAAGACCGCCGCAGGCCAAAGCGCTCGCATGGCTTTGTCGGTCGACGGATGTACCCCAGTAAATTGCCTCGACCGCGAACCGGTCCCCGCCGGCGAACGCGGCGTCACCGTCCTGCGCGGCTACCGCCGCCGGGAGAACAATCCGGCATGACCGCGAGGTGCTGCGGCATGGCCGTTCCCCCCAGGCCGGCTCCGTACGTTGTCGCGGCGCGTTTCGGTCGGACATTCGCTCACCCTTCGCAGCACGAGGTTGAGCATAGGCACAGGCATGCAACAGCGACCAATGAAAAGACCGGCACGTGGCATAACTGAAGGTTGTGGACGCCTTCGCCGCGAGCGGGCGGGCGAGGTGTCTTCAGGCCGGTGCCAGCATCTGCTGGGCAAGCTGGCGCACCAGGTCGAGGAAACGTTTCTGCACCGGGTTCAGCGGGCTGTCCAGCCGGTAGACCGCATAAAGCACGATGTCCAGTTGCAGCTTCAGCGGACGCGTCTGCACGGTTTCCCCGCTGCCCCGCGATGCCGTGAAGGGATCGACCAGGGCCAGGCCTTCGCCTTGCGCGACGAGCGAATACGCCAGCTGGTAGGTCTGTACCCAGACCGAGGTCTGCGGCGCCGGAACCACTTGCGCCAGCTGGCTTTGCAGCATGCGACCCAGCGCGTCCTGCATGGCGATGCCGATCATCGGCTGGTCGGCCAGCGCGGTGACCGGCAACGGTTGCGCCAGCTCCGCGGCCGACCACCAGCCGGGCGGGGCGATGACCATGACGTGTCCATGGCACAGCGGTTCCTGGCGCAACCCCGGGTGGCCGGCGTCCTGCAGCGTGAGGCCGATGTCTGCCTCGTGCAGCATCAGCGACTCGCACATCTGCGCCGAGTGCTGGGTGAACAGTTCCGCGGTCGTGCCCGGGAAAGCCTTGCGCAACAGGGTGGTCGCGTCAGGCACCAGCGCCTGCGCCAGGGTCGGCGTGCACGTCACCCGCAACGGGTAGCTTTCTGCACGGCCGATGTTCGCCGTGAGGCGCTGCAGGTCGTGCAGGTCCTGGATGATCTTCTCGACGCGGTGGCGCAGCAGCAGCGCTTCCTGGGTCGGCTGCAGACGCCCGCGCACGCGGCTGAACAAGGCGAAGCCGAGCTGGTGTTCGGCGTGCTGCAAGGCCTTGCTGGCGGCTGGCTGCGAAATGTTCAGGAGGTCGGCCGCACCGGTCAGGCTACCGGTGGTCAGCACGGCGTGAAACAGTTCGATATGGCGCAGACGCATGCCGGATTTCCGCCCCTTGCGCCACGACGGCGATGGTGCCCGAGTGCAACATAGGCTCTGTTGCGAAGCAAGCTCCCGCGATGGGCGCCCGGCACAACCGGCGAGCGACAGCTACAACAGGTGCTCGGCTTCCAGCTCGCTTTTCAGATACGCGTAGTAGATCGGTGCGGCGATCACGCCGGGCAGGCCGAACGCGGCTTCCATCAGCAGCATGGCCACCAGCAGCTCCCATGCGCGGGCACGAATCTGGGTGCCGACGATGCGCGCGTTGAGGAAGTACTCGAGCTTGTGGATCAGGACCAGGAACACCAGCGCGGCGATGCCCACGCCCAGCGAGACCGACAACCCCGCGATGGCGATCGCGGTGTTGGAGATCAGGTTGCCGATCACCGGCAGCAGGCCGACCACGAAGGTCACCACCACCAGCGTCTTGGCCAGCGGCACGTGGATGCCCATCAGCGGCAGCACGCCGAGCAGGAAGATCGCGGTGAACAAGGTGTTGATCAGCGAGATCTTGATCTGCGCGAACACGATGTTGTGGAACGCCTCGGCCAGGCGCTGGCAGCGCAGGCTCAGCGCCCCCGCCAGCGGGCCCATCTGGTGCGCCGGCCGGGTCCGGCTGAGCGCCACGATCGCGCCCAGCACCAGGCCGATGATGATGTGCACGAACACCCGCACCGCGCCCTTGCCGGCCAGTTGCAAGGTGGCCGCATGCTTGCGCGCCAGCTCGATCGCGCCCACGCGCAGGTCGTCGACGCTGTCGGGCAGGTTGTTCACCAGGATCGGCGGCAGCTGCTGGCGTGCCTTCTCCACCAGCGGCATCAGTTGCTGCTGCCACAGTAGTTGGGGATTGCCGATCTCGCTGTGGAACAGGCTGATCGCGCCCAGGATCAGCAGGATCAGCAAGCCCACCACGACCGCGCCCAGCACGGCCACCACCACCACCCGCGCGCGGTCGCCGGAAATGCGCCGGCCCAGCAGCGGCACCATCGCCTGCACCAGCTCGAACACCAGCAGGCCAGCCAGCAGCGCCGGCAGCAGATGGATCTCGACGATCAGCAGCAAGGCCGCGGCCGTCAGCAGGTAACTCGCGTAACGGATGGTCGGCGAAGGCTCGCGCAGGGCGGGCAAGGGAGAATCCATGCGGGATGAAGCCGTGGGTGCGGGGTCGCCAGTCTGTCAGCAGCCCGCGCTGGCTGCCAGCCCTGCCACGGCGCTGTCGTAAACTCCGTTCATTGTCTTCGCCTCGCCTTTCCAAGGATTTCCCGATGCCATTCCGCCTGCCCACGACCCTGCTCGCGCTCGCCCTGCTGGCCGGCTGTGCCACCACGCCGCGCCAACCCATGGCCGTGGCGCCGGCCGCGCCGACGGCACAGGCGGCGCCGGCCGTCGTTGCCGCCAACGACAACCTCAATGCCGTGGCGTGGAGCCAGACCGCGATCGAGCACGACCTGATCTACCTGCAGACCTACCGCGACGCCCAGGCGCGCCTGCTGGCCGCGCTGCACGACCGCCACTGGGACGCGTTGGGCAAGGGCGATCGCGGCACCCCGCTGCGCGGCCTGAAGCCGGCGGTGATCCTGGACATCGACGAGACCGTGCTGGACAACTCGCCGTTCGCCGCGCGCATGGTGCGGGGCAACCACGAATACAACGAGGCCGACTGGGCGGCCTGGTGCCGCGAGGAAAGCGCCCGCGCGCTGCCCGGCGCGCTCGAGTTCACCCGGTTCGCCGCGAAGCACGGCGTCGAGGTGATCTACATCTCCAACCGTGCCAAGGACCTGGACCAGGCCACCCTGGCGAACCTGCGCAAGGCCGGGTTTCCGGTCAGCGGCCCGCAATCGTTCCTCGGCCTCGGCACCGTGGTCGAGGGCTGCGAGCAGGCCGGCAGCGAAAAGGGGTGCCGCCGCCAGCTGGTCGCGCAGCATTACCGCGTGCTGATGCAGTTCGGCGACCAGATCGGCGATTTCGTCGACGTCCTCGCCAATACCGCCGACGGCCGCCGCAAGGCCGTCGCCGACTACCTGCCGTGGATCGGCACGCGCTGGTTCGTGCTGCCCAACCCCACCTACGGCTCGTGGGAGCCGGCGCTGTTCAACAACGACTGGAGCGCCGCGCCCGAGCAACGGCGCCGGCAGAAGCTCGACGCGCTACGCACTCAATGATGAATTTTCATATAAAACATTAAATTACAGAACAAAACAAAAGCATTGCCTTAGCTTTAACGAACAAGTAATATTTCGCCTGCCAACACCTGCTGACCAATACCTTTGCAGGCAAGGCCATTTCCCTTCCGGCTCTGCCGGATTTCCCCGCGAGGCCCCGTGCCCGCGGGGTTTTCTTTTATGGCATCGCCAAAACTTGCGCCGCGCCCTTGTTTCGACGTCGCCGCGACCCTTACCCTGCGCGATCACCCCGCCCCGTGGCGCGCCTTGGCCCGCCACCATCCACCGCAAGAGTCCGCCGATGCGCCTCCCTTCGCTTCTTCGCCACGCCATGCTGCCGTTGTTCGCCGCACTGCTGCTGGGCGCCTGCCACGGCAAGGACGATCCCGCGCAACCAGGCGGCAGCACGCCGGAAGCGGCGCTGCAGGCCTCGGTCGACCTGCTCAAGGCCGGCGACTTCAACGGGCTGTGGAAGCACACCCTGCCGCCGGCCGACTACGCCAACATGCGCGCCGACTGGCAACTCCAGCAGCGCGATGCGCAGCCGATCAGCGCCGAGGACCGCGCCCGCTTCAACGAGACGATGCAAAAGCTCACCGCGCCGGATGCGGAGAACAAGTTGTACGCCGAACTGCAGCCGAAGCTGGTCACGATGGAACAGCAGTACAAGGACCAGCTGCCGGTGCTGATCAGCATCGGCGACGCCATGCTGAAGAGCGCCGTCGCGCAGAGCCAGACCCTCAGCGAAACGCAGAAGGCCCAGGCCGGCGGCGTGCTCGACGTGCTGCTGCCGTGGGCCCAGCAGACGCCATGGTTCGACCAGGCCAGGGCGAAGCAGGCGGTCGGCGTGGCGGTGGCAACGGCGCGCAAGCTGGACCTGAAGAGCCCCGAGCAGATGCGCGCGATGGACTTCGACACCACGATGGGCAAGTACGCGACCGGCTACGCCGGACTCAAGCAGCTGCTGACGATCTATGGCTTGTCGGTGGACGACACGCTGAACTCGGTCAAGCTCACCCCTGTGTCCAGCAGCAACGGCCATGCCGTGGTGAAGGTCGACTACATCCTGCTCGGCAAGCCGTTGTCGACCGAATCGAAACTGGTGCAGGAGAACGGCCGCTGGTACAGCGAGGATCTGCTGCAGAACGCGCGCCGGTCACATCAGCAGCTGCAGCAGGCGGCCATTGCCGGCGCGCCCGCCAGCGCCGGCAGCGTCGTAACGAAAGACTGAACGACGCAACCGTTAGAATGGACGGATGCAAATGACTACCACCGCGGACTCCCCCGCCCGCCAACGTGCCCCCTGGTGGTTCAACCTGGCCGGCCAGTTGCTGCAGCCATGGGTGCGCATCCGCCGCGACCCGGCCGAACCGACCAGCCTGCTGCAGGCCGGCGTGCCGGTCTGCTACGTGATCGAGCGCGACGGTTTTTCCGATGCGCTGATCCTGCAGCGCGCCTGCCGCGAAGCCGGCCTGCCCAACCCGATGCGGCCGCTGGCCGGCACCCGCCGGCGGCGCTCGGTGTTCGCGCTGGCCCGACGCGACGGCAGGCTGCTCGGCCGCAATCGCAAGCGCAACCCGAACGAGCCGCTGCGGCAACTGGTGCATGCGCTGGAAGGCATGCCCGAGCGCGACATCCAGATCGTGCCGGTGTCGATCTACGTGGGCCGCGCGCCCAGCCGCGACAGCGGCTGGTTCAGCGTGCTGTTCTCGGAAAACTGGGTGATGGTCGGCCGCTTCCGCCGGATGCTGGCGCTGCTGCTGAACGGGCGCGACACCGTGGTGCACTTCTCCGCGCCGGTATCGCTGCGCCTGATGCTGGACGAATCCCGCGGGATCGCCCCGGAGCGCTTCGCACGCAAGGTCGCGCGGGTACTGCGCACCCACTTCCACCGCATCCGTGCCGCGGTGATCGGGCCGGACTTGTCGCACAAGCGCACCGTGGTCGACGCGGTGCTGAACGCCGAACCGGTGCGCGCGGCGATCGCCGCCAGCGCCACCAAGGAAAAGATCAGCCACACCAAGGCCTGGCGCAAGGCGCACCAGCTGGCGCTGGAGATCGCCGCCGACTACTCGCACCCGGTGGTGCGCTCGGCCTCGTTCCTGCTCGGCAATTTCTGGAACAAGCTGTACGACGGCATCTCGATGCACCACTTCGACAAGGCGCGCGCCACCGCGCCCGGCCATGAAGTGATCTACGTGCCCTGCCACCGCAGCCACGCCGACTACCTGCTGATGAGCTACCAGCTGCACGTGTCCGGCGTGGTGGTGCCGCACATCGCGGCGGGCGTGAACCTCAACCTGCCGGTGATCGGACCGATCCTGCGCCGCGGCGGCGCGTTCTTCCTGCGCCGCAGCTTCAGGGGCAACGCGCTGTACTCGGTGGTGTTCAACGAGTACGTGGCGCAGCTGATCGACCGCGGCGTGCCGATGGAATACTTCATCGAAGGCGGCCGCTCGCGCACCGGCCGCCTGCTGGCGCCGCGCGCCGGCATGCTGGTGATGACGGTGCGCGCGTTCCTGCGCGCGCCGCGCCGGCCGGTGCTGTTCCAGCCGGTCTACATCGGCTACGAGAAGCTGATGGAGGGCGCCTCGTATGCAGGCGAACTCAGCGGCCAGCCGAAAGAGAAGGAATCGCTGATCGGCCTGCTGCGCGGCCTGAAGGTGCTGCGCCAGCGCTACGGCCACGTGGCGCTGAACTTCGGCGAGCCGATCGAGCTGACCCCGTTGCTGGATGCGGCCAGCGCCGACTGGCGCGCCGCCGGCGCCGATCCCGAGGCGAAACCGGAGTGGCTGGGCGCGGTCACCGACCGCCTCGCCGAGCAGATCCAGATCAACATCAACCGCGCCGCCGACGTCAATCCGATCAACCTGCTGGCGCTGGCCCTGTTGGCCACGCCGAAGCACGCGATGGCCGAGAGCGACCTGCTGACCCAGCTCGAGCTGAGCAAGACGATGCTGGAGGAACTGCCGTATTCGGACCGGGTCACGCTGACCCCGATGAATCCGGCCGCGATCATCGCCTACGGCGAGCAGATGGGCTGGATCCAGCGCGTGCAGCATCCGCTCGGCGACGTGCTCACCGTCACCGGCGAGCGCGCGGTGCTGCTCAGCTACTTCCGCAACAACGTGCTGCACCTCGCCGCCACCGCCGCCTGGGTGGCCTGCTGCTTCCTCAACAACCGGCGCATGTCGCGCGCCTCGATCCTGCGGCTGGGCCGGATCATCTATCCGTTCATCCAGGGCGAGCTGTTCCTGCCGTGGGATACCGACGGCTTCGCCGCGCAGCTGCAGGCGACCATCGACTTCTTCGTGCGCCGCGGCCTGCTCGAATCGGTCAGCGATGGCCGCGTGCTGGAACGCAGCCCCGGCCAGGACGATGGCGCCTTCCAGCTCAAGGTGATCGCGCGCAGCTTGATCCAGGCCTTCGAGCGCTACTACATCACCATCGCCGCGCTGGCCAAGAACGGCCCGCACACGATGACCGGCGCCGAACTCGAAAACGCCTGCACGCTCACCGCACAACGGCTGTCCCTGCTCAACGAACTGTCCGCGCCGGAGTTCTTCGACAAGGCGCTGTTCCGCGGCTTCATCCAGAAGCTGCGCGAACGCCGCATCGTGTGGACCGACGACGACGGCAAGCTCGATTACGACGCCGCGCTGGAAGGCATGGTGCGCGACGCGCGGGTGATCCTGTCGCGCGAAGTACGCCATTCGATCCTGAAGATCACCCCCGGCGGCAACGACAAGGAAGCGGGCGCTGCCGAGACCCGCGAGGATGCCGACGCGCCCGCCCACGTCCCCACCGACAGCGACGACGCCGCGCTGCACGAGCGCCACGTCGCCGCCGAGCACTACGAACACGAGCGACGCAGCGGCGACGACCGTCGCGGCACGCCGCCCGACGCCTGACAACGGCGTTCCTGTAGCATTGCCGGCCATGAACGAACAGCCAGAAACCCCGCCCGAATCGACCACCCACTTCGGCTTCCGCGACGTGCCGGTCGGCGACAAGCAGAAGCTGGTCGGCCAGGTATTCACCTCGGTCGCGCGCAGCTACGACCTGATGAACGACCTGATGTCGTTCGGCGTCCACCGGTTGTGGAAACGTCACTTCGTGGCGATCAGCGGCGTGCGCCGCGGCGACCGCGTGCTGGACCTGGCCGGCGGCACCGGCGACATCGCCGCGTTGGTGAAGCCGGTGGTCGGCGACGAGGGCGAGGTGGTGGTCGGCGACATCAACGCGGCGATGCTCGGCGTCGGCCGCGACCGCCTCACCGACCGCGGCCTGGTTTCCGGCTTGCGCTGGGCCCAGCTCAACGCCGAGGCGCTGCCGTTCCCGGACAACAGCTTCGACGCGGTGACCATGGCGTTCGGCCTGCGCAACGTCACCGACAAGGACAAGGCGCTGGCCGACATCTGCCGCGTGCTGAAGCCCGGCGGCCGCGCGCTGGTGCTGGAGTTCTCGAAAGTGCAGAACGAGCTGTTCGGCAAGCTCTACGACTTCCACTCGTTCAAGGTGCTGCCGAAGCTGGGCCAGCTGTTCGCCGGCGACGCC
This sequence comes from Rhodanobacter sp. Soil772, assembly GCF_001428385.1. Taxonomy (GTDB): domain Bacteria; phylum Pseudomonadota; class Gammaproteobacteria; order Xanthomonadales; family Rhodanobacteraceae; genus Rhodanobacter. The sequence continues at coordinate 589,802 of NZ_LMSK01000002.1, forward strand.
GACAGCTACCAGTACCTGGCCGAGTCGATCCGCAAGCATCCCGACCAGGCAACCCTGAAAGGCATGATGGAACACGCCGGCTTCGGCCGCGTCGAGGTGCGCAACCTCACCAACGGCGTCGTGGCGATCCATCGCGCGTACAAGTTCTAGCGTCCTGCCGGCACCCGGCCGAATCGTCATTGCCGCCGCCCTGACCCAGATCAGTGGCCGGCCGCGCGCTGCGGCGTATGTTTGGGCTCCCTTTCCTGCGAGCCCGCATCATGTCCATCGACATCGTTTCCGAACAGAACGTGCACCTCTTCGACGCGCGCGGCGTGGCGCGGCGTTTCCGCCACTCGGCCATATTCGGGGCGATCGGCGTGTTGCGCTCGGGCGAGACGATGCGCTTCGTCAACGACCACGACCCGATCCCGTTGATCGCCCAGCTGCGCGAGCGCCTCGGCGACCACCTCACGGTGAGCTATCGCCAGCGCGATGCCGACGCGGTGGTGATCGACTTCGGCATCACCGGCTTGCCGGTCGAGTGAGCGGCCCCGGCGCATGAATTACCCCGCGTTCTACGAACAGGCACCGCGCATCCGCATGCGCGATCCGCTGGCGGCCTTCCTCGGCGCCGCCGAAGACGGCCTGCTGGAATATTCCTATATCGATGCGGTGCGCCTGGCCGGCCACTCCTGTCCCACCGTGGCCGGCGCGTGGCTGATGGCGCGCACGGCGCTGCAGGCGCTGTACCCGGACGAACCGGCCGAGCGCGGCGGCATCGCGGTGCACATGCCGGCCGCCGAAGACGAAGGCGTCACCGGCGTCATCGCGCAGGTGCTGACCCTGATCACCGGCGCCGCCGCCGGCAACGGCTTCCACGGCATCGGCGGCCGCTTCGTGCGGCAGTCGCTGCTGGGCTTCTCGGCCGCGTCCGGCGCCACCGCCGTGCAGTTCAGCCGTCGCGACAACGGTGCTGCCGTGGCGGTGGAACTGGACCTGGCCACGGTACCGTCGGCGTCGAACCTGCGCGAGCTGATGGTCGCCGCACTTCACCCCGGCGCCACCGCGGAGCAGCGCGACGCTTTTGCGCAGGCCTGGCAGGGCCGCGTGCAGCGCCTGCTGCTGGATCACGCCGACGACCCGCAGGTGCTGCGGCTCACCCGGCTGCACTGATCACGCCTGCTCGCACACCTGCTCGCACGCCGGTGCAACGCGCGGCACGGCACGCCGCCGCGCGTTCGCCAGCACCACGCCGCCGACGGTGATCGCGCCGCCGACCAGGATCAGCGCGTTCGGCACCTCGTGCAGCCACAGCCAGCCGATCAGCAGCGCGATCGGCGGCGACAGGTAGATGAAGCTGCTGACCCGCGACGCCGACGCGCGGTGCACCGCCATGTTCCAGGCGAGGTAACCGATGAAGGTCGGCGCGATGCCCAGCCACAGCAGCGCACCGATATGCGACCACGATGCCGCCGCCAGCGCCTGCGGCAAATGCCAGCCGAACGGCAACGCGCCGAGCGTGCCGGCGAACATAGCAAATGCGGTGACGCCGACCATGCTGCTGCGCGCGAACAGGGCTTTCTGGCCCACGAAGAAGATCGCCGAGACGGCCACGCAGACCAGCACCAGCAAGGCATGCGGATCGACCTCCACCCGCTGCCCGCTGGCCAGTACCACCAGCACCGTGCCGAGCAGCGCCACCGCCAGCCCGATCCACGTGCGCAGCGTCAGCCGCTCGCGCAGCCAGAACGCCGACACCGCCGCGGTGGCGGCCGGCACCAGCGAAATCAGGATCGAGGCGGTGCCGCTGGCGATCCGCGTCTCGGCGTAGTTCAGGCACAGGTGATACACGGTGAGGCCGAGCACGCCGAGCAGCGCCAGCTGCGGCCAGTCGCGCCGCGCCGGCAACGGCACGCGCTTCACCAGCAGCAGCACGGCAAAACACAGCGAACCGATCAGCAGTCGCGCGAACGCGACCTCGCCGGGGGTGAACGCGGGCAAGGCATAGGCGATCGCGGCGTAGGCCGACGACCAGGTCAACAGGGCAATCGCGATGGCGAGCAGGGCGCGGCCATCGAGACGTTCAACGGTATCCATGGGGACGGATTCCTTCAGCGGGGAAGTGCGCATCCTAGTCTTGCCGGCCGCGTCGCGGAATAATGCACCGAATCGTTTTCACGATGTTTCGCCAACGATCGAAACAATCGACGAGGTATTCCGCCATGGAATCGAAAGTCATGGAACCCAGGCCCGAGCTGGACGGCAAGGATTGGCAGCTGCTGGAGGCGCTGCAACAGGATGCGCGCCTGGGCTACGCCGAGCTGGGCCGCAAGGTGCGCCTGTCCGCACCGGCGGTGGCCGAGCGGGTGAAGCGGCTGGAGGAGGCCGGCGTGATCAGCGGCTACCGCGCCACGGTCGACCCGAAGCGCCTCGGCTACGGCATCAGCGCGATGATCCGCCTGCGCTGCGACGGCATCACCTGCGCGCGCATCGGCGCCCTGGTGGAAGACATTCCCGAAGTACTCGAATGCCGCCGCCTGGCCGGCGAGGATTCGGCCTTGCTGCATGTGGTGGCGATGTCGATCGGCCATCTCGAATCGGTGCTCGACCGCCTGCTGAAGACCGGCGCCAGCACCAGCACCGCCACCCTGATCGTGCTGCAGACGCCGCACGAGAACCGCCCGCTGACCCGCGCGATGTGGAATGCTGCGCGCGCCATGTCGGACGATTGATCCCTTCCCCCCACCGACAGCTCCGATGACCGACCACGACAAGTTCGACAAGAACAGGCTCCCGGATACGCCCGCCGACGCGCCACCCAACCCCGAGCGCCGGCGCCTGCTCGGCGGCATCGCGCTGGCCGGCGCCGCGCTCACCCTCGGCGGTTGCAAGCCGTTCGACGAACGCCCGTCGGCACCCGCGGCTGCCGATGCGGCGCTCGACGCGCTGCTGCGCCGGCACATCCGGCACGTGGTGGTGCTGTACGCGGAGAACCGCAGCTTCAACAACCTGTTCGCAGACTTCCCCGGCCTGGCCCAGCCGCTGCAGGCGCTCGACTCGCCCGCCTACCGCCAACGCGACCGCGACGGCCGCCTGCTCGACACGTTGCCGCCGGTCTGGGGCGGGCTGGCGCCGCACGCGCAGGTGGTCGACGGCCGCCGCTACCAGCTCGACGAACACGCGATCAGCGGCCTGCCAAACCGTCCGTTCGTGCTGCGCACGCCCGACGGCGCACCGCTGCCGCACGGCGTAATCACCCGCGACCTGGTGCACCGCTTCTACGAGAACCAGCTGCAGATCAACAGCGGCCGCAACGACGGCTTCGTCGCCTGGGGCAATACCGGTGCGATGGTGATGGGCCACTACGCCGACGGCGCCGCGAACCTGCGCCTGTGGCAGCTCGCCCGGCAGTACACGCTGTGCGACAACTTCTTCATGGGCGCCTTCGGCGGCTCGTTCCTCAACCACCAGTACCTCGCCGCGGCGCAGCCGCCGTTCTATCCGCACGCGGACCGCGGCCCGGCGAAATTCCAGATCGCCGTGGTGGAAGGCGACGACCCCACCGGCATCCGCCCGAAGCTGGCCGAGGATTCGCCGGCCAGCGCGATGCAGGGCCGCGCGAAGTTCGCCGCACGCGATGCGCTCACCCCCGACTTCTGGGCGGTCAACACGATGGGCCCGGCCTACGCGCCAGCCTTTGGCCACGACAAGCGCGACCCGCGCCTCGCCGATCCGGACAGCCCGAACACGCTGCCCGCGCAAAGCCACCGCACCATCGGCGATGCGCTGTCCGACGCCGGCGTCGACTGGGCCTGGTACGCCGGCGGCTGGCAGCTGGCGCTGGGCGGCCAGGGCGACGGCGACCATCGCGCGTTTCCGGAAGTGCCGAACTTCCAAGTGCACCACCAGCCGTTCAACTACTTCCGCCAGTTCGCGCCCGGCACGCCGGCGCGCCAGCAGCACCTGCGCGATGCCGGCGTCGGCAGCAGCGCCGACAGCAACCGCTTCCTTGCCGCCGCCGCGGCCGGCACGCTGCCGCCGGTGGCGTTCTACAAGCCGCAGGGCGATCTCAACATGCACGCCGGCTATTCCAGCGTGGACGCCGGCGACCGGCACTTGGCGCAGGTGATCGAAGCGCTGCAGGCCAGTCCGCTGTGGCCGAACATGCTGGTGCTGATCACCGTCGACGAGAACGGCGGCTGGTGGGACCACGTGGCGCCGCCGAAGGGCGACCGCTGGGGGCCGGGCACGCGCATTCCCGCGCTGGTGGTGTCGCCGTTCGCGAAGCAAGGCTATGTCGACCACACCATCTACGACACCGGTTCGATCCTGCGTTTCATCACCCGCCGCTTCAGTCTGCAGAAACTGCCCGGCCTCAAGCTGCGCGAGGAAGCGATGATCGCCGCCGGCGGCCCGCCACCGGGCGACCTCACCGCCGCCCTGCAATTCGACTGACACAACAAACTCCCTCCCCTGCTCGCAGGGGAGGGTTGGGGAGGGGTGCTTTTGACTTCTCCGCCAGCTCGGACAACCCCCTCTAACCTCCCTCTGCGACCGAAGGAAGTCCCTTTGGGGCACGCAGGAGGAGGAGATAATCCACAAGAGATCGCCGCCATGCGCGAGATGTACCCCGAGATCGAGCCGTACCGGACCCACCGCATCGCCGTCGACGCGATCCACACCTTGCACGTGGAGGAATGCGGCAATCCCGCCGGCCTGCCGGTGGTGTTCCTGCATGGCGGCCCGGGCGCCGGCCTGTCGGCCTACCACCGCCGCTTCTTCGATCCGGCGCGCTACCGCATCGTGCTGTTCGACCAGCGCGGCGCCGGGCAGTCCACCCCGTTCGCCGAACTCACCGACAACACCACCTGGCACCTGGTCGCCGACATCGAGGCGATCCGCGAGCAACTCGGGATCGAACGCTGGGTGGTGTTCGGCGGCTCCTGGGGTTCCACCCTGGCGCTGGCCTACGCGCAGACGCATGCCGAGCGCGTGCTCGGCCTGGTGCTGCGCGGCATCTTCCTGGGGCGGCCGCAGGAGCTGCGCTGGTTCAACGAAGTGGACGGCGGCGCCTCGCAGATCTTCCCCGAGCGCTGGGCGCGCTTCCTCGCCTTCATCCCGCCCGACGAACGCGGCTCGATGCTGGACGCCTACTGGCGCCGCCTGACCAGCGACGACGAAGCCACCCGGCTCGCCGCCGCACAAGCGTGGAGCGCGTGGGAAGGCGGCAGCACCACCTTGCTGCACGACCCCGACGGCGGCGGCGACTTCGAGGACCCGCACAAGGCGGTCAGCCTGGCCGTGATGGAAGCGCACTACTTCCGCCACGCGATCTTCCTGCAACCCGACCAGCTGCTGCGCAACATCGAGCGCATCCGCCACATCCCGGCCACCATCGTGCACGGCCGCTACGACATCATCTGCCCGATGGCGAGCGCCTACGACCTCAGCCAGGCCTGGCCCGAAGCGCACCTGCACGTGGTGCTGGCTGGCCACAGCGCCACTGACCCGGCGATCGTGGATCAGTTGGTGGAAGCGACGGATCGACTGGCAGATCGGTACTGCTGAGTCCCAACCACTCCACTAGGGAAACTCCATGCGCGTACTGGTTACCGGTGCTTACGGTTTCATTGGCGCGCACATCGTTGCGGCGCTGACCGCAGCCGGCCACGAAGTCATCTGCGCCGTGCGCGGCGCGCGCATCGACGCGCGCTTCCCCGGACTCTGGGCAATCGCCTGCGACATGGCCCACGACGTGCGCAGCGAGGACTGGCTGCCCCGCCTCGCCGGTGTCGAGGCGATGGTCAACTGCGCGGGCATCTTGCGCGAGCGCGGTGCCGACACTTACTTGGCGATCCACGAGCAGGCGCCGCAGGCGCTGTTCCGCGCCTGCCTGCAGGCCGGCGTCCGGCGCGTGATCCAGGTATCCGCGCTGGGACACGCCGACGACGGCGAGTTCATCGCGTCCAAGCATCGCGGCGACGCCGCGCTGATGGCGCTGGAGCTGGACTGGCTGGTGCTGCGCCCGTCGCTAGTCTACAGCGCGCGCGGTTCCTACGGCGGCAGTTCGCTGCTGCGCGGACTGGCCGGATTGCCCGGCCTGCTGCCGCTGCCAGGCCGTGGCGGGCAGCCGCTGCAGCCGATCGCCGCCGAGGACATCGGTACGACCGTGGTCGCAGCGCTGGCCAAGCCACGGGTCACGCGCGACGTGCTCGAACTGGTCGGCCCCGATGTGCTGAGTCTGCGCGATTACCTGCTGGCTTGGCGACGTTGGCTCGGCTTCGGGCGCGCGTACACGCTGGCCGTTCCCACTCCGCTGGTGCGCCTGACTTGCGTGCTGGGCGAGCACTTGGGCAACGGCCCGCTGGGCAACACGATGGCGCGCATGCTTGAACGCGGCAACGTCGGCACCGCCGACGCCAGCGCCCGTCTGCGCGAGCGCCTCGGCCTGGTACCGCGATCGCTACGGCGTGCGCTCGCCGAAGCGCCCAGCCACGTGCAGGACCGCTGGCACGCCAGGCTGTATTTCTGTCTGCCTCTGTTGCGCGTGTCGATGGCACTGCTCTGGATCGGCTCCGGCGTGATCGGATGGCTGACCCCGGTGGCCGACGTGGTGGCCGCCGCACCCGGCAGTTCACTCTCTGCCGGCAGCCTGCTCGGACTGGCGCACATCACCGCCAGCGCCGACCTGCTGCTGGGCGCGCTGTGCCTGCTGCGCTGGCGACCGCGCCTCGTGCTGGGTCTGATGCTGGCGATGTTGCTCGGCTACACCTTCGCCATCGGCATCGCGTGGCCCGTCCACTGGCTGGACCCGTTCGGCGGCCTGCTGAAGAACCTGCCGCTGATCGCGGTACTGGCGATCCTGCTGGTGACGGAAGAACGCCGATGAACGACGCGTACTTACTGCTGAAAACCGTGCATATCCTCTCGTCCACGCTGCTGTTCGGCACGGGACTGGGTACGGCATTTTTCATGTGGTTCACCCACCGCAGCGGCCAGCTTCCCGCCATCGCGGTCGCGGCGCGACTGACCGTACGCGCGGATTTCCTGTTCACCACGCCGGCAGTGATCGTGCAGCCGCTGTCGGGCTACCTGCTGATGCGACTGATGGGTTTCGACCTGCACACGCCATGGCTGCAGGCCGCCACCGCGCTATACCTGCTGACCGGCGCCTGCTGGCTGCCGGTGGTGTGGCTGCAATGGCGCGCGCGTAACCTGGCCGCCACTGCGTTGCGCGACGGCACGAACCTGCCGCCGGCCTACCATCGCTGCATGCGCGCCTGGTTTGCGCTGGGCTGGCCGGCGTTCCTTGCCGTGCTTGGCATCTTCTGGCTGATGGTGGCCAAACCGCCCTTGTGGCACTGAGCGCGAATACGCTCGGCGAAGCCGCTCGTCTGGAACCTCGGCGCAAGAACCGGATGGCTACGGGGAAACGCCGCGACCACACTGGACACCTGCCACTACCGGAGCCGCCCATGCTCACCCTGTTCGACTACCTGCCCTCACAAAACGCCTGGAAGGTGCGCCAGTTGCTGCACCACCTCGGCCGGCCGTATCGCACGGTGCCTGTGAGTATCTTCGAGGGTGAAGGCCGGAGCGAGGCCTACCGGCGGGTCAACCCCACCGGCACGGTGCCGGCGATCCAGCTGGAGGACGGCCGCGTGCTGGCCGAGTCGAATGCGATCCTCGCGTATCTCGCCGACGGCACGCCGTACCTGCCGGACGATCCGTTCGGGCGCGCCAAGGTGCTGCAGTGGCTGTGCTTCGAGCAGGAGCGGGTGGAGTCGGTGATCGGCGCACTGCGGCACTGGACGCTGACTGGCAAGCTGGCGCGCCGGTCGACGGAAATGATCGAGGCGAAACGCGCCGCCGCCGTGCGCACGCTGGGCATCCTGGAAAGCGAACTGGCGACGCGGCCGTTCATCGCCGGCGACGACTACGGCATCGCCGACATCGCGCTGTTCGCCTACGCCAGTCGCGCCGAGGAAGCCGGGCTGCCGTTGCAGGCGTATCCGCAGTTCCGCGCATGGGTGGCGCGGGTGGAGGCGCAGCCGGGCTTCCTCGCCGAGATGTATCCGTACGCGATGGATCCCCATTCAGTCAACGAACTGCCCTGAGCTTTCGTCACGGGCGGCCGCCACCACAGCAATGGCATACTCGGGGTTTTCCGGCCCGAGACTTCCCCATGCGCCTGCTGCCCGCCCTCGCTTTCGGCACGTTGATGCTGCCGCTGGCCGCCTACGCCAACGACCCGAACTCCTACGCCCAGCCCGACCAGGTACGCGTGACCCATCTGGACCTGGACCTGACGATCGACTTCCCGCGCAAGCAGCTCGACGGCCAGGCCACGCTGAAGCTGGACTGGAAGAATCCCAAGGCGCAGTCGCTGGTGCTGGACACGCGCGACCTGAAGATCGCGAAGATCGAAGCGCTCGGCGCTGACGGCAAGGCCACGCCGCTGAAATATGCGCTGGCGCCGCGCGACAAGGTGCTGGGCAGCAAGCTGACCATCGCCACGCCGAAGCATCCGGCGCAGGTGCGCATCGTCTATACCACCTCGCCCGAAGCGTCCGGCCTGCAGTGGCTGACCCCGGCGCAGACGGCGGACAAGAAACTGCCCTTCATGTTCTCGCAGTCGGAGTCGATCCACGCGCGTTCGTGGGTACCGCTGCAGGATTCGCCGGCGATTCGCTTCACCTACGACGCCCGCGTCGCCGCGCCGAAGGACGTGCGCGTGGTGATGAGCGCGATCAACGACGCGAAGCATCCGCTGGACGGCGCGTTCGCGTTCAGCCAGCCGCATCCGATCCCGTCCTACCTGCTGGCGATCAGCGCCGGCGACCTCGCGGTGAAGGAGACCGGGCCGCGTTCGGCCGTCTATGCGGAGCCGTCGGTGGTCGACAAGGCCGCGCACGAGTTCGAGGACACCGAAAAGCTGATCGCCGCCACCGAGCAGCTGTACGGCCCGTACGCGTGGGGCCGTTACGACATCCTGGTGCTGCCGCCGTCGTTCCCGTTCGGCGGTATGGAAAACCCGAACATGACGTTCGCCACGCCGACCGTGCTGGTCGGCGACAAGAGCCTGGTGTCGCTGGTCTCGCACGAGCTGGCGCACTCGTGGTCGGGCAACCTGGTGACCAGTGCCGCCTGGCGCGACATCTGGCTCAACGAGGGCTTCACCACCTACGTGCAGGGCCGCATCACCGAGGCGGTATACGGCAAGGCGCTGGCCGACGAGGAGGCGCTGCTGTCTGCCCGTGCGCTGCAGAAGAGCATCGGCACGATGGCCGCCAACGCGCAGAAGCTGGCGCCCGACCCGCGCGGCATTGGCGCCGACGATGCGCTGTCCGACGTGGCCTACGACAAGGGCTCGTGGTTCCTGCGCACGCTGGAGCAGCGCTTCGGCCGCGACCACTTCGACGCGTACCTGAAGGGCTACTTCCACCACTTCGCGTTCCAGAGCATCACCACCGAGCAGATGCTCGACTACATGAAGCCGAACCTGATCGAAAAATATCCCGGCAAGATGAGCTGGGACGAAGTGAAGGCCTGGGTCTACGGCGCGGGTATCCCGAAGGATGCGCCGCTGCCCGATTCGCCGCGCTTCAATGCGATCGACCGCGAGCGCACGGATTTCCTCGCGGGCAAACTGGCCGTCGACAAGCTCGACGCCAAGGGCTGGAACACCCAGGAGTGGATGTACTTCCTCGACCGCCTGCCCGACGTGGCCCCGCTGGACAAGCTGCAGCAACTCGACGCCGCCTGGCATCTCACCGGCACGCCGAACGCGGAGATCGGCATGCGCTGGTACAGCCATGCGATCGCCGCCGGCGACAAGCCCGTGTGGGCGGCCGCCGCCGAACACATGACCCGGATCGGCCGCATCTACCTGACCACGCCGCTGTACAAGGCCTTCGTGAAGACGCCAGAAGGCCTGGCCTATGCCGAGCAGGTCTACGCCAAAGCCAAGGCCGGCTACCACCCGCTGACCCAGCAGGTGGTCGAAGGCATCATCGCCAAGGCGAAGCAGGCGAAATAGCAAACGACTCCTCCCCCTGCAAAGCAGGGGGAGGTTGGGAGGGGGTAGGCTTTTGATCTGCGAGCCTGGATCAAGAGCCACCCCACCCCAGCCCTCCCCTGCATCGCAGGGGAGGGAGCAATGTCAGTCACGACCTCACCAAGAAATCATCATGCCGCCATCAACGATTGCCACCACCACTCCGCTCTGGAAACGCATGCTGCTGCGCCGGCTGAAATTCCTGGGCTGGCTGGTCGCGCTGCTGGCCATCGTGCTGGGTGGCAGCTACCTGTTTGCGCCGCAGTGGCTGCTGCAGGCGAACGTCACGCGCGAAGCGATGGCGGCGCACCTGGAGAAACATTCGGTGCAGGCCGGCGATACGCACTGGGCCTACTACGAAGGTGGCCAGGGGCCGACCATCGTGCTGCTGCACGGCTTCGCCACCGACAAGAGCGTGTGGCTGCAGACGGCAAAACTGCTGACGCCGCACTTCCATCTGATCATCCCCGACCTGCCCGGCTGGGGCGATTCCTCGCGAGTGCCCGACGCCAGTTACAACATCGACGCCCAGGCCGGGCGCCTCGACGCCTTCGTGCAGACCCTGCGCCTGCAGCGCTTCCTGCTGGTCGGCCACTCCATGGGCGGCGCGATCGCCGGCGTGTACGCCAGCGAACATCCCGAGCACGTGGCCGCTCTGGCCCTGCTCGATGCGTTCGGCCTGAAGAGCAGGCAGAACGCGCTCGACCGCGACGCGCTGGCCGGCAGGAACCCGTTCGTGTTCGACGACCGCGCCGGTTTCGAACGCGTCACTTCGCTGGCATTCGAGAAACCGCTCGACCTGCCCGGCCGTTTCGTCGACGTGTTCATCAAGCGCAACCAGCGCGACCGCGCCTTCATCGAGCGCACCTTCAACGAACTGCGCGAGCCCGGGCAATACCTTTCCGTGCAGAACCGGCTCGGCCAGCTGAGCATGCCGGTGCTCGGCCTGTGGTGCCACGACGACCGGATCGTGGACATCTCCGCGCTGGACAGCCTGCGCAACGGCCTGACCGGCGCCAGCGCGATCAGCACCAGCACCATCAACGGCTGCAACCACATGCCGATGCTGGAAAAGCCCGAGCAGACCGCACAGATCCTTACCGGCTTCGCGCTGTCGCACTGAATGACGGCCGCCAGGGATGCTGAATGGACGCGCGCAGCCGCCGCCGCTCATTGTGAATTGCGCATGACAACATGGGAGAATGCTGTCATGACGCCGTGGTCTGGCGTGCCGACGGGCGTGAAAGCGGAATGGTGCAGCGACCGATGAAGCAAAGCCTCTGGCGCACGGGTGTGGGGGCGATCGTGCGGATGTCCGCCACCCGCACCAACTACTGGGCCGAGCTCGGCGTGGACAGCGTGCTGTGCCTGCTGTTGCTGGTACTGGGCTGGCGCAGGCATGCGGACGGGCCGCTGACCGCGCTGCTGGCCCTCGGCCTGGGCCTGTTCGCCTTCAGCTTCATCGAGTACTTCTTCCACCGCTGGATGTTCCACACGCGCATCCCGCTGTTCGCACAGGGCCACGATATGCACCACCAGCGGCCGCTGGGCTACGACTCGCTGCCGTTCTTCCTGCCGCCGGCCGTACTGCTGGCGCTGGCCGGCGTGTTCGTGCTGGTGATGCCCACCGGCTTCGCCCTGCTGCTGGCCAGCGCGATCACCTTCGGCTACATCGTCTACGGCCTGAGCCACTTCGTCATCCACCACGCACGCTTCAAGCAGCCGCTGCTGCGGCGCTGGGCCGGCGCCCATCACGTGCACCACTATCACCCCGAGAGCAACTTCGGGGTCACCACGCCGCTGTGGGACATGCTGCTGGGCACGCGCTACGTGCGCCAGCCGCGCAAGGGTTGAAACTTCACAGGACGCCCGGGATCAGCGCCTTCACCCGCCGCATGTAGTCGGCATAGGCCACGCCGAACTGCTCGCCCAGCCAGCGCTCTTCCAGCCGCAGCTTGCGCCAGAACGACACCGCGACGATCGCCAGCGCCAGCAGCCCGCGCCATTCGCCCAGCGCCACCGCCGTGCCGAGGAAGGCCAGCAGCAGGCCGGTATAGATCGGGTGGCGCACATGCCGATACGGACCGCGTTCGATCAATTCGTGGTTCTGCTTGAGCTGCACCACGGCGCTCCAGTTGCTGCCCAGCACATGCCGTGCCCAGCACGCGAACAGCAGGCCGGCCAGGGTCATCACCACGCCCGGCGGGGCAACCCAGCCGGCCGCGGGCAGGAAGCGGGCGCCCAGCACACTGCCCTCATACAGACGACCCGGTTCCAGCAGCAACGCCGCCACGACCAGCGGCAACCAGTACTTGAGCAGGCGCGACCATGCCGGCTCGGTGCGGCTCGCACCCTTGACCCTGCGCGCACTCCAGACCCAGTACGCCACGAAAAGAATCCACAGCGCGTTGAGTACGGCCTCGACCGGAAGTTGCATGGTGGGTTGCTCCACAGGATGATGGCCGGGCGGGACATCGCGTAGCGGGGCACGGCCACATACGCGGCAACCGGCAGCGACAGCGCGGTCAGTCAGCCACGTCGTCGATCAACCGGTCGAGTTCGGCCTTGAGGATCGCGCCGTGCTGGCGCAGCCAGTCGCGCTGTTCGCGCCAGCCGGGCAGCAGGCTTTCGACCTGGCTCCAGAATCGCGGCGAATGGTTGCGTACCTTGAGATGGCACAGCTCGTGCACCAGCACGTAGCGCAATGCGGCCGGCGGCGCCAGCGCCAGCGCGAGGTCCAGGTTGATGCGGTCGCGGGTGTCCAGGCTGCCCCACAGGCTTTTCATCGGGCGGATCTTCAGCGCGGTGGGTGCCAGCCCGAGCTGCGGCACGTAGCCGGCCAGCCAGCGCGAGACGTCGCGGCGGATCAGCGTTTCCAGGTGCGAGGCGAGCAGGCCGCGGGCGATCGGCAACGCACGGCTGTGCGGGCGCGGGATCACCAGGGTAAGGCCGGTCGCGTGCGGCTCGATCTTCGGGTAGGTGCCTTCGGCCCAGTCCAGCTCGGCCGTCTCGCCGCGCAACGGAAAACTGCACGCATAACCCACGCGCAGCGGCGGCAACGGCTTCACGATCAGGTTCAGTTCGTCGAGCTTCTGCTCCAGCCATTCGGCGTGGTTGCGCAGGAACGCGCTGACCTGGGCCGGATGGGTGCCGAGCGGATAGGTCACCCGCGCGCCCTGCGGCGTCACCGTGAGGCGCAGCCGGCGCGCGCGCGGATGGGCGCTCTTCAGCACCCGGATGAGGCTGCCGCCCACCGTTGCCAGTTCCAGCCAATCGCCTTCCAAATGCTGCGCCATGACCTGCCTGCTTCTCGCCTGGCCCGTTCCGATCAAAGATGGGGATCCGCCGCCCGCAAGCGGCCGGACACCCAGTATGGCGCGCCGGGCGTCACGGCGGTATGGATTTTTCGTTCAGCTATCGGCCGGGCGCGGCAGGCCGAACCATTCCTCCAGCTTGCCCAGCAGGCGCTCCAGTTCCAGCGTCAGCAGGGCAAACCCGGCGTCCAGCTCGGCCTGGGCGTCCTGCTGGCTGTCGCCCAGCTCGTCCATCACCACGTCGAGGAACTTCAGCTTGCGCACGATCAGGTCCTCGCCCAGCACGAAGCTGATGCGGTCGTCGAAGGTGAGCCCCAGCATGAACACCTGCTTGCCGTTGCGCAGGTGCTCCTTGACCTCCTCGGCGTCCAGGTCCTGCCGGCGGCAGCGGGCGATCGCGCCGGTGGCGGTGGCCGGATCGCGCAGTTCGCACTCGTCGCCCAGGGTCAGCCCGGCCGGCAGGTTGCCGTTGGCCAGCCAGTCGGTCATCAGCACGCGCGGGCCTTCCTCCGGTGCCAACGGCACCGCCGGGAAGCTGCCCAGCGCTTCGCGGATCTGGGTCAGCGCGTTCTCGGCCGACTTGCGGCTGGAGGTGTCCAGCACCAGCCAGCCGTGTTTCTTGTCGACGTAGGCTGACATCCGCGAGTTGCGCACGAACGCGCGCGGCAGCAGTTCGGTCAGCAGATCTTCCTTGATCCGCTTGCGCTCGCGGCCGCCGACCTTGCGGCTTTCTTCCTCGGCGATCTTCTGCACCTTGCGATGCAGTTCGTCGTTGATCACCGCGGCCGGCAGCAGCTTGTCCTCGCCACCCACGGTCAGCAGCGTGCACTGCTTGACGGCATGCGTGAGCGGCTCGTTCTCGCCGCGCCCGACCGGCGGCACGAAGCCCTTGGTGAACATTTCCAGCGGCCCGCACGGGCGCAGCCGGTGCTCGGCCAGCGCTTCGTCGAGGCGGCTCAGGTCATTGGCAACGGCGGGGGAAAAACGGAACAGCGTGAGGTTGCGAAAGAACATTCAGGAATCCGGGTCAGTGCTGCGGGAGGCAGGGGGTTCGCCGTCATTCCGGCGAAAGCCGGAATGACGGTCAGAGTGTCAGCGGGTAACGGCAGCGACCGCCGCGGCCACGGTGTCGAGATTGGCCTGGTTCAGCGCGGCCACGCAGATGCGCCCGCTGTCGAGTGCGTAGATCGCGTACTCGTCGCGCAGCCGGTGCACCTGCGCCTTGCTCAGGCCGGAATAGGAGAACATGCCGGCCTGGCGGTTGATGAAGCCGAAGTCCGGCGCACCCAGCGCGGCCAGCTTGTCGACGAAACCGGCACGCATCGCATGGATGCGCCCGCGCATGCCGCCCAGTTCCTGTTCCCAGCGCACGCGCAACTCGGCGCTGCCGAGCACGCCGGCGACCAGCGCGGCACCGTGGGTGGACGGGCTGGAATAGATCGTGCGGATGACCTGCTTGATCTTCGACTGCAGCCGCTCGGCCTCGCCGCGGTCGACGCCGACCATCGACAGCGCGCCGACGCGTTCGCCGTACAGCGAGAACGACTTGGAGTACGAGTTGGCGACCACGAACGCCGCGATCCCGGACGCCGCCAGCAGGCGCACCGCGGTGGCGTCCTGTTCGGTGCCCTGGTCGAAGCCCTGGTAGGCCATGTCGACGAACGGCAGCAGCCGGCGCTCCTTGAGCAGCTCGATCACCTGCTGCCACTGCGCCGCATCCAGGTCGACGCCGGTCGGGTTGTGGCAGCACGCGTGCAGCAGCACCACGGTGCCGGGTTCCAGCTTGCCCAGGTCCTCCAGCATGCCGGCGACATCCAGGCCGTGGCTGGCCGCGCTGTAGTAGCGGTACTCCAGCAGCTCGAAGCCGGCCGTGCGGAACACCACGTGATGGTTGCCCCAGCTGGGGCTGCTGATCGCGACCTTCGCGCCCGCCCCGGCCACCTGCTTCAGCAGGTCGGCCGCCACGCGCAACGCGGCGCTGCCGCCGATGGTCTGCGCGGTGGCCACGCGACCGGCCGCCAGCAGGGGCGATTCCGCGCCGAACACCAGCTGCTGGGTCAGCCGGTTGTATGCCGCCAGGCCGTCGATCGGCAGGTAGCCGCGCGGCTTCGCCGCCGCGGCCAGCGCCTGTTCCACCTCGTGCACGGTCGGCAGCAGCGGGATGCAACCCTGCTCGTCGACATAGATGCCTACGCCAAGATTGATCTTGCCCGGGCGCGGATCGCCCACGTAGGTCTCGGTGAGGCCCAGGATCGGATCGCCCGGGGCCATTTCAACGGATGCAAAGAAGGACACGGCGGTTACTCGACAGACAGTGGAAGGGTGGGCGAAATGTTCAAGCTTGCCGGTTCGCGGTCTCATCCGCCGCGTCGGCAGACCAGGCCGTGGCAGACGATGCGCCCAGCGCGAAATCGAACAGCTGGCGATCCGCCAGATGCGAGGGTGACACATGCGTCAGCGCGCGAAAGATGTTCTCGCTGCGCCCGGGCTGCTGCTGTTCCCACGCGGCCAGCATGCGCCGCACCGCCTGGCGCTGCAGGTTGTCCTGCGAACCGCACAGGTTGCACGGGATGATCGGGAATTGCCGCTGCGCCGCGTATTCGGCGATGTCGCCCTCGCGGCAATACGCCAGCGGGCGGATCACCACATGGCGGCCATCGTCCGAACGCAGCTTCGGCGGCATCGCCTTCAGCTGCGCCTGGTAGAACATGTTGAGGAAGAACGTGGCGAGAATGTCGTCGCGGTGATGGCCGAGCGCGATCTTCGTGATGCCGTTCGCCGCCGCCCAGGTGTACAGCGCGCCGCGGCGCAGCCGCGAACACAGGCTGCACATGGTTTTGCCGGCAGGGATCACCCGCGTCACCGTGCTGTAGGTGTCCTGCTCGATGATGTGGAACGGCACGCCGCGCGCGGTGAGGTAATCCGGCAATACATGCTCGGGGAAATCCGGCTGCTTCTGGTCGAGGTTCACCGCGATCAGCTCGAAGCGCACCGGCGCCTTCGCCTGCAGTTGCAGCAGCAGGTCCAGCAGGGTGTACGAATCCTTGCCGCCGGACAGGCACACCATCACCTTGTCGCCGTCCTCGATCATGCCGAAATCGCCGATCGCCTGGCCGACCTGGCGACGCAGGCGCCTGGCCAGTTTGCCGGCCTCGGCAGCGGGTGGGCGGGGAATCTCGAGCTGGGCGGGCATGACGGCCAATCGGACGGCGAAGACCGCCTATTGTAGCCGGCCGGACGCCGGGCTACCGCGGCGGCAAACGGCGCTAAACTAGGGGGACCGCCCCCAGCAGCCGTTATTGCCATGCAGGTTCAGGATCACGCCGAGATCGTCCATCTCCTGGCCGAGTTGCGGATGGAGCATCGCGACCTCGACGCGGCGATCGACCGGCTGGCCTCTGCGATCGGTCGCGACGAATTGCAGCTGACCCGGCTGAAGAAACGCAAGCTGCTGCTGAAAGACAACATCGCGCGGCTCGAGAGCAAGCTGATCCCCGATCTCGACGCCTGAACGCCACGCCGGACTGCCCATGAACCCGTTCGCCCCGATCCGCCTGCAGGACGACTACGTCGTGCTGGAACCATTGAGCCTGGACCACGTGCCGGCACTGGAAGCCGCCGCCGCCGACGGCGAGCTGTGGAACCTCACGGTCACCAGTGTGCCGCCGCCGGGACAGGCGCGCGACTACGTCGAAAAAGCGCTGCAGGGTCAGGCCGACGGCCTGATGCTGCCGTTCGCCGTGCGCGAGGCCAGCAGCGGCGAGATCGTCGGCAGCACCCGCTATTACGAGATTGATCCCGCGCTGCCGCGCCTCGCCATCGGCTACACCTGGTACGCGAAACGCTGGCAGAAGACCCACCTCAACACCGCCTGCAAGCGCCTGCTGCTGGAGCACGCGTTCGAGACACTGGGCTGCGTGGCGGTGGCCTTTCACACCGACGAACGGAACGAGGATTCGCAACGTGCGATCGAGCGCCTCGGCGCGCAGCGCGAAGGCGTGTTGCGCGCCCACCGGCGTCGCACCGACGGCAGCCTGCGCAACACCGTCTGCTTCAGCATCCTCGCCGACGAATGGCCGAACGTGGCGAACTGGCTGGGCATGCGGCTCAACCGGCTCGCGGCGGGCTGAACGTCACAGCAAACGGTTGACCAGCCGGTCCAGCCGCGTGCGGTTCAATCGTCGCAGCAGCCGGCGAACTTCGGCCGGGTAGCGCCGCGGGCTTTCCAGCGCGCGGTAATCGGCCAGCCGCGTGGCGTGCCGGCGCAAGGCCGCCCATTCCGCCGCGTGCTTCGCCTGCAGCAGGCGCGCGGGGTCGCGCAGGACCAGGCCGTTTTCCAGATCCAGCGACCACGCGCGCGGGTTGAGGTTGTTGCCGGTCAGCACGGCCACGTCGTCGTCGATGAACAGGCCTTTCAGGTGATAGCTGTTGTCGCCGTCGCGCCACAGGTGCAGGTTGAGCTGGCCGCTGTCGACCTGCCGGCGGTGCGCCCGCGCGAAGCGGCGCAGGTTGTTCTCGTACAGGTACGGCAGCAGGCCGATGGCCTTGAACGGCTGCCCCGGCGGGATATAAAAATCGTTCGCGGTCTTGTCGCCGACCATGATGTCGATGCTGCAGCCGCGCCGCAGCAGCTGGCCCAGCACGATGCGCACCGGCCGCGGCAGGTTGAAATACGGCGTCAGCAGGATCACCCGCTGGCGCGTGCCGCGCAGCAGCGCCAGCAAGGCCTCGTTGAGCGTGTTGTCGCTGCGGCCGAAGCCGGGCAGCGGCGTCACCGCCACCTCGCCGGCATCCAGCGTGTCGCACGGAACCTCGTACGCGGCGCGCTGCAGATCGTGGCGGAACTCGCGGATCGCCGGCTGCAAGGCTTTCGTCGGCGGGAGCTCGCCTTCGCCAAGCCGGCGCACCGCTTCGCTGCCGGCGAAGTGCCGCTGCACGAAGCCCGCCATCGCGTCGGCCAGGCCGCGATGCTGCAGCAGGTGGTAGCGGTCGAGCCGGTAGCGCCCGTGCCGCACCAGGTAGACGTCGTTGAGGCTGGCGCCGCTGTACAGCACGGCGTCGTCGATCACGAAGCCCTTCAGGTGCAGCACACCAAACAGCTCGCGGTTCTGCACCGGCACGCCGTGGATGTCGACGCCCGCACCGAGCCGCGCGGCGTACTCGCGGTACATGCCCGCATTGCCTTCGCTCTTCTGCTTGCCGATCAGGCCGCGCCGGGCGCGATGCCAGTCGACGAACACCGACACCTGCAACCCCGGCTGCCGCGCCTTCGCCGCGTACAGCGCATCGAGCACTTCGCGGCCGCCGTCGTCGTCCTGCAGGTACAGCGTCACGATCACGATGCGCCGGCTGGCCTGCGCGATCAGGCGCAGCAGCGTCTGCCGGAACGCGGCCGGATCGGGCAGCACGGCGATGGCGTCGGCCGGCACCGCGAAGAACGGCAGGTCGGCGTGCACCTCCGGCTTGCGCCGGAACGGCAGCATGCGGCGCGCGAGGCGGCCCGGTGCGGTGATCAACTTGTTCATGGCGACATCGGCAGACAACAACGCGCATCATCGCAAACCACGCGCGGCACGCCTACCGCCGCCACTTGCGGCCACGCGTCGGCCAGCGGCGGATAGGATCATCCGGGTCGGCACTCTCGGCTGGAGCCGATCGCGGCCACGGCATCATGCCGGGCGTGGCTCGCGCGGCTTCGACCGCGTCCGCCCCGACAACGCCGCGCGGCAATGCAGATAGAACGCTTCGGTCAACGGCGTCTCGCGCACATTGGCCGACGACATGAACACGTACTCCTGCTCGATCGCCGGCGCGAAACGACGGATGCACACGCCGGTCCACAGCGAGCGGCGCGACAGCAGCTCGTTGACGATGGCGATGCCGACGCCCTCGGCTGCCAGCGCACAGGCCGCGCCGACGTTGTGGGTCTCCAGCCGCACATTCGGATGCACCCCGGCCTGCTGGAACGCCCGACCGATCCGCATGCGGGTGTCGCCACCGCGATGGCCGACCAGAATGAGCGGTTCGCCGGCCAGCTCCTTGGCGCCGATCGCGCGTTTGCCCGCCGACAGCGGATGCGAAGGCGGCAACACGCAGACCGTGGGGCTGCTGATCAACGGCCGCAGGCGGATCCCGGGGTGATCCAGTGGCAGCTTGCCGAAACCGCAATCGGCGGTGCGCGTGGCGACCAGGTTCATCACGGTCGGCCGGGTGCGCGAATCGATGTTGATATGGATCTTCGGATGCAGCGTCAGAAAGGTGGCGACCAGTTTCACCAGCGGCCCTTCGGCGAAACTCGGCGGCGCCACCACGCGCAGTTGCCCGGCATTGGTCTGGCGGATGTCCTTGGCCAGCACGTTGATCCGCTCGACGCCCTGCAGGGCCAGATCCACCTCCTCGAACAGGATAAGCGCCTGCGAGGTCGGCAGCAGCCGGCCCTTGCTGCGATGGAACAGCTTGAAACCCAGCTCGGCTTCGAACTGCGCCAGCAGCCGGCTGACCGCCGGCTGGCTGAAACCCAGGCTGCGCGCCGCCGCAGTCACCGAACCGAGCTGGATGATCTCGCGGAAGGCTTCCAGCGTCTTGATATTGTCGAGTTTCATGGCTGGCGGCACCTGGCGGCGGCGAATCGGCTGCCTGTGAACGTACACGATCACACCGGAGGCCGGTTATCCATCGTCGCGCAGCGGCAACACCGGCAACAACAATTGCGACGGATGCGCGCGATCCATGTGCACGCGGTTGTGTGCCGCCCGCGCCTCGCACCAGCGACCCGGCGCGGCACCGGTGTTCGGGTTGAGATCGAAATGCGGATAGTTGCTGCTGGACACGTCCAGCCGGATCCGGTGCCCCTGCCTGAACCGGTTGGCGGTGGCGAAGGCCTCGACCTCGACTTCGACCACTTCCCCCGGCACCAGCAGGCGCGGCTGCTCCCACGAATCCCGGTAGCGCAGGCGCAGGATGCCGTCGCTGAGATTCATGGCGAAACCCTGCGGGTAGTCCGCGCTGGGCGGATACTCGTCGATCAGCTTGATCGTGATGTCCGTGTCCACGCAATCGGACGATACGAACAGCCGCGCGCGAATGCTGCCGGCAATCTCGACATCCTGCGCCAGCGGCGCGCTGCGGAAACACAGCACGTCGTCGCGTTCGCCGATGTCGCGGCCGCTGCCTTCGCAGCCGAAGAAACGCGCATCGTCGCGCTGGTCGAACGCGCCCGGCGGCATGATCGCCTCGGCCGAGGTGATGGTGCCGCCGATGGTCGGCACCGGGTTGGCCGGGTCGTAGACGTAATCCAGCGCGGCGGACGGCGCGGATGACGGCGCCGGATCGAGCCGGCCGTCGGCATGCAGGTGCCAGGCCCGCGTGGCGGTGCCGGGCAGCGGCCAGTCGTCGGCATGCAGCCAGCGCCCGCCGTGCTGCAGCCGGCCCTCGGCATTGCGCCGGCCGCTGCCGCCGCCCATCAGGAAGATCGACACGCGGCCGCGCGCGAACGGGTTGTCGGTGCTGCGTCCCAGCACGTAGTCGTACCAGGCCCGGCGCAGTTCGTAGAACGAGCCGCCGAAGGCCGCGTCCAGCGTGGCCGCCGCGCCGAAATCGACGTCGCCGGCAAACGGCTGCGAGCGGCGGCCGTGGGTCCACGGCCCCATCACCAGATGCACCGGCCCGCGCTTGCGCTGCGACAGGCCCAGGTAGTTGTCGGTGGCGGTGCGCACGTACGGGTCGTACCAGCTGGACATGTGCACCATCGGCACGTCGGCATAGCCGTCGTAATGCCGCTCGCCGCATAACTCCACCTGCTGCCAGTAGGGACCGAAATCGCCGTGTTCCCACTGCTCGAACAGATAGTCCTCGTACTCCGGCGCGGCGCTGACCGGCGAGTCGCCGCGCGCCCACGGCATACGCCGGAACCAGGCGCGGATGTCCTGCGCCTGCAGTGCCGCCTTGCGCACCGGGTCCTGCTGCGTGCGCGGGCTGAGCAGCGCATGCTTGTACGCCCAGGTCGCCTGCTTGAGCTCGAACGCACCGCCCTGGCGAATGCCGCCCTGATAGGCGTTGGAGAACCCGCCGGAATCGACGAACTGCGCGGTCAGCGCCGCTGGCGCAAGGCTGCCCAGCGCGGTCTGCACGTGCGCGCAATACGACAGCCCCTGGGTCAGCACGCGACCGTTGCTCCACGGCTGCGTCGCCAGCCACGCCAGCGTGTCGTAGCCGTCATCGGCCTCGTTGGTGTACTTGGTGAACACGCCCTGCGAACGGTAGCGGCCGCGGCAATCCTGCATCGCCACCACGAAACCGTGGCTGGCGAACCAGCGCGCGATCTGCGGTTTCGACAGCGGCAGCGGCTGCCCCGCCACGACGTCCGACTGCGCCGTGCCGGACTTGTCGTACGGCGTGCGCTCCAGCAGACACGGCCAACGCGTTGCGACGGAACCTTCAGCCGCCACCGGCACATACAGATCGACGGCCAGTTGCACGCCATCGCGCATTGCCACCATCACATCCGGGTTGAGGCTTACTGCGTACGGGCCTTCGCCCAGACCCGCCGCCACGCCGTCAACGCCACTCGCAAGTGCGTGCTTCATGCCGCTGCCGATCGCCATGCTCAATAACCGATCCGCGTGGCGACCAACAAAAACACCATCGCCACTGCGGTCAGCACCAGGGTCAGTGGCAACATGAAACGCACCCACTGGCCGTAGGGCACCTTCGCCATCGCCAGCATCGCCAGCATCAGCCCGGAGGTGGGGCTGACCATCGCCATCAGGCCGTTGCCGAACAGGTAGGCCAGCACCACCGAGTTGCCGTGCAGACCCGACAGCTGCCCGATCGGCCACAGGATCGGAATGCTGATCGCGGCCTTGGCCGAGGTCGAGGGAATCAGCACATCCAGCCCCGCTTCGGTGAACATGATGGCCAGCGACGCAATCCACGACGACTGCTCGTGGATCAGTCCGGCCATCCCGTTGACCACCGTGTCGAGGATTTGCGCCTGCTGCAGCAGCACGTGGATGGCGCCGGCCAGGCCGATCAGCAGCGAGGGCAGGATCATGCCCTTGATGCCGTCGATGAAGGCGTCCGCGCTGGCACGCGCGCCCAAGCCGCCGACCACGGCAAGCACCGCGGTGACCGCCAGATAGAACGCGCTGAGTTCGTTGTAGTGCCAGTTCCAGGTGCGTCCGGCGTAGACCATCAGCACGATCGCCAGGCCCAGCAGCAACAGCACGCCCATGTGGCGTCCGGACAGGGACCGTGCATCGGCCGCGAAATCCGCCTTGACGAAGCCGCTGCGGCGGATGCGGTACAGCAGGTAGGCAACGCCGATCGGCAGGAAGATTCCCAGCACCGCCAGGCGCATGCCGAAGCCGCTGAAGATCGGCACCTGCACGATGCCTTGCGCGATCGGCAGCACCACCGGGTTGCTGACCGAGGCGATGTAGCCGATCTTGGCCGCGATCAGCAGCATGGCCACCGCGTACAGCCCATTGAGCCGCAGCCGCTCGGCCATCGACAGCAGCACCGGCAACACCACCAGGTATTCTGAAATCAAGCCGAGGAACGAGCTGCCCGCCGCCAGTGCGCACATCAGCACCGGCGCCAGCAGGTAGATGTTGCCGCGCGAGCGGTGCACCAGCTGGTCCAGTCCGGCGTCCAGCGCGCCGGTCTGCTTGAACACGCCGAACATGCCGCCGACGAACATCACCATGAAGATCAGCGGCGCGTTGCGAACCAGGCCCAGCGGAATCGACTGCAGCACCGTGACCAGGCCGGCCGGCCGGGCCAGTTCGCTGGCGCCGCCCAGACCGAGCAGGTGCAGCCAGTCGCGGGACTTCTCGACCACCATGTACGTTCCCGGCACCACCCGTCCATCGACGCGCTGGAACGCGCCCGAGTCCAACACATAGGTCAGCATCGCACACAGCAGCAACACGGACAGCAGCATCAGCACCGGATGCACATCGATCGCGCGGCGGGGACGGCCTGCGGGTTTGTCGCCAGTGACGGGGCTCTTGGCCATGCCGGGAGTTTCCATGTGTTTGACGAAGCCTCACGGCACCGGCGGTCGCCCGTATCGCACGGACGCCGCCGGCGCTTGCCTCAGAGGTTGATTGCCGCCTTCACGTAAATGAAGCGGCCACGCGGGTTGTAGGTACTCATGTCGAAGTTCAGGTCGCCGCCATTGACATAGGACAACGGCGGCTCCTTGTCGAACAGGTTCTGCACACCCACGGTGAACGTCACCGGCTGTGACCGCAGGGTATACGCGCCCCACACGTCATGCGTGAGCTGCACCGGGATCCGGCCGTACCCCGGCGCCGGGCCCTCGTCGGTGTTGCCGATGTAGTGCATGCTCCAGTTCGCCGACCACAGGCCGAGCGACCAGTCGAGGCTGGTGTTGGCCTTCCAGCGCGGGAAACTCTCGCGCGCGATGTCCGACTTGCCGGCCCGCGTCGCCACCCGCACCTGCCCGTTGGGCAAGGTGTCGTAGCGGTCGAACGCACTGAGATAGGCGGCGTTGAACATCAGGTCGAAGTTGCCCACGGCCATCTTCGGCAACTGGTAGCGCAAGGTCGTATCGACGCCGCGGGCCTTGATCCGGTTCAGGTTGATCGGGCCGTCGATGAGGTTGACGATCTCGCCGCTGCTGTCGCGCGTGACCAGGTTGCAGCGTTGGCCGGTACTGGCGCACAGGTTGAGCAGGTTCTGCGAACCGAAGCTGGAGATCGCTTCTTTCAGGTCGATGTCGTACCAGTCCACCGACCAGGTCAGGCCCTTGGCGAAGCCGGGCGTGTAGATGAAACCGGTGCTGCGGTTGACCGAGGTCTCCGGCTGCAGGTCGGGGTTGCCGCCCACGGTCGAGAGGATCGAGCCGCCCGAATAATTGCTCTGGTCGTAGCTGGCAGGCACCCCGACGCAGCCGGGCTTGCCGGCACCGCCACCGTTGCACGGATCGATGGCCGGCAGGTTGGTCTGGCGCAGGCCTGCATAGAGCTCGTTGATCGAGGGAGCGCGGAAGCCCTGCGCCCAGGTGCTGCGCACCATCAGGTCGTCCCATGGGCGCCAGACCAGGCCGAGCTTGCTGTTGGTGGTGCCGCCGAACGTGCTGTAGCGCGAGTGGCGCGTGGCCGCGGACAGCTCCAGTTGCTTCACCAGCGGCAGGTCCGCCAGCAGCGGCACGTTGAACTCGACGTAGGCCTCCTTCAGATCGTAGGAGCCGCTCGTCGGCAGGCGCGGCGCCGAAGTGGTCTTGCGGCTGTAGCTGATGAATTCCGGCGTCTGGTTGAAATACGCACTCGGCTCGTCGAAGCCGGATTCCTTGCGGTACTCGACACCCGCCGCGAACGCCAGCATGCCGGCCGGCAACGCGAACAGGTCGCCGGTGAGGTTGGCGGTGAAGTCATGCTGCTTGGTGCCGTTGCGGTCCACGCCATTGGCGCGGATGTAGTTGGCCATGTCCGGGGTGATCGCGCCGAAAATGTTCAGCGGCACGCAGCCGTTGGCCACGCAGCGATCGTTCGGGCCCAGCGCCAGCGCCACCTTGTCCAGGTCGATCTGGTTGGCCGAGGTCCACTTCGCCTTGTTCTGCGCGTAGGTATAGAAGCTGTTCCACGACCAGCCGTTGGTGAAGTCTCCTTCGAAACCCGCGGCCAGACGCATCGTGTTCACGTTCTGCGTGTTGATGCGCGGACCCAGCTCGGTGATCGCCCGCACCACTTCAAAACTGGTGCCGCTGCCCTGGAACGGCACCCCGAACGGGTTGTACGGGTGGTCGGCCGGAATCGTCATGCCATCGCCGCCGCGGATGCGCGGGGTGGCTGCCGGGAAGCGCTGGCTCGACTCGCGGGTGTTGTACAGGCCCTCGGTCACGAAGGTGACGGAGTCGCCGAGATGGAAGCGCAACTGGCCGTAAAGGCCGGCGCGATCCAGCGGCCCGATCAGGGTCGTGTCGGGCGTCTCGTTGTAGACGTCGGTGGCCGGCACGTCCAGGCGATAGCCGCCGCTGCCGTCGCGCACGAACGCCTTGGTGCCGAAGCTGCCCACCGCCGTGCTGTTCTTGAAGCGGCCCGCCGGCGTGTTGCGGCTCAACCCCTGCAGCGGCGTGTTCGAGAAGTCGCGGTCGCCGGCAAGAATCTCCTTGCTCGACGCAACCGTTGCCGATACCAGCGCCGAACCCCAGTCCCCCGACTTGCCCCACAGGAAATCCTCGTTGTGGGTGAAGCCGTCACCCTTGTCGGTGGTGCCGACATAGGAACTGAGCTTGAGCCCGTCGAAGCTGCTGTAGGTAATGATGTTGACCACGCCGGCAATCGCATCGGCGCCGTAGATGGCCGTGGCGCCGTCCAGCAGCACCTCGACCCGTTCGACCGCGGCCAGCGGGATCGTGTTGAGGTCGACGAAGTCGCGGAAACCGCGGGTACCCGCGCCGTTCACCCAGCGCCGCCCGTTGACCAGCACCAGTGAGCGGTTGGCGCCCAGGTTGCGCAGATTCAGCGAACTGGAGCCATGGCTGGTACCGCCGGAGCCCGTCGAGTTGAAGCTGGAGCCGACCGACGGCAGCTCCTGCAACAGCTCGCCGACCGAGACCACTCCGGTCGATTCGATCTCGCTGCGTTCCATCGTGAACACCGGGCTCGCCGCGGTCTCGTCCTTGCGGCGGATGCGCGAGCCGACCACGCTGACCGCTTCCAGCGTCTTCGCCTCACTGCCGGAATCGGCGGCACTGGCGTTCGCTTCCTGCGCGCTGACGGGCAGCATGACGCCACCCGCGCCCAGCGCCCCGGCAATCGCCATCATCATCAAACTCCGGCGCATGCCACGCCGCGTCGGCCCATTATTCGTCATCTCGTTCATCACCCCTCCCAAGGAATCGGCATCAACTTGTTTGCAAGCCCATCGCGGGCATGATTCCGAGTAATTCATGCGTGGGTAACTTATGCAATCTTATCGGCTCATGTAATGCATCCATGCGTTTTTGATATGAGTTTCCCGTGCTGGTGAATACGCTTGCGTCCGGCCTGCCCGGCATGTGTTGCTAGGCACTAACAACGTGGCGAATACCCCACGCAACCATGACATCGCCACGGCAGGCATGCGCAGGCCTGGCGTTCGTCCGGTACCGTTTCCTTGCCATCACGGGGGCACCATGACCGAGTCCTGCAATCATCAGCGTCGTCGGCTCATGGCCGGGCTGGCAGCCGTGCCAGTGCTGTTGCTGTGCGGAGCGAAACGCCTCTCGCCGGTGCAGACCCTGACTCTGACCGGGCAGGCCCTGATTGCCCACGACCTGTGCGCCGACGCCTACCCCGGGCTCGCCGCCGTCATCGCGGAAATCCGCCGCGGCGACGTCGCCATGACCGACCTGGAGACAGCGATCCGCACCCGCGCATCCGGGGCTCCGACCCGCGAGGGCGTATTCCTGCACGAGGCAGGCATCGACGAGTTGCGCTGCCTGCGCACGCTCGGTTTCGACATGCTCGCGCTGGCCAACAACCATGCCGGCGATTTCGGCCGCGACGGCATACTGGCGACACTGCAGGCAACACATGAAGCCGGTTTTCATGCTGCCGGCAGCGGCCGCAACCTTGCCGACGCCTGCCGCGCGACGCGCTTCGCCACCGCCGGGCAACCGGTGGCCCTGATCGCCATGGCCGCCGGCAAGATCCGCGACGGCGCCGCGGCCACCGCCACCCTGCCCGGCATCAACGAACTGCGATTCGTCGCGCATGGCCAACCGGAAAACGGGGACGTCGAGCGCATCCATGCAGCGATTCGCGATGCCGCCGGTTCGGCCCGCGTCGTCGCCTGCCTGCACAACCATGACTGGGGCGACGACATGCGCGTGACCCGCGAATGGACCCGCCGCTTCGCCAGATCCTGCATCGACGCAGGCGCCAGCGCGTTCTTCGCGCACGGCGCACCGCTGCTGCATGGAATCGAGCTGCACCGCGACGCGCCGATCTTCTATTGCCTCGGCAGCCTGATCTTCCATTCGCGCACCGCGCCCGGGCATTACCCTCCGGAGGTCTGGGAAAGCGCCATCGCGCACCTGCACTACCGCGACGGACGATTGCGCCAGCTCGAACTGGTGCCGGTCGTGCTCAACGAGCGGGGCGACGACGCCACGCGCCAGAACGAGACCCGCGGCCGTCCGCGAATCGCCACGGATGAAGATGCGCAGCGCATCCTCACCCGCCTGCAGGCGCTCAGCAGCGCGTTTGGCACCTCGCTGCGGATCGCACGGGCGCGCGGCTGGATCGAGGTGGGCTGAACCCTGACGGTGTCAGTGGCCCTGGATCGGGAACGTCTGCGCATCGCCCGGTGCGGAACCCGAACGGGACGGCGGCGCCGACGCTGCCGGCGTGTGGCTGCCGCACTGGTACGCGCCCCACGGCTGCGAGCCATCGGCCGGTTCGGCCAGCGGCTTGATGGTGTCGGCGTGCATCTTGGCGGCCTCGTTGCGGGCCAGCACTTCCAGTTCGTCGCGCACCTTGATGTCGTTGCGGTCGACCGGACCGACCCGCTCCATCACGGAGACGGTGACCTTGCCCAGGTCGCGGCAGGCGGACACGTCGCCGCTCCACGCCGTGCGCACGTTTTTTGCCGCGTCGTCCAAGGTGATGCCCCAGCTGCAGGCGCCGAGCAGGAGGACGGGAACGAGCAACAACAGAGTCTTGCGCATGGGTAGCTCCGCAGCGGTGTCTTGGAGTGAAAGAGGCCGGGCCGTTGCCAGCCCGGCCTCCATCCTAACGCGAGGACGCCAGCGCGTCCTGCAACCAACGCATAACGTGCGACGCCGGTGAAAACCGGCGCCGCACGCCGGCTCATTTCGCCGGCTTGCCGGCTGCCGGCTTGCCGTCGGCGTCGAGCACCTGCACCTGGCCGAGGTTCAGCGCGCGGATCGGCGCCTCGATCTTCGCCAGATCGCCGACGATCACCCAGGTCAGCTGGTCCGGGTGGATGATCTCCTTCGCCGCCGCTTCCACTGAGGCATCCGTCTGCGCCTCGATGCGCGACTTCAGGGTCTGCACGTAGTCGTCCGGCCGGTGGTACAGCGCGATGCCCTGCAGCGCGCCCATCACCGCCGAAGTGGTCTGATAGCCGCCGGGCATGCTGCGCACGTCGCCGACCTTGATCTTGCCGATCTCCTGCGCGGTCAGCGGCTGGTCGCCGATCACGCCCTTCGCCTCCTTCAGCATCTCGGCCACCGACGGCGCGGTCTTGTCGGTCTGCACCGGCGCGTACAGCATGAACGGGCGCTGGCCCTGGGCGTTCTGCAGGAAGCTGAAGGCGCCGTAGGCCCAGTGCTTGTCCTCGCGCAGGTTCATGTTGAGGCGCGAAGTGAAGGTGCCGCCGAACGCGCCGTTCATGGTCTGGATTTCCAGATCGTTCGGCGCCTCGGTCGACGGCGCCAGGCTGCCGGCGAGGATCAGGCTCTGCTGCGCGCCGGGGCGGTCGACCAGGTACACGCGCACCTGCGCCGGCGGCGCGACCTTGCCGATGTTCTTCGCCGGAACCTTGCCGGCCGGCGCCTTCCAGTGGCCGAATGCCGCGTTCAACTGCGGAATGATCTTGTCCAGCGTGGTGTCGCCGGCAACCAGGATCTGCATGTTGTCCGGGCGGATGAAGTCGCCCATGAACGCGCGCATGTCGGCGGCGCTCAGCGACTTGATCGACGCTTCGGTGCCCGAGCCGGTGAACGGGATCGCGTAGGCGTGGCCCTTGCCGTACAGCAGCGGCGGCAGGGTGCGCAGCGCAATGCCGGTGGGCTGGCTCTTTTCCTGGGCGATGCCGGCCAGCCATTGGCCGCGCAGGCGGCTGATGTCGGCTTCGCGGAACGCCGGGTTGCGCACGATGTCGGCGAACAGGTCGAGCGACGGTTTCAGCTGGTCATCCAGCGCGTTGAGCGAGGCGTTGCAGTAATCCAGCCCGCAGCCGGACATGATGATCGCGCCGAGCCGCTGCTTGCGCTTGGCGATCTCGACCGAATCCAGGTTCTTGCTGCCCTCATCCAGCATCGACATGGTGAAGCTGGAGGTGCCCAGCTTGCGGCCCTGGTCCGCCGCATAGCCTGCATCGAACAGCAACTGCATCTGCACCGCCGGCACCGTGTGGCGCTCGGCCAGGATCACCTCGACGCCGTTGTCCAGCTTGCCGCGCTGCAGGGCGGGGAAGCTGAGGTCCGGGAACGTGCCGACCTCGGGCACGCCCTTGCTGCGGTCGACGTCGCTCTTCACCGTGCGGTAGTCGCCCTTCGCCGACAGCACCGGCGCCGGCGCACCGCTGGCCGCGGCACGACCGGCGACGTTCGCCATGTCGGTTGCCTCGACCTTGCCCGGCACCACGGTCAGCGTGTAGTCGCCCCTGGCGATCCACCGGTTTGCCACCGCGCTGACCTGCGCCGGCGTGGCCGCCATGTATTCCTTGAAGTCCTTCAGGTAGGCGCCCGGATCGTTGCGGTACAGCTGGCCCTGGGCCAGGATCGAGGCCTGCGTGTTGACCTTTTCCAGCCCGCGCACGAACGAGGCACGGGTTTCGGTCTTGACCCGCGCCAGCTCGTCGGCGGTCGGGCCGTCCTTCAGGAATTTTTGCCATTCGTCGGCGATCGCCGCTTCGACCTTGGCCGGGTCGGCGCCTTTCTTCACGTCCACCTGCAGGTTGAACAGGCTGGCCAGCACGTGCTGCTCCACTTCGACGGAAACGTCGTCGGCCAGCTTGTCCTGGTAGACCAGCCGCTGGTACAGCCGTGAGGTCTTGCTACCGCCCAACACGGCGGCGGCCAGTTCCAGCAGGTTCTCGTCGGTGGTGCCGCGTCCCGGCACGTTCCACTCGCGATAGATGCGGGTCTGCGCCACGTTGTCGGTCATCGTGCCGCGGGTCGAGCTGTCGCGCGGCGCCACCCATGGCTGCGGTCGCGGCACCTGCGGACCGGCGCCGATGTCGCCGAAGTACGTCAGCATCTTTTCCTTCGCCACTGCCGGCGTGATGTCGCCGGCCAGCACCACCACCGTGTTGGCCGCACCGTAGTAGCCGCGGAACCACTGCTTGACGTCGCCCAGCGAGGCCGCGTTCAAGTCGTCCATCGAACCGATGGTGTCGTGGTGGTACGGGTGGTTGGCCGGGAACGCCTCGGCCTGGATCAGCTCGCTGGCGCGGCCGTACGGCTGGTTCTCGCCCTGGCGCTTCTCGTTCTGCACCACGCCGCGCTGCTCGTCGAGCTGGGCTTGGCCGATCGCGCCGAGCAGGTGGCCCATGCGGTCCGATTCCATCCACAGCGCCATGTCCAGCGCGCTGGTCGGCACCGTCTCGAAATAGTTGGTGCGGTCGAGCCAGGTGGTGCCGTTCTGATCGGTGGCGCCGGCCAGCTCGAACGGCTTGAAGAACTCGTCCTTGTGGTTTTCCGAGCCCTGGAACATCAGGTGCTCGAACAGGTGCGCGAAACCGGTCTTGCCCTTCGGCTCGTACGACGAACCGACGTGGTACCACACGCTGACCGCCACTACCGGCGCCTTGTGATCCTCGTGCACCACCACGGTCAGGCCGTTCGGCAGGGTGAAGCGGGTGTAGGCGAGTTCGGGGATCTGTTGCGTTGCCGCGGTCGCGACAGCGGCATCGGGGGTAGCCAGCACCAGCGGCATGCCGCCGGTAAAGGCCAGCAGGCCGGCGATGAGCAGGGCGAGTGGTTTCTTTGCCACGGTGAACCTCCTGTTTCACGGATGAGTCTCCGCAGGCTAGCGGCGCCACGCAGCCATCGCAAATGACTTGCGGCACGGTCGAGCCGGTGCTGGCGGCGCGGTGTCCGGCTGTCCGGCAACGGGCGGACGGCTGTCCGCGGACAATTTTCCAGTCGCCGAATTCGCCGTCATGAATCAACGAAATCAACAACTTGTACAGCACACAGCGCTTGGCACGGGGATTGCTCTATCCGGGATGCAGGGACTTCCACCCATTCATCGGAGACATGATCATGAAATTCGAGACCTTGATGTTGCGCGGCCTGTTTATCGCCTGCCTGGCGGTCTGCGGCCTGATTCTTGGCGCGATGGTGACGACCACGCCGGCCTCCGTGCAGCTCGCCGCCAACAGCAGCGTCGGCGCCATCCTGCTGGCCGCGCCGACCAGCTGCGCGCTGCCGCCGGACGGCGTGGTCTGCCCGCAGATCGGCGGTTGAGCACTCGACGAAACTTTGCCCGGACACGCGATAATGGCGGGATGCTGCACGTCATCCTGTTCCACCCCGAGATCCCGCCGAACACCGGCAACGTGATTCGCCTGTGCGCGAACACCGGCGCCGCGCTGCACCTGATCCGGCCGCTCGGCTTCCAGCTTGACGATGCCCGGCTGCGCCGCGCCGGGCTGGACTACCACGAGTACGCCAGCGTCGCGGTGCACGACGACCTGGCCAGCTGCCTTGATGCGATCGGCACGCCGCGGGTGTTCGCCTTCACCACCCGCGGCCGGGTCGCTCACGTCGACGCCCGCTTCGCCGACGGCGATGCGCTGCTGTTCGGCTGCGAGACCGCGGGCCTGCCGGGCGATGTGCTGGAGTCGATCCCCGTCGAACAACGCCTGCGCCTGCCGATGTGCCCGGACAGCCGCAGCCTGAACCTGTCGAACACGGTCGCCGTGGCCGTCTACGAAGCCTGGCGCCAGTTGGGTTTCCCCGGCGCCGCGGACGTCTGAGCCCGGCCGGCGGGCTACAATCGGCGGATGAACGCCGCCACTCCCAACTCCTGGTTGCCGCAACCGCTGCGCAAGCTTGCCGGCCGTGCGCTGGAAACCGCGCTGAACCACACGCTCTCGCTCGACCCGGACACGCAGCAGAAGCTGGCCGCGTTGAACGGCCGCAGCGTGCAAGTGCACCTGCGCGGGCCGGAGCTCGCGCTGGCAGTGACTGTCGACGGCACGCGCCTGAAAGTCGGGCCGCCGCAAGACGACAATCAGTTGAAGGTCGCCGCCACTCCGGGCAGCCTGCTGGCGATGCTGTTCCGCCGCGACGATGACGGCATCGCACCGGGCAAGGTGGAGATCGCCGGCGATGCCGAGCTGGCGCGCCGGCTGGAAAAGCTGGCCGGCAAGTTCGCGCCGGATTTCGAGGAAGCATTCGCGCGCAGCTTCGGCGATGTGCTCGGCGTGCCGCTGGCCAGGGCCGTGCGCAAGGGCCTCGCCCACGCCCGCGAAACCGCCAGCCATCTCACCGAGGACAGCGCTGACTGGCTGCGCGACGAGGTGCGCGTGGCGATGGCGCCGGGCGAAGTCGAAGGTTTCCTCGACGGCGTGGACGACGTGCGTGAGCGCAGTGAGCGGCTGGAATCACGCGTACAACGGCTGATGCAACGCCTGCAGGGCAACGCCGCGTGACGCCGCTGAAAGTGGTGCCGCGCCTGCTGCGGGTCGCCTCGGTGCTGCTGGCGTACCGGCTCGACGAACTGGTCGAAGCCGCCCACCTGTACCGTCCGCTGAAACTGCTGCGCCCGCTGGTGGCGCGCCCGCGCATCGACATCCGCGGCCTGCCGCGCGGCGCCCGCCTGCGCCACGCGCTGACCGAGCTCGGGCCGATCTTCGTCAAGGCCGGCCAAGTGCTGTCGACCCGCCGCGACCTGGTGCCGGCGGACATCGCCGACGAACTCGCCCTGCTGCAGGACCAGGTCGCGCCGTTCCCCGGCAGCGAAGCGCGCGCGATCGTCGAGCAGGAACTGAAATCTCCGATTGGCCGTCTATACGCCCAATTCGACGAAACCCCGCTGGCCTCCGCCTCGATCGCCCAGGTGCACGCCGCCACCCTGCATGACGGGCGCGAGGTGGTGGTGAAGGTGCTGCGCCCCGGCATCGACGCGCAGATCGCCCGCGACGTGAAGCTACTGCGTTCGCTCGGCGAACTGGCCCAGCGCTGGCATCCGAACGCCGACAAGATCCGCCCGCTGGATGTCGTGGCCGAAGTCGAGAAGATGCTGGAGAACGAGCTGGACCTGCAGCGCGAAGGCGCCAGTGCCAGCCTGCTCAAGCGCAACTTCGACAGCGGCGTGGATCTCTACGTGCCGGCGGTGCATTGGGAACTGACCAGTGCACGCGTGCTGACGCTGGAGCGCGTGCACGGCATCAGCAGCGACGACATCGTCGCGATCGACGCTGCCGGGCTCGACCGCAAGGCGCTCGCCGCCAAGGGCGTGCGGGTGTTCTACGAACAAGTGTTCCGCGACAACTTCTTCCACGCCGACGCGCACCCCGGCAACATCTGGGTCGACCCCGCGCGCACCGGCGAGCCGCGTTTCATCGCGCTGGACTTCGGCATCATGGGTTCGCTGCCCGAGGCCGACCAGTACTGGCTGGCGCAGAACTTCATCGCGCTGTTCGAGCGCGACTACGCACGCATCGCGCAACTGCACGTGGCCGCCGGCTGGATGCCGGCCGACGTGCGTCTGGACGAACTGGAAGCGGCGGTGCGCACGGTGTGCGAGCCGTACTTCACCCGCCCGCTGTCGCAGATCTCGCTGGCCGAACTGGTGGTGAAGCTGTTCCAGACCGCGCGCCGCTTCGAGCTGACCCTGCAGCCGCAACTGATCCTGCTGCAGAAGACCCTGCTCAACATCGAGGGCGTCGGCCGCATGCTCGATCCGGAGATCGACATCTGGGCGGTGGCGCATCCAGTGCTGAAACGCATCCTGCGCGAACGCTACAGCCCGCTGCGCACCCTGCGCGAGGTACGCAAGCGGCTGCCCGAATGGCTGCACCATGCGCCGGAATTTCCCGAGCTGATGCATGAGGCGCTGCGCCAGATCGGCCGTGGCGAACGGCGCGCGCTGAGCGACCCCGTCGCGCTCAAGCTGATGCACGACAACGCCCAGCGCCAGCACAAGCTGCTCGCCTGCAGCCTGCTCGGCGGCGCGCTGTTGATCGGCGCGGCCCTGCTGTGGACATCGGCGCCGCAACACGGCATCTGGCCGCCGCTGTGCGCCGGCATCGCCGGGCTGCTGGCCTTCGCGATCGGCTGGCCACGCTCGCGCTGACCTGCAGGAGCGCACCAGGTGCGCCCCTGCACGGACCAAACCATGATCGAGATTCTCTACCAGGACGACGCGCTGATCGCGGTGAACAAGCCCGCCGGTCTCGCCGTGCACCGCTCGAAAATGGTGGGCAACGCCGAGGAATTCCTGATCGACCTGCTGCGCGAGCAGGTCGGCGACAGCGTGTACCTGGCGCATCGGCTCGATCGCGCCACCAGCGGCGTGCTGCTGGTCGCGCGCAACAAGGAAGTCGCCGCTGCGCTGGGCGAGCAGTTCATGGCGCGCGCGGTGCACAAGCAGTACCTGGTGGTGGTGCGCGGCTGGCCCGAGCCGGACGAAGGCGTGATCGACTACCCGCTGCCCGGCTCGCGCGAAACCGGCCCGCGCCGCGAAGCCCGCACGCGCTACCGGCGGCTGGCCACGATCGAGGTGCCGATCGCGCTGGGCCGCTATCCGCAACAGCGCTACGCACTGCTGCTGGCCGAACCGGAGAGCGGCCGCTTCCGCCAGATCCGCAAGCACCTGGCGCACATCCATCACCCGGTGGTTGGCGACTGCCAGCACGGCCGCGGCGACCACAACCGGCTGTACAAACAGCACTTCGGCTGCCACCGGATGCTGCTGCATGCGTGGCGATTGCGCTTCGCGCATCCGCTGACCGGCGCTGCGATGGAGACCGAGGCGCCGCTGGACGCCGCGTATATCGGGTTGCTTGATCGCTTCGGCTGGACATTGCCAGGAGTGAGTGAAGAGGAGTGAGAAGTGAGAGAAAACAGGGTCCGGACGCACGGCCGTTTTTCTCTCACTTCTCACTCCTCGCTTCACCTACTCACTTCTGGCCCTCTACACTCCACCGCATGCTGACTATCAGCCGCACCCTCTCCCTGCCCGAGTCCGAACTGGTCGAGCGCTTTCTGCGCGCGGACGGCCCCGGCGGGCAGCACGTGAACCGCACCGAAAGCGCGGTGGAGCTGCGTTTCGACGTGATCAACTCGCCCTCGCTGCCGGAGGAAATCCGCGCGCGCCTGCTGGCGCGGCGCGATCGCCGGCTCACCGCCGAAGGCGTGCTGGTGATCCAGGGACGCCGCTTCCGCGACCAGGTGCGCAACCGCGACGACGTGCGCGAGCGGCTGGTCGAGATCATCCGCGGTGTGCTGGTGCCGCCGAAGAAACGCGTCGCCACCAAACCGACCCGCGCTTCGAAGGAACGCCGCCTGGCCGGCAAGCAGCAACGCGGCAGGATCAAGCAGGACCGTTCACGCAAACCGGAGCTCGAATGAAAGGCCATCTCCCGACTCCCGCCCAGTTGCCGCCGCAGATGCCGCAACTGCGCGACGGATGGCAACGCCGCACCTGCCGCGCCGTGCTGCGCATGGCCGGCTGGAGCCTGGTCGGCGAGTTCCCCGACGCGCCGAAGCTGGTGCTGATCGCCGCGCCGCACTCGTCCTGGTGGGACGGCGTGTGGGGCCTGCTGGTCAAGGTGGCAGTCGGCGCCGACGTGCACTTCATGGGCAAGCAGGAGTTGTTCTTCTGGCCGCTGGGCAGCCTGCTGCGCCGGCTTGGCGGCATGGCGATCGACCGTGGCGCCGCCAAGGGCGTGGTCGAGCAGATGATCGACCAGTTCCGCCAGCGCGAGAAACTCTGGCTGGGCATCGCACCGGAAGGCACGCGCAAGCCGGTGAA
Source organism: Rhodanobacter sp. Soil772 (assembly GCF_001428385.1). GTDB lineage: Bacteria > Pseudomonadota > Gammaproteobacteria > Xanthomonadales > Rhodanobacteraceae > Rhodanobacter. The sequence continues at coordinate 625,840 of NZ_LMSK01000002.1, forward strand.
GCGCTGGAAGAGCGGTTTCTGGCACATCGCCCACGACGCCGGCGTGCCGATCTTCCCGGTCGCGTTCCACTATCCCGACAAGACCATCCGGCTCGGCCCGCTGTTCGACACCGGCGCCGACATGGACGCCGACATCAGCCGCCTGCGCGCGTTCTACGCGCCGTTCGCGGGCAAGCACCGCAACGTCTGACCGCTCCCGGGCTTTCCTGGCCCGGCTTCGCACATCCTCAGCCACCCGCAAACCGGGTGCCGGCCGGGTCGCCCGCGTTCGCCGGCCGAGTCCCGCATCGCGCCGCAGCAAGGCGGCGGGGCCGGAGGGCGCGATGTCGGCCGGCGACGCTCCTTGTCCTTTCCTGACCCGCTTGGGCCATCCCGTGCCCCTCCCCTGCGACAGCGAGGCAGCGCATCGGATTGAAAATCCGCTACCGGCATGGATTCTCCCTTCATGGCATGGCGTATGCTTGTCAATACGCACTGAAAATGTGATACACATCACATTATGGATTGCGACGCCGTGGCAGGCGTCGGCATGCACTGGGGGAATCCGAACATGCACGTATTGATCACGGGCGGGGCCGGTTTTATCGGCTCCCATCTGGTAGCGCTGCACCTCGCGCGCGGGGACAAGGTCCATGTGGTGGACGATTTGTCGACCGGCCTGCGCGCCAACCTGGCACCCTTCGAGGCGTCGCCGAACTTCCGTTTCGACGAGGCGGACATGCTCACCTGGCCGCTGCTGCAGCAGGCCGCGGCTTGGGCGGACCGTGTCTACCACCTTGCCGCCGTGGTCGGCGTGTACCGCGTGATCGCCGAGCCGACGCGCGTGCTTGCCACCAACATCGCCGCCTGCGAACGGTTGTTCCGCACCATCGCCGCCAGCGGCTGGCAACCGCAGGTGGTGGTCGCCTCCAGCTCCGAGGTCTACGGCCACCGCCATGCGGAACTGCTGACCGAGGACATGGACCTCAGCGTGTCCACCCGCGCCGGCACGCGCTGGAACTATTCGGTCAGCAAGATCGCCGACGAGGCACTGGCCCTGTCCTACTCGCAGAAGTTCGGCATCCCGGTGCTGGTGGCGCGTTTCTTCAACACCATCGGGCCGCGCCAGACCGGCCGCTACGGCATGGTCGTACCGCGTTTCGTGGAACAGGCGGTGCGCGGCGAGCCGATCACGGTGTACGGCGACGGCGAGCAGACCCGTTCGTTCTGCGACGCGCGCGACAACGTGCGCGCGCTCGACCTGCTCGCCTCGCGCGAAAACGGCGACGCGCTGGTGGCGAACGTGGGCAACGACCGCGAGATCAGCATGAACGCGCTGGCCGAGCTGATCCGCGAACGCGCCGACAGCGACTCGCCGATCAGCCATGTGCCGTACCTGAAAGCCTACGGCGAAGATTTCGAAGACATCCAGCGGCGCCGGCCGGATCTGACCCGGCTGCGTGCGCTGACCGGGTTCCGGCACCGCTACACGCTGGAAGACACGCTCGACGAGCTCATCCGCGAACGACGCATCACCCTCACAGGGACCGAACATGGCCACCGCCCCTTGGTTTGTCATCAGTCCTAGCGCGCTGCTCAGCGTCATCGGATTGCTGCGCGGTCCGGACCGGACCGTACCGACGCCCACCCGCGACTGGCGCACGGCCGTGGTGGACGTGGTCATCCCGGCCTACCGCGAGGCCGAGAACATCACCCACTGCCTCGTCTCGGTGGCGCGGCAGACGCTCAAGCCGCGCAACATCATCGTGGTCGACGACGGCAGCACGGATGCCACGGCCAGCTGCGCCGAGCAGGTGGCGCAGCGGCTGGGGCTCGATGTCCAGGTGATCCGGCGCCAGTCGTCGATCGGCAAGACGCCCACGATCAAGCGCCAGGCGCGCGAATTCGACGCGGACGTGGAGTTCATCCTCGACGGCGACACCTTCCTGGAGTCGCCCGACTACATCGCCCGCTGCGTCGAGGAACTCTACAAGGGCGTCGGCGTCGCCTCGGTCTGCGGCCGCGTGCTGCCGATGCGCCTGGTCGACCGCCGCACCCTGGCCGCGACGCCGGAATACGCCGCGGTGCTGGCCGGCGCGCCGTTCGTCGACCCCAAGGCCGCACGCGGCCGACTGCAGCTGATGTGGTGGGGCCTGACCAACATCTACCGCGATTGCCTGTACCGCTTCCTGCAGGGCTTCGTGTTCCACGGCCAGGTGGTCTTCTTCGGCGGCATCACCAACCCGGTCGGTTGCGCCGTGGCTTACCGCCGCGAATACGTCGAGGACCTGTTCGACCGCTACGAGCCGCAATTCGGCGACAACCTGACCAACTCCGAGGACATCTTCATCGGCTTTGCGCTGATCAATCAGGGCTACCGCAACGCCCAGCTGCTGGACGTGACGGCGCGCTCGGAGGAACCGCTGGCTACCCATCTGCCGCGCCAGATCTCGCTGTGGTCCTCTTCCTTCCTGCAAAGTTGCTACTACTTCGACGCGCTGGTGCGCAGCCCGTTCAAGGCGTTCGCACGCGCGCGCCGGCGTTGGGACGAGAAGCACGGCGAGCACGGAAAGCACATCCAGGAACTGCGCAAGGTGCAGGAACCGTACCGGCAAGCCTTCGGCGAGGAAGTCACGAGACGCTACGGGCGCCCGCTGGGCTGGATCATCTTCATGTCCGCGTTCGAGAAAATCGGCTTTCCCACCGCGCTGATCGTGATGGCCCTGCTGCGCTGGTGGGAGCCGCTGCTGGTCACCCTGCTGGCGGAGTCGGCGCTGTCGCTGATCGTGCTGACGGTGATCTCCCGCGGTGAACGCTGGAAGATGCTGGGCAAGGGTCTGCTGGTGACGCCGCTGCGCTATTTCCTGATGCTGACCGAGATCCGCACGATCGGCCAGTTCGCCATCGACCTGTGGATTACGGGGAACCGCAAATGGCGCAAATGAAACCCCTCGCCTGGCTTGTCGGTGCGCTGCTGGCGGCGCCGGCCTGCACATGGGCACAGAGCCCCACCATCCAGCCCCTGGACACGCAGGCACGGGCGCTGATGTGGACCGGCCACGTCGACGACGCCACGCGCACGATGCGCGAGTACGTCGCCGGGCACCCCGGCGACCAGGCCGCCGTGCTCGACTTGGCGCGCTACCTGACCTGGAATGGCGACTATGCCGGCGCCAGGGGCGTGCTGGACGCCCATCCGGAAGCCACCCGCAGCAGCGAGGGCCAGGTCGTGCTCGCCGGCGTGCTCGCCTGGGGCGGCTGGATCCGCACGGCGCAGCAGGTCAATGCGGCACCGCTGGCCGCCGACCCGGACGGCCTGCTGCCCAACTACGTGCAGGCCATCGCCTTGCGGCAGTCGGCACGACCGCGCGAAGCGCTGCCCTACGTCGCGGCGGTCAAGCGCGCCAGGCCGGACGGCAAGGACGCGCGCGACCTGGAGCGCTCGGTGCGCATCCGCACCGATTCCTTCGTCGCGCTGGACTACCAGCACGGTTCCGACTCGGACGACCTGGAACGCTCGCAACCGACCCTGCGCGCGGAACTGGCGCAAGGCGAAGCGCTGCGCTGGACCGCCGAGTTCGGCCGGTGGGACTACCGCGCACCGTTGAGCAGCCCGTTCGCCAGCATCACCGGCGCCCGCATGCTCGCCGAGAACCGCGGACTGGTCGGGCTGCGTTACGCACCGTCGCTGTACACCACGCTCAGCGCGGCCGTCGGCCGCTCCTCGATCGACGGCAGCGGCACCACCCTGTGGCGGCTCGGCCTGGACCATCGCTTCGGCGATACCTTCCGCGCCGACCTGCTGGCCGACCACGATCGCGTCGCCGCCTCGCCGCGCTCACTCTCGCTGGGGCTGGACCGCACCAGCGTCACCGGCCACGCGCAGTGGACGCCGGACTTCCGCTGGACCGGCGATCTGTGGCTGCGCCGCGACCACTTCAGCGACAGCAACAACAGTACGGACCTGAACGCCGCACTGCGTCGCGCAGTCGTGCGCCAACCCGGCGTCATGCTGGACCTCGGCGCCAGCGCGGAGCACCTGTCGTTCGACCGCAACCCCGGTCACGGCTACTACGCGCCGGACAACTATCGACGCTACGCGCTGACCGCCAACCTCTACGTGGGGCTCGGCGAAGACGCCGGACTGTCGCTGCAGGCGGGCCTGGGCCGGCAGCGCGACGAGACCTTCACTTCGTGGCGTCGCGCCAACGACATCAACGCATCGCTGGTCGTCGGCATCTTCTCGCCGTGGCAGCTGAGCGTGAACGCCGGCTACAGCGAGCGGGTGCTCAACACCGGTGCATACGAGGGGCGCAGCTGGGGCATCACGCTGACTCGCCGTTTCTGAGGCACCTGCACGACGGGCAGGCATGGACGCAGGCAAACCGCCGTTGCGCACCGACATCCAGGCCCTGCGCGGCCTGGCGGTACTGCTGGTAATCCTGCAGCACGCCCGCGCCGGTTTCATCGGCGCCGGCTGGCTGGGCGTTGACATCTTCTTCGTGATTTCCGGCTTCCTGATCACGAGCCTGCTGGCCAGGGACATCGGCCACGGCCGGTTCCGCTTCGCCACGTTCTACTTCCGCCGCGCCAAGCGCCTGCTGCCGGCCGCGTACGTCACCTTCGCGGCCACTGCGGCGGCTTCGTTCTTCCTGCTCGACGCCGGCGAGTGGCAGGATTTCACCCGGCAACTCGCGGGCGCGGTGAGCTTCACCGGCAACTTCGTGCTGCTGCAGCAGACCGGCTATTTCGCCGGCGCCGCGGCGCTCAAGCCGCTGCTGCACGTGTGGTCGCTGGCGGTCGAGGAGCAGTATTACCTGCTGCTGCCGGCGGCGCTGCTGCTGGTGCCGCGGCGCGGGTGGTTCGCCGGCAGCCTGGCGGTGCTGGCCACCAGCTTCGCGCTGTGCGTCGCGCTGACCTACTCGCGGCCCGATGCGGCGTTCTACCTGCTGCCCACGCGCGCCTGGGAACTGGCGATCGGCTCGCTCGCGGCGCTGGCCGGCGCGCAGGGTCCGCGGCGGCGGCGGCTGGTGTCGCTGCTGTTCCTGCCGGCGCTGGCCGCGCTGTTCGTGGTCCCGATCTGGCCGCTGCCCGCGCCCAACTTCGTCAACATCGCGATCGTCTGCGTGGCGACGCTGGTGGTGATCCTGCGCCGGCACGACGAACTGCAGGACCGCCCGATTCCGAACGCGCTGGCCGCCGTCGGCGACGCTTCGTACTCACTGTACCTGGTGCACTGGCCGATCTTCGCCCTGCTCAACAACGTCTACGCCGGCGACCCGTCCTTCGGCACGCCGACGCCGGAAGTGCTGGCCGGCGCGGTCGCGCTGGCGCTGCTGCTGGGCTTCGCCCTGTACCGCGGCGTCGAGCTGCCGGTGCGCCGGCTCGAAGCGCGTTCGCCACGGCACTGGTCGCTGGCCGCACTCGCCGCTTCGCTGTGCCTGGCGCTGCTGCCGCTCACCCTCGCCGCGCGCACCGGCACTCATGCGGTACGCGGACCGGCCATCGACTACGCCTGGCTGCGCCGCGACAACGTCGGCTTCGACGCGGCGTGCGACGGCTACCGGCGCCTGGAATACACCATGCGTTGCAGCAACGCGGCACATCCGGCCACGATGATCTGGGGCGACTCGTTCGCCATGCATCTGGTGCCGGGGCTGGCCGCGAGCATGCCTGGCGGAGTGCTGCAGGCCACCAAGAGCGCCTGCGGGCCGCTGCTGGGGCTGGCCCAGATCTACCGCGTGTACACGCGCGAATTCGCCGAGCGCTGCCTGGGCTTCAACGATTCGGTGATCGCCTATCTCGCGGCGCATCCGGAGATCCGCACCGTAGTGCTGTCCAGTCCGTTCTACGAGTACTTCGACCCGGCACGACGCATGCTGCACGTGGTCGACGGGCAGGCGCGGGTGGAATCGCCCGATGCAGACGCCGCGCTGGCGGCACTGACCGCCACCATCGGCCGGATCCGCGCACTGGGCCGGCGCGTGGTGATCGTGGCACCGCCGCCGGGCGACGGCTTCGACTATACCCATTGCCTGGAGCGCAAGGCGCGCAACCGCACGCTGTTCGGCCGCTTCATCGACTGCGACATCCCGCTGGCGCAATACCATGCCAGCAAGCGCCGGGTGCTCGACTTCCTGCAGCGGATTCGCGCGCGGGCAGGCGTCGAAGTGCTGTCGTTCGACGCGTTCCTGTGCGATGCGAAGGCGTGCCGGACCGAACTCGACGGCACCTTCCTGTACCGCGACGACGGCCACCTGTCGTACGACGGCTCGGTCCTGCTCGCCCGGCGCATGCATCTGGACGAACTGATCGCGAAGGCGGCGCGCTGACTTCCGCTAGCGCCCCGAGTGCCCCGACTCGTCGTAGTCACGATGAGTCAGCAGACCGGGCCGGATCAGGTCGACGAAGGCGCGCGCCTCGGCACTGAGGAACTTGCCCTTGCGCATCACCACGCCGTAGCTGCGCTGGGGGAAGTACTGCTTCATGTTGCGCACGGCCAGCCGGCCGTGATCGGCCGCGGTGATGCAGATGCCGGTGACGATCGAGATGCCCATGCCCATCGCCACGTACTCCTTGATCACGTCCCAGCCGCCCACTTCGATCGCCACGTGGTACGGCACCTGCTGCTGCTGGAACACCAGGTCGACCAGCCGGTAGGTGGACAGCCGTTGCGGCGGCAGGATCAGCCCATAGGGCGAAATATCCTCCAGCGTGATCTTGTCCTTCGCGGCCAGCGGATGATCCGGCGGCATGATCAGCATCGGGTCGTAGTGGTGCACCGGCGCCCACGCGATGTCGTTCGGCACGTCGAGCATCGAGCCGACCGCGAAGTCGGCATCATCGGCGCGCAGCAAGGCCAGGCCGTCCTTGCCGGTGACGTTGGCCAGCTGCAGTTGCACCGCAGGGAAGCGCTCGCGATAGCGGCGCACCAGCTCGGGCAGCAGGTACTGGATGGTCGAGGTGCCGGCGGCGATGGTCAGCCGACCGGCCTGCAGGCCCTTTACCTTGGCCTGGAAGTCGCGATCCAGCGTGTCCCAGCCCTCGACCAGCGGCCGCGCCAGCTCATACAGCGCCTCGCCCGCATCGGTGAGGTTGATGCGGCGCCGACGCCGCTCGACCAGGCTCGCCCCGAGCTCCCGTTCCAGCGCCTGCAACTGCAGGCTGATCGTGGGCTGCGACAGGTACAGCGCCTCGGCGGCGCGGGTCAGCGTGCCCAGTTTCACCACGCTGACAAACGCGCGCAGCTGCTTGTGGCGGTTGCCCTTGTAGTAGAAACGGCCGCCCACCTCATCGGCATGCTCGCCAGCAGCACGCTTTTTTGTTGCGTTGCGGCGCGACTTTTTCGGCTTGTTCAGCGTATCGGCTGGCCTTTTCATCTAGCCCATTCAATCAGTTGAAAAATGTATTAGTTATGCTCATAGTAATGATTGAAACATTCACTTTGTCAAATACATGATTTCTCCCTAGCTTCGAGTCATCCACGACTCGGAGCAACCCCATGGCAGTACCGCAGGAACGACTCGATACCGGCACCGTCGAGATCCATGCCGACCACGCCGGTTACGAAAGCATCCTGACCCCCGCGGCGCTGGGTTTCCTGGCCCAGTTGCACCGCCGCTTCGAGGCCACCCGGCAGCGCCTGCTGCGGGCTCGGCGCGAGCGCCAGGCGGGTTACGACGCTGGCGGCCTGCCGGATTTCCGCGCGGACACGCTGACGATCCGCGAATCCGAGTGGAGCGTGGCACCGATCCCGGCCGCACTGCAGGACCGCCGCGTCGAGATCACCGGACCGGTCGAGCGCAAGATGATCATCAACGCGCTGAACTCCGGCGCGAAGGTGTTCATGGCCGACTTCGAGGACTCCTCGGCACCCACGTTCGGCAACCAGCTCGACGGCCAGATCAACTTGCGCGACGCAGTGAACGGCACGATCGCGTTCACCTCGCCCGACGGCAGGAGCTACCGCGTCAACGACAAGCCGGCGGTGCTGGTGGTGCGTCCGCGCGGCTGGCATCTGCACGACAAGTTTTTCCGCGTGGACGGCGAACCGATGGCCGGCGCGCTGGTCGACTTCGGCCTGTTCGTGTTCCACAACGCCCGCGCGCTGCACAGCTGCGACCGCGGCCCGTACTTCTACCTGCCGAAACTCGAGGCGATGGAAGAAGCCGCGCTGTGGGACGCGGTGATGGCCGCGGCCGAGGACGAGTTGCAATTGCCGGTCGGCACGATGAAGGCCACCGTGCTGATCGAGACGCTGCCGGCGGCGTTCCAGATGCACGAGATCCTGCACGCGTTGCGCCGCCGCGCGGTCGGCCTCAACTGCGGCCGCTGGGACTACATCTTCTCGTACCTGAAAACCCTGTGCGGCCATCGCGACCGCCTGCTGCCCGAGCGCGGCCAGGTGCAGATGACCGCGCCGTTCCTGAAGGCCTATTCGGAACTGCTGATCCAGACCTGCCATCGCCGCGGCGCGTTCGCGATGGGCGGCATGGCCGCGCAGATCCCGATCAAGGGCGACGACGCAGCGAACGAAGCGGCGCTGGCCAAGGTGCGTGCCGACAAGCTGCGCGAAGTGCAGGCCGGCCACGACGGCACCTGGGTCGCGCATCCGGCGCTGGTGCCGGTGGCGCAGGACATCTTCGATCAGTACATGCCGGCGCCGAACCAGTTGCGTGTGCTGCGCCAGGACGTGCAGGTGAGCCGCGAACAGTTGCTCGCCGCGCCGAACGGCACGATCAGCCGCGCCGGTTTCGACAACAACGTCGAGGTCTGCCTGCGCTACACCGCCGCCTGGCTGGACGGCCTCGGCTGCGTGCCGATCCATCACCTGATGGAGGACGCCGCCACCGCCGAAATCGCCCGCGCGCAGTTGTGGCAGTGGCTGCATCATGCCGACGTTCCGGCCGGCGGGGCGCCGGTCGGGGGCGCGCTCGAGTTCCCCGACCACGCGCCGATCGACTTTGCGCTGTTCGATCACGCGGTGGCCACGCATGTCCACCGCCTGCGCGACAGCCAACACCCCGGCGCCACCCGCGCCGACGATGCCGCCGCACTGCTCGGCGCAATGACCCACGCCGATCAGCTCGGCGACTTCCTCACCTTGCCCGCTTACGAACAACTCGCCTGATCTGCTCGAACCGAGCCATCCAGACTTTCGCTACGGAGCCACGCCATGAAGACCACCCTGCCCACCGCCGAACAGATCACCCTGGACTGGAACAACAACCCGCGCTGGACCGGCGTTCAGCGCAACTACTCCGCCGAGGACGTGGTGCGCTTGCGCGGCACCGTCGCGGTCGAACACTCGCTGGCCCGCCGCGGCGCCGAGCGGCTGTGGAAGTCGCTGCACCAGGAGGACTTCGTCAACGCGCTGGGCGCGCTCACCGGCAACCAGGCGATGCAGCAGGTCAAGGCCGGCCTGCAGGCGATCTACCTGAGCGGCTGGCAGGTCGCCGCCGACGCCAACGTGGCCGGCGAGATGTATCCCGACCAGTCGCTGTACCCGGCCAACTCGGTACCGTTGGTGGTCAAGCGGATCAACAACACCCTGCTGCGCGCCGATCAGTTGCACCACGCCGAAGGCAAGGACGATTGCGACTGGCTGGTGCCGATCGTGGCCGACGCCGAGGCCGGTTTCGGCGGCGTGCTGAACGCGTTCGAGCTGATGAAGGCGATGATCGAGGCCGGCGCCGCCGGCGTGCACTTCGAGGATCAGCTGGCCTCGGTGAAGAAGTGCGGCCACATGGGCGGCAAGGTGCTGGTGCCTACGCGTGAAGCGGTGGACAAGTTGAACGCCGCGCGCCTCGCCGCCGACGTCGCCGGCGTGCCGACCCTGCTGGTGGCGCGCACCGACGCCGACGCCGCCGACCTGCTCACCTCCGACATCGACGCGAACGACAAGGCCTTCATCACCGGCGAACGCACCGTCGAAGGCTTCTACCGCGTGCGCCCCGGCCTGGACCAGGCGATCAGCCGCGGCCTCGCCTACGCGCCATACGCCGACCTGATCTGGTGCGAAACCAGCAAGCCGAACCTGGACGACGCACGCCGCTTCGCCGAGGCGATCCACGCGAAATTCCCCGGCAAGATGCTGGCCTACAACTGCTCGCCCAGCTTCAACTGGAAGAAGAACCTGGACGACGCCACCATCGCCAACTTCCAGAAGGAGCTGGGTGCGATGGGCTACAAGTTCCAGTTCATCACCCTGGCCGGCTTCCACAGCCTCAACTACGGCATGTTCGACCTGGCGCACGGCTACGCGCGCCGCCAGATGAGCGCGTTCGTGGAACTGCAGGAAAAGGAATTCGCCGCCGCCGACCGCGGCTTCACCGCGGTGAAACACCAACGCGAAGTGGGCACCGGCTACTTCGATGCTGTCACCCAGGCGATCCAGCAGGGCCAGTCCTCGACCACCGCGCTGAAGGGCTCGACCGAGGAAGCGCAGTTCAGGCAGGCCTCGGCGGCGTAACCGCCATGCCGTTGTGCAGGATCAGGCGCCGGAGGGCTGCGGCGGTACCAGCGCGATCACCGTCCAGCCCGGCTTCGGTTCCAGCTCGCGCTTGGCCGAAGCCACGCGCAACGCGCCCTTCTCCTCCACACCGAACATCAGCACGCTGTTCGAGCCGTATTGCTCGATGAAATGCGGCCAGTCGAAAGTGTTGCTGAGCCGGGTCGACTTGATCCGCCAGCCCTGTGCCAGCAGGTCGGCGAAACGGCCGTGGGTCATCTCTTCGTCGAACAATGGCGGGGCCAGCAGGCCGCCGGACAATGCCGCGCGATCGGTGTTTTCCTGCGGGGTCAGGTTGCGCAGCCGATACACTTTCTCGCGCCCGAACTCCTGCCGGTAATGCACGCAGGCCAGCGAGTTGCGCTCGCGGTGGGTGGAGACCGCCAGCAGCCGGCCGATGCCGGTGAGGTCGAGGTGGCGTTCGGCATGCGGCGAGGCCGGATTGCCGAAGAACGTGGCGAGCCCTTCCATCCGCGCCAGCCGGATGCCGTCCCAGTCGTCGTCGGCCAGCACCACGCGGAAACCGGCCTCGTCCAGCACCTTGCCGATCGCACGGGCGACCTGATCCGAGCCGAAGATCAGCACGCCGCGCGGCTCCGGCTCGGCCACCTTCAGCCAGATCGCCAGCGGCCGCGCGGTGGCGCTCTGCAGGATCACCGTGCCGATGATCAGGGTGAACACCAGCGGCACCAGCGCCTCGGCACCGGCCACGCCGAGCTGATCCAGACGCAGCGCGAACAGCGCCGACACCGACGCCGCCACGATGCCGCGCGGCGCCACCCAGCCGATCAGCGTGCGCTCGCGCCAATTCAAGCCACTGCCGAAACTCGAGAGCGCCACGGTCAGCGGCCGCACCACCAGCTGCGCGATCACGAACAGGGCGATGCCCGCGCCCAGCATGCCGTCCGGCAGCGGCCAATGCAGCCGCGCCGCCAGCAGGATGAACAGCAGCGACACCAGCACCGTGGTGAGGCTTTCCTTGAAGTCGAGGATGTCGTCGATGTGCACGCCGCGCAGGTTGCCCAGCGCGATACCCATGATCGTCACCGCCAGCAGCCCCGACTCGTGGGTGATCGTGTTGGATACGCTGAAGGCGAACAGCACCGCAGCCAGCACGGCGTAGTTCTGCAGGTATTCGGGGATCATCTGGCGGCGCAGGAAGAACGCCATCAGCCAGGCGGACAGCGCGCCGATCACCACCCCGCAGCCGATCGTCGCCACGAAGATGCCGATGGTGTGGCCTTCCTGGCGCGACACGATCGCCTCGTAGATCAGCACCGCGAACAGCGCGCCCAACGGGTCGATCACGATGCCTTCCCAGCGCAGCGTGTTGGCGACGCGCGCGTTCGGGCGCAGGGTGCGCAGCATCGGCGCGATCACCGTCGGCCCGGTCACGCAGGCCAGCGCGCCGAACAGCAACGCGATCGGCCAGGCCAGGCCGGCGACGAGATGCGCGGCCAGCGCCAGCAGCAGCAACGAGGCCACCGCGCCATAACTGACCAGCCCGCGCACCGCCTTGCCGATCCCCGGCAGCTCATGAAAGCGCAGGGTCAGGCTGCCCTCGAACAGGATCAGCGCCACCGCCAGCGACACGGTCGGGAACAGCAGCCCGCCGAGCAGCTTGTCCGGATCGAGCACGCCGCTGACCGGCCCCAGCACGATGCCGGCCAGCAGCAGGAACAGGATCGCCGGCAGCTTGACCCGCCACGCCAGCCACTGCGCCAGGAAGCCGATCATCAGCATGCCGGCGAGCATCAGGCCCAGCTCGATAGTCATCGCAGTCCTTGGAAGATCAGGCCGCTATCGAAACATGCACCGACGAAGACGTCCAGCCGGCAGGCGACACTCAGAAGCGGCGGTATTGCAGCGCCTCGGCCAGGTGCTCGCGCTCCAGCAGCGCGGCACCGCCGTCGAGATCGGCAATCGTGCGGGCCACTCGCAGCACGCGATGGTAGGCGCGTGCGGACAGGCCCAGCCGCTCCAGTGCATGCTCGAACCAGCGCCGCTCGGCGGGGCCCAGCGCGCAGTCGCGCTCCAGCTCGCGCGTGCTGATCTCGGCATTCGGTCGCCCCGCCCGCATCAGCGATTGCCGCCGCGCCCTGAGTACGCGCGCGCGCACCGTGGCGGAATCCTCGTCGCGTTCATTGCGTGGCGTGCCCAGTTCGGCCAGCGGTACCGGCGGCACTTCCACGCACAGGTCGATGCGATCGAGCAACGGCCCGGAGATGCGTGCGCGGTAGCGCTGGATCTGGTCCGGCGTGCACTGGCAACGCGGGTCGCCGGCGTAGCCGCACGGGCAGGGATTCATCGCCGCGATCAGCTGGAACTGGGCGGGAAAGGTCGACTGCCGCGCCGCCCGCGAAATCATGATGTGGCCCGATTCCATCGGCTCGCGCAGCACTTCCAGCACGTGCCGGCTGAACTCGGGCAGCTCGTCCAGGAACAGCACGCCGTTGTGCGCCAGCGAGATCTCGCCCGGGCGCGGATACGAACCGCCACCGACCAGCGCCACCGCCGACGCGGTGTGGTGCGGCGCGCGAAAGGGACGCCGGCGCCAGCGCGCCAGGTCGGTCACCTGCCCGGCCACCGACAGCACGGCGCAGGTTTCCAGCGCCTCCGATTCCGACAGCGGCGGCAGGATGCCGGGCAGGCGCTCGGCCAGCATGGTCTTGCCGGTGCCCGGCGGACCCACCAGCAAGAGGTGATGGCCGCCGACGGCAGTGATCTCCAGCGCGCGCCGCGCCTGCAACTGGCCGCGCACGTCGGCCAGGTCCGGACCGTCTTCGGCGCCGCCATTGCTGGGAATGCCGACCGGCATCGACAGCTCGTGCGCGCCGCGCAGCCAGCCGCACACCTCGGCCAGGGTGTCGGCCACCCGCACGTCCATATCCGGCACCAGCGCCGCTTCGGCGGCATTCTCGCGCGGCACCACCACGCGGCGCCCGCGGGCTCGCGCGCGCAGCAGCGCCGGCAGCACGCCGGATACGCTGCGCAGCGAGCCGGTCAGCGCCAGCTCGCCGAGGAACTCGCAGTCGTCCAGTTTCTCGCGCGGCACCTGGCCGCTGGCGGCGAGGATGCCCAGTGCGATCGGCAGATCGAAACGGCCGCCATCCTTCGGCAATTCGGCCGGCGCGAGGTTCACGGTGACGCGGCGACCGGGATATTCGAACGCGGTGTTCTGGATCGCCACGCGCACGCGATCGCGCGCCTCGCGCACCGCGGCCTCGGGCAGGCCGACGATATTGGTGCACGGCAAGCCGCCGGAAAGGTGTACCTCGACCATCACCTGCGGTGCGGCGATCCCTTCCTGGGCGCGGCTGAGGGTGACGGCAAGACTCATGCGGCCGCTGATCGCTGACGCATGGAGGACGGGTCGCTGACAGAAACGAACATCGAGCGACTCCATCCAGCAGTGCTAATAAATAACCGCCTCCGATCGTTCTCGGGGTGAGGGTGACGGATCGGAGGCGGCTCCCGGGAGGGCGGTTGTCACTGACCCGCGCGGGCAGCCACTGTGGCCTCCAGCTCGGCCACGCGTCGCTCCAATTCGTCGACCTTGGCGCGGGTACGCGCCAGTACCTGGGACTGGACTTCGAATTCTTCGCGGGTGACCAGGTCGAGGCGGCGCAGTCCCTGCGCCAGAACGTCCTGGAAGTTGGTTCGCAAATCCTGATGCGCCTGTGCCACCCCTGGCGGTACCAACGACACAAGTCGCAGGGCAATCTTGTCGATATCCTGCCTATCCATCATGGATAGCACCTCGAACTCGTCGAGGTAAATATTAGGTGAATGGAAATCGGGTGCGCCATCGGTATGCTCCGTCAAAAACTGTAGGGATTGTCCTACACGTGCCGTTCCCGGCGCGACAATGCCCCGCCGGACAGGCAAAATGCACCTTCAGCATCACCGATGCCTTTCAAGGAACCACCCATGAAGCTGGTCGTGGCGATCATCAAGCCGTTCAAGCTGGACGACGTGCGCGAAGCGCTAGCCGAAGTCGGTGTGCAGGGCATCACGGTCACCGAAGTGAAGGGTTTCGGCCGCCAGAAAGGCCACACCGAGCTGTACCGCGGCGCCGAGTACGTGGTCGACTTCCTGCCCAAGATCAAGCTGGAAGCGGCGGTGGCCGACGATCAGCTCGACCGGGTGCTGGAAGCCATCCAGGCCTCCGCCCGCACCGGCAAGATCGGCGACGGCAAGATCTTCGTCAGCACGCTGGAACAGGTGATCCGCATCCGCACCGGCGAGCTGGATCACGACGCGTTGTGAGACTCGATCAATCAGTCAGGGAGTGACATGAGCCCGCATTTCGTCCTGGTCGACTTTGAGAATGTGCAGCCAGAAAGTCTGGGGCCGCTAAAGCCCGGTACGTGCCGGATCTACATTTTCCTGGGTCAGCAGCAATCGAAGATATCACTGGAACTTACCAAGGCGCTGCAACCATTCGGCGATGACGTAAGGTACATACAGATCGTCGGCAACGGCCCCAACGCGCTCGATTTTCATATCTCTTTCTACGTTGGCCAATTGGCGGCCCTGCACCCAGACGCTCGATTTACCATCGTCTCGAAAGATGGTGGTTTCGACCCGCTGATCAAGCACATCACGACACTGAAGATGGCATGCCGACGGGTCAAGAGCCTTGATGGTGCCGCCAAGACCACCCCAACGGCCGCGGCGCCAGTGACACCAGCGAAAAAGGCCACGAGCAAGCTCGTCATCAGCTTTACTCCGCCACATGACGCATCCTCGGCGAAGTCTCAGGGCGTTGCACAAGTCGCCACACCTCCCAAACCATCACCCAAAATCGACCCTGTACAGCAACGGGTCGATGAGACGCTTGCCCGCCTCGCCGGGATGAAGAAATCCAAACCTGCGAGCCTCAAGACCCTTCGATCCTCAATTGCATCATGGTTCACGCCCAAGCTGGCCGGGACAACACTTGAAGCCGTGATCAACCGTCTAACGCAAAAAGGTCATATCAAGCTGACCGGCAACAAAGTGAGCTATGCCCTGAAGCCCGCCGAAAAAAAGTGACGACGTGGATCCGTGTCGACAAGCCGGACGACAAGCGGCACGTAACTCATTCATAGCAAACACACAACATATCGAGTTGACCTTGCTCGGGTCACCCGATATGTTGTGTCCGTCGGTGCCCGACCAGATGCGACATCGGTCGGGCTTAAAAGGGAATCCGGTGTAACTCCGGAACTGCCCCGCAGCGGTAAAGCGGAAACGAACGTCCCCACATGCACTGGTCGTCCACGACTGGGAAGCGGGGGCAAGTAGGCGGATCGCCAGATCCCCGTCCGCAAGTCCGAAGACCTGCCGGCACACCGGGACGAACGTGTCCCGGTGCGTAGTGACGGCCTCCGCGGGGAAGTGCGTCGTGGAGCAGGACGCCGCACGGTGCCCGGCTTGCGCGTCGCCTCCGGAATCCATCGCTATCAGGCCCTGCGCGCGGGAGCAGGCGTTTGATGTCCATGCCGGAGCCACCAGCCATGCAACCCCTCGATACCACCGAACGCGAGCGCACCGTCGCGCGCGCCGACTCGTCCGCCGCCATCGGCGAAACGCCCGCACCCGAAACCGCGTTCGCGCTGACCCCGCCGCACAGCGCGGCACAGATGCGCGTGACCAAGCGCAACGGCGGCCAGGAAACCGTCGACGTCAACAAGATCGTGCGCGCCGTCACGCGCAGCGCCGAAGGCCTGCACGGCGTCGATCCGCTGCGCGTAGCGCTGAAGACCATCGGCGGTCTGTACGACGGCGCCACCACCCAGGAACTCGACCAGCTTTCCATCCGCACCGCCGCCGGCCTGACCGCCGAGGAACCCGAATACGGCCAGCTCGCGGCGCGCCTGCTCGGCGCGTACATCGACAAGGAAGTCAGTGGCCAGGAAATCCAGAGCTTCTCGCAGTCGATCGCACGCGGCGCCGAACTGGGTATCTTGAACGACCGTCTGCGCGATTTCGTCGCCGCCAACGCGCGCAAGCTCAACGACGCGATCGACCCGCTGGCCACCCGCCGCTTCGAATACTTCGGCCTGCGCACCGTGTACGACCGCTACCTGCTGCGCCACCCGCAGCAACGGCGAGTGATCGAGACGCCGCAACATTTCTTCATGCGCATCGCCTGCGCGCTGGGCGGCAACGAGATCGGCGAAACGCTGGAACTCTACCGGCTGCTGTCGTCACTGGAATATATTGCCAGTTCACCTACGCTGTTCAACGCTGGCACCTGCCACGAACAGCTCAGCTCGTGCTACCTGCTCGACTCGCCGGTCGACTCGCTGGAGTCGATCTACGACAAGTACGCCGACGTCGCCAAGCTCAGCAAATTCGCCGGCGGCATCGGTCTGGCGTATTCGCGGGTGCGTTCGCGCGGCTCGCTGATCAAGGGCACCAACGGCCACTCGAATGGTTTGCTGCCGTGGCTGAAGACGCTGGATGCGTCGGTCGCCGCGGTGAACCAGGGCGGCAAACGCAAAGGTGCCGCATGCGTCTACCTGGAATCGTGGCACGCCGACATCGAGGATTTCCTCGAACTGCGCGACAACACCGGTGACGACGCGCGACGCGCGCACAATCTCAACATCGCGAACTGGATCCCCGACGAATTCATGCGCCGCGTCGAGAACGATGGCGAGTGGTCGCTGTTCGATCCGAAGGTCGTGCCGCATCTGGTCGACAGCTGGGGCGAGACGTTCGATGTTGCGTATCGCCAGGCCGAAGCCGACGGCCTCGCCGTGAAAACCGTGAAGGCGCGCGGGCTGTACGCGCGCATGATGCGCACGCTGGCGCAGACCGGCAACGGCTGGATGACGTTCAAGGATCGCTGCAACGCCACCAGCAACCAGACGTCCAACGCCGACAACGTGATCCATCTGTCCAATCTGTGCACCGAGATTCTGGAAGTGAGTTCGGCGACCGAGACGGCGGTGTGCAACCTGGGCTCGGTGAACCTGGCGCGGCACGTTGTCGACGGCGCGTTCGACTTCGACCAGCTCGCCGCCACCGTGCGCACCGCCGTGCGCCAGCTCAACCGGGTGATCGACCTCAACTATTACCCGATCGAGACCGCGCGTACCGCCAACATGAAGTGGCGGCCAGTCGGGCTCGGCGTAATGGGCCTGCAGGATGTGTTCTTCAAGCTGCGGCTGCCGTTCGATTCGGCCGAGGCATCGGCGCTGTCCACGCGCATCGCCGAGGAAATCTATTTCCACGCGTTGTCGCAATCGTGCGAACTGGCCGAGGCCGACGGCGCACACCCCGGCTTCGCCGAAAGCCGCGCCGCGAACGGCGAGCTGCAGTTCGACCATTGGCCGAACGCCGTACCGCACGACGACGCACGCTGGGACGCCTTGCGCGAACGCATCAAGCAGCACGGCCTGCGCAACTCGCTGCTGATCGCGATCGCGCCCACCGCCACCATCGCCTCGATCGCCGGTTGCTACGAATGCATCGAGCCGCAGGTATCGAACCTGTTCAAGCGCGAGACGCTGTCCGGCGATTTCCTGCAGGTGAATCGCTATCTGGCCGACGAACTGAAGACACTGGGACTGTGGACGTCCGAAATCCGCGACGCGATCAAGCGGGCGGAAGGTTCGATCCAGGGTATCGCCGCGATCCCCGAACGCCTGCGCGCCATCTACCGCACCGTGTGGGAACTGCCGCAGAAGTCGCTGATCGACCTGGCCGCCGCGCGCGGCGCCTGGATCGACCAGAGCCAGTCGCTGAACCTGTTCATGGAAAACCCGAACATCGGCCAGTTGAGCTCGATGTACATGTACGCGTGGAAGTCCGGCATCAAGACCACGTATTACCTGCGCTCGCGGCCGGCGACGAAGATCGCCAAGACTACGGTAAGCGACCAGGTGCAGGCCAACGCAGCCGTCGTCTGCTCGCTGGAGAATCCCGAGTACTGCGAGGCCTGCCAGTAACCCCACGCTCGTCATCCCGGCGAACGCTGGAATGACGGTGTGGCGGGTCAGCAACAAATCTCCGCATACAGATCCCGCCAATACGGATTGGATTTCTCGATGAGCTCGATCTTCCATGCACGCTTCCACGCCTTGATCGCCTTCTCGCGAGTGACCGCGGACTCCATCGTCTCGTACAACTCGAACCAGACAAGGTCATGCACACGGTGACGTTGGGTAAAGCCCTCAACCACGTCGTTTCGATGCTGCCAGATGCGTGCCGGCAGGTTGGAAGTAACACCGACGTACAGCGTGCCGTTGCGCTGACTGGCGAGGAGGTAGACACATGGATTTCGTTCTTGCATGCGGCGAATCCGTTCACGCAGTTCAAGCGTCCGGAAATCTACCAATGAAGCGTCCGTCATCCCAGCGGAAGCTGGGACCCAGAGCCTTTGCCCTACATGACATCGCGACGAAAGCCCCAGTCACTGGATCCCGGCTTTCGCCGGGATGACGAGCCAAGAGCATTTGCGCCTTATCGGCTGCGAAACCACACAAGGAAATCCCACCATGTCCGCCCAACCCGCCCGCAACGCCCATATCCTCGACCCCGGTTTCGAGCTGACGCTCCGCCCGATGCGCTACCCCGATTTCTACGAGATGTACCGCAACGCGATCAAGAACACCTGGACCGTCGAGGAGGTGGATTTCTCGATGGATACGCGCGACCTCAATACGAAGATGTCCGCCGCCGACCGTCACCTGATCCAGCGCCTGGTAGCGTTCTTCGCCACCGGCGACACCATCGTGTCGAACAACCTGGTGCTGAACCTGTACCAGCACATCAACGCGCCGGAAGCGCGCATGTACCTGTCGCGCCAGCTGTACGAGGAAGCGCTGCACGTGCAGTTCTACCTCACCCTGCTGGACACTTATATCCCCGATCCGGCCGAGCGCAACGGCGCATTCGCCGCGATCGAGACGATTCCGTCGATCCGCCAGAAAGTCGCGTTCTGCTTCAAGTGGATCGACTCGATCCAGGATCTGCGCCGGCTGGAAACGCGCGAGCACCGCCGCCAGTTCCTTCTCAACCTGATCTGCTTCGCCGCCTGCATCGAGGGGCTGTTCTTCTACGCCGCGTTCGCCTACGTCTACTACCTGCGCTCGCGCGGCCTGCTGCACGGCTTGGCCGCCGGCACCAACTGGGTGTTCCGCGACGAGAGCGGGCACATGGCGTTCGCGTTCGAAGTGGTGCGCACCGTGCGCGCGCAGGAACCGGAACTGTTCGACGACGCCATGCGCGCGCAGGTCGAGGAGATGATGGAAGACGCGATTGCCTGCGAGACCCAGTTCGCCGAGGACGTGCTGTCCGGCGGCGTCGCCGGCATGTCGGTGAAGGACATGCGCCAGTACCTCGAATACTGCGCCGACCAGCGTTTCGCCCAGCTCGACATGCCGAAAAAATACGGCGCGAAGAACCCGTTCGACTTCATGGATCTGCAGGATGTGCAGGAACTGGCCAACTTCTTCGAGCGGCGCGTCTCGGCCTATCAGGTCGGCGTGCAGGGCGAGGTGGCGTTCGACATGGCGTTCTGAGCATCCGCCGCGGGCACTCGTAATTTCCTGCGGCAGATCACTGCGAATTGCGGGCTTCCAGGCAGATGCCAGTGTCTCGAAAGCTCACTAGAATCGGGCCCTGATCTGCCCCTGTCGGCCGCCACGGGCTGCTCTCGCCGATCGAACCATGGGGAAACCCCGATGATCCGGGCCTTCGGGAGCGCAGCGCTCCCGTGGGGTCTGCGCCGCGAAGGGTCAGCCCCATACCGCCAACGCATGCAAGGATCCCAGATGACTACCCCTTTCCGCGTCAGAGTGCTGCCCCTCGCCATCGCTTCGTTGTTGGCCATGGCTCCGGTGGCTGCCCAGAACGTCACCACCTCCGGCGTCAGCGGCCGCGTGCTGGACGCCCATGGCCAGCCGGTCGCCGGCGCCACGGTGACGATCGTGCACCAGCCTTCGGGTACCACCAAGTCGATGCTTACCGACAGCGATGGTCGCTATACCGCACAAGGCCTGCGCGTCGGTGGTCCGTTCGAGATCACCGCGAGCAAGGCGGAGCAGACCGTCGAGCGTGACAATGTCTATCTGCAGCTCGGCCAACCCTCGTCGATCAACCTGAGCCTGACCTCCGCTGCGGCGAGCGCCAGCAACCTGGCCGCGGTGACGGTCAGCGCCACCACTCTGGCGCAGACTTTTTCCTCGGACAACAAGGGCCTGTCGACCAACATTTCGCAACAGCAGCTGCAAGCCACGCCGCAGGGCAACCGCTCGATCGACGACGTGGCCCGGCTGGACCCGCGCATCAACGTGACCGACCAGGGCACCGGTGCGATCTCCGCCAACGGCATGAACAACCGCTACAACAACGTCAGCGTCGACGGCGTCAGCCAGGGCGATCCGTTCGGCCTCAACGCCAACGGCCTGCCGTACCAGAAGTCGCCGATCTCGCCGGAAACGATCGCCGAGTACAACATCTCGACCGCCACCTACGACACCGCCTCCGACACGGTCGGTGCCGACGTCAACGCGGTGACCAAGTCGGGCACCAACCAGTTCCACGGCTCGGTCTACTACGCCTACCGCAACGCCAACCACCTGGTAGGCGATGCCGGCTGGCTGGACAACAGCAACCCCGGCTACCACTACAAGGGCTACCAGAAGGATTCCACCGGCGGCTTCAACGTGGGCGGCCCGATCATCAAGGACAAGCTGTTCTTCTTCGTCTCGGCCGAGCACGAGAAGACCACCGGCATCGGCGCCGATTCCGCCAACGGCCTGGACGACTCGCTGGGCCAGGGCCCCTCGACCAGCAACAAGGTGTCGCCGGGCGACCTGCAGAAGGTGATCGACGCAGCGACGCAGCTCGGCCTCACCCCCGGCAACTTCGGCGGGGCGACCGGCCTGACCTACGACGACAAGCGCTATCTGGGCAAGATCGACTGGAACATCAGCAACAACCACCGCGCCAGCTTCACCTACCAGAACACCAAGGAACAGCTGCCCGCCGTCGGCGGCAACAGCCCCAGCAGCATCGGCCTGACCAGCTACACCTACACCAAGGCCATCAGCACCGAGAACTATGTGGCCCACGTGTTCGACGACTGGTCGGACAACTTCTCCACCGAGGCCAAAGTCGGGTTCCAGAAATTCGTGCAGGACACCACCGCGCCGTATCAGCAGCCTGCGGTCAACGTGAATCTCTCGCCCACCGGCAAGGGCCCGTCGATCAACCTGGGCGAGGAGCGCTTCCGTCACTACAACCACATCGATACCAAGAAGTTCAGCGTGTTCCTGGCCGGCACCTATTACCTCGGCGACCACGCGATCAAGGGCGGCGTCGACTACCAGCGCAACAAGATCAACAACCTGTTCGGCCAGACCGAGTTCGGCCAGTACAACTTCTGGGGCATCGACAACTTCCTGGCTGGCAACTACAACTCGTACATTCTGTTCCACCCGGCGCCCGGCTACACGCTCAACGACATCGCCGGCCAATGGACCTACAGCCAGTACAGCCCGTTCCTGCAGGACACCTGGCAGGTCAACGAGAAGCTGTCGGTGCAGTACGGCGTGCGCGTGGACATTCCGCATTCCAGTGCCCCGCCGGTCTACAACGCCGCGTTCGAGCAGGCCTTCGGCTACCGCAACAACTACACGGTAGGTTCCGGCAACCGCGTGGTGGAACCGCGGCTGTCGTTCAACTACGCGTTCGACAGCGCGTACAAGACCCAGCTGCGCGGCGGTGTCGGCCTGTTCCAGACCTCGCCGCCCACGGTGTGGATGACCAACCCGTACCAGAACAACGGCGTCACCCTGCTTTCCTACACCACCTTCGATCCGTCGCAGGCGCCGTTCAGCCCGGATCCGTTCAACCAGAATATTCCGGCGGGTGGCGGCGCCGGTTCGATCGACACGATCGCCAGGGACTTCCGCCTGCCGACGGTGTGGAAGGCCAGCCTGGCACTGGATCGCGAGCTGCCGTGGTGGGGCCTGGTGGCGTCGGCCGAATACCAGCACATCAAGGTGCGCGACGGCATCCTGTATCAGGCGTCCAACTTCGGCGCGCCCACCGGCGTACTGCCGGATGGCCGTCTGCAGTTCTGGAAGACCCCCGGCGAGGCGCCCACCTCGAAAGACGCGCTGGCCAACCAGAACCGCGCCTTCAGCACGCAGTCGACCCTGCTCACCAACACCCACAAGGGCAAGTCCGACAGCTTCACCCTGGCGTTGAGCAAGCCGTTCTCCGAAGGCTTCTCCGGCACCGCCAGCATGACCTTCAACCATGCCACCGATGTCGATCCGGGTACCGACACGATCGCCTACAACGGCTACCAGCGCGTGGCGCGACTGAACCCGAACAGCGACGTGGCTGCCACCTCCAACTACAGCATCGCCAAGAGCTTCAAGGCCTCGCTGAACTGGCAGCACAACTTCTTCGGCGACTATCGCACCCAGGTATCGATGTTCTACAACGGCCGCACCGGCAACCCGTACACGTGGGTGTTCACCAACGACGCCAACGGCGATAGCGTTTCCGGCTGGGATCCGGTCTACATCCCGACGGCCGGCGACGCCAGGGTGGCCTACGCCGCCGGCACCAGCGCCCAGGTGATCAAGCAATTCGAGGATTTCCTCGCCAGCGACAGCTACCTGCGCGATCACCGTGGCCAGGTCGCCAGCCGCAACGGCGCCCGCACGGCCTGGGTCAACTCGCTCGACATGAGTTTCTCGCAGGAAGTACCCGGCATCTTCAAGGGCAACAAGGGCGAAATCCGGCTGGACGTGTACAACTTCCTCAACCTGCTCAACAAGGACTGGGGCCAGGCAAGCAACACCGGCATCTACCCGACCCGCACGCTGGCCAGCTACGCCGGCGTCAACGCGCAGGGCCAGTACGTGTACACGCTGCCCACCGACAAGAACGGCAACTACCAGCCGCAACAGCTGCAGGTCTACGACGGCGGCTTCTACGACCCCAGCCGCGTGGTGTCGCGCTGGTCGGCGATGCTTACGCTGCGCTACACGTTCTGACTGATCCGCACGCAACGTGCAGAAAACCGGCGCCTTGATGGCGCCGGTTTTCTTTGTGCCGCAACGAACCTCCACGGTTCGGCCAATGACCGACGGCCTATTGACTACAGCTGTAGTCAAGGCGTACGGTGACTACACTTGTAGTCATACGGCGTCACGCTCATGCGCAAACCCACCATCGGCGACCAGGAACTGGCGCTGCTGCACCACCTCGACGAATGCGGCGCCGCCGCCTCGGTCGGCGAAGTGGCGGCGAGCTTCGGCGAACCGCGCGGGCTGGCCCGCTCCACCGTGCTGACCATGATGGAGCGCCTGCGCGGCAAGGGCTATCTCAAACGCCGGCAGCTCAAGGGGATGTTCCGCTACAGCACCGCCACCGGTCCGGGTGAAGTGATGCGCAGCGCCGTGGGCAGCTTCGTCGAGAAGACGCTGAGCGGCTCGGTCTCGCCGTTCGTGGCCTGGATGTCGGAGCGTGCCGAAGTTTCCGACACTGAGCTGGCCGAGCTCGAGGCGCTGGTAACCCAGCTGCAATCGCGGCGCAAGGAGTCGTGAGATGGACGCACTCAATCACTTCGCCGACATCCTGCTGACGCGACTGGTCTGGACGTCCATCCAGGCCACCCTGCTGATCGGCGCCGTCTACCTGGCCGGCCGTCTGTGGCCGCGATTGTCGGCAGCGATGCGCTGCATGCTGTGGTGGCTGGTCGGCGCCCAGCTGCTGTTCGGCCTGCTGTGGCATGCGCCGCTGGAGCTTCCGTTGCTGTCGCCCGCTCCGCTGGAAGCGACCGCGCCGGTCACGCCGCCGGTGGCGTTCTTCGCCACGACGGCGACCGCCGACGCCGCACTGCCGTCGATCGCTTCGCCGGCCACACCGGCGTTGTCCTGGCGCACCGGCATCGCCCTGTCGTGGCTGGCCGTCGTGCTGTTGCAGGCGCTGATCGCGCTGCGCCAACGGCGGCAGGCGCGACGCATGCTGCGTGAATCGCAAGCCTTGCGCGATGCCTCGTTGCAAGCGCTGTGCACACAGCAGTCGCGGCAGCTCGGCTTGCGCCGCTGTCCACGGCTGCGCGTCTCGGACGCGATCATCTCGCCGCAGGTGACCGGCCTGTGGCGGCCCACCGTGCTGCTGCCGGCCGGCCACGCGCTCAGTGCCGACGAAGCGGCGATGGCGATCGCGCACGAGCTGGCCCACCTGCGCCGCGGCGACCTGTGGCTGGCCTGGGTGCCGGCAATCGCGCAGTGCCTGTTCTGCTTCCACCCGCTGGTGCGCTGGGCGATACGCGAATACGCGCTCAACCGCGAATCGGCCTGCGATGCGCAGGTCCTGCAGCAGGACCACGCCGCGCCGCAGGATTACGGCCGCCTGCTGCTGCGCCTCGGCGTGGCGCAGCCGATGCACGCCGGCCTCGCCGGCGCTTCCCCGTCCTTCCACAACCTCAAGAGGCGACTGACCATGTTGCAGCAACCCGTGAACCAGCCGTCGTTGCGCACGCGCGGCTGGCTGCTCGTCGCACTGATCGCCCTCGTCGGCGTGCTGCCCTATCGCGTGACGGCAGCCGGCGCGGACAACACTCCCGCCACGCCAGCTTCCACGCAGGCGAGCCTGCTGCCGCCACCGCCACCCCCGCCGCCGGCTCCCCCAGCGGCACCGCTCCCCGCTGTTCCCGCCGTGCCGCCGGCACCACCGCTGCCACCCGCCCCGCCGCACGATGCCAGTGGCCTGCACGTCCACTACGCCAACGTCGCCATCCATACCGATGCCAGCGAAGGCTTCGCGTTGTTCGACGGCGATGCGGCCATCGTCAACGGCAGCGACGTCGACCTCGCCGCCGCCAAGCGCCTGCAGCGGGACGGCAAGCCCACGATGTGGTTTCGCCGTGGCGACAAGGCCTATCTGATCGACGACCCCGCCTACGTGCAACGCGCGAAGGCCGCCTACGCGCCGGTCGACGCCCTAGCCAAGCAACAAGGCGAACTGGGCGGCAAGCAGGGTGCGCTCGGCGGCAAACAGGGCGCCCTGGGCGCGCAGCAAGGCATGCTGGGCGCCCAGCAGGGGCAGCTCGCCGGCCAGCGCGCGATGCTGGCCAGCCGGCAAGCCACGCTCGCCGCGCAATCCAGCCAGCGCGACCACGCCGCTGAAACGCAGGCGAACCGTACCAAGCTGGAAGCCAGCGAGCAGGAACTCGATCGGCGGCAGGAAACGCTCAGTCAGCAACAGTCGGCACTGGGCCGGCAGCAGGCCGAACTCGGCAAGCAGCAGGAAGCGCTTGGCGCGCAACAGGAAGCGCTGGGCAAGCGCCAGCAACAAGCCACCAGCCAGGCCAGTCAGCAGATCACGAAGCTGCTCGACGAAGCGATCACCAAGGGCGTCGCCAAGCCGACGAGCCTGCGCTGACTCAGCCTTCCAAAACCGCCCCCTGTCTGCGGGAAAATCCCTCGGGTGAGGGAGCGCTCTTCCGCCAAGCCAAGGTCAAGAGCGTCACCCCCTCCTGACCTCCCCCTGCTGCGCAGGGGGAGGAACCAGGCGTGTTGCTTCTGCTCTGCAAGCGGGGAAAGAACGACGGCGTCGGCGTTTCACTCGCTTATCTGCACTCGCCTATCTGCGCTCAGCGCCAGGGCCACGCCTTCAGCTGGTACTCCGCCGGCGGGGTATTGCCGGCCAGGTGCTGCACGAAATAATCCCAGCGTCGGCGGGTGGCGTACGGAGTGGCCTCGGCGTAGCCGTGGTGGACGTTCGGGATCAGCAGCAGGTCGAAGTCCTTGTTCGCCTTGATCAGCGCGTCGGCCACCAGCAGGGTCTGATAGGGCGGCACGTTGTCGTCCATCGTGCCGTGCACCAGCATCAGCCGTCCCTTGAGATTCTTCGCGAAGCTCTGGTTGGCCTGGGCGTCGTAGTTGGTCTTGCCGTCCTTGTCGGTGACCAGCAGGCCCTGCCATTTCTCGGCCCAGTCGTCTTCGTAGTTGCGGTTGTCGTGGTTGCCGCTTTCGGCCCAGCCGACCTTGAAGAAGTCGGGGTAGTGGAACATCGCCGCCGCGGTGGCGTTGCCGCCGCCGGAGTGGCCCCAGATGCCCACACGGCCGAGATCGATCCACGGATACTTCTTGCCGAGTTCCTTCAGGCCGAGCACCTGGTCAGGCAGGGTGTTGTCCTCGACGTGCTCGAAGTAGGCGTCGTGGAACGCTTTCGAACGCCACGGCGTGCCCATGCCGTCGAGCGCCACCACAATGAAACCCAGTTCAGCCAGCGACTGGTTGTCGCCATGCGCCGGCAGGAAGCTGCGCCCGCGCACCGAACCGGTCTGCGGTCCCGGGTAGATGTAGTCGATGATCGGGTATTTCTTCGCGGCGTCGAAGTCGGTCGGCTTGAACATCACGCCGTACAGGTCGGTCTTGCCGTCGCGGCCTTTCACCGTGAACGGGATCGGCGGCACCCAGCCGGCGGCCTTCAGCCGCGAGATGTCCGCGGTGGCCACGCTGGCCACGTTGCGGCCGTCGTCGGAACTGCGCAGCACCGTGACCGGCGGCGTGATGGTGGTGGAGTACGCGTCGACGAACAGCTTGCCGTCCGGCGACAGCGTGACGGTGTGGTCGGCCGCTTCCGGCGTCAGCAGCACCGGCTTGCCGCCGTCCAGGCTGACCTTGAAGAACTGCTGGTAGTACGGGTTCACGCCCGCCGTGCGGCCGACACCGCGGAACCACACGGTGCGCGTCTTCGGATCGACCTTCAGCACCTCGGTGACGTTGCCTTCGCCCTTGGTGATCGCGCGCTTGAGCTTGCCGCTGGTGAGGTCGTACAGGTACAGGTTGCCCCAGTTGTTGCGTTCGCTGAACCAGATCGCCTCGTTCGTCTCAGGCAGGTAGCGCCAGTTCACCGCGCCGTTGCCGCTCTCGTAGTAGGTCGGCACCGATTCCTCGAACACCGTGCGCACCTTGCCGGTAGTCGTGTCGGCGATGCGGAACCATTCGTGCTTGTGGTCGCGCGAGGTGGAGACGAAGGCCAGCGTCCTGCCGTCGGCCGCCCACTTCACGTCGTCCCAGCCGCCGTCCGGGCCGCAGCTGACGTCGTCGCACAGGGTGGAGCGATGCTGGTCCGGCGGCATCTGCAGGCGCAGCACCTTCTTCGCGGCCACGTCGACGATGACGCGCTCGATCATCGTCACGTCCTTGTCGCCGACCAGCGGGTACTTCCACTTTTCCAGCTTCGGATGACCCACATTCGTGCTGACCAGGTACATTTCGCCGGTCTTGCGCTGGTCCTGCTGGAAGGTGGCGATCTGTTTCGAATCCGGCGACCACTCCACGATGGCCTTGTCGGTGTGCTTCCAGCCGGCGTTGTCGGTGGCGTAGCCGAAGTTCTCGATGCCGTCGGTGGTGAGCTGGGTCTCCTTGCCAGTGGCGACGTCGCGCAGCCACAGGTTCCAGTCGCGGATGAACGCCTCGCTCTGCTTGTCCGGCGACAGCGCGCCCGGCTCCTTGCCGGTCTTCACCAGCGCGGCGCGGTCGACGCAGCTCGCCTCGGCGGCGGCGAGGTCGCACACGTAGTGCTTGCCGCGCACGGCAACATCGATGCGCCCGTCCGGCCTCGCCTCGTAGCCGGTCACCGGCAATTTCTTCGCATCGACCGGCTTGCCGCCGGCCTTGCCCAGCGCCGCGGCCAGCTGCGCCTGGTCGAACAGCGGCGCGGTCTTGCCGCTGGCCGCGTCCATCCGCACGAAGTGATCGCCGCCGGCATCGTGGTCGACATACCAGAAGTGGCCATCGTCCAGCCACTCGACCTTCTGCACCGCGTGGTCGACCAGCGGCGCGGTGTTGTAGCTCATGAAGCGTTCCGCCCGCGCGTAGTCGTTCGCGCTCAGCGTGCGTCCCTGCGCGGCGACGCCGGCCGACAAGGTTCCCATTACCAACGCGCCAAGCACGCGCGAACTGCTGATCTTCAAACCCATGTTGCGTTCCCCTTGCGAAAGCGGATTTCTGCGGTTGCCGACCCTGGCCCAGATGCACCCGAACACCCGATGCTAACGCGAGCATGACCGATGGCACCCCTGCCATTGGTCCCGATTGCCCCGCCCATACCGCAGAATGCGCCACCGCATGGACGACACGCGGCCCGCGCCCATCCATCCGCGGAAGCGACCCCGATGCCCCCCGGCAGCCCGCTCGGCGGCCAGGCGCTGGCGTGGCCGAGATGGGCGACCGGCACCGAACCCGCTTGACGCGCCTGCGCCGGCCGTCGCACGCTGCGCCACCCGTGTTCCTGGAGCCGCGTCATGCCACAGCGCCTCAGAGTCATCGGCAATTACCTCTCGCCCTACGTGCGCAAGGTGTTGGTATGCCTTGAGCTGAAAGGGCTGGAATATGAAGTGGACCCGATCACGCCATTCTTCGGCAACGACGAGTTCACCCGGCTCAGCCCGCTGCGCCGCGTGCCCGTGCTGATCGACGGCGAACTGGTGCTCAGCGATTCCTCGGTGATCTGCCAGTACCTGGAAGACCAGCAACCCACGCCGGCGCTCTACCCGCGCGACATCGCCGACCGCGCCCGCGCGCGCTGGCTGGAGGAATACGCCGACACGCGGCTGGCCGACGGGCTGATCTGGCGGCTGTTCCACCAACTGGCGATCAAGCGCCACGTTTTCGGCGAAGCGCCCAACGAGGCGGTGGTGCAGCATGCGCGCGAAGTGGAGATCCCCGCCGCGCTCGACTACCTGGAACAGCAGCTGCCGGACGACGGCTTCGTGTTCGGCGCACTGTCGATCGCCGACATCAGCCTCGCCAGCTTCTTCCGCACCGCCTCGTTCGTGCGTTACACGATCGACGCCGAACGCTGGCCGCTGATGGCCGCGCTGGTGGCGCAGGTGCAGGCGCTGCCGGCATTCCAGAAGTTGGCCGGCTTCGAGGACTGCATACTGCGGCTGCCCCTGGCCGAACAGCGCGGCGCCCTGATCACCGCCGGCGCGCCGCTGACCAGCGACACCCTGGGCACCAGCGCACCACGCCCCGGCCCGCCGCGCGCGTCGTAGGAATTTCCACC
The DNA here is from genome assembly GCF_001428385.1 of Rhodanobacter sp. Soil772. Taxonomy (GTDB): domain Bacteria; phylum Pseudomonadota; class Gammaproteobacteria; order Xanthomonadales; family Rhodanobacteraceae; genus Rhodanobacter. The sequence goes on from NZ_LMSK01000002.1 coordinate 655,373, forward strand.
ATTCCGCGACCGCCCCGTGCGCAGGGTGCGCTTCTGCGATACAGCGTGGCCGCTCAGTGCCGCCCCACCGTCACAGCTCCACCAGCCACGCAGCCGTGCCGGCATCTGCCGCTGCTGCGGTCATCGGCAACGGCGGCGGATGCACCGGCAGAATTTCGCGCAGCTTGCCGGCGCGGCGCACCATTCACCCACCTTCACCCATCGGAGCGACCACCATGCAGACCCGCACTCTCGGCCACAACGGCCCGGCCGTCTCCGCCCTCGGCCTCGGCTGCATGGGCATGAGCGCGTTCTACGGCCAGCACGACGACGCCGAATCGATCACCACCATCCATCACGCACTGGACCGCGGCCTCAACCTGCTCGACACCGCCGACATGTACGGCCCGCACACCAACGAGGCGCTGGTGGGCAAGGCGATCAAGGGCCGCCGCCAGCAGGCCTTCATCGCCACCAAGTTCGGCATCGTGCGCGATCCGGACGACCCGCAGGCGCGCGGCGTCAACGGCCGGCCGGACTACGTGCGCGCGGCCTGCGACGCCAGCCTGCAGCGGCTCGGCATCGACACCATCGACCTGTACTACCAGCATCGCGTCGATCCGGCCGTGCCGATCGAGGAGACCGTCGGCGCGATGGCCGACCTGGTCGCCACCGGCAAGGTGCGCTACCTCGGCCTCAGCGAAGCCTCCGGCGCCACGCTGGAACGTGCGTGCAAGGTGCACCCGATCGCCGCGTTGCAAAGTGAATTCTCGCTGTGGACGCGCGACCCGCAAACGAACGGCATGCTCGCCGCCTGCCGCAAGCTCGGCGTCAGCCTGGTCGCCTATTCGCCGCTGGGCCGCGGCTTCCTCACTGGCGCGATCCGCTCGCCGGACGATTTCGACGCCGACGACTACCGCCGCACCAGTCCACGTTTCATGGGCGACAACTTCACCCGCAACCTGCAACTGGTCGAACAGGTGCAAGCGCTGGCCGCCGACAAGGGCTGCTCGCCCGCGCAGCTGGCGCTGGCCTGGGTGCTGGCGCAAGGCCGGGACGTGCTGGCGATCCCGGGCACCAGGAAACCTTCGCGACTGGACGAAAACCTCGGCGCGCTCGACGTGCAGCTCGGCGCGGCCGAACTCGAGACCATCGACGCGGTGTTCCCGCCGGATGCCGCCGCCGGCGACCGCTACGTCAGCTCAGGCATGCACATGGTCAACGTGTAACGCGCCGCTCCCGCCCCTGCTCGCCGGGTGGGCTGGGGAGGGTTCGCTCCCGATCTTTCCCGCCAGTGCCTCGCAGGGCGAGAAGCAAGGCGACTAAACTGCGCGGCATGAGCACTCCCGAACACTCCCCGCTCGGCAAGGACACCGTCTACGCCGACCGTTACGACCCGCGCCTGCTGTTTCCGATCCCGCGCGCGGACAAGCGCGCCGAGATCGGCATCGCCGAGACGCTGCCGTTCCATGGCGTGGATATCTGGAACGCCTACGAGCTATCGTGGCTCGACCCGCGCGGCAAGCCGCAGGTGGCGCTGGCCGAATTCCATGTGCCGGCGTCGTCGCCGCACATCATCGAATCGAAGTCGTTCAAGCTGTACCTCAACGGCTTCGCGCAGGAGCGCATCGCCGACGCCGCGACGCTGTCCGCCACCCTGATGCACGACCTGTCCGCGGCGGCCGGCGCGGTGGTCAACGTGCAATTGCGCGACGCGCATGCAAGCGCGCTCCCCGCCGTCGACCTGGACGGCCTCCTGCTCGACGAGCAGAACATCGCCATCGACCACTACGGCCCGCCGAACGCCGACTTGCTGCAGGCCGATACCGCCGCCACGCCGGTGGCGGAAATCCTGGTCTCGCACCTGCTGCGCTCGAACTGCCCGGTCACCGGCCAGCCCGATTGGGGCAGCGTGCAGATCGCCTACCACGGCGCGCCGATCGACCACGCCGGCCTGCTGCGTTACCTGGTCTCGTTCCGCACCCACAACGAATTCCACGAGCAATGCGTGGAACGCATCTTCGTCGACCTGACCCGGCGCTGCGCGCCGCGGCAGCTCAGCGTGTACGCGCGCTACACCCGCCGCGGCGGGCTGGACATCAACCCGTTCCGCAGCAGCGCGCCGGCCACGCCCGGCAACCCGCGCACGGTTCGCCAGTAGCGCCGCACGTCATCGCCGCGTGAAAGTTCGGCCACGGCGATTCCCTCCGGTAATCGGCGCTTCAGATCGGCGGCGCTAGCCTCGGTGTCCTGACCCAAGGCCATGGAGCGGCATCCGCCACGTCATCGACACCGGAGTTCCCATGACACGATCCATGCGTTTCACTGCGCTGTACAGCGCCACCGTGGCCGGCCTGCTGCTGCTCGGCGGCTGCGGCAAGAACGAACCGGCGCCGGCCGGTACGCCAGCCCCGGCCAGCACCGCACCGGCAGCCGCGACGACGGCGCCCGCACCGGCCAGCACGGCGGCAGCGTTGCCGCCGGCCGCCGGCGCAGCCCCTGCCGCTACGGCCAGCGTGGCGAGCGCCGCCCCGGCAGTCGCTCCGGCCGCACCGCTCACGGTGGCCAAGCTGACCCTGGGCAGCGCGGTGAACGCCGAGCACCAGGTGACCCGCGCCAGCAACAGCTTCGCCACCAACGACAAGACCATCTACGCCAGCGTCGCCACCGAAGGCAGCAGCGGCGGCGCCACGCTCAACGCGAAGTGGAGTTACCTGGAAGGCCAGGGCCAGCTGGTCAGCAGCATCAGCCAGTCGATCGCCACCGATGGCCCCGCCATCACCACGTTCAAGGTGCAGAACCCCGACCTGTGGCCGGAAGGCAAGTACAAGGTTGAGATCTCGCTCGACGGCAAGCCGGTGGCGAAGCAGGATTTCGCGATCAGGAAGAGCTGACTGCGCTCGATCCGGCATGCACACGCAGAGGCGTCAGCAAGGCGCCTCTGCGTGCTTCAGCGCCCGTCCAGCGCCTTGCGCCCGATCGCCGGATCGTCGGTGAAGAACGCATCGATGCCGGTGGCCAGGTAGATGCGGATCTCGGTGATGGAACCGGCCTCGTTGACGTTGCGCGGGTCGATGCCCTGCCACAGGTCGAGCGGCAGGAAATAGTTCTCGGGGCGGAAGGTGTACGGGTGCACCTCCAGGCCAGCGGCGTGCGCGTCGTGCACCAGGCGGGTAGGCGCGCCGAGCAGGTGGTTGAACTTCAACGGGATGATCGCGCGGATACTCGGCCCGATCGCATCCGCATACGTGGCGATCTCGCGCAGCCCGGCCGGCGTCATCATCTGCGCGTAGTCGAGTTGGCCGCCCGCCGCGGCCACGTCGAACGGTTGTTCCTCCGCGTCGCCGAGCAGCTGCAGCAGGCGGATGTTGCCGTGCGTGCCGTCGGCAAGCTTGCCGCGCAGGTATTTCAGGTTGCCGACCTCGAACGACTGGATCTCCACCGGCGCCGTGCGCGTGTAGTCATGCGCGGCCAGGGTAGCCAGCAGCGTGTCCTCCAGCGGCAGGCCGATCTTGCGGAAATAGGTGCCGTGCTTGATCTCCGGGATGATCCCGATGACCCGCCCGCGCGCCTTCGACTCGGCGGCGACCAGGTCGATGATCTCGTCCAGCGTGGCCAGCGGAAACTGGCCGTCGTACTGCGTGCTGCGCAGCTTCGGCAGCCGTTCGCGCGCGCGCAGCGTCTTCAGCTCGGCCAGGCTGAAGTCCTCGCTGAACCAGCCGGTCACGGCCTGGCCGTCGATCGTCTTGCCGGTCTTGCGCGCGGCGAACTCGGGATGGTCGGCCACGTCGGTGGTGCTGCCGATCTCGTTCTCGTGACGCGCCACCAGCACGCCGTCTTTCGTCATCACCAGGTCCGGCTCGATGTAATCGGCACCGTCGGCGATCGCTTTCGCATACGAAGCCAGCGTGTGCTCCGGGCGCAGCGCGCTGGCGCCGCGATGGCCGATCACCAGCACCTTGGCGGCAAGTGGTTTCTCGACGGCAGCAGCGGTGACGGGCATGGCGATTCCCGGAAGCAGGGCGAGGATCAAGCATAGGCGATACACGAGGGCTCCCCAGTCAGTGCGCATAGGGCAGGCCGACGACATCATGCAGGAACCCGCGGCTGCGCCGGTGCACCGCCTCGACCGATTTCGAATACACCGCCGAGGCGATCACGTGCGCACCGGCGTCGGGAAAATCCTGCTTGCGCTTGAACCGCGCCAGCGTACCCAACTGGTCGAACATGCCCAGTATCGCCGGCACCGACACGGTGGAATCCTGGTTCTTCTCGTCGCGGTAGTAGTAGCCGACGAAGGCCGGGGCATGGATTCTCGCGAAGGTGAACGGGTTCAGCGCGCTACGGCTGAGCACGGCGACGCTGCGGTAGCCATCCAGGTGGATCGCCTTCGACCAGTAGAGGGAATCGCCGTGCTGCGGCACGATCTCGTTGCCGTGGTTGTAGGCATAGCGCATGAACACGCCGCCCCACGGCCAGAACATCGGCGCCAGCCGGTCGTCGCGCTCGCGCACCAGCGGCGACCACAGCACCAGCGCGTCGACCGCCTGCGGCTGCTGCGCCGCCAACTCCAATGCCAGCGCACCGCCCATCGAGGTGCCGATCACGATCACCCGCCCGCCCAGCGCGTGACCGATCGCCAGCGCCTGCGCCGCGCCGTCGACCAGCTGCTGCGCATCCAGCCCGCGCATCGCGTCCGACGCGGTCAGGCCGTGGCCGGGCAGGCGACTGAGGTAGAGGTTGCAGCCGAAGTCGCGGGCCAGCTCGCGGTGCACCGGCGCGCCCTCGCCCTGGCTGGCGCCGAAGCCGTGCAGGTAGACGATCGCGCAGGCGGTGCGCGCGGGATGCTGCGGATCGGCCCAGACGATGCGCGCCTGGTTGTCCGCGCGAACGCCCGGCTGCGCCGCCTCGTGCGCGTCCACCCACGCCTGCAGTTGCAGCGGTGCGGCGGGAACCGCCGGCAACCGCACCGTCAACTCGCGCCGTTGCGCCCGCGGCCCCAGCGCGGCGACGGCGCCCAGCACGAGCGCCGCCGCCAGCACGATGCGCCGCTTGCGCACGCGTTCAGAACTTGCCGCTGATGCTGATGCCGAACGTGCGCGGCGCGCCGGGAATATACGTGCCCAGGTTGAAGTTCTCGCCCACGTTGCCGGCATCCATCAGGTACTTCTTGTCCAGCAGGTTGGCGCCCCACACGGCGAGATCCCAGCGACCCTTGTCGAAGGTGACGCCGGCGCGCAGGTTCAACAGGCCGTAGGCCGGCTGCGCGTAGGCAGGGTTGTTGTCGTCCTCGAAATAGATCCTCGAACGCCATGTATAGCTCGGCCGCACGTACAGGTTGCGCCCGTTCGCCAGCGGCTGGTTCCACTGCACGCCGACCGCCAGGGTGTGGTCCGGCGCCAGCCGCAGATGGTTGCCCGCATAGGCCTGCTCGCGGCCCTGGTTGTCCTTGTCGGCGAAGCGCGCGCGCAGGTAGCTGTAGTTGACGAAGCCACTGAAGCGGTCGCTGAACGCCTGCTGCAGCGAGGCCTCGAAGCCCGGCACGCTGGCGCGGCCGGCGTTCAGCTGCAGCAGCCGACCACCCTGGAACGCCTGGCTCTGGAAGTTGTTGTAGTCGTAGTAGAACGCGGACAGGTCGTACGCGAAGCGGCCGCCGTTGGCTTCGCCCTTCAGGCCCAGCTCGTAACTCATGATCGTCTCGGCCGGCAGCACCACCTTGTCGTAGCCGTTGCCCGCCGCGTTGACGTTGAACGCCAGCACGTTCGGCCGACGCCCGCGCGACACGCTGAGGTAGCTGTTGGTGGAGTCGTTGACGTGGAAGCTGCCGATCAGCCGGCCCACCACCGAGGTGCTGCTGCTGTTGTTGGACAACCGCCCGTTGGTCGGCACGAACAGATTGTTCGGCCCGGTGATGCCATTGAAGCCCGCGCCGAACAGCGCCAGCGTCGAACCGATGCCGGACGCCGGCGAGGCGTTGCTGACCTGGTAGCCGGCCGCCTGCTCCTCGCGCGTCACGCGCAGGCCGCCGGTGAGGTCGAAGCGATCGTTCAGGTGCCAGGTGCCGTCGGCGAACATCTCGTACGAACGGGAGCGGCCGTAGTTGGTGTAGCCCTCGCGCTCGTCCGTGTTCAGCGGCACGCCGAGCAGCGGGATGGCGCTGTACGGCTGGTTCGGCATGTTGTTGGCGTCCAGCAGCGGCGGCGGCGGGCCGAGCAGCGCGATCAGCTGGCGGGTGGAATCGGACAACCCGTCCAGGGTCGGCGCCAGCGCCAGCAGCTGCAGCAGCAGGCTGCGCTCGTCGGTGCCGAACGGCACGCCCTGGCTGCCGTTCTCGTAGAAGTAGTTGGCGCCGAAGAAACCGGTGAAGTTGCCGCCGGCGTCGTAGTTCAGGCGCAGCTCCTGGCTCAGCTGGTGGCTCTTCGAATGCTCGGCGAAATTCAGCATGTTCACCTGCGAACCGTCGGCGTCGAATTTTTCCAGCGAATTGAACTTGCGCAGGCCGGTGGTGCTGGACAGCCGCCAGTCGTCGCTGAGCGCGAAGTCGCCGATCGCGGTGAGGCCGTAGACCTTGCGACGCAGGCCCAGTTCGTCGCCGTGGTCGAGATCGGCGGCGCCGTAGACATCGGTGGAACCGTGGCGATTCGGCACCGTGGCGCTGCGGAAATCGGTGCCGGGCGGCGCGTCGCGCTGGTAGTTCGCGATCAGGTCGACCCCGCTGCCGCTGCCCACGTTGAAGTGCAGGCTGGCGCGGATCGCGTTGGTGTCCTCGCCGCTGAGGCGGCCGCCGCTGAGGTTCTCGATGTAGCCGTCGTGATGGGCGTGATGCACCGCCACGCGCGCGTACACGTTGTCGGAGATCGGCGTGTTGAGGTAGCCAGTGAGCTTGCGGCTGGAGAAATTGCCGAACTCGGCCTGGAAGCCGCCGGCGTTGCCCGCCTGCGCCTTGTTCTGGATCAGCGAGATCGCGCCGCTCTCGGCGCCGCGGCCGAACAGCGTGCCCTGCGGGCCGCGCAGCACCTCGACCCGGTCCATGTCGAACAGCGCCACCATCGAGCCGCGCGAGCGGCTGATGTCCACGCCGTCCTGGAAGATCGACACGCGCGTGGCGGCAGTCGCCGCGCCGTCGTCGGTGGTGATGCCGCGCACCGCGATGCCCGGGTTGTTCGGGCTCTGCACCTGCACCTGCACACCGGGCACGTAGCGGCTCAGCGTCTCCACGTCGCTGATGCCGAAGCGCTGCATGAAGTCATTCGAATACGCCGAGATCGAGATCGGCACATCCGCCACCTGCTGCTCGCGCTTCTGCGCGGTCACGGTGATGCGGTTGAGGTTGATCGCGTTCGCCACCGACGGCGCCGTGCTGGCCGCGGCCGGCGCGTCGCTTGCCTGCTGCGCCTGCACCGCCAGCGGCGCCAGACCCAGCAACAGGCACCGGATCGACCAGGACAGCCCGTTGCGACGCGGTGTCGGCGCGCAAGCACCCGCTTTCGAATTCGACATGATTTCCCCTGAACAACGCATTGGTCACCCGAAACGGGCAGCTATTTATCTTGTCGTCCGCGCATGACAGCCGCATGTCCCGGCAATCGGGACCCGCCAACCCCTGCCGCAACGTCCGCCCCCAAGGGCAATGCCAGCTCCCGCCCCCTTGCAGCGAACGCTACTACGGACAAGGCGCGGCAAGCTTGCTGCGGTGCGGTAGCACACGATTCCCGTGTGGAGTGGGCTGCGATGCCCAACCGAATCGCGCGAGAAAACCGACCGGATCAAGCCTGCAACGCGCGCCCTCGGCGCCCGACAGATCAAACGGGTGCGGCGCGGTACGAAAGCTGTAGAGGCGCTACGGATGGAATTGTTCCGGTAGCGTCTCGGAAAGGCCGACTTCATTGCGACTGATGCAGAACGGCAGCTGTGGACCGAAGGCCGTCGTCTTGAGCTCGATCAGACGTTCCCTGCCACCGACGTCGAGAGAGCACGTCGTAGCCCAACCCGTCGCCCTTGCTCCGGGCTGCATGTACGACGCGATCGCCGAGCCGCTTCTTCCCCGCCGCGTGCAGACGATGCCGCTCGTACTCGACAACCAGCAACTCGCCAGCGGTTCCCGGCGAACGATTGCACGCCTCACGTGCGCGACGATCGCGAAAGCAGCCCCGTCACGACGTGCCACCGACGCGCCCGCTGGCCGCCCGGTTCAAGCAGAAAGAAAATGGTGCGCCCGGCGGGATTCGAACCCACGACCCCTGCCTTCGGAGGGCAGTACTCTATCCAGCTGAGCTACGGGCGCATGTATGGCCGCGCGCGGACTGTGGCCGGAGGCCGGCACCGCGGGGAGCGCAGTATAGCCGAGTTGCCGCTGGGGTGGACCGCGGCCGGCAGCGTGTTCCCGCCCGCCCGGGCAGGCCGGGAAGGCGGGAGCGGCGTGGCCTCAGCGGGCCTTGAGCAGTTCGCCCAGGGTGTCGGGCTTGCTGGTGTCGCGGACCAGGTGCGGGTACTTCAGGCCGTCGTGGTAGTCGATGCGCACGGTCTTGTACTGGTCGAAGTCCTTCACCAGCAGTTCGACCGGCTGGTTCTTGTCCTTCGCGGCGGCGGTAACGGCGTCCTTCAGCGCATCGGCGTCGTAGTCGTGGCTGTTGACCGCGACCACCGTCATGCCCGGCGAGATGCCGGCCTTGAACGCGGGACCGTCCCACAGCACGTCGGCGATGCTGCCGTCCTTGCCCACCGAGAGGCCGAGCGAATAGGTGAGGTCGGCGGAATGCCGGCGCGCCTCGATCGCCTTCACCGCGGCGGACGGCTTGTCGGTATAGACCAGCTTCCAGCCGTGCGCCTCGACGCCGCCGATCAGCGGGCCGTGGCCGTCCAGGCGAGTGCGCAGGTAGCTGGCCCAGTCGAACGGCTGGATGTCGTTGAGCGTCTTCACCACGTCCTCGAAGGTGTAGGTGTTGACGTGCCACTGGCCGCTGTCCATGCCGAAGAACGCCTTGGCGAAATCGTCGATGGAATGCTTGCCGCGGCTGAGTCCGCGCAGCTTGGCGTCGACGTCGAGCCAGATCATCTGGCCGGCGGAGTAGTAGTCCTCGCTACCCTGGTAGTTGCGGTACGGCAGCGGCGCGCGCTTGGCGATGATCGGGTCGTTGGTGGTGTCCTGCACGTTGCGCCAGCTGGCCAGGCCGGGGCGGCCCCGGTCGTAGGTGGACGCCACGAAAGCGAGCATGTCGCGTGCCTGTTCCCCGCTCCACAGGCCCGAGCGCGCGGCCATCACCTGACCCCAGAACTGGGTCTGGCCTTCGTAGACCCACAGTAGCGAGTCTTCCATCGGCACGTTGAAATTCGGCGTGGTGAGGTCGGCGCCGCGGCGGTATTTGCCGTCCCACGAGTGGTTGAATTCGTGCGGCAGCAAGTCGCGGCTCAGCGCGTTCTTGTCCCACTCGGTGAAGTAGCCGGTGCTCACGCCGTTCTCGCTGGAACGGTGATGCTCCAGGCCGTTGCCGCTCATCTTGTCGCTGAGCGAGAACAGGAAGTCGTAGTGGTCGTAGTGATGCGCGCCGTACAGCTTGTACATCTGCTGCACCAGGTTGCGGTGCACCTTCAGCTGCTCCGGGGTGATCTCCAGGTACTTCGGCGCGTCCGCCACGATGTTGAGATGCACCGGCGTCTTCGCGCCCGGGTCCAGGTCGACGCGCTTGAAATACTTGCCGGCGTAGATCGGCGAGTCGACCAGGTCGTTGTATGCGATCGGCTTGAAGTGCACGGTGTCGCCGTCGCGCGAGGCCACTTCCAGCGCGCTGCCGAACTGCCAGCCGGCGGGGAAGGTCACGCTGGCCTCGGCCATGATGCGCTTGGCGAAATAGCCGGCCGGATACACCGTGTTGGCGTTCCACTGCAGGTTCAGCATTTCCGGGGTCATCACCACGCGGCCCTCGCGGACGCTCTGCGGCGACAGGAACTGGAACGACACCTCGACGCTGCTGGCGCCCTCGGGCACGTCGACGTGGAACGCGTAGACGTTCAGCGTGTCGCGCTTCCACGGCAGGGTCTTGCCGTTCGCGGTCACCACCAGGCCGGCCAGCTTGTCGATCGGGCCGCTGGGCGAATGGTTGCCCGGCAGCCACTGCGGGTACAGCAGGGTCAGCGGACCCGGCTGCGCCGGGATCACCTCGTTCACGCGGAAGATCCGGCGCGCCACGTCGGTAGCGTCCACATTGATCTTCAAGGTGCCCTGGTACGGCACATCCTGCGGCGCCGGAACATCGGCAAACGCGGCGAAACTGGCCAGGCCGAAGGCGGCAGCGGCAAGGGCGGAAGCGAGGCGGGTGGCTTTCAATGCGTTCTCCGGGTGGGGATGGAAAGCCTGGCGGGCACGGCTCCGCTCGGGCCGTGCTCCACGGCGCGAGGCGGACAGGCCAGGCGGGCTCCGGGAATCCGCGTCGCGAAAAGTTGCCGCGACAGGAATCCAGGGCGTCGATGCTAGACCGGCAACACCGGGCTTCACCCCTGCCGAAGGTCACGACCATGGCCCGTACATGAACCGATCCGGCTGGTCGTGGGGACCTGGCACCCATCTTGCTCGGCTTGCGTTGACACCCTCACGTCCTTCACCCGCGGGAACCGCATGCACGCCTTGTTCAATAACCTCCGTCACGCCGACGACCCGGACCAGCGCCGCGAGTACAGCCAGTACCTGGCGCTGCAGATGGGGCCGATGATCCACGCGTTGATGCTGGTGGGCGCGTTCGCCTACCTGGTGGCGGTCGCCGCCACCACCCTGGTGCGTGACTCGCCGCTGCCGCTGTGGCTGCGCCTCGCGCCGCTGGTACCGCTGCTGCTGGTGGCCGCGTCGACCCGGCACGTACGCCAGCCGCGGCTGCTCAGCCTGCTGACCCTGCTGTGCGTCCTGCTGCTGGAGATCGGCATCAACCTCAACAGCTTCGGTGACGTGCACAAGCAATCCGCGGTATTGCCCGGGCTGCTGTTGCCGGTGGCGTCGTCGGTGATCTGGCTGGCCCGCTGGGATTTCATCGCGGCCATGCTGCTGTGCGCACTGGGGCCGCTGCCGATGCTGTTGCTCGGCAGCATCGACAGCGCGCAGACCTTCCAGTACCTGGTCTACATGACGATCGCGATCGCGCTGTCCACGGTGCTGCGCGCGTTCATGGCGCGCACCCTGTTCGAGCAGTTCCGGCTGGAGCGCCAGCTGCGCGAGCAGGCCAACACCGACGGTCTCACCGGCCTGCTGCTGCGCAACCGTTTTTTCGAACTGGCGCGGCTCGCGCTGGGCGACATCCGCCGCCGGCAGCAGCCGGTGTGCGTGCTGTACCTGGATGCCGATCACTTCAAGCCGCTCAACGACAACCACGGCCATGCCGCGGGCGACGCGGCACTGGTCGCGCTGGCTGCGGTGATGCGCAAGCAGATGCGCCAGGGCGACCTGATCGGCCGCATCGGCGGCGAGGAGTTCGCGCTGCTGCTGCCCGGTCTCGACCTGCAGCAGGCCGACGCGCGCGCCGAACAACTGCGGCTGGCCATACACGCAGTTCAGCGCCCGGATGGCCCGTTGACCGTGAGCATCGGCGTGGCCCAACGCGACCACGCCGACGAGGCGATCGAGACCCTGCTGGTCCGCGCCGATCAGGCCATGCGCCAGGCCAAGCGCGACGGCCGCGACCGGGTCGTCAGCGCCTGACCCTGGTGAGGCTCAGCCCCGGTTCGACGACGCCAGCTTGCTGCGACGGATGCCGTAGGCGAAGTAGATCACGCAGCCCAGCGCCATCCAGACGATGAACCGCTCGTAGGTGATCCACGGCAGGCCGTAGATCAGCGCGACGGAGAACAGGATGCCGAGCGGCGCGGTGAACCACACCGCCGGGGTCTTGAAGTTGCGCTGCAGGTCGGGGCGGCGCACGCGCAGCAGCATGATCGAGGCGCAGATGATGATGAAGGCGCTGAGCGTACCGATGTTGACCAGCTCGGCCACCTCGCCGATCGGCAGCAGCCCGGCGACCAGCGCGGTGAACACGCCCAGGATCAGGGTCGGCCGCGCCGGCGTGCCGAAGCGCGGGCTGACCTTGGCGAACCAGGTCGGCAGCAGGCCGTCGCGGGCCAGCGCGAACCAGATCCGCGCCGCGCCCAGCATGAAGGCGAACAGCACGCTGGTAACGCCGATCACCGCGGCCGCCGCGATCGTGATGCTGAGCCAGTGCAGGCCGATCGACTCGAACGCGTCGGACACCGAGGCCTCGCCGCCGAGCTTGCTGTAGTGGGTGATGCCGGTGAGCACCAGCGACACCTCGATGTACAGCACCATCGCGATCCCCAGCGACAGCAGCACCGCGCGCGGCAGGTCGCGCTGGGGATTTTTCGATTCCTCCGCCGCGGTGGTCAGCGTGTCGTAGCCGAACACCGCGAAGAACACCACGCTGGCACCGGTCAGCACGCCCTGCCAGCCGAAGTGGCCGATGCCGGTGCTGACGTCGACCACCCGCGCGGGGATGTACGGGTGCCAGTTCGCCGTGTCGATGTAGAACACGCCGACCAGCACCACCAGCAGCACGCCGATCACCTTGATCGCCACCACCAGCGTGTTGAAACGCGCGCCCCACTCGGTGCGCACGGTCAACAGCACGGCGACCGCCAGCGACACCGCGGCGGCGATCACGTTGAAGCGGTGGCCGTCGCTGGGCCCGGCGATCGGGTTGCTGCCGTGCAGGCCGAAGATCTGCTGCAGGTAGTACTCCATGGTCTGCGCGCTCATGCTCTGCTGCGCCCACTCCGGCAGGTGCACGCCGGCCGAATTCAACAGCACCTGCACGTAGCCGGACCAGCCGATCGCCACCACCGCGACCACCAGCGCGTATTCCAGCAGCAGGTCCCAGCCGATGATCCACGCGGCGAACTCGCCGAGCACCGCGTAGCCGTAGGTATAGGCGCTGCCGGTGACCGGAATCAGCCCGGCGAACTCGGCGTAGCACAGCGCGGCGCAGGCGCTGCCGAAGCCGGCGATGAGGAAGCTGATCGCCACCGCGGGCCCGGCGTTCATCGCCGCCTGCTGGCCGGCCAGCACGAAGATGCCGACGCCGATGATGCCGCCGATGCCGATCGCGGTGAGTTGCCACAACCCCAGCACGCGGCGGAAATCGCCACGCGTGTCGGCCTCCGCCTGCAACTGTTCGACCGTCTTGTGGCGCACCAGCTTGTTGAAGAATCCCATCGCCTGCCCCCGAGTAAGCAAGCGGCGATCATAGCGAATACGCATGCCCGCATGGGCGCCGTCACCGCAGGGTGCGCCGTCGCCTCCTCATCGGGCTTTCCCTGCCGGGGAACGGCGGATCACCCCGGTGCGGCGTCGTGGCGCAGCGGCGCCGGTGCGCGCAAGCCGCCCAGCCACGGCAGAACCAGCGCGCTGAGACCGAACACCAGCGCGATCGCCAACGCGATATGGCCGTCCAGATGGCCGACGCCGAACCAGCGCCCGCTGAGCAGCGGCACCGCGGCAGTGGCCAGCACGCGCACGCCTTCCGCCCACGGCGCCCAGCGCCGGCCTTCCATCAGCGCGCCGAGCACGCACAGGCCGGCCACCAGGTAGGTCGCATAGCCCAGCAGCGCCGGCAGGCTGGCCGTGCCGGCCATGCCGAGGAACTGCGTGGTCATCCCCAGCAGCAGGGCGAACTGCACCAGCACGTAGAGTTTCAGCAGCCGCGACAGCGGCGGGTCGAAGCGCTCGCTCGGCATCACGAAGACGGGTTTCGGGTAGCGTGCCGCCACGTCGGCGGGACGCCAGCCCGGCGGCTTCAGCCATACCAGCAGCTTGTCGCGCCAGTGCCTGGCATGCCACGCGTCCACCGCGGTATGCCAGTACACCTCGGCGTTCGCCCACAGCGGGTTCCAGCTGCGCAGCGGCGAGCGCGTGCCGTACACCGGCGGGTCGGTGTCGTCTTCCTCGACGAAGGTGCCGAACAGGCGGTCCCACACGATCAGGATGCCGCCGTAGTTGCGGTCGAGGTAGCGGTCGTTCACCGCGTGATGGGCGCGGTGGTTGGACGGCGAGCAGAACACCCGGTCGAACCAGCCGAGCCGGCCGATCTGCTCGGTGTGCACCCAGAACTGGTACAGCAGGTCGATCAGCGCCACGATCACGAACACCTTCAGCGGCACGCCGAGCAGCGCCATCGGCAGGTAGAACAGCCAGCCCAGCAAGGCGCCGCTGCCGGTCTGGCGCAGCGCGGTGGACAGGTTGTAGCGCTCGCTCTGGTGGTGCACCACGTGCGCGGCCCACAGGATGTTCACCCGGTGCCCGCAGCGGTGCAGCCAGTAGTAGCAGAAGTCGTACAGCAGCAGCGCGCCGACCCACACCAGCAGGTTGTTCTCCGGCAGCGCGAACAGCGCCAGGTGCCCGACGCACCACGCATAGATGCCGATCGTCAGCAGCTTGCTGAACACGCCGACCAGTTGCGAGATCACTCCGAGCCCGATGCTGTTGATCGCGTCGTTGCCGGCGTACGCCTCGCGCCCGCGCAGCTTCGCCACCAGCAGCTCGATCCCGATCAGGAGAAAGAACACCGGAGTGGCCCAGGTGATGATGAGTTCCTGCGTATTCACTGCGCTGCACCCGCCTCGATCGTCAGGCCGACGCGCTGCACCGAGCGCGCGATCCACCACAACGCCAGATAATACGCCGACAGCACCCACAGGCTGGACCACGGGATGGCGCCGTGGAAGCGGTTCCACGCCAGCAGGCTGTCGCTGAGCAGGAACATCAGCGCACCGAGCGCGGCCAGCCGCGCGGCCGGCGCCTGCACGTCGCCGCGCTGCGCGAACAGCCGCGCCCGCACCAGCGCCTGGCCGCCCATGCACGCCAGCACCAGCACGTACACGATCACCGGCACGCGCAGCGGCGTGCCGATCGCATCCCACAGCAGGACCAGGTTCACCGCGCCGTAGCCGAGGCAGGCCAGCAACAGCCACGGCCGCGCGCCGAAGCGGCTGTCGTCGAGGAACGCGGCGATGAAGCACAGGTGGCCGAACAGGAACGCCACGAGCCCCGGCACGAACAAGTCGCCCGGCAACATGAGAAACACGTCGCCGAGCAGCGAGCAGGCGATGCCGGCCAGGATCAAACACCGGTAGCGCGGCGACTGCGCCGGCCGCGCGCGCCACGCCAGCACGAAGATCAGCGCGGTGGCCAGTGGCTTGCCGCACCAGTGCAGCCAGCGCCAGCCCTGGCCGGGGTCGGCAGCGGCCAGCAGCGCACCGGCGATGGCAGCCATCGCGGCGCCCAGTGTGACGAGCGCGAGCAGGCGCGGGTACGGCGCGGGCGCGGTTTCGAAAGCGGCGACGGACATGTGCGATCCGGGTGGCGAATGTCGCCCGATCATAGCCCGGGCGATCGCCGGGCGCGGAGCGCGCAACCCCCGGCAGGATCGGGCACAAGGTGGAGATGGCCGAGGCGCGCGAACATTCCGTGGCAACGGCACGATCGTGCTCAACGTTTGCCGTACATCCTGCGATACACCGCGCTCACCCGCGCTTCCAGCGCGCCGCCCTGGTGGGCCCGCTGGAACGCGTCGTTGAGCTGCTTCTCGGCGGCGTGCAGATCGCGCAGGAACTGCCGGGCGTCGTTCGACAGGCCGCAGTCGGCCATTCGCCGCTCCAGGCTGGCGTCAGCGGTTCCGAGGCGTCCTGGCTTGAGCTCGCTCATGCCGGATGGCAAGCAAGACCTCTGCCAGTGGCGTCGATCCCGCAGCACGCGGCGTGCGCTCGATCCACCCGCCTGCCGCGCTGGCCGATGACGGCGGAAACTGCCGCTGCCGGTCAGCCGCGACCGGCAACGGCGCCGTCACCGGTACACGTGCAGCCGGCCGATCGTCCAGGCGTGGTAGGACGCCAGCAGACCCGGCACCGCACAATCGCCATACAGGCCGTTGCAGCGTTCGCGCAGCCCGCTGGCCGCGGTGAAATAGGCATCGGTGGGCACGCCCGCCGCCTGCAACACCATGCTGGGCAGGAACGCGATGTCGAGCATCGGGTACGCCGGCAGCGGCGGGCCGGCGAAATTGCTCTTGAGCATGTAGTAGGTGAGGTAGTGCTGATACGGCTGCAGCGCCGGCGGCAAGCGGCGCGGCAGGTTGCGGATCTGGCCGTTGAAGGACGGCTGGTGGTCGCCGAAGTGGAGCAGCACGGTCGGCTGCGGACGGTCGAGGAAGGCGTGCTCCAGCGCGCGCATCGCCAGGTCGGAATCGTGCAGGCGCGACAGGTAGGTGTCGAAGTTCAGCGCCGTGTTCGCCGGCAACCCGCGCAGCAGATTGCGGTAGGGCTTGGGCAGTTTCGCCATCGGCTGGTGGTCGTGCGGGCCGTGCTGGTTCAGCGTCAGGATCATGATGAACACCGGCTGGTCCGGCTTCTTCACCTTGTCGTAGATGCGCTTCGCCGCCGCGAACATCTGCGCGTCGCTTTCCTCCCAGTCCTCCAGGCCCAGTTCCTCGGCGCCGTACAGGTGGTCGAAGCCGTAGGCCTGGTACGCGTTGCGTCCGTTGATGAAGTCGGCGCTGGTCGGGTAGATGCCGATGGTGAGGTAGCCGAGCCGGCGCAGCTGCAACGCCAGCGCATCGTGCACGTGCGGCGCCAGCACGTACGGCGCGTACATGCCGCCGGGGCCGAAGATGTCCTGCGGCATGCCGGTCAGCGCGGCGAACTCGCTGACCCAGGTGCCGCCGCCGAACGTGTGCACGCGCAACACCCCATGCGCTCGGGTGCGCGCGTCGGCCCGGAACATCGCGACTCGGCACTGCGGCACGTTGCAGGCATCGTAGGTCGACGGGTCGAAGGTGCTTTCCTCCAGCACCTGCACGATGTCCGGGTACGGCGGCGGCATGCTGCCCGGGCTGCCCGGCGCGGTCGCGCCCCAGTCCTGCTCGGCCACGGCGTCGCTGGCCATCGCCGGCAGCTCGACGTCGGCGTCATGCAGGTTGACGAAGAAATTCGTCAGCTGCGCATCGTCGGACATCCTCAGCCACGCGTTGCGCGAGTGCACCTGCGCGAACGGTCCGGTGGGCAGCATGCACAGCCAGAACGCCAGCACGTACAGTGCAATGCCGCCCACGCGCACGCCGGCGGCGCGGCGCGGCCGCAGCGTGGCCAGCACGCGCCAGTCCCAGCGCCACACCAGGTACAGCAGCGGCGGCAGCAGCACGCACAGGCCGATCCCCACCGTGTACAGGTGCGGGTAGTGGCGCAGCGTATCGAGCAGGCTGGTGCGCACGTAGTAGATGAAATCCGACGGCATCAGCTGCGAGTCGAGGTAGCGCAGCTTCAATTCCGCCACGGACTTCAGCAGCAGGAACAACCCGCCACCGACCAGCAGCGCCGTGGCGAAACGGCCGAACGCGAACAGCAGCGCGCCGAACGTGCACAGCATCAGCCCCGCGATGAAACCGCGCTGCAGCGGCAGCGGTTCCTGCCAGGCGGTGAGCGCGATGCAGCCGGCGAAGAAAACCAGCGCGCACAGCACCACCGCACCTGCCCGCGTGGGGCGCAACGACATTCGACGCATGGCTGGAAAGTCCCCCCGTAAGGACCGGTGTCACTGGAGTGCCATCTTACGGTCTTGCAGCGGCAACGAACCGGCGCCACGGGCATGCCGTTCCACTGGCGTTGGGCTTGGCACGGCTCCCTTACCCGCCGGATTCCGCCGGCGCAGTGCAAGCACCCGGCCGCTCCGATCTGCTAGCTTTCGCGATCTGAACCCGCACGCCCCACGGAACCACCATGTCGCCTCGCCTGACCCCGTTCGCCACCCCGCTGCTCGCCCTCGGCGCCGCCCTGCTCGCCGGCTGCTCCAGCCTGCCCTGGGCGGCCGGCAAGACGCCCGACGGCGCGCGCGCGAACGTGGCGATCCTGGAAACCACCGACGTGCACGCGAACGTGCTCAGCTACGACTACTACAAGCTGAAGCCGGACGCCTCGCTCGGCTACGAGCGCACCGCCACGCTGATCCGCCGCGCCCGCGCCGAGTTCCCCAACACCTTCCTGTTCGACAGCGGCGACACCATCCAGGGCAGCGTGCTGGCCGACTACCAGGCGCTGGTGAAGCCGGTGACCTGCGCGCAGGAGCTGGCGATCTATCAGGCGATGGACGCGATGGGCTGCGACGGCGGCACCGCCGGCAACCACGAGTTCAACTACGGCCTGCGCTTCCTGTCGCAGGTCACCGGCACGCCGATGAACGTGGACGGCGGCCACAGCGACCGCTGCGCCGGCCCGCGCTTCCCGCTGGTGCTGGCCAACGTCTACAGCGCGCGCGACGGCAAGCCGATCTTCAAGCCGTGGACGGTGGTGACCCGACAGATCGAAGCCTATACGCCCGACGGCAGCAAGCTCAGCGTGCCGCTGAAGGTCGGCATTATCGGCTTCACCCCGCCGCCGATCCTGGACTGGGACAAGCAGAACCTGGCCGGCAAGGTCACCGTCAGCGGCGTGGTCGAAGCCGCGCAAAAGTATCTGCCGGAACTCAAGGCGCAGCATCCCGACCTCGTCGTGGCGATCCTGCACGGCGGCCTGAACACCGCGCCGTACACCCCGGACATGGAAAACGCCGGCTGGTACCTGGCCGGCGTGCCCGGCATCGACGCGCTGCTGCTCGGCCACTCGCACGCCGAATTCCCCGGCCCGCGCTACGCCGGCCTGAAGGACGTCGACGCCGCGCGCGGCCTGGTGCGCGGCGTGCCGGCGGTGATGGCGGACTTCTTCGGCAAGGACCTGGGCGTGATCCGGCTGGTGCTGGATCGCAAGGACGGCCGCTGGGTGGTCGACCACGAGGAAAGCCATAGCGAGGTGCGACGCATCTGTCCGCAGAAGAACGACTGCGTGCCGGCCGACCCCACAATCGCGCCGCTGGTGCAGCAGGCGCACGCGGCGGCGATCGCCTACGTCAACACGCCGATCGGCGAAAGCACGCTGCGCCTGAGCAGCCACTTCGCCGACGAGGGCAACATGACCGCGCTGGCGCCGGTCAACGCGGCCCAGGCCGACTACGTGCGCAGCGAACTGCCGCGTTCGCACCCCGAGCTGGCCGGCGTGCCGGTGCTGTCCGCCGCCGCCGCGTTCCGCACCGGCTTCGGCGGCCCCGACGACTACACCGACGTCGCGCCCGGCCCGCTCACTCTGCGCAGCGCCGCCGACCTGTACTTCTACCCGAACACGCTGGCCGCGGTGAAGACCGACGGCGCCGGCGTGAAAGCCTGGCTGGAAAAATCCGCCGAACGCTTCAACCGGATCGACCCGGCGAAGGCCGGCGAACAAGCGCTGATCAACAGCCGCTACACCGGCTACAACTTCGACCAGATCCAGGGCGGCATCCACTACGTCATCGACATCTCGAAACCGGCCGGCCAGCGCATCACCACGCTGACTTTCCAGGGCAAGCCGGTCGAGCCGGGCCAGCCGTTCGTCGTGGTCACCAACAACTACCGCGCCAACGGCGGCGGCCACTTCCCCGGCCTCGACGGCAACAACATCGTGCTGGCCGCCCCGGATGGCACCCGCGAAATCCTGGCGAAATGGCTGGAACGCCACAAGCAGATCGGCACGAAGGATCTCGAACCGACCTCATGGAAATTCGCGCCCCTGAAAACCCGCGGCCCGGTCGTGTTCACCGACGCCAGCGGCAAGCAGGCCGTGGCGCGTGATGCCGGCCTCGACAACATCCGCCAGATGAAGGATCACGGCGATGGCACGGCGACGTACGCGATCGATCTGTCGCGCTGAGGGTGGCATAAGCGGGAATGGCAACGTCCGCTTTCGACCCAAAGCAGACCTAAGCGTTGAATGCGACAGGGGGCGATATGGTTCTCAGGATTAGCCAGGCACTGGATTACCTATTTATCCAATGCACCTCGATAGGATCGTTCGATAACGCGGACGGCCGCAGATTCAATGCAGTACTGCTCGTGGCCACTTGGTTTTTCGCAACCTTCTTGACCATCCTCGCCGCCATAAGCTTTTGGCTATACGACTTCATGGAGTCGATACGGCAATGGGCGCAGGGGTTTTCCGGCCCCAAGGGGCCTGGTCTCATAGTCGTACTTGTAATTGGTACCCCGGCACTGCTGCTTTCCATGAGAATCGGTCGGCGATGCGCAGGCCGGATCGCGCCGCGAGCCACATTTCTAAAGTCGCTGATTATTGGTGCGTGGTACATGGCGGTGGTCATGTCCATACTCCTGAACCTCAATAGGTATGGGGCATTGGTTGCGCTAGGCCTTCATGTAGTGTTCCTCGCGTGGATCATTTACGCCCCAAGACGAATTGAAGGCCAAGGCTGAGCGCAAGCTCAAAGATGTCCGCTTTCGACTCATAGCGGACATCCTTGACGACAATGAGCGCCCGTAACTCGCACAAGAGCAGTTGGTCGCTGCCTAACATCGGCCATCAAAGCATCCGTACACTATTCCAGGACGCCGACGATGATGGAGAGCCGATTTGAAGAGCAAATACAGAGGATCGTGCGCTTGATGCGCATCATCGACGCCAAAGATTCATCACAACTACAGGGCGCATTGACCTTCTACGACGTGATCATCTTCGCTTGCCAGGCTATGTGGCACCTTCGAGATTGGATTCTCCACGACGACGAATTTGGCGCGGCAGACAGCGAGGCTCTCAAACAAGATATTCTCGCTGCCCGCTCACTTTCGGTTTGTGCCGACATCGCCAACGGCTCGAAACACCTCTTCCTGAAGCACCCGAAAGTAGGCACCGGTGTCGCAATATCCGACCGCGATGGTCTACATCTGGATACTAGGGCGGGAATCTTTCAAGAATTCTTTTACATAGAATGCCCCGACAAGTCAGACGAGTTTCATGACATGGAGATCAGGCCGTTTCTACATCGGTGCATGGACAACTGGTATGCAATCATCAATAGGCATCATCTTTCAAACGTGCACACCCGGATGGTCGATGACAGGCCGTAAACGACTCAGCGCGCCCTTGAGCGATCAGTCGTAATCTTTGTGATCGCGGATACGGTGCCACCTGATATAACAATCCCTACGCCATTGGACTTGAGCAGCACTGATACGCTGTGTTGCCGGGAGATTTTGCGGTGCCCAAGCTAACGCATGTTGTATCAAGAGGGGTCACATGATTCGCCTCTACCAAGGCACCGGCTCCACTGAGATTGACCTAGACGATCAGCGCCTTGACGGCGAAAAATGGATCCGAGCTAAGACCGCCGCTGTTCGCCTGCTTAGGGCAAAAGGCCTGGAAGATGCGGCCGATTTCCTCGACCGCACGCCGTTCGAGTTGCGCACGGGTACCAACTATTTCAACGATGACTTTTCGGTCCTGTACTACGCTGCACCGATGGACCGATACATCGAATTGAGCGAGCAGGCGGCAGACCGGGACCTAAAGCGAAATGCGTCCGCAATCGCTCACGCTCTGAGCGAGCTAGGGAATTCCGTCAGGTTCATCGCGGTTGAATGTAACGTGGACGACACACCGTCACCCGTCCCATCCCCCAATCTCGCCATAACATCCGATCTCGTGGAGCGCGCGCTTGCGGAGACCGAACGGGCGGTGGCGAACAAAGGGGGCGTGGCAGGTGTGGACCGCGCGCATACTGCTTTTCATGGGTACCTGAGAGCGATCTGCGCCCAGGCTCAGATCGAATATGCCGCGGATGCTGACATCACTCAGCTATTTAAGCTCATTCAAAAGCATCATCCTGCCATGCGAGCCGAAGGCCCACGTAACGAGGATGTTGTCAAAATCGGGCGAGCAATGGCTTCCATCCTCGATGCCCTAAATCCGATTCGAAATCGCGCCACACTCGCCCACGCCAACGACACGCTGCTGCAAGACGGTGACGCAATGCTAGTGATCAACACGATCCGCACCTTTCTGCACTATCTGAACGGCAAGCTATCCGGATAGCGCATTTTTGCGTCTGCTCGTGCGCTCCAGTGACCACTTTTGGCCGATGACTGCTCTTGCAGTCGCGATGATTGCTGAGCAAGCTGCAAAGGTCTGGTAATCCAACTTCGAAAAGTCGGGAGCCCCCATGCCGATCGTGCGCGACATTGCCATCGCCCTTCTGTTCACATGGACTTTCATTGATGGTTTCGTGGTCTTCCGGCGCAAAACCGGGCAGACGGAGAACCGCGATCGTTCGTCGCTGAGGCTGCTGATGATCGCCAGCCCCTTAACATGGGCGGTCAGCATTGGCCTGGCCTTCACCTCGATCGGCGCACTGCAGGATCCTGCGTTGCAGATGGTCGGCCTACTGGTCATGGCCATTGGCATCGTGGTGCGCTCGACCGCAATTGCGCAGCTGGGTCGCTTCCACACGCCTAACGTCGCGGTACTCACGGACCATCAGGTGAAGGCCACCGGGTTGTACCGGGTTGTGCGGCACCCGAGTTACCTCGGGGCGCTGATCGCCTTTGCCGGCTTCGCCCTCGCCTTGGGAAACTGGCTGAGCCTGCTGTCGATCATGATGGTTATCCCGGCGATCTATATGCATCGCATCCGCGAGGAAGAGTCCGCGCTGACTGAGGCCCTGGGCGACTCCTATAGCGAATACTGCAGGCATACCAAGCGGCTGATCCCCTGGATTTACTAGGGGTGCCCGAGGTGAGGCAACGCAGGAGCGGTTGTCCAATGTCCGCAAGGTTCGGAAGCGGGGCGGCCTTCTCTTTACTCCGGGCATCCTGCCCTCCGCCCTTCGGGCCGGCATAGCCGTTCGCGCCGCTCCTGCGGCGCAGTGGCTACTTTCTCTTGACCATGCAAGAGAAAGTGACTCGCCCTCCGAAGGAGGACGAAAGCTCTTGCTCTCGGCAGCTCCGCCGCAAGCGCGAAGAAAGATCAAGAGCAGACCCCTCCCCAACCCTCCCCTGTAAACAGGGGAGGGAGCACACCGCGCACCGCCACCGCTCAATCGATCGGCGTGTGCCGGTACCTACTGACGTCGGCAGGTTGCACCACACCAGCCTGGTTCGACCACGACTGTCGGATGTAGCCGACCACGGCGGCGACGTCCTCATCGCTCAGCTGCTGCGCGAACGGCGGCATCGAATACGGCTGCGGGTTGCCGGTGGTGGCCGGGGCGAAGCCGCCGAGCAGCACGCTGCGAATCGCGTTGATGCCGGTCGGTTCGGTGACCGAGGTGTTGCCGTCGAGCGGTGGGTAGACGCCGGCCACTCCCCGGCCATCGCCGCCATGGCAATCGGCGCAGCGCTGCGCGTAGAGCTTGCCGCCCTGCTCGTGGCTGGCCGCGCGCTTGAACGGTGCCGGCGCGGGTTGCGCGCGCGGCGGCAGCGATTGCAGATAGACCGCCACCGCCTGCAGGTCGGGCTCGGTCATGTGCTGGGTGCTCAGGCGTACCACGTCGGCCATCGGCCCGAACGCACTGCCCTTGCCCGACTGGCCGGTCTTCAGCAGGTCGACGATGTCCTGCACGCTCCAGCCGTCGAGGCCGCCGCCAGGTTGCGTGCTGAGGTCGGGCGCGTACCAGTCCAGTTGCGGAATCTGGCCGCCGGTGAGGTGGCGGTCCTGCTCGATGCCGCCGAGCGAGTCGCGCGTGGTGTGACATTCGTTGCAATGGCCAAGGCCCTGCACCAGGTAGGCGCCGCGGTTCCACGCCTCGGACTTCGCCGGATCGGGCCGGTACTCGCCCGGCTTGAAGTACAGCGCGCGCCACGCGACCAGGCTGCTGCGCACGTTGTACGGAAACTCCAACCCCAGTGCCGTGTCGGGCCGCTGCACCGGCGGCAGCGATTTCAGGTAGGCGAAGATCGCCAGCGCGTCCTCGCGGGTGACCTTGGTGAACGAGGTGTAGGAGAACACCGGATACAGCAGCTCGCCTTGGCGGCCCTTGCCTTCATGCAGCGCGCGCCAGAAATCGTCGAAGCTCCACTGGCCGATACCGGTTTCCGGATCGGGCGTGATGTTCGGCGCCGGCACGTCGCCGAACGGCGTGCCCAGCGAGCGGCCGCCGGCGTAGCGCTGGCCGTCGCGCGCGGTGTGGCAGGCGGCGCAATCGCCGACCGTGGCCAGGTATTCGCCGCGGGCGATCAATGCCGGATCGTGCAGCGCGGCGGCATCCGCTTCGCGCTGCTCGGGCGACGACACGTGCTGTCCGCCGCGGCCGACGTACCACCAGCCCGACACGACGATCGCCAGCAACGCCAGCAGCCACCCTCCACGTCGCCACAGTTTCATGGGCCCGCTCCGCTCTTGCCCATCACGCACCAGCCCGGCAACGGTTCGGTCTGCGCGCTGGCCGGTTCCGGATGCAGATCGGCCGGCGGCTCCTGGCTGGCCAGCCACGCGGACACGGCGGTGATGTCCGATTCGCGCATGCGGTTGGCGACCACGCCCATGCAGTAGGGCCCTTCGGCCGCGCGCTGGCGCGTGCGCCACGACACCAGCTGGGTGCTGAGGTAGTCGTACGACAGGCCCATCAGGCCCGGCATCATCGGCTCCACGCCGGTGAGCTTGCCGCCATGACAGCTGACACACGACGGCACGCCGCGGGTCGAGTCGCCGCGCATCACCAGTTGTTCGCCACGGCGCAGGGTCTCCACGGACACCGTCAGTACCGGCAGCTTCCGGTAGGGCACGTCCTGTTTCGCGAAGTAATCGGCGATGTCGCGCAGGTACGCCGAGCTCAGCTGGCGCACCACGTATTCCATCGGCGCGTGCCGGCGCTGGCCGGTCTGGAAATATTCGAGCTGCTGGACCAGGTAGCCCACCGGCTTGCCGGCCAGGCGCGGGATCACCACGCTGTCCGGCGAACCCTCGCCGTGCACGCCGTGGCAGCCGGTGCATGCGGCCACGCGCTGCTGCATGGTGTCGGGCACCGGCGGAGCGGCCTCCGTCTGCAGGCCCGCGGCCGACGCCGAAAGACTCCACACACCGAGCACGAACGCCGCGCACGACGCATGTCCACGCAACCGCTGGCGCAGTGAAACGAATCTGTTCATCCGCGAATTGTAGGCGCCCCGAACGGAGCCAACCGGCGCCAAATGGCGGATCGCGACAACCTGCCGCAGCGTGACAACCCGCGCACGACTGCCGAAAAGTTGCATATGAATCTGTTGACCGCAGTGCAACATCCACTTTAAGGTCGACGCCATGTCGCCGCTTTCCACGCCAGCACGCATGCACTTCGTTCCGGTTCGCGCCGGGCGTGCGCCGTTGCCGGCCGGCGTCATCAACCGTTCCTTCGCCACCACCACCACGACCACGATTACCACTCGGTCGGGGTGGGTGTCCGTGCGCGACTAGGTTCTTCACTACGCAACGGCCCCGCCCTCGACAGAGGCGGGCCGGTGCACTCCCCACGCACAAGCCGATCCGCCAGCGAGCACGGGCCTCAACAGGAGGTCATCGTGAACATCTGTGCGCCGCAACTTGCCAATCTGCCGCCGTCATGCGGTTTCGCCGCGCCGACTCTGCGGCGGCAACGCGTGCTGGCCGTCGGCGTGATCGGCCCCGGCCGCGTCGGCAGCGCCTTGCTGGAACAGTTGCGCGCCGCGCAACCACGGCTGGCGCGCGACAGCGGACTGGAACTGAAACTCTGCGGCGTGGTGGCCAGCAAGCGCATGTGGCTGGACTGCGACGACGCCGAACTCAACGGCCGCCACGGCGGCGCGCAGATCTGGCGGCCGAACGACCTGGACGCGTTCGCCGAACACGTGCGCGGCAATGACGGCCGGCATGCGCTGCTGATCGACTGCAGTGCGAACGACGCCGTGGCCGCGCACTATCCGCACTGGCTGGCCGCCGGCCTGCACGTGGTGACGCCGAACAAGCTGGCCGGCAGCGGGCCGCTGTCGCGCTGGCAGGCGATCCGCGCCGCCTGCGCCAGCGGCGCGCGCTTCCGCTACGAGGCCACCGTGTGCGCCGGCCTGCCAGTGGTGCAGACGCTGCGCGACCTGCTCGACACCGGCGACGAACTGCTGGCGGTCGATGGCATGTTCTCCGGCACGCTGGCCTGGCTGTGCAACCGCCACGACGGCCGCCAGCCATTTTCCGCGCTGGTGCGCGAGGCGCACGCGCTGGGCTATACCGAACCGGATCCGCGCGACGACCTGTCCGGCCTCGACGTGGCGCGCAAGCTGGTGATCCTGGCGCGCGAGGCGGGCTGGCCGCTGTCGCTGGAGGATGTCGACCTGCAGGGCCTGGTGCCGCCGGCGCTGGCCGCCTTGCCGCTGGACGCATGCATGCAGCGGCTGGAGGAACTGGATGCGCCGATGGCGGCGAAACTGGCCGAGGCGCATGCTGCAGGCGGCGTGCTGCGCCACGTGGCGCAACTGGACCGGCACGGCCGCGCCAGCGTGCGGCTGCTGGTGCTGCCGGCCACCCACGCGTTCGCGCATACCCGGCTGACCGACAACATCGTGCAGTTCAGCACCCGCCGCTACTGCGATAATCCGCTTATCGTGCAAGGCCCCGGCGCCGGTCCGGAAGTGACCGCTGCCGGTGTGTTCGCCGATCTGCTGCGTATCGCCGAGTCGCTGGAGGCGCGCGCATGAACTCCTCTTTGCTGGAACCCGTCATGGCTTCATCGCGTCGCGCCAAACCACCGCAAGTCGCCTGCGCCTTCGCGCCCGCCAGCGTCGGCAACGTCGGAGTCGGCTTCGACCTGCTCGGCCACAGCGTGACCGGCGCCGGCGACCGCGCCGAGGTGCGCCGCATCGACGAAGCGGTGGTGCGCATCGCGGCGATCCGCGGCTGCGTCACCGACCTGCCCACCGATCCGCGCCAGAACACCGCCGGCACCGCGCTGCTCTCGCTGCGCAAGGCGCTCGGCCTGCAGCACGGGTTCGAGCTGGTGCTGCACAAGGGCATCGCGCTGGGCTCGGGCATGGGCGGCTCGGCCGCTTCGTGCGTGGCCGCGCTGGTCGCCGCGAATGCGTTGCTGGCGCAGCCGCTGCCGCGCGAAGCGCTGTACGGCTTCGCGCTGGACGGCGAGGCGGTGGCCAGCGGCAGCCGCCACGGCGACAACCTCGGCTCGATGCTGCTCGGCGGCCTGGTGCTGGCCACCCACGAACGCCTGCTGCGCATCGACGTGCCGGCCGCGTGGCACTGCGCACTGGTGCACCCGCACGTGGTGCTGGAAACGCGCCGGGCGCGCGCCGCGCTGGCCGGCCATTACGAACTCGGCGAGTTCGTGGCGCAGAGTTCGAACCTCGCCCTGGTGCTGGCCGGCTGCTATCGCGGCGATGCCTCGTTGGTGCGCGAGGGCTTGAAAGACGTGCTGGTCGAGCCGCGCCGCGCGCCGCTGATCCCGAACTTTGCGAAAGTGAAACAGGCCGCGCTCGATCACCACGCACTCGGCGCCAGCATCTCCGGCGCCGGCCCCAGCGTGTTCGGCTGGTACGACAACCGTGCCGACGCCGAAGCGGCCAGCGTGGCCATGCAGGCCGCGTTCGCCGACGCTGGACTGGGCAGCGATGCGTGGGTGTCGCCGATCGACGGGCCCGCGGCCGCGTTGATTCCCTCGCTCGAGGCCGACGCATGAGTCTCGCCAAACCGTTGCGCTACCACAGCACCCGCCGTGTCAGCCCGACCGTACCGCTTGGCCAGGCGATCGCCGCCGGGCTCGCGCCGGACGGTGGCCTGTACGTACCCGAAAGGCTGCCCACGCTCGACCCGACCGCGTTCGACTCGCATGGTTCGCTGGCCGATACCGCGGTCACCCTGCTAACACCGTTCTTCGCCGGCGACGCACTGGCCGACGAGTTGCCTGCGATCTGCGCTGAGGCTTTCACCTTCGACGCACCACTGCGCGCACTGCCGGCGCATCCGCATACGACGATGCTGGAGCTGTTCCACGGTCCCACCTCGGCATTCAAGGATTTCGGCGCGCGCTTCCTCGCCGCCTGCCTGCGCCGGCTGCCACGCAGCGATGCGCGGCCGCTGACCATCCTGGTCGCCACCTCGGGCGACACCGGCGCCGCGGTAGCCGCCGCGTTCCACCGCCAGCCGAACGTGAACGTGGTGATCCTGTATCCGGATGGCCTGGTCGCGCCACGCCAGGCACACCAGCTCGGCTGCTTCGGCGACAACGTCACTGCGCTGCGCGTGGCCGGCCGCTTCGACGACTGCCAGCGCATGGTCAAGGCTGCGCTCAACGACGCCGAGTTGCAGGCACAACATCCGCTGTCCTCGGCCAACAGCATCAGCCTGGGCCGGCTGCTGCCGCAGATGAGCTACTACGCGCACGCCGCGCTGGGCTGGTGGCGCGAACACGGCACGCCGCTGAACTTCATCGTGCCCACCGGCAACCTGGGCAACGCGCTGGCCTGCCTGTGGGTGCGCGAACTGGGCCTGCCGGTCGGTGAGGTACGGCTGGCCTGCAACGCGAACGCCACCCTGCCCGACTATTTCGCCGGCGCCGAGTACACGCCGCGCGAGGCAATCGCCACCTTGGCCAACGCAATGGACGTGGGCGCGCCGAGCAACTTCGAGCGGCTGCGCTGGACCTTCCCCGACGAAGCCCGCCTGCGCCAGCTGCTGCGGGCGCACAGCGTCGACGACGCCACCATCCGCCGCACCCTTGCCGACCACGCGCACGCACACGGCGAAGTGTTCTGCCCGCACACGGCCACCGCGATGCACCTGCTCGATCACCTGCGTGCCGACGGCGACGACGCGCCATGGGCGGTGGTCGCCACGGCCCATCCGGCCAAGTTCGAGAGCGTGGTGGAGCCGCTGGTCGGCCACCCGGTCGAGGTTCCCCTGGCGCTGGCCGCGATGCTGGCGCGCGACGCTCGCGCCGAGCCGCTGGCCGCCAGCGACACGGCCCTGCGCGACCGGCTGCTGCTCTCGCAAGACATTCCGCACCTCGCCCGCTAAAACCATCTGGACATCTGGACGTCCAAAGCAAGCCGATCGACTGATTTCATATGAAACTGTTGACGCCGTTGTGCGAAGTGCCCTAAGGTCGGTTTCATGTCGCAGCGCAGCAGCCATTGCCGCATCGCCGAAATGAACCGTCTCGCGACGGTCGACGGCCTGCTGCAGCTCGGCGGCACGCTCCTTATTACCCTCGTACTCGTACTCCTTATTACCAACGGAGGTGCGGGCTGAGGGCATGTGTCCAGGTAGCTAGAAGATCCTGAAGACTCCCAAAGAACCCCGCACCCGGTAACGGATGCGGGGTTTTTTTGTGCCTTCGGCGCCGCCCACAGCGGAGCCATGATGAAAAACCCTGACCAGCACAACGCCCCGATCAGCGACGACGACGTAGTCGCCGAACGTGTGCGGATCTTCGACACCACCTTGCGCGACGGCGAGCAGGCGCCCGGTTTCTCGATGGACCGGCGCGCGAAACTGCGCATGGCGCAGCAGCTCGAAGCGCTTGGCGTGGACATCCTCGAAGCAGGCTTTCCGCAGGCTTCGCCGGACGATTTTGCTGCAGTTGCGGAAATCGCCGGCGCGCTCAAAAACACCACGGTATGCGCGCTGGCGCGCTGCCAGGACGGCGACATCGACAGCGCGGCGCGCGCGCTGAAGGCGGCGCGCCACTCGCGCATCCACCTGTTCCTGTCGACCAGCCCGCTGCATCGCGAGCACAAGCTGGGCATGAGCAAGGCGCAGGTGCTGGATACCGCGGTGCGCGCGATCGAACGTGCCCGCGGCTTCTGCAACGAGGTGGAGTTTTCCGCCGAAGACGCGCTGCGCACCGAACCGGATTTCCTGGTGGAAGTGTTCAGCGCCGCGGTCGCCGCCGGCGCCACCACGCTCAACGCGCCGGACACGGTGGGCTACACCACGCCGACCGAAATCGTCGAGCTGTTCCGCTACCTGCGCCAGCACGTGCGCGGCGCGGACAAGGTGACCTTCTCCAGTCATTGCCACGACGACCTCGGCATGGCGGTGGCGAACAGCCTGGCCGCGGTAAGCGCCGGCGCGCGCCAGGTGGAGTGCACCATCAACGGCATCGGCGAGCGCGCCGGCAACGCCGCGCTGGAGGAAGTGGTGATGGCGCTGAAGGTGCGCGCACCGCACTTCGGCGTCGACACGCGGATCGATACCCGCCAGCTGTACCCAAGCTCGCGCCTGCTGACCGAGCTGACCGGCCAGGCGGTGCCGCGCAACAAGGCGATCGTGGGCGCCAACGCGTTCGCGCACGAGTCGGGCATCCACCAGCACGGCATGCTCAAGCATCGCGGCACCTACGAAATCATGCGGCCGCAGGACGTCGGCATCGCCGCGACCAGCCTGGTGATGGGCAAGCACTCCGGCCGCGCCGCGCTGCGCCAGCGCCTGCAGGCACTGGGCTACACGCCGGACGACGCTGCGCTGGACGACATCTTCACCCGCTTCAAGACGCTGGCCGACCATGGCCGTGAACTGCACGACGAGGATCTGGAGGCGCTGGCGCTGGGCCACGACCCGCACGCCGCCGGCCCGTGGCGCATCGTGCAATTGCATACCAGCTCGCACCTGGGCGGCAGCGCGTCGGCCTCGGTGAGGCTGGCCCACGACGATGGCCACGAGATCGGCGAAGCGGCGATCGGCGACGGCCCGGTCGACGCGGTGCTGCGCGCGATCGAGCGCGCCACCGGCACGCCGCTGGAACTCACCCGCTTCCAGATCGACGCGATGGGCGAAGGCGGCGACGCCCAGGGCCACGCGCAACTGAGCGCACGCCACGCCGCCCGCGACTGGCGCGGCCACGGCACCAGCACCGACATCGTGGAGGCCACCGCATTGGCCGCGCTGGTCATCGTCAACCGGATCGCCCGCCAATCGGCGTCGGACCCACAGATCAACAAGCGGCCTTCCGTGGCCGCGCACGCGCACGTGCATGGACGCGCGCACAAGGAGACCACCGCATGAGCACGCCCTTCCTGTGGCACAACGGCCAGATCAAGCCGTGGGCCGAGGCCACCACTCACGTCAGCGCGCACGCGCTGCACTACGGCTCGTCAGTGTTCGAGGGCGAGCGTGTCTACGCCACGCCGCGCGGGCCGGCGTATTTCCGACTGGCCGAGCACACCCGCCGGCTGTTCGAGTCGGCGCGCGTGTACGAGATCGAGGTCGGCTACAGCGAGGACGAGATCAACGCCGCCTGCCTCGACGTGATCCGCGCGAACCGCATGCCCTCGGCCTACGTGCGGCCGATCGTGTTCCGCGGCGCCGGCGGGCTGGGCGTGCTGGCGAGGGACGGCGCGTCGGTGGAGGTGGCGATCATCGCGCTGAACTGGGGCGCGTATCTCGGCGAAGCGGCCGAGCGCGGTGCGGATGTGTGTGTGTCATCGTGGCATCGTCCCGCACCGAACACCCTGCCGAGCTGGGCCAAGGCCGGCGGCAATTACCTGTCCAGCCAGTTGATCGGACTGGAGGCGCGCCGCAACGGTTACGACGAGGGCATCGCGCTGGGTCACAACGGCCTGCTCAGCGAAGGTGCCGGCGAGAACCTGTTCCTGGTGAAGCGCGGCAAGCTGCTCACCCCGCCATCCAGCGCCGGCATCCTGGCCGGCATCACCCGCGACGCGGTGATCACCCTGGCTACTGACCTTGGCATCGCGGCGGAAGAGCGCGACCTGCCGCGCGAGGCGCTGTATTCCGCCGACGAAGTGTTCATGACCGGCACCGCCGCCGAGATCACGCCGGTGCGCTCGGTCGATCGCAAGGCGATCGGTATGGGTATGCCCGGACCGATCACCAAGGCTTTGCAGCAGGCGTTCTTCGGCCTGTTCGATGGTCGCACCGAAGATCGTTACGGCTGGCTGAGTTTGGTTAATGCGGTCATCCCTGACCGCGAGCCACCACCTGCCGATTCCGGCGCTCATGGACGAGCGCACAAACCATCGGAGGTCGCGGCATGACCTCACGAACCCTGTTCGAAAAAGTCTGGGACGCCCACGTCGTCGCCGCCGAAACCGGCGACACGCCGGCGGTGATCTACGTCGACCTGCACCTGGTGCACGAAGTCACCTCACCGCAGGCGTTCAGCGAACTGCGCGAGCGCGGCCTGAAACTGCGCCGACCCGACCGCATGCTGGCCACGCTGGATCACTCCACGCCAACCCTGCCGACGAATGCCGACGGCAGCCGCCCGTATGCGAA
This sequence comes from Rhodanobacter sp. Soil772, assembly GCF_001428385.1. Classification (GTDB taxonomy): domain Bacteria; phylum Pseudomonadota; class Gammaproteobacteria; order Xanthomonadales; family Rhodanobacteraceae; genus Rhodanobacter. The sequence continues at coordinate 687,434 of NZ_LMSK01000002.1, forward strand.
CGCCGAGGCGCAGGCGCAGGTCACGCAACTGGAAACCAATTGCCGCGAGTTCGGCGTCGAGCTGCACGGCTGGGACAGCGAAGACCGCGGCATCGTGCACGTGATCGGCCCCGAGCTGGGCGCGACCCAGCCCGGCATGACCATCGTCTGCGGCGACAGCCACACCTCGACCCATGGCGCATTTGGCGCACTCGCGTTCGGCATCGGCACCACCGAGGTCGGCCACGTGATGGCCACGCAATGCCTGCTGCAGCGCAAACCGAAGACCATGGCGATCCATGTGGACGGCCAGCTGCCGCCGGGCGTGGGCGCGAAGGACCTGATCCTGCACATCATCGGCACGATCGGCGTCGATGGCGGTACCGGTTATGTACTCGAATACCGCGGCGCGGCGATCGAGGCGCTGTCGATGGACGAGCGCATGACCGTCTGCAACATGTCGATCGAGGCCGGCGCACGCGCTGGCATGATCGCGCCGGACGAGACCACGTTCGCCTGGTTGAAAGGCCGCCCGCGCGTGCCGCAGGGTGCGGCGTGGGACGCGGCGGTGGCGAAGTGGCGCGCATTGTGCGGCGACGACGGCGCGCGTTACGACCGCGAGGTGCGCATCGACGCCGGCGCGGTAAAGCCCACCGTCACCTACGGCACCCATCCGGGCATGGCGATCGCGATGGACGCACCGGTGCCGGCCGCCACGAATGCGCAGGAGCGCCGCGCGCTCGACTACATGCAGAGCAAGCCCGGCCAGCCGATGCAGGGCATGCCGGTCGACGTGGTGTTCGTCGGCAGCTGCACCAACTCGCGCCTGTCCGACCTGCGCGAAGCCGCGCGCGTGCTGCATGGCCGGCACGTCGCCGACGGCGTGCGCATGCTGGTGGTGCCCGGCTCCGAAGCGGTACGCCGCGACGCCGAACGCGAAGGCCTGCACCACGTATTCACCGCTGCCGGCGCCGAGTGGCGCGTGCCGGGCTGCTCGATGTGCATCGCGATGAACGGCGACCTGGCGCAGCCGGGCCAGCTGGTGGTGAGCACCTCCAACCGCAACTTCGAAGGCCGCCAGGGCAAGGGCGCACGCACCGTGCTGGCCAGCCCCGCCACCGCCGCCGCCTCGGCGATCGCCGGACACATCGCCGATCCGCGCGAGTACGCGACACAGGAGCAAGCCGCATGAAACCCGTCACCCGCCTCCACTCCCGCACCGCCGTGCTGGCCGACGAGAACATCGACACCGACCGCATCATCCCGGCGCGCTTCCTCACCACGACCACGCGCGACGGGCTGGGCAAGCTGTGCTTCCACGACTGGCGCTACCAGGCCGACGGCAGCGACAACCCCGCCTTTCCGCTGAACCGGCCGGAAGCGCGTGGCTGCTCGATCCTCGTGGCCGGGCGCAACTTCGGCTGCGGCTCCTCGCGCGAACACGCGCCGTGGGCGCTGCTGGACTACGGCATCCGCGCGGTGCTGTGCAGCGAGATCGCGGACATCTTCCGCGGCAACGCGCTGAAGAACGGCCTGCTCGCCATCGTCATCGACGAACTGGAACACCGCTGGCTGCTCAAGCACCCGGGCATCGAGCTGGCGATCGACGTGCGCGAGCAGTACATCGCGCTGCCCGACGGCGGCCGTATCCCGTTCCGTCTGGAACCGTTCGCGCGGCACTGCCTGCTCAACGGCGTCGACCAGCTCGGCTACCTGCTGCAGCACGCCGACGCGTTCAGTGAGTACGAACAGCGCATGGAGGCTGCCGCATGAATCGCGGCCCCCACACCCGTCACCCCAGCGAACGCTGGGGTCCAGCGCCTTCGTGCCAGCTCAAGTCACTGGGTCCCAGCGTTCGCTGGGACGACGTGAAATTTGATCAAACCCTGTCTCCATCCACCCACTCTTTGGAAGTCAATTCATGAAGGCACGCATCGTTACCCTGCCCGGCGACGGCGTCGGCCCCGAGGTCACCGCCGCCGCGGTGGCCGTATTGAAGACCGTGGCCGCGCGCTACGAGCACGTGTTCGCGTTCGAGGAACAGTTGATTGGCGGCATCGCGATCGACGCCACCGGCGAACCGTTGCCGGCCGCCTCGCTGGCCGCGTGCCGCTCCGCCGATGCGGTGCTGCTCGGCGCGGTCGGTGGTCCGAAGTGGTCCGATCCGAACGCACCGGTGCGGCCCGAACAAGGCCTGCTGGCGCTGCGCGCCGCGCTCGGCGTGTACGCGAACCTGCGCCCGCTGCAGGTGCATCCGTCACTGGCCAATCTGTCGCCGCTGAAGAACGACAAGCTGAAGCACGTCGACGTGCTGTTCGTGCGCGAACTCACCGGCGGCGCCTACTTCGGCGCGAAGACGCGCAGCGCCGACGCCGCCACCGACGAGTGCAAGTACACCGTGGCCGAGATCGAACGGGTGGTGCGCCGCGCGTTCGATCTGGCGCGCAATCGTCGCCGCCACGTCACCTCGGTCGACAAGGCGAACGTGCTGGAAACCTCGCGGCTGTGGCGCAGCACGGTGCAACGCATCGCCGCCGACTACCCCGACGTGAAAGTCGAACACCAGCTGGTCGACTCGATGGCGATGCTGCTGCTGACCCAGCCGAACCGCTATGACGTGGTGGTCACCGAGAACCTGTTCGGCGACATCCTCACCGACGAGGCCGCCGCGCTGGCCGGCTCGCTCGGCCTGCTGCCGTCGGCCTCGCTGGGAGATCGCGTGCCCTCATCCGACCCTTCGGGCCACCTTCTCCCGTCAACGGGAGAAGGGAGTTCGGTGCGGCCTGCGGCCGCCTCGACCCGCATGGGCCTGTACGAACCGATCCACGGCTCGGCGCCGGACATCGCCGGCCAGGGCGTGGCCAATCCGGTCGGCGCGATCCTTTCTGCCGCACTGCTGCTGCGCCACTCGCTGGGCCTGGAAGCCGAGGCCGTGGCGATCGAATCGGCGGTCGAGCAGGTGTTGCGCCACGGCCCGCACAGCCGCGACATCGGCGGCAGCGCCGGCACCGATGAAGTGCGCGATGCCGTGCTCGCGGCGATCGAGGATCACGCCGACAACACCGCCGCGTTCTTCTGCGGAGCCCGCGCATGCGGCTGATGCAGCCAGGTTTCCCCAGCGGGCACACGGACGTGCCCGCATTTTCTGCCGCCCCCTGCGTGCTCCCGGCGCCGGACGGTTCGTGCACGCCGCGATGGCGCCGATCCCCGTCCCGTCCAGCCACCTCCCTCGCACGCAGGGGGCGCTTTTCTTTCTTCACCCAGCGGAATCGCCATGCGCAGTGACCTGATCAAGAGCGGCCCCGACCGCGCACCCGCCCGCGCCATGCTGCGCGCCACCGGCCTCGACGACGAGGCGATCGCGCGGCCGCTGGTGGCGGTGGTGCATACCTGGTCGAACGTGAGTCCGTGCAACCTCAACCTGCGCGAGCTGGCGGTCGAGGCCGCGGCCGGCATCCGTGCCGCCGGCGGCACGCCGGTGGAGTTCAACACCATCGCGGTCACTGACGGCATCGCGATGGGCACGCCGGGCATGCGCTCGTCGCTGATCAGCCGCGAGGTGATCACCGACTCGATCGAGCTGGCGGTGGACGGCCACTGCCTCGATGCGATGGTGGTGCTGTGCGGCTGCGACAAGACCATCCCGGCCGCCGCGATGGCGCTGGCGCGGCTGAACATCCCCGGCGTGGCGCTGTACGGCGGCACGATCGCGCACGGCACGCACGACAACCATCCGATCACCATCCAGCAGGTGTTCGAGGCGGTCGGCGCGCACGGCGCCGGCAGGATCAGCGACGAGGAGCTGACCGCGGTGGAACGCGACGCCTGCCCCGGCGCCGGCGCCTGCGGCGGCCAGTTCACCGCCAACACGATGGCGATGGTGCTGTCCACGCTGGGGCTGTCGCCGATGGGCTACAACGACATCCCCGCCACCCACCCGGCCAAGGGCGCGGCCGCGTTCCGCTGCGGCGAGCTGGTGATGGAATGCCTGCGCGAGAACCGCACGCCGCGCGAGCTGATCACGCGCACCTCTATGCGCAACGCCGCGCGCATGGTCGCCGCCACGGCCGGCTCCACCAACGCCGTGCTGCATCTGCTGGCGATCGCGCGCGAAGCCGGTGTCGAATGGTCGCTGGAAGATTTCGAACCGGCCTCGGTGCACACGCCGGTGATCGCCGACCTGCTGCCCGGCGGGCGCTACACCGCGGTGGAACTGTTCGGCGCCGGCGGCAGCGCGCGGGTGGCGCAGGAGCTGATCGCCGCCGGCATGCTGGAAGACACACCCACGGTCACCGGCCGCTCGTTGTTCGCCGAAGTCGCCGCCGCGCCGCGTGCCGACGCACAGGATGTGGTGCATCCGGTCACGCAACCGCTGAAACCGCGCGGTGGCTACTCGATCCTGTACGGCAACCTCGCCCCGGAAGGCTGCATCCTGAAACTTGCCGGCAAGGGCGCCAGCCATTTCGAAGGCCGCGCCCGCGTGTATGAAGGCGAGGAGCAGGCGTTCGCCGCGGTGCAGGCCGGCGACATCGGCAAGGGCGACGTCATCGTGATCCGCAACGAAGGCCCGGCCGGCGGCCCCGGCATGCGCGAGATGCTCGGCGTCACCGCCGCGCTGATCGGCCGCGGCCTCGGCGACGACGTGGCATTGATCACCGACGGCCGCTTCAGCGGCGCCACCCACGGCTTCATGGTCGGCCACATCGCGCCGGAAGCCGCGCGCGGCGGACCGATCGCGCTGCTGCACGAAGGCGACCGCATCGTGATCGACGCGGCCCGCCGCGAGATCGCCACCGACGCCGACCTCGCCGCACGTCGCGTCGGCTGGCAACCGCCCGCACCGAAGGTCAGCCGCGGCGCGCTGGCCAAGTACGCGCTGCTGGTCGGTTCCGCCTCTGACGGTGCCACCACGCATCCGGATACCTCCGTGTCCACACCCAAGCACATCCAAACCGAATCCAACCAGGGAGTCACCGCATGAGCAGCAACCCCACCCTCGCCTCATCCCGCATCGCCGTGCTCGGCTATGGCAGCCAGGGTCGCGCGCACGCGCTGAACCTGCGCGACTCCGGCCTCGACGTCGTCGTCGGCCTGCGCCCGAACGGCCCGACCTGGCACAAGGCGAAAGCCGACGGCTTCAAGGTCGCCGAGCCGGCCGAAGCCGTGAAGGGCGCCGACCTGGTCGCCGTGCTCACCCCCGACATGGTGCAGCCGACGCTGTACAGGGAGTCGATCGGGCCGAACATCAAGCCCGGCGCCGCGCTGCTGTTCGCGCACGGTTTCAACGTGCATTTCAGGCAGATCGAACCACGCGCCGACATCGACGTGATCCTGGTTGCACCGAAGGGCCCCGGCGCGCTGGTGCGCAGCGAGTACGAGCGCGGCCGCGGCGTGCCGTGCATCTGGGCCGTGCACCAGGACGTCAGCGGCCAGGCCGAAGCGAAGACCAAGGGCTACGCCGACGGCATCGGCGGCGGCCGCGCGATGATCATCCGGACCGACTTCAAGGAAGAAACCGAGACCGACCTGTTCGGCGAGCAGGCGGTGCTGTGCGGCGGCGCCAGCGAGCTGGTGATCAAGGGTTTCGAGACCCTGGTCGAGGCCGGCTACCAGCCGGAAATCGCCTACTACGAGGTGATGCACGAGCTGAAGCTGATCGTCGACCTGTTCTACGAGGGCGGCCTGGCCAAGATGCTGCAGTTCGTCTCCGAAACCGCGCAGTACGGCGACTACGTCAGCGGCCCGCGCATTGTCGACGCCGGCACCAAGGCGCGCATGAAGGAGGTGCTCACCGACATCCAGGACGGCACCTTCGCGCGCAACTGGATCGCCGAATACCAGGCCGGGTTGCCGAACTACAAGCGCCTGAAGCAGGCCGATCTCGAGCATCCGATCGAGGTGGTCGGCGCGAAGCTGCGTGCACGGATGCCGTGGCTGCAACCGAACGCGGCACCTGCGGCTGTCGCGCCGTTGAAGAAGGCCGGCTGACCGCTTTTGGCTCCTCCCCCTGTGAAACAGGGGGAGGTTGGCGACCGAAGGGAGTCCTTCAGGTGAGGGGGTTGGCTTTTGACTTTACGAGCAAGAGCAACCCCTCCCCAACCCTCCCCTGCTTTGCAGGGGAGGGAGCACGGCATCGAATCTTTGGGGATTTTTCTGGTGAATGCACAAGCACTGAAAACCGAAACCACCACCGACCGGCATCCGCTGGCCGGCCAGGCGATGAGCGGCGCCGAAGTGATCGTGCAGGTGCTCGCCGACGAGGGCGTCGGCGTGATGTTCGGTTACTCCGGCGGCGCGATCCTGCCGGTGTACGACGCGGTGTTCCGCTACAACGCCGAACACGCGTGCGCCGACGGCAGCGAACCGATGCCGTTGGTGGTGCCTGCCAACGAGCAGGGCGCGGGCTTCATGGCGGCAGGCTACGCGCGTGCGTCCGGCAAGGTCGGCGTAGCCATCGTCACCTCTGGCCCCGGCGCCACCAACATGGTGACACCGGTGCGCGATTCGATGGCCGACTCGATCCCGCTGGTGGTGATCTGCGGCCAGGTCGGCACCGCGGCGATCGGCAGCGACGCGTTCCAGGAGGCGCCGATCAGCAACATCATGGGCGCCTGCGCCAAGCACGTGTTCCTGGTCACCGACGCGGCGCAGCTGGAAGCGACCGTGCGCACCGCGTTCACCCTCGCCCGCAGCGGCCGGCCCGGCCCGGTGGTGGTGGACGTGCCGAAGGACGTGCAGAACACCGCGCTGTCGTTCCGCGGCACCGGCGAGCTGGCGTTGAGCGGCTACCGCACGCGGCTGCGCGCGGTGGAACAGGCGACGCTGGGCGACGCCGATTGCGCGACGTTCTTCCACGCGCTGATGCAGGCACAGCGCCCGCTGATCTACGCCGGCGGCGGCGTGATCGCGGCGGCGGCATCCGCTGCGTTGCGCGCGTTCGTCGATGCCTTCGGCCTGCCGGTCACCACCACCCTGATGGGCCTGGGCGGCTTCGACAGCACCGACCCGCTGGCACTGCACCTGCTCGGCATGCACGGCACCGCCTACGCGAACTACGCGGTGGAAGACTGCGACTTCGTGCTGGCGCTGGGCGCGCGCTTCGACGACCGCGTGGCCGGCGTGCCGGACAAGTTCGCGCCGCGCGCGAAGTTCATCGCGCAGATCGACATCGACCCGGCCGAGATCGGCAAGGTGAAGCCGGTCGGCTGGCATCACGTCGGCCCGCTGCAACGCGCGCTGGAACGGCTCACCGCGTACGGCCGCGCGCACGGCTTCAAGCCGCAGCTCGCCGAGTGGCATGCGCATGTGGCGGAACTGAAGCGCGTGCACGCGATGAACTACGACCGCGCCAGCGCGCTGATCCAGCCGTACGCGGTGCTGGAAGCGATCAACCGCCACACCCGGGGCCGCGCGATCGTCAGCACCGGCGTCGGCCAGCACCAGATGTGGGCGGCGCAGTACTTCGACTTCCGCGCGCCGCGGCATTGGCTCACCTCCGGTTCGATGGGCACGATGGGCTTCGGTCTGCCGGCGGCAATCGGCGCGCAGTTCGCGCACCGCGACAAACTCGTGATCGACATCGACGGCGACGCCAGCATCCGCATGAACATCGGCGAGCTGGAAACCGTCACCACCTACAACCTGCCGGTGAAGGTGGTCGTACTCAACAACGTCGGCGACGGCATGGTGCGGCAGTGGCAGAAGCTGTACTTCAAGGGCCGCTTCGCCGCGTCCGACAAGAGCCTGCACAAGAAGGATTTCGTGCGCGCCGCGCAGGCCGACGGCTTCGAATGGGCGCGGCGGCTGGAACGCGTGGGCGAGCTGGAAGCGACGATTGCCGACTTCCTCGCCTTCGACGGCCCGGCCTTCCTGGAAGTGATGATCGACCCGGACGCCGGCGTGTACCCGATGGTCGGGCCCGGGGCCAGCTACGCGCAGATGATCACCGGGGATTTCATTGCTTCGCGCGCGGCGGCGGTCGTTCGCGAGGACTCATCGTCGCACATGTTCTGAGCTTTTGACCTTTCCTCCTCCCATCCTGAGATCTCGACAAACCTTCAATGCCGTCATTCCCGCGAAGGCGGGAATCGCTCCACCGCCCTCAAGAGCGATGACCAGCTTCGCTGTTGAAAAGCGCCTCCCGCCTTCGCGGGAATGACGAGCGGAGAGGATGTCTCGCCGGGTAGGACTCACTACGGAGCCACTTGCATGAACCACACCCTGTCCATCCTGTTGCAAAACGAAGCCGGCGCGCTGGTGCGCGTGGCCGGGCTGTTCGCCGCGCGCGGCTACAACATCGACACGCTGACCGTCGCCGCCACGCATGACCCGACGGTGTCGCGGCTGACCCTTAGCCTGCAATGCGACGACGACGCACTCGGCCAGATCCTGCAGCAGACGCGCAAGCTGGTCGACGTGCTGCAGGTGGCGCATCCGGCGACGGCTCTCGCTGCATGAATGCTGTTGCGCCGCATGTTACCGATGACGATGCGGTAGCGGACGGCGGCCTGCTGGCACAGATCCGCGCCGCGCGCGTCTACGAAGTGGCGCACGAATCGGCGCTGGAAGCGGCACCGCTGCTCGGCGCGCGGCTGGGCCAGCGCGTGCTGCTCAAGCGCGAGGACCAGCAACCGGTGTTCTCGTTCAAGCTGCGCGGCGCGTACAACCGCATGGTGCAGCTGGATGCGGCGCAGCGCGCGCGTGGTGTGATCACCGCCTCTGCCGGCAATCATGCGCAAGGCGTGGCGCTCGCCGCGGCGAAGCTGGACATCCGCGCCACCATCGTGATGCCGGTGACCGCGCCGCAGCTGAAAGTGGACGCGGTGCGCCGCTTCGGCGGCGCGATGGTGGACATCGTGCTGGCCGGCGATTCCTACAGCGACGCACAGGTAGCGGCCGCGCAGTTGCAGGCCGAACATGGCGCGGTGTTCGTGCACCCGTTCGACGACCCGGCAGTGATCGCCGGCCAGGGCACGATTGCGCTGGAGATCCTGCGTCAGCATCCCGGCCCGCTGCAGGCGGTGTTCGTGCCGGTCGGTGGCGGCGGCCTGCTCGCCGGCGTGGCGGGCGGCATCAAGGCGCTGCGGCCTGGAGTGAAGGTGATCGGCGTGCAGGCCGCCGATTCGGACGCCATGGCGCGCTCACTGGAAGCCGGCGAGCGTGTCGTGCTGGACGAGGTCGGCCTGTTCGCCGACGGTACCGCGGTGAAGCAGGTCGGCGCACTCACTTTCGCACTGTGTCGACAACACGTGGACGCGATGCTGCGGGTGGACACCGACGCGATCTGCGCCGCGATCCGCGACATCTACCAGGACACCCGCAGCGTGCCGGAACCGTCCGGCGCGCTGGCGCTGGCCGGATTGAAGCAATACGTCGCCATGCACGGTGTCGGCGACGGTGCGCTGGTGGCGATCGTCTCCGGCGCGAACATGAATTTCGATCGCCTGCGCTTCGTCGCCGAACGCGCCGAGGTCGGCGAGCAGCGCGAGGCGGTGTTCGCGGTGACCATCCCGGAGGAACGCGGCAGCTTCCGCCGCTTCTGCGCCGCGCTCGGCCGGCACGCCATCACCGAGTTCAACTACCGCATCGGCGACGCACGCTCCGCGCACCTCTTCGTGGGCGTGCAGATCGCCAGCCGCGACGAGCGCGAAGCGCTGATCGCCGCCTTCCGCGCGCAGCAGTTCGACGTGCTCGACCTCACCGACGACGAGCTGGCCAAGCTGCACCTGCGCCACATGATCGGCGGCCGCTCGCCGCTGGCGCAGGACGAACTGCTGTACCGCTTCGAATTTCCCGAACGCCCCGGCGCCCTGACCCGCTTCCTCGGCCAGCTGCATCCGGACTGGAACGTCAGCCTGTTCCATTACCGCAACCACGGCGCGGACCACGGCCGCATCCTGGTCGGCATCCAGGTGCCCGCGGCCGAACAGCCGCTGTTCCGGCGCTTCCTTGCCACGCTGGGCTACCCGCATGTGGACGAGAGCGCGCACCCGGCCTATCGACTGCTGCTGCGCAGCTGATGGCTCAGAACAGGTCGATGCTTCCCGCTGCCATCTCGCGTCCCAGCAGGCCGCGCGCGCTCAGGCTCTCGTAGCCGTAGGTGCCGTTGCGGCCGTGCTGCTTCGCGAAGTAGAGCGCCTTGTCGGCGCGGTCCAGCACGCTCGCCGGATAATCGTGGTCGCCGACACCGGCATAACCGATGCTGACGGTGACGCTGCCCACCTGCGGAAACACATGCCCGGCGATGCGCTGACGAAAACGCTCCAGCACGGTGTGCACGGTGGCCTGCTCGGTGGCGCCGAACAGGATCACGAACTCTTCGCCGCCGAAGCGGAACAGCACGTCGCTGCGACGGAAGCAGGCGCGCATCTGCTGGGCCAGCAGCAAAATCACCTCGTCGCCATAGATATGCCCGTAGTTGTCGTTGATGCGCTTGAAGTGATCGATGTCGAGGATCGCCAGCCAGACCTGCGCTGCCCCCGCGGTGGGCGCGCCAGGTTGTCCGTGCGGCTCCGGTCTGGCCATGGCGGCCTGGTGCAGTGCCTGTTCGCGCTGGTGCAACAACCGTTGCAGCTGGCGTTCGAGGCTGCGCCGGTTGTACAGGCCGGTCAGCTTGTCGCGCTCGCTTTCATGGAGCAGGGCGGTGTAGTTGGCATAGATGCGGGCAAACCCGTCGGCGAGCGGCCGACTGGCGGCCGGCGGCATGTCGCTGTCCAGCTGCAGCGCACCGATCGCGCGACCGTCGCACAGGATCGGCACGACCAGCCGGTGCAGGTCATGCACTCTTTCCGTCTGCACTTCCAGCCGGTGCATGCAGCGATGCAGCAGGTTCAGCGCCGGGTCGGCTCGATCCGGATCGGCCGCGTGCAGCTGATAGGCGCCCTGCGCATCCGGCACGCAGCGCACGACGCTTTCCACGTACGCGCCGTCAATCGCCCACTTGGCCAGGGTCACGCTGCGTGCCGAGGTCAGCTCGGCCAGCGAAAGCGCCAGGCTGTGGTCGAGCGCGGCGATGTCGCGGTGGTGGGTGAACGCGGCCACCGAGTCGAGCAGGCGCGAATGGGCGAAGGAGCCCGCTAGCGCAGGCTCCGCCGCCACCAGCGCGGACACGCCGGCAACGCCATCGTCGCCCGCGGGCGCAGCGTGCGACAGCGTGGAGTCCTTCTCGACGGTTTTGTATTCGGCCATCAACGCTCCAGGCACCGGCGGCTCTGGGCTTCGTACGGCGCATGCTTGGCATTACCCCGAACGAGGTCGCCCACAGGTCATATCGGCTGCCGCGCGCCGGGCTTTAGCCGGGTGGTGATCCACCGCGCGGTTCGAAGCGGCATGGCGCGCTAGACTTCCGCGCATGGCTCCCCCATCCCGCAAGAAGCACTCGCGGCGCAGCGCAGCGCCTGCGTCCGCCATCCGGCCACGGCCCGGCCCGGCGAAAACCGCCGCCGGACCGGCACGCCCAGCCGACAGCTCGACCCGCGCCATGCGGGTACTGGACTGGCTGCTGCAGAAACTGCCGACGCGTTATCGCGAGAAAGCCCGCGACTACCTGGTACTGACCCGGATGGATCGCCCGATCGGCGCGTTGCTGCTGCTGTGGCCGACCTGGTGGGCGCTGTGGCTGGCGGCCGGCGACTTCCCGCCGTGGAAGCTGCTGATCATCTTCACCCTCGGCGTGTTCGCGATGCGCGCGGCCGGCTGCGCGATCAACGACTACGCCGACCGCAAGCTCGACCCGCTGGTGGCGCGCACCGCCGGCCGGCCGATCGCTTCCGGGCGGGTGACGCCGCGCGAGGCGCTGCTGGTGTTCGCCGCGCTGCTGGCGTTCGCGTTCGTGCTGGTGCTGTTCACCAACCGGCTGACCATCGAGCTGTCCTTCGCCGGCGCCGCGCTGGCGGCGATCTATCCGTTCACCAAACGCTGGACCTACCTGCCGCAGGTCGTGCTGGGCGCCGCGTTCGGCTGGTCGATCCCGATGGCGTTCGCGGCGGTGGCCGGCACGGTGCCGCCGGTGGGCTGGCTGCTGTTCATCGGCAACATCCTGTGGTCGGTGATCTACGACACCGAGTACGCCATGGTCGACCGCGACGACGACCTCAAGGCCGGCGCCAAGTCCACCGCGATCCTGTTCGGCGACGCCGACGTGCCGATCCTCGGCATGCTGATGGGCACTTTCCTGCTGGCCATGCTGTTCGTCGGCCAGCGCGCCGGACTCGGCGGGCCGTACTGGCTGGCCCTGCTGATCGCCGCCGGCCTGTTCGGCTACCAGCTGTGGCTGATCCGCAACCGCCTCCGCGACGCCTGCCTCGCCGCGTTCCGCCACAACAACTGGCTGGGGCTGGCGGTGTGGATCGGCATCGTGCTGGCGCTGGCGCTGCGCTGAGGCAAGGCGGGCCGGTGCAGGGACCTCGCTTATTCCTCATTCCTCCTCACCCGTGACCCTGCGCCACTGGCAGCGTGTAGTGCCTTTCGCGGGCAACTCATCCATCATCGCTGCATCCATCTGCCAGATTCCTCCCCGATGACACCCAGCGACCCTGGCCGCCTGCTCATCCCGCGCACCCTGTGGCTGGGGATGGTTGCCGTCTTTGTCTTCCTGGTGTTCCGCAACAGCGGGCTCGGCCCGTCGGTACTGGGTGACGAGTGGACCTACAGCCTCTACAGCCGGCTGCTTCCGTTGTCGCAGGCGCAGGTGCCCTCGTTCCTCTACTTCCTGATCTATCGCAGCAGCAACGTATGCGGCGCTGACTTCATGGACTGCGTACGCGTGCTCAATGCGGGATTTTTCGTGGCGGCAGCGCCTTTCGTCTTCATGCTGGCGCGGCGGTACATGCAGATTGGCCTGGCGCTGCTGCTGACGTTGGCCAGCCTGCTCGGGCCGGTGTCCACCTATACCGCGTTCTTCATGCCCGAGGCGATGTACTTCTTCCTGTTCTGGGTGTTTGCGTGGCTGGTGCTGGCGATCGCGCCGCGGGCGTCAGCGCGCAACGGCCTGATCGTCGGCGCGCTGCTCGGCGTGATGTGCCTGGTGAAACTGCACGCACTGTTCCTGGTGGGCGGCTACTGCATCTACCTGCTGGCGACGGGAGCGCTGGGCTGCGGCCCAGCGCGGCTCCACGGTACATGGCAGGGCATCGTCGCTGCGCTGCTGGCGTTCCTGGCGGTGCGGCTTGGCCTGGGTTACCTGATCGCCGGTCGTCAAGGCCTGGATCTGCTGGGTGGATTCTATGCGGCACAGGCCAACGGCAGTTTCCGTCATCCCGACTTGGGCTCGCTGCTGCATTACGGTGCGCGGTCGCTGTTCGGCCATGGCCTGGCGCTGGTCGTGTTGTACGCGGTGCCACTGGCGTGTCTGTTCCAGCTGCAACGCATTCCTGCCGACAACGATGCCGCTTCGGGCGACCGGCAACGGCTGATGGCGTTCAGCCTGGCCATGTTGTCGGTGCTGGTGGCAGTGACGGTGTACTTCACGGCAAACGTTCCGGATGGAAATCCGCTGGAAGCACTGCGCCGCCTGCACATGCGCTACTACGATTTCGCACTGCCGCTGCTCTACCTGGTGGCCGGCGCATGGATCCACGACGATACGCCACCCACCCGTGGCCACGTGCTCAGGCACGCCGCCGCCGTACTGGTCGTGGGTGGACTGTCGGTTCTTGCCGCGTGGTACCACTTCCGTGGCTTCGCCCCCAACCGCATCGATGCACCGGAGCTTTACGGGGCCGTGGTCGACCCGCATTTCTTCCATGTGATCAGTGCACTGGGACTGGGCATCCTGGCGATGTGGGCCATCAGCCGGCGGCTGGGCACGATCCTGTACGCATGGATCTTCGTGCCGGTATTCGCCCTGGGCGCGTCGCACCTGGTCGCCCGTGAAGCGGCGCAGCGGAGAACCCCGGACACTTACGACACGGCGGCGCGCACGCTACGGGCGCTGCTTCCGTTGCAGCGTTCGGGAGTGGTGATCTTCGGCGACGACATCTTCAAGCTGGCGCAGGCACAGTTCCAGCTGGATGCCGCGGACACCACGATCGTGCCGCTGCAACCTGGCCAGCCCATCGACGCGGGCAGGTTCCCCATCGGCAGCAGATGGGCACTGGTGGTCGGCGTGCATCCGATGCAGGCCGTGTCCCTGTCGGCACAGGATTTCGGCGGCTTCGCGCTGTATCGGCTGCCGGCGCCGTTCCACATCGATTTCAGCGACAACAGCCCGGACCTGGGGGCGGTGCAGGGCCTTTCCGGCGTCGAGGGTTTCGGCCGCTGGTCCGACTCCGACGAGGTGGTACTGCACTTCACCCGGCCGCTGCCGGCTTCGGCCAGCCTGCGTCTGACCGCCTCCGCCTACGGTCCCAATGCCGGCAGGCCATTCGCCATGACGCTCGGTGACGAGACACAAACCTTCACCCTCACCGAACAACAGCAGTCCATACAGCTGCGCTTCCACAACCCGCGCGCGCTCGACCGCCTGCGCATCGTGGTACCTGCCGCCACCTCGCCGCTGGCGCTCGGCAAGAGCAGCGACGAACGGCGATTGGGCATCGCCCTGACCAGCCTGGACGTCGAGGCGACAACGGGCAAGTGATGGCGATGGCGTACGGGCCGGGAGCCGTCCGCGCGTCTGTACAGCAGGTCGGATTCGAGAAAATAGCGGCGGGCCAGTGCGCCCCGGCCAGGGCATCGCGCTGGCCGGCCGGGTCAATTCCAGTGTTCCGCTGCCACATACGGGCATGCGAGACTCGTCCCTGCTGCGGCGATCGCCCGGCCTGAGCGACTGGCAGACGCCACGGGATGAATGACATGCCCTCGTTGATCGGACGGCTGAAGCGGAGGCTGCGTGCGCAGTCGTTGCGGCCGTCGACCACTCCACAGATGCCTGCTGAACCCATCCAGCAGCCTCTCGACGACCATCTTGACCCGACCCGGACCTGCCGCCGGATCGCCGGCCAGGGCCTTTTCGTCATCGGCGCCGCCAGAACGGGCACCACGATCCTGCAGAACGCCCTGAACGATACCGACGATATTTTCCTGTTCGGCGAACCCGGCTTTCACCGTGACCCCGGCAGCGCGGATTTCGCCGCGCGCTACAACGGTATGCATCGCGCCTGGGGCAACCAGAAGAACAAGAGCAGCCACTGCCCCCACCTGTTCGAAACAGACGCCTGCTGGTGGATCTATCTTGCACGCTTGGCGGATCTATACCGCCATGTCGGCTCGAAGATCGTCATCAACCCCGAGCATGCCGTGGCGGAATGCGGGCAGCTGTACGATTTCCATTGCCGGTATTTCTACGCGTCGCATTACATCTTCGCTTTCCGCAATCCGCTCGATGTGCTGCTGTCCACGCGAGGCCTGGC
Organism: Rhodanobacter sp. Soil772; assembly: GCF_001428385.1. Classification (GTDB taxonomy): domain Bacteria; phylum Pseudomonadota; class Gammaproteobacteria; order Xanthomonadales; family Rhodanobacteraceae; genus Rhodanobacter. The sequence goes on from NZ_LMSK01000002.1 coordinate 702,763, forward strand.
GCAGCTCAATGGGGGTCGGGTTGCCAGCCATGTCGAGGTGCTGCGCGGATTTTTCTCGATCGTGCAGTTGTACTTCCGTACCCTGCGCAATCTGCCGCATGTGCACGCGGTTTTCCACGAGGCCATCGATACCGGTGTGTTCGATGCCCTGCAAAAGGCGCTGACCGTCCCGTTGACCCGCGCCATGGGCTATTACGACCGCGACAAGATCCGCCATTACACACTGGAGCAAATCCCGCAGATCCACCGGGCGCTCACCGCCGAGGCGATGGCGCTTTACGAGGATCTTCGGCGCGAGGCGCTGGCCGGTTTCGGACTCCTGCAGATCGAGCAGAACGACGGTCACCTCGACCCCGTCCACTTCACCGCGCTCGGACGCCTGTCGTGGCGCGTTACCCGCTTCCTCGACACGCTTGCCGATCGCGGCGACTAGACCGGATCCACGCAGAGCGTCACCCGCGCGGCGACGGCGCGCGCGCCAGCGCCCACACGTCCACCCGCTGCACGCCGGCGCGGCGCAGCACGCGGGCGCACTCGGCCAGGGTGGCGCCGGTGGTCATCACGTCGTCGAGGATCGCCACGTGCGCGGGCAGCGCAACGCCTTCGCGCACGGCGAACGCGCCGTGCACGTTGCGGCGGCGGGCGAGCGCGTCGAGTTCGGTCTGCGCCGCGGTGGAGCGCCGGCGCAGCAGCGCGTCGTGACGCAGCGGCACGCCGGCCGCACGTGCCAGTGGACGGGCCAGTTCCAGCGCCTGGTTGTAGCCGCGCCGGCGTAACCGGCTGTGATGCAGCGGCACGCTCAACAGCAATTGCGGCAGCCGGATCGGGCACGGCTCGCGCTGCCACAGCATCGACAACACGCGGCCGGCAGCGAGGTCGGCGTTGAACTTGTAGCGCGACTCCAGCCGATCCAGCGGCCAGCCGTAGCGGAACGGCGCCCATGCCGCATCCCACGGCGGCAGGCGGCGCTGGCACTCGCCGCACAGCGCTGCCGGCACGGCCAGCGGCAGCGCGCAGCGGGCGCAGCAACTGCGGTTGCGCGGCAGTTCGGCCGCGCAGTCGGCGCACAGATCCACGCCGCCGGCGCCCGACGCGCCGCACAACAGACAGCGCAGCGGCAGCACCCAGCGCTGCAGTACTTGCCATGATTGGAGCAGACTTGCCTTGCCCATGCGCACCCCGTTCCCTCCCCGAGTCGCCTGATGGTAGCGGCAACCCGCCCGGCGGAGGTCGCGCCCATCTGACCTCGCGGTCGTACACTCGGCCACTGGCCACCACCATGGTAGCGACACGGCTTCGTCCATCGCCCTTCATTCGCTCCCGGAGGTTTCGCATGACCGCACCAGATGACAGATCCACTCCCTCGACTTGGCCGGCGGTCGCCGGCACCGCCCTGCGCGTGGCCTTCGGCATCATCTGGGTGGTCGGCGCCGCGCTGACTTGGACCGACGATTTCGCCAGCCACTACGTGGGCTACCTGCACAATGCCGCCACTGGGCAACCGGCGTGGTCGGCGTGGTGGTTCCAGCTGTGGATCGATCTGGTGACGCCGCACGCGAGCTTCTTCGTATGGGCCACGCGTATCGCCGAGACGGCGCTGGCGCTGGCGTTGCTGCTGGGCTTCGCGCGCAAGATCACCTACGTCGTCGGCATCCTGTTCAGCCTGCTGGTCTGGAGCACCGCCGAGGGTTTTGGCGGGCCCTACTCGGTGGGCGCGAACAACATCGGTGCGGCGATCAGCTACGTGCTGATCTTCGCCGCGCTGATCGTCATCAACCTGCGTGCCGGCCCCAGCCCCTACAGCCTCGACTACCTGATCGAGGGCCGCTGGCCGGGCTGGCGGAAATTTTCCGAGTGGAACGCGAATGCACCGCTCGACCGTGTGAAGCGCCTGCCCTGGCACATGCAGGCGCCGGCACTGGCCGGCGTGTTGCTGCTGGTGGCGCTGCTGCTGGCCGGCCTGCACAGCGCATTGAACGTGAAATCGGCCAGCCCCGAAGCCGCCGCCGCCGCGGTGACGCCGCTGTCGCTGGCTTCGACCCAGCCCATCGGCAAGGCCCGCGACGCCCGCCTGCCGCCGCTGACCGCGGGCGACAGCGCTGAGGTGAACATCAGCGTCTCCGACGATACGGTGGAGATCGCCAGCGGCGTGCGGTACCAGGCCTGGACCTTCGGCAAGAGCGTACCCGGCCCGGTGATCCACGTACGCCAGGGGCAGACGGTGAACGTGGTGCTGACCAACCACGGCACCATGCAACACTCGATCGACTTCCACTCCGCGATCACTCCGCCCAACCTGCACTACGCGGACATCATGCCGGGCGAGTCGATCAGGTTCTCGTTCGTGGCCAAGGTGCCGGGCGCCTTCCTCTACCACTGCGGCACTCCGCCGGTGCTGCTGCATATCGGCAACGGCATGTACGGCGCGATCATCGTCGACCCGGCCACGCCACTGCCGCCGGCCGCCGAGAGCTACGTGCTGGTGCAGGGCGAGTGGTACACCCAGCAGGTGTCCGGCACGCTGATGGCGGGCAATTACGAGAAGATGCAGCAGATCCGTCCGGACGAAGTGGTGTTCAATGGCGCCGCGTTCCAGTACGCCGCCCACCCGCTGACCGCCAAGCCGGGCGACCTGGTGCGCCTGTACGTGGTCAACGCCGGCCCGAATTTGTGGAGCGCCTTCCACGTGATCGGCGCGATCTTCGACAAGGTCTACCCCGACGGCAACCCGGCCGAGGCGATTTCCGGCGTCTCCACTTATACGGTGGGGCCGGGCGAGGGCGCGGTGTTCGACCTCACCCTCGATGAAGCGGGCAAGTATCCGTTCGTGGATCATTCGATGGCGCACGCGGTGCTGGGCGCGCAAGGCATTCTGCTGGTGGCGGCGCCGGGCGAGGCGCTGGCGGCGCCGACCGTCTCCAAGGCACCGGTGGACGCAAACGCCGCACCGCCGCCGGCCACCGGTCCGTACAAGTTCGACGCCGCGCACGGCGCCCAGCTCTTTGCCACCTATTGCGCGGCCTGCCACCAGGCCACCGGCATGGGCCTGCCCGGCGCGTTTCCGCCGCTCAAGGGCAACGCCGCGGTGCTGGACGCCGACCCTGCCAAACACCTTGACGTGATCCTGCACGGCCTGCAGGGCATCGCCATCGACGGTGTCAGCTACCCCAGCGCGATGCCGCCGTTCGCCGCCAGCCTCAACGATGCGGACATCGCCGACATCGCCAACCACGAGCGCATCTCCTGGGGCAACCAGGGCAAACCGGTGACCGCCGAACAAGTGAAGGCGGCACGCGCAGCCGGCAAATAACGCCACCGGGCACCACCGCTTCGTCAACCTTATGCATGGCTTTGCAGGTTGACGAAGCGGCAGGGGCCACCCACACTGCGCGGCCTCTGCCCTGGAGTCCGTCATGCCAGTTCCCCTTCGCCACGACTGGACACGCGACGAGGTCGTCGCGCTGTTCGCCCTGCCGTTCAACGAGCTGCTGCACCGCGCGCACACGGTGCACCGCGAGCACCACGACCCGAACGCGGTGCAGGTGTCGACCCTGCTGTCGATCAAGACCGGCGGTTGCCCCGAGGATTGCGCCTACTGCCCGCAGGCGGCGCGCTACGATACCGGCGTGACCGCGCAGAAGCTGATGGACATCGACGACGTGCTGGAACGCGCCCGCGCCGCCAAGGCTGCCGGCGCCAGCCGTTTCTGCATGGGCGCAGCCTGGCGCGGCCCGAAGGACCGCGACATTCCCAAGGTCGCCGCGATCGTGCATGCAGTGAAGGAACTGGGCCTGGAAACCTGCGCCACCCTGGGCCTGCTCGGCGACGGCCACGCGCAGGCGCTGAAGGACGCCGGTCTCGACTACTACAACCACAACATCGACACCGCGCCGGAGTTCTACGGCGAGATCATCCACACCCGCGAATACCGCGACCGCCTGGAAACGCTGGAGCAGGTGCGCGACGCCGGCCTGAAGACCTGTTGCGGCGGCATCGTCGGCATGGGCGAGACGCGCGAACAGCGCGCCGGCCTGCTGCAGGCGCTGGCCAACCTGCCCGAGCATCCGCACTCGGTGCCGATCAACCAGCTGGTGCCGGTGCCCGGCACGCCGCTGGGCGACGCCGAGCCGCTCGACCCGTTCGAATTCGTGCGCGCGATTGCGGTGGCACGGATCCTGATGCCGTTGTCGATCGTGCGCCTGTCCGCCGGCCGCCAGCAGATGGACGATGCGGTGCAGGCGCTGTGCTTCTTCGCCGGCGCCGGCTCGATCTTCTACGGCGAGAAGCTGCTGACCACCGGCAACCCCGACGTGGAGGCGGACCGCGCGCTGTTCCGTCGGCTCGACCTGCATCCGATGGAGGTCGTCGAGCAGGCCGGCACGGCGCATGCCGGCATCCTCGAAAGCGACGCCGCCGGCTGCGGACAAGGCTGTGGCTGCAGTGCAGCGGCCTGACCTGCTCGAACGCATGGCCGTCCAGACGGCCGAACGCAAACGCGCCAATCTGTTGCGCCGGCTGCGCACGATCGACCACGTCGACGGCCCGTGGCTGGAAAGCGGCAGCCAGCGCCTGCTGTCGTTCTGCAGCAACGACTACCTCGGCCTGGCGCAACACCCGCAGCTGATCGGCGCGCTCATCCGCGCGGCGCGCGAGGAAGGCGTCGGCAGCACGTCGGCGCACCTGATCTGCGGCCACCGCACCGCGCACGCGGAACTGGAGGAGGCGCTGGCCGCCTGGACCGGGCGCGAGCGGGCGCTGCTGTTCTCCACCGGCTACCTGGCCAACCTCGGTGTGCTGCAGGCGCTGCTGGCACGCGGCGACGTGTGCGTGCAGGACAAGCTCAACCACGCCTGCCTGCTCGACGGCGCCAAGCTCAGCGGCGCCGAACTGAAGCGTTATCCGCACGCCGACATGGCGGCGGCGGCGCGCCAGCTGGCGGCGAATCCCGACGCCGCCGCGCTGCTGGCCACCGACGGCGTGTTCAGCATGGACGGCGACGTCGCGCCGCTGTGCGAGCTGGCGCAACTGTGCGCACGCGAGCGCGCCACCTTCATGGTCGACGACGCCCACGGGCTCGGCGTGTTCGGCGAGCACGGCGCCGGCAGCCTCAGCGCCGCGAACCTGAGCCAGCACGACGTGCCGCTGCTGATGGCCACGCTGGGCAAGGCGCTCGGCTGCAGTGGCGCGTTCGTGGCCGGTCCGGCCGCGCTGATCGAGGGCCTGATCCAGTTCGCGCGCCCGTACATCTACACCACCGCGATGCCGCCGGCGCTGGCCGCCGCCGCGCTTGAAGCCGTGCAGCTGGCGCAGTCCGAAGGTTGGCGGCGCGAGAAGCTCGCCGCGCTGATCGCCCGCTTCCGCCGCGGTGCCGCCGAACTCGGCCTGCCGCTGGCAGCGTCGGCCAGCGCGATCCAGCCGCTGCTGCTGGGCAGCGCCGAGGCCGCGCTGGCCGCGGCACAGGCACTGGAACGGCAAGGCCTGCTGGTGACCGCGATCCGCCCGCCGACCGTGCCCGCCGGCCAGGCGCGACTGCGCATCACGCTGTCGGCGGCGCATGAAGAAGCCCACGTCGACCGGCTGCTGGGCGCGCTGGAAACGCTGCATCTGACCGCGCCGCGCAAGGCTCCCTCGGGCGACCACGTATAATCGCCGCCTGCTCCGCCGATTCCCCCGCATGTCGATCGTCAACATTTCCGCCTACAAGTTCATCAGCCTGGACGACCTGCCTGCGCTGCGCGAGCGGCTGTTCGCGCGTTGCGAAGCGCTGGCATTGAAAGGCACGATCCTGATCGCGCCGGAAGGCATCAACCTGTTCCTGGCTGGCAGCCGTGCGCAGATCGACAGCTTCATGGCCACCTTGCACGACGATCCGCGCTTCGCCGACATCGCGCCGAAGGAATCGTTGTCCGACGCGGTGCCGTTCGGCCGCCTGCGCGTGCGCCTGAAGCGCGAGATCATCACCATGCGCCTGCCCACAATCCGCCCCGAAGGCGGCCGCGCGCCGGCAGTGGACGCCGCCACCCTGCAGCGCTGGCTGGACCAGGGCCACGATGACGACGGCCGCGAAGTGCTGCTGCTGGATACGCGCAACGACTACGAGACCGACCTCGGCAAATTCCCGCAGGCGATCGACTACCGCCTTGCCAGCTTCACCGGTTTCCCCGCCGCGATCGCCACGGACCGCGCGCGCTACGCGGACAAGACCATCGTCTCGTACTGCACCGGCGGCATCCGCTGCGAGAAGGCCGCGCTGCACATGCAGGGCTTGGGCATGGAGCACGTCTACCAGCTCGACGGCGGCATCCTGAAGTACCTCGAACAAACCGACGGCGCGCATTGGCAAGGCGACTGCTTCGTGTTCGATGGACGCGGCGCGGTGGACAAGCGCCTGCTGCCCAGCGGGGATGGCGCATGAGCCTGTTCATCGAGAAGGCCGGCCGCGGCCCCGTTCCGCTGGTGCTGCTGCACGGCTGGGCCATGCACGGCGGCGTGCTGGCGCCGCTGGTCGAGGCACTGGAAGAACAGTGCACGATGTATGTGGTCGACCTGCCCGGCCACGGCCGCTCGCGCGATTGCGGGCTGCCGCTGGAACCGCGCGCCTGCACCGCGGCGATCGCCAAGGTCACGCCGCCAGCGTTCTGGCTGGGCTGGTCGCTGGGCGGCACCATCGCGCTGACCGCCGCGCTGGAACTGCCGCGGCAGGTGCACGGGCTGGCGATGCTGTGCGCCACGCCGAAGTTCGTGCGCGACGCCGGCTGGCCGCACGGCGCCGACGGCCCGCTGGTGCACCAGCTGGCCAGCGAGCTGGAAACCGACTACCACGCCACTATCGAGCGCTTCCTCGCGCTGGAGGCGATGGGCAGCGCCGATCCGCGCGGCGAACTGCGCCACCTGCGCGAGCTGGTGTTCGCCCGCGGCGAACCCGACCTGCGCGTGCTGCAGGAAGGCATCCGCATCCTGGAAACCAGCGACCGCCGCGCCGGCCTGCCCGACCTCGCCGTGCCCAGCGCCTGGATCAGCGGCCGGCGCGACCGGCTGGTGCCGCCGCAGGCGATGCAATGGTCGGCCAGCCAATGCGGCGGCAATTACGACGAAATCCAGCAAGCCGGCCACGCACCGTTTTTCGGCCACGCCGACGCGGTGGCGCAGGCGCTGCAACCGCTGCTGGCGCCCACCCAACTTGAGCAGGCGCGATGAGCGACTTCCAACTCGACCCCCACCAGGTACGCCGCCACTTCGGCCGTGCCGCCACCAGCTACGAAAAGCACGACGCGCTGCAGCGCGAGGTGCAGACCGCCCTGCTCGAACGGCTGGACTTCTACCTGGGGGCGCCGCTGCGCGTGGTCGACGTCGGCGCCGGCACCGGACGCGGCACCGCGCTGCTGAAGCAGCGCTACCCCAAGGCCGAGGTGATCGCGCTCGACCTGGCGCTGCCGATGCTGCGCGCGGCGAAACAGCACAGCAGCTGGCTGAAGCCGTTCATGCGCGCGTGCGCCGAAGCCACCCAGCTGCCGCTGGCCGACCACAGCGTCGACGTGCTGTATTCCAACCTGTGCTTCCAGTGGGTCGACGACCTGCCCGCGCTGTTCGGCGAATGCATGCGCGTGCTGAAGCCCGGCGGCTTCATGGCGTTCTCCAGTTTCGGCCCGGACACCCTGAAGGAGCTGCGCGCGGCCTGGGCCGAGGCCGACCAGCTGCCGCACGTGGGCCGCTTCCTCGACATGCACGACGTCGGCGACGCGATGCTCAACGCCGGCCTGCGCGACCCCGTGCTGGACGTGTTTCGCTACACCCTGACCTACAGCGAGCCGCGCAAGCTGCTGGAAGAACTGCAGGGCCTGGGCGCCACCAACGCCGACCGCGCACGCGCGCGCGGCCTCACCGGCAAGGCGCGCTACCAGCACATGCTGGCCGCCTACGAAGCCATGCGCGTGGACGGCCGTATCCCGGCCAGCTGGGAAGTGGTCAGCGCGCACGCCTGGGGGCCGCCGGTGGGCCAGCCGCGCCGCGTGCCCGGCGGCGAAATCGCCAGCTTCTCGATCGACAGCTTGCGCGGCTCGCGGCGCAAATAGCGCACGCCGGCATGCCGGCGCCGTGCGATGTCGCGCACGGCGCCGGGTCGATCAGAACGTGTACTTCAGCGACGCACCCACGCCGTAATCCGGACTGCCGTCGGCGAAGCCGGCGAGGGCATAGGCCTGCACACGCAGGCTGTCGTTGAACTTGTGGTTCCAGTAACCGGTGAGTTCGCTCTGCGAGGCGCCGGTATCGGCGATCCGCTCGCGGTAGTAATAGTACGCACCGATGCTGTCGCCGGCGCTGAGCTTGTAGTCGGCGCCGATGTTCGCGTTGAAGCCGTTCTTCAGCTGGATGTACTGCGAACTGCCGTACTTCATCCAACCCACGCCACCGAACGCGGTCCAGGCGCCGCTGACCTTGTAGGTATCCAGCGCGAGGCCGTAGTCGTTCTTGCCGGTACCCAGGCCCTTGTTCTCGTCGGCGGTGGCGAACTTCACCTTGCCGGTGAGATCCAGCCCGAACGTGCGGTCGGCGCTGCCGAACAACTCGTAGCCGGCCGACGCCGTGATGTCGCCCAGGCCCGAGGCCGAACCGCTGGTGCTGCCTGGCGCGAGAGTCGTGCCGCCGCCGTTGCCACGGCCGCGCCCCTTCGGGTTGCCGTTGTTCACCTTGCCCACGCCGGGAATCACGTTGCCCGCACCGCTGATGTTGATGTACGGCACGGTGAGCTTGAACGTCCAGCGATCGGTCTGGTAGGCCGCCGCCACCGGTACCGACCAGATGTCGGTGGTGGTGTCGGTGCCGTACTTGCCGCTGCTGTAATCGGCGCCCGCGGAAAGGCTGAACCGGCCATCGTCCGTGGTGGCGGCATGGGCCACCGGCGCACCGATCAGCAGCAGTCCGCCGACGATCATCCAGTGTTGTGGGTTACGCATGAAAAGTTCCTTGCTGAAAAGAGGATGGCAGCAGGCCCGGCATCACACCGGGCCTGCTGGGGTTGTCGCATGGGATGAAACCGAGCTCAGCCGCCCGGGCGGCCCGCATGGTCGGGGCGGTCGGGACGATCAGGGCGCTCGGGACGATCCGGCCGGCTCGGACGTTCCGGGCGGTCGACCTTGGCCACATGCTCGGGCTTGCTCGGACGATCGACGCCATGCACCTTGGCCAGCTCGACCTTTTCCACATGCGCGTGCGTGTTTCCGTTCGCGGCGGCACTGCCGACCGCCTTCGGCGAACGCATCACGTCGCCCAGCTTGAAACCGTCAGCCTTGGCAATCTGTCCCCAGCCCGCGCCGGCGGCGCGCTGGGCCAGCACGCCGTTCAGATCGATGCTGGTGCCGTCGGCCAGCACCAGCGTGCCGCCGTTCAGCGCGGCAGCCATCTCGGCAGCGGTCGGGTCGGTGATCCCGTCCTTGGCAAGCGTCGCCTCGGCCAGCGACAGCGCGATCTTCACGTTGCCGTAGCCCATCTTGCCGGTGGCCGGCGTGAACGTGGTCGACGTGGTGGTCGTGGTGCCGTCGGCGTTCTCCACGACATCGTCGAGCGTGATCTCGGTGCCGTCGCGCAACCCGGTGACCAGCGCCTGCGAGTTGGTATCCGAGCCGGCGAAATCGGCGAACTCGGTGCTCAGCCGGGTCGACTCGTGATTGGTGGTGCTAGTGGAAACGGACGTATCGGGCGGCGTGGCGGTCTGCGCCATCACCGGTGCGGCGGACAGTGCACCGAGTACCGCGATGCAAATCAGCGTGGATTTGAAATGCTGGGATTTCATGGGATGGCTCCGAAAGATGCAACGATGGCGGAATGCCTGGCGAGACGACGCGATGTGTTTTCTTCCATGCCCCTGTGTCCGAACCCATGCCCGTGGCACGGCCGATTCGCATGTCGGCGACGTCTCCACACGCATCTTTGCGCCGCGCATGCACGGCACACAAGCGACAACGACGCGTCTGTTCAGCATGCATTTCACGCGCTGAACGACGGCCGTCACAGTTTCGTTCGATTGTGTGAACGGCTCCACATTTGCGGCACTTCGTCGCCCGCCCCCGCGCAGATCGAAACTTCTTGCCTCGCCGCCTGCCTAGCGCTGCCCGCCGTACCGGAAACAACCGACGAGGTGATCGTTGACCATGCCGGTCGCCTGCAGCAACGAGTAGCAGATGGTGGTGCCGACGAAGCGGAAGCCGCGTTTCTTCAGCACCTTGCTCATGCGGTCGGACAGTTCGGTGCTGGCCGGCACATCAGCCTGCGCGCGCCAGCGGTTGCGCAGCGGCTTGCCGTCGACGAACGACCACAGATAGACGTCCAGACTGCCGAACTCCGCGATCACGTCGAGAGCGGTGACCGCGTTGTCGCGGGCGGCGGAAACCTTCAGCCGGTTGCGGATGATGCCCGGATCGAGCAGCAGCTTTTCCAGCTCGCGATCGCTCATTGCGGCGACGCGGGCGATCTCGAAGTGGTGGAAGGCCTTGCGGTAGTTCTCGCGCTTGGCCAGCACGGTGCGCCACGACAGGCCGGCCTGGGCGCCCTCGAGGCACAGGAACTCGAACAGCGCGCGGTCGTCGTGCAGCGGCGTGCCCCACTCGGTGTCGTGGTAGTCGCGCATCAGCGGGTCGCCGTTGGCGGCCCAGTGGCAACGTGTTGGTTCGGCGGTCTTGGTCATGATGGCGGATGGTCGTACGGTGCCGCACAACGTAACCGACCCCGCTAGACTTGTCGCCCCACTCCGCTCCGGTTTCCCATGTCGCCCTCGCCATCACGCGGCGCGCTGTCCGCGCTGCTCGCCACCATCCTGATCTGGGCGTACAGCTGGGTGGTGATGAAACAGGTGCTGGCGTATGCCGGGCCGTTCCACTTCGCCGCGCTGCGCTACCTGCTCGGCGCCGCCGTGCTGTTCGCCGCGCTGCTGCTGTCGCGGCAATCGCTGCGGCCGCCGCCGCTGCTGCCCACGCTGCTGATCGGACTGTGCCAGACCGCCGCGTTTCAGGGGCTGGAGCAATGGGCGCTGCTCGACGGCGGCGCCGGCCACGTCGCCCTGCTCGCCTACACCATGCCATTCTGGGCGGTGCTGCTGGCGTGGCTGCTGCTGGGCGACCGCCCGACCGCACGGCACTGGGTTGGCGTGGGGCTGGCTGCGATCGGGCTGGCCTGCATCATCGAGCCGTGGCACGACATGGGCAGCGCGTTGAGCACCACGCTGGCGATCGCCGGCGGCGCCGCCTGGGCTGCCGGCACCGTGCTCAGCAAGCGCATGTTCCACCGGCACGCGCCGCCGGTGCTCAACCTCACCGCGTGGCAGATGCTGCTGGGCGGCATGGCGCTCGGCCTGCTCGCGCTGGCGGTGCCGGAGCGCGCGATCGAATGGAACCTGGCATTCACCGCCGGCCTGATCTACAGCGTGCTGCTCGCGTCCAGCCTGGCCTGGTGGCTGTGGTCGATCGTGCTGCAGCGGCTGTCCACCACCGTCGCCAGCGTATCCAGCCTCGGCGTGCCGATCGTCAGCGTGCTGCTGGCGTGGCTGATCCTGCACGAGCAGCCGTCGGCGATGGAGCTGGTCGGCATCGTGTTCGTGCTGCTGGGGTTGCTCGCGGTCAGCGGCGTCGGCGCACGGCGCCGCGGTTGATCGAACTCACCACGGCAGCACGCCGAGGTCCACGTTGCCGCCGGTGAGCACCACGCCGACGCGCCTGCCGGCGAAGCGCTGCGGCTGCTTGAGGATCGCCGCCAGCACGGTGGCGCTGGACACTTCCACCACCTGCTTCAGCTCCGACCACAGCAGCTGCATCGCGGCGATGGTTTCTGCGTCGCTGACCGTGATCACTTCGACGCGATGCGTGCGCAGCGCGTCGAGGTTGCGCTCGCCGACCAGCGCACGCAGGCCGTCGCAGACCGTGTCGGGCACCACCGTGGTGACCCGCGTGCCGTGCGCCAGCGACTGCGCCGCATCGTCGGCGCCCAGCGGCTCGGCACCGAACAGGTTCAATGCCGGATTGATCGCGTGCGCGGCGATCGCCACGCCGCTGGCCAGGCCGCCGCCACCGACCGGGGTGATCAGCGCATCCAGCCCGGGCGCCTGCTGCAGCAACTCCAGCGCCAGCGTGCCCTGCCCGGCCATCACCCGGGTGTCGGCATACGGATGCACCAGCTCCGCGCCGGTGGCGCGCTGCACCTCGGCGCACATCGCCTCGCGCGCGGCCTGGGTCGGCGCGCAGCGATGCAGGATGGCGCCGGCGCGTTCGATCGCTTCGAGCTTGGCGCGCACCGCGCCTTCCGGCACCACCACGTGCGCGGTGATGCCGCGGGTGGCGGCAGCCAGCGCCAGCGCGTTGCCGTGGTTGCCGGAGGAATGCGTGACCACGCCATGCGCGGCCTGCTCGTCGCTGAGCGACCACACCGCGTTGCAGGCGCCGCGGAACTTGAACGCGCCGCCGCGCTGCAGGTGTTCGGCCTTGAAGTGCAACTCGGCGCCGGCCAGCGCATCCAGCGCCGCGCTGCGCAATACCGGGGTCACCCGCGCGTGCGGCGCGATACGCGCGGCGGCGTCGCGGACCTGTTCGAAGCTGGGCAATGCATTCATCACGATTCGATCTCCACACCACAACGAAAACGGCGTTCGGCACCGGGCTCCAGGCGCACCGCCTCGGCGCACTCGGGCCGGTTGAACGCGTCGGCCATGCATTCCATCGGCTCCAGCGCGACCGCGCGGCGCGCATCGCGGCTTACCGTGTCGGCGGTGAACGCGTGCATCACCCCGCGTTCCTGCCAGACCGCGATGCCGAAGCCGCTGGCCGGATCGCGCAGGCGGGTGCGGATGCGGCCGTCGGCGTCCGCCTCCAGGTCGGTGTAGCCCTGGTCGAGAATGCTGTCGCCGATCCGCCGCGGCTCGCGGAAATCCAGCGCCGGCGCATCGTCCAGCGCCACGTACGCTTCCGCGCCGGCCAGCGCGATCAGGTCAGCGCCGGTACGGATCAGGGTCTGCGCGGGAATCTGCAGCTGCCAGCCATCGACCTCGCCCGCGGCCACGCGGAAATACGGATGCCAGCCGAAGAAGCACGGCGCCGCGCTGTCGCCGACGTTGCGCATGCGCGCTTCCAGGGTGAGGCCGCCGGCATCCAAGGTGTACGTCACGGCGAGGTCGATCGCGTGCGGATAACCCGGCTGCGGCCGGATCGCGGCGGTGGTCAGGGCGACTTGCGCGCGGCTGTCGTCGGCGCTCAAGGCGGTGACGTCGAAATCCACGTCGCGCACGAAGCCGTGTCGGCTGGCGCGCGCGGCGCCGGCGACGCCGGGCTGCAAATCCTGCGGCTGGCCGTCGAAGCGGTAACGCGCATCGGCGATCCGCCCGGCGAACGGCACCATGATCGCGAAGCGCGAACCGGCACGAGCAGCCACTTCGGTTGCGTCGCAATAGCCATCGGCGAGGTCGCGCGTGGTGCCGGCGAAGTTCACCTCGAAGCCGAGCAGGGCCGCGCCATGCCGCGCGATGCGGACACGCCGACTGCCGTCGGCAGCGGCCAGCACCACGATGTCCTGCCCGCCGAGACGGCTGCGTTCGGCGGCATATCGCGTCGCATTCACGGGGGTCTCTCCTGCCGTTGAAACACCCCATGTTAACCTGAGCAGTCCCCATCCCCATCGTCGTTCTCCATGCACGCACTCTCGCAACAGCCCTCAGCGTCGATCCGCCTCAGCGACTACCGCGCGCCCGCCTGGCGGGTCGAGACGGTCGAGCTGGATGTCGACCTCGGCATCGACGCCAGCGAAGTGCTTGCGCGCCTGCGGCTGCGGCGCGACCCCGCGCAGGACGCGCCGCTGCGCCTCGACGGCGAGAACCTGCAGCTGCTGTCGATCGTGCTGGATGGCCAACAGCTGCCCGCCACTGCGTACCGCTACGCCGACAACGTGCTGGAAGTCGACGGCGCCCGCGACGGCAGCGTGCTGGAAACCCGCGTGCGGCTGCGCCCGGCCGCGAACACCGCGCTGGAAGGCCTGTACCTGTCCGGCTCGCGCGAGACCGGCTTCCTGCTGACCCAGTGCGAGGCCGAGGGCTTCCGCCACATCACCTTCTTCCCCGACCGGCCCGACGTGCTGTCCAGCTACACGGTCATCCTGCGCGCCGACCGCGCGCGCTTTCCGGTGCTGCTGGCCGGCGGCAACCCTGACGGCGCCGGCGAGCTGGAGGGCGGCCGGCACTGGGCGCGCTTCGTCGACCCGCATCCGAAGCCGAGCTATCTGTTTGCCTTGGTCGCCGGCCGGCTGGAAAAGCTCGAACACGACTACGTCACCGCCGACGGCCGTGCCGTGCAGCTGAAAATCTGGGCCGAAGCCGACGCGATCGAGCGCTGCCACTACGCAATGGACGCGCTGGAACGTTCGATGCGCTGGGACGAGCAGGCCTACGGCCGCAACTACGACCTCGACGTGTTCCACGTGGTCGCCACCCACGACTTCAACATGGGCGCGATGGAGAACAAGGGCCTCAACATCTTCAACGCGAAGTGCCTGCTGGCCGAGCCGGACTCGACCACCGACGACGAATACCGCCACGTCGAGGCGGTGGTGGCGCACGAGTACTTCCACAACTGGAGCGGCAACCGCGTCACCTGCCGCGACTGGTTCCAGCTGTCGCTGAAGGAAGGGTTGACCGTGTTCCGCGAGCAGAGCTTCTCGGCCGACATGAACTCGGCGCCGCTGAAGCGCATCGAGGACGTCGCCCTGCTGCGCCGCGCGCAGTTCCCCGAGGACGCCGGCCCGCTGGCGCATCCGGTGCGCCCGGCACAGTACAGCGAGATCAACAACTTCTACACCGCCACGGTGTACGAGAAGGGCGCCGAGCTGGTGCGCATGCTGGCCGGCGCGCTGGGCCGGGACGGTTTCCGCCGCGGCATGGACCGTTACTTCGAGCGCAACGACGGCCGCGCCGCCACGCTGGAGGATTTCCTCGGCGCACTGGGCGACGCCAACGGCACCGACCTCACGCCCTACCTCGCCTGGTACGCCCAGGCCGGCACGCCGCGGCTGAAGGCGCACGGCCATTACGACGCAGCCCGGCACGAGTACACGCTGACCCTGGCCCAGCACACTCCGGGCAGCCACAACGCGGAACCTCGGCCGCCGCTGCCGATTCCGGTCAAGCTGGCGCTGTTCACCCGCCACGGTGACATGCTGCCGCTGCATCTGGACGGCCAGACGTCCAAAGCCGGCAACGAACTCGTGGTGGTGCTGACCCAGGCCGAGCAGAGCTTCGTCTTCACCCACGTCGCCACTGCGCCGGTGCCGTCGCTGCTGCGCGGGTTCTCCGCGCCGGTGATCCTGGAGTGCGACTACACGCCGGACGAACTGGCGTTGCTGCTGGCCCACGACGTCGACGGCTTCAACCGCTGGGAGGCCGGCCAGCAACTCGCCGCGCGCGCCTACGAGGACCTGCGCGACGGCACCGCCGTCATCGCCCTGCAAGCCTGGTGCGATGCGCTGGCCAAGCTATTCGACAACGACGCCATCGACGACGCACTGCTGGCCGACCTGCTGACCCCGCCGGGCGAGGTCGAGCTGGCCGAGCGTGAAAACGCGATCGATCCGCAGCGCATCCACAGCTTGCGCCAGACCCTGCAGCAGCGGCTGGCCGCACGGCTGGGCGCGGTCGCCTTGCGCCAGCGCTACATGGCCTTGGCCGCGCACACCAATACCGAACTGGACGCACCGAGCCAGGCGCGTCGCCGGCTCAAACGCCGCGTGCTGGAACTGCTGGCGCTGCTCGACCACGACGGCGCCTGCGAACTGGCGGCCGGGCAGTACCGCGACGCGCCCGGCATGACCGATCGCCTCGCCGCGCTGTCCGTGCTGGTGCGCAGCGATGCCGCGCAGGCTGCCGCGGCGCTGCACGACTATCGCGAGCGCCACGCCGGCAACGCGCTGGCGCTGGACAAGTGGTTCGCGGTGCAGGCGCAGCTGCCGGGCGAACCCGCGCTGGATCGCGTGCGACTGCTGGAGCGCGACGCCGCGTTCACGCTGAAGAACCCGAACCGGGTGCAGTCGCTACTGGGTGCGTTCGTGCGCAACAACCCCAGCGGCTTCCATCGCCTCGACGGCGCCGGCTACCGGCTGCTGGCCGAACGGCTGGTGGCGCTGGATGCATTGAACCCGCAAGTTGCGGCGCGACTGGCCACGGCATTCAACGGCTGGCAGCGGCTGGAACCGCAGCGGCGCGAGGCCGCGCGTACGGTGATCGTGGAACTGGCCGGGCATCGCGGGCTTTCCCGCAATCTGGCCGAAATCATCGGCAGCGTGCTGAATCACTGACCGGTAACGGGACTGTCGGAGCCACCGGCCGGTTCCGATGCATCGCCCGGATGTGCGTGGTGGTATCCCCACGCGCACGGGCGGGGTGGTTCATTCAGACGGCCAGGTGATCGAGCGCGTCGAGCAGGCTCTGCATGCGCGACTCCAGGTTCGGCTGCAGCACATCGCGCTCGCTGTCTTCGCGTTCGCTCAAGCCGTCGATGGCCATCTCGACCTGGCCGAGTTCGACCAGCAGGTCATGGTGCGGATAAACCGGTTGGAAATCGAAACTCATGTCCATGGCGTACCCCTCGTGGTTGATGAACAGGGGGATGCAATCGTCATGCCATGCGTGATACGGGTCACGGTCGATTTGCGCTCTTTATCACGCGACTGACGCAACACGTCAGCTGCTGCCGCGGCCCGGCACAAAATCCCCTTTCAGTCACCCCTTGTTCACGCGTTTGCGGTAAATATCGACCTGCGTTCCACGGCAGCGGCAGCTGCCTGCGTCAGACGATTTCCGGTTTCTGGCGCTCGGCAATACGGTCATCCTGGATTCCCCCTGTTCCTGAGACCGCCGGGCGCCAGATCTATCAGCACGAGGCCCCGCGGCCGCAACAGCCGCGGGGCCTCGTCTTTTCGGGCCTTACGCACTTTTCGGTTCCGCAAAAGGCGACGGCACCCCGAGGGGTGCCGTCTTGCTTCCTTTCCTGGTACGCGATCGAACCCCTGTCCGTCCGATCTCGGCGCGCGTGGTCGCGCAGCGTCTGCCCGTGAAAGTGCTGGGTTTTCGAAGCAGGAAACGTGCCATTTCATCCGATCGGCTCGCAAGGCATTGATGGCGCTACCATGGCGCCCCGTTTCGTCACTTTTTGCACGCTCAGGTCAGTTTGATGCGCCATCCGACCCACTACGACGTCATCGTGATCGGCGGCGGCCACGCCGGCACCGAGGCCGCGCTAGCCGCCGCGCGCGCCGGTGCGCGCACGCTGCTGCTCAGCCACAACATCGAGACGATCGGCCAGATGAGCTGCAACCCCGCCATCGGCGGCATCGGCAAGGGCCACCTGGTGAAGGAGATCGACGCGCTGGGCGGCGCGATGGCGCACGCCGCGGATCGCGCCGGCATCCAGTGGCGTACGCTGAACGCGTCGAAGGGTCCGGCCGTGCGCGCCACCCGCTGCCAGGCCGACCGCGCGCTGTACAAGGCGGCGATCCGCCGCATGGTGGAAACCCAGCCGAACCTCGAGCTGTTCCAGCAAGCGGTGGACGACCTGATCATCGAGCACGGCCGCGTCACCGGCGTGGTCACCCAGATGGGTTTGTCGTTCGGCGCGACGACCGTCGTACTCACCGCCGGCACCTTCCTCGCCGGCAAGATCCACATCGGCCAGGCGCAATACGCCGGCGGCCGTGCCGGCGATCCGCCGGCCAGCACGCTGGCGGCGAAACTGCGCGAGTTGCCGGTGGCCGCCGACCGCCTGAAGACCGGCACGCCACCGCGCATCGACCTGCGCAGCATCGATTTCAGCGGCCTGGAGGAACAGCCCGGCGACGCGCCGGCGCCGGTGTTCTCCTACCTCGGTTCGCGCGACGAGCACCCGCGCCAGGTCAGCTGCTGGATCACCCATACGTCCGAGCGCACGCACGAGATCATCCGTGGCGCACTGGACCGCTCGCCGCTGTACACCGGCCAGATCGAGGGCGTCGGTCCGCGCTACTGTCCGTCGATCGAGGACAAGGTGGTGCGTTTCGCCGAGAAATCGGCGCACCAGATCTTCATCGAACCGGAAGGGCTGGACACGTTCGAGATCTATCCGAACGGCATCTCCACCTCGCTGCCGTACGACGTGCAGCTCGCGCTGGTGCATTCGATCAAGGGCTTCAAGCACGCCCACATCACCCGCCCCGGCTACGCGATCGAATACGACTATTTCGATCCGCGCGGACTCAACCCGTGGCTGGAGACCAAGGCGATCCCCGGCCTGTACTTCGCCGGCCAGATCAACGGCACCACCGGCTACGAGGAAGCCGCCGCGCAGGGCCTGATCGCCGGCCTCAACGCCGCGCTGACGGTGCAGGGCAAGGCGCCGTGGTATCCGCGCCGCGACGAGGCGTACATCGGCGTGCTGATCGACGACCTCACCAGCAACGGCACGATCGAGCCGTACCGCATGTTCACCTCGCGCGCCGAATACCGGCTGCACCTGCGCGAGGACAACGCCGACCTGCGTCTGACCGAAAAAGGTTTCGAACTCGGCGCGGTACCGCAGGCGCGCTTCGACGCACTGCGCGCCAAGCGCGAGGCGGTCGAGTGCGAGCTGCAGCGCCTCGGCGCGTTGTGGGTGACCCCGGCGAACGCGCGCGGTGCGGCGGTCGAGCGCCAGCTCGGCATCGCGGTCAGCCGCGAGACCAGCGCCATCGACCTGTTGCGCCGGCCCGAACTCGGTTACGCCACGCTCACCGCCGTTCCCGAACTGGGACCGCCGGTGCAGCGCGACGATGTCGCCGCGCAAGTCGAGGTGCAGGTGAAGTACGCCGGCTATCTCGAACGCCAGCGCGAGGAAATCGAGCGCCAGCGCCGCCACGAGCACCTGGCGATTCCCGCCGGCTTCGACTACGACAAGGTGCGCGGTCTGTCGGCCGAAGTGCTGCTGAAACTGAAGCGCACGCTGCCGGCCACGGTCGGCCAGGCCGCGCGCGTCAGCGGCGTCACCCCGGCGGCGATCTCGCTGCTGCTGGTGCACCTGAAACGCCGCGACGCCGCCTGACCTGCCCACGCGGCAACATGGCATCATGCGCACCTTGACCAAGACGGGAGCGCAAGCATGGAGATCTGGATCGGCCGCGACGGCGAACGGCATGGCCCGTACAAGGAAGACGACGTGCGCCAGTGGCTGCGCAGCGGCCAGGTGAGCCCGGCCGACCTGGCCTGGTACGAAGGCCTCGCCGACTGGCAACCGCTGTCGGTGCTGTTTCCCGACATGGCCGCCGCGCCGCCGCCTGCCGCCACCAATCCCTACGCCGCACCGGCCGCCCCCTTGCTGCCGCAGACCACCGTCGCGGCACTGGAAGACCACGCCGGCTTCTGGAAGCGCGTGGCCGCCTACATCCTCGACGCCATCGTGCTGTACATCCCGCAGATGCTGATCGAGAAGGCGTTCGGCGGCGATGCCGCCAAGGCGGTGCTGAAGCAGGCCAGCCTCGACGCCATCGGCAACCCCGACGCCATGATGGCTGCCAACATGCATTACTACTCCACGATGTGGCCGGCCATGCTGCTCATCGTGGTGATGGGCGTGCTGTACTTCGCCCTGTGCGAAAGCTCGGCCTGGCAAGGCACACTGGGCAAGCTGGCGCTGGGCATCCGGGTCACCGACCTGCAGGGCAGACGGATCAGCTTCCCGCGCGCACTGGGTCGCTACTTCGCCAAGATCCTCAGCGCCATCATCCTCGGCATCGGTTTCCTGATGGTCGCCTGGACCCAGCGCAAGCAGGGCCTGCACGACATGATCTGCGACACCCTGGTGTTGAACGGCCGCGCCAGCGAGTTCAAGCATCCGGTCACGCCCTCATCGAACGAGCGCGGCAGCACGTTCAACGCCTGAGCCTGGCACCGGGCGGCCGGCGCCGCCCGGTTTCCCGCGCCCGATCCATGCACATGGAGCCGCGGCAGTTCGCCCGCAGCGCGACGGCGATCACGTGCACGCGCGCATGCAGGCAAAGCGCCCTGTGCTGACTGGCGTCATCCAGCACGCCGCGTTGGCGACCGCAAGCATGGGTCTCCACGCCGAGCCGTCGGCGTCACGCGGGACTAATCCCCGACGGCGTAAAACTCCGGTGTTCTGCGACCGAGATAAAAACCATGCCGCGGATCGAGCCTGAAAACGACGGAACCTATCAGTTCGACAACGTCCTGGTCGAGCCGGCCGCGCACAGACTGGAACGCGACGGTCGGCCGTTGCCGGTGGAGCCGAAGGCCTACATGCTGCTCCTGACCCTGCTGCGCCACGCCGGCGAGATGGTAAGCAAGGACACGCTGCTGGACAGTGTCTGGGGACATCGCCACGTCACAACCGGGGTACTCAACCGGGTGATTTCGCAACTGCGCCGCACGCTGGGCGATTCGTCCGCACAGCCGCGCTACATCGCCACCGTGCACAGCCTGGGCTACCGCTTCATCTGCGAGGTGCAATGCACGTCCCCTGCGACGGATGGCAGTATCGATTCGCCGCTAAGAACACCGCCGCCGCGCCTGCCGGCCCAGGCGCAGACCTCGGGCGGATCGGCGGAGGCCGCGCAAACTCCTTACCGCCGCCGTTTCGCCGACGGCGACCCGTTCCTGAATTTCATCGACCTGCAGCCGTGCCTGAACCAACTCGCCAACTGGGCGGCCCTGCTGCCACCAGGCGACACGCAGCGCCAAGCCATCCTCACGGTGCTGAGCCTGGAATATGTGCGCCTCCGCGAAAGCGGCATGACGACACCAACACTGGTCTACCACGAAGCGGTACTGGCCGCGCTGGAAGGTCGCCGGCAAGCCGCCATCGCCGAGCTGAGCCAGGCGATCAACGAAGGTTTCCGCGACGAGCCTGCTTTGCGCCGCGACTTGGCCTGGCGCGCGCTGGCCGATGACGCGGACTTCCGCCACCAGCTACAGCGACTCGACGCGCAGCTGGTCACCGAGCGGGTGCTGCCCGATCCACCACCCGCACGCTGACTGCGACACGGATACGGCACCGTGGCGGGCCGCAGCGCCATGCCCGATCGGCAACACGCCGCGGGGGCTGACGGCACGACACCGGCGGTCCGTCGCCGGCATCAAGCAGGCATGGCGCATCCCAGCTCAGTCAATGCTGATCTACTTCCGCCAGATGCAGGCGCCCCATCTCCCTCGACGCCAGGCTCTGGCTAGACGCGTCCCGGGAAACCAACTGGCACCGTTTGCCTTCCACCGGCACTACGCGCTTGCAATGCGCGTCCACGACGGCAACCGTGGCCCGGTTGGCGTCGAGCAGCAGAATCCGTCTGGCCATGCCGGGGCCGGACGAGTTGTCGATGGCCACCGTGACAAACGGCGACGGGGCCATACCCCGCTTGCGCAGGGCCTCCGACCTCTCGGCCTCCCGCTGCGCCTGCACGTACTGCCGATGCGTGTGGCCGACCAGGGTCTTCAATCCGTAACCGGTGTTCAAGTTGATGGCGTAGGTCTCGTATTGGCCTGGTACTGCGGTGACTGTGACACGCTGCAGCCTGGTGGTTTGTTGGGACTCGTCTTGGGCGGCACCGACGCCGCTGATGCAGGAAAGAGCGAGCGCGATGGTCGTGGCAATGATCGGGTATTTCATAAAGCCTCCAGACGGACGCTATGTCCGTTGAACGACCATAGGCCGGAGCTGCGGCTCTTATTTGAGGGATCCCGGTGGGATCGGTGTGGATACATCGATGGTTTCCGGTGGACCCGCCTGCGAAACGCGAAGGCCGAAAGACCCATGGAACCGTCGTCAGATGCGCGGCAACCGGATCGTTCCCGGGATGAGGGCTGGGCATGTACTTCCGTTCCCCCCGGAGTTCTTGCTGACGCGGAGCCTCCGACGGGAGGCATCGAGGCCGCCCTCACGCCAGCCGCTCTTGCTCCCGTCGAGTAGCTCGATGATCAACGCCTGACGTCCTGGTTCAGCCGTTTTTTGCTCGTGCCGGCGCCGACGCCACTGCCTGCAGATCGGTGGCACGAGCCGGACACGCTATCGTCCAAAGCGGCAGCACGGACGATGATGCGCACTGCCCTGTCATCGCCACTGCCGATGGACGCATGCCGGTTCGAAAAGGTGCCGTGGATCGGTATCCGATCCCGCCGGAACCCGGTTCGTACCGAACAGATGGCGAGGCTCTTCGTGGCTGGCTGAGGTATCCGGGCGGCTTGCTATCATCGACGGTTCCACCCGGCCAGCGCCGGCAACCAAGGAACCGTGACCAACTCATGCTCAGCATCGAACAACGCATTGCCAACGACATCGCCGCCCGGACCGAACAGGTACAGGCGGCGGTCGACCTGCTCGACGGCGGCGCCACCGTGCCGTTCATCGCGCGCTACCGCAAGGAAGTCACCGGCGGCCTCGACGACACCCAGCTGCGCCTGCTGGAAGAGCGCCTGCGCTACCTGCGCGAGCTGGAAGAGCGCCGCGCGGCGATCCTCGCCAGCGTCGAGGAACAGGGCAAGCTCGACGATGCGTTGAAGGCCGACCTGCTCGCTGCCGATACCAAGGCGCGACTGGAAGATCTGTACCTGCCGTTCAAGCCGAAGCGCCGCACCAAGGCGCAGATCGCCCGCGAGGCCGGGCTGGAGCCGCTGGCGACGGGCCTGCGCGACGAGCCCACGCTGACGCCGGAAGCGTTCGCCGCAGCCTTCGTCGATGCGGACAAGGGCGTCGCCGACGTGCGCGCCGCGCTGGACGGCGCGCGCGCGATCCTGATGGAGTCGATCGCCGAGGATGCGCACCTGGTCGGCGAGCTGCGCGACTGGTTGTGGTCGCAAGGCCAGATCCGCGCAAAGGTAGTCGAAGGCAAGGAGAATGCGGGCGCCAAGTTCCGCGACTACTTCGACCACGTCGAGCCGATCGCGAAGATCCCGTCGCACCGCCTGCTGGCGCTGATGCGCGCGCGCAACGAGGGCGTGATCGAACTCGAGCTCGCCCCCGCCGCCGACAGCGAGCAGGGCCACGCCGAGGGCGAGGGCCGCGTCGCCGCCCACGCGAACATCCACAACCGCGGCCGCGCCGCCGATGCCTGGCTGCGCGAGACGGTGCGCCTGACCTGGCGCGTGAAGCTGCACCTGCACCTCACGCTCGACCTGTTCGGTCGCGTGCGCGAAGGCGCCGAGGACGAGGCGATCCGCGTGTTCGGCGACAACCTGAAAGACCTGATGCTGGCCGCCCCTGCCGGCGCGAAGACGGTGATGGGGCTGGACCCGGGCATCCGCACCGGCGTGAAGGTGGCCGTGGTCGATGCCACCGGCAAGCTGCTCGCCACCGACGTGATCTATCCGCATGAACCACGCAAGCAGTGGAATGAATCGCTCGTGCAGCTGGCGAAACTGTGCAAGCAGCACGGCGTGAACCTGATCGCGATCGGCAACGGCACCGCCTCGCGCGAAACCGACAAGCTGGCCGGCGAGCTGATCAAGCTCGTGTCCGACAAGAGCCGGACCGACCACAACCTGTCGAAAGTGGTGGTCAGCGAGGCCGGCGCGTCGATCTACTCGGCATCCGAACTGGCAGCGAAGGAATTTCCCGAGCTCGATGTGACCTTGCGTGGCGCGATCTCGATCGCCCGCCGGCTGCAGGACCCGCTGGCCGAACTGGTGAAGATCGAGCCCAAGGCGATCGGCGTGGGCCAGTACCAGCACGACGTCAACCAGATCAAGCTGGCGCGCGCGCTCGATGCCCGCGTCGAGGATTGCGTCAATGCGGTCGGCGTGGACGTCAACACCGCCTCCGCCGCGCTGCTGTCGCGCGTGGCCGGCCTCAGTGCCAGCGTCGCCGAGAACGTGGTGAAACACCGCGACGCGAACGGCCCGTTCGCCAATCGCAAAGCGCTGCTGAAAGTGCCGCGCCTCGGCGACAAGGCGTTCGAGCAATGCGCCGGCTTCCTGCGCGTGTCCGGTGGCGACAATCCGCTGGATGCCAGCGCGGTGCACCCGGAAGCGTACCCGGTGGTCGAACGGATCATCGCGCAATGCGGCCGCGAGGTGCGCAACATCATCGGCGACAGCGGCTTCCTGCGCGGCCTCAAGCCCGAGCAGTTCACCGACGACAAGTTCGGCGTACCGACCGTGCGCGACATCCTGAAGGAACTGGAGAAACCCGGCCGCGACCCGCGCCCCGAGTTCGTCGCGCCGAGCTTCGCCGAGGGCGTCGAGGACGTGAAGGACCTCCGGCCCGGCATGATCCTGGAAGGCCGCGTCACGAATGTGGCTGCGTTCGGCGCGTTCGTCGACATCGGCGTGCACCAGGACGGCCTGGTGCACGTCTCGGCGCTGTCGCACACCTTCGTGAAGGATCCGCGCGACGCGGTGAAGGCCGGCGACATCGTCAAGGTCAAGGTGATGGAAGTCGACCTGCCGCGCCAGCGCATCGGCCTCAGCATGCGCCTGGACGATGAACCCGGACAGGCGCGCGGTCGTCCCGGCGCGGGCACCGACCCGCGCGGCCAGCGCGACAACCGCCCCGCGGCGCGTACCAGCGCGCCGCCCAAACCCGCTGCAGCACCTGCCAGCGGCGCGTTCGCGGACGCTTTTGCGCGGGCTCGCAAGAACTGACGCGATGGTACGGGTAGGTGCTTTCCGTTATCGTAACTGGCTTGTTGCGCGGCCCATTTCAGGGCCGCTTCCCGAGGAGTCAACGCATGCTTCGCACACGTCATCTGGCCGGCGCGATTGCCGCCGTCTTGCTGCTGGCCACCACCGCGCAGGCGGCTGATCGGTCGCCATTCGACAACGTGGTGGTGTTCGGCGACAGCCTCAGCGATGCCGGCAACCTGCCGAACTCGGTGGGCGACTACACCCGCTTCACCACCAACCCCGGCACCGTCACCGTGCAGAACGTGGCCGACAGGCTCGGCTTCGACCTGCAGCCTTCGCGCGTGGGCGGCAGCGACTACGCCTACGGCGGCGCCGGCATCACCACCAACAGCGATCCCGCACCGCAGATCCAGACCGTCACCCAGCAGGTCACCGGCTACCTGGCCGGTGGCGCCAGCGCCGACCCGCACAGCCTCTACATGATCTGGGGCGGCCCGAACGACATCTTCTATCACTCCACCCAGTACGGCATCGGCACGATCTTCCCTGGCGCCGGCGAAACCGCCGCGCAGGCCACCGCCAACATCAATGCGGCCGCCAGCCAGGAACTCGTGCTGATCAACCAGCTCAAGCAGGCCGGCGCGCAGCACCTGGTGGTGTTCAACCTGCCGAACATCGGCGTCACGCCATCGGCACAGGCAAACGAGGCGCTGGTGCCGGGGATCAGCGGTTTCCTCACCGACGCGTCGCAGTCGTACAACCAGATCCTCAACGCCGGACTCAGTGATCGCACCCTCGCGGTGAATGTCTACGCGTTGTTCGAGCAGGTACTGGCCGATCCGGCCAAGTACGGCTTCACCAACGTCAATGCGCCGGCCTGCACCACGTCCAGCTCGCACGATTGCGACGGCAGCACCCTGGTCGCTGCCGGCGCCGACCAGACCTACCTGTTCGCCGACGGCGTGCACCCGACCACCGCCACCCACGCCATGCTGGCGCAGGTGGTGTTGTCCGAACTGGCGGCGCCGCAACAGGTCTCGCTGCTGGGCGAGGCCCCGCTGTCGGCAGTCGGCGCCTACGGTCGCACCTTGAACAACCAGATGCTGAAAGACAGCCTCGGCAGCGGTACCCGCGCCTTCGTCAACATCGACTACGCCCAGCAGCGCTTCGATGCCAGTCCCAGTTCGCCGTCGGTCAACAGCGACAATGCGAACTTCACGCTGGGCTACGACATGCGGCTCAACGACAGCCTCTCGGCCGGCGTCGCGCTCGGTGCCGCCCGCAACACCGCGCACATGTCCGGCGGTGGCGGCTATCACCTGGTCGACTACTCCGGGCTGGGTTATCTCACCTGGCACGTCGGCGGCGGCTACGTCGGCGGCATCCTCCATTACGGCCAGTCCGACTTCAACCATATCGAACGCAACTTCCAGGTCGGCGCCGCACGCGTCAGCGAAGTCGGCAACACCGACGGCTCGCATGCCGGCATCAACCTCAACGGCGGCTGGTGGTTCAGCTTCGACGACATCAAGACCGGCCCGTTCGCCAGCCTGGGCTGGCAGGAGACCAAGGTCGACGGTTACCGCGAGATCGGCAACGACGCCACCGCCATGTGGTTCAGCAAGCAGCGGCGGCTGGCTCTGATCGGCACCCTCGGCTGGCGCCTGCAGGGCCACTGGCAGGTTGCCAACCTGGTCATGGCGCCGTACGCCGAGCTGGCCTGGAACCGCGACAGCAAGGCCGATGCCGTGCGCATGGTCAGCACCGGCCTGAACAGCATGAACGGCTCGTTCGCGACGGTCGGCTTCGTTCCGGACAAGGCCTGGGGCACGGTCGACCTGGGCCTGTCCGCCCAGCTCACGCCGACCGTGACCAGCTGGATCGGCTACAACGCCCGCTTCAGCGACACCAGCCAGCGCTACAACAGCTTCAACATGGGCTTTCGGATCAACTTCTGAGCCGGCCGCCAGGCCACAAAAAAGCCGCCGGGAAACCGGCGGCTTTTCATTGTCCGGACGTCCGGACGGCTTACTTGTTCTTGCCGCCGGTCGCCATGCTGAGGATGGCCGCGGCCTGCTTCTTCATCGTCGCCGCGGCAGCGGCATCGAGCGCCTGCACGTTGCCGCCGACTTCGTGCTGCTTCAGCACCAGCGTGCCGTCGTCGCTCCAGCCGGCGCGGTCGATCGCACTCGGCTTGCCGTCACGGTTCGCCTTGGTCTCCTGCACGATCGCCCACGGCTTGCCGTTCTTGTAGGCGTAATCGGTGCTGGTATAGCCCTTGTCACCGTAGTCGACTTCCTCGCGGATGTATTTCACTTCGCCGGCCTGGCGGAACAGCTGCCAGCCGCGCGAGTCGTTGGCTTCCAGCTTGGTGCCGTGGCTGATCTTCATGCCACCGATCTGCGCCTTCGCCTCGGCGAAGTCGGCCAGGATCTTCTCGCTGGGGGTCTGCTCGGCGACCAGTTCGATCACCACGCCGTCGTTCTTGCTGCCCTTGGCCAGCACCGGCGCCTGGATCGGCATCGAGTAGCTGCGGTCGCCGTCGGTCAGGATCGCCTGGATCACGTACAGGTCGTTCGGCTTCACCTCGGCCGGGTTGAAGGTCAGCGTGAACGTCTGCGGGAACGAGCCGGCCGGAGCCGTCTTGCTGGCCAGCGGGGCGGAGCCCACGGCCGTGGACGACACGTCGACCAGGTTCACCACCAGGGTGGCGTTCGCCGACGGCGCGGGCGTGCCGGCGCGCAGCGAGATCGTGCCGCTCACCTCATTCTTGACCTGGGGCGCGGTGGCAGCAGCCGTGTTCGCGGAAGCGGGCGCAGCGGAGTCCGTCTGCTGTGACGAATTGGGAGCGTTGCTGCAACCAGCCAGAGCCAGTGCCGCAACTGACATCAGCGACAAAACCGTCTTGCGCATGGGAAAACCTCATCAACGTGAAATCAAGCACGAGGTCGTTCAGGCGCTGTGCGCCACGACTTCTACGCGGGGGAAGTTCCAAGCATATCCCAAAAAGGGCAGCGCGGAAAAGTCAAGCCATCCAATGGCCTACCATGCGCCGGCGTACGCGGCCCGAAACGGCGATCGCATCAATGCCGACGCAAGGCCCGGTGCGCGATGTCACGGCGGCAGAACGCGCCGTCGTAATGGATCCGGCTGACCGCGGCGTAGGCGTTTTCGCGCGCCGCGGCGATGTCGCTGCCCAGTGCGCAGACGGTCAGCACGCGGCCGCCGGCGGTGACCACGCGCTCCGCGGCGTCGAGACGGGTGCCGGCGTGGAATACCTTCACGTCGGCATCGACCGGCGCATCGAGGCCGTCGACCGCGTCGCCCAGGCGCACCCGGCCCGGATAACCGCCGGCCGCCATCACCACGCCGATCGCCGGGCGCGCGTCCCAGCGCGCCTTGGTCTGCTCCAGCCGGCCGTCCAGCGCGGCGTCGATCAGCTCGATCAGATCCGACTTCAGCCGCAGCATGATCGGCTGGGTTTCCGGATCGCCGAAGCGCACGTTGAACTCGATCACCTTCGGCGCGCCCGACTTGTCGATCATCAGACCGGCGTAGAGGAAGCCGATGAACGGCGCGCCCTCGGCCGCCATGCCGTGCAGGGTCGGCTCGATCACTTCCTTGAGGATGCGCTGCTCGACTTCCGGGGTGACCACCGGCGCCGGCGAATACGCGCCCATGCCGCCGGTGTTGGGGCCGAGGTCGCCTTCGTCGCGGCGCTTGTGGTCCTGGCTGGAGGCCATCGGCAGCGCGTGGCTGCCGTCGCTCATCACGATGTAGCTGGCTTCCTCGCCGTCGAGGAATTCCTCGACCACCACCCGCGCCGAGGCGTCGCCAAACGCGTGCGCGCCGAGCATGTCGTGCAGCGCCAGCTCCGCGTCGGCCAGGGTCAGCGCCACCACCACGCCCTTGCCGGCGGCGAGGCCGTCGGCCTTGATCACGATCGGCGCGCCGCCGCTCTGATGGGCTTGTTCGCGCACGTACGCCAGCGCCGGATTCAGTTCGGTGAACACCGCGTAGTGCGCGGTGGGAATGTTGTGCCGCTGCAGGAAATCCTTGGCGAACGCCTTGGAGCCTTCCAGCTGCGCGGCGATTGCGCGCGGCCCGAAGATGCGCAGCCCGGCGGCACGGAACTTGTCGACCACGCCGGCCACCAGCGGCACCTCGGGGCCGACCACGGTCAGCCCGACCTTCTCGCGCTTCGCCAGCTGCAGCAGGCCATCGAGATCGTTCGCCGCGACATCGACGTTGCGCACGCCCGGTTCGCGCGCGGTGCCGGCATTGCCGGGCGCCACGATCACCTCGTCGACCTGCGACGATTGCCTGAGCTTCCACGCCAGCGCGTGTTCGCGCCCGCCGCTGCCGATCACCAGAACCTTCATCTCTGCACTCCCGGGCGCCACGCGGCGCAGGCGCGCATTGTAGCGGCTGCGACGGAGCGCCCGCCGTTCTCCTAGGAGTGCAGCAGTTCCAGCAGCGCGGCGCGCGGCAGCTTGCCGGTCTCGTTGCGCGGCAACGCCTCGACCAGTTTCAACGGGCGCGGCAGGAACAGCGGATCGATCGCGCGGCGCAAGGCATCGAGGATGGCGTGCTCGTCCAGCCCCGGCGCCACCGCCAGCGCCGCAATGCGGTGCACGCCAAGCGCATCACCGTCGTCGAGCTGGAACACCACGCCGTCGCGCACGCCCGGTATGGCCAGCAGGCGCCGGCTGAGGTCGCCCAGCGAGGCGCGCTTGCCGGCGATCTCCAGCATGTCGGCATGCCGACCGCGCAGGCGGAAGTGGCGGCCGCCGTGGGACAGGCTGACGATGTCGGCCAGGGTGACCGGCGCATCCAGTTGCGGCGCCTCCACCGCGGTGCCGTCCGGCTGCGGGTGCAGGCTTGCCGCCTCGTACAGCGACCAGTCCTCGTCCACGGTGGGGCGGCGACTGGCGAACACGCAGGTCTCGGTGGAACCGAATACCTCCAGCAGCGGCGCGCCGAAGCGCTGCTCGGCGGCCCGGGCCAGCTCGACCGGCAAGGGCGCGGTGGCCGACAGCATCGCCGCGACCGGCGGCAACGCGATGCCCGACTCGACCAGCGCGCGCAGGTGCACCGGCGTGGTCACCAGCACCCGCGGCGCCGGCACCTCGGCCAGCGCCGCGGCCACGTCGGCCGGAAAGAACGGCCGTCCGGCATGCACGCCGGCGCCACCCAGCAGCGGCAACAGCACCGACATCTCCATGCCGTACATGTGCTGCGGCGGCACCGTGGCGACGATCTCGAAGCGCGGCCCGACCACCGCGCGCAGCATCGCCAGGTTGCCGGCGTTGCTGGCGTGGAAGCTGCCCCAGGTCTTCAGGTTTGCGCTGGGCGTGCCGGTGGAGCCGGAGGTGTAGCCGATCGCCACCACTTGCCCGGCCGGAATCGACGGCCATGCCGCATCAAGTTCAAGCGGCGATGCGGCGTCCAGCGGCAGCAGTTGCCGGTAGCCGCGCGGCGCCGGATCAAGCGCCTGCTCGCCCAGCGCATAGCAGCCCGGATGCGCCGCCATCACTTCGTCCACCGCCTGCGGCGCGCGCGACGACGGCAGCAGGTTGGTCTGGCCGCGCAACGCGATGGCGCAGAACGCGACCAGGAATGCGTAGCGGTCCTCGCACAGGTTTACCGCCGCGGCGGCCACCGGCAGTTCGGCGGCCACCGCCTGCACCTGTGCCAGGAAGCGCGCCGCGTTCACCGGCTCGCCGTGATGCCAGGCCACGATCCGCGCGGGATCGGCCGCGTCCAGCAACGGCAGTCGTGGCGGCGCCTCACGCTGGTAGGTGTCGTAAACGATGGCCAAGCTGCGCTCTCCCTGATCTTTGATTCGTCACGCCCGGCAGCATCGCGCCGCACGATGAACGGCGGCATGAACGGTGGCGGCTGGCATCCCGCGGCGGTTCAGCTGATGCATGAGCCGGCGCGTTCCCGTGGACGCTCAGGCGCGGATGATAGCGCCCGACAGCGCATCGCGGATGATCGTGGGGCTGGCCTGGTTACCCAGCGGGGCATCCAGCAGGCCATCCAGCGCATCGCCGAAATAATCCGCCACGACCTGCGCCGAGCGCGCCGACGGCTGGCCGTGCGGGTTCGCGCTAGTCGACACCAGTGCGCCGCCGAACGCCCGGCACAACGCGGCGGCCGGTTCGTGCGCGGTGACCCGCAGCGCGATCCCGGCATGCGCGCCGGCGACCCACGACGGCACGTCGGCCGAGCGCGGAAAGATCCAGGTGTGCGGACCGGGCCAGCTCGCACGTACCTGCTGCAGTACCTCGCCGGGCACCGCGGCCAGCTCGATGTAGCGTTCGACCTGGGCGAAGTCCGCCGCGATCAGCAGCACGCCCTGGGTAGCCGGGCGCTGCTTCAGCGCAAACAGCCGCTCGAACGCGAACCGGTCATGCGGATCGCAGCCGAGGCCGAACACCGCCTCGGTGGGATAGGCCAGCACGCCGCCGCCATGCAGCAATGCGGCGGCGGCGTCGAGTTCGGCGAGAATGAAGCGCTGCAGCACTCAGGCCCCGGCTTTGCTGGTCGCGGGCTTCCTTGCAGCCGCCTTCTTCGTGGCGGCCTTCTTTGTCGCCGTCTTCTTCGCCGTGGTCTTCTTCGCCGCAGTCTTCTTGGTGGCGGCCTTCTTCACCGCCGCCTTCTTTGCCGGCGCCGCCTTCTTCGCGGCGGCCTTCCTGGTCGCACCCTTCTTGCCGAAGCGGCCCGGCTTGCGTGCCGGTGCGGCCGCCAGCAGCTCCAGGCACTGCGCCTCGGTCAGCTCCTTCGGCTCCTGCTCCTTCGGGATGCGCGCGTTCTTCTCGCCGTCGGTGATGTAGGCGCCGTAGCGGCCGTTGAGCACCTGCACGCCGTTGCCGAAGTCGAGGATCAACCGGTTCGCCAGCATCTCGAGTTTTTCCTGCACGATCTGCAGTGCGCGCGGCAACTCGATCGTGTACGGATCATCCTCGGGCTTCAGCGAGGCATAGGTGCTGCCCTGCTTCACGAACGGACCGAAGCGGCCGACACCGACCATCACCTCGTCGCCGTTTTCGGCCTGGCCGAGCTGACGCGGCAGCTTGAACAGCTCCAGCGCTTCGGCCAGCGTGATCATGTGCATGCTCTGGCCGGGGCGCAGCGAGGCAAAGGTCGGCTTGTCCTCGTCGTCCTTGGTGCCGATGGCGACATACGGCCCGAACCGGCCCAGCCGCACCGACACCGGCTTGCCGGTTTTCGGATCGCTGCCGAGTTCGCGTGCGCCGGTGGCCTCGCTGCGGTCGACCGACTCGGTCTTCTCGTCCACCTGCTGCTTGAACGGCAGCCAGAAGCGCTCCATCAGCGGCACCCAGGCTTCCTCGCCGCGGCTGACCGCGTCCAGCTCGTCTTCCATCTTCGCGGTGAAGTCGTAATCGACGTACTGGGTGAAGTGCTGGGTGAGGAACTTGCTGACCGCGCGGCCGACGTCGCTGGGTTTGAAGCGGCGGCTGTCGAGGAACACGTATTCGCGGTTCTGCAGCACCTGGATGATGCTGGCGTAGGTCGATGGGCGACCGATGCCGTGTTCTTCCAGCGCCTTGACCAGGCTCGCCTCGGAATAGCGCGGCGGCGGCTCGGTGAAATGCTGGTCGGCGGCGATCTCGTGCAGCGGCACTTGTTCGCCCACGGCCAGCCGCGGCAGGCGGCGGCCTTCGTCGTCGTCCTCGGCATTCTTCTGGTCGCGACCTTCCTCGTACACGGCGAGGAAACCCGGATCGACCACGGTGGTGCCGCTGGCGCGGAACGCAGCGTCGCCGCCGACCACGTGGGGCACTGCGAATTCCACCGTCACGGTGTTCAGCGTGGCGTGGATCATCTGGCAGGCGACCGTACGCTTCCAGATCAGCTCGTACAGCTTGCGCTGGTCGTCGTTGAGGAACGCGGCCACCGATTTCGGCGTGTGCATCGCCGAAGTCGGGCGGATCGCCTCATGCGCTTCCTGCGCGTTCTTCGACTTGGTCTTGTACACCTGCGGCGCGTCCGGCAGCGCCTTGGCGCCGAAGTCGCGCGCGATCAGCTGGCGCAGTTCGGCCATCGCATCGTCGCCGAGCATGGTGGAGTCGGTACGCATGTAGGTGATCAGGCCGACGTTGCCTTCGTCGCCCAGCGCCACGCCTTCGTACAGGCCCTGCGCCACCTTCATCGTGCGGCTGGTGGTGAAGCCGAGCTTGCGCGCGGCCTCCTGCTGCAGGGTGGAGGTGGTGAACGGCGCGGCCGGACGGCGCTTGCGTTCCTTCGAACCGACCTCGCTGACGGCGAGGCGGCCGCGCGTGGCCTGCTTCAGCGCGTCGCGGGCGGCCTGCGCATCGGCTTCGTTGGTGAGGTCGAACTGTTCGAATTTCTTGCCGTTGAGTTTGGAGAGGCGCGCGCTGAAGTCGCCCTCGGCGTGTTTCAGCTGCGCCTCGATGGTCCAGTACTCGCGTGCCTTGAACGCTTCGATCTCGTCCTCGCGCTCGACGATCATGCGCAGTGCCGGCGACTGCACGCGGCCGGCGGACAGCCCGCGCTGCACCTTGCGCCACAGCACCGGCGACAAGTTGAAGCCGACCAGATAGTCCAGCGCGCGACGGGCCTGCTGCGCATCGACCAGGTCGTGCGACAACTGGCGCGGCGCGGCCACCGCGGCCTTGATCGCCTTCGGCGTGATCTCGGAGAACACCACCCGGTGCAGCTGCTTGCCCTTGGTCAGGCCGCGCTCCTTCAGGATCTCGCTGATGTGCCAGCTGATCGCCTCGCCTTCGCGATCCAAGTCGGTCGCCAGATAGATGTCGTCGGCCAGCTTGGCGGCCTTGGCGATCGCGTCGACGTGCTTCTCGTTGCGCTCGATGATCTCGTAGGCCATGGTGAAACCGTGCTCGGTGTCGACCGCGCCCTCCTTCGGCTTCAGGTCACGCACGTGACCGTAGGAGGCGAGGACCTGGAAATCCTTGCCGAGGTATTTGTTGATCGTCTTGGCCTTGGCCGGCGATTCGACGATGAGCAGGTTTTTTGCCATGAAACTGGATATCCACCAAGTGAACCACCGGCGCTTCCGTGCCGGACATATATATAGTTGAAACCACGCCGCGCCAACGGCTGTCAAGCCCGACCGGGCCGCACACACCGCGCGACAGCGGCTCAGCCGCCGGGTAATCGCTGGTAGCGGTTGCCCGGCAGACTCTCGACCCGGGCTTCCAGTTCCAGCATCAGCAGCATCGCGGAAAGTGCGGCGGCCGACTGCCCGGTACGCTGCACAAGTTCGTCCAACGTCGTTGGTGCATGGCCAAGTTCGGCCAAAAGTCGCCGGTATTCGGAATCGCCACACTCTCTGGAATGCGCGCAAGCCAGATCGTCGCCACCCTCGATTGGTGCCGGCCCGGGCGTTTCGCCGGCCGCCGCACCCAGCCGGGCGGCCAGTTCGCCGCCAAGCATGCGCGCTGCCGGCGCCAATGTCTCGACAATCTCCGCCGCGGCCTCGACCAGCCGGGCGCCGTCGCGGATCAGCCGGTGGCAGCCGCGGGCCAGCGGATTGTGGATCGAGCCGGGCAAGGCAAACACCTCACGGCCCTGTTCGGCGGCCAGCCGGGCGGTGATCAGCGAGCCGGAACGCAGGCCCGCCTCGATCACCAGGGTACCCAGCGCCAGGCCGGAGATGATCCGGTTGCGCCGCGGGAAGTGGTCCGGGCGTGCGGGCGTGCCGGGTGGGAACTCGCTGACCAGCGCACCGTGCGCGGCGATCCGCCGGGCCAGCGCATGATGCTTGCGCGGATACACCCGATCCGCCCCGGTGCCGACCACCGCGAGGGTTTTCGCGCCGGCGTCCAGCGCGGCCGTGTGGGCGGCGCCGTCGATGCCGTCGGCCATGCCGCTGGTGATCGCGAAACCGGCATCGGTCAGCGCCAGGGCAAATGCCCGGGCATGCGCGAGGCCTGCCGCGCTGGCGCCGCGCGCGCCCACAATCGCCACCTGCGGATACAGCAGCAGGCTGGCGTCGCCGACCACGAACAGCACGGCCGGCGGCTGCGGGATGTTTTCCAACTGCGGCGGGAAATCCGCCTCGGTGCAGCGCAGCAGCCGATGCTCCGGTTCGGCCAGCCAGGCCAGGTCGGCGGCCAGCTGCGCCTCGTCGGGCCGAGCCAGCCAGGCCTGGGCCAACTCGCCGAGCGGCGCGGCGTGGCGGCGCAGCTGCGCCAAGGCCACCCGGATATCGCCGCCGGCCGCATCCAGCCGCTCGCGCAGGCCGCCCGGGCCGAGGCCGGGCGTACGCAAGGCGATCAGCCACGCGCGCAATTCATCCAGGTCGTCCATGAGCATGGCCGCAGTTTACGCAGCAGGCACTCAAGGAAACGGCGCGGTGGGAGCCGCGCCGTCGTGTAGGCAGATGCCGCCGTGATTCCTGCCGGCGGTTATTCCGGCATGACCAGGCGGCCGCCGACGTGCACCGGGCGCAGGCCGTCCATCACCAGGCCGTAGCTGACCCGGTCGAAGGTGCGGAACACCATCACGTGGCCGACGTACTCGTCCGGCAGCTTGACCGTCTCGCCGAAGCTCCGGTTCCAGCTGTTGCTGGCCACGTCGTCGTGGATCGTCTCGCCCGGCTGGAAGATGGTGTAGGTCTGGCCGTTGTCGACGCCGTCCTTCGCGCCGATCGACAGCATCACCACCTGGCGCGGACCGGCTGCGTCCATCGCGTCGGCGAAGCCGATCACCTTGGCGTTGGCCGGCACCGACTTCGGCGCATGCGGGTAGTAGTAGGCGTCGTACGGCGACTCGTCCAGCGGCATGATGCGATCGCCGCTGCGGATTTCCTGGGTGGCGTTGAGCAGCAGCAGAGTCGCCGGATCGCCCGTGCGCAGCGTCTCGGCGGTGCCGATCACGCTGACCTCGACACCGAGGTCGTCACCCTTGCCGTAGTGGCCGTCGTTGCGGGAATCCTCGCGCCACGGCGAGCGAACCATCGCCGCGTTGCTGTCCAGATCGTGCGCGACCAGATCGGCGCTGGCCGCATCGTCCTGGTTGAAACCGCGGAACACGTGGCTCGGCCGCACGATCGCCCAGCGCTGGCCCGGCTCGCCCTGCAGGCCGCGCACGTAGATGTTCTGGCCGACGGCGCCGCGCAGGCGCGACTCCTCGAGACCCACCACGTACGGCGCCGAGCTGACCTCTTCCGAGGTCATCACGCGCATGTCCTTGAGGAACATCTTCAGTTCGGACAGCGGGATCGCCGGCACCGCCTCGCCTTCGCGATGCACGCTCGGCTGCAGGCCCACGCGCGGCCCATTGATGAAGGACAGGTTGAGCACGTCGCCGGGATAGATCAGGTGCGGGTTGCGTACCTGCGGATTGGCCTGCCAGATCTCCGGCCACAGCCACGGCTTGGACAGGAACTTGGCGGAGATGTCCCAGAGTGTGTCGCCCCGGCGCACGGTATAGCTGTCGGGATGATCGGCCCGCAATTGCGCACCGGCCGCATAGACGGCCACGGTGACCAGCATGCCGGCCAGCAACACGATAATTTTCTTGATCATTGGTGGGAATCCCCCTTCCCCAGATGCTCGGTCGAGTGTAACCGAATGGTTAACGCGCGCAACAGGTGCGAGTTGGCAAAAATCGTCTGCACTCGGGCGCTTGCCGACGTACAATAAGACACATTCTAGATGGCTCCGAGGGTGGCTTTTTACCAAATCGCCCGCACTTTCGGGGCCAAGGTGATGCCATGTCCACGTTGTCCATTCTCGAATTCCCCGACCCCCGCCTGCGCACCCGCGCCGCGCCGGTGACCGTGTTCGACGCGAAACTGAAGCAGTTCGTCGCCGACATGCTCGAGACCATGTACGCCGCCAACGGCGTCGGCCTTGCCGCCACCCAGGTCAACGTGCACCAGCGCGTACTGGTCGCCGACATGAGCGACGAGCGCAACCAGCCGCTGGCGCTGATCAACGCGCAGGTCCTCGAGAAGGACGGCTCGCAGGTCTACCAGGAAGGCTGCCTGTCGTTCCCCGGCCTGTACGCCGACGTCACCCGCGCGCTGAAAGTGAAGGTAAAGGCGCAGGACGCGACCGGCAAGGAAATCGTCGTCGAGGCCGAAGGCCCGCTGGCGGTGTGCATCCAGCACGAAATGGACCACCTGGAAGGCAAGGTGTTCGTCGACTACCTGTCGCCGCTGAAGCGCAACCTGCTGCTGAAACGGCTGGAAAAGCACCGCAAGCAGGCGGTCGGTGCTTGAGTAGCCGTAGCCCAGGCTTGCGGCTGGTCTTCGCCGGTACCCCGGAATTCTCCGTACCCTACCTCGAGGCCTGCCGCGCCAGCGGCGCCGAGGTGGTGGCCGTCTATACCCAGCCCGACCGCCCCGCCGGCCGCGGCCGCAAGCTCACGCCCAGCCCGGTCAAGCAGGCCGCGCTGGCTGCCGGCATCGCGGTCGAGCAACCCGAATCGCTGAAATCCGCCGACGTGCAGCAGCGGCTCGCCGATTACCGCCCCGACCTGCTGGTGGTGGTCGCCTATGGCCTGATCCTGCCGCGCAAGGTGCTGGCGATCCCGCGGCTCGGCTGCTGGAACGTACACGCCAGCCTGCTGCCGCGCTGGCGCGGCGCCGCGCCGATCCAGCGTGCGATCCTCGCCGGCGACCGCGAAAGCGGGGTCGACCTGATGCGGATGGAAGCCGGCCTGGATACCGGTCCGATACTGCTCGAACGACGTACCCCGATCGGCCGCGACGACACCGGCGGCTCGCTGCACGACCGTCTCGCCATGCTGGGCGCGGAGGTGCTGGCCGAGGGCCTGCACCACACGCTGGCCGGCGAGGCGCTGGTCGCCACGCCGCAGCCCGAAGACGGCGTGACCTACGCGCACAAGCTGGACAAGGCCGAAGCGAAGCTCGACTTCAGCCGCCCCGCGCTCGAACTGGAACGCCAGGTGCGCGCGTTCGACCCGTGGCCGGTGGCCGAAGGCGAGATCGCCGGCGAGCCGCTGCGGATCTGGGCCGCCCACGCGATCGAGCTCGATCACCATGCTGCGCCGGGCCGCGTGCTGACCGCCGGCCGCGACGGCATCGACCTGGCCTGCGGCACGGGCGCCCTGCGCGTCACCGCGGTGCAGCGCGCGGGCGGCAAGCGCATCGGCGCGGTCGACTACCTCAACGCCCGCCCCGAATTGCGTCGCAGCTGATGAAAGCCGACACCCGCGCGCTGGCCGCCAGGGGACTGGCCGAAGTCGCCCTGCGCGGCGCCTCGTTGCGCGAGGTGATGGAGCGCTACGCGCCACGGCTGGCCGATCCGCGCGACCGCGCCCTGCTGATGGCCCTGCTTAGCGAAGGCGCGCGCTGGTGGCTGCGCTTCGATCCCGCAATCGACGGTCTGCTGGAAAAATCCCTGCGGCACAAGGACCCGGCCGTGCACGCGCTGCTGGTGCTGGGCCTGGTGCAGTTGGAGATCCTCGAACTGCAGGACTACGCCGCAGTGGCCGCCACGGTCGAGGCGGTGCGTGCGCTGAAGCGCCCGCAACTGGCCGGACTGGTGAATGCCGTATTGCGACGCTGGCAACGCGAACGCGAAAGCCTGCTGGCGAAACTCGATGCCAAGCCGCAGACCCGCCATGCCCACCCGGCCTGGCTGGCCGACGCGCTGCAGCGCGACTGGCCGCAACAGGCCGAAACCGTGATGCTTGCCGACAACCGCGAGCCGCCGCTGATGCTGCGGGTCAATCGCCAACGCAGCGAACGCGCCACCTTGATCGATCAACTGCAGGCCGCCGGTTACGCGGCGACGGCGCATCCGTGGCTGAGCGACGCGCTGGTGCTGCCGCACAGCGTCGACGTCACCCGCATGCCCGGCTTCGAGGACGGCCTGTTCGCGGTGCAGGACGGCGCGGCGCAAGTGGCCGCCGATCTCGCCGACCTGCACGACGGCCTGCGCGTGCTGGACGCCTGCGCCGCCCCCGGCGGCAAGGCCTGCCACCTGCTCGAGCGCGCCGACATCGAGCTGACCGCACTGGAATTCGACGCCGCACGCGCCGAACGTATCCGCCAGAACCTGATGCGACTGCGCCTGAACGCCAAGGTGGTGATCGGCGACGCCGGCGCGCCGAAAGGCTGGTGGAACGGCCGACCGTTCGACCGCATCCTGATCGACGCGCCCTGCTCGGCCACCGGCGTGCTGCGCCGCCGGCCGGACGTGCGCTTGCATCGGCGCGAGAGCGACATCGCCGCGATGCACGCGCAGCAACGCCGCATCCTGTCCGCGCTGTGGCCGTTGCTGGCGCCGGGCGGACGGCTGGTCTACATCACCTGTTCGGTGCTGCGCGCGGAGAACGAGGCGATCGTGGGCGCATGGCTGGCGGCCCAACCCGATGCCCTGGCGCTGCCGTTCACCCTGCCGGTCGGACAGGCCGCCGCCGTCGGCTGGCAGATCCTTCCCGGCGACGGCGACCTGGACGGCATGTATTACGCGGTGCTGCAAAAACCGCGCTAAGCCAATACTCGGGCGTCCATGCCATCTTGCCCGCGCCGCCGCGCACACCAGGACGCTCCGTTCGTCGGGCTATGATGCGCGCCATCATTGATCGCCGCTGACGGGACGTCCCCGACCGTGAAGTCTTGCGTACCGCTGTCCCAGGCCCGCCCGCTGTGGCTGCGCAGCGCCCGCTGGGAGTTGCTGCTGTTCGGCGCATTCGCGCTGCTGCTGCTCGGCCTCGGCATCGGCCTGCGCGACCCGTGGCCGTCCGACGAACCGCGCTTCGCGCTGGTGGCCCGGCTGATGGTCGAGCACGGCCAGTGGCTGTTTCCGCACCGCGGTCACGAGCTGTACCCGGACAAGCCGCCGGTGTTCATGTGGCTGCAGGCGCTCAGCTACTTCCTCACCCACAACTGGCGCATCGCCTTTCTGCTGCCGTCGCTGGCCGCCGCGCTGGGTGCGCTGGCGCTGGTCTACGACCTGGCGCGCCGGCTGTGGAACCATCGCAGCGCGCTGCTGGCCGCGGCCACGCTGCTGGTGACCATCCACTTCACCTACCAGATGCGCAACGCGCAGATCGACCCGCTGCTGCTGGGCTGGATCACCCTGGCCAACTACGGCCTGTTGCGCCACCTGTTGCTGGGGCCGTCATGGCGCTGGTTCGCCGCCGGCTGCTGCTTCGCCGGGGTGGGCGTGGCGACCAAGGGCGTCGGCGTGCTGGCACTGCTGATGCTGATTCCCTATCTCGTGGCACGCCGCGGCCACTGGCACCAGCTGGCGCTGCCCACCGGCGGCTGGCGCTGGGCCGGCGGACTGGCGCTGTTTTTCGTGCCGATCCTGGG
Source organism: Rhodanobacter sp. Soil772 (assembly GCF_001428385.1). GTDB lineage: Bacteria > Pseudomonadota > Gammaproteobacteria > Xanthomonadales > Rhodanobacteraceae > Rhodanobacter. The sequence continues at coordinate 742,668 of NZ_LMSK01000002.1, forward strand.
CTGGCTGCTGCCGATGCTGCTGGTCGCGCATGCCGACGGCGACCCGCAGCACGCCGAGTACGTGCAGAACATCCTGTTCGGGCAGACCGTGCACCGTTACGCCACGCCGACCGGGCACCTCCACTCGCCGTTCTATTTCCTCGGCATCATCGCGGTCGACTGGCTGCCGCTGTCGCTGCTGCTGCCATGGGCGCTGCCGGCATGGTGGCGGCGGCTGCAGCGGCACGATGCGCGCTTCCTGCTGCCGCTGGGCTGGATCGTGCTGTTGCTGCTGTTCTTCTCGTTCAGCCCGGGCAAGCGCGACGTCTACATCCTGCCGGCGCTGCCGATGACCGTGCTGGCGCTGGCGCCGTTGCTGCCCGGCCTGCTGCGCCGGCGTGGCGTGCGCATTGCGGTGTTCGCGCTGACCGTGCTGCTGGCCGGCGCGCTCACCGTCGCGGCCGCACTGGCGATCCACCGGCACCCGGCCTGGGCAGTGAAGATCGAACAAAGCCTGGATCCGCAGATCTGGCGGATGCTGCTTTGCATCGGCGCCGCCGGTCTGCTGATCGCCGCGCTCACGCGGATCCGCCGCGCGCCGCTGGGCTGGCTGCTGTTCGCCGGCGTGCTGTGGGCGGTATACGGCCTGTGGGGCTACCCGATGCTCAACGGCGACCGTTCCGCGCACGACGTGATGGTGCGGGCGCGGGCCATCGCCGGGCCGGACGCCAGCATCGGCCTGCTCGCCTGGAAGGAGCAGAACCTGCTGATGGCCGAGGGGCCGGTCACCGAATTCGGCTTCCTGAAACCCTGGCCGCAGCAGTACGCCGACGCCACCGCCTGGCTGCGGCAGGACCCGGCACGGCGCTGGATCTTCAGCCTCGACGAGGCGATGGGCCACTGCGTGGATCGCCGGCGCGCCACCCATGTCGGCCACGCCAACCGGCGCGAATGGTGGATGTTCCAGGCCGACGCGGTAGTGTCTGGCTGCGTTCCCGACAGCAGCGGCGATGCCGAAGCCGACTGATCCCGGCAGGTTTCGTCACCGCGGTCATACCCGGCTCAGCCCTTGCTGGTAAATTGCTGGCGATATATGCCCTGGAACACGGTCCCGACGGAAAGCGCAGCTGTCCGGGCCGTTCCTCACCGATGGAATATCGCCACGTGCAAGCAGCGTTGAAACAATGGCAACTGTGGTCTCTTTCCGTCCTGGTGGCCTTGATGCCACTATCGTTCTCGACCGATCAACATATCAAGGTTCTGCCGACGGCACTGCTATTTCTGGCTGGGCTGGGCCTGCTCGCCCGTGATCGGCAGACACGTCGCAGCTATCGCGCCGCATGGCTTGTGGTTGCCGCGGCGCTGCTCATGGTGGGTTTCGTTTTCTTCAATGTACTGGCCCACCGGCTCGGTTGGCGCCCGGTGGACCGGCCTGCCCACATCCTGCTGTACCTGGTGATTGCGGCTGCTTTCAGCCAGCCGTTACGCATGCGGCTGGTCTGGGCAGGTTTCAGCCTCACCGCCATCGTGCTTGGCGCCGTGTGCATGGTGCAGCATCACGTGTTCGACATAGACCGCGCCTACGGCCTCAACGGCGGTGTATCGGCATCGATCCAGCTGGCGACGATCCTGCTGGGACTGTCTCTGGCAGCACTCATGCAAGTGCTGAGTCCGCGAACCGGCGTCCGGGAAAAAGCGCTGCACGCCCTGGCCATGGCCTTCGGCATGTATGGGGCGCTACTGACCCAGAGCCGCGGCCCGCTGCTGGCGTATGTGCCGGTATTCATGCTGTTGCTGCTGCTTCATGCGTGGCGTTCCGGGCACTGGCGCTCGAGCCTGCTGCTGGCGCTCGTGGTGAGCACCGTCGCCGGGGTGGCCACGTTCGGCATGCGCGATGAAATGGTGACGCGCTTCGAGGCCATTGCCCCGGAAGTGACCACCTTCGATCACCACGACGACGCCCGCGGCGCCATTCGCGAGCGGCTAGAGATGTGGCGTACCGCCGGCCGCGCCTTCGTCGCCCATCCCTTCATTGGTATCGGCATCAACCAGTTCGACGATTACGTGCACGCCGAGATCGCTGCCGGCCGCAGCAACTCCGCCATCGGCGGGTACAACCAGCCGCACAATGAATATCTGGAGGCCGCCGCCACCGGTGGCGTGCCTGGCCTGCTGGTGCTGCTGCTGGTGTTTGCCCTGCCGCTGCGTTATTTCAGCCGTCACGTGTTCGATCCGGATGAAGCGGTGGCGTTGCCGGCGTCGGTCGGGATGGCGCTGATCGGCCTGTACGTGCTGTGTGCGCTCACCGACAGCGTGTTCTACCGCGTGATGACGCAGTCGTTCTATTTTTTCCTGGTGCTGGGCATGGCGGTACAGGTCGGCCGGCTGCGCCGGTCGCGCTCCGGCTGAGCCGCCTCACGCCGTGGCAGGCTGTGCGGCTCCGAGCATGTCCTCCAGTACCGTCGGCCAATGCTGCAGCGGCCGGCCGATCGTCCGCAAGTCTGCCGGCGCAGTCGCGAATTCATCCAGGTGCTGCCCGACACCTTTTTCACAACGGATCAGGCGCCGCCGCCGGGTGTCTTCCAGGATGTGGTCGTTGGGATTGCCGACGACGTGCTTGCGGGTGCGGTGGTACAGATGCGCCGCCAACCCGCTGAGACGCAGGTCGCGGCGAAGCAGACCCGCGTGGAAAGCGCGCACCGCCAGCTCGGTATCTTCGCGTCCCCAGCCGGTCATCGCTTCGTTGAAACCATTGATGCGCAGCAGGTCGTCGCGCCAGAACCCCATGTTGCAGCTCTTGATGCCGCGCTGCCGCCGGCCGGGCTTGGCAAACAGGCGCGCCAGCGCCGGCAGGCGCAGCGTATGCCGGCGCCGATCGACGCCACGACGGAAAAACCCCGGAATTGCCGGGCCGCGCCCCAGCATGTGCCGGGTCAGCCTGGCATCGGTCAGCACCCGCGAGCCCTGCGCGAAACAGCCATGCCGCGCGAAGGCGCGGTGGTCGGCGATGAAATGGGGCTCAACCACCATGTCGCCATCGAGCAGGATCAGGTAGTCGCCCTGCGCTGCAGCGATCGCGCGATTGCGTGCCCGACTCATGCGCGCACCATCGTCCGGCTGCCACAGGTGCACCAGGCGCACCGGGTAGTTCCGGGCAAGGCGCAGCAGCAATTCGCGTGTGGCCGGCTGCGAGCCATCGTCGGTGACGATGACTTCGTAAGGCAGTTCGACTTGGGCGGCGAGTGCCTGCAGCACCAGCTCGAGCGCCTCGGGCCAGTTGTAGGTAATCACGGCGACGCTGATCCGCATGTCCGTTCCCATTGCACGCATTGTCGGCGGCGGCGTCATTTGCGGCGCTTCCAACCATGCCGGAGGATGTTCAGCGCACGTTCCCATTTTCGCCATGGCGATACCCGCCGCATCATCACCAGTCGCACATAGCGCCGGGTCTCGCTCCATGGCGGAGACGGCTTGGTCATGAACTCGAGTTTGCTGAACTCGATGCATTCAGGTCCCAGCCCGACTTTCGCCGCGTAATGCCGGATCAGTGCGCTGGAGGTCATCTTGTTGATGTACTCGATGCGCGGCGAACGATTCGACCACCAGCCGTTCCTGTCATGGATGCGATAGCCGACGCAGCCGGTGGGCAGGTAATACTTGTGTGCGCCCAGCACGCTGCAGCCGAACACCAGGCAGTTGTCGGCCGACAGGCGCCAGGTACGGCGAAACGATTCGGGCAGATCCAGCGCCTGCCGTGCCCACTGCGCCCGCATTGACAACGCGGAAGTGGGTGCCCCATACCATTGGGTCAGCACATAGGTGCTGATCGCGGTATAGCCCAGGTCGACTGCGCGGTCGTGGAACCTCATCACCCGAGCCTGCCGGCCGAACAGTTGCAGGTCGGAGAACACGAAATCGACATCCGCACGGGCGTCGTACAACGCACCGAGCCGGGTCAGGTAGTCCGGCTCCCAGCGATCGTCGGAATCGAGGAAGCAGACCACATCCGCCTGCACCAGCCCGACGCCGCGCTGGAACGCCGCCAACTGCCCACCATTCGTGTCGCAGAGCAGGTTCACGCGCGCATCGCCGGCATAGCGCTCGCGCAACGTCGTCGCCGATCCATCGGTGGAACCATCATCGACCACGATGACCTGGGCTGGCTGCCGGCGTTGTGCCAGCACGCTTTCCACGGCCTCCACCACGAAGTCGCGGTAGTTGTAGCTGGTGACGACGACGGCAAAACTGGTTGCCGCACCCATCGCTCCGTGCGGCACGATGGAAGGAGCAGCCTGCGCAGGTTGCTCCGGGAGCATTCCGTTCGCGCCATCGTCTGCCCGCACGATCTCCTCCCACCTCTAGACTATTTTATTTGTGCAATGCATCCATGCCCCGATTGGTTACTGCGCCATAGCATAGCGGGCTTCGAGGCAAGGTGGCCCTCCGGGCCATGCAAATTCTGCGGATAACGTGACTGGCTGCCCAGACCGATCGGCTAGAATCCGCCGCATGCCCACGTTCCCGCTGACCCTCGCCGTCATCACCCACAACGAGGCCGAGAGCATCGCGCGCTGCCTGGACAGCGTGCCGTTCGCGGCCGAGAAGCTGGTGGTCGATTCCGGCAGCGACGACGACACGGTGGCGATCGCCCAGGCGCACGGCGCGCGCGTGGTTCACCAGGACTGGCTCGGCTTCGGCGCGCAGCGCAATTTCGCCAGCAGCCAGTGCCGCCACGACTGGATCCTGGTGCTGGACGCCGACGAGTACCTCAGCCCGGAACTCGCCGCGGAACTGCAGCAGCGCCTGCCGGCACTGATGGCCGGCGCCGCGCCGGCGATGTACCTGCGCCGCAGCACGATCTACATGGGCCGGCCGATGCGCTGGTACCGCCCGTCCGTGGGCGAAAAGCTGGCGCGGCTGTACCACCGCGGACGGGCGCGCTGGAGCGACGCACGGGTGCACGAGTCGCTGCGCTTCGACGGCGCCGCGCCGACCCTGCGCGCGCCGTTCAACCACGCCAACAACCCGGCCCTGCCGCACAAGCAGCTGAAGGTGCTGCGCTACGCCGAGTTGAAATGCCGCGACTGGCTGGACCAGCGCAAGCCGGTACGGATGTGGCAGGCGCCGTTCGTGTACGCGCTGGCCTTTCTCAAGGATTACCTGTTCCGGCTGGCCTTCCTGGACGGCTGGCGCGGCTTCCTGATCGCGCAGACCGCGGCCAGCTACGCGCTGTACAAGCGCATGCGCTACTACGAGATGGTCAACAACCCCGAATCGGTCGCAGATGCGGCCGATTTATTGAACAAACATCACATAGATCGCTGAGCACAAGTCCACTGCAACGCACGAGGCAACGAAACCGCACGGCACCTTCGCCTCCTCTCCCTTGGGGAGAGGATTGAGGAGAGGGTGTCAGGGCTGGCCACAATGCGTGTCGAGCACACTTCACGACTCCCGAATCCCGCCATGTCTTCCAAAAAGCATTACCTCCTCTACGGCTCCGAACGCTACGCACTGGCGATCCTGCGCCCGCTGCAGGAAGCGATCCGTGCCCGCGGCGGCGAGGCCGCCTGGTTCTTCGACGGCCCCGGCGCGGAGGATCTGGTCGCCGGCGAGCGCCTGCTGACGGTGGCCGAGGTGCGCGCGTGGCAGCCGCTCGCGGTAATCACCTCGTCCAACGCGGTGCCGCACTTCTTTCCCGGCGTGAAGGTCGAGACCTTCCACGGCTTCGACGCCGGCAAGCCGCGGCACATCTACGTGCGCGGCTTCTTCGACCTGTACTGCACCACCGGCCCGCGCGACACCGCGCAGTTCCAGGCGATCGCCGACAAGCTCGGCCACTTCAGCGTCATCGAAACCGGCTTCCCCAAGCTCGACCCGTTCATGCAGGAAATCACCGGCCCGCTGCCGCCGGTGCGCCAGCCGCCGGTGATCCTGTACCACTCCACCTTCTCGCCGTCGTGGAGCGCCGCCGAAACGCTGTACGAGGAAGTGAAGCGGCTGTCGCGCGACGGCCGCTGGCGCTGGATCGTCACCTTCCATCCGAAGATGAACCCGGACACCACCGCGAAGTTCAAGGCGCTGCAGAACGGGTACCTCAGCTTCGCCGGGAACGACAACATTCTGGAGCTGTTCCCGCAGGTCGACCTGATGTGCTCGGACACCTCTTCCGCACTCAACGAGTTCCTGCTCACCGGCAAGCCGGTGGTGACGTTCAAGAACCGCCGGCCCGGTCCGCAACTGATCGACATCGACGACCCGGCGCAGTTCGAGGGTGCGATCGCGCGTGCGCTGGCGCGGCCACCGGAACTGCTGCAGGCGATCCGCGACTACGCCGACGCGATCCACCCGTACCGCGACGGCCGTTCCAGCGAACGCGTGCTGGATGCGATCGACACCTTCATCGCCCGCGGCGCGAAGAATCGCCGGCGCAAGCCGCTGAACCTGTGGCGCAAGTTGAAGATCCGCCGCCGCATCGGCTACTGGGGACCGGCCTGATCGTGCAGCCGGTCGCCTTGCGCACGCATCGCGCAGGCTAGAATCACCCTTGGCCTCCCACGAGTCTGCCCGTGCCATCCAACCCCTATAGCCGTTCCGAACACCTGCGTGCCGTGTGGCCCTGGCTGCCGCTGTGGGCCGCCGTGGCGCTGCTGGCGATCTTCTCGCACGGGCCGATGCCGTTGTATTCCACCCGCACCCTGGCGGTCGCGTGGGAGATGTGGAACCAGGGCCACTGGCTGGTGCCGCACATCAACGGTCAGCCTTACAGCGAGAAGGCGCCGCTGTTGTTCTGGCTGATCCAGGGCGGCTGGTTCGCGTTCGGCGTCAACGACGTCTGGCCGCGCGTGCTCGAGGTGCTGTTCGGCGGCGCGCAGCTGGTGCTGGTCTCGCTGCTGGCACGACGGCTGTTCCCGGACCGGCCGTGGATGGCCAAGGCCGCACCGTGGATGCTGCTGGCGTTTGGCTACGCGTTCCTGTTCGGCCTGCAAATCATGTACGACGTGCTGCTGGCGATGTGGACGCTGGCGGCGCTGCTGTGCCTGACCCCAAAATCGCAACGCAGCGAGCCGCGCTGGCTGCTGTTCGGTTTGTGCGTGGGCTTCGGGCTGCTGACCAAGGGCCCGGTGATGCTGCTGCACGTGGTCTTCCCCTGGCTGCTCGGCCCGCTGTGGAACGACTGGGCCGGCCAGCACCGCGCGCGCTGGTATGGCCGCGGCGTGCTGGCGTTGCTGCTCGGCGGCGCGATGCTGCTGGCGTGGGCGCTGCCGGCCGGGTTCTCCGGCGGCGAGGCGTACCGGCAGCGGCTGTTCTTCACCCAGACCGCCGGCCGCGTGGTCGACAAGCTGGCCGAAGGCAAGGACCTGCAGAACCACGCCGAGCCGATCTGGTTCTACCTGCTGTGGCTGCCGGTGATGTTGTTCCCGTTCAGCGGCTGGCCGCGCATGTGGCTGGCCGTGGCCGGCCTGCGTCGACCGCTGGAATCGGGCCTGCGCTTCGCGTTGTGCTGGCTGCTGCCTACCTTCGTCGCGCTCTCGCTGATCAGCGGCAAGCAGCTGTACTACCCGTTGCCGGAACTCGGCGGCATCGCCTTGCTGATGGCCGGCGCGATCGCCGTGCTGCGCGAGCGCCGGCCGCACCTGGCCTACAACGGCTGGCTCGGCACCTGGCCGCTGGGCATGGGCGGCATCGTGTTCGCCGCGGCGCTGTTCGTGCTGCCGCTGCTGGTGGCCGGCGACCACCTGCATGGCGAATGGGCCGATGCCGCGGCGCCGTACAGCCGCTACTTCAGCGTGGTCTTCCTGCTGCTGGGCGGCCTGTTGCTGCTGCGCGGCCGCGGCGAGCTGCGCCGCCTGGCGGTGGCCGGGCTGATCGGCGTGCTCGCGCTCAATACCCTGTTCACGCTGACCCTGTGGCCGCGCTACGACCTGCGCCCGACCGCCCACCTGCTCGGTGCCGCCGACCAGGCCAACCGGGCGATCGCCTTCCTCGGCAACTACGAGGGCCAGTTCCATTTCGAGGGCCGGCTGACCCGACCGATCGAGGAACTTCTCGGCAACCCGGTGGTGCAGGACCAGGCCCTGCAGGACTTTGCCCGCGCCCATCCCGACGGCCTGATCGTGGTGCGCGTGGACCAGCCGGACGCGAACGCCCTGCGCTACGCCCTGCTGGTGCAGCCGTTCCGCTCGTCATGGCTGGTGGTCTGGCCGGCCGTCTCGCTGGCCGACCTGCGCGCCGGACACACGCCGCCGGAACCGGCCCAGCCGACCCGGGTCTACCCGGCCGACGACTGGCGCTACCGCACCCAGCCATGAGCGCCGACCTGATCGCCAGCCTGCGCAAGCAATGCGGCGGCCCGCGCGATGGCGCGCTGCTGCGCTTCTCGCTGGGCAGTGCCTTGCTGGCCGACGGCGACCACGGCGCGGCGATTGACGAGCTGCGCCGCGCCGTCGGCTTCGACCCAACCTACTCGGCGGCGTGGAAACTGCTCGGCAAGGCCTGCCTGGCCAGCGGCGACGAAACCGCCGCGGCCGACGCCTGGCGCAACGGCATCGCCGCCGCCACGCAACGCGGCGACAAGCAGGCCGAAAAGGAAATGAGCGTGTTCCTGCGCCGGCTGGAAAAGCCCCAATCCTAGAAGCGCGCGAAGCGCGGCCTATCCCTGTTCGCGATCGTACGGGCTGATCAGGCCATTCGCCGAATAGCGCTTGTACTGCCACTGGTACTGCGCGAAGGCCAGCTCGACGCAGTCCTGCACACCCTGATTCAGGGCAGCACAGGCCACGCCAAGATCGGCGTCGGCCAAGCCTTGCGGCGCCGGCAGCAGCTGGATGCGATAACCGGCACCTTGCGGCAGCCGTTCGGCGAATGCGTACAGCACGGTGGCGCCGGTGCGCGCGGCCAGCCGCGGCAGCAGCACCATGGTCAGTGCCTCGCGGCCGAAGAACGGCGCGATCTGGCCCTCGCCCGCACGCGGCTTCTGGTCCGGCAGGATGCCGACCGTGCCGCCTGCGGCCAGCCGCTTGTACAGCGTGCGTACGCCGGCGCCGTCCGCGCGCACCTGCTCCGGCGCCAATGCGCCGCGCACCTTGCGCAGCAGGCCCTCGATCGCAGCGATCCGCGGCGGCCGGTACAGGATCGCCATCGGCGTCTTGCGGCACAGCCAGTAATTCAGCAGCTCCCAGCAACCCAGGTGCGGCGCGGCGATGATCACGCCCCTGCCCGCGGCCAGCGCGGCACCCAGCAGCGCCTCGCCACGCACCTCGCGCACCAGCCCCAGCGCACGCTCGGCGCCGGCGCCCCAGACCTTGACGATCTCGCTGGCCGACTTGCCGCTCTCGGCCATCACCTCGCGCAGCAGGGCCGTGTGCGCCGCCTCGTCCAGCTGCGGTCGCACGATTGCCAGGTTCACCGCGGTGTTGTGCACCGTGCGGCCGCCGCGCCACAGCAGCAGGCGGCCCAGCCCGCCGCCGATGCCGTGCAGCGCGCGCAACGGCAGCAGCGCCAGCAGGCGCAACACGAGGTAAACGAGGTACATGTCGATACGCATCCGTGCAGTTTACGGGAGGCGGCCCCGCGGCACCGCGCCATGTCGACGACCGGCCGTCTTTCGCCGGGCGCGGCGGCGCCGTAAGCTAGGCGCCTCGCCACCGCCGTGCGCCCATGATTGCCCTGATCCAGCGTGTAGTGTCCGCCAGCGTCAGTGTCGGCGACGAAACGGTCGGCGCGATCGGCCCCGGCCTGCTGGCCCTGGTGGCGGTGCAGCCGGACGACGGCGAAGCGCAGGCGAAGCGCATGCTGGAACGCCTGCTCGGCTATCGCGTGTTCGCCGACGCCCACGGCAAGATGAACCGCTCGCTTGCCGACACCGGCGGCGGCCTGCTGCTGGTCAGCCAGTTCACCCTCGCCGCCGACACCCGTTCCGGCATGCGCCCCAGCTTCACCAGCGCGGCGCCGCCCGAGCACGGTCGGCGCTGGTTCGAACGGCTGCTGGAGCTGGCCCGCGCCGCCTACCCGAAGGTGGAAACCGGGCACTTCGGTGCCCATATGGTCATCCAACTGGTGAACGACGGTCCGGTGACTTTCTGGCTCGACACCGGCTGAACGGACCTGCAGCGTGCGATGCGCGGCCCCAGGCCAGCAAGGCGCTGCAACACCGCGATTTGGCGCGATTTTTGCGTGCCCGGTCGAAACCTTTTCTCACTTGAAATCTGGTCAAAAAAGCAGCACATCGCTATAATGTCCGGTTCTTGAACCCTGCGGCGGTCGGTTAATGAATAGCAAAGCTCCCCACGAGCAACAGTCTGAAATCAAGGCGCTCATCTCCAAGGGCCTGGAGCAGGGCTACCTGACTTACGCCGAGATCAACGACCATCTGCCCGACGACATCGTCGACCCGGAGCAGATCGAAGACATCATGGCGGTGCTCAAGGGCGTCGGCATCGAAGTGCACGACGCCGCGCCGGACGCCGACCCGCTGGCCGACAAGGCCGGCAGCAGCACCGACGACGAAGCCGCCGCCGAAGAAGCCGTGGCGCTGCTGTCCGCAGTGGACGCCGAAGTGGGTCGCACCACCGACCCGGTGCGCATGTACATGCGCGAGATGGGCACGGTCGAACTGCTCACCCGCGAGGGCGAAATCGCCATCGCCAAGCGCATCGAGGAAGGCCTCGGCCAGGTGCAGACCGCGCTGGCCAGCTTCCCGCTGACCATCGAACTGCTGCTGGAGGAATACGACCAGCACCTGGACGGCAAGCGCCGCCTCAGCGAAATCCTGGCCGGCTTCCTCGACCTGGAAGAAGCCGCCGACCTCGCCCGCAAGGAAAAGGAAGCCGCCGCGCTGCTGGCGCCCGAGCCCGAACCCGGCGACGAGGATGGCGACGAAGACGCCGACGACGCCACCGAGGAAGAGGAAGAAGCCGGCCCGACCGGTCCCGATCCGGAAGAGGTCAAGCGCCGCATGGAACTGCTGCGCGAGTACTACGGCAAGTTCCAGAAGGCCGCGCCGAAAGCCGCCAGCATCACCGACAAGAAGATCGTCAAGCTGCGCGACCAGATGGCCGAAGAATTCCTCAAGCTCAAGCTGCCGAGCGCGCTGATCGATGGCTTCGTGCGCAAGCTGCGCGAGGTGGTCAACGACATCCGTCATCACGAGCGCGTGCTGATGGACATCTTCGTCAAGCAGGTGAAGATGCCCAAGGCCGAGTTCATCAAGGCGTTCCCCAGCAACGAGGGCAACCTCGAGTGGGTGGCCGAGCTGAGCCGCAAGCGTCAGAAGTGGTCGCCGAACATCAAGATCCACCGCGAGGCGATCGACGCCGAGCAGGAGAAGCTCGCCACCATCGAGCGCAAGCTGTTCCTGCCGCTGATCGACATCAAGGACATCAACCGCGCCATGGCCAGCGGCGAGGCGAAAGCCCGTCGCGCCAAGAAGGAAATGGTCGAGGCCAACCTGCGCCTGGTGATCTCGATCGCCAAGAAGTACACCAACCGCGGCCTGCAGTTCCTCGACCTGATCCAGGAAGGCAACATCGGCCTGATGAAGGCGGTCGACAAGTTCGAATACCGTCGCGGCTACAAGTTCTCGACCTACGCCACCTGGTGGATCCGCCAGGCGATCACCCGCTCGATCGCCGACCAGGCGCGCACCATCCGCATCCCGGTGCACATGATCGAGACCATCAACAAGCTCAACCGCATTTCCCGCCAGATGCTGCAACAGTTCGGCCGCGAGGCCACGCCGGAAGAACTGGCCAAGGAAATGGAAATGCCCGAGGACAAGATCCGCAAGGTCTTGAAGATCGCCAAGGAGCCCATTTCGATGGAGACCCCGATCGGCGACGACGAGGATTCCCACCTGGGCGACTTCATCGAAGACGGCAACGCCAGCTCGCCGGTCGATTCGGCCACCGAGACCGGCCTGATGGAAACCGTGCGCGACGTGCTCGCCGGACTCACCCCGCGTGAAGCGAAAGTGCTGCGCATGCGCTTCGGCATCGACATGAACACCGACCACACGCTGGAGGAAGTCGGCAAGCAGTTCGACGTCACCCGCGAACGGATCCGCCAGATCGAGGCGAAGGCACTGCGCAAGCTGCGCCACCCGAGCCGCTCCGAACAGCTGCGCTCGTTCCTCGACGTCGAGTAAGCACGACGCCAGCATGATGAAGAAGCCCCGCCGATGCGGGGCTTCTTCGTTTCGGGGAAACGGACTCAGCCGACGTCGTAGAAGAACTGCTCGCGCACGATCTTGCCGCCGTGCACGCGGTACACGCAGATCTCGCTCATGTTCATCCGGCCGCGGCCCTTCATCGTCACGTCCATCGCCAGCGCGATGCTGAACCAGTTCTCCGCCACCACCGGCTCGCTCACGCTGCCGCCATGCACGGCCTCGATCATCGCGCCGAACTGGCGACCCTTCTCGTAGATCGCCGCCAGCCCCTGCACACTACCCAGAGCGCCCGGCGGCAAACCTTCCGGCTCGATACTCACCGCATCGTCGGCATACAGCTCGCGCTGCGCCTCCTCGTACTTGCCTTCCCGGCACAACTCGACCAACCGTTTCGCGATCGCTTCGGTGTTCATGCGTACTCTCCGGCTTGGGGGGACGACCAGCCTACGCCTCGAGCTATCACGTCACCACACGACTTGCGGCATGCTCCACGCCGCCGATCTGGCCGAGCGGGTAGTTGCCCCCATGCCATAAGGCGTGCGGCTGCGCAGATCGGGCAGCAGGAAGGTGATGCTGCCGTTGCCGCCGTAGGCGGTGCCCAGCAGCGAGAACAACGCCTGGTACTGGCTGATCGGCAACGTGCGCCGTTGCATTGCGCCAAGTCTTTTGGCGCATAGCCGAACGACGCGAGCATGACCTGCCCGATGTACGCATCTGACATGGATTCCCCCTGGGTGAATAGACACTGCTCCCGGTGCCTGGCACTCGGTTACTGTCGCTCAGATGAGAAACTTGACAAGTAATCCGCGCAGCGGGTGACAATGCGCGCGCCAGCACGTCTGCCGAGTGCACAGATGTAGCTTTGATGCCACCGGGTACCTTCGCAACGGTTACCGGGCACACAAGGGGGCGGCCGAGGAAGAGCCGCGGCTATTCGTTCTTGCAAGGTGAAGCGCGCCGCGCGGCACACACCGCTGCCGATCGGACGCGGAACAGGGAGTCAGGGGATCATGTTTTATCGCTCGTCGATGCAGCGCGCCGTGGCGCGCCTTTCGTCGTTCATCTGCCGGCCGCGTGCCTGGTTGCTGATGATCGCCCTGTTGGCCCTAGTGCCGAACGCCGCCCACGCCGCGTGCAGCACCATGAATGTGCCGGATGCGAACACGACGCCATCGACCTCGCCGATGGCGTCCGGCAGCTCGATCACCATCACTCTCGGCACGTTGTGCGACAGTTTCGGCCTGAATCCTTACCCAGGCCCCGGTACGACGAACCCGGCGCATGGCACGGTGAGCGTCAATTCGAACGCCGGCATCATCACCTATACCAACTACGGCGACGGCGCGACCAGCGATTCCTTCGTGATCATGGACGCAAGCGCCAATCCCTTCACCGTCAACGTCGCGATCAGTGCCGCCGTCAGCCCGATCACCGTCTCGCCCGCCTCGCTGCCCACGCCGCAGGTCGGCACGGCCTACAGCCAGACACTGAGCGCAACCGGCGGCACCGCGCCCTACAGCTACGTCCTGACCAGTGGCTCCCTGCCGCCGGGCCTGACCCTGAGCGGCGCCACCATCAGCGGCACGCCCAATCAAGCCGGGTCGTATTCCTCCTCCATCACCGTGACCGACAACGTCGGCACGACGGGCACCAAATCCTACACAGTCACCGTCCCCAACCCCTCGTCCGGGATCGCAGTCGCGGCGCCGCCCACCGCTTTCTTGAATGCACCGTACAGCCAGACCCTGTCCGCATCGGGCGCACTGGCGCCCTACACCTTCGCGCTCAACAGCGGCTCGTTGCCGCCTGGCATATCACTGGCCAGCAACGGCACCCTGAGTGGCACGCCGACCTCTACCGGCACATACAACTTCGCCGTCGTCGCCACCGACAGCAGCCCCAATCTCGGTGGGTCATCGCCGGGCCCCTACTTCAAGGTCGTCAACCTCAGCCTGACGGTGCAGAACGTGCCGCCGACGGCCGGCTCGGTTAGCGCGCCGCCGGTGGCCTACAACAGCACCAACAACCCGATCACCCTCAACATCACCAGCGCCCCGGCGACCTCCGTCGCCATCGCCACGGCTGCGGCGCACGGCACCGCCACGGCCAGCGGCACCTCGATCACCTACACGCCGACGAGCGGCTACGCCGGCCCGGACAGTTTCACCTACACCGCCACCAACGGCGCGGGCACCTCGTCGGCGGCGACCGTGACCATCACGGTGTCGCCACCGACGATCACCTTCACGCCGACCGCGCCACCGCACCCCACCGCGGGCACGGCTTACAGCCACTCCATCGCCAATGCCAGCGGCGGCACCGCGCCCTATACCTACACGGTGTCCACCGGCACCCTGCCGGCAGGCCTGGCCCTGTCCAGCAACGGCACCATCAGCGGTACGTCCACCGCCGTCGGTGCGTTCACGTTCAAGGTCGTGGCGACGGACAGCTCGACCGGCACCGGTTCATTCAGCTCGACGCCGGCCAACGTCACGCTGACCGTCGACGCGCCGGTCATCACGCCGGCGCCGAGCACGTTGCCGGGCGGCAGCGCCAACACGGCGTACAACCAGACGATTACCGCTACGGGCGGCACCGCACCGTACACCTACGCAGTGACCGCAGGCACGCTGCCGACGGGCATCACGCTGTCGAGCGGCGGTGTATTGGGTGGTACGCCGACGCAGGCAGGCTCCTTCCCCATCACCGTCGCGGCAACCGACTCCACCACCGGACCGGGCGCACCCTACAGTGGATCACAGGCGTACACACTGACGATCGCCGGCCCGACCATCACCATATCGCCGGCCAATCTGCCCAACGCGACGGTGGGTACGGCTTACAGTCAGACGGCTTCGGCATCGGGCGGCACGGCACCTTACACATTCTCCACCACCGGCAGCGTTCCGCCCGGCCTGAGCATCAGCAGCAGCGGCACGCTATCCGGCACGCCGACGACCGCCGGCGATTTCACCTTCATCGCGGTCGCGACCGACGCGCAGAGCTTCGCCGGCAGCCATGCCTACACGGTGCACGTAACGGCCATTGCGCCGGGTGCGCCGACCGTCAGCACCGCCACCGCGGGCGACACCAGCGCAACCGTGTCATTCACCCCACCGGTGAGCGACGGCGGTGCCCCGATCACCGGCTACACGGTGACTTCCAGCCCCGGCGGCTTCACCGGCAGCGGGGCGGGCAGCCCGATCACCGTGACCGGACTGACCAACGGCACCGCCTACACCTTCACCGTCACCGCGACCAACAGTGCAGGCACCGGCGCGGCGTCGGCGGCTTCGAACAGCGTGACCCCCAAGGGCGCGCAGACGATCACCTTCAGCAACCCGGGCACGCAGAGCTTCGGCACCACGCCAACGCTGACCGCCGCGGCCAGTTCCGGCCTCACGCCGACGTTCACCTCGTCCACTTCCGGCGTGTGCACGATCACCAGCGGCGGCGCACTGATCTTCATCTCGGCAGGCACCTGCACGATCAGCGCCGATCAGGCGGGCAACGGTACCTACCTGGCCGCACCGACCGTGGCGCAAAGCTTCACCGTCGCCGCGGTCGTGCCCGGCGCCCCGACGATCGGCACTGCGACCGCCGGCGATACCAACGCGACCGTGTCGTTCACCGCACCAGCGAGCAACGGTGGCGCCACGATCACCGGCTACACGGTGACCTCCAGCCCCGGCGGCCTCACTGGCACCGGGGCGGTCAGTCCGATCACTGTGACCGGACTGACCAACGGCACCGCCTATACCTTCACCGTCACCGCGACCAACAGCGCGGGCACCGGCGCGGCGACGGCGGCTTCGAACAGCGTGACCCCCAAGGGCGCGCAGACGATCACCTTCGCCAACCCGGGCACGCAGAACTTCGGCACCACACCAACGCTGACCGCCGCGGCCAGTTCCGGCCTCACGCCGACGTTCACCTCGTCCACTTCCGGCGTGTGCACGATCACCAGCGGCGGCGCATTGACCTTCATCTCCGCAGGCACCTGCACGATCAACGCCGATCAGGCGGGCAACGGTACCTACCTGGCCGCGCCAGCGGTGGCGCAGTCGCTCGCCATCGTGGTGCCGGGCGGTGCGGTCGCGTTCGTCACCGGCTCGCCCCTGCCGAACGCGACGGGCGGCGTGGCCTACAGCCAGACCGTCACGGCCGCTGGCGGCGCCACGCCGTATACCTTCGCCGTCAGCGCCGGCGCGCTGCCGGCCGGTCTGACGCTGGACAGCGCAGGCCTGCTGTCGGGCATGCCGACGGTGGCCGGCAACTTCAGCTTCACTGTGAAGGTCACCGACGCGGCCACGCAGACGACGACCCGGACGTTCACCTTGGATGTACAGGCTCCCACGATTGCACTGAGCCCCTCCACACTGCCGGCCGGCACGCTCGGCAGCAGCTACACGCAGGTGCTCAGCGCCTCGGGCGGCCAAGGCTCCTATGCCTACGCCGTCAGCACAGGCACGCTGCCGGCCGGCCTCAGCCTGAGTTCGACCGGCGCCCTCAGTGGCACGCCGACCGCCACCGGCAGCTTCAACTTCACCATCACCGCCACCGACGGTTTTGGTTTCACCGGCAGCCAGGCATATGTGCTGGCGATCGGGCAGCCTGCGCCGATCGCGAACGACGACACGGCCAGCACCGCCGCCAATGGCACAGCCACGATCGCGGTCACCAGCAACGACAGCGGCGGCCCGATCACCAGCATTGCGATCGCGCAGCCACCGGCACACGGCACGGCAACCGTCAGCGGGCTGGATGTGCTGTACACGCCGGCCGCCAACTACTTCGGCAGCGACATATTCAAGTACATCGCCACTGGTCCTGGGGGAACCTCGGCAGCGGCGACCGCCAGCATCACGGTCATTGCCAGCGCGATCCCGGTAGCTACCGCGAAGAACGCTACCGTGCTGGCCGGCCAGCCGGTCACGATCCATGCGGCAACGGGCGCGAGCAACGGTCCGTTCACCGCCGCCACGGTGGTGAGCGCGCCGTCCTCGGGCACGACGACGGTGCAAGGCACCGACATCGTCTACACCGCGAATGCGAACGCCTCCGGCACGTTCGGCTTCGACTACACGCTGAGCAACGCCTTCGGCACCTCGCAGCCGGCCCACGTCACGGTGACGGTCAACCCGCGTCCGGTGGCACCGGCACTGACGGCAACGGCAACTGCCGGTACCACCGTACAGGTCGACCTTACGGCGGCGGCACATGGCGGTCCGTTCACTGCGGCCAACGTGGTGTCCGTTTCGCCGGCGAACGCAGGTTCGGCCACCATCGCGCCCACCGGCGACGGTGGCTACACGCTGGCGTTCGCCTCCGCCGCCACCTTCGACGGCATGGCGCGGATCACCTATACGCTGAGTAATGCGTTCGCCACCTCCACGCCGGGCACGGTCGACGTTACCGTCCAGCTGCGCAGCGATCCGTCGAAGAACGCCGAAGTGCTGGGTGTGCTGGAGGCACAAGCCGAGGCGGCACGTCGCATGGCGATAGGCCAGATCGGCAACTTCCAGCGTCGTCTGGAAAGCCTGCATGCCAGCGGCAGCCGCGCCGGCTTCACCAACGGCATCACCATGAACTCCGCCAGTAGCCGGCGACGCACCGACACGCTGCTCGGCATGCAGCAACAGGTGATGGGCGGCGGCGGCGATCCATTCCTGATGGCTGCCGACGCTCCGGCGACCGACCGCACAGCCTCCAGTGGCTATACACCGGACGGCATGGCCTTCTGGACCGGCGGCGCGATGAACTTCGGCAAGCTGCAACCCGGCACAAGCCACGATGGCATCGACTTCACCACCTCGGGCCTGAGCCTGGGCGCGGACAAGCAGGTGACCCAGGCGCTCGCACTGGGCCTGGGCGTGGGCTACGGCCACGATGCCTCCGACGTCGGCCGGCATGGCAGCCGCAGCACCGTGGACAGCTACAACGTCGCTGCCTACGGCAGCTACCGGCCAGGCGAATCGGCCTATGTGGATGCGCTGGTCGGTTACCAGTGGCTGCAGTTCGACGCACGCCGCTTCGTCACCGACAACGGCAACACGGTGCGCGGCAGCCGCGACGGCAAGCAGTGGTTCGCCTCGTTCTCCGTGGGCTACCGGCACCAGGCCGACGACATGCTGCTCACGCCCTACGGCAGGCTGGACCTCGCCCGCGCGACGCTCGACGGTTACACCGAAACCGGCGACGCCGTGTTCGCGCTGAACTACCGGAGCCAGACCGTCAAGACCAGCACGGGTACCGTGGGCCTGCTGGCGCAGTGGACGGTCAAGCGCGACTACGGCGTGTGGGCGCCGCAGCTGCGTGCGGAATTCGGCCACGACATGCAGGGCTCCAGCCAGGCGACGATGCGCTACGCGGATCTGCCGTCCGGCCCGCTGTACCAGGCCACGCTGGCCCGCCAGTCCCGCAACCACACCTTGCTGGGCGCGGGCATCGCGCTGCAGACGCTCAAGGGCTGGTCGCTGCGCGCGGAGTACCAGAACCAGCTGGACAACACGAGCCGCGACAACCAGAGCATCCTGCTCAGCGTGCAGAAGACGCTGCCGCCGTGACCGGTACGGCCGGCAGCGATGAACGTCGCTGCCGGCCGTACCCGTACCGGGTTTCGCACATGACCCCTGCCGCCGATGAACCATCCCGGGCGCGAACGCTCGACGCTTCCCGCCGAGACCGATACCATCTCCCTTCAGCGGCAATCGCAGCAACGCACACCGCATCCTCGGGCCTATAGCTCAATGGTTAGAGCAGAGGACTCATAATCCTTTGGTTCCAGGTTCGAGTCCTGGTGGGCCCACCAGATGCAGGTGCCGGCAGGGCGATTGTGCGGGAACCCCGCGCGACAGGTGCGCCTCGGCGCCGATGATGGATGTGGCATCCATCGCTCAGCTGCAGCAGGGCTCGCCCGCGCCTTTCGTCGGCGCGCCGTACTCGTCGTGGCGGCGCCACCAGATGCCGTTCTCGTTGCGCCCCCTGGGCGCGCGGTCGAGCCACTGGTACATCCCCCACAGGCCGTCCAGCCCGCGCGCATAGGTGGAATAGGTGTGGTAGACGACGCCGTCTTCGTACGCGAATGCGCTCATGCCGGGCCGGTCGCGCGTGTACGTGGGCGCGTCGGTGCCGCACATCGCGGCGAACCGGACGACAGGTTCCGGGAATGATGTCGCAACCAGCGGATGGCCGCCGCGCCGGTAGTTGTATTCGACGCCTCCCGCGCGCTGCTGCGCTTGCGAGATCGAGACGTTGAAATCGAAGTTGAACTCGCCACCGGCTGACGACGCCCATGGAAACGACCAACCCATCCGCTGCTTGTATGCCTGCAGCTTCGCCAGCGGCGCCCGCGACACTACCGCCAGCGCGACATCGTGGTTCGCCAGGTGGACGGCGAAGCCGTCGAAGCCATCCGCGATCGCCGAGCAGGAGGGGCAACCCGCCGCGTAGTCGGGTCCGAACATGAAGTGGTAGACGAGCAGCTGCGAGCGCCCGCGGAAAAGGTCGGCCAGCGAGGCGCTGCCCTCGTCGGTCTCGAACCGGTACGCCTTGTCGACCCTTACCCACGGCAGCTCCTGACGCTGCCTCGCCAGCTCGTCGCTGCGCCGCGTCAGCTCCTTCTCCGCCGCGAGCAGGTCGAGCCTCGCGGCCAGCCATTCTTCACGTGTGGCAGTCTTGTGATCGTTCATCGTTTCTCTCCCTTCACTGCGCAACCGAACTCAGGCTGCAACCGATTCGTTGCGCGCGTAGTCGGCCAGCTGATCGTGCAGGGCAGCCTGGAAGGCCGGCCGCGCCTCGCACCGCTTGACGTAGGCGTCGAGCCGCGGGAATCCGGCAACCAGATCCGTATGCCGGATGAACCGCAGCGTGGTCGTCATCAGAATGTCGGCCGCCGTGAAGCGACCAAGCAGATACTCGCAACCGTCGAGCCATTCGGACAGCGCAGCCAATCGGGCCATCACCTCGCTCACCGCCCCGGGACGGCGCAGCCTTGCCCACTCTTCGTCATGGTGCTGCAGATCCATCACCGAAAGAGTCCAGACCGGCGGCTCGACGGTATCGAGCGCGGCGAACATCCAGGCCAGCGTTTCGGCGCGCCGGTCGGCAGGCATGAGCGCCTCGCAATGTTCGGCGATGGCATGCACGATGGCGCCCGACTCGATCAGGGTTCCGTCGCTGGATTCCAGCACGGGTACCAATCCAAAAGGATGTTTGCGCCGATAGGCGTCGGAGTGCCGCTCCTCGACGTCGATGAACCGGCTTTCATAGGCAAGCCCCGCCTCCCCGAGCGCCCAACGCACGCGCAGATCGCGCACTAGCCCCTGCGCAAAAGGCGGCACCGAGCGGAAGCCCCAAACAGCGATATTTTCCATGTCGTTCTCCTCACTTCTCGTGTGGTGGCGCCGGTTGCCTGCGGCGCCCTGGCTGGTGGTCGTGGGATAGACTGCGACCGAACCACCGAACCGTGGGAGTGACAAGCTTGGCGCGATTGAAATGAGCCTGTTCCGATGGACTCGCTGATCGCGGCCGCGGCGGGCGCGCTCGCGGCAGGCGACCCGCTCGGTGCGCTGAAACGGGTTGCCCTGCGCGACGACGCACCGGCGCTGGCCTTGCGCGGCATCGCGATGGCGCAGCTCGGCGACTACAAGCGTGCGAAAGTTCTCGTGCGCCGCGCCGAGCGCACGTTCGGCGCGAAAGAACCGCTCGCCCGCGCGCGATGCATCGTCGCCGAGGCCGAGATCGCGCTCGCCTCGCGCGACCTGGGCTGGCCGGCAAAGGCGCTCGATCTTGCGCGGGCGACGCTCGAAGCGCACGGCGATCTGGCCAACGCCGCGCATGCGCGATACCTCGCGGTGCGGCGCCTGCTCCTGATCGGACGTCTGGACGAGGCCGAGCGCGCGCTCGCCGGACTCGATCCCGCGCCGCTGCCGCCCGCCTTGCGGGCCGCCCACGAACTGGTTGCGGCCGGCATCGCGCTGCGCCGCTTGCGCACGAAGGAAGCGCGCGCGGCGCTGGCCCGAGCCGGCCGCGCCGCGCAACACGCCGGCATCCCCGCGCTGGCGGCAGAGGTCAAGAACGCCTCCATCGCGCTGGATGCGCCCGCGGCGCGCCTGCTTGCGCGCGGCAAGTGGCGAGTGCTGCTGCTCGCGGAAGTCGAGGCGTTGCAGCGGTCGAAGGCGCTCGTTGTGGACGCGTGCCGTCACGTGGTGCGCGAGGCCGGCGCGATGACTTCGCTCGCGCGGCGCCCGGTGCTGTTCTCGCTCGCCCGTGCACTGGCCGAGGCGTGGCCTGCCGACGCGCCGAGGAGCGCGCTCATCGCGCAGGCGTTCCGCACCAGGCATGCCGACGAATCGCATCGTGCACGGTTGCGCGTCGAAATCGGACGGCTGCGTGCGGCGCTCGGGCCGCTGGCCGGCGTGGTGGCGACGAAACACGGGTTCGCGCTGGCGCCGCGCGCGCGCACGGTCGTCGTGCTGGCACGGCCCGTCGAGGAGCCGCATGCCGCGATACTCGCCCTCCTCGCCGACGGCGAGTCGTGGTCGAGCTCGGCCCTCGCCCTCGCGCTCGGCGCCAGCCAGCGCACCGTGCAACGCTCGCTCGACGTGCTGGCGGCGGCAGGCAAGGCGCACTCGTTCGGTCACGGGCGAGCGCGCCGCTGGACCGCCCCGCCCGTGCCGGGATTCACGACCGCCTTGTTACTCCCCACCCCGCTGCCGGGCGGCTAGGATGGCGCGCATGAAACGAGCAGCCGCCGACATCGTCCGCGAATACGGACCCTTCCCGGGCGTCGACCGCGTGGGCGGGGTGAGCTATGACGGCCGGCATGCCTGGCTTGCCGTCGGGGATAGGTTGAGCAGCCTGGACCCGGCGAGCGGGGAGATCCTGGGCTCGATCGAAGTCGCCGCGCACGCGGGAACGGCGTTCGACGGCCGGCACCTGTTCCAGATCGCCGAGGACCGCATCCTGAAGATCGATCCGCAGACCGGCCGCGTACTCGCCACCATCCCGGCGCCTGGCGGTGGCGGCGACTCGGGGCTGGCGTGGGCCGAAGGAATGCTGTGGGTGGGCGAGTACCAGGCGCGCAAGATCCACCAGGTCGATCCCGCGACCGGCGCGATCCTGCGCACCATCGAATCCAACCGCTTCGTCACCGGCGTCACCTGGGTCGGGCGGGAACTCTGGCACGGCACCTGGGAAAACGACGAAAGCGAACTACGGCGGGTCGATCCTCGAACGGGAAAGGTCCTGGAGAAACTCGAGATGCCGCCCGGCGTAGGCGTGTCGGGGTTGGAATCCGATGGCGGCGACCAGTTCTTCTGCGGAGGCGGAAGCAGCGGAAAGGTGAGAGTCATTCGCCGACCCGGGCGAGGCGCTGCGACCGGCAGCAACTCCGGAGTTCCCGTCGGCTCCTCCGGCAAATAATCGAAACAGTCTTTACCGGCGACGTTTCGCCGATGCCTTGTGCGAAGAGCCGGCCAAGGCGACAAGGAGCGCCGCCACCGAACGGTCGTGATGCGACTGCAAGGGCTTCGCAACACGCATCAACGCTACGGGTCGCAATGGCCAAACTGCGTTTCGCACGTTCGCCTCACATCCGGCCACCTGCATGCCGGCCAGTCGCCCCGGAAACCATATCAACCAAGATCTGGAAGCGTGATCAAAATCACGTTTCAACCAACCATGGAATGAAAAAATGTGAACAGCTTCACTCTGTACAGCTAACCTAGTCGCCGTGAGGCGACCGTCCCGGCCATCCCCCGGCACAGATGGATCCAAGCCCGCTCCGGCGGGCTTTTTCATAGTTGAAACTTCGGCACGCCGACCTCACCCAAGATTCCACGACGCCCACCGAGGACGCCAGTATGGTCAAGGAAAGCGGGATGCAGTATCCGCTGCAGGCCTGGATCGAAGGCCATTACGCACGCGACTGCAATGAACCGCTGGAAAAGTGCCCTTACGAGCACGGCTCCACGATGGCTCTTGCCTGGCACCGAGGCTGGCGCAATCGCGAGCAGCTGGACGCCGCGAAAGACCCGGAAGTGGAAGCCGGCGACTAGCCGCACCGCGCAAAGCCATGGCGGGCAGGGCGCCACTCACGCTTTTCGGCGCGGGAAGCCGGCGGATCCGTGGTCGGCCGGCGACCTCGATAGAAAAACTATCTTTTGAACACGCCGTGCCGGCTCGATTCAAGGGGGTGGCTTGCCCCACACTGCCGCCCACAACGAGGATGGCAACCGGCGGGCGACTCCATGCGTAGCAAGCTGTTCGTGCCCGGCGCACGGCAGAAGTTGTTCGCCAAGGCGCTGGCCAGCGAGGCCGATGCGCTGTCCTTCGACCTCGAGGATGCGATCGCCGAGGACCGCAAGGCCGAGGCACACACGGCGATGGCGGACTTCGTCGCCGGTGACGCCGTCATGCGAGCGGCCAAGCTGATCATCGTGCGCACCAACCACCACCGACTGCTCGAACCCATCGGCTATATTCCGCTGGCCGAGGCCGAGGCAAACTACTACTGGCAACTCGCCCGTCAGGTCACTCCTTGGGGGCCTGACTTAAACCAAACAGCCTCCACGGAACCCGGGGCGATTCAAATCCAGCCGATAGCTTGGTCGGAGCACTTGAACAGCCGCGAGCTAGGCATTTTGCAATGCGTAACCGACCCAGACCAGATCGGTGCGCTGCTTCGTGACACTCACGCCTATCGTGGTTCTCTGATTACACAGGCAGCGCTGAAACTGGCGCTTCTGTTAGCCGAACGACTGGCCCCAGGATTTCTCTAGCTTGTTGCGCCGCGCGTTGTATGTGCCGGGATAGTGCGCGCGTCCTGATCGGCGGGCTCGCGATGCCCCGGATACGTCCAAGTTGCGCTCGGCAACTGCGATCTTGTTAGTGGCGCTGCGCTTGTCCGCCGGGCTTTGACGATCGCGTCGAAAACGCGGTTGCGGACGGCGCGCACCGGCTGCGTCCGCTGCGTCGAGTCGCCCGCACTGCTGGACAGGCGCTTGCTGCTGCGCTTATAACTCCGCAGGGGCATAGGGAATATATCGATCCCGGGGGCGGCAGCCGTCGAGGGTGCCGAAACTGTAGATAGCGGTGGCATCGGGGCCGCGTATGGTGCGGGGGCGGGCGAATCGGACGGGCGGACACCGCGACGACCGGTTTGCGGTGACGCCGTCAGCACGGGCGACGCGGCTCAACGGAGATTCCAGCCATGCATGTGCCGGCCAAACTGGGCGACAGGTTCCATGCCATTTGCCGGCACCCCTCGCGGATTGCCCTCTGCGCTACCGTGATGTTCGGCCTGCTAGCTTTGCCAGCGCACGCCTCCCTCCCCGACCTGCCTGCGCAGCCTGAGGACCTGACCTCGCTGTCGCTGGAGGAGCTTGGCAACATTCAGATCACGTCGGTTTCCAAGAAGCCCGAGCGTCTGTCGGACGCCGCAGCGTCAGTCTTTGTCATTACCGCGGATGACATCCGTCGCTCCGGTGCGCGCAACCTCCCTGAGGCGCTCCGTCTGGCACCCAACCTGCAGGTGGCCGAGGCCAGCGCCGTCGGCTATGCCATCTCGGCGCGTGGCATGAACGGGAGCAACAACAGTGCGCCGAACAAGCTGCTGGTCCTGATCGACGGCCGCTCGGTCTACTCACCGCTGTTTTCCGGTGTGTTCTGGGACGCGCAGGACGTGATGCTGGAGGATGTCGAACGTATCGAGGTGATCAGCGGCCCGGGTGGCACCTTGTGGGGTGTCAATGCGGTCAATGGCGTGATCAACATCATCACCCGATCGGCCGAAAACACCCACGGCGCGCTGCTGACGACCGCGGTGGGCAACGGGGGTTCCGACCTCGGCTTCCGCTACGGCGCGACGCTGGGTGCGAACGGCGATTACCGGGTGTATGGCAAGCACACGCGCTGGCTCCACGGCAAGACCGCGGACGGCGCCACGGTCGATGACGCCGGCCACCGGAGCCAGGTCGGTTTTCGCACAGATTGGCACTACGCCGTCGATCGCTTCACGGTGGAGGGCAATGTCTATGACGGTTCCGAACAGCAACCGGCGCCCGGCGCGATCGCGATCAACGGCGTTGGCTTCGTGCTGGGTGACGTTTCGAACTCGGGCGTCAACCTGACCGCACGCTGGAATCGCGCGCTTGCCGAAGGTGGCAGTCTCGACCTGCAGGCCTACTACGACCATACCCGGCGCACCGTGCCGCCGACGTTCGGCGAGCGACTGGATATCCTCGACTTCCAGCTGCAGCATTCGCTGCGGCCGCTGGGCATGCATGCGCTGGTGTGGGGGGTGAACGCCAGGCAGAGCCGGGACCGGGTGGAGAACCTCAGCCCCTATTTCGCTTTTCTTCCGGCACAGGCGCGCCAGCGCTGGACCAGCGTGTTCGCACAGGACGAGATGACGCTGGCCAACGACCTGCGGTTGACGCTGGGCGCGCGGCTGGAGCGCAACGACTACACCGGCACCGAATTCCTACCCAATGCACGCCTGGCCTGGAAGGCAGCTCCGGGCCACTTGTTCTGGACAGCCGTGTCGCGCACCGTGCGGGCGCCATCGCGGCTGGATCGCGATGCCTATATCCCGGCCGTGCCGCCTTATCTCCTCAACGGCGGCGACCCGGTGCGCTCGGAAGTGGCGAAGGTTTACGAGCTGGGATACCGCGGGCAGCCGACACCGCGGCTTTCGTGGTCGGCCACGGTATTCCACAACGATTACGATCACCTTCGCACCCAGGAAATCGACCCCAGCTTCACCTACCTCTTTTTCGGCAGCCTGATGGAAGGGCAGTCCAACGGCATCGAGTGGTGGGGAACGTTCCAGGCCACCAAAAGCTGGCGCCTGAGCGGCGGCTTTACCGCACTCGACGAGCACTTCCGGTTGAAGCCCGGCAGCAACGACGCAGCTGGCCCCAGCGCGGAGGGCTTCGATCCTTCGAATACCTGGCAACTTCGCTCGAGCTGGACCCTCGGCAGCGACAGTGAACTCGCCATCGGCTTACGCCACGTCGGCGCGCTGGCCAGGGACGACGTGCCAGCGTACACAGCCGTCGATGCGCGCCTGGGGTGGACGCTGGCGCCTGGCGCCGAGATATCACTGACCGGGCGCAACTTGTCCGGCGGCCACGGCGAGTACAGGTCGCGCGATCTGCGGCGCGAAATCGGCCGCTCAGTGATCCTTGCGCTGGCGTGGGCGATGTGACGGCCTCTTCCGTGGTTTTCCCCATGCTCCGCTGCGTCAGGTATTTGCTGGCGTGCGCGATCCTGGCCATGCCCCTGGCCTTTGCCGCCACGGTCAACGCCGCGCAACCGCCGGCGGTCGAATCCAGCGATCCCGCGCTGCGCGTCAAGGCGGCCTACCTGTACAAGTTCGCCGGCTACGTGGAGTGGCCACCCGGGGTCTTCGCCACCGAAGACAGTCCCATCGTCGTCGGAGTGATCGGGGATGACGACCTCGAGGAGATTCTCTCCCGCATGATCGTCGGCAAGACGCTCAACGGCCGTCCGCTGGTGACCCGGCGGTTGGAGGCCAAGAGCTCACTGCAAGGCCTGCACATGTTGATCGTGGGCGCACTGGACGCGCCCACGCTGCAGGCCATCGGCGATGCAGTCAGGGGCAAGCCCGTACTGGTGGTTTCCGATGCCGGGCAGGAGCGGATGCTGGACAGCATGATCAGCTTCGATCTGGTCGACCACCACCTGCGCTTCAACGTGGCACTCAAGCCCGCCGCAACCAGCGGCCTCAAACTGCGGGCCCTGATGCTCACCGCCGCCCGGCGGGTGACCCAAGGCGACCCGTGAAAAACACGTTCCGCTCCATCCGGGTAAAGCTGCAGGCCATCGTGGTCTTTGCCACGGTGGCGGCGCTGGTATGTGCCACCCTCGGCAATATTGTCGGCAACGTGGTTTCATACCACTACCGCCATGTGAGCGACGTAAGCACGACGGCGGAACTGCTCGGCCGCATGACCGCGCCGGCGCTCCAGTTCGACGACCAGCGGCTGGCCAGCGACAACCTCGCCCTGCTGGCCGCGCGACCGAACGTCCGTTCGGCGGCAATCTACACCGCTGACAACAAACTCTTCGCTACCTATGTCGCCAAGGGCCAGCAGGGCACCTTTCCTGCGAAAATCGAGCGCGACAGAACCCACATCGCGGGCACCGCCTTGGTGGTAACCCGGCAGATCGTCAAAGATGGCACCACCCTCGGCACCGTCTACCTACGGGTCGGCTACAACCTCGTTGGCATCATCGCGGGGGCTATCGGAGTGGCGGTGCTGGTGGGGTTGTTCGCCACCGGGATCGCTCTGGTCCTGATCCGGCGCATGGAGAAGCTGGTCACCGCGCCCATCGCAGCGGTGGCATCCATCGCGCGCGAGGTGGTGGAGCAGCAGGACTACTCGCGACGCGTTGCCAAAACCACCGATGACGAAGTCGGCGAACTGGTCGACTCGTTCAACGATATGCTCGCCGAAGTGGAACGGCGCGCGGAGGCGTTGCAAGCGTCCTACCGCGACGTGCGTCGCGAGGCGGAGGAGCGCCAGCTGGCCCAGCAGGAGGTCATGCGGCTCAATTCCAGCCTCGAACATCGAGTGCACGAGCGCACATCGGATCTGCAACGGGCAAACCGCGAGCTGACGGCAGCGAAGGCTGCGGCCGACCAGGCCAATGGCGCCAAGTCGAGTTTCCTGGCCACCATGAGCCATGAGATCCGCACCCCGATGAACGGCGTGATCGGCATGATCGATGTCCTGCAGCAGACCAACCTCAAAGGCCATCAGGTCGAGATGCTCGACCTGATTCGCGAATCGGCTTTCTCGCTGTTGACTGTGATTGAGGACATCCTGGATTTCTCCAAGATCGAATCCGGCCGGCTGGAACTCGAACAGTCACCGTTCTCGTTGCGCGAGATGACCGAAAACGCCTGCGGGATGCTCGCCAACGTTGCCTTGAAGAAAGCCGTCTACCTAACGGTCTTCGTCGACCCGGCAATTCCCGCTACGGTTATCGGCGACGCCCTGCGCCTGCGCCAAGTGCTGGTCAACCTGGTAAGCAATGCGATCAAGTTCTCCAGCGGCCGCGAACGGTCGGGGCGCGTCGCTGTGCGCATCCGGTTGGCCAGTCATTCCACGGACACCCATGTCGCCGTGGACCTGGACGTCATCGACGACGGCATCGGCATTGACGAACCGACGCGTGCACGACTGTTCACCGCTTTCAGCCAGGCGGACACTTCCACCACCCGGCGCTTCGGAGGCACCGGCCTCGGGTTGGCCATTTCGCGCCGATTGGTGGATTTGATGGACGGCACGCTGGAGTTGCAGAGCGAACCTGGGCACGGCTCGACCTTCAGCGTGCACCTGGCGCTACAGCGGGCGCAGCGAGAAGCGATCGCCCGGCCCGCGCCGGAACTGGCCGGACTGCGCTGCATGGTTGTCGGCGGCGCGGACGAACTCGCCGCCGATCTGGTCGCCTACCTCACCGACGAGGGCGCGCAGACGCACCAGGCAACCGACGTGGCGCAGGCGTGCAGCCTCATGGATATGTTGCAGCCGGGACAGTGGATCGGGGTGATCGACACGACTGATCCCGCCATCAACGACGAATCCCTTCCCGCGCTCAGGCAACGTGCTCCGGAATATGGCTTGCGCATCGTCGCCATCGGCCGAGGTTCGCGCCCCAAGAACCCGACGCGAAACACGGACATCGTTTTCGTGGATGGCAATGTGCTCACCCGCCGCCGTCTTTGCCGGGCCATCAACCTGGCCGCCGGCCGCGCGCCGGCACCGGCACCGGCACCGGCGGGCCGGCGTCCGGGGGAACTCGCCGTGCCCTCGCGCGAAGACGCCCGCGATGCCGGCCGGCTGATCCTCGTGGCCGAAGACGACGGTACCAATCAGAAAGTCATCCTGCGCCAACTCGCGCTGCTCGGCTTTGCTGCCGATATGGCCTCCGACGGCAGGCAGGCGCTGGAACTTTGGCGCAGCGGCGACTACGGGCTGGTGCTTACCGATCTCCACATGCCGTCGATGGACGGCTACGAACTCACCGCGGCGATCCGCGCGCAAGAGCAGGGCAAGCAGCACGTGCCGATCGCCGCGCTCACGGCCACGGCGCTCAAGGGCGAGTCGGAGCGCTGTCGTGCCGCCGGCATGGACAAGTACCTGACCAAGCCCCTCCAACTGGCCGACCTGCGCACGGCGCTGGACGAACTGCTCCTGCCACTTCCCCGGCCGGTCGAGCCGCCACACGGCGCAGCGCTCGATGGATCGACCACCGTTGCGGTGGACGTAGGCGTGCTCGAAGGTCTTGTCGGCAACGATCCGGCAGTCATCTTCGATCTGTTGCAGGGCTTCCAGGACAACGCTGGCAGGACCGCCGAATTGCTGAAGGCCGCGTGCAGCGTTGGCGATATGGCCACCACCATCGAGCAGGCGCACCGGCTGAAGTCCTCCGCGCGCACCGTCGGCGCCCTGGTTCTGGGCGCGCTCTGCGAAGAGATCGAAACCGCCGGCAAGGCCGGGGCAAGCGATACGCTGGTCCAACTGCTGCCGATATTTGAGCGCGAGTCGGACGCCGTCAATGCCTTCCTCGTGGCTTTCCGCCAGTCTTCCCTGCACGAAGCGGCCCGGAGTTAGCCACGTCCGGTTGCAAAAACGTCCACAAGCAACAACGGGCGCAGCCCGGCAGCGCTAAAGGTAAGCAAGTATGCCGAAGCCCTCGGCACGCAGCATGGGTCTCCCGTTGGGTGATACTTGCGCCGAGCGGGAGAACAGCTTGCGCCTTGGTGACAAGGCGGTCACCGAAGGGGCCATCGCCGCCTTCGAAGCCGCGACCGCAGAACTGCTGCCGAAACTGCGAGAGCAATTGCGGCAGCTGAAGGCCAGTCTGCGCTTGGAAGCGAACTCGAACGTGTCTGGATGAGGCGACGATGAAAATTCTGCTGGTAGACGATGATCCGTTTGTCCTGAAACTGCTTTCCGTCCAGCTCCGAACTTTCGGGCCAGCGCATATGGAAGTGGTATGCCACACCAGCGGGCAAGCTGCCCTGAGCCTTCTGGAGCACGACAAGCAGATAGGCATCGTCTTCTGCGACCTGCAGATGCCCGAAATGGATGGCGTGGAGTTCGTCCGCCACCTCGTGCGTCTGTGCTACGCCGGCAGCCTGGTGCTCGTCAGTGGAGAGAACTCCAGGACGCGGCAGGCCGTCGAACAGCTGGCCCGTGCGCATGGGCTGCATGTGCTGGGGGCGCTGGGCAAACCGGTGACCACCGAGTCCCTGCTTCAGCTGCTGGGCACGGCGATTCAGGCCGTCCCTCCGCCGAGCCCGGTGGCACGGGCCCCGTTGTATACGCCGGCCGATTTGCAGTTGGCCATCCGCCAAGGTGAACTACTCAATTATTACCAGCCCAAGGTGGAACTGGCGACCGGCAGGGTGGTCGGGCTGGAGGTGCTGGTGCGCTGGCGGCATCCGCGGGATGGCCTGGTGTTGCCCTGCCACTTCGTGCCGATGTCCGAGGAGCACGGGCTGGTGGGCTATCTGGGCGTTGAGGTGACGCGTGAGGCATTACGCGACCTGCGCCGCTGGCTCGACGCAGGACATCAGCTCGACCTGGCGATCAACGTGCCTTTGGGGAGCGTTTCCTCGCTCGACTACCCCGACTTTCTGGTCGAGCAGGCGCACGCGGCTGGCGTGCCACTCCATCATCTCATCCTGGAGATCACCGAAAGTCGATTGATGGACAATCCCCAAGTGCAACTGGATGTACTCACCAGACTGCGCCTCAAGCAGGTGAGGCTTTCGATAGATGACTTCGGCACCGGCTACTCCTGCCTGGCGCAACTGCGCGACTTGCCTTTCGACGAGTTGAAGATCGATCGCGGCTTTGTCCACCAGGCAGCCCGCACGCCATCGCTACGCGCCATCCTGGAAGCCAGCCTCGGCCTGGCCCGGGAGCTGGGTTTGCACACGGTCGCAGAAGGCGTAGAGGAGCGTGAGGATTGGGATCTCCTGCGTGCGTCTGGCTGCGACATGGCGCAGGGATTCTTTATTGCGAAGCCAATGCCGAGTGACGAGGTCGAGGGTTGGCTGGCCAAGTGGGAAAGCCGACGAAATACCTTATTCGCCGGCGCTCTCCACGTAGGCGACAGTTGAGCTGTGCCGGATAGGTTTCATGCGGGCCACGCGGCGCCAATGATCCGAGGCTATTTGGCGCCACGTCGCGCACGCGAGGTCGCCTGCTGGCGCGGCCAGCGTGTCAGTTGCCCCAAGCCGGGCGACAACAACCAGGGTTGACAGCGCCACCCCGCGCTCACTCGTGCGGCGGCGCCTGTGGTACGTCGGCCGAGCCTTCCTCGCGGTCGCGGTACAGCGCGGCGCGCACCAGCAGCATCAGGGTGATCGGCGTGGTCAGGGTGAGGAACACGCCGATCAGGATTTCATAGAAGATCGGCCGGTCGTGCAGCACCGAGAAGCAGGTGATCGAGGCGGCCAGCATGAAGAACGTGCCGAGGGTGGTGCCCAGGGTGGGCGCGTGCACGCGCTTGTAGAAGTTCTTCAGGCGCAGCAGGCCGAGCGAGCCGACAAAGGCGAGCAGCGCGCCCAGCAGCACGAGGACCGCCACCAGGATCGCCGCCCATGGCGGCAGGGCGTCGAGATGGCTCATTCGATCACCTGCCCGCGCATCAGGAATTTCGACAGCGCCACCGTGCCGGCGAAGCCGAGCAGCGCGATGATCAGCCCCGCCTCGACGTAGAGCAGGCTGCCGCTGCGGATGCCGATGGTCAGCAGCAGGATCATCGCGTTGACGTACAGCGCGTCCAGCGCCAGCACGCGGTCCTGCGCGCGCGGCCCGCGCACCATGCGGATGATCGAGAAGCTCATCGCCAGCAGCAGCAGGATCTGCGCGAGGAGGATGGCGGCATCGAGCAGGCTGTGGCTCATTGGAAGATCTCCAGCAGGGGGCGCTCGTAGCGCTGCTTGATCGAGTCGATCCAGCTTGCCTCGTCGACCAGGTCCAGCACGTGGATCAGCAGGATGTTCGCGCTGGAGTCGTAGCTGACCCAGATCGTGCCCGGCGTGGAGGTGATGATGCACGCCAGCACGGCGAGGCCGTAGTGGTCGGTGAGGGTCAACGGGATCGCCACGAAGCCGGACTGCATGCGGCTGTCGCGGCGAAGGATGATCCGCGCCACGGCGATGTTCGAGCGCACGATGTCGACGACGACGCGCACGAACAGCAGGCCGAGCAGCGGATAGTTGCGCACGCGCGCCTTCGGCGGGCGCAGCAGGCCGAACACCTTCGCCAGCGCGACGCCCAGCAGCGCACCGAGCAGGATCGTGCCGGGCGCGATGCTCTGGTTCAGCAGCAACCAGATCAGCAGCAGCAGCGCGGACAGGATCGGATACGGCAACCAGCGCCGGGTCATGGCTGCGCCTCCGCGGCCGGCAACACCTGCTGGATGTACGCGGCCGGCGTGTGGATCTGCCGCGCGGTGTCGCGCAGGTAGCGCAGCGGCGCCTCGGCCAGCACGGTCAGCAGCAGGCACAGGCCGAGCAGGATCGCGATGGAGGCGCTCTCGACCAGCCGCACCTTCGGGAAGATTCGCTCGGGTTCGACCCAGAAGATCTGGATGCCGGCGCGGCACATCGCGATCACGGTGCAGAAGCCGGCCACGATGATCAAGGTGAACAATACGATCGCGCCCACGCGCGGGCCGGCTTCGAGCATCGGTGCCAGCATGGCGAACTTGGCCAGGAAACCGGACAGCGGCGGCAGCCCCGCCAGCAGCAGCGCGCAGGCGAAGAAGCTGGCGCCGAGCATGGCGATCGGCGCGGAGATCACCACCCGGCTCTCGTCCTCCTTCGCATACAGGCCTTCGCCCGCCGACGCTTCGCCCAGCTGCTCGTACGGTTCCAGGCTCAGGCTGTCGTCGGTGTCGTCGTCACCGTCGGAGGCGAGCAGGCCGGCGACCAGGAAGAACGCGGCGATGGCCAGAGTGGAGATCACCAGGTAGGCCAGCGCGCCGGCCGTGACCGCCGGCAGCTGCAGGCCGATCGCGCCGAGCAGGGTGCCGGAGGAAATCAGCACGTTGTAGCCGGCCAGCTTGGCCAGGTCGCGCGCACCGAGCATGCCGATGGTGCCGGCGACCACGGTGGCCACCCCACCCCACAGCATCCAGCCGCTGCCGAAATGGCTCGACGCCGGCCCGGCACCGTCGCCGAACAGCAGCAGGCTCAGGCGCAGCAATACGTAGATGCCGACCTTGGTCATCAGCGCGAACATCGCGGCCACCGCCGGCGACGCGGCCGCATACGTGCGCGGCAGCCAGAAGCCCAGCGGCCACATCGCGGTCTTGATCAGGAATGCCACGCCGAGAATCGCCGCACCGGCATGCAGCAGCGCGCGGGTGCGCTCGGGCACGTGCGGGATCAGCTCGGCCAGCGCCGCCATGTTCAGCGTGCCGGTGACGCCGAAGATCAGGCTGACCCCGAGCAGGAACAGCATCGAGGCGGTCAGGTTGACCGCGATGTAGTGCAGCCCCGCGCTGACCCGGCGCGCGCCCGAGCCATGCAGGGCGAGGCCGTAGGACGCCGCCAGCAGCACCTCGAAAAACACGAACAGGTTGAACAGGTCGCCGGTGAGGAACGCACCGTTCAGGCCCATCAGCAGGAACTGCAGCAGCGGCTGGAAGTGGCCGCCGCGATGCTGCCAGCGGCCCAGCGCGTACGGCAACAGCGCCAGCGCGAGCACGCTGGCGAGCAGCACCATCAGCGCCGACAGCCGGTCGGCCACCAGCACGATGCCGAAGCGCGCCGGCCAGTCGCCGATGCGGTAGACCGCCGTCAGCGCGCCGTCGCCGGCCACCGCCAGCATCAGCGCGGCGGCCAGCAACACCAGCACGACGCACGAGGCGACGCTCAGCGCCAGCACCGTGCGCCGGCGCTTCTCGCCGACCAGTAGCTGCAGCGCGGCGACCAGCAGCGGCAGCACGATCGGCGCGATGATCAGGTGGTTGCTCACGGCGTGCCGTCCTCGCCATCGACGTGGTCGTTGCCGGTGAGGCCGCGCGAGGTCAGCAGCACCACCAGGAACAGCGCGGTGGTGGCAAAGCCGATCACGATCGCGGTGAGCACCAGCGCCTGCGGCAGCGGGTCGGCGTACTGCGCGATGTCGCCGGCCGCGTCGCGCAGCACCGGGTCGGCGCCGGTGCGCAAGCCGCCGATCGAGAAGATGAAAAGATTCACCGCGTAGGAGATCAGGGTCAGCCCGATGATCACCTGGAAGGTGCGCGGGCGCAGCAGCAGCCACACGCCGGAGGCGGCGAGAATGCCGATCGCGGCGGCCAGGACCAGTTCCATCAGCCCTGTCCTCCCGCCGCGGCCGGCGCATCCGCCAACTGGCGCGGACGCCGCAGCGACTGGTGCGCCAGCGCGATCAGCAGCAGCACGGTGGCGCCCACCACCACGCTGAACACGCCCAGGTCGAACAGCACCGCCGAGGCCAGCGGCAGCTTGCCCAGCACGGGCAGCTCGGCGTAGCGGAAATACGAGGTAAGGAATGGACGGCCAAACGCCAGCGAAGCCAACCCGGTCGACACCGCCAGCAACAGGCCCGCGCCGATCCAGCGCACCGGCAGCACGCGCAGGTGCGCCTCCACCCAGCGCGCGCCGCGCGCCATGTACAACAGGATCAGGCCCACCGCCACGGTGATGCCAGCGACGAAACCGCCACCCGGCAGGTCGTGCCCGCGCAGGAACAGGTGCAGCCCGAACAGCAGGATCACCGGGAACATCAGCTGGATGATCAGGCCCGGGATCATCAGGTAATCGGTCAGCGAATGATCGACCGCGCGGCTGGCTTCGCCCGCATCCGGCACGACCTGCCGGCGCTGCTGCAGCGGCACGTTGATGCTTTCGGCGGCCGGACGGAAACGGCGCAACAGGCCGAACACGGTCAGCGCCACGATCGCCAGCACGCTGATCTCGCCCAGCGTGTCGAAGCCGCGGAAGTCGACCAGGATCACGTTGACCACGTTGCGGCCGCCGCCCTCGGTGTACGCGCGCTCGAGGAAGAAGCGCGAGATCGAGTCGGCCACCGGATGCATCATCGCCGCATAGGCCAGGCTGGCCACGCCGAGGCCGACCACGATCGCGATCAGCCCGTCGCGACGACGCCGGAAGCGGTGCATGCGGCTCTCCGGCGCCAGCCCCTCGATACGCTTGGGCAACCAGCGCATGCCGAGCAGGATCAGGATCGTGGTGACCACCTCGACCAGCAACTGGGTCGCCGCCAGGTCCGGCGCCGACAACCACACGAAGCTCACGCACGACACCAGCCCCGCGCCGCCGGTGAGCACCAGCGCGGCGAGGCGATGGAACTTGGCCTGGCTCGCCGCGCCGATCGCGCAGGCCGCGCCGAGCAGCCACAGCAGCGCAAACGCCGGGTCGACGCTGGACCAGCGCGGATGGAAGCCGAACGGCGCGCTGGTCGCGGCCAGGCCGCCGGCCAGCAGCGCCAGCAACACGATCCACAGCAGCTGCGACTGCAGCCGCCGGCTCGGGTAGCGGCGCTCGATCCACCGCGGGATATCCGCAGCGAGCACCGCCAGCACGCGCTCGAAGATGCGCTTGCCGCTGAGTCGCCCGGTCAGCGGCGCCACCTCGCGCCCGGCAACATAGCCGCGCAGGCGCACGTACAGCAGGCAGCCCGCCACGAACGCGAAGATGCTCATCAGCAGCGGCGTGGTCACGCCATGCCATACCGCCAGGCTGTAGTCCGGCAGCTGGCCGGCACCCAGCACTGAGCTTGCCGCCGCGCGCAGCGACGGGCCGATCACCCGCGCCGGCAGCATGCCCACCAGCAGGCAGGCCAGCGCCAGGAAGCCGATCGGGAAACGCATCCACAGCGGTGGCTCGTGCGGTTCGCGCGGCAAGCTGGCGGGCACGCGGCCGAAGAACACGCCACGCACGAAGCGGATCGAATAGGTCACGCCGAACGCGCTGGCGGCCACCGCGATCACCACCGAGATCATGTCGAGCAACGGGCCCTGGCGGGTGGCCAGCGTCTCGGCGAAGAACATCTCCTTCGACAGGAAACCGTTCAGCAGCGGCACGCCGGCCATCGCCGCGCCGGCGATCAGCGCCAGCGTCGCGGTGACCGGCATGAAGCGGCGCAACCCGCCGAGCTTGCGCAGGTCGCGCGTGCCGGCCTCGTGGTCGACCGCGCCGGCGGCCATGAACAGCGAGGCCTTGAAGGTGGCGTGGTTGACGATGTGGAAGATCGCGGCGACCACGCCGAGCGCGCTGCCCAGGCCGACCAGCATGGTGATCAGGCCCAGGTGGCTGATCGTCGAGTAAGCCAGCACGCCTTTCAGGTCCTGCTCGAACATCGCCGAGTACGCGCCCAGGATCAGCGTCACCAGGCCCACCCCGCCGACGATCCAGAACCATTGGTCGGTGCCGCCCAGCACCGGCCAGAAGCGCACCAGCAGGAACACGCCGGCCTTCACCATGGTGGCCGAGTGCAGGTAGGCCGATACCGGCGTCGGCGCCGACATCGCCTGCGGCAGCCAGAAATGGAACGGGAACTGCGCGCTCTTGGTGAACGCGCCGAGCAGGATCAGCAGCAGCGTCGGCGTGTACAGCGCATGCGCGCGCACCATGTCGCCCGCGGCGAGGATCACGTCGAGGTCGTAGCTGCCCACCACATGCCCCAGCAGCAGCACGCCGGCGAACAGGCACAGGCCGCCGCCGGAGGTGACGATCAACGCCATCCGCGCGCCGTCGCGCGCCGGTGGTCCGCGGTGCCAGTAGCCGATCAGCAGGAACGAGAACAGGCTGGTCATCTCCCAGAAG
The DNA here is from genome assembly GCF_001428385.1 of Rhodanobacter sp. Soil772. GTDB lineage: Bacteria > Pseudomonadota > Gammaproteobacteria > Xanthomonadales > Rhodanobacteraceae > Rhodanobacter. The sequence continues at coordinate 779,684 of NZ_LMSK01000002.1, forward strand.
AACACCAGCTGGATCACGTTGCCGGACATCACGATGCCCAGCATCGAACCCATGAACGCCAGCAGCAGCGCGAAGAAGCGCGCCAGCGGATCGTCCGGCGACATGTAGTAGCGGGCGTACAGGCCCACCAGCGTGCCGATGCCGCAGATCAGCAGCATGAACAGCCAGCTGAAGCCGTCCACCCGGAGCACCAGGTCCAGCCCCAGTCCCGGCACCCACGGGATCACCTGGCGCAGCACGTTGCCGGCAGCAATCGCCGGGTACAGCCAGAGCGAAAGCAGCAGGCCGAGCAGCGCCGTGGCAGTCATCAGCCACGCCGCCAGGTTGTGGCTGCGGCCACGGCCACGCAGCAGGAACACCACGACGCTGGCCACGAACGGAAGGCAGATGATGGCGCTTGGCAGGGCGTTGTCAGGCATCAGTCACTGCGCTCGGTCGAAAGATTGTCGGTGTCTCCGGCAACCGGGGCAGACACCCCGGCACTTCATGAGCGTTTGCACGCCTCGGCGGATGCAACGCCTGTGCGTGCCGTAGCGTGGGCAATCATTGCGATCGCCCGAATGGCCTCACACCGCTTCGCTCGATTCTATAGGCCGGCCCGACCGGTCGGCAAACGCGCAGCGCGAGGGCGGTCACCGGGTTTAAGCACTTCGTAAGCGGATGACCGGATAATCTCCCCACGAGTCGCGCCGCCTCCATGGTGCCCGCGATCGAAGGAGCCTGTCCGTGCACATCATCCTGGTCGAGGACGATCCCCAGCTCGGCGCGGCGATCCAGCGCGCGCTGGAACGCCTCGCCTATACCGTCAGCTGGCTGCGCGACGGCCGCGAGGCGCTGCTCGCGCTGCGCGACCAGACCGCCGACCTGGTCCTGCTCGATCTCGGCCTGCCCGGCAAGGACGGGCTCGACGTGCTGGTCGAGGCGCGCCGCCTGCACGTCAAGACTCCGGTGCTGGTGATGACCGCACGCGACACGCTGGACGACCGCGTGCGCGGCCTCGACGCCGGTGCCGACGATTACCTGGTGAAACCCTTTCACCTGGAGGAACTGGGCGCACGCATCCGCTCGCTGACCCGACGCGCGCAGGGCCTGGCCGCCAACCGCATCGATGCGGGTGCGTTGAGCCTCGACCTGGGCACCTCCGAGGTGAGCTTCCGCGGCGCGCGGGTCGAGCTGACCAAACGCGAATTCGCCCTGCTGCAGATCCTGATGGAACGCGCCGGTCGGCTGGTGCGCCGCGAGAACCTGGAGAACTCGCTGTATGGCCTGGACAACATGGTCGGCAGCAGTGCGCTGGAAGTGCTGGTGCACACGCTGCGCCGCAAGCTGAGCTTCGACACCATCCAGACCGTGCGCGGCTTCGGCTACATGATTCCGCGGGAGCCCCAATGAGGTTGGCGAGCCCGCTGAAGCCGGCCAGCCTGCACGGCAGGTTGCGCCTGCTGATCATCGTCGTGCTGCTGGCCGTGCTGCTGCCGCTGGGCGTGCTCAGCTTCCATCGCACCATCACCGAGGTGGACGAGCTGTCCGACGGGCGGCTGGCGCAGTCGGCGCGGACGCTGCAGGTGCTGATCAAGCATGCCGACATGCAGGCCCTGCAGGGGGGCGACGCCGCGGATACGCTGGTGCCGATCGAAGCCGGCCGCACCCGCCCGCCGAAGCGGCAGCGGAACACCTACGAGTCCGAAGTCGGCTTCCAGGTATTCGACCGCACCGGGCGCACGCTGCTGGCCACCGCGAACCTCGCCGCCCTGCCGCCGCCGGCGGCCGGCGATGCGGACTTCCAGGATCTGCAGCAGGGCGGCTACCGCTGGCGCGTCTTCACCCTGCGCGACATGGCCGAGGGCGTGGTGATCCGCACCGGCGAACGTTACGACAGTCGCCACGACATCATGCGCGCGGTGTGGCTGGAGCACAGCCTGCCGCTGCTGATCGGCCTGCCCCTGCTGGCCCTGCTGGTGGGCTGGGCCGTAAGGCGCGGATTGCGCCCGCTCGAAGCGCTGACCCGTGCCCTCTCGGCGCGGAAGCCGGGCAGCCATGAACCAATGCAGCTGCCCGATGCGCCGCTGGAATTGCAACCGGTACTGGCCGCGCTGAACGGCCAACTGGCGCGACTGGAGGATGCGCTGGAACGCGAGCGCCGCTTCAGCGCCGACGTGGCGCACGAACTGCGCACGCCGCTGGCCAGCGCCATGATCAATCTCGAAAGCGCGATGACCACCACCGATCCGGCCGAACTGAAGGCGGGCCTGGTCAGCGCCCAGCACGGCATCGCCGGACTGGCGCGCCGGATCGAACAGCTGCTGGCACTGGCCCGGCTGGAAGCAGGTGCGGCGTCGAGCCAGCGCGGCCGCGTCGACCTGGTGGCGGTGGCGATGGGCGTGATCGAGGAGCTGTCGCCGGTGATCGCCGACAGTGGCGTGGAGTTGAGCTTTGCGCGGCTGACGCCGCAGGTGTCCGTGCAGGGTTACGAGGCCGCACTCGCGGCCCTGCTGCGCAACCTGCTCGAAAACGCACTGCGCCACGTGCCGGCCGGCGGCCAGGTGCAATTGTCGATCGAACAGGGCGAGCGCGTGGTGCTGATCGACGTCATCGACGATGGCCCGGGCATTCCGGCCGAACGCCGCGCCAGCGTGTTCGCCCGCTTCCATCGCGAAGCCGGCAGCCGCGGCGACGGCTACGGACTGGGCCTGTCGATCGTGCAACGCGCGGCGCAGTTGCACGATGCCACGATCGAACTGCTCGACTCGCCGTACGGCAGCGGCCTGCGCGTACGCGTGGCGATTCCCTTGCGGCCCTGAGACCTGCTCAAGGCCGCCCGACGGTGAGGACGCCGAAGCTGTCCGGCTCGATCGTGCGACGGCCGTTGGCCTGCCGAGTCGCGCCCAGCCGCGCCGCGGAGAGATACAGCCGGTGCAGCTTCGGATCGAGCGCGAGCGTGCGCGCGCTGGCCTGGGTGGGGATGGTCGCGGTCACGCGGTAGTGGTCCGGAGCGTCCTCGTGCACCGCGGTGATCGTGCCGCTCTCGCCATTGGCGCTGTAGATCATCGCCTCGGCCGGATCGAACACCACGCCGTCCGGGCCATCGCCGATCGGCACGTCGGCCACGTGGTGGCCGTCGACCGCATCGAGCACGGCCATCGTGCGGTTGTCGCATACCGAGAAAAGCCGATGGTGCGGATTGTCGAGGGCCAGCCCGCTCGGCGATTCGCACGGTGCCAGCGGCCACACCTGCAGCAGCTTGCCGTGGATCGCATCGAGCTGGGCCAGCTCGGACTTGTCCTCGATGTTCACGTAGACATGGCCGGCACCATCGGCCACCGCGAACTCCGGCTTGCCGGGCAGCGCGATGCTGCCGATCACCGCGTTCTTCGCCGGGTCGATCACGCTGGCGCTGGCGCTCTTGCCGTTGAAGGTCAGCACGTGGTGCGAAGCGCTGTCGTACAGGATCGCGTCGGGATTCTGGCCGGTGCCTGCAATCGTCGCCACAGTTTTCAATGACGCCAGATCGAACACGGTCACCGACGCGCTCTTGCCGTCGCTGATGAAACCGCGATGCAGGTCATCGGCCAGCGCGATGCCGTGCACGCCCGCCGTGCCGCCGATCGTGCCGACCTGCTTGCCGGCATCGACGTCGATCACCAGCACGCGGTCGCCGCGGCTGACGAACAGGTGGCGGCTGGGCGCATCGAAGGCCAGATAGTCCCAACCGCCCGGGCCGCCCAGCGCCAGTCGCGACAACAACCGTGCGGGCGGCGGCGTGGCGGCCGACGCCGCTTGCGGGAGAATCGCCAGCGCCAACAGCGCAGCGGGCAACAGCTTGCGGATCAGTCGTGGCATGACGGCACCTTGGCTGGATGGAATGGTCGGCCCAGCATGTGCGCGATCGCTTATGCGCGCCTTAGCCGGCCGCCCTTTGCCCATCGCGGCGGCGCAGCAGCGCGTACAGCACCGGCATCAGCAGCAGCACCAGCGGCACCTGCACCAGCAGGCCGGCGATGATCGCCACCGCCAGCGGCTGCTGCATCTGCGAGCCCCCGCCGAGCGCCAGCGGCAGCAAGGTGAGCATCGCGGCCAGCGTGGACATCAGGATCGGCCGCGTGCGGTGCCGGCCCGCCTCATGCAACGCCTCGTGCAGCGGCATGCCGGCGGCGGCCTGTTCGAGTTCGGAGAAGTAGAAGATCGCCACTTCGGTGACGATGCCGACGATCATCGTCATGCCCATCATCGCCGAGATGTTCAGCTCGATGCCGGTCAGCCACAGCCCGGCGAACACCGCAGGGATCGCCAGCAGCGGCATCGCCAGGATCACCAGCGCCACCCGGAAACTCTCGTACAAAAACAGCAGCAGGGCGAACACCAGTGCGATCGCCGCCAGCAGCACGATGGTCAGCCCGCGAAACGCCTGCTGCTGCTGCTGGTACAGGCCGCCGAGCTGGTAGTACATGCCCTTGGGCAGCAGGCCGGGCCGGGCCAGCACGCGCTTGACGTCGGCGATGGTGGCGCCGAGGCTGCGCCCGCTAATGCGCCCGGTCACCGCGACCATCCGTTTCAGGTTGTCGCGGGTGATCTGCGGCTGGCCCTGCACCTGCTTCAGCGTGGCCACCCGCGACAGCGGCAGCAGGTGACCGTCGCCGGCGCGGATCGGCAGCGCGGCGACCTGTTCCAGCCGCTGATGCGTCGCGGCCGGCAGGCGCACGCGCACACCCACCAGCTTGCCGTCGGTGGGAAGTTGCGCCGCCACGGTGCCGTCGATCGCCGCGGCGACCTGATCGGTGACGCTGGCCGGGTCGAGACCTTCCAGCGCGGCCCTGGCCGGATCGACCTGCACGGTCAGCGCATCGCCGGCCGGGTTGATGCCATTGCGCACGCCGACCACGCCGCCGACCTTGCCGACCGCCGCGGCGACCTTGCCGGCGGTGGCGGAAAGCTGGGTCGGGTCGTCGCCGTACAGCTGGATCTCGATCGGTTGCGGCACCGCCACCAGGTCGCCGATCAGGTCCTCCATCAGCTGCGACAGCTCGATGTCCAGCCCCGGCACATGCTGCTCGACCTCGCCGCGAACCTGCTCCATCACCTGCTCGGTGTCGGGGCGCGAGCCGCTTTTCAGACGCACGAAGAAGTCGCCCTGGTTCGCCTCGGTGAGGCCGCCGCCGAGCTGCAGGCCGGTGCGCCGCGAATAGGTGTCCACGTAGGGATTCGCGCGGATGATCGTCTCGACCTGGCGCAGCAGCCGGTCGGTTTCCTGCAATGAAGTACCCGGCGGCGACAGGTAGTCGAGGATGAAACCGCCCTCGTCCATCTGCGGCATGAAGCCGGTGCCGACGCGGGTGAAAGCCAGCCCACCGACCAGCAGCAGCGGCACGACCAGCAGCAACACCAGCAGCGGTCGCTGCAACCAGTGCTGCAGGATGTTCTGGTAGCCCTGCATCATGCGCCGGGTGAAGCGGCCCGGTGGATGTTCGGCGCGATGGCGTTCGTCGAGGAAACGTTCGGCCAGCAGCGGCACCGCGATCCAGGTCAGCAGATACGAAATGACCAGCGCGCTGGCCATGGTCAGCGACAGCGCCTTGAAGAACGCGCCGGTGACCCCGGTCAGAAACGCCAGCGGCAGGAAGATCACCACGGTGGCGGCGCTGGAACCGGTCAATGGGCGGGTGAACTCCCACGCCGCGGCAGCGATCCGTTCGTGCACTTCGCCCGCGTCCTGCGCGCCTTCGCCCGGATGCAGCCGGCGCATGATGTGTTCGAGCATCACGATCACGTCGTCGATGATCAAGCCGACCGCCGCGGCCATGCCGCCCAGCGTCATCATGTTGAAACTCATGCCGAGCACCGACAGCAGCAACACGGTGATCGCCAGCACCGCCGGCACCACGATCAGCGCGACCAGGATCACCCGCGTGTTGCGCAGGAACACGAACAGCACCAAGCCGGCCAGCAGCACGCCGATCAGGATCGCATCGCGCACGCTCGCCGCCGCGCCGCTGACCAGCTGGGTCTGGTCGTACCAGTTGGCGAGGCGCACGCCGGAGGGCATCTGCGGCGCGTAGTCGGCCAGCCGCTGCTTCACGTCCTTCGCGATCTGCACGCTGTTGCCGTCGGGCTGCTGGTAGACCTGCAGCAGCACCGCGTCCTGGCCGTCGGCGTTGACGCGGATCCACTGCGGCACGTGGTCGAGGCTGACCGCCGCCACGTCGCCCAGCCGCACCGCGCCGCCGGGGCCGGCGCGCAGCACGATGCCGCGCAGCGCGGCCAGCGTCTTCGGCTGGTTGTCGGCCAGCAGCAGGTACAGCTTGTAGTGATCGGCGACGCGACCCATCGCCTGGATCGTCGCCGCATGGCTGACCGCCGTGGCCACGTCGGCCAGGCTCAGTTGCAGCGCGCGCAGCTTGCCCGGATCGACGTCGGCGTGGAACTCGGCCACCTCGCCGCCCTGCACCTGGACCTGGGCCACGCCGCTGATCCCGCTCAGCAACGGACGCAGCTGGTACTCGGCCAGGTCGTGCAGCGCACTCGGCGACTGTGTGTGCGAGCGCAGGCTGTAGGCCAGCACCGGGAACGTACTCGGGTCCATCCGCCGGGTGCTCAGCTGGGTGCCGGCCGGCAGCTGCGGCAGGATCTGCCCGGCCGCGGCATTCACTTCCTGCAGCGCCGCGGCCATGTCCGCGCCCCAGTCGAACGTCACCGCCACCTCGGCACTGCCGCGGCTGGTGGTGGAACGCACGTCGCGCACGCCGCGCACGTGGCGGATCGCCTCCTCCACCGGCGTGGTCACCTCGATCGCCATCTGGTCGGCCGGGCGGTCGCCCGCATCCAGCGACACTTGCACGCGCGGGAAGGCCACGTTCGGGAACAGCGCTACCGGCATCCGCAGCGCGCTGGCGATGCCGCCGATCGCCAGCATCAGGGCGAGGAACAGCAGCGAACGCCGATGCCGTTGCATCCATGCGGTGACGCTCACCGGGCGGACTCCCGCACCGCATCGCCGTCCGCCAGTTCGTAGGCACCGAGCACGATCACTTTCGCCCGCGCATCGAGCGGGCCCTGCACGCCGACGGGATCGCCGCCCGGGCTGCGCAGCGTCACGTCGATGCGTTTGGCGTGACCGTGCTCAAGCTCGAACAGGTAGTCGCCGTGTTCATCGTGCAGCACCGCCGCACGCGGTACCGCCCACGCGCTGAAATCGGCCGTGCGGATCTGCGCATCCAGCGCGGCACCGGCGACCAATGCGACGCCGGCCTCGGCCGGCAATTCGACCTGTGCACCGAGCAGATGGGTCTGCGGGTCGATCGACTGGCCGATCATGCGCAACGTGCCCACGAAGCCGGCCTGGTCGCCATACACGCTGCGCAGTTGCACCGACATGCCGGCACGCAGTTTCGCGCCGTCTTCCGGCTGCACGCCCAGTTGCGCCACCAGCGCATGCGCCGGGGTGAAACCCAGCAGCGGCGTATTCGCGGCGAAGCGCTCGCCCAGACCCACGCCGAGTGTGCCGACCACGCCATCGGCCGGCGCGCTGACGGTTTCCTGCGCGCTGCCGCCACCCAGCGCGCGCTGCGCCGCCAGCGCGGCCTGCGCGTCGGCCAACGCCTTGCGCGCGGTCGCCAGTTGCGACTGCGTGGCCAGCCGCTGTGCCACCAGTTGTTCGGTACGCTTGAGTTCGCCGCTGGCTAGGCCCAGCGCACTCTGCGCCTGCTGGTACGCGCTGCGCGCGGCCGGGTCGGGCGCGATCGTCAGCAGCGGCTGATCGCGCCGCACGCTCTGCCCGGCCGTCACATGCAGCGCCACGACCTGGCCGCCATGCGCAAGGCTGATCGCACGCGCGCGCTGCGGATCGCCTGCCGCGCTGCCCCAGGCTTCGACGGTGTCGTGAAAGCTCTGCTGCACCGGCGTGGCGGTGGTCACCGCCACCTGGCCTTTGGCCACCGCCGCTTCTTCGTCATCGGCGGCGCCGTGGCTGCACGCGGCCAGCAGCAGGCACAACAGCGGCAAGAGCAGCGATCGGTTCATGGCGTGGACGCCTGTGCGGGAACGGGATGGGCGATAGCGCCAAGCTCGGTGTTGCCGAGCAGCGCTTCCAGCGCGATCGACTGCGTGGCCTGTTGCTGCTGCACGGCGAGCAGGTCGAGGTCGGCGGCCAGCGACTGGCTGCGGATCGCCAGCCAGGTCGGCCAGTCCAGCAGGCCTTGCCGCCATGCTTGTTCTGCGGCGCCGCGCGCGTCGGCCAGTTGTTTCGCGTGGGCAGTCAACGTGCGCTGCTGCCGATCCAGCGTGGCGAGATCGGCGCCGAGCCGCTGCATGTCGCTGCGCGTGGTCAGCACGCGCGCTTCGTAGTCGTCCTTCAATTGCTGCCGGGTCGCCTGTTCGATCGCGATGTTGCCGCGATTGCGATCGAACAGCGGCAGCGTGATGCCGAGGCTGAAGCCGTGGGTGTAGATGGCGCTGGTGTCGCGTGCGCTGTTGAAGCCGATGTTCAGCGCGGGAAACTGCGCCAGCACCGCGCCGCGCAGTTTGGCTTCCTGCGACTGGTAACCCGCCTGCAGCGCCAGCAGATCGGGCCGCCGGCGCGGCAACTCGGCCAGCGCCTGCTGCAACTGCGCCGAGGTCGGGGTGACTTGATAAGGCGCGCCGACCAGCTCCAGCGGTGCCGTCGGTGCGAGCCCGAGCAGCACGTGCAGGTCGCTGTCGGCCTGATGCAGGGCGACCGCGTTGTCGGCCTGCTGTTTGCGCACGTCCGCGGCGGCATTGAGGCCGGCGCTGGCGCCGTCGTAGGTGAGGTTGCCGGCAGCCAGTGCCGCATGGATGTAGCCGCCGACCTGGTCCAGCGCCGCCTGTTCGCCGGCCAGCCGAACCTGCTGCGCGCGCAGGTTCAGCACCTGGTCGAACAGCAATCGTGCCTGCGCCACGGTCTGCCACTCCGCCCACAGCAGGTCGAGGTTCACCTGCCCGGCCTGGCTGCGCGCCGCCGCCTGGCGCGACGAGCGCGTCAGCAGCGCGCTGATGTCTTCACTCAGCCCAAGGTTGAACGCCGTAGTCAGGCCGCCGCCGGAGTGGCTCGGAAAATCCTCGCCCAGGCTCAGCTGCGGATCGGGCAGCAGCCCGGCCGCGAACGCCTGCGCGCGGGCCACGCCCAGTTCGTCGCGCTTGAGCTTCAACGCCGGGCTGTTCGCCACCGCCAGCATCGCCGTCTCGGTGACGTCCAGCCCGTCGGCGGGATCGAAGCGATGCGTCGCCAGCGACGGCAGCGGCATGTTGGCGGTGGGCGCAACGAGTTGCGCCACGCTGGCCGCACCTTCGCCCCGGCCCAGCGGCAGCGGCGCGTAGCTGGCGCAAGCCGACACGATCAACGTGACGGCGACGACCCAGGTCATGCGCAGACCGGATGTCACCGCGGGAAGGTGTCGCTGGTGGCCGGCATCATGCATGCCGCCATTCTGGAAGCCGCCGCTTAGTTCTTTCTTAAGGGCCGAACGGCAGGTATCACGACGACGGCCCCACCACGCGCAGCGCGATGGTGGCGAAGGCGCCGTCGCGGGCGAGCGCGGTGATCCGGTAATCCCCGGCCTGCGGCAAGGTGATCGCGATCGCGGCATCGGCGTCGCTGCTGCCTTGCAGGCGGCCGTTGAGCAGCCATTGCACGGTGGTTTGCGTGCCCAGCGCATGCAGCGTGACGCGCAGCGGCTGCTCGCTGTTCGGCGCGCGGCGCAAGGTGACGCCGTTGCCCAGGCCGGTGATGCGGATCGGCGTGGCGCGATCGAGCGAGTCGGCGGCGCAGCCGGACGCGAGCGGCGGCAGCGCGGAGCGGGCGCGGTCGTCCACGCTCAGCCATGGCGTGGCCAGCGCGGGCCAGCGCGCCAGCTGGATCGTGTGCTCGTGGCTGGCGTGACAGGCGCCGCTCAAGCGCTGGCCTTTGGCATTCACGCGCAAGGTGAGCAGGCCGGACGACCACGCGCCGAGGTCGCGTTCGGCAAACGTGGGCGGCAGCGCGTCGTCGAGCACCCATGCGATGCGGCGCTGGCGGCACAGCGCGGGATCGGTGGCGGCGACCGCGCCGCCGAGCGGCCAGCAGATCTCGACCGACTTCACGCTGGCCGGCTGCGCGCGCGCGCGGCCGCCGCGCGAAGGCAGCATGTCGACGATTTGGAACAGCAGCGGCAGCGCGGTCACCGCGCCGTACTGGCCAGGTGACGGCGTACCGTCCGGGCGGCCGATCCACACGCCGATCGTCCAGCGGTCGGTAACGCCGATCGACCAGGCGTCGCGATAGCCGTAGCTGGTGCCGGTCTTCCACGCCACCGTGGCGTGCCGGTTGATCGCGCCGGCGAGCGGGCCTCCTTCGACATCGGCCGGGTTACTGGCGAGGATGTCGCGGATGATCCACGCCGCGCCGGGCGACAGCAGCCGGCGCGGGTGCGTCGGTTGTTCCAGCGTGTAGCGCGGCGTGCCGGCGATGCCGCCGTTGGCGAACGCGGTGTACGCGCCGACCAGATTTTCCAGCCGCGTCGACGCGCCACCGAGGATGATCGAGAGGTTCGGCTGCGCGCCATCCGGCAGGCCGAGGTCGACGCCGCCATTGGCCAGCCGCGCGACGAAACGGTTCGGCCCGACCCGATCCAGCACATCCACCGCCGGCACGTTGAGCGAGCGCTGCAGCGCCTCGGCGGCGCTGACCGGCCCCGAGAACGCCTCGTCGAAATTGCCCGGCTTGTAGCCGCCGAAATCCTGCGGCGCATCGACCAGCAGGCTCTGCGAGTGGATCAGGCCATCGTCCAGCGCCAGGCCGTACAGGAACGGTTTCAGCGTCGAGCCGGGCGAGCGCGGCGCGTTCACCATGTCGATGTAGCCGTGCCGCTGCGGATCGGCGAAGTCGCTGGTGCCGACGTAGATGCGCGCTTCCAGCGTCGCGTTGTCGACCACCAGCAGCGCCGCCGACGTGTGCGCCGGCAAGCGCGAAAGATACGCGCTGACCCGATCCTCGGCGGCGCGCTGCAGGTTCGCGTCGATCGTGCTGGCGATGCGTCGCGCGTCCGGCTGCTGCCGGTGCAGGCGCTCGGCCAGCAGTGCGGCGGACAACGGCGCGCGCAACGAACGCGCCACCACCGGTTCGATCGCCGCGTCGCGCACCTCGGCCGCACTCCATCCGCCGAGGTCGCGCACGCGCCGCAGCACCTTGTCGCGCGCGGCGCGCGCCGCCTCGGGGTGGCGGTCCGGCCGCAGCCGGCTGGGCGACTGCGGCAATACCGCGAGCAGCGCCGCCTCGGCGTGCGACAGCCGGCTGGCCGGCTTGCCCAGGTACGCCCACGAGGCCGCTTCGACACCTTCGATCGGACCACCGAACGGCGCGTGGTTGAGGTACAGGTCGAGGATCTGCGGCTTGCTCAGGTGCGCTTCCAACTGCAGCGCGCGGAAGACCTGCACGAACTTGCCGCGGAAACTGTGCGGGATCGGCTCGATGATCCGCGCCACCTGCATGGTCAGCGTGGAACCGCCCGAGACGATGCGGCCGTGGCGCAGACCACCGGTGAGACCGCGTAGCAGCGCGTAAGGATTCACGCCGGGATGGCGGTAGAACCAGCGGTCCTCATAGGTCAGCAGTGCCCGCAAGTACAGCGGCGACACCTGCTTCGCGGTGGTCGGGTAACGCCACACGCCGTCGCTGTCGGCAAACGCGCGCAGCGGCGTGCCGTCGCGCGCCAGCACCACCGTGCTGCCGGTGTCGGGGGCCGGCAGGTGTAGCGGGAACAGGCGGTCGAGGATGACGGCGACGAGCAGCAGGAGGCCGACGATGATGAGAGCGACGCGAAGACATCGCCACATGCGAGAGCGGCGCGTGGAATCGGGCAGCGTGGCGGGGGTCCTCGTGGTCATGATGCGGGTCGGTTTGCCTTGCTCCCTCCCCTGCGCAGCAGGGGAGGGTTGGGGTGGGGTCGCTCTTCGTCGCACCGTAGCGAAAGTCAAAAGCCTTATCCCCTCCTAGCCTCCCCCTGCGACCGAAGGAAGTCCCTTTGGGGCAAGCAGGGGAAGGGACAAGAGCGGCTACGGTTCGACTACCGTGATCCGTGCGGGCTCGACCTTGCCGATACCGCGCACCGCCGGGCGGTACATGTCCTCGACCAGTGGCGGCGGCACGGTGTACGTGCCCGGCGTCACCGCGCGCACCAGGTAGAACACGCGGGCCTTGTCGCCGCGGCTGAGGTTCAGCGCGGCGGCGTAGCGGTCGTCGCGGTACTCCTCGTGCACGATCTGCGCCGCCGCGGCGTGCTCGTCCAGGTCGATGCCGTCGATCACCACGCCGGACCACGACTGCGCGCCGCCGAGGTTGAGGTTCTCCACCTCCAACCCGCCCGGCAGCAGATCGGTGACCAGCGCGTCGGGGACGTTCATGCGCGCCTCGATGCTCAGTTCGACGATCAGCGTGTCGCCCCCCTTCAACTGGCTGCCCGTCCACGGTTTGCCGTCGGTGGTGAAGTAACTGCGCCGCACGTCGATCTGGCTGTCGTCGGCCGGTGGTGCCTGCCGCGGAATGCCGGCAATGTCGAGCGTGGCGAAGATCGCCGCGTCGCTGGTCGGCTGCACGCTGACCCCGGCGTCGAGTTCGGCCACGCTGAGCGCGCGGCTCCACACGCGCTGATCCGGCGCCGCCTCGGTCTTGCCGTTCACCGTAATCGTGGCGGCCAGTGGCGCGTTGCTCTTCGCATCGAACGCCGCCGCCACGCGGGCGATCGCCGCCTGCTCCTGCGTGCTCAGGTACGACCACGACCAGCGGTAATCCTTGTCCTGCTGCTGACGTACCCGCACGTTCGCACTGGCGTTGCGCGCCCAGTCGACCAGCTTGGCGTCGTAGGCCGGCTTGCTCATGCCGTAGGTATGGGTGAGCGCCACCATCAGCGCGAGGTCGCGCAGGTCCGAGCCGTAGTCGCCGACGTACCACGGGCGCTCCTTGCTCCACGCGAACGCCTCGTCGATGGCTTTCTGCGCGCGCTCGTTGTCGCCCATCAGCTTCAGCGCGATGCCCAGGTGCACCAGCGGCAGCGGCGCGACCAGCTTCTGCCGCTCGTTGTCGAAGATCGCGCGCAGGGTGCCCAGCGGCGCGCGGTTGACGCGGGCCAGCACGAAGCCGGAGTACGCCTCGTCGGCGATGCGCAGGTGGTCGTGCTGCTCGTACTCGTAATACGGATGGCCGCCGGCGAGCAGGTCGTCGTTGAGGCGCTGCAGCGATTTCTGCAGCACATCCTGCGGCACCGCGAAACCGGCGTCGCGCGCGTCCAGCATGAAGTCGACTACGTACGGCGTGGTGAAGGTGACGATCGGGCTGCTGCCACCCCAGAAACTGAAGTGGCCGTTGCTGGCCTGGAACGAGGCGATCCGTGACAGCGCGCCGTCCACCGCGGCCTTGCGCACGGCGTCGCTCATCACCTCGGCGCCCAGCGCCTTGGCCGTCTGGCCGTCCAGGATCAACGCGGCATAGCCCTTGCTGGTGGTCTGCTCGATGCAACCGTACGGGTAGCGCAGCATGTCGCGCAGCGCGGCCGCGTACGGCAGCGGCGGCAAGGTGCTCAGGGTGATCCGCGCGTTCACGGTGGCCGGCAGCAGGCCGGCGATCGCGGCGGCGCCGAAGCGTTCGGGTTTGCCCGCCTCCAGCGCCATGGGCGTGGTGCTCACCGTTTCCGGCCAGGCCGGGCGCACGGCGAACTCGAAGTGGCGATCGACTTTGTAATCGTTGAGTTCGGCGTGGATGTCCACCGTCGCCACCGCCGCGCCCGCTTGCGCCGTCACCGGCATGTGCACGGTGCTGCCGGCGCCGTCCTTCAGCGGCACGCTCTGCACGGCCTTGTCCACCGCGATCGGGCCGCCGCCTTTCACGCTGACCTTGGCGATGCCGTCCTTGCCGGACAGGTTCTTCAGATCCAGGCTGATCACCGCCTTGTCGCCGGCCGCCATCACCCGCGGCGTGCTCGGCTCGACCACCAGCGGCGCGCGCACGGTGACCGTGCCGTCGGCGTTGCCGTAGCGGCTGTCGGTGTAGGCCAGCGCGGCCAGGCGCAGGCTGCCGTTGAAGTCGGGCACGTCGACGTGGAGCGTGGCCTTGCCCTGCGCATCGAACGCCACCGGGCCGGTGAACAGGTCGACGATCCGCACTTTCGGGTTGAGCCGGATGGCCTTGGGCAGCGCCGCGCCGCTCATGTCGCCGCCGTAGCGCAGCTTGGCCTCGGCACCGTCCATCGCCTCGATGATGCGGCTGTACAGGTCGTACGCATCGACGCCCAGCGCACGCTTGGCGAACAGCCACGCCCACGCGTCAGGCACCGGGTAGTTGGTGATGTTGAGCACGCCCTGGTCGACCGCCGACAGCGTGACGAACGCCTTCTGCCCGGCCAGGCCGGTGGCCTGCACGCTGACGTCGAGCGGGTTGCCCGGGCGCATCAGCGCGGGCGCGTCGAGCTTCAGCGGGATGCGCCGGTCGTTGCGGTCCATCGCCACGTATTCCACGCCCATCGCGCGGGCCGGCGTGGTGTGTTCGGCCGCCTCGCCGCCGCGGAACACCAGCGCCGTCACGTAGACGTCGTGGCGTTCCCATTCCCTGGTCACCGGGATCTCGAAGATGGCACCGGCTTTCGCGTCGATGTTCTTCGTGTAGAGCAGGTGATCCGATTCCACCAGCAGCACGCCGGGGCCATCGTGCGGCGGCGTCACGCTAACCTTCATGATGTCGCCGGCGCGGTAGCGCGCCTTGTCCAGCTGCAGCTTGACCTTGTCCGGGCGCGCCTCCTTGCCAAGGTTCTCGTCGTCCCAGCTGTAGCCGGCGAAGAACGGGAACACCGTGGTGAGTTGCGTGGCCGGGTCGTACACCTCGACGCGGTAGCTGCCCCACTGCACCGGGAATTCCACCTGGGCCGACTTGCCGGCGGCGACGTCGATGTCCTTTTCGTCGATCAGCTGCAGGCGCTGGTTCGCATTGGACTGCCAGCCGCCGCTGCGCTCGTACAGCCAGTAGAAATCGCGCAACTCGCGCTGCAGGCGCACTTTCAGATGCGCGCCGGCGACCAGTTCGCCGGCCGCATTCGCGCGCACGATCTCGAAGCCGACCGGGCTTTCGCTCTCTGCACCCTGCTTCGGATCGAACAGCGGGCGCACGCCGACCAGCGCGTCGGCCGGCCAGTAGGTGCGCTTGAGCAGCCGCGTCACCGCGCGGCCGCCGCTCTCGTACACGCTGCCGGACAGGGTCACCGCCAGCGGCGCGATCGGTTTCACATCGTCGGGTAGCGCCACGTCCTGCTCCAGCACGCCTTGCGCGTCGAGCTTGGCGTCGACCACGTCGTCGGCGCTCTTCGGCAGCTCGACCAGCGGGTTGCCGAAGAAGGTGTCCTTCATCGACGCCAGCGGGTGCACCTCCGGCGCCACCAGCAGTTTCGCGGTGAAGCGGTTGCCGTCGGCGGGCGCGCCGTACAGATAGCTGGAGGCGACCTTCAGCTTCAGCGGCTCGCTCGGCGCCAGCTGCGCCTGCGGGCTCGACAGCTCCACCTTGAGCCGCTCGGGCAGGAACTCCTCAACGTGGAACGGGAACGCCTGCACGGTCTCCTTGGCTGAAGGATCGAGGCGGAATTCCAGCTGCCACAACCCGGTCGGCGCATCGGCCGGGATCGCCTGGCTCAGCTCGAAATAGTTGAGCTGCTGCGGCTCCAGCCGCTTTTCCACCAGGGTGCGGCCGTCCGGCTGCTTCACCCGCACGAACAGCGACTGTGCCTTCATCGGCTTGCCGTCGTCGTCGCGCAGCAGCGCCGAGGCGCGCAGCGTCTCGCCAGGACGGTACAGGTCACGGCCGGACCAGGCGTACACCTCGAACGGCGCCTGTTTGCGGCCGCTGATGTCGAAGTTGGACACGTCCAGCGCCGGCCGGTTGAACGGCAGCACCGAGACGTCCTTGCCGTGGCGCGCGACCAGCACGTCGGAGGCCTTGACCTTGTACGCGAGCAGCGCGTTGCCGTCGGCATCCGTGCCGGCCTTGAGCTTGCTGCGCCCGGCCGCGTCACGGATTTCGATATTCACCGCATTCACCGGCGTGCCGTCGCGCAGCGAGGCGACGTGCAGCAGCACGTTGTCGCGGTACACGCGCAGGTGCAGGCCGAGGTCGCTGACGAAGAAGGTGGCAGTGTCGTAGCCATCCTTGAACGTGCCGCCGGCCTTGACCACGGCCATGTACACGCCCGGCTGCGCCAGTTCCTTGATGTTCTGCACAGGCAGGTAGGTCACGGTGCGTTCGTTCGGCTCGCCGCCCAGCGTGTAGTGGTTGGCGTAGACCGAGTCGGCGATCTCGGTGATCGGCATGCGGCTGCGCCGCTCGTCGCCTTCGCCGCAGCTGTTGTAGTAGGCGACGTCGTGGTCGAGCTCGTAGTTGTCGCGGTGGCCGTTGCGCGGGTACGCGCAGAACAGGTCCGACAGCGCGTCGTCGCGCACGCGGAAGAATTCCACGTCGGCATCGTGCACGTTCATCGACACCAGCGGCAGGCCGCGGGTGCCGCGCGCCGGCAGCACGCTGCCGTGCGAGGCGAAGCCGACCGCCGCCGGCAGGTTGCCGGAATACACGTCGTGCTTCACCGCATGACCGAGGGTGCGCCCGTCGGCGGCGAGCAGGCCGGCCTTCAGCTGCACCACATAGCGCGTGTTCGCCTGCACGAACGGGAAGCTCAGCGTCTTGCCGTCGTCGTCGAGGCTCCAGCTGCCGCCGACCACCTCGCCGTTCGGGCCGGTCACCGCGATCAGCATGTCGAACGCCTGCGCCGAGGCCAGCGTGGCGTTGAAGCGCAGGGTCAGCGCGGTGCGCGAGTTGCTGGTCTGCGAGCTGGCCGAGACCAGCGCGAACTCCGCTTTCGCCTTCGCCGGCACGGAAGCGCTGCCGGCCGGCGCACCCTGCAGGGCCGGCTTGCCGTTGTCGGGGCCGCGGTGGCAGGCCGCCAGCAGCAGGCCGAACAGCAAGCTGATCAGGACACGCGACAAGACTCGGCGCGAAAGGCACTCGTACGATCGACGCGACATGAAACCTTCTCCCTGTAGGTTTGCATGGGAGTATCGCCGGAATTCATGGCGACTTGGAGGCGCGGATCGGGCGCGCAGGCGGACGATGCGGCTTCCTTGCCGTCAATGCCGCGCGGACAGCGTCTGCCGACCCAGCCAGTCAGCCAGTTGCATCAGTACCTGCCCGCGCCCCGGCTCGGCTTCGTTGAACAGTTCGTGATACAGCGTCGAGAAGAAGCGCGTGGTCAGCTGCCCACTCGATGCGGCCTTGCGGGCAAACGCGCGGCTGCCGGCAGGATCGACCATACCGTCGCTGTCGGCCACCAGCAGCAGGGTCGGCAGCGGGAGCGCGGCGGCATCGGCGATGCATCGCGCGCCGTCGCGGAAAATGAAGTCGGCCAGCCGCGGGGTGATCCAGCCGTGCCGCAGCGGGTCGCTGCGATAGTCGGCGACCACCTGGCGGTCGTGCGAAAGCTGGTCGAAATCCAGCCCGCTGCGCAGCGGCAGGTTCGGCGCGATGCGGCCGAGCAGCCGCGCCAGCGCGATCATCCGCGGCGATTCCCAACTGCGCAGCACCGGCGAGGACAGCACCAGCGCCGGCGGTGCGATGCGGCCGTCCAGCACGGCGCGCGCGGCGACCAGGCCGCCCATGCTGTGGCCGAGCAGCAGCGGCGCATGCGGCAGGCCGCTGGCGTAGTCGTGGTAGACGGTGGCGAGGTCTTCCAGCAAGTCATCGCCGTGGCGCAGGCCGCCGCGGCGGCCCGGGGTCTTGCCATGGCCGCGCTGGTCGTAGCCGCGCACGGCGTAACCGCGCTGGTTGAACCATTGCGCCAGCCGCTGGTAGCGGCCGCTGTGCTCGCCCAGTCCATGCACGATCAGCACCGCGCCGCGCGCTTGCGGCAGCGGCCAGTCGCGCAGGAACAGCGGCTGGCCGTCGGCCATCGTCAAGGTCAGGTGGGTGTCGGCAGACTGGCCTGGGTGATCCACGTCGCGCTCGCTTGCGGTCAAAGAGACGATTCTGCCTCACCGCGCCAGGCGATGGCACGGTGAGGCAGGAAGGTCCTTACAGCTCGGCGCGGAATTCCACCCCGATGATGCGCGGATCGTTGACGAACGCGGTGCGGTTGTTGAAGTCGATCGCGCCGGTGATCGCCTGCTTGTCGGTGATGTTGCGGCCGTACAGGGCGACCTCGCGGCGGCCGTAATCCCAGTTGTAGCCGAGCCGCACGCCGCCTTCCAGCAGCGGCTTGCCCTTGAACTCGGCCGAGTCGTAGAGGAAGAAGTTCACCTCGCTGCGGTAGTTCCAATCGGTGTAGACGAAGAACTCGCCGCTGTCGCCGTACGGGATGCCGTAGCGCGCGGTGAGCGTGCCGATCCACTTCGGCGCGTTCGGCAGGGTGTTGCCGTAGACCAGCGCGTTGCCGTTGGCGCTGAGCGGGTCGAGGATGGTGCAGCCGGAACCGCACACGGCCACGGCCAGGTTCGGGTCCTTCAGCTCGGTGTGGTTGTAGCTGCCGCCGGCGGTGAGCACGAAGTTCGGCGTGAGGTAGGCCTCCAGGTCGAACTCGGCGCCGTAGCCCTGGGTCTTGCTGGCATTCAGCAGGCGCGTCACGTTGATGTCGCCGCCCACCGCGGTGAGCTGCTGGTTGTGCATGTTGAACGTATAGACGTCCGCATTGAAGCGCACGTGGTTGTCCATGCCGGTGGTCTTCACGCCCAGCTCGTAGCTGGTGATCGTCTCCGGCTTGGCCTGCGAGATGAAGTCGGCGAACAGCACGCGGCCCTGCACGCTGGGCGCGCGGAAGCCGTTGGCGACACGCGCGTACACGTTGACGTTCGGGTTCAGCGTCCAGGTGCCGGTGAGGTCGCCGCTCCAGCGCGCGTCGTGCGGCTGCGCGGTCGCCAGCAGCGGGCCGCCGCCGATCGGCGACAGCATGCGGTCCACCTTGAAGTCGCGCGAGTCGTGCGACCAGCGCGCGCCGGCGCGCACCTCGAAGTCGTCGGCGAGCTGGTAGTTGGCCGAGCCGAACAGCGCCCACGCCTTGGTGCGCTGGGTCTGCGTGGCGTAGCCGTCCAGCGCGTGGTTGTTGAAGGTGGCGTAGTCGAAGTTGCTGATCGCGATGTCTTCGTCGAAATAGTAGGTGCCGACCTGCCAGTTGAGCTTGTCCTGCCCGTTGCTGGCGAGGCGGAATTCCTGGGTGATCTGGCGATCGTGCGGCAGCGCGTCGGCGGTCTCGGCCGGGAACGGGATGAAGCCCGGGCCCATCGGCGGGTGGAAGCTCGCGCCATAGCCGCCGTCGACGTCGCCGAGGCTGTAGGTGGTGGCGCGCTCCAGCCCGGTGATCGAGGTGAAGGTGGTGTCGCCCACGTTCCACGCCAGGTGCAGGTTGCTGCCCCAGCTGAACAGGTGCTGCTTGTTGCGGCCGTCCTGCGAGACCTTGTCGCGGTCGAAGCCGGGCACGAAGCTGGGATCGCCCAGTTCGATCGCGTTGGCGCGGTTGACCATCGCGCTGCCGTCCAGCCAGCGCGCGTGGCCGTTGATCAGCGCGCTGAAGCCGCCGTTCTCGTACAGCGCCTGCAGCCGCACGGCGCGGTCGTTGTAGCCGCCCAGCACGTTCTTCTGGCCGGTGAAGGTGTTGTCGATCCAGCCGTCGCGATGCTGCGCCAGCGCGGAGACGCGGCCGGACCAGTGCGCGCCCAGCGAGCCGCCCAGCGCCGCCTCGGCGTTGGCGGTGCCGAGCGAGCCGTAGGAGACGCGGGCGTAGCCGCTGGTTTCCTGGCTGGGCTTGCGCGAGTCGAACTTGATCACGCCGGCCGGCGAGTTGCGCCCGAACAGCGTGCCCTGCGGCCCGCGCAGCACTTCGACCTGCTCCAGGTCGAACAGCGGGAAGCCCTTCAGGATCGGGTTCTCCTGCACGATGTCGTCGTACACCATCGACACCGGCTGCGAGGCGTTGAGGTCGAAATCGCTGTTACCCAGGCCGCGGATGTAGAAGCGCGGGAACTCGCGGCCGTAGGAGGTCTCGGCGTACACGCTGGGCGCGCGCGAGGCCAGCTGCAGCACGCCGTCGCCGGCCTGGCCGAACGCCTCCAGCTTGTCCGGCGTCAGCACGGTCAGCGACATCGGCACCTTCTGCATGTTCTCCACCCGCTTCGACGCGGTGACGTTCACCGTCTGCAGTTCGGTGGTCTTGGTGGGCTGCGGCTTGGCCGGCGCAGCGGCCTCCTGGGCCAGCGCGGCGGAAGCGGGCAGGCCCAGGGCAAAGGCGATGGACAAGGCAAGCGCGGTGGAACGCGACGGACGAGCAGCAGGCATGAGATTTTCCCCGAATGGAAGGCAATGATGCGCCGTGATTCGGGCCGATTTGCCCCTGCGGCGTCGCAGCATTGTCATACAAGCGCAGCCGGCGCGAAAGCTCCGGCTGCTACAGCACCCCGCCGACCCGGCGGTCCCTCAGTGCTCGCTGACGTGCGCGTCCTTCAGCAGCAGGCCCAGCCGGGCCTTCATTTCGGCCGGGGAGTGCGCCCCTTCGGCGTAGTGATAGACGGTGTACAGCACCACCGGTTTCGCCACGTCCGCGCCGGCAATGACGCTGCTGATCTTCATCACGTCGTTCTCGCTGCGCGGCGCGCCGTCGAACGGGCGCTGGCGGTTCACGATCTTGTTCCAGTTGCTCTTGAAGTTGTCGTTGAGGTCGTCGGACGGCGCCACCACGCGCGCGAAATTGCTCCAGTCCTTGTCGTGCGCGCTGGCCGCCTGCCACACGTCGGCCACGTCCCACACCACCTTGCCGCGGTCGACGAAGTAGCTGAAGCCGAGCGTGAGCATGCTGTCGGGCTCGATCCTCTGCAGCGCCGGCGTGTAGGCATAGCGCAGCCGTTTCGAGGTGTAGGCAAAGCGATGGCCGTAGTCGATGTCGATGCGGATGTCCTTGAACGCCGCCGGCAGCAGGGCGGTGTTCTTCAGGAAGCCCTGCCACTGCGCCAGCGTGCCGTCGTAGCTGACGAAGAAGAAGTCGGTGAGCGCCTGCAGGTTGATCAGGTAGTCGTGCTCCTGGCTGGCCTGGGCGAACCGCATCAGCACCACGTAGCCGTCCGGCACCGGCAGCGCGAACGTCATCACTAGCGCGTTCTCGGTCGGCATCGTCCACGTGCGCACTTGCCAGCGGCGCTGCCAGGCGTCGGTGTACAGCGTGTCGCTCCTCGGCTTGCCCAGCGAGGTGATCCGGATCTTCTCCGGGCCGATGTCGCGGGTCATGAAGCCGACCCTGGCCAGCATGTCCATCATCTTCACCGGGTCGCCGTACAGCTGGGCGGACGACACGTCGTCGGGCTTGCGCAGGTGGAACAGCAGGTTCTGCCCTGCGACACCCGGGGTCACGTAGCCGTTGTTCGGCAGCGTGGTGGTGTCGCCGGTCTTCCGCGCCAGGCTCCAGGTGCCGTCGTTGTCGCGCGTGATCAGCGCCGGGAAATTGCCCATCGACGGCATGCTGTGCAGCATCGCGTTGGAGCCGGCGCCGTGCGGAAACAGCTGGTCCGGCTCTTTCGCCAGCAGAGCCTTGAGCTGGCCGTCGGCGTAGGCGTTGAAGCGCTGCTGGAACGCGGCGCTGAAGTCGGCGAAGCCCAG
The DNA here is from genome assembly GCF_001428385.1 of Rhodanobacter sp. Soil772. Classification (GTDB taxonomy): domain Bacteria; phylum Pseudomonadota; class Gammaproteobacteria; order Xanthomonadales; family Rhodanobacteraceae; genus Rhodanobacter. Next base: position 801,327 of record NZ_LMSK01000002.1, read on the forward strand.
CGGCAACGCGAATTCGGTCTTGAAGGTATTGCTGAGGATGGTGTCGAACACATCGAACTGGTAGGGCATGCGCTGGTCGATCGAAGCCACGTGGTCCGGCGCGTCCAGCACCTTGCCGATCGGCAGCGCGTAGTTGAGATTCTCGTTCGCCGACTTCATCAGCACGATGCCGATCACCTTGCCGTCCGTGTCCAGCAACGGGCCGCCGCTGTTGCCGGGCGACGCGGCCGCCGAGAAGCGCATCCACTTCCAGCGCCCGTCCTGGTCTTCCGGCGTGTCGGAGGTATACAGGCCGTCGCGGATCACCACGCCGGTGCCCAGCGCATTGCCCACCGCGTAGACCACCTCGTTCAGCGCCGGCTTCGTGTTCACCTCCAGCGCGGCGGCGTGGGCAGGTTGCGTGGCCAGCGTGAACACCACGAAATCCTGCTGCAGCGAGTATTTTTCGATCTTGTCGATCGCGTACACGTGGCCGCTGGCGTCGCGCAGCGCGGGCTCGCCCCACAGGCTGTCGATGCCCACCTGCAGCACGTGCGCCGCCGTCACGTAGCGGTGGTTGCCCAGCGCGAACGCGGTGCCGACCGAGTAGTACTTGTCGTTGCGCTCCTGGTACGGCAGCAACTCCAGCGGCAACGGCTTCTCGTAGGTTCGCGGGTCGCTGACCGGCTTGGCCGCCACCACTTCGAACGTGGCCGCCCGGATCTTCGGCAACACCGCCGGATCGAGGCTGGCGGCATGACCGGTGCCGATGGCGCACAGGCCGACGACGGCAAGCAGGGCCAGCCGGCGCAAAGCCGGCCGCATGGCGCCGGGCTTGCGCGGAAGCATTTCCATGACGTGCATGATTGTCCTTCGCATGAAGGCCGCCACCGGATTCCCCCTCGGGCCCCTGACCTGTGTCGACCGAACCTGAATACTGACATGTCATGCGCACGCCTGCATCGCCGCTTCCGTGGCCATTCGCGGGCGATTCCATGACGGCTTGGACGGGTGCGGGGCGGTCCCCATATATGATTCACACTGCTCGTTTCCCGACCGCCGCACGGACCATCACCGATGCGCCTGGACCCCTGCCCGCTGGACGATTTCCATCCGGCCGTCGCCGCCTGGTTTCGCCGCACCTTCCCCGCGCCCACCGCGGCGCAGGCGGCCGCGTGGCCGTCGATCCGCGCCGGTCAGCACACCCTGGTCGCCGCGCCGACCGGCTCGGGCAAGACGCTCACCGCCTTCCTCGCCGCGATCGACGCACTGGTGCGCGAGGGCGTGGCGCACGGCGGCGTGCTGGCCGACGCCACCAGCGTGGTCTACGTGTCGCCGCTGAAGGCGCTGTCGAACGACATCCACATCAACCTGGAAGCGCCGCTGGAAGGCATCCGCGTCGAGCTCGAAAAACTCGGCCTGCCCGACGTGGCGATCCGCACCGCCGTGCGCACCGGCGACACCCCGCAGGCCGAGCGCAACCTGCTGCGCAAGCAGCCGCCGCACATCCTGGTGACCACGCCGGAGTCGCTGTACGTGCTGCTGGGCTCGGCTTCGGGTCGCGCGATGCTGTCGGGGACACGCTCGGTGATCGTCGACGAGATCCACGCCATCGCCGGCAGCAAGCGCGGCTCGCACCTGGCGTTGTCGCTGGAGCGGCTGGAGTCGCTGTGCCAGCGGCACCTGCTGCGGATCGGGTTGTCGGCGACGCAGAAGCCCATAGAAACTGTCGCCGACTTTTTAGTCGGCGCTCGTTCACCCTCTCCCCTGCGGGGAGACGACTGCATGGATGCAGGAGGTAGAGCAATGCAGGGAGCGATTGCCGAGGGACGGGGAGAGGGGCCGGGGTCGCGGGAGACCGCAAACGAAGCGACGGCCATTGGTGACTTCCCCGCGAGCACCCACCCCTCTCCTCAATCCTCTCCCCTTTGGGGAGAGGAGGCGAACGCGAAGAGCGACGTTACTATCATTGACACGGGCCACACCCGCCCGCGCGATCTCGCCATCGAAGTCCCGCCGGTACCGCTCGAAGCGGTGATGTCGAACGACTGCTGGGAGCTGGTCTACGACCGCCTGGCCCAGCTGGTGCAGGCGCACCGCACCACCCTGGTCTTCGTCAACACGCGGCGGATGGCCGAGCGCGCGGCGCGGCATTTGTCCGAGCGGCTGGGCAAGGAGACCGTCGCGGCGCATCACGGCAGCCTGGCGAAGGAGCTGCGGCTGGATGCGGAGCAGCGGCTCAAGCGCGGCGAGCTGGCGGTACTGGTGGCGACCGCATCGCTGGAGCTGGGCATCGACATCGGCGAGGTCGACCTGGTCTGCCAGCTCGGCTCGCCGCGCTCGATCGCCGCGTTCCTGCAGCGCGCCGGCCGTTCCGGCCACAGCATCGACGGCACGCCGAAAGCGCGGCTGTTCCCGGCCACCCGCGACGACCTGATCGAATGCACCGCCCTGCTCGACTGCGTGCGCCGCGGCGAACTGGACGCGCTGATCATGCCACCGCAACCGCTCGATGTACTGGCGCAGCAAATCGTCGCCGAGGTCGCCTGCGCCGAGTGGGACGAGGACGCGCTGTACGCGCTGGTGTGCCGCGCGTACCCGTATCGCGATCTCGCGCGCAGCGAGTTCGACGCGGTGGTGCGCATGCTGGCCGAGGGCTTCACCACCCGTCAGGGACCGCGCGCCGCGTATATCCACCGCGACGCGGTGAACCGGCAACTGCGCCCGCGGCGCAGCGCGCGGCTCACCGCGCTGACTTCCGGTGGCACCATCCCCGACACCGCCGACTACAAGGTGGTGCTGGAACCGCAGGCGATCATCGTGGGCACGGTGAACGAGGATTTCGCGGTCGAGAGCATGGCCGGCGACATCTTCCAGCTCGGCAACACCAGCTACCGCATCCAGCGCGTCGAGCGCGACCGGCTGCGGGTGGAGGACGCGCACGGCGCGCCGCCGAGCATCCCGTTCTGGCTGGGCGAAGCGCCGGGGCGCAGCGACGAGTTGTCGCTCGGCGTGTCGCATTTGCGCGAGGAAATCTCCGCGCAACTCGATGCCGGCGGCGTGCCCGCCGCGGTCGCCTGGCTACACGATCAGCTCGGCCTGGACGAAGCCGCCGCGCAGCAGCTGGTCGATTATCTGGCCCGCGCCAAGGCCGCACTCGGCGTGCTGCCGAGCCAGCACACGCTGGTGCTGGAACGTTTCTTCGACGAATCCGGCGGCACCCAGCTGGTGATCCACACGCCGTGGGGCAGCCGCATCAACCGCGCGTGGGGACTGGCCCTGCGCAAGCGCTTCTGCCGCCAGTTCAACTTCGAACTGCAGGCGGCGGCGACCGAGGATGCGATCGTGCTGTCGCTGTCGACCAGCCACAGCTTTCCGCTGGAGGAAGTGGCGCACTACCTGCACTCGAATACCGCCGAGCATGTGCTGATTCAGGCGCTGCTCGATGCGCCGCTGTTTCCCGCGCGCTGGCGCTGGAATGCGGTGACGGCACTCGCGCTGCCGCGCTTCACCGGCGGCAAGAAAACCCCGCCGCCGCTGCAGCGCATGAAGAGCGAAGACCTGCTCGCCGCGGTCTTTCCCGACCAGGTCGCCTGCCTGGAAAACATCGTGGGCGAACGCGAGGTGCCGGATCACCCGCTGGTCAACCAGACCATGCACGACTGCCTGCGCGAGGCGATGGACGTGGACGGCCTGCTCGCCATCCTGCGCAAACTTGAAAGTGGCGATATCGCCATCGTGGCGCGCGACCTCGGCGCGCCCAGCCCGCTCGCCGCCGAAGTATTGAACGCCGCGCCGTATGCGTTCCTCGACGACGCACCGCTGGAGGAACGCCGCACCCAGGCGGTGCAGACCCGCCGCTGGAATGACGCCGATAGCGCCGACGATCTCGGCCGGCTCGATCCCGACGCGATCGCCGCCGTGCGCGAGGAAGCCTGGCCGCAGGTGCGCGACGCCGACGAGATGCACGAGGCGCTGACCCTCTTGGGTTTCGTCACCGCCGACGAAGCCGTCGCCAACTCCGACTGGAACGAACGGCTGCAGGCGCTGGCGAAGGCGAAGCGCGCCACCCGGCTCGGTGACGTATGGACGTCCGCCGAGCAACTGCCGCTGTGGCACGCGCTGCATCCTGCCGCCCCGATGCAACCGCCGATCGCCGCACCCGCCGAATACGCCGCGCCGTCGTGGACGCGCGAAGACGCGCTGCTGGAACTGGTACGCCACCGTCTCGGCGGGTTCGGCCCGGTCACCGTGAACGGATTGGCGCAAACCATCCACGTCGACGCCAGCGAAGTGGAGCAGGCGCTGCTGCGGCTGCAATCCGAAGGCTACGTGATGCAGGGCCGCTTCACCGCCGATGCCAGCGACACCGAGTGGTGCGAGCGCCACCTGCTGGCGCGCATCCACCGCTACACCATCGGCCGCCTGCGCCGCGAGATCGAGCCGGTCAGCCGGCGCGCGCTGATGCGCTTCCTGTTCGACTGGCAGCACGTGTCGGCAGCCACCCGGCTGAGCGGGCCGGACGCGCTGGTGGCCACGCTGGCGCAGCTGGAAGGCTACGAGGCGGCGGCCGGCGCCTGGGAATCGGAGATTCTGCCGGCGCGCATCGACGACTACGCGATCCACTGGCTGGACGAGTTGTGCCGCGCCGGGCGGATCGGCTGGGCGCGCCTGCGCACGGGCAGCGGCGGTGGCGGCGGCCCGGTGCGCAGCACGCCGATCGTGCTGCTGCCGCGACGCGACATGGCCGTCTGGACGTCCGTCGCGTCCGGCGATCCGCAGGAGATTATTCTTTCGTCGCGCGCGCAGGCCGTCGCCGACGCGCTGCGCGAACACGGCGCATTGTTCTTCGACGAACTGCTGGATGTCGCCCACCTTCTGCGCACTGAACTGGAGGATGCGCTGGGCGAGTTGGTCGCCGCCGGCCGGGTCAGCGCGGACAGCTTCGCCGGCCTGCGCGCATTGCTGCTGCCGGCGGCGAAGCGCGACGGCGGGCGGCATCGGCGGTCGCGGCGGCACCAGTTCGGCGGCATCAAGGATGCGGGGCGCTGGGCGCTGGCGCGTGCCAACTCTCTTCTCCCCTCCGGGGAGAAGATGCCCGGCAGGGCAGATGAGGGGCGGGTGCTTGCGGAGAAGTCGGGTGAAGGCTCGCGGCAAGAGCAGCCCCTCACCTCAATCCTCTCCCCCAAGGGGAGAGGAGGCGATGGCGGCGCTTCGCGCCAACGTGATTCCATTGAAGCGTTGGAACACATCGCCCGCACCCTGCTGCGTCGCTACGGCGTGGTGTTCTGGAAGCTGCTCGAACGCGAAGCGCCGTGGCTGCCGTCGTGGCGCGAACTGCTGCGCGTATACCACCGGCTGGAGGCGCGCGGCGAGATCCGCGGCGGGCGCTTCGTCGAAGGCCTGGTTGGCGAGCAGTTCGCCCTGCCCGAGGCGATCGCACCGTTGCGCGCGGTGCGCTCGCGCGCGGACGACGGCGAACTGGTCTGCCTCAGCGGTTGCGACCCGCTGAACCTGGTCGGCACCGTGCTGGTCGGCGACAAGGTGCCGGCGCTGGCCGGTTCGCGCGTGTTGTACCGCGACGGCGTGCCGATCGCCGCGCTGGTCGGCGGCAAGCCCACCGCGCTGATCGAGTTGCCGGCTGCCGACATCCAGTTGGCGAAGCATGCCTTGTTGCGTTATCCGCCCTCGCTGCCGGAAATGCCGGCGGCCGTACGCTGACGGCGCGGGCTGCTTGTGGGCACCGGAGCTGCTAGAGCTTGAGGTGGACGCCGCGCCGATCCATCGCCCACACGATCAACCACCACAGCATCACGAAGGCTGCGGCGAACGCCAGCGACGGCACGTACGGCCCGAACCACGGCGTCATCCAGCCGGCGAACCCGTGCTGGTAGATCGGCTCCTGCCAGCCCAGTGCGGGCAGCAGGATCTGCATCAGTTCGGAGCCGGCGTAGGCGGCGATCGCGTTGACACCGAAGCGGCGGCCCCAGGCCGGCCAGCCGCGCCGATCGACCAGCCAATGGAAGGTCAGCAGCGCCAGCGTGGCCCATCCGGCGGTCCACAGCACGAACGAGGGCGTCCACAGGTTCTTGTTGAGCGGCAGCCACAGCGACCACAACGCGCCGAGCAGCAGGCACGCGATGCCGGCCAGCAGCAACGTCCGGAATTTCTCGCGGCGCAGCCAGCAACCGGCGCGCAGGCCGAGCAAGGTGCTGGCCAATGACGGCAACGTGCCGAGCAAGCCTTCCGGATCGTGGCCGCGGCCGCTCGCCGGGTCGATCAGGTAGACGAAGCGGCCGAACGCCGCGCTGTCGACACGGCTGACGATATTCGTCCACGGCTCCAGCGAGCCACCGAGCAACAGCAGCCCCCAATAGCCGAGCAGCAGCGCAGCGATCGCGACCCATTGCGTGCGCGGCTTCGTGTAGACCGCGAACAGTGCCACCCCGGCGAAGCACAGCGCGATCCGCTGCAGCACGCCGGGGAAGCGCAGGTGCGCTTGCGGCAGCAGCCACGCCGCCAGCACGTTGATCGCCACACCCAGCAACAAGATGCGCAGCGCACGCCACATTGCGGCGCGGGTCAGCACGGCCGGCACTGCGCCCTGCTCCAGCCGCGGCAGGATCGCCAGCGCCACCGACACGCCGACCACGAACAGGAAGAACGGAAAGACCAGGTCGATCGGCGTGCAACCGTTCCACGCCGAATGCTCCAGCGGCGCGTAGACGTGCGCCCAGTCGCCCGGATCGTTGACCAGCAGCATCGCCGCCACGGTGCAGCCGCGCAGGGCGTCGAGCGAGGCTAGGCGTTTGCTCATGGCGTCAGCGTCACTCGGCCGATGGCATACAGCGGCCCGTCGATCGGCGCGGTGTAGATCAGGCACAGCGCATGTTCGCCCTGTTGCGCCGGTAGCGCTGCGGCCAGCGTGAAATTGCGGGTACTGTGCGCGGGATCGGGCAACGGCATGCTGGCCAGCACCGGGCCATCGCACTGGTCGGCATGCACCACCAGCTCGCCGAACGGCGTGGCGTGCGGGCGCGACACCACCAGCTTCTGCTCGTGCGCCAGCGCGAAGTTGCGCGGCAGGCGCACCGCATCGACATGGATCGCGGCGACGCCATCCATCCACGTGGCGGGGAACTGCTGGCAGGTGTCGAACACGTTCACCGCGTACACCGGCTGGGCGCTCTTCGCGTCGGGCATGGGCTGCAGGCGCAGGCGGAAATCGCTGCCGGGACAGTTCGGCAACGTGCTGCCGGGCAGGCTGAGCAGGGCGGCGCGATCGAACACGCGTTCGCGCGGCGCAGCGAGCCCGCTGCCGTCGGCGGCGAAGCTGGCGGCGCGCACGGTGACCGGCAGGGTCACGTTGAACGGGGCGTCGTAGCGCGGCGCGGCGGGCGTGGGCGCGCTGCCGTCCAGCGTGTAGTGGATGGCACCGAAGTCCGCCTGATTCGACAGCGTGACCGTGGCCTTGCCGGTGGCCAGCGCCAGGTTGCGGTCGGTAGCGATGTCCACCGCGAACGCGCTGTCGGCGACGTTGACGTGCTGTGCGCGGTAACGCTCGAACTGCGCCGGCAGGCGGGCGAGGAAGCCCGGCCAGTGATTCGTGCCGGCCGGCGACCAAGCCACTTCGCTGAGCGCATCCAGCCGCGGGAAGGCGGCGTGTTCCACGTGGCCGAACGTGGGCAGGTGCTCGGTCCAGAGGTTGGCCTGCACGCCCAGCACATGCTTCGCCTGCGCCGCGCTCAGCACGCCAGGCACGGCCTGAAAGTCGTACACGCCCTTCAGCAACTCCGCGCCGAGGCGGCCGGCGTATTCGTCGGCGAGATCGCTTTGCACGTGGTCGAAGTAGAGACCCGGCGCGGGCGACAGCACCACGTCGTGACCGAGCAGCGCGGCCTTGATCGCGCCGTCGGTGCCGCGCCAGGACATCACGGTGGCGTCGGCGGGCAGGTTGTCGCCATCGAGGATTTCGTCCCAGCCGATCAGCTTGCGGCCGTGCTGGTCGAGGTACCGGCCGACGCGGTCGATGAACCAGCCCTGCAGCGCGTCCTCGCTGGTGATGCCCAGCGCATGCATCTTCGCCTGCACCGCGGGCGAGGCTTGCCACTGATCCTTGATCGCCTCGTCGCCGCCGACGTGGATGTAGGTCGACGGAAACAACGCCATCACTTCGCCGAGCACGTTCTCGATGAAGCGGAAGGTGTCGTCGTCGACGTTGTACAGATACGGGTTGACGCCCCAGTCGGTCGACACCGCCGGACGCTGGCCGGTAACGCCAAGCTGCGGATACGCGGCTACCGCAGCCTGCGCGTGGCCGGGCATGTCGATCTCCGGCACGATGGTGATGTGGCGCGCGGCGGCGTAGGCCACCACGCGGCGGATGTCGTCCTGCGTGTAGAAGCCTCCGTAGCGCTGCGGCTCGCCGTCGTGCCCGGCATCCGGCGGCGTGCGCCACGCGCCGATGCGGGTCAGCTCGGGGTAGCGCTTGATCTCGATGCGCCAGCCCTGGTCGTCGGTGAGGTGCCAGTGGAACGTGTTGAGCTTGTGCTGGGCCATCTGGTCGAGCAGCCGCTCGATCTCGTCGACCGTCTGGAAATGCCGCACGGAATCCAGCATCAGCCCGCGCCAGGCGAAGCGCGGCTGGTCGCGGATGGACAGCGCAGGCACCTGCACCGTGCCATGCTGCGCATCCGGCGTGAGCAACTGCCATGCGGTCACTGCGCCGTAGAACAGGCCGGCGGCATCGCGTGCGCTGATGCGGATACCTTCCGGTGTAACGTCGAGTGCGTAGCCTTCGCGGTTCGTCACCGGCGCCGCCGGATCGAGCCGCAGCACGATCGCGTGCGCGGTGGCCGCGCCGTGTTTCAGCGACAGGTGCAGGCCGCGCGTGCGTGCGATCAGGTCGACCAGCCAGGCGCCCGTGCGCCTTGTGGAGGCCGTGTCGTCGGCGAGCACGATCGGCGTGTGCGCGTCGACCGTGAAGTGGCCGGCGTCAACGCGCAGCTGCGCCGGCAACGGCAGCAACGACAGCGGTGCGGCGGCGGCATGGGCGAATCCGGCCAGTCCCATCGCCATGGCTGCCCAGCCCAGCAGGATCAAGCGGCGTGTCATCGGCAATCTCCGTGGCGGCGCGTGCACCACGCTAGCAAAAAAGCGGGCCCGACAACTATTGCTCGGGCCCGAGTTGGGGAGGATGGTGGAGCCGTCCATGGCTCGTGTCACGGTGGAACGGTTCAGAGCTTGAAGCGCAGGCTCAGGTAGTACTGGCGGCCGTTGTCGTAGAACGCATACGGCTGTTTCCCGTAGGCCGCGTTCTGGGTGTAGTACTTCAGCTTGGGGCTGTTGAGGTTCATCCCATCCAACGACAGCGACATCCAGTCGGTGAGCTGCACGCCGAACGACGCGGCAAGGTTGCCGATGCCCTGCTGGAAGTAGGTGTCGGTGCGGCTCACGCCGGCATAGAACTGCGAGCGGTAGGTGTAGCTGATGCGGGCGTTGAAGCGCTTGTTCTCGAAGTAGCCGGAGAGGTTGTAGGTGTTCTTCGAGGTGCCCTGCAGCGGCTTGTCGCCGGTGGCATGGCCGTCGGCGTAGGTGTAGTTGGCCTGCACACCGAAGTTGTCGCCGATCGGCTGGATGTAGTTCAGCTCCACGCCGCGGACCTGGCCGTTGACGTTGCGCGGCACGCTGATCAGGTAGTTGTTGTAGACGTCCGTACCGGCGGCCGCGGATGCCTGCATGTCCTTGAAGCTGCGCACCTCGTTGCCGAAGTTGACGTAGTCCTTCAGGTTCATCGCGTACACGCCGGCCGACAGCAGGCCGCGCGGCGCGAAGTACCACTCCACGGCGGCATCGAAGTTGCTCGATACCAGCGGCTTGAGCTGCGGATTGCCGCCGCTGCCGGTGTGGGTGAGGTCGTCGGCCGACACGTAGCCCGCCAGCGCCGAGTAGTCCGGACGGGTCATCGTCTGCGACGCGGCGAAGCGCAGCAGCAGGTCGTCGGTGACGGCGAGCTTGAGGTTGGCGCTGGGCAGGAACTTGCCGTAGGAGTGCTTGTAGGTGTTCCAGTAGTAATCGCCGAAGGCCGAACCGGTGATCGGGCCGGTCACCGTGGTCGCTTCCGCATCGGGCGCCGTGCTGGTATAGCCGATGTTCTCCTTGGTCTGCACGTAGCGCACGCCGACGTTGCCGCTGGCGATGCCGGAGTCGAAGTTCAGCTGCAGGTAGGCGGCCGAATCCTTCTCCTCGACCTTGTAGACGTCGTTGAAATAGAAGCGCGAGACCGGATCGCGGTTGGCGAACTGTGCGTCGATCTGCGCCAGCTGGGCCGGCGTCCAGTACCAGATCGGGCCCGGGAAGCTGCCGCCGAGCGAGCCGTTGAAGCCGCCCGGATAGCTGCTGTAGGTGCCGGTCGGATAGGCGGCCGGGTTCTGCCAGTCGGAGGCCCAGTTCGGACCCTGCGCCACCTCGAACGGGTTCTCGCGCGTGTGTTTGGCGTAGCGGCCGCCGAACTGCAGCGAGGTGAGCGCGCCGTCGTCGAAGTTGAGCTCGCCGTCGAACTGCGCCCAGTCCTCCTTGTCCTTCACCTTGATGCCCTGGCCGCCGAAGATCCAGCCAGCCGCCGGCAGGATGCCGGACGGTGAGGTGTTGTCGCCGCCCAGCGTCCAGTTGATCGGCTTGCCGAGGCCGCGCATGTCCCAGCTGGCGCCGGCACCGCCGGCGGTGCCCAGCTCGATCACGTCCTGGGTCGGGCTGGTGCCGGTGCCACGGGTGGTGCCGATCTGGCCGGTGAAGGTGAGATGGTCGGTGGCACGCCAGTTCGCGCTGAGCGTGAGGTACTTCGACTCGGAGGCCGCACCGGGGCGGGAGATCTGGTCGTACACGCCGTAGGCGCCGGTGCCGCCGGCGATCGAGCCGCTGGTGACCACGTTGTTCTGGATCGAATTGGCGGTCAGCACGCCGCCGTTCGCCAGCGCGCTGCTGGCCCACATCATGTAGTTGCGGTTGTAGTTGTCGGCCTTGAGCTTGGAGTAGAAGCCGTTGAGGTCGAGCGTGAGATTGTCGGTCGGCTTGATCTGGAAGTCGATCACGCCGCCCTTGCGCTCGCGCTGCTGGGTGAACAGCACCGCGCCGATTTCGTTCGGGTAGTAGACGGTATTGCCGCCGACCGTCGTGGGCAGGTAGCCGCCCACCACTTCCTGGCCGTTGCGCTGCAGGCTGCGCTTCTCGTAGAAGCCCTGCACCAGCACGCCGACGGTGTTGGCGTCGTTCTTCCAGTTGAACAGGCCGCTGAACTGCGGCTTGGTGTCGCCGGGAAGGTCCGAATACACGCCGCCGATCGAGGCTTCGGCCGTGATCGGCTTGGCGAACTCCAGCGGCTTGCGGGTGATGATGTCCACCGAGCCGGCGCTGCCGCCTTCGACGATGCTTGCCTCGGAGGTCTTGTGCACCACCACCTGGCTGACGATCTCCGACGGCAGCAAGGTGTAGCTCACGCTGCGGCCCACGGTCTGCACCTGGCTCAGCACGAACCAGTCGCCGGTGCCCACGCTGTGGCCGTTGACCAGGGTCTGGGTGAGGCTCGGCGCAGTGCCGCGCAGGCTGACGCGATCGCTCTCGTCGAAGCCGCCCTCGCTCGCGCTGGACGAGCTGATGTTGACGCCGGGCAGGCGCTGCAGCGTGTCGGCCACGTTCTTGGCCGGCAGCTTGCCGATGTCCTCGGCGGTGACGACCTCGACGTGCGAGGTCGCATCCTTCTTCAGCGCCAGCGACTCGGCCTCGCTGTTGCGGATGCCGGTGACGACCACCGTGCTCAGGGTTCTGGCCTGCTTCTCCTTGGCCTGGTTCTGGCTGGACGGGTTGTCGGTATTCGTCTGGCTGTCCTGCGCATAGATCGCGCCGGATACGCACAGACCGGTGATGATGCTCGCGGCTAGCAATGTCTTGCGGTAATTCATGATCTCCTCCCCTCAGAGGCTGGCTTGAATCAAGACCGGCTGACGACGGTCGCGGACGTTGTGTAGTGGTTTGGCTTGGCGCCGTGTTACCGCATTGCGGTCATCTCACTCTCCTGAGCGCTTATCCAGAAACCAGCCTGCGGCACCAATGACACCAAGCTGGCCGTGCTCGATCAGTCGTACCGGAACCTGTTGCAGGTAGGCGCGCATCACGCCCTTGTTGAAGTAGCGTTCGGCGAAGCTGCTGGCCAGCAGGAACGGCTGGATCTGCGGCAGGATGCCGCCGGCCAGGTAGACCCCGCGGGCGCCGTACAGCAGCACCAGGTCGCCGACGAAGCTGCCGAGCAGGCCGCAGAAAACCTCCAGCGCCTCCACCGCCGCCGCGTCGTTGCCGGCCAGCGCGGCGCCGGTGATCCCGGCCGGCGTGAGCTCGCGCTCGGGGCTGCCGCGCAATTCGCACAGCGCGCGATAGAGCTTGCGCAGGCCGGGGCCGGACAGCGCGTCCTCGAACGACACGTGCGCGCGCTCGCGGCGGAACAGGCGCAGGATCTCGATCTCACGCTCGTTACCCGGCGCCAGCGACACCTGCCCCGCCTCGGTGGCCAGCACCTGCGCGCGCGGCTGGCCCGGCAGCAATACCGCCGAGCCCAGCCCGGTGCCCGGCCCCATCACCAGCACCGGCCCGCTGGCCGCCGGCTGCACGGTCTCGATAATCGGCCGGGTCTCGTCGGCGACGATGAACTGGGTGGCGTAGGCGACCGCCTCGAAATCGTTGATCACCGCCAGCCGCTGGATGCCGAGACCGGCGCGGATCTCGCGGATCGACACCGGCCACGGCAGGTTCTCGTTGACGATCGCGTCGTCCAGCACGTAACCGGCGCAAGCCACCGCGCACTGGCGCAGCTGGCCCTGCGCCGCGGCGTGCGGCGTCGCGGCCAGCTGCCCGACGAAGTCCTGCAGCATCGCGGTGAGGCCGGACCAGTCGGCACAGCTGTAGCGGTGGTAATGCAGCACGCTGACCGGCCGCCGACCGACGGCGTTGCCGACGACCAGGCCGATGCGCGCATGCGTGCCGCCGACGTCGGCGGCCAGGAACGGCTGGCCGGCCGATGCAGCCGCCGCGTTCGACGCCGACGCATCGGCCGGAGTCGTCGCCGACGGCTCCGCTGCATGACGCTGGTTGGCGACTTCCCCCACTCCGCTCTCCCGTGACCGGCACCCCGACCCGGACCGCGCCGAACAGCGGCGGGCCGGGTACGGCCTGATTCCGGCGGAGTCTGCTGTCAAAATGACAACGTTGTCAATCGAACTTTCGGCAATTCGCCGAACATTCGATACGGCACTGCAGCATAGCTGCCATGACACTTCGGGAAATCACCCGAACAGACCCTGTAAATGGCTTTGCTTGGCGCAATGTCGAAAACACTTGCGCGGTCTTTCGGGCATGCGGCGACGCCGCAACCGTGTGTCCGGGCAGACGTCTGGACGGCCATGCGCCATCCACCGAGGATCGACCTCGGCACGACAATAATTGACAACGTTGCACTTTCTATCGAATAAAGAGACATTCCTGTCCGTCCCGGTCATCCTGCCGGTGCGACACGACCGACCCGGGGAGAACCATCCATGGCAACCACGCTGGCGGCAGCGCCGTCCGATCGCACCCATCTCGGCCCGATGCTGATCATCGGCCTGCTGTTCTTCATCTTCGGCTTCGTCACCTGGCTCAACGGGCCGCTGATCACCTTCGTCAAGCTGGCGTTCCAGGTCGAGGACGTCTACGCCTTCCTGGTGCCGTCGGCGTTCTACGTGTCGTATCTGGTGTTCTCGCTGCCGGCGTCGCTGGTCCTGCGCCGCACCGGCATGAAGAAAGGCATGGCGCTGGGCCTGTTCGTGATGGCGATCGGCGCCGTGCTGTTCGGCCAGTTCGTCAGCTGGCGCGAGTTCGCCGGCGCGCTGACCGGGCTGTTCGTGATCGGCGCCGGGTTGTCGCTGCTGCAGACCGCTTCGAACCCGTACATCAGCATCCTCGGGCCGATCGACAGCGCAGCGCAGCGCATCGCCTTCATGGGCATCTGCAACAAGGCCGCCGGCGTGATCGCCCCGTTCGCGTTCGGCGCGCTGGTGCTCAGCGGCATCAGCACGTTCGGCGAGCAGGTCGAAGCGGCGCCGACGCCGGCAGCGCGCGAAGCCCTGCTCAACGCGTTCGCCGGCAAGGTGCACCTGCCGTATATGGTCATGGCCGGCCTGCTGGTGCTGCTGGCGATCTGGATCGCGCGTTCGTCGCTACCGGAAATCCGGCCCGACGGCGCGAACAGCGAACAGGCGATCGGGCACAAGCACGGCAGTATCTTCAGCTTCCCGCACCTGTGGCTGGGCGTGCTGTGCCTGTTCCTCTACGTGGGCGTGGAGGTGATGGCCGGCGATGCGATCGGCACCTACGGCGCCGGCTTCCACCTGCCGCTGGAGCGCACCAAGATCTTCACCGCATTCACCCTCAGCGGCATGCTGATCGGCTACGTCGCCGGCCTGCTGCTGATCCCGCGCTTTGTCTCGCAGCAGCGCTACCTGGCGATCTCGGCGGTGCTCGGCGTGCTGTTCTCGATCGGCGCCTACCTCAGCCACGGCTACGTCTCGGTCGGCTTCGTCGCCGCGCTCGGCTTCGCCAACGCGATGATGTGGCCGGCGATCTTCCCGCTGGCGATCAAGGGCCTGGGCAACCTCACCGAGCGCGGCTCGGCGCTGCTGATCATGGCGATCGCCGGCGGCGCGGTGGTGCCGCAGCTGTTCGTGCACCTGAAGCAGCACATCGATTTCCAGCTCGCGTTCGCGCTGCTGATGGTACCGTGCTACCTGTACATCCTGTACTACGGACTGGCCGGCCACCGGGTCGGCCAGCACGTGGATTCGCTACGGCCCGGGCCATAAGTTAGGATGCACCTGCCGTCGCACAGCAGCTGTGCGACGGTGTCGGTACGATGGCGCGACCGGCGGACCAACCCTTTCGATACACGAGGTTCAGCGGGTGCGCAGCGCCACCATCAAGGATGTCGCGGAACGGGCCGGCGTCTCGCTGAAGACCGTCTCGCGCGTGATCAACAACGAGCCCTCTGTGCACGCCCGCACGCGCGAGAAGGTGCAGCGCGAGATCGACGCGCTCGGCTACCAGCCCGACCCGTCCGCGCGCAGCCTGCGCAGCACGCGTGCCTACGCGATCGGCCTGGTCTACGACAACCCGAACGCGCACTACATCATCAACCTGCAGCGCGGCGTGCTGGCGGCGTGCCGCAGCAACGGCTTCGGCCTGCAGATCCACCCGTGCGACTCGTCCTCGCCGAAGCTGGCCGAGGAACTGCGCGAACTGGTGCACCGCTCGCGCCTGGCCGGGCTGGTGCTGGCGCCGCCGATGTCCGAGCAGCCGGCGCTGATCCACGCGCTGAGCGCGGCGAAGGTGCCGTTCATCCGGATCATCTCGGCGCGCCAGGATCCCGCCGACGGCTCGCCCTGCGTCTACGTCGACGACCGCGACGCCGCCTACGCGATCACCGAGCACCTGATCCAGCTCGGCCACCAGCGCATCGGTTTCCTGTGGGGTGGCAGCGGGCACCGCTCCAGCCAGGAACGCTACCAGGGCTACGAGGATGCGCTGAAGGATTACGGCATCGCGCTCGACCGCAAGCTGATCGTGCCCGGCGACTACACCTTCGACGATGGCTTCCGCGGCGCGCGCAAGCTGCTGGCGCTGAAGGACCGCCCCAGCGCGATCTTCGGCTCCAACGACGAGATCGCCGCCGGCGTGCTCGCCGCGGCGCATTCGGACGGCATCAACGTGCCGTACGAACTGTCGATCGCCGGCTTCGAGGACAGCCCGTTTTCCAAGCAGTCCTGGCCCGCGCTGACCACCGCACGCCAGGCCACCGAGGAGATCGCGCGGCACGCCGCGCAGCGGCTGATCGGCGACCTGCAGCGCGCAGCCAACGGCGAGCCGGTGAACCACGCCAACGAAGGCTTCAGCCCGGAGCTGGTGGTGCGCGGCTCCACCGCGCCGCGGCACACCGCGCCGTCCGGGCGCGGCACCGGCGGCCGGCGCAAGCCGGCTACTTGACGTTGTCGGTCTGCCCGATGAAGCGGGCCACGTTGTCGTGCAGCTGCTTCAGCGACGCCTCGTGCGCGTACACCATGTGCCCGGACGGATACCACGCGTAGCTGATGTTGTGCTCCAGGCTGGCCGGGATCGGCAAGTGGTGCATCTCGTAGTCGGCGGCGAAGTACGGCGTGGCCAGGTCGTAATAACCGCCGTTGAGATAGACCTTGAGGTTGGGGTTGGTCTTCATCGCCGTGGCCAGGTCCGGCATCACGTTGGTCGACGACTGCAGCGCCTCGCCGTGCACGCCGGGCGCCTTGTGCGAGAAGTCCCAGTGGTCGACGTCGGCGAACAGCCGGTACTGCCGGCCCTGGCCGAACTTCAGGTCGCGCCGCACGTAGTCGTTGAAGGCGGCCACGTAAGCCGAACTGATCGCCGAGGATTGCGGATCGTATTCGGAGTCCTTGCTCAGCGGATCGATCGCCGGGCCGGAGAAGCGGCTGTCCAGCCGGCCGGTGGTGATCTCGCCGTCGGTCTGCAACTCGTGTTCGAACATGCCGCCGGTCACGCGCAGGTTCGCTTTCAGCAGGTAGGCCACCGGCAGGCCGGTGTACTCGTGCAGCTTCTGCGCCACCGCCTGCTTGCGCGCATCGTCAAGGCGCGAGCCGGCCATCAACGCCTGCGTGTAGTCGCCCATCGCGTACTGCTCCACCTCGCGCAGGAACGGCTCCAGTTCGGCCGGCTGCTGCGGCAGTTTGTGGTGGTAGAACGCGGTGGCGGCGAAGGTCGGCAGCGCCAGCTCGTACGGCAGGTCGATGCCGGGATTGAACTCCGGCCCGTCGATGCTGGTGTCGAAACTGAGGATCTGCGAAAGCAGGATCACCCCGTTGAGATCGACGCTGTCCTCGTTCTCCAGGATGTTCGCCAGTACCGCCGAGCGGGTGGTGCCGTAGCTTTCGCCGAACAGGTACTTCGGCGAATTCCAGCGGTCGTACTTCGACAAAAACTGGGTGATGAACTGCGCGAAGGCGTGGCCGTCGCCGTCGACGCCGTAGATCGCCTTCTTGCGTTCCTTCATTTGCTCGTCGCGCTTGTCCTTGTCTGCGTCGTCCGCGATCAGCCGGCTGAAGCCGGCGCCGGGCGCGTCGATGAACACCAGGTCGGAGGCATCGAGCAGGCTGTAATCGTTGTTGACCAGTCCGTACGGCGCCGCCGGCGTGTGGCCGTCATCGCTGGTGACCACGCGCCTGGGCCCGAACGCGCCCATGTGCAACCACACCGTGGCCGAGCCGGGGCCGCCGTTGTAGATGAAGGTGACCGGCCGTTTCGTCGCGCCCACACCCTTCTTGAAATAGGCGACGTAGAACATGCTGACCTGCGGCTCGTCCTCCTTGTCGCCGCTGCCGTGCAGCACCAGCGTGCCAGCCACCGCCTTGTAGTCGACGCGATGGCCCTCGACCGAGACCGAGCCCTCGCTGCTCGACGCTTGCGGCTCGACCAGCGTGGCGTCGGGCTTCTCCGGCTTGGCCTTGTCGTCCTTCTTGTCCGGTCCGGCAATCGCGGCGGAGCTGAGCAGCAGCGCGGCAAGCGCCGCGGTGAAGAGAAGCTTGCGCATGGGCGATCCTCGATGACGGAGGCGGCTTCGCCCCGGGAAGCCGCAGCATAGGCGCCACGGCGACGGGATTTCATAGCCCGGAAGTCACTGCCGTCGGACGATCAGCCGCGCGCGATCGCCCCGATCGCCAGCAGCGCCAGCACCACGCCGGCGAGGTTGAGCCGGCTCAACCGCTCGCGAAAGACCAGCAGGCCGACCAGCGCGCCCAGCGCCACCACGCCCAGGTTCATGCTGGCGAACACCAGCGCCGGGTGCTGCGGCAGCGCGCGGTGGCCGCGCAGGTAGAACAGGATGTTGCCGAAGTTGGCCAGCCCCAGCAGCGCGCCGGCCAGCGCGCTGCGCGCGGTGAAGCGGGTTTGCCCTTGCGCGCGCCGCCACAGCTGCAGCGCGAACGCCACCAGCAGCGCCAGCGCGAACATCGCCTGCAGCGACGCGCCCAGCGGTACGCCGGCCAGCGCCACGCGCTTGAACAGGATGTCGATCACGCCGAAACCGCCGAACACCGCGAGCGGATACAGCCAGCCGCCGACGCCGTGCTCCGCCGTGCCCTGCCCACTGCGCCAGACCATGCACAGCAGGGCAAGCAGGCCCAGCGCGATGCCGAGCGTCTTGAATCCGGTGAGCTGCTCGCCGAACAGCACGAACGCCGCCAGCAGCGACAGCAACAGCGACAACCGCTGCGCCGCATCGCTGCGCACGATGCCGGCATGCCGCACCGACGCGGCCAGCGCCAGGAAGATCGTCGGCAGCAGGATGCCCAGCGCGGCCAGCGCCAGCCACGGCACGCCGGGTTCGCGCAGGCTCGCCGGCGTGGGCTGCAGCAGCAACGCGGTGAGCGCGCTGGTCACCACGTAGTTCCAGGCGATCGCCTGACCCACGTCGATCTCGGCGCGCCGCGCCAGCTTCAGCAGCACAGACACCAGCACGCTGCACACCACACTGAGCAGGACGTAGATCACCTGTCACTCCGCCGGCGGCAGATCGTCGGGCCGCCACATCGACGCCCGCTCAAAACGCGTCCAGCGGAATCTTCAGGTAACGCACGCCGTTGTCCTCGGCCGGCGGCAACTGGCCCGCGCGCATGTTCACCTGCACCGCCGGCAGCAGCAGCGCCGGCACCGCCAGGCTGGCGTCGCGTGCGCTGCGCATGCGCACGAACTCGTCTTCGCCGATGCCGTCGTGCACGTGGATGTTGTCGCGGCGCTCGGCGCCCACCGTGGTCTCGTGGGCAAACACGTCGCGGCCGGCGGGCTTGTAGTCGTGGCAGAGGAACACCCGGGTTTCCTGCGGCAAGGTAAAAATACGCTGGATCGAGCGGTACAGCGTGCGCGCGTCGCCGCCGGGGAAATCGCAGCGCGCGGTGCCGTAGTCGGGCATGAACAAGGTATCGCCGACGAAGACCGCGTCGCCGACCCGGTGGCTCATGCACGCCGGCGTGTGGCCGGGCGTGTGCATCGCCACGGCTTCGATGTCGCCGATCATGTAGCGCTCGCCGTCCTTGAACAGGTGGTCGAACTGGCTGCCGTCGCGCCTGAAGCCGGGGCCGGCGTTGAACAGCCGGCCGAACGTGTCCTGCACGTCGCGGATGTGTTCGCCGATGCCCAGCCGGCCGCCCAGTTGCGCCTGCACGTACGGCGCCGCCGACAGGTGATCGGCGTGCACGTGGGTGTCGATCACCCAGTCCACGCCAAGCCCCTGCGCCCGCACGAACGCGATCAGCGCATCGACCGAGGCATGAGCGGTGCGCCCGGACGCGGCGTCATAGTCGAGCACGCTGTCGAACACCACCGCCCTGGCCGTGGCCGGATCCCACGCCACGTAACTGAAGGTATGACTGGCTTCGTCGAAGAACGCCTGCACCTCGGGCCGCTTCATCATCAGTGTCCTCCGGTGGGAGGCAGCAGGCGCGCGGCCAGCCACCAGCCCGCGATCATGCAGGCCACCAGGACCAGCAGCGCGGGCGCGCCGGCACCGAGCGAGGCCAGCGCCGGGCCGGGACAGTAGCCGGCGATACCCCAGCCGATGCCGAACAGGGCGGCGCCGCCCACCAGGCGGGTGTCGATGCGGCGCGACGTGGGCCACTGGAACCGTTCGGCCAGCAGCGGGCGCGATCGCCGCAGCACCCGCCGGTAGCCGATCGCGGTGGTCAGCACGGCACCGGCCATCACGAAGACCAGGCGCGGATCCCACGCGCCGAAGATGTCCAGGAAGCCGAGCACCACGGCCGGCTGGGTCATGCCGCCGAGGCTGAGGCCGAGACCGAACAGCAGCCCGGAGGCGAACGCGATCCACGCTTTCATGGGCCTACTCCCAGCAGGTGCCGCAACACGAACACGGTGGCGATGCCGAACACCATGAAGACGGCGGTCGCCAGCAGCGAGCGCGGCGACAGCCGCGCGATGCCGCAGACGCCATGACCGCTGGTGCAGCCACCACCGAGCCGCGTGCCGATGCCGACCAGCAAACCGGCCAACGCCATCCACGGCAGCCCCACCTGCGGTGCGCCGATGCCGCTGTCGCCGCGCAGCCACCACAACAGCAGCGGCCCGGCCAGCAGACCGAGCACAAACGCCAGCCGCCACGCGCGGCCGCCCGCGCCGCCCACGATCAGGCCGCTGGCGATGCCGCTGACGCCGGCGATGCGACCGAGTGCCGCCATCAGCAGCACCGCCGCGAGGCCGATCAGCACACCGCCGCACAAGGCGCCGAGGTAGGGATGCATGGTCACGCTTCCTGATGGGTACGAAGGTGGAGATTATCGCCCCTGCGCGACCGGCCGCCGCATCATGCCGGTGGCGCGGTCGACGTGATTGCGCCCAGCGGCGCGTCTGCCCAGTCGCCGCAGCCCGTGCCACACAGCCTGTCACAGCGGGCCGCGCACAGGCGTCCTAGTGTCAATCCGTGCAGGAGACCGAGATGTCGCTACTCCCCGTCCCCACCCCTGTGCACGCCACGCATGCCGATGCGCTCACCGATTTCGTGGTGCACGCCCAGTTGATGCTGGACCCGGCCACCCCGGAAGCGGTGCGCCGCGAAGCCGAACCTCGCCTGCTGGCGCAACTGCCGACCCTGCAGGCGCTGGGCGTGTTCGAACTGTTCACCCTCCGCGACCCGGCGTTGCGCGCGCTGGTGCGCGACGAGCTGCAGGCCCGGCAGATGCGCGCTGCCTGACAGCTTGCTGAAGCAAATGCATGCCAGCACATATTTGCCTTGACAAATATACTTGAGGCAATAGAATGCGCGGCCATGAATACCGAATCGCTTGCCTTTTCCACCCCGAAAGAAAGCCTTGGCGTCCTGCTCGGCCTGGTGCGGGCGGAGATCGTGCGCGCGATGGAAGCGGAGCTGGCGGCGCAGAACGTGGACCTGCGCTTCACCCAGTTCCTGATCCTCAAGCGGCTCGCCCGACTCGGCCCGATGTCGGCCAGCGAGCTGGCCCGTTCGGTCGAACTGGACGGCGGCGCGATGACCCGCCAGCTCGACCAGCTCGAACGCAAGGGCTACCTGCGGCGCTGTCCGCACGAGCAGGATCGCCGCGCGCTGCGGATCGAGCTGACCGACGCCGGCAACGCGCTGTGGCAGCAGCTGACCGACTGCAACGAACGCGTGCTGAAGGCGGCCCAGCGCTCGCTGGACGAGGCCGAACAGGCGCAACTGCACGACTACCTGGAACGCGTGCTGCACGCGCTTCGCGACAAGAACTGACCCTTCCACCCTGGACCTTTCCATGCGTCTGCATCTTCTTGCGGCTGCCGCCGCCCTGACCCTCGCGTTGGCCGGTTGTGCCAGCAGCGGCGGCCTGCACCCGAACGGCACGCCGATCGATCCGACCACGCTGAAGGCCGAACACAGCCTCGCCCACCTGTCCGCGGCAGCATGGCCATCCACCGACTGGTGGAGCGGGCTGGGCGACCCGCAGCTCGACGCGCTGATCGCCGAGGCGCTGCAGGACAACCCCGGCCTCGGCGTCGCCGATGCGCGCGCCCGTGCGGCGCAGGCCGAGGCGGGCATCGCCGATGCCGCGCGCGGGCCCAGCGTGAATGGCGGTGCCGCAGTCGCCGGTGCCCGGCCGCCGGCCGCGCTGCTCGGCGACAAGGCGCGTTTCGCGATGGCCAAGTACGGCTACGCCAGCTTCAAGTGGGATCTGGATCTGTGGGGCGGCAAGCGCGCCGCGTGGGAAGCGGCGGTCGGCCAGGCGCGCGCCGCCGAGGTCGATGCCCGCGCCGCACGCATCGAACTTTCCGGCAATATCGCCCGCGCCTATGCGCAGCTTGGCTACGCGTTCACCCAGCAGGATCTGGCCGCCGGTGAGCTGAAGCGCGCGAACCAGTCGCGCGAACTGACCCGCCAGCGCGTCGCCGCCGGCATCGACAACCAGATCGCGTTGAAGCAGGGCGATGCGGAAGTGGCCAGCGCCGAGCAGCAGGCGGCGCTGGCCAGCCGCGCGGTCGATGCCGCGCGCTCGTCGCTGGCGGTACTGCTGGGCAAGGGTCCGGATCGCGGGCTGCAGATCGCCCGGCCGCAGCTACTGAAACCGGCCGAGCTGGCGGTGCCGTCCAACCTGCCGCTGGACCTGGTCGGCCATCGCGCCGACCTGGTCGCCGCGCGCTGGCGCGTCGAGGCCGCCGGCAAGGACATCACGGCGGCGAAGGCCGAATTCCTGCCGAACATCAGCATCGGCGCAATGGCCGGCGTGATCAGCATGGGCGGCGGCAACCCGTTCAGCCTGCCGGGGCGGTTCTACCAGTTCGGGCCGTCGCTGAGCCTGCCGATCTTCGACGGCGGCAAGTTGCGCGCCAACCTGTCCGGCAAGGATGCGCAATACGACCTCGCCGTGGCGCAGTACAACCAGACCCTGGTCGGCGCACTCAACCAGGTCGCCGACGATTTGTCCGCGCTGCAGTCGCTGCAGCAGCAGATCGACGCGCAACAGCGCGCGCAGGATGCGGCAGCACAGGCCTGGGACCTGGCCGAGCAACGCTACAAGGCCGGCATCGGCAGCTACCTGGAAGCGCTCAGCGTGCGCCAGCAGTTGCTCGCCGCCGAGCGCGGCACCGCCGCGCTCGAGGCGCAGCAGGTCGATCTTTCGGTGCAGCTGATCCAGGCCCTCGGCGGTGGTTTCCAGCCGCAGGCCGACACCCCGTCTCCCACCCCATCCCGTTCCTGAGGCAGCCCCATGTCCAGCCAGAACCCAACCGCGGCCGCAAGCACGCCGGTCGCTCCATTGCCGAACACGGCCGCGCCGCACACGACGGCACCGAACACGGCAGCACCGAAGAAGAACCCGCGCGGCCTGCTGCTGCGCCTGCTCGGCATCGTGGCGCTGCTCGCCGTGATCGGCTGGGCGCTGTGGTACTTCCTCGACGGCCGCTGGTATGAAGGTACCGACGACGCCTACGTCAACGGCAACGTGGTGCAGATCACCCCGCAGGTGCCCGGCACCGTGGTCAGCATCGGCGCCGACGACGGCGACCTGGTGCACGCCGGCGACGTGCTGGTGCAGCTCGACCCGAGCGACGCCGACGTGGCGCTGGCCGAGGCGAAGGCGAACCTCGCCAACACCGTGCGCAAGGTGCGCGGCCTGTACTCCAGCGTGAACGGCGCGCAGGCCGACGTGGCCGCGCGCAAGACCGCGGTGGACAAGGCGCGCGCCGACTACCACCGGCGCGTGGCGTTGGCGAAGTCCGGCGCGATCTCGACCGAGGAGCTGGCGCACGCCAGCGACGCGCTGACCAGCGCCGAGAGCGCGTTGATCGCGGCGCAGCAGCAATACCAGACCAGCAAGGTGCTGGTCGACGACACCGTGGTCGCCTCGCATCCGGACGTGCAGGCCGCCTCGGCCCGCCTGCGCGCCGCCTTCCTCAACGACGCGCGCGCCACCCTGGTCGCGCCGGTGGACGGCTATGTGGCCAAACGCTCGGTGCAGGTCGGCCAGCGCGTGCAGCCCGGCGCCGCGCTGATGGCTGTGGTGCCGCTGCACGGCGTGTGGGTGGATGCGAACTTCAAGGAGACCCAGCTCACCCACATGCGCATCGGCCAGCCGGTGACGATCGAGTCCGACGTGTATGGCGGCGCGGTGGAATACAAGGGCAAGGTGCAGAGCCTGGGCGTCGGCACCGGCAGCGCGTTCTCGCTGCTGCCGGCGCAAAACGCCACCGGCAACTGGATCAAGATCGTGCAGCGCATTCCGGTGCGCATCGTGTTCGACGATCCGACCCAACTGGACAAGCATCCGTTGCGGCTGGGCATGTCGCTGGCCGTGGACGTCAGCCTGCACGACCAGAGCGGCCCGACCCTGGCGCAGCAGTCGCCGACCCAGCCGGCTTTCAGCACCGACGTGTACAAGCAGCAACTGGCCAAGGCCGACGCGGCGATCACCCGGATCGTCCACGCCAACATGGCCGGCGGCAAGTAACAGCGCAATAACTCCCTCCCCTGCTTGCAGGGGAGGGCTGGGGAGGGGTCGCTCTTGATCTTGAAGATCAAGAGCTTCACCCCCTCCCAACCTCCCCCTGCTGCGCAGGGGGAGGAGCACGGCAGAACCCCATCACTGACCGACACCGATGACCACCCATTTCCGCCCACCCAACCTGGCACTGAGCACGATCGGTCTGTCGCTGGCCACGTTCATGCAGGTGCTGGACACCACGATCGCGAATGTGTCGCTGCCGACCATCGCCGGCAACCTCGGCGTCAGCAACAACCAGAGCACCTGGGTGATCACCTCGTTCGCGGTAAGCATGGCGATCGCGCTGCCGCTGACTGGCTTCCTCAGTCGCCGCTTCGGCGAGGTGAAGCTGTTCACAGCCTGCACGCTGCTGTTCGCGCTGACCTCGTTCCTGTGCGGCATTTCGCAAAGCATGGGCATGCTGATCCTGTTCCGCGCGCTGCAGGGCGCGGTGGCCGGGCCGATGTACCCGATCACGCAGAGCCTCTTGATCGGCATCTACCCGCCGGCCAAACGCGGCATGGCGCTGGCGCTGCTGGCGATGGTGACGGTGGTGGCGCCGATCGCCGGACCGATCCTCGGCGGCTGGATCACCGACAACTACTCGTGGCCGTGGATCTTCTTCATCAACGTGCCGATCGGCATTTTCGCCAGCATGGTGGTGGCGAACCAGCTGCGCGAAAAGGTCGAGAAAACCGAGCGGCCGAAGATCGACTACGTCGGCCTGATCAGCCTGATCATCGGCGTGGGCGCGCTGCAGATCGTGCTGGACAAGGGCAACGACGAGGACTGGTTCAACTCCACTTTCATCATCGCCACCAGCATCGTCTCGGCGATCGGCATCGCGGTCTTCCTGATCTGGGAGCTGACCGACAAGGATCCGATCGTCGACCTGAAGCTGTTCCGCCATCGCAACTTCACCATCGGCACGCTGGCGATGGTGCTGGGCTACGCCGCGTTCTTCGCGATCGCGCTGCTGGTGCCGCTATGGCTGCAGCAGAACCTGGGCTACACCTCGACCTGGGCCGGCTACGCCACCGCGCCGCTCGGGGTGATCCCCGTGCTGCTGACGTTCTTCGTGGGCAAGTACGCCATGCGCACGGACCTGCGCCTGCTGGCGGCGCTGTCGTTCCTGGTCATGGGCGGCACCTGCTTCATGCGCTCGAACTTCTACCTGGATGTCGACTTCAACCACGTCGCCATGGTGCAGCTGTGGCAGGGGCTCGGCGTGGCGCTGTTCTTCATGCCCACGCTGACGATCCTGCTGTCGGACCTGCAACAGCACGAGATCGCCGCCGGCTCGGGCCTGGCCACCTTCATGCGCACGCTGGGCGGCAGCTTCTCGGCCTCGCTCACCACCCTGATGTGGACCCGTCGCGCGGTGACCCACCACGAGCAGTTGGCCGAGCACATCAACCCCTACAGCCCGGTGTCGCAGGAGGCAATGCAGCACTTCGGCCGGGGCGATCCGCAGCTGGGCGGCAGCATCATCAACGGGATGATCACCCAGCAGGGTTACCAGATCTCGTTCAACGAAGTGTTCCATGTGCTGGGCTGGGTCTTCATCGGCCTGGTTGCCGTGATCTGGCTGGCCAAGCCGCCGTTCACCCCGAAGGCCCGCCCCGTCGCCGGCGGGCACTGAGACGGGTTACAGGTCGAAACCCACGCCGAGCAGGGCCATGGTTTCACCGCGATTGGGCTTGTGCAGGCGGCCGTTGGAGACGTGGCGGATCTGGAAGCTGACGTGCCGCCCCTGCCAGCCCAGCGTGCTGATGAATTCGTAGGCGCTGCTCAGTGCCTGCGTGCGCCCGGTGTTCAAGGCCGGCTGGAAGCTGAAGAACAACGGCCGATACCAGTCGCCGGCATCGCCATAGTGGATGCGCGCACCGCCGGCCAGCAGCCAGGCATCGTCGCTGGTGCCGTAGCGGGCGCCGCGATAACGCGGCACGTCGCGGCCGCCGACCCAGCCCAGCGAGACATCCGGCGACCAGCTGAAACGGGTCGTGCCGATGCGGTGTTCGTCGAACACGGCTTCGACGAAGGCGGCGTTGGTGCCCTGGCCGTCCATGTAACTGCGCCCGCCCTGGATCTCCACGCGGGTGGCGGCAGCGGCGGGGAAAGTCGATGCGGCCAGCGCGATGGTGAGGCCAAGGATGGGAAGCCGGTTGAGGAAACGCATGGTGAGACCCGTGGGGATGGGGAATGATGTATTTATGTACCCAATAGTCTAATAAAACGTGTCGAGCCCTGGTGAACCCATTCGGGCAGAGTTCGAAACACAGCGTTTCCACCGCCAACAAAAAACCCGGCACGCGTGCCGGGTTTTTTGATCGCGACGAGGCGACGCGGTTACCGCGTCGCGGCGGCCGCCGGTTGCAGGGTCGGGCTGTCCAAATCCAACGCCGTCGATTCCAGCAACCCGGCCTGCGGATGCGCCTTGCGAATGTCCGCGGCGAACTGCGCGGCGTCGCCGACCACCACCACCGTGCTGGCGCCGGCATCCAGGTGCTTGTCCGCGTACTTCTCGATCTGCTTCGGCGTCACCGCCTGCACCTGTGCGATGTACCGGCCGATCTCGTCCAGCGGCACGCCGTACACCGCCAGCTCGCCGACCTGTTCGGCCAGCCCGGTGGTGGTTTCCAGGCTGCGGCCGTAGCCGCCGATCAGGGTGGCCTTGCGCGCGGCCAGCTCATCGGCGGAAACCCGCGTGCTGCCCAGCCGCTTGAACTCACCCAGCATCAGCTCGACCACCTGCGCCGCGGACGGGTTCTTGGTCTGCGCCGAAGCCAGCCACAGGCCGGCATCGCGCAGCGGCTGCAGCCGGCTGTTGGCGCCGTAGGACAGGCCGCGCTTGATGCGGATCTCCTCGTTCAGGCGCGCCGAGTACGAGCCGCCGAGCACCGCGTTGGCAACCGTGCCCACGTAGTAGCCGCCATCGCCACGCGACGGCGCCGCATGCGCCGCGACCACGCCGGCCTGGCCGGCGCCGCGCTGGTCGATCAGCAGGATCGCCGGCACGCGACTGGCGGCCTTGCCCGTCGGTCGCGCCGGCAGCGGTGTGGCCGGCTTCGGCCAATCGCCGAAGCTGGCCTGCGCCAGCTGCTGCGCCTGCGCCGGGGTGATGTCGCCAGCGAGGATCAGGATCGCGTTGTCCGGCCGGTACAGCGCCGCGTGCAGCCGCTGCACATCGGCGCGGCCGATCCGCGCGATCGACGCCGGCGTGCCGCCGCGCGAATGACCGTAGGCGCCGTCGCCGAACACGCCGCGGCTGGCCGCCAGCGAGGCCAGCGCGGTGGGCCGGCTCAGCATCAGGCGCAGGTCGTCGATCGCCTGCGCCTGCGCCCGCTTCAACTCGGCCGCGCTGAAGTCCGGCTGGCGCACCACCTCGGCCAGCAGGCCCAACGCCTGCGGCAACTTCGGCGTAGTCACGGTGATGCCGACCGCGCTTTCGTCCCAGCCGGCATCGGCATCCAGCGAACCGCCCAGCGCCTCGGCGGCGGCGGCGATCTGCGGCGCAGTCTTGCCGGCCGCGCCCTTGGTCAGCAGGCTCGCGGTGAGGTCGGCCAGGCCGGCCAGCGACGGCGGGTCCATCTCGCCGCCGCTGCGCAGCACCAGCTGCGCGGTGACCAACGGCAGGCCGGCGCGACGCACGCTGACCACCTGCAAGCCGTTCGCCAGGGTTTGCGTCGTCGGCGTCGGCACGGTCAGCTGCGGCGCAGGGCCCGGTGCGGGCGGCTTGGCCGGAAAGTCGGCCGCCGCGGCGCTGAAGGTAGCGATAAGGATGGCCGTAAAGAAGGCCAAACGGCAGGCATGCATCCGGCGGCTCATTTCGCTACTCCCTTGGTAGCCTGCGGCAGGTAGTCGATGGTGACGCTGCGCGCGCCGGTCACGTACTTCTGCAGCACGCGGTGCACGTCCTGTTCGGTGACTTTCTGCAACGCGGCCAGGTCGGTATTGACGTGTTCCGGCTTGCCGTCGATCAGCGCCGCCTGGCCCAGCGCGAAGGCCAGGCCCTGCGCGGTCTGCCGCTGCTTCAGCTCGCCGGTCAGCAACTGGGTCTTCACCTTGTCCAGCTCGGCGGCGGGAATCGGCTGGGTCGCCAGCCAGATGATCTCCTCGTGCAGCAGCTTCTCCGCCTCGGCCGGCGGGTGGCCGCTGGCGAGGATCGCGTAGGCGGTGAACAGGCCCGGCCCGACCCGGCCGTCGGCATCGGCGCCGGCCTGCTGGGCGACCTGGTGGCGATAGACCAGCGACTGGTACAGCCGCGAGGAATCGCCCTGCGACAGCAGTGCGGCGGCGACCTGCAGCGGAATGCTGTCGGCCGTGTCGGACGCCGGCGGCAGCAGCCAGGTGATCGCCACCGCGGGCAGCGGCGCGGTCTCGCTGGTGACGGTGTAGCGCAGGTTCTTCTTGCGCTTGGGCTCCTGCGCGGTGACCTGCGGGATCGGCGTGGCCGGTTTCGGGATCCAGCCGAAATACTGGTCGACCCAGGCATCGAGCTGCTTCGGATCGAAATCGCCGGCGACGATCAAGGTGGCGTTGTCCGGCCGGTAGAAGGTTTGGTGGAACGCGATCACGTCCGGCAGCGTGGCCGCTTCCAGGTCCTCGATGCTGCCGATGGTCGGGCGCTTGTACGGATGCACCGTGTACGAGTGCGGGTCGATCGCGTTGAACAGCTTGCCGTACGGATTGGCCAGCACGCTCTGGCGGTACTCCTCCTCCACCACCGCACGCTCGGACTTGAAGTTCGCCTCGTCCACGTTTAGGTTGGACAGCCGCTCGGCCTCGGCCCACAGCAGGGTCTGCAGATGGTTGCTCGGCACCACCTCGAAATAGTTGGTGACGTCGTCGCCGGTGGAGGCGTTGTTGGCGCCGCCGACGTCCTCAGTCAGCCGGTCGAACTGCTCGGCGTGCATGTGCTTCGTGCTCTTGAACATCAGGTGCTCGAACAGATGCGCAAAGCCGGAGCGCCCCTGCGGGTCGTCCTTCGAGCCGACGTGGTACCACACCTGCACCGCCACGTTCGGGCTGGCATGATCCTCCACGCTCAAGACCTGCAAGCCGTTCGGCAGGGTGCGCTGGTAGTAGGCGATCGGCGGGATAGTCAGCTCGGCCGCGGCCAACGGCGGCGAGGCCAGCGCGGTCAGCAGGGCGAGCGGGGCGAGCGGGGCGAGCAAGGCAGCCGGACGCAAATGCATGGGCGGTCCCTTCGGTGGAAAGGGGTCAACCTTAGCAAGTCGGGCCGAGCCGCGCCCGTGACTTGCCGCCTGTCCGCGCAGACATGCCCGGACACCGCGCGACTTGTCCGAAGCCGAGCCGCGTGGCGGGGCGGGGCGGGCGATCTGCGATGATGGTCGAACGCTAACCTGTTGCGGGAGGTGGCATGTTCCGCTGGATCAAGAACGTCTGGACGGGTTCCGGGCCCGTCGAATTCGTGAGCGTGTTCGGCATGAACGAATCCGTGGAGCGGCTGCGGGCCGCCACGCGCCGATGGTCGTTTCCGTTCGCCACGCAGGAATGCGCCGCCGGCACGGTGAAGGAAAACCGCGTGTCGCTGCAGCGGGTCATTCCGATGGTGGGCAACTCGTTCAAGCCGTTCTTCATCGGCAGGTTCGAGCAACGACAGGGCAAGGTCGTGCTGCGCGGTCGTTTCACCATGACACTGTTGGTGAAGGTGTTCATGGCGTTCTGGCTTGGCATGCTTGCATTGTTCGCGATCGCAGGCTCGGTGGCAGCCGTGGCATCGCCGAAAATCGCCATGTTCCCGCTGGCGGCCATCGGGATGATGGGCTTCGGCGTCGGGCTGACGGCGCTGGGCCAATGGTTTTCGCGGAACGATGACGCCTGGCTCACAGATGTCATGCGTACCGCACTGCAAGTACCGCCAGACACCGCCACGCCTGGCCAGGGTGCAGGCCTTGCCGACCAAGCGGGGACAGGCAAGACACCCGTTTTCATTTACCCGCTGGCCGGACTGTTCGCCCTATTCGGGCTCCTTGGCATCATTTCGGCGATCAGCGGCATCCAGACCTATCGCGGCGGCCCTGACGGCTCCGTGATCACACCTTATGCGAACGAAACGTTCCGCATGCTCGTCGGCACGGGCTCCATCGCGATACTCGGCATCGCCCTTGGTATCTATCGACGCACGCTGTTCGCCTGGTGGTCGGGCTTCGTGCTGCTGGCGGCAAGCATGGTCTACTCGATCATCAGCCCGCTCGTACGCACCGACCTCGGCGATGCACGCGTACCGGCACTCGTGTTCGGTGGCATTTCCGTGGCGATCGGTGTGTTCTGGGGTCGCTGGTGGCATGCACAACGCCACCACTTCCACGATTGATTGCTCTGCAAAACGGGGACTGGCTGAGCCAGCCTCCTGCCGCACCCATCTCCTTCAGGTCGGCGGCAAGCGCAAAAGGAGGATGCAGTGGGGGATGGAGGAAGTTAAGCGCGCAACTCCCCCGGACTCTCAGCTCACGTCGCCGCCTGCGCCCCACCCAGCGCCTTGCGCCGCCTCTTCTCCACCTTGCGCTCCTTCCGCGCGGCCTTGCGGATCTTGCGGTCGTAATTCCACAGGTAGATCGCCGGGGTGCTGAGCAGGGTCAGCAGCTGTGACACCAGCAAACCGCCGACGATGGCGATGCCGAGCGGCTGGCGCATTTCCGAGCCGATGCCGAAACCGATCGCCAGCGGCAGCGCAGCGCCCATCGCGACCAGGGTGGTCATGGTGATCGGGCGGAAGCGTACCAGTGCGGCTTCGCGGATCGCCTCGGGCGCGGACAGTCCGCGTTCGCGTTCGGCGACCAGGGCGAAGTCGACCATCAGGATTGCGTTTTTCTTGACGATGCCGATCAGCATCAGGATCGCGATGATCGCCATCATCGAAATCTGCGTCTGCGTCACCAGCATCGCCAGGAACGCGCCGGCGCCGGCCGCCGGCAAGGTGGACAGGATGGTCAACGGATGGCCGAGGCTTTCGTACAGGATGCCCAGCACGATGTACATCGCCAGGATCGAGCCGAGCAGCAGTACCATGCCGTTGGACTGCGCTTGCTTCAGGCGCTGGTTGGCGCCGGTGAAATCCACCCGCATGCCGGCCGGCAGCCCGGCCGCGTAGGCGGCCTGTTCGACCAGCTTGACGCCGCGGTCCTGCGGCACGTCCTTGGCCAGGTTGTAGCTGATCGTGGCCGCTTCGAGCTGGTTGTGGTGGCGCACGCGCAGCGGGCTGATGTCCGGCTCGATCGTCGCCAGCGCGGACAGCGGAATCATCCGGCCCTGCTCGTTGCGCACGCGCACGTTGAGCAGCGACTCCGGACTCACGCTCTGCGCCGCGCCGGTGCTGAGCACCACCGAGTACTGGTTGATGTCGGAATAGATCTGCGACACCTGGCGCTGGCCGAACGAGTTGTACAGCGCCGAGTCGATCGTGCCGATGCCCACGTGCAGGCGCCCGGCCGCCTCGCGATCGATCTTCAGCAGCTGCTGCTTGCCGACCTGGTCGAAGTTGCTGCCGACGTCGCGGAATTCCTTGATGGTGCGCAGCTGCCGCACCATCTTCAGCACCCACGGCTGCAGGTCGTCGCCGTTGGTGCTGATCAGCTGGAACTCGTACTGGCCGCCACCGTCGCCGCTGCCGCCGCCACCGAGGAACTGCGCGGCGCTCACCGACACCTTCACGTTGGGCAGCTTGTCGTACTGTTTCGACAGCCGTTCGACCACCTGCTTGATGCCTTCGTCGCGCTGGCCCGGCCCGCTGCCGCGCGGCTTCAGGTCGACGAACATCTGCGCATTGTTGCCGACCGCGCCACCGCCGCCGCCATCGCGGCCGAGCATGGTCAGCTGGTCGAGCACGGCCGGATCGGCCTGCATGATCTTCGCCACGGCCAGCGCGCGCGCGGTCAGCTCGGCCGGCGAGATGTTCGCGTCGGCGCGGATGTCCACCTGCAGCTGGCCGGTGTCCTCGTCCGGCATGAAGGTGCCGCCGGCGGTCTTCGCCACCGCGAAGCCGAGTGCGAAGGTGAGCAGCAGCAGGGTCAACGGCTGCCAACGCATCAGCCGGCGATGGTGCATCGCCCAGTCCAGCGCGCGCGCGTAGATGCGCAGCAGGTTGCGGTCGAAATTCTCCACCGCCCGCTCGATCCGCCCGGGCGGCTTGCGGTGCTCCGGCTCGTGGGTCAGCAGGTAGGCGCACAGCGCCGGCGTCAGCGTCAGCGAGACCAGCGCCGAGATCACCACTGCCGCAGTCAGGGTCACCGAAAACTCGCGCAGCAGCAGCACCAGCATGTTGTTGCCGAACAGCAGCGGCGCGAACACCGCCACCAGCGACAAGGTGATCGAGATCACCGTGAAGCCGATCTCGCGCACGCCGGTCAGCGCCGCCTGCATCGGCGGCTCGCCGCGCTCCATGTGGCGCACGATGTTCTCGATCACCACGATCGCGTCATCCACCACGAAGCCGATGCACAGCACCAGCGCCACCAGCGACAACGTGTTGAGCGTGTAGCCCAGCGTCCACATCACCACGAACGCGCCGGCCAGCGACAGCGGCACGCTCAGCGTGGCGATCAAGGTCGGGCGCAGCCGGCGCAGGAACACCAGCATCACCAAGACGACCATGACGATCGAGATCAGCAGCGCCACCTGCACTTCGTGCAGCGCCGACTTGGTGGTCTGGGTGAGGTCGAACACCGGCGTCATCGTCACGTTTTGCGGCAGCGAGGCACGCAGCTGCGGCAGCTTGGCGCGGATCGCCTCCACCGTGGCCACCGCGTTCGCCTCCGGCCGCTTGCTGATCTGCATGCCGACCGCATGCGCGTCGTTGAACCACGCCGCCTGGTACTCGTCTTGCTGGCCGCCGTAGATCTTCGCCACGTCGGACAACCGCACCGGCGTGCCGTTCTTCACCGAGACCAGCAGGCGCGCGAACTCGGCCGGCGTCTGCAGGCCGTCGCTGGCGCTCACCGTCATCTGCGTGCGACCGTTGCTCAGGATGCCCTGCGGCGAGGTGACGTTGGCCGCGCGCAGCGCGTTGGCCACGTCGCTCGCGGTGAGGTTCTTGGCCGCCAGCGCGGCGGTGTCCAGCTCGATCCGCACCGCGTGCGGGGTGCCGCCGAACACCTGCACCTGGGCCACGCCGTCGATCTGCGCCACCGCCGGTTTGAGCAAGGTGTCGGTGAGGTCGAACAGCTGGTCCTGCGGCAGCCCGGTCGAGGTCAGCGCGAGGAACAGGATCGGGATCTGCGAGGTGTCGAACTTGAAGTACTGCGGCGGCGACGGCATCCCCGGCGGCAGGTCGACCGCGGCCGCGTTGATCGCCGCCTGCACGTCGCGCGCAGCGCTGTCGGCGGTGCGGTCCATGGTGAAGCGCACCATCACCGAGGCGGAACCCTCGTTCGCATTGCCGTACATCTCGTCGACGCCGGGGATGCGCCCCAGGTGCCGCTCCAGCGGCGCCAGCACGGTGTTCGCCATGGTCTGCGCGCTGGCGCCGGGCTGGCTGGCCACCACGTAGACGCCGGGAAAATCCAGCGACGGCAACGCGGCCACGCCGAGCAGCAGGTACGCCCATAGCCCGGCCAACATCAGGCCGAGCGCGAGCAGCGAGGTGCCGACCGGGCGGCGGATCAACGGGGCGAAGATGTTCATGGTGCTTCCGTCCACCGGTGCGGACGCAGACTGGAGCCGCGCAGGGATGGCGAGGATAGGGCAAGAGTTCCGTTCATGCCCACTTTATGCCCTTTGGCACGCCCCGACGTATGTGCCTGAAGTCCACACCCTGCCGGAAGGCAGGGGGCCGCCGCGATTATTTCGGCAAGGCCGGCATCTGCTGCTGCACTATCCGCTGGCGTTTGATCTCGGCCCGCAACTGACGCCGCGCGGCCTTGCGCTGGCGGTGGTCGTGCTGCCACAGGTAGATCGCCGGCGTGCTCAGCAAGGTCAGCAGCTGCGACACGAACAGGCCGCCGAGGATGGCGATGCCGAGCGGCTGGCGCATCTCCGAACCGTAGCCGAAGCCGATCGCCAGCGGCAGCGCCGCGCCCATCGCGACCAGGGTGGTCATGGTGATCGGGCGAAAGCGCACCAGCGCCGCCTCGCGAATCGCCTCCGGCGGCGACATGCCGCGGTCGCGTTCGGCGACCAGGGCGAAGTCGACCATCAGGATCGCGTTCTTCTTGACGATGCCGATCAGCATCAGGATCGCGATCACCGACATCAGGGTCAGCTGGGTATGCGTGACCAGCATCGCCAGGAACGCGCCCATGCCGGCGGCCGGCAGGGTGGAAAGGATGGTCAGCGGGTGGATCAGGCTCTCGTACAGGATGCCCAGCACCACGTACATCACCAGGATCACCGCCAGCAGCATGACCAGCGCGTTGTTCATCGTGTCGACCAGGTTCTTGTTGTCGCCGGAATATTTCTTCTGCACGCCGGGCGGCAGCTGTGCGGCGAACATCGCCTGGTCGACCAGCTTCAGGCCGTCCGCCTGGGTGAGGCCCTTGGCCAGGTTGTAGATGATTGCGGCCGATTCGAGCTGGTCCTCGTGGCGAATGGTGGCCGGTGCGATGTGCGGCTGGATCTTCGCCAGCGCGGACAGCGGAATCATCTTCCCCTGCGCATTGCGTACATAGGTATTGAGCAGGGTGGCCGGGCTCAGCGACTCGGCGCTGCTGGCGGTGATCACCACGCGGTACTGGTTGATGTCGGAGTAGATGGTGGAGACCGGGGTCTGGCCGAACGCGTTGGCCAGTGCCGTGTCCACCTGGGCCAGGCTCACGTGCAGCCGCGCGGCGGCGTTGCGGTCCACCTGCAGCATCTGCTGCTTGCCGATGCTGTCGAAGCTGGTGCTGACGTTGCGAAACTGCTTCATGCCGCGCATCACCCGCGCCAGCTTCAGGGTGGGCTGCTGCAGCGACGTGCCGTCCAGGCTGTCGAGCTGGAACGCATACTGCCCTTTGCCGCCACCGCCACCGCCGCCACCGTTGATGAACTGGTTGACGCTGAGCGACACGTCCAGGTCCGGCACGTTCTTGAAGTACTTGTCCAGCCGGTCGACCACCGCCTGGGAGGTGACGTGGCGGTCGCCCGGCCGGTCGCCAAGCGGCCTCAGGTCGACGAACAGGCTGGACTGGTTGCCGACCGCGCCGCCGGCGTTGTTGCCGCCGAGGAAGGCGGAGACGTCATCCACCGCCGGATCGGCCTGGACTTTCGCCGCCACCTCCTGCGTGCGCCGGGCCAGCAGGGTGGGCGAGATGTTGGCGTCGGCGGTGATGCTCACCTGCAGCAGGCCGGTGTCCTCCTTCGGCATCAGGCCGCCGCCGGCGGTCATCACCACCACGACCGCCAGGCCGATGGTGAACGCCAGCAGGATCAGTGGCTGCCAGCGCATCAGCCGGCGATGATGCATGGCCCAGTCCAGCGCGCGCTCGTAGATGCGCAGCATGCCGTTGTCGAAACGCTCGGCCAGACGCTCCAGCCGCCCCGGCGTGCGCGTGCCCGCGGGCTCGTGCGCCAGCCAGGCGCCGCACAGCGCCGGGGTGAGCGTGAGCGAGACCAGTGCCGAGATCACGATGGTGGCGATCAGGGTTACCGAGAACTCGCGCATCAGCATGGTGAACATGTTGTTGCCGAACACCATCGGCCCGAACACCGCGATCAGCGACAGCGTGATCGAGATCACCGTGAAGCCGATCTCGCGCACGCCGTTGAGCGCGGCCTGCAGCGGCGGCTCGCCGCGTTCCATGTGGCGCACGATGTTCTCGATCACCACGATCGCGTCGTCCACCACGAAGCCCACGCACAGCACCAGCGCCACCAGCGAGAAGATGTTGAGGGTGAAGCCGAGCATCCACATCGCCACGAACGCGCCGGCCAGCGACAGCGGCACGCTGAACATCGCGATCACGGTGGGCCGCAGCCGGCGCAGGAACACCAGCATCACCAGCGCCACCATCACGATGCCCATCAGCAGCGCGACCTCCACCTCGTGCAGCGCCGACAGGGTGGTCGGGGTGAAGTCGAAGATCGGGGTGATTGTCGCGTCGGCCGGCAGCAGAGCGCGCAGCTCGGGCAGGCGCGCGCGGACCGCCGCCACCGTGGCCACCGTGTTCGCTTCCGGCCGCTTGTTGATCTGCAGCACCACCGCGCGCTGGCCGTTGAACCACGCCGCCGCGTACTTGTCTTCCTGGCCGCCGCTGATCGTCGCCACGTCGGCCAGCCGCACCGGTACGCCGTTGTGGCTGGCGACCACCAGCGCGGCGAAATCCTGCACCGTGTGCAGCGCGTCGTTGGCGCTCACCGTCATGCGCGTGACGCCGTTGCTGAGCGTGCCCTGCGGCGAGGTGACGTTGGCAGCGCGCAGCGCATTGGCCACGTCGTTGGCGGTGATGCCCATGCCCACCAGCGCACCGGTGTTCAGCACGATGCGCACCGCGTGCGGCGTGCCGCCACTCACCTGCACTTGGGCCACACCGGGAATTTGTGCCACCGCCGGCTTCAGCAAGGTGTCGGTGAGGTCGTACAACCGGTCCGGTGGCAGGCTGGCCGAGGTCAGCGAGACCAGCAGCACCGGGATCTGCGAGGTGTCGAACTTGAAATATCCGGGCGGAGGCCGGCCGGCCGGCAGGTCCGTCGCCGCCGCGTTGATCGCCGCCTGCACGTCGCGCGCGGCCTTGTCGGCATTGCGGTCCATGTTGAACAGGACCTGGATCTGCGCGCCGCCCTCGCTGGCGCCGGAGGACATCTGCCGCACCCCGGGGATACGCCCGAGATGGCGTTCCAGCGGCGCCACCACGGTCGCGGCCATGGTCTGCGCGCTGGCGCCCGGCATCTGCGCAAACACCACCACGCCGGGAAACTCGATCGACGGAAACGCCGCCACGCCGAGCAGCAGGTACGCCCACAGCCCGGCCAGCATCAACCCGAGCGCAAGCAACGAGGTGCCGACGGGTCGGCGGACCAACGGGGCGAAGAGGTTCAAGCGGCCTCCCTGGCGCGCAAGCGTGGCGGGAGCGCCGGGGGCGCGGCCAGGGACGTTGCGGGCGTTCCATTCATGCCGACGTTATGCCAGTTGTCGCGGTCCTTGTGTATGTGCCT
Organism: Rhodanobacter sp. Soil772; assembly: GCF_001428385.1. Taxonomy (GTDB): domain Bacteria; phylum Pseudomonadota; class Gammaproteobacteria; order Xanthomonadales; family Rhodanobacteraceae; genus Rhodanobacter. The sequence continues at coordinate 838,502 of NZ_LMSK01000002.1, forward strand.
GAAGTCCACCCACATGCAGAAACCCGCTACCGGGTTCCTGCATGCGTGGCAGCGGGATCAGCGCCTGGCCGGGCTGTAGCGCAGGGTCAGGAACGCGCTGTGGCCGGGCTGGTTGAAGTACCAGACGGTCTCGTAGTGGCGGTCGAACACGTTCGCCAGGCGCGCCTCGACCTGCCAGTCCGGCGCGAAATGCCAGCTGGCGCGCAGATCGGTAGTGGCGTAGCCGCCCAGCGGATGGCGGTTGGCCGCGTCGTCGTAGCTGCGCCCGGCGGCGTTGACGCTGGCGCCGACGCCAAACGCGCCGAAGCGGCGGTCCAGATCCACCCGCGCGGTGCGCCCGGGTCGGCGCGGCAAGGTGCGGCCGTCGTTGACGCCGCCGTCCTCGTTGCGCGGTTGCAGCCAGCCCAGGTAGGTCTGCAACTGCCAGCCGGCGAAGTTCGCGCCGAGCTGGCCTTCCACGCCGCGGATGCGCGCCTTGCTGATATTGGACGGGAAGTAGTTGCTGTCCAGCGCGATCAGCTGGTCGATGCGGGTCTGGTAGGCGTTCAGCGCCCAGTTCCATGTCTCCTGCTGCTGGCTCAGGCCCAGTTCGGCGCTGCGCGATTTTTCCGGCTTCAGGTCCGGATTGCCGCTGCCGTACGGGTAATACAGGTCGTTGAAGGTTGGCGCATGGAACGCGCTGCCGTAGCTGGCCGACAACTTCAGGCCGCCATCGAAGCGATAGCCCCACGCCGCGGCGCCGGTGTTGTGGTTGCCGAACTGGCTGTTGTGATCGCGCCGCGCCGACAGCTGCACCTCGTTGCGGCCGAACGTACCCTGGTACTGCGCGTAGCCGCCGGTATTGTTGCGGCGGCTGGCGAGGAAGCCGGTGTCGCTGTCGATGTGCTCGCCCTGCCAGTCGATACCGAGCGTCAGCAGCTGGTTGCTGGCCACGCTGAGGTCGTTCTGCCACGACGCCTGGTTGCGCCGCGAGTAGATGTAGCCGACGAAGTCACGGTTCTCGTAGTTGTCGTAGCGGTCCAGGTTCTGGCCCGCGCTCAGCGTGGTCTTCCATGCCTCCAGCGGGTCGAAACTGAAACTGCTGCCGGCGACCTGCTGCAGGGTGCGGCTGCGGTTCTGGTAGCTGCCGTCGAAATGGATCTCGCCGAGGCTGCGCAGCCAGGTGCCGGTGAGCTCGGCGCCGTTGTCCCAGCGGTAGCCGCCGCTGGCGCTGAGGTTCTTGTTGCGGTAGGCGTCGCGGTCCGGCTCATCAGTAAAGCAGCCGGCGAACACCACGCCGGCGCCAATGCGGCAGGCATTGATGCCGCGGGTGTACTGGGCGCCGACGCCGAGGTTGTACCAGGCGTGCTCGCTGCCGCCGGACAAACCGGCCTGGCCGCGCAGCAGGTTGTTGCTGCCGGTGGTCACGCTGAAGGAAGGCTGCAGGCCGCCATCACGCGTACCGCGGCGGGTGAAGATCTGGATCACCCCGCCGATCGCGTCGGCGCCGTACAGGCTGGAACGCGGGCCGCGCACGATCTCGATGCGCTCGATCTGCTCCACCGGAATCTGCTCGAACGCCGCCAGCCCGGCGCTGACCGAAGCCACCCGCACGCCGTCGACCAGCAGCAGGGTGTGGGTGGAGTTGGTGCCGCGCATGAACAGCGAGGTCTGCTGGCCGTAGCCGCCGGTGTTGGCGAAGCTCACCCCGGGCAGCCCGGCCAGCAGGTCCGGTACCGACAGCGGCTGCAGCCGCTCGATGTCGGCGCGGGTGATCACCGTCACCGACGACAGCGCTTCGTCGGCAGTGATCGCGGTGCGCGTGGCGGTGACGATCACCGGCGCCAGCGCCGATGCGTCGTTCTGGTCGGCGGCTTGCGCGGCCATCGTGCCGCCGAGCAGCGCTGCTGCCAGCAGGGACTTCTTCATCATGTTCGTTCCTCTACGCCGCGCACCCGCGCACGGCTCATGTGTTCAATGAGCTGACGGCAAGCGGGGGGAAGACGGAACGACGGGCAGGCAGGAGCGACCGACACGTGGTTCGGCCTCGCCCACCGCGAGCCACCAGGAATCGTTCGGGCCGGTCTCCGGGCTGACGAGTGGCCTGCGGTGTTCCGCAGGCCGTGAACGGCGCCTTCCCGTGCTGCGCACAGTGGCATCCGCCGTTCGTGGATCTCGCTTACCGTTGCGGGGGCAGCGCCGGCCTTGCAGTGCGTTCGCACACCACGCACCGGCTTCCCGTTTCATCCGTCGGGCCATGAGCCTTCGGGACACCTGAACCGCGCAACTCTAACCCTGACGCGAAGCTCGCGCAATCGGACACCTGCGTTAAGAGGGCGTTTTCAGGTTCCGACCCTATTGTTCTAACCGCTGCGTACGTTTCACAAGCTAGTACTCACATTAGCTAAACAAGGAAACAATAATCGCAAGTTATTGTAAGTCAATTAGCCTGAAATCGTAATTACTTACTAATTGGTGATGACTTATAAACATTTTGTTGACGTCAGTATTTATGTCGTTTTATGTTCGGACAGCAGGTTGTTAGATGTCATGGATACAAAGCGACGACATGAGGCCACATGCCTGCCTGATGGACCCATCGGCGGCGGCCAACATGCATCGGCTTGCTGATCGATGCGCTGATCGAATTACGTCACTCGGCCTTTGGGCCTTCCACTCTGGGGAAATTCATTACCAATGAGCAGTCAAAACAAAATCCATAATCCGAGGTGGCACCATACCGCGCTCGCCCTGGCACTGAGCATGAGCCTCGGCGGTGTCGCCATGGCGCAGTCCACCACGGGCTCCATCTTTGGCCAGGCACCGGCAGCCGCGGGTGAAACCGTCAGTGCCACCAACTCGTCCGGTCTGACGCGCGAAGTGGCTGTCGACAGCTCCGGGCGTTTCCAGATCAGCAACGTGCCGGTCGGTGTCTACACGGTCTCGCTTAAGAAAGATGGCGCGGTCGTCGACACACGCAAGGTGTCCTTGGCGCCCAACGCCGGCACTGTGGTCACGTTCAGTGCCGAAACGACATCGCTGAGCGCGGTGACCGTCTCGGCCAATGCATTGCCTTCCATCGACGTCTCCAGCGTCAGTTCGAGCACGGTCATCACCGCCGCCGACCTGCGGAAACTGCCGATCAGTCGCGACGCGGAGTCCATCGCCCTCCTCGCTCCGGGTACGGTCAAGGGCAGCGGCTTCTTCCCCAACGCGGTCGCCTTCGGCGGATCGAGCGTGTCCGAGAACGCTTACTACGTGAACGGCTACAACACCGGCGAGCCGTACAAGAACCTGGGTGGCTTTGCGCTGCCCTACGGCGCGATCGACCAGCAGGAAACGCTGACCGGCGGTTACAGCGCCAAGTACGGCCGCTCCGACGGTGGTGTGATCAACCAGATCGGCAAGCGCGGCACCAATGAATGGCACTTCGGCGCCCAGGCGGTCTGGCAGCCGCGGTTCCTCGAGGGCACGCCGGTCAACAACCGTTACGGCAACCCTGCAATCCCCGCAGATGTCGCCAACCCCGCCAGCCCCGATGGCTTCACCCATTACCAGCTGGAAGATCCAGCCAAGCCGGGTACGCTGAACCAGTACCGCAACGACAACAAGGAGTGGGAGACAACCTACTCCGCCTACCTCGGTGGCCCGCTGATCCAGGACAAGCTGTTCATGTTCCTGGCGGCCGAGACCACCAAGACGCAGACCAACAATGTGGAGTCTGCCGTCAATCAGAAAGTCCAGTACAACCGGGATAAGCACACGAAGTTCTACGGCAAGCTGGACTGGAATATCACCGACAGCAACATCCTGGAACTGACTGCGCTGAACAACCAGAAGTCCACCGGCGCCGGCTCGACCTACGCGTTCGACAACGACACGTTGAAGTCGGGTGCCTACATCAACAAGAACGACATCACCAAGGACAACGCCCAGTTCTACCTGGGTCACTTCACCAGCTACATCACCGATGCAGCCACGCTGAGCATCCTGTACGGCAAGGCCCACTTCCAGGATCCGGTCGTCTACGGCAACCAGAGTCCGCTGCCATTCATCTCGCGTCCCTACAACCAGAACACGGCCTACCTGCCGCCGGGCACGGGGCCGAACGGTATCGTCAACGCCCAGGGCAATACCACCTGGACATCGCCGAAGGCGAGCAACAGCACCCACGGCCTGCGCGTCGACTTCGACTACAAGCTGGGTGATCACGACCTCGCCGTCGGTATCGACAACATGAGCTACGGGGCCAAAAACCAGGGTCCGGACAATCAGAATCCGTTCAACCCGGCGCTGAACTACTACTGGCGCTACTTCCCCACCTACGTGCAGAAGCGCACGGTCGGCTGGGCCACCAGCATGACGATGACCCAGAAGGCCTACTACCTGCAGGACGACTGGCAGGTCAGCTCCAACGTGCTGCTGAACATCGGCGTCCGCAACGACCATTTCACCAACTACAACGACCTCGGCAAGGCGTTCGTGGACGAGAAGAACCAGTGGGAGCCACGCATCGGCGCCAGCTGGGACGTAAATGGCGACTCCTCGTTCAAGATCTACGGCAATGTCGGCCGCTACTACCTGGCGCTGCCCGACAACGCGGCCGAGCGTGCGGCAAACCGTTCGACCTATCTCACCCAGCGGTTCAGCTATACCGGCATCGACGCGAACGGCGTGCCGACCGGCCTGACGGCGCTTGGCCCGGTCACCTCGCCCGATGGCGAGTTCGGCCTGCCCAAGGATCCGCAGCAGGTCACCGCGCGCAACCTGAAGCCGGAGTACGTGGATGAGTTCATCGCTGGCTTCGACAAGAAGCTCAACGACAGCTGGACCTACGGCGCCAAGGCGATGTGGCGCGACCTGAAGACCGCGATCGACGATGAGTGCTCGCCGGGCCAGATCGCCACCAAGATGACCAGCATGGGACTGGATCCGGGTCTTTACGGCGACTCGCTGTACGGCGCCTCGTACTGCCGCCTGATCAACCCCGGCCTGACCAACAACATGCTGGTGAAGACGGATGATGGCAGCAGCAGCGTCCTCGTGCCGATGACCCAGAAGGACTGGGGCTACATCAATGGCGTCAGGCGCAAGATCGGTTCGCTGAATATGTACCTGGAGCATCCGTTCGACGGCAAGTGGATGGCTCGCCTCGATTACACTTGGAGTCGCGGCTTCGGCAACACCGAGGGTCAGGTGCGTTCCGACTTCGGCCAGGGCGACGTCTCCAAGACCGAGGACTGGGACAGCTGGCAGCTCATGGATGGCCAAGATGGCGAACTGGCCAACGTACGCAAGCACCAGATCCGCTTCCGCGGCGCTTATCAGATCACGCCGGAATGGCTGGTCTCCGGCACGCTGCTGGCGCAGTCCGGTACGCCCAAGGAGTGCTTGGGCTATTACGGCCCGACCGGCGTCGGCGACCCGACTGGCTACAACAACGGCGGCAGCGGCAACTACCACTGGTGCCATGGTGTTCGCATCCCGTCAGGCAAGGCCGGGCACACCCCATGGACCGAACTGGTCAACCTCGGTGTGCACTACGCGCCGGCGTTTGCCGACCACAAGCTGGGTTTCAACCTGGATGTGATCAACGCGCTGAACCAGCAGAGGCCGATACAGACCGACGCGGCTGGCGAAAGCGCCTACGATGGTGTCAGTACCGTGTACGTCAACAACAGCTATGGCGACGGGATCTACTGGCAGCCGCCGCGTACGGTGCGTCTGTCGGTCCAGTACGATTACTGATAGCTGATACCGGCTGAAACTGGCCAAACCAAGCCACCGACCTTCGGGCCGGTGGCTTTTTTTATCCCGCTGCCGAGAGCCCGTTGCCGCCGATGGTGGAGTGACCTCATCGTACGCATGCGAACAAGGTGAGAAGGATCACAACGCAGCATCCGTGTAGTTACTATATCCAGATGAATTCACTGAGCCTTTCCACGGCAGAAAGCCGCCTGCGCCAGCAGGCCCGGCAATGCATCGACAGCCAGCAGTGGGAGGCCGCGCAGGCTACCCTGGAGTCGCTTGTGCTGCAGGCACCGGACGATGCCGTAGCGCGCCTTGAACTGGCCGATGTGCTGTTCCAGCGGGGCCGGCTCCGTGAATCGACCGCACTGATGCTTCGTGTCGCGCAGCGGCTTCCGCGAGACACGGCTTTCATCATCAAGGTGGCGCAGCGTCTCGTTGCCGTCGGCGAAACCCTGGCTGCACGTAGCTGTCTCGATCTGCTCGCCCAGGCACCCGAGCCACCGCCGGAATTACTGGTTGGGCAGGCACACCTACGCTTCGTGCTCGGCGAGATCGCCTCGGCCAGAGCGTTGATGGAAAGAGCCTTGGCGGCTGGTATCGATTCGCCGGGCGAGCTGCACCTGTATGCGATGCTGCTTCAGTTCAGTGGCGACATCGATCACGCCTGCACGGTACTGGAGAGCTGCCTGAGGCGCTGGCCACATTTCGGCGATGCAGCGATGGTTCTGGTGAACCTGCGCAAGCAGAAGCCGGAAGCCAATCGGCTGGATTTCGTGCAGGAACAACTGCACCGGCTCACCCGGAACAGCAAGGACCCCGACGCCAGGTTTGTGCGCGCGGAATTTGAGTACGCGCAATTCAAGATACTGGACGACCTCAAGCGCCACGAAGAAGCCTGGCCCGCTCTAGTGCGGTGCAATTCCCTCATGCACGAGCTCAATCCCTACGACACGGCTGGCGAAGCCGCCGTTACCGACGCATTGATACGCCTGCCGGTACCGAACGAGCAGACCGATGAGACGAGATCCAGACCCGCGTTCGATGGTCCTATTCCCATTTTTATCGTCGGCATGCCGCGCTCTGGTACCACCCTGCTCGATCGGATGCTGTCGGGCCACTCGGAGGTCGTGTCCGCCGGCGAGATCATCGACTTCTGGCGCCAGCTGCACTGGGTAGCGGACGTAACCCCGGCCAGATCACAAGGCCTGCTAAAAATCACCCAGCACAGCGCCGACATCGACTACGCCGAACTGGGTGCGCGCTATCTCAAGCAGACGCAATGGCGCGCGCAGGGTCGCGCATACTACATCGACAAACTTCCGGCCAACATCCAGATGGTCGCGTTCATCCGCCGGGCTTTGCCGCACGCGCCAATCCTGCACATGGTGCGCGATCCGATCGACACCTGCTTTTCGAACTTCAAGGCCATGTTCGGCAATGTTTCGTCCTACAGCTACGACCTGCAGGCCTTGGCCCATTACTACGGTGAATACGCGCGTTTGACCCGGCATTGGCACGATCGCTTGCCAGGCGCCATGTTCGACGTTTCCTATACCTCGCTGGTGCGCGATCCGGAGTCCATGCTGCGCGGAGTACTCGAATACTGCGGGCTCTCGCTGGAGGAAAACTGCCTGCATCCCGAACTCAACGCCTCTCCGGTCGCCACCCCAAGCAGTGCTCAGGTACGCGAATCCATCCACACCCGCGGCCTGGACCAATGGCGCCACTATGCGAAGCAGTTGGAGCCGCTGCGTCTGGCCATCGGCCCGCCCGGGGTTGACGCGGACTGATCACCACATGCCAGGCTGGCCGCCGCTGAAATTCCGGATTGTTGTGGCGATCCGGTTCTTGCGCTGCCTCGGCCCGCCACGCGCGCTTCAGCTCCCACCGATCCAGCTCTGCTGCACGCAATACTCGTCATCCAGCACCACCAGATCGGCGCGATAGCCCGGCGCGATGCGGCCGTGGCTGCCACCGAGGCCGAGGAACTCGGCGGGGTAGGTGCTGGCCATGCGTACCGCTTCCTCCAGCGACAGGCCGAGCAACTGCACCGCGTTGCGTACGGCGCCGGCCATGTCCAGTGCGGAGCCGGCCAGCACGCCTTGCGCGGTCTGGCAGATGCCGTCTTTCACGACGATCGTTTCGCCGTTGAGCACGTAGTCGGGGTGGTCCGCACCGACCGGCGGCATCGCGTCGGTGACCAGCAGCATCTTGCCGCGCGGCTTGGCGGCGACCGCCACGCGCAGGCTGGCCGGATGCACGTGATGGCCGTCGACGATGATGCCGCACCAGCTCATCGCATCCTCCAGCGCGGCACCGACCACGCCCGGCTCGCGGCTGCCGAACGGCGTCATCGCGTTGAACAGGTGGGTGAAGCCGCGCACGCCGGCCGCGAGCGCGGCACGGATCGTTTCATAGTCGGCCGCGGTATGTCCCGCGCAGACGATCAGCCCGGCGGCGACCAGTGCACCGATGCTGGCCAGCGACACCTGGTCCGGCGCCAGCGTGATCAGTCGCACGCCGCGATGCGGCGCGCACAGCATCGCCAGCTCGTCGCTGCCCGGCGCGTGGAAGTATTTCGGGTCGTGCACGCCCTTGCGTGCCGGCGCCAGGTACGGGCCTTCCAGATGGATGCCAAGCACGCCGGGTACGCCCTCGGCCAGCGCCTGCTCCACCGCGGCCAGCGCCGCGCGCATCACGGCCACGTCGTCGCTGATCAGCGTCGGCAGGAAGCCGGTAGTGCCGAAGCGCCGGTGCGCCGCGCCGATCCGACGCAGCGTTTCCACCGTGGGCGCTTCGTTGAACAGCACGCCACCGCCGCCGTTGACCTGCACGTCGATGAAGCCGGGCAAGAGCATCGCGCCGTGCAGATCGTGCTGATGCGCATCACGCACTCGCGGATCGGCCGGCGGCAGCAGGTCGACGATGCGCTCACCCTCCAGCAGCACAGCAAGGTCGTCGTGCCAGCCGTCGGCAGCGAGCACGCGGGCGTGGGTAAGGGCGGTAGTCATGGCGATTCCCTAGACCGTCTCGGTCACCTTGTTGAGATGCGGCGGCACGTCGGGGTTGAAGCCACGGCGCAGTGACAGCTCGCTGGCGGCGCGGTAGAAGCTCTGGATGATCAGCAGCGGCGTGCATAGCGCGGGCAAACCGGCGGCCACCGGCAAGGTGCCTGCGCCGCGCTGCCCCGGCGCGGCCACGAACACCTGCGCGCCACGACTGCGGAATTCGCGCGCCACCGCCAGGGTGCCGGCCAGGGTATCGTCGTCCTGCGCGAAGCACAGCACCGGGAAATTCGGCCCGACCAGGGCCATCGGGCCATGCTTCACCTCGGCCGCGCTGAACGCCTCGGCGTGCAGGCCGCAGGTTTCCTTGAATTTCAACGCCGCCTCCAGCGCGATGCCGAGGCCGTAGCCGCGGCCGACGACGAACAGGTTGTGCGCACCGGCCAGGCCGTCGCTCAGTGCGGACCAGTCCGCATCCCAGTTGCTGCGCAGCGCACCCGGCAACACCTGCAGTGCGGCGCCCAGTGCGGCGTCGCCGCGCCAGCGCGCGCACAGGTGCAATACCGCGGCCAGCGCGGCGATGTAACTCTTGGTCGCCGCCACGCTGCGTTCGGGCCCGGCATGCAACGGGATCACCGTATCGGCCAGCGCGGCCAGCGGCGAATCCTCGACATTCACCAGCGCCACCACGCGGGCGCCGGCGGCCTTTGCCGCTTCCGCATTGCGCAGCAGGTCGGGGCTCTTGCCCGACTGCGAGATCGCGATGAACAGCGCGCCCTGCCACTGCTGCTCGGCCGCATACACCGAAGTCACCGATGGCGAAGCCGATGCCGTGACGATGCCGAGTTGCGTCTCGAACACGTACTTCGCGTAAGCCGCGGCGTGATCGGAGCTGCCGCGCGCGCAAGTGACGATGAAACGCGGCGGCTGTGCGCGCAGCGATTGCGCCAGCGCACTGACCACCGCTTCGTTCGCGGCGAACTGGCGTGCAACCACATCGGCCGCCTCGTGCGCTTCCTGGTACATCAGGGTGTCGCGGGCGGCCATCAGGATCGGTCCTCAGTCGGTCTGCAGTTCGGCGACGAAGTCGTAGATGTCGCCGCGATACCAGGAACAGGTGAACTCGACCACGCGGCCGTCGTCCAGAAAACTGCGCCGCTCGATGCTCAGCCCGGCGCTGCCCACATTGACGTGCAGCAGCCGCGCCTGCTGCGCGTTCAGCGATACCGCGCGCAAGCGCTGCAGCGCGCGGCGCGGGCGCGCGTTGAGTTTTTCGAGTGCCTCGTACAACGAGTCGCGCACCAGCAGCGGATCGGGCAGCACGCTGGCCGGCACCACGCTGCGCTCGATCGCCAGCGGTTCGTCCTGGCCGTAGCGCACGCGGTGCAGGCGCACCACCAGCGAGCCGGGCGACAGGTTCAGCGCCATCGACTCTTCCGGCGTCACCTCGCCGATGCCGCGCTCGAAGAATTCCGAACGCGGCGACAGGCCGCGCTCGCGCAGATCCTCGGTGAAGCTGGTCAGCCGCGACATCGGCTTGACGATGCGCTCGGCGATAAAGGTGCCGGCACCGTGGCGCTGGGTCAGCAAGCCTTCCTCGACCAGGCCGGCGATCGCCTTGCGCACGGTCACCCGCGACAGCTTCAGCACCTGCGACAGGTCGCGTTCGCTGGGCAGCGCCTGGCCCGGCTCGATGTCGCGATGTTCGACGATGTTGCGGATCGCCCGGCGCAGGCGCAGGTAAGCCAGCGGCTGGTGCGTGGCCGGGTCGTGGCAGATGCGGCGGTATTCGTTGGCCAGTGCGGTTTCCATGCGGCGAACGATACCAATAGCGAACCACTGATCGCAAGCCCGTCAGATCAGCCGTTCGCACCGGGCGCAGCCGCGCCAACCGGCGAAGTCGAAGTGCGTGCTGAGGGACCCTTCGGCTTCGGCCTGCGACCCGCGCCCAGAGCCCGGCCCGGACTCGATCCGGGGTGAGCGGAGTCCGAGAGGTGATTCCAGCTTGTCGCCCAACCGCAACCTGTTTTATGAATTCGTATGCACCCGGGTAGCTGATCTGGTATTTCACTGGTACGATCTTCGGCAACCCGGGTTATCGCGCCATTCGGCCCCTGCCCGCCATCCGGCATCGAGTCGAGGTGTTCGCGTGACTGCTTCCTCCCAATCGGTCGAACCGTTCGACCTGGTGATTTTCGGCGGCACCGGCGATCTCGCCGTGCGCAAGTTGCTGCCGGCCCTGTTCCATCGTTTTCTCGACGGCCAGATCCCAGCCAGCAGCCGGATTGTCGGCATCGCCCGCGAGGCGCTGGACGACGACGGCTACCGCGCGCAGCTGCGCGAGGCGCTGATCGGCGTGTGCGCGGCGGCGCAGCTCGACGTGTTCCTGCAGCAAGTCCATTACCGCCCGCTGGATGCGCGCAAGGACGAAGGCTGGGACGACTTCGCCGCCCTTATCGGCAACCAGCCCGACCACATCCGCGTGTTCTACCTGTCCACTTCGCCGGAACTGTTCGTCGACATCTGCAACCGGCTGGGCCAGTACAAGCTCAACGAAGGTGCCTCGCGGGTGGTGCTGGAAAAGCCGATCGGCCGCGACCTGGCCAGCGCGAACCAGATCAACGACGCGGTCGGCAAGGTGTTCAGCGAGTCGCAGACCTTCCGCATCGACCACTACCTCGGCAAGGAGACGGTGCAGAACCTGCTGGTGCTGCGCTTCGGCAACGCGCTGTTCGAACCGCTGTGGAACGCCGGCCACATCGACCACGTGCAGATCACCGTGGCCGAAACCCTCGGCGTCGGCCATCGCGGCGCGTACTACGACCGCGCCGGCGCACTGCGCGACATGGTGCAGAACCACATGCTGCAGCTGCTGTGCATGGTGGCGATGGAGCCGCCGTCGTCGCTGGCGCCCGACGCGGTGCGCGACGAGAAACTGAAAGTGCTGCACTCGCTGAAAGCCATCGACGACAGCAATGCCGCCCAACTCACCGTGCGCGGCCAGTACCGCGCCGGCGTGGCCGAAGGCGCCAGTGTGCCCGGCTATCCGGAGGAGCTGGGCAACAGCAAGTCCAGCACCGAAACCTTCGTGGCGCTGAAGGCGGAAATCGCCAACTGGCGCTGGGCCGGCGTGCCGTTCTACCTGCGCACCGGCAAGCGGCTGCCGAGCCGGGTGTCGGAGATTGTGGTCACCTTCAAGCCGGTACCGCACTCGATCTTCAACCCCGATGCCGGCACGCTGGCGCAGAACCGGCTGGTGCTGCGGCTGCAGCCGGACGAAGGCGTGAAGCTGTGGCTGACCATCAAGCATCCCGGCCCCGGCGGCCTGCGCCTGCGCCACGTGCCGCTGGACATGAGCTTTGCCGAAGCGTTCGGCGTGCAGCAACCCGATGCCTACGAACGCCTGCTGCTCGACGTGGTGCGCGGCAACCCCACCCTGTTCATGCGCCGCGACGAAGTGGAAGCGGCGTGGCGCTGGGCCGGCCCGATCCTCGCCGCCTGGGCCGGCAGCGGCGAGCCGCCGCGGCCGTACACCGCCGGCAGCTGGGGCCCGAGCGCCGCGGTGGCGCTGATCGAGCGCGACGGCCGCACCTGGAACGAAGACAGTGAATAGGCTGCGTTTACCGACGCTTCACCCGGCCCCACCGATGCGTGCGGCAGACTGGGGCTCCCTTCCCCACGATGCGCGCAGCCATGCCTGAGTGCCCGCCGCGCCACCCCTCATCATGACCACCCATCTGAACGTCACCACACACAGCTTCACCGATGGCAAGGCGCAGGCCACGGCACTGGCCGAACGCGTCGCCGAACGCCTGCGCCGCGGATTGGCCGAACGCGGCCATGCCGTGCTGGCGGTCTCCGGCGGCAGCACGCCGAAGGATTTCTTCGCCCGCCTGTCGCGCGAGAAACTCGATTGGGCCAAGGTGCAGGTGACCCTGGTCGACGAACGCTGGGTGGCGGAAACCGACGAGCGTTCGAACGCGCGGCTGGTGAAGTCGCTGCTGTTGCAGCACGCCGCCGGTGCCGCGCAGTTCATGCCGCTGTACACCGGCGACGCCACCCCCGAAGCCGGGCTGGCCACCACCAGCGCGCGCATCGGTGCGCTGCCGCTGCCGTTCGACGCGGTGGTGCTGGGCATGGGCGACGACGGCCACACCGCCTCGTTCTTCCCCGGCGGAGACCACCTCGCCGACGCGCTGGACCTGGACGGCACCGCGCGCGTGCTGTCGATGCATGCGCCCGGCGCCGGCGAGCCGCGCATCACGCTGAGCCTGCCGACGCTGCTGGAAACGCGCGCGCTGTACCTGCTGGTGGCCGGCGAAAAGAAACGCGACCTGCTCGCCGACGCGCGGCTCGGCCTCGATGCCGCGCAGCACTATCCGGTGCGCGCGGTGCTGACCCAGCAGCGCGTGCCGGTGGCGGTGTACTGGTGTCCGTGACCACCACAACCAGCGTCGCTGCAGGAGCGCACCTTGTGCGTGAAAAGCCAGCGAAGCAGCGACGCCGCAACTCCGATCGCGCACAAGGCGCGCTCCCACCCACCCGGAATGAATCATGAGCACGTTGCATCCCGTTGTCGCCGAAGTCACCGAACGCCTGCGCGAGCGCAGCCGCGAGACGCGCGCGGCATACCTCAGGCGAATCGACGCGATCGACCGCAGCGGGCCGCAGCGCGAACACCTGTCCTGCGGCAACCTGGCGCACGGCTTCGCCGCCTGCGGCAGCGAGGACAAGGCCGCGCTGCGCAGCGGCCGGCGCGCCAACCTCGCCATCGTCACCGCCTACAACGACATGCTGTCGGCGCACCAGCCGTACGAGCGTTATCCGGCCTTGATCCGCCAGGTCGCGCGCGACGCCGGCTTCACCGCCCAGGTCGCCGGCGGCGTGCCGGCGATGTGCGACGGCATCACGCAAGGCCGGCCCGGCATGCAGCTGTCGCTGTTCTCGCGCGACCTGGTGGCGATGGCCACCGCGGTGGCGCTGTCGCACGACATGTTCGACGGCGCGCTGTTCCTCGGCATCTGCGACAAAATCGTGCCGGGGCTGCTGATCGGCGCATTGAGCTTCGGCCACCTGCCCGGCGCGTTCGTGCCGTCGGGGCCGATGCCCAGCGGCATCCCGAACGAACAGAAATCCAAGGTGCGTCAGGCCTTCGCCGACGGCAAGGCGAGCAAGGCCGAGCTGCTGGAAGCCGAGGCCGCCTCGTACCACGCCGCCGGCACCTGCACCTTCTACGGCACCGCGAACTCCAACCAGATGCTGATGGAGATCATGGGCCTGCACCTGCCCGGCGCCAGCTTCACCGCGCCGGACACACCGCTGCGCGACGCGCTTACCGCCGAGGTGGTGCGCCGCGTCGCCGCGCACAGCGCGTTGGGCGACGCGTTCCTGCCGCTCGGCCACATCATCGACGAGCGCGCGATCATCAACGGCGTGATCGGCCTGCACGCCACCGGCGGCTCGACCAATCACCTGCTGCACCTGGTGGCGATCGCGCACGCCGCCGGCATCCAGTTGCGCTGGGACGACTTCGACGCGCTGTCCGGCGCGATCCCGCTGCTGGCGCGCGTGTACCCGAACGGCTACGCCGACGTGAACCAGTTCCACGACGCCGGCGGCATGGCCTTCCTGATCGACCAACTGCTCGGTGCCGGCCTGCTGCACGCCGACGTGCAAACGATCTTCGGCACCGGTTTGGACGGCTATACGCAGGTCCCGCAACTCGACGCCACCGGCACACTGCACTGGAAGCCGGTCGACAAGCAGAGCGGCAACCGCGGCGTGCTGCGTGGCGTCGACGAACCGTTCCGCACCGACGGCGGCCTGCGCATGCTCGATGGCAACCTCGGCCGCGCGGTGATCAAGGTGTCGTCGGTGCCGGACGACCGGCTGCTGATCGAGGCGCCGGCGATCGTGTTCGACGACCAGGACGAAGTGGCCGGCGCATTCAAGCGCGGCGAACTGAATCGCGACTTCGTGGCGGTGGTGCGCTTCCAGGGCCCGCGTGCCAACGGCATGCCCGAACTGCACAAGCTCACCCCCACGCTGGCGCTGTTGCAGGATCGCGGCCACCGCATCGCCCTGCTCACCGACGGGCGCATGTCCGGCGCCTCCGGCCGCGTGCCGGCGGCGATCCACGTCACCCCCGAGGCGGTCGCCGGCGGCAACATCGCGAAGATCCGCAACGGCGACATGATCCGGCTGGATGCGGCGAATGGACGTCTGGACGTCCTGCTCGAAGCGCACGAACTGGACGCGCGCCTGCCGCATGCCGCCGACCTGTCGCGCGAGCACAGCGGCATGGGCCGCGAACTGTTCGGCCTGTTTCGCCAGGCCGCCGCCAACGCCGACCTCGGCGCCGGCGTGCTGTAGCTCTGCTCCCTCCCCTGCGCAGCAGGGGAAAGAGTGAAACCCAGGAGTCAAACGTGAGCCCCATCGAACAGAAGCAGCAGCAAGTCGAAACCCTCATGCGGCTGGCGCCGGTGATCCCGGTAGTGATCATCGACGACGCGAAGGCCGCGGTGCCGATGGCGCGCGCGCTGGTCGCCGGCGGCATTTCGACGATCGAGGTCACCCTGCGCACGAGCGCCGCGCTGGAGGCGATCCGCGCGATTGCCGCCGAAGTGGAAGGCGCCGTGGTCGGTTGCGGCACCGCGCTGACCGCGCGCGACCTGCAGGCCGCGCTGCAGGCCGGCGCCCGCTTTGCCGTGTCGCCCGGCACCTCGCCGCGCCTGCTCGACGCCGCCGACGACAGCGCATTGCCGCTGCTGCCCGGCGTCGCCACCGCCAGCGAGGCGATGGCCCTGCTCGAACGCGGCTATCGCCACCTGAAGTTCTTCCCCGCGGTGCCGGCCGGCGGCACCAAGCTGCTCGGCGCCTGGGCCAGCCCGCTGCCGCAGATCCGCTTCTGCCCCACTGGCGGCATCAGCCTGGTCAACGCCGCGGACTTCCTCGCCTTGCCGAACGTGCTGTGCGTCGGCGGCTCATGGCTCACGCCCGCCGACAAACTGGCCAGCGGCGACTGGGCCGGCATCGAGTTGCTGGCACGCGAGGCGGCCGCCCTCTAGGCAATGTCTGGGCAAGCCTTTGCTCGTCATTCCGGCGAAAGCTGGAATGACGGCTTGTTCGGAGCTTCCCCGGGAGGCGCCTCGGATGGCCGACATTCCTGCGCGCCAGCAGCCGGCCGATAGTCGGCGAGTCGCGAGCGGTCGGCGTTTTCAACCCGGGCGTCGTCGCTGATCCGGACTCGCGACTGAAGAAAATCACAGGAAGTGATTTTCTTCACAAGCTCGCAGTCAAACGCAGCCGGGCACCGCAACCTCGCCTAGCGCTTTCAGACTGGGGCAGTCCATACCCACTCTGATGGTTCGCTGGGTCACCGGTGACCCAGGGCCACCGTGCGCATGACACGCCAACCCCTTGCATGGACCCGATGACGAGTGCCACGGTCGTGGCATGGATGTTGCTGATTCGTCCGTGGGTCGGACCATCTGGAAGGGGCAAAGACAGCCGCCGTGTTGCTGGCATCAGGATGTTGCAAAGCCTGACGTTTCGCTGCCGAAACGGAGTCGGGTTCGCTCTGCGGCTTCGCCGTGGAGCGGGCGGCGCGCCTGTGCATGGTTGCCACCTCTGGGCACTGGAAGTCAGGAGGATCGCAATGATTTCGTATCACTGGCGGTGGGGAACATTGTTCTTGCTGGTGGGCCTGATCGTCGCGGGCTGCTCCGCGCACAAGCAAGCCGAGCCCGGCAAGGTGCTCGATGAAGCCAGACGGGCCGGTCGCGATGGCGCTTCGTTCCCGCAGGCGTCGGAGGACTACTTCCATGACATGGACGGTGCCCTGGCGCTGACGCCGGACGAGATCAAGGGACGCAACATGTGGCTGGTCTGGAGTGGCGGCAACGACTACTTCTGGAACCGCATGAGCGACTACACGTTCGGCGCGTTCGACCTGCTGAAGACCATCAGCTCGCACCCCAGCCTGGGCTACTCGCGGGACGACCGCTGGAGTCGGTTCGGCATGGTCAACGAACCCTGCTTCGAGAAGGCGGCCGGTCCCGACAAGGATCGCCGTGGTCTGTGGTTGGACGTGCGCGGCAAGGACTGCCCGGCCGATCCGTTCGAGAATGAAAGCAAGTACCCGGGCGTGGCGGTCGGTTCGCGCGGCAAGCCCCTGGGCGACGGCACCACGCAACCGGTGGGTTCGTTCTACGGCTATGCGACCGGCATCGTCGGCCTGCGCCTGTTCCCGAATCCGGACTTCGATGCCAAGGCCGCCAAGGCCTGGGATCCCGAGCGTTACTACACCGATCCCTCCTACTACAACCGCAAGGATCTGGTGCGCCCGTACCGGGTCGGCATGTCTTGCGGTTTCTGTCATGTCGGCCCGAGTCCGGTGAAGCCGCCGGCCGATCCGGAGCATCCGGCATACGCCAACCTCAGTTCGTCGGTGGGCTCGCAATACATGTGGGTCGATCGCCTGTTCCTGTTCAACTCGAACAAGCCGGAGGGGCGCACGAATTTCATGTACCAGCTCGTGCACACGTATCGGCCGGGCACGATGGACACGTCGCTTGTTTCGACCGACAACATCAACAATCCACGCACGATGAACGCGCTCTATGACTTCGTGTCGCGCCTGGGAGTGGGCAAACGCCTGTGGCACGAAAAGCTCGCCGGTGGCGAGCGTGACAACAAGCAGCTCAACGACTTCGTCAGCAACGGCCCGTTGACTGAGTTCTATACCAAACCGGATGCGGTGCGCATGCCCCACATCCTGAAGGACGGCGCCGATTCGGTCGGCCTGCTCGGCGCGCTCAACCGGGTCTATCTCAACATCGGGCTGTTCGGCGAGGAATGGCTGCTGCATTTCAACCCGGTCATCGGCGGCAAGACGATCACGCCGATCCCGATTGCGACCGCACAGAAGAACTCCGGGTACTGGCAAGCCACCGAAATGGGTACGCCGAACACGGCGCTGTTCTTTCTGAAGGCCGCGCAGCCGGATTATCTGAAGGATGCGCCCGGCGGCGCCGCGTATCTGAGCACCGATGCGGCCACGCTGGATCACGGCAAGCAGGTGTTCGCCGATACCTGCGCCCGTTGCCATTCGAGCAAGGCGCCGCGACCGCCAGTCGACCTCGGCCTGAATCCGGACAAGTGCGCTGGCACCGGCTACCTCGACTGCTTCAAACACTGGTGGACCTGGACCCAGACCGACGACTACAAGGCGCAGATGCGCACCATCGTCAAGGCGGACGACTTCCTGCAGGGCAACTATCTTTCGACCGATGCGCGCATCCCGGTGACCCTGCTGCGCACCAACGTGTGCAGCCCGCTGGCGACCAACGCACTGGCCGGCAACATCTGGGACAACTTCTCGTCGCAGTCGTACAAGCAGCTGCCATCGGTCGGCACGGTGACGCTCAGTGATCCGTTCACCGGCGCACCGATGCCCTATGCGATGCCGGCCGGAGGGCGTGGCTATACCCGGGTGCCCTCGCTGATCGGCCTGTGGTCCACGGCGCCGTTCCTGTTGAACAACGCGGTCGGCCCGTTCTCCGGCGACCCCTCGGTGGGGAGTCGCATGAAGGTGTTCGACGCCTCGATCGAGCAGATGCTGTGGCCGCAGAAGCGCGAGCACGATGCCGTTCTCGGCGACAAGCTGCCCGGCACCATCGACCGCACGACGCAGCGCAGCGAGATCGTCATTCCGGCCGGCTACGCGCCCAACGCGCTGCAGGCGCTGCGAGGCCGGCTGCACCGCTGGTTGCCGTGGCTTGTCGGCGACGGCGACGACATCACGATCGGGCCGATACCGAAGGGCGTGCCGGTCGGGCTGCTCACCAACCTCAAGCTGCGCGCCGAGAGTACGGATCCGGCGGCGATCGCCGCTCATGTCCGCGACACCGGCGAGATGCTGCTCAAGCTCAAGCTGGATCTGGCTGCGGCCCCGGCAAACGCCAGCGACGAGGATCTGCGCGCCCGCTTCGCGAACCTGAAGGCACCGATGATGCGACTGAGCAAGTGCCCGGACTTCGTCGTCAATCGCGGCCACTACTTCGGCACGGCGCAGTTCAACCAGCAAAAAGGCCTGAGTGCCGACGAGAAGGCATTCGGCCAGGTACCGGAGTTGAGCGACGCGGACAAGCGCGCGCTGATCGAGTTCCTCAAGACGTTCTGATCTCCGGCAGCCGCCCCATGGACAGTACTGAAGGGCCCGCGTGGGATTACGTCATCGTCGGCTCGGGTGCCGGCGGCGGCACGCTGGCGGCGCGCCTCACCGAAGCCGGCATGCGCGTCTTCCTGCTCGAAGCCGGCGGCGATGCGTGCACCACGGATGCGCCATGCCTGCCGGACGACTACGACGTGCCGGGCTTCCATCCGTTCGCCAACGAGAACGCCGCGATGAGCTGGAGCTTCGAGGTTCGCCACTACGCCGAGGAAGATCGTCAGGCGCGCGATCCCAAGTACGACGCCGCGCGCGGTGGCGTGTTCTATCCGCGCGCGGCGGCACTTGGCGGCTGCACCGCGCACAACGCGATGATCTTCATGCCGCCGCACGATTCCGACTGGAACCACATCGCGCAACTGACCGGCGACCGCTCCTGGCGTGCGTCGCGCATGCGCCGCCATGTGCGGCGCGTCGAGGCCTGCCATCACCGGCGCGTATGGCGGGCGCTGCGCTGGCTCGGCATCGATCCTACCGGACATGGCTGGAACGGCTGGTTGCGCACCGAAAAATCGATGCCGCTCGAGGCGCTGGGCGACGAAGCCATGGTGCGCGTGGTGGCCGAATCCGCGCGCAGCTTCGTGCATGCCCTGCCCAGGCCCCTGCTCGGTGTCCTGCGGTGGCTGCGTCGTCCGGGCGATCCCAATGCGCGGATCTGGGGGCAAGGCAGCTTCGAGGGACTCTGCTACACGCCGCTGTCCACCGCGGGGCACCGGCGCACCGGCGCACGCGAGCGCGTGAAGCAGGCGCAGAACGCGCACGGGGATCTCCTGCACATCGAACTCGATGCGCTCGCGACCCGGGTGATCTTCGACAACGGGGGGACGGCCTGCGGGGTCGAATACCTCAAGGGGGCACGCCTCTACCGTGCGCATCCGGCCTGCAGCGATGCACCGGGCGAACGGCGGGAGGTGCGCGCGCGTCGCGAGGTGATCCTGTGCGGCGGCGCCTTCAATACGCCGCAACTGCTGATGCTCTCCGGCATCGGCCCGGCCGCGCATCTGCGCGACCACGGCATTCCGATCCGGGTCGATCTGCCGGGCGTCGGATGCAATCTCCAGGATCGCTATGAAGTGGCGGTAACGCACCGCATGCGGCAACCCTGGAGCGTGCTCGCCGGAGCCCGCTTCGAGCGCGGCGATCCGCTGTGGCAGCGCTGGAGCGCTTCACGCATGCCGGTTCCGCTGTGGCGGCGCTGGCGCAGACCGGGCGCCGGCATGTACGGATCCAGTGGCGCAGCGATCGCACTGATCCGCCGCTCGGCATCCGCTGTGCCGGAACCCGACATTTTCTGCATGGCCTTGCCGACGCGGTTTGAAGGCTACTCGCACGGATTCTCGCAAGTCATCCGCAGCCATCTCGACTATCTGACCTGGGCAGTGCTGAAGGCGCATACGCTCAATCGCGCCGGCACGGTCAGGCTGCGTTCGGCCGATCCGCGCGACACGCCGCGGGTGAACTTCCGTTATTTCGAGGAAGGCAGCGACACCGCGGGCAAGGATCTGCAGGCCGTCGTGCAGGCGATCCGGTTCCTGCGCCGGCTGACCGCACCGCTGATCGCCAGCGGCGTGATCGCCGAGGAATGCGCGCCCGGGTCGGCCGTCGAGACCGATGCCGCCCTGACCGACTACGTGCGCAACACCGCCTGGGGCCACCACGCCTCGTGCTCCTGCCCGATCGGCGCCGCCGCCGAAGGCGGCGTGCTCGACAGTGCGTTCTCGGTGCATGGCGTGCGCGGCCTGCGGGTCGTCGACGCCTCGGTGTTCCCGCGCATTCCCGGATTCTTCGTCGCCGCGGCGATCTACACGGTGGCCGAGAAGGCGGCCGAAACGATGTTGCGCGATGCGCAAAGAACGGCTTGATCGAATCGGGTTTTGTTCACTGCGGGAAACCGCGAAGGAGACTGCCATGCCGTACGACGTAGCGAAACTGCTGGCCATGACGCAAGCGCAACTGGACGATCTGTTCCGCGCCAGTCCACCCGGCGACATTCCCGATGGCACCGCCGAAGGCACGGCGATCATCGCGCCCGGCACCCAATACTCCGAGACCATTGCCAAGGTCATCAACCACTTCGGCTGGCAGGGAAAAGTGTTCGATGCCGCCAACGGCGTGTTGAAGAACAGCATCAGCATATTCAGGGTCGAGGCCATCGTCGCCAAGGTCTACAAGGGGCCGAGTTGGCTGGACGGCAAGGAATGCATCGTGCTCGACTACTCCGCGACCTCGCTGGTCGCGCACTGGATTCGGGACGAGATCCGGCTGATCGATGCCGGCTTCTATCTGGGCAAGGTGTACTGGGGCAAGGATCGCCTGATCGACTTCTGCCTGAAGTTTTGACCGTGACGCCGCAATCCCATTTCACGGTGGTGGCACCGCTCGCGGCGGGTCGCGAAGGCGGTTTGCGGGAGTTGCTGGACACGATGAACTCGGCTCCGGGCATGGCCGATCCGGGCAACGCGATGCTGCCGTTCGGCGCGTTCGAGCGCCTGCACTTCGCGCGACTCGTGCTGCTCGGCGATCCCACGCTTGCCGATGTCGAGGCGTATGGTTTTCGACCACCGCAGGCGCCGCTCTACCTCGCCTTCATGGGCGACTGCGATGGGCCGGCGCGACGGATGCTCGCCGACCTGTCGCAGCGTGCGGAGGCCGGCTTGCGGCAAATCTTCGCGCACTGCGAAGGCTTCGACGCGCACGGCGATCTGCTGACCTGGATGCTCGCGCACGACACGCCGGTGGCGGCGAACTATGTGAACTGGGTCGGCCGCAGCGTGCTGCAGATACGCCAGGAAAGTGCGCTGCAGCGCGTGCTGAGCGCGAAGGTGGTGCGCCGGCCGCTGGCATCGGGCGCCGAGGCACAGGCGGCGCGGCGCGGCCTGATTACCTTTGTCGAAGCAGAGAAGCAGGCAGGCCGACTCGCGCTGGCGCCGCCGGAGCGCACGCCATCGGGCTGGCGCATCGCCAAGTTCGCCAACCTGGTTATCGTGCCGCTGGCCGGACTCATCGCGTTGCCGGTGCTGATCGTGCTGCTACCCTGGCTCGTCTATCTGCTGCGGACGCGCGAAACCAGCGACCCGGAAATCTGTCCGCGTCCGCAGGCCGAAGCCCTGCAAGCACTGCAGGATCTGGAGGATCGCGATGTCTCGAACCAGTACACCGCGATCGGCTCGCTGAAGCCGGGGCGGTTTCGCCGCTGGCTGCTGAGCTTGTTGCTGGTGCTGGTCGACTACGCCTGCCGACACGTCTTCACGCGCGGCCGCCTCGCCCGCGTGCAGACGATCCACTTCGCGCGCTGGGTCTTTCTCGACGACAAGCGCCGCGTCATGTTCGCCAGCAATTACGACGGCGGCCATCAAGCCTACATGGACGACTTCATCAACAAGGTGGGCTGGGGCCTGAACCTGCTTTTCAGCAATGGCCTCGGCTGGCCGCGCACGCGCTGGCTGATCCTGGGCGGGGCGCGCATCGAGCAAAGCTTCAAGCGCTATCAACGACGGCATCAGATCCCGACCCAGGTCTGGTACAAGGCCTACCCCGGCCTGGCCCTGGTCGATCTCAAGCGCAACCAGCGCATTCGCGAAGGCCTGGAACGTGAGCGGATGAGCGATGCACAGGCACTGGCCTGGCTGAGGCTGCTATGAAGGCGCAGACACCGATGCATGAAATCGATCGGGACGACATCCAGGGCCTGCTGCGGTCGGGCTACGGTCATCACACCGAAGCCTGTTTTCTGCTGCTGCGAATCAAGGATCGCGAGGCTGCGCGGGCGTGGCTGGCGGCCGCGCCGGTGACGAGCGCGGCGATGGTCGAGCGGCCGGTCGGAACCGACGCGTCGATCCAGCCGGAGCCATTGCCGGAGACCGTACTTCAGTTGGCCTTGAGCAGCGCGGGGCTGCGCGCGCTGGGGATCGCCGACGACGTCATCGAGGGCTTCGCGGAGGAATTCGTGTCCGGCATGGACGGCGATGCGAATCGCGCCCGCCGGCTCGGCGACGTGGGCGCGAGTGCGCCGGAGCGCTGGCAGTGGGGCGCCGGGCAGCGCGTGCCGCATGTGCTGGTGTTGCTCTACGCCTTGCCCGGTCACCTCGACCCGTGGCGCCGCACGATCGAGCAGCAATGCATGGCCGGCTTCGACACGCTGGCTTGCCTGCAGACCGCCGACTCGCTCGATCGTGAACCGTTCGGTTTCAGGGATGGCATCTCGCAGCCGAAGATCGACTGGGAACGCCAGCGCCCGGCACGCGACGACGCCCAGCTGGCCTACAGCAACCTGAGCTGCCTGGGCGAGTTCGTGCTCGGTTATCCCAACGAGTACGGCGGCTACACCGATCGCCCCCTGCTCGATGCGCAACGCGACACGCAGGCCACGCTGCCACGGGCCGAGGATGCGCCCGACCAGGCCGACCTCGGGCGCAACGGCAGCTATCTGGTGCTGCGTCAGTTGCAGCAGGACGTGCGGGGTTTCTGGACGTTCCTCGACGGCGCGGCCGGCGGCGATACGGATCAGCGCGAACGGTTCGCGGCAGCGATGGTCGGCCGCACCCTGCAAGGCGTGCCGCTGGTCGCGGCAACGAAGGCGAGCGATGCCGCGGCGTCGTCAGCGGACTTGAATGCCTTCACCTACCAATCCGATCCGCAGGGTTTGCGCTGCCCGCTCGGCGCCCATATCCGTCGCGCCAATCCGCGCAATGCCGACCTGCCCGCGGGAACGCGCGGCATCATTTCGCGCCTGATCCGCACGCTGGGCTTCGACGAGGAAGCATTGCAGCAGGACCTGGTCGCCTCCACGCGCTTCCATCGCTTGTTGCGCCGCGGGCGCAAGTACGGGGCTGCGACGCTGGCGGAATCGCTGGCCGGCCCACCCGGCGCGCCAGTCGGGCTGCACTTCATCTGTCTGGGTGCCAACCTCGCGCGCCAGTTCGAGTTCGTGCAGGACGCCTGGCTGACGGGAACGAAGTTCGACGGACTGACTGCCGAGAGCGATCCGCAACTCGGCACACGCATCCCGGCGCCGGATGGCACGCCCACCGATGGCTACTCGATCCCGCAGCCCGACGGATCGGATCGGCGCATCACCGGCTTGCCGCGGTTTGTCACCGTGCTGGGCGGCGGCTACTTCTTCCTGCCCGGCATTCGTGCCCTGCGCTACCTGGCGGCAGCTCACTGACGGAGCGTTGCGATGAACTCGAACACGAGTCGCCCCATACCACCTCCCGATACCGGCTCGGCGATCCTGAACTGGCTGGCGCGGACGTCCATCAAGCTCATCCAGATCGAGCGCCGCTTCGACCCCTTCGTGCGGCCGGCGTTCGACGCCGTGCTGCGCGACCCGATCGCGCGCCTGACCACGTACCTGATCAACCGAAAACGCCCGAACGAAGGCCTGGCGATCGCCGAGGAACGGCCGCTGCCCGACGAAGAGCAGTTCGTCGACTCGATCATCGCCAGTTTCCAGCAGCAGATGCGCCTGCTGTGGAAACCCGGTGGCGTCGAACGCGGCGGCAACACCAAGACGCAAGGCATCGTGCGCGCCGAGTTCATCGTGCATGACGGCCTGCCTGCCGAGTTGCGCCATGGCATCTATACCAAGCCCGGCAGCTTTCGCGCGTGGGTGCGTTTCTCCGGGCCAGGCCCCTACGTCACGCCGGATATCGACGACGTCGGCTTCATGAGCATGTCGGTCAAGCTGCTCGGCGTGCCGGGGCCGAAGTTGATGGCCGAGGAGCAGTTCACCCAGGATCTGTTCGGCGTTTCTCCGCCGACCTTCGTGACGCCGGACGTGCGCGCCAACGCGCAACTGCAGATCGAAAGCGTGAAGAACGCGCAGATCTTCTATTTCCTCAACCGCCAGCGCTCGCACCTGCTCGATCTCATCATGCAGAGCTTGTGGACCAAGACGCAGAGCAGCCCGCTCGAAGCACCGTACTTCAGCTGCGTGCCGTACCTGCTGGGCGAAGGCCGGGCGATGCAATATTCGTTCTGGCCGAAGACGCGCAAGCGCACGCGGATACCGCGACTGCCGCTGCGCCCACCCGACGACTACCTGCGCGCGGCGATGGTGGCCGCACTGGATGCCGGCGACGTGGAGTTCGAGGTCCGGCTGCAGCTGCAAACCGATCCGCACCTGATGCCGATCGAGAACGCCGGCGTGCTGTGGCCCGAACGCCTGTCGCCGCGCATCCCGGTGGCGACCCTGCGCATCGCGCGGCAGAAGTTCGACTCGCCCGCACAACTGGACTTCGCCAAGCGCCTTTCCTACAACCCATGGCACTGCATTGCCGAACATCGCCCGCTGGGCAACCAGAGCCGCGCGCGCCGCCGGATGTATCTGGCCCTGTCCACCCTGCGCCACCAGATGAATGCCGTGCCGCACTACGAGCCGACGGGCGACGAGGTGTTCGACTCATGACACCGGACGGTTACATCGCGCAACGGATCGTCGGCCGGACCGTGTCGTACGGGCAGAAGGAGCGGGCTTGCCCAATGCAAGCACAACGGCCTACTAAGCACCGAATGCGTCCTCAAGAGGCAATGGGTCAGGTTGATTCAAATGTGAGTGCTAAGAACGAATCGCACCGAACTGTCAAATACGATTTCAGTGCCCATCGCAACATTTCAATATTTTCCACGCGCATGAGGTAGAACACCATGGACATTATCGCTGCCACCTCAGTATTTTTGGTCCTGTTCCTAGCGCCACTGATCCCAGCCTATGCCACATACAAACTTTTGCCGGCCTCACCGGTGCAGATCACGGGTGTTTTTGCGGGCTTGAAAATCAATGCTGGTGGCGCTTTCGCAACTTTCTTCATCCTATTTGTTGGTCTATTCATCGTTACGGATGTTGCCCGTACTCTTATCTTGCAACCCATCGAACGCACGCTGCTATGGCGGATCGACGGGCAATACCGCGTAACAGATGAGAACGGAAAGCCGCTGCATCTTAATGGTCACGACAACCCAGTGAAAGTCAGTCTTGACCCAGGTGGCTCAGCTGTCGATGACAACGGCTCATTCTCGGTCAGAGCATTCAAGATCGATGGCGAGCTGCCGACTGTCTGGGTTCAAATCCCCGGCATTTGGTCTGAAAGAGTTTCGTTGAGCTCTGGCAAAGACGATCTCGATATCGACGAAAAGCAACGTCTGGTCCTTATCAAGAATCCCGTTCTGCTCCGCGTTCTATCGAACGCATCCTCTTATTCACCGGCAGCCGACAACCTTCAGCCAGCTGCCGCCAACAACGCAGGAGACGGGCCATGAATCACATTACAGCTTCAGCCATCTTTGTTGCACTCGGAATCGGAAGCGCCATACCGTGCCATGCGGTCGAAGTGCGTGGTCGGGTCAACACACAATCGTCAGGAATTGTTGTCCCTCGGTCGAACGTGCCGGTGGCGTTGGTCCACTGCGGCAATCCAAATCAGGCCATCCAGAATACGCTGACGGATCCAAATGGCATGTACTTCTTCCCTGAGGTGGCTGCGGGAAGCTATTGCATCAACATTCCCAATTTCAACACGTTCCCGATTACCGTTCCTGAGCAGCCAGGGTACGATGTGCCACCCATTATGATGCCGAACTAAGCCATGAAGACTCTACCCATACTGCTATTGCTGCTGTTCCACGTCGCGTTGGCCGAGTCCACTCCCGCCGATACCGTCAGCTGCAGGCTAAGCGCGTATGACGTTGAACAATATGCGCGGACCCTCGGACGATCAAGCCGCGAAACCAGATTGAGCGAAAAAGGTAGTTGCCGGATCGACAGGAGCAAGCATGGACTATCGCTGGAAGCAATACCAAGCATGACCCCCCCGACCCTTTGCCGTTTCGTGATTTTTGGCGATTCCTCCTTGGGCAAGGGTTGGCAGATTCAAGCATTTGCAATCGAAACCACCAGCAATGGCTTGCATCGAACGCCGCCGAACGTGTTCAAGCTCCGGGCGGACGATCCCGAGAGAGTTGAGCAGGCACTCATAACCACGGTCACCTTTAGAGGTCCCGACTGCAAGAAATGGCATGATGCCTTCGAGCCCACAACGCCAACCGGCGATCCCACCCCTTGAGTTGCTTGGCGATTGCAGGGACACAAATAGCCACCGCAAGGAGAGTCGCGACTGGCGCGATTGCACCACAACAATCGACACGATGACGCCACATGCCGGCAGGCCGAATTCGCACTGATCGTGTCGGCGCTGCTCTCCTGTGCCGCGTCCTGGATCATCGTCCGCCGCTATCGACGCCGCATGCAGCAGTTGATGCACACGCTGCACACCGGGTAATCGGCAGCACCTGCTGCGGAGGCAGCTCCCGGCGTCCCCGCGCCAGTGGCGGTTTCGCTCGCCGACAACCGCCGTGCTGGCATGCGGCTTTCCATGCTGCTTATTTCCATACTGCTTATCGCGGTGTCTTGCCTCATCGCGCGGTCGAGCACTCTCATCCGGTATGCGGCCCGGTGGTATCGAATGGCAACGACGTTGCCAGCATTGGCTGCGCGATCACGGCATCCCACGGACTGACGCCATGGGCGCATGGAAAGATCTCCGTGAAAGACTGGGCGACCCCGGCAAGCCCAGGGACATCCCGCTCCTTTGAGCCGCCAAGCAACGTGCACCGGCGACTCGCGGTTCAGGGCTGCAGCAAGGCCCGCGCCCGCTGCACCACGTTGTCCACGGTGAAGCCGTATTCGCGCAGCAGCACGTCGGGGGGCGGAGGCGCCGAAGCGCTCGATGCCCAACATGTCGCCCTGCGCGCTGGTGTAGCGTTGCCAGCCTCGGGCGACGCCCAGTTCCACCGCCAAGCGGGCGGTGACGTCGGGCGGCGGCACGTCGTCGCGGTAGCTTTGTGACTGCGCCTCGAACAGCTCCCAGCTCGGCATCGACACGAGCAAAATAGGAGTCAGAGTAAACTTCTCTATCGGAAGCCTTTTGAAAGGCAACTCCGACCCCTGTTTTTGACCCCTGTTTTTCGACCGCATGACGCCAAGCATGATGTCCGACGGCGTGGTGCTGCACCCGTATCATTTCGTGACTGTCTTGGAAGCCATTTGTCAGGCGACCGGTTTCGACGACTGGCGCATCGTCGTGCGTTGATCCATCAGCAAGGACGGAAGCACTTGAATATCGGACCGCTGGCCCTCTCGTCGGCCCTGCTGGCGCTGCTGTTCGGCGTCGTCGCCGCACTCGCCGCCGCCGGCTTCCTGGCCAAACGTGGCTACGCCGACGCCGGCAATGCGTTGTACCTGGCGCTCGGCCTCGGCCTGCTCGGCGCGCGTGCCGCTTACGTGGCCGGCTGGTGGCCGCAGTATGTGCAGCAGCCGAGCAGCATGTTGAACATCCGCGACGGCGGTTTCGATCCGATTGCCGGAGCACTCGGGCTAGTCGTGGCGGCGCTGCTGATCGGCTGGCGCCGGCCACCCTTGCGTCGGCCGCTGGCTGCCGGCGTGGTGGTCGGCATCGCGGCATGGGCGTTCGCCGGACTGGTCGCGTACAAGCTGACCGCGACCACCCACCCCGGCTTGCCGGCGCTGCTGCTGAGCGACCTGGACGGGCGCGATGTGGCGCTGGAAAAGCTGCGCGGCCAGCCCACCGTGATCAACCTGTGGGCCACCTGGTGCGGTCCGTGCCGGCGCGAAATGCCGGTGCTGGCCGAGGCGCAGCGAGCGATGCCGCAGATCCGTTTCGTGTTCGCCGACCAGGGCGAGTCGGCGGCGGCGGTGAAGCAGTTCCTGCAGGTGCAGCGCCTGGCGCTGGACAACGTGCTGATCGACGGCAACCTGCAGTTGTCGAACCATTACAACGCCCGCGGCTACCCGACCACCTTGTTCCTCGACGCCGACGGTCGCCTGCGCGACATGCACATCGGCGAGCTGTCGCGCGCCACGCTGGCCGAACGCCTGCAGCGGATCCAGCCGCCAGCCGCCCCAGCGCCACGCTGATCTGCGCGCCACAGGCCGGCCGCGCCGACCTCGACATGGTTGCCGACGGCCGCGAACCGGTTGCGGAACGAAGGACGGCATATTGCGCTGCGAAGGGCGGGCGCGACCCGCAGCCTTTCGTCACCCGACCGGCAAGATCCAGCGCGGCGGGCCTACGGCATCGGGCGGGAGCGCATCAGGCCGTCTGTTCGGCGTCCAGCCGCGCCATCACCGCGTCGGTGACGCGGGCGCAGCGCTGGCCCATGAACGGGAACGCCCCGCTCATGGTCTCGGCCAGGGTGCCTTGCAGCGACGTGCGCAGCAGCCGGCGCGCGCGGTGCAGGCGGGTCTTCACCGTCTCCGGCTTGATCGCCAGCAGGCCGGCGGTCTCCTCGACCGAGCATTCCTCGACTTCGCGCATCATGTAGACGGTGCGGAACGATTCGGGCAGTTCGTCGATGGCGCGTTCGAGCAGGTGGCGGATCTGCGTGCGTGCGGCCGAGACCGCCGGATCCTCGCTGCCGAATTTCGAGGGGAACTGGATGATCTGGTGGGTATCGTCCACTGCCGCGTCGACCTGCTCCAGGCCGACCATGGTGTGGCGCTTGCGCAGCCGGCCGCGCGCCTCGTTCAGCACGATGCTGGTCAGCCAGGTCAGCAGGGTCGAGTCGCCGCGGAACGAATCCAGCTTGTGATAGGCACGCATATACGATTCCTGCAGCACGTCTTCCGCTTCCGAATCTTCGCCGATCACGCTGCGCGCAATGCGGAACAGGCGCTGGTTGCAGCGCTGCATGATGTGGCGAAACGCCTCGCGATGGCCGTCGCGGACCAGCGCTACCAGCGCGTGGTCGTCCAGCGCGGCGTAATCGACGGGTGCAACATGGACATGGGCTGACATGGCTTTCTCCTTGTACACCCGATTCGATGCGTGGGGGCGACCCGAAGTTCCCGGATCAGCCGGCGAGCGTGGCCAGTATCTCCCCTCGCCGCGGTTCCTGCGCGAATTCGCCGAGCAGGCGCCGGGTCTGCATCGACACGCCGTGCAGGCGCACGCCGCGCGAGGACAGGCATTCGTGGCTGGCCTGCACGATCACCGCCACGCCGCGCGGCTGCAGCACCTGGGCCAGGGTATCGGCGATTTCCACGGTCAGCCGCTCCTGGATCTGCAGGCGCCGGCCGAACGCCTCGACCAGCCGCGCCAGCTTGGAGATGCCGACCACACGCTGGTTCGGCAGGTAGGCGATGTGCACCACGCCGCGGATCGCCGCCATATGGTGTTCGCAGGTCGACTGCAGCGGGATGTCGCGCAGGATGACCAGCTCGTCGTAGCCGCCGACTTCGCCGAAGGTGCGGCTGAGCAGGCCGGCCGGATCCTGCCGGTAACCGGCAAACCATTCCTCGTACGCGCGCACCACGCGCGCCGGCGTGGCCAGCAGGCCTTCGCGCGCGGGTTCGTCGCCGGCCCAGCGGATCAGCGTGCGCACGGCGGCTTCCGCCTCGGCACGCGACGGGCGGGAGTTTTCGCCGACCGGCATCGGCGCGGCGACTGAAGCGAGGGCTTGATCGGATTCGAGCATGCGGGTGACTTCGTTGGGTTGGTCGCTGATTCGACGCAGGCGCCGCGTTCGAGGTTCCCGCCGCGCTCCGCTCGCCAGCCGGAACCTGTACGCCGCTGCTGCATCTCATGCGTACCGGCAAGCCTCGCTTGCCCTTCATCCACCCCAAGGAGACATTGCTAATGAACAAATCCCTGTTCGCTCTCGTCCTCACGCTCGGCCTCGGCTCGCTCGCGAGCGTGCACGCCCAGCAGGCGCCGGCCGCCCCCGCGATCAACGACGCGCAGATCGCCCACATCGCCTACACCGCCGGCGCGATCGACGTCACCGCCGCCAAGCAGGCGCTGAACAAGTCGCACAACAAGGCGGTGATCGAGTTCGCCAAGGAAATGGCGCGTGACCACGCTGCCGTGAACGACCAGGCCCTGGCGCTGGCCAAGAAACTGGGCGTCACCCCGGCCGACAACGCCACCAGCCAGTCGCTGGCCAAGGGCGCCGCCGCCGAACAGACCAAGCTCGCCGCGCTCAGCGGCGCCGCCTACGACAAGGCCTATGCCGACAACGAAGTGGCGTTCCACAAGGCCGTGCTGGCCGCACTCGACGGCACGCTGATTCCGGCCACGCAGAACGCGGAGCTGAAGTCCCTGCTGGAAACCGGCTCGAAGCTGTTCCACGAACACCAGATGCACGCCGAGCACCTGGCTGCCAGCCTGAAGTAAGGAGCGCACCATGTTCCGCAGCACGATTATGGCCGTCAGCCTGCTGACCCTGAGCCTGGGCCTTGCCTCGGCATTCGCGGCCACCCCGGCCACAGCGTCGGCGACCACGCAAGCACAGACCGTGCACGTGATCGTGCTCGACAAGATGGTGTTTGGTCCGATGCCCACCGGCGTACGCGCCGGTGACATCATCGAGTGGGTCAATCACGACATCTTCGAACACAGCGCCACCGCCCGCGACGGCAGCTTCGACATCGACCTGAAACCGGGCGCCACCGTGCGCACCACGGCCAAGGCCGGTTCGTTCGCGTTTTTCTGCAAGTTCCACCCTGGCATGACCGGCACCCTGGTCGCCAAGTAACCCGGCAGCAACTCTCTCCCCTCGAGGTTGCAAGGTCGTCCTACCACGGCCTTGCATGCTGCCGGTCCCCCGGTCGCAGCGCTGGATCGAAGCGATCCCGTTGCGGCCGTTTTTTTGCCGGTTCACTCGCCCGGCGGCACCCTGGTCAGCTCCACCCCGTCGACCGTCATCTTCCACGCGCCGCCATCCTCGTGAGGCGGCATGGACACCACGAAGGTGGTCTTGACCGGGCCGACACCCACCACGAAATTGTCGCCCTCGAACGCCTGCAGCGGACCGTTGACGGACTTGCTCATGCCGCCGTCCACCCGCTTGTAGTTC
Organism: Rhodanobacter sp. Soil772; assembly: GCF_001428385.1. GTDB lineage: Bacteria > Pseudomonadota > Gammaproteobacteria > Xanthomonadales > Rhodanobacteraceae > Rhodanobacter. The sequence goes on from NZ_LMSK01000002.1 coordinate 870,341, forward strand.
ACGTTGCCGCTCTCGGTGATCAGCAGCGACATCGTCGGCGATCGCCACTGCCCGGCATACGCCACCTTCTCCGGCGGCAACGGCTTGGCGCAACCGGCCAGCAACAGGCAGCACACCGCGAACAGCCACAGCAACTTGCGCATGTTTTTCTCCCCGGAAATCGAAAACCGGATTCGACCGGCCCGCTGCATCGGCACAAACCCGGAACAACATCTCAGCGGCCGCCGCGCCCGCCTGACCGTACGCGAGCTCAGCCGCCGGGACCAGGCTGGACCTCGTACTCACTTTGCACGAGGCCGCTGGCGTACGTCCGCGTCGCGACATGCCGGAGTGCGATGTCGTGCGGGATGGCGCCAAACAGCGGGATCCCGCTGCCGACAAGCACCGGCACGCGCGTGATGACGAGGCGCTGGACAAGCCCGGCCCGCAGAAAGCCCTGGATGGTGATGCCGCCGTCCACGTAGACATGCCGGATGCCGCGCCCGGCCAGCCGCGCCACGATCTCCGCCGGAGGTCCCGACATGGGCTCGACCACCGCCCCGGCGGGAGCCGGCGCGAGCGGACGGGTACTGAGCACGCAGACAAGCTTGGTGCCGTAAGGCCACGCATCGAAAGCCAGCACGGTCTCGTAGGTCTTGCGGCCGATGACCAGCGCATCCACCGTGGCCATGAACTCCTCGTAGCCATGCGGCTCGCCGCCACCCGGGGGAAGGAAGTCGAGGGCCCCGTCGACCCGCGCGATGAAGCCGTCGAGACTGGTGCCGACAAAGACCGACACCTTCACCGCCGCACCCGCATGCCTTGTCATGCTAGCGGCGCCCCGACCGGAACGCCCAGATGCAGAGACCGCCCGCGATCAGCAGGGCCACCCATGAAAACCACACCGGCATGGCGAACGGCCCCACCTGCACCGGCCACTGGTTGAAGAGCCGCAACGCCTGAACGACCGCGACTACGCCGAAGACCACACCCGACACCCGCGCGTATTTGCCTCGCATGATGGCACCCTCCTCTTCAGCGACATCGCGGATGATCCGATGCCCGAACGAACGGCGAAACGGCGGCGACACGATGGACCGTCGTGGCTAGTGGCCATGACGGCGCCGGACGCGGGGCAACCGACGTCGGCAAAGTAGCAGCTCTGCAGGCCGAGAACGTGCCGACCAACGTGGCGTCCGCGCCGCACGGCCATCATGCGACAAGGCCGCCGGCATCGGAATGCCGCCGGCCCGTCGCGCGTCACGCAGGAATCAGTGTCCGGCCGGGGCGCCCTTCACCGGCTTCACGTACGTCTCGAACAACTCGTCGATGCGGCGGTATTCGTCGTACCAGGAATCGGCGTGCACGAAGCCGTGGCGTTCCAGCGGGTACAGCGACATCCAGAAGTTCTTCTTGTGCAGCTCGATGAAGCGCTGGTACAGGCGGATCGAGTCCTCGGCGAGCACGTTGTCGTCGATCAGGCCGTGCTCGATCAGCAGCGGGTCCTGCAGTTTTTCCGCGTACTCAATCGGCGAACTGACCTGGTACGCCTCGGGGTCGAGTTGCGGGTCGTTGAGGATGTTCGAGGTGTACTCGTGGTTGTACAGCGTCCAGTCGCTGACCGGGCGCAGCGCGGCGCCGGCGGCGAACTCGCCGGGCGCGCGCAGCAGCGCCATCTCGGTCATGAAGCCGCCGTAGCTGCCGCCGTAGATGCCCACGCGCTGCGGGTCGACGTTGTGGTTTTTCACCAGCCACGCCTTGCCGTCGAGCAGGTCTTCCAGTTCCGGGTGGCCCATCTGGCGGTAGATCGCGGTACGCCACGCGCGGCCGTAGCCTTCCGAGGCGCGGTAGTCCATGTCCAGCACCACGTAACCCTGCTGCACCAGCAGGTTGTGGAACAGCTGCTCGCGGAAGTAGTTCGACCACGACAGCGTGACGTTCTGCAGGTAGCCCGCGCCGTGCACGAAGATCACCGCCGGCTTCGATCCGGCCTGCTCGTTCGCCGGGCCGTAGTACTTCGCCCAGATCGAGCCGGCGCCGTGCGAGGACGGCACCGCGACGATCTGCGGCGCAATCCAGTCGCGCGCGGTGAACGCCGGTTTCATCGTGGCGGTCAGTTCGCGCGGCGTGCCGCCGGCGGCACTCTGCACCGCCAGCTGCGGCAGCACGTACGGCGAGGAATGCAGCACGGCGAGTTGCGTGCCGTCGGGCGACAACGCGAACTCGTCCATGCCCTGGTAGTTCGTCACGCGGCTCAGTGCGCCGCCGGCGGACGGCACGCGGTAGACGTCATAGCTGTACGGCGCGACCTGGTTCGTGCGCAGGTAGAACCACTGGCCGTCCTCGCTGAGCTGCGGGTGGCTCACCTCGAACTGGCCGGCGGTCAGCGCCTTCGCCTTGCCGTCGAGCGGCTTGACGTAGAGCTGCGAGTAGTCGGTCTGTTCGCTCAGGTACCACAGCGTGCGGCCGTCCTTGAGCCAGCCGAAATCGTTGAAGTTCCAGTTGATCCAGGCGCCGTCGGTGAGGCGCTGCTGGTTGACCAGGGCGTGCTTGGCGAAATCCACGCTGGCGATCCAGCGATCCTTGTTGTCGATCGCGCGCAGTTGGATGGCAAGGTTGCGGCCGTCGTCGCTCCACACGATGCCGCCACCACCGCCGTCGTCTTCGCTGCCGATGATGCGTACCGCGCGTTGTTCGGGTGCCTTCAGCGCCTTGGCCCGGTCGGCCTTGCCGGCCTTCTGCAGCGCGGCGACGGCGCGCTCGCGCAAGTCCTTCAGCGGATCGTCCTTGATGCCGGGCAGCGTGTCGGCGGCCAGCGGATACGACTGGTGCGCAGCCAGGTCGAGCAGCAGCAGCGACTGCGGCGCCGGGTCCTTGCGACCCACGTACACGCGGGCCTCCTGCTGTTCGGCGTAACCGGTGTCGGTGACGTAGTGGGTGACTTCGGGCGCCTTGCCCGCTTCGTAGCCTTTCGGCGCGGTGACCAGCAGCAACCAGCGGCCGTCTGGCGACAGCTCGCTGTCGACCAGGGTGATCTTGTCGCCGAGGAAGAACGGTAGCGGCGCGCGGCCCGGATCGGCGGCGGCCAGCGCCTTGTCCTCGTCGCGCCGGGCCTGCTTGTCGGCCTTGATCTGGCGCAGCGTCTTGAACAGTTCCAGCTGCCGCTCGCCCAGCGCGTCGGGCTGCTTCGCCTGCGGATCGTCGGCGAACTTCAGCACCGCCGCACGCGTGGTGACACCGCCGGCCAGGTCATGGCTGTACCAGTCGTTGCCGTCGCGGAACTGCAGTGCGCGGCCATCGGCGGAAAAACGCGGCGCGGATTCTTCCTGCGGCGTACTGGTGACCTGGGTGCGCCGGCCACCAGCCAGCTCCACCACGAACACGTCGCCGTGCAGGATGAAGGCGGCGTGCTGGTGTGCGCGGTCGAACACCGCCGGGCCGTCGGCCTGCGCCAGCGCGGCCGGGTCCAGCTTCGCGCCTTGCGCGTTGGCCGGATCGACCCGGTACAGGTCGCGTAGCGGGCTGCCGTCGCGCTTCAGCGAGTAGTACAAGTGGCGACCGTCGACGCTCCAGTACGGCTGCTCCACCGCCTGCCCGATCCAGTCGGGATTGGCCATCACGGTTTCCAGGTCGAGCGGCGTCGAGGCCGATGCGGCGGCCGCCGCGGCCGGCGCGACGGTGAAGGCTACGAGGGCGGCAAGCAGCAATCGACGCATGGATTCTTCCCCAGGCAAAAAGCCAGCATAACCGAGCCCGCCGGCGATCCGCGGCCACCCCTGCCGAAAGTCAGATGTCAGCGGCTTCGACGACAGACTCACGGGCGGCAGTTGAGCGGCCTGCTGATGGGCACGCAGATCGTGCAGCACCCCGGCAACTACCGCGGATTGTTTTCGCCGGTGATGGTCAGCACCGCCGGCTAGGCGGTGTTCGCCTGCACGTGCTGCAGCGGCGAGTAGGCCAGGGTGGCCTTGAACTGCGCCGGGTCCGCGATGCTGCCGTATTCGGGGATGTTGTACGGGCTGGACGTGACACCGTGAACGCAGCAGCGGCGTGCCGACTACCCCGCACGCTGTCACTGCGGCATGATGGCCGCTCGCGCGATGCGGGGCGCCGACGCTAACCGGGGGAGGAATCACGATGAAAAAGGTCATGCTGTGTGCGGCGATGCTTCTACTGACCTGTTCCTTGACGGCACGGGCCGCCGAACAGCGCGAACAGACTTACAGGATCGGCGCCGACGTCGATGCCACCGGGCACATCACCGCTACCCAGGTCGAGCAGGACGTACCAGCATCGATCGCCGCGCTGCTGACTTCTGCGGTGAAGCAATGGCAATTCATATCGGCCACACGCAATGGTCAACCGGTGCCCGCACACACGTTCATCAGCATCAAGCTGCAGGCGTTGCCGAACGCGAGCGGCCAATACAGCTTGCGCATCAGCTTCGCGGGCAACGGCCCCAAGTTCGACAGGGCCGGCAGGCAGCCGCCATATCCACGGGATGCAGTGCGCAGACGCCAGGCTGCATTCGTTTTTATCCATGCTACGGTGCAACCGGACGGCCGCCTGGCCAACATGACGGTGAACAGCCAGTTCGTGGAATGGCCGGTGTCGGCGTCATTCAAGGATGCCGCATTGAAGATCGCCAGGACCTGGCATTTCATCCCGGAACAGGTCGACGGTCAGCCTGTTGCGACGCAAGTGCGCATACCGGTGAACTTCACTTTGCGCGATCAGATACTCACTCCGGAACAAGTCAAAATCCTGCGCGAAGCCGCACGCAAGAAAGATGCGGTGGCGAACGCCGAGGCTGATCAACTCGGCATCCCGCTGCCATCGGAGCAGGAGGTTGCGCTGGACAGCCCGCTGCAGCCGCATGCCGTCGCCACTATCATCAGCGCCCCCTGACCCCGCCGAGCACCGCATGCCCCTGCCCACCGTCGAACACGAAACCGCCGCCGATCCGCGTTACAGCATCCTCTGGTTGCACGGCCTCGGCGCCGACGGCAACGACTTCGCGCCGATCGTGCCGGAGCTGGTGGACCCGGCGTGGCCGGCGCTGCGTTTCGTGTTTCCGCATGCGCCGGTGCGGCCGGTGACGATCAACAACGGCATGTCGATGCGCGCGTGGTACGACATCATCGGTTTCGACGCGCACGCGCGCCAGGACGAAGCCGGCATCCGCGCCTCGATCGGCGAAGTGCAGACGCTGATCGCGCGCGAGCACGAACGCGGCGTGCCGAGCGAGCGGATCTTCCTCGCCGGCTTCTCGCAGGGCGGCGCGATCGCGCTGTCCGCGGGCCTGCGCCATGCGGAAAAACTGGCCGGCATCATCGCGCTGTCGACCTACCTGCCCATCGCCGCCACGCTCGCCGCCGAGCGCAGCGCGGCGAACGCGGCCACGCCGATCTTCTGGGGCCACGGCAGCGCCGATCCGGTGGTCGTGCTGCAGCGTGGTACCGACTCACGCGATGCGCTGCAGGCGTTGGGTCACGCGGTGGACTGGCACACCTACCCGATGGCCCACGCGGTCTGCGCCGAGGAGATCGGCGACCTGCGTCACTGGCTGGGCCGACGACTGGCGTAAGCGCGACCGCGCTGCGGCATACTTGCCCGCATGCGCGAACCCACGCCCCGCCGCAGCCCGCGCGGCCGCATCGAACACAGCCCGCTGCCGGACTTCTGCCGGCTGCCTGCGCTGTTCGCGCTGCTCGTGGTGGGCGCGCTGACGGTGACCCTGATGTGGCTGGCACGCGACGACCCCCGCGACTGGTCCGCCTACAGCGTCGGCATGCTGTTCGTGACCTTGCTGGGCATGGTGGTGGCGGTGACGCTGTGCACGCTGCGGCCGTGGCTGCAACGTCTGCCGGGGCACCTGCCGTATGTCGGCGTGTGGCTGCTGATCCTGCTGCTCGTGCTGGTCGCCAGCATCGTGGCGCACTGGTTCGATGGCGCGCTGCAGATGCATCTGGTGCGCAGCAGCCTGCCCGTGTTCGTGCGTGACAATGTGCTGATCGCGGCCCTGCTCGGCGCCGCGATGCTGCGCTATTTCTACGTGCTGGCGCAGTGGCAGGCACGGCTGGCGGCGGTCGCCCGCGCCCAGGTCGAGGCGCTGCAGGCACGCATCCGTCCGCACTTCCTGTTCAACAGCATGAACACCGTGGCGGCGCTGATCCGGGTCGATCCCGACGCCGCGGAACGCACGGTGGAGGACCTCTCCGAACTGTTCCGCGCCGCACTGGGCCAGCACGACACCGACGACGGCACGCTGGGCGAGGAGCTGGCGCTGGTCGAGCGCTACCTGGGGATCGAGCAGTTGCGCCTGGGCGCGCGCCTGCGCGTGCGCCGCGAACTGCACGACCTGCCCGCCGACTTTCCGTTGCCGCGCCTGCTGCTGCAGCCGCTGGTGGAGAACGCAGTGCGCCATGGCGTCCAGCCGCTACGCGAAGGCGGCGAGGTGATCCTGCGCGGCCAGCGCGACGGCCGCGGCGTGCGCATCGAAATCGTCAACCCGCTGCCGGCCACCCCGCCCGCCGCCGGCAACGGGCATGGCCTGGACAGCGTGCGCCGACGCGTCGCCTATCGCTACGGTCCGCTGGCGAAGGTGCAGGCCGGCCCGCAGGGCGACCGCTTCGTGGTGCTGCTGCAACTGCCGGGAGGATCCGCCTGATGCGCGTGCTGATCGTCGACGACGAGCCGCTGGCGCGCGCGCGCATGGCCGCGCTGCTGGGCGAATGCGCCGACGTAGAGGTCGTCGGCAACGTCGGCGACGGCGAAGCCGCGCTCGCCGCGCTAGGCGAACTGCAACCGGACGCCTTGCTGCTCGACATCAACATGCCCGGCATCGACGGCGTGGCGCTGGCGCAGCGCCTGGCTGGCCGCGCGCGGCCGCAGGTGATCTTCTGCACCGCCTACGAAGCGCATGCGCTGACGGCGTTCGAACTCGGCGCGGCCGATTACCTACTGAAACCGGTACGGCTCGACCGCCTGCGCGATGCGCTGCAGCGCGCGCAGCGTCGCCTCGCCGACGCCCCGCGCGAACCGGCCGCGTACCTGCACGGCCGCCTGCGCGGCGAACAGGTGCGCATCGCGCTGGACGAAGTGATCTGCCTGCTCGCCGACGAGAAATACGTCGTCGTGCAACACCGCCGCGGCGAACTGCTGATCGAGGATTCGCTGCGCCAGCTGGAAGAAGCCTACCCCGACCAGCTGATCCGCCTGCACCGCAACTGCCTCGTTCCGCCGCCGCGCCTGCTCGGCCTCAAGACCCTCGCCGACGGCCGCGTCCTCGCCCGCCTCGACGGCAGCGAACTCAACCCGGAAATCAGCCGGCGCAATCTGCCGGCGGTGCGCAAGCTGCTGCGGCTGGGGTGAGTGGCGAGGTGCCGCGCCGTCAACTGCACGGTCACGCGGCGGGAAGTAACATGCCGCCATTGCCGGGAGCTGCCATGACAAACCATCCCTTCAAAATCGGCGACCACGTGCGCTGGAATTCGGAAGCCGGTTACGTGACCGGCCGGATCATCAAGGTGCACACGCGCGACACCGACTACAAAGGCCACATGCGTCGTTGCAGCGAGGCCGATCCGCAATACGAGATCCAGAGTGACAAGACCGACCACGTCGCCATGCACAAGGGCGCGGCGCTGCACAAGATCGACTGAGATGCCCGCCAACCCCGCCACGATCTGGACGATCGGCCACTCCACTCGCACGCTGGAGGCATTCCTCGGCCTGCTGTCCAACCACCGGATCGAGGCGATCGCGGACGTTCGCCGCTTTCCCGGCTCGCGCCGCTATCCGCATTTCGCCAGCGACGCGCTGGCCGCCACGCTACCCGCGCATCGCGTCGCCTACCAATGGATCCCCAAGCTCGGCGGCCGCCGCAAGGTGCAACCGGACTCGCCGAATACCGCGTGGCACAACGCCTCGTTCCAGGGCTACGCGGACTACACCGCCACCGCAGAATTCGCCGAAGGCCTCGCCGAGCTGTTGAAGCTGGCCGCCAGCAAGCGCACCGCGCTGATGTGCGCCGAAGCGGTGTGGTGGCGCTGCCATCGTTCGATCATTTCCGACGTGCTGAAGCTGCACGGGATCGAGGTGATCCACATCATCGACGCGACGCACAGCACGGTGCATCCGTATACGTCACCGGCGCGGATCGTGGATGGAAGGTTGAGTTATGCGGCGCCGCAAGGGGCGTTGTTGTAGCGCCCCGGAGCACAACTCGGCGCCGCATGTCGACCCATAGCTGCCGGTCGCCGTCATCGTCCGTCATAGAACTCCCCGCGTTAGCTGTGTAGAACCTAGGCAGAGCTAGCTAGATGGAGTGATTGAGCTGGTTTAGGCGTTTCATTCCTTCCATGACGCCAGGACAGACACTGGCTTTTTGAAGATTTAGGCGCCCCAGCCGGACGGCTTTTTGATAGTCAGAAAGCCCTTCTTTTGCACCTTCGTCGAATGCCTTCTGGCGCTCCTGGTCTCCACTAATGATCTTGCCAGCCAATTGGTTGACTCCCAAGAGCTGCTCATCCGAGTAACCGCAAGTCGTTCGGGCAGCGCTCAGGAGCAGCCCCAAGTCGCGACTACCGGAGGCAAGTCTCGCCTGTGTCACTTCGCCTGCGTGAGAACCGAAGGCACATAGCAGAAGGATGGCAAACGAGAAGATTCTGCGCATCGGGCGGGAATCATGGCTGTTGAGGTGCCCGCAGCATGAAGCCTGCCTTCTAGAGCCGCAAGCCAATGTCGTTCAAAGTATCTGTTCTATATTCTTTCGACACCCGGGAATACAACTTCTCAACGGAGTCCGTAGGGCGATGCTTTGCGCTGAGCTTTTCGATTGAAATGTTGGTCTCTATGACTGCCAGCTTCCGCCGCCGATAGCAGACCGTCGTGGCAGCGCGAAACCACACTCCGAATGGGGCGTTTGGCATCTCGGCTCTTCCGCTCCTGCAACCGCGTAGCGGTTGCACACCGAGTGCGGGCCGGGATGGCCCGCTGCTCTACCCAGGGTCCCTTGTGCGGCGGTGAGTCGGGGTCGACAGGCCGCGCAGCGGGCAGCGGCAGGGATGCCGATGCCTTTTCGCCCGGACAGGAGTCCGGTCGAAAAGCCCGGCCCCGACTCACGGACTTGCCGGGCACGATGCCCGGCAAGCGCCAAGCGGGGTGTCGTTTTCTCTTGGTTACTTCTCTTTTGGACAAGCAAAAGAGAAGTAACTCGGCCTCCGAAGGAGGACGAAAGCTCTTCGCTCTGAAGCCGCAACAACGCGACAGAAGCATCGCCCGCAAGCGGGCTCCTACAAGAGCATCGAGACATCCGCGCGCAGCACCGATTACTCCTTCTTGATCGCATGCCCCCCAAACTCGTTGCGCAGCGACGACAGCAGCTTGTCGGCGAAGGAATCATCGTCGCGCGAGCGGAAGCGTTCCATCAGCGACAGCGTGATCACCGGGGCGGAGACGTTGAGTTCCAGGGCGGCGTCGACGGTCCAGCGGCCTTCGCCGGAATCGACGACGTAGGGCGCGATGCCGTCCATGTTCGGGTTCTTGCCGAGCGCGTCGGTGGCGAGGTCGAGCAGCCACGAGCGCACTACGCTGCCGGTGCGCCAGATCTCGCCGACCTGGTGCAGATCGAGGCCGAACTCCTCCTTGTGCTTGAGGATCGAGAAGCCCTCGGCATAGGCCTGCATCATCCCGTACTCGATGCCGTTGTGGACCATCTTGGTGTAATGGCCGGAACCGGCCGGGCCGACCCGGCCCCAGCCCTGGTCCTTCGCCGGCGCCAGCGTCTCGAAGATCGGCCGCAGTGCCTCGACGGTTTTCGCGTCGCCGCCGATCATCATGCTGTAGCCCTCCTGCAGCCCCCACACGCCACCGCTGGTGCCGCAGTCGACGTAGCCCAGACCATGTTCGGCATACAGCTGGGCGCGGCGCAGCGTGTCCTTGTAGTTGGAGTTGCCGCCGTCGATCACGGTGTCGCCCTTCGCCAGCAACGGCAGCAAGGTGTTGACGGTGTCGTCGGTGATCTTGCCGGCGGGCACCATCAGCCAGACCGCGCGCGGCGTCGGCAAGGCCTTGACCAGGGCTTCCAGCGAGGCCGCCGGAGCGATGCCATTCGCTGCGGCCGCCTTGCGCGCGTCCGCGTTCGGGTCGAAACCGCTGACCTTGTGGCCGCCTTTCACCAGGCGCTCCGCCATGTTGGCGCCCATGCGCCCGAGACCCACCATGCCAAGTTCCATCGTGTTCACTCCGTAACGGGAAAGGTTGTCGTGTTCATGCGTGCCGCTTGCCGGCATCCAGCCAGCCGCCGTCGAAACCGGCGCGGCGCAGGCCGTCGACGATCCAGCGGCAGCCGCGCATCAGCTGCCACGGCAGGCCGCTGCGATGGTTTTCCACCATCAGCACGATCGGGCCGAGGTTGAGGCCGAAGAAGTATGGCGACACCCAGCCGTCCGGCGCTTGGCCGGGCTGGTCGGCCCAGGTCTGGTTGAAGCTGGCCTTGAAGCCGTAGGGGTGCGCGTCGTGCAGCTGCAGCGTGTGGATGAAGTGGTGCACCGTCGGCAGCACGATTTCCGGCGCAAACGGCAGCGACGCCACCACCGCCCACGGCGCCAGCGTGCCGTCGTCGATGCCGTACGGCGCGCCGCGGCCGACGTAGTCCTCGAACCGGCGCTCGATGCCGTCGATCTTTCGTGTCGCCGGGCCGGGACCATCGCTGGCGGTGATGCCCCAGCAGTGATCGCTGTAGCCCTTGAAGCCGAGCGGGTTGTCGCTGGCGTAGCGCTGCTGGACCAGGGTGGCGCGGCGGCTGTTCTCGAAATAGTCGATGCCCTTGCCGCGCATGAACGCGTCGCGAATGCCACGAAAATCGATCCACATCTGCGACAGCTGGTGGGTGAACAGCGGGCCGCAGTACAGGTAGTCGATGTCGTAGCAGCGCTTCCACTCGTAGGTGGACGACCAAGCCGCATAGGCCGCGGGCGGCAGCGCATGGGTGGGCGAGCCGAGCGCCAGCACGTACAGCAGCAGGCCTTCGTCGTAGCCCTGCCAGCGATGCGGGATGAAGCCGCTTTCCGGATGCCAGCCGTGGCCGATGGTGCCATCGGCGGCCTGCGCCCACGGCCAGTCGGCGCGCTGGTAGAGGAAGTTTGCCGTGTCGCGAATCTCCTTCTGCTCGGCGGTGTCGTCGTCGAAGTACGCGGCGGCGGTCAGCATGCCGGCGAACAGGAAGGCGCTGTCCACGGTGGACAGCTCGCACTGCCACGCGCGCCGGCCGGTCTGCATGTCGAGGAAGTGGTAATAGAAGCCGCGATAACCGGTGGCGTCGGGTTCGGTGCCCTGCGGGCTGTCGCGGAAGAAGCGCAGCGCGGCGAGCGTGCGCTTGATCGCCGTGTGGCGGCTCATCAGGCCGCGCTCGACCGCCACCGGGTAGCAGCTCAGCGCCAGTCCGGTCGCGGCGATGCTGGCCGGCCAGTCCGGCGCGGTCTTGTCGGAGATCAGGCCGTTCTGCGGGTTCGTCTCATACTGGAAGTAGGCGAACGCCTTGTCCTGCAGGTGCTGCAGTAGTGTGCCGGATTCGAGCGGATGACTGGGCGGATGGGAACGCATGGATCTGATCGTGGCCTGTCGCGGTGAGGGCAGCCCGGGCACGGAAGACGCCGTGCCGTCGGCACCGGACACTGCCCGATGGATGCCGCATGCATCCTACTCCGCGGCATGGTGAAGCGCGGGTTGACGCCGCCTATGCTTCGCTCGGCGCATGCTGGGGTTTTCGTCGCCGTCGACAGGAGTCGCCATGTCATCGCCTTCCTCCCGCAGCATCGATGTGGAGCAGCGCTGCCTGCTGTCCAACGGTCGCTACAGCGTGATGCTGGGCGCGAACGGCTCCGGCTTCAGCCGCTGGCGCGGCCTGGCGGTGACGCGCTGGCGCGAGGATCCTGTCGGCGACGGCTGGGGCAGCTACCTGCTGCTGCGCGACGAGGATAGCGGCGAAACATGGTCGGCCAGTCAGCAGCCGTACGGCAACCGCACGCCGGACGACGCGGTCACGTTCGACGCGGGACGCGCCGGTTTCAGCCGGCGCCACCACAGCGTGCACAGCGTGCTGGAAGTCGCGGTGGCAGCCGAGGCCGACGTCGAGCTGCGCCGGCTCACCCTGAGCAATCACGGCGATCGCACGCGCACGCTGTCGCTGACCTCGTACGCCGAGCTGGTGCTCGGCCCGATCGGTGCCGACAACGCGCACCCGGCGTTCTCCAAGATGTTCGTGCAGACCGAATGGGACGCCACGCGCGGCATCCTGCTGGCCACGCGGCGGCGACGCGACAACAGCGAAGCCGAAGTGTGGGCCGCGCAAGCGCTGCAGATCGCCGGGGAGGATGACGGCGATGCCGGCGAATGCGAAACCGACCGCGCACGCTTCCTCGGCCGCCTGCGCACGCTGCGCCATGCGCAGGCGATGCAGCCGGGCGTCGCGTTGTCGAACACCGTCGGCTGCGTGCTCGACCCGGTGTTCAGCCTGCGCCGCCGCTTCACGCTGGCGCCGGACAGCAGCGTGACCTTGCTGCTGTGGACGCGACTGGCCGATTCGCGCGACGGCGCCATGGCCCTCGCCACGCAACTCGGCGATCCGGCCGCCGCCGCACGGCTGTTCGACGGCGCGGCGCAACATGCCGAAGCCGAGTGCGCACAGCGCGGCATCGGCGTCGCGCAGGCGGCGCGATTCGCCCGCTGGATGAGCGCGCTGCTGTGCAACGATCCGCGCCAGCGCGCGGCGCCTGACGCGCTGGCGCGCGGCCGCGGCGGCGCGCCGGTGCTGTGGTCCGCCGGCATCTCCGGCGACCGGCCGATCATCCTGCTGCGCCTCGGCGAGGCCGACGACCTGTCGCGCGTGAACGAGGTGCTGCAGGCACAACAGCAGTGGCGCCGCCGGCAACTTGGCGTCGACGTGGTGCTGCTGCATGCCGCTGGCGACGCGCGACAGGCCGCGCTCGATCCGCTGGTGCGTGCGCAGCAGGCGCGTCTGAAAGCCGACGATCAGCTGCCCAAGGCCGAACTGTTCGCGTTGCGCGACGACGCGATCGGCGAGGATTTGCGCAACGGCCTGCTGACGGTGGCACGCGTGGTGCTGGACGAGGCGCAGCCCGCACAGGCCGCGGCCGGATCGCCACCCGCCCTCGCCGCGCCCGCGCCGATCCGCGCGACCGTCATGGCAGCGGCCGTCACCGCCAACGCCGATGCGCCGGAATTTGCCAACGGCCACGGCGGCTTCGTCGACGGCGGCCGCGCCTACCGGATCGAACTCGACGAAGCGCATCCCACACCGGCACCGTGGGTGAACGTGATGGCGAACCCCGCGTTCGGCTGCATGCTGTCGGCCGAAGGCGGCGGTTATGCGTGGTCGCTCAACAGCCAGCAGAATCCGCTGACGCCGTGGCCGAACGACCCGGTCAGCGACAGCCCGCACGACGTGCTGTACCTGCGCGACGAGGACACCGGCGTGCTGTGGAGCGCGTGCGCGCTGCCGATCCGCGTGGCCGGCGCGCGCTACGCGACCACCCACGGCAAGGGCTGGACGCGCTTCGAGAACGACGCGCACGGCATCGAACTGGAGCTGCTGCAGTGCGTGCCGACGGACGACCCGCTCAAGCTGTCGCGATTGCGCCTGTGCAATCGCTCGCCGCGCACGCGGCGGCTGTCGGTAACCCACTACGTCGAATGGGCGCTGGGCGCGAACGGCAGCACGCCGGCGCCGTTCGTGATCACGTCACGCGACGAACGCACCGGCGCATTGTTCGCGCGCAACCGCTGGCGGCCCGACTTCGGCGACCGCATGGCGTTCATTGACCTGGCCGGGCCCGCGCACTCGATGACCGGCGACCGCCATGAATTCCTGGGGCCGCTCGGCACGGTCGCGCAGCCGCTGGTGCTGCGCGACGGCACGCCGCTGTCCGGCCGCCTCGGCGCCGGGCTGGAGCCTTGCGGCGCACTGCAGGTGCGCATCGAATTGCCGCCGGGCACGCAACTCGACCTGCGCTTCCTGCTCGGCGAGGCCGTCGACGACAGCACCGCCCAGGCGCTGGTCGAGAAATATCGCGCGGCCGATATCGATGGCGTGCTCGCCGACGTCGCCGCGCAGTGGAACGGTCTGCTCGATGCCGTGCAGGTGCGTACGCCCGATCGTGCGCTGGACATCCTGCTCAACGACTGGCTGCTGTACCAGGTCACCAGCTGCCGGCTGTGGGCGCGCACCGCCTACTACCAGGCCAGCGGTGCCTACGGTTTCCGCGACCAGTTGCAGGACGTGATGGCGCTGTGCGTGAGCCGCCCCGATCTCGCCCGCGAACACCTGCTGCGTGCGGCCGGCCGCCAGTTCGTCGAGGGCGACGTGCAGCACTGGTGGCTGCCGCCGGGCGGCCAGGGCATCCGCACGAAGGTCAGCGACGACCGCCTGTGGCTGGCGTATGTCGTCGCGCACTACGTCGAGGTGAGCGGCGACGCGGCGGTGCTCGACGAGGTGCCGCCGTTCCTCGCCGGCCAGCCGATTCCCGACGGTGCCACTGACGCGTTCTTCCAGCCCGCGGCCTCCGACCGGCAAGCCAGCGTGTACGAGCACTGTGCGCTCGCGATCGACAGCAGCCTCGGCCGCGGCGTGCACGGCCTGCCGCTGATCGGCACCGGCGACTGGAACGACGGCATGAACGCGGTCGGTGCCAAAGGTCGCGGCGAGAGCAGTTGGCTCGGCTGGTTCCTGCTCGCCACGATCGCCGCGCTGGCGCCGTACGCCGAACGACGCGGCGAGAAGGCGCGCGCGCAGCGCTGGCGCGACCATGCCGACGCTCTGCATGCCGCGCTGGAACACGCGTGGGACGGCCAGTGGTATCGCCGCGGCTACTACGATGACGGCGCGCCGCTCGGCTCGCACGAAAACGACGAGTGCCGCATCGACACCATCGCGCAATCCTGGAGCGTGCTGGCCGGCAGCAGCGACCGCGAACACGCCACGCAGGCCATGGCCGCGGTCGACCGCCTGCTGGTCGACCACCCGAACCGGATCCACCGCCTGTTCACCCCGCCGTTCGACCACAGCCGGGAGAACCCCGGCTACATCAAGGGTTACCCGCCCGGCGTGCGCGAGAACGGCGGCCAGTACACGCACGGTGCGGTCTGGTCGATCTTCGCCTGGGCCGGCCTCGGCGACGGCGACCGTGCCGGCGGCCTGTTCGACCTGCTCAACCCGATCCGCCACGGCGATAGCCCCGCCGCGGTGGAGCGTTACAAGGTCGAACCCTATGTTGCCTGCGCCGACGTCTACTCCGTCGCGCCGCACCTCGGCCGCGGCGGCTGGACCTGGTACACCGGCTCCGCTGCTTGGCTATACCGCGCCGGACTGGAAGCCATGCTCGGCTTCCACAAGCAGGGCGACCACCTGCGCATCGACCCATGCACGCCGAAGGACTGGCCCGGCTTTGGAATCACCTATCGGCATCACGGCAAGCAGCACGTCACCCGCTACGACATCGACGTGCAGAATCCGGATCGTGTCTGTACCGGCGTGGTGCGAATCGACATGGACGGCCAAACGCTGGCAGCCGACGACGCCATACCACTGGCCGACGACGGCGGGACACACCGGCTGTGCATCTTGCTCGGCAAGCGCCGGCCGTAGAGCGGGCACGGCCCGCGGCTTCCGCCACGACGCGCAAACGTTCCCGCCGTTCGCCCTGAGCGTAGCCGCGAAGCGGCGAAGTCGAAGGGCCGGCGCCATGTGGCTTTATGGTTGCGGGGGCCCTTCGACTTCGGCCTGCGGCCTACGCTCAGGGTGAACGGTGGAGGTGTGAGGCGTACTCAGCTCTTTCGCGTGCGTGAGGCGCCGAGCTTGCGGGTCAGCGTGTTGCGACCCACGCCCAGCGCCTGCGCGGCGTTCTGGCGATGGCCGTCGTTCGCCTGCAGCGCCACGTTGAGCAGGGTCTGGTCGAGCGCCTCGCGGGCGCGCGCGTGGATGTCCGCCTCGCCGTCGGCCAGCGCCTGCACCGCCCATTCGCGCAACGCGTCGGTCCATTCGCCACCGCGTGCCGTGTCGGCGTTGTTGCCGAGATCGCCCGGCAGGATCTCGCTGCCCGGCGCAATCACCGCCAGTCGCCGGCACAGGTTTTCCAGCTCGCGCACGTTGCCGGGGTAGTCGCGCTGGGCGACCAGTTTCAGCGCCGCCTTGGAGAAACGCTTCGGCGGCAGTTTCAGCTCCTGCGCGGTGGCGGCGAGGAAGTACCGGGCCAGCAACGGGATGTCGCTGCGGCGGGTGCGCAGCGGCGGCAGCTCGATGCGTACCACGTCGAGCCGGTGCATCAGGTCGGCGCGGAACAGGCCAGCGGCGACGCGCGTGGCCAGATCCTGGTGAGTGGCGGCGACGATGCGCACGTTGCAGCGGATCAGCTCGCGCCCGCCCACGCGGTAGAACTCGCCGCCGGCCAACACGCGCAGCAGACGCGTCTGCAGCGCCAGCGGCATGTCGCCGATCTCGTCGAGGAACAACGTGCCGCCCTCGGCCTGCTCGAAGCGGCCGGCGACGCGGCGGGTCGCGCCGGTGAACGCGCCGGCCTCGTGGCCGAACAGTTCGCTCTCCAGCAGCTCGCTGGGAATCGCCGCGGTGTTCAGCGCCACAAAGGGCCGGTCGCGACGCGCGCTTTCCTCGTGCAACGCGCGCGCCACCAGCTCCTTGCCGGTGCCGGTCTCGCCGGTGATCAGCACGTTGAGGTCGCTGGCAGCGACGCGACCGATCAGCCGGAACACCTCGCGCATCGGCGCGCTCTCGCCGAGCAACGCATGGTTCGGCGCAAGCGCGTGGCCGGCAGCCAGCGTCGGCGCAGCCACACTGGCCAGCGCACGCTGCACCGCCGCCACCGCCTGGTCGAGGTCGAACGGCTTGGCCAGGTAGTCGACCGCACCAAAACGATACGCCGCCGCCGCGGTGGCCACGTCGGTGTACGCGCTCATCACGATCACCGGGCCGATGCCCTGCGCCTGCAGCTCGCCAAGCAGGCCCAGCCCGTCCTCGCCTGGCATGCGCACGTCGGTGAGCAGTAACGCGGGGCGCGCTTCGCGCAATGCCGCGCGCACGCCCGCCACCGCATCGAACTCGCGCACCGCGAGCCCGGCGTCGCGCAGCGCCTCGGCCAGCACGAAGCGCACGCCGCGGTCGTCGTCGACGATCCAGATTTCTTCAGTCATGCGCGCGCTCCAGTGGCAGGTACAGCGAGAACACCGTGTGGCCGGGGCGGCTGGTGTAGCGCAACTCGCCGCCATGCTCGTGCGCGATCTCGCGCGACAGCGCCAGGCCGAGGCCGCTGCCGTCGGCGCGGCCGGAAACCAGCGGCTGGAACAGCGTGTCGCGCAGCGCCACGGGCACGCCGGCGCCGTCGTCGATCACGTCCACCCGCAGCGCCATGCGCAGCATCCGCTCGCCGACGCGCGCGCCGTGCTCGACCCGCGTACGCAAGGTGAGCGTGTGCGCGCCGGCTTCCAGCGCGTTGCGCGCCAGGTTCAGCAGCACCTGCTGCAGCCGGTCCGCGTCGCCGTGCAGGTCCGGCACGCTGGGGTCGTAGTCGTGATGTAGCTGCGGCGGCGCGGGTTCGGCCAGCAGCAGGTCGCACAACCGTTCCAGCAGGCGATGAATGCTGACCGGGCCGAGCTGCGGCGCGCCGTCGTGATGCAGCAGGCGGTTCGCCAGCGCACCGAGCCGGTCGGCCTCGTCGATGATCATCCCGGCCAGCGCCTGCAGGTCCGCGTTGTCGACCCGGCGCTGCAGCAGTTGCGCGGCACCGCGCAGGCCGGCCAGCGGGTTCTTCACCTCGTGCGCGAAGCCGCGCAGGGTGGCCGACAGCGGCGAGCCGGTCGACGACGGTTCGGCCAGCACGTGCACTTCCAGCAGCAGACCATCGCCGAACGGCTGCAGCGCGATGTCCGCGCCGATCTCGCGGCCATCGGCCGCGGCCAGCGCCACGGCACGCCAGTGCGCCGGCCGCTGCTCCGCCAGCACCTTCGCGGCCCGCGCCATACCCTCGTCCGCATCGTCCAGCAGCAACCCCAGCGGCTGCCCCGCCACGCTGCGGAAACCCAGCTCCAGGCATTCGACCAGGGCGGGGTTCAGCCAGCGCAGGCGCAAGTCCGCGTCGACCAGGGCCAGCCCGGTCGCCATCTGCTCCGCCCACGTCCGCCACGCCTGCTCGCTCATTGCACCATCATGGACAATGTTTCGACTTGGTGCAAATGGAGCTTCAGCCGGAGGGCCGACGGCGTTTTATTCGCTGCGCCCGGACGAACCGGCCAGCACTGCAGTGCGCGCCGGTCTTGCGGTCATCGTGGCGACGAGGTCGCTGCCGATGGTCAGGCACTGGTCGGCGATCGTGGCCACGCCGGGGCGGTGCGAGACGGCGATCAGGATGGTTTGCGGCAGGCGGCGTCTGATCGTCGCGAGGACCGCGGTCTCGGAGGCGGCGTCGAGTGCGCTGGTGGCCTCGTCCAGCACGGCCAGGAACGGCTGGCGCAGGATGACCTGGGCCAGCAGCAGGCGCTGCAGTTCGCCGCCGGAAAGCCGGCTCGATGCGCTATGCAGTGCGGTGTCGAGCCCGTGCGGCGAGTCGGCCAGCCGCTTGTCGAGGCCGACGTCGACCAGCGCGCCGCGCAACATCGCGTCGGTGGCGTCGGGCGCCGCCCATAGCAGGCATTCGCGCACGGAGTGCTGCCACGGCCGCACGTTCTGGCTGACGTAGGCGCCATGGCGCACCAGCTCGCGGTACGCGTCGAAATCGATCGGCTGTCCGTCGCGGCGCGCCACGAACACCTCGGGCGCCATCATGCCGGCCAGCACGTCGACCAGGCTGCTCTTGCCGATGCCGGAGTCGCCGCAGATCAGGGTCAGTTCGCCGGGCGCCAGCACCAGCTCGCCGACCTCGAGCCCGCTGGGCGGCGGCGTCAGCCGCATCCGCTCGATGTGCAGCGTGCCGCTTGACGTGTCGCTGTGCGACGGCGCCGCGGACGGACGCACCGGCGCCAGGCTCACGTAGCGCTGCCACAGTTCGAAAGCCGGCGCGGCCGAACGCAGTTGCTGGAAGCTCTGCCGCGTGGTCACCAGGTAGGGCAGCAAACGTCCGAGCAGCAGGCACACCGCGATCAGCGAGGCCTGATCGACCCCGTGCCAGCGATGCGCGAGCACGAACAGCGCGGCGATCCCGGCCGCCGCCAGCAGTTCGAGCATCAGCCGCCCGGACGCCACCAGTTCCAGCTGGCGCCGGTAGCCGTGGCACAGCCGGGCGGAAATGGCGCCGTAACTCGCCTTCTCCGCCGCCTCGCGCTCGAACGAGCGGACATGGCGCAGGCGCCGCGGAAAATCCTCGCTGTGCCAGAACAGCCGGGTCATGTCGGCGATGTACTGGCGGCTGACCAGCGACTGCTCGCGGCCATACGCACGCGACGCCAGCAGCCCCAAGCCCACCAGCACCGGTGTCGCCAGCATCAGCGGCGGCGAAACCCAGAACGCGAAACCCAGGCTGACCGCGGCGCTGATGCCGGCGATCAGCAATTGCTGCAGGGCGCTGAAGCCCTGCACGATGATCTCGACGTTGTGGGTGAGCACGTTGGCGATTTCCGCGGACGTCGCCTCCGCCAGCGAGGTCAACGGCGCGTCGATCAGGCGTGCGTGCACCGCGCGACGCAGGTGCATACCGTAGCGACCGACCAGGCGTGCGCCCATCCGCGCCGCCTGCCAGCGCAACAGGGCAAAGGCACCGGTTGCGGCGGCAAAGATGGCGGCCTGCATCTCGACGCTGCGGCGCGGGTCGAGCAGCGCGCCGCCGAACGGCAGCGTCTGTCCCGGCTGCACCAGCGGCACCAGCAGCAAGGCCGCGAGGCTGCCGGCGAAAGCCGCGCCCAGCGACAACGCGACGTACGCGAGCGTTTCCACCCGCTCGATGCCGGTGAGCGTGCGCGCCAGCGAACGCAGCAGATCCTGCGCACTATCGCCCGTCGGTTGTGCCGGCCCGGAATTTCGCATGTCGGTGAGTGCGACGGGCGGCGGAAAAGGTTGTGCCGGCACCGGCGTCGGCGCTCGCGGGAATCAGTCGAGCAGCTGCAGCAGCGCGTCCACGGCAGCCCGCGGATGGCGCCCGCGGCGCAATTGATGAACCCCCTGCCGGGTCAGTTGCTGCTCGAAGCGGTGCCAGCCCGGCTGCCCCACCGCATACGGCTGTCCGGCGGCGAGCCGTGCGGCGACTTCGCCCTCCGGTATCGGACTCAACAGGATCTCGGGATCGTCAGCCGGCTGGCTCGAAACGAAGACCGCGCCGGTCAGCTGCAACGGCGCCGCGGCCAGTCGGCCAGGACTTTGCCGCAGGTCGGCTTCGAATTTCTCGACGCCGCTGCGGCGGCGGATGATCGGCGCTTGGCTGATCCAGCGGTGGATCTCCGCGTCGTCGACGAAGCGCAGCGCATCGGCCTGCACGTGCACGTAATTGGCGACACCGGTGGCGAGCAGGCTTTCCGGCTGCACGAAGACCGCGTCTTCGGCGAGAAAGTCCAGGCCCTGCAGCAGGCTGTGCAAGGCAACGGTCGACTTGCCCGAACCGCTCGCCCCCAGCAGCAGGATGCCGCGCCCGTGCCGGCCCACGCAGGCGCCGTGCAGCGGCACCAGGCCGAGTCCGCGCGTGGCCAGGGTGAACACGGCGAATTCGATGAGTTCGTAGCGCAGGTGGTAGGGGCGATCGAGCATGTCTTCGGAAGCCACCACCAGGGCCTGGCGCTGCGCGGGCGCCAGCACCACGTAGTTCGACGCGTCCATCACGCCGCAGAGCAGGCCGGCACCGGACTGCATCTGCACCGGCGGCGGTTCGGCGGCCGGCGGCGACGCGCGGCGCGGCAGCAGGCGCAGCTCGATGCGGAACTCCGGCGCGGCAGGCGGCAGGTGGTGCGACGGCAGGCCGGCATAGGCGGCATCGACCAGATCCAGCAGTGCCGCGCTGGCGCTTTCGAAGCGGAAACACCCGCCCATGATCTGCTTGCACAGCGCAACGTGCCGGCGCGAGCGCTCGCCAAACGGGTCGGACGCGGTGGCTTGAGCGCCGTGATGTGAGTTCAGGGTCATCGTCGCCGATCGCGGGTTTCAACCGCGGTTGATGGCATCGCGCCGCGCCATGCGAACACGCTGAACGGTGGGTGCGGTTTCGGCGGACAAAGGTTGTGCCGGGCAGGCACCCGCGGCCCGAATATTTTTGCCGCACGAGGCAACCGAAGGCCCACGCCGGGGCACTTACGTCCAGGCAGCGTCGAGCGACGGCGCCCACGCGTCGGCCGTGCGCCGACGCGCGGCCTGCCCCCATGGCTACGATCGAGGCTATTCCGAGATGCTGAGGATTCACGTCGGCCACTCCTACTTCCTGCGGTTCGACCCGAAGCAGTGGGAGCGCGGCAAACCGTATCCCCCGCTCGCCACGATCCAGGTCGCCGCGCTGCTGCGGCAGATGGGGCACACGGTCAGCCTGTTCGACGCGATGCTTGCCGACGGCGTCGGCGACTTCGAGGCCTCCCTGCAAACCACCCGGCCGGACGTGGTGGTGCTGTACGAGGACAACTTCAACTTCCTGACCAAGATGTGCCTGGGCCGCATGCGCGAGGCGGCCTGCCAGATGATCGCCGCGGCACGTGCCGGCGGCGCCCGGGTGATCGTCGCCGGCTCCGACGCCTCCGATCATCCGGACGTCTTCCTCGCCGCCGGCGCGCATGCCGTGCTGGTCGGCGAAGGCATCGCCGCCCTGGCCGAACTGATCGGGCGGCTGCAGCGCAACCCCGAGGCCGACAGCGACGGCTGGGCGGCCGGCCTCGGCGGCGTCGCCAGCCTGGTCGACGGGCAGACCCAGCTGACCCGGCTCGGCGCGCTGCCGCCGGATCCGCGGCTGGTCGGCCACCCCGCCTGGGACCTGGTCGACATCGAACGCTACCGCACGATGTGGCACGAACGGCACGGCTACTTCAGCCTCAACATGGCGGCGTCGCGCGGCTGTCCTTTCCGCTGCAACTGGTGCGCCAAGCCGATCTGGGGCAACCACTACAACCAGCGCAGCGCCGAGGACGTGGCCGCGGAGATGAGCTACCTGAAACGAACGTTCAAGCCGGACCACATCTGGCTGGCGGACGACATCTTCGGCTTCCGCGTCGACTGGGTAACGCAGTTCGCCGCGCACCTGCACGCCGCCGACGGACCGGTGCCGTTCACCATCCAGACCCGCGCCGACCTGATCAGCGAGCACATGGCCGCAGCGCTCGGCCAGGCCGGCTGCGCGGAGGCGTGGATCGGCGCGGAAAGCGGCAGCCAGCGCGTGCTGGACGCGATGAACAAGGGCACCAAGGTCGCCGACCTCGTCACCGCCCGCACACGCCTGGGCGAACACGGCATCCGCGTGGGCTTCTTCATCCAGCTGGGCTACCTGGGCGAGCAGCTGGATGACCTGCTGGCCACCCGCGAGCTGATCGTGCAGGCCGCGCCGGACGATATCGGCGTGAGCGTGTCCTACCCGCTGCCGGGCACGAAGTTCTATGAGCAGGTCAAGGCCCAGCTGGGCCCGAAGACGCACTGGCAAGACAGCGGCGACCTGGCCATGATGTTCCGCGGCGCCTACGACTCGGACTTCTACCGCCGCGTGCGCGACCTGCTGCACGAACAGGTCGCCATCCAGCAGGCCGAGCCCGCCGAACAGACGGATCGCCGCGCCGCGCTCGACGCACAATGGACGGCGCTGATCGCCCGCGAGGGCGCACACCGCAACAAGAACGCCACGTCGCCGCCCGCCGCGTCGACGCGGCACATCGCCCTGCAGCTGCACTGACCGCGCCATGCTGCCGCCACTCAGGATCATTCGGCACGGCCTGCGCCGCACCACCGAGGCCCTCGCCGTGGAGCTGGCGCGGCCGGGCGGCGCCACGCCGGCGTGGAGCGAACTGGAATGGCGGCTGGCCACGGCCGTCGCCGTCGCGCACGGCGTGTCGCCGCTGCTGAGCAAATGTTCCGCGTGGGAAAACCCACCGTGGCGGCGCTTCCTGGAAAGCCAGCGCGAGCACGTCGAGCTGCGCCATCGGCGCATCGCGGCGCTGCTGCAGCGCATCGACGCCGACGCCCGCGCCGCCGGGCTGGTGATGGTGCCGCTGAAGGGCTCCGCGCTGCACGCGCTGGGAATCTACGCGCCGGGCGAGCGGCCGATGGCCGACATCGACCTGCTGGTGTGCGAGGACGATGCCGCCGCGGCGATCACGCTGCTGCTGCAGCTCGGCTACGTGGAGTCGTTCGCACAATGGAAACATCGGGTGTTCAAGCCGGCCACCGGCCAGCCGTTCGCCGGACTGGGCGAGCACCGCGACACGCCGGTCAACATCGAGCTGCACACGCGCATCCGTGAGCGGCTGCCGGTATGCATGGTCGACATCACCGCGCGGATCCACCCGCGCGCGCCGCAGCCGGGCCTGAATCCCTATCCGTCGAACGGCGCCCTGATGAGCCACCTGCTGCTGCACGCGGCCGGCAACATGTGCGGCCGCAGCCTGCGCCTGCTGCACCTGCACGACATCGCGCTGCTGGCGGCGCGCATGGCTGCGAACGACTGGGCCGTGCTGCGGGATGGCGACGCCGAGCCGCCGTGGTGGGCGCTGCCGCCGCTGCAGCTGGTCGCTCGCCACTACCCGAATGCGATTCCCGCCGCCGTGCTGACCCGGCTCGAACGCGACTGTCCGCTGCTGCTGCGGACGGTCTCGCGCCGGCAAAGCCTAACCCAGGTGTCGTGCTCGGAACTGTGGCTGCACGCCTTCGCCGGGATCGAATGGTCGCGCTCCGCCCGCGAAGCCGGGCGCTATCTTCGGAACCGCATCAGCCCTTCGCAGGAAGCACGCAAGGAGCGCGCCGACATGGTGCGCACCCAGCTCTGGCTGCAGGGACAAAGCTGGGTCGTCTCGCCGCATCGTCGGCGCGTGCTTACCTGGCTGACCCGGCCGGTGCCGCGGATGGACACCTTGTACGTGGTACGCGCGGCACTGGAGCCGCTCGCTCCACGTGCGGACACGGAACGCACGCTGGCCGTGTCGGGATAAGCCGCGTCCGGCCGACGCACGAATCCGGCATCACCGCCGTCGCCGCGGCACTGCACATCCGGGAGCTGGCCATCGTGCACAGCCAGGAGATCGGCTCGCACACGTTGTTCCTCGGCCGCATCGTTTCCGACGAAAATCTGGTGGCTGGAATCCAGCTGCATCACACGACAGGCTTTCATCAAGCCTGGCGCCGGCGGCAGGGTGTGCCGTTTACGGAGGTCTAGCCCATTGACCAGCGGCGCAGCATCACGCTGCGGGGTATCGCTGCATGCGCCGGGACATCGTGGCCGCTGACCGATCCGGCATGATCGGGTCGCCGGTGGGTGCGATCAGGCGCGAGCGTCAACCTAGAGGCTGCTTCCGACCCATTTGAGTCGGTCGCGAAGGTCCGCTTTGCGGAAGCCCATTTCCCGGGAGTGACTGCGGGCACCTGGCAATGCAAGGGGGTGCAATGCGCGAGGTTCGTCCTTCCGGACAACCACCGCATGCATCTCACGCGCGTGGCTCTTGAGCTTTGGCCCTAAGATGAACCATTCGTCCATCCGACGTCGATCTGCCCGGAGCGCAAACTGTCATTTTGACGCGTAGCTGTCCGCGAATTTCGTCGAATAGGTAAGTAACAGGTGTCGGGAGGGCCCGTATATCCCCGCGGATGTGATGGATAAAAGATAACACCCCGGATAAAAAGGTTTGCGTGGCTGCAAAGCGTCGATGCCGACTCCAGGGACATCGGGTAAATCGTTGATCTCGTGTAGGATTAGGGCGGAAGAAAGGGGCGCATGGAAGCTGAACATCCCGTGCATATTGCCGAATCAAGGCACTACTGAAGCGTTAGGCATCATGATCACAACTCATCGCGAGATTGTTGATTACTGGGCAAGGCACGAGGACGAGTGCGGACTGTCAGTTGACTGGGCGGAAGCTGAGAAGCTGTGCTGGCGTTGCGCGCACAAGCGCCTGCTTCAACGCTGCCATATCATTCCCAGATCTCTTGGTGGGGAGGAGAGCCCAAGTAATCTCGTTTTGCTTTGCGCACAATGTCATGGAGAGGCGCCCAACGTTGCAGACCCTGCATTCATGTGGACTTGGTTGCGCGCCCATGCCGTTCCCTTCTACGGTACGTACTGGCAGCAGCGTGGTGTTAGGGAGTACGAGCTCATCTTTGGGGAAAAGCCTTTTGTCGGTCTCTCTCATTCAGACGAGCTAATGGAGCGCGTCACCGCTACGCTCGGAGATCTATTTGCACGCACTAGCACTCATTGGGGTCAAGGAAAAATCAATCCTTCAACATGGGCTTGGGCTATGCGCCAGGTTGATCGGGCAGCTCGGCATGATGCCTAACAATTCGTTCAAGGCGGACGGCTACGCCGCCGCTTAACTCCAGCGTTAGATGTTCCGTGGCATGAGGCTAGAGAACTATGGCAGCACCCCCCAAACTCAAACGGGCGATCTCCTTTATCTTGCAAGCGTTGTTGTTGGCTTTTGCAGCGGTCTGCATGCTTGTCTATGGGCAACACAACTTCGCAATTCGGTTCGTTGGGCTGCTTGCACTATTCGGAGGCCTTGTCCTAGTCCGCAATTCGCGTCAGTCAAATTCGGCTGTTCGTATCCAAAACAAGCCCGCGTTCTCCGTCAAGCCTAGGCAGTGGTTAGTCGGGCTTGCTCTTGTTGTAGCGTTGGCTGCCGCGCTAGCGTGGCTTTTCTACGACGCCGCGACGGGGTATCGGAGTGGCGTCGCTCCCCTTTTTACGTTCATTGCTGCTGGTCTATCTTGTAGCTTGTGGTGGGGCGGCTTGTTTATGCGGTGGTTCATGTGGTGGTTCTAGCAACTTCACAGGCACCATCTAACTACTCGTTCAAGGCGGACGGCTACGCCGCCGCTTAACTCCAGCGTTAGGCTGCTAAACAAGTGAATGATCTGCTCGACCAAACAGAGACGCTGCAGAACCTCCTGATCTCCGAGGCGACGGGCGGGAATGAGGACGACGCAGAGTACGTTCGCCTGCGTCAAATGTTGCTGGCTAATGCGGCTCTAGAGTCTTTGATGCCAAAGTTGCTGCGTACTTGTCGAAACCTCGCGCAGTTCTGGCAGTTCATAAAGTTTGAATTTGGCACATACGCTGAGCGCCGCAATTATATTTGGAGCGAATTCCGTCCTGTTTTGGACGCTATCGAGCGCGGCGTGTCGGCACCATCGGATAAGGTTGTTTCCCAAGCACTCGAAAAATTCGACGCGTCACATGTTCAAGCCGCTTGGTCCAAGGCACTGGACAGGCGCGCGTCCGACCCGGAGGGAGCAATTACGTCTGCTCGAACGCTCATTGAGTCGATCTGCAAACACATCCTCGACGAGTCCGGCATCCCCTACGACGACGCCGCGGATCTGCCAAAGCTTTACAAAACGACAGCTGAGGCGCTTACCTTGGCGCCCTCTCAACACACAGAACAAGTGTTCAAACAAATTCTCGGCGGCTGCACCGCAGTCGTAGAGGGGCTCGGTTCACTACGCAATCGCCTGAGCGACGCACACGGCAAGGGCAAGGTTGGGAGCAATCCTGCATCACGTCACGCAGAGCTTGCGGTTAACCTTTCGGGGGCCTTGGCAACTTACTTGCTGGCCACGTGGGATGCGCGCAACGAAGCCGCAGCCTAACATCTCATTCGAGGCGGACGGCTACGCCGCCGCTCAATCCCAGCGTTAGGCGCCCCATGTCCACGACACCCAAGCATTGGAACTACTTCCTCGCTGTTGAGGCCGAGCTGGTGGCTTGCTCAAGATACGTAGAGTTCTCGCGCGCGAACTACGCCTGCTACTCCAATGAGTTCGCAAAACTGATCGTGCTCGCGGCGGCTGAAGTCGACTCCATTTGGCAGGAGCTTTGCGCGCATCTGAACGCCTCTGCAAGGGCGGAGAAGATCACTGACTACTACACAATTTTGCTCGCTCAGTATCCGCTATTGACTCAATGTGAGATTGCGATTCCCCGCTACCAGCTGACCTTTTGTCCGTGGAAGGACTGGACTGACATTCAACGCCCAGACTGGTGGAGCAAGAGCTACAACAAGCTTAAGCACGAGCGAACCGCACACTTTTCAAGTGCAACTTTGGAGGCCGCGCTGAATGCAGTCGGCGCTCAATTCTTAGCGCTGCAGCTCTATCATCACGCCGTCAACAACGAACATGTGTCTGTCGATCTTTCAATGCGTAGCGCCCTGTTCGCTCCAAGGTTGCCTGACACATACAAAGGTGGAACGTTCTGGGGTTATGGAGATCCTTTTGCACATCTCGCTCCACCAGGCGCTTAACCCATCACTCCACCGGACCTGCGCGAGAAGCCGCGCAGTCCCGTGAATTCAGACGTTAAATCTCACGGCAGTGGCTGCTTTTCGGCATGCATTTGTAGCAGGCGACCGGCCGTTGTTGGCCGATAGCTGCCACTCGAATTCGGCAATCAGCATGACGGCGCTCTGATCATGGCCTACAAGTCCCGGCGACCCCACGATGCCTTTCACTCGCCCGCCGCAACCAACCGCAGATACAACGCCTCGAACGCGCGCGCGGTGTGGTCGGCGTCTTCGCGGATCGCCCGGCACTGCGCAGCGGCCGCCAGCCGCAGCCGCAGCGCCTCGTCCGCCAGCACGCGGCTGATTGCGCCGGCCAGGGCGGCCCAGTCGCCGACCGGCACGGCCAGCGCCGCCGCCGGCGTCCACTCGGCCAGATGCCCGACCGCCGTGCCGACCGCCGGCACGCCCGCTACCGCCGCTTCGAGCAGCACCAGCGGGCCGGCTTCGTGCAGCGACGACAGCACCAGCAGGTCGGCCGACTCCATCATCGGGCGCAGCTCGCGCTGCGTCTTGAAGCCATGGAAGCGGACGCGGTCTTCCAGTCCCAGCCGGCAGGCCAGCTGTTCCATCTCGCCGTGCAGCGTGTCCACGCCGACGATGTCCATGTGGAAGGCCATCCCTGCCTTGGCCAGCGCGGCCAGCGCGCGCAGCAGGGTCGGCTGGTCCTTCACCCGGTTGAGGCTGGCGACGTGGATCAGCCGCGCCGGCCCCGCGCTGCGCCCGTGCGGGGCCAGCGGCGACCACCCGCGCAGGTCGACGCCGAGCGGCACGCGCCGGGCTTTCAGGCCGAGCGCGGCCAGCGCGTCGATGATCGGCGCGCTGGCCGCGGTGATCGCATCGGCGCCGCGCAGCACTACCGCCTCGCGCAGGCGCCCCTTCCATTTGCGTCGGCCGCCGTAGCCGATCGCGTGCAGCGCGACCAGTTCACCGCCGGCGACGTGCACCAGGCTCGGTCGCCGCAGCAGTTTCGCCGCGGCGACGGCGACCAGGCTGCAGGAACCGGAGAAGATCGCTTGGACCAGGTCGAACGGCGCGCGGCGATGCTCGGCGCGAATTGCCGCGATCGCGCGCAGCCGTGTCCAGCCGTCGCCGATGTTGTGCACGGTGGCGCCGGCGAGTTCCCAGCGATCGGCCGTCGCTTCCTGGTGCAACGCGAAGACATGTACTTCGTGCGCGCGCGCCAGCCGCCCGATCAACGCCAGCAAGACCGGGATCACGCGGAACTCGCCGCTGCGATCTACCCCGCCCGGCACCACCAGCGCGATTTTCATCCTGCCCTCCGCCGCCGGTCGTCGAGCACCTGCGCATAGGCATCGGCCCAGCGGCGGCCCAGCGCGGCGAACGACAGCGTGGCGTCGAAGTGGGCGCGCACCTGCGCCGGCGATGGCCGGTTCGCCGCGACATCGACCAGCGCCTCGGCCAACTGCGCGGCGTCGCCGCAGGGCCATAGGCGACCGACGCGGCCATCATCGGTCAGCGCGCGGAACGCGGGGATGTCGGTGACCACCGGCGCCACGCCGCAGGCCAGCGCCTCCAGCAGCGCATAGCCGCAGCTCTCGGCATGGCTGCCGGCGACGAACAGGTCCGCGGCCTGCATCAGCGTCTCGACCCGCGCGTGCGCCAGCTTGCCGAGCAGATGCACGCGCCCGGCCAGCCGCGGATCGCGCGCGATGCGCTGCTGCATTACATCGAGCAGCGGCGCGTTGCCGAACGCGCACCACAGCTGCAGGTCGGGCAGACGCAGCGCAGCGCCGGCCACGCCGTCGAGCACGCTCAGCGGATCCTTGCCGGGGTTCAGATGGCCGACCCACAGCACGCAGGGGTCACCGTGCAGGCCGGTTTCGGCGCGCGCGCGGGCGCGATCGCCCGGCGTGAAGCGGCTGCTGGATTCGGGGATCGCGAACAGCCGCGTCTGCGGCGCGAACAGGCCGGCGCGGGTGAACGGCTGCGCCATGTCGACCGCGGTGAAGGCGATGCCCGCGGCCGCCGCGTACCGGCGCCGCCACCACGGCCGTCGCCACCAACGTGGCAGCCGGTCGGCGTGGTCCTGGATCACGATCGGCAACTGCGGCAGGTGTTGCGCCAGGGCGAACGCGTCGGCGGCGAAGCCCAGGCCATGCACGTGCAGCACGTCGGGCCGGATCTCGTCCAGCACCTCGGCGAGATGGCGCGCGCGGTGCGTGTCGGGCACCGCGACGAAGCGGTAGTCGATGCCGTTTCGCAGCACGCGCTCCGGGCGCGTCGCCAGCTGGATCACCGACACGCGGGTGCCGGCGCTGGCCACCGCTTCGGCCACATCGGCCAGCGAAGGCCATTGCTCGAAGACGTCGGCCGAGGCGAGGTTCGCCGGCACCGGCAGGAAATTGATCTGCGCCACGTGCACGGCCGGCATCAGCCTAGAGGCCCGACACCTGCGGCATGCGCAGGCGCACCAGCCGGTTCGCCAGGTTCAGTTCCCACGGCCGGTCGTACTTGCGGAAGCGGTAGCGCCACCCGGCCATCGCGCTCAGGTTGCGCTTGGCCCACGGCGGCGCACGCAGGTCCTGCACCGTGGGATAGCGGCAGCGCAGCACGGTGACGAAGTCGTTGATGCGATGGCGCAGTTTGTCGGTGAGCCACGGCGCATCGACGTGGCAGGCGTAGTGGACCCAGCGCGGCTGGGTCCACTCGTCCGGCGTGGTGGGGAACACCACCGGCTCGCCGTCGAGGTCGAGCAGCGGCGCGCCCGGCCGCTTGCTGCGGTCCTTCTCGTGGCGGCTGTGCTCCGGCAGCGGCGTGTAGACGTAGATGACGATCTCGGTCTGCGGGTTGATCCGCTTCAGCTCGCGGATGAATTCGAAGGTGCGCTCGGTCTCTTCCTCGGTGTTCTCCGGCGGCGCGACCATGAACGACAGCTCGGGGATCACCCCGTAGCGGCGGCACTGTTCGACCACCGCCAGGGTCTGGTCCGGGTGCGTGCCCTTGCGGATGTCGTGCAGCATCTGGTCGCTGGGCGACTCCGCGCCGATGTAGGCCATGCGCAGCCGGCTCTTGCGCACCAGCTCCCACGAGCGCTCCGACAGTTTCAGCAACGCGTCCGCGCGGGCAAAGCACCACCACGGCAGTTCGAACCGCGCCATCACTTCGAGCAGCGGCACCATGTCCGCCTCGCGGTCGAAGAAGTTGTGGTCGAAGTACTGCACCGAATCGGCGCCCAGCTCGTGCTTGAGGTAGCTCAGCTCGCGTTCGAGCCGCGCGGCGGCCGGCAGGAAGGTCGCGCCGCCGAACATCGCCGCCACGCCGCAGAAAGTGCAGTGGTAGCGGCAACCGATCGCCGCCTGATGCGCGACGGTGCGCTGGCCGAGGTAGGTGCGCGCCAGGTAGCGGCGCGGATCGCCGAGCTTGTCGTAGGGCAGCAACCCCGCGGGGTCGTTGCGCATGATGCGGCGGCCCGGGTTGTGCACCACCGTGCCGGCGTTTTTCCAGGACAGCCCGGCGATCTGTTCCAGGGCGGGACCGGCGTGGCCGCTGAGCGTGGCGACCAGCTCCGACAAGGTGTCCTCGCCTTGCGCGCGAACCGCGTAATCGACGTAGGGCGCGGCCAGCGTCGCCTCCGTGTGCAGGGTCGGGAAGTAGCCGCCCCAGATGATCGGCAGCGCCGGAAAGCGCGCGCGGATCGCCTGCGACACGGCGATCGCCGGCGCCACCTGCGGGCCGCCCATCACGCCGATGCCGACCGCGTCGAAGCGGTCCTGTTCCAGCGCGCGCAAGGTGTCGTTGACGAAGTCGCGGTCCACGTTGCCGTCGATGATGCGGCTGCTGCCGCTGCGGTCCAGCGCCGCCGCCAGGTGCAGCAGCGCCAGCGGGAACCGCGCGCTGGTACGCGAGGTGATGGTGGGGTTGATCAGCAAGGTGCGCGGCGGGTGGGTCATGGGAAGGCCTGCGAGCAAGTGGAATCAAGGCGCCCGGCGCAGCTGGAACACCAACGCGACGGGAACCTCCAGTGCCATGCGGTCGAAGTGCGCGCCGGCGGGGATGTCGGCCGGGTCGAGCATGGGTTCCAGCACGCGCTCGATGCGCAGCCCGAGTCCGGCGCAGGCGGCGTGCCAATGGCTGTACAGGTGCCGGGTATGCCGCACGGCGTAGCTCAGGCCGCCCGACTTGAAGTCGCGCCGCCAGCCGAGCGCGTGCCCGATCGGATGCACGTCGCTGCACAGCAGCGTGCCGCCGGGCCGGGTCACCCGGCGCAGCTCGGCCAGCGACTGCTCAAGGTTGTCGAGGTGTCCCACGACCAGGCCGCAGACGGTCAGGTCCGCCTGCGCATCCGGCAGCGGCAACGCCGCCAGGCTGCCCTGCACCAGCGCGATCGGCGCGTCGGCGTGCAGCGCGGCCAGTTCGGTGTCGGCGCGCGCCAGCATGTGCGGCGAAAGATCCACGCCGGTCACGCGCGCCGCGCCGCGGCGCAGCGCATGCAGCATGTAGCGCCCGCTGCCGCAGCCGACGTCGAGCACCGCCTGCCCGTGCAGCGCGCCGGGCATCAGCCCGAGCATCGCGCGCTCCTCGGCCCGCATCACCGGGTTGTGCGCATGCGCCGGATAACTGGGCGCCCACAGTGCGTAGGCCTCGCGCGGTTCGAGCAGCGGCGGGCGGGACATCAGTAGCACCCGGCTTCGATGGTGGCGTCGCGCGCGCGCTCGTTGTGTCCGGCAACCCGTTCGAGGCCGGGCTCGAGCGCGAGCAGCGCCGGCTCGGCCAGCGGCCCGGCCAGCAGCTTCGGCTTGCCGTCCAGCGTCACCGGCACGGCGTCCACGCCGGTGGCCGCGAACCATTCGGCGAAATCGGGATCGGCGATGCGCGGCACGCCGTCGCGCACCACGGCGCGGATGTCGCTGCGCCGGATGCCGGTCAGGCTGCTCTCCGCGTTGCCGCCGCGGTCCTCGACGATCACCAGGTCCGCCCGCGCGCCCGGCGCGAGGCTGCCGCGCGAGGGCAGCCGCAGGATACGCGCGGCATCGGTGGTGGCCAGCCCCAGCAGCTGCCGCGGGCTGAGCTCGCCGCGCGCGGCGATCCCGCGCATTTCATCGAGCAGGTCGCGCGCACCGCTGAGTCGCGAGTCGCTGCCCAGCGCCAGCCGCCCGGCCGCGCACAGCCGCCGCGGATCGAGCGAGCGCCCGAGCAGGGTGTGGTTGCTGGTCGGACACCAGACCACCGCCGCGCCGCTGGCGATCACCCGCTCGACGTCGCGCTCGCGCAGGCCCACGCCGTGAACCAGCACGCTGTTCGCCGCCAGGCAGCCCAGTTGATCCAGCTGATCGAGTTCGGCCTGCGCCGTCGCGTCGGTACCCTCGGCCAGGTGGATCAGCCAAGGACGGTCGGCGGGTGTGGTGGCAAAGCTCGACGATACCGGCGGCCCGTAACCGGGCCAGCCCAGCGCGTAGCTCCAGCCGTAATCGCGCAGCAGGGCGACCGGAAAATCCGTCGCGTCGAGCGCCGGGTGCCAGGGGTCGTGATGCGCCACGCAGGTGGTGCCGGCGAGCAGGTTCTTCAACGCGCCGTGGCGCAGCCGCAGTGCCTTCGGCACCTGCAGCGCGGCAACGACGGCAGCTTCCTCGAAGTGCGCCTGGAACGCCGCGATCCAGGCGTAACTGTTGGGAAACGGCGCATCGGCGCGCAGCGGCGGCACGGCGTTGACGTGCAGATGTTCGTGCGCGTTGATCAGGCCGGGGAAGATCAGGTGGTCGTGCAGGTCGATCCGCCAGGCCCGCGCGGCCAGCGAGGAGCCGATCCGCCCGCCCCGGATCGGCAGCGGCGCGCGCGAGGCGCCGGCGGGCGTGACCGAAATCGCGCGGCACAGGCTGATGTCCAACGCGGCCTGGAGAACGTCCATGGCTCAGCGCCGCCGCATCACGATCAGGAAGTGATCGCCCATGTCGCGCAGCAGCGGCAGCGCGCCGAAGCGGTCGTCGAGCCGGCCCAGGCGCTCGCACCAGCGGTGGTGGCGGCGGTAGTAGTCCACCAGGTAGGGCGGCGGCATGAACAGACTCAGCGCGCGGTAGCCGGCCAGCGAAAAGTGTTCGGCGAACGCGCGGTAGAACTCGCGCGGCAGGTAGTAGTAAGTCCAGATCGTGTGGTGGTTCATGCCCACCGCGGTCGCGCCGCGCGCAGCGCGCACGCCGGCCCGCCTGAAACGCCCGCGCAGCGCGTAGTGGCCCAGTTCCCACGGACAAATCCGGCCCATCACCGAAAAAACCAGGCGACCGCCGGGGCGCAGCAGGCGCGCGCATTCGGCCGCCACGGCGCCGAGGTCCGGCGCGCAGTTCAGCGGGCCGAAGTTCGAGTAGATGCCGTCGAACGCGTCGTCGAGCCGGTCGAGCTGCTGGATGCCGAGATGGACGGCGCTGACATGGGACTGCAGGTCCTCGGCGACGGCGCGCGATCGCGTGCGCTCGACCATCTGCGGCGACCAGTCGCTGGCGACGACCTGGTGGCCGCGCCGCGCGAACTCGATGGCGTCGATGCCGGTGCCGCAGCCCAGGTCGAGCAGGCGCGAGGCGGCCGGGAACTCATCGTGCACGGTGTCCCACATGGCCAGCCGCATGCGCTGGATCAATTCGTTGTTGCCGCGCGGGCCGTCGTAGTCGGCGGCGACGCTGTCGAAGGCACGCTGCGTGTCGAGCAGTTGCGCCTCGTTCAAGGGCGCAGCCCCGCGCGGCCGGCGGACGTCCGGGGCGGGCTCGGCCAAGTTTCCGCTTTCAAATGTGTGCTGCCCGTTCATGTCGATCCCTGTTCCGCCGGAATGCTGTGCGTGATTCGCCACGACGCCCGGAACCCGCCGCCGGCCGGTCCCGGCATCTTCACGGCCTGCCTGGTGAGTGCCGGTACGGGCCGCTTTGGTTGAATGCCCGGCCGGCGAACGCGAAACTAGTCCCGCGCAGGCCGCCGCGCGACGTTTCTGGCCAGCGCCGCGGACGAGCCCAGGAAAAGCCCCAGCAGCAGGCCGATCCCCCAGGTCAGCTCGGGATTCGGAAACGCCTGCTTGTCGGGGACGTAGACCGGCCACACCAATGACGTTTCATAGGTGTTGGTGGGGCCGAGGCGGTCGACGAGATCGCTCCGTGCCTGCCGCAAGCCGCGGATCTCTTCGTTCTTGTTGGCCAGCAGCAGGCTGGCCAACATCGGGTTCGCCATGTCCTTGCCGCCCGCCCCGCCCTTGTTTTCCGACTCGGCGGCCTGCCGATAGCGGACGCGGTCGGCCTCGGCGGTCTGCAGGTCGGACTCGACCTGGGCGAGGCGTGCGCGCGCCGACTTCAACGGCGCCTCTTCCAGACCCCGATGGACCATGCGCAGCCGGGCGACCGTCGCCGTGGCGAGTTCGCTGGCCTGCTGCCGGGAATAGGCCCGCACGCTCAGGCGGACCACCGAGCCCGCATAGAGCATCGGCTCCAGTTTCAGGCTGCTGCGGTAAAGCTGGGCCACCGACGACGTCTTCGCATAGCCGGCGCTTTCCAGGACCTCGTTCTTGAACGGCACCAGCTGCAGCCGCTCGGTCACGCGCTGCAGCGGTTCGACCTTGGGATCCTGGCCCGGCAATACCTGGCCGACCTGCCCGATCTGGATCCAGGCGGTCGCCTCCCACTGGCGCTTCACCAGGTGCGCGAAGGCATAGGTGCAGACCAGGGTCAGCACCAGCACCAGCACGAACCACGTCCACTCGCGGGTGAAGATCCGCCAGAGATCGATCAGATAGATTTCATCGCGTTCCATGGTTTTTTACTCGCTGGAGAGAGAGGGTGAAGCCGGAGTGGGCGCGCCGGTCGGAGCCTTCCGGTTCGGCAGCCACGTCGCCATGACCGGCAGGAACAGGCAAATGCCGATGAAGCCGGCGTTGGTCCAGGTGAAGGCCTGCGGCGCGAACGGCGACATCACGCAGACGTAGGAAACGCGCAGGAACATCAGCAAGGCGAACAGCGGCACCGTCGGGCGCAGGCGCTGCACGCTCCACAGCAGCATCGCGTACAGCGCGAACACCGCCAGCGTCGCGCCGAACGGGCCGAACGCCATCAGGAAGGGGAAGAACTCGGTACCCACGTTGATGTTCGACGCGTCCAGCGGGATGCCCGTCCCGGCCGTCACCACGGACCCGTGCAGCGGCACCACCTGGTTGATCAGGAAGTCGGCGTTGGAATAGCCCTTGGCCAGGATCGAACTGAAGTTGTACGGCCCCGCGCTGACGTACAGCAGCAGCCATTTGATGCCCTGCGGAGCGGCGTGGTACATCGCGCTGAACGGCAGCGTGATGTGGTCCAGCGGCCCCGAGCGCAGCATGCCGAGGATCGAGAAAATGCTGCTGCCGACGAACGCCAGGCCCAGCAGGGTTTTCCACGGCAACGGCCTGGCCTCGTTCCGGCGCAGCACGAGCACCAGCGCAAACGAGAAGAAGGTGGCGAACAGCCGGTTGCGGTCGATCACCAGCACCGGAAACACGAAGCCGATGGCGATGAGCGCGATGCGCAGCCGCCGGCTCCTGGTGCAAAGCAGCCCGATCGGCGGCAGCACCCAGCACATGTCCGAAACGTGCCGCACATGCGCGCGGCCGCCATCCATCACGGCATACGCCGACGGCTTGTCGAACAGCGGGATCGGGAACAGCGTGAGATCGAGCAGGCAGAACAGCACGATCAGCGCGGCCAGGGCCAGCGCAAGGAATGCCTCGCGGGTGCCGGCGTAATGGCGCGCGCGGAACCGCGCGAGTTCCGGCAGCCGCACTCCCGTCTGCACGTCGAACAGGATGATGGCCGCCGCGATCACGGCCAGCAGCAGCAGGCCTTCCAGGTAGTCGGCGGAAAGGTCGTAAGTGAGCAGGGTCAGCCCGCAGGCAAACAGGATCGGCAGGCCGAGCCAGGTGGAAGGAAGGCGCAGCAGTCGTTTCATGTCCCCTCCACGCCGTGGCCCGCCGACGGCAGCCTTGCCCTCGCAGCGACGACCAGCGACAGGTAAGCCGCCATGTGCAGCAGCAGCGGCCCCGGCTTTCTTTCCAGGAACGAAATCTTGGCGCCGATGTAATGCGACTGCGCCTGCAGCAGGGTGCGATACGGCTCGCCGAACAGGCTGGTCCGGCGCAGCGCGATGTGCCGCGACTCGATGAGGTTGTTGACGCGGGTTTCGGCGTGCCGCGTCCGGCTCAGGTTCGCGTCGTGCATGCGGTACGCGCAGACGCTGACGTCGACGAAACCGAGCGCATCGCGCGCGGCCAGCCGCAGGAACAGGTCCCAGTCCTCGATGCGCAGCCCTTCGCTCCAGCGGTCGACGGTGTCGAGCGCGCTGTTCCTGATCAGCGCGACCGGCCCGCCGATGGCCCACTGCCGGATCACCGCGCGGCGGATGCCGTCGTCGGAGCGGTACAGGTTCTTGTTGGCGCCGTGCAGGTCGCACATTCCGCTGTCGTGCAGCTTCTTTCCGTCCTGGTCGACCACGATCGAATCGCCGATCACCGCGCCCTTGCCCGGGTGCGCCTGCAGGTAACGGACCTGGGCTTCGAGGCCGCCGGGCAACAGATAGTCGTCGCTGGCGCCCGGCCGCAGGAACTCGCCGTTCGCGCGCGCCGCCAGTTCGTTGAGGGTCGCCGCGATGCCGCGGTTCTCCCGCTGCACGTACTCGATGGGAATGTCCATGCAATGCGTGGCCACCCAGTCGGCGATGCGCGCGCCGGTGCGGTCGGTCGAGCCGTCATCGATGATGATCAGCTCCTTGGCCGGGTAGGGATCTTCCAGCACGCTGTCCAGGCAGCGCCGCACGAAACGCTCGTGGTTGAAGGCGGGGATGAGCACCGAGACCAGCGGCGGCGCCGTGCCTTTGGATACGTCGAACGCCATCGTCACTGCCCTCCCAGGTAATGCCGCACGACCAGCACGTTGAACACGAGGTAGCCGAGGTAGTTGGCGGCGAAGGCGTACATCGCGCCGACCAGGCCGAAGTGCGCGGTGAACACGTAGACCAGCGCCAGGTAGCTCGCCGCGAACACGCACTCGGAGACCACGAACAGCCGCGTCATCGCCTTGGCCAGCATCACGTAGGAAAGGATGAAGGAGGCGATCTTGATGACGTCGCCCACCAGCTGCGGCCCGTACAACGCGTTGGCCGGCGCGAAGTCCGCGCTGAACAGCAGGCGTGTCACCCAGTCCCGCAGCACGTACACCGCCGCCGCCAGCACGACGACCACGGGCAGGATGTAGCGGTACGCCGTGCGCAGCTCGGCCACCAGCGCGGCGCGTTCCCGGATCGACGCCAGCTTGGGCAGGTAGTAGATGTTGATGGCCGCGGTAATGAACAGCAGGTAGGCATCCGACACCTTGCTCACCGCCTGCCAGTAGCCGACCTGCTCCCAGCCGAGCTGCAGCGCGAGATGATCGCGCACCGCGATATTCACCAGCGGCGCGACCAGGGCGGCGGTGAGCGTCATCACCGAGAACGCCGCCAGCCGCAAGGTCATTTCGCGGTCGAAGCGCAGCCGCAGCATGCTGCGCTGGAAGTACGGGCTGCGCCACCACGCCGGCAGGCCGACGACGAGCCACAGCAGCTGGCTCACGATCAGCGCCAGCAGCGCGCCGTACAGATGCAGCCAGCGCGCCAGCCAGATCACCATCACGATGCTGAGCAGCGAGCCCAGCACCTGGATCAGCGCCAGCCGGCGCACGTCCATGAAGCCGTTGATCACGGCCAGGATGTAGTTGACCAGCGCGATACCGAGCTGGGCCACCGCGAGCACGCGGATCAGGCTTGCGTAAGTGGGATCGTCCAGCAACCACTGGGCCAGCTGCCGGCTGAACAGCAGCGCCAGGCAGCCCATCAGGACGGAGGCGCACAGCGCATACCACAGCGCGGCGGCCAGCAGGCGCGCCAGCCGCTGCGGATCGTGGCGGTATTCGGCGACGTACTTCACGATGCCGGCGCTGATGCCGCCGCCGGCGAGCACGGCCAGCAACGACATAAGGCTCATGAACTGGCCCAGCTTGCCCACGCCTTCGGGCCCGGCGAACCATGCCACCAGCTTGATCACCACCAGCGCCGCCAGCAGCCGCGCCCCGGTGGCAACGGCGGAGTAGAAGCCGGCGCGCACGATGTTCATGCCGGACACGCAAACGCGTTGCAGGCGGCGATCACGCGCTCCACCGCATCCCCGCCCAGGGTCGGCCCCATCGGCAGGCTCAGCACCTCATCGTGCAAACGCTCGGTCAGCGGCAGCCGGACATCGTGCAAGGCCGGGTAGGCCGGCTGCCGGTGCGGCGGCACCGGGTAGTGCACCTGGCTGTGGATGCCGTGCGCCAGCAGATGCCGCTGCAGCGCGTCGCGATGGGAACAGCGCACCACGAACAGATGCCAGGCGTGCTGTTCCTCGTGCGCCACTTGCGGCAGCCGGATCTGCGGATGGCGGATGCCGTCGCGATAACGCCGCGCCACGCGGCGGCGCCAGGCAACGTCCTCGTCGAGATGGCGCAGCTTCACCCGCAGCAGCGCCGCCTGCATTTCGTCGAGCCGCGAATTGACGCCCTGGAAAAGGTGGTGGTACTTCACCTCGGAACCGTAGTTGCGCAGCGCCGCGACCCGCTGCGCCAGCCGCGCGTCGCCGGTCACCACCGCGCCGCCGTCGCCCAGCGCGCCCAGGTTCTTGGTCGGGAAGAAACTGAAGGCCGCCGCGTCGCCGAACGCGCCGGCCTTGCGGCCGTCGCGCATCGCGCCGTGCGCCTGCGCCGCGTCCTCGATCAGCAGCAGCCGGTGCCGCCGGGCCAGCGCCGCCAGCGCCGGCATGTCGGCCAGCTGGCCGTACAGGTGCACCGCCATGATCGCGCGCGTGCGCGGTCCGATCGCCGCCTCCACGCAGGCCGGGTCGAGGTTGAAACTCAGCGGATCGGGCTCCACCGGCACCGGCACCAGCCGGTTCTCGCTGATCGCGAGGAAACTGGCGATGAAGGTATTGCCGGGCACGATGACCTCATCGCCCTCGCCGAGCGCGCCGAGCTGCTTGTAGCCGCGCAGGATCAGCGACAGCGCGTCCAGCCCGTTGCCCACGCCCACGGCG
This sequence comes from Rhodanobacter sp. Soil772, assembly GCF_001428385.1. Taxonomy (GTDB): domain Bacteria; phylum Pseudomonadota; class Gammaproteobacteria; order Xanthomonadales; family Rhodanobacteraceae; genus Rhodanobacter. Next base: position 909,843 of record NZ_LMSK01000002.1, read on the forward strand.
TGGGCAACGCCGCCATAGGCGGCGAACTCGCACTCGAAGGCGGCCAGTTCCTCGCCCATGACGTACCAGCCCGAATCGATCACCCGCGCGGCGGCCGCCTTCAGCTCGTCGGCATGGCGCGCATTGATCGCCCGGACGTCGAGAAACGGGACGTCCATCGGTTCGGCTTCCGTCAGCGCGCCGGCCATCACAGCGGCCACTCGTAGAAATCGTGCACCACGGCGCGGGCGCCGAAGTATTCCTTCTGCGTGACCAGGCCGCCGTTGAGCACCCGCCCCTCCTGTTCGGTCGAGATGCCGAAGCTGAAATACGTCCGCTCCGCGTAGACGCCGCCGACCAGCTCCGCCAGCAGGAAGCTCAGCGCGCTCAGCCGCCGCCCTTCCTCCGAGACGGCCATGTACTGGGTGTGCACGGCCTTGCCGAAATCGTAGACGAGCACGCCCGCCAGCAAGGCGCCCTCGCGGCGTGCCTCGTGCAGCACGATCTGCTGCGGGAAGCGCGCCTGCAGCAGGCGCAGCTCGGCCAGGCTGTGGGTCGGCACGGTGTCGTGCTTGCGCAGCACGTCGGTCAGCAGCGCGTGGAAGTCCGCCGGGTCGGCGCTGGTGTGCAGGCCGATGCCGGCCTTGTGCGCCTTGTTGACGGCGCGCTGGCGTCCCTGCGTGAAGTGGAACGCCTCGCGCAGCGCGATGGCCGAGGAGAGATCGCGCCGCTGTAGCCGCGCGCCCAGCCGATGCAGGGCATACAGATCCTCCTCGGCCGGATAGGCATGGAAAATGTGCGGCACCGCCTTGTAGAGCACCCGCTCCACGCCGAGCGCACGGTAGTGGTTGGCGATCTGCTCGAACACGGCCAGCGTCGATTCGGCGCGCAACGCGTGCGTGGTGATCAGCCCGGCATAAGTAAGGCCGCCGTGGCTGGTCACCACGTTGTCCCGGATGTTCGCGGGGAACACCGCCACGGCCTCGCCGTGCCGCTCGACGATCAGCGACTGGTCGACGAAACGATCGGCGTGGTAATCCATGTAGCCGCGCCGGTGCAGCAGGTTGCCGTTGCGGGAACGCCCGACCAGCGCGTCCCACGTATTCACGTCGGCGGGGGCGTAGGGCCTAACGCTGCACATCGGCATCACCGTCGCCGTGGCTGACGCGCGCTTCGGCCACGCCGAAGCCGTCCACGCCCATGTCGTTGCCGTTGTAGAACATCAGCAGCTTGTCGCGCCGGCGGATCAGCGCGGGATAGCAGAGCGTGCGCGAGTCCCAGCCGCTGGCGGACAGCGCGATGCCCAGCATCTCGTCGCGGCGTTCCCACGTGATGCCGTCGTCGCTCACGGCGACGCCGGGAAAGTATTCGCCGGTGCGATTGCCGCGCGTGAAGTACATGACGTAGCGGCCACCGAAGCGGTACACGCGCGGCCGGCCGATGCGGTACTCGCTGCCTTGCGGCCGCAGGCAGACATGATCCGCGCGCGGGATCGCCGTGAGATCGGCCGTCTGCGCATAGCGGATGTGGTAGCGCGGAAACGGCTGGCCGCCGATGGTTTCCCAGTCGTCGCCCACCGCGTACCACAGGCGCCAGCGGCCGTTTTCGTACATGGCCGAATGCACCGCGCCGATGGTGCTGCGGCCGGGCGCGCGATCCAGGATCGGGGTTTCCTGGGTGCGTTGGAAGCTGTTGCCGCCGTCGCGGGAAATGGCCAGGCCGCTGAAGGCCAGGAACTTGGCCCGGGCCACGCGCTGGAAGCCGACATAGAACAGGTGCAGGCCGCCGGGCGCGTCGACGAGGTCGCCCAGGATCATGCCGTTGTCGTCGAAGCAGCCGGCCCGGCCGATGTCGAGCACCGGCTCGGCGCTGACCCGCACGATCGTCGCGGGGTCGTCCGCCCGCACGTCGACGTAGCCGATCCGGCTGACACCGTCGGCATCGCGAAACCCCGCGTAGACGCGGATGAGCTCATCGTCGAGGCGATACGGCGTCGGCGTGAGCGCCGAGTGGCGCATCCAGCCGCCCACGCCCTGCCGCGCGGTGTCGAACACCAGGCCTTTCTTGGTCCATTCGAACATGCGCTCCTCAAAGCCTCACGTCGAGGCTCGACCGGCCGGCTACCGCACGGGCCGGSGAGCCGACGTAGACCCGGCCCGGCTCGGTGTCGCGGGTAACCAGCGCACCGGCGCCGATCACGTTGTCGGGGGCGACTTTCACGTGATCGTTGAAGGTGCTGTTCACGCCGACGAAGCTGCTCTCGCCGATTTCGCAGTAACCCGAAATAACCGCATGCGAGGCGACGAACACGTTGTCGTGCACGACCGTGCGATGCCCCACGTGATTGCCGCTCCACAGGATGCAGTTGTTGCCGATGCGCACGAACGGCTGGATGACGTTGCCCTCGAAAATGAAGCTGTTCTCGCCCACCTCGGCATTGCGCCAGACGAAGGCGCGCGAGCTGATGTACGTAGCGCAGCGGTAGCCGCGGCGCTTCGCATCCTGGTACAGGCGCGTGCGCAGACGATTGAGCTGGCTGGCCGGCACGGCGACGAACACGTCGACGTCCGCCGGCGGGTAGTGCGCCTCCAGTGTTTCGTACGCCACCACCGGACGGCCGGCCAGCTGCGGTTGCGCGAGGTAATCGCGTTCGACGCTGAAGGCGACGACGTCGTGCTCGCTGTCGTGTTCGAAATATTCGCAGGCGATCTGCGCGAACTCGCCCGCGCCGATGAGGACTAGAGGCCTTGGCATGCTGCCACGCCCTCCTGGTACACGGGGCCACGGACCTCGCGCAGGAATTCGGCATAGTCGGTGATGTAGTCGCCCGGGTCGTACAGATGGTCGGCCAGCACCATCAGCACGCAGTCCTCGCTGAAGTCGTACAGCTCGCGCCACACCATGCTGCCGAGCTGCAGGCCGTACGAGGGGTCGTCGAGCACGACCTCCACCGGCCCGCTGCCGTCGTCCAGTAGAAAGGTGACGGAGCCGCGTACCGCCACCGCCAGCTGGTTGAGATGGCGGTGCGCGTGCTGGCCCCGATGCACGCCGTCGTGGGTGGCGAACAGGTAATACACGCGCCGGATCACGAAGGGCACGTTCCGATCCTGTTCCAAGGCGATCAACATGCCGCGGTTGTCGCCGTGCTTCTGCAACTGGATGCGTTCGATTTCCATGTTCCGGGCCAGGCGTGATTTCGAGGATGACCGACCTATCTGGGTGCCGCCTGGCGGGTGAAAGGTTGCGTCGGCTGCGGCGGGCCATCGGGGCAGTCGCGGCAGGTTCCACCTGGCGCGGACGCAACCTTTCATGGCTCGACCGGCACTCATGTTTTTCGGATCACTCTCGGTTCGTGCCCGCGCCTTGTCATGAGGACGCGGCTGATCGTGGAGTGCGCAGGGGAATCGGCTTGATGGCGGCAGCACGCAAGGGCACCCAGGCATGGGGTTGAAGAACGAAACCCCGCCCAGGGAAAACGGTGAGGGGGCGTCCACGCGTCCCAGGGGCTTGGTGGTGCTGCACTGGCTCACCCTGTTTTGCGTGGTGTCCGGGGTGGTGCTGATCCTGCTCCGCGACGAAGTCGCCGGACGCGTCATGCGCCAGTGGCTGCTCGACGGGCATCGCCATTTCGGGGTGCTCGTGCTTCTGCTTTTCGTCGCCCGCGTGGCCTTGCGCACTCGCTCGGGCAAGCTGCCGGCAGCGGGCAATCCGTCACGGTTCACCCGCATCGCCGCGGCGCTGGTCCACGCCGCCCTGTACGTCCTGCTGCTCGCCCTGCCGCTGCTGGGCTGGGCCCTCAACGATGCGCTGGGCAAGCCGGCCCATCTGCTCGGCGTGGCGCTGCCGACACTGGTGGGCGCCGATGAGGATCTCGCCGACGCACTGCTGGCCTGGCACCAGGATGCGGCCTGGCTGTTGCTCGGACTGGTTCTGCTGCACGCCGCCGCCGCGCTGTGGCACCACTTCGTCCTGCGCGACGGGGTGCTGCGCACGATGTTGCCGAAACCCCGCCGCTGATGGGCCTGCCGCCCCTCACTTGCCGCGGCGCCCTGCCCAACAAGGAGATTCCATGTTGTCTTTTCTGAACCGACGCGCGAGGCGCCGGCCCGGGAACACGCACCGGTGCTACGGCCTGGCAGCGCTCCTGCTGCTCGCCAGCACCGCCGCCCAGGCGGTGCCGAGCTACGCCCGCCAGACCGGCGCCGCCTGCGCGGATTGCCACGCCGGCGCCTACGGTCCCGCGCTGACGCCCTACGGCATGCGCTTCAAGCTCAACGGCTACACCGACACGGACGGCAACGGCGGCAAGCTTCCGCTGGCCGCGCAGCTCATCGCCACGCGCTCCATCCCGGCCCGCGGCGAGAGCACGACGCGGCTGACCGAGGCCGACCTCTACCTGGCCGGACGCCTCACCGACCAAATCGGCGGTTACGTCAAGGTCGAGAACAGCAACATCGGCAACAACACCTTCCGCACCCGGCTGAACAACGTCGACCTGCGCTTCGTCGCCAAGGACCTCAAGCTCGGCGACAAGGAAGCCACGCTCGGCGTGAGCGTCAACAACAACCCCGGCTTCCAGGACCCGATCGCCGCCTTGCCGGGCGCCGCAGGCATCGGGCCGCCGTCGGTTTCCGGCAGCTTGCTCAACCTGTCCGCGCTGGCCCATCGCGTCATCGGCGCCAGTGTCTACGGCCTGTACGACGCGACCTGGTACGGCGAAGTCGGCTCCTACACCTCGCTGCCGACGTCCCAGCAAGACCACCTGGGCTACGCCGTTTCGGGCGACCCGGGCAAGCTCAGCGATACCGGCTATGTCCGCTTCGCCTACATGAAGGATCTCAAGCGCCAGTTCTTCTCGGCCGGCGTGGTCGCGCTGAGCACCCGGCGCCAGTTGCCGCGCAACGGGCCGCGCGACGACATCACCGACCTGGGCTACGACCTGACCTACCAGTTCCTCGGCAACCGCGAACACATCGTGCAGCTGAGCTACACGAACATTCTCGAGAAACGCCGTTACGGCAGCACGCCCGCAAGTCCCTCCAACCCGGGCCTTGCCGCACGCGCCCGCGGAGTCGTGCGCGACCAGACCACCAGCCTGACCTACACCTTCCGGCAGAGCTACGGGATCACCCTCGCCCACCTGGTGAACAGCGGCAGCCGCGACGCGGTCCGCTACACGCCGTACGGCGTGCCCGACACCACCAGCAACCTCATCGGCGTGTTCTGGGCGCCGTTCGGCAAGGACGACTCCTATACCTCGCTGGCGAACCTGAAGATCGCAGCCACCTGGTTCCGCTTCGCCCGGTTCAACGGCAGCCGCACGAACGTCTTCGGCGCCGCGCCGGGATCGACGACCGATGCGCGGGACCTGGATGCGTTCTCGCTTTCCCTGAGCGTGGCTTTCTAGAAAACATGCACAGGAGCCGGAACGTGACCCAGTTGCTTTTGCGCGGCGCCGCCGTCGCCGCGCTCTGCCTGGGCGGGACGACGGCCCCGCCGCTCGCCCATGCCGGCGACGGCGCTGCCGGATCGGACGTGTTCAAGGCGGAATGCGCCGAATGCCACAGCGTCCGGGCGGGGCGCAACAAGAAGGGCCCCAGCCTGTTCGCGGTGGTGGGGCGCGCGGCGGGAACCTTGCCGGGCTACAACTACTCGGATGCCTTGCGGGCAGCGCGCTGGACCTGGACGCCGGAAAAGCTGCACGGCTACCTGTCGCAGCCGGCAAGCAAGGCCAATCCCGGCACCAGGATGAAATACGACGGCCTTGCCGACCCCAAGGCCCTGGACGATCTTGTGGCATACCTCGGCACCCTCCATCCATGACATGCTTCGGCCAGCGCAGATCGACTGAAACTCCCCGCACCATCCTGTCCGGGGTGGTGCGAACGCCGTTGGCGTCCACACTGGCCGTTTCATCACGAACCGATGGGCTTGACGACACTCTGGCAAGCATTGTTGGACTGCCTCGCGCCATGGCCGCCGGCGCGTCGGCGCGGGCGTGGCTTGCGTGCGGCTGATCCGTCCATGATGCGTTCGCATCGTGGCCCTGCCAGCCGGGTCGGTTTCGCGGCACTGCTCATGGGCGCAGCCTTGGCGCCGGCACTGCATGCGCAGTCGACCACCTTCAGCGGCGCCGTGGCACTCAGCTCGCAGCTGGTGGACCGGGGCCAGGCGATAACCCGCACGACACCCATCCTGCAGGCCGCCGCCTCCTGGACTTTCCCGGCGGGCTGGTCGCTGGGCCTGTCCGGCAGCGCCGAGGTGCAATCGCCAGGCCACCTCGTGGCCGCCCTCGCCCAGGCGTCGCGCCACTGGTCGCTTGCCGGCGACTGGCAGATGCAGGCGGGCCTGCTCTACTACAGGTACCCCGGCACGGCCCGCTCAAGAGGCTTCGACCGCGCCGAAGCGGGGCTCAGCTGGACCTATCGGGACGTGCTGACCGTTGGCGTGTCGGCCATCCACGTCATCGGCGCCAAGGGCCGGCAGCGGCCGCGCGGCGCCGCGGACGTCAGTTTCCGCTGGCCGCTGGCACGCCAGCTCTTCCTTTCCGCCGGGGCGGGCGCCGCCCAATCCCCCATCGCGCCCTACAACGCCTACCGCTACAACCGCGAGTACGATCATGCGCGTCCCTATCGCCGCGTCCGCGAGGGCATCCACACCTACGGCCATGTGGGCTTGTTGTGGAGCCATGGACCCTGGCGGGTCGAGCTCGACCGTATCCTGGCCGACCCGGAAACACGCTGGCAGTGGGACGTCATGGGCGCCTCGCCCTGGGTCGCCACGGTTTCGCGGTCCTTCTGACCCGGAGGCAACCTTTTCGCGCCGATGCGGTACCTACTTCGCAGCCGAGTTCCCCCGACCTCCTCCAGGCCCATGAACGACGACGATATCGACTCCGACGCCACCGACCGCATGCTGCTGCAACGCATGGCGGCGGACGACCGTGTCGCGCTGGGGATCCTTTACCGCAGCTATCACGGCAGGTTGTGTCGCTTCCTGACCCGACTGACGCGGCGCGCCGACGTCATCGAAGAAGTCATCAACGACTGTTTCTGGATCGCCTGGCAGAAAGCGGGCAGCTTCCACGGGGATTCGCGCGTTTCCACCTGGCTCATGGGCATTGCCTATCGCTGCGGGCTGAAGGCGCTGCGGCAGCACGGCGACGAACCCGTCGAAGACGACGCCCGGCAGGAAGAACGCACGCCTGCCCACGACCTGGACGAAGACCGCGAGCTGCGCGACTGGCTGGGCAAGGGGCTGGAGCGCCTGTCGGTGGATCAGCGGGTGGTGATCGAGCTGGTCTACGGGGTGGGCCACAGCCTGGATGATGTTGCCGTCATCATGCAGTGCCCCGTGGGCACGGTGAAGGCACGCCTGTTCCATGCGCGGGTCAAGCTGCGCAATGTGCTGCCGGCCCTGGCGGGGGAATCGCCCAAACGCACGGGGAACGCACCATGACGTTTCCGATGGATTCCGGCAAGGACTGCGTCCGCGCCTGGGAAACGATGCCCTGGTTCCTGCAGGACAACGCCACGCAAGAACAAGGCGCCTGGCTGGAAGACCACCTGGCGCAGTGCGAATCGTGCCGCGCGGAGTTCGCGCAGCAAAGCCGCCTGCGGCTTGCCCTGTCGCTGCCCTCGGACGTTCCGGTCGATGCCGACGTCGGGCTCGGGTGTTTGCTGGCCCGCCTCGACATGCCCGACCCCCAGGAGCTGCGCCCTCGTTCGCGTTCGGGAAACTGGTTGAGCCGGGCGCTGGTTGCCGCGGTGCTGGTGCAGGCGCTCGGCCTCGGCGTACTGGGCGTGAAGCTGTGGTCGGTGGGTGGCACTCCTTCGTACCGCACGCTCAGCCAGGAGACCTTGCCCGCGGCCCCGGGCGCGATTCGCGTCGTGCCCGATGCGAACATGACGCTGGCCGACTGGAACGCGTTGCTGCATGCCTTGCGGCTGCAGGTGGTGAGCGGTCCCAACGATGTGGGTGCCTACACGGTCGCCCCGGTGAGTTCCGCTTCGACGGCGCAACATGCGCTGCAGCAGCTGCGCACCACGCGCGGCATCCGGCTGGCGGAGCCTGTCGCCGCCACGCCATGAAGTACGGCCGCCTTCTCCTTCTTGTCGTCGCCGCCGTCCTGGGCGGGTGCGCGTCCACGCCTTCCGTGACCACCCCGGACAACCACGCCGGCCTCGGCCGCATGTCGGTCGCCAGCGCGGCCGCGATGGACAGCCGGCGCGACATCATCCTGGCCGTCGCCAACCCGCTGGAGCCGCCGCCGATACACGCCGGCTCCAGCCTGCTCGGCTATGCCCCGTCCAGGTATTACGGCGCCGGCCAGCACGCGGCATCCACCCTGGCCGCGCTGAAGAAGAGCTACGCGTTCAGCGAGGTCGCCGGCTGGCCGATCAAGACCCTCGACCTGTACTGCATCGTGCTGCAGCCGCCGCCCGGCACGAGCCGGGAAGCCTTGCTCAAGGCGCTCGCCGGGGACGACCGGGTGCGCCTCGCGCAGCCGTTGCACGACTATGCCGTTTACGGCAAACGGTCCGCTGAGGCGGCGCACCACTACAACGATCCCTATGCCGGCCTGCAACGCGGTTTCGTCGAAACCGATGCCGCGCTGGCGCACGACTTCAGCCAGGGCAGCGGCGTGCGCGTCGCGATCGTCGACACCGGCGTCGACCTGACGCATCCCGACCTTCGCGGGCGCATCCACGATGCGCACAACATGGTCGACGACGACGCGGCGGCGTTCGACCGCGACAGCCACGGCACGGAAGTCGCCGGCATCATCGCCGCGGACGGCGACAACCACCAGGGCATCGTGGGAGTGGCGCCCAAGGCCACGCTCAGCGTCTACAAGGCCTGCTGGTATCCGCCCGCGCCGAACACCGGCGCGCGCTGCAACTCCTTCACGTTGGCCAAGGCGCTGGCGACGATCATCGATACCGACGCCCGCATCATCAACCTGAGCCTGGGCGGGCCCGCCGATCCGCTGCTCAACCTGCTGCTGGTGCGGATCCTGGAACAGGGCCGCATCGTGGTTGCCGCGATTCCGCCGGAAGGGAATGTCGACGGATTCCCCGACAACACGCCGGGAGTCATCCTGGTCCGCGTCAGCGGCATGTCGGCGGCTCCGCCCGGCGTCCTCAGCGCGCCCGGCGACGACATCCTGACTACCCAGCCCGGCGGCGGTTACGACTTCACGTCCGGGCCGTCGATGGCGGCCCCGCACGTGAGCGGGATGGCCGCCCTGCTGCTGTCCCTCGCGCCGGGGTTGGATGCACGCACGATCCGCGACCTCCTGCTACGCAGCAGCAAGGTCTCCAACGGCGTCCTGCAGGTGAACGCCGCCTCGGCCGTGTCCGAACTGCGCGGCACGCCGAAAACCGCCCGCTGATCCGATCGCGTGCTGGCCGCTGCCAGCGCGCAGCCGCGCCATGGAGAAGGTCGTCGGCGCGCAGCTCCGTGAACGCGCGCATCCACGCCGCGACGACATTCGACGCGCTAGCTTGGCGTGAGCGCCGGCGAATGGACGTCCATTCCCTGGCGCAGCCCCGACCGGGAGACAAGCATGAAGATCGCATTGATCGGCGTCAGCGGGCTGGTCGGTTCGCACCTGCTGGCGGAGCTGCTCCGGCGCGGGCACGAGGTCACCGGCATTGCCCGCGACACCGGTGGCGTGGCCGCCCGGCCGCAGTTGCGGCTGAAGCACGGCGATGCCACCCGGCCGGCGCAACTGGCGCCACTGCTGGCCGGTCACGAGACGGTGATCAGCGCCACGAAATTCGCCACGTCCGATGTGTCGGCACTGATCGCGGCGCTGAAGCAGGCCGCCGTGCACCGGCTGCTGATGGTCGGCGGCGCCGGCAGCCTGGAGGTGGCGCCGGGCCAGGCGCTGATCGACACGCCCGGCTTCCCGGCAGCGTACAAACCGGAGGCGGAGGCCGGCCGACGCTTCCTCGATGCGTTGCGCAAGGAGCAGCAGCTCGACTGGACCTTCCTGTCGCCGTCGGTCGAATTCATCCCCGACGAACGCACCGGGGTCTTCCGCCTCGGCGGCGACCAGTTGCTCACCGACGCGGGCGGCCGCAGCTGGATCTCGATGGAGGACTTCGCGATCGCCCTCGTCGACGAACTGGAGACGCCGAAGCATTCGCGGCAACGCTTCACCGTCGGTTACTGACCACCACACCGCGCAGCCGCTCCACTTCACCCGCCAGGACGACACGCACATGAAGACCTACCAAGTCGGCTATCTCGTCGGCAGCCTCGCCCGGGGCTCGATCAACCGCCTGCTGGCCAAGGCGCTCACCCGCCTCGCACCCGCGGGGCTGGAGCTGGTGGAGATTCCGATCCGCGACCTGCCGCTGTACAGCTACGACTACGACGCCGACTACCCGCCGGTGGCGCGCGCGTTCAAGCAGGCGATCGCCGAGGTCGACGGCGTGCTGTTCGTCACGCCGGAGTACAACCGCTCGATCCCCGGTGCGCTGAAGAACGCGATCGACTGGGCCAGCCGGCCGTGGGGCAAGAATTCCTTCGCACGCAAACCGTCCGGCATCATCGGCACCTCGCCCGGTTCGATCGGCACCGCGGTCGCCCAGCAGCAGTTGCGTGGCGTGCTGTGCTTCTGCAACTCGCCGCTGATGAACACGATGGAGGCGTACATCCAGTTCAGCCCGGGCCTGATCAGCGAGGACGGCACCGTCAACAACGACTCCACCGCCGAGTTCCTGGGCAACTACATGAAGGAACTGCACCTGTTCGTCGAGCGCGTGCTGACCGTGCACCCACGCGAGGGTTGAGCCGCTCGCACAAACGACAACGGGCGCCGAAGCGCCCGTTGTCGCTGCCATGCGGCGAGCCACTTACAGCGAGTAATACATCTGGAATTCCAGCGGGTGCGTGCTGGCGCGGTACTTGGTCACTTCCTTCATCTTCACCTCGATGTAGGCGTCGATGAAGTCGTCGGTGAACACGCCGCCGGCCTTGAGGAACTCGCGATCCTTGTCCAGCGCTTCCAGCGCGGCGTCAAGGCTGGAGCACACCTGCGGGATGTTCTTCTCTTCTTCCGGCGGCAGGTCGTACAGGTCCTTGTCGGCCGGCGCGCCGGGGTCAATCTTGTTGAGGATGCCGTCGAGGCCGGCCATCATCAGCGCGGTGAACACCAGGTAGCCGGAGTTCATCGGGTCGGGGAAGCGCACCTCGATGCGGCGGCCCTTCGGGCTGGCCACGTACGGGATGCGGCAGCTCGCGGAACGATTCCGCGCCGAGTAGGCCAGCATCACCGGCGCCTCGAAGCCAGGCACCAGGCGCTTGTAGCTGTTGGTGGTGGAGTTGGCGAACGCGTTGATCGCGCGGGCGTGCTTGAAGATGCCGCCGATGTACCACAACGCGGTCTGGCTCAGGCCGCCGTAGAGATCACCGGCGAACAGGTTCTCGCCGTTCTTGGCCAGCGACTGATGCACGTGCATGCCCGAGCCGTTGTCGCCGACCAGCGGCTTGGGCATGAAGGTGGCGGTCTTGCCGTTCTGGTGCGCCACGTTCTTGATGACGTACTTCATCGTCAGCAGTTCGTCGGCCTTCTTCACCAGCGTGTTGAACTTCACGCCGATCTCGCACTGGCCGGCGTTGGCCACCTCGTGGTGGTGCACCTCGACGGTCTGGCCCAGCGATTCCAGCACCTTGCACATGTCCGCGCGCAGGTCGCCCAGCGAGTCGACCGGACTGACCGGGAAGTAGCCGCCCTTCACGCCCGGACGGTGGCCGCTGTTGTTGCCGTCGTACTTGTAGCGCGACGACCACGCCGCTTCCTCGGAGCCGATTTCGTAGAACACGCGGCCCGGGTCGTTCTGCCAGCGCACCGAGTCAAAAATGAAGAACTCCGGCTCCGGCCCAAAGAACGCGGTGTCGGCGATCCCGGTGGATTTCAGGTACGCCTCGCCGCGCTTGGCGATCGAGCGCGGGTCGCGGCCGTAGGCCTGCATGGTGCTCGGTTCCAGCACGTCGCAATGCAGGATCAGCTGCACGTGCGAGCTGAACGGATCGAGGTGGGCGGTGTCCGGGTCGGGCAGCAGCACCATGTCGGATTCGTTGATGCCCTTCCAGCCGGTGATCGAGGAACCGTCGAACATCTTGCCGTCCTCGAACGTCGACTCGTCGATCGCGTGGGCCGGGAAGGTGACGTGGTGATGCACGCCGAGCATGTCGGCGAAACGGAAGTCGACGAACTCGACCTCGTGTTCCTGGATCAGGTCGAGCACTTTGTTGGCGGACATGGAGCAACCTCGGCGATGAATGGTGAGCTGGTCAGAGCAAGCCTCGTGCCAGCGGAAGTATCCGTTGCGTGGCAACGGCTGGCGGACGTTTCCGGCGCATCGAGCGGACCGGAAAGAAACACGATGGTGCAATACGGTTGACGTATTGCACCATCGTGGATCGACCGATCGCGCTACGCGATGCCCTGCTCAGACATCGTAGGCGCTTTCGCCGTGCGAGGTAATGTCCAGCCCTTCGCGCTCGGCCTCGTACGGTACGCGCAGGCCGAACACCGCCTTGACCACCAGGTAGGCCAGCACCGAAACCACGCCGCTCCACAGCACGGTGATGCCCACGCCCAGCGCCTGCACGCCGAGCTGGTGGCCGATCGAGAACCCCGCCGCGCCGGTACCGCCCAGCCCCGGCGCGGTGAACACGCCGGTCAGCAACGCGCCCACGATGCCACCGATGCCGTGCACGCCGAACACGTCGAGCGCATCGTCCGCGCGCAGCAGTTTTTTCAGCCCGGTCACACCCCACACGCAGCACACGCTGGCCAGCGCACCGATCACGATCGCGCCCATCGGCCCCACCGTGCCGCAGGCCGGGGTGATCCCGACCAGGCCGGCGACCGCGCCGGAAGCGCCGCCCAGCATCGACGCATGCCCGCGCACGATCGCCTCCACCGCCAGCCACGCCAGCACCGCCGCGGCGGTGGCCAGCAAGGTGTTGATGAAGGCCAGCGCCGCGCCCGCGTTCGCCTCCAGGTTGGAGCCGGCGTTGAAGCCGAACCAGCCTACCCACAGCAGTGCCGCACCGACCATGGTGAAGGTGACGTTGTGCGGCTTCATCGGTTCGCGCCCGAAGCCCAGCCGCGGCCCGACCAGGTAGGCGCCGACCAGGCCGGCGACACCGGCGTTGATGTGCACCACGGTGCCGCCGGCGAAGTCCAGCGCCCCCTTGGCGAACAAATAGCCGTCCGGTCCGTACCACACCATGTGCGCGATCGGCAGGTAGGCGAAGGTGAACCACAGCGCCGCGAACAGCAGCACCGCGCGGAAGCGCATCCGCTCGGCGAACGAACCCACGATCAGCGCCCCGGTGATGCCGGCGAAGGTGGACTGGAATGCCACGAACACGTACTCCGGCAGCGACACGCCCGCGGTAAACGTGGCCGCCAGAGTGTCCTTGCCCACCCCGCGCAGGAACAGCTTGTCTAAGTTGCCGATGACCGCGCCGCCGCCGCTGAACGCGAGGCTGTAGCCATACGCCACCCACAGCAGCAGCAGCAGCGAGAACACCGTCATCACCTGCATCAGCACCGACAGCACGTTCTTCGTACGCACCAGGCCGCCGTAGAACAGCGCCAGCCCCGGCACCGTCATCAGCAGCACCAGCAGGGTCGAGGTGAGCATCCACGCCACATCGCCCTTGTCGACCACCGGCACGGCGGCCTTTGCATGCAGCAGCGGCGCAGTCAGGCCCAGCAGCAGCAGCGGCAACCACGTACGGATGCCGCGGAACAGCTTCAGATCTTTCATGGCATACCTCGCGTGATGCGGTCAGAGGGCGTCGGCGTCGAGCTCGCCGGTGCGGATGCGGATCACCCGGTCCACGCCGGTGACGAAGACCTTGCCGTCGCCGACGTTGCCGGTGCGGGCGGCCTGCTGGATCTCCTCCAGCACGGCATCGAGCAGGTCGTCGGGTACCACCACCTCGACCTTGAGCTTGGGCAGGAAATCGACCACGTACTCGGCGCCGCGGTACAGCTCGGTGTGGCCCTTCTGGCGGCCGAAGCCGCGGACCTCCGTCACCGTGATGCCCGACACGCCGGCACGCGCGAGCGCATCGCGGACCTCATCGAGCTTGTACGGACGGATGATGCTGGTGATCATTTTCATGGGTGGCTCCACCGGTGGAATGTCTTCAGAACGACCTGGCCAGGCTCAGCACCGCCGTGGCGCGACCCAGGTAGTGGCCACGCGCATTGGTGTAGACCGACGCGTTCGCGTTGGTGTCGTAGTAGCCCAGTGCCGCCGACCAGCCGCTGCCGAAATTCCGGGTCACGCCCAGCTTCCAGTCGCCGTACGAGGCGCCGGCAACGTTCTCCACCTGCTGGTGGCCGACATGCGCGTTGAGCAGCCAGCCCGGAGCGAACGCCTGGTTCCACGACAGGTCGACGTAGCCGCTGCGCTCGCTACCGGCATAGCCGAACAGGTTGGTGAACGCGTACGAGTACTTCAGCGACACGCTCTTCCAGGCCAGCGCGGCATAAGCCTCGGTGGTATTCGGCAAGACGAACCCCGCCGGATAGCTACCCGGGTACTGGTAGCGGTACACACCGACGTCGTAGCTCCAGTCGCCGCCGAAGCTGCCGCGGTAGCCGCCGTAGAGATCGAGCTCCACGCTGCTGGAGATCGGCGCGGCGGAGGTCGAGGCGTCGGACAGCCAGCTGACACGACTGCCCCAGCCGCCGAGGTACCAGTCGCTGGCGTGGTCGAACTCGACACCGGCCTGCACGGCGGGCTTGCGGTTGGTCTGCGAAATGCCGCGAAACAGGTAGTCGTTGACCACACCGGCGCTGCCGACCCACTTGCTGACCAGGGCCTCGTCGGCCAGCACCGGCGCCAGGGCGGATACCATGACCATCGAGCCAGCGGCAACCACGGCTATCCAACATCGTTTCATGAGCTCGGGTCCCTCGGAGAAACGGCAGGCGTGTAAACAGACGTCCAGACGTCCATTCATGGCCCATGCGTTCGCATGGCGCTCAAGCCATCTCAGCAAGCCCCGTGCCACGACGGGCAAACGTTGCTGCGGCAGCATCCGCCGGGCCGGAGCGCGTCGACCTCGCCTGCGTTGGCACCAGAAACACCCGCCGGCATGTGCGGTTTGCACTATTCCAGTGCGTGCCGGATCGACCGTCCGCCCAGCCCGCGGCCATCCCTCGCGGCGGCAAACCCCTTAAGCTATGGCGCTTCAGGCCGGCAGTCCGTTCGCCGGCCCTCCCATCCCGCAACGGACCCGCCCGTGATCGATCTGCTCTACGTCATCCTGCTCGGCATCATCGAAGGCATCACCGAATTCCTGCCGATCTCCTCGACCGGCCACCTGCTGATTGCCGAGAAGTTCGGGCTGGGCGCGCGCTCGGACCTGTTCAACATCGGCATCCAGGCCGGCGCGATCCTGGCGGTCACGCTGATCTACTGGAAGCGCATCTGGCAGCTGCTGACGCAATGGCGCGACCCGGCCAACCGCGACTACCTGCTGAAGCTGGTCGTGGCGTTCGCGATCACCGCCGTGCTCGGCTTCATCGCGGTGAAGCTGGGCTTCAAGCTGCCCGAGACGGTGACCCCGATCGCCTGGGCGCTGGTGATCGGCGGCTTCTGGATGATCGCCGCCGAACGGCTGGCCGCGCGTCAACCGGAGCGCAGCGAGGTGACCTGGAAGGTGGCGGTCCTGGTCGGCATCGCGCAGATGATCGCGGGCATCTTCCCCGGCACCTCGCGCTCGGCCGCGACGATCTTCGCGGCCATGCTGTTCGGCACCAGCAACCGCGCGGCGGCCACCGAGTTTGCCTTCCTGGTCGGCATCCCCACGATGTACGCGGCCACCGGCTACGAGTTGCTGAAGGTGGTGCAGGGCGGCGGCGCCGCGCACGAGGACTGGACCGCGCTGGCGGTCGGCTTCGTGGTCTCGGCGATCATGGCGTTCGCCGCGGTGAAGTGGCTGCTCGGCTACATCCGCAGCCACACCTTCACCCCGTTCGCGATCTACCGCATCGCGTTCGGCGTGGCGCTGCTGTTGCTGGTGCCCGCCGGCGCCTGATCACGCCGCCCGGGCGTCGCCGACCAGCCCCTCGCCGCGGGTGATCTTGCCGGCGTTGCCGGCGGCGGCGGCGGCGGCGATCCGGCATTGCGGCTTGCTGGTGCGCTCGAACAGCTCGCTGATCCAGCCGATGAACGCCTGCACGCGCGCCGACAGGTGGCGCTTCTGCGGGTAGACGATCCATACCGGCGAGCCGGTGGAAATCGTGTCGCTCATGACGATCTCCAGCTGGCCCTTGGCCAGTGCGCTGGCAGCCAGGCAATGCGGGATCTGGATGATGCCCAGGCCGGCGACCGCCGCCTGGATCACCGACTCGCCGTCGTTGATCAGCATGTGCGCATCGATGTCCAGCGCGATGCGCCCACCCGGCGTGTCGAACTGCCACTGGTACGGCTTGCCGCTGCTGGGGTAGACGTAGTTGATGCAGCGGTGCTGCTTGAGGTCTTCGATATTCTGCGGCGCGCCGTACTTGCGCAGGTACTCGGGCGAGGCGCACAGCACGTTGCTGAAGTAGCCGAGCTTGCGCGCGATCAGGTTGGAATCGGCCAGTTCGCCCATGCGGATCGCGCAGTCGTAGCCTTCCTCGTTGAGGTCGAAGTGGTAGTCGCACATGGCCAGTTCGAGGCGGATGTCCGGATAGCGCTGCTCGAACGCGGCCAGGTTCGGGATCAGCGCGGAACGCCCGATCGCCGAATGCGCGGCGACCCGCAACTTGCCCACCGGATGGCTGCGTGCGTGCCCCAGCGCCTCGGTCGCCTCGCTCAGGTCGGCGAGGATCTCCTTGCAGCGCGCGTGGAACGCGGCGCCGTCGTCGGTCAGGCGCAGCGAGCGGGTGGAACGGAACAGCAGCCGCGCGCCGAGCTGGCTCTCCAGCCGCGAGACGGCGCGGCTGACCCCGGACGGGGTCATGCCCAGCTGGCTGGCGGCGGCGGCGAAACTCTTGGCCTCGACCACGCGGACGAAGGTCGAAATAGCGGAAAAGTCTTCCATTGCTTCAGTTCCTCGTCGATTCGTGACTGCGGCGCACGAGTGTAGTGCGCAAGAAACGGATTTTCTATACCGGGAAGTACACCTATTCTCTCGACCCTTCGCCGGAGCCTCGTGCCCGGCCTACAAGGTTCTGGGAGCGCAAGATGAAAAAACAATGGATGCTGGTCCCCCTGATCGCTGCCGGCGCGCTGGGCAGCTGGGTTCTCCTGCACGGCAATGACAGCCATGCGCAAAGCCCCGCCGGCGGGCCGCCGCCGGAAGTGACCGTGGCGCAGGCGTTGACCCGCAAGGTCAGCGACAGCGCCGAGTTCACCGGCCGGCTGGAAGCGGTGAACACGGTGCAGGTGCAGCCGCGGGTCGGCGGTTTCGTGGAGTCGGTGCATTTCCAGGAAGGCGCGCTGGTGCACAAGGGCGACGTGTTGTTCCAGCTCGACGCCCGCCCGTACCAGGCCGAGGTCGACCGGCTCAACGCGAACCGGGCGCAGGCCAAAGCCGAGTTGAGCCTGGCCGAGACCAACCAGCGCCGCGCCGAGATGCTGCTGGCCCAGCACGCGATCGCGCAGCAGGAAGCCGATCGCCAGGGCACCGCCGCGCAAAGTGCGCGGGCCCAGTTGGGCGCCGCCACCGCGGCACTGGCTGCAGCGCGATTGAATCTCGACTTCACCCAAGTGCGTTCGCCGATCGACGGTCGCGTCAGCAACGCCCGCGTCACTCCCGGCAACCTGGTCACCAGCAGCGACGTGCTGACCAGCGTGGTCTCGGTCAACCCGGTCTACGTCTACTTCGACGTGGATGAGCAGACCTGGCTCAAGCTCGACCACCTGCGCGCCAGCGCGAAGCAGGCCGGCGGCAACGCACGAATCGAGGCCGCGATGGGCCTGGCCGACGAGGCGGGCTACCCGCATGACGGCCGCCTCGACTTCGTCGACAACCAGCTGCACACCGGCTCCGGCACGATGCGCCTGCGCGCGGTGTTCGACAACGCCGACGGCCTGTACACGCCGGGCCTGTATGCCCGCGTGCAGCTGCAGAGCGGCCAGGCCCGGTCGCGCGTGCTGGTGGACGACCGCGCGATCGGCACCGACCTCGGCAACCAGTTCGTCTACGTGGTCGACAAGGAGCACAAGGTGCAATACCGCAAGGTCGACACCGGCGCGCTGTTCCATGGCCTGCGCGTGATCGACAGCGGCATCGCACCGACCGACCTGGTGGTGGTGAACGGCCTGCAGCGCGTGCGCCCCGGGGTCGAGGTGAATCCGCAGAAGGTGGCGATGAGCTACCGCCTCGACAACGCCGACAAGGCGCTGGTCGAGCGCGGCGACGTACCGGGCGCCGATTCGCGCACCGCGCAGACCCGCGCGGCAACACCGGCGACGCCGCAAGGCTGAACAGCGGGCTCGTCATTCCAGCAAGCCGAGAGCCATCCCCAGCGGCGTCATTCCCGCGAAAGCGGGAATCCACCTTGATCTTGCGTAACAGCAACATGGATTCCCGCTTTCGCGGGAATGACGACAAAGGAAGCAGCAGCAACAAGGCTCCCGCAACACAGCAAAAGACCGAAGCCGTGAAGCGGTTTCGTCGAGGATTCATTGCATGAAAAACATTGCCCAGTTCTTCGTCGACCGGCCGATCATGGCCGCCGTGCTGTCGCTGCTGTTCGTGATCACCGGCTCCATCGCGGTGTTCAAGCTGCCGATCAGCGAATACCCCGAAGTGGTGCCGCCCACCGTGGTGGTGCGCGCCGCCTACCCCGGCGCCAACCCGAAGGTGATCGCCGAAACCGTCGCCACGCCGCTGGAGGAACAGATCAACGGCGTGGAAGGCATGCTGTACACCTCCTCGCAGGCGACCAGCGACGGCGCGATGACGCTGACCGTGACGTTCGCGCTCGGCACCGACCTCGACACCGCCCAGGTCGACGTGCAGAACCGCGTGGCACAAGCGCTGCCGAAACTGCCCGAGGAAGTGCAGCGGCTCGGCGTGACCACGCAGAAGAGTTCGCCCGACCTGACCATGGTGGTGCATCTCACCTCGCCGGATCAGCGCTACGACATGCTGTACCTGTCGAACTACGCGCGGCTGCACGTGAAGGACGTGCTGGGGCGGCTCGATGGCGTCGGCGACGTGCAGATCTTCGGCGCCGGCGAATACTCGATGCGCGTGTGGCTGGACCCGCAGAAACTGGCGCAGCGCTCGCTTACCACCGGCGACGTGATCAACGCGATCCGCGAGCAGAACGTGCAGGTCGCAGCCGGTGCGCTGAATGCGCCGCCTGGGCCCAGCAACTCGGCGTTCCAGCTCAACATCAACACGCGCGGACGGCTGGTCAGCGAGGACGATTTCCGCAACATCATCGTGCGCACCGACGCGCGCGGCGGCGTCACCCATCTGGGCGACGTGGCCAAGGTCGACCTGGGCTCGAACAACTACGCGCTGCGCAGCTTGCTCGACAACCAGCCGGCGGTGGCGCTGCCGATCTTCGCGCGGCCGGGCTCGAACGCGATCCAGATCTCCGACGAGGTGCGCGCCACCATGGCGCAGCTGAAGCAGGAGTTCCCGCAGGGCGTCGACTACCAGATCGTGTACGACCCCACCGTGTTCGTGCGCGGCTCGATCGAGGCGGTGGCGCACACGCTGCTGGAGGCGATCCTGCTGGTGGTGCTGGTGGTGATCCTGTTCCTGCAGACCTGGCGCGCCTCGATCATCCCGCTGGTGGCGGTGCCGGTGTCGCTGATCGGCACGTTCGCGGTGATGTACCTGGCCGGCTTCTCGCTCAACGCGCTGTCGCTGTTCGGACTGGTGCTGGCGATCGGCATCGTGGTCGATGACGCGATCGTGGTGGTGGAGAATGTGGAACGGCACATCGAACTCGGCCAGTCGCCGAAGGAGGCCACGCGCAAGGCGATGCACGAAGTCACCGGGCCGATCGTGGCGACCGCGCTGGTGCTGTGCGCGGTGTTCATCCCGACCGCCTTCGTCAGCGGCCTCACCGGCCAGTTCTATCGCCAGTTCGCGCTGACCATCGCGATCTCCACGGTGATCTCGGCGTTCAACTCGCTGACCCTGAGCCCGGCGCTCGCCGCGGTGCTGCTGAAGGGCCACGATGCGCCGAAGGACCGCCTCACGCGCGGGATCGACCGCGCGTTCGGCTGGCTGTTCCGCCCGTTCAACCGCGTTTTCCATCGCGGTTCCGAGCGCTATGTGGGCGGCGTCAGGCGCATCGTCGGCAAGGGCAAGCTGGCGCTGGTGGTGTACGCCGGCCTGATCGCGCTGACCTGGTTCGGGTTCTCGCACGTGCCGACCGGCTTCGTGCCGGGCCAGGACAAGCAGTACCTGGTGGCGTTCGCGCAGCTGCCCGACGCGGCCTCGCTCGACCGTTCCGAGGGCGTGATCCAGCGCATGGGCGCGATCGCTCTGAAGCAGCCGGGCGTGGAGCACGCGGTAGCCTTCCCCGGCCTGTCGATCAACGGCTTCACCAACTCGACCAACTCCGGCATCGTGTTCGTCACGCTTAAGCCGTTCGAGGAACGCCGCAGCGCGGATCTGTCGGCCGGCGCCATCGCCGGTGCGCTGAACCAGAAGTTCGCCTCGATCCAGGACGCCTACATCGCGGTGTTCCCGCCGCCGCCGGTGATGGGCCTGGGCACGATCGGCGGCTTCCGCATGCAGATCGAGGACCGCGGCGACCGCGGCTTCGACGAGCTGTACCAGCAGACGCAGAACCTGATCGCCGCCAGCCGCAAGGATCCGGCGCTGGCCGGGCTGTTCTCCAGCTTCCAGATCAGCGTGCCGCAGGTGGACGCCGACGTGGACCGCGAGAAGGCCAAGACCGTCGGCGTGAACCTGGGCGACGTGTACCAGACCATGCAGGCCTATATGGGCTCGCTCTACGTCAACGACTTCAACCGCTTCGGCCGCACCTACCAGGTGAACGTCTCGGCCGATCCGGCGTTCCGCCACACGCCCGAAGACATCATGCAGCTGAAGACGCGCAACGCGCAGGGCCAGATGGTGCCGCTGGGCTCGTTCGTCACGGTGAAACAAGGTGCCGGCCCGGATCGCGTGCAGCACTACAACGGCTATCCCACCGCCGAGATCAACGGCGGCCCGGCGCCGGGTTTCAGCTCGGGCCAGGCGCAGGCGGCGATGGAGAAGCTGGCGAAGGACAACCTGCCGAACGGCGTCAGCTTCGAATGGACCGAGCTGACCTACCAGCAGATCCTCGCCGGCAACACCGCGATCCTGGTGTTCCCGCTGTGCGTGCTGCTGGTGTTCCTGGTGCTGTCGTCGCTGTACGAGAGCTGGTCGCTGCCACTGGCGGTGATCCTGATCGTGCCGATGGTGCTGTTGTCCGCGATCGCCGGCGTGTGGCTGTCGGGTGGCGACAACAACATCTTCACCCAGATCGGCTTGATCGTGCTGGTCGGGCTGGCGTGCAAGAACGCGATCCTGATCGTGGAGTTCGCCCGCGAACGCCAGCATGAAGGCATGAGCCGCCACGAGGCGGTGCTGGAAGCGGCCCACCTGCGGCTGCGCCCGATCCTGATGACCTCGTTCGCCTTCATCATGGGCGTGGTACCGCTGGTCACCTCGCACGGCGCCGGCGCCGAGATGCGCCACGCGATGGGCGTGGCGGTGTTCGCCGGCATGCTCGGCGTGACCATCTTCGGGCTGATCTACACGCCGTTGTTCTATGTCGTCATTCGCGCCCTGGTCGAGCGCCGCGAGGCGCGCGCGGCCGAGCGCGCCGCCGCGCACGCCCAACCGGCGCTGGAGAACCACTGATGAAAACATTCATTCACGACAAGCCGTCGGATCAATCCACGCAGTCGCTTTTCGCTCGTCATTCCTGCGAAGGCAGGACAAAAGTGAGCCATGCGAGCGTTGAACAGCCGAAGGCTGGCCCCGGAGGGGCGAGCGTAGCGAGTCATCGCACTACCGCGCGCATCAGCAAACAGGCAAGTGCGATCCCGGCCTTCGCCGGGATGACGGCCAAGAGCACCGGAATGACGGCGGGGATTCTTCGAGCGTCGTTGCTGGCCACCGCCCTCGCATTGGCCGCTTGTGTCAGCGTCGGCCCGGACTACCACGCAACGAAACCCGTCGCGCCGCAACTGCAGGGACTGGACGCCGCACAGGAAAACAGCGCGCAGTTCCAGGCCGCGTGGTGGAAGCAGTTCAACGATCCCACGCTCGATGCACTGATCCAGCGCGCCGCGGCGAACAACCTCGACCTGCGCATCGCGGTGGCGCGGCTGCATGAAGCGCGCGCGCTGCTCAGCGGCGCGAAGTCCGAGCAGCTGCCGACCATCGACACGGACGTGAACTACACGCGCAGTCGCGGCCAGCAACCCGGCTTCGGCACGCAGCGGCAAACGGTGACCGCGTACCAGGCCGGCTTCGACGCGTCGTGGGAGCTGGACCTGTTCGGCGGCGTGCGCCGTTCGGTGGAAGCGGCCGGTGCCGACCTCGGCGCCAGCGAGGCGGCGCTGCATGACGCCCAGGTCAGCCTGCTGGCCGAAGTCGCGCGCAACTATTTCGAACTGCGCGGCAGCCAGTTGCGGCTCGACATCGCGCGCCGCGACATCGACAACCAGCAGCAGACCGTGCACCTCACCGAGGTACGCCAGCAGCTCGGCTCCGGCGCGGAGCAGGACGTGGCCAGCGCGAAGGCACGGCTCGCCGCGGTGCAGGCGCAACTGCCGCTGCTGCAGACCCAGGCCAGCGCCAGCGAATACCGCCTCGCCGTGCTGCTCGGCGAGCGCCCGGGCGAGCTCGACATCGACGTGTCGCCGAAGAGCTTCACCCCGATCGCGGCCAGCCTGCCGATCGGCGACGCCGGCGACGTGCTGGCGCGGCGTCCGGACGTACGCATGGCCGAACGCGAATACGCCGCCGCCACCGCGCGCATCGGCGTGGCCAAGGCGGACTTCTTCCCGCACATCTCGCTGGGCGGCTTCCTCGGCTTCCTGTCCGGGCGCAGCAACGACTTCGGCAGCCCGTCGACGCGCGCCTGGTCGCTGGCGCCCAGCATCAGCTGGGCCGGGCTCAACGTGCAGCGCGTGCGGGCGAACCTGCACGCCAGCGAGGCGCGCACCGATGCGGCGCAGGCGAACTACCAGCGCACCGTGCTGGAAGCGATCGAGGATATCGACAACGCGGTCACCGGCTTCAACCAGCAGCGCGTGCGCGTCGATCACCTGATCGAGCAGGGCACGCAGAGCAAGCGCGCCGCCGACCTGGCCCGCGTGCGCTACCAGGAAGGCGCCACCGGCTTCCTCGAACTGCTGGATGCCGAACGCACCCAGCTCGCCGCCGAAGATGACCTGGCGCAGGCCGAGGCGGCGATCAACACGCGCGCCGTCGCCTTGTACAAGGCACTCGGCGGCGGCTGGCAGGCCTGCGGCGACGAGCGCTGCAGCGCGGTGGCCGCCACCAGCACGGCGCCATGAGCCGCCCGGCCCGGCGCCTGCCGGCGGCGACGCCGGTCTATCGCGTGGCCCTGGTCAGCGGCGCCAACCGCGGCCTCGGCTTCGAGGTGGCGCGCCAGCTCAGCGAACGCGGCATGACCGTGCTGCTCGGCGCGCGCGACCTGGACAAGGGCCTGCACGCGGCGCGCCAGCTGGCCGGCGCGCCGGGCGAGGTGATCGCGGTGCAGCTGGACGTCACCCGCCAGGACCAGGTCGACACGCTGGCGCGCTGGATCGAGATCACCTACGGCCGGCTCGACGTGCTGGTCAACAACGCCGGCGGCCACTATGACTACGCGGGTCGGGCCAGCGATGGTGAGCTCACGCCGGTACTCGACGCGATGCAAACCCATTTGTTCGGCGCGTGGCGCTTGTGCAGTGCGCTGCTGCCGCTGATGCGCCGGCATGGCTACGGTCGCATCGTGAATGTCTCGAGCGGTTGCGGCGCCAGCGGCTCGACCAGCAGCCACTGCGTGGCTTACCGCACCTCCAAGTCCGCGCTCAACGCGTACACGCGCACGCTGGCGGCGGAGCTGGACGGCAGCGGCATCGTGGTCAACGCGGTATGCCCGGGCTGGGTCGCCACCGAACTCGGCGGTCCCGGCGGCCGGCCGGTCGCCGCGGGCGCGACTGGCATCGTCTGGGCCGCCAGTCTGCCCGCGCCGGCACCGACCGGGCGCTTCTTCCGCGATGGTGAAGCGATCCCGTGGTAAGTCCGCCGCGGTGCCGCCGACCTAACGCCCCACGATATGCGCGAACCACTCCCAGCCGCGTACGCGCTCGCAGATCAGCTTGGTGCAAGTCAGCATCGGCACCGCCAGCAGGGCGCCGGGGATGCCCCACAGCCAGCCCCAGATCAGCAGCCACAGCAGGATCGCGATCGGGCTGAGCCGCATGCTGGCGCCCTGGATCAGCGGCGTGATCAGGTTGCCTTCCACCGCGGTGATGCCGGCGAAGGTCAGCACCGGCAGGAACACTTCCAGGCTGGCGTCGTTCGCGTAGAGCATGCACACCACCGCCAGCACGGTGGTGGTGACGATCGCGCCGACGTAAGGAATGAAGTTGGCGAACATCGCCACCGCGCCCCACAACAGCGGGTCGGGCACCTTGTACAGCCACAGCATGCCGGCGGTGATCGCGCCGAGGCTGGCGTTGATCAGCAGCGCGGTGAGCAGGTAGCGCGACACCTCGGTCTGGATGCCGCGCACGATGGTCACCGCATGCCGCTTGTAGGCGAAGCCGGGGGTGATCTCGACCAGCCGGCGCAGCATCGAGTCGCCGTAGATCAGGAAGAAGAACACCAGCAGCAGCACGCTGAGCACCGCCGCGAGCACCTTCGGCGCGGTCGAGACCACGTCCCAGGCGCTGATCGAGATCGGCGTGGACTGCGGAACCTGCGCGCGGGTGGTGCCGCTGACCAGGGTCTGGGTGGCGCGGTTGGCCGCTTCCAGCGGCTTGGTGAAGCTGCGCAGTTTCGGCACGAAGCTCTTGATCGCCGTGGGCGCGCCGTGGAACCAGCCGATCGCCGGCTGCGCCAGCAGGCCCACGCCGCTGCCGATGCCGACGATCAGGCCAAGCATCAGCACGCTGGCGGTGAGCCAGCGCGGCAGGCGCAGGCGCGTACCGAGGACGACGATCGGGTTCAAGGCCAGCCCGATGAACGCGGCCAGCACCAGCGGAATCAGCAGGGCCTTGGTCAGGGTGATGGTGTACAGCAGCGCCAACAGCAACAACACGTTCAACACCATGCGGACCGCACGCAGGTGACGGCGCATGCCGCGTGCGGTATTCGGCCGGTGCAGCCGCTGCCGCGCCGATTCGTTGGCCGCTGTTGGTTCATCCAGGATGGCCAGCGTGCCGACCTCGACGACGGCTTCGTCCGGCGCTGGCGGGAGTGTTGGTTCGGGTTCGCTCATGCCGGTTCGTCGCCATCGGCATCCGCCGCCGCGGCAGGGCTGGGGGCCAGCGCACCCAGCTCGGCCACCAGACGCGTGCCGTAGGCCACCGCCTCGGCCAGCCCGCCACCGAGCAGCGAACCCAGTCCCGGCACCCGCAGCGGATGCACGTCGAGGCTGCCCAGCACGAAGCCGGCCCCGGCGGCCGTGCCCACCGTCGCCAGCGGATGCTTGCGGCCGCGCACCAGCAGGGCGGCCGCCGGCGTGGTCAACGCATGCCGCGCCGTGCGCATGCGCAACCGGGCGGCCTGCACCTTCGCCACACGATCGAATACGTTCATGACCGATCCTCGCCCCGGGTGTCCTGCCCGCTGTCCGCTCCGGCCGTATCGCCGGCTTCGGCCTTGTGCAGGGTTTCGCGCATCATCGCACTCCACTCGCTGCGCGTGGCGGGCAGGCTCATCCAGTGCATGCAGCGGCGGAACAGCAGGATCGAACCGAGCAGGAACAACACCTGCAGCAGCGCCAGCGCCAGCAGTGCCCAGATCCACGAATCGAACCACGCCGCCAGCAGCACGCCAAGCAGGCCCAGCAAGCTCAGACCAAGACCGACGCCGGCCACGGTGGCGGCCAGCCCCGCCAGCAGCATCCAGGAGACCGCGCTGCGCGCCAGTCCCAGTTCCGCCGCCAGCAATTGCATCTGCGCGCCGAACAGCCGCTTGACCGCACGCGCGAACTGGCCGACTTCGGTCAGCCATCCAGACGACGACGGCGCCGGATCCGGCGCCGCCGCTGCGCGGGGTGACTCACCCTCGTCGTGCATTTCCGGCCCCTGCGTCGCGTCGCTCAACGTCGCAGGATGCGGCCGAGCAGCCAGCCGGCGCCGAGCGCGATGGCGACCGACTGCACCGGCTTCTCGCGCACGTAGTCGCGTACCTGTTCCAGCCACGCGTCGGCGCGGTCCATCGTTTCGTCGTACACCTCGCGGCTGCGCTCGCTGACCCGGGCGGCCTTGTCGCTGGCCTTGTGCGCAGCGTCGGCGGCCTTGTCGGTGGCGTGATGCAGGCCTTCCTCGACGTGGTCGGCGGCGCGGTCCACCTTTTCCTTGGTCGTGGCCACCGCCGCGGAAGTGGCCTGCTTGATCCGCTCGGCACGCTCGTCGATGCGGCTGTCAGCGGGCTGTTCGGGGGTCTGGACTTGCTTGTTCATTGCATGCTCCGGGAAGGCTTCCAAGTGTGACGCAAACGCGGCGCTGCAGGCTGCTTTCAGCTGGCGCGGCGGAAGAACGCGATGATCGCCAGGATCAGGAAAATGATGAACAGGATCTTCGCGATCCCGGTCGCCGCGCCTGCGATGCCGCCAAAGCCGAGCACGGCGGCAATGATCGCGATGACCAGGAAAACCAGGGCGTAGTGAAGCATGGGGGCATCCTCTTCAGCAGTAAACGGCGATCGCGGTGGGGAAGACCGCGTGCTGCCATTCACCCACAGCCCGTGCCATGCGGGTGTGAAGGGCACCGGCGCCACCCTGCACACGATGCCGACGTTTGCGCCCGTGCGTTCAGCCGGCGACGGCCGGGTTCAGGCTGTAGGTGCCGACCAGCTCCGCCTCGGCCAGCACGTGGCCGACCATCGCCACACGCAGTTCGGCCAGCGAAAAGCCCTTGATCAGCGGCAGTGCGGCCACGTCGAGCGCGTGAACCTTGAAGTGATAGTGATGCAGCAACGCGTCGTTCCACGGCGGGCACGGGCCGTCGTAGCCGAGGTACTCGCCGCCCATGTCGGCATCGCCGCTGAACCAGCCGGTGAAGTCGTTCACGCCCTGTACGCTGCCCGGCGGACCGAACGGCTCGCGCTTGCCGCGCGGGGTGACTTCGTCGCTGCAGGCGCCAGCGGCAAGCTCGCCGCATTCGGCCGGGATGTTCGCCATCAGCCAGTGCGTGAACTCCACCCGCGGCAGGTCAGCCGGCACACTGCGGCCTTTCTGGTTCACGTCGTCGCCGCGGCTGGGCACGTCGGTGTCGATGCAGGTGAGCACGAACGAGCGGGTGGCGGACGGTGCGTTTTTCCAGGCCAGGTGCGGACTCAGGTTATCCGACAGCGCGAACGGATCGGCGCGCTTGCCGAAGGCGAATGCTTCGGGAATCCGCTGGCCGTTGTCGAAGTTGTCGCTACGTAGTTGCATGGGGTGTCTCCGCTCGGGTTGCATGTTGCATATGAAGTGCGATTCCTGCCTTCGCAGGAATGACGGAAAAAGATGCGACTTGCGCCCACCTTCGTCATTCCTGCGAAGGCAGGAATCGCACTTCAACGGCTACAGAATAGTCGGATACAAGTCCCGCCACCCGGCATTGCCCTCGTCGATCAAGCGCATCTTCCAGTCGCGCTTCCACCGCTTGAGCGTCTTCTCGCGCAGGATCGCCGACTCCATCGTCGGGTGGAGTTCGTACCAAACCAGCGTGTGCACACCGTAGCGGTTTGTATAGCCCTCCACCACATCGTTCTTGTGTTGCCAGATGCGCTTGAGCAGATCGCTGGTGACGCCGATATAGAGAACACCGTTCTTCTTGCTGGCCAGCATGTAGACGCAAGGTTGTCGCCTGTCCATGGCTGTGTCTCGTGTTGAAGTGCGATTCCTGCCTGCGCAGGAATGACGGCTTGAGGGTTATGGGCGAGCGGGCCGCTTCTTTTATCTTGTCATTCCTGCGCAGGCAGGAATCGCACTTTGCAACAAAATGGCGCCTCACTCACGGCTTGTACGTCACCCGATACACCGCCCCGGCCAGGTCGTCGCTGACCAGCAGGCTGCCGTCGGGTAGCGGTTGCACGTCGGCTGGGCGGCCCCAGGCGCTTTCGTCCTGCTCGAAGCCGGTGATCAGCGGCTCGTACGAGACCACCTTGCTGCCGTTCAGGCGCGCCGTCATCACCCGGTAGCCGGATTTCTTCGTACGGTTCCACGAACCGTGCTCGGCCACGATGATCGCGCCCTTGTAGCTGGCCGGAAACTGCCTGCCCTCGTAGAAACGCATGCCGAGCGAGGCCACGTGTGCGCCGAGTTTCAATACCGGCGGCACGTAGTCCTTGCAGCTGTGGCCCTTGCCGAACTCGGGATCGAGGATGTCGCCCTGGTGGCAATACGGATAGCCGAAGTGCTCGCCGGTGCGGGTGATCTCGTTCAGTTCGTCGCTGGGAACGTCGTCGCCGAGCAGGTCGCGGCCGTTGTCGGTGAACCACAGGCGCTTCGACCCCGGCTGCCAGTCGAAGCCGACCGTGTTGCGGATGCCGCGGGCCACGTCTTCCCAGTCGCTGCCGTCGGCGTTCATGCGGATCAGTTTGCCGTGCGCCGGCGCCGGGTCGCAGATGTTGCATGGCGCGCCGATCGGCACGTACAGCTTGCCGTCCGGGCCGAACGCGATGAACTTCCAGCCGTGGTGCGTCTCGGTGGGCAGCTTGTCGGTGACGACCGCGGGCTTGGGCGGGTCGTCCAGGTGGTCCTCGATATCGCGCAGCACCAGGATCCGGCTCACCGCGGAGACGTACAAGTCGCCGCCCTTGAACGCCACGCCCACCGGCAGCTGCAGGCCGCTGGCGATCACCCGCACCTTCTCGGCGACGCCGTCGCCGTTCGCGTCGGTCAGCGCGTAGACCTTGCCGGCGCTGTTGGAGCCGACGAATACCGTGCCCTTCGCGCCCAGCGCGATCTCGCGCGCGTTCGGCACCTGGTCGGCATAGACCGCGATGTGGAAACCCTTCGGCAGGGTCAGCCGGTCCAGCGGCAACGCCGCCTGCACCGGCAGGGACAGGGCAACCAGCAACAACGACAGCAGCAGGCGCATGGCAATGCTCCTTGGCGTGGGGAAAGTGCAGGGTATACCGGCGCGCGCGCAGCCAGAAGTAGCGGCGCTCTGTAAACTGCAGCCTTCCAAGGGGGGCACATGAGCGAACTGGAGGACCTCACCACGCTGGTGCGCGCGGCCACGCCGCTGCTGGTGATCGAGACGGTGGACGAACAGCGCGTGATCGAGTGCTTCCGCCACGTGATCGCGCAGGCGCTGCATCCGCTGTGGCGCTGGACGCTCACCGACGGCCTGGGCCGGCTCGACTTCGCGCAAACCGACGCCGAGGTGGCGCCGGACGCCACCGCCACACTGGACGCGATCCGCGCGCAGGACGAGCGCGGCATCTACCTGATGTTCGACTTCCACAGCCTGCTGCGCTACGCAATGAGCCTGCGCCAGCTGCGCGAGATCGTGCAGCGCCAGCGTTCGGCCGCGCACACCATCGTGCTGGTCGGCGCCAGGGTCGAGCTGCCGGAAGAACTCGAAGCGCTGGCCCTGCGCGTGCCGTTGTCGCTGCCCGACCTCAAGGAACTGGCCGGCATCCTGCGCGGCGAGGCGGTGGCTTGGCAGCGCGAGCAGGGCCGCAACGTCACCGTCGACAACGACGCCGCGCGCACCATCGTGCGCAACCTGCTCGGCCTGTCCGCACCCGACGCGCGGCGCATCGTGCGCAAGCTTATCTACAACGACGGCGCGCTGGGCCCGCAGGACCTGCCCGAGCTGATGCAGTCGAAGTTCGACCTGCTCAACCGCTCCGGCCTGCTGCACTACGAATACGCCACCGCCAGCTTCGCCGACATCGCCGGCGTTGGCCGCGTGCGCGAATGGGTGCAGCGCCGGCGCGCGGTATTCCTCGCCGCCACGCCCGACCCCGCGCTCGACCCGCCCAAGGGCGTGCTGCTGCTCGGCGTGCAGGGTTGCGGCAAGAGCCTTGCGGCGAAGGCGATCGCCGGCGGCTTCGGCGTGCCGCTGGTGCGGCTGGACTTCGGCACGCTGTACAACAAATACCAGGGCGAGACCGAAAAGAACCTGCGCGAGGCGCTGGTCAGCACCGAGCTGCTGGCGCCGTGCGTGCTGTGGATCGACGAGATCGAGAAGGGCCTGGCCGGCGGCGGCGATGACGGCGGCGTGTCGCGCCGCGTGCTCGGCTACCTGCTGACCTGGATGGCCGAACGCAAGGCCAAGGTGTTCGTCGTCGCCACCGCGAATGCGGTCAACGAACTGCCCGCCGAACTGCTGCGCAAGGGCCGCTTCGACGAGATCTTCTTCGTCGACCTGCCGCGCGAAGCCGTGCGCGGCGAGATCTTCGCGATGCACCTGGCCCGCCGCAAGCTCGACCTCGCCGGCTTCGACCTACCCGCCCTCGCCGTCGCCAGCAACGGCTTCTCCGGCGCCGAGATCGAACAGACCATCGTCAGCGCGCTGTACGACGCTGCCGGCAACGGCACGCCGCCGGATCAGGCCACCCTGCTCAACGCGCTGAAGCAGACGCGACCACTGTCGGTGCTGATGCGCGAGCAGGTGGAAGCGCTGCGCGCGTGGGCGCAGGGGCGCTGCGTAGCGGCGGACTAAACGGTATCGATGACGGTCGCACGCCCTGAGACATCATCGGCTGAGAATGCGACAATAATTTTTATGCCTAACCGGAAGTTCTGGAAGAGCAACTAGGGGAAACTTATGGCTGATGGAACATTGTCCCAGTCGGACGCGGACGTTCTGTTGCACATGGACAAGATTCGTATCAACGATGACGCTGTAGGATTCCCTGACCTCGGTGGACGCATTGAAGTTCCGTTAGTGTCACGCGATCATAGAGAAAGCTTTTCACTCGACATCAATCGCAAGCGAATTTCACTTAAAACTGGATATCAGACACGTGGCCGGCAGACCATCGTGCTGGCTCGATTGGACTTTGCGGCACCGCATCGCAATCCTGACGGTGAGGAAATTGGAGTGCCTCATCTGCATCTGTACCGAGAAGGCTATGGCGACAAGTGGGCATACCCGGTTCCTGCCGGGGTCTTGAGCTCCCCAGATGACGCTTGGCAGGTGCTTCAGGATTTTATGTCCTACTGCAATATTGCCGAAGCACCAAACATTGTTCGCGGATTATTTTCATGAATGCGACCGCTGATCTGGTTACTCGCTACTACGATTGGCTCAAGGCCAAAACTTCATGGCGCGACATTAGTGGCTGGGCCGAAATTACTACACCGTACCTCGACCGTCACAATGACTACATTCAAATATATCTCCGTGAGGTTAACGGCGAATACGTGCTGACAGACGATGGCTACACAATCGCCGACCTAACTCAGTCAGGATGTTCACTTGACACACCTCGACGTAAGGCAATGCTTCAATCCACTTTAAACGGCTTCGGAGTGCAGCTCGTAGATGGTGACGCGTTGGAGGTCAAGGCCAACCAAGAATCGTTTGCCTTGCGAAAGCACTGCTTGCTGCAGGCAATCCTTGCTGTAAATGACCTTTTCTACGTAGCGCGAACGAATGTAGAGAGCTTTTTCTTTGAAGACGTAGCTCTATGGCTTGATGGTGCGGACATTCGCTACACCCCCAGGGTTAGTTTCGTCGGACATAGCCGTTACACGCACCAATTCGATTTTGCAATCCCGAAGTCACGAAGTCAGCCTGAACGAATCCTTCGAGTCATCAACAACCCGAACAAGGACAACGCTCAGAACACAGCATTCGCGTGGGTAGATACCAAAGAATCTCGACCGCCTGGATCGGTAGCGTACGCCGTACTCAATGACCGCGAACATTCCATTAGCGATGCCGTCAGCGAGGCGCTCACCAGCTACGAGATCAATCCGCTGCCTTGGTCCAAGCGTGATGAGTATCGTGAACGATTGGTTGCTTAAGCCGGCATATCTGAAGTCTATTCATGCACGAACTCTCACCTTTCCACCTTGCATTTCCGGTAGCTTCACTGGCCAACGCCCGCGCGTTTTACGGTGACCTGCTGGGCTGCCCCGAAGGTCGCAGCAGCGATGCTTGGGTGGATTTCGATTTCCACGGCCATCAGATCGTGGCGCACCTCGCGCCTGAAGAAGCACGCGCGGTGACGGCGCACGACGTCGACGGCGGCGACGTGCCGGTGCGGCACTTCGGCCTGGTACTGGAGATGGATGCGTGGCACGCACTGGCCGAACGGTTGCGGGCGGCCGGCACGCGTTTCGTGATCGAGCCGCACGTCCGCTTCAAGGGCCAGCCCGGCGAGCAGGCCACGATGTTCCTGCTCGATCCCTGCGGCAACGCGCTGGAGTTCGAGGCGTTCGCCGATCGCGCGCAGTTGTTCGCGAAGTAGCGCGGCGGTTGCAGCGGAGGACGGCTCTGGCACGGTCCCGACCCGGCCTTCTGTTTCGGCGTAGTCTTGAGCGCCCATCGTCAGGAGGGTCGAACCATGTTTCGTCGTACCTGCAAGCTGCTCATCCTGCTCATCGGCACCGCCTGGCTCCCCGCGGTTGCCGGTGCTACTCCCGCCACCGCGCCGGACAGCACCACCGCGGCGCTGCAGCAGGCGGTGAACGGCCACTGGCGTTCCGACGCGAACCGGGCCCGCGACAAATATCGGCATCCGGTCGAGACCCTGCAGTTCTTCGGCATCAAGCCGAACATGACGGTGATCGAGCTGGCGCCCGGCGGCGGCTGGTACACCGAAATCCTCGCGCCGTTCCTCCACGCGCACGGCCACCTGATCGAAGCGGCGCCACCATCAGCCGCGAAGTTCACCGCCAAGCTCAAGGCCGACCCGGCGGTGTACGGACACATCGCAAAAATCATCCCGTTCGCCCCACCGGATCAGGTGAAGCTGGGCACTGACAACTCCGCCGACATGGTGCTCACCTTTCGCAACACGCATGACTGGCTCAACCACAGTCCGGCCACGCTCGATGCGGTGTTCAAAGCTGCGTTCAACGTGCTCAAGCCCGGTGGCGTGTTCGGCGTCACCGAACACCGCGCCAAGCCGTTCGCCGATGGCGTGGAAAGCGCCGGGGCACTGCACCGCCTTCCCGAGGATTACCTGATTGCGCTCGCCCTCAAGACCGGTTTTCGCGTAGCCGGCGTATCGCAGATCAATGCCAACCCGAACGACCCGGAAGACATCAACGTGCACCGCCTGCCACCGGATCTGTCCGGGCTTGACAGCGAGCACGCGCAGATGAAGGCAATCGGCGAGTCGGACCGGATGACATTGAAGTTCGTGAAGCCGTAAAGGCAACGCGGATCCGTTGGATAAATAGTTGAAGAGAGCGCACACCCTATTGCCTAGTGGTGGCAAAGGCGCGCTCGAAGTCAGATTGTGAAGTAGCACGACGAGAACGACAGTGATGGATCCGGAAGACCTGCCGAAGCTGGTGAGCATGCGCATGCCGTATGGCAAGTATCAGGGGCGGCTGATCGCCGACCTGCCCGGCGCGTACCTCGCGTGGTTCGCGCGCAAGGGGTTTCCGAACGGCGAGCTGGGCCGACTGCTGGCGCTGATGCTGGAGCTGGATCACAACGGACTGTCCTCGCTGCTCGATCCACTGCGTCAAGCGCAACGCTGAGCCGCCTGGCCGCGCCTGAGCGGCGCGGTTTTCGGCGTATGCTGCGCTGCACCCACCCTTTCTGCGCCGGCCGCCCATGGCCCGCACTGGATCGGCAACTCCGCTGTTCCGCGCATTCCAGGGCGTCAGATGACCACCGACCGGTTCGATTTCAAGGCCGCGGCGAGCTTGCTCGCCGCCGACGGCTGGTGTGTGCAGCCGGGCCTGATGTCCGCCGCGCAGACGCAGGCACTGGCCACGGAATGCGCGGCGATGCATGACGCGAAGCTGCTGCTGCCGGCGCGCACCGGGGCTGCGCATACCGCCTCGGCGCTGCGCGGCGACAGCACGCACTGGTTTGTCACCGGCGCCATGAGCGCGCCGCAGCAAGCGTTTGCCGAGCGCATCGACGCGCTGCGCATCGCGCTCAATCGCGAACTGATGCTGGGCCTGGTCGAGTGCGAATCGCACTACGCGGTGTACCGGCCCGGCGCCGGTTACGCGCGGCACCTCGACCGCCTGCGCGACAACGACGCGCGGGTGGTCTCGGCGGTGTTCTATCTCAACGAGAACTGGCAGGAAACCGACGGCGGCGCGTTGCGGCTCTACCTGGAAGACGGCACGCACCGCGACATCTATCCGCACGCCGGCACCTTGCTGCTGTTCCTCTCCGCGCAGTTCGAGCACGCGGTGCTGCCGGCCACGCGCGACCGCATGAGCATCGCCTGCTGGATGCGCCAGCGCTCGCTTGGCGCAACCACCTGAGCGCAAGCGGCTACCGTACTCGCCCTACCGGGAAGCCGGGCCGAGCAACTCGATCTCGGCCAGGGCGCGCGGCGCGTCGGTCGCCGCCGCGTCGATCTGCAAGCGGTAGTACGCGTACTCGCCCGGCTTCTGCACGACAAAGGTCCGGGTCTGCTGCGGCCAGGCGAAGCGTTCGGGCCCGCGCGTATCCAGGACGAGCCAATGCTGGCCGTCGAGGGAAGCCTGCAGCTGCCAGCTGGACGGCGCCGCGGCCGTGGCGCCCGAGGTCAGCGTGAGCACCGTCACCCGGCGTGGCTGCGCGAAACGCCAGTCGATCGTGGTCGACACGCTGGGCAGCACCACCTCGGCGCCGGAGTCGTTGCTGAACAGCAACGGCAGGCCGGGGATGGCGGGCGTGGCGTGGACGCGGCCCAGCCGCTCGTCGATGAGATCACGCAATGGTTGCGGCTTGCCCTGCGCGGTGAGTGACGGCGGCAGCGCGTCCTCGCCGCTGGCCCAGCGCGACGGGCGCGGCCCCATCGCAAATTCCAGCGTGGCGCCCTGCGCCAGCAGCGCGTGCGGCAGGGTCAGTTTGTTCCACGGCCGGCCGTTGACGCGCAGGCCCTGCACGTAACGGTTGACGTCGCTTACCGCCGGCGCGTCGATCACCAGGTGCTTGCCGTTCTCCAGCGCGATGTCCATGTGTGGGAAGTACGGCGCGCCGATCACGTATTCCGGCGTGCCCATGCGCAGCGGGTAGAAGCCGGCGGCGCTGAACAGGTACCAGGCGGACATCTCGCCGTTGTCCTCGTCGCCCGGGTAGCCCTGGCCGATCTCGCTGCCGACGTAGAGGCGGCTCAGTACGTCGCGCACCTTGTCCTGCGTCTTCCACGGCTGGCCCGCCTGGTCGTACATGTAGATGATGTGGTGCGATGGCTGGTTGCTGTGGCCGTACTGGCCCATGCGCACGTCGCGCGCTTCGAGCATCTCGTGGATCGGCTCGCCGTAGCTGCCGACGTGGAATTCGCCCGGCGTGGCGAAGAACGCATCGAGTTTCGCCGCCAGCGCGGCGCGACCGCCGTACAGCGCGGCCAGGCCGGCGCCGTCCTGCGGCGCGTGGAAAGCCATGTTCCAGGCGTCGGTCTCGGTGTAGTCGCCGCCCCAGCGCAGCGGGTCGAAATCCTGCGCGTCGTGGTGCCAGCCACCGGCGCCGTCGCGGCCGACGAAGAAGCCGACGGCGGGATCGAACAGGTTCGCGTAACCGAGCGCACGCTGGCGGAAGTACGCCGCATCGTCGGCGTAGTGCGCGGCGTACGGATCGTCCGCCACGGGCTGCTGCGCGAGCGCGGCGGCGAGGTTGCCGATCGCGAAGTCGTTGATATAGCCGTCCATCGACCACGACAGCCCTTCGTCCACGCCGGTGTCGGTATAGCCGTTGAAGATCGCGCGCTGCAGCCCCTTGCGGCCGGTACCGGCGAGCGGGCTGGCCACGGTGGCGTCCTTCAGCGCGGACTGGTAGAACGCGCGCACGTCGAAGTTGCGCACGCCCTTCAGCCAGGCGTCGGCGAACGCCACGTCGGCGCTGGTGCCGACCATCAGGTCGGCGTAGCCGGGCGACGACCAGCGCGCGATCCAGCCGCCGTCGCGGTACTGCTGCACGAAACCGTCGATCATTTCGCCCGCTTGCGTCGGCGTGAACAGCACGTAGGCCGGCCACGCGGTGCGGTAGGTGTCCCAGAAACCGTTGTTGACGTACGGCTTGCCGTCGACGACGCGCGCGCCGGTCTGCGTGGGCGTGTCCGGGCCGACCGGCGCAGAGAACGGACTGGCGTAGCGGTAGTGCGGCTGCGCCGCCGTGCCGGTGTTCTCGTAGGCGGAGTTCGGATACAGGAACAGCCGGTACAGATTGGAGTACAGCGTGGTCAGCTCGTCGCGGCTGGCGCCGCGCACCTGGACGATGCCCAGCTGCGCGTCCCATTGCTTCTGCGCGCGTTCGCGCACGTCGTCGAACGTATCGCCCGGTGCGATCTCCAGCGCCAGGTTGCGCTGTGCCTGTGCCAGGCTGATCAGCGAGGTGGCGATGCGCAGGTTCACCACTTTCGTCTTCGTGGTGTCGAAGCCGAACCAGGCGGCCACGCGGCCGCGGCCTTCGCCGCGAAGCCGGCCGCTCTCGCGCACCGGCCGGTCGAGCGTGCCGTAGAAGAACAGCCGGGTGGCGCCGGCGGAGAGCCGGCTTTTCACGTCGGACCAGCCGCTGAAGCTGCGCCCGGACGGATCGAGCACGATGCCGCCGTGGTCGTCGCGGTTGTCGAACACCAGCTGCGCGCGATCGCCCGCGAAGGTGAAACGGAACATCGCGGCGTGATCGGTCGGCGCGATCTCGGTGACGATGCCGCTGTCGAACGCGACACGATACGTGTGGGCGTGCGCGGTCTCGTTCGCGTGGCTGAAGCTGAGCGCACGTGCCGCACGGTTCGCACTCGGCACGCCGCGGGCCACCGCGGCCGGCATCAGCTGGAAGGTCTGCCGGTCGCCCATCCACGGGCTCGGCTCGTGCGACAGCGCGAACGCCTCCAGCCGCGGGCGGTTGTCGGCGCCGTTGCGCTGCTGGTACTGGTAGATCCAGTTCGAGCCGGCGTCGGTCACCGGCGTCCAGAAGTTGAAGCCGTGCGGCACGGCCACCGCGGGAAAGTTGTTGCCGCGCGAGAAGCGGGCATTGGAATTGGTGCCGCGGCGGGTGTCGACGAAGTCGCTGGGGTGCCGGCGCGTATCGGCGGGTGCGGCGCCGAGGCGCAGGTCGTCCAGGTAGCCCTCGAAGCCGGCCGCCGGACCGTCGTGCATCAGCACGATGCGCTTGATCGTGCGCCCGGCGGCGACCGCGCCCACGTCGATCGACAGGTAGTTCCACTGGTCCGGATACAGCGTGCGGCCGTCGCCCTGCGCGCGCGCCGCGGCGCCGACCCGATGCTGGTCGCGCGCGCCGCGGGTGGACAGCCGGCTGCCGTCGTCGAACAGCAGGTCCACCGCGACGTAGGTGGATGGATTGCGCAGGTCGCCCGCGTTCGACACCGGAAAGATCAGGTACGACAGCTGCGTATCCGGCCGTACCGGCAGGTCCACCGCGTACAGCTCCGCCTGCTGTTGCCCGCTCGCGCTGCCGCGGTAGCGCAGCGCATGCAGCCCGCTGAAACCGACGCCGGGTTTGGCGGTGAGCGCCGCCGCCGGGCTGGGGCCGCCGGCCACCTCGATGCCGAACGAGGCGCCGGGCAGCGCTGACAGTGGCGCCGGCTCCGCGCTTTCGAACGAGCGCAGGAAACTCGTTTCCGAGGCGCCGGCCGCGAGGCACGGCAGCAGGCAGGCCAGCCACAGACCCCGGCGCAGCCAGCCGGCTGCGCGCACGTTTCCCATCCACCTCGATCCGATCATGCCGCGCCCCTGGCTCGCCCACGGTGATGGTGCGCGTTCGTCCGTGGGCACCGGTTCTCCAGGCGATCGCGCCGGTGTTCAGCCGGCCGGCACGGCCGCGTCCGCCACCGCATTGAAGCGCGCGGCGATGTAGTCGTCGGTGTAGCTGGTCATGCCGTAGCCGCGGATGAAACCGCAGTGGCCGCCGTACGGCGCGATGTCCAGCTCGACGTTGGCCGGCAGTTCGAGTTTCTCGAAGCTGCTGACCGGGATCACCGGGTCGTCCTTGGCGGTGAGGATGGTGGCGGGAATCTGCATCGTCTGCATGATGTCGCCGGCCACCGAATAGCCGTCCAGATACTGCTGCAAGGTGTTGAAGTCGGTATGCCGCAATACCAGCGACTCGGTCAGCCCGCGCAGGTGCTGTTTCAATTCGGACATCTCGAAATACTGGTGCTGCGGGAACGCCTTCTGCTTGGCCAGCAGCGAATGCCGCCACTTGCGCATGAAGTACGCCTGGTAGAACCACGGCGCGGATTCCTCCAGCGAGAACAGGCCCTCGCCGGGATCGATGATCGGGCACACCGCCAGCACGTAACTCAGCGGGACGCCGACCAGCGAGGTCTGCATCGCCGCGCGCAGGGCGAAGTTGCCGCCCAGCGAAAAGCCAGCCAGTGCCATCGGCCGCGCCGGCCAGCGTTCGGCGATGTCGCCCAGTGCATGCACCACCTCGTCGAGGCGGCAGGAGTGGAACAGCGCCTCGTTGAGGTTGTAGCTGTCGCCGTGGTCGCGGAAGTTCAGCCGGAAAATGTCCCAGCCGTCGGCGAGCAGGCGGCTGCCGGTCTGCAGCACGTAGGTGGAATCGACGCTGCCTTCCCAGCCGTGGAACAACACGGCCAGGCCGCGCGACTGCGGCCGGGTTTGCTGCGCGGTATACGCGCCGGTGAGGCGCACGCCGCCGCCGCCATCGACCACCACCGCCTCGGCGCCCTGCAGCACGGTTTTCGCCGCGCGCGGCAGCAGGACGCGGCGCACGCCGCTGGAGGACAGCATGGTCTGAATGTGGCCGCTGCGCAGCGGCCAGGGCGGGCGGAAATCCTTTCCGTGCAGCAGGCTCATCCGGGGCGATCTTCCAGTGCGGCGGCGATGCGATCGCGCGACAGCTCGGCCATGCGCCGGCGTGCATCCGGGGCGGCGGGTACCGGCGCCAGGAAGTGCACCTCGGCATCCATCGGCGCCTCGCCCAGCATGCGCACGATGTTGTGCAGGAAACTCTCGTCCTCGCGGAAGCCGGCATCGATCACCCGGCGTCCATCGCGGGCGAAGCGCAACGCCACCGGCTGCACGGGCACTTCGGCGTCCAGCGCGGCCTGGAAAATGCGCGCGTGGAAGATCTTCAGCACGCCGTTGTAGCCGGTGCCGCCTTCCGGGAATACCGCCACCGAACGCCCGCTGCGCATACGCTCGACCATCGCCTGCATCACCGTGGACAGCGAATGGTTGTTACCGCGGCGATGGAAGATGGTGCCGCCGTTCTTGGCCAGCCAGCCGACCAACGGCCAGCCGGCGATCTCCGCCTTGGCCACGAAGCAGGCCGCGCGCTGGCTGTGCAGCATCACGATATCGATCCACGAGGTGTGGTTGGCGACGAACAGCACCGGGTCGCGCTGCGCTTCGCCGAAGCGCACCGAACGCAGGCCGAAGACACGCAGCAGATTGACCGACCACCAGCGAATCATGCGGTGCGCGAACGGCTCGCGGCCATTTTTCATCACCACCTGCTGGTTCCAGCTGAGGATCAGCGAACACAGCCCGATGCCCAGCACGATGTGCAGCAGCAGCAGCGGCACCCGCCACAGGTAACGCAGCGGGCGCAGCAGGTCGCGGTCGGGCTCGGTCGTGGTGTCGATGCTCATCAGTCGGTTAGTTTAGCGTCAGTTGGTGAGGCGCGCGGCTCAACGTTCGAGCTGGGCCAGCGGCAGCGACGGCGAGCGCTTCACCGTGCGCAGCACGAAACTGGAATTGACATCGGCGACCCCGGCTGCGTTCAACAGATGATCGAGCAGGAAGCGCGAGAAGTCCTTGAGGTCGGCCACATACACGTGCAGCAGGTAATCCATGTCGCCGGTCAGTGCGTGGCAGGCGACTACCTCGTCCCAGCCGTTGACGTGCTCGACGAAACCCTCGATCGCCGCACTCTCGTGCTTGGTCAGTTGCACCCGCACGAACGCCTGCAGGCCCAGCCCCACGGCCTGCGGATCGACCTGCGCGGCGTAGCCGGTGATGACCCGGTCGGTCTCCAGCCGCTGCAGCCGGCGCAAGCAGGCCGACGGCGACAGGCTGACCCGTTCGGCCAGTTCGGCGTTGGTGATGCGGCCCTCGCTCTGCAGCACGGCAAGCATGCGCAGGTCGGTGCGGTCGAGCGTCGTCATGTGCAATAAACCTCGCGTCATATTCATTCAAGCGCAAGAATAGTGCATTCATCGCGTCGATCAAGGCAACAAAACAACCTTAATGCGGCAAAACAGCCGTATGCTGTGGCTTGCCCCAGGCCGCACCGGAGTTGAGCCCATGGACACGCCCCGCAAAGTCGAACACCAGCAGACCGACCGCGGCTACGTGCCGGTGTACGCCGCCGGCGTGGTCGAGCAACCATGGGCCAGCTACAGCCAGACCGATCACGAGGTGTGGGACACCTTGTACAAGCGCCAGCGCGAGCTGCTGCCCGGGCGCGCCTGCAAGGAATTCATGGCCGGCGTGGAGCGCTTCGGCCTGGGCGACGGCGGCATCCCGAAATTTGCCGAACTGAACAAGGTGCTCGGCGCCGCCACCGGCTGGGAACTGGTGGCGGTGGAAGGCCTGCTGCCGGACGAGGTGTTCTTCGACCACCTGGCCAACCGCCGCTTCCCGGTCAGCTGGTGGATCAGGAAGCCCGACCAGCTCGACTACCTCAGCGAACCGGACCTGTTCCACGACATGTTCGGCCACGTGCCGCTGCTGCTGAACCCGGTGTTCGCCGACTACATGCAGGCCTACGGCCGCGGCGGCATGAAAGCCTTCGCGATCGGCCCCGACGCGCTGATGAACCTGACCCGGCTGTACTGGTACACGGTGGAGTTCGGGTTGATCAACACCAGCGAGGGCATGCGCATCTACGGCGCCGGCATCGTCAGCTCCAAGGGCGAGTCGATCTACTGCCTCGATTCGCCGTCGCCGAACCGCATCGGCTTCGGCCTGGAACGCGTAATGAGCACGCGCTACCGCATCGACACTTACCAGCAGACCTACTTCGTGATCGACAGCTTCGAGCAGCTGTTCGAGGCGACGCATCCCGACTTCACGCCGATCTACGCGAAGCTGCATGAGCTGCCGACGCATGCGGCCGGCGATGTGCTGGACGGTGATCGTGTGTTCACCCGCGGTGATCGCGTGGGTTGGGCGACGAACGCGGACACTTGAACCCTATCTCACTTGATGCGCGAGGGCCGACCAAAAGTCGGCCCTTTTTATTGCTCGCGATCAGGAGCTTTCGGACCGAGCGGACGCTGCCCCTTCAACTTTTCGAGTGCCCACCGTCTTCGCCTCGAAAAACCTTGATTACTTTCCCGTCCTTGTCGAGAAAGTCCATTTCCGCTTCTCCGTTCGCAGGTACTTTCAGCAAGATCCGCTTGTTGCCGAGGGCGTCCATGAGAGCGAGTGTTGAGGAGCCATCCGCTGTTCGGCCAACCCAGGCACGGCGGTGACCGCCCGAATTCTCCTGGCTATCGGAAACGGCCAGGCCAGCCATGCTGTTATCCTTGTCGTCCACTCCCAGCAGTTGCACGACTTGATTGGCGTTGTAACGGTCGAAGGAAAGACTGCCGCCGGAATCGACCACGTCGCCGTGCGCATCACGCTTGCCGCCAAAGATCAGACCGCCGTTTTCTGACCCTTCGTCGTTGAAAAAGATCATGCCCGCCTGCGGTCGATCAACCTTGGGCTGCTCCTTTCCCTTGACGATAACGCCGGGCAATCGCGCGCTATTGGATATCACCATTCTCAGGGTGCCGTCGGGTTCGCGAACATTGATTCGTTGCACGTCGATTTCATCCAGTTTGGTAACTGGGCTTTTTGTGAAGCCTGCGAGCACCGTGAACGCGAAAACAGCCGTAAGTACTCCGCTATACACAACAAGAAAACGTTGGCTGATCATGAATCCTCCTGGCGAGTGTTATGGGCCGAAGGCTTGTCTGTCTTCGACCGCTTGAGTTCGTTGACTTCCAATACCTGCGCGATACGCGTGCCGTCCCAGCGATAAACCAGATGCTGTGCCTGCACGCATGGTGCCACCACGTCGGGATGGAACGCGGCAAGACACTCGCCACCATGATGTCGCGCACTGTCGTAGACGATGCCGCTGGAATCGGCGGCGCGCAGTTCACGGGCCAGTGTGACGCTGGCGACATAGCTGGCGGGGTCGTGCGCCGTGGCCCAGCCGCCGCGGATGTCATGCAGCTTGCTGTCGACGCTGGTGCGGTAGCAGCGCATCTGGATGTCGCAGGCCGGCTCGGCGGTGGCGGCAAGGAAGCGCTCGCGGTGATACACGGTTTCCTCGACCGCGGTGGCGACGCTGTGTGCGGCGTAGAACACGCCCCAGGTGCCATCGGAGAAACGGCTGCCCTCCGGGTTGAGATGG
This sequence comes from Rhodanobacter sp. Soil772, assembly GCF_001428385.1. Taxonomy (GTDB): domain Bacteria; phylum Pseudomonadota; class Gammaproteobacteria; order Xanthomonadales; family Rhodanobacteraceae; genus Rhodanobacter. The sequence goes on from NZ_LMSK01000002.1 coordinate 952,472, forward strand.
GTGAAAGCAGCCATCACCGGGGTGGAGCCTGGCCCACTGATGCGATGCTCCTGCGGCACCTGCTTCAACGCGCCGGCTTCCTCGCGCAGGCGCGGATTGGTCAGCGCCTCGATCGCGAACAGCGCGTCGAGATCGGCCGGATCGGCGATGCGATCGTACACGCCGACCGGCGGGAAGCGGCTGGGCACGATGCGGTAAGCCTGATTCCAGCGGATGCGTTTGACGGGTGGACGTTCGGTTGGCATCGCGGCTCCATGATGTGCCCCTTCCCCGCATTGCAGGGGAAGGGGCAGAGCGTGTGGCATTTCCGTCTCGCTCGTCGCGACCGCGCTCACGGCATGCGTCAGCCGCGCTGCGCATCCAGGTACTGGCGCACCACGTACAGGTCGGCGACGTTGCCGGACAACATGCGCTCCAGCGCGGAATGGCCGCCGAACAGCGGCGCCGTGTTCGGCTTGTGCAGCCAGGCATCGGCCTGGGCCGGGTCGGGGAACAGGATCTGCAGCGATTTCCAGATGCCAAGCAGGTAGCTGATCCGTTCCAGCGTGTCGCGCCCCAGGGCACCGCCCTGCTGGCGCTTCCACTTGTAGAAGGTCGATTCCGGCGGATCGCCGAGCAGCCGGCGCTGGTCGGCGATGCGCAGCTTCCAGTGTTCGGCGAGTTTGAAGAACGCGCGCAGCGCCGGATCGGCAAGCGTATCCGGCGACGCATAACGAGGTGCGGTTTCGGCGATGCGGGTCGAATGAGCATTCATGACGCTTACTCTCCCTGTGAAGTTATATGAGATATTACTCCAAGAATGCAGTAAAAGCCAACGAGCTGCCGCCGCGGGTTCAGTGCCCTGAACCACCCTTCGCCTTCGCACAGTCGCAAGCGTAGTCCGGCTCCGGGCCGCCGTCGGCGATGAAGCGGTCGATGCGCTGTTCCAGTACCGGCAGCGGCACCGAGCCGGTGGACAGCACGGTGTCGTGGAAGTGGCGCAGGTCGAACTTGGCGCCCAGCGCCTGCTCCGCCTTCGCGCGCAGTTCGCGGATCTTCAGATAACCCAGCTCGTACGACAGTGCCTGGCCCGGCCAGCTGATGTAGCGGTCCACCTCGTTGGCGATCTCGCGCGCGGACAGCGCGGTGTTCACGGTGAGAAAGTCGATGCCCTGCTGGCGCGTCCAGCCCAGGTGGTGGATGCCGGTGTCGACCACCAGCCGGCAGGCGCGCCACATCTGGTAGGTGAGGTAGCCGAAGCGTTCGTACGGCGTCTGGTAGATGCCCATCTCGTCGCCGAGGTATTCCGAGTACAGGCCCCAGCCCTCGCCGTAGGCGGAGATGTAGCTGTTGCGGCGGAACGCGGGCTGGCCGCGCTGCTCGTCGGCCAGTTCCAACTGCAGCGCATGGCCCGGATAGGACTCGTGCAAGGTCAGCGCCGGCACGTTGTACAGCGGTCGCGACTTCAGATCGTAGGTGTTGACCAGGTAGACGTCCGGACCGCCGCGGCCGGAGGTGTAGTACGGCGCGATGTCGGCCGGTACCGGCTTGATGGTGAAGTGCGCGCGCGGAAGGTGGCCGAAGTATCTGGCCATCTGGCCGTCCACCTGTTTGGCCACCCAGGCGCTGCGCATCAGCAGTTCGTCCGGCGTCTTCGCGTAGAACTGCGGATCCGTGCGCAGGAACTGCAGGAAGTCGGCGAAGCTGCCCTTGAAGCCGGTGTCCTGCATCACCTCCAGCATCTTCGCGTGGAGCTTCGCCACCTGGTCGAGGCCGATCTGGTGGATCTCGTCGGGCCCCAGGTCGAGCGTGGTGTACTCGCGGATCTGCTGGCGATAGAACGCCTTGCCGTCCGGCAGCGCCTCGGCTGCCAGCGTGGTGCGCGCCTGCGGCACGTATTCGTCGCGGAAGAATGCCAGCAGCTTCGCGTAGGCGGGGATCACCTCGTCGCGGATGTGCCGCAGCGCCTGGCCCTGCAGCGCCTGCGCGCGGTCGGCCGGGATCGACGCCGGCAGTTTCCGGAAGGGTTCGTAGAAGCTGCTCTGGGTCGGATCCTTCAGCTCGGCCACCGCGGCGATCGACACGTCGCGCCCGTCCAGCACCGCGCGCGGCACGCTGAAGCCGCGCTTGAGGCCGGCGCGCATGTTCGCGATCTGCTGGTCGAAGTAGGCGGGAATCTGGCTCAGCCGGTCGAGGTAGCGGTCGTAGTCGGCGGGCGTGCGCAGGCGGTCGCCGCCCAGTTCGTAGCCGATGTCGGACCAGAATGCGGAGTCGCTGTTGAACGGCATCTGCCAGTTCATGAACTTCTGGTCGGCGACGAAGTTGCCGATCTGCGCGCGATAGATCGCGTAGTTGACCCGGTTCGTCGGCGACAGTTGCGCCACGTCGACGCCGTCGAGCCGCCTCAGCACGCCCTGCCAGTAATCCAACCGGCGCTGCTGGCTGGCCGCATCGACCTGGTCGAGCCGGCCATTGTTCGGCTGCGACTCGCCGGAGGTGCTGATCCCCGCCTGGCCGGTGCGCCAGGCCCACTCGCTGCTGTAGATGTCCTTGAAGCGCGCATCGGCGCTGGCGGCAGCGCCAACCGGGGGCGTGGTTGCGGCGTGCAGCGGCATTACGCTGCAGACCAGCGCGAGCGCGGCCAGCCGCGCCATCATCAGAGGCTTGTTCACACGGATTCCTTGTTGCGGGACGACGTCATCAACCATCACGCGAAGTGAGGCGAACGCCTATCCTCGCCGCCATTTCGCGGCATGGCAACATGGCCCGCTCAACCGAGATCGAGCTTGCCCACGCCGACCGCGCTCAGGTAGGCGGCCAGGTTGCGTTCGTCGGTCTCGACGAAGACTTCGTCGCTCGGCACGCAGGCGGCGATCCGGTCCGGGCGGAAATTGCGAAAATCCCGACGCAGCCGGCACCATGCGCCCAACGTCCACTTGCCGCCCCAGAACGACAGGCACAGCGGCTCGACCTCGCGCGTGCTGGCGTTGCCGCTTTCGTCGCAATACTCCAGCCGCAGCACCCGGTTGCCCATGATCGCCGCATGCAGCCGGTCGATCAACGCGGCGAAATCCTCGCGATGCTGGTCGCGCCACACCGGCGCGAAGATCCGCGTGCGCGTGGCGCGCTCGCGCAACTCCGGCGGCAGCACCGCTTCGATCTTCAGCAGGGCGGCCTGCGCGCTTTCGGCCAGCTGGGTGCCGGCGAACGCGCGCACGAAGCGCGAACCGACCACCAGAGCCTCGAGCTCGTTCGCGGTGAACATCAGCGGCGGGATGTCCGAACCCTTGCGCAGCACGTAGCCGACGCCGGCCTCGCCTTCGATCGGCACGCCGGACAATTGCAGGTCGGCGACGTCGCGATACACCGTGCGCAGCGAGACGCCCAGGGTCTGCGCCAGCGCGCGCGCCTGCAGCGCGGTACGCCGGCCGCGCAAGGCATGGATGATGAGGAACAGGCGATCGGCTCGACGCATCCGCGCATCATCGCCGAGGCCCGCGCCGGCGAACAGCGCCGAACGTCACGCCGGACACGATTCATCGCATCACACGGCCCGCGCGGCCAACAACTCAGCATCCTTCGCCGCGGCACGCTGCATCGCCGGGCGCGCCAGCACGCGGTCGATATAGGCACGGATCACCGGCAGCTCCGGCACCAGCTTGAACAGGGTGGTCCAGTTCAGCGCGGTACCCCACAGCACGTCGGCTGCGCTGAACGTGTCGCCGAGCAGGTAGGGACCTTTTTCGAGCTGGTCGGTGAGCGTCTTCAGCATGGTGTCGTAGTCGCCGTAGCCGCAGGTCGAGGGTGGCGCCGGTTCGCGCTGCATAGATTTGTCGACCATCGCCGGCTCGAAGCACGAGCCGTAGAACACCAGCCGGCGCAGGTACGGCCCGCGCAACGGGTCGCCGAGCGGCGGCGCCAGCTTCGCCGCGGGGTAGAGATCGGCCAGGTAGATGAACACCGCCGGCTGTTCGGTAATCAGCGCGTCGCCGTGATGGATCGCCGGCACCTTGCCCATCGGGTTGACCGCGAGATACGCCGGCTCACGCTGCTCGCCGGCCTTCAGGTCGAGCACGTGCAGGTCGTAGTCGGCGCCGAGTTCCTCCAGCAGCGCGCGGGTGCCGGCGGAGCGGTTCTGCGGCGAATGGAAGAAGGTGACGCGGGGTGTCGTGTCCACGTTGATGCTCCTGTCCGATGCAGTGATTCAGTCCTGCGGCAGCTGGCAGACCGCCTCGATGTTGTGCCCGTCCGGGCCGATCACGAAGTGATCGATCCTGGGCTTCACCGGTCGCGGGGATGGAAGACGATGTGGGTCAGCGCAGCCAGCAAGGTGCGCCGGCGCGCACGCGGGGTGTCGGCGGCATCCGTCGAGTCCGCCTTGGGCAGCTTGTACTGCCCGTCCAGCAGCAGGCCAGTCAGATACAGCGGGCGGTAGGCCATCAGCACACGTTGCAGCATCGGTTTCATGATGGATTCCTCACGCGGCCACGGCTTCGCCGACGCACCAGGGCGGCAGCTGGGCGTGCTTGAACAGGCGGTACCAGTGTTCGCGATCGCTGGGGCTGTACAGGTCGAGCGTGCGGATCACTTCGCGGGCGAATTCCACGCTGCCGAGGTGGCTGGCGCTGATCACGCCGCCGTCGCTGACCGCCAGCACCTCGCTGTCGTACTGCTCGACGCCGGCATAGCCAGGCACCTGCGCAGCGATCTGGCCGTTCCAGTTGCCGGTGTGACGGCAGTGGTCGAGCAGGCCGGCGCGGGCCAGCGCCAGCACGCCGCTGTCGATGCCGGCCACCGGCGCGCCGGCCGCATGCAACTGGCGGACCGCCGCCACCGCCGGCTCGCCTTCGCCGCGTTGCCACAGGTGGCCGCCGGGCACGATCAGCAGTGCCGCCCGCTTGAAGTCGAGCCGGGCCAGCGGCAGATCGGGCTGCACGCCGAGGCCGCCCATCGAGGTCACCGGCGCCATCGAGAAACCCACCGTCTGCACCTGCCAGTCGCCGGGACGGCGGATCTCGCACAGTGCCAGCGCAGCCTGCCAGTCGGCGAAGCCGTCGAATACCAGGAAATAAACCGTATCGCGCATGTCGTATCCCTCCGCAATGGAGGTACAGCTTGCCCGCCCGCTGCTGCCAACGTGCTGTCAGCAGTCGGGCCGGATGCGGGCCGCGGATGGCGCCAGGCTGGCACCGTTCAGCCGGAGCCGGGACAATACGCGTTCCTTCTGCCACGGACCCGACATGAAGCCCATCTCGCTGATCCAGTTCCTGATCGAGGAACGCCGCGCCGGCCACATCAACGCCGAACTTTCGCTGCTGATCGAAGTGGTCGCGCGCGCCTGCAAGCGCATCGCGGTGGCCACCAACAAGGGCGCGCTGGGCGGCGTGCTCGGCATGGCCGGCAGCGGCGACGCGCTGAGCATGAACATCCAGGGTGAGGCGCAGAAGAAGCTGGACGTGATCTCCAACGAGATCCTGCTCGAAGCGAACGCCTGGGGCGGCCACCTCGCCGCCTGCGCGTCGGAGGAGATGGAAGACCCGCAGCAGATTCCGGACGGCTACCCGAAGGGCCAGCACCTGCTGCTGTTCGATCCGCTGGACGGTTCCTCGAACATCGACGTGAACGTTTCCGTCGGCACCATCTTCTCGGTGCTGCGCTGCCCCGACGGCGTGACCGAACCGAAGGCCGAACACTTCCTGCAGCCGGGCACCACCCAGCTCGCCGCCGGCTACGTGGTGTACGGCCCGGCCACCGTGCTGGTGCTGACCTTCGGCCACGGCACCCACGAGTTCACCCTTGAGCGCGAGGTCGGCAGCTTCATGCTGAGCCGGCGCGCCATCCGGATTCCGGAACAGACCGCCGAGTTCGCCATCAACATGTCCAACCAGCGTCACTGGCAGGCGCCGATGCAGCGCTACGTCGGCGAGCTGCTGGCCGGCAGGGAAGGCCCGCGCGGCAAGGACTTCAACATGCGCTGGGTGGCCTCGATGGTCGCCGACGTGCACCGCATCGTGACCCGCGGCGGCGTGTTCTATTACCCGCTGGACGCGAAGATCCTCCAGCAGGGCGGCAAGCTGCGGCTGATGTACGAGGCCAACCCGATGGCCTTCATCATCGAGCAGGCCGGCGGCGCCGCGACCACCGGGCGCGGGCGCATCATGGAGCTGCAGCCCACCGGCCTGCACCAGCGCGTGCCGGTGTTCCTCGGCTCGAAGCAGGAAGTCGAACTGGCCACGCACTACCATCGGGAAGCCGACGGCGCGCTGGGCTGACGCTTCGCTCCCTCCCCTGCAACGCAGGGGGAGGAGCCAGGCACTTGGTCGCCCCATCCGTGCCATGTTCCGGTCATAGACTCGCAACCATCACCCCTTCCCGACACGCCTCCATGTCTCTCCGCCGCCTGCTGCCGCTGCTTGCCACGTTCCTGTTGAGCGCCTGCTTCCACGCCAGCAAACCCGCGCCGCCGCCGATCGTGGTGCCAGCGCCGGTGCATTTGAAAATCGGCCTCGCGCTTGGCGGCGGTGCGGCGAAGGGCTTCGCGCATATCGGCGTGATCAAGATGCTGGAGGCCAGCGGCATCCACCCGGACGTGGTCGCCGGCACCAGCGCCGGCAGCGTGGTTGGCGCGCTGTACGCCAGCGGCATGGACGCATTCGCGCTGCAGCAGACCGCGTTCGGTCTCGATGAGGCGAAGATCCGCGACGTGCGGCTGTTTTCCGGTGGCCTGGTGCAAGGCCAGGCGCTACAGGACTACGTGAACCAGCTGCTGCACAAGCAGCCGATCGAGCAGCTGAAGATGCCGTTCGCCGCGGTGGCCACCGAGCTGGAAAGCGGCACGCGCACGGTGTTCGTGCGCGGCAACACCGGCCGCGCGGTGCGCGCGTCCTCGAGCATTCCCGGCGTATTCGAGCCGGTCGAGATCCATGGCAAGCACTACGTCGACGGCGGCGTGGTCAGCCCGATCCCGGTCGACGCGGCGCGCCAGCTCGGCGCCGACTTCGTGATCGCGGTGGACATCTCCGCCGCGCCCGACGGCAGCAACCCGCAAGGCATGATGAACATCGTCGGCCAGTCGATCAGCATCATGGGCCGGCAACTGGCCGCGCAGGAAAGCGCGCGCGCCGACGCGGTGATCCGGCCCGACCTGCGCGGCATCGGCCCGACCGATTTTGAGCAGAAGAACCAGGCCATCCTCGCCGGCGAGAAAGCCGCGCTGGCGGCGATGCCCGCGATCCGCGCCAAGCTCGCCGCGATGGTCGCGGCGCGCCAGGCCGCCGCGGCCACCGTCGCGCCCTGAGCCACACCGGCCATGCCGTCCTGCACTTGGCGCATGTGACCGGCGGGTTGTAGCGTTGAGGATTCGCCGCACCGGAATCCTCCCATGCTGAAACGCTCGCACCTGCCCGCTCCCTTGTTGCTGCTGGCCCTCGCGCTGGCACCGAACGCCTTCGCCGCCGCGCCCGCGGTCGATCCGCGCATCGAACAGGTGCTGACCCAGCTGGGCAAGGCGCAGTCGATCCAGGCGGTGGCGATCTCGCCGGACGGCAAACAACTGGCGTGGGTGATCCGGCGCGACGGCAAGCCGGCGATCGAGGTGGCCGACGCCGATGGCCGCCATGCGCATCGCGTCAGCGCCGCGGCCAAGCCGGGCAGCTGTGCGGAATCCGACATCGCCTGGGCGCCTGACTCGCGCCGGCTCGCCTTCGTCTCCAACTGCAACGTCGACCTCACCAGCACCAAGGCGATGCAGAACGCCGTCTACGTCGCCGACACGCGCGGCAACGGCGCAACGGCGCGGCTGGCCGAACTGCAAGGCTACGTGCGTTCGCTGCAGTGGACCGCCGACGGCAAGTCGCTCGGCTTCCTCTACGTGCCCGGCGCCACCCGCCACGCCAGCGCGGTGGCCGCGGCCAAGCCGGCGGCCGGCGTGAGCGGCGTGAGCGGCGTGGAAGTGCAGCGCGTGGCCAGCCTCGACGTGGCCAGCGGCGCCCTGCGCGAACTGACCCCGGCCGGCCTGTACGCCTACGAATTCGACTGGTCGCCGGATGGTTTGCGCATCGCCTATACCGCCGCGCCGCCACCGGGCGACAACAACTGGTGGATCGCAAAACTCTACGTGCAGCCGGCGCAAACCGACGCCAGCGCCAGCGTGCTGGTCGATCCCGCCGGCACCGGTAGCGGTTCCCTGCACAGCCTGCAGATCGCGCTGCCGCGCTGGTCGCCGGATGCGTCGCGAATCGCCTTCATCGGCGGCCTGATGAGCGACCAGGGCGCCACCGGTGGCGACATCTACGCCGTAGCAACCGACGGCGGCGCACCGCTCAATCTCACCCCGGGCATCCGCGTCACGCCAGCGTGGCTGCGCTGGAGCGGGCCGCAGTCGATGCTGGTCAGCCAGGTCAGCAACGGCCAGAGCCAGCTGGCGGATTACGCGGTTTCCGCCACGCGCGCGCAGCAACAGCGCGTGCACTTCACCGTGCCGGCCAGCATCAGCGACGGCAGCGCGTCGATGGCGATGTCGCTGTCCGGCGACCTCAAGCGCATCGCGTTCCTGCAGAGCTCGTACGCGGCCGCGACCGAGGTTCACGCCGGCGCACTCGGCCACACGCCACCGCCAGCGGTGACCGCGTTCAATGCCGCACTGAAGCCGGCCTGGGGCAAGGCCGAATCGGTGGAGTGGAACAACGAAGGCTTCCACGTGCAGGGCTGGCTGCTGTACCCGGCCAACTACGACGCGAAGAAGCGCTACCCGATGATCGTGGTGGTGCACGGCGGTCCGGCCAGTGCGGTGATTCCACGCTGGCCGGGCGTCGGCTACGGCGGCGCACCGCTGGCCGCGCTGGGCTATTTCGTGTTCATGCCAAACCCGCGCGGCAGCTTCGGCCAGGGCGAGCAGTACGTGCAGGCGAACCGCAAGGACTTCGGCTACGGCGACTTGCGCGACATCCTGGCCGGCGTCGACGCGGTGGAGAAGAAGGTCCCGGTGGACGACCAGCGGCTCGGCCTCACCGGCTGGAGCTACGGTGGCTTCATGAGCATGTTCGCGCCCACGCAAACGCAACGCTTCCGCGCCGTGGTCGCCGGCGCCGGCATCTCAAACTGGCAGAGCTATTACGGCCAGAACCTGATCGACCAGTGGATGCCACCGTTCTTCGGCGCCAGCGTGTACGACGACCCGGCGGTGTACGCCAAGAGTTCGGCAATCAATTTCATCAAGCAGGTGAAGACACCGATGCTGATCGTGGTCGGCGACCGCGACGCCGAATGCCCGGCACCGCAGTCGTTCGAGATGTGGCATGCGCTGCGCGCGCAGAACGTGCCGACCTCGCTGGTGGTGTACCCGAACGAAGGCCACCACTTCGTCGACCCCGCGCACCAGCGCGACGTGCTGCAGCGGGCGCTGGGCTGGTTCGCGAAATATCTGCCGGCCGGCGGCTGACCGCGCGCGGCGCGGTTCCTTCCGGCCTGTGCCGGAAGGAACCGCTGCTCATGATCCGGGCGGATCGCGCCGGCGCGTGTGGGTGACCGCGCCGACGATGCCGATGCCCAGCAGCACCAGCACGCCGACGACGAGCCATTGCGTAGGCACGTGCATCAGCCACGCCGCGTAAGCCAGCCCGCCGATCACCACGATCATGCCGATCAGGTAAAGCGCGAATGAGGACATCATTGCCTCCAGGTAATCGGCGGGGTTGCCGCGAAGCCTGATTTGACCCGGACCGTCATCATCGACGCGTGAACGCTGGCTTCAGAACAAGTCGCCCTGCGGCGATGCCTTGCGCGGCGGCACGAAGCGCGAAGTGTCGAGGGTGAGCTCGCGGGCGCGGCCGAAGCCGTGCTTGCGGCAGGCGACGTCGAAGCGACGGCGCAGCAGGTCGGCGAACACGCCTTGGCCACGCATGCGGGTGGCGAAATTGCTGTCGTAGTCGCGGCCGCCGTTCATCTGCTGCACCAGGCTCATCACGTGCTCGGCACGCTGCGGCGCGTGCAGGGCCAGCCATTCGCGGAACAGGGCTTTCAACTCGTACGGCAGACGCAGCGTGGTATAGCCGGCACAGCGCGCGCCGGCATCAAAGGCCTGCGCCATCACCGCTTCCATGTCGCAGTCGTTGAGCGCGGGAATGACCGGCGCCACCAGCACGCCGACCGGCACACCGGCTTCGGCCAGGGTGCGGATCGCCTTGATCCGCCGATGCGGCGCGCTGGCGCGCGGTTCGAGTTTCGCGGCCAGCTGGTTGTCCAGTGAGCCGACCGAGATGAATACCTGCACCAGCTGTTCGCGCGCCATCGGCACCAGGATGTCGAGATCGCGTTCGACCAAGGCGTTCTTGGTCACGATGGTGCACGGGTGGTGGCATTCGGCGAGCAGCTCCAGCGCGGCGCGGGTCAGTCGCCAGCGCTTTTCGATCGGCTGGTACGGGTCGGTGTTGCTGCCGATGTTGATCGGGCTGATCGCGTAACCGGGCTTCGCCAGTTCCGCGCGCAGTACCTCGGCGAAGTTGCCCTTGGCGCGGATTTTCGTTTCGAAGTCGAGCCCGGGCGAGAGGTTGAGGTAGCTGTGCGAAGGACGCGCGAAGCAGTAGATGCAGCAGTATTTTATAACGAACTAGAAAGTGTTCATTTTCACGATGCTTTCCACGATCTCGAGCACGCCCTGTCACCTGACCGTTTGGGCACCAACAGCACCATCGAGCTGACCCTCAGAGAAAGAGCACCTCTGTCACTGATCAGCGGACATGCGTCCATCGTACGTCGGCTGCAGCCACGCCAAGACCGAGAAACTGGACCGTTTTGAGCCTACTTTCCCCTATTCATGCAGCCCACAGGGCATGCTGGCGACCGATCCGTCCATCGTGGTTGCCGCAGCATGGGATGAGGCCAAGGTCGCAGTGCACAACTAAGGCAAGAATGCCGCTGCCACCGGCAGGATTGCTCAATGTGATGCCCGCAGTCTGGGCCAAGGATCAGCCATCTAGGAAAGCTCAATAACAATGACCTGCCCGTGCCGCAGAAGATGAGATCGGCCCCTGATACTTTGATTCGGTGCAGATCACCTGCGATGAACCATGCGTATTAAAGGGCGCGGTGCCGCCTCCAACCCAGACAACCGATTCTTTTCCACGCGAGTCGAGCTCGAGGATGATGGGTGGGGTTCTTCCGAGGACGCTGGCGGCAAGCCCGAGCCGGTGACTGTCACCGTGGAGCGCGCGCGAAGCATTCTTTCGAAGAACGACTCCCCCGACGTGCCGTTCGATCTATCCATCAATCCCTACAAAGGTTGTCAGCACGGCTGCATCTACTGTTTTGCCCGTCCCACGCATGCGTACCTCGACTTGTCCCCCGGTCTGGACTTCGAGACAAAGATTTTCGCCAAGAAGAACGCAGCCGAGCTTTTGGCAAGGGAACTTGGCAAACGCTCCTATGTATGCAGCCCCATCAACATAGGCAGCAACACCGATCCTTATCAGCCTGCGGAAAGGCGGCTCCAGATCACTCGATCGGTTCTGGAAGTACTCGAGACGTACGGCCATCCCTGCACCATCATCACCAAGAGCGCCTTGGTGGAGCGCGACATAGACATTTTCGCCCGGATGGCTCAGCGCAATTTGGTACAGGTGTTCGTGTCAGTCACTTCGCTCGACAACCGCCTGTCATCGCGCCTGGAACCAGCGGCGACTGCGCCCCACCGCCGTATTGATGCCATCGCCCACCTGAAATCCAACGGCATACCTGTCGGTGTCATGGTTGCCCCCATCATTCCCGCCGTGACCGACAGCTATCTGGAAACGATCATTCAGCTCGCCAGTGAGGCCGGCGCAACCTGTGCTGGTTACACCGTCATTCGACTTCCCTATGAGCTGAAAGAGCTGTTTCGCGAATGGCTAGCCAACCACCTTCCACAGCGAGCGGATCACGTCATGAGCCTAATCCAGCAAATGCACGGCGGCCGGGACTACGATGCGGACTTTCGGACGCGCATGCGAGGTGAAGGTGTGTTTGCTCACCTGATCAAGGAGCGGTTCGAGAAGGCTTGCCGCCGAAGCGGTATCGAGTCATCGCGGGCCATCCGGCTGGAAACTCAGCATTTCAAGGTTCCCCAAAAGCCTGACCTTCAAGGATCTCTATTTTGAGGTCTTCCTGGTGGAGACGATCTCATTACTGGCGATTCCCGTATGAGATCGGATAGGCCTGGTTGCGCATGATCAGCATGGGGTCGGCGGGATCGATGCCCGGATGGGCCGAGCCCGGCAGGAACAGCAACTGCTTGTCGATGCCAGCCTGATCGGTCACCAGCTTGTTGATGGTGATGGTGCCCAGCTTGACCAGTTTTCGGCTCTCCGGCCACGCGACCGAGGGATCCTCGATCTTGTCTTCCGGTTGCGAGATCTGCGCGTACCAGTCGAACACAATCGGCTCCATGGCCGCGCGCTTGCCAATTTCCTCCTGCAGGTAGTTCGGCCCTTTCGTCTTGAGCTCTGCCGGCGTCAGGTAGCGCTCGCCCGCACGCGGGACGAACCGGTAACGAACAAAAGTTGATTGGCCTTTGGCATTGGTGAATTTGAAGGAATTGACGCCAAAGAAGGCGGTGGTGGCATACGACACCGGTGGTGGCTTCTGCGTGGTGAGGAAATTCTTTGCGACGGGATGTGTAGCGAGGAACTGCTCGATCGGCGTCGGATGAGCGATACCTGGGCCGCTGGCACCGATGTCGCGCAGCAATGCCGCGAACTCATCGGCAGTCGCCACCGGGAAGCCATTGAAGCTGTGCGAAACGATATCCACAGCAGTTCCATCCGCTGCCTTGATCTTGAACGCGAACCCGCGCGGGTTCGCATCGCCGATGTTGTCGGGTATGTCGGGTATGCCGGTAAAGTCGGAGAAGCGGGCAGTCACAGGCAAGATGGCACCGCTGAAGATCGAGTCCTCGCTCAGCATGCGCGCGGCGCTGGTTGCCTTGAAGCTGCCTTCGAGGATGGTGCCCTTGGCGTGCACGGCACGGGCATGGTGAGTACCAAATGCCGAGTGCAGCGCATTGACCAGATCCTGCGGTGTTTGGTTCGGCGCGATCGGCTGCCCTGTTGCCTGGGCGAAGGCCGTACCCGCCAGGATCAAGTTGAATGAAGTCACGACGAGCATGCGCAGCACGTTGGAGACTGCCTTGGAATGGAAGTGCGGGATTCGCATGAACCGGCTCCTGTCTATGGGGTGACTTGTGCCTTGAATTCGGCCGGAGTCTCGCCGTCCCGCTCGTTCTGGGTATTGTTCAATTTTGCTGCAAATTGGCCAAAGTCATCTCACAGCAGAAAGATCAAACAAACCGGCCAGATTGTCGGAATAGGGCCGCCACTACCGGATACGTGGACTGTCAGGCCTGCCCTGCTCCGCCATCGACAGCTAACTCGATTCCGGTCACAAAGCTGGCTTCGTCAGACGCCAGGAAGCTGACCACTTGAGCCACTTCTTCCGGTCTGCCGAGTCGCCCCATCGGCACGGTGGTAACGAGATGGCGCTTGAGCTCACCCACCTTGTCGGTGCCTCCAGCCAGATCGTCGAGTCCCGGTGTGTCGATCGGGCCAGGGCTGATCACGTTGACCCGAATGCCGCGGTCCTTCAACTCGACGGCCCAACTGCGTGCTAGCGAACGCACGGCAGCCTTGCTGGCAGCGTAGATGCTGAACGCCTCGGCACCTTTGCTGGCGACGATCGAGCCGGTGAGGATGATCGAACCCCGCTGATGCATCAGTGGCAAGGCTTTCTGTACGGTGAACACCAAGCCCTTCACATTGGTGTCGAAGCTTCGGTCGACATGGCTTTCGGTGATCTCGTCGAGTCGGCCAAACTCGTAGAAGCCGGCGTTGACATGGAGGATGTCCAGTCGCCCCTGTTCTTTGGCGATGCGTGCGTACATGGCGGAGATGTCCTGCAATTGCGCAGTATCGGCACGGATGCCGATGGCACGCGGTCCGAGCAGATTCACCGCAGCGTCCAGTTCGATCTGGCGGCGTCCGGTGATGTACACCAGCGCGCCCTGCGCGATGAATTCCTGCGCCGTGGCCAGGCCTATCCCGGCGCTGCCCCCGGTGACCAGGGCAATGCGTTCGTGCAGTCGGTTGTTCATGGGTGTCTCCTGAAATACGTAGCGCATGGCAACGGCATGGCGTTCCGCATTGTGGTCAGCGAACCGGCACGTCTGGCTGGTTGATGAAGTCCACCAGCGCAGGAATCGTCTGCCCGGGTGCCTCCTCCATCAGCCAGTGGCCGGAGCCTTTGACGATCACGCCTTGCACGTTGCTGTCCACCAGTCGGGCCTGATCGATCAGGAACTGGCCGGATGCTTTCTCGCCAGCGAGCACCAGCATCGGCATCGTCAGAGGCCTTTGCGCGAACCCGGCGAAGTCGACGGCATCCTGTGGAAAGGCATGGAAGTATTCGAAGCCGGCCTGCATCCGCCCAGGCTTGGCATAGGCGGCTGTGTAGAGTTCGCGATCCGCCTCTGGCACCGAGTGTTTCGGATCGGCGGCGAAGTCGTTCCAGAAATGCTCGAAATAGATCCGCTCGCGGCCCTTGACCAGTGCCAGCGGCGTTGGCCCGTAGAAGTTGAAATGCCACTTGTCGCGCAGCAGCCAGACTTTCTGCCAATCGCCCACCCCAGGCAAAAATGCGTCCATCAAGGTGATGCTCTCCACTTCGTCGGGATACTGGGCGGCATAGGCATAAGCCACCATCAAACCGATGTCGTGGCCAACCAGTTTGACCTTGCGGTAGCCCAATTGCCGGACCAATGCATGGATGTCCCGGGCCACGGTTTTCTTGTCGTAGCCCGTGGCAGGGATCGATGAATCGCCGATACCGGGCAGATCCGGTGCAATCACCACACGCCGGTCGTCCAGTTGCTCGATCAAGGGCAGCCACATATGGCTGGTGTCGGTATAGCCATGCAGAAGGATCACCGGCGTGGCATCACCTTGCCCGGCCTGCAGGTAGTGCAGGCGCACACCGCCGGCCGTAGCGAAATGGCCGCTGATCAGTGGCGCACGTTGCACTTCGACAGCTTCCGCGCGCAGGCCGGCAATGGCCAGCAAGGAAGCACATGCAAGCCGCAACAGCCTGGACGTAGATATCTGGATGGAATGCATGAGCTTGTCTCCCGTTTGGCGCGTGGCGCACTGCCATCACGCATCGCCGGTACTTGAAGGATGGAATTGAGCAGCAACGATCCGGCGTCGGCCATCGGACGTATGTCACGAATGCGCCAGGCATTGATCAAAGTGGCTGCACCACGTCACACCATCGGGCCGGATCGAAACCCGGCCCGGGATGTCAGCCTCATAGCTGGCTCATGCCGCCATCGATGACGATTTCCGTGCCTACAATGAAGGCCGACTCGGGCGAGGCCAGATGCAGCACGGTGGCCGCGACTTCCTCGGGCTGGCCGAAGCGGCCCAGCGGAATCTGGGCCTGGATCTGTGCGGCGGTGGCCGCGAGCGCATCGGCATCCATACCCAACTTGCCGTACAACGGGGTGTGGATCGGGCCGGGGCTGACCACATTGACACGCACCTTGCGCGGCAGCAGTTCAGCCGAAAGCGTTTTGGCCAGTGAGATCAACGATGCCTTGCTGGCAGCGTAGACCGATGAGTTCGGCATCCCGATATGCGCGTTGATCGAGCCATTGAGCACGATGGATGCGCCGGCATTGAGCTGCGGCAGGAGCGCCTGCAACTGGAAGTAGGCGCCTTTGACATTCGTGTTGAAACTGAGATCCCACTGGGCCTCATCCACGTCGGCAAACGGTGCAAACTTGGCGGTACCTGCGTTGATGAATACGGCATCGAGCCTAATGCCCAGGCTGGACAGCGCGGCGGCCAGCTCGCCGGCCTGGGCAATCGATCCGGCATCGTTGCGGATGGCAACCGAGTCGGAGCCCAGCGCGACCTTTGCTTCGGCAAGCGCGGCCGCGTCGCGGCCAGTGATGACGACACGGGCCCCTTCCTCGGCGAAAGCCTTGGCGGTGGCGAAGCCGATACCGCTGCTGCCGCCGGTAATGAGTACAGACTTGTCTTTGAAACGATTCATGATGTTCTCCAAGATATGTGGGAAGAAGGACTGTGAAGTCATCTTGGACGGGTCGACTTCATTTGCCGTACCATCATTTCGACGAACTCGTTCGAAGAGACCGAACATGTTGTCCCATGACGAGTTGGCACTGCTTGAAGCCATCCGCGACAGCGGTAGCCTGTCCCGCGCGGCCGCCCGCCTGGGAAAGGCACCATCGACCATTTCGCATGCGGCCCGTCAGCTGGAGGCGCGCTTCGACGCCTTGCTGTTCGATCGACGTCGCTATCGCCTGCAGCTCACGCCAGCCGGCCAGCTGCTGACACAAGAGGCGACCCGGCTGATTCTCGACGTGGCTCGCCTAACTCAGCGCGTAAAGCAGGTCGCCAGCGGCTGGGAAGATCGCCTGCACATCGTCACCGACGAGATCCTCGAATTCGAGACACTGCTGCCGGTGATTCGCGCCTTCGATGCGATGGACTCCGGCGTCAACCTGCGCATCACGCACGAGGTCCTTGGCGGCACATGGGAGGCTTTGCGTGAAGGCCGCACCGACCTGGTCGTGGGTGCGACCAACGAGCCACCCGCGATGCCCCATCTGCGTTGGTTCGAGCTGGGCGCGATGGAATGGGTGTTTGCGGTCTCGCCACGCCACCCGCTCGCCAGGGCCAGCGAACCGTTGCAACAGAACGAGGTCATTCGCCATCGGGCCGTGGTGGTTGCAGACTCCTCGCGCAATGTAGGTCGCGCCTACGGTGTCCTGAGTGGACAACCCACTCTTGCGGTACCGGGCATGCGTGCAAAGGTGCTCGCGCAACGAGACGGCCTCGGCGTGGGTTGGCTGCCGCGACGCCGGGTCACCACGTTGCTGAAAAGCGGTCAGCTGGTGGAAAAGCGGATGGCCGATTCGCGCGAACCCAATGTTCTATACGTCGCCTGGCGCAGCGATCATGAGGGCCGCGCTCTGGCATGGTGGCTCGAACAATTTCGCCAGCCTCGCCTGGCCAAACGGCTTATCCAGGGCCTGGACATGCGTGACCATGCCGGGTAATTGCACCACCCGCTTCTCTACAGCAGCGAAGGCGTTGAACCGCACACTACAGAACCGACGCGGTCGCAGGTTGAACAAAGCGATCGTCGATTGTCGGTAGATGCCGTCACGGCCGCGGGCACTACGAACACACTCGCCGAACGCGTATCGTCATGTCGACGGATTGATCCTCGGATCTGTCGCCCACATGCTCCCGCCGGCATTGGGACATGATCGAAGTTGCAAGATTTGGCGAGTAGGTTCGCTATCGGCAGGCTGGCCACGGCCTTCGGGAGAGGCGCGAAATGCGGAGCAAGCTGGTTCTATTGTGGCTCGGACTGCTGCTGATGAGTGGTTGCCAGACGGCTCCACGCCGTGCCGCGCCGCCGGACATGATCGGCCGCGCGACACCCGATGGATTTCCGGCGGACGTACGTCTGGTGACCACCGATCTGGGCAACTTCACTGCGCTGGCACCCGACTTTTTTCGCGGCATCAACGCTGCGGCGACCGACGGCACCATCGACATTCTTGCGTTGTCTGGTGGCGGCTCGGGAGGTGCCTATGGTGCAGGCGCCTTGTCGGGGCTCAGTCGTGCGCACACACGCCCACAGTTCGAAATGGTGACCGGAGTGAGTGCCGGTGCCCTGCTTGCGCCATTCGCCTTCCTCGGCCCGGACTGGGATGCCCGCATGCAGCAGGCGTTCACCGGCAAGCGCAGCGCCAATCTGCTGCACTCGCCAACCCGCACCATTCTGGCCCGCCTGCTGTCGCCGCGTGGCCTGCCGCACCACAACCCGTTGTTCGAACTGGTCGATCACTTCGTTACCCCGCAGATGCTTGTCGACGTGGCACATGAAGCGGCAAAAGGACGTCGCCTGATTGTGGCGACCACGGATCTGGACAAGCACGAAACCGTATTGTGGAACATGGGCGAGATCGCATCGCATGGAGGCCCTGCAGCGCGCCGGCTGTTCCGCGATGTGCTGATCGCCTCAGCGAGCGTACCGGGCGTGTTTCCGCCGGTGCTGATCCGGGTCAGCGACGGCCGGCACGAGTACGACGAGATGCATGTGGACGGTGGCGTGACCACCTCGGTGTTCACCCTGCCGCTGATTGCCGGCATCCAGTCGTTCGAACTGCCGCAACTGCGCGGCGCCCATCTGTACATGATCGTCAACGGCCAACTCGCGCGGGCACCACAAACCACACGATTCAATACCATCGATGTGCTCTCGAACAGTTTCGCTGCGGAGATGACTTACAAAACCCGAGGGGCGATCGTGGAAAACATCGCCGCCGCCAAGCGGCTCGACATGACATTCCGCATGACGGAAATTCCGATCGATTACCCGCAGGAAAGTTTCATCGACTTCGACCAGAAGCACATGCAGGCGCTGTTCGACTACGCCGCCGATTGTGCTGCGCAGGGGTTGCTGTGGATGACCCCGCAGCAATCGATTCGCCGCAACATGAGCACGAACCGGGCACCCGTTTCAGGCAGCCTGGCATGTCCTGCCCAGGTCACGCCACCGTAATACCCGGCGAGCACGAGATGGCGGCAACGCCATACCCGATCGGGTATGACACTACGGTCTCGGCGGCGTATATTTACAAAGGCCAGCGACGGGACAGGGGCGTTCGCTGACTAGGGAACGCGCCATGCAACGTGAAGCCTACGGCAGCCGACTGGGTACGTCGTTCAACATGAGCGATCCGCCCACCTTGTCCGCTCATACCAGCGGCATGCATCGACTCGCCGTTACCGAACTTATCCACGACGGCACGGATTTCGGGTTCAGCGCGCCGATCGCCAACGAAGCGGCCTATCTGATCGGGCTGCAACTGCGCGCCCAGCAGCGGCACGATCTGTGGCTGGATGGGCGATCAGTCCCGGTACAGCCGTTCATGGCAGGCACGACACATTTCTACGACCTCGAACGTGATCCGGTTGCGTACATGTACGAACCGTTTCATCCGTTGTTCTTCTACATCCCACGCGCAGCCCTGGCTGAGCTGGCCGACGAACTGGACACCGCTCCAGTCGATGACTTGCGTAGCCTACCTGGCCAGTCTGTCGACGATCCGATCATCCGGCATCTCGGACTGAGTCTGCTGCCTGCCCTGCACGCGGTTCGCAAGAACAGTCCGTTGTTTGTTGACCACGTATTGCTGGCACTGCGTACCCATCTGGTGGTGACCTATGGCGGTGTACGTTGCCGCGACTCGATACCGCGCGGCGGTTTGGCACCGTGGCAGCAGCGCCAGGCGATGGAGTTGATGCGCGAACACCTGGTCGACGGCATCCCGCTGGCGCTGGTGGCGAAAGCCTGCGACCTCTCCTGCAGTGCTTTCGTGCGCGCATTCAAGCAGAGCACGGGGATGTCGCCACATCAGTGGCTGATCCAGCGCCGCATCGACCAAGCGCTTGAACTGATGCGTGATCGCACGCTGCCGCTGACCGAGATTGCGCTTGCCGCCGGCTTCGCCGACCAGAGCCACTTCACCCGCATGTTCACCCGCAAGCTGGGGGTGAGCCCCGGTGTATGGCGCAACGCCAGCGGAGGCCATGCCGATGCGAGCGATCATCCGGTGACCATACCCGCCTGACTGCGTCACTTGGTTTGGTGAAACGGACGTCCCTAAGCAAGGACGCGCCAGTCATTCGCTCTCCCTCCTGCATGCTCTGCCCGCGCCATCGATGCAAGACGCGAACGTGCAATCAGCGGCAAGAAGCATCAATCCTCCCGTTCCGTCACCGCCTACCCTGCGAACACCGTCGCCTGCACCGCTGCGCAGGCGGCCCAATGTTCCTTTCCGAACCGCAGGGCGAATCATGGACACAGCGAATTCCGTCAGCCCGCCTTCACGTTATGCGTTCACCGACCAGAGCATCGCGGGAACCTGGCGTTCCGGCAGATCGGGCTCCAGCCTTGAGGTGCGCAATCCGTACACCAGCGAGACGATAGCCAGTTTCGCCAAAGCTGATCTGAGCGATGTCGACGAAGCGTTTCGCGGTGCCGCGACAGCGCAGCCGGCTTGGGCACAGGCATTGCCGTCTCAACGCGCCGAAGTGTTCCGCCGCGCCGCCATGGTGATGGAGCAGCGGCACGAGGAGATCGTCGACTGGCTGATCCGCGAATCCGGTAGCACACGCACCAAATCGGAGATCGAGTGGTGGGTGGTGCATGCGGCAATGCTGGAAGCATCCACGCTACCCTCGCGATTGGAAGGCCGCATTGTGGACGGCGATTATCCGGGCAAGGAAAATCGCATCTATCGGCGACCGGTCGGCGTGGTCGCGGTGATCAGCCCATGGAACTGGCCGCTGCACCTGAGCACACGTTCGATCGTGCCGGCGCTGGCACTGGGCAATGCGGTGGTGGTGAAGCCGGCGGCGGAAACGCCCGTCACCGGCGGACTGCTGATCGCACGGATCTTCGACGAAGCCGGACTGCCGCCGGGCCTGCTCGGTGTGATCGTCGGTGAGCCAGGCGAAATCGGTGACGCCTTCGTGCAACACCCGGCCTCCCGTGTCGTGTCGTTCACCGGCTCAACCCGGGTCGGTCGCCATATCGGCCAGATGGCAGTCACCGCATCGACGCTGAAGAAGGCCATGCTGGAACTGGGCGGCAACGGTCCGTTGGTGGTGCTGGACGACGTTGACCTTGACCACGCGGTGCACGCCGCAATCGTCGCCAAGTTCCTGCACCAGGGCCAGATGTGCATCGCGGCCAACCGCATCATCGTGCTGGATCGCATCTACGACGCATTCGTCGAGCGCTTTATCGCTTACGCCAGCTCGCTGAAAGTGGGCGACCCCAACCAGGTCGACACGGTAATCGGCCCGATGGTCAGCCAGCGCCAGCTCGATCGGGTGAGCGGCATGATCGAACAGGCGCGCAGCGACGGTGCACGGCTGCGACTGGGGCAACCACCAAGGCGTCTGATGCTTGGCCCGCAGGTATTCGACGGTGTGACCCAGGCGATGCCGCTGGCGCAGAACGAAATCTTCGGGCCGGTGGCACCGCTGATGCGTGCCGCCGATGAAGCCGAGGCACTGCGCATGGCCAATGACACCGAGTACGGCCTCACCAGCGCCGTGCTCAGCGGAGACAGCTATCGCGGCGAACGGTTTGCTCGCCAGATTCACGCCGGCATGAGCCATGTCAACGACATCACCGCGATCGACATGCCGGCGCTGCCGTTTGGCGGCGAGAAGAATTCGGGACTGGGCCGCTTTGGCAGCCAGGGCATGATTGACGCGTTCACCTCCGAGCACTGGGTGTCGATACAGCACACCCGCGCGCAGTATCCGTTCTGACCGTCATGAAATCTTCCCGATACGCACCGCCAAGAAAGTCTGGGCCGGCGTCGACGCGCGCGGGTTTGCGTAGACGCTTGCCGGGCCCATTCCGGAAATCTCTCACGTCACCCTGAACCAGTGATCTTGAACATGGACGTGTCGTTACATTTCTGAATCTGGGGAGTCTAACCATGAAGATCGAACGACACGGCTCGGCACTCTGGTACGGCGGCTTTCCCGATGGTCGCGGCAGCCTGTCCACCGAGAGCGGCGCGCTCGATGACCACTACTACAGCGTGGCCAGTCGCTTCGATCGCCATATCGGCAGCAACCCCGAAGAATTGCTCGCCGCCGCCCACGCCGGATGCTTCAACATGGTGTTGTCGATGGTGCTGGCTGAAGCACACCTCACGGCGACCGAACTGCAGACCTCGGCAACCGTGATCCTTGAACAGCAGTTCGCCAGCTTCACCATCGCGTCAGTGCACTTGAGTCTTCGCGCCGTGGTACCCAATGCCGATCCGCTGATTTTCAGCAGACTGGCGGCGATGGCCAAGACCAAATGTCCGCTCAGCCGGCTGCTCAACGCCGAAGTCACGCTGGACACAAATCTGCAGAGCGCGTGGGGCGCACCGACGGCGATCGCCACAATAGCGTCCTGACCATTCGCACCGGCTGGAGCAACCGGCTGATCAAGCCACCGAGCGGACCACCTCACCACCCAAGCGCATCGCCGTAGCGATGGCCACCGATGTCTGCTCCGGGATAAACCGCTTCAAATGACGGACGTGGTCATCGAACACTTGTTGGTGACGAAGTACTCGAACTCATGCCAGAAGTGATGCAGGAAGCCCTGCACCGGCCACGCGGCTGCTTCGCCGAAGGCGCAGATGGTGTGGCCTTCGATCTGGCCAGCGATGGCTTTCAGGCGATGCAGATCATCCAGCGTGGCGTCGCCCTCGACGATGCGTGTGAGCACGCGGTGCATCCAGCCGGTTCCCTCGCGGCACGGCGTGCACTGGCCGCAGGACTCAGCCATGTAGAAGCGCGAAATGCGATGGCATACGCGCACCATGCAGGCAGTGTCATCCATCACGATGACCGCGCCAGAACCCAGCCCTGAGCCGGCGTCTTTCAGCGAATCAAAATCCATGTTGCACTGAGCGATCAGCGCCGCGGGTAGCACCTTCATCGAGGTGCCGCCGGGGATCACCGCCTTCAGCATGCGCCCGGGTCGCATGCCGCCGGCCAGCGCCAGCAGTTCGTTGAACGGAATGCCCAGCGGCACCTCGTAGTTGCCCGGCCGCGCCACGTGCCCGCTCACCGAGAACACCTTGGGGCCGCCGTTGTTCGGCTTGCCGATGGCGAGGAACCAATCCGCCCCATGGCGCAGGATGGCCGGGATCGAGGCAAACGTCTCGGTGTTGCAGATCGTGGTGGGACGACCGTAAATGCCGAAGCTGGCGGGGAACGGCGGCTTGAAACGTGGCTGGCCCTTCTTGCCCTCCAGCGATTCCATCAAGCCGGTTTCCTCGCCGCTGATGTAGGCGCCGGCACCGAGCAGGTTGTGGATGTCGACATCGATACCACTGCCACCGATGTCGCTACCGAGCAACCCAGCCGCATACGTCTCCCGCAACGCCTGCTCGACGCGCTCGAACGGTTCGTGATGAAACTCGCCACGCAGGAAGTGGTAGGCGATGCTGGCACCGGTGCAATAGCAGGCGATCGCCAGGCCTTCGAGCACGGCATGCGGGTTGTAGCGCAGCAGATCGCGGTCCTTGCAGGTGCCTGGTTCCGATTCGTCGGAATTGCACAGGATGTATTTCTGGCCCGGTACATCGCGCGGCATGAATGAGAGTTTCAGGCCGGTCGGGAAGCCGGCACCGCCGCGTCCACGTAATGCACTGCGCTTGATCTCCTCGATCAGGGTGAGCGGGTCGGGCTTCTCCGCGAGGATCTTCTTCCAGGCCTGATAACCGCCCGTATCCAGATAGTTGTCGAACGCCCACGGCGTCTCGAAGTGACGGGTCGTGTAGACAACCTGGTGCGCCTGCGGCGCGGGGCCCACCGGCCCATGCGTGGCCATGCCGATACCTCCGCGCCTCACATCGTCCAAGGCTCGGGCTTGTCCGGATCGAGCCCGTACAACGTGATTGCGCGCTCGACTTCCGCCGCGTCAACCAGACCATCCTGCATCAATGCGTCGAGAGCGGCGTGAGCGATCCAATGACGATCGATCTCGAAGTGGGCGCGCAAATTGGCGCGGGTGTCGCTGCGGCCGAAGCCGTCGGTGCCCAACACGGTGTAGCGTCGGCCCTCAGGCATGAACACGCGAAGTTGGTCAGGCACCGCCCGCACGTAGTCACTCGCCGCGATCACCGGCCCAGCACGATCCTGCAGCAATCCAGTGACGCTGGGAATACGTCGCGGCCCACCCGGATGCAACCGATTCCAACGCTCCGCGTCGTAGCCGTCACGACGCGCCTGCGAGAAGCTCGGGCACGACCAGATATCGGACGTCACACCAAAATCTTTCTCCAGCAACTCGGCCGCTGCGATCACTTCGCGCAGGATCGTACCCGCACCGAGCAACTGCACATGCCGAGCTTCGCTTTTGCGCGATTCTCGGCTCCCGCTTACCGCTTCCCGCCACAGATACATCCCCTTGAGAATGCCCTCGGTGCACCCCGCCGGCATGTCCGGATGGGTATAGTTCTCGTTCATCACGGTGAGGTAGAAATAGACGTCCTCTTGCTCCTGCAGCATGCGGCGCACGCCGTCCTGCAGGATCACCGCAACCTCGTAGGAGAACGTCGGGTCGTACGAGATCACGTTCGGGATCACGCCGGACATCAGGTGCGAGTGGCCGTCCTCGTGCTGCAGACCCTCGCCGTTGATGGTGGTGCGGCCGGCAGTACCGCCGATCAGGAAGCCGCGTGCGCGCATGTCGGCCGCAGCCCAGCACAGGTCGCCCACGCGTTGGAAACCAAACATCGCGTAGTACAGGAAGAACGGCAGCATCGCCACGTTGCTGACGCTGTAGCTGGTCGCCGCGGCGATCCACGCAGCCATGCCGCCAGCTTCGCTGATACCTTCCTGCAGCACCTGGCCTTGCTGATCCTCACGGTAGTACATCAGTTGGTCGGCATCCTGCGGCTTGTACTTCTGGCCGAACGGCGCGTAGATGCCGATCTGGCGGAACAGCCCTTCCATGCCGAAGGTGCGTGCCTCATCGGCGATCACCGGCACGATGCGTGGGCCGATCTGCTTGTCGCGCAGCAGCAGGTTGATACCGCGCACCAGTGCCATCGTGGTGGAGATCTCACGCTCACCGGTACCCTTGGTGATCGGTTCGAATGCATCCAGGCCAGGCGCGACCAGACGCTCGTCAGCCTGACGACGACGTTGCGGCAGGAAACCGCCGAGTGCCTTGCGCCGCTCCAGCATGTACCGCACTTCCGGCGAATCCGCGCCGGGATGCACGTAAGGAATCTCGTCCAGCTGTTCATCACTCACCGGAATGCGGAAACGATCGCGCATGTTGCGCACGGTTTCCATATCCGCCTTCTTCTTGTTGTGGTTCGGGTTCTGCGACTGGAACGCCTCGCCCATGGCATAGCCCTTGACCGTCTTGGCCAGGATCACCGTCGGCAAGCCCTTGGTGTTCACCGCCGCGTGGTAGGCCGCATACACCTTCTGCGGGTCGTGGCCGCCGCGGTCGAGCCGGCCGATTTCCTCGTCGGACAGGTCCGCCACCAGCGCGGCGGTCTCCGGGTATTTGCCGAAGAAATGCTCGCGCGTGTACGCGCCACCGAACGCCTTGCACGCCTGGTACTCGCCGTCCACGGTTTCCATCATCAGCTGGCGCAGCCGGCCCGTTGTGTCGCGCGCCAGCAGCGGGTCCCAGCGGCCGCCCCAGACCAGCTTGATCACGTTCCAGCCGGCGCCGTGAAACAGGCCTTCAATCTCCTGGATGATCTTGCCGTTGCCGCGCACCGGACCATCGAGACGCTGCAGGTTGCAGTTGATCACGAAGATCAGATTGTCCAGGCCCTCGCGGGCAGCCAGTGAAATCGCGCCGATCGATTCGGGCTCGTCGATCTCGCCGTCGCCGAGGAAGCACCACACCTTGCGGTCGCTCGCCGGCATCAGTCCGCGATGTTCGAGGTAGCGCCAGAAGTGCGCCTGATGGATCGCCTGGATCGGGCCCAGCCCCATCGACACGGTTGCCACCTGCCAATAGTCCGGCATCAACCACGGGTGCGGATACGACGACAGGCCACGGCCCTTGCCGGCTACTTCCATGCGGAACAGATCGAGCTGCTCCGCGCTGAAGCGGCCTTCGAGAAACGAGCGTGCATACATGCCAGGACTGGAGTGGCCCTGGATGAACAACAGGTCGCCTGGATGATCGGCCGTTGGCGCGCGCCAGAAATGATTGAAGCCGACGTCGTACAACGTGGCGCTGGACGCGAAGCTGGCCATGTGCCCGCCCAGTTCACCCGGCTTGCGGTTGGCGCGCAATACCATCGCCATCGCGTTCCAGCGCACCAGCGAACGGATCCGCCACTCGATCGGCGTGTCGCCGGGACTGCGCGCTTCCAGCTGCGGCGGGATCGTGTTGACGTAATCGCTGGTGGTGATGAACGGCAGCGCCAAGCCACCGTGCCGCGTCGAGCTGGCCATCCGCTCCAGCAGGAAGTGGGCTCGCGCAGCGCCGTCATGGCGGATCACCGCGTCGATGGACTCCAGCCATTCGATGGTTTCAAGCGGATCCGGATCCGGCCGATGCGTTTCGTCAAGGTGATCCATGGTTGCCTCCGCGGGACGCGGGTATGTTGGAAAGTGGCCCACGTGGAGACTTCGACTCCGGGCTACCGGCTTKTTTGTAGGAGCGCACCCTGCGCCCGGGGGAGTGCGGGGGAGCTGGGCAGGAACTCACGCACAAGGTGCGCTCCTACAAAGACTGGGCCACTCGGGATCTCACGCCGAGACCGTAACTTCAGGGCTTGTTTTACGTCACCACCTTTGTCGTCAGTGTCGCCGGCCCAGGGCTTCTCCTCTCTCGGATGCCTGTCGGGAATCAAAAATGATGGACAAGCCGCAATATGAACTCATTGCCCTTGGGCCGGTTGCGGACGTTTGATTCAAAATAAGCATTAAAGAAAACGAAAGTGTTCCGGTCGACCAACCACATAGCACCGGGACCGAGCCCAAGAACCCTCTCCTTGCGACCGGGAACGCCTACGTCGTTAATGCGCGAGTTGGTGAGTTGCGTGAGGTAATACCCGTTAACGCCAATTCCAAATTTCGGCGTAATTGCATAGGAGGCGGCGAGGTTAATGTGGAAGGCCTCTCCGGCTTGCAAGGTGCGGGCATCAGGACCCAATGAGCGCGGCGGGTCAGTGTTCTTGAAATTATAGAGATAATGAATTCGCGTCGAGACGCTGAGCTTTTTTGAGAAAGACAGCGTGGCAGACCAAAACGGATCGAGTGCCCAGGCATTTTTACCCGGATTGACTGCGGTACGCGCATCGTATTTTCCAGTCGGCGCCAGAATATCGAATTCAAAGCTTTGTGAAAGCTGCCACCCATTGGAGAATGCAATGGGGTTGAACTCATAAATCGGCGCAAACAGAATATCGCCGATACCTGTCTGCGAGTCGAGGACGGTGCCACCCAAGCCGTCACGTACCGAGGCTGAGACAACCGTGGGAACCACCAGATCGAAAGCCAACCGACCAGGACCAATCTCCTGCGGCATGTAGTAGGTAATCTGGTTTATGTCAGCCACCAGATCGAGGCTTTGTTTTGGCAGCGGCAGCCTGCGGCCAAGCCCATCGTTGAATCGGCTTGCCGAATAATATTCGATGTAATTTTGGTAGTAGAAGCCGGGCCCGGATGGCAGGACGCCATCAAGATAAGATGTCAGGCCAAGATTGATTGATGGCAAGTCATTGGCTTTTACGGTGCCTTGCGCCAGCAAAGCGAGGAGCAAAGCTGGCGCCATAACGTGCCGCGTGGCTTGAAACAGCTTTGCTGGTGACGTCATCACGGTGCTCCCTGTGTAATAGCGATCGCGCTATGAAGGACGCTGACAAGATTGCGCGATGCGCAAGATGACTTCTTGTATGAACTGGCTTTGCATTGGCGGATTTGATCAGTGCATCAGGCGCCTACTGAGCGCTCGCAACATGCTCGTGTGCGTCCACTTGAAGCTGCCGACGTGACAGGCGAGGCCGTCTCGCATGCTTCGTGACACCGCATAGCCGCACGGGCGCCCGAGTATTCGTAGCGCGCCACTGGATCAGGGCACGTGGCAACCTGCTGGAACGCTCAAGCTGACTGCAGAAGAGTCCGCCACTGCGGTTCGCTCACCATGGCTTGCGAACCTCACTCAGCCGTGCGCGTCGAAGACTCCCTGGTGAACGACTTCGGATTACGCATCGAGAACGTCGATCACGATTTTCCCTTGGGGCTGAGGCTTGCGGATCCTCTCCAGGAACTCGTGCGCGCGAATCAACTCGGTCATGGGCAATACCAAGCCGACGCGCGGCTTCAGCTCGGCGTGGTCAATAATCGTGGCGATCTCGGCCAGCGCGGAAGTGTTGACCTTGACCAGGAAAAACAGGGTTCTTATGCCGAGCGCTTCAGCGGCGTTGACATCGGGCGGGCTCACGGCGGAGACCAGAATGCCTCCCGACTTCACCATCTTCATGGACCGTGACTGCCACACGCCGCCGATCGTGTCGATCACGGCATCAACCGACCCCGTAAAGTCATCGACTTGCGCACCATCAACGGCAACCGCCTGATCTGCGCCAAGGCGACGGAGCTCATCGAGCTGCCCGGCAAACCCGGTGGCGATGACGCGTAGCCCCTTGCGACGCGCGAACTGGACCGCATACCCGCCTACGTTTCCGGCCCCTCCGAGGATCAATACGCTCTGGCCACTGACCAGCCCCGCATGCTCGAACAACATCTGCCACGCCGTGTTGGCAACCACCGGAACGGACGCCGCTTCGACGTGGGTGACGCTGCGAGGCTTCCTGGCAATCATCCCGGCCGACGCCACCGCGTACTCGGCACACGCACCGGTGAACTGAGGATTGGTTACGCCATAGATCTCGTCACCTACCGCGAAGTCGGTTACTCCGTCGCCGAGTTCGGTGATGACACCGGATAAATCGGAACCGAGGGTCAGCGGAAGTGGTTGTGGCAACGCGCTATTGCCGGTACGGATCCAGCTGTCCCAGGGCCCCACCCCGGCAGCATGGACTTTCACCAGAACTTCACCTTCCCCCGGCGTGGGTACGGCGACTTCGTCGATGACGATGATGTCTGGCTGCCCAAAGGCATGAATGCGGCTCGCCCTCATGTCAACTTCTCCTCGAATTGTCGATTTTCTTGCCGAAGCTGGCGTCATCACAACGGTGGCGACGTCCAAATCGCTGCCCAACGCATGAGCGCAAATCCCACCCGCACGGTGGATCGGCTCGCTTGCTCGTTGCGTCGAAAGCCGGATCGTTCGCGCGACATCAGGGCGATACAGAGTGCAGGAGCGCGCCCGGTACGCGCCGGGGAGTGCCAGGGGGGAGGGGCCATACACGCGCACCAGGTGCGCTCCTGCAAAACGGGGTTTTCGCACTATCAGGGCTTGTCGTAGGTCACCAGCTTTTTGTCATTGCCGTCGGCAACGAAGATCGCCAGCAGCGAGGCCGACTCGGTCTTGCTCGCGTTGTCGCTGACCAGATGGTGTGCGCCTGGCGCCTCGGTCCAGCTCTCGCCAGCACGGTAGACCTTCGCCTCGCCTCCTTCGAGCTGACTGCGAATCGCGCCGGTGAGCACATAGGCAATCACGAAAGCCCCGCCATGGCGGTGCGGCTGCGAGGTGCCTCCGGGCTTGTAGGTCACCACCAATGCCGTAACCGTCTTGCCCGGGACATTGGGGATCGCATAAGCGAAGGCCGGCTTGACGGTCTCGTGTGCGGCAGCAGCCTGGAGGACGCTCACCGTCGCCAGCACGGCTACGCTGATGAGCCGAAGCGGAAATCTTGTACGCATGTTGAAGCTCCTTTCCGGATGGATGGCCAGATGCGCCCGGACTGGCAGCGGAGGGATGCGCGCACGGGCCGTCGTTCGGTACAAAATCTAAACCCGGTGCAGGCAGGAATCTTTTGTATTCATGCTGTGATTTGTACGTTCTACCGAATCGCTTTCCGCACGCAGTGATTGAACAAGCGCCGCTGCGAATGTCCAAGAATCGACCGCACGACATCGCCAGAATCTCCCTCGGGCATCGCCATATGGATCAACGTGATCAATGGGCCCGAAACGGAGACGTCACATGGCCAGGGTTCTGGTTCTCTACTATTCCACCTACGGCCACATCGAGAAGATGGCAGAAGCCATCGCCGAAGGAGTGCACCGCGGTGGCGCCACGGCAGATATTCGTCGCGTACCGGAAACGGTGCCTGAGGAGATCGCCAGAAAGGCCTATTTCAAGCTTGACCAGATGGCACCCGTAGCGACCGTTGCCGAACTGGAAAGCTACGACGCCATCATCGTTGGCACCGGCACGCGTTTCGGGCGCATCTCCGCGCAGATGGCAACCTTTCTCGACCAAGCCGGCGGCCTGTGGGCTCGTGGCGCGCTGAATGGCAAGGTCGGGGCGGCCTTCTCCTCGTCGGCCACCCAGCACGGCGGTCAGGAGATGACCCTGTTCTCAATCATCGCCAACCTGATGCATTTCGGCATGACTATCGTCGGCCTGCCGTACAGCCACCAGGGTCAGATGACGCTGGACGAAATCGTGGGCGGCGCGCCTTACGGTGCCACCACGATCGCCGGCGGTGACGGTTCACGCCAACCGAGCGCCGTCGAGCTGGAAGGTGCACGGCACCAAGGCGAACTGGTGGCGCGCACGGCCACCAAACTTCACGGCTGATCGACTTCACTGCCCTGCTCCGTCCCCACGCAAGGACTGTTCCCATGTTGATTCATGTTTGGGCGCTGATGATCGGCATGATCGCCGGCCTCCGCGCAATGACGCCGCTAGCGGTGTTGAGCTGTACCGCGCGGATGGGCTGGTTGCCGCTGCAGGGCACCCCGTTGGCCTTCATGGGTTACGCGCTCACGCCGTGGATCCTGGCCCTCTGCGCGCTGGGTGAACTGGTCAACGACAAGTTGCCCAAGACGCCCAGCCGGATGATCCCGATGCAATTTGGCACGCGGCTGGTCACCGGTGCATGCGCTGGTGCAACGCTCACTGCTGCCCATGGCCTGCTCTGGACCGGGTTGGTCGTCGGCGCCACCGGCGCTGCCATCGGCACTTGGGGTGGCCATCGAACGCGGCGCGCGTTGGCCAAAGCATTCCACAACGATGTTCCTGCAGCCCTCCTCGAAGATGCCCTGGCAATCGCCGGGGCCGTGCTGATCGTGCTTGCTGCTGCTTGAGCACTTTTCCAGAAACTTCCACACAGGTACATCACCCATGAAAACCCTGGCCGCCGTCGTCGAATCAGTGAAGCAACCTTTTCAGCTGGAGCATATCCACCTACCCGAGCCTGCCGACGACGAGGTCCTGGTGCGCATTGTCGGCGTCGGGCTGTGCCACACCGACCTGGCCAGCAAGGAAGGCCTGGTGAACGCACCATTTCCCAACGTGTTTGGTCACGAAGGCGCCGGCATCGTAGAGCAGGTGGGACGCAGCGTGACCAAGGTCGTGCCGGGCGATCATGTAGTGCTGGCGCCCGCCTTTGATGGCACCTGTGCGCACTGCCTTAGTGGCCAGCAGATGTACTGTGACCATTTCACTGACCTCAACTTCCAGACGGATCCACACGGTTCGCGCGCAACCCGCGAGAAAGGGAATGCAGCGTACTTGAAGTATTTTGGCCAGTCCTCGTTCGCGCAGCACGCCCTGGCCAACGAGCGCAGCACGATCAAGGTTCGCAAGGATGTCCCGCTCAAACTGCTCGGCCCGCTGGGCTGCGGTATCCAGACCGGCGCTGGTACGGTCATGAACGGCATCCGGCCGCGAGCCGGCTCGTCGCTCGCGGTGCTCGGCATGGGCCCGGTAGGGCTGGCCGCGATCATGGCAGCGCAGGTCTGCGGTTGTGCCACCCTGATCGCGATTGATCAGGTGGACTCGCGCCTCGAGACCGCGCGCGAACTGGGCGCCACCCACGTCATCAACACTCGTCAGGTTGACAATCTTGGCGAGGCGATTCGTGCGATCGCACCGCGCGGCGTGGACGCCATCGTCGATGCCGCCGGCGTGAACGCACTGATCGGCGCGGCCATCAATGGGCTCGCGATACTGGGACAGGTGGCACTGGTTGCGGTGCCGTCAGTGGCGGGCAAGGCGTTGGAGTTGCCCTGGTTCACTTTCCTGCTGGCCGGGCAATCCGCGCGGGGCTATGTAGAAGGCAATGCGATCTCGGAAGTCTTCATTCCACAATTGATCGACTTGTACCTGCAGGGTCGCTTTCCGTTCGATCGCCTGATCACGTTCTACCCGTTCCAGGACATAGGTCAGGCGGTATCTGACCAGCTTTCCGGCAAAACCATCAAGGCTGTGCTGGAAATGAAGCATTAAGTGGGGCAACGTCATGAACCATAGCGCCCCGCTCGACGCGTTGACCACACAGCAGGTGGGTCATTTGCGTCACTTCGAGAACCTGTCGCTGCAGCCAGCGAACGATTGGTCCCTGATGAAGGGCATAGGCACGGGCCAGGACGATTTCGGCGCCTACCGTTTCCAGCTGGCCTACATGGCCTATGCGCTGGCGATCACCCACGTGCATCGCCTACCCGCAGCACCCGGTGCCTTCAAGCCGATCTTCGAGCGGCTCATCGCGAAACTACTGCTGCCGGAAACTTGGTTGTACTGGCGCGATGTCAGCCGCGGCGGCAGCATTTTCAACGCGCATCTGAAGGATCAGTACATCGAAGAGTGGGATCCGGTGGTGCGTGACAACATCATGTACAGCGCCTACGTTCAATCGCTGACCCTGCTGTACAACGTGTTGTTTGACGACGACCGCTACGCACAACCAGATGCCATCACCTTCGAACACTGGTCGTACTTCTGGGGCGGCGACGGCCACCGCTTCCACTATGACCAAAATTCGCTCAACGAACACCTGTACTGGAAGATGGTCGAGAGCGGCTACCTTGGCGTGGCGTGCGAACCGAACTGCATCTTCCAGATCTGCAACCAGCCGGCGATCCTCGGCTTCCGCATGAACGACCTGCTCACCGGCGGCAATCTCGCCGAAGAAGTGACGCGCGGGTATGAGCAGGCGTGGACGCAATTCGGCCGGCTCGGCGACAACGGCCACTACCACGTGATGCTGTCGGAGGACACGCGTACCGTCCGTCCCAATCTTGCGCAGGCGCCGTGGGTCGATGCCTGGTGTGGCGCACTGATGAACATGTGGAATGGCGACTTCGTGCGCGCGCATTACCCGCAGCAACTCGCCGACCTGCTGTTGCAAGAACCGGATGGCACGTTGTCGGTAAAGTCGGCACCTCGCCCACCGATTAACGGGCACGTCGTTCTGAACGACGACTCCGACTTCGGCTGGATCGCGGCATGGGCGTCGGAGATGGGCGACGAGGAAACCCTACGCGGCCTGCTGCATCACGCCGACCGCCACATGGCACCGCGATGGCGCGATGGCGGCCTCTACTACCCGCGCAACGACGTCGCCGTAGACGCTGCAGGACACCGCACCCTGGTCGAACCGATGACCGGCAACGTGCTGCTCGGCTATGCGCGGCTCAACGTACGCGACGGCTTGCAAGGCATCTATCGCGGACCGTGGGTGCGGACCCATTTCAAGGAACCTGCCATCATCGAAGTCGGTGGCGGTATCGACATACTGCAGGCGCGGTTCGAACCGGCCAGCCACTCGCTATTGTTCACCCTGCAGGTGCGTGCCGATCACCCGGTGTCGGAAGCCTGGGTGGTGCTTGGTCGCATCGATGGCCGCGGACGCTGGACGCTATTGTTCGATTCACAGATCGTGGCGTATGGCGATGCCGTCAAGTTGAGCATCAGTGGGCCGGTGCAGTTGCGGCGTACCGATGCCGGGCTCGAACTCCGCTGGTCGGGTAGCCGTATCCAGCCCATGCGCCTGATTTTCGCGAACGATTGCATCGACGGACCGCCGGCATGACCGCCGCAACGACCAGCAAGCAATCATTGTTGTCAGGTGGCGAGATCGAACTGATCGACCACTTCGGTCAACCGGTATCCAGCCATGACTGGCGTGACCAGTGTTCGCTGGTGCTGTTCGGCTTCACCCATTGCCGCGTGGTCTGTCCGCGGGCACTGGCCCGCTACGGTGTCGTGCTCGACCAGCTAGCTGCCGAGGGCACACCGGTTCGCGGCCTGTATATCAGCGTTGACCCCGCACGCGATTCTCCACAAGTCATGCGCGACTTTCTTGCGCCGCACCCGCGTTTCATCGGCCTAACCGGCAGCGTGGAGCAGATCGAACGGGCCAAGGTCGCGTTTCGCGTGTTTGCCAGACGCGCCAGCGATCCCGACGATTCAGTGGGTTACCGCGTACCGCACACGGCCATCGCCTACCTGCTCGATGCGGATGGAAACTGCCTAGCACATTTCGCCGATGCGTTCTCCGGCGAGGAAGTGCTCGCCCGCCTGCGTCCGTTGCTTGCAGCGTAGCTGTCAATCGGCTTGCACTTCCCCTGTTCGTCGCAACTGTCGCCACAGGCGCATGCGGACAGCGGCGAATGTGCCGCGCGCCGGCAGCCGCAGCGATAGTTCCGTACCGCCGCCTTCACGACGATGCAGGTTGAACTGTGCGCCAATTCGTGCGGCGCGCTCGCGCATGCCGACCAGGCCCCAGTGTCCGGGGCGCTCACCGGCACACATGACGGCCTCGTCGATGCCGCGGCCATCATCGCCCACGCGCAGGTGCAACCCGTCGGCCTGCCATGCGACGGCCAGCTCGATGTTGCTGGCGGCGGCGTGGACGAAGGCGTTGCGCAGGCCTTCGCGCAAGATGTCGAGCGCTTCGGCGGCAACCTCCGGCTGCAGCAGGCGCGGCTCGCCCTGCTCGTGCAGGGCGAAGCGCACCGGATACATCGAGGCGTAGTCTTCGCCGATCGCGCGCAACGCCGCGACCAGAGCAATGCGCGATGTGCCGGTGCGGCGCAAGGCAATGATGCGGTCGCGACCGTCGATCAGCATGTCGCGCGTGCGCATCGCAACCTGATCCATCTCGTCGCGCCGCCGTGACTCCAGCGATTTGTCCGCCGCCCAGGTCTGCAGCCGCAATTGCAGGCCCTGGATGCCTTGCAGCAAGGTGTCGTGCAGGTCGCGCGCGATGCGCTCGCGCTCGGTGTTGCGAATGCGCTCGCGCGCCGCCAGCTGGCGCAGGCGCAACAGGTACAGTAGCCACAGCGCAGCCAGCGCCAGGCAACCGCACAGCACGCCGAACCACCAGGTCTGGTAGAACGCCGGCGCGATGCGGAAATCGAAGGTTGCGTCTTGCGTGCTCCACACGCCGTCCTCGTTCGCGGCACGTACGCGGAAGCGGTAGTTGCCGGGACCGAGGTTGGTATAGAACGCCTGCCGCCGCGTGCCCGCGTCCTGCCAGCCACTGTCGACACCCTCCAGCTCGTAGCGGAAATGCACACGTTGTGGTTGCGAGAGCGACGGCGCGGTGTAGTCGAAGCTCAGGTTGCGGGTCAGCTTCGGCAGCAACAGTCCCGCCGTCAACGGATAAGTCGCGTCGGCCACGTGCAGTGACTGTATCGATACCATCGGCGCGATGCGGTTGCGCCGCACGTGTAGAGGGTCGATCCACGAGATGCCTTTGAAACGGGCCACCCACAGGCGACCGTCGGGTCCCTGCTGCAGGGTGGGTCCTGGCCGAAGCTGCAGGGACGCACCTTGCAATCCATCCTGCGCATCGAACAGTTCGAACGCCACCGCATGCATCGGATCGGCACGCGCACGCTGTACCTCGTCGGCTGCGATGCGGTAGACGCCGGCGGTACTGTCCAGCCACAGTTCGCCTGTCGCGGTCTCGACGATGCCGGTGGTGGCGCGGAACACGTGGCCACCTGCTCCGACCAGCGCAACGAAGCGGCCATGTTCGAGATGAGCCACGCCCAGGTCCCCCGCTACCCAGACGTGCGCACCGTGCACGTCGATGGCCTGCACGTTGCCGACCGCCAGCCCATCGGCGGCGGTGTAGTGTTTTGCCACATCGTGCTCGATCACCACGACCTGGTTGTCCGGATAGGAAAGCCATAGCCGGCCGTCGCCAGCAGCCAGCAGCCGGATCGCCGGCCCCGGCGGCAAGTCGTTGCGACCGCCATGGCGTGTCCAGACACCATCCTTGAACCGGTACAGATCGTATTTCGCTACCGACAGCCACAGGCCGCCGTCAGCATCCATCGCGATCGCCTGGAACAGGCCGCCGATCGTGTCCGGATCGTTGGCCTTGACCAGTTCATCAGGCAGCGCCAGCGTCGTCACCCGGCCATCGATCCAGCGTTTCAGCCCGGCCGCGCCGGCCATCCACACGCCACCTTGGCGGTCACGCGCCACGCACCACACCTCGGTCCCCATGCTCGGCATCGGCGTGACGTTGCGACCGATGTGCACCGGCCCCTGGTTCGGACCGCCCACCCACAGACCACCGTCCCCGTCCGTGACGAACGCCGGAAACATGACATCCCTGGACAGCGGCACTGGCGCGAACTTGCCGATGCGAAACTGATCCAGCCCGCCGTTGGTACCGAGCCATACGTTGCCTTCTGCGTCCTGCAACATGGCCGACACATTTTCGCCACTGAGTCCATCGCGCGGCGTCATTCTGTCCACCTGCGGCAACTGCTGGTCAGCCGACCAGACATCGCGTTCGATCCCGGTGTCCGTAGGCGTCCACAGTCCACCCGCCGAATCGGTTAGCAGGAAAAGGTAATCCAGGGCGTTATGTGCTGGCTGCCACGTACCGCCCGACGGTACTTGCGCACGGGCGCGGCGCGCCTCGTCCTTGTCGACCGGCCGGAAACGACTGGCGTCCGGGTCGAGGGCGTAAGCACCGTCCACGTCCATGACCCACAGCGTGCCGCGCACCTGCTGCATCCATACCAGGTGATGTCCGGGAAAGCCGGCATCGTCACCAAGCGCCTGCCAGCGGCCATCCACCAGTCGCATCAACCCTTTGGTGGCGGCCGCCCATAGCACGCCGTCGGGACGCCGTGCTATGCCATGGATGCTGCCACCAGGCAAACCCTTCATGTCGTAGTTGACGAGCTGCCCGTGGTGCAGGCTGCTGATGCCGCCGAAGGCGTAGCCGATCCACAGGACGTCGTCGTCGGCAAACAGCGTGTAGATGTTCGGGCTGGGCAGCTGTTCGCCGACGGAGGCGTCGAATGCGGCACCGTCGAAGCGCACCAGGCCGGTTGGCGTGCCCAGCCACAGGAAGCCGTCGCGGGTCTGCGCCAGGGTGATGACCGGGTTGGGCGCGCCGTCACGGGAGGTGTAGGTGCGATGGACGAACTGCGCGAATGGCGGTGCCGCGAACGACTGATCCGGTGTTGCAGCGGAGGCGGCGTGGACAAGCAGCATCAGCATGATCGTGTATGCGATCACGCCAGCGATGATCCTGCAAAGGCCGCTTAGCAGACGCCTGCCAGGCATATTCGAGCCC
Source organism: Rhodanobacter sp. Soil772 (assembly GCF_001428385.1). GTDB lineage: Bacteria > Pseudomonadota > Gammaproteobacteria > Xanthomonadales > Rhodanobacteraceae > Rhodanobacter. The sequence goes on from NZ_LMSK01000002.1 coordinate 989,547, forward strand.
CCGAAGCATGACGAACGGACCAGTGCCCCATCTGGAGAAGGAAGCGTGCACGAGGTGGACGATCTGCCCACACCACGCCAGCATTATCGCCTGACTGGCCTTGGTGCCAGTGCCTTTGGCGATGTCGATCGTTTTGTTCAATCCATGCGTTATTTGTTCAAGGGCAGCATGTGGCGCATCGGTAAGCTTGACCGCCTGCCCCATGGAATCCGCACCCCGCAGGGCGCAGCTAAAGCGTGGCATACCGCAGGCTGGTTACCCGTTCGGGTATTGAACGGCAGTACGTCCAGCGAGGATATTGCGTTTCACCGACGACGTTCCGACGCCGGCGAGACCACCCGTATCCGGTGGACCATCCACTTTCCTTCGGACAAGCCGCCTTGAACAGTATCGAGGAGAAGATCCGGGTCCTGATTGTCGACGACCACCCGGTGATGCGTGACGGATTGCGCGCGGCGATCGACCAAGAGGACGACCTCAAGGTCGTCGGCGAAGCCGCCGACGGCGCCGAGGCGATCGAGCAGTTCCGTCAGCTACTCCCCGACGTCACCCTGCTCGACCTGCAGATGCCGCGTGTGGACGGCTTGCAGGCGATCACCGCGATCCGCCATGAATTTCCCAGCGCCAGCATCGTGGTGCTGACCACCTATCCAGGCGACGCCCGCGTCACCCAGGCGATGACGCTCGGCGCAACCTCCTACCTGCTCAAGACTGCGTGTCGGGAGGAGATCCTTCGCACTGTCCGTGCGGCCATGCATGGCCGGCATGTGGTCGCTGCGGAGGTGGCGATCGACATCGACGCCTACCGCGGCAGCGAGGGCCTGACCCTTCGCGAGCTGAGCGTGCTGCGGCTGGTCGCCGAGGGCAAGAGCAATCGCGCGATCGGCGAGGCCTTGTTCGTGTCGGAGGATACGGTCAAGGCACGCATGAAAAGCCTTATGGCCAAGCTCGACGCCGAGGATCGTACCCACGCCGTCACCATTGCCATCCGCCGCGGCTTCATCGACTCTTGATGCCTTCGATGCGGGATATACCGGATGACGGGCATCCCATCAAGGACAGATCGCACTGCGCCACGCGCCCGGGCTTACGCCCATCTTGCGGGCAAAAATCCGCGTAAAATGGCTCTGATCGGCGAAGCCCGCCGACAACGCCACGTCGGCGAGCTGGATCTCTCGATCGCGCATGAGTTCGATAGCGTGGTCCACCCGGCGCAGCAACAGCCACTGGTGTGGCGGCACGCCCAGGCTCTTCTTGAACGCCCTCACGAAGGCGCTGGAGGAGAGCCGGCACGCACAAGCCAACTCTGCCAGTGCGATGCCTTCCACCACGTGCTCGCGAATCAGCTCGGTTGCCTTGCGTTGCTGCCACGGCGCAAGCCCGCCGCGAGCGAAACAGGCTGCAGTACGCGCGCAACCGTAAGTAGAAACAAGGTGACAGCGCAGTGCCAGCAGCACGTGATCGGTAAACAACTGGTTGGCGCGCTGTTCCCCATGCAGCACGGGCAACAGTCCTTGGCCAAGGCTGCTGATCACCGGGTCGTCGACGAAATTCCCTGGCTCATGCGCCAGTTCGTCTGCTGACGGCTGGCCCAATTCGTCGGCCAGTTCAGCCAGTGCCTGGCGCGGCACGTAGAAATTCAACGAATGAAACGGCTCGTCGAAATAGCTGATCGGATCGCGTTTGAGGTCGTAGATGCAGCTGTCGCCCTTGTTGACCGAACACACGCGTACCGGCGTTCCGTCCAGCCACAGTTCGTGACGACGCAGCCCGCGGAGTTGCAGGCCGATCAGATAGGCCTCATCGTTGCCGAGTGGCGCGGTCAGGCCGCATCCCGACTCGTCGAAGCGGATTTCGGTCGCCGCCAAGGGGGACCCGCCGGGCGTGCAGGCGAGAAGTGTGGGTGGGTCGCCCAGATGGAACGAGCGCCCGAGCCGCTCGCCGAAAGCGCCTTGCTGCTGCATGTCTGCCGCCTCCAGATCCCTGACCTGTAACTCGCTGTGTGGCGAGCGTCGGCAATGATCGTAGGCACGTCGCAAGTGGTTCGATGCCCTCCTTCGGGTAATTTTTCGAGGGCTGCTTGGATGTCACCAACAGATGGCGTTTGGACATCCATTTTCCGACACGGCCATCGCGCTCATACGTCAGTAGCTCATACGCAGCTGGTGGTGCGACCCGATTTGTCACCGACCGAATACCCGGGAATTTCGTCCCATACGCTGTCCTCGTCGCCGTCGGCCAGCACCTCATACGCGCTGCGATCGCCGAATGCACGCTGATGCGTGCACATCCAGTGAGCCGCGCGCTGGCGGTTTCCGATGCACTCCAGCAGAGTCTGCGCCAGCGTTGCATGGCGGAACTCCAACGCATCGAAGGCATTCAGTATGAGCTGTTCGCGCATCGAAGTGACACGCGTGATCTCCCGGGCAATATCGATGAACTTCACTGGCGGTTTGCGCATGAGGATTCCTTGATGGAAGAAATTTAAGGATGGCGTCTGACGGCGTATCTGCAATTTGCGAATGCTCACTCGCACCGATCGTTCCGGATCGATCGCAGGAAAGCGATGACCGCTTCCGCCCGCCCCAGCGCAACGAGTTCGGCCGCGGTAAGGTGACCGAGTTCGGCGATCCGGGTTGCGCGGTACCAATGCATGACCTCCGCCGGATCGGGTTCGATTTCCACTGCCTCGCGAAGCACTGCCAGCGCCACGGGGATCAGGCTGAACAACGTGCTGTAGGTGTCCGCGCCGACTGGCGCGATCAGTCGATCGGACGGATCGGCGAGGTAAGCCGCCGCAAGCATGGAACGCAGGGACGGCCTGGCGATGGGCTTGATGGAATGCATCGCAGTCATCGTGACGATCTCTGGCCAGTGACGGCAAAACGATAGCGATGGCCGCCGTGCGCGGATTGTTCGTTCTTGCGCAGCATTGATCCTTACGCCCGTTTTCCCGCGGCGATATCGCGCGATCGCGCGAAACGGACAAGGATTGCCGAAAACGTTCAAGCCGCGCGACATAAACCCCTGTTACCGTCTGCAGCCATCCCAAACCACTAGTGGAGCAGCCATGAACCAGCGTCTCGATTTTTACAAGTCCAGCCCCGAAGCGATCAAGGCAATGGTCGGCCTGGAGCAGCGCATCGGCAAAAGCTCACTGGAAAAACCGCTGATCGAACTGGTGCGCCTGCGTGCCTCGCAGATCAACGGCTGTGCTTACTGCATGGACATGCATTCTGCTGACGCACGCAAGGCCGGCGAAGATGAGCGGCGGCTGGCCACTCTGAGTGCCTGGCGCGAGACGCCGTTCTTCAGCACGCGCGAACGCGCCGCACTGGCGTGGACCGAAGCGGTCACCCTTGTGAGCACCACGCACGTTCCCGACGAGGTGTGGGAATTGGTGCAGCCCGAATTCACGCCGGAAGAGATGACCGATCTGACCTTGCTGGTGGTCGCGATCAATGGTTGGAACCGCTTCTCCATCGCGTTCCGCAAGATGCCGGCCTGAACCGCTCTGCGCCACGTCATCGACGTCTGGCGTCAAACGAATCGACTCCCATGCATGCCGCGGGCTCATGCCGCTGACATGCATGAACCGGATCGAATACGTCAGACGACCGATCGATGATGATCAGCCCGCCGGCCAGTACGATCAGCTGCAGATCCACGCCGACCGGCGAAAACCGACCCTAAGCAGCCACACGCTGTACCGTGTTTGGCCACCTGAAAGTGGACCTCCCGGTCAGCAGTGATTCGACGCAGGCAATGTCGATACCTGAGCGGACGTCTCCTTCGCCGCGATTGGACTGCCCCCGGTCGAGTAGACAAGCCTGCCCTAGATGAATGGATATGACCGCTTTACGCGTGACCTATTCATCAGTCTGTTCGGTGTCCGTGCGGAGAAAGTGTGCCAACTCGTCGAGCGAGCTCGCCCAACGCAGGTTACCGGTAGTACTAGACAGCGCCTCCGCCGACTTCGTGTAGACCGCGAAAGGCGTACACACCACGCCGATGATTCGATCGAAGCCGGACAAGTTGTAGTTATCGCCGACACGAGTGGCATCCAGCGTCTTGACGATGCCCTTCCAGTGAGCAACCGCGTTTACGACAGTGGTCTCTGTGTTTCGGATCGCGTTGTAGACGCCGCGGTCGTAGTCCATTGTGTACGGGATGCTCTTGCATGACACGATCAGCAGGTCTCTGCCTCGTGTACCGATGGCATCAATGTCTGTCAGCGCCTTCCCACCCAAGGTGAGAGGCTTTTGTCTCAGTGAGCGGATTTTCGGCGCGGCCGACGACGTGCTATCAATCAGCTCCTGCACGACATCCTCGAACCAAGTCGCGCGCTCATTGGCAACCTGCCCTTGCACCTTGGGGAATTGAAACGCAGCGATGAATCCCATCGACGCAGCCCACATGTCGATGCACACATAGTTGGGCGTTGTTCGCACAGGGTTGCCGTGAACGATCGGCCAGGCAGATCCAAGGTAGGCATGGCAGGCAGCCGAAAAGAGCTCGAAGGTGGCCGGTGCATTCAGCTGAGGCAATGCCGAGCGGATCCGGTCGCAGACGGAGGCGTATTCTTCGCCCGCTAAGCCATCCCATTCGTCAAGCGCAACGACGAAGTACCCCAGCTCCATGACCCTCAGAGCTGCGAAGCGACGAATCTCGAGTAGGCGTCCACCGAGCAAGAGCGTTATCAGGTGGAGTACAGCACCATCGTCGATGTTGATCGCCGCCATCGCGGGCTGTCGATACAGATCGAATAGAGCGTCGAGTTCAATCCCAGTTGGGCCGAAGCGGACGAGGGCCTTCATACCCTCTTCGACCAAGTCCGCCTGCGGATGCCCCTCCAGCAGTTTCTGCGGCGAGAAAAGCGTTTCCTCGGTGAGGCTCCAGATGGCCTCGCGAAGCGTCATGTACTCGGGCGGCTTATTCTTGGCGTCAGTCGTGTCGGCCAGTCCGGCGCGCGTCAAGGCATGGCCCAGGAAGGTGCTTCGCACGTTGTGGCGTTGGTCGTAAATGCGGGCGGCCAGCACAATCTCGTCGCTGTCGACAAGCCGAGGCAGCGAGGTTGCGACGGCGGGCGACTTGGCCTTGAAGGTCAACAAGGGAGCAGCCTTGGTGCCCCAGGAAGACGACTTGGGAGCGCTTTCGGCACCGAATGTGTACTCACCCCCCTTGCTGGCGAACCGAAAGTCGACCTGCAAGTTGTTCATGATGAAGACGAACGCCACAAATCGCGCGACATGTCTTAACGTACCGTCGTCTAGACGGAATTCGAATCCTGCCTGCCCCCACCTAGCCTCTTCGACCCGTTTGCTGCGTTGAGCGTAGATCTCCGCGAGTGCCCGGTTGTTGGCCACCGTCGAGTGAAGATCTCCCGAGAAGACGGAGTTCGGCGTCCTGCGGAGGTAGTACATCCACCGCATCGCTGAATACGCCTGGATGTGGTGTGCGAAAATCTGCTCCATCGCGCCGATGCAGTCGGCAAAGAACTGACCGCTCTCAAGCGCCGAAAGTCTCTTCTTGCTCTGAGCAGCCTTGAAGAAGTCAAACTTCTTCAGCTGCGCAATGAGTTCCAGCAAGTATTTGGAAACGTTCTGGCGGAACTTGTCGTCATCTGAAATGGTTTGAAGAAGCTTGGTCATGGGTTGTTTGATGCTAAGCGTGCGCCGCCGGGCACGTACATGGTGGCAGCGCCCTACAATATACCGACTGATAGGGCTTGAGACGCGGCTAGTAGCTCGCGAGTAGGTCGGCAATGTCGACGCCAAGTGCACTCGCAATCCTCTCCACAGCTTCCGGCTTGGGCGTACTTGGCCAACACTGGTGCGAAACTTCCACGCAGCCGCAAACCAGTCACTCGTAGAGGACCGGTTCTGGCCGGTCAGCGACCGTTGATTTAGGTTGCGCACTCGTTGGTGGAGATTGCCCGACCGTCGCTGACCGACCCTTAGCCGACGTTGGATACAACGCCAGCGAAACCATGCTTGCTAAAGTTGCAGGCGATCGGGTGGGCTGACCGTTCTCTGAAGCACCTGCTGGACAGGCGTACAGCCGCCGGCGGTGTGGGCAGGCGCACGCCAGCTGTGAAGAGGAAGGCGAACTGCCATGTCAGACTCTGGCTCGCGGTTGGAAACTTGCGATGGAGCGCATCCGGCAGATTCGCATAGCCTCGATCACACCCCAAGTCACGCTAGTGCGGCGCCGAACCCAGAGTGTCTGTATTCTCGTAGAAGCCTCTCTTCAATCGGGACGGCTAACTCTGGGCGTGGTGATGTTCCATCTGCGGGAGCGCCGCCCCAATTTGCATCGCCTTTCCTTGGAGTTGTGAGGCATGAAGACACGACTCGGTCCTGACGGACTACATATCTTTGACCGAAGAACAGGTCTGAACGTCTTGTTCAATGAAGTGCAAGTCGAAGAGTCGAAGTGGAGCTCAGCACCTCGCCAAGTCTCACTAGCGCTCACCAATCTTTGCGATCTTCACTGTGCTTACTGTTATGCCCCGAAGCACCGTGCGATGTTGAGCGCGGACGCGATCGCCGACTGGCTGATTGAGATTGACCAGGCTGGATCTCTAGGGGTTGGATTCGGCGGAGGAGAGCCGACTCTGCATGCGCAGTTCGCAGAAATCTGCAGTCATGCGGCGAAGAAGACTAAGTTGGCTGTGACTCTCACGACGCACGGCCACCGACTGCGCGCACCATTGCTGGACAAGCTCAATGGGAACGTGCATTTCATCCGAGTTAGCGTCGATGGCGTGAGAGAGACTTACGAAAATAATCGCGGCAGGCCCTACGCAAGCCTGCTTGCTCGACTTCGTGACGCCAGAGCACAAGCACAACTTGGCATCAACATAGTAATCAATGATCAGACCGTTGACGAACTCGACGAATTGTCGGAACTTGCTCATGAGATCGATGCGTCAGAAATTCTTCTACTTCCGCAACGTGCCACCTCCAGCGTAGGCGCGGCCAGTGACGCAGTAGGCCGAAAAATGTCGCATTGGGTTGCTGGATATAATGGACGCGTGCGCCTTGCCATAAGCGAGGAATCGTCGGGGGGCCTAATGACATGCGATCCGCTTCCGTTAGAGAAGGCGCTGAGGTCCTATGTGCACGTAACTGCATCAGGGGTCGTCAAGGTTAATTCTTATGCGACGGATGGAGTCAACATAGGAGCCGAAGGCCTGTTGGCAGCAATACATCAGCTAGGCGAGATGAGTCGAGGTGTACATTGAAAATTTGGAACGCATATGGATCAGAGCACTCAATGAACTTGGTGTTGATAGGCACGTTCAAACAGGAGCGCGACGCCGATAATGTCAACACGTTCATTGACAAAATTGTCGAGCAGGCGGCTAAGGACGAGGCCTACGATATTTCGAGGTCAGCGCCAGAGGATCAGCGATTCTCGGACGATATGCTTTCGTTGCTTCGTGCCAATAGGGCTTATTCGCTATCACCCACTGATCTCGAACAGTTTGCGTTGGACCATAGCATCGACAGAGACGGCAATCGAATAACAGTTCGGACTGAAGAAGCTGATCTATCGGCTTTCATCAAGGTGTTCGTCGAAGCAGGCGCGCGGGTAGAAATCTTCTCCGCACATGACTACCCGGAAGACAAATCCAAACAGGATTGAGGCGGAACCTGATGCCCGCAGTGAATTGGGAAGCATTCGCTCGCCTGCCAGGCGCTGCGGACGTCAACTTCGAGAAGCTCTGCCGCGCAGTCATGCGGCGACACTACGGGCAATTTGGAGATTTCCAAGAGCTCGCCAACCAAGCCGGAGTTGAGTTCCACCTCAAGTTGCACACGGCCTGCGATTTAGGTGACCCACCGCGCTGGTTCGGTTGGCAGTGCAAGTGGTACGGGATCAGCAATGGCCAAAACCTTGGAAAGACTAGGCGCGACAAGATTGTCGACGGATTGAACAAGTCCAAAAAGTATCTTCCCGGACTAACAGACTGGGTCTTATGGACGAAGCACACGCTGACGAAAGCTGACCAGGAGTGGTATTACGGGCTTGCATCAGCCTATCCAGGTGTAAAGCTCGCATTGAATACGTCGGACGACGTCGAGCTACTGTTGTCGGGTGTGGCCACCAATCTACGGGAATCATACTTCGGTGAGCTCGTAATCACTCCTCAAACGCTTGCCGACCAGTACAAGGTCGCGGCCGCGCCATTTCGACATCGATACCAGCCCGAAGTGCACCATGTTGTTCCAACTGAGGAAGCCCTACTGCGGTGTCAGCTTAGCCATACAGTGTGGAGTAGCCTTTCTCACCTAGTCGACCGGTTGAACGCTCAAGCAGGTGAGATCAATGCAGATTTCGGAAGTGTTCCGACGAAACTGCATCCGGGTCTGAGCGAATTGCTTACGCAGAGCGCAGCTGCGGCTAGTGTTTTGAAGGATGTTCACGATGCCATTCGTCTCGGCGACATTGCGGCTATAAAGCAGTTGTCCGCAGAAGGCATTGACAACCCCCAAAGGCATCGTCAGCTTGTTGCAAGACTGCGATCTGCACGATCCCCATGTGCTCTTGTTGGCGCGAACCTGCTTGCAGACATCTATGCAGCAGATTCGGAGCTTGCTGCGCTGCGAGACTTGGTTGAGATTCGCGCAGCGGCCGTCCTTGCGCCTGCAGGTGCCGGAAAGTCTGAGCTATCACTGAGATTGACTTGTCCTACTGCAGAGCTGTTCGGTGGTGTCGTCCTATTTGGAAAGGACTTGCACGCCGGGCAGGATCTTGATGATCTAGTACGTAGTTTCAAGATTGGAGGAAAGGCCGCTCCGAGCTTCGAGCAATTTGTTGAAGCGGTCGATGCTGCTGGAGAGAGGGTCGGAAAACGACTGCCGGTGGTGATTGACGGCCTGAACGAGGCCGAGGATCCGAGAGATTGGAAAGAGCCGCTGTTCAGGGCCGACGAGATCCTGAAGCGCTTTCCCCACGTCCTGCTCATAGTGACCCTTCGAGACCAGTTTTCTGGCGACTGCCTTCCCGAAGGCATGTCCTCCTTCGCAATGAATGGGTTTGAAGACAATCCAAGGGCGGCGATTGCCAAATATTTTGAGCACTACAAGATCGATGCCACTGACGAAGATCTACCCCTGGAATTCCTCCAGCATCCACTTACGCTTCGCATCTATTGCGAGGTCGCAAATCCAGATCGTAAGCACCTTGTCGGCGTAGAAGCGCTTCCTCGCTCAATGAGCGCGCTTTTCAGCGAGTACTTCCGGCGACTGGTTGTACGAATTGCAGATCGGTCGCCTTCCTCTAGGCGTCTCTATCAGGACGAAGTGCAGGATGCCCTTCGCAAGCTTGGCGAGCTGCTGTGGGAGCGAAAGACTCGTGGAATCGAGCAGCAATTTGCCCGCGAGACTATCAAAGACGCTGGTTCTTGGAACGAAAGTCTACTAAGGAGCTTGGAATCGGAGGGCGTGCTCGTACGATTGTCAAATGGCACCGGGCGATTTGGGGTTGCGTTCACTTACGACTTGATGGCTGGTCACGTAATCGCGGAGTATCTCCTCCACCGTGATGACATCGACGAATGGCTCTGTTCCCCAGCGAATATCTTGAAGTTGTCATCCGGTGGCCTGGATTCTCACCCGCTCGCCACGGACATCTTTGGTGCTATGGCCGGGCTGTTTCCGGTTCGTAAGCGCGGGCGTCAGCTATGGCAGGTGCTGCCTACAAGTCTTGTTTCTAGCGCGCTGCTTCTTTCTGCGAAAGGGGACCCGGCCCATATCAGCCGGGAGACTGTTGACCGGTTCCATGACGAAATGATCACTTCATCCGGGTTCGCTCATGCTGCGTACCCGTTGCTTCGAATGACGCGCGCGGCCAGTGCTCACCCATTTGATGCAGATTTCTTGGATGGGGTACTTCGCCGCATGACCAATTCGGCGCGCGATCTGTCGTGGTCCGAGTGGCTGCGTAAGAATGAGGAGATTTGCAGAAAGGATGTGATCGATCTCGATGTGAAGTGGGCGCGCGGCGGCGTAGATCGCAAGGAGTTGGCGCGGGCTCGTTGGGTCATGTGGATGTTGACAACAACCTCAAGGTACCTACGTGACCTTTCAACGAAAGCACTACATACGTTCGCCCTAGTGATGCCAGATGGCTTTTACGAGCTTGCGCTGGAGTCCAGCACAATTTCGGATCCTTACGTGCCGGAACGAATGTTCGCGGCGGCCTACGGAGCGGCATTGTCCACGTGGTCGGATGAGTCAAACGCGACTACCAGATCAATACTGCCGACAGTAGCCAGAAATATTTTCAGTTCGTACTTTTCTGATCACGCGGCGACGCCTACTCGGCATGCACTGCTGCGTCAGTACTGTTTGGGCATCATCACGTTAGCTAGGAGGATTGATTCCTCCTGCATTTCTCACGAAGAGGCAAATTATCTCAAGCCGCCATTCAGCCATCTGCCGTCTCCGTTTGACAAGCTGCCGCGTACAAGTGCGAAGAGAATTGATGCAGCAGATCAAGCGGCCATATCTATGGATTTTGGCAACTACACGCTCGGCAGGCTGGTAGCCAACCGATCCAACTATGACTTCGAAAACACAGAGTATGTAGGGGTTAGGAAAGCGATCGTGGTCAGAATGCTTCAGTTGGGCTACGACCCGGAGTTGTTTCGAGAAGTCGACAAGACTATGCGGTCCTCCTCACGCCATGACGAAGAAGGCACGAAAGTCGACAGGTACGGCAAGAAGTACGGATGGATTGCCTACTTCGAGATGTGGGGGGTGAGGAGCGACAAAAACCTCCTGTCCGAATGGCGTGGCGACGAACGAACCGTAGACGCAGATATTGATCCGACCTTTCTCGGCGCGGTCAAATCGTGGGACCCAGTGCTTCCCGAACTGTTCGTGGGGTCGCCGCAGGACATTGCCCAGTGGATTGTTGACGGCCCCGTGCCGGACTACGGCAGCTTGCTGCAACCAAGCGTCGTCGACGACGTGGTGGGGAACTGGGTGCTGCTTGAGGGGTTCTTGGAAGAAACCGCAAAAACAGACTATCGAAATGTTTTTACCTTTATGCGAGGCATGTTGGTTGAGCGGGATCAGGTCAGCAAACTCAGGAAGGTCTTCGATTCCATGGAGTATCCGGGCAACGATGCCATCGCGAAGGTTCGCGAGCAGTACTACAAGTACGCCGGAGAGATGCCATTCGAATCGGTGCCAGGCGTCCCACCGCCGGTGTCCGATTCAGAGCAAGAGGTGGTCTCTTCGGATCGATGGACCGGAATTGGTGTACCTGTCGAAGTGCCTGTACACGTCTACTCCTGGGAGAGTTATCACAGCAAGTTGAACCATGGGAGTGGCGCATTTTTCCCCTCACCAGCGATCTGCCAGGCAACGGGATTGGGTTTTCGACCGTATCATTGGGATCTCTACGAGCAAGAGGGAGTTGGTTCGCTCTATCGCCGACTCAAAGGTCGAGACGAGTCGGTGCGAGGGCACATCGCTTACGTGCGAGCGGATCTGCTTGACCAGTACTTGGAGGCGTCGAACAAGGCGTTGGTTTGGCTGATCTGGGGCGAGCGAGGGGAGCACTACCGTGGCCGATCAGGGATCGACCGTGATCTGCATCATGTGTACGACAAGCACAAACACATTCACAAGTATTCCGAGATCCGAATACCGAGGAAATCTCGGGCCAAGTGAATCTAAGCGGCCGTACCTTTGACATGCATGCCAGAAACGCAATTGTGATAGCCGAGAAACCGTCCGCGTTCGATTCGAAGGCGATCGATGAGTTCGTTGCGCTTGTGCTGGTTGGCGGCGAAGTGCTGGCTCAAGGACTCAGGGATCGCGTGCTTCAGGCGGAAAGCATCGCATTGCTCAAGAAGGACGACCAATTGTTGGGGGTCGCTGGCCTGAAGCGACCCACACGGAGTCATCGTGCGGAAGTCTTCGAGCGATCCCGCACAGTGCTTGATGCGAAGGAATTTCTACTTGAGCTCGGGTGGGTCTACGTCGTTCCTATCGCAAGGGGACAGGGGCATTCCTTGCCCCTGTGCAGTGCAGTAGTCGATGCCGCTACAGGGAGTGGCGTCTTCGCAACGTCTCGCGTCGAGAATCACGGTATGCACCGGACCTTAGCCCAGTTGGGCTTTGATCGCGTTGGCAGAGAATGGCCATTGCAGCAGAATCAAGGCAACTTGGCGCTATTTGTGCGTCCGGATGGCGCGTAACCGTGGGAAAGTCATTCGAGATCGTTAGTGGAGAAGCAGTTTTTCCTCAAGCTACATACACTGAGTGACCGCTTCTGGTGGCGGATTCAACCGGTCGACGCAACACATCGCCGATAACGTTCGGCGGGTGTTTCGTAGCTTAGTGTTTTCCTTGGGCGTTCATTCAACTGTCGAGCCACGGCATCGAGTTTGGCTTGCGACACGTTCGAGAGATCCATCCCTTTGGGAAAGTACTGCCGCAGCAGCCGGTTGGTATTTTCGTTCGAGCCACGTTGCCAGGGCTTGTGTGGATCACAGAAGTAGACTTGGACATCCGTGGCGAGTGTGAAGTCGCGGTGCTTGGCCATTTCGCTGCCGCGATCCCACGTCAACGACCGGTACAGTTCCTTAGGCAGGCGACGGGCGCTTTTGATTAGTGCATTGACCACCGTTTCGCTGTCCTTGTTGGCAACCTTCACTAGGATCACATAGCGTGTCTGCCGCTCAACCAGCGTGGCGATTTGGCTGTCCTTGTTGCCAAACACCAGATCACCTTCCCAGTGACCAGGCACCGCCCGGTCTCCCGCTTCAGCCGGTCGCTCGCTGATCGATATGGTGTCCTTGATGCGACCGTGGTTCCCTGTCTTCTGGGTGTGGTGGCGCGACCGGCGCATAGCCCGCGTACGCCGTAGATGGGCCAGCAGCTCCTTCTTCAAGGCGCCGCGCGACTGGATGTACAGCGTGCGATAGATCGTTTCGTGAGACACCTGACGGTTCGCATCTTCCGGGTAGATACGCTTGAGCCAGCCGGCGACTTGCTCGGGTGACCATTGTCGTCGGAGCTTTGCGGCCACTTGAGACGCCAAGCCCCGATGCAAAGCCAGCTTACAAGGCTTGGGTCGAAGCGCCCGCTCCCACGCGGCCCGATCGGCTTGCTCGGCCCGATAGTGTTGCCGGCCTTGGTTGCGCTGCAGCTCACGGCTGATGGTCGATGGCGCCCGATTCAGCCCAATGGCAATCGAACGCATCGACTTTCCAGCAGCCACACCACGCGATATCTCCTCTCGTTCGGCCGGTCGCAACGCCCGCAGTGAGCGACGCCGCGGTGGTGGACGAATGCCTCCTGACCGAGCCAGGACCCCGGCGATAGCGGAATGGTGTCGATCGAATAAGTCGGCAATCTGCTGCAGCGACTCACCGCGCTGCCAGCGATCCCACATCAACGACCTCTGTGTCTCCGAGTAATAAATTCGCTTCCGTTGGTGCATCTGCAACACTCCTGCTGCCAGGGCAGCTCTCAGTGTGTTGCATCCACCGGTTGAACCCACCGCCGATAACGGCCAGTGGTCCCGCGCTGATCAAGATGTCGACGCGCTGATCATGATCGATGGGTTCTATTGCTCAACCATGTCGGTGTGCGCAGCTGGCATTCGATCCGCGTTGATGGCCTGCGCCAGCGTCATTGCGATCCGATCCAGATCTGCCGCATCCGCGCCCAAATTTATCGTCTGTGTAAGCTGCTCGATATCAGGTGCAAGCCGCTCATGCATCGCCCGCCCTGCCGCGGTGAAGCTGATCGTGCTGCTGCGGCGATCGAAATGACTGCGCCGGTTGTCCAGCAAGCCACGCTGGCTCAGTTGATGGATGGCGCGCGACAGCGAACCAGCATCGCGCGAAGTGGCCCTGACGAAATGGGTCAACGTGCACCCTTCGCCACGCGCCAATTCCGACATGAGAAGCCATTGAACGACGCTGAGATCATCGCCAGCGAGTACCTGTCCGACCGAGCTCCACAATGCCTTGTGCAGCCGCTCGGCAGCGATGAGCGCATTGTGCATGACGATATCGTCGAAGCCCTTGGCGTCGCCCCCGCTCACCGGAAAACCTTCTGCACCAGCGTGACAAAGATGCCGAGCACACCGAACACACCGATCAACATGAAATGGTCGATGTTCGCCAGCATCGCCGATTGCTGCGCCAACATCTGCGCCACCCGGGCCACCGCGATCTGTGTCGCCTGGACCGGCCCGACGCTGGAGGCCAGCGCACCCTGCAAGTGCTGGATAGTGGAAATGTAGATGGGGTTGTCCGGTGTCACCTGCGCATTAAGCATGTTGTAGTGCACGGTGGTGCGCCATTGCTGGCCCAGGGTGGCGACTGAAATGCCCAGCGCGATGCCGGCCTGCGCCAGCATGTTCTTCACCTGTTGCGCATTCGAGAAAACTGTCTCGTCGTTCTCCATCTGGCGGAACGCCTGCATCGCAGTGATGGGCAGCACGGTCAACAGGAAGATGTTGTAACAGGCCAGCGCCGGCAAAATATGCAGCCACGGGTTGGCCGCCGGATCGAGTCGCGCCAGCAGCATGCCGAAACTGGCCAGAGCGAGAAACCCGGCGATCCAGAACTTTCGTGGTGCGGGGTGCTTCGGCAATACTTTCGACACTACGGCGAACGTCGCCACCGCCGCCAGCGCGCCCAATGCCTCGAAATGGCCCACCGTCTCCCACGAGTAACCCAGCGTCCGCTGCAGCATCACTGGTACCACGTAGTTGTTCGCACCCAACATCAGGTAGGCAAACAGGAATAGCGTGACGCCAGCGATGTAGCGCAAGTGCAGCATCTCGCGCAGATGCAGCAGTGGGCGGCTATGTCGACGCTGATGGTGCGCGTACATGAGCAGCGCCACCAACGCGGCAACCAGGACGCCTGCGACGAAGACCACGTCACCATAGAAGTCGTAGTAGAAACGCTGCAGCGCGTAGAGCAGCGCGAAACTGCCCCCCACCAGCAACACCTGCAGCCAGGGGTTCCAGTCGCTGCGCCCCTGCTCGCTGCCACGCAAATCGTTGCTCAGGCTGCTGCTGGCAAGTACGAAGGCCAGTACGTCCATGACCGCCAGCAGCCAGAAAATCGCCGACCAGGTGTCGTTGGATACGGCCTGCGCTGCCAGCCAAGGCCCAGCGGCTATGCACAGTGCCACGCCATAGGCCAGCGACTTGATGCCGACAAAGCGGCGCGGGCCAGCCAGCGCGTGATGGATGATCATGCGGGCCGAGGTGAACAGCGCGCCGCCGCCCACTGCCATCACCATGCGACCCAGCAGGAACGAAGTGAAGTCGTCGCTGGTGGCGCACAACACCGCGCCGAGCAGCGATACTGTCGTGGCACATTGGATGAACAGCCGCCCGCCGAGCCGGGTGACGAACCAGCGCTGCATCGAAATCATCAGGATCGCCACGCTGGCGTACATCGCAGCGATCAGGCTGAAGTCCTCCGGCGTGATGCTCACTTCGCCCATGATCGGGCCGGCACCAAACGCGACCATGCTTAGCTGCAGGAATTCGATCGACGTCAGCACGAAGATCGTGGCATACAGTAGAAAGCCGGGGGCGCGCGCATTCATGGCGATGGTCTCCCGCTGCATCGATGATTACTGATTAGCCGCAATGATCTTGTCGACCACGGCGTCGGCGCTGGCCAGTTCATTGGCGAACACATCGGTGCGGTAGCCGTGTTCCTGCGAGCCGGGCATGACCAGGCGGCTGCCGTCGCGCTGGCGCGTGGCCACGGTGACCTTCATTGACAGACCCAGCTGCAGCGGATGCTTAGCCACCTGTTGAGGGTCCAGCGCGATGCGGATCGGCACGCGTTGCACCACCTTGATCCAGTTGCCGGTGGCGTTCTGCGCCGGCAGCAGCGAGAACGCGCTGCCGGTACCCGCCTCCTGGCCCACCACCGTGCCCTTGTAGATCACATCGTCGCCATACACGTCGGCAACCAGATCGACCTTCTGGCCAATGCGGATATGCCGCAATTGGGACTCCTTGAAGTTGGCGTCGACCCACAGGTGATCCAGCGGTACCACCGACATCAAGGCAATGCCCGGGCTGATCTTTTGGCCCAGCTGCACATTGCGTTTTGTCACCATGCCGGTGACTGGTGCCGGCACATCGGTGCGATAGACAGCGACCCATGCATCGCGCACCTGCGAAGCTGCGGCCAGTACATCGGGATTGCCGGCAATCGTTGTGCGATCGACCAGCGCGCTGCTGCCGGCCAACTGCTGGGTGGCCACGCCAAGACCGGCGGTGGCGGCGCGCACCGCGTCTTCGGCATGTTTGACCTCTTCGCCAGATATCGCGCCACTGGCGACCAGTTCGCGCCGTCGCGCCAGGTCTGCCTTGGCCTTGGTCAGTTCGACTTCGCGCAACTGCAGGCCGGCGCGGGTCTGGCCGACGTTGGCGTACTGCGCGCGTACCTGCCGCACCGTGCGCGCCAGCTGCGCCTCGGCACGTGCCAGCACGAGGCGTGCGTCGGTGTCGTCGAGCTTGACCACGTTGCTACCCGCATTCACGTAGTCGGTGTTGTCTGCGGCGATCGCAGTCACCACACCGGCAACCTGAGCAGTCACGGCAACCACGTTGCCATCGACGTAGGCGTCCTCGGTGGTCTCGCGGTATTGCCCGGCGAATAGCCACCACAGTGCCACGCCGATGGCCACGATCACTGCCAAGGCCATACCCAGCAATTGGCCGAGGCGCGAACCTGGTGCCGGCTTGCCCATGGTCGCGGCTGATGCCGTGCTCGCTTGCGGCATGTTTGCATCGGTGGTCATGACTTGTTTCCTCGGGTTTGCCTATGGGCGACTGCGGTGGGTGCCGTCATGGAAGCCGGCTGGTAACCGCCGCCGAGCGCACGGATCAGGTTCAGTCGCAACTCGCGCTGACGCGATTGCGACGCGATCAGCAGCTGCTTCTGTTCCAACACCTGGTTCTCGGCCGACAACACTTGCAGGTAGTTCGCCAGCCCGCTGCGATAGCGCGCTTGCGCCAGTAGCCAGGCATGCTGGGCCAGGCGCAGTGCTTCATCCCGCTCGTCCATCTGTTGCTGCAGCCAATGCAGCGACACCAATTGATCGACAACATCATGGACCGCGGCAATCACTGTGGCGTTGTAACGTTCCACCGCGGCGTCGTACTCGGCCTGGTGCACGCCCAGATTGCCGCGCAAGCGACCACCGTCGAAGATAGGCAACGAGATGGCCGGGCCAACACCCAACACTCGGCTCCCTGCATCGAGGAAATTGTCGAAGCCGAGGCTCTGCAGACCGACCAGCGCATTGAGGCTGATGTCCGGATAGAACCGCGCCTTGGCCACCTTGATGTCCTGACTGGCCGCCTCGACGCGCCAGCGATCGGCCACCACATCCGGGCGATGGCCAATCAGCTCGGCGGGCAGGTCAGTTGGCAACTGCACCAAGCCGACTTTCGCCAGCCGTGGCCTCTGAATCATCAGGCCCGCATCCGGCCCCTTCCCTTCCAACGAGGCAATCTGGTTGTTGAGCAGCGCAATCGATTCGTGGATCGTGGCGATACGCCCGCGCGCCGCAGGCAGCGCCGCCTCGGCTTGGGTCAGTTCCAGTTGGGAATCGATTTGTGCGGCGACCCGTTTTTTTGTCAATTCCAGGGTTTGCGCACGCTCGTTCAACGTGTCCTGTGCAAGATCGAGCTGCGCATAGGCCAGGTCAAGCCGGAAGTAGGTACGCGCCAGCGTGGTGGTCAGCATCAATCGTGCTGCCTGCAGATCGACCTCCGCCGCAGTGGCACGGCCCAGTGCCGCATCGACGGCTGCCCGGTTCTTGCCCCAGAAATCCAGCTCGTAATTCACACCCAGCGAGGCATCGTTGATCGTTTGCCACGTGCCGGCAATCGGCGGAGGCACCGTGCCATCCTCGCTGAAGCGTTGCCGCGTGCTTTTCAAGTTGGCATTGACCTGTGGATACAGCGAGGCCCCGACGACACCAGCCAGCGCCTGCGCCTCGCGCACTCTCGCCTCGGCGATACGCAAGTTCGGCTGGCCGCTCAATGCATCGCCCATCAACTGGTTGAGCTGGCTGTCGCCGAACTCGCTCCACCAAGAATCATCCGGCCATGCAGCAGCGGAGAACGATGCAGAGGACAAGCTGTGCGATGCCTGCACCTGATCGGCATCAATGGCCACCGCATGTGTGTGCATGCCCTTCATGCTGGCGCAGGCACCCAGCCCCAGGACAGCCAGCACGACCGATAGTGACCGGAGCATGCGCATGCTGCTGAACTTGCGGTTGAAATGGATCGACATGTTGGTGGCCTCAATATTTCACCTGAAGAAACAGCCTAGGCAGATATATGCGGGTACAACGCCTTCATGTGGCACGTGCGACATTGGCCAGGATCTTCTCCAGCGATGCCTTCAGCGCGACAGCTTCCTGCTCGTCGAAACCATCAAGCAACCGCGCGAACACCTTTTGCACCCGACGGCGTGCCTGGGGCACCAGCGCGGCACTCTCCGCCGTGAGTTCGACCAGGTAACTGCGCCGGTCATCTGGATTCGCCACCCTGCGTATCAATCCCTTTTTCTCGATGCGATCGAGCAAACGGGTCATGGCACCCGAGTCGTAGCCAAGCACCCGGCAAAATTCGCCGATGGTCCGGCCCTTGCCCATGGCGATGCTGTTGAACACCACGAACTGCGCAGCCGTAATGTCGAGCGGTTCCAGCTCCTTCTCGATGGAAGTCCAGATGGCGTTTCGCACCCCACTGATCGAAAAACCCAACTCACCTGTACTCAGCATGGCAATGGCACTTGGCCTCGACTTGGTCATGGTCGTCTCCGGATGGTGGCTGCACTTTATCTGCCTAGGCTGAGTCTGTCAAGGCACAATAAAGGCAACCACCAGCGGCATGGCCAAGCATGGCGAATTCATGATTTGGATCTGCGAGAAAGATGATCCTACCGAGGTGGCCGCCATGTATGGCATGAACTTGCCGCTCATGGATTGAAATTGCCATTCCGCACGCTTCCCGCACTCAAACCGGAAATGCCTTTGTCCAACGCGAGGTCGATTTGTGAAATACGACAACGCCCGACCCGAAGGAGCATGTGCCTGACGAGATTTCCGGACAGAGGCCATGAGCCTTGGCACAAAGCAGAAGCGATGCATCGGCAATAGCGCAGACCAGGCAACAGGTTCGCCGTGCCTCGGGCGGAAAATAGCAAATCGCGCCATTGCCAAGTCTCTTCGGCGTACGGCCGCATGCGGCCTTGCTTTCGTCGTTCCTCATGTCACAGCGGCAACGCAGCTGAACATTGAAGCTGGGCGCAGCTACATGGACTGCGCGGGCGCGACAGCCGTATTTGTCGAAGGCGTATTTGACGAGCGACGCATCGGGGCCACCCGGTTCGCCTGGTCCCCCGATGCGTCTCTAGGCTGGATCGATGGCCGCGATGTTGAGCGATACCGATACAACCGCTACTCCACGACAGATTCCATTTGGCTGATCGCAGGCGGCGTTCGAATCCGCTATGGCGATACCAGCGACTGGTATCGATCCCTGTTCTTCAGCTTTCAACCCGCAATGCACAGTGGCCGAACCCAGTCGTTGAGCAGTGCCTACGAATTTGTCAGCACGATTGGCTGGCAAGGAAGACACTTCAATTTTCAGATCCGACATATCTCCAACGGATCGCTCCACGAGCCGAACCGTGGTGAAACGATGGCCTTGATTGGAACCACCTTCAATCTCTAGGCGGCGTGCCTGTCTTATGCCGGCGGCATCATGAAATTTGAAGCTGCACGGATGTATCCAGAGGGCAACCCCATGCAGGCAGATGTCACAGCGCAACACTCCAGTCTGGGCGAAACAGATGATCGTGCGCTGGCCTCGGTGTTCGCCGCCTACACGGTGACCGCCACGCTATGGCTGTTGTTCGCCACGGGCGTCGGATTGTTGCTGGCATTCAAGTTCGGCGCGCCGGAGTTCGGCGACGGCGCATGGCTGACATTCGGGCGACTGCGGCCGATCCATACCAATGCCACGTTCTACGGTTTCGCCAGCATCGCGCTGGTGGGACTGGCTTATTACGTCGCCGCGCGCAGCAGCGGCACGCAGTTGTACAGCGCGCGGCTGGCGTGGATTGGTCTGGTGCTGTTCAACCTGGCCGCGGTGGCCGGCACCATCGCGCTGGATATGGGCTACAACGATGGCGACCTGGAATACCGTGAATGGCCGTGGCCGATCCGGCTGATTTTCCTGGCTGCCTTGGTGGTCACCGCATGGAACCTGATCGGCACCGTGGCACGGCGTACCAGCGAGGACATCTACCTGTCCAACTGGTACATCATCGGCGGCACGCTGTGGACCTGCATCATCGCGGTGGTGGCGATCCTGCCGTGGTACCAGTACGGGCTAGGCCAGGTCGCGGTGTCCGGCTTCTATATGCACAACGCAGTGGGCATGTGGTTTACGCCACTGGCGCTGGGCGTGTTCTATTACGCGCTGCCGAAGCTGCTGAACCGGCCGATCTACTCCTATGCGCTGGGCGTATTCGCATTCTGGACCAACCTGCTGTTCTACCCGATCATCGGTGCGCATCATTTCGAGTTCAGCCCGCTGCCGTGGTGGCTGCAGACCATCGCGATCGTGTTCAGCGTGGCCATGCTGGTACCGGTGTGGGGTGGCAGCAGCAATTACCTGCTGACCATACGCGGGCGCACGCGCGACATGGTGCATTCGTATCCGCTGATGTTCATCTTCGTCGGCGTGATGGGCTACCTGATCGGTTCCACCCAGGGCACGCTGGAGGCGTTCCGTTCGCTGCAGGAAGTATGGCACCTGACCAACTTCACGGTCGGCCATTCGCACCTGACGATGTACGGATTTGTGGCATTCGCGGTATGGGGCGGCATCTACGCGTTGCTGCCGTCGGCGACCGGTCGGCAGGCCAGCACGCTGGGCTTGGGACTGCACTTCTGGATGGCGCTGGTGGGCAGTTTCATCTACGTCATTTCGTTGTCGATCGGCGGCACCATCCAGGGCCTGGACTGGGTGCACGGCCTGCCGTTCATCCAGTCAGTGATCGACATGCAGAGCTATTACGTCTGGCGCGGCGTGGGCGGCTCGCTGATGTTCCTCAGCCACCTGGTGTTTGCCTGGAACGTATGGCGCATGTGCTACGGGTCGGGTAGCCGGCGGTCGCCGCTGGCATCCCTGCGTGCCGAGGAGGCCGTGGCATGAACAAGCTGGTACTGATCGTGGGCGGCTCGACCTTGGTCTATGCCTGCTTGGCGCTGATGATGGGCGTGCTGCCCGGCATCGAACTGTCAAGGGTGTTGGCCGGGCCCGGCGTGCAACCGTTGACCGCGCAGCAGGACGAAGGGCGTGCGGTGTACGTGGCCAATGGCTGCGGTTACTGCCACACCCAGCAGGTGCGACCGCTGGATCAGGACAAGGTGTTTGGCCGTCCATCGATGGCCGGCGATTTCAAGTACCAGACGCCGGAGTTGCTCGGTTCCGAGCGTACCGGTCCGGACCTCACCAACATCGGCGTACGCCAGCCCAGCGCGGTATGGCAGTACATCCATCTGTACAACCCGCGCGCCGTGGTGCCCGCATCGATCATGCCGTCGTTCGACTGGCTGTTCGAGGTGGTCGGGCAGGCGCCGGCCAGGGTGACGCCGGTGCCGCTGCCGAAAGCCTATGCCCCGGCGCAGGGCGTGGTGGTGCCGACCCGCAAGGCCGAGGCGTTGATCGCCTACCTGGCTTCGCTGAAACAGCCACCGCTGTCGGCGGCCGAGATGGCGGCCGACGAATCGGCGATGGCCGGCATGGCCAGCCCGGCCACGGCGGCGAGTGCACCGGCACCCACGGGCGCGGCGCCTGCTGTCGGCGGTTACGACGCAGCCAGGGGCAGTGCCTTGTTCACCGCCAACTGTGCGGCCTGCCATCAGGCCAGTGGCGAAGGTTTGCCGGGCGCGTTCCCGCCGCTGAAGGGCAACGCGGTCGTCAACACCGTCGACGCCACGATGCACATGCAGGTGGTACTGCACGGTCTGCATGACGCCAACGTGGGCGGCGTGGTTTACGGCAGCGCGATGCCGCCTTTTGCCGGCACCCTCAGCGATGCGGAGATCGCCGTCATCATCGATTACGAGCGCAGCTCGTGGGGCAATCACGGCCAGTTGGTGACCCCCGCGCAGGTGGCGGCCGAACGGGCGAAAGCCAAATGAAACCGGACCCGATGAAGCCAGCACGGCGAGGTGGAGGTTGTCATGCATCATCATCTGATCGGCCCGTTCTGGGGCAACGTCATCATCATCGGCGTCGCCGGAGCAATTACGGTGGCGTGCTTCGTGGCGATGTTCTGGATGCTGTTGCGCCCCGGCGAAGCCGACCCGCATCACCCCAAGTACGCTGTGCTGCGCCATGACCGCTGAACCGGGAAACCTCGTGGCCACGCCACATGTCCGGGTGTATCTGGATGGCGATCCGCAGCCGGTCATCGATCGCGAGCTGCCGGCCGACATCGCGCTCGACACCCGCAGCTTGGCCGACGGTGTGCACCGGCTGGTAATCCGCGCCGAGGGCCAGAACGGCCGCGAAGGTGTCGAGGAGATTCTGTTCACAGTGCACAACGGCCCAGGCATCGTCGTCTCGGGACTACGCCCCAACTCGGTGCGTCGTGGCATCGTGCGTTTCAGCGTGGATGCATTCAGTACCGACGACCCGTTCGAGCCACGCCGCGCCGAGGCGCGTTCATCGATCCCGGTATGGGTGTGGGTGATGTCGCTATTCGTTGTGGCGTGGGCCGTGTGGTACGCAGCACGGATGTGGGATGTGCCTGGCCCGTACGCGAAGACTCCCACATACGGTCACGAGGCAGCATCGGAAAGTCCAACACGGAGATAGATGTTTTTCATCCCGACCGCAAGCTCAGCACCCACTTGCCATACAAAGGTTACAGATATCCCGTTCCTGCTCGCAGGAATGTCATCAACGATCAGCATCAACCTACCGAACTGGGTAATGAGGATGAACCTAGCGGTGGTCTGGTCGACCACTTGTTCCCCTACACCTTTGCAAGTGAGGCCTGATGGTGACCTTGTGGTGAACCAAGGCGAGCACGAGCTGGCCCGGCTCCATCTTCAAAGAGCTTTATCAGTGCCCTGTCCTATCCTCGATGACGCTCCCTGATCACCTCGTAGCGCACACCCCGGCTTGTCGTCAATTTGGGCAGCAACCTGCTGCCCAATTGGCAGCGACGCTACCCTGGCGAAGCAATCAGGCTTGCCGTCAGGTCCCGAAGATTTGCACTCCACTGTTGCAGAGGTCATCAAGCGGCGTATCCGGCGTCAAGAATCTCATGCAGAGCGGCAGGTCTAGCTCCAGTTTCTCCGTCTTGAACGCCAGCGTAGCCAGTTGAAGGATTCGCTCTTGCTGCGCCTGCGCCACTATGACTGTTAGGAGCAGTAAAACCTCGGCACGCTGGTCTTGGCGATGCACCTCGACTAAAAAGGCGGCCCTGACCGTGGCTTCCCTTTCAAACAGGCTGCGCAGCACAGTGTTCAGCCCAGCTGTCGATACTGAAGGGGGACCTATAAGTGCTTCCGTTCCTTCAGCCATTTGATCCTTGGTAAAAAAGCCTAGTGCCTTACCCTCCAGGAGAGCAGCAATTTCCGAAGGATAGAGCGCGACTTTGTCCAAGTTCGGGTTGAGCATCAATGTCGCACCACGAGTCAGCTTGAACAGATTGCGGCCAGACATCGCTACGGTGAGAGCTGTCTTGTCCCCAGCTGCCTCGGATTGCTCCCTGTCGCTAAAAAATGGCAGCACAGTCTGCCCGTTGTCGGGACGTACAAACTGGATGAAGCGCATCACACCCTCTGGTGGGCTCTCCTTCGGAACATGCGCGTAGACCGTCGCATCAAGCAGTGCTTTGAAGACCGCTTCCTGAGCATGCTCAGGGTTTTCACCGGGCGGTGTAGCCCTTGCAGCCGCTAGCAATTGTCCAAGCTTGTCTGTCGTCATTTTAGGCATTTGGCGCATCGATTCCTGAAGCTAACGGGGCGTGGCATAGCCACCGTGCCAACGGGGAAGGCGACGAACGCAGGTTCCACGCGATCACTTCATGACACGACGCGTTCGTGGAGTCGGCCAGTTGAACGAAGGGTTGCAGTCCAAAATGTCTGCATCAAAGACCGGTTCCAGAACGAGGCGTGGATCAGCAAGCGCTTGCCACCCTGCGTGGAACACATCACTTGCGCTCGGGTAGTGACGCAGAAGAGTGCGCGCCTGCTCACGAACTGCGACAGGAGCTCTTCGATTGGTCAGCAGTGCTGTCAAGAAACGCCGTGTCTCGACAACTGCCCAAGTGCGTTCGCAAGGTAGGGTCATGACCAACTTATATTGGGTGATATGTGCAGCTGACATACCGCGATTTGTCGCGGTGACAGCATTGGATGGTCACTCGCGTGAAGCTACTCACCGGGGGGAGACGTAACGCGTCGGCGGCGTTCGCGGCTCGCCCGGAATGCATCCTCGAATCGGTCAATGAACTCATGAGCTGAGCCGCGGAAACGCAGCGCATCGGCAGGCAGCGACACGCCCAGTTCGCGAGCAATATCCATGGCGTACTTCAACTGGTTATCCGTCGGCAGTTGTAGATCGGTGTCGAGGCATTCCGTGAGCGAGTTCGCAAAGCACACCGAGAGGCGCTCGACAAACGCGAGATCGAAGTCTTCGCAGTGCGCTCGCTCGCGCTGCACGCCAAGCGCTTCCTGCAGCCGATCGTCCATCGGCACGGGAATGGACCACTGATCTTCGAACACCAGTTGCAAGAGCATGGGTCTGGCTTCCTATGGTCGGCAGGGTGACCAAATACCAAGGCTATCGACAAAACTACGAATATCGTAGTATCGGTGGCGCGGCAAAGCAACGAATCTCGTAGGTGTCTTCATCCACGAGAATTCCATGCTTCGCCCAAGCGAACCGTCATCCATCTTCAGCAAGCGCTTGAAGCAAGCGCGTCTGGATGCCGGTCTATCCCAGAAGGAACTGGGCATCCTCGCCGGTCTGGATCCTTTCGTGGCCAGTACACGCATCAACCGATATGAGCAGGACGTTCATGCCGCGGATCAGGCGACAGCAAAGCGTCTGGCAAAAGCGCTGGGAGTGCCGCTGGCGTATCTCTACGCTGACAACGAACGCTTGGCACGTATGATTCGAGCTTTCAGTGCGCTTGACGTTGCAGAGCAAGAGCGGCTTCTGAAGGCGATTGAGTCAACATAGCAAGTCAGCATCGCCCCACATCGAAGGCACTTCAGACCTTTGTGCGCGCCGATGAAGTTGATCACTTGAACCAACCGATCCTAGTCACCGCTCCGACATCCATCATGCTTAACAGTCGCTCTGTGGCCGCTGAATTGCGCAACAGCCTGTTGCGCGATTGCTGTCGCTTTCACTGTCGGCTTAATAGATCAGCGGATTGCTGACTATTCAGTACGTGTATCAATTGGGCAACAGGCTGTTGCCCAATTGGACAAAAGTGCTTCGTCTAACCGATACGCACAATAATTTTCTCGGACCCTCGTGGAAATTCGAGGCCTTCATCGCGATATGTGGGTCACCTTGCCGAGGGTACGCGGCGGTGCGCGCTCCCTGGCATTGAGTTCAAGCAGCAGGCTCGCCTGAATGCTGTTTTTCAAGCAGAGTTTTGCCTCAAGAGCCTGAATCCGTTCATGCGCCGCTTCCAAAGCGTGCGCCAGGTCCGCCGCCCGCGGCCCCTTCGCGAGAATGGCCTTTACCTTCTCGCGGAATTTCTGATATTGACAGCCATCGAATCCGATCAAGGTGCGGCTGTGTCCCGCTTCCTCCGCGATCACCGCGAAGGACACTCGAATCTTGCGTTTTTGCGCCAGCGTGGCGAGACGCGGGGATCGAGGCGTTCCCGCTAGTAGTCTCTGGAGCGCTGCCTCGAACTGACCCTCGACACTCTCGTCCAGCATCACGCGCGACTTTCTGGGCACGGTGCTGCCTCGGTTTTTCTTATCTTCGCCGACAAGACACCCACCATTGCTTTGGCTTGGTTGAGGCGCGCCTGCACGACCCTTAATGCGGGATCGCGCTTTGAACGATCGACCAACGCCGCCGCATGGGAAGCCGCTCGCTGCTCCCAAAACGCGAGATGTCCGCCGTCAGCCACGAAAAGCGGACAGCCAACACACACCGACGGCGATCGAAAACCAACATTCGGGCCACGCTGCGACCAATGAGTAGTATCGCCAAGCTCGTGGCACCGCGACGCCTCGGGCTGCAGAGGCAAAAAGCAATGTCCATACGGCAAAAAGAATATCCGCAGGTCGTTTTCGACTATGAAGGCGACAGCCGCAGTCAACGTCGGCTCCTGCAGATCTTCCTGCAACTTTGCACGAAATTGTGCGATCAATTTGGCCACGCTTCCCACTGTCGGACGATAGCCTTCAATGGCTTCCAACAAAAATCGAGCGGTTTCCATCGTCCTGACACTATCGAGTGTCTCAATAAGAGATACATCGTTGCCGATGTAGCCGCGCTCGGTCATCGCTGTACTGAGATGGTGGAAATGCCGTGAGATCGCGGGCAGCAACCCGGAGTCGATCCGAAAGAGAAATAGTGCAAATGTCGTACGCCACCGATGTCCACGCAGGCGGTGCCTTTCCAGGAACTCCGCCCGACTTGCTTCGGAAGCGCTCGACAAATCACAGTGCTCGCGCAGAAAGTCCTTCTGGAGATTGGTAAGGGCCACGACGGTCATGCGGCCGATCGATCTGGCCTTCCGTGGCAACCCCTTTGCCGCGCTAAAAGTTATCAGTAGTTTCGATGTGCATCCCAGCTTCCGCCATCGCCCATACAACAGCCACAACACCTTGAACGCGCGAACGGATGGCGGCAGATAGTTGCTTCCTACGCTCCGCGCGCCAATTACCCAGCGGGTCCTGATCTTGCTCTGTTTGGCCTCTACGCTATGACAATAGAAAATCTCCATCAGACCATCCGACGAAACTTCGGGCGTAATGCATGCCGGAAGGTCGCTCGCTGTAGAGGACCCGGCGTCTAGGCCGCAGATTTCGTGGGCTCGCATGCCTGTGCACGCCTGGATACAGACAATGGCGGCAGACTGAATGGTGATGACAAGTCTACGCAGGAGCTGGGTACCCCGGAGGGTGCCCACGCGACCATCTCGAAGTCGCCGCTCTGTGGGACGAATCGGCCCATGCCACGCCTTTGTTTCCCCTTCGACGTGCGCAAACTCAAACGAATCCAGCTCAGCGAGCACCGCGTGATACTTTTCTAGCCGACACCATTTCCCTTCCATGGTCCCTGGTGCATGCTCGAATGCATGCATACATAGCTCTTGTAGCGCGAGGACATCCTCGGCTGGTTGTCCGATAAGCCTGATAGCTGAGCTCAGGAGCGGAATCGCGACGTCGTCTGGAATCGGATCCAGTTTGCCGCGTCGATGAAGATCCAACTCGTTTTGCACGACATCATCGATTGACCTTCCGTCATATGGTGGCTCGGGTGGGGGCTCAACCCCGAGTTCGCGCAGGGAGCGACGCTGTCGATACATATACGACAGAAGAGCAAGCCTCGCCGACGCAGTCGCATTTGACACCACCCGCGGCCTGGTTTGGCTTTTCGACTTCATCTCCTCATGCGACTCGACGAAGAAGCGCACAAAA
Organism: Rhodanobacter sp. Soil772; assembly: GCF_001428385.1. Lineage (GTDB taxonomy): Bacteria > Pseudomonadota > Gammaproteobacteria > Xanthomonadales > Rhodanobacteraceae > Rhodanobacter. The sequence continues at coordinate 1,017,284 of NZ_LMSK01000002.1, forward strand.
TCCCAACTCGCCGTGCTATCGATCTCGTCAAAATGTGTCATGCCCTCCGACACCATCCACGCTGCCACGCTCGTGACACCTTGCGCGATAGCCGTCATGGATCCCGCAGCAGCCGCGTTCGCTTCACGAGGCGCATGAAACAATGACCACACCAGCACCTTGAACTGGATGAGTAAAAATGCGTTCTCCTTGTCCGTGAGCAAGGATCCGTCTGGAAGTTCGACATTCCAATCGATGGTTCCGTACTTGGTAGCCTGGCCTGGGATGTTTTGCGGCATTTTCCAGATGTTGTCTATGAACCGCGAATATTCGCTCACATAGAGCGTTGCGAGATCAGCGTAATCCACATGGCTCTGTGCACATCGTATGGTTTCGTTCATGTGGCTAGTCCAAGGGTGGCAGTGGTGGGAGTGGGAGTTGTGCTGCCACATTTTGCACATCGACATCATCAAACTGAGGCAACCAAAACCCCACCAGGCGTTCGTAGCTTTCGCCCCATCGCAGGCGCCAAGCCTCGGCACCAAGTCGCTCACGCGCATCGTGGTGAAGTACCTGCACCTGAAGCGCTCGCGCGAGTGCGTAGGGGCTTTTGACGTCGACCGACGCAAAGGGACACGCCGGGCATTGACCATAGGCAGTACAGAGTCGTCCTTGGCGCTCGCCGCGTAGGGGACTATCACATGGATCCAGGCATCGAAATCCCGGCGTGGCCGCACCTACCTCTTCGCTTTGCGGCGTATTTCGCGGTTCGATCTTGCCTTGACTAGCTATCCACCGCTCGCGTCGGTCCATGGCAACGGCAAGTTGTTCGGACTGGCGACGCTGAGCGAGGCGGGATCGGTAGTACTTCTCCGTCACCCCCAACCCGCTATGTTGGAGGAGCGCACTTGTCTTACGGATATCGCCACCAAAAAGAAGGTCCGCAATTTCTGCGCCCGTTGCTCGAACCGACCGAAGTCCAATCCACGAAAACCCTCCCGCTTTGCAAAAGCCAATGATGTGCGAATGAAATAGAACGCTCTTCCCTTGCCCCATTTGATGTAGCGTCTCGACACGGATTCGACCCTTCTTGTTTCGCGGCACACATAAAAAGAGGTAGTTCCGCATTTGTTCGGGGCAGAGATCGCGCAAGCGTTCTGTCCACCGAATTAAGAACTTGATAACCCGGTATGGGCTATCGCCCTCGCTTGACTCTGCAAAATTCAAGTGTTGTTTTCGGCCAGATCTGTTCTTTGGCGATGACAGAAATATCCTTTCTGTGCCCAGAATCTTCTTCGTTTTGATATGGCTCAACTCGAGATCCAACAGCGGCTGAGCATTCAGCAAAGTGGCGAAAGCCAGCAGAAAGACGAACTTCGTCAAGTCGCCGGCGAGAGGCGCTAAAGCGCGGGCAATCGTCTGGTAGCCGAATTCTGCGGTGATCTTGAACAGTTCGGCGTTGGTGGCCTTGAGCACCTTTTGTTCGGGAAGGTAACCGTTGGCCAGATATGCCGCGCGTAGATAAGCCATACCCACTGTGCGTCCGCGATGTGGCAGCGGAGTTTCGCCAACATACGAACACACGCGACGTGCCTGATCTGCCGACGTCCAGACGGCCTCAACTTCTGCAATTTGAGCGGCGACGCCTGCCCTGCAGTACCGATAGAAGGCCGTACTTTGCCGTAGTGTCATCGGCTCTTTTGGTTGTGTGACAAGCGTGCCGCCCGGCCATGGATTGCTTGGGATTTCGCAATCGTCCGGAAGGTCCGCGCAGTTCATATCTTTCAACGCACGGATGACTTTTCGGAGCGCGCCGAGGTAGTGCGTCCGTGTATAGCCACTCAAGACATACGATCCATCGTCGTTGGTACGACTTAGCCACTCACGCACAAACCCACTAACGAACGCACTATCAAGATTCGAAATGGCCAGGCAGCTGAACCTTGGATCGCTCGCGCAATAAGCAAAAATCCCATACGTCAAGTCGATAAAATGTGCCTCACGAGTCCTGAACGCTCGGAACCGGATGGCAAGAGATATCTTCCCGAATGCCATAGCCAGCTTTGGTGCAGCCAGCCACGACGAGCAGTTGAGTTCTTTTGGGTCCCGGCCGTGCAATCCCGATAGCCGGATAGACAGAGACCCATTCTCGGCATCATGCATTACAGCATCGATCTGCGTCGACACCCTTCTGTCGCCGTCTTGAGACAACGCCATAGCGTTGGTTCGATTTGAATGCCTTGATTTAGCAGCTCCACGCTTAGCCATAAGTTTGGACCAGCATTTTTACCCCACTGTTGTAGTGGTCGAACAAGGTCGACTCGAGAGCCGTAGCGCGTGCCAAGTAAATGTCGGAGGTGGTCGACATGTGAACGTGCCCGAGTTGCCCCTGGATGTATTTGATAGGATCGGCATCGCCTCGCTGCTTCCGCAGGATGTAGGTCAATACGGCATACGCATGACGCAGATCGTGAAAAACATACCGCTCAGGCTTTTCGTAAGAGAACGGCTCCCTTGGCAAAGGCCCCATGGACATTTCCTCCTGCGCCTTGCGGAAAATTCGATCGAGTGAATCGGGCGATACAGCCGATCCGAGTCCCGTACGAGCGCTCACGCTGCTGAGAAAAACTCTATCTGGCTCCGAATAGGCGGGGTCTCTTTTGCTGGCGGCTGCAACCACCTCGGCCCGCTCGGTGGCTATGTAATAGCGCATCGCCTGGATGAGCCAAGTGGGGATATGTACCCTGCGCCAGCGGGCTCCCTTGCCGAATATGCGGATGTCCTGCATCTGTTCGGGCAACGTGTCTGCCGCAATCCTCACCGCAGTCAGCATGCTGAGTTCAAGCCCACAGACTTCAGATCGCCGTAGTCCCGCGTAGAGCGCGCACTGCGCCATGATTCGGTCACGGCAGAACTCTTTCTCCGAGAGGTTCGGAACAGTTGCGAAGATCGAAATCGGAGCGGGTGGCCCAAGCGCGTCGAGTATCCGTCTCGTCTCGTCGAACGACGGGATCCTTACGCTTTCGGATTTGTCGGGTGCCGTCGGCTCGTCAACTTCCGGTGCGAATTTTTCAGTGCGACGAACCGATTTCAAGTGGGCGAGAAATCGATCGTCGCGCGCAAGATTCGCTTCCACGTCTGCCACGCAAAAGCGATGACGGAGTAGCCCGTTTCTCTGGGCCCACGCGCACAAAAGCTTTACGGACGAAAGGCGGCGAATGACGGTTCTTTCCGCGTAGGGTCGCCCTGTCACGGGGGATGGGCTGTTGGTCATCGATTGCACGTATGTATTGAGTGCTGCGTCATCGACGTCAGCGAGGGTCAATTTCTCCGCATCAAGGAAATCGTAAAAATCCTTCAGGTCGTAGGCGGTCGCTTTTCGAGTGTTGATGCTTTTTTTGAGCTGGTTTTTATGGTTTGGCAGCAGACGACGTATGTACTTGTCACGCAGGAATTCCAGGACGGGTTGCACCACTTTGCCCGTGGTTCCGGAAACTAGAAAATGCAGCCCGTTGGGCAGCGGTTCAACCGATCGGCTCAGCAGCTCACTGCGCGTTTCGGCATCTATCTGCGCAATACATACGTAGACGCTCAGCTCCACGAATGGAGTCGTCTCGGCATCATTTCGCATTGTCGCCGCCTGAGATGTAATGGCTTGGCCTTGGCATACCTTTCTGGCCGACGCCGGCGACAGCCAATTCGCCCGGCATCAAGGACAACGACACCCGAAAATTCGGCGTGTAACGAACCCGATACCCGCCTGGCTCATAGAACACCGTCACAGGCTGGCTCTGGACACCTGAGCATTCCTCAAATGCCGCAAGCGCCGTAAGCCCACGGCATCCGATGTTGGAGTCGAAGGCGAAGAGCGAGATGCGCAGCTGCGCTGCCGGCTGGAACGGTCGCTCACTGGGGTAGCCCAATGCCCTCCACAGTGCAGCACCAGACTGGAATTCACCGTGCGCTTGGAGGAGGTTCCCCGGGATGCCTCCCTGAGGTCCTCCGATGCAAAAAGAAATGTATGCAGACATAGTGGGTTCTGACTGCTTGTGGCGTTGCGAAGCATTTCCGCATACTTTTGTGGTGCGCAAATACACCGCCATATCATGGATATTGACACTCCAACTACAAAGCCGGCGCGTCGCCGCGGCCGCCCCCTCGACGATGTCGCCATCAAGGTCAGGCATCGCCTGTGGGCGTGGCTGGTCTATCGCACGGCCAATATGTCTTGGGACGCTTTGGACGGCTATTGGCGGCCGCAAATCGATCTTGGTACCCCCACCGATAGCGTAGGCAAGGTTGCCTCTCGAACCCGTACTTTCAACCGCATCTATCGGAGCGGGAGCGATCCGGCCAAAGTAAGAGGGATCAACGGCCAGACGCTTCTGAAAGCCGTCTCTTTCGAACCCAAACATATCGAGGCCACCGACCTCTACCAGTCAGAGCTTTGGATACTGCTAGGGTCCAAGGAACCCGCCAGAGCTTGGGTGCACGATGCCCATCAATCGCTCATGACACGGCTTGGGGTGGCGCAGGCCACCGGCTTGGAGTGCTCGGTCGCGCAGCATGTGGGCTTAGATCATCCTTTTGTGCAAAAAAACAACTCGCAGATACTCGAACAATGCGCTTATCGCATCGCAGATTTTGCTAGCTGCGACGCTATCGCCTTGCTGGGATGCGCTTTTTTGATAGCCATGAATCGCATGGCTCTGCAGGAGGCACACATCTATCTCTGGGCGACGATCGCTGCAGCAAAAGTGTTCGACAATCGTTGGCGTACCAATTCCGGCCTCTATAACCTGATCTTGTGGCGCCTTGTACATCGCAACCATCACAATCTCAACCCTAAGTACGTTGGCATACGCCCACGACAGCGGGATCGGGAGTCAGAGGAAAACAGAGCTCGCATGGAACGGGAATTCAGAGAGAAATTCTTAACCATGCTCCCGTCTCGGGACTTGATGTCACACCCACCCATGATGTCCCATGACGAACTGCCATGGGATTTCTTTGCGGAATTTTCGAAACACTGCAAACATTACGTGGAGATGGATGCCCAACGAATGGCAAAGACTTCGGATTTCTCCATTCGAGAATGCCGCATCAATCTCAAACGTTACTTTGAAGCGGAGAGCCGCGACTACATGGCGTTGAAACGCGACCTTTCCGCGCGATCACGCCGCAAGCCAAATCCTTGACCCTGTCATCGCGGCCGCGAGCCGTGCTGAATGCTCCACGGGCTCCCCCGGTTGAGCCCTATACTGACCTCATTCCGGCGCGACCATTGCCGGAAACACTACCGAATCCCGCGAGGGCGAGTACCGCGCCCCTTGACGGGCGGCAGCAGTGAGTTGGTCGGTCGACCAGCCCGCTTTGATGAGTTGTCTAATGATCTCTAGCGAAAGCTCGACGGCATCGTCTTGCCGGATCACTTGGTCGATCGTCCGCTCTACCGGTTGCACAGACAGAGTCAGACTTCGCAACTGCTCAACCGGGTAGCCACCAATGGTGCGTTGGCCGATAAGTGGATGGTCGACATCGACGGAGAAAAACTCGCCGCGTAACTCATACGAGCCTTCCCACTGGATCTCCAGGCGATCGGGGGTTTCGCGCACGATGGGGGACTGCCGCTGTCCTCGCCAAACAAGGCAAAGCGCTCTCTGGCCGAATGGATCCAGCATCCACGCATCACCGATGCCGCTGGCGAACAGCATGAAAGGCTGGGAAGTCGATGTTTCGCTGCCGGTGGAGATGATGAGCGGCTTACCAGCCAGCTCGGCTTGCACGATCTTCTCGACGGTGCCAATAAGCGAACGGTCGGCGGAGATCCCTTCAGTCTCACGGAAACACAGCGTGACGTGGTGCCAGTGCTCGTACCCGGCGGTGCGGGCAACGCGATTTAGCAGATCGGCGTGCTTGCCTCCCCCATTTCTCTGCAAGCGCTTCGCCTGCTTCCTGAGGGACTCAACCTTGGCCGTGCTGGTGGGAATGAAACGCATGGTGCTGACTCCTCGCTGGAGGCGAACGCCAGGTGCTCACTGCCCAGATCCGCCAACAGGTGGGAATCAGGTGTTTTCAGTTGGATGCCGTCCCGTGAGGGTTTGCCTGTGGTGAGCAGCGGGCGTCGACCAGCGCCTCTGCAAATCCTAACACGCCGACCAGGACACACGGCGGCGGAGCTGTCATGAGCCACGTGAAGCTGCACTGCCTGTATCGCTCCAGCGAGAGCGTGCCCGGCAAACTGGAGATACGTGAACAGGAGAAATCTGCACCACTATCGGTTCGAATCTTTTGCTGGCCGCGGAGTAACCGCGCGAATCCTTCGGACTAAACCTAGCTCAGGAATCGCTCACGCTGCTGCAGTTCGTCTGAATGGACTCGATGAGCGCTCTGCGAATCGACCGTGGCAAAGAGTGTTCACCACATCATGGGGTCGTCCTCAGAACTGTTCAGCACATGATCTCGGCAATGCGTTGGTTCTAAGGGATATTTCCTACCAAAGCGCACTGTACAGTTACCAGTACGTCATACCGTGCTCGCACCCGCGGTACGGGTTGATCGCCTGACTGAACGCGATGTCGGGCGAGTCGTTGCGGCTGATCACGCTGCGCGCACGCTCCTCGGTAACCTCGGTACGCGGGCGCGGTGCATCCTCGTCCAGCAGCGCACTCTGCCAGCCGTCGTCCTCGGCCTGGTGGCGGATGCTTTCGAAGCGGCCCTCGGGATTGGAAGCGGCGCCGCGGCCCTTGAGCAGGCGCGTGGTCGGGAGCTGCTCCGGAGAGGTCGGTGGTGGCGAAGAATCGTCCATCCGTGCAGTTTCGCGCGGCGACGTCTCAGCCGTCGCGACATCTTTTCGCGGCGTGATCCGGCGCGCGCCGGACGCGCGATGGCGGCGTTATGATGCGGCCATCGGCCGCCGCCGGCGGCGCGTTCCCACCTGTCGGGGCTTCCTCATGCGCTGGCTGCTGCTCGCCCTCACCGTGTTTGCATTCGTGCTGTGCTTCACCCGCCACGGCGCCGGCGCCTGGGGTTTCTGGATGCTGGTCGGGCTGGTCGGCATCTTCGCCACCACGCTGGCCTTCGTGCAGGCGCGCATCGCCGGCAATGCGCGTGACGACAGCCTGTCCGAGTACGACCTGAAGCGGTTGCGCGAGGGCAAGCTGCCGCTGAAGCACGAACGCTCCGGGCGGTAACGCGGCCGAATCCCCGCAGGAGCGCACCTCGTGCGCAATGGCCTTCCGCCACACTGGCGCCTGCGCCCGGATCGCCGCTGCGCGTGCATGGCGCGGATCGGCAACGTCACCCTTCAATCACGATCGCTGCACGGCGGAACAAGGACGCTTGCGCTGACGTCACGGCGTGGCATCCCGCCGCCCCGCATTTCCTGGGAGTTCACGATGACTGCATCCGGCTTGATCATTTTCCTGCTCATCGGCGCGATCGCAGGCTGGCTGGCCGGCCTGATCGTGCGCGGCTTCGGCTTCGGCCTGCTCGGCAATGTCGTGGTCGGCATCATCGGCGCGTTTCTCGCCGGCTGGCTGCTGCCGATGCTCGGCATCGGCTTCAGTCTCGGCAGCCCGATCGTCACCAGCATCGTCTACGCGATGATCGGCGCGATCGTGCTGCTGGTGCTCATCGGTCTGGTCAAGCGCGCTTGACGATCCGCCCGGTTCACGGCGGCCAAAGAACAACGCAGCGGCTCATGCCGCTGCGTTTTCCGTACCCTGGTGGCCGCACTCAGTCGCGCAGGTCGACGTCCTTGGTTTCGCCCACGAACAGCAGGCCGATCACGAAGGTCATCATCGCAATCACCACCGGGTACCACAGGCCGGAGTAGATGTTGCCGGTGAGCGCCACGATGCCGAACGAGACCGAGGGCAGGAAGCCGCCGAACCAGCCGTTGCCGATGTGGTACGGCAGGCTCATCGAGGTGTAGCGGATCCTGGTCGGGAACATCTCCACCAGCCACGCCGCGATCGGGCCGTAGACCATGGTGACGTACAACACCAGCAAGGTCAGCAGCACGATCAGCATCGGGTAGTTGGTACGCGCCGGGTCGGCCTTGGCCGGGTAGCCGGCCTGGTCGAGCGAGGCACCGAGGCTGGTGGTGAACGCCTTGTTCTGCGCGGTGAAGTCCGCCTTGGCCAGGCTGCTGCCCTCGAACGCCTCATGGCTGGCTTCGCCCACGGTCACTTTTGCCAGCGAACCGGCCGGCGCCGCGACGTTGTCGTACGGCACGCCGCGCTTGGCCAGGTAGCTCTTGGCCACGTCGCAGGAACTGGTGAAGACCTGCGTGCCGGTGAGGTTGATCTGCAGGTGACAGGTGGCCGGATCGGCGAGCACGGTGACCGGTGCCGTCGCACGCGCCGTCTCCGCGCCCGGGTTGCCGTAGTGGGTGAGCCCCTTGAAGATCGGGAAGTAGGTCAGCGCGGCGAGCAGGCAGCCGGCCAGCACCACCGGCTTGCGGCCGATCTTGTCGGACAGCCAGCCGAACACCACGAAGAACGGCGTGCCGATCAACAGTGCCGCGGCAATCAGCAGCTGGGTGGTGGTGGCGTCGATGCGCAATGTGCTGCCGAGGAAGTACATCGCGTAGAACTGGCCGCAGTACCACACCACGGCCTGGCCGGCGGTAGCGCCGAACAGGGCCAGGATCACCAGCTTGAGGTTGCCCCAGCGCGCGAACGACTCAGTCAGCGGCGCCTTCGACTGCTTGCCTTCCTCCTTCATCTTCTTGAACACCGGCGACTCGGCCAGTTGCAGGCGGATGTACACCGACACCGCCAGCAGCAGCGACGACAGCAGGAACGGAATGCGCCAGCCCCAGTCGTCGAACTTGTCGCCGAGCAGCCACTTGCAGCCGAGGATCACCAGCAACGACAGGAACAAGCCGAAGGTGGCGGTGATCTGGATGAAGCTGGTGTACAGGCCGCGCTTGCCTTTCGGTGCGTGCTCGGCCACGTAGGTAGCCGCGCCACCGTACTCGCCGCCCAGCGCCAGGCCCTGCAGCATGCGCAACGCGATCAGGATCACCGGCGCCGCCATGCCGATCGAACCGTAACTGGGCAACAGGCCCACGAAGAAGGTCGACAGGCCCATGATCACGATGGTGATCAGGAAGGTGTACTTGCGCCCGACCAGGTCGCCGACCCGGCCGAACACCAGCGCACCGAACGGGCGCACCGCGAAGCCGGCGGCGAACGCGAGCAGGGCGAACACCAGCTGGCTCGCCTCGTTCAACCCCGAGAAAAACTGGTGGCCGATGATCACGGCAAGCGAGCCGTACAGGTAGAAGTCGTACCACTCGAACACGGTGCCCAGGCTGGACGCCAGGATCACCCGCTTGTGGCTGACGTCGAGCTTGACGCCAGCTCCGCTGCCGGTCGCGTCAATCGCATTTGTGGCCATGATGTTTCCCCTCCCGAGATAGTGAGATGCCTCTCCCGGTAACGCCTGGGAGAAGTTGGGAGACGCGGATCGTCCCTCGAACAGACCGCGCCTCGTCATCCTCCCGACGCGACGGGAGGGCAATCAGCGGCGGCGTACACGCGGTACGCCGCCGCGAAGTTCAGAAGCGATAAAGCGCGTTGAGGCTGACCTGGTTGCCGCTGGTGGTCTTGCGATCCACGCCGTTGCTGGTGGAGTCGAGCTTGTCGTGCATCCACTCGACACTGAGGTCGTAGGAACCGGCGGTGTACTGCAGGCTCATCGCCGTCTGGCGGTTGCGCAGCAGCCCGGTCGAGCCGTTGCCCATCCAGGCGATCACATCGCCGCTATCGGGTTTGCTGTACGCGTAGAACGCGTACAGGCTCCAGTTCGGCGTGAAGCTGTAGCCCGCCTGCACGAAGCCGCCGCGCTCCTTGATGTCGCCGAACTGCGACATCGCGCCGAAGATCTCGCCGAGGCCGTTGCCGGCATAGGCCAGCCCCTTGAACGTCCACGGGCCGGGCTTCCACTGGCCGCCGATCTCGTAGCCCACGCTCTTGACGTCGGAGCGGATCGGCGTGGGTGCGGTGCCGCCCACCCCGCGCAGGTCGACCTTGCTGTAATGCGCCGAGAAGTACGCCAGCCAGTTCTTGTCCTGCACGTGCAGACGCGCCTCGACCTGCGGGCGGAAACCGGCGCTGCCGGCGGTGAGGTAGTTGACGTTGTTGCCGGGCCCGCTCCAGGTGCCTTCGAACACGCCCACGTCGAGCCGCCATTGCGCGCCGGTGCTGCCGTGGTTGAGGTCCTGCATCACCACCACGCCGGGGAAGCGCCAGCCGCCGTAGCCGGAGCCGAAGCCCAGCGGGAACGCGATGTGCGCCAGCGAGGTGGGCGAACTGTCGACCGGGAACATCAGGTCCCACTGCTGGCCGATGCGCACCGTGGTGCCGCTCTCGGGATTGGTCAGGTCCATGTAGGCCTGGCGCAGGCGCGGCGTCGGCTGCTGCTGGCTGTAGGCACCGGTGCCGTTGAAGCCGCCGAAGAAGTCCATCTCGATGCGCCCGCCGCCGCTCCAGTTGCCGGCAAACTTGGCGCCCTTGAAATCGAGCCAGAAGCGCGTGTTGCGCACGTCGACGCCGGAGAGCGAACCCTTCGAGCCGGGTATCGGGAACAGCGCGTTCTGGCCGTTGCCATAGGTGAAGCTCTTGTTCTGGCTGAACGCGCTGGCGCTGACGAAGCCGTGCAGCGCCACCGACACGCCGGGGGCACTGCTGAATACCGGCGTCGCAGTGGCCGGAGCCGCCGCCACATTCTGCGCGGGTGCCGCCGGCGCTGCGGGCGCGGCTTTCTGCGCCTGGATCATCGCCTTCAATTCGTTCAACTGCTGTTCGAGCTGCGCCACGCGCTGTTCGAGTTGCTGCTCGTGCGTGTCGCTTTGCGCGTGGCCAGCCAGCGGGAGCATCAGGGCGCAAGCCATGCTCAGGGCAAGCGCGGAATAACGGTGGGTGTGTTGCGTGGTCATGCGTGCGTCTCCCCGAGGTCGATGACGGGCCGAGCATGGCCATGCTGCAGCGCGAGCGACTATTCGCCATTGGTCGAACTTCGACCAAAGTCGAGCCGGCTTCGCGCCGCCGCCTGCGTATCGATCGGGCTACACTCGAAGTCCGCACACCGCCGGGCACCGATGCCTGCCGCGGTATCCCTGTCGCCACCTTCCACGCCGAGCCAGCAGGAGCCCAGCCATGTCCAAGCTCTATCCGGTCAACCCCTCGTTTGCCGCCGCGTCGCGCCTGCGCCACGACGACTACACACGCCTTTACGCCGAGTCGGTCAACGACCCGGAAGGCTTCTGGGGCCGCATCGGCCAGCGCCTGGACTGGATCAAGCCGCCGACGAAGATCAAGGACGTCTCGTTCGACCCGAAGGATTTGCACATCCGCTGGTACGAAGACGGCCAGCTCAACGTGTCGGCGAACTGCCTCGACCGCCAGCTGGCCCAGCGCGGCGACAAGGTGGCGATCATCTTCGAAGGCGACGACCCGAAGGCGTCGCGCAAGATCACCTACCGCGAGCTGCATGCCGAAGTGTGCAAGTTCGCCAACACGCTGAAGCACCTGGGCGTGGTCAAGGGCGACCGCGTGGCGATCTACCTGCCGATGATCCCGGAAGCGGCGGTGGCGATGCTCGCCTGCGCCCGCCTCGGCGCGATCCACTCGGTGGTGTTCGGCGGTTTCTCGCCCGACTCGCTGGCCGGACGCATCGCCGACTCCACCGCCAAGGTGGTGATCACCGCCGACGAGGGCCTGCGCGCGGGCAAGCGCATCCCGCTCAAGGTCAACGTGGACGCGGCGCTGGAACGGCCCGGCACCAACAGCGTGGAGACGGTGATCGTGGTGCGCCACACCGGCGGCGCGATCAACATGCAATCGCCGCGCGACCGCTACTACCACACGCTGATGGAAGGCCAGAGCGCCGATTGCCCGCCGACGCCGGTCGAGGCCGAGCATCCGCTGTTCGTGCTGTACACCTCCGGCTCCACCGGCAAACCGAAGGGCGTGCAGCATTCGACCGGCGGCTACCTGGTGTTCATCAGCTACACGCACGAGCAGGTGTTCGACCTGCGCGAGGACGACGTCTACTGGTGCACCGCCGACGTCGGCTGGGTCACCGGCCACAGCTACGTGGTGTACGGCCCGCTGTGCAACGGCGCCACCACGGTGATGTTCGAGGGCGTGCCGAACTACCCCGATTACAGCCGCTTCTGGCAGGTGATCGACAAGCACAAGGTCAGCATCTTCTACACCGCACCCACCGCGATCCGCGCGCTGATGCGCGAAGGCGAGGAGCCGGTGAAGAAGACCTCGCGCGCCTCGCTGCGCCTGCTCGGCTCGGTCGGCGAACCGATCAATCCGGAAGCGTGGGAGTGGTACAACCGCGTGGTCGGCGAGAACCGTTGCCCGATCGTCGACACCTGGTGGCAGACCGAAACCGGCGGCATCATGATCTCGCCGCTGCCCGGCGCGATCGGCACCAAACCGGGCTCGGCCACGCTGCCGTTCTTCGGCATCAAGCCGGCCATCGTCGACGCCGAAGGCACCGTGCAGGACGGCGTGGCCGAGGGCAACCTGCTGATCACCGATTCCTGGCCGGGCCAGGTGCGCACCATCTACGGCGACCACCAGCGCTTCATCGAGACCTACTTCAGCGCCTACCCCGGCAACTACTTCAGCGGCGACGGCGCGCGCCGCGACGAGGACGGCTACTACTGGATCACCGGCCGCGTCGACGACGTGATCAACGTCAGCGGCCATCGCCTGGGCACCGCCGAAGTGGAGAGCGCGCTGGTATCGCATCCGAAGGTGGCCGAGGCCGCCGTGGTCGGCTGCCCGCACGAGATCAAGGGCCAGGGCATCTACGCCTATGTCACGCTGATCGCCGGCGAAACCGGTAGCGACGAACTGCGCAAGGAACTGGTCGCCTGGGTGCGCAAGGAGATCGGCCCGATCGCCACGCCGGATTACCTGCAGTGGGCGCCCGGCCTGCCGAAGACCCGCTCGGGCAAGATCATGCGCCGGATCCTGCGCAAGATCGGCGAGAATCTGCCCGACCAGCTCGGCGACATCACCACCCTGGCCGATCCCGGCGTGGTGAAGAACCTGGTCGACGAGCGGCTGATCAAGTAGCGGGATTCGAGATTGGGGATTCGGGATTTGCAAGAGCCGCTCCTCCGAATCCCCAATCCCGAATCCCCAATCCCGGCTTCGACTCCATGCCCGACATCCTGATCGCCGACGACCATCCGCTGTTCCGCGACGCCCTGCAGCGGGCGGTGCTGACCGCGTTGCCGCAGGCGCACGTGCACAGCGCCGACAGCGTGCATGCGCTGCTCGGCCTGATCGAACAATTCCCCGACGCCGAACTGCTGCTGCTCGACCTGCACATGCCGGGCGCGCGCGGCTACTCCGCGCTGGCGCATATCCGCGGGCAGTACCCCGGGCTGCCGACCATCGTGGTGTCCGGTCACGAGGAAGCGCAAGTAGCGCGCCGCGCGCTGGCGCATGGCGCCTCGGCGTACATTCCCAAATCCACCGCCGGCGAGGACATCGTGGCGGCGATCCGTGCCGTGCTCGACGGCGACGTCTGGCTGCCGCCGGCCTTGCTCGGCGCTCCGGGCGAACTGCGGCCCGACGAAGCCGCCGCCGCCGCACAGATCGCCGCGCTGACGCCGCAGCAGTTCCGCGTGATGACGATGATCGCCGAAGGCCTGCTGAACAAGCAGATCGCGTGGGAACTCGGCGTCTCCGAAGCCACCGTGAAGGCGCACATGACCGCGATCATGCGCAAGCTCGGCGTCAACAACCGCACCCAGGTCGCGCTGCTCGCCAGCCAGCTGGCGGTCGACCAGGGAAACATGCCGGCACTGCCCGACGGCGAAGACTGATGCGGCGGCCGCCCTATCGGCGCAGCAGAGCGGTCAACAACGCACGCAACGCGGCCGGCCTCACCGGCTTGTGCAGTACCGGATAACCGAGCGCCCGCGCCTTCTGCTTCAGCTCGCTGCTGCCGTCGGCGGTGATCATCGCCACCGGCGGCAACTTGCCCAGCACGCCGCGCAGTTGCTGCAGCGCCTGCAGGCCGTCGACGCCATCGGCCAGGTGGTAGTCGGCCAGGACCAGGTCGATCGAACCCCGCGCCAGTTCCCCGCGGGCCTGTTCCACATCCAGCGCGATGCGGCAATCGACGCCCCAGCGGCTGAGCAGGGCGCGCATGCCGTCGAGGATGGCGGCGTCGTTGTCCAGGCACAGCACGGTCAGCGGCAGCTGCTTGTCCGGACCGGCGCGCTGCACCCGCTGGCGGCGCGCCGGCACCGCCTCGTTGCGCGGCACCGTCACCGCGAAGCAGCTGCCGTGCGCGACCCGCGAATGCAGATCGAGCCGGTGGCCGAGGATGCCGGCCAGGCGGTCGCAGATCGACAGGCCCAGCCCCAGCCCTTTCTCGCCCCACGGCGAAGGCTGTTCCAGCCGCTGGAATTCGCCGAAGATCCGCGCGCGCTGCTCCGCCGCGATGCCGGGACCGGAATCCCACACTTCGATGCGCACCTCGTCGGCGCCCATCCGCCGCGCGCCCAGCAGCACGCTGCCCTTGCTGGTGTAGCGCAAGGCGTTGGAGAGGAAGTTCTGCAGGATCCGGCGCAGCAGCTGCGGGTCGCTGCGCAACGCCAGCTGCGTCGGCACCACGCGCAGGCGCAATCCGCGCTGCTCGGCGACCACCGCGAACTGCGCCCGCAGCGAATCGAACAGTTCGGCCAGCGCGAACGCACCGACTTCCGGGTGGTAGCTGCCGGCATCCAGCCGCGAGACGTCGAGCAACGCATCGAGCAGGTCTTCGGCGGCGCGGAACGAAGCGTCGATGCGTTCGGCCAGCCCGCTCGCCTCCGCATCCAGGCCGGGGTGCTGGCGCAGCGCCGAGGTGAACAGGCGCGCCGCATTCAACGGCTGCAGCAGGTCGTGGCTGGCCGCGGCGAGGAAGCGGGTCTTGGAGATGTTCGCGGTCTCCGCCGCACGGCGCGCCTGCGCGGTGGCGACCAGCGCCTCGGACAGTTCGGCGGTGCGCTGCTCGACGCGCTGCTCCAGCGTCTCATTCACCTCGATCAGCGCCTGCTCGGCGTGCTTGTATGCGGTGACGTCGGTGTAGGTGGTGACGTAGCCGCCGCCGGGCAACGCGCGGCCGCGCATCTCGATCACCGTGCCGTCCGGGCGGATGCGCTGGAACAGGTGCGACGAACCGGCGTGCATGTAGTCGATGCGCTTGGCCACATGGCCGTCCACCTCGCCGGGGCCGCATTCGCCCAGCTCGGCGTTCCAGCGGATCAGCTCGGCCACCGGCACGCCGACGTGCACCATGCCGTCGGGGTAGTCGAACAGCTCCAGGTAGCGCCGGTTCCACGCCACCAGGCGCATTTGCGCGTCGACCACGCTGATTCCCTGCGAGACGTTTTCCAGCGTGGTGGACAGCAGCTCGCGATTGAAGCGCAGTTCCTGCGAAGCCTCGTCCAACAGCGCCATCGACTCGGCCACGTCCAGGCCGCTGCCGGACAGCGCGCTGATCAGGATGCGCCGCGCATTGGCCGCGCCCACTGCCGAGGCCAGCAGCCGCTCGGTGTACTGGATCAAGGCGCGGTCGGCCGCTTCGCCGGGCAGCAGCGGCTTGCCGCGGCGCTGGCCGTATTCCTCGAAGGCGCGCACGCTGCTGCGCTCGCCCACGATGCGCTCGGCGATGGTGCGCAGGTCAGCCACCGCCACGCGGCCGCGCCAGTCGCCGCTGCCGCTGCCGCTGGCCGGATCGGCGTCCATGAACATCGCCGCGTGCAGGCGTTCCTCCAGGCTGGGCCGCAGGCGCAGCGAGACGAACACCAGGCAGCCCACGTTGACCAGCAGCGACCAGAACGTGCCGTGCATCACCGGCTCCCAGCCACTGAGGTGGAACAGCGCCTGCGGGCGCAGCCAGTCCCAGCCGAACGGCCCGGCCTGCAGCCACTGATCGGAACGGATCAGCGCCGGCAGCAGCAAGGTGTACAGCCACATCACGAAGCCGGCGGCCAGGCCCACCATCACGCCGCGGCGGCTGGCACCGCGCCAGTACAGCGCCGCGATCAGCGCCGGCGCGAACTGCGCCACCGCGGCGAACGCGAGCAGGCCGGTGGCGGCCAGGTTCTCCGCGTTCGCCGCGACCCGGTAATAGGCGTAGGCCATCACCGCCAGCAGGATGATCGCCACCCGACGCACGCCCAGCACCAGGTGCGACAGGTCGCTGCGCTGCTCCAGCCGCAGCCGGCGGATGCGCAGCAGCGCCGGCATCACCAGGTCGTTGCTGATCATCGTCGACAGCGCCACCGAGGCCACGATCACCATGCCGGTCGCCGCCGAGAAACCGCCGATGAAGGCCAGCAGCGCCATGCCGCGATCGCCGTACGCCATCGGCAGGGTCAGCACCCACGCGTCGGCGGCGCCATCGCGCACCAGCGGCATGTGCGCGCCTGCCGCCACGATCGGCAGCACCGCCATGCTGACGATGGCCAGGTACAGCGGCACCATCCAGCGCGCGCGGGTGAGGTCGTTGGCGTCCTCGCACTCGACCATGCCGATCTGGAACTGCCGCGGCAGGCAGAACATGGCGCAGAACGCCAGCATCGTCTGCGCCAGGAAACCCGGTGACAGGCCGTGGCTCAACTGCGTGAGCGGCAGCTGCACCGTGCTGACCAGCCCCGGCCCCTGCCACAGCGCGTAGCCGGCCAGCGCCACGAAGGCCAGCAGCTTGATCAGCGACTCCAGCGCGATCGCCAGCATCATGCCGTGGTGATGCTCGGTGGCGTCGATGCTGCGCGTGCCGAACAGGATCGCGAACACCGCCAGCAGCGCCGCGCACCACATCGCGCTGTCGATGCCGCCGGCCGTCACCATGCCGTGCCTGACGCCGCCCAGCACACCGAACGACATCGCCACCGCCTTGAACTGCAGCGCGATGTACGGCACCACCGCGATCACCGCGATCACTGCCACCAGCGCCGCCAGGCCGTGCGACTTGCCGAAGCGCGCGCCGATGAAGTCCGCGATCGAGGTGATGTTGCGCTGCCTCACCACCTGCACCAGCCGGCGCAGCAGGCCGAAGCCGAACACGAACAGCAGGATCGGACCGAGGTAGATCGGCAGATAGGCCAGGCCGTCGCGCGCCGCCGTGCCGACCGCACCGTAGAACGTCCACGACGAGCAATACACTGCCAGCGCCAGGCTGTAGACGATCGGACGCAGGCGCGGCTGTCGCGGGTACAGCGGCCGACGGTCGCCCGCGTAGGCCACCACGAACAGCAGCCCGACGTACAGCAGCGACACCAGCAGCAGCAACCAACCCTGGATCAAGCCTCGTTCTCCCCAGCCAGACGGATCGACAGCCGACACGGCTGCACGCGAGTCGCGCGCTTGTGCCGTGGCGGCGCCGGCGGCACCATGCACGAATGACCGCCGCGCACGCACCGACGCTTGCCAACGTAGCAGAGCACCTGCGCGATGACGAGATTCATGTGTGGCGGCTGGACTACCGACCGGCGCACGGGCGGGCACCATTGCGCGCGGTGTTGGCCGCCTACCTCGGCATCGCCGCGGAGCAGGTGACGTTGACCGACGGCGAACACGGCCGGCCGGCACTCGCCGCCGGGCACGATCCGTCGCTCGGCTTCAACTGGTCGCACAGCGACGGGCAGGCGCTGATCGCGATCGGCCGGCACCTTGCGCCGGGGATCGATCTCGAGCGCCTGCGTCCGCGCGCACGCGCACTGGAGATCGCCGAACGCTATTTCAGCGCCGACGAAGCCGCGGCTTTGGCCGCGTTGCCGGCGGCGCAGCGCAGCGCCGCCTTCCTCGAACTGTGGACCGCCAAGGAAGCTGTGTTGAAGGCGCTGGGACGCGGCATCGCGTTCGGCCTGAACCGGCTCAGCATCGCCAGCGCCGCCGATCGGTTGCAGTTGCAACGGCTGGAGGGCGACGACGTCGGCGCCTGGCAGTTGCAACGGCTGGATATCGACAGCAGCCTGGTCGCGGCGCTGGCGTGGCGCGGCGACGAGCGCCGGATCCGCTTCGGTGCGCTTGCCAGCGGCGACTGATCGGTGCACTGTTTCCGGCCCATCGACCGGCCCCGCGCGAACCGGGGCCGCCATGCCGATCGCCCTCAACCGCCCAGGATCGTCTGCCCGCCATGACCCTGCTCAGCATCAACCTCAACAAGATCGCCGTGCTGCGCAATTCGCGCGGCGGCCGGGAACCGGATATCTGCCGCGCCGCGCAGACCTGCATCGAGGCCGGCTGCGGCGGCATCACCGTGCACCCGCGCCCGGACCAGCGCCACGTGCGGCCGCACGACGTGCGTGCGCTGGCCGCGATGCTGCGCGGGCGGGTCGAGTACAACATCGAAGGCAATCCGTTCGCCGACGCCCGCGGCGAGTACCCGGGCCTGCTCGCGCTGGCCCGCGAAGTGCGCCCGACCCAGGTGACCCTGGTGCCGGACAGCGACGGCCAGATCACCTCCGACCACGGCTTCGACCTGCGCCGCGACATCGCGCAGCTGCGTCCGCTGGTCGGCGAGCTGTGCGACCTCGGTTGCCGGGTCAGCCTGTTCGTCGATGCCGGCAGCCAGGATTTCGACCTGGCCGCGGTAATCGGCGTGCAGCGCATCGAGATCTATACCGGCCCCTACGCCGAGGCGTTCGCCGACGGCCAGCCCGCGGCAGCCCTGGCGACCTGTGCCGACACCGCGCGGCGCGCGCAACAGGCCGGCCTGGCGGTGAACGCGGGGCACGACCTCAGTCAGGCGAACCTGGGCACGTTCAAGGCGGCGATCCCCGGGCTGGCCGAGGTCTCCATCGGGCACGCCCTGATCGGCGAGGCGCTGTACGAGGGATTGGCCACTACCGTGCGCAACTACCTGCAGATCCTGCGCTGAGGATTGCACCCGGGTCCGCCCGCACAAACAAAAACCCCCGCGCAGGGCGGGGGTCTTCGATGTTGCGCGCTGCCGCAGCAGCACCAGGTCAGAAGTTCTCGGTGAAACCGATCTTGACCAGGTTGTAGCTCTTCGCGTCGGCCAGCACTCGTGCCACGTGCTGATAGGCCACCGCGTCATCCGCGGCGATCTGGATTTCCGGCTGGTTGCTCTGCTGGGCGATCACCGCGAGCTGCGCCTTCAGGCCCAACTCGTCGACCGGTGTGTCGTTCCAGTACAGCGAACCGGCCTGGTCGATCTTCAGATGGATCGGATCCAGCGGCGTGGTCGGCGGCGTGGGGTTCGGATTCGGCTGCGGCAGATCGACCTGGATCTTGTGCGCCAGTACCGGTGCCGTGATCATGAAGATGATCAGCAGCACCAGCATCACGTCGACCAGCGGCGTGACGTTGATCTCCGACATCGGTCCACTGGTGTTGGTAGAGAAAGACATCTCGTCACCCCTTCGGCGCGTCAGTGGTCATGAAGCCGACATGCACCATGCCCGAATCCTTGGCGTCGCCGATGATCTTCTTCACGATCTTGAACTCGGTGTTCTTGTCCGCACGAATCTGCAGTTCCGGCTGGGGCGACTTCTGCGCATTCACCGCAAACTGCGCCCGCAACTCGGCTTCGGTGACCAAGTGGTCATTGAAGTACATGCTGCCGTCCTGCTTGACCGCCAGATCCAGCGGCGCCACCGGCAGCTCCGCATCCTTGGTCTTGGGGTTCGCCGTGGGCAGATCGATCGTGATGGAGTGAGACATCAGCGGCGCGGTGATCATGAAGATGATCAGCAGCACCAACATCACGTCGACCAGCGGCGTGACGTTGATCTCCGACATCGGGCCGCCGGAATTGTCTCCTACGCTCATCGACATGGGTCAATCCCTCACTTCGAGCTTTCGACGCGTGAACCAGTCGCGAAGAAGTCGTGCAGGTCGTGCGCGAACTCGTCGAAGCGGGCGTAGACCACGCGGTTCGAACGGCTGAAGAAGTTGTAGGCGAACAGCGCCGGGATGGCGGCGAACAGACCGAACGCGGTCATGATCAGCGCCTCACCGACCGGGCCGGCCACCGCGTTCATCGACGCGTTACCGGAGGCGGCGATGCGGATCAGGGCGTGGTAGATGCCCCACACGGTACCGAGCAGACCGACGAACGGTGCAGCGGAACCGACCGTGGCGAGCAGGGTCATGCCGCCTTCCAGACGCATGCTCTCGCGAGCCACGGCCTGACGCAGGGCGCGGTCGATGAACTCCGAACGACTCAGCGACTCGGCCAGGCGGCCGGTGGTGCCTGCCGCCGACGTGGCCTGCTGGTGATGGGCCACCGCGGAGGCGGCGTCGAGCGCGATCTTGGAGAACGGTTCGCTGCGCGGCTGGGCTTCCAGTTCGCGGATCGCGTCCTGGGTGGAGCCGTTGCCCCAGAAGCCGCCGATGACCTTGTCGGCGCGAGCCTTCACTGTCGCATTGCGGATGCCGTTGGCAATGATGAAGTACCACGACAGGAACGACATCACGACCAGGGTCACGAAGACGACCCAGCCGAGCCAGTCGAAGTTCTGGATCAAATTGTCGAAGCCCATGGCTTTCATGGCTTCGGCGTTGGTATTGCCACCCATGGCCTGTGCGGCATCGGTCGTTGCAGGAGTCTGTAGGAACATAACGCTACCCTAGGGAAGTCAAGCGTGAACTGTAACTGTAAACCGGAAGGATCCGGTTACAGCTGGTTGAGATTGAAGTTGACCGGAACGCGTGCGTACCCTTCAACTTTTTGTCCATTTCGAATCGTTGGATTGAAGCGCCAACGACGTGCGGCATCCATGGCAGCACGATCGAGTTCGTGGTAGCCGCTGGACCGGTCGATCTTGATGTCCTTCGGCGAACCATCCACGCCCACCAGGATCATCAGCACCACCGTACCTTCGTGCCGCTGACGGATCGCCTGCGGTGGATACTTCGGCTGAAGACGGCTGTTGTAGCTCAGATCCGAACTGGCCGTGATATCCGAAGGCGGCGCCGGTGGAGCTGGCGGTGCCGGCGGTGGTGCCGGGGTCGCATTCGCCGAAACCTCTTCCACCGGTGGTGGCGGAGTCGGCGGCGGCGGAGTCGGCGGCGGCTTGATCTGCTGGATGATCTTCGGCGGCGGCTGCTTCGGCGGCTCCGGCGGCGGCGGCGGTGGCGGCGGCGGCGGCGGCGGCGGCTCGATGAAGTTCACCTGGACGATGCGTTCCTTTTCCTTGTGGTTCTGATTCGGCGGCGCCATCGGCGCCACGATCAACAGGAATGCAAACGCATGCAGCCCGATGGCAACTGCCAATGCCCAGGTGCGTTTCCAACTAAACGGCTCGCGCCCGATTTCTTCGTTACTTGAGGCCATCTGTCACTATCTGAAGCTGATCAAACCGAAGGAGAACGTTGCCGCAGGGCTTGGCCCGAAACCGTCTGATGCCTGGACGGACCCGGAAGGAACTTAGCCACTGGGGAGACGCTAGGGAAAGGTTTCAACGGTACAACAGCACATGGCATTTGTATAGCACCACGGGGCAGATGATATGGACGTCCATCCACCCCGCGGCCTGCCGCGCGCTTCGATCGGTCAGCCCGCGCCGGTCTTTTTCAGCCAGTCCCTGGCCTTCGCAGCCGTCTCCGGATCCTGTGCGGCCTTCTTCATTGCGGCAATCGCAGCAGGCTTGTTCTTCAAGCCACGCTCGGACTCGGCCAGCAGCATGTACGCCGTGCCCTTGTGCTTCACGCCCTTGTCGATGGCCTGCTGGATCAGGCCCTTGGCCTGGCTGTACTTGTTCTCGCTCAGCAGCAGGCGTCCGGCGCGCAATGCGGCCTCGCCATCGGTGGCGATCGGCTGGGCCTTGTTGTAGTAGCCAATCGCCTTGTCGATGTTGTTCGCGATCTCGGCGGACTGGCCCAGCAGCACGTAGGTTTCCGCGTCGGGCTTGAGCACACCCTTGCTCATGCCTTCCTCAAGCACCTGCCCGGCCTTGATCGCGTTCGGCGCGGGATCGGAGCTTTCCTGGCCGGTGATCAGGTACAGCTTGGCCAGGTTCACGTACTGCGAGTCCTTGGTAAGCGTGCCGCCGGCGCGGGCCTTCTCCATCATCTGGATCGCTTCCGGGTACTTGTGCGCCTGCATCAGCACCGCGACCGCGTTGTTGAGCGCGTTCGGATCGCTTGGATTGGAGTTGAGCTGGTTCTTGGCCAACTCGGCGGCCTTCTCGTCCTGGCCGGATTCGGCATAGCTGGCCATCAGGATCTGGTCCCAGGTTGGCTGCGGCTTGTCGGTCAGCGACTTGGCCTTGTTGATCGAGGCAATTGCCTCCGGGTACTTGCTCAGGCGGTACTGGGCGTTGCCCTCGAGCGCGTACGAATCGGCGGTTTCCTTCTTGCCTTCGGCGCGCCACTTGGCGATCGTGTCCAGCGCGGGCTGGTACTGCTCGTCGGCCATCTGGAACTGCGCCAGCATGTACATCAACTGGAAGTAGGTGTCGTTCGGCATCACGCCGAGTGCCAGCGAGCGCTGCAGCGAGCTGATCGCGCCCTTGTAGTCGCTGTCGTTGTAGTGAAGGCTGGCCATGCCCTGCAGCGCCAGCGCTTGCGCGTACTTGCTCTTGCTGCCGTCGATGATCGGCTGCAGCATCTGCTCGGCTTTGGCCTTGTCGCCTGCGTTGACCGCATCCAGGCCGTCGTTGAGGTTTTTCTGATCCTTCTCGCTGGTCAGGTCGAGCTTCGGCTCGGCGCGGGTCGCGTTCGGATACAGCACTTCCTTCTTGGGTTTGGCATCGTCGCTCTTGCGTGCCAGCACCGGGCTGCTGACCACGCCCAGCAGCAGCGCAACGCTGGCCAGCATGGTTAACCCTCGGACATGCTTCATGGTGATCCTCGTAATGTTCTGGGCGTGTCGTTAATGACGCGGGGGACTGTGAAGCGTAACGCGTCCCGGCAAGCGATAACAAGTTGCAGTGCCGCATCAAAGTTTGTTAAAAATCAATTACTTGACGACCTTCCCTGGTCGATCGGGCAAATTATTTGTCTTTCACCGGTCGCCATCGCAGCCTTTCCACAAGCCTGCGCGCCTGATCTGAAAACCCGTCACTGGTGCCCGACGTATGCCGTGACACCAGTGAGAACCGCTCAGATATCCAGGTTGGCGACCTTCAGTGCGTTCGCCTCGATGAATTCGCGGCGCGGTTCGACCGCCTCGCCCATCAGCATCGAGAACATCTGGTCGGCCGCGATCGCGTCCTCGATGCCGACCTGCAGCATGCGCCGGGTTTCCGGGTTCACCGTGGTGTCCCACAACTGCTCCGGATTCATTTCGCCCAGGCCCTTGAAGCGCTGGATGCTGCGGCCCTTCTTGGCCTCGTCCAGCAGCCAGTTGCGCGCCTCCAGGAAGCTGAGCACGCCGCGCGAGGCATTGCCTCGGCGCGCCACGGCGTCGGGCTGGATCATGCCGGCGATCTGCTGGCTGATCGCCAGCAGCGGACGGAACTCGTTGCTGCCGAAGAACGGTTGCGGCAGGAACCAGGTGTGGCTGAGCCCATGCTGTTCCTTCACCACCTCGATCGCGGCCGGCTGCTCGTCGTAGGCCGGGCGCAGCGCCATGCGGTAGTGCGGCTTGCCCAGGCCGCTGGCGGCCAGGCGCTGGGTGGCGCCGTCCAGCCAGACCTGCATGGCAACCGGATCGGACCACAGCGCCGGTGCCATCGGCGAGTGTTCGAGCAAGGCGTTCAACACGGCGGCATCGAAACGATGGGCCAGCTTGGCGATCTGGTCCAGCGCATGCTGATAGCCGCGCAACAGCTTTTCCAGCGCCTCGCCGGTGATCGGCGGTGCGTCCGGGTTGTAAGTCAGCGCGGCGTTGTCGACCGCGCTGGAGATCAGGTAGTCGTTCAGTGCGGTGTCGTCCTTGATGTACAGCTCCTGCTTGCCCTGCTTCACCTTGTACAGCGGCGGCAGGCCAATGTAGATGTGGCCGCGCTCGATCAGCTCGGGCATCTGGCGGTAGAAGAAGGTCAGCAGCAGGGTGCGGATATGTGAGCCGTCGACGTCCGCGTCGGTCATCAGGATGATGCGGTGGTAGCGCAGCTTGTCCGGGTTGTACTCGTCCTTGCCGATGCCGGTGCCGAGCGCGGTGATCAGGGTGCCGACCTCGGCCGAGGCCAGCATGCGGTCGAAACGCGCCTTCTCGACGTTGAGGATCTTGCCCTTCAGCGGCAGTACGGCCTGGGTCTTGCGGTTGCGGCCCTGCTTGGCCGAGCCGCCGGCGGAGTCACCCTCGACCAGGAACAGTTCGCACAGTGCCGGGTCCTTTTCCTGGCAGTCGGCCAGCTTGCCGGGCAGGCCGGCGATGTCCAGCGCGCCCTTGCGCCGAGTCATCTCGCGCGCCTTGCGGGCGGCCTCGCGCGCACGCGCGGCATCGACCACCTTGGACGCGATCGCCTTCGCCTCGTTCGGGTGCTCCAGCAGGAACTCGCCGAGCTTCTCGTTGACGACTTGCTCGACCACCGTCTTGACCTCGGACGAGACCAGCTTGTCCTTGGTCTGCGAGGAGAATTTCGGGTCGGGTACCTTCACCGACAGCACCGCAATCATGCCTTCGCGCATGTCGTCGCCGGACAACGCCACCTTGGCGTTCTTGGCCAACCCGGATTTCTCGATGTAGCTCTGCAGCGAGCGGGTCAACGCGGCACGGAAGCCGGTGAGGTGGGTACCGCCGTCGCGCTGCGGGATGTTGTTGGTGAAGCAGTACATCGACTCCTGGTAGGAGTCGGTCCACTGCATCGCCACTTCCACCACGATGCCATCCTGCTCCGCGGTCAGGCTGATCACGTTCGGGTGCAGCGCGGTCTTCAGCTGGGCCAGGTGCTGCACGAACGAGCGGATGCCGCCGTTGTAGGCAAACGTATCCTGGCGGCCGTCGCCGCGTTCGTCCTTCAGTTCGATGGTGACGCCCGAGTTGAGGAAGGCCAGCTCGCGCAGGCGTTTGGCCAGGATCTCGTAGTGGAAGTCGATATTGCTGGTGAACGTGGCCGGGCTGGGCAGAAAGCGCACCAGGGTGCCGCGCTTGCTCGACGGACCGACCACCTTCAACGGGAACAGCGGTTCGCCGAGCGAGTATTCCTGCAGGTGCTCGTAACCGTCGCGATAAATCGTCAGCCACAGATGCTCGCTCAACGCGTTGACCACCGACACGCCCACGCCGTGCAGACCGCCGGAAACCTTGTAGGAATTCGCGTCGAACTTGCCGCCGGCGTGCAGCACCGTCATCACCACTTCGGCGGTGGAACGGCCCTCCTCCGGGTGCATGTCAACCGGAATGCCGCGACCGTTGTCGCTGACGCTGACCGAGCCATCGTCGAAGATGGTGACCACCACCTTGTCGCAATAGCCGGCCAGCGCCTCGTCGATCGCGTTGTCGACGACCTCGAACACCATGTGATGCAGGCCGGTGCCGTCATCGGTGTCGCCGATGTACATGCCCGGACGCTTGCGCACCGCCTCCAGGCCTTTCAGCACCTTGATGTTGCTGGAGTCGTAATGGTTTTCGTTGATGGATTCGTTCATGCGTTGACCGTTTCCTGGCGCCAGCGACCCGCCCGACACGGCGCCGTGAAAGGCCGGACAGGGTTATGCAATCCTTGGGAGATGCAACCCTTCGATTATAGCAGGCGCGCCAGCTCGCCTTGTTCCACGTGGAACACGTGTGCGGGAAGCCCCTGCAGCGCCGCCGGCAGCTCGGTGCCGGTCAGCAGAACCTGGGCACGAGCCGCCATCAGCTGGGCCACTACGGCGGCTTGATGGGACTGGTCCAGTTCCGAGGCGAGGTCGTCCAGGCACACGATGGGCCATTCGCCGCGATGTTCGGCATACAGCTCGGCCTGAGCCAGCATGCAGGCCAGTGCGGTGAGTTTTTCCTGGCCACGCGACAGATGCTCGCGCAACGGAGCATGTTCGAACCCGACCGACCAGTCGGCGCGATGCGCACCCAGCGTGGTATGCCCGCGAGCCAGATCCCTGCCCCGCTGTTCGCGCAACTGCCGAGCCAGGTCGTGCTCCTCTGACCAGCCACGTCGATAACGCAGGTCGAGCGCGCCCAGTTCCGGCAGCAAGCCGGCAACGCTGGCCAGCAGCTTCGGACGTAGCAGGTCCAGATAGGCGCGTCGCTGCAGGTCGATCTGGTGGGCGGACTGCGCCAGCTCCGCCTCCCACGGCGCAAACAATGCATCAGTCGGTGCCGACGCAGAACGCAACAAGCTGTTGCGCTGTTTCAGCGCGCGTTGATAACGGCGCCAGCCGGACAGGAAATCGTGTTCCACGTGGAACACGCCCCAGTCCAGATAACGACGACGCTCTTCGGCCGCGCCCGCGATCAGTGCATGCGAACCAGGCTCGAAGCAGACCACGGCGCATTCGCGCACCAGTTGCCCGATCGCCACGTTCTCGCCGTCCACTTTTGCTTCCCAGCGCACTCCGTCCCGGCCCAGGCCAAGCCGGCAGACACGCTGATCGGCATGGCGCAGTTCGGCGAAGATCGATAGCTGCGGCGTGCCCCGCTGCAACAGCGCCTCTTTCGCGCCACTGCGGAACGAGCGTGCATGCGACAGCAGGAACACCGCCTCCAGCACGCTGGTCTTGCCGGCGCCGTTGGCACCCACGAAGACGTTGACCGCCGGGTCCAGCACCACACCGACGTCGGTGAGGCAGCGCAGTCCGCGCATGCGCAGCTGTTCCAGCCTCATGCGCAGTGCGCCCACAAACAGGAACGCCGGGGTCCCTGATGGGAATCCCGGCGTCGCCTGTTCTTGCTGCACATGGCGAAGACCATGCGGTGGCCGTCAGAGCCGCAACGGCATGATCACGTGACGGGCATGCTCGTTGTCGTGTTCCTGCACCAGGCAGCTGGACTGGGCATCGCGCAGGCTGAGCCGGGCCTGGTCGCCACGCAGGGCGGCCAGCGCATCGAGCAGGTAACCCACATTGAAACCGACCGCTAGGTCGGACACGTGGGTATCGGCCTCGACTTCCTCGACCGCCTCCTCCTGTTCCGGGTTGTGCGCCACGATGCGCAGCTTGCCCGGCGACAGTTCCAGCCGCACGCCGCGGTACTTCTCGTTCGACAGGATCGCGGCGCGCTGCAGGGCGCCACGCAGCACTTCGCGGTCCAGCGTGGCGGTCTTGTCGGCGCCGAGCGGGATCACCGCCTCGTAATCCGGGAAACGACCGTCGATCAGCTTGGAGGTGAACACCACGTCGCCGCGACGCACGCGCAGGTGGTTGCGACCGAATTCCAGCTCGACCTGCCCGTCGCCGGTTTCCAGCAGACCGATCAGCTCGTTGACGCCCTTGCGCGGAATGATGATCTGCCGGCGCGTGCTGACCGAGCTCTGCAACTCGGTTTCCTTCATCGCCAGGCGGTGGCCGTCGGTGGCCACGCAGCGCAGGGTGTGTTCCTGCAGGTCCAGCAGCATGCCGTTGAGGTAGTAGCGCACGTCCTGGTTCGCCATCGCGAACGCGGTGCGTTCCATCAGGTCGCGCAGCACTTCTTCCGGCAGGCTGACCTTTTCCACCAGTTCGATCTCGTCGACCGTGGGGAATTCGCTGGCCGGCAGGGTCGTCAAGGTGAAGCGGCTGCGCCCGGCGTTCAGCGCCACGCGGTCGCCATTGAGCTTGAGGTCGATCCGCGCGCCGTCGGGCAGGGCCCGCACGATGTCGAACAGTTTGCGCGCGGGAATGGTGATCTCGCCGTCGACCAGCTTTTCCGCCTCGGTGGTGGCCACCATCTCCACCTCGAGGTCGGTGCCGGTCAGCGACAGCTTGCCGTCACCGACCTTGACCAGCAGGTTCGCCAGTACGGGCAGCGTCTGGCGACGTTCAACGACACCAACCACCTGCTGCAGCGGCTTGAGCAGCGCTTCTCGTTGGATGCTGAATTGCATGGCTGTGCTTCCCCTATACCTGCTGTTCTGTCTTTAAAAGAAGTTTAGTAGTGGTTGTTGGTGCTGTGGGTAACTTTTATATCTTGATTTTTGATTGAAAATCAATTGTTTGAGCGATTTTATGGCTGTGCTTGGAGCGCCTGCCTGACGGTGGATGATATGTGGATAACTCAAAGCACGAATCCATCCACCCATTATCCACAGCTTGAGCCCCCGCTTATCCATAATCTTTACGCGTCGTCGCTCAACCGGTCAGGGTGCGAATCAGTTGTTCCCAATCCTGGCGCATGCGTGCGTCGGTCTCGACGAATTTCCGGATCGTCTTGCAGGCATGCATCACCGTGGTGTGGTCGCGCCCGCCGAACGCCTCGCCGATCTCCGGCAGGCTGTGCTCGGTCAGTTCCTTGGACAGCGTCATCGCGATCTGCCGCGGCCGCGCCAGCGAGCGCACGCGTCGCTTGGACAGCAGGTCCTGCAGGCGCACGTTGAAGTACTCGGCGGTGATCTTCTGGATGTTCGGGATGGTGATCGCCTGCGCATGCGTGGCCAGCAGGTCGCGCAGGGTTTCCTCGGCGAAGTCGGTGGTGATCGGCTTGCCGTAGAAGTTCGCCCGTGCCGCCAGCGTGTTCAGCGCACCCTCGAGGTCGCGTACGTTGGAGCGGATCCGCTTGGCCAGCAGCATCGCCACGTTCTCGTCGACCGCCACGCCCTTCTCGTGCGCCTTGGCCAGCAGGATCGCCGCCCGCGTCTCGAAATCCGGCGGCTCAATCGCCACCGAGAGGCCCCAGCCCAGGCGCGATTTCAGCCGTGGCTCGAGCTTGTCCACTTCCTTCGGGTAGCGGTCGCAGGTCAGGATGATCTGCTGCTTGGATTCGAACAACGCATTGAACGTATGGAAGAATTCTTCCTGCGTGGTGTCCTTGCCGGCAAAGAACTGGATGTCGTCGATGAGCAGCGCATCGACCGAGCGGAAGCGTTGCTTGAACTGGTCCATGCTCTTGGCGCGCAGGGCCTCGATCATCGAGCCGACGAACTGCTCCGAACGCAGGTACATCACCTTGAAGTCCGGATTGCGCTCGCGCATCAGGTTGCCGGCAGCGTGCATCAGGTGGGTCTTGCCCAGGCCGGTGCCGCCGTACAGCAGCAGCGGGTTGTAGGCCCGGCCCGGGTTCGTTGCCACCTGCATCGCAGCGGCCTTGCCGAGCTGGTTCGATTTGCCCTCGACGAAGGTCTCGAAGGTGTAATGCGGGTCCAGGTTGTGGTTGAACGCGGGCGCAGGGGCCGCCGCCGCCGCCCGGGGCGTTGCCGCCGCTTTGGCGGGCGCCGCCGGCCGGACCGCGCTGGAGCCGACTTCCAGCCGCACCGGGCAGGGCTTGCCGCCAAGCTGCAGCAGCACCGCCTCGATCTGTTCCAGGTAGCGCCCGCGCACGGTGTCCAGGGTGTAGGAATTCGGCGCAAACAGCTGCAGGCCGTTGGCATCGTCGCGCGCCTGCAGCGGCATCAGCCAGGTGTGCAGGTCTTCGGCGCTCAAATCGCCTTCGAGGCGCTCAAGGCAGCGCCGCCACAGATCACTCATGAATAAAATCGACCACAGCTTCAAAGCGCTTGCGCGCGGGGTGATGGGTTAGTCTAGCAGCAGCCTCCACGCCCTCGCGGCGCAGATATCCACATGGGTATCCACAGGGCGCCTTCCGGCGTCATTTGACAGCGGCGGCGAATACCCCACATACTTTCTGACCTTTTTATCCACATTCCCTTCGGAGTAAGCCATGAAGCGGACCTTCCAGCCCAGCAAGCTCAAGCGCGCTCGCACGCACGGTTTCCGTGCCCGTATGGCCACCGCCGACGGCCGCAAGATTCTCAACGCCCGTCGCGCCAAGGGCCGCAAGCGCCTGATCCCGTAAGTACCGATCAAGTATTGGGGACGAGCGTCATGTCCACCGCCGGGCTGCCGCGCGAAGCGCGGTTACGTCGGCCGGGTGACTTCGCCGCCTTGCGGACAAGCAGCGGACGCGCAGGCGGCCGCTGTTTTCATATGCGCTATCGCGACAACGACCTGGGCCATGCCCGGCTTGGCCTGGCGATTTCCAAGCGCGTCTCCAAGCGAGCGGTCGAGCGCAACCGGATCAAGCGGTTGCTGCGTGAGTCGTTCCGGCGCGTGCGCCACCAGCTGCCGGCGGTCGACATGATGGTGATGGCGCGCGAACAGGCCGCCGGCGTACCCGGGCCGCAACTGCTGGCCGAACTCGACGGCCTGTGGAAAAAACTGCTGGCCAGCCATGCCGAGACGTCGGGGCCATTGAAGCCCGCCGACGACACCACCACAATCGAGCGTTGACCTTTTTCCTTCCTGTCTCCGCGGCGTTGACACGTGTCGTGGCGTTACCCGGATCTGCTACGCGATGAATCAAACGCGCACCTTCCTCATGTTCGCCCTGCTGGCCGTGGCCTACTTCCTGTTCCTGGCCTGGGAGAAGGATTACGCGCCACCGCCGCCGCAGGCCGCGGTGGCCAGCGCAGCGAGCGCGGCCACCCCGACAGCTGATGCCAGCGTGCCCGGCGCAATCCCGGTGGCCTCGGTGCCGGGTGCAGCCACGCCGACGATCACCACCACCGCCGGCCCTGCCGCGCCAGCGTCGGCGCAGCTGATCACCATCGACACCGACGTGCTGAAGCTGAGCGTGGACACCCGCGGCGGCAGCCTGGTGCACGCCGACCTGCTGGCCTACCCGCAAGCGCCGCGCACGCACAAGGCGCCGAACCCGCCGCCGACCGTGCTGCTGGCCAACGACGACGCGCACTACTTCGTGGCCCAGAACGGCCTGGTCAGCAGCAGCGACAGCGCGCCGGCCGACCAGCCGAACCACCTGGCGCTGTTCCACAGTGAGAAGACCACCTACGCGCTGGCCGACGGTCAGACCGAACTGAAGGTCGACCTCACCTGGCAGGACGCCGCCGGCCTCAAGGTCACCAAGACCTACAGCTTCAAGCGCGGCAGCTATGTGATCGGCGTGAGCCAGCGCATCGACAACGGCTCCACCACGCCATGGCAGGGCAACGCCTATCAGCAACTGCTGCGCGTCGAGCCGCCGAAGGCCAGCAACTGGCTGAAGAACTACACCGACCCGGAGACGCGCAGTTTCCAGGGTGCCGCCTGGTACACCGGCGAGAAGTTCGAGAAGCTGTCGTTCAAGGATTTCGCCGAACCGAAGGACCTGCTCAACGCCCCGATCAAAGGCGGCTGGGCGGCGATGCTGAAGCTGTACTTCTTCGCCGCGTGGATCCCGCCGACCGGCCAGACCGAGCAGTACGTCACCCAGACGATCAACCCGGACAGCGCGCATCCGCGCTACCTGATCCGCACGGTCGGCCCCGCGCTGAGCGTAGCGCCGGGGCAGAGCCTCACCAGCCAGTCGCGCCTGTACGTGGGCCCGAACCTGCAAGGCACGCTGGACACGATCGCGCCGGGACTGGACCTGACCATCGACTACGGCATGTTCAAGATCATCGCGGTGCCGATGCACTGGGTGCTGTCGCAGTTCCACGCGGTCTCCAAAAACTGGGGCGTGGCGATCATCCTGCTGGTGCTGCTGATCAAGGGCCTGAGCTGGAAGCTGACGGCGGTGCAGTACCGCTCCAGCGCGAAGATGCGCAAGCTCGCGCCGCGCATCCAGGCGTTGAAGGAGCGCTACGGCGACGACAAGCAAAAGATGCAGATGGCCACCATGGAGCTGTACAAGAAGGAGAAGGTCAACCCGATGGGTGGCTGCCTGCCGGTATTGATCACCATGCCGGTGTTCTACGGCCTGTTCTTCGTGCTCGAGTACAGCCTGGAGCTGCGCCACGCGCCGTTCCTGTGGATCCCCGACCTCAGCGCACCCGATCCGCTCTACATCCTGCCGATCATCTACGCGATCGTGATGCTTGGCACGCAGTGGTTGAACCCGGTCGCCGCGGGCATGGACCCGACCCAGGCGAAGATGATGAAGGTGATGCCGCTGCTGTTCACCGTGATGTTCGCGTTCTTCCCGGCCGGCCTGTGCCTGTATTACGCGGTCAACGGCATCGTGGGCCTCGGCCAGCAGTGGTGGATCACCCACCACGTCGATCGCGAGGACGTGGTCAAGCCGGCCTGAGCCCGAGCCGCCGCGTTTGCATCGTCAGCCGCGAGCGGGCAACCGTCGCGGCTGACTTCGTTTAGAGTCACCGCATCATGACCGAGCACTCCAGCGACACCATCGCCGCCATCGCCAGCGCGCCCGGTGCCGCCGGCGTGGGCGTGCTGCGCGTATCCGGGCCGGCGGTGCCGGCGATCGCGCGGGCCCTGCTCGGCCGCCTGCCGCAACCTCGTTACGCCCACTTCGCCGCGTTCCGCGACGCCGCCGGCGGGCTGATCGATCGCGGCCTGCTGCTGCATTTCCCCGCTCCCGCCTCGTACACCGGCGAACACGTGCTTGAACTGCAAGGCCACGGCAGCGCCGTGCTGCTCGACGCGTTGCTGCACCGCTGCTGCGAACTCGGTGTCCGGCTGGCGCGGCCCGGCGAATTCACCGAGCGCGCGTTCTTGAACGGCAAGCTCGACCTGACCCAGGCCGAAGCCGTCGCCGACCTGATCGCGGCACGCTCGCAGGCCGGTGCGCGTGCCGCGCTGCAGTCGATGGAAGGCGTGTTCTCGCGCAGGGTCGAGGCGCTGCTGCAGGCGCTGATCGCCTTGCGTGTGCATATCGAGGCGGCGATCGACTTTCCCGAGGAAGAAATCGACTTCCTTGCCGACCCGGCGATCGCTGCTCAACTCGAAAGCCTGCGTGTCGAACTGGCTGAACTGCTGCGCGAGGCGCAACGAGGCCTGCGTTTGAACGACGGCCTCAAGGTGGCCATCGTGGGCCGCCCCAATGCCGGCAAGTCCAGCTTGCTCAACGCACTGGCCGGCAGCGATCGCGCCATCGTCACGCCGGTCGCCGGCACCACCCGCGACGTGTTGCGCGAAGCGCTCAGCCTCGACGGCATTGCGCTGGAACTGGCCGACACCGCCGGCCTGCGCGACACCGACGACGAAGTCGAACGCGAAGGCGTGCGCCGCGCTCACGGCGAACTGCAGCGCGCCGACGTGGCCCTGCTGGTCACCACTACCGCCGACTACGCCGCCGACCTGGCGTTCTTCGATGCCCTGCCCGCCGGCGTCGAGCGCGTGGTGCTGATCAACAAGATCGACCTCGACCAGATTCCCGCCCGCCACAACCAGTGCGAAGGCATGCACTGGTTGTGGGCTTCGGCGAAAACCGGCGCCGGCCTCGACACCTTGCGCGAGCACCTCAAGCATCTCGCCGGTGCCGGCAGTGGCGAAGGCGCCTTCAGCGCCCGTCGACGCCACGTGCTGGCGCTGCAGCAGGTCGGCGCGCATCTCGATCGCACCGCCGCCATCCTCGCCGGCAGTCGCGCCGGCGAACTCGCCGCCGAGGAACTGCGCCAGGCTCAGCACGCGCTGGGCGAAATCACCGGCAGCTACAGCAGCGACGATCTGCTCGGGGCGATCTTCAGTTCGTTCTGTATTGGCAAGTGATCAACCAGACTGCTGCGCGAGGAAAGCATCCACTTCATGCAGGCCCGGCATGCCGCCCTGCGCACCGAGCCGGGTGACCGACAGCGCGGCCGCGGCACAGGCCTTGCGTACGGCGTCGGCCAAGCCTTCGTGGAGGAACACGGCCAGCGCGGCGTTGAAGGTGTCGCCGGCGCCGGTGCTGTCGACCACCTCGACGTTGAAGCCGGATTGGTGGATCGGCTCGCCTTGTTCGCGGTACCAGGCGCCGTCGCCGCCGCGGGTGAGCACGACCGGAGATGGCGCGCGTTGCATCAGGCTGCGGAAATCCTCATCCGGATCGGCGCCGAGCAGGATCGCCAGTTCGTGCTGGTTCGGGGTGACGTAGCGGGCGAGTTGCAACCAGTCGACCGGCAGCTTCTGCGCGGGGGCGGGGTTGAGGATCACCGGCACGCCGAGGCGGTGGCCCAGGCGCAGAGTGGCTTCGACGGTTTCCAGCGGGATTTCCATCTGCACCAGCACGGCGTCGGCGCGGGCGATCAGTGACTGCGCGTGTTCGACCTGTGCCGGGGTGACCCGTGCGTTGGCGGCGGGGACCACGATGATCTGGTTCTCGCCGCCGGCGACGGTGATCGAGGCGGTGCCGCTGGCGCTGTCGGCGAGTTGCGCGATGTGGCTGAGGTCGACCTTTTCGGCGGCCAGGCTCTCGCGCAGTTGCCGGCCGAACGCGTCGTCGCCGATGGCGCCGACCAGCGCCACTTCAGCACCGAGCCGAGCCGCGGCCACGGCCTGGTTGGCACCCTTGCCGCCGGGTACGGTGAGGAAACGTTCGCCCAGGATGGTCTCGCCGGGGCCGACGAAACGCGGCGCCTGGGTGACCAGATCCATGTTGATGCTGCCGACGACGACGATGCGTGTCATCTGTTGTTCCCCGCCATGGCGCTGCTTCACGATGAACGTGAGAGCTTAACCGCTGACGCGATGGCGCTGGAATTGCGAGCGCAAAGAGCAACCCCTCACCTGAAGGACTCCCTTCGGTCGCCCAGCCCCAGGGGAGGGCGCAGAGTTCTCAGGGGGATGGCGCGCGGCCGATGCCGGTGTCGCCGGGCAGCAGGGCCGGCGCGGGGCCGGCCACGGCGAGCAGGGATTGCGCGTAGCTGTCCTCGATGCTGACGGTGGAGACTTCGTCCCAGGCGAAGAACGAGGGCTCGCGCATCCACTCCGCGTCGGGGCTCAGTTCCTGCATGTTGAAACCGTCTTCCTCGACGTCGATCAGGCGGCCGATGTAGCAGACCTCGGACTCGTCCTCGCTGTCCACGTGCACGCCGATCACCGCGGCCTGCGCGCCGGCGGCTTGGATGACTTCGCGGATATTGTCCAGCGGGAAGCCGCGCGGCATGCGCGGCAGGATGTGCTTCAGCGCCAGCGCCTTCTCGAAGAACACATGGTGTTTGTCGGGCGCTTCCAGTTCGCTGACGTCGCGATGGCGCATCACGTACATGCCGTCGTAGGTGACGCCGTCGCCGACCACCCAGAGCAGGAAGAATTCGCGTCCCACGCCACCCACGTAGCCGCAGAAGCTGCCGTGTTCAAGCTCCTCGCGCCACAACCGCACCAGCGTCTGCTTCTGCTGCGCCTCGCGCAACTGGGCGCGCTGGCCGGTGTTTTTCAGTTCAATAATGTTGCTCACGGCGCCTATTTTAGCAGATGGGGGTGACCGGCTTGTTTAGAGGATGTAGCGGCTGAGATCTTCGTTCTGGGCCAGGCTTGCAAGGTTTTTGTCTACATGTTCGGCGTCGATAAGGTATTTTTCGCCGGATTTGTCCGCGGCCTCGAAGGAAATCTTTTCCAGCAGGCGCTCCATCACGGTGTGCAGCCGGCGTGCGCCGATGTTCTCGGTGCGCTCGTTCACCTGGAACGCCACCTCGGCCAGCCGGTCCACGCCGGAGTCGGTGAATTCGATGCCGACGCCTTCGGTGCCGAGCAGGGCCACGTACTGCTTGGTCAGTGCGTTGTGCGGTTCGCGCAGGATGCGCTTGAAGTCGTCCACGCTCAGCGCGGACAACTCCACCCGGATCGGCAGGCGGCCCTGCAGTTCGGGGATCAGGTCGGACGGCTTGGCCAGCGAGAACGCGCCGGAGGCGATGAACAGCATGTGGTCGGTCTTGATCGGGCCGTACTTGGTCGACACGGTGGAGCCTTCCACCAGCGGCAGCAGGTCGCGCTGCACGCCTTCGCGGCTGACTCCGGAGTGGCCGTAGTCGGAACGCTGCGCCACCTTGTCGATCTCGTCGATGAAGACGATGCCGTTCTGCTCGGCAGATTCCATCGCCTGGGCGCGGATCTCCTCGTCGTTGAGCAGCTTGCCGGCTTCCTCGTCGATCAGCAGCGGCCGCGCCAGCTTGATCGCCAGCTTGCGCTGCTGCGTCTTGGCCCCGCCCAGGTTCTGGAACATCTGGCGCAGCTGCGCGCCCATCTCCTCCATGCCCGGTGGCGACATGATCTCCACGCCCACGTTCATGGCGAAGTCCAGCTCGATCTCGCGCTCGTCCAGCGCGCCCTCGCGCAGCTGCTTGCGCAGCTTCTGGCGGGTGTCGCTGTCGATCGTCGGCGCGGGGTCGTGGGTCCAGTCGGTCGGCGTTTGCCGGCGCGGCAGCAGCGCGTCGAGGATGCGGTCCTCGGCGCGGTCCTCGGCCTGCGTGCGCACGCGCTTGATCGCCTGCTCGCGGGTCAGTTTGTAGGCCACGTCGGCGAGGTCGCGGATGATCGATTCCACATCCTTGCCGACATAGCCCACCTCGGTGAACTTGGTCGCCTCGACCTTCACGAACGGCGCATTCGCCAGCGTGGCCAGGCGCCGCGCGATCTCGGTCTTGCCCACGCCGGTGGGGCCGATCATCAGGATGTTCTTCGGCGTGATCTCGTTGCGCATCTCCACCGGCAGCTGCATGCGCCGCCAGCGGCTGCGCAGCGCCACCGCCACCGCACGCTTGGCGTCGTGCTGGCCGATGATGTAGCGGTCGAGTTCGTTGACGATTTCGCGGGGAGTGAGTTCGCTCATGGGCTTCGCCGGGATTCGGGATTGGGGATTTGGGATTCGGAAAAGCTGAGGGACGCGGCGGGGTTGGGAATGCGGGCTCTTGCGAATCCCCAATCCCGTCTCCCGAATCCCGGCCTTCGAATCACAGCTCTTCGATCGACACGTTGTGGTTGGTGTAGATGCAGATGTCGCCGGCGATCTTCAGCGCCTTCTCGACGATGGTGCGCGCATCCAGTTCGGTGTTTTCCAGCAGGGCCATCGCCGCGGATTGCGCGAACGGGCCGCCGGAGCCGATCGCGATCAGGCCGTGTTCGGGTTCCACCACGTCGCCGTTGCCGGAGATCAGCAGCGACGCCTCCTTGTCCGCCACCGCCAGCATCGCCTCGAGCCGGCCGAAGCGGCGGTCGGTGCGCCATTCCTTGGCCATTTCCACCGCGGCACGGGTGAGATTGCTGTTGTGCTTCTCGAGCTTCTGCTCGAACAGTTCGAACAGGGTGAACGCGTCGGCGGTGGCGCCGGCGAAGCCGGCCACCACGTCGCCCGCCTTGCCCAGCCGGCGGACCTTGCGCGCATTGCCCTTCATCACCGTGTTGCCCAGCGTGACCTGGCCGTCGCTGCCGATCACGACGCGGCCCTCGCGGCGCACGCAGACGATGGTGGTGGCGTGAAACGATTCCATGGGAGCTCCGCAAGAATGTGCCTGAGCGAATGAGATGGGGCCGCAGCGGTTTCGCTTCAATGTCGGGGGCTTTTGGCTCCTCCCCCTGCTCGCAGGGGGAGGCTGGCGACCGAAGGGAGTCCTTCAGGTGAGGGGGTTGCTCAGGTTGGCGAGAAAGATCAAGAGCACCCCTCCCCAACCCTCCCCTGCAGGCAGGGGAGGGGCACAACGTCAGGGTTTGCGCTTGGCCCGCGGATGCGCGGCGTCGTAGACCTTGGCCAGGTGCTGGAAATCCAGGTGGGTGTAGATCTGGGTAGTGGCGATGTCAGCGTGGCCGAGCAGTTCCTGCACGGCGCGCAGGTCGCCGGAGGATTCCAGCATGTGGCTGGCGAACGTATGCCGCAGCAGGTGCGGATGGATGTGCTTGGGAATGCCCTGCTGCAGCGCCAGCGTCTTCATGCGCAGCTGCACCGTGCGCGGGTTGATCGGCGCGCCACCGCGGCCGCGGAAGATCGGGCTGTCCGCCGACGTGCCTTCTTCCGTGCCCAGCGCGCGCAGCGCGGCGATGGCGTGGCGGCCGACCGGCACGATGCGGGTCTTGTTGCCCTTGCCGAGCACGCGCACTTCGCCCTCGTCGAGGTTGAGGTCGAGCCAGCGCAAGCCGCACAGTTCGGACAGGCGCAGGCCGCTGGAGTAGAACAGCTCCAGCATCGCGCGGTCGCGCAGCGCCAGCTTGCCGCCGCTGTCGGTCTCCACCAGCGCGGCGGCCTCGTCGACGTCGAGCACCTGCGGCAGCTTGCGGCGGACCTTGGGGCCGCGCACGCCGAGCAGCGGATCACCGGCCAGCTGGCCTTCGCGGTTGAGCTGGCGGAACAGGCTGCGGCAGGACGACAGCAGGCGCTGCAGGCTTTTCGGCGCCAGCCCATCCTTGCCGGTCTTGCCGCGATGCTCGCCGGCCACGAACGTGCGCATCCGGTTCGCATCCAGCGCATCGAACGAAGCCAGCTGCTGTTCCCGCATGAAGTGCAGCAGCTTGGCCAGGTCGCGGCGGTAGCCGGCGACCGTGTGCGGCGAGGCGTGGCGTTCGCCGGCGAGGCGATCGAGCCATTGCTCGACCTGTTGTTCGGGCGTCATCGCCGGCTCAGGAAATATCCCGCGAGCGTGCCAGCGCGGCGGTGATGGTGGCGGCGATCATCTTCAGGAACAGCGTGCCCATGCCGGGCTGGAAGCGGTCCGGGTCGGTGCTGCCGATCGCCAGGATGCCGCAGTCGCCCAGCCGCATCATCGCGACCGAACGGATCTGCCCGGCGTCGGCGCCGAACAGGCGCTCGAGCTTCTCGGCGGACAGGCGGCCGGAGACCGGCTCGCCCTTGCGCAGGAATTCGGCGAACTCCGGCAGCGCGGCGCCGCCGCCGGGGATCTGCTGCAGCCAGTCCGCGCGCGGCAGCTGCGGCTCGTCGCCGAACAGCAGCAGACGTACCTGCTCGGTGTGGAAATCCGCGCCGAGCTTGGCGATCACCGTGCGCGCGGTCACCTCCATCGTGTTCGCGCGCAGCAGCGCCACGGTGAGCGCGTGCACGCGTTCCATCAGCTTTTCGTTCTCGGCGGCGATCGCGATCAGTTCGGCCAGCTGGCGTTCGAGTTCCGCGTTCTTGTCGCGCAGGCTCTGCAACTGGTACACCGCCAGTGACGACACCGCGCCGCCCTGCTCGCGCGGCGGCATGGTCAGCCGGGCGGCCAGCTCGGGGTATTCGCTGAGGAATTCCGGGTGGCGTTTCAGGTAGGCGGCGACCACGCGGGCCTGGGTGGCGTCGTCGAGCAGGGTGGCGGTCATGCGTGAATGTCCTCGAACCGTTGCGGGGCGCGCGAAAGATGCGCGCCGTCCGGCTGGAGTGTGCGATGGACGCGGGCGCGCTTCAACCGCCGCGTCAGGTGCCGGCGGCCGGAACCGGCCATTCGCCCTCGAACGCGAACGCGGCCGGGCCGGTCATCCACAGCGTGTGGCCGGGGCCGGCCCAGTCGATCCGCAGCGTGCCGCCGGGCAGCTCGACGGCCACCGAGTCGTCGACGTCGCCGCGCTGGTGCAGCACT
This sequence comes from Rhodanobacter sp. Soil772, assembly GCF_001428385.1. Lineage (GTDB taxonomy): Bacteria > Pseudomonadota > Gammaproteobacteria > Xanthomonadales > Rhodanobacteraceae > Rhodanobacter. The sequence goes on from NZ_LMSK01000002.1 coordinate 1,056,501, forward strand.
GCCATCGCGGCGCCGGCGCCGGTGCCGCAGGCGCGGGTCCAGCCGGCGCCGCGTTCGTGCACGCGCAGGCGCAGCTGGCCACGATCGAGCCGCTGCACGAAGCCGGCGTTGGCGCCCTGCGCGAAGCGTGGATGGTTCGTCAGCAGCGGGCCGAGCCGCTGCAGCGCGGGGTTGGCGAGGTCTTCCACCGCCACCACCGCATGCGGGTTGCCCATCGATACCGCGCCGATGTCCAGCCGTTCGTCGCCCACGACGATTTCGTAGCGATCGGCCGTGGCGTCGGCCGCGAACGGGATACGCGCCGGTTCGAATACCGGCTCGCCCATGTCCACGGTGACCTGGTTGGCGCCGAGCAGACACACCGTCACCGGGCCGGACGGGCTCTCGATCGCCACGCTGTCGCCCAGCGCCAGCGCACCGGCGCGGTGCAGCCACGCCGCCACGCAGCGCACGCCGTTGCCGCACTGGCCGGACGACGAACCGTCGGCGTTCCAGATGCCGTAATAGAACGCGCAGGCCGGGTTGCGCGCCGGTTCGATGCTCAGCAACTGGTCGAAGCCCACGCCGGTGTGGCGGTCGGCCAGCGCGCGGATCTGTGCCGCGTCCAGCGGGAACGCGCGCTGCCGGCAGTCCAGCACGACGAAGTCGTTGCCGATGCCGTGCATTTTCGAGAAGCGCAGCTGCATGGGCGGAATCAGTACTGGTCGGTAGCCGGGTTGTCGACGCTGGCCGGTAGTGCCGGCGCGGCCGGTTTCACCGTGGTCGACGCCGCGGCGGGTTGGCTCGGCAGCACCAGCGGGCCCTTGTTGCCGCAGCCGGCAAGCGTGGCGAGGGCGAGGCAGAACGGCAGCAGCAAGAGGGATCGGCGCATGATCGGAATTCCTGGAGACGGCTGCAGTATAGCGAGCCGCGCTGAACCGGCCGCGGCATCGCCGCTATGATGCGCGGATGAATCGCACGACGAGGCGATGAGGGAACGACGATGGACTGGAGCGCGCTGCTGCGCATGCCGATGACCGTGCTGCTGGTGCTGGCGGTGGTGTTCGGCGTGGCCACCCTGGTGCAGTTGGTGGCCTTGCGCCAGCGCCTGTACGACGGCCGCCGGCTGGCCGCCTGCTGGCGCGCGCTGCTGTGCCTGGCCTGCTTCGCGCTGACCCTGCTGCTGGCCGGCACCGGCTATGCGCTGCGCGGCTACCGGCTGCTTGGCGAAGAGGCGCCGGTGGTCGAGATCGACGCACGCATCCTGTCGCCGCAGCGCTGGGCGCTCACCCTCACCTGGCCCGACGGCAGCACGCGCCAGGTGCAGCTGGCCGGCGACGACTGGCGCGTCGAGGCGATCGTGCTGAAGTGGAAACTGCCCGCCCTGCTGGCCGGCGTGCCGCCGCTGTACCGGCTCGACCGGCTGTCCGGCCGCTACGACGATCCGGCGCAGGAAGCCAGCGCGCCCCGCACCGTGATCGGCTTCGGCGAAGCCGGCGCCTTCGACCTGCTCAACCTGAAAAAGCAGTACCCGCGCTGGGTGCCGGAAATCGACACCGTCTACGGCAGCGGCGCGTTCCTGCCGCTGGTCGACCAGGGCCACTACAGCGTCAGCCTGATGCGCACCGGCGCGCTGGTGGCGCGGCCCGACGAGGTGACCGAGCGAAGGATTGGACAGCCGCTGGGTGGTTAGGGGGCCTGGCGTCGGCGGGAAGTCTCTTGCGGAGCTGTCAGCGGTCGTTTTGCAACAGCCGCTCGAACGCCGAGCGGGAATACGCAAAGAATGCATCTCGCAAAACAGTACGGGTGTCTGCGGAAGGCCGCTGACGCCGATTGCGTCATGGGTCGTAAGCGGCTATGCCGAGATTCTCGGGGCTTCCTTGGTCAACCTGCTGGTAGCGCCACATTAAGCGGCCACGTCGCGGCTCGAACCGCACAACTGCACCCGCTCAGTCCAGCAGCTTCTCGTAGCGCCAGCCATCCGCGCCGTCCTGGTAGTAAGCCGCCAGTGCGGTGATGCGTCGATAGCCGAGTCGTTCGTAGAGTTTGATCGCGCTGTGATTGTCGGCGCGTACTTCCAGGCGCAGCGCGCGGCAGCCGCGGCGACGGGCAACCTCGGCGGCGGCTTCCAGCAGCGCCGCACCGACACCCTGGCCGCGAGCCTCGGGCTGGGTCGCCAGCGAGTACAGCCGCGCCGCGCCGCTGCCCTTGCGGAAGAACAGCACGGCGTTGCCGAGGAAGTGGCGGTGGTTGGCGCTGGCCACCAGCACCAGGGCCGAATCGCTGTCCAGGTGGCGGCGGTATTGCGCGCGGCTCAGCCGGTCGCTGTTGAAGCTGCGCTGCTCCAGCGCAACCAGGTCGTCCAGGTCGGACGAAGCGGCGCGGCGCACGCGCAGCAGGCTGGCGGGAGCAGGCGGCAGGTCGGCGGATTCCGCCACGACGCGGCGGGCGTGCTCGTATGACGGCAGGGGAAAGGTGGTCGGCACACGCGGACTTTAGCAGCCGACAGCGCGCGCGGGCGATTTCCGCGTACCGGCGCGCGCCGGCGCCGTTTATTCGCGCTTCAGCGCTTTCCCTTGTGCCACGGCGACGCTGTGCCAAACTGCGCGTTTTGTACATGCTGCCGCGCCCCGCGCAGGGGCAGCCCCGCCATCGCCGTATCGCCCGAGTGGTGCCATGACCCGTCTGGTCATCGTTGTCGAAAAAGCCTCCGACTGGAGTTCGTACTATCCGTCCGTCGACGTGATGAGCGCGATGGACTACCTGCGCAAGCCGGTCGGCAGCGACGACGAACGCACCCACGTGATCAACCTGTGCCGCAGCTACAAGTACCTCGGTGCCGGCTACTACGTGTCGCTGCTGGCCGAGGCGCGCGGGCACAAGGTGATGCCGTCGGTGCGCACGGTGAACGACCTGCGCCGGCGCTCGTTGTACGGCGTGGACATCGACGACCTCAACCAGAAGCTGACCCACTTCCTGCCGGCCGGCGGCCGCGACACCACCGACTTCGGCATCCTGGTCTACTTCGGCGAAACCGCCTATCCGGCGTTGCAGGATCTGGCGCGGCAGGTGTTCGAGACGTTTCCCTGCCCGCTGCTGCGGATCGAGTTCGAGCGCGACCGCGTGTGGCAGGTCAGCTCGATCAAGCCGGTCGGTCTGCACACGCTGGACGACGCGCAGGAGGATGCGTTCGCCGAGGAACTCGACGGTTTCTCGCGCAAGCTGTGGCGCAAGCCGCGCGCGCGGCGCCAGTTCCGCTACGACGTGGCGATGCTGGTCGACCCGAAGGAGCAGATGCCGCCGTCGAACAAGAAGGCGCTGAAATCCTTCGTCGCCGCCGGCAAGGAGCTTGGCATCGAAGTCGATCCGATCGGCAAGAACGACTACCAGCGCCTGGCCGAGTACGACGGCCTGTTCATCCGCGAGACCACCGCCAGCGACAACCACACCTACCGCTTCGCCCATCGCGCGGAGAAGGAAGGCATGGTGGTGATCGACGACCCCAGCTCGATCCTGCGCTGCACCAACAAGATCTACCTCAACGACCTGATGGTTTCGCGCAAGCTGGCAGTGCCGCGCACCGAGATTCTCTACCGCGACGACAGCAAGGGCATGAAAGAAGTCGTCGCCAAGCTCGGTTTCCCGCTGGTGCTGAAGATCCCGGATGGCTCGTTCTCGCGCGGCGTGGTCAAGGTGGAAGACGAAGAGGCACTGACGCAGGCGGCCAGCGGCCTGTTCCAGCACAGCGCGCTGCTGCTGGCGCAGGAATACGTCTACACCGAATTCGACTGGCGCATCGGCGTGCTCAACCGCGAGCCGCTGTACGCGTGCAAGTACTACATGTCGCGCGGCCACTGGCAGATCTACAACCACGGCGCCAAGGGCACCGCGAAATCCGGCGGCTTCGAGACCATCGCGGTGAAGGATGCGCCGGCCGAAGTGGTCAAGCTGGCGCTGAAGGCGACCCATCCGATCGGCGACGGCCTGTACGGAGTCGATCTGAAACGGGTCGGCAACAAGCCGGTGGTGATCGAGGTCAACGACAACCCGTCGATCGACGCCGGCGTCGAGGACGCGCATCTGGGCGACGAGTTGTACCTGCGCATCATGCAGGAGTTCCTGCGCCGGATGGAGCGCAAGCGCCAGGGCGGCAGCACCCACTGACTGGCGTCACCCCTGCGCGTCAGGGGTTAATACCAGGCCATGCGGCGAACCATGCGCCGGCGCGGCCGGTACAGCGCCAGCAACTGCCGCGGCAGCGAAGGTTCCAGCGCCAGCAGCACGATCAGCGGCGCCCCGACCAGCCAGAACGCCGGCGTCCAGCCAAGCAGATCGGTGTGCGCCGGTACCAGCGTGCTCAGCAGCAACGCGCCGCCGCCAAGCAACCACAGCACGGCGGCGCCGAGCAGGCGTTGATGATGTGGGGAAGACAAGGCTTGCGTGCGCATGGACGGTCTCCGCGGAAAAGTGACCGCAGGTTGCGGTGTGCCCATCTCACCGCTTGCGACGTAAGGGCGGCTTGTAGAATGAAGCCAGGTAACCATCAGGGAATCCCCATGCCAGCCGCCCAGTTCGCCGTGTTCGGCCATCCGATCAGCCACTCGCGGTCGCCGCAGATCCACCAGGCATTTGCGCGGCAGTTCGGCGTCGAGCTGGAGTACCGCGCGATCGACGCGGCGCCGGTCGAGTTTGCCGCGGTCGTGCAGCGCTTCTTCGCCGCCGGCGGCCGCGGCGCGAATGTCACCTTGCCGCACAAGGCCGCCGCCTATGCGCTGGCCGTGCAACGCAGTATGGCGGCCACCCGCGCCGGCAGCGCGAACGTGCTGACCCCGCTGGCCGACGGCCGGCTGGCCGCGCACAACACCGATGGCGCCGGCCTGGTGCGCGACCTCACCGAGCGTCACCACGTGGACCTGCGCGGCCACACCGCCCTGCTGCTGGGCGCCGGCGGTGCCGCGCATGGCGTGGCCTGGAATCTGCTGGATGCCGGCGTGGAGACGCTGACCATCGTGAGCCGCACCGCCGAGACCGCCGATGCGCTGGCCGACGCGATTGGCGAACCGGCGCGCGCGCATACCCGCTACTGGTCCGATCTGGCCGACATCGGCAGCTACGACATGATCATCAACGCCACCTCGGCCGGCGTGCTGGGTGCGTCGCTGCAGTTGCCGCCCGCGCTGGTCGGTGCGCGCGCGCTGTGCTACGACCTTTCCTACGGCGCCGCCGCCAGCGGCTTCCTGAGCTGGGCGACGGCCGCGGGTGCACGCTACGCATTCGACGGCCTCGGCATGCTGGTGGAAACCGCCGCCGATGCGTTCGAGTTGTGGCACGGCCAGCGTCCGGATACCGAGCCGGTGTACCAGGCGTTGCGTCAGCGGATGGCGTGAGCACGCTGGCCTGCCGGGTCGATTGCGGCGTCTGTTGCATCGCTGTCGATCAGTTTCAAGTTCACGGCGAGGCCGTGACACGGCGCTGACATTGCCCCGGTGCTTCTCCGTGTGGCAACGGTCGGAGACGGGTGACAGGATCTCACCGTTGGCGTGAGGCTCCGGCGAGCAGTGGTCGACAGCAGTCCGGCCCGTCAATCCGGAGCCGCCGCCATCGCTTGCGAGCGCATCCATCCAGCTCCGGCGCTCCCGGCCGCACGCCGTTGGCGAGCGGCGTGCCCCAGTCACCTTGCGCGTAGTACAGGCCGGTGAGGAGCCAGCCGGACCTCAAGGCAACGCTGCAGACCTGGGCGACCGGTTGCACCGCTGCGGCCGGCCGTACCCACACATCGCATGGGCGACAAGCCATCCGGTTCCCGGTGGAGACTCGGCTGCGGAACCGTTGCAGGTTCTCCGCTGGCGACGTTTGAGTGTCGTCAACTGCGTTATGTTTGTCATTATTTGGTAAGTGAATTACCCACGGGCCTTCCTAGACTCGAAGCCACCGCGCTCAGTGGGTCGAGATTTACGGCAACGGCTGAGGCGGCTCAGCGCCCTCGGGTGGGGGGAGAAGAAAACTCAATTGCGTGCGAGAGGCACGGGTTTCGTAGCGGATCGGAAGATTGCGGAATACGAAATCGTTTGAGTTTGAATGGGGCATGCCCTTTAACGGGCCAAAACAAATAATGAGAGGCTGAGTATGCCGTCTGTAAGAAAGGGTTTGCCGATTTTACTCTCCGCCATTGCGATCTGTTCCAGCGCCTCCGCGCAGGAGGCCGCACCGACGGACAATCACAAAGTTCGCACGCTGGACGCCGTGGAAGTCACCGGATCGCGCATCAAAAGTGCGGATGCGGCGACCCAGAACCCGGTGATTTCGATCACGCAGGAAGAAATTTCACGGTCCGGCCTGACCAGTGTGGGGGACATTCTTTCCCAGCTGAGCTCGGCGGGTTCGGGTTTCAATGCCCAGCTCAACCCCTCCGGCAACACCGGCCTGCCGCCGGACGGCAGCGGCAGCGGCGCGGGCTCGTCCCAGCTCAACCTGCGCAGCCTCGGCACCAAGCGCGTGCTGGTGCTGGTCGACGGCCTGCGCTGGGTCAATGAAAGTTCCGGTTCGGGCGTGTCGAACTCGGTCGACATGAACACGATTCCCGTCGGCATCATCGAGCGCATCGAGATCCTGCAGGACGGCGCGTCCTCGCTGTATGGCTCCGACGCGATCTCCGGCGTGGTGAACATCATCACCAAGAAGTCGCAGAAAGGCGGCGCCGTCAACCTCTACTCCGGCGACAACCTCCGGCTTGGCGGCGGCACGAACCGCCAGATGGGCCTGTCCTACGGCGGCAAGAGCGAAAAAGTCGAATGGTTCCTCGACCTCGGCTTCTCGAAGCAGGACGGTATTTCGTCGGACGAGTGGGAACGTTCCTCCTTTCCGGTGCCGGGTACCGGCCTGGCCCTGGGCAGCACGTCGACGCCATACACGCGGCTCATTTTCAGGGGCCAAGACACTTTTGGCGGCCTGTGCCCCGGCGGCAACTGCAACATCGTGTCCAATGGCACCTCGACCGGTGACCCATCGCAAGACTTCCACCGCTTCAGTGGTGCGACCGACCGCTTCAACCACGCGCCGTACGGGTTGCTGCTGAACCCGCTCGAGCGCAACAGCCTTTTCGGCCAGGTGAAGTTCCAGCTTTCCGAGAGCGTCAGCGCCCACGTGAAGGGGCTCTACAACAGCCGCAAGTCGGAAAACCGCGCCGCGCCGACGAATATCTCATTCGGCACCTCGTTCGGCAGCTCGCCGTACGGCAGCATCACGACCGTCGATGCGACCAACCCGTACAACCCGTTCGGCCAGACCATCGTGCCGGTGGCCGGCCAGATGCGCCTCGTGTCGGCCGGTGCCCGCCGGTTCAAGCAGGAAGTGGATACCCGCTACTTCTCGACCGGACTGGAAGGCCATTTCAGCCTGGGAACACGCTTCTTCAACTGGGACGTCAACTACGTCGACGCCACCAACAGGGCGACGAACGAGTTGTTCACGCAGTACAACGCGGCGAAGCTCAAGCAGGCGTTGGGCCCGATTTCGCAATGCACCGGAGCGTGCGTGCCGTTCAATCTCTTCGGCGGCCCCGCGGGCGTCACCAGGGAGATGCTCGACTACATCATGTTCACGGGCCTGGACCGCAGCCAGCAGCGTCTGCAGGACTACACCGCGAACATCAGCGGCAACCTCTTCGACCTGCCGGCGGGGACGCTCGAATTCGCGGCCGGTTACGAGAACAGGAGGCAGTCCGGTTACTACACCCCGAATCCGATCGCGGTTGCCGGTGAAGTAGGTGGCGCGGGTGTATCGATGCCGCCGCTGTCGGGCTCGTTCACCACGGACGAGTACTACCTGGAGCTCAACGCGCCGTTGCTGGCCGAATTGCCGGGCATCCAGAGCTTCGACGTGTCGCTGGCCACGCGCTATTCGGACTACTCCAACTTCGGTGGCACCACCAACAACAAGGTCGGTTTCCGCTGGCAGGTCTTCAATGACCTCACCCTGCGCGGAAACTGGGCGGAAGGCTTCCGTGCGCCTTCGCTGGGCGAACTCTACGCTTCAGGTGCGATCGCCGGACCGTTGCTCAGGGATCCGTGCTCCGCAGCGACGGGGGCGATGCTGGCCAACTGCAGTGCGATTGGCGTGCCGGCGGGTTACACGCAGCTCAATACGCAGGTCCTGACGACGACGAACGGCAACGCCGGGCTCAAGCCGGAAACCTCCAAAAGCCTGACGTTCGGTGCGGTGTACAGCCCGGAATGGGGCACGCAGCGCGCATGGGCAGACAAGCTGGACTTCTCGCTCGGCTATTACCGCATCAACGTCGAAGGCGCCATCCAGGCACCTGACGCGCAGACCGTGCTGTTCAACTGCGCCAACAGCGCCAACCCGGCGTCGTCCGATTGCCAGCGCATCCGCCGCGACAGTCTCGGCAACATCACGCAGTTCGTCATTGCACTGGAAAATCTCGGCGCGATCCGCATGGATGGCATCGACTTCGGCGTGGACTGGAAGCTTCCGGCAACCTCGTTCGGCCGTTTCGGCGCCCGCATCGATGGTACGTACGCGCTGGAATATACCGCCACCGATGCCATCGGACGGCAGCAGCCCGAGCGTGTCGGCATTGAAGTGACCGACCGCGGCCTGCCGCGCCTGAAGACCACGGCCAACGTCGGCTGGAGGAGCCCCGGCAACGCGTGGGCGATGGACTGGACGGTGCGTTACACCAGCCGCCTGCGCGAAACCTGCGGTTCGGCCATCGCCTATTCGGTCTGCTCCGACCCGGTGCTCAACCGCCATTACATGGCGGCGACCACGTACCACGATCTGCGCGCGTCCTGGAAACTCCCCGAAGGTTTCGCGGGCCTGTCCCTGGCCGCGGGCATCAACAACGTGTTCGACAAGGAAGCCCCGATCTGCCTGACCTGCTCGCTCAACAGCTACGACGGCTCGACCTATGCTCTGCCGGGTCGGATGGCGTATGTCTCGGCGCGCCTGGAATTCTGACGCCGCGGCACGTGGAAACCCATTGAGCCAACACCTCCTGGGAGGTGTTGGCGACTCGACAACGAGGGCAAGTTCATGAAGACCAAATTTGAATCAAGTGGTGGCAAGCCAGCGGTACGCAACCGGCTGGCGGTGTGCGCCGCCGTGCTTGGCGCCAGCTTTGTCGCCGGTGCCTTCGGCGGCGCGAACACTGCGCTCGCCGCCAGCCCCGCGATCAAGGCGGAAATCGCCAAGCAGCACGACGCATCGATCAAGCGGTTGCAGGAATGGATCTCCGTACCGGCAGTCGCCGCGGAGAACCTGAACTATCCGGCTGGCGCCGAGCACATGATGAAGCTGGCCAGGGATGCCGGCTTCCAGCACGTGGAAATCATTCCCACCAAGGGCAAGCCGGGCGTGTTCGCCACGCTGGATGCCGGCGCGGAAAAGACCGTGGCGCTGTACTTCCTGTACGACGTCAAGCAGTTCGTCGCCTCCGAGTGGACCTCGCCGCCGACGGAGGGCCGTCTGGTCCACAAGCCGGGCTTCGGCGAGGTGATGGTCGGTCGCGGCGCGGTCAACCAGAAGGGTCCCGAGTCGGCTTTCCTGGCCGCCTTGCATGCCATCCGCGCCACCGGAAAGAAGCCGCCGGTGAACCTCGTCCTCGTCGCCGAGGGTGAAGAGGAAATCGGTTCGCCGAACATCGGCGACCTGGTGCTCAACCCCAAGGTCAAGGCAGCGCTGAGCAAGAGCATGGGCGTCTTCGCGCCCTATCCGTTGCAGGGTCCGGATGGTGCGGTCACCATCAATCTCGGCGCCAAGGGCATGGTGGAACTCGAGCTGGTTTCCACCGGCAAAGCCTGGGGCCGTGGCCCGACCAAGGACATCCATTCGTCGTACAAGGCGATGGTGGACAGCCCGACCTGGCACCTGGTCAAGGCGATGTCCTCGATGGTGTCCGAGGACGGCAACACCATCACGATCGACGACTTCCCCAAGGCCGCTCCGCTGACCGCGGAAGAAAAGGACATGATCGCCAAGGCGACCAAGGTCCGCAGCGAAGAGGCCATGAAGAAACTGTTCGGCGTCTCGCGCTGGATCGACGATCTGTCGTGGCGCGAAGCGAACGAGCGGCTGGTGTCGCAGCCTACGCTGAACATCGAGGGCATGATCGCTGGCTACACCGGCGAAGGCGGCAAGACCGTGCTGCCCACCCGCGCTTCGGCGAAGTTCGATATCCGCCTGCCCAGGGGCATGAGCTACGACGTGGCGGTGGCGAAAGTGAAGGCCCACCTGATCAAGCACGGCTACGGCGACATCGAAGTCATCGAGACCGGCGGCTACAACTCGACCACCACGGCATCCAGCGCCAGGCTGATCCAGGCGCAGATCGCCGCGCTCCGGAACGAAGGAATCGAGCCCCTGATGTGGCCGCGTGGCGCGGGATCGTTCCCGGGCTACATCTTCTCCGATCCGCCGTTGAGCTTGCCGGTGGCCCTGGTGGGTGTCGGTCACGGCGGCCAGCAGCACGCGCCCGACGAGTACTTCGTGATCAAGTCGGAGCATCCCAAGATCAAGGGCTACGATGGCGCCGTCGAAGCGTACGTCGACTACCTGTACGAGCTGGCGAAGTAAGCGGTTTCAGCGAGCGGTACATGTTTCATGGTTCGTCCGCCCTTTCCGGTCGCCTCGCGCGATCGGAAAGGAGCGACGGCTCCTCCGCAAGATGACGCTGCACGAAGGCGCCCGGGTGCCCGATGCATCGCCGGCGCGGGGCGGGCCGGTGGAAATCGGCATCAATGATTCAATCTGTCCCGTGTGGGGTGGATCCGGGAGATGGTCATGCTCGTCAGGGTTGCAGCAGTTGTTGTCACGGCGTTTTTCGCGAGTGCCCCTGCCTTCGCTTCCGAAGGGCTATGGCAACCGGACCATCTGCCGCTCGCCGCCGTGAACAAGGCCTATGGTTTCGCACCCGACGCCGACTGGATCAGCCGGACGCAACGCTCGTCCGTGCGTTTGACGGGAGGCTGTTCGGGTGCCTTCGTCTCGCCGGACGGCCTGGTACTGACGACCCCGCGGTGTATCGAGGCCTGTGTGCAGAAGGTCTCGACTGCCGCCACGAATTACGCGGCCAACGGCTATTACGCCAGAACCGGCAAGGACGAACTGATCTGCCCGGGCCTGGGCATGGATCGCCTCGATGCCATCGAGGACATTTCCGTGCGCATCAGACAAGCGCTGGCCGGCAAGGCTGCCGGCGACCTGCGGGCGGTGAAGAAGGATGTCGAGAAGGAGTGCGCCAGCAAGGGCGCCCCGGGCACACGCTGCGAGGTGGTCGGTTTCCATGGCGGCGCGACGCATTCGCTCTACCGGTATCACCACTTCGACGATGTGCGTCTGGTCTTCTCGCCCGAAGGGTCGGTGGCAACCTTTGGTGGCGACCCGAACAATTTCGAATTCCCCCGCTATGCCTTCGATGTCGCGCTGCTGCGCGCCTACGACAACGGCAAGCCGGTCGCCAGCGCGGACTTCTTTCCGCTTTCCACCCAGGATGCGAAAGCCGGCGAACTGACGATCGCGATCAGCAACCCGGCCGGTGGCTCGCGGGCGAAAACCCTGGCGCAACTGCAGACCGACAAGGACCGCGACATCGCCCACGCGCTCATGCGCTTCGGTGAACTGCGCGGTGTCCTGACCCGTTACATCGCGGAAAGCGAGGAGCACCGGCGCATTGCGCAGGCCGACCTTTTCGCCATCGAGAGGCTGTACAAGTCGTTCCGGGGGAAGTTCGAGGCCCTGCAGGACGCCGACATGCTTGCCCGCAAGCGCGCGGACGAACAAAGCCTGCAGGATTTCGTCGCCGGCGACCCCGCGCGCAAGGCAAGGTACGGTGCGGCGTGGGACGAGATCGAACGCGCACAAGCCACCTATCGCGAAATCGAGTTGCCGTTCCAGTTCAAGGAAGGTCGCGGCGGCTTCTTCAGCAAGTACCTGGGTTTCGCCAAGGCGCTGGTGCGCGGCGCCGCCGAGCACGACGCCATCAAACGCGGTGAGCCGGTGCCGGAACTGCAGAGCGAAACGCAACAGTTGTTCTCCACCGCCCCCGTCTACCCGGATTACGAGAAGGTCAAGTTCACCTTCACGCTCGCCCAGGTGCGCGACGGGCTGGGTCTCTACTATCCCTTCGTGCAGAAGGCGATCGGCAACGAGTCGCCCAAGGCGCTGGCGAACCGCCTGGTCGAAGGCACCCGGCTGGGCGACATCGCTGTCCGCAAGGCGCTCCAGCAAGGCGGCACCGCCGCGATCGAGAGCTCCGACGATACCTTCATCAAGCTGGCGCGCCTCATCGAACCCGATGCGAAAGAAGCCCGCAAGCAGATGGACGACTATGAGGCATGGGTCGGCCGCAACGGCCGCCTGATCGAGCAGGCGCGCTTCGAGAAGTACGGCGACGCGGCCTATCCGAACCCGACCGCCACCCAGCGCTTCTCGTTTGGCACGGTCGCGGGCTGGCATGACGGCACGCGGCAGGTCGCGCCATTTGCCGACGTCGCAGACCTCTTCGCCCGCGCGAACGCGGAAGCCCCTTTCATGCTGCCCCCGTCATGGGTCGCGGCGAAAGGCGCGCTCGATCCGAAGCAGCACCTCAACTTCGTTACCAGCAACGACGTGATCGGCAGCGACAAGGGCGCCGCGCTGATCGACCGCGACCGTCAGCTCGTAGGCATCGTCTACAGCGGAAACGTCGCCTCGCTGGGCGGTGACTTCTGGTTTGACGAGCGCAGCAACCGCACCGTATCGGTTCCTTCGGGCGCCGTGCTCGAAGTTCTCCGCAAGGTGTACAAGGCCGACCGCGTCGTGGGCGAGCTCGAAACGGCCAGGCGGCATTGATCATGCGCAGTGAAGCCAGGCGGAGCAGCGCGACGATTGAATCCGGAACGGAAATGAAAAGACCCTGGATCGCTTCCTATGGCAGCACCATCCCGGAAGAAATCGATGCGGATTCCTTCCCGACCCTTCTTCATGTGTTCGATGCCGCGGTCGCCCGCTATCCGGACCACACCGCGTTCGTCGGCATCGGCGGTCGCCTGACCTACGCGGAAGTCGATCGTGAAGCGCGCGCGTTCGCTGCGTTCCTGCAGGGCCGGCTCGGGGTCAGGAAGGGCGATCGCATTGCGGTGATGCTGCCGAATATCCTCGCCTTCCCGATCGCCATGCTCGGCATCATTCGGGCCGGCGCGATCCAGGTCAACGTCAACCCGATGTATACCGCCCGCGAGCTGGAACACCAGCTGCAGGACGCGGGGGCCAGCGTCATCGTGGTCTACACCGGTTCCACGCCGACCCTGGCCGAGGTGGTCGGCAAGACCGCGATCAAACATGTGATCAGTGTGACGCCGGGCGATAGCGGCAACGTGCCCGCGGTCGGTCCCGTCATGGATGCACGGTTGCACGATGCGATCGCGTTCGCGGAGGCGCTGCATGTAGGAAAGGACCTCGACTTCCGGCCGGTCGACATCGAAGGCAGCGACGTGCTGTTCCTGCAGTACACCGGCGGAACCACGGGGCTGTCCAAAGGAGCGGTGCTGACGCATCGCAATCTCGTCGCCAACTTCCAGCAGTTCGGCGCCGTGATTCCGCAGGCACTGCGACCCGGCATCGAACGGGTGGTCACGGCCTTGCCGCTCTACCATATCTTCGGGCTGACGGTGAACCTCGTCAGCTACTTCGCCATCGGCGCGACGAACTGGCTGGTGGCCAATCCGCGCGATATCGATGGTCTTGTCCAGACACTCAAGGACGCGAGGCCGACGGTCTTTGCCGGGGTCAACACGCTTTATGCGGCGCTGCTGGCGAACCCGGGTCTCGGCGAAGTGGATTTTTCCGAACTCCGCCTCGCCGCCGGTGGCGGAGCATCGATACTTCCCGTGACCTCGGCGGGTTGGCAAAAGGTCACTGGAGTCATCATCCACGAAGGCTATGGGTTGTCCGAGACCAGTCCGGTGCTGTCGTTCAACCCGGCGGAATTGACCGAGTTCAACGCAACGGTCGGGCTGCCGCTGCCGTCGACGGATATCAGGCTGATCGACGACGACGGTGCCGAAGTCGCCATCGGCCAGACCGGAGAGATCTGCGCGAAGGGCCCGCAGGTGATGCCGGGTTACTGGCGCAATCCGGACGCGACCGCGGTCGCGTTCACCCGCGACGGATACTTCCGGACGGGCGACATCGGCCAGTTCAACGAGGCGGGCTTTTTGCGCGTGGTCGATCGCAAGAAGGACATGATCAATGTCTCCGGATTCAACGTGTACCCGAACGAAGTCGAAGCGATCGCGTCCGCCTGCCCCGGGGTGGCCGAGTGCGCATGCATCGGCACGCAAGATATCGGCGATGGCGAGAAAGTTTCCCTGTTTGTGGTCCGGTCGGCGGGTTCGACCTTGACCGAGGCGGAGCTGGTTGCGCATTGCCGTAATGAACTTGCGGCGTACAAAGTTCCCAGGCTGATCCACTTTGTCGATGCGCTGCCGAAGTCCACCGTGGGCAAGATTCTGCGCCGCGAGTTGCGGGCTGTAACGGTAGCCTCGAAGAACCAGGGTTCGTCGTGATGCCGCGGCACCCGCCGAAGACGTAACCGGCTCGGCGAACAGTCACGCGTCGGCGGCCGCGGCTCCATCATGGGCGGGGCGCCGCACCAGGGAGGGCCATACGCGCCGGCCCGTGCTGGCGCCAGGTTTGGCGGCTTGGCAAGATGAGTCGATGGGTGGTCAGCTCCAATCTGTATAGTCGGGCGACTATCGGGGTGCTGTCCGGGGAGGCGAAAAATGGTGGGGCGCGGCCACAATTCCTCGATCGCATTTCATGCAGCGGCGGCTTCGCGCAGCCGCTCGTGCATGGCGTGCCCGTCGGTTTCTCTCGCGTATCGGTATGACGAAGCAGGCTGGCAAGGATCGCGTTGCGGGCCAATGAATGGCGACCGTGCACAGGCCCGCCGCAGGTGCATCCGGCATCGGCAGTATCCCGTGCCGCACCTCCATGCCGAAAGCGCACCCAGGCTTTCCCGGAGAGCAGAGTGCCATTGAAGCGACAAGCCGGAGCGGGCGGAAAAGTCCGGGCGGCCGTGCTCATGCATTACCTCGACGTGGCCAGCGAGATCGGGTTCGATCCGCATCCCACGCTGGCGAATGTCGGCTTGAGCCCGGACATGTTCGAGAACCAGGATCAGACCCTGCAGGCGGAGGTCGTGGTTCGCCTGCTCGAACAAAGTGCAGCGGCCTCGGGCTGCGAAACCTACGGTTTGAGGATGGCCGAGCCGAGGAATATTTCCGCGCTGGGGGCTGTCAGCTTGCTGGTGTCGCAGCAGCGCACGCTGAAAGACGTGTTGAACACGATCATCAGCTACCGCCAGCTCGTGAATGAAGCGCTGGCCATACACATGGAGAATGCCGGCAAGTCCACCATTCTCCGGCAGGAAATCGTCATCGGTGCCCAGGAGTCGCTGCGCCAGGCCACTGAGTTGGCCATCGCCGTACTCTTCCTGACCTGCCGCTCGATTTTCGGCACGCGCTGGCGTCCGTCGAGCGTGAATTTTTCGCACCCTGCTCCCGCGAGTCTGCGCATCCACCGGCGGGTCTTCCAGTGCCCGGTATCCTTTGGCTCGGACTTCAACGGCATCGTGCTCCCCACCGAGATTCTGGAGATTTCGAATCCGTTGACCGATCCGGTCATGGCCACCTATGCCCGGCAATTCATCGAGACGATGTCGTCAGGCGATACCGTTTCAACCGTCCAGGAAGTGCGGAAGTCCATTCACATCCTTTTGCCGATGGGATCGGCGACGATCGAGCAGGTGGCCAAGCTGCTGGCTTTCAACGTGCGCTCGCTGCAGCGTCGCCTTGACGAAAACGGCGAGACTTTCGTCAGCTTGATCAATGAAGTAAGGCGTGAACAGGCGCTGCGATTCATGAAAGATCCTTCGTGCGCGCTGGGCCATATTTCCGAGCAGCTTGGCTACAGCAACCCCAGTTCTTTTACGCGCTGGTTTGCCACCCAGTTCGGCGTCACCCCGGCGCGTTGGCGTGCGACACAGGGCATTCGCTATCGCCGCGGTGTCATGCCGCAGGCCGTACTGCCCGAGCCGCGGATTCGTCGAGCCCTGTAGCGACGAGGTTGCCCGGGCACGGGCCACGAGGGGCCGCCAGCAGTTCTTCGCCTCCTTCAGGCGATGCCGTCAATGGCGTGGGGCTTCCCGCTGTGTTGCCGCCACAGCGACAGGGCAAGACGGTAGAGGAAGATCGCCATCAGGCCCATGACGGGCATGATCAGAAGCGCATTGCGAAGGCCGATATGGTCGGCAATGACACCGGTTACGAAGGGGCCAGGTGCGAGGCCGAGTATGTTGTTTACCAATGTCAGAACCGCAAGCGCGGTCGCATGGAACGACACGTGCGACAACTGCGTGACCATCGAGCCGGTTGGGCCGGCCATCCCGGCGGAAAAGAAAAAGCCGAGTGCGATGAAGCCGAGTTGCACGGGCCCTGGCGGCAGCGCGAACGCAATGAAGAGGCTCACGGCAGACACCGCGCAATAGATCATGGCCAGACGCACCTGCTGCCCGCTCGCCGGCGCAGCGCGACTCTTGCGATCGCTTACTATGCCGAGCACGACCATTCCGACGCCGCCGCAAAGGACGAGTATCGCCGCGAAGCTGGCGGCCTGGGCCGTCTGCATTCCGTAGTAACGCACCATATAGCTTGGAGTCCATGCCATCAGTGCGCTGGGAAGAAACATTTGCACGCCGCTCGCGGCATAGAGACAGAGCAGGACCGGATTCGTGAACAGGTTGCGCAGACTTGTCGTGGGCCCCGAGGCGGCCCTGGCGCTGGCACCCGATGGAGCCCGCGCCATCCTGCGCTCTCGCACGACGAAGGGGTAGATCACCGCGAAGACAAGGCCGAACGCCGCCATGGCGTAAAAGGCCACGCGCCAGCCGAAGTGCGCCGCGATGGCGCCGCCGGAGGCTATTCCCAGCACGGACCCGAACAACCCGCCGGCCATGAAGGCGCCGGTGATCGTGGCGCGCATGTGGACCGGGAACACCGACAGCGCCACGGCGAGCCCGACGGCACCGTAGGCGGCCTCGCCCAACCCGACAAAGAAGCGGGCGATCAGCATTTCTTCGTAGGTGCGGGCGAACCCGCAGGCGAGCGTTGCGAGACTCCAGAGCAGGGCCATCGTGACCAGGCACCTGATGCGTCCGTACCTGTCCGCCAGCAACGAAAGCGGAAGCGTCAGGAGGCCCACCGTGAGGGCAACGACGCTGCTCAGTCCGCCGAGTTTCGCGTCGGATACTCCCCACTCCATTTTCAGCAGCGGAAATACCGCATTCAGCACCTGCCTCGACATGTAGTCGGACAACAGAAGTGCGAAGGTCAGCGCGAACACCATCCAGGCGTAGGTCCGCGGCGGCAGGGATTCGCCGTTCAATGACAACGCCGGGTTATCGCGCTGGGGCATGGAATTCTCGCTCTCGGGAGTTTGTGCAATCAACTTGAAATGCGTGGCATGGACATGAATGGCAGTGCCCATGACGTATCCGTCAAGACGGGTGGATGCGCGCCGACCGGACGTGGACGATACGACGTCCTCAACCTTCCGTCAGCAAGGAATGGATATGGTGGGTCGCCTCGGGCCAATCACCGTAACCAGACGCTGGATTCAGGTGGCCGACCTCGCCGAGATCGACCAGCTTGCTTCCCCAGTCGCGGGCAAAGCCGGCAATTCGCGAAGCCTCTCCCAAAGGATCATTGCTGCTTGCAGCGACGATGCTGCGAAATGGCAATTGCGCACGCGGCAGCGGCAACCAGCCACCCGCACGCAGCGCATCCAGCGCGGGATACGCGGGCGGCATGGGCAGTTCGAGGTCGGCCGGCGCGGCCAGCAGCGCGCCGTGTATCGCCCGGTTGCTGCCGTGTTCGGCTGCCCAGTGGATGGTGATCATGACGCCCGCGCTGTGGGCCACGAAGACGATGGGCCCTTCGACGGCGGCCACCACCGATTGCAACGCGTTGACGCGCGCCGCCCGACTGAGCTTGTCGGTCTCCAGGGGAGGCACGGTACGGGAGCGTGGCAGGCGTTCGGCGAGAAGCGTCTGCCAATGCTCGGCAACGTGATCCCGCAGACCGGGGACGATCACGACGGTTACATCATGCGGGGTCATCATGATGCCGGCACCGCCATGGATTCGTGCCTGCGGGATCACGTTGCCGAGCATTGGCTTTGCCGGAGCACTCATGTGCGGTTGCTGGCGCGTCGTGATCCCCCGTGCCGGGTCGCTCCCACCTGGCCCGGCCGGCGGCTGGGCGCAAAACCATTCTGGTGCAGGGCTTCTTCGGCGTCGTTGTAGAACGTGCCGATCTTGTAGATCTCGCGCGCCTCTTTGGCGCTCGCCACTTCGCGGCCGAATTCGCGGGCTATCCGGACCAGCTGCTGGACCTGCTCCACACTGGTTATCTTGCGCGTGCGATCCTGGGCCCAGAGGTTGTCCTCGTTGCCGCAACGGACATGCAGGCCCATCGCGATGGCCATCATGTTGACCGGCAGCACGTTCAACATCGACGACTCGAGCGTGAGCACGGCGCCATCGGGCACGGCGCGAACGAAGTTGGCCAGGTTGTAGAGGTTCGGCGCGTCGAAGCCGCCGCCGATGGCGACCCAGGTAAGAATGAGGGGAACGTTGCAGGTACCGCGCCGCATCATGCGCTCGACCGTCTCGAGCTGGGTGATGTTGGCCAGCTGGAAGTGCGTCTGGATACCGCTGGCGCTGAGCCTGCGGATATGTTCCTCGACCCATTCCGGGCCGGCGGGTATCGTCATTTCACGATAGGCGCGGTACACCTCCGGCCTTGCGATGCTGGTGCCGCGCAGATCGGCTTCACACATCTGCTCCACGATGTTCATCTGGTTCGTGTTGATCGCAATCGTCACCTGGTCCGGCCGCGGGTCGAGCTCGGCCAGCATGTGGCGCGTATCGTCCGAAAGCCACTTCGCGGCCTCGCCATCGCTTTCCGGTGCAAAGGAGATGGACCCGCCCACCTGGATGATCATGTCGGGCACGGCCTTGCGGACGCCGGCGATCAACTCGTTGAACATCGAAAGGCGCTTGGAACCCTTGCCGTCGAGCTCGCGCACATGCAGGTGCAGCACGGTGGCGCCGGCGTTGTAGCAATCGACCGCCGTCTGGATGTGTTCCTGCATGGTGAGCGGAAGATCCTCGGGGAAATCCTCAGGCACCCACTCCGGACCGTAGGGGGCGACGGTGATGACCAGTTTCTGCTGGTTTTCGGGGAATAGAGATCCGTCTAGAAAATTCATGAGTCACTCCATGCAGGATGTGGGAGGTCGATGTGCCGGGGAGGCTGAAAGCGCGAAGCCATCAATACGGTTTGGCGCCGACGATCGCGGCGCGCTCCATCTTTCTGAAGCTCGGTGGGTAGTCCATGACCGCGTAATGGTTGGTGCTGCGGTTATCCCAGATCGCCACGCTGTAAGGCGTCCAGCGCCAGCGCACCTGGTACTCCGGGTTGTACGCCTGGCTGATCAGGTACTTGAGCAAGTCGGCTCCGACCTGGTTGTAGTCCTGGCCGTAACGCACGTGTTCGCTGGTGTGGTAGTTGACGAAGTGGGTGGCGAAGGCGTTCACGAACAGGACTTTCTCACCCGTATCCGGATGGGTGCGGACCACCGGGTGTTCGGCGTCTGGGTACCGGGCCTTCAAGGCGAGGCGCTTTTCGGCGGGGAAAGCCGCGGCGAACGACGCGTTAAAGCTGTGGTTCGCGATCAGGCCGTCGATCTGCGATTTGATCGCTGCAGGAAGCTTTTCATAGGCCAGCACCATGTTCGCCCACATCGTGTCACCACCGGTCGGTGGGCATTCGATGCAGCGCAGGACGCAGGCCATGGGTGGCTTCCCGCGGAAGGTGCCGTCGCAATGCCAAGCGTTCTCGTAACGCTCCCTCGGGGTATCAGGGCTCTTGTAGATCTGCACCAAGCCCGGCGCTTCCGGGTGACTGGGGATGAGCGGATGGTCTTCGAGCTCGCCCAGGCGCTGGGCGAATGCCATGTGCTGCTGGCGCGAAAGCTTGTCGAGTGTCTGGTCGCGCAGGAACAGCACGCGGTGCTTCAGCAGCGCCGCGTAGATTTCCTCGAACAGACCATCGTCGGTCACGGCATCCGCCAGATTCACATCCAGCAGTTCCGCACCGATGGCACAGGTCAGGGGGTCGATGCGCATGCTCACACCACGAAGATCGAGGAGCCCGTGGTCTTGCGACTCTCGAGGTCTTGATGTGCCTGCGCCGCCTGCTCCAGCGAATAGCGCTGGTTGATTTCGATCTTGATGCGACCGGCGGCGACATGACCGAATACTTCCGCGGCCAGCGCGGCTTTCTCGGCGGGATCGGCGATGTAATCCGCCAGCGCGGGACGGGTCAGATAGAGCGACCCCTTCATGGCCAGGAGCTGCGGATCGAACGGCGGAATGGTGCCGGAGGCGGTACCGACGCAAACCATCAGGCCGCGACGGCACAGTGAATCCAGCGAGGCCATGAAGGTGTTCTTGCCGACGCTGTCGAACGCCACATCGACACCGCGACCACCGGTCAATTCGCGCACGCGCGGGGCAATAGCCTCGCGTGTGTAGTTGATGATCTCGTCGCAACCATGGCTGCGCGCCAGGGCCGCTTTCTCATCGGTCGAGACGGTACCGATCACTCGCAAGCCGAGCAGCTTCGCCCACTGCGTCACGATCAGCCCGACACCGCCGGCGGCCGCGTGCAGGAGAATGGTTTCGCCCGGCTTGAAGTCATGGATGCGGCGCATCAGATACGCGGAAGTGAGCCCGCGCATCGTCATCGCCGCCGCCGTCTCGCAGTCGATGCCTTCGGGCAACTTGATCAACGAAGCCGCCGGAACAAGGCGCTCCGTGCTGTAGGCACCCAGGGTATTGATGAAGCCGGTATAGGTGACCTTGTCGCCGACCGTGACGTTCGTTACGTCTGGACCCAGTTCGGTAACGACGCCTGCCGCCTCGACCCCGATACCGGAGGGCAATGGGATCGGATAAGTTCCATTGCGGAAGTAGGTGTCCGCATAATTCAGGCCCACGGCAACATGGCGCAGGCGGACTTGCCCCACACCCGGGGCACCGACATCAACGTCCTCGAGAACCAGGACCTCTGGAGCTCCGGTCTGATAAAATCGCACGGCTTTGACCACGTGGTCGGACTCCGGGTTTTATTGGGTGACGGTCTCGACTTTAGGGAGGCCTCCCGGCGTGTTGCTTCTCCATCTGCGACAAAAGATTCTCATTTGGAGACAGCGGTAGCTCCGACTTGAGCAAATCGTCAAAGCCATCATCTGTGGTTGCTGGTTTCTGTCGAAAGCTGGGCCGGCTTTTCATCGAAAAGCGGGCAGTCCGTTCGGTGACGCTGACGGGTACCGACACGGGACTGAAACACGTGACGGCTACCGTGGCGCCTGTCGCCGGGAGCGCGCCGCCGGCGCCGTCTTCGCGAGCGACCGTCCATGCAGCAGGTGTCATGTTCCGCTCCCTTTTTGCCGCGTCGCGTCGTCACGCCCTTGTCCTCGTTCCGCTGATGGTCCTGCTGGCGTTCGGCGGTGGCGTCTTCTGGTACGGCCGCGCCACCGCCGAGGCGGCGATGGTGGATCTCGGGCCGCTGCCCGCCGATACGGTGGATACCGCCGCCGATGACGCGCAAAGCGGCAGCGGCATCCTGCTCGGGTTGGCTCGCGATGCGATGCACGACGGCCGCCTGGTCGCGCCGGTCGGCAGCAATGCGTTCGAGTTTTACTTGAGCGTGCTGCAGCTGGATCCGGGCAACAAGACTGCCGGTGAGGCTCTGCGCGAATCCTTCCCGCGCGCCGCGGACGAGATCGAGCACACCATCAACCGCAGGGAGCTGGAAGAGGCGCGGCGCGAGATCGACCTGTTGCGCGAATTCGACCGCGACAACTTCACGCTGGCCCTGCTCGGCGGCAAGCTCTCCGCCGCGCGCAACATCGTGATGCGGCAGCACGAGGCCGAAGCCGAACGCATCCGCCAGGCGAACGCGGCGCGCGGCGCGGCGATGTGATTCCGCGCCAGGGTCAGCGCAACAGCGGCCCGACTTTCTTCAGCAGCAGCGCGACCAGTTCCGGCTGCATGAACGTGTAGTCGTCGGGGATGTCCAGGCAAACCACCCGCTTGCCCTTGAGCCGCGTGCGGTGGCGCGCCTGCAGCCGGTGGCGGTGACTGGCCTCCATCACCACGATCAGTTCGGCCCAGTCCAGCTGCTCGGCCGTCAGCATCGTCTCTGCATCGTCGGCCAAGCCAGCGGAGTCGACTTCAAGGTTCGGCCAGGTGCCGAATACCTGCTCCGCGGTGGGACTGCGCAGGCGGTTGCGGCTGCACAGGAACAGTACGCGTCGCGGCGGCATCAGGCGGACGCCAGGTACTCGTCTTTCAGGCGCACGTAGTGGTCGGCGGAGTAGTGCAGCTGCTCGATCTGGCGGTCGCTGAGCAGGCGCACGAACTTCGCCGGGTTGCCCAGCCACAGCTCGCGTTCGCCGACCACCTTGCCCGGCGGGATCAGCGCGCCGGCGCCGATGAAGCCGTACTTGTGCACCACCGCGCCGTCCAGCACGCTGGCGTGCATGCCGATCAGGCAGTAGTCGCCGATCGTGCAGGCGTGCACCACCGCCGCGTGGCCGATGGTGACACCCTCGCCGATCAGGCACGGGAAGCCCGGGCCGTACGGCCCGGCGTGGGCGACGTGCACGATGCTGCCGTCCTGGATGCTGGTTCTCGCGCCGACGCGGATGTGGTTGACGTCGCCGCGCAGCACCGTGCCCGGCCAGATCGACACGTCGTCGCCCAGCACCACGTCGCCGATCACGCTGGCGGCGGGGTCGACGTAGACGCGTTGGCCGAGGGTGGGCGCGATGCCCTTGAAGCTGCGCAGGGGGTTCATCCGGGCATTCTAGCGGCGCGGCCGGGCCGTCACATCGTGATGCTTGATTTCGCCCGGCGCGATCGCCACGCTGACGGCCTGAAAGGAGCGTTCATGAGTCACGACAACCCGCTGCTGGCCGACGACACCCTGCCGACGTTTTCGCAGATCCTTCCCGAGCACGTTGCGCCGGCGATCGACGCGATCCTGGCCGACTACCGCGCCAGCATCGACGCGCTGGTCGCGCCTGGCGCGCCACGCGATTTCGCCACGGTGATGCTGACCCAGGAACGGCTGGAGCAGCGCCTGGCGCGGGCCTGGGCGCCGGTGTCGCACCTGCATTCGGTGGCCGACAGCGAGGCCTTGCGCGCGGTGTACGGACCGGCCGAGGAGAAGCTCACCGAGCACGCGATCGAGCTGGGCCAGAACCGCGACCTGTATGCCGCGGTGCAGGCGCTGGCCGATGCGCCGGATTTCGCCGCGTTGCCGCGCCCCGAACGCGCGCTGGTCGAACATGCGCTGCGCGACTTCCGGTTGTCCGGCGTGGCGCTGGACGAGCCGGCGCGTTCGCGCTTTCGCGAGATCGGGGTGGAGTTGTCGAAACTCTCCACCGAATTCTCCAACGCCGTGCTCGACGCCAGTGAGGCGTGGCACGAACACGTCAGCGACGAGCGCGACCTCGCCGGCATCCCGGACTCCGGCCGCGCGGTGCTGCGCCAGTATGCGCAGGACCAGCAACTGGACGGCTATCTGGTCACCCTGAAGCAGCCCAGCGTGCAGGCGGTGCTGACCTACGCCGACCATCGCGGCCTGCGCGAGCGGGTGTACTGGGCCTACCAGACGCGCGCCTCCGACCAGGGCCCGAACGCGGGCAAGTTCGACAACAGCGCGCGCATCGAGCGGATCATGGCGCTGCGCCACGAGGCGGCGCGGCTGCTCGGTTTCGCCAACGCGGCGGAGGAGTCGCTGGCGACCAAGATGGCCGTCTCGCCGACCGAGGTGATGGAGTTCCTGCACGACCTGGCCGCGCGCGCGAAGCCGGTGGCGCAACGCGAGCTGGCCACGCTGCGCGAGTTCGCCAGCACCGAGTTGAAGCTGGACAACCTCGAACCGTGGGACGTCGGCTACGCCGCGGAGAAACTGCGCCAGCGCGAATATGCGCTGGACGAGGAACAGCTGAAGCCGTACTTCCCGCTGCCGGCGGTGATCGACGGCCTGTTCGGCCTCACCACGCAGTTGTACGGCATCACCCTCGCCCCGCGCGACGGCGTCGACGTGTGGCATCCGCAGGTACGCTACTACGACGTGCGCGACGCCGACGGCCGCGTGTTCGCCGGCGCCTACGTCGACCTGTACGCGCGCAATGGCAAGCGCGGCGGCGCGTGGATGGACGTCTGCCGCGCCCGCTTCGACGACGGCGCGCAATGGCAGTTGCCGGTGGCCTTCCTCACCTGCAATTTCGCGCCGCCCACCGAGGGCAAGCCGGCCCTGCTCACCCACGACGACGTGCTGACCCTGTTCCACGAATTCGGCCACGGCCTGCACCACCTGCTCACCGAGGTCGCGCTGCCCTCGATCGGCGGCATCGACGGCGTCGAGTGGGACGCGGTGGAGCTGCCCAGCCAATTCATGGAGAACTTCGGCTGGAACCGCGAGGCGCTGGACCTGTTCGCGAGGCACTGGCAGACCGGCGAGCGGCTGCCGGACGCGTTGTTCGAACGCATGCTGGCCGCGCGGCATTTCCACGCCGGCCTGTTCCTGGTGCGCCAGCTGGAATTCGCCCTGTTCGATTTCCTGCTGCACCTGGAGTACGACCCGGCGCAAGGCGCCCGCCCGCTGGCGGTGCTGGAACAGGTGCGCAAGCAGGTGGCGGTCATGCATCCGCCGGCGTGGCAGCGCTTCCCGCACGGCTTCAGCCACATCTTCGCCGGCGGTTACGCGGCCGGTTATTACAGCTACCTGTGGGCCGAGTTGCTCAGCGCCGACGCGTTCGGCGAATTCGAGGAGCATGGCGTGATCGATCGCGCCACCGGCGAACGCTTCCGCCGCGAGTTCCTCGCAGTCGGCGCCAGCCGCCCGGCACTGGAAAGCTTCGTCGCCTTCCGCGGCAGGAAGCCGGAGCCGGAGGCGCTGCTGCGCAGCCACGGGCTGGCCTGATCGCGGCAGGCTGGGGTAGTGCCCAGGCCCGGGCACTGCCAAACGCCAGGCGAAAAAAAGCCCGCCGAAGCGGGCTTTTCAAGATCGCTCAATTCCCGAAGGAATTAGGCAACCTGGACTTCCTCAGCCTGCAGGCCTTTCTGGCCCTTGGTGACGACGAACGTGACGCGCTGGCCTTCCTGCAGGGACTTGAAGCCCGTGCCCTGGATCGCGCGGAAATGCACGAACAGGTCGTCACCGCTTTCCGGGGTGATGAAGCCAAAACCTTTGGCGTCGTTGAACCACTTGACTGTACCGCTCTGACGATCCGACATGTAACATTACCTTTGAAGCATGGATGATTTGCGGCTCGGAGCGAAGTGCACTTGACCGCAATAGGGGCAAGAAAATCGGAGTTGCCTCGGACTCTTGCTTAGCCAGCATACACCGGAATACCGGTTTTCGGTGATTTTCCTGTGCAAATTGCCTGAGGTGGGCCCGCCTCAGGCATCCAGACCGGCCGGTTTGTGCCGCCCAGCCGCGCTGCAGCGCCACTCGGCGGGCCTTGGCGATGGTTTCCGGGCCGCAGGTTTATCCCCGGTCCGGTAGCCCGTGGCGGCGCTTCCCTTACAATGCCGCGATGAAAATTGCCTCGTGGAACGTCAATTCGCTGAAGGTGCGCCTGCCGCACCTGACCCAGTGGCTGGCCGACGCGCAGCCGGACGTGGTGGCGTTGCAGGAAACCAAGCTAGAAGACGCGAAGTTTCCGGTCGACGAACTGGCTGCGGCCGGCTATCGCGCGGTGTATTCGGGCCAGAAGACCTACAACGGCGTGGCGATCCTGGCCCGCGACCAGCCCGTCGACATCGTCACCGACATCCCCGGCCTGGACGACCCGCAGCGGCGCATCCTCGCCGCCACCATCGGCACCCCCGGATCGAGTCCGGGGCAGGTTCTGCGCGTGGTGAATCTGTACGTGGTCAACGGCAAGGCGGTCGGCGACGAGAAGTACGCGTACAAGCTGGACTGGCTGACCAAGGTGCGCGAGTTCCTGGCGCGCGAACAGGAACGCCACCCGAACCTGGTCGTGCTGGGCGATTTCAACATCTGCCCGGACGACCGCGACGTTTACGACCCGGCCGCCTGGGGCGAGGACATTCTGTGTTCGCCGCCGGAACGCGCCGCGCTCAAGGCGATCACCGACCTCGGCCTGCACGACAGCTTCCGGCTGTTCCAGCCGGAGGCCGGACACTACAGCTGGTGGGACTACCGGCAGGCCGCGTTCCGTCGCAACATGGGCCTGCGCATCGACCTGATCCTGATCGGCGAGGCATTGAAATCCGCCGCCACGGCGGCGGCGATCGACCGCGAACCGCGCCGCTGGGAGCGCCCCTCCGACCACACGCCGGTGACGCTGGAACTGGATATCTGAAGTAATGACCGCAAAAACCGAATGGCCCAGCTCGCTGGACGACAACGAGCTGGATGAGCTGGATCGCTATCTGCGCGCGCATACCGGCGAAGGCGACCTGCTGCTGGACGGCGTGCACGGCCTGCTCAGCGCGCTGGCGGTCGGCCCGCTGCTGGTGCTGCCGGACGAATGGCTGCCCGAAGTACTGCACGAGCCGTTCGCCGACGAGGGCGAAGGCAACCGCGTGCTGGCGCTGCTGGCCAAGCTCAACGATTCGATCGTCGCCGAGCTCGAGGTGGACGCCTACGAACCGATCCTCGGCGAGGTTGAGATGGAAGGCGGCCCGATGCTGTCCGCCGCCGGCTGGTGCGAAGGCTTCAGCCGCGGCATCGACTTGCGCGCCGGGCTGTGGGAAGGCCGCCTGGCCGAGGACCCGCAGCTGATGGAACTGCTCGGCCCGGTGATGGCGCTGGCGGTGGACGAAGGCATCCTCAGCGCCGACACCGAGTTCGAGAAACTCAGCGACGACGAATACGACGAGTGCCTGGCACAGGTGCCGGCCGTGCTCGGCGCGGTGAACCAGTACTGGCAGGCCAAACCCGCCACCGAAGCGGAAGTCGAGGCGATGGTGCGCCAGCAGCAGCCCACCGACGACGACGATGGCAACCCGCCGCGCCAGCGCAGCGGGCACTGGGTGCATTGAGGCCGTCGTAGCGGGAGCGGCGACGCCGGCTTGGATTCGACTGCGCCGGCGTTGCCGTGGCGGAACGATCCGTTCCGGCACCGGCGCTTGGATAAGCGCGCGAACGGGGCCATCTTGGCGGCCAGTCATTCCTACCGGAGTAAGCCATGAGCGACCGCCACATCACCCGCCGCATCCGCGGCATGGACACGTCCGACGGCGCCGGCGTGAAGCTGAAGCGCGTGATCGGACAGCCCGGGCTGGACATGCTCGATCCGTTCCTGCTGCTGGACGAGTTCCGTTCCGACAGCGCGAACGATTACATCGCCGGCTTCCCGGAACATCCGCATCGCGGCTTCGAGACGGTCACCTACATGCTGGCCGGGCACATGCAGCACCAGGACAACCACGGCAACCGCGGTGACCTCACCCCCGGCAGCGTGCAGTGGATGACCGCCGGCCGCGGCATCCTGCATTCGGAAATGCCGCAGCAGGAGAACGGCCTGATGTGGGGCTTCCAGCTGTGGGTGAACCTGCCGGCGGCCGACAAGATGACCGCGCCGCGCTATCAGGACATCGGCCCCGAGCGGATTCCGGTGGTGCAGCCGGCCGCGGGCGTCGAGGTCAAGGTGATCGCCGGCGAACTGGCCGGCGCCACCGGCCCGGTCGAGGGCATTGTCACCGCGCCGGTGTACCTGGACATCGCCCTGCAGCCGGGCGCGCGGTTCACGCTGGATATTCCCGCCGGGCATCACGGCTTCGCCTACGTGTTCGACGGCGAGGCGGCCCTGGTCGGTGGCGAGCAACTGCAGCGCAGCGAGCTGGGCGTGCTGTCCGACGGCGAACAGTTGCAACTGGCCGGCGGCGACAAGCCCTCGCGCCTGCTGGTGGTCGCCGGCAAGCCGCTGAACGAAAGCGTGGCGCGCTACGGGCCGTTCGTGATGAACACGCCCGAGCAGATCCACGAAGCGATCGCCGACTTTCGCGCCGGCAAGTTCTGAGTAGAGAAACACGCCCGCTTTTGCCCCCTCTCCCTCCGGGAGAGGGTACGAAGGCGAAAGGCGGGTTTCTTCATTGAAGCGGGCTCAGCCCTTCACACTGCCCAGCAGCAGCCCTTGCAGGTAGTAGCGCTGCATCGCCAGGAACAGCAGCAGCACCGGCAGCACGGTGACCACCGAACCGGCCATCATCAGTTCGCTGTCCTGCGCGTGTTCGCGCGCCAGCGAGGCCAGCCCGATCGGTAGCGTGTAGTGCTCCTGCCCGGTCAGCACGATCAGCGGCCACATGAAGTCGTTCCACGCGGCAAGAAAGGTGAAGATCGCCAGCGTCACCACGATGGGTTTGAGCAGCGGCAACACGATCTGCGCGAAGATGCGCCACTCGCCGGCGCCGTCGATGCGCGCGGCCTCCAGCAGTTCGTCGGGGATACTGCGGGTGTACTGGCGCACCAGGAAGATGCCGAACACGGTGGCCATCGCGGGCACCACCACGCCGGCGTAGCTGTTGATCAGGCCGATGTATTTCAGCAACAGGAACAGCGGCAGCATCGCCACCTGGGCGGGGATCACCAGCGCGCCGAGCAGTGCCTGGAACAAGCGCTCGCGGCCGGCGAAGCGCAGCTTGGCGAAGGCGTAGCCGGCCATCAGGTTGAACACCAGCGACAGCGCGGTGATCGCGCCGGCGACCAGCAGGCTGTTGAGCAGGTAGCGGCCCATGCCGGCGTGCACGAACAGCTCGCGGTAGTTCGCCCAGCTCGAGTGCTTCGGCAGCAACGACGGCGGCAACGCACTGGCTTCGCCCGGCGCCATGAACGACACCGACAGCATCCACAGCAGCGGGAACAGCGCGACTGCCGCGGCGCCGATCAGCAAGCCGTTGATCAGCGCCTTCATCAGCCGCGGGCTCATGTCGGCTCTCCATCAGAATGCTCCCCGCGCTGCGACAGCTTCACCATCAGCACGGTCACCGCGAACATGAGCAGGAACAGCAGGAACGCCACCGCCGAAGCCGAGCCGAGGTTCCACCACTTGAAGCCTTCGTCGTACATCAGGTACAGCACGCTCACGGTGCTCTGCAGCGGGCCGCCCTCGGTCATCACGTAGGGCTCGGCGAACAGCTGGAAATAGCCCGACACGGTGAGGATGCCGACCATCAGCATGGTCGGTTTCAGCATCGGCAGGGTGATATGGCGGAACTGCCGCCAGCTGGATGCGCCGTCGATGCGCGCGGCCTCGTACAGGTCCGGCGGGATCGCCTGCAGGCCGGCCAGGAAGATGATCATGTTGTAGCCGAAGTTTTTCCACACTGCGAACAGGATGATCGTCGGCATCGCCCAGTGCGGATCGCCGAGCCAGTCGACCGGCTGAATGCCGAGCAGATCCAGCATGTAGTTCGCCATGCCGTACTTGGTGTTGAACAGGTAGCGCCAGATCACCGCCACCGCCACCACCGTGGTCACCACCGGCGCGAACAGCGCGGTGCGGAAGAACGGCTTGCAGCGCGCCAGCGGCGAGTTAAGCAGCATCGCCGCGCCCAGCGAGGCGCCCATCGACAGCGGCACGCCCACCGCCACGAAGTACACCGTGTGGCCCAGTGCGGACCAGAACAGCGGCCGCTGCAGCAGCTCCCAGTAATTGCCGAGGCCGACGAAGCGCAGATTGCGGATGTCGGCCAGCGCGTAGAGGTCGTAGTCGGTCAGGCTGAGCGCGAGTGCGGCCAGCACCGGCAGCAGGAAGAACACGCCCAGCACGACGAGTGCCGGGGCGAGGAACAGCCAGGCGCTGCGCTGCGAATTCATGGCGTGGGTTCCCGGGCAGGGTCGCGCTGCGCATGGTCGAGCACCCAGCGGCGCTTGGCCAGGATCGCGTCGGCACGGCGATCGATCTCGGCGGCGGCCTGGTCGATCGTCAGCCGACCGGCGATCGCCTCGGCGGCGACCAGCTGCATCTCGTTGGCGATGCGCTCCCACTCCGGCACCGGCGGCGTCGGCTTCACTTGTTCCAGCTGCTCGCGGAACGCGCGCGCCTTCGGGTCGCCGCGCAGCGCGCCGCCCTCCCACGAATTGCGCCGCGGCGGCATGTCGCCGAGCAGGTCGTAGAACTGCTGCTGCACCGCTGGTTGCGACAGGTATTCGATCAGCTGCCACGCGGCGTCCTTGTGTTTCGAGGCGCGGAAGATCACCAGGCTGGAACCGCCGGCCACGCCGATGCCGGCGCCGTCCGGGCCGGGCAGCGGTGCGGTGGCCCAGTCGTCCTGCTGTGATGCTGGCAGGCGCGAACGGAACTCGCCGATGTTCCACGGCCCGGACAGGTAGAACGCGTACACGCCGCGGCCGAATTCTGTCCACGGGTTGCCGGCCTCGACGTTGGTGATCGCCGGCGCCTGCTTCAGCTTGAACGTGTCGACGTAGAACGCCAGCGCGCGCTTGAAGCCGGCGCTTTCGAAGTTGCCGTAGCGGCCGCCGTCGCGCAGCAGCGGCTCGGGCTGTTGCAACGCCAGCGACATCAGCTGCTCGTACTCGTTGGTCGGCAGCAGGATGCCGTAGCGGTGCTGCGACGGATCGCTCAGCGCGGCGAGCTGGCTCCGCCACTCGGCCCAGGTGCGCGGCGGGGCGTCGAAGCCGGCCTTCTGCAGCAGATCCTTGCGGTAGAACAATAGCCGCGTGTCGACGTACCACGGCACGCCGTACAGCGTGCCGTCGATCACGTTGGTGGCCCAGATGCTGGCGAAGTAGTCGTGCGGTTGCACCACCGCCGAGCGGTCCACGCGTGCCTGCAGCGGCTCCAGCGCGTGCAGCGCCGCCAGCTCGGGCAGCCAGGTGTTGCCGAGCTGGCTGAGGTCCGGCGTGGAGTTGCCGGCGAACGCGGTGAGCAGCTTCTGGTGTGCCGCGGTCAGCGGCAGCTGCTGCACCTTCACGCGGATGTCCGGATGCGCGCGCTCGAACGCCGGCAGCAACTTCACGATCGCCTCGCCTTCGCGGCCGATCGTCCAGAACGTGAGTTCGTGCCCCGCCGGTGCCGGCGCGCAGCTGCCCAGCAGTGCGCCGCACAAGGCGATCGCGGCGGCCAGCCACAAGCTACGCCGCGATCGCTGCGGGCGCGCGCCGCAGGTCATTTTTCCGGTGTCCCGGCGCCCAGCCAGCCGCCTTCGAAGCCGGCGCGCTCAAGTCCCTTGCGGATGTACGGGTTCTTCTTCATCACGTTCCACACGAAGCCGCTGCGCCAGTTTTCGGTCATCAGCACGATCGGGCCCTGGTCGATCCCCAGCTGCAGAGTGTCGACCCAACCCAGGCCGGGTACCAGCTTGCCGGTGCGCAGCGTGGTGGGGGTGTGGAAGCTGAGGTTGAACGCGTCGACGAAACCGTAGTCGTTGTAGATGTATTTGCCGTAGCGCTGCTTCATGGTTTCCAGCGCGGGCACCACGATTTCCGGCGCGAACGCGATCGAGCCTGCGGCTGCGGTCGGCGCGATGGTGCCGTCGTCGGAGATGTAGTCGAGCCCGACGCCGCGCGCGGTATAGCCCTGGAACGTGCGATCGCCCGCGGCGCTCTTCACGACCAGGCCGCCGGGCCCGTTGCTGGCGGTGAGGCCCCACACGTTGGCGCCATAACCGGTCCAGTGGCCGGGGTTGGCGATCGCGTAGCTGCGCTGCGCGTAGGCGGCGCGGCGGCTGTTCTCGAAATAGTCGAGATCGTGCTCGCGGCTCCAGGCGTCGCGGATGCCGCGGAAGTCGACCCAGCTCTGGCTGTACTGGTGGCCGAACAGCGGTGCGAAATTGAGGAAGGTTTGGCCCTGGAAGCTGCCCCAGGTCAGATGATTGGTGGAAAGCCACGCCGTCCAGGCTTCCGGCCCGACCGGATGAGTCGGCGAGCCAAGCGCGAGGATGTACACCAGCATGCCTTCGTTGTAGCCCTTCCAGTCCGCCGGGATGAACTGGCCGCCCGGCGTCCAGCCCATGCTGATCAGCGGCTTGCGCGGCTGCATCCACGGCCAGTCGACGCGGCGGTAGATCGTGTCGGCGAGCTGGCGGATCTCGGTCTCCTGCGGCGTGTCGCGGTCGTAGTACGACTGCGCGAACAGTACGCCGCCGAGCAGCAGGGTGGTGTCCACGCTGGACAGCTCGACGTAACGCATCGCACGCCGGCCGGTCTTCATGTCGAGGAAGTGGTAGAAGAAACCGTGGTAGCCGGTGGCATCGTCTTCGCTGTCGTTCTGCGGCGCAGCGGCGAAGAAGCGCAATGTTGCCAGAGTGCGCGCCGCCGCCTGTCCGCGCGTGATGTAGCCGCGCTCGACGCCCACGCCGTAGGCGGTCAGTCCGAAGCCCACCGCGGCGATCGAAGAGAACGACTGGCCCGGATACGAGTCAGGCACCAGCCCGGTCTTCGGATCCGCACTCTGCCAGAACCAGTCGAAGCTGCGTCGCTCGAGGTCGTCGACCAGCGCCTGCTGCTGTGTGGGCAGGGCGGCGTAGCCGAGGGCCGACGACCGTGCCGCGACCGGGGTTTGCCAGCCGGCGCCGAACACCAGCAGAGCAGAGAAGGCGACGGTGTGCAGGATCCGGAAAAACTTGGACATGCTGGGGCACTCTTTGTTGCGGGGGAAGTGTCGCGTGCAGCCATGGCAACGGAAACCGCCCGGTCCGGAGGTAGGCCGATCAGGCGACCAGCGCGGGCGCCGTGCAGCAGCGGTCGAGGAATGCCTGGTGCGGCGGCATCACGTCGACGCAGCTGGCCACCACGCGTCCGACGCTGGCCATGAACTCGGCCAGCTCCGCGTCCGGCATCTGGTCGACCAGCGGATGGTAGCTCTGCGGCATGATGTGCTGGCCCAGCATCACCTGTACCCAGCTGACCACCGCGAACATTTCCTCGCCGTCGCGGAAGAAGCGACCGCTATCGCGGAACAGGCGGATGTTGTCCGCCAGCTGCGGCGGGATCGACATTGTGCGGCACTGGTTCCAGAACGGCGTGTCGTCGCGCTCGGTCGCGTGGTAATGCAGGATCAGGAAATCGCGGATGCGCTCGTATTCGAAGCGCGACTGCGTGTTGTAGCGTTCGATCAGCACCGAGCTGAAATCCCGCTGCGGAAACAGGTTGAGCAGGCGCGCGATACCGGACTGGATCATGTAGATGCTGGTCGATTCCAGCGGCTCCATGAAGCCGCCGGCCAGGCCCAGCGCGACCACGTTGCGGTTCCATGCCTGTCGGCGCACGCCGGTGGTGAAGCGCAGCAACCGTGGCTCGCCCATCGGCTTGCCGTCGAGATGGCCGAGCAGGGTGGCGGCCGCCTCGTCGTCGCTGACGTGGGCGCTGGAATAGACATAGCCGTTGCCGGTGCGATGCTGCAGCGGGATGCGCCACTGCCAGCCGGCCGGTCGCGCCGAGGCGCGGGTGTACGGCGTCGGCGGCCCCACCTTCTCGCAGGCCACCGCCAGCGCGCGGTCGCACGGCAACCAGTGGCTGAAATCGAGGTAGCCGGTGTGCAACGCCTGCTCGATCAGCAGGCCGCGGAAACCGGAGCAGTCGATAAACAGCTCGCCCTCAATGCGCTCGCCGCTTTCCAGCACGATTGCTTCGACGAAGCCGCTGTCGGGGTGCAGCACGGTCTGTGCGACCTTGCCCTCGGTGCGGCGCACGCCGCGTTGTTCGGCGTAACCGCGCAAAAAGCGCGCGTACTTTCCGGCGTCGAAGTGATACGCATAGGCGACGTTTGCCAGCGGCGAGCCCGGTGGCGCGTCACTTGCCGACGGCATGAAGCGACCACGCGGCGCGGCCACGGTGTTCAGCGAGTACGCGCCGATATCCTGTGCCTTGCCTGCCCGGTGCGCCTTGATCCAGTACTGGTGGAACGGCAGCAGGCCGACGTCGTGGCCGATCGTGCCGAAGCCGTGCACGTAGCTGTCGCCGAGCCGACCCCAGTCGTTGAATTGCACGCCAAGCTTGAACGTGCCCTGCGTGTTCTTCACGAACTCGACGTCGTCGATGCCGAGCAGGTTGTTGAACAGCTTGAGGTGAGGCACCGTGCCCTCGCCGACACCGACGGTGCCGATCTCCTCGGACTCGACCAGCCGGATCGAATAGGCGGCGCCGAGCACCTTGGCGAAGGCGGCCGCCGCCATCCAGCCGGCAGTGCCGCCGCCGACGATGACAATGTTCCTGATGCGCAAGTCGGTCATATGGAACCTGTGACAGGGTCGGGTGAAAAGCAAAGCCCGCGAGAGGAGCGGGCTTTGCGGTGCTGCCTCTATCGCCGCCTCGATGCGATCGGGTGTGGCATCAGAACCTCATGCCCAAGGTGAACTTGATCGTACGCGGCACGAAGGTGATGTTGCCGGTTGGGTTGTACATCGCGGGGTTGTTGTTCGGCACGCCATTGGAGCCCCAGTTGACCAGGATGTCCGTGTAGTTCCTGAAGTTGAAAGCGTTGAGCAGATCGAAGCGGCCATAGAGCTTGATGCCGTGGCCGAGGTCGAAGTCCTTGGTTGCCTGGAAGTCGACGTCGCGATAGCCGAAGACCTTGCCGCCGACGAGGAACTTGCCGTTGCCGCCCGGTGTGGCCGCCGCCGGGGTGCAACCGCTGCCGTTCGGGAAGGTCGCGCCGTAGCAGGCAATCCCGTTGAACGGAGTCGGCGTGGCGAGGGTCAGTTTGGCCGACAACGTGATACCCCACGGGATATCGATCACGCCGGTGGCGACGAAGCGGTGCCTGGCGGCGGCATTGGAATCGATGAACGGGTACTGGTGAATCGTCGCCTCGTCGAACGAGTAGTGCTCGCCGATGTCGCGGTTCTGCGTCGCCCGGGTATAGGTATAGGCAAACGTGGTGCCCCAGCCGGATTCCTTCGTGTAAGGCTTGTCGGCCGACAGCAGTAGTTGGGTGGTGCGTGTCTCGATGCCGTTGTTGCCGATGATCAGACCGCCGAAGCCGGGCACGCCGTTGCCCCAGGGCTGGCTGCCGTTCTTGAAGAACGAGCCGTCCGGGTAGCGGTTGCCCAGGGTAAACACGAAGCCGTCGTGGCTGAGGATGCGCGCGACCGCGACGCTCGTGTTCCAGTCGCCGATCTTGTTGCGCATGCCGAGACTGAACTGGTCCGAATACGGTGCCTTCAGATGGTTGTTGATGGCATCCACTTCATTGCCGGCGTTGGTCGTCGTCAGCAAAGCCTGCAGGTTGCCGACGCCATTGAGGTATTTCGGATCCCAGTCGAAACATGGCGCGCCGTTGTTGTAGCAGGGGCCGACGGCACCGGGTTGGCGGAAATACACGGTGGATTCCGGCAGTGAGGCCTTGGTCTGTTCCAGCTGAAGGTAGTCGTACAGGTCGCGGTCATAGGCACGGCCGGCACCGCCGAAGACCACGTGCTCCTCGTCGCCGCTGATGTCATAGGAGAAGCCGAGGCGCGGCTGGAATTCGTTCTTCTGCGCCTTGCGGTTGTGGCCGGTGCTGATGTAATCGTTTACATTGACGCCGCCCAAAGCTAATGCCTGGGCATAGGTTTGCCCCGCCGGCGCGGTTGAATCCGGGTTCGGGCCATTCAGCGCGGCTACTACGTTGGCCGGCGTCACGTAGTTGAGGTAAGACGGATTCCGCTCGTAGTCCCAGCGCACGCCCAGGTTGAGGGTCAGCTTGTCGTTGACTGCCCAATCGTCCTGGATATACATGCCCAGTTGTTTGTCCGACGATTTCGCCACCGGGCTCAGGCCCGGCACCGGATTGGGGAAAAACGCCTTGTACGGCGTCGCCGAAGTGCCGGTCGTGTTCACGTTGTAAAAGAACTGCGGATTGCTGGTGCCTGCATCCTGCGCGTTGAGGTCCACCATCTTGTACTTCACGCCCATCTTGACAACGTGATCGCCGTGCCAGTTGAGATCGTTGAAGGTGAGGTCGTCCTGCAGCGCGGGACCTTTCTGGCCCTTTTTCTGGGTGGCCAGCGCATTCGCCGCGCCGGTGATCAGGATCGTCTGGTCGTTCATCGGATCGAAGGTGTAAACCGCGCCGTTGCCGCTGCCCAAAGAGGTCGGATTGTTGTAGGCGTTTTCGTGAGTGAATAGCACCTCGTTGAAATAGGCGTCGCCGCTGTGCTGCCAGCGCAAAGCAATACGGGTGTCGTTATTGATGGCGTTGATGCCGGCCGGCGGCGCGGTCGCGCCACCGATGTTGTCGTACTGGTCTTCCTGGCGCTTCTGTGCGCTCAGTTCGAAGCGGTCACGATCGGTCGGCTCCCAGTCGATCTTGCCGAAGTACAGGTCTTCGGTGAAAGGCAGATCCGAAGGACCGGCCTGGGCCGCGACATCCGCTGGCAGATAGCCGATCGTGTTGGTAACGCCCGGCACCACCGTTACCGGGGTATCGAACTTCTTCGCCTCGTAAGTGAAGAAGAAATGCATCTTGTCCTGGATGATCGGGCCGCCGATGGCGAAGCCGTATTCTTTCTCGTGTGACTTGGATTTCTTGTGCGCCGCTTCTTCAGCGGGTGTCTCGGCGCGCAGGCTGTCGTTGGTATAGGTGCCGAATACTTCGCCGTGGAATTCGTTGGTACCGGACTTGGTATCGGCGGTGACGGCAGCGCTGGATATCTGGTCGTACTCTGCCTTGTAGTTCGACGTGATCACCTTGTACTGACCGATCGCCAGTTGTGGAAACGGGTTGCCCTGGCTGGCGAACTGGCCGCTGACGCCACCTTCCTTGACATAGCTCTTCTGGCCGACGCCGTCGATGTAGACGTTTACCGAACTGGCGTTTTGCGCGCCCCCTTTCAGCGAGGTATGACCGGAGGAATCGACGTTGAAGACCATGCCCGGGACGGTGTCCGCAAACTCGAGGAAGTTGCGTGATACCTGCGGGATCGTATCGATCTGGTGCTGCGAGATTGTCGCGCCAACTTCGGATGTCTTTACTTCCACTAGGCTGATGCCGGTAACGGTGACGCCACCGAGCGTGGTGACCGGGCCGGTCGGTGCCGTAGCGGCGGCCGCCAAGTTGAGCGTCGCGGTAGACGCCACCGATAGCGTGACGGTTTGCTGGGTGCCGGGGCCGGCATCAACCTGATAAGTGCCTGGCGGTAGTCCGACCAGCGCATAACTGCCGTCGGCTCCGATCCTGGTGCGGCGTGTGCTGCCAGTGGCGACATTCTTGGCGGTGACATCGGTGTTGGCCGGTCCGTTGCCGCGCAAGGTGGCATTGGCCGTCTGCGCCCATGAGACCGCCGGTGCGCCGGCGATGGCGGCCACCGACGCGCTGATCAGGCTCGCCAACATTTTCTTTCTGAAGTGCAAAGACGTTTTCATGATTACCCTCCCCGGCAAAATTTCGATACGACAGACAGTGCTGTCACGTTGCTTTGTGTTGCCCGCGGGCGGAATGCCCCCACGATCCGTTCATGAGAAACCGCCTCGTGTCGATGCGGTTTCAGCCAGCGCGGTCCTGCGCCGGTCCTGATTTCCTGCCTGCTACGCGATCGGCGCGCCGCTGGACGCGCGTACCACCAGTTCGGCGCGGACGCGGCGGCGGGTGCCGGTGGCGACGCTGCCGGGGTTGTCGATCTGCTTGCCCAGCAGCTCCATCGCCTGTTCGCCGAGCTCGGCGATGTGCACCTGGATCGTGGTCAGCGGCGGCGTCACGTAACGCGCCATCGGCACGTCGTCGAAACCGCAGACGGCGATTTCCTCGGGCACGCAGATGCCGGCCTCGCGCAAGGCTGCCATGCAGCCGATCGCCATCATGTCGTTGGCGGCGAACACGGCGTCCGGCCGCGGTCGCATCGCCAGCACCTGCTGGCCGGCGCGATAGCCGGATTCCTCGCTGAAATCGCCGCCCAGGGTGGTCACCGGGTTGCCCGGCGCATGGCTGGCCAGTGCTTCGCGGTAGCCGAACTCGCGCTCGCTGGCGTCGCGGTTGCCGGACGGGCCCTGGATGAACGCGATGCGCTGGTGGCCCAGCGACAGCAGGTGCTCGACCATCAGCCGGGCGCCGCCGTCGTTGTCCACCGACAGCGCGCAGTAGTCGGTGCCGGCCAACCGGGTGTTCATCAGCACGGTGGGCAGATCCTGCGGCAGATTCTGCCGCAGAAAGTCAGCATCGGCGTGCGGCGACATCAGCAGCAGGCCGTCGACGCGGCCCTGCATCGCGCGCAGCGCGACGGCGGCGGCCGCGGCATCGTCGTGCGAGCTGGACACCAGCAAGTGCAGGCCGCGCGCCCGCGCGGCCAGGTCGATGCCGCGGATCAGCTCGGAAAAGAACTCGCCGTACAGGTCCGGCAGCAGCGCGCCGACGGTGTTGGTGCGGCGGGTGATCAGCATGCGCGCCGCGGCGTGCGGCACGTAGCGCAGGCGCAGCGCGGCCTCGCGGATGCGCTGGCTGGTCTCCGCGGTCACCCCGCGGCCGCCATTCAGTGCGCGCGACACCGATGCCACGGATACCTTGGCCTCGCGCGCTACATCTTTGATGGTTGCTGCCGACATGTCGTGAGTTGTCCGGGAAGGGCTCGGAAACCGCATTGCAGCGGCAACGTAAACGTTTTCATGGCGCATTGTAAAGTGCTTGTAAAGTCGGCTTTATGCTGCGTCGCAGCAGTTTTTGGCCATTCGCGACGGGCATGCCGGATAGATCGCCAGTGCGTCGCCGGTGATGCGTGGAAAACGTGCTACGGCAGTGCAGCAACCGGCTCGTTGGCATGATTCGGGCATGCCCTTCAAGGACTTGTCGATTCTGTGAATGGCGTCGCCAATACGCGGGTTGCGGTCTATTGTTAAAGATTCGATTTCGCCGTTAAATGAAGGTTAATCTTTGTGGGCTCAGGTAGCTGTACCCTCAAGCTACCGCGAATTTGTAGAAACCATAGGCAAGCTACTGTTTTCCCAGACCATGATGATTCTGCTGACCCTGCTGCTTGTTGTGCCCGCCGTGCTGATCGCCAGCGCGGTCAAGCACGTGCCGGCCGGTCAGGTCTACAGCCTGTATCGCCGCGGCAAGCTGCTGCGCGTGCTGCAGGCGGGCACGCACCTGGTCTTGCCGGTGCTGGATCGGGTCACGCACAAGATCAACCTGGCCGGCCAGACCCTGCGTTTCGAGGAGCCGCTGGCCGACGCGCACGACGTGCGCGGCACGGTGTACTGGCAGGTGCTGGAGCCGGAGCGCGCCGATGCGGTGTTCGAGCAGGTCGACCAGCTGATCCGCCGCGGCGCGCAGGAAGCCTTGCGCAGCGAGCCGGCCGCCGATCGTGCCGACCGCCGCGATCTGGGCGCGCGGGTGAAGCAATCCTTGAACAGCGCGCTGCGCGAGCGCGGCATGATGGTGACCCGGGTCGACCTCGACGTCGCCTGACCACGGCATTGCGCCAGGGCGCCCGAGAGCGCCCGCGCTGCAGGGGATTTGCAAGTCTTCGACCCGCCTCGGCGGGTTTTCTTTTGCCGGAGTTGGCAATGCCGGCGCGAGCCACGGATACTTTGCGCCCCACGCTCCCCGAGTACCCCCGATGACCACGCGCGACGCCTTGCAGGCCCGACTCGAACAGGGCATTGCCACGCTGGGGCTGCAGCTGCCGGCCGGCGCGGTGCCGCGGCTGCTCGACTACCAGGCTTTGCTGGAGCGCTGGAATGCGGCGTACAACCTCACCGCCGTGCGCGACCCGGCGGAAATGGTTACCCGCCACCTGCTCGACTCGCTGGCGATCCTGCCGTACGTGCAAGGAGAAACCCTGGCCGACCTGGGCACCGGTCCCGGCCTGCCCGGCGTCGTGCTGGCGATCGCCGCGCCGGGGCGGGAGATCCTGCTGGTCGATTCCAACGGCAAGAAGGTGCGCTTCCTGCGCGAAGCGATCCGCGCGCTGAAACTCGACGGCGTGCGCGCCGTGCAGTCGCGGGTGGAAGACGTCGCGGGCCAGTACGACTGCGTCACCGCGCGCGCGTTCGCCAGCCTCGCCGACATGCTCGGCTGGGGCGGCCACCTGCTGGCGCCGGACGGGATCTGGCTGGCGATGAAGGGCAAGCGGCCGGACGACGAATTGCCGGGTATTCCGGCCGGGTTCGAAGTGCGCGGCACGCACGAGCTGGTGGTGCCGGGGCTGCCGGCCGAGCGCCATCTGCTGGTGCTGGGCCGCGTCTGAGCGAGCTTATTCGTCCAGCACGCCGCCATTGCTTTCGATCACCTGCGCATACAGGTTCGCGGTGGCCTTCGGCGTGCGTTGCTGGGTGGCGAAATCGACGTGGTACAGGCCGAAGCGCTTGGAGAAACCCAGCGACCACTCCAGGTTGTCCATCAGCGACCACGCGTAATAGCCCTTCAGGTTCACCCCGGCCGCGATCGCCTTGTGCAGCGCCTTGAGGTGTTTGCGCAGGTAGTTCGTGCGCAGCGGATCGGCGAGTTCGCCGTTCTCGGCCACCGGCGGGTCGTAGAACGCCGAGCCATTTTCGGTGATGTACAGCGGGATGTCGCCGTAGCGCTGCTTGAACCAGGTCAGCGTGTCGGTCAGGCCCTGCTCGAATACTTCCCAGCCGGTCTCGGTGTAGGTCTTGTTCGGCTGGCGCACCGGCGAGGCCTTAAGCGGGTACTGGTTCGGGTCGTGCTTCACCACGGCGCGGGTGTAGTAGTTGATGCCGACGAAGTCGACCTTTTGCTTCGTCAGCTTGAAATCGTCTTCCGGAAACTCCGGCCAGGCGTCGCCGAAGATCTCCTTCAGCTCGGGCGGGTAGCTGCCCAGCAGTGCCGGATCGGCGAACTGCTGGTTCATGTAGGCATGCGCGCGGCGGGTGGCGGCGAGGTCTTCGGCGCTGTCCGAGTGCGGGTATTTCGGCTCGATGTTGAACACCACGCCGATCTCGTGCTGGCCATGCGTGCGATACGCCTGGATGCCGGCGCCGCTGGCGCGCATCAGGTTGTGCGCGGCGATCGGCGCCTCGTACTTGTTGCGATGGCCCGGTGCCAGCGCGCCGTGCAGGTAGCCGCCGTCGGTGACCACCCACGGCTCGTTGAGCGTGGACCAGCGCGGCACGCGGTCGTCCAGCGCCTTGAACATCACCTCGGCGTACTCGGCGAACCAGTGCGCGCTGTCGCGGTTGAGCCAGCCGCCGCGGTCGTCCAGCGCGGCCGGCAGGTCCCAGTGGAACAGCGTGGCGTTCGGCGCGATGCCGTTTTCCAGCAATTCGTCGACCAGCCGCGAATAGAAATCCAGCCCCTTCGGATTGACCCGGCCGGTGCCTTCGGGCAGCACCCGCGCCCAGTTGATGCTGAAGCGGTAGCCCTTGAGGCCGAGCGCCTTCATCAGCTGCACGTCGTCCTTGTAGCGACGGTAGTGGTCGCAGGCGACGTCGCCG
The DNA here is from genome assembly GCF_001428385.1 of Rhodanobacter sp. Soil772. Classification (GTDB taxonomy): domain Bacteria; phylum Pseudomonadota; class Gammaproteobacteria; order Xanthomonadales; family Rhodanobacteraceae; genus Rhodanobacter. The sequence continues at coordinate 1,097,981 of NZ_LMSK01000002.1, forward strand.
GTGTCGCCGTTCACCATCATCCCCGGCGTATGCGCGAAACGCTGCCAGATACTGGGGCCGGCGCCGTCGGCCAGCGGCGAGCCCTCGATCTGGTAGGCCGAGGTGGCGGCACCCCAGTGGAAACCGTCGGGAAAGCGGAAGCGGGGGTGCGTCATGAGAGGTCCTGCGATCAAAGCGCTTGATGTAAACGATTACATGGGCAGAATAGCCGAATGTTTCGCCGATGTGCAGGCAAGCGCATGCTGCGGCGGAGACGGGCCGTCGTGGCCAACCCCCACCGGAGATACCCATGGCTGCCGTACGTCTGGACCAGTTGCGCAAGGTCTACCCCAACGGTCACGTCGGCGTGGCCGAGGCCAGTTTCGAGATCGCCGACGGCGAGTTGCTGGTGCTGGTGGGGCCGTCCGGCTGCGGCAAGACCACCTTGCTGCGGATGATCGCCGGGCTGGAGTCGATCAGCGGCGGCACGCTGAGCATCGACGGCCGCGTGGTCAACGAGGTGGCGCCGAAGGACCGCGACATCGCGATGGTGTTCCAGAACTACGCGCTGTACCCGCACATGACGGTGGCCGAGAACCTCGGCTTCGGCCTGAAGCTGCGCGGCCACAAGCAGGCCGATATCGACCAGCGCGTGGCCGCGGCGGCAAAGACGCTGGAGCTGGAAGCGCGGCTGGCTTCGCGCCCCGGCGCGCTGTCCGGCGGCCAGCGCCAGCGTGTGGCCTTGGGCCGGGCGCTGGTGCGCGATCCCAAGGTATTCCTGCTCGACGAGCCGCTGTCCAACCTGGACGCCAAGCTGCGCCTGTCGATGCGGGTGGAGATCGCGCGGCTGCACCGTCAGCTCAAGGCCACCATGATTTACGTCACCCACGATCAGATCGAGGCGATGACCCTGGGCCAGCGCATCGTGGTGCTGGATGGCGGGGTGATCCAGCAGATCGACACGCCGATGAACCTGTACGAGAAACCGGCCAACCTGTTCGTCGCCGGCTTCGTCGGCAGCCCGGCGATGAACCAGCTGCGCGGCACTTTGCGTCACGACCGCGGCTGGACGCTGGCCACCGCGCACGGCGGGATCGCACTGGGCGAACCGGCGCAGGCGGCGGCATGGCAGCCGTGGCGCGATCGCGAGGTGGTGCTGGGCATCCGTCCGGAAGACCTGCAGCCGCACGCTGCCGGCGACGCCGCGCTCAGCGCCCAGCTGGAGGTGCTCGAACCGGTCGGCAACGAGGTTTTTCTCAACCTGCGCTACGGCGACCAGGCGCTGGTCTCGCGGGTGGCGCCACGGGCCCTGCCCGAACCGGGCAGCACGCTGGCGCTGGGGCTGGTGGCACAGCGGCTGCACCTGTTCGATGCCGCCAGCGGCGCGCGGATCGGGCCCTGAGCGCAGGCAGCACTCGGCTGGGCGAGGCATTACACTAGCCCTCCCGCGTACGGTAGCTATCCATCCATGGCCCGCATCATCGCTGTCGCCAACCAGAAAGGCGGCGTCGGCAAGACCACCACTGCCGTCAATCTCGCCGCTGCGCTCGCCGCCGCGAAGCGCAAGGTATTGCTGGTCGACCTGGACCCGCAGGGCAACGCCACGATGGCCTCGGGCATCAACAAGCGCGACATCAAGGCGAGCGGCTGCGAAGTGCTGCTGGAGGAAGTGGAGATCGCCGCGGCGATCGTGCCCACCGACGCGCACTACGACCTGCTGCCGGGCAACGGCGACCTCACCGCGGCCGAGCTGAAACTGATGGACGCGCTGGCCCGCGAGCACCGGCTGAAGGAAGTGCTGGCGAAGATCGCGCCGAACTACCACACCATCCTGATCGACTGCCCGCCGTCGCTGAACCTGCTCACGCTGAACGCACTGACCGCCGCCGATGGCGTGCTGATTCCGGTGCAGTGCGAATACTTCGCGCTGGAAGGCCTGTCCAGCCTGCTCGACACGGTCAAGGCGGTGCGCCACCGGTTGAACCCCACGCTGGAGATCGAGGGCCTGCTGCGCACTATGTACGACGTGCGCAACAACCTCGGCAACGAAGTCTCCGCCCAGCTCACCCAGCATTTCGGCGACAAGGTGCTGCGCTCGATCATCCCGCGCAACGTGCGCCTGGCCGAGGCGCCCAGCCACGGCCAGCCGATCCATCTGTACGATCGCAGCTCGCGCGGCGCGATCGCCTACATCGGCCTGGCCGGCGAGGTGATCCGGCGCGAGCGCGGGCTGCCGCGCAGCGGGCCGGTCGATCTTCCGGTCGAAGACATCGAACCACCCGCGCCTGCGCACGGCGACAGCGGTCCGACGCTCAAGGCGCCGGCCGCCAACCATCAGGAATAAGGCATGGCTGCTGCAAAAAAACGTGGATTGGGACGCGGGCTGGACGCCCTGCTCGGCGGCGCCGGCGATGCCGCACCGTCGGTGCTGACCCAGGAAGGCGAACTGCGCGTGCTGCCGATCCAGCAGATCCAGCCCGGCAAGTACCAGCCGCGGCGGCACTGGAACGACGAGGCGCTGGACGAACTGGCCGCGTCGATCAAGGCGCAGGGCCTGATCCAGCCGGTGGTGGTGCGCGAGATCGGCAGGAACAGCTACGAGCTGATCGCCGGCGAGCGCCGCTGGCGGGCGGCGCAGCGCGCCCAGTTGAGCGAACTGCCGGCACTGGTGAAGGCGGTGCCGGAGGCGGCGGTGCCGGCGATGGCGCTGATCGAGAACATCCAGCGCCAGGACCTCACCCCGCTGGAAGAAGCCGACGCGCTGAAGCGGCTGATCGACGACTTCGACCTCACCCACCAGCAAGCCGCCGACGCAGTCGGCCGCTCGCGCGCCTCGGTGTCGAACATGCTGCGGCTCACCGAGATGCCGGAGTCGATCAAGCGCCTGCTCGACGACGGCAAGCTGGAGATGGGCCACGCCCGCTGCCTGCTGACCCTGGACGAATCCATCGCCGTACCGCTGGCGCGCCAGGCCTCGACCCTGGGCTGGTCGGTGCGCGAGCTGGAAGAAGCCGCGCGCCGCGCGCAGACCGCGCCGAAAGGCAAGGCCAAGCACGCGTCCACGCGCGACCCGAACATCGCCGCGCTGGAACGCGAACTGGCCGAGCGTCTGGCCACTCGGGTCGAACTGGCCCAGGGCCGCGGCGGCCACGGCAAGCTGGTGATCCACTACCACAGCAACGACGAGCTGGAAGGCATTCTCGGCAAGATCCGCTGAAGCCCTGCTTTGCCCCCTCCCTCGCAAAGCAGGGGAGGGCTGGGGTGGGGTCGCTCTTGATCGTGTCTTTCAAGTCAAAGGCAAACCCCCTCGCCTGAAGGAAGTCCCTTTGGGACACCTCGAATAACCCTGCTTCAAGCTCGTCATCCCAGCGAAAGCTGGGATCCAGCGACTCCAAGCCCTTGAAACGCAACGGCACTGGATTCCAGCTTTCGCTGTCGAGATTCCCCTTGGGATGCGCAGGGGAGGAGCCGTCTGCGCTTTGGCATTAAACTGCCCCGTTGCTGCGTCAGGCGCAGCGCCCGTTCCGCTGAAAGGCCTGCCCCATGCCGCAACTCTCCGTCGTCGTCCCCGTCTTCAACGAACGCGACAACATTCCGCCGCTGCTGGCCGAGATCGCCGCCGCGCTGCGCGGCCGGGTCGACTACGAAGTGATCTACGTCGACGACGATTCCAGCGACGACAGCCGCGCCGTGCTCGCCGCGCAGAAGGCGCTGCACCCGGAGCTGCGCGTGCTGCACCACGTCACCCGCAGCGGCCAGAGCACGGCGGTGTGGAACGGCGTGCGTGCGGCTGTGTCGCCGTGGATCGCCACGCTCGACGGCGACGGCCAGAACGACCCGGCCGACATCCCGAAGCTGCTCGCCGCGCGCGACGCGGCATCGGCCGACACGCGGCTGCTCGCCGGCTGGCGCACCACCCGCCGCGACAGCTTCAACAAACGCATCTCCTCGAAGGTCGCCAACGCGGTGCGCTCGCGCATGCTGAAGGACGCCACCCCGGACACCGGCTGCGGCCTGAAGCTGTTCGAGCGCGAGGTATTCCTGCGCCTGCCCTACTTCGACCACATGCACCGCTACCTGCCGGCGCTGGTCAAACGCGCCGGTTTCGCCAGCCAGAGCGTGCCGGTCGGCCATCGCCCGCGCACCGCCGGCGTGTCCAAGTACGGCATGCTTGATCGGCTGTGGGTCGGTCTGGCCGACCTGCGTGGCGTGGCGTGGCTGATGCGTCGCGGCAAGGTGACAGCGGTCGAGGAACTCTGATCCAGATCACGTCGGGCTGATCCGGTCGTCGTATGCTGGGGATCTTCCTTTCGGGAGACCGCCCATGAGCATCACCGTCAAACGTGTCTACGAACCGGCCGCGAAAGCCGACGGCTATCGCGTGCTGATCGACCGGTTGTGGCCGCGCGGGCTGAAGAAAGAGGCGGTGCTGCTGGACCTGTGGGCGAAGGAGCTGGCGCCGTCGACCGCCTTGCGCCAGTGGTTCGGGCACGATCCGGCACTGTGGGACGGTTTCCGCCACCGTTACGCCAGCGAGCTGGATGCGCTGGCCGAGCACTGGCAGCCGCTGGCCGAACGGGCCGCGCGGCACCACGTCACCCTGCTCTACGGCGCACGCGACGAAGAGCACAACAACGCGGTGGCGATGAAGGCGTATCTGGAAAACTGGCTGCACACGCACGGCCCGCGTTGAGGCTGAGGCGCGCGACTCAGGCCTCGCGCTGCGGCGTACCGGCGCGCGGCCAGTTCGCCAGCGCCACGCGCGCCTGCACGCGGCCCAGCTCGATCAGTTCGCGCGCGCGGTAGAACTCGTAGGCGAGGGCCATGTTGTGCGGCAGCTGGATCAGCAGATCCGGCGCGTACGCGGCCAGGCGCAGGCGCGACAGGTTCGCCTGCATCAGGTCCATCGACTGCGCCAGCAGTTCGAACGTGCCCGGCTCGCGCGGGCGGATTTCACCACGCGGGATCATCCGGCCGATGAACTCGCCGATGCGGTGGCGATAGCCGTTTTCCACGGTCGTCGGCTGGATCGGCGGTTCCGGCGGCGTGACCGTCACCGCCGGGCCGTCCACGCTGACCGCGATCAGGTAGTCCGCGGTTTCGCGGATCAGCGGCGTCACCGGCACCGGATTGAGCAGGGCGCCGTCGACCAGCCGGCGGCCGTCGATGAGGTGCGGGCGGAACACCGTGGGGATCGCGATCGACGCGCGGATCGCATCGAACAGGCCGCCGCGGCTCAGCCACACCTCGCGGCCGCGCTCGATGTCGGTGGCCACCGCGGTGAAGGTCAGCGGCAGCTCCTCGATCTGCACGTCGCCGATCAGCCCGCGCATGGTCTCGATGATCTTTTCGCCCTTGATCAGGCCGCCGCCGGTGAACGTCCAGTCGACCAGCTTGAGCACGTCGAGCTTGGCCAGCGCGCAGACCCAGTCGCGATACACGTCGAGCTTGCCCGCCGCATGGATGCCGCCGATCAGCGCACCCATCGAGGCGCCCGCGATCGCCACGATCTGGAAACCCTGCGCCTCGATTTCCTCGATCACGCCGATGTGCGCCAGCCCCTTCGCGCCGCCGGCACCGAGTGCCAGCGCCACGGTCGGCTTGCGCGGCACGGGTGCCGGGGCGGCAGTGGCGACATCGGCGGCGCCCATCGCTCAGCCTTGCGGCGGCTGGTAGCCGCCGAGGGCCAGCTGCAGCAGGATCTTCATTTCCTCGCGCAGCGACAGCGGCGCCACGATCTCCGCGTCCGGGCCGTACTTCAGCACGTCCATCAGCAGTTCCTTCGAGTTGGAGTAGGGCAGCTTCAGCTCGTAGCGGCCGTCCGGCAGCCACTCGCCCTTCTGCTGCGAATGCCAGTGCTCGTCGGCGACCCAGCGAGCGGCGTGCTGCGAAAAACGGATCGTCGCCCACGCCTTCGGCTTGCCGGCGAAGATGCCGTAGCTGGAGGCGAGCAGCTCGTTGAGGTCGGCATCGGCCACGTCGGTGGCGGCTGTGTCCAGCGCCTGCGCGTCGGCGATGCGGTCGACCGCGAAGCTGCGCAGCGCGTGGCGGTCGTGGTCCCACACGTCGAGGTACCAGTTGTCGCGGTAGTGGGTCAGCCGCTGCGGCGACACCGTGCGGCGGCTGTCCGCGTTGGTGGTGCGTGCGCGATAGCGGAAGCGCAGCTGTTTGCGCTCCAGCACCGCGCCGGCGACGATGCGAAACACCTGCTGGTCGAGCTTGCGTTCGCCCCAGGCGACCACGCGGATGCGCTCGATCGGCAGCGCCTTGCCGCTGTCCTGATGCGACAGCAGGCCCTCGATGCGCGCCTTGAACGGCGCCAGCGCGCCGGCCAGCACGCCGGGGCCGGAGCGGCTGATCAGCTCGTTCAGCGCCAGCAGCGCGGCCAGTTCGTCGGACGTCAGCCACAGCCCGGGCAGCTCGAACTTCGCGCCCTCGCCCACTTCATAGCGGAACGCGGCCTGGTCGGTGCCGGCGCTTTCGATCGGCGCGCCCAGCGCATCGCGCAGGAAGGCCACATCGCGGTACAGCGTGGCGCGCGAGCACTCCAGCTCGCCGAGCAGGCGCGACAGCGGAATCGGGTAGTGCGCCGACTTCAGCAGTCGGTGCAGGGTCAGTATGCGTTCGTAGCGATCCATGGGGTCGTCGGCATATCGTGGGGAAGAGGCGTTGTGTAGCATGGCGGCGGCCTGTGGCGGCCGCAAGTCGCCGCGTGCATCGCCACCGACTCCCATTGGACGTCCCATGCCGCCCATCCGCGAACTGTCGCCCGACGCCATGCCCGACCCCGACGCCAGCGGTGTCCACGCGCACCTGCCGGGTTACGCGGAGATCCTGCTGCGGGTGCTGGCGATCAGCGGCTACGGCCTGTGGATCTGGCTCGGCATGGGCCTGGCGCTGGGGATGGAGCAGATCGGCCGCTGCGACATGCGGATGCCGTTGATACTCGGCACCGCGCTGGTCGGTGCCGGCCTGCTGCTGGTTTGCCTGCGGCTGCCGGCGGCATCGGACTGGTACGGCTGGCAGCCCGGCCGCGACCGCTGGCCCACCCGCGCGGCGCTGATGGCGCTGGTGACCTTCCTGCCGGTACTGCTGGTGATCATCCTGGGCGATGGCCACGGGCATACCCTGGCGATGCGCGTGGCCGGGGCGGTGCTGATGCTGTGCAGCCTGGTCAGCCTGGTCTATACGGCCTACCGCTACCGCAGCCAGTTGTCGCCCGGCCTGCAGCGGGTGTCGTCGTCGCTGCCGGTGAGCCGACTGGTCACCGCCTGGTATGGCGGCGGGCTGTGGCTATGGTTGTGCACGATGGCGCAGGGCGGGCTGGAGCCGCCGCACAGCGTATATCCCTGGATTCTGCTGCTGCTGGCGCTGGCCTTGCTGCTGGGCCTGCTCGAAGGCATGCGCTGGCAGTCGTTGGGCGCACCGCATGGCGGGGGCAGCGACATGGACATGCGCAACGTGCCGCCGGCGCGCTTCGTGGCGGCGCTCTTCGTCTACGTGCTGCCGTGCGCCGCGCTGCTGCTGACCGAACGCTTCGGCGGTGGCCTGCTGGCCGCGGCGGTGGCGGTGCCCAGCTGCCTGCTGGGCAAGATGCTGGAACAGCACGTCTACGAAACGGCGCTGGCAGGCGAATTGCTGGCGGCCGGGTGAAGCACGTGCGGATGGCTTTGCAGCGCCGTTCATTGCGAGTTCAAGCCGTCCCGTTAAGGTAGCTAGCTTACTTTTGTTTAACAAATGGATCGTTTCTCGATGAAAAAGACCTTGATCGCCGGCCTGCTGCTGGCTGCCTTCGCAAGCTTCGCCGTCCAGGCTCAGGACGCCGACACCAGCCCGGCCAACAACGGCGGCTGGACCGGTTCGGGCGAATTCGGTTTTGCCTCGGCCACCGGCAACTCCCGCTCGGAGAACGTCAACGCCAAGCTTGGCCTGAGCCAGGAAAACGAGCAGTGGAAGAACAACTTCTTCATCGACGCGCTGCGCTCGAAGAGCCAGCAGACCGTGGTCGATACGGCCGGCAACACCGTCGAGCAGTTCAACACCACCGCGAACCGCTATGACGGCGGTGCCTCGGTCGGCCTCAAGCTCGACCCGCGCAGCTACATCGTCGGCGCCGCCCGTTACGAGCACGACGACTTCGGCGCGAACCTGTGGCAGGGCATCGTCTCGCTCGGCTACGGCTACATCGCGCTGAAGGACGAGCGCAACGAGCTGTCGTTCGAAATCGGCCCTGGTTACAAGCGTTACCGCCCGGCCGACGTCGACACGGTGGTCGGTGGCGTGGTGGTGCACCAGCAGCAGCCGACCGAGGGCGAGATAGTTGCCCGCGGCCTGGCCAACTACAAGTACAAGCTCACCGAGAACACCGCGTTCGAGGACACGTTCCTGATGGAAGCGGGTTCGAAGAACACCTACCTGCAGAACGACGCGGGCCTGGCGGTCAGCATGACCACCAAGCTGGCGCTGAAGGTCGGCTTCCAGGTGCGCCACAACAGCGACGTGCTGCCGGGCACCAAGAAGACCGACACGCTGACCACCACCAACCTGGTCTACAGCTTCTAAGCCGCTACTTCCGAAGCGCGGCCATGACGGCCCTTCCGCGTCGGCGGGAGGGCCGTTTGCGTGAGGTGGTGTCTCAGAGCCCGAGCAGGGTGCCGGCGCCCTGCGCCAGCAGCGTCGCCGCCACCTTGCGGCCCAGCGCGACCGCCTGGTCGCTGGGGCCGCTGGCTTCGGCGTGCAGCAACCGGCCGCTGGCCGCGTCGCCGACCAGGCCGCGCAGGTGCAGGCCGTGTTCGCCCAGCATGCACCAGGCGCCGATCGGCACGGTGCAGCTGCCGCCCAGGGCCTGGTTCATCGCGCGCTCGGCGCTCACGGTGAGCCGGGTATCGGCATCGTCCAGTACGGCCAGCAGCGCCAGCACGCCGACCTGGCCCTCGCGCGCCTCGATCGCGATCGCCGCCTGGCCCGGCGCCGGCAGCCAGTCCGGCGCGGCCAGCCGCGCGCGGATGCGCGTGGCCAGGCCCAGCCGTTCCAGCCCGGCGCAGGCCAGCACGATCGCGTCGTAGTGGCCGGCGTCGAGTTTGCCCAGCCGGGTGCCGACGTTGCCGCGCAGGTCGAGCAGGACCAGATCCGGCCGCAGCGCGCGCAACTGCGCCTGCCGCCGCAACGACGAGGTGCCGACGCGCGCGCCGTGGGGCAGCGCGGCGAGGTCGGCGTAATCGTTGCTGACGAACGCATCGGCCGCATCCGCGCGCGGCAGGATCGCCGGCAGCACGAAGCCCGGCTCCAGCTGCGCCGGCACGTCCTTCAGCGAATGCACGGCGAGGTCGGCGCGGCCTTCCAGCATCGCCACCTCCAGCTCTTTCAGGAACAGCCCCTTGCCGCCGATCGTGGCCAGCGGCTGGTCCAGGATCTCGTCGCCGCGGGTGCTCATCGGCACCAGCTCCACCGTCAGCCCCGGATGCGCCGCGCGCAGCAGCGCGGCGACGTGCTCGGCCTGCCACAGCGCGAGCGCGCTCTTGCGGGTGGCGATACGCAGGGTGGAAGGGTTCATCGGGACTCCGCGACATTCGACAGGCTGCCATTGTCGCGTAGTTTCCGCGTGCCGGCACAACGGCACGTTGGCGCAGGGCGACGGCAAAGCCGCTACGATGGCGGCAAACCACGGGAGCAGATCATGCAAAGCGGCAATCCGGCGCTCAACAAGAACACCTTCCTCGACGCCGCCAGCGGCGCGGTATTCACGCGCGGCGACGAAGCGATGACGATCAACGGCACGGTCAACAAGACCGGTCTGCTGCTGATCCTGGTCCTGGTCGGCGCGATGTTCAGCTGGGGTCGCTTCAGCGGCCCGGACAGCCTGCCGGCGATGCTGCCGCTGGTGCTCGGCGGCGCGATCGGCGGCCTGGTGCTGGCCCTGGTCACCGTGTTCAAGAAGACCTGGGCGCCGATCACCGCGCCGCTGTACGCCGTGGTGGAAGGCGTCTTCATCGGCGCGCTGTCGGCGATCTTCGAGATGCGCTATCCCGGCATCGTGATGCAGGCGGTGGGGCTGACCTTCGGCACCATGGCGGCGATGCTGCTGGCCTACCGCAGCGGGCTGATTCGTGCCACCGAGAAGTTCAAGCTCGGCATCGTCGCCGCCACCGGCGGCATCATGCTGCTGTACCTGGCGAACTTCGCGATGGGCTTCTTCGGCCACTCGATGGGCTTCATCAGCGGCAGCAGCGGCGTCGGCATCGCGTTCAGCGCGGTGGTGGTGGTGATCGCGGCGCTCAACCTGATCCTCGACTTCGACCTGATCGAAACCGGCGCCCAGTCCGGCGCGCCGAAGTACATGGAGTGGTACGGCGCGTTCGCACTGGTGGTGACCCTGGTCTGGCTGTACCTGGAACTGCTGCGCCTGCTGTCGAAGCTGCAGTCGCGCAACTGAGGATTCTTGTCCCGTCGTGTCGAGGCGCCTCCGTTATGGCGGCAGCGGCATGACGCGCCGCATGAACTCATCGAACAGCGGCACGGTGAAAGCGATCAGGCCGTGTTCCGGTGCGTAGATCATGCCTTTCTTGATCAGGTTGTCGCGGGTTGGTCCCAGGCTGCTTCCGCCCCGGCCCATGGCTTTGGCGACGTCGGATGACCGCTGGGGGCCTTCGCCAAGTTCTGCCAGGTAACGCATGTAGTCGCGTTCCAGCGGTGTCAACCGGTCGAAGCGCACACGAAAGAAGGATTGGTCCAACTTGCGGATGGACTGGTCGGTAGCGGCAGTGGCGGCGTCCACCGTGATGACCTTGGCAGCAGCCACGTTCCATGCGTTGTAACCCCATTCCTGCAGAAAGTAAGGATAGCCACGGGTCTGCGCATAGATTTCCGCCAGTGCGGCGTCCTCGATACGGGCGCCTTCTTCCTCCACGGGTTCGCGGATCGCTTTGTATGCATCCTCTTCCAGCAGCCTGTCCAGTCGCGGAAAATCGAACAGCCGTTCGGCATAACTCTTGGCATCGCCGGCCTGGCCTGCCAACTGCGGCAAGCCCGCACCGAACAGCAACAGCGGCAATCCCGCCTGGTTTATGGCGTGAATGGCGCGAATCAGCGCTCCCAGTTCCACGCGCGGCACGTATTGCAGTTCGTCGATCAACAAGGCCACCGGACGGGAGGCCGCCTGCGCGGCTCGTGCAGCAGCTACCAGAACGTCCTTGATGTCTGCTTCCAGATCGCCGCTGTCCGCCTGTCCGATTTCCGGGTCCACGCCCAAGGTCACGTCCACGCCGCCGGCGCTTGCGGTGACATTGCCGATGAAGCTGCGCAGCACGCGGAGACTTCTTTTCACGGCTTCGATGGCCTGCGCGCTTCGATCCAGTTGCAGGAGCACCTTGCGTAGGGTGTGTATCAGCAACTGGCGCAAATCTTCGCCGTCGCGTGCTTCGATCTGCTCGATGAGATAACCCCGTTCACTGGCTTCCCGGGCGATCTCGTTCAGCAATACGGTCTTGCCCACGCCGCGCAAGCCAAGAATCATCAATGACTTGGCGTGCCGACCGCGCTTGGTGCGTTCCAGTGCGGTGATGGCTTGGCTGAGCACCTCCGAGCGTCCGGCCAGTTCGGGTGGACTGACGCCGGCACCGGGATTGAAGGGATTGCTGTAGGGATCCATGGCCATCTCTAGCGAGTTCTTGGCATTTATAGCAAGAATTGCATAGAAGTTGATATAAGCCGTTAATAAATGCTCGGGCGCGCCTTCCGTCCGTCGCCTTGATGGTTTGTCGGGACACGTTTTGTGATCCCGCACGATTGCGCGGGATTCGGTGTTACCGAGCCAGCAACGCCTTCGCCCGCTTCACGACGTTGTCGACGGTAAAGCCGAATTCGCGCAGCAGCACCTCGGCGGGGGCGGAGGCGCCGAAGTGGTCGATGCCGAGCATGTCGCCCTTCGCGCCGACGTAGCGGTCCCAGCCTTGCGAGACGCCCAGTTCCACCGCTAGCCGTGCTGAAACATCAGGCGGCAGTACGCTGTCGCGATACGCCTGCGGCTGCGCATCGAACAGCTCCCAGCTCGGCATCGAGACGCAGCGCACGGCGATGCCGTCGGCCTGCAGCTGCTCGGCGGCTTCGACGATCAGGCCGACCTCGGAGCCGCTGGCGATGAGGATCAGTGACGGCTTGCCGTCCTTTGCATCGCTGAGCACATACGCACCTTTGCGCAAGCCGTCGGCGCTGGCGTAGCGACTGCGGTCCAGCGTGGGCACGTTCTGCCGGGTCAATGCCAGCAGCACCGGCCGTTTCCTCGTTTCCAGCGCCACCTTCCACGCCACCGCGGTTTCGTTCGCATCGGCGGGTCGGATCACGCTGAGGTTGGGGATCGCGCGCAGGCTGGCCAGCTGTTCCACCGGCTGGTGGGTGGGGCCGTCCTCGCCCAGCGCCACGCTGTCGTGGGTGAACACGTGCACCACGTGGAGGCCCATCAGTGCGGCCAGGCGGATCGCCGGGCGCATGTAGTCGGAGAAGATCAGGAAGGTCGAACCGTACGGCACGAAGCCGCCGTGCACGGCCAGCCCGTTCGCGATCGCGCCCATCGCATGCTCGCGCACGCCGAAGTGCAGGTTGCGCCCGGCATGGCTCCAGCCGCCGCCGTCGGAACCCTGGCTGTCCTCGCCTGCCGCCAGCGGCGGATTGAAGTCGCCCAGGTCCTTCAGCGCGGTGTGGGTGGACGGATCGAGGTCGGCCGAGCCGCCGCCCAGCGCGGGCAGTTTCGGTGCGACCGCGTTCATCACCTTGCCGCCGGCGACGCGGGTGGCGAGGCCCTTGGCGTCAGCGGGAAACACCGGGATATCCGCGTCCCAGCCCGTCGGCAGTTCGCCATCCAGACGGCCCTGCAACTCGGTGGCCAGCTCGGGGAAGGCTTTCGTATAGACGTCCATACGGCTATTCCATGCGCGTTCTTCCTCCACGCCGCGGTCTAGCGCCTCGCGGAAATGTGCCAGCGCGGGCGGCGGCAGCAGGAAATCCGGTTCGACCGGCCAGCCCAGCTTCTCCTTCGTCTTCCTGACGTCCTCGACGCCCAGCGGCGAGCCGTGCGCCTTGAACGTGTCCTGCTCGGGCGAGCCGTAGCCGATGTGCGTGCGCACCAGGATCAGCGAGGGCCGGGTGGTGTCGGCGCGGGCAGCGTCCAGCGCGGCATGGATCGCGGCCAGGTCGTTGCCGTCGGCCACCTGGATGGTCTGCCAGCCGTACGCCTCGAAGCGTTTCGCGCGATCTTCGGAGAAGGTGATGTCGGTGCCGCCGGCCAGCGTCACATAGTTGTCGTCGTACAGGCACACCAGCTTGCCCAGCTTGAGATGACCGGCCAGCGACGCCGCCTCGCTGGCCACGCCTTCCATCAGGTCGCCGTCGCTGACGATGGCCCAGGTGTGGTGGTCGATCACGCCGTGGCCGTCGCGGTTGTAGCGTGCGGCCAGATGCGCCTCGCCGATCGCCATGCCCACCGCGTTCGCCAGGCCCTGACCAAGCGGGCCGGTGGTGATCTCGACGCCTGGCGTGTGGCCGTACTCGGGATGCCCGGGCGTCTTGCTGCCCCACTGGCGGAACTGCTGGAGGTCGTCCAGGGTGAGGTCGTAGCCGGTGGCGAACAGCAGGCTGTACAGCAGCGCCGAACCGTGGCCGGCGGACAGCACGAAGCGGTCGCGGTCGGGCCAGTGCGGATTGGCGGGGTTGTGCTTCAGGTGCTGCGTCCACAGCGCGTAGGCCATCGGCGCGGCGCCCAGCGGCAGACCGGGGTGGCCGCTGTTGGCCTTCTGCACCATGTCCACCGACAGGAAACGCAGCAGGTCGATGCATTGCTGGTCGAGGGTGTGGGACATGGCGGTTCTCCGGGTGAGTGGGGGTACTCCCGTCATCCCCGCGGAAGCGGGGACCCAGTGTCTTTTCCCTTGAAGTCACTGGATTCCCGCCTGCGCGGGAATGACGGACAAAGGCAAGCTCAGGTCAGCGCGCTATCGACGATGCTCTGGGCTTCCTTCAACAACGCTTGCAGGTGTTCTTCGCTCTGGAAGCTTTCGGCGTAGACCTTGTAGATCGCCTCGGTGCCGGACGGCCGCGCGGCGAACCAGCCGCTGGCGGCGACGGCCTTGATGCCGCCGATCGCGGCGCCGTTGCCGGGCGCCTTGTCCAGCACCTGCTCGATCTTCTCGCCGGCCAGCTGGTCGCTCTTCAATTGATCGGGCGACAGTTTCGCCAGCTTCGCCTTCTGCGCCGGCGTGGCGGCGGCGTCGACGCGGCTGGCGAATGGCTTGCCGAGTTCGCGGGTCAGCTGCGCATACAGCTCGCCCGGGTCCTTGCCCTCGCGTGCGGTGATCTCGGCCGACAGCAGCGCCGGCACCAGGCCATCCTTGTCGGTGGACCAGGCCGTGCCGTCGCGGCGCAGCAGCGAGGCGCCGGCGCTTTCCTCGCAGCCGAAGCCGAGTGAGCCGTCGAACAGGCCCGGCGCAAACCACTTGAAGCCGACCGGCGCCTCGTACAGCCGTCGTCCCAGCCGTTTCGCCACGCGGTCGATCAGCGCGGTGCTGACCACGGTCTTGCCCACCGCGGCATGCGCGCCCCACTGCGGCCGATGGCGGAACAGGTAGTCGACCAGCACCGAAAGATAGTGGTTCGGCTCCATCAGCCCGCTGCTGCGGGTAACGATGCCGTGGCGGTCGTGGTCGGTGTCGCAGGCGAACGCCACGTCGTAGCGGTCCTTCAACCCGATCAGCCGCTGCATCGCGTACTTCGACGACGGGTCCATGCGGATCTTGCCGTCCCAGTCCGCGCTCATGAAGGCGAACTGCGGGTCGACCACCGAACTGACCACGGTGAGGTCGAGCTTGTAGCGATCGGCGATCGGCGCCCAGTAGTGCACGCCGGCGCCGCCCAGCGGGTCGACGCCCATGTGCACGCCGGCGCCGCGGATGACGTCGAAGTCGACGATGTTCGCGAGGTCGGCGACGTAGCTGTTGAGATAGTCGTGTTCGTGCGTGGTGGCCGCCTTGCGTGCCTGCGCGTACGGCATCCGGCGCACTTCCTTCAGGCCGCCTTCGAGCAGGGCGTTGGCGCGGTTCTCCACCCACTTGGTGATGTCGCTGTCGGCCGGGCCGCCGTTGGTCGGGTTGTACTTGAAGCCGCCGTTGTCCGGCGGGTTGTGCGACGGCGTGATCACGATGCCGTCGGCGAGGCCCGAGCTGCGGCCACGGTTGTAGACCAGGATCGCGTGCGATACCGCCGGCGTCGGGGTGTATTCGCCGCCGCTGGAAATCATCGCTTCGACGCCGTTCGCGGCCAGCACTTCCAGCGCGTTCTCGAACGCCGGCTGCGACAGTGCGTGGGTGTCAGCGCCGATGAACAGCGGGCCGTCGATACCTTTCGAACGGCGGTACTCGCAGATCGCCTGGCTGATCGCCAGGATGTGCGCCTCATTGAAGCTGCGCTCGAACGAGTTGCCGCGATGGCCGGAGGTGCCGAAGGCCACGCGCTGCGCCGGCACCGACGGGTCGGGCTTCAGGTCCGCATACGCGGCCAGCAGTTGCGGGATGTCGACCAGGATCGACGACGGTGCCGGCTTGCCGGCGAGAGGGCTGATCTGCTGGCTCATGGACCTTCCGTTGTCTGGCTGTCGCGCAGCTGGCGATAGCGGCGAATCAAGGCGTTGGTGGAGCTGTCGTGCGCGAGCGCGGGCTCGCTCGGTGCGGTCAGTTCGGCGATGGTGGTCTTCGCCAGTTGCTTGCCCAGTTCCACGCCCCACTGGTCGAACGAGTCGATACCCCAGATGGCGCCCTGCACGAACACGCTGTGCTCGTACAGCGCGATCAGACTGCCGAGCACGCGCGGCGTCAGCCGCTGCGCGAGGATCGTGGTGCTGGGTCGGTTGCCGGGGAAGGTGCGGTGCGGGGCCAGGGCCGCATCGGTGCCGGCGGCACGCACTTCCTCGGCCGTCTTGCCGAACGCCAGCGCCTCGCCCTGGGCAATCAGGTTCGCCATCAGCAGATCGTGCTGATCGCCGAGCGGATTGAGCGGCTGCCCGAAACCGATGAAATCGCACGGCACCAGGCGCGTGCCCTGGTGGATCAGCTGATAGAACGAGTGCTGCCCGTTGGTGCCCGGCTCGCCCCAGTAGATCGGCCCGGTGGCGTAGTCGACCGCGCTGCCGTCCAGCGTGACGCGCTTGCCGTTGCTCTCCATGGTCAGCTGCTGCAGGTAGGCGGGGAAGCGTTTCAGGTACTGCTCGTACGGCAGCACCGCCACCGTGGCGGCGTCGAGGAAGTTGCTGTTCCAGATGCCGAGCAGGCCCATCAGCGCCGGCAGGTTGCGTTCCAGCGGTGCGTGGCGGAAGTGTTCGTCCATCGCGTGGAAGCCGGCGAGCATCGCGCGGAAATGCTCCGGGCCGATCGCCAGCATGGTGGACAGGCCGATCGCCGAATCCATCGAGTAGCGCCCGCCCACCCAGTCCCAGAAGCCGAACATGTTGGCGGTGTCGATGCCGAACTTCGCCACCTCGTCGGCATTGGTGGAAACCGCCACGAAGTGCTTCGCCACCGCCGACTCGTCGCCCAGCGCGGCGAGGCACCAGGCGCGCGCGGCGTGCGCGTTGGCCAGCGTTTCCAGCGTGGTGAAGGTCTTCGAGCAGACGATGAACAGCGTCTCGGCGGCGTCCAGTTCGCGCACGGCCTCGGCGAAGTCGGTGCCGTCCACGTTGGAGACGAAGCGGAACGTCATGTCGCGCCGGCTGTAGTCGCGCAGCGCCTCGTACGCCATCACCGGGCCGAGATCCGAACCGCCGATGCCGATGCTGATCACGTTGCGAATGCGCCGGCCGCCGTGGCCCAGCCACGCGCCGCTGCGCACCTTGTCCGAGAACGCGGCCATGCGGTCGAGCACCTCGTGCACGTCCGCCACCACGTCGTGGCCGTCGACCAGGATCTTCTCGCCCGCCGGCGCGCGCAGCGCCACGTGCAGCACGGCGCGGTTCTCGGTGGTGTTGATCTTGTCGCCGCGGAACATCGACTCGATCCGCTGCGGCAGGCCGCACGCCTCGGCCAATTCGCGCAGCAGGCGCAGGGTATCGGCGTCGACGCGCTGCTTGGAATAATCCAGATACAGGCCGACGTCCTCGACGACGAATCGTTCGCCGCGCCGCGGGTCGGCGGCGAACAGCTCGCGCAGGTGCTGCTGGCCCAGGGTGGTGACGTGCTGCTGCAGCGCCTGCCACTGCGGGCGCGTGGTGAGGGCGAGGTGGCTCATCGGGCAATCGGTTCCCGCGATTTCGCGTCGAGCGCGCTGGCCTTGTCGGCGATTCGCTGCAGCAACTGCTGCCACGATTTCACGAACGCCGCGGCGCCGTCCTGCTGCAGCTTCAGCGCCAAGGCGTCGATGTCCACGCCGGCCTTGGCGACCTGCGCCAGCAGCGCATCCGCATCGCCGCCGTCATCCGGCAGCACGCCGTGCAGCTGGCCGTGATCGGCGAACGCGTGCAGGGTCTTTTCCGGAATCGTGTCGATGGTGTCCGGCGCGGCCAGCGCGCTGACGTACAGCGTGTCCGGTGCGGACGGGTCCTTGACGCCGGTGCTGGCCCACAGCAGGCGCTGCGGCCGGGCGCCGGCGGCGGCGAGTTTCTGCCAGCGCTTCGATGCCAGCAGTTCGCGGTAGGCGCGGTAGGTCTGCCGGCCTACCGCGATGCCCAGTCGGTT
Source organism: Rhodanobacter sp. Soil772 (assembly GCF_001428385.1). Taxonomy (GTDB): domain Bacteria; phylum Pseudomonadota; class Gammaproteobacteria; order Xanthomonadales; family Rhodanobacteraceae; genus Rhodanobacter. Next base: position 1,115,668 of record NZ_LMSK01000002.1, read on the forward strand.
GTGCAGCTCGGCCGGCAGCTGCGGGTTGGCGGCCACGTCCCAGCGGCTGATGAACAGCGAGGCGACCGAGCCCACGTGCGGGTCCAGCCCGGCTTCCAGGCGCCGCTCGATGCCGCGCAGGTACGCCTCGGCCACGGCCTGGTAGTGCGCGCAGGAGAACAGCAGGGTCACGTTGATCGGGATGCCGAGGAAGATCGCTTCCTCGATCGCCGGCACGCCTTCGGGGGTGCCGGGAATCTTCACGAACAGGTTGTCGCGATTGCCCTGGTGATGGATGTGCCGCGCCGCCGCGATCGAGCCGGCGGTGTCGGCGGCCAGCAGCGGCGAGACTTCCATCGAGACCCAGCCGTCGACCTGGGCGGTGGCGTCGAACACCGGCTTGAACAGGTCGGCGGCGCGACGCAGATCCTCCAGCGCCAGCTCGGTGAACAGCGCCTCGCCGCCCATGCCGGAGAGCGTCTTGGCGTGGATGCCGGCGTCGTAGGCGTCGCCGCCGCCGATCGCCGCGTCGAAGATGCTCGGGTTCGAGGTCAGTCCGGTGATCGAGTCCTCGGCGATGTAGCGCGCCAGCGTGCCGTCGTCGAGCAGGGTGCGGGTGATGTTGTCCAGCCACAGGCTCTGGCCGAGGTCGTGCAATTGGCGGGTCGCTTTCATGCTTGCTCCATGTTTCCGATGCGATCGATACGAGAATTTCAGTCTGCCGGCAGGTTGATCGCGGGTGCGCTCGGCAGGAAGTCTTCAAGCTTACGCCGGCGCAGATCGCCGATGCACGCGATCGTGAGGTCCGGCGCCGGCTCGATGGTTTCGTCAGCGCTGTCGGCCGCGTAATGGCCTTGGCGCACGAACACCGTGGTCAGCTTGCGGCCCAGGCGCTGCTTCATCGCGGCGAGGATGTGCGGCTTGTCGTCGACCATCACGTAGTGCGCGGCCGGATAGCGCTGCTGCATCGCCACCAGCATCTGCTGCTTGTGCACGTAGACCAGCACCTCGCCGCGCAGCGCTGCCCACAGTCCGGCGCGCTGGATCTTGCGCGGCTGGAACACCACGTCGCCGTCGGAAAGGATGGCCGTGGGCCCCAGCGTGCGCAGATGCGCGATGGTTTCCAGCGCGTGCGGGTACAGCCGGTCGGCGAACGGGTAGTCCAGCAGGTAGGCCGACATCTGCAGCAGCGAGGGGTCGTTGTCCAGGCCGGCACGGAAACGTTGCAGCGCGCCCAGGTAATCGGCGTAACCGGTCTGCTGGCGCAGCTCCTCGTAGATCGTCCAGTAGCGTTCGCGCCCGGCCGGGCCGAACGCTGCTTCCAGCGTCTCGCCGAGGTCGGCGCCGAAGCGGTCGTTGTCGAGCAGGGTGTTGTCCACGTCGAGCAGGAACACCACCGCGGCGGCCTCGGGCGCGTGGTTGCTCAACATGGCTTGCCCTCCTCCATCTGCGGGTCGTGCCAGCCTTCGTCGCCGCGGACGATGCGCGCCGCCGCGGGCGGGCCCCAGCTGCCCGGTTCGTAAAATTCCACCGGACCCTCATGGGCGAGCACGCGGTCGACCACCGCCCACGCCGCCTCCACGCATTCGTCGCTGGTGAACAGCGCGTTGTCGCCGCGGATCGCGTCGCCGAGCAGGCGCTCGTACGGCGACTTCTCCGGCGCCAGGTCATGCCGCACGACCAGCTCCACCGCTTCGCCGCGCATCTCCTCGCCCGGCTGCTTCACCCGCATGCCCTCGGCGATGATCACTTCCGGGCTGAGCCGGAAGCGGAAGTAGTTCGACTGCGTCGCGCCGACCGGGTCGAACACCGACAGCGGCGGCGCCTTCATGTCTACCACCACCTGGGTGGTGGTAAGCGGCAGCTGCTTGCCGGCGCGGATGTAGAACGGCACGCCGGCCCAGCGCCAGGTGTCGATGTGCAGGCGCAGCGCCACGAAGGTCTCCACGTTCGAATCGGCGGCCACGCCCGGCACCTTGCGGTAGCCGCTGAACTGGCCGCGCACCACCTCGGCCGGATCGAGCGGGCGCATCGCGCGGAACAGCCGCAGTTTCTCGGCGCGCAGCGCCTCCGGGTCGTTGCCGATCGGCGCATCCATCGCCAGCAGCGAGGTCACCTGCAGCAGATGGTTCTGCAGCACGTCGCGGATCGCGCCCACCCCTTCGTAGAACGCGCCGCGGCCGTCCACGCCGAACTGCTCGGCCATGGTGATCTGCACGCGGTCCACGTAGCGGTTGTTCCACACCGGCTCCAGCACGGTGTTGGCGAAGCGGAAATACAGCAGGTTCTGCACCGGCTCCTTGCCCAGGTAATGGTCGATGCGGAAGATCGCCGACTCCGGGAACACCGCGTGCAGCGTGCGGTTGAGCGCCTGCGCCGAGGCCAGGTCGCGGCCGAACGGCTTCTCCACCACGATCCGCGCGCCGTCCGCGCAGCCGGCCTGCTGCAGGTTCTTCGCCACCACGCCGAACAGGCTGGGCGGGATCGCCAGGTAGTGCAGCGGCCGCTGCGCCTCGCCCAGCGCCAGCTTCAGTTGCTGGAACGTGGCCGCGTCGTTGTAGTCGCCGTCGACGTAATGCAGCCGCGCCGCCAGCTTCGCGAACGCGGCCTCGTCGACGGTGCCGCCCTGCTCGTGCGCCGCCTGCGCCAGGCTGTCGTGCGCGCGCTGGCGCAGCTGCTCCACGTTCCAGCCCGAATGCGCCACGCCGATGATCGGCAGGTCCAGCCCGTCGCGCAGCATCATCGCCTGCAATGCCGGAAAGATCTTCTTGTAGGCCAGGTCGCCGGTGGCGCCGAAAAAGACCAGGGCATCCGAGCGGGGTGTCGGCATGGTGATGACTCTCTCCATAAGGCTGGCAGGCTTCGTTGCCCGACGCGGCGCGCCAGGCACGCGGTGCGGCGTGGCGCGGTTCCGCCAACATGCCGGACATCGGGTTTACTTTCCAGCCTGCACGCCGGCAGGTTAAGTCGATGCATAAGCCGGGCCGGCCCGGGCGACGCGCTCTCGCTCGTTTGCCCGCCCCTGCCTTGCCTCGATGCCGGCGGCGAACCGGCCTCGGCTTGAATGCGTGGTCGGCCGTCCGCCTGCGTCAGGATGCGCTTGCTCCACCTTGGCGCGAGCGGCGCCCTTCATGCGCCTCACATCAGCGCAAGAAGGCCAACGGCCCAGTACACGCCGATGATCATCTGCACGGCAAAGGCGGAGAAACGAACAGTAACCGCGGCCGCGCTCACCGACGCCAGGTGCACCAGCGACTGGAACACGCGGCAAGCAAGGAACAGATAGGCCGCCGGGTCGGTAACCGAGGTGTGTCCGGTGACGATGGCGACCAGCAACAGCCCGCCAAGCACCGGAAGGCTTTCGACACAGTTGGCATGGGCCCTGGCCAGCCGCTGCATGAAGGGCGAGAGGTTTGCGTTGTCCGGAACGAACCCGTTGGCGGGAATTTTCCTACGCAGGACAAGCTGCGTCCGGATTATTTCCATCAGTACGAGCAGCAGAAGAGCCCAGGCAATGAACCCGGTCAGTGCAATGGCGCTTGGGTGGGTCATGGCGATCCCCTCGCTGGTGAGACCTGGCGCCGTTCTTGCGCCGACGAGACAGCATGAACGGATGGATGTAAAGCGACGCGGCAACACCCTGCACCGCGACCCCGGGCAACTGGCTCAGACGGACGGCCGGCGCCTTGAAATCATCGGTGTACCGATACGTGGTTCTTGGACCCGGTCCGGGCATGCTGAGGACTCCTGAAATGGTAGTTCAGGGTGTCCACTAAAGCGAAGGAACTATCCCGAGCCCCGGTGTGCGCCGATACAGCGTGGCCGAGCAAGCTTGTACGGCATGCTCACGCATCAACCGCTCGATCCGGCGGCGACCCACGGTCTCGCCTTGCTGGCGCAGTTCGGCGTGCACGCGCGGGCTGCCATAGGTTTCCCGGCTGTCGCGGTGCACCCGACGGACCCGATCCATCAGGCGGGCATCCTCCTGCGCGCGTTCGCTGGCCGGGCGATCACGCCAGGCGTAGTAGCCGCTGGCGCTGACACCGAACAGGCGGCAAAGCACTCTCACCGGGACGGCTTCCTGCTGCTGCTCGATGAAGGCAAAGCGTTCACGCCAGGCGTAGTAGCCGCTGGCGCTGACACCGAACAGGCGGCAAAGCACTCTCACCGGGACGGCTTCCTGCTGCTGCTCGATGAAGGCAAAGCGTTCGCTTTTCGAGCGGAAGTGAACGCGATCGCTTTTTTTAAAACGTCATGCTCGATCTTCAGTTGCTCGTAGGCCTTCTTGACCCGCCGCAACTCTTTCAGCTCGGCGGAYACCGCCGGATCGACCGTCACACCCTTCGTCATGATCTCGCCCTCGCGCGCCTGTTTGCGCCAACGAGACAACATGAAGGGATGGATGTAAAGCGACGCGGCGACATCCTGCACCGCGACCCCAGGCAACTGGCTCAAACGACGGCCGTCGCTTTGAATTCGTGGGCGGATCGACCGTCACACCCTTCGTCATGATCTCGCCCTCGCGCGCCTGTTTGCGCCAACGAGACAACATGAAGGGATGGATGTAAAGCGACGCGGCGACATCCTGCACGAGCACGCCGGGAAGCGAACTCAAGCGCACGGCAGTGGCCTTGAATTCGTCGCTGTAGCGAGTGGTGGTTCGGGGGCCTGGCTTGGGCATGGAACACTCCTGAAATGTTAGTTCAGGGTGTCCACTAAAGCGAAGGAACTATCCGTCCGCCTTGAACGAGATGTTAGGCCGCACTGCGCACCTTTGGTACGAGCGTGGCAAGTAAGTAAAGCACAGCTGCCTGAAAAGCACCGCAAGCCGTTAGCCATGTGAGCTGCGCGAACGGCGCTGCAAAAAATGCCGGCGAACGCTCGTAGAAGAAATCAAGTGTGTTGGACGTCGGCAGCGACACGATCAACAACAGAATGTCAGGAAGCATGTGCTCGCGCCCTGCATGAAGCAGCGTCACATCGGTGTACCAAGCCCAAAGTGCCGCCAAGCCAACGACGACCGCATACAACAAAGCCAATATACGAGCGAAGTTTCTCATTGAGGCCTAACGCTGGAGTTAAGCGGCGGCGAAGCCGTCCGCCTTGAA
>NZ_LMSK01000002.1:1120800-1124407 GCF_001428385.1 Rhodanobacter sp. Soil772
CGCGTCCGCTCACTGTCGGGCAGCGCGTCTAGCTCAGGAATGTCCGGCACCGAGAAAGGGATGTGCATATGAGCCTAACGCTGGAGTTAAGCGGCGGCGAAGCCGTCCGCCTTGAACGAGTTGTTAGGGGGCGGGCTCGACATCTGCCAGCACCCATGGCACACGAGTCTGAAACTCCAGTTGGGAGACCGCAAGTCCAGAGAACGTCTTGGGCAGCAAGCTGATATGGCGGCTCAGGCCAACCTCGACGTCTGGCGAAAACTGTTGGTACTGAATGACGCCAGTGCCATCCTCGTGCTCGTGCGCATCGGCTCCCGAAACAATACGGCCAACGAAATGGAACCACCCACCAGTAAGGTAGAGGCCGGATGGCTCACGACACCAGTGCATTAGCTCCGAAGGCTTGGATGGGTTGATGCCCAAGGAGGCGGCGAGCGCTACGAATTCCGGAGGGAACGTTTTACCCACTGCGGCATTGAAGTTGCGGCATTGATCGCATGAACAATCCGTGCCGATTGGCAGCGACGCATAGGCTGCGCGAGTTGCATTCGGGTCGCACTCAATGTGCCAGTTAGCAACTTGCAGGCGCAACACTGTTCCCAAGCCCCCTAACGCTTGAGTTAAGCGGCGGCGTAGCCGTCCGCCTTGAACGAGATGTTAGACCGCATGCTACTCACGACGGCCCACCAAGACCACGAATTGCTGGAGAAAGGGCTGCCAGCGTACACAGCGTGCCGAGAACAAGAGCCCTGATGAGTAGCTCGATCCATGGGAAAGGGAGCGAGCCATCCGGATTGCTCCACCCACCACGAGCATCGTCGTCGGCAGTGAGCAGATGACCCACGAACGCCCATACGGAGAAACCGATGAGCGTATAGACATATGGAACGTGCCACACGAGCGAAAGCAGCAGCGCTACTGCAATGACTACAACCAGCAAGATTGCGTAGCGCTTGGTGACTTCGGGTTTCATGCGGCCTAACGCTGGAGTTGAGCGGCGGCGTAGCCGTCCGCCTCGAACGAGTAGTTAGGGCGCGAACTCACAGGCAGCCCTGCATAGCGACACCAAAAAGGTGTGCGGCTTCAGTTGTGCTGCTGGGGCCAACGTAAAACACTTGGCCGGCTGCAACAGCGGCGACAAACAGAAGCTGCGACACGACAAAGAAGACAGTATGCCAAGGCCAACGATGTGGCGCGGACCGCCAGCGAAATACGGCTACTACAAGGCCAATAGTAAGAGCGGACCAGCCAAAAAGTTGTTTGACCCAGAGGAAGCCGCCAAACCATGCGAATGCGCCGAGCCAGAAACCGCTAGCTACAAGGACCGCGATTGCTAGTACAGAAGTGACGCGGACTGAAGGAGGGATGCTCATAGCCCTAACGCTGGAGTTAAGCGGCGGCGAAGCCGTCCGCCTTGAACGAAATGTTAGGCGCCACGAGCAGGAAACTCGAAGTGCGCCTGACCGAGCCAGATATGCAGAAAGCTTGGATCTGTGCGGACTGTAAGACTAGAAACATGTAATGCATCAATGACTTCCCATTCTGGGCCTGGGCCAAGAATCCGAATGAGCGAAAGCCCATGATCCTGAGCGCGGAAGTGGCTGCCATCGTCGCAGTATGGGCAGACAAACCAGAAGGCGCTTAGCTCCGGCCAAGAGAATGCGCCGTTCTGCAAAACGGATAGAGCGTCGAGTTGCTCTTTGCAGCGAGGACAGTCCATTGAAGTCTCGGTGTGGTGCCTAACGCTGGAGTTAAGCGGCGGCGGAGCCGTCCGCCTTGAACGAGCAGTTAGGCCTCATGGTTGGCACACTGCACTGATTGAACGAATCGTGTCCTCAGACGTGCGTACCTGAAGCCAACAAGAAGATTGGTCGCTGTAGAACTCCAAGAAGCTACCAGACTCCCGCGTGGCCTTGATAGGTTGGCCGTAGGCGGCCACGACCTTTGATACCGGCATGCCCGGGCAAACGCCGGAAGGGGTACAAGCATTGGATCCGGTGGCGTTGAGTTGGAGAACGTGACGTTGCTTGCCCGGTACAGATGGTTCGAGCCAGCCGACTAGCACAGTCAGACCAGCGTATTCAAGAGTAATGCCCTCACCAGTGTCAGATTGCCTTGCTGCTTGGCCGAGCACGGCCAACACTCGCGTCTCAGAATCGCCGAGCGCCACTCCTCCAAGACTAAGCTCACTGTCTGGAATGGTGGAGGCTGAACCAGCTGCTGATCCTGCGAAGAGGGCAATGATGGCGACGATGCTTTTCATGAGGCCTAACGCTGGAGTTAAGCGGCGGCGTAGCCGTCCGCTTGGACGAGTGGTTAGGGGGCCACTCGGTGAGCCACAAATCGAAAGTAGAGAAACGCGCAAACTACGACGATGGAAATTACGAATTGAACGTTACCTATCAGCCTGTAGCGCTGAGCATTTACAGTGATCTCGACGTCGTTCAGGCGCTCGTAATCGCGCTCACCTAGCCACATTGAAAATTCGGTGTGCACCGTAGTTGGTACGCGTAAGTTTGTTGGTTGCCAAGTGGTGTAGTCACGAAACCGGCTAAAAAATGTAGGTTCCGGGCTGCCCATCTCGACCCATTTAGACATATTAATTTGCTTTAAACGTGTTACCACGCGCCTCAGACTGACGTACCTTGCGACGCTCAGGGCCAAGAAGGCCATGGCTAGAATCACATAGACAGTGGGTACGTAATTCATCTTGGCCCCCTAACGCTGGAGTTAAGCGGCGGCGTAGCCGTCCGCCTTGAACGAAATGTTAGGCAGCCCAGCCTACTTGAGTTGCCCTGTAACTGCTGCGACCAAGAGAGGGATGACCACACAGGCGATGAAGACCCCGACAGACAGGAAACATTTACGTCGATATCGAAGGCCCTCCTCAGTGAGTAAGTTGGAGTTGAGCAGTACGTTGGCCGGATTCCACATTGTGCCGCGTCCCCAAAGCTTGACACCGGGACGCGTGCGCCGAATGGCCTTGAAGCCAAAGACGATGCTCGCAAACCAAGCCAGCACGGCAGTGATCCAAGCGACGACGAAACCTACAAGCGCAACACCAGCGAGCACTTGCGACATGTGTTGCACCTTCCCTGCCTAACGCTGGAGTTGAGCGGCGGCGTAGCCGTCCGCCTCGAACGAGTGGTTAGGCTTGCGCAGCCGATTTTCCACGATGAACCTCACGGATTGTTGCGATGAGGAGCTCTTGCTCTTCGTTGAGCGCCCAGATGGATTCGGGCGTGATGGCGCCCTGCTCTGCGAGTTGGATGAGTTTGGTGTGGTACTGCACAAAGACAGCGAGTGGCAAAGCGACACCACCCTTTTGTGTGACCAAGGACAAGCGCGTTTTCCAGTCTTCCAGTGCGAGAGCAACGGCATCTTTGACCAGCTCGCGCTTGGTTTGGTAGCGGGCTTGAACAATGACAGTTACGACCGAAGCCGCAGCACCGATGAGTGTGCCAACTAATGCTGAGATCAAAGGCACGTAGATGTTCATGGTGAGCCTAACGCTGGAGTTAAGCGGCGGCGAAGCCGTCCGCCTTGAACGAGATGTTAGGCCACACCACGCGCTCTTGGCACGCGGACTGAGAGTAAGTAGAGCACA
>NZ_LMSK01000002.1:1124500-1124970 GCF_001428385.1 Rhodanobacter sp. Soil772
AACGACGACCGCATACAACAAAGCCAATATACGAGCGAAGTTTCTCATTGAGGCCTAACGCTGGAGTTAAGCGGCGGCGAAGCCGTCCGCCTTGAACGAGTTGTTAGGCGCCACGGCAAGCGAGCCTAGTTGCCTTAGCGTACACGTTGCGAATGATGTTGCATGGTGCGTTCGTAGAAGCCCTGCCAGCCCGCAGGCTCTGGAAATTGGCTAGCGAAAACTTGGCGAGCTTGCTCGGGTTGCGATGCGAACCAGTCTTGGAAGGCATACCAATACGTCTCGCCAGCACCCATGCGCCAGCCAAGTGAGCCAAGCGGAATCTTGGGGAATTTGAGCCAAGGTGGATCCATGCTCATGTTTTGCTCCATGACGCCTAACGCTGGAGTTAAGCGGCGGCGAAGCCGTCCGCCTTGAACGAAATGTTAGGTTACTTAGTGTTGATGGCGGCGACTACTGCTAGTCCTTTAACT
>NZ_LMSK01000002.1:1125078-1126968 GCF_001428385.1 Rhodanobacter sp. Soil772
CGCTCGGCGCTCCATGCGTTTTGGGAGAGCGAAAGCGCAACGAGGATGACTAAGAAAGCACGCATATGGAAGACCTAACGCTGGAGTTAAGCGGCGGCGTAGCCGTCCGCCTTGAACGAAATGTTAGATTGCGCCCCTTACTCTGGACTCATGCCCCGAACCTGAAGGACGACAAGGGCCTTGCTTGCGGCCGAGGATAGCTCTTGCCACGCAGGCGTGCCAATGAAGTCAGTGATATATGGCAGGTTTGGCACTGTCCGGAAAGCAATCGCGTCTAGAGACGCATTAAACTCACGTATAGCTAGTTGCTCCTCCGCCGAGAAGATAGGCGCAATGAACTCTTCAATCGTCGCCTCGTCTGCTACCCAGTCTCCCCAGGCATTGAATAGCTCGCCACTGACCTGCGCAATCGGAACTGATTGCTGATAGGCGATCTGCTCCTCGGCCGAAGAGACGAGCTGCAGGTGCTCGATGATTCGGTTGCGGAGCCGGCAATAGAGTGTTTCAGCTGGGACAGAATTCATCGCGCAATCTAACGCTGGAGTTAAGCGGCGGCGCAGCCGTCCGCCTTGAACGAACTGTTAGGCCCCGACCCTTGTAATAGGAATTGGGGCCGACTCGACAGTGCCGGTGAAGTACCCGCCTCCTCTTAGAAAAGCACAGGGATGTTCGTACGTTTCAAAGATCCTGGTCGGAATGCGACCAACTATTCTCACGCTCTCGCCGGGCGTTGCGAACTTGAAGTCGGAGACTCGTTGCCCATCGATATAGGGCTCCATAGGGTAACCATCGGTTTCTCCTTGGCAGTTGGCAACAACAAGTGAGAAGTACATCTGCCTATCCCTAATCTTTTTTGCATCGAGCGAGCGAAGGCTCACCTGAACAATTTCTTCGTCGCCGACTCTTTGAGAATGAGCCGACAAAACGCTCGGGCGAAGCTGACATCCAACGAGCGCGGATGCGGCGATAGCCAACAGGCAAGCTCTTACGAATATGAAATACACAAGCTTCGCACCAGTGACCATAGGGGCCTAACGCTGGAGTTAAGCGGCGCGCGGTTTTTCGCGCGTCCGCTTGGACGAACTGTTAGGCGATATTACGCTGCCTAGTTTTGCCCGGCGTTTGGATTGCCGCTGCCCGTACCCGTGCATTGAAACTCTTTGGTCACTTCAAATTGGTTGCAGCCGCCCATACCGCCAGGTGCGGTGCATTTTTGTTCAGCACCACCAAACGCCTCCGCACCTTTGTAGCCCCATGCCGCACAGCGTGTCGCCGCAAGGTTCAGCGCCTGTTGTTCGCTGGCGCGAGGTTGTTCAAAGGGGCCGTATGTGTAGGATAGACGCACGGTAGCATCAGCTCTACTCCCGCCAGTGGCTGACCAGCTCTTCGTGGTGGCGCAACCGGATACCGCGACAGCTACAACAGCGATGAGAAACAACGATTTCATTTCTTTCCCCTGATTTGTGAATACGACGATCCTTCCTACCCTGCCTAACGCTGGAGTTAAGCGGCGGCGCAGCCGTCCGCCTTGAACGAGATGTTAGACAGCCTCGCGGCTGCCGACCTTGGCCTGCCTGCTTGCGCGGAAGGCAAGAAAGCCAAAAAGTACGGAACACGCGAACGCAACACACATGAGCGTGCCCCAAAAGTTGAAGTTACGTAGAGCGCGCTCGCCAGTGAAGAGGCTCGCAGCTTGCAAGATGCCGAGAGCAGAGTAAATCGCAGCCAGAACCATAAGAACCGACAAGGCTGCGAATGTTCTTTTCTTTGCCTGATAGGCCATTGGCTGTCTAACGCTGGAGTTAAGCGGCGGCGTAGCCGTCCGCCTTGAACGAGATGTTAGAGGGCATCCACGTAGTCCGGATCGTCGAAGGCAAGAAAGCAACCGGA
>NZ_LMSK01000002.1:1127047-1129713 GCF_001428385.1 Rhodanobacter sp. Soil772
GCGCCGTCAAAGCCATGACCGTTCCAGACAAGCGAATCGACGCTCGTTGTATCGCGCCCGAGCCGTTGAACTCCCATATGCCCTCTAACGCTGGAGTTAAGCGGCGGCGAAGCCGTCCGCCTTGAACGAGATGTTAGACCGCGCCGTCTGAGGAGCCATCCGCGCTGCGGTTCTTGATGAGCTTGATGTAGCGAAAGAATACGTAGACACCGATGGCGCAGATAAGAACCTTGACGAACAACGGTGCGGCAATGCCGCCTGCCCGGAACTCCAGGAACGCCTCGAGCGCATAGAAGAGGGCCACAACGGCGCCAGCGATGGTGAATAACAGAGCTTTGATGTTCATGTTTCCCCTTGTGCGGTCTAACGCTGGAGTTAAGCGGCGGCGTAGCCGTCCGCCTTGAACGAGATGTTAGGCCGCAACGCCAGATTCGGTGAGACCGAACACATGTTTATTGCCGACCAAATTTGCTCCAGATACCGCCGATTGCCAAGGAGACAACGACAACAACCCAGAACATGAACGTACTGAATGATGTGGAACAACCAAAGGCTCGGAGGCCACCGCCGCTGCCATCTTGGCAACCGACCTGAGATCCTTGCAGCAGGGGCATGCCATAGATATATGTGACGATGCTGGCGCCGAGCAGTACAGCAAGCACCAGAATCGTAAAGATGATGGGATTCTTTAAGGGCACATCTGCGGCCTAACGCTGGAATTAAGCGGCGGCGGAGCCGTCCGCTTGAATGACTAGTTATGCCTCAGTTGATCCAAATCGCAAGATCTGCAAACTCACCGACTAGGCGTTTGACGTTCGCGTGAGCTATGGCTATACCCACGCTTGTCAGCGTAAAATGTTTCATGTTTGAATCAGACCATACGTCAAAGGCCTGCGACATGTATGGTCGAAGCTCTATGCATTTTTCTTTTATTTCATCGTCTCCCATTTTACCGACGTCAAACAGCGCTTTGATCTTTCCGCTGTCTTCCGCGTCAATGCCTTGGTCCGCTAGTAGTCGATCTAGTGATTCGTGACTGTTTGCGCGTACTTGAACCTTCGCCTTATCATTTAGACATGGAATGAAGAATCTTGAATCTAGTCCAACAGATAGCTTCTTTTCTTCCACTTCCTTTGGATCGAACCCTTTGAGAAACTGACCGTGATAGGTCTTTCCTAGGATCGTTTCAAGTTTGACTTCCATAGCGCCGATTGCGCCACAGCCCGTAAACTCCAAGTGTTGATAACAGGCCGCGTTCTTGACAATCTTCTGGGCAAATGGAATTACGAATTTGTCAAAGTATTCGCCCAGCAGTTGATGGTTTCCAATGCCGTTATGCTGGGTATACCTGAACAAAAATGTTATGGCAAGAACTGCCAATTGATTGTCTGTGAGTTTTGGTGCTGTATTTAAAGACTCGTCTAGTACGATCTGTAGTATGTCGCGACACTCGTGTTTGCTCCGATCAACTAAAAGATCAACCAAGAGATCTCCCAAATCTTTGTCTCCGATTCTTGCATGTTCCTTCTGAACGGTTAGAAGCGCGTATTGAAAACTTGGATCGTTCGCCTGTTGAAAGCCCTCTGGATTTTCGACCTGAAGCTTAGACAGGAATGCTTCCGTAATCTCCTCCGCTCGATCCGATGCGGTCTGTTTGGCAATTCCAGAAAGCTGATAGAAATTTGCTCTAAATACATCTAGGGCGATCTCTTTGATCTCCGTATAAGTGAGTCCAGTCGAGGTGATGACGATGTCGCCGCCAGCTTGGAGCGCGGTGCCCCCTTGAGTGGCATTCTGCTCTAGATCTCTACTTCTCACGGTTGTTAGCCCTGATTGTTCCGATATGAATATCACCTCCGGCTTGTATACCGGTCGATGATCTTGAAACAGTCTGCTTCAGTGCAGCCGTCCTCTTTTTATGCCGTTCGACGACGAAGAGGGAAAGTAACGTGGCAACTGCACCAATTACGGCTAGGAATGGCTCGAACCCAGGCGCATACACAGACCATGCGATTGTGCCAAGAAGTGCCAATGTGGCCAGTGCTCTCAAATACACCACGATGTAGCTCCTGAGGCATAACGCTGGAATTAAGCGGCGGCGGAGCCGTCCGCTTGGATGACTGGTTAGCCATTTACCGCGGCGTCTAGAACAGGAATTGCTTGCTCTACGCCTACGGCAGACAGCACCTGATTGACGATGGTCCAAGGATCGACCTTGCGACCCACGACATGCAAGCAGAATGCATTGTAGACAGCGTAATAAGCAAATTCAGCTGACTCAGGAAGCACGAGGTCGGAGTCTTGAAGGCTGACAATTGGCTCGCGGTAGCGGGCTGCGATATTTGCCTGATCGTGCCGCTCACGGATAGCCGCCAGCGCTTCGGACGGAAGCCGAACATCTAGCGCTTGAATTGTGCCTGCGACGGATTCGACATACGTAGGGTTAGCACCTGAGGAGAAGTATTGCTCCCAAACCACCATAGCGTGGTCAAGCAGGCGCAGATGCACGGTGCGCTGTTGCTCAGAAGACATGGCAAGGAATGTGGCGGCCGTTGGGTGCATAAAGGCTAACGCTGGAGTTAAGCGGCGGCGAAGCCGTCCGCCTTGAACGAGATGTTAGGCCACACCACGCGCTCTTGGCACGCGGACTGAGAGTAAGTAGAGCA
>NZ_LMSK01000002.1:1129769-1181920 GCF_001428385.1 Rhodanobacter sp. Soil772
CGGTGTACCAAGCCCAAAGTGCCGCCACGCCAACGACGACCGCATACAACAAAGCCAATATACGAGCGAAGTTTCTCATTGAGGCCTAACGCTGGAGTTGAGCGGCGGCGAAGCCGTCCGCCTCGAACGAGTAGTTAGATGGCAAGTACGGCGGCACTGGAACTACCAATTGAGCCACCGCATGAATATTGCGCCCCACCATAGGCTGCAGAGAAGAGTTGCGGCGATGAACGCGTAAATTGGCGCAGCGCCGCTCCTGTAGCCTGTCGCGGCGTCGTGGAAGAGCCAAGCGAGCGCGGCTGCCAACACTACAACAAGAACAAGCCCGACCAGCCATTGCCAAGGCTTGATGGAGAAGGCGGGCCTGTTATGACCACGAGTGGCCTGACTTGAACGACGCGAATTACGGACAAGTACGAGGCCTCCGAATATTGCGAGCAGCCCAACTGAACGAATTGCGAAGTTGTGTTGCCCATAGAAGATGCAGGCCGCCGCGAAAGCCAACAACAACGCCTGCAAGGCAAGGGAGAGTGCCCGTTTGAGGTTGTGGGTCGTTGCCATGGTTTTCTGGCCTCATGTCCCAGAACATCTAACGCTGGAATTGAGCGGCGGCGTAGCCGTCCGCCTCGAATGACTGGTTAGCGTGCAACCTTAGTCCCCGGACTTGAGATTGGCTACTGACAGAACCTTGAAGACCTTGAGCACATGCTTGGAAGCGCCGAGATTGCAGTAATGACCTTTGGGGCTGAGGCTGCCCTGGACGACAACCTCTGCGGTACCGGACTGAGCAGATGGAAGTTGCGCTTTAGCCATCTCGGCGCTGTTGACGCACCAAGCCTCATTGGAGCCTGCTGGTGTGAACGAGGAACTTTCAAAGTTGTAGAAATAGCTGCCCTTGTAGATCTTCGCCGGCGACTGCGTGGCGCAACCGGCAAAGAGCAGACTTGCAGAAAGCAGTAACCCGATCGCGAGATTCTTCATTTGCACGCTAACGCTGGAGTTAAGCGGCGGCGTAGCCGTCCGCCTTGAACGAGTTGTTAGGCGCCATGCCTCATAAGCGCGCAAACTCTAGAATCTCTTGACCCATCAAAGTGCAGTTTGAGCCAGCCGGAGCAAAGTAGATAAACCGCATGCGGTATAGCCCTTGGGGGCTCACGTTGGCCATGACCTCAAGTACGTTGAACTTCTGCTTTGGGTCTCGAGGATTATTTATTGAAGGTTTTTGCCGTGGGGTCTCAAAACTCATTCGGCCCTCAAACCCAGTACCCATGTGAAACGGCAGCAGCTTATTGGCCTGTTCTGCTGCTTCATGCGAGCACCGTGGCTCAGAGGCTTTGGCGGTGAGAGAGAGAAACAATGATAGGAATAAAATAGTGATGAATTTCATCGATTCAACTCGCTAAGAAGGCCTAACGCTGGAGTTAAGCGGCGGCGCAGCCGTCCGCCTTGAACGATTGGTTAGACTATGCACGATCAGCCCACCCACATCTACAAAATTGAGAGGCGCTAATGGGCGGTATTAGTACTGCGCATGAGGAAATAGTCCAGGCGTTATTGGCGCAGGGGGAAAACCTGATGCCGTCGCTGCTTCAAAGGCCGTGCAATCATTTACTGTGCCAGTGCAGAACACTGTAATCCCGACGCCGACGTAGCCTTGATAGCCGTCGCCTTCATACAGCGTTCGGTATCTAACCGCTTTACCGTCAGGATAGATAACCCATGCAGAATAGTGTGGTTCCTTCCGCGCGGACTCGTATATTTTTATATCTGTAGGCTTTGTTAATTCTGAAAATACGTACTTGGCGGTTATGTAATGCTTCAGGGCAGCCATTGAATCTACCGTAAGTCCCGAGCAGTCCCACTCGTATAGAGGTTTCACGGCAACGTGAGATCGCTTCCCGCAGTATTCCTGGACTGTTCGATCGTCAGCTGTCGAAGCTATGACGGTCGTGGCATACAAGCTGACGCAAATAAGAAATAAGGTAGGAAGTTTCATGTGTACCTTGATGCCTCATTTGCGGTCTAACGCTGGAGTTAAGCGGCGGCGAAGCCGTCCGCCTTGAACGAATTGTTAGGCCTCACTGCCAATGTTCTGGCCGACACGCCAAAGAACACCACTTGGGTCGACTAGCGGGAAGTCCCGCAAACCCCAAGGCCGGTCTTGAGGTGGCTCAAGTCGGAGACCAAACCTTTCAACGACGCCAGAGTCGATGACGTGTTGATACCAAGCGTCAACGTCTTCAACGAGGAAGTGCATCATGAAATTTGCTGTGTGCTCTTCCACGTAGAACTTCTGCAGCAGAAAACTTGTGTCACCGTATCTGACATATGCGAGATCGTCGGAAGACCACGGAATCTCAAACCCAATGCGGGCGTAGAAGTCTTTCGATCTTTCAAAATCGCGCGCCGGCACGAAAGCCTTGATTTCTACTGCTGCAAGATTCATGCATCTGTCCTGTGAGGCCTAACGCTGGAGTTAAGCGGCGGCGTAGCCGTCCGCCTTGAACGAGATGTTAGGCGCCATGCACGACAACCCCATCGGCGGATAATTTGGCCTGCTGCCAAAGTTCGTTGACAGAGTAACCAATAACAAGACCAGTGTTTGCTCGGTAGGTGAGCCCCGTGTCTTGCCCATTGAGCAAGATTTTATCTTCGTTGTAGCGATAAGCCGAAACCACCGCGACGATAACGACTTCCCCATTTGGCGAGATAGTAACGATTGGCCCACCTGAAAAGCCTGGGTTGTTGATGGCGTCGAGGTATACGACTTGGCTACCGCCGCTCGGCAGACTGAAGCTGGACACGATGCCTGATTTGACGAACGGAATGGGGTAGCCATTGTTGAGCTGACCAACCTCCGTTTGTAGCCCGTACGGGAAACCCAGAAAGTAAGCCTGCTGGGATAGCGAGAATGTAGCGCCGTCGCCGAGCATGGCGACACCATGGATAGGCGACAATTGTTGCCTGAGGCTGAGTAGCGCAACATCGGCGCCGGTGGGGGAGAGCCAGACACTACCAATTACAACTTGTTGCCACGTTCCATTGCAGGAAACGCCAATACTTGAGTCGGTTTGCAACCCCTCCACAACGTGCCGTGCGGTTGCTAAATACTGGCGACGATTTACTTCAAATGTGAAGCCGGTGCCTGTTGCATCACGATGCAAGAGTCGAAAAGTTCGTTGCAGAATGTTGCTTGGTACCACGAACCTTCCCCTTGGCGCCTAACGCTTAGTAGACCCCATATCGGGGCATATGCAACCGATGTTCAGCTTTCGACCATCAGTCGTCAAGCGGATAAATCCTACGAGCGGACAAGGGGTTGCCGGATGGCGGTTACAGTGTGCAGCGGCGATGCTGCCATTGCATATCTCACGGATCGAGGTGCTATGTCTTATCCCCCACAATCGCCGGTGATAACCGCTGCTCGTTCGGGTGCGCCTGCGCCCCGCCTGCTGGACGAGGTTCGGCGACGTTTGCGGCTCAAACACTACAGTTTTCGTACCGAGGGCATTTACGTGGGATGGATACGCCGGTTCATTCTGGCGAACGGAAAGCGCCATCCGCGTGATATGGGCGCGGTGGAAGTGGAAGGCTTCCTGTCCGGGCTGGCCGTGCACGGTGGCGTGGCTGCCAGCACGCAGAATCAGGCGCTGTCGGCGCTGCTTTTTCTCTATCGTGAGGTGTTGCGGGTCGACTTGCCCTGGATGGAGACGATGGTACGTGCGAAGCGTTCGCAGCGCGTTCCCACGGTTTTGTCGCGTGAAGAAGTTCAGGCGTTGCTGGTGCAGATGGAAGGTCGTCCGTGGCTGTTGGCTAGTCTGTTGTATGGCACCGGCATGCGGTTGATGGAGTGCATGCGGCTGCGCGTGAAGGATGTGGATTTTGCGCGCAATGAAATTACCGTGCGTGACGGCAAGGGTGGCAAGGATCGCCGCACGGTACTGCCGAAGCGGCTGATCGAGCCTTTGCAGCGCGAGATCGACCGCGCCAGCGTGCTGCATGAGAGTGACCTGATCGCGGGTTTTGGTGTGGCTCGCTTGCCTCACGCCCTGGCGCGCAAGTATCCCCAGGCCGGGCGGGAATTTGGTTGGCAATTCGTCTTTCCGTCGGCGCAACGCTCGGTCGATCCACTGGATGGTGTGGAGCGTCGTCATCACTTTGATGAGGGGTTGCTGTCGCGCTCATTGAAAAGTGCCTGTCGCCGCGCAGGCATCGTCAAGCCAGTGAGTGCGCATACGCTGCGTCACTCGTTCGCCACGCATCTGCTGGAGTCCGGGTATGACATCCGTACCGTACAGGAGCTGCTCGGCCACAAAGACGTGGCGACCACCCAGATTTATACCCACGTGCTCAACCGCGGCGGCCATGGCGTGTTGAGCCCACTGGACCGCTGAGCACAGGGCGCGCAGCCGTGGCCGGCATCATGTGCTGCGCGGCCAGTTGAGCTCCACGCTGTGCTCCGCCCCGTCGTCGGCCAGCGGAATGCAGCCATCGGCCTGCGCCACGCCGTCCAGCCACACGGTGCTCGGTGTGCCGGCCTCGCTCTGGCGCAGGTGGATCCGGTACGGCGTGTCGTGATGGCGGTAGTCGATGGAGAAGCCCTCCCACTCGGGCGGCAGTACCGGCGCGAAGCGCAGCTTGCCGGCTTCCAGGCGCAGGCCGAGCAAGGACTCCACGATCAGCCGGTACATCCAGCCGGCGGAACCGGTGTACCAGCTCCAGCCGCCGCGGCCGGTGTGCGGTTCGACCGCATAGACGTCGGCGCTGACCACGTAGGGTTCCACCTTATAGACGTCCATTTGTGCGGCGTCGATGCCGTGGTTGACCGGGTTGATCATGCGCAGAAGTTCCCACGCGCGTGCGCTGTCACCGAGTTCTGCGAAGGCCATCGTGGCCCAGATCGCCGCGTGCGTGTACTGGCCGCCGTTCTCGCGCACGCCGGGCACGTAGCCCTTGATGTAGCCGGGGTCGAGCGCGGACTTGTCGAACGGCGGGTTCAACAGTTGCACCAGGCCGGCGTCGCGGCGCACCAGATGGGCGTCCAGTGAATTCATCGCCTGCTGCCGGCGTTCCGGCGAGGCCATGCCGGACAGCACCGACCAGCTTTGCGCGATCGAGTCGATCCGGCATTCGTCGTTGCCGGCCGAACCCAGCGGGGTGCCGTCGTCGAACCAGGCGCGGCGATACCAGGCGCCGTCCCAGCCGTGCTGTTCCAGCGCGATGCGCAACTGCGCCACTGCGTCTTCGCAGCGTTGCGCGAACGCCTCGTCGTCGTGCAACCGGGCCACCTCGGCGAAGCGGCTCAGCACCTCGCCACTGAAGAAGCCCAGCCACACGCTTTCACCGCGGCCTTTTTCGCCGACCCGGTTCATGCCGTCGTTCCAGTCGCCGCCGCCGATTAGCGGCAGGCCGTGCGCGCCGCGCTGCGTGAGGCTGCGTTCGATCGCGCGTACGCAGTGCTGGTACAGCGTCTCGTGCAGGCCCGAGGGTTGCGGCAGGTCGTAGTACGACTCCTCGCCGGGGTGCAGCTCGCGGCTTTCGATGTAGCCGACCCGTTCGTCCAGCACGCCGCGGTCGATGCCGGCCAGCACGTAGCGGCTGGTGGCCAGCGGCAGCCACAGGTAGTCGTCGGAACAGGTGGTGCGCACGCCGCGGTCCAGCGGCGGATGCCACCAGTGCTGCACGTCGCCTTCGGGGAACTGATGCGCGGCGCACAGCAGCAGCTGCGCGCGCGACAGCGCGGGTGCGGCGTGCAGCAGCGCCATCGAATCCTGCAGCTGGTCGCGGAAGCCGAACGCGCCGCCGGACTGGTAGTAGCCGCTGCGCGCCCACATGCGGCAGGCGATGGTCTGGTACAGCAGCCAGCCGTTGGCGAGCACGTCGAGCGCCGGCTCCGGCGTGCGCACCTGCACCGTGCCAAGCGTGCGCGCCCAGTGCGCACGGACTTTTTCCAGTGCGTCGGCGGCGCTGCCGCTGCCGCGGAAGCGCTGCACCAGCGCGCTGGCGTCGGCGGCGTCGCGGCCCAGGCCGAGGCGGAAGATCAGCTGGCGCTGCTCGCCGTCGTCCAGGCTCACGCTGGACTGCAGTGCCGCGCACGGGTCCAGCCCCGCGCCGAGCCGGCCGGACAGCTGCGCGCGGCCCAGCCCGGCCGGCGCGCGCATGCTGCCGTTGCGGCCGAGGAATTCGCTGCGGTCGCCGTCGATGCCGCGGCCGGCGTCGTCGACGTCGAAGAACGCGACCCGGTTCGGGAACTCGGTGTTGTACGCGTTGCGTGCGAGCAGCGCGCCGCTGGCCGGGTCCGATTCGGTGACCACGTGCATCGCGGTCTTCTCGCGCAGGTCGCCGAGCAGCCATTCGACGTAGCCGGTGACGCTGAGCCGGCGCGCCTGGCCGGACTCGTTGCGCAGTTTCAGCACCGAGAATTTCACCGACGCATCCAGCGCCACGTACACCCACAGCTCGGAGTGGATGCCGTCCTCATGGTGCTCGAACACGCTGTAGCCGAAGCCGTGGCGGGTCACGTACGTGCCGCTGCCGCGGCACGGCAGCGGGGTCGGCGACCACACCTGGCCGGTCTCCTCGTCGCGCAGGTACAGCGCTTCGCCGCCGTCGTCGCCGACCGGGTCGTTGTGCCACGGGCTGAGCCGGAACTCGTGCGCGTTCTCGCCCCAGGTGTACGCGCTGCCGCTGTCGGAGATCACCGTGCCGAAGTGCGGGTTGGCCAGCACGTTCGACCACGGCGCCGGCGTGCTGTCGCCGGCGGCCTGGGTGATCACGTACTCGCGGCCGTCGCTGCTGAAGCCGCCGTGCGGATTGGCCAGCTGCAGCGTCGCCGCGGCGCGGGCGCTGGTGGCGAGCACGGCACTGCCGATGCGCCGGGGCCGGCTTGGCTCGAAGCGCGGCGCATGGGTTCCCACCCGGCGCCGGCCGATCTGCTCGGCCAGGCTGCCGCGGCCGTCGTTGAGGATGATCCGCGCGCTGGCCAGCACCACCAGCCGGTCTTCGCCGGACAGCTGCTGCGCCGGGCGCACGAAGATGCCGCCGGGGCGATCGAGCAGGCTGGCCTCGCTGCCCGAGGCGATCAGGCCCATGATCTGGTCCTGCAACTCCTGCCGGTAGCCGGCGCGATCCTCGTTCCAGATCACCAGGTCCACCGCCAACCCCTTCAGCCGCCAGTACGCGTGCGCCTGCACCAGCTGGCGCACCAGTTCGATCCGCGCCGGGCTGGCGATCTGCAGCAGTACGATCGGCAGGTCGCCGGAGATCGCCTGCCCCCACAGCCCGGACTGGCCGCGCCGGTTGCCGCGCAGCACGGCCGGCTCGGCGCGCAGGCTGGCGTTCGGGTAGAGGATGCCGGTGGCCATGTGCTCGTACAGCTGCGCGTCGGCGAGGCTGGCGTTGAGCTGGCGCAGCAGCACCTGGCTGTGCGTCCAAGCCAGGTCGAACACGCGGTCGGCGAGGTGGCGGTCGCGGTACTTGCCGATCAGTTGCAGGCAGTCGTCGCGCCGGTCGGCGATGCCGGTGACGAAGTCGATGGTGGCCGACTGCTCCGGTTCCAGCGTGATGCGGCAGCGGATCGCCACGATCGGGTCGAGCACCGAGCCGGCGCTGTTGGACAGCTGAGCCTGTTCGCGATCGAGCGCCTGCGGCTCGGCCGTGCTGCGGCCGCGGCCGATGAAGCGGCTGCGGTCGGTCTCGTAGGAGATCGCGTCGATGTCGGCATCGTGCACCGCCAGCAGGTGAAACATCCACGGCACGTGTTCGTCGGCGGCGCGTGGGCGCCGCGTGCACACGATCGCCTGCAGCGCCGGCACCAGTTCGGTCTGCACGAACAGCTTGCTGAAGGCCGGGTGCAGCGCATCGGCGAGCGGCGGCGCCAGCACCACCTCGGCGTAGCTGGTCAGCTCGATCGTGCGGCGCGTGCGGCTGCGGTTGCTGATGCGGGTGCGGCGCAGCCCGATGTCGTCTTCCGGCGACACCACGATCTCGGTGTGCGCGTCGAACTCGCGTTCGCGCACGCGGAACTCGGCGCGCGCGTCGGAGAAGATCGCCTCGAACTGCTCGGTCTTCTTCCGCGTGGGCTGGTACGTGGTGGACCAGTACTCGCCGCTGGCGACGTCGCGCAGGTAGCAGAACATGCCCCAGTGGTCGCGCGTGATGTCCTCGCGCCAGCGCGTCAGCGCCAGCTCGCCGCGCCGGATATAGCCGCCGCCGGCGCTGCTCAGCATCACGTGGTAGTGGCCGTTCGACAGCAGCTGCACCGCCGGGCGCGTGCGGTCCGGGTCGGTGAACACGCGCAGCCGCGCCTCGGCCGGGCGCGGGCTGCCGTCCGATTCGGGGAAGCCGGAGGCGTGCAGGTATTCGGCCGCGGTCTTCGGCACGCGCTCCTGCAGCAGCAGGCTGGTGGCCTGGAACTGCGGATCGGATTCGAAGCGCCGTTGCATCGGCCGATCCAGCAGCGCGTGGCCCAGCGCCAGCAGGCTCATGCCCTGGTGGTGCGCCATGAACTGCCGCACCAGGGCCGAGTCCTGGCCCAGCGGCAGCCGCGCCGGGGTGTAGTCGATCGCCTCGTACAGGCCGAAGCGGCCGCGCGCGCCGGCCTCGGCCAGCCGCTGCAGGTTCCGCGTGGCCGCCGCCGGCGCCACCATCAGCGCCAGCGCGCTGGCGTACGGTGCCACCACCACGTCGTCGCCCAGGCCGCGCTTCAGCCCCAACCCGGGCACGCCGAACGCGCGGTACTGGTAGGTGAAGTGCGCGTCCAGCGTGTTGTAGCCGGATTCGGAAACGCCCCACGGCACGCCGAGCTGGCTGCCGTATTCGATCTGCCGGGTCACCGCGGCGCGGCAGGTCTGGTCGAGCAGGGTGCCCTCGTAGTTGGGCATCACCAGCATCGGCATCAGGTACTCGAACATCGAGCCGGTCCACGACAGCAGCACCGGTTCGCCGCCGACGGTGGTGAGCAGGCGCCCCAGCGAGAACCAGTTGTCCTGCGGCAGCTGGCCCTGTGCGATGCCGACGAAACTGGCCAGCCGCGCCTCCGATGCCAGCAGGTCGTAGTAGCCGGCGTCGAGCCGGCGCTGGTCCACGTTGAAGCCGATCGCCAGCAGGTCGCGTGCGCTGTCGTACAGGAAGCGGTAGTCCATCAGCGCCAGCTCACCGGCCAACTGCGCCAGCTGCTCGATGGCGGCGATGCGTGCGTGCGCGCGTGCGCGCACGCCATCGGCGTCGGCGCTGGCCGGCCAGCACAGCGGTTCGATCCGGGCCAGCTGGCGCAGCGTGGGAATGCCGCCGAAGCCGACCTCGTCGTCCGCCGGCGGATCGAGCTCGAACGCGGCCGCCTCGGTGCACAGCTCGTCGCACTGCGCGAGCAGCGCATCGAGCCAGAACCGCGCGTCGCTGCCGGGTTCGCTGTCGAGCATCGGCAGCAGCGCCTGCGCGTGTCCGCGCAACTGTTGCAGCAGCGCCGTGGCTGCGCCGGCGATCGCCGGCGGCGCGGCCAGTCCGGCCTGCAGTTGCTGGCGCAGCGGTTCCAGCGCGCGTGCGGCGTCGGCGTCGAGCGTGTCGTGCAACAACGCCAGCGTGTCGAGCAGGCCGTGCAGCACGCGCGGCTGGAACACCGGCTCGTCGGGCAGGCCGTGCAGGCCCGGGCGCAGGGTCAGCAGGTGGCCGGCCAGGTTGCCGCTGTCCACCGCCGAGACGTACAGCGGCGCCAGCGGCTGCAGGCTCTGCGTGTCGTACCAGTTGTAGAAGTGGCCGCGGTGGCGCGGCAGCTGCTGCATGGTGGCCAGGCTCAGCCGCGTGCGTTCGAGCAGGCGGCCGGTGCCGAGGAAACCGAAGTCGTGCGCGGCCAGGTTCGCCAGCAGCGCCATGCCGATGTTGGTGGGCGAGGTGCGGTGGGCGATCGCCGGCCCGGGTTGCTCCTGCAGGTTGTCCGGCGGCAGCCAGTGATCGGCGGCGCCGACGTGGGTGTCGAAGAACGCCCAGGTCTGCCGCGCCAGCGTGCGCAGGAAGCGCCGCTGCGCCGCATTCGGCGCGAACGCGTCCGGCGTGCGCGGCTGGCTGATCCACCACGCGATCGCGGGCGAGCCCAGCCACAGCAGCAGCAGCGGCGCCGCCAGCCACAGCGCCAGCGGACGCTGCAGCACCAGCGCCACGCCCAGCAGCACGGCCAGCGCCGGGCCGATCCACATCGACCGCCACAGCACGGCCGCGGTGTGACCGCTGCGCCGCTCGACCTCGCTGGAGGTCTGCCACTGCAGCAGCTGGCGCTGGCTGATCGCCATCCGCCACAGCGTGCGCACGATCGCGTCGAGGTGGTACAGCGCTTCGTGCGGCAGCCACGCCAGCCCCAGCAGCATCCGCGCAAAGTGCTGCAGGCCGGCCTGGAAGCCGGCGCGCAGGTGCTGGTCCAGCTGCACCTCGCGCGGTTTCTGCACCAGTTCCAGCAGCGCCGACAGCAGTGGCGGCAGCAGCACCATCGACAGCACCGCCACGGTCCACGAGAGCACCGGCGCAATCAGCAGCCAGCCGGCCGCCAGCAACGCCAGCACCGCCACCGGCACCAGGCTGCGGCGCAGGTTGTCGAGGATCTTCCAGCGCGACAACGCGGTCAGCGCGTTGCGGCGCCAGCCGGCGTGCGCGGTCGGCGCCCACGGCAGCAGCCACGGCAGCAACTGCCAGTCGCCGCGGATCCAGCGGTGCCGGCGCCTCACGTCGGCGCCGTAGCGGGCCGGGTAGGTCTCGAACAGCTGCACGTCGCTGAGCAGGCCCGAGCGCGCGTGGCAGCCCTCGACCAGGTCGTGGCTGAGGATGCGGTTCTCGGGGAAACGACCGTCCAGGGTGCGCTCGAACGGGTCGATCGCGTAGATGCCTTTGCCGATGAACGAGCCTTCGCCGAACACGTCCTGATAGACGTCCGAAACCATCTGCGTATACGGGTCGATGCCGGCGTCGCTGCCGTACAGCTGCGCGTAGCGCGAGCGCGCGGTGCTGGGCAGGCTGATCCCGACGCGTGGCTGCAGGATCGCGTAGCCGCTGACCACGCGCCGTTGCTCCGGGTCGTACACGGCGCGGTTGAGCGGGTGGTCGATGGTGCCCACGAAGGCCTGCGCCGCGTCGCGCGGCAGCTCGGTGTCGGTGTCCAGGGTGATCACGTACTGCACCGGGCCCAGCGCCGCGATGTCGCCCACGATCAGCATGAAGCGGCCGTGCGCGTTGCCGCGCAGCAGCGCGTTGAGGTCGGCCAGCTTGCCGCGCTTGCGCTCGTGGCCCATCCAGCACCGCTCGCCCGGATTCCAGCGGCGCGGCCGGTGGAACAGGAAGAAGCGGTCGGCCCCGTCGCCGGCGTAGCGTTCGTTGAGCGCCTCGATGCGTCGTTGCGCCCGTCGCAGCAGCGCTTCGTCATCGGGCAGGGTTTCGCGGTCCGCGTCGGCGAAGTCGGTGAGCAGGGCGAAGTGCAGTTGTTCGTCGCGGTTGCCGAGGAAGCGCACCTCCAGCGACTCGACCAGCTCGTCGACGTCCTGCGCGCTGGCGAACAGGCTGGGAATCGCCACCAGGGTGCGCGCGCTGGCCGGGATGCCGTGCGAGTAGTCCATCCGCGGCAGCTGCCGCGGTTCGATCGACAGCGTGGCCAGCCAGTTGAGCAGGCTCAGTCCCAGCTGGCTGGCCAGGATCGCGGCGGGAATCGCCAGCGCGAGCAGCGCCCACGTCGGCCAGCGGTCGTGCGCGGCGACGGCGACCAGCGGCTGCGCGAACGCGAACGTGAGCAGCGCCAGCAGGCCCAGGTAGATCGGCAGTGGCGCGCGGTCGAAGCCGCGGCGCAGTGTCTCGCGCAGCGGCGGGCGGATGCCCAGCTGCTGTTCCAGCCGGCGCCGGCCGCGGTCGATCAGGTAGTAGCCGACGTGCTGCGGCAGCGGCACGCTGCAGTCGGTGGGCGCCTCGGCCTGGCTCAGCGCGATCGCCGCCTCGGCCACCTGCAGCTCGGTCAGTCGGTGCCGGCGCGCCATCGCTTCCACCACGTGGCGGTAGCGGTCGCGCGTGGCGAAATCCATTGCCGCGTAGACGCCGGCCGGATCCTCGCGCAAGCGTTGCTCGACCAGGCTGGAGTGTTCGACGAAATCGCGCCAGTCGATCGCCGACAGCGTGCGCAGGCTGCCGATGCTGTTGCTGATCGTGACCTGGTTGGCCGCCTGCTGCTGCGCTTCGAGCTGCACCAGGTGCTCGATGCTCTGCCCCGACGCGGCCAAGCGTTGCTCGATCCAGCTTAGCGGCAGGGCCAGCGCCGGGCTCTGGCCCTGCAGCCGGCGCGCCATCTCGGCCACGAACGGGCCGTTCATCGGCGGGTTCGAGCGTGCCATGTCGGCGACCACCAGCACCACCGAGTTCGCGTCGCGCTCGGCGGTGCTGGTCATGCTGTCGGCCCAGCGCACGGCCTTGCCGCGGTAACCCCAGTCCGCCATCACCCGCGCGGCGACCCGGCGCAGGTTCTCGATCAGCGCCAGCCGCAGCATGATCGGGATCGCCCACAGCTCGCCCAGCCGCAGCGGGGTGACGTCCTGGTAGGCGCCGATGAAGCGCAGCAGGCTGTGCGTGTCGACCCGGCCGTCGCCGTGCGAAATGATTTCCAGCGCGATGTCGTAGACCCGCGGCAGGCCGGCCGACGGGCCGTTGGCCAGGCGCGGTAGTTCGCGGCTGTAGCCCTTCGGCAGATGCCGGCGGGCGATCCGGATCTGTTCTTCGATCAGGTAGAAGTTGTCCAGCAGCCATTCGCCGGCCGGGGTGATCCGCCGGCGCTTGCGGGTGGCATCGGTCAGCCGCTCGCAGGTGTGGGTCAGCACCGCCTCGTTGTCGGCCAGCCGCGCCAGCAGCAGGTCCACGCTGGAACGCGCGCTCAGCCGGTGCTGGCCGGCCAGCGCGCGGCCATGCCGTTCCATCTGCTCGGTGCTGAACAGCTCCGCGCGCAGCGCCGGCTCCTGTTCCGGCCGCGTGCGTGCGGCCGCGCGGCGACGGCGGAACGCGCTCAGCCGGCGCAGTTTGAGCAGGTCGAGGAAGTTGCTGATGTTCAAAAGCGGTTTTCCTTGGAGTTTCGCGGCAGGTGGCCATGAACGCACCCGCCCGGACGAGGCTGCGGCGGGAGCCCGCCTCGAGGGGCTGCAACCGCCGGCTTCCGCCCGGACGTTACGCGCCGGCGTGTGAAGAGCGCGCACGCTACGATGTGCGTCCGCCCACCACCGGAGCCATGCCGTGTCGCTGCTGATCCGCGCCGCCACCCTCACCGACTTGCCCGAGCTGGCCGCCTGGAATGCGGCGATGGCCTGGGAAACCGAGCACAAGCGGCTCGATCCCGCGACGCTGCAGCGCGGTGTTGCCGGCGTGCTCGAGCAGCCGCGGCGCGGCTTCTACCTGGTGGCGGAACGCGCCGGCGTGGCGCTCGGCTGCCTGCTGGTGACCTACGAATGGAGCGACTGGCGCGGCGGCGATTTCTGGTGGATCCAGAGCGTCTACGTGGTGCCCGCCGCGCGCCGCGGCGGCGCGTTCCGCGCGCTGTACGCCGACGTCGAACGTCGTGCCGCGGCCGCCGGCGCGGTCGGCCTGCGCCTGTACGTGGAAACCGAGAACCGGCGCGCGCAGGCGACCTACGAAGGGCTTGGCATGCAGCGCTGCCATTACTTCATGTACGAGGCGCTGCTGTCGGACTCCGCGGCGTAGGGCGGGCACTGCCCGCCTTACGGGTACGGCGCGGTGGCGTGTGGCTCGGGTTCGTCCAGCAGTTTCTGGAATTCTGCCGCCGGCATCGGCGCGCCGTACAGGAAACCCTGCAGCTGCGAGCAGCCGGCGCGGCGCAGGAAGGCGCCCTGCTCGCGCGTCTCCACGCCTTCGGCGATCACTTCCTTGTTGAGGCTGCGCGCCATCGCGATGATCGCGCTGGTGATGGTGGCGGTGTCGCGGTCGCTGGTGATGTCGCGCACGAACATGCGGTCGATCTTCAGCGCGTCGATCGGGAAATGCTTCAGGTACGACAGGCTGCAGTAGCCGGTGCCGAAGTCGTCCAGCGACAGCCGCACGCCGCGCTGCTTGATCCGCTGCAGCAGGCCGGTGGTGGCGTCGCCGCCGGACATCACCATGCGTTCGGTCAGTTCCAGTTCGAGCAGGCCGGCGGCGAGCCCGCTGCCGTCCAGCACCTCGTCGAGCCAGTTGTAGAACTCGGCGTGCTGGAACTGCAGCGGCGAGACGTTCACCGACACCGGAATGGAACGGCCGTGGCGCTGCCACAGCTGCGCCTGCCGGCAGGCCTGGCGCAGCACCCAGGCGCCGATCGGCAGGATCAGCCCGGAGTCCTCCGCGACCGGGATGAACTGGTCCGGCGTGTACAGCTCGCGCCCGTCCACCTGCCAGCGCAGCAGCGCCTCGGCACCGACGATGCGGCCGCTTTGCGCGTCCACCTTGGGCTGGTAGTGCAGGCTCAGCTCGTGCTGCGGCAGCGCCTGGCGCAGCGCCGCCTCGATCCGCCGGCGCGCCCGCGTGCGCTCGTTCATCGACGCGGTGAAGAAGCGGTAGCCGTGCAGGCCCTGCGTCTTCACCGCGACCAGCGCGGTCTCCGCGTGCTGCAGCAGGTCGTCCGGCTCGATCGCGTCGTCCGGGTACACGCTGATGCCGATGCTGAGGCGTAGCGACAGTTCGGACAGGCCGTCGACACGGGTCTGCTCGCCGTGGTTGATCAGGGTCTGGCACAGGCTGGCCGCCTCGCCCACGCTTTCCAGGTGCGGCAGCATCACCACGAATTCGTCGCCGCCGTAGCGGCTCAGCAGCTCGTCGCCGGGCAGGCAGCGATGCAGCTGGGCGGCGAACGCGCACAGCACCCGGTCGCCGGCGGCATGGCCGTGCAGTTCGTTGACCTGCTTGAAGTTGTCGATGTCGATGTAGAGCAGCGCCGCGCGCTGCTGGCGCCGGTTCGCGGTGGCGATCGCCTGGCCGATGTGGTCGTGCAGCTGGCTGCGGTTGGGCAGACCGGTGAGCGTGTCGTGCTGGGTCAGGTGGATCATCTTCAGCGCCAGCGCGCGGGTTTCGCTGACGTCGTGGAACACCAGCACACCGCCGATCACGTTGCCGGCATGGTCGTGGATCGGCGCCGAGGAATCCTCCACCGGCGTATCGAAGCCGTGGCGGTGGCGCAGCAGGGTCTTGCCGGCCAGGTCGACGATGGTGTTGTGCCCGATCGCCGCGCGCAGCGGATTCGCCACGGCGTGGCCATGCTGGGCGTCGAACAGCTGGAAGATCTCCTCGATCGGCCGGCCCTGCGCCTCGATGCCGGTCCAGCCGGTCATCGCCTCGGCGATCGGGTTGAGCGAGGTGATGCACAGCTGCCGGTCGGTGGTGATCACCGCGTCGCCGATCGAGCGCAGGGTCACCTCGGCCAGTTCGCGCTCGCGATGCAACGCGTCCTCGAACGCCTTGCGCTGGCTGATGTTCTGCACTTGCGAGACGAAGTACAACGGCGCGCCCGGCTCGTCGCGCACCAGCGACACGCTGAGCTGGATATGCACGACATGGCCGTCCTTGTGGAAGTTGCGCTTCTCCAGCTGGTACGACTCGCGCTCGCCGGCCAGCAGCTGCGCCATCAGCGCCGTGTCGGCCGTTATG
This sequence comes from Rhodanobacter sp. Soil772, assembly GCF_001428385.1. GTDB lineage: Bacteria > Pseudomonadota > Gammaproteobacteria > Xanthomonadales > Rhodanobacteraceae > Rhodanobacter. Next base: position 1,145,409 of record NZ_LMSK01000002.1, read on the forward strand.
TCGTCGGGATGGGTGATGCTGGCGATGTCCAGTTGCAGCAGCTCGTCCTCGCGGTAACCGAGCATCTGGCAGACCGCCGCGTTGACGCGCAGGAAATGGCCGTCCGGATGGGTCAGCGCCATGCCGATCGCGGCATGCTGGAACGCGCCGAAGAAACGCTGTTCGCTCTCGTGCAGCTGCAGCTCCAGGGTGCGCCGTTCGGTGATGTCGACCAGCGCGGTGAAGATGCCGCAGACCCGGCCGTCGGCATCGAAGTCGGGCTGGAAGTTGCCGTGCGCGTAGCGCCGCTTGCCGCCGTTGTACAGCTCGCCTTCGTAGCTGGCCCTGTGGCCGGCGTAGGCGTGCGCCAGCGCGGCGCTGGCCAAGGCGTGGTTGCGCCGGCCGACCACCTCGATCAGGCGCCGGCCAAGCAACTGCTGCGGCTCGATGCCGAGCCAGCGGGAATGGGTGTCGTTGGCGAAGCGGAAGCGCTGCTCGAGGTCGAGGTAGGCCAGCAGCGCGGGCGTGCCGTGCGCCACCCGTGCCGGCCAGTCGGTTTCGTCCGGAAGCGATGGCAATACCTCGGCAGGCTTGAGCGGCCGCATGGTCATTCCGTCAGCATGGCGCCCCCTGTCGGCGCCGCGCCATCATGCGCCGAGTTGGCGCGCTTGCCCAGCCGTCGCCGGCGAGTGTCAGTGCAGGGCGGTCGCCGGTGCGCCGAGCCGGCCGTCGCCATCCAGCACGACGCGGCCCAGCGCGTGCAGTTCGCCGGCGCTGCCGTAACGGTCCGCCAGCAGCGCCAGCAACGGTCCCAACGCCTGCGGCTGCAGCGGGTAAGCGTGCGCCAGCGCGCGCGCATGGCCACCGTCGCCGCGCTGGGCCACGGTGATCGCGATCACGCCGAGGCCGGGCGCTTCGTGGGCGAACAGTGTCGGCGGGTCGTAGCCGGGGTCGGCCGCGGCCAGGGTCTCCAGCAGGTAGCCGTGGGCAGCTTCGGTTTGCTGCGCGGCGTCCGTCTGCAGCTGCAGCGGCAGCTGGTGCGCGTCGAGCAGCGCGGCGTACTGGCGCAGTTCGAACACGATGCCGGCGAAGCCGTGCGCGCGCTGCGTGGCGTCGCCGGTCTGCGCGGCCAGCCATTGCGCAGGCGACTGCGCCAGCACCTTGCCGTCGGCGTAGCGCAGGGCCAGCCCGCGCGCGCTCATCGTCGCTTCCTCGCGGTACGGGGTCAGCAGCGCCGTCTCCAGCAGCGCCCACAGCGGCGCCAGGTTGACGTGCTCGTACTGCACGCAGGTCAGCGCCAGCAGGTCGTTGCGGCTGAGGTAGCGCACGTGTTCCAGCCGGATGCCGAGCGTGCGCATCAGCCAGTCGGCGGTCAGCGTGCCGGCCTCGCCGCGGCCGACCAGCTGGATCTCCAACTGTTCGGACAGCTCCTCGGCCAATTCCGCCGGCGCCAGCAGACTCATCGGCAACAGCCGCATCGGGCCTTCGGCGTACACCGGCGACGGTTCCAGTGGTTGCGCCGGCATGTGTCCTTCATGGCTGCCGAAGGCCACCACGTTCTGCAGATGACCGCGCGGCACGCGCCGCGCCAGCTCGTCCAGCGTGGCCCACACCGGGAAGCCCGGCCGCAGCAGCTCGACCTGGTCGAACAGCGCGCCGGCCAGCGCCAGCCGGGCGGCGTCGACCTGCGGCACCAGCGTGTGCAGGTCGGCGGCGACCAGCGCGGCCAGCTCCGCGGCCTCGTCGCGGGAGAGCGTCAGTCGCGCCGGCGGCTCGCCGGCGACCGGTTCCAGCGCCAGCACGACAGGCAGGGCGAGCAGCGTTTGCGCTTCCACGAGATGAGGTGATCCACAGGACAAAGGAGATGGATTCTACCATTCAGCGTTTTGGGCTTTCGCCGCGCGGCATGGCGGGTTAGCCTTGACAAACTTGAGTGGTGGACTGTTCTGAGCATGGAAAACACGCAAAGGCGCGTCGGCATCATCGGCGGCGTACGCATTCCGTTCTGCCGCAACAACACGGCGTATGCCGACGTCGGCAACTTCGGCATGTCGGTGAAAGTGCTCGGTGCGCTGGTCGAGCGCTTCGGGTTGCACGGCGTGGAGCTGGGCGAAGTGGTGATGGGTGCGGTGATCAAGCACTCGTCCGACTGGAACCTGGCACGCGAGGCGCTGCTCAGCTCCGGGTTGGCGCCGACCACGCCGGGCATCACCACCGCGCGCGCCTGCGGCACCTCGCTGGACAACGCCATCATCATCGCCAACAAGATCGCCGCCGGGCAGATCGAGGCCGGCATCGCCGGCGGTTCGGACACTACGTCCGACGTGCCGATCGTCTACGGCACCCGCCTGCGCAAGCGGCTGTTGGCGATGAACCGCGCGAAGACCCCGCTGGACAAGCTGAAGGTGGCACTGCGCGGGTTCTCGCTCAGCGAGCTGAAGCCGTCGTTCCCCGGCGTGGCCGAGCCGCGCACCGGCAAGTCGATGGGCGACCACTGCGAGCAGATGGCGAAGGAGTGGCACGTCACTCGCGAGGCGCAGGACCAGCTGGCGCTGGACAGCCATCACAAGCTGGCCGCCGCGTACGACGCCGGTTTCTTCGGCGAGCTGCTGGTGCCGTTCCGCGGCCTGAAGCGCGACGGTTTCCTGCGCCCGGACTCGACCATGGACAAGCTGGCTTCGCTGAAGCCGGCGTTCGACAAGACCTCCGGCCACGGCACGCTCACCGCCGGCAACTCCACCGGCCTGTCCGACGGCGCCGCCGCGGTACTGCTGGGCAGCGACGCGTGGGCCGCGCAGCGCGGCCTGAAGGTGCAGGCGTACCTGCGCGACGCGGAAGTCGCCGCGGTGGATTTCGTGCATGGCGAAGGCCTGCTGATGGCGCCGACCATCGCGGTGCCGCGCATGCTGGCGCGCAACGGGCTGACCCTGCAGGACTTCGACTACTACGAGATCCACGAGGCGTTCGCGGCGCAAGTGCTGTGCACGCTGCGCGCGTGGGAGTCGGCCGATTACTGCAAGAACCGGCTCGGCCTGGATGCGCCGTTCGGCTCGATCGACCCAGCCAAGCTCAACGTGCACGGCTCCAGCCTCGCGGTCGGCCATCCGTTCGCCGCCACCGGCGCGCGGATCATCGCCACGCTGGCGAAGATGCTGGAGCAGAAGGGCTCCGGCCGCGGGCTGATCTCGATCTGCACCGCCGGCGGGATGGGCGTCACCGCGATCCTCGAACGGTGACGGGTCGGCGGCTTCAGCCGCGATTCGCCCTGGAGGGTGCATAAAGGCCGCCATGTTTCGCCTGCGCACCACCACCACCCTCAGCTTGCTCGCACTGGCCGTCGGCATTGCCGGCACCGGCTGGCTCAGCACGCTGACCACCGACTGGTCGGGCCCGCCGCCGCGCTATGTCACCGCGCGGACGGCACCCGCGCCGCACGCCCTGCCCGCGCCGCGGCGCTCGCATGCTCCTGCCCGCGTGGTGCGGACGGTGCGCGTGCCGGCGGATCTCTCCATCATCGACGCTGGCGGTGCGCAGGCCAGCGTGCCGCCGGTACCGGAACTGGTGCCGCTGGCGATGCCCGCCGATACATCGCAACCGTGGCAGCAGCTGCGCGGCCATCTGGACGGCCGCGTGCTGCTGCACGTCGACATCGACGGCAGCGGCCAGGTGCGCAGCGCCAGTGTCAGTCAGTCCAGCGGCGACCCGGTGCTCGACGAGCACGCGTTGCGCAGCGTGCGCGGCTGGCGCTTCGCGGTACCGCCGGATCGCCCCGACGGCCTCAGCGGCGAACTGCCGATGCGTTTCTCCTCGCAGGGCGACCGCATCGCGCAGTTGCCGTAGGATTTTTGTCGGGCCGCAGTGACGCTGGTGGTTCGAGAGCAAGAGCTTTCGTCCTCCTGCGGAGGGCGAGTCACTTTCTCTCGCTTGCCCGAGAGAAAGTAACCAAAGAGAGGGGCACCCCGCTTGGCGCTTGCCGGGCTCCTGCCCGGCAAGTCCGTGAGTCGGAGCCGGGCTTTTCGACCGGACTCCTGTCCGGGCGAAAAGGAGCCGACATCCCTGTCGGCTCCCGCTGCGCGGCCTGTCGACTCCGACTCACCGCCGCGCAAGGGACCCCGGGTAGAGCAGCGGGCCATCGTGGCCCGCACTCGGTGATAAAGCGCAGAAGCGAAGCAGAGCAGCAGCCGGAGCAAGGCGTCGCTCTGCTGTTGTTCTGTTTTTGATCTGGCTCTTCTGAATAGTGCGGGCCACGATGGCCCGCTGCTCTACCCGGGGCCCCTCTGAAGCGGCGGGCGGGTGGAGGAAAAGCCCGCAGGGTGGTTCGCATGGATGCGAACCAGTTTGGCGTCAGGGCAGGATGCCCTGTCGACAAACCCCGTAACCCGACCGCGGACCTTGCGGGCAGGGATGCCCGCAAGGCGCGCAAGCGGGGTGGCCTTCTCTTTGGGTTACTTTTCTCTTGGCCACACAAGAGAAAAGTGACTCGGTCGCCGAAGGCGATCGACCGCTCTGCACTTGAGCTTGCTTCGAGGCACACCGGGGCAAGCGAGAGAAAGTGACTCGCCCTCCGAAGGAGGACGAAAGCTCTTCACGCTCTTGCTTCAAAAAAGTGGCAGGCAACGAAGGCGATTTCCGCAGAGCAGAACGCGCGGTAACGCGTGAGGAACTCACAGCACGCCCTTGGCGCCCACCCCGAACGCAGTGACCAGCCGCGTGATGATCAGCTTCGGCGACAGCGCCACGTCGGGGAAATCGCCGACCGGTTGATAACAGGCGTAGAAGTTCGGGTCGGTGGCGCGCAGCGGCTGGCAGCCGGGCTTGAGCTCGAAGCTGGTGGCGTAGCGGAACGGCCACAGGTCGAACAGCGGCAGCTGCTCGGAGACCGTGCCGATCGCCTGGTTGATGTCGGTCAGCACCGGTACCTTCGATTGTCGCGGCGCGATCACCCACGCGTTCTCCGGTTGGGTGCTGCGCATGATGCTGTGGCGCAGCTGGTCGGCGAAGCCGTGGTCGTAGACGATCACGCCGGCTTCGGTGTTGTAGTGGTCCGAGCGCGGGTCGAAGTTGTGCGAGCCGACCATCGCGAAGGCGTCGTCGACCACGATCGACTTCGCGTGCAGGCCGAAGCGGCGGCCTTCGCTGTGCAGCGGCACCGGGCGGTTGTTGCTGCCGCGGTTGCCGAGCAGGTGGAAGCGCGCCTCGGCGGCGCTGGCCGGGCCGGCGGTTTCCCGCGGCAGGCCTGGCGCATCCATGCCGAGATTGGCCAGTTCGTTGTCCACCGCCGCGCTTGGCGCGTGCGGTTTCATCTCGTGGATCTCGAAGCCGAATTTCTTCAGGTAGCGCTTGCGGTGCTTGTACGACATCGCGTACACGGCGAACGCATCGGTCGAGGCCAGCGAGTTGGTGGAGACGATCACCCGCGGCGGGTCGGCGCGCCGGTGCAGCACGCGGAAGATGTGCTGGGCGTGTTTGCTCATCACCAGGTACGGTGTCTGCAGCAGCACCTCGCGTTCCGCCGCGCCGATCATGCGCATGATGTGGTGGGTGAAATCCAGCGCGCGCCGCTTGTCCGGCTTGTCGGTCTTCGCCGGCAGGTCGCTGAAGTAGTCGACCTTGCCCACCCGCAGCGATGCATCGACCAGCCAGGCCTGCAGCCAGGCCGGATCCTCGGCGGCCTGCTGCACGCGGGCCACCCGCGACGGCCGCCGGTAATGCGGGGCAGGCCAGGTCGGCGGCACGCGATCGGACAGGATGCGCCGGTTGACGTCGCGCAGATGGGTCAGCGGCACCGAGCGCGGGTGGTTCCAGAACAGCTCGAAGCTGGCCGTCATCTGCTGCGCGGCGGGGCCGCCGACCATCACGTCGCGGTCGACGTAGTCGAACGTGTCGTCCCAGTTGAAGTAGCGGTCCTGGTAGTTGCGCCCGCCGGTGATGCCGATGCGCCCGTCCACCAGCAGCAGCTTGTTGTGCATGCGCTGGTTGAACTGCATGAAGCAGCACAGCACGCCGGCGGCGAATTCCAGCGGTTGGGTGTGGGCCTTCTGGAAGGTCGGGTTGTACAGCCGCACCTGCAGGTTCGGGCTGACCCGTGCGAGCCGGTCGAGCAGGTCCGGGTCGTCGAAGGAAAACAGCTGGTCGGCCAGGATGCGCACGTGCACGCCGCGGCGCGCCGCCTGCACCAGCTCGTCCAGCATCAGCTGGCCGGCGTCGTCCTGGTCCCAGATGAAGGTCTGCACGTCGATCGACTGCCGCGCCGCGCGCACCAGGTTGATCCGCGCAACCATGGCCGGCTCGGTGTCGTCGAGCAGGGTGACCACGTGCACCGGCCGCTCCGGCGTGGAGGCGGCCAGCGCCTCGGTGGCCGCCTCCAGCAGCGGCGACGGCAACGCGCAATGGTCGGCCTGCGTGCAGCTGACCTCGCGCCCGGTGGTGGCGGCGACCACCGCATCGGCGCGACGGATCTGCGCACGCGACACGGCGCAGCCTTGCAGCAACAGAAGCGCAAGCAGCAGCGGGAGGGCGAGTCGGCGCAGGACGGGCATGTGGGGATGATACGTTTTGTGCGTGCCGCGACCGTGAGGGAGTGACGGCAGGCGTCGCGCGATCGCGCCGGGTGGCCGGCGCGACCTGCGCAGCTCAGGCCGGCGCGCGCGTCAGGGCGACCAGAACGCGTCCAGGCGGGCGTTGCCCGGCTCCAGTGCGCCGTCCAGGTGCAGCACGGCCAGCGCGCCGGGCGGCATGCCGCGGAATTCGTCGGAACGGCCTTCGACCAGCAGGGCGACCAGCCGCTCCATGCCGGGATTGTGGCCGACCAGCAGCACCGTGCCGGCGTCGGCGTGCTGGTCGAGCAGGGCCAGCAGTTCGCCGGGCGAGGCGTCGTAGATCTCGTCGGCCTGTTGCGGCACCGGTGCGTTGTCGATCGCGGCCAGCGCCAGCCGGGTGGTCTCGTCGGTGCGCCGGGTCGGCGAGCACAGCACGCGGTCGGGGCGCAGGCCGTGCGCGGCCAGCCACAGCCCGGCGGCCTGGGCTTCCTGCTCGCCGCGCGCGCTGAGCGGGCGCTGCGGGTCGTCGCCGGCGGTTTCTATCGGCACGGCTTCGGCGTGTCGCAACAGGATCAGTTCGTGCATGGGGGACTCCGGGAGTGTGGTGCGCGAGGCGCGCGATGAACGTCGGGAGGGGCGCGCTTCAGTGCTGGCGCTTGATCCAGCGCAACAGGGCCTTCCAGTCCTGCTGGTGGCTGCGGACCTGTTCGGATTGGTAGTCGAAGATGCCCTTGCCGAGGCCGGCGAGCAGCACGTAGGCCTGGCTGTCGCGCAACTGCGCGGCGATCGGGAACGGCGATTGCTCGGCGAGCTGGGCAAGCGCGTCCTGGCTGGCGTGGGTCCACGGCTTGAGCCGGTTGGCGACCAGCGCCACCGGCAGCTTGCCGCGGCGGATGCGATGGATCGATTGCAGTTCGCCGAGGAAGCGCAGCGTGGCGTCGAGATCGAACGAGGACGGCAGCACCGGCACCAGCAGCACGTCGGCCACGTCGATGTAGGGCTCCAGCTCGCGCTCGTCGGAGCCGGCGGGGGTGTCGATCAGCAGCTGCTGGGTGTCCGGCGGCACGCGCTGCAGGCTGCGACGGCCGCTGTCGAGCGCCAGCACGCCGGGGACATTGTCCGGTCTGAGCTCGGCCCAGCGGAAGCTGGAGTGTTGCCGGTCGGCATCGATGATCGCGGTGTGCTGCCCCGCCTGTGCCCAGTGCGACGCCAGTTGCGTCACCAGCGTGCTCTTGCCGCAACCACCCTTGCTGCTTGCCACCAGCGTCGTAAGCATCGGATCACCCCTGCCACGGAAGGTGGACCAAGCCTACCGGGGGGAGCGGCAAAGGGAAACAGGGAACGGGGAACGTGCAGCACGGCGTACGTTGGCTCCCTCGTTTCCCTGCCTGATTCACTCCGTCTTGCGCGGCTGCCAGTCGGCGGGCGCTTCGGTCGGGATGCTGTTGTCGCGCAGGGCAGCCAGCTGCAGGCTCATCTCGGTGCCGCCGTTGCGGGCCAGCGCCAGCAGGCGCTGGGCCAGCGCCGCGTCGTCCTGCGCCCGGGCCAGCAGCTGGGCGAAGCTCTGCACCTGCCAGACCAGGTTGCGGCGGGCATCCTTCGCTTCCTGCTGTTGCGCCGGGTCATCGGCCAGCACTTCACGCAGGTGCAGGCCGAGCGAACGCGCCAGCGGACTGGAGCCCCACTCCAGCGTCTTGCCCAGGGCCAGGCAGTCGGCCTTGATCGAGGCATCCTCGCCGGCGTTCTCGCACAGTTTGGCGACCAGCTGCAGGCTCGGCTGCGGCTGGGTTCCGGCCAGGCCGTAGACCAGCACGGTCTGCATGCCCACCGCGCCGCCCGGGTGGCGCGGGTCCAGCGTGTCGGGCGGCGGCGGCAACACGCCGACCGAGGTGGCCAGCGCCTGCAGGCTGGCGCCGGCGTAGTCGTCGTAGAGTTTCGCCGCGGCGGCCTTGGCCAGGTCGTCGCGGGCGGCGTCCTGCTTCATGCCGCGCGCGTCGGCGCCGAGCTTGAGCAGCCACACCGCGGCGTTGTCCGGCGCCTGGCCGAGCAGATGCTCCAGCGCCGCGGCGTTCGGACAGGCGTCGGCCTTGGCATCGCAATCGGCCAGTTGCATCCAGTACACCGCCGCACCGGCGCCTTCGGCCTGCGCCGCGCGTTCGATCAGGCGGTGGAAGCTGTTGCTCGGGGTCTGGTTGAACAGCGGCCGCGCCAGCAGGGCCGCGCCGAGCAGTCGCTGCGGGTCGCCGCCCGGCGCCAGCACGCTGACCAGATCCTGCTGGAACGCGAGCTGGGCCTTGTCGCGGGCCTGGGCTGCCGCGTCCGGTCCGCTGTGGCTCTTGCCTGCAGCGGTCTTGCTGGCGAATGCCGGCATGGCGGCCAGCGACAAGGCGCACGTCAGGGCGAGGCAGTGCCATCCACGCATCATGGGTTGGGGTCCGCAGTCAAAGCGCGCAGCATACCTTTTGCGGATTAAGCGCGGCTGATCCGGGGGAACGGCGAAAAGGCGATGTCGCGGCGAGGCTTGCTAGGATAGGCGTCCCCGGCGCGGGGCCGCGCCCTCGTGTCATCGTTCGGGAGACGTGCAGTGGATCATCTGTCGACATTCGCCGGCGGCGCACCCTGGTTTGTCGGCTGGGGCACGCTGGCCTTGATCAATGCCGCCCTGGCGCAGGGCAAGAACCGCAGCGGCCTGCTGTGGTTCCTGCTGTCGCTGCTGTGCGGCCCGCTCGCCACGCTGCTGCTGGTGCTGTTGCCGAAGGTGCGCTCGAAAATGTTTTGAGCGACGGGATTCGGGATTCGGGATTGGGGATTCGAGATTCGAAAGAGCGGTGAGCCGCACGGCTTTACCAAATCCCTATTCCCGGCTTATTCGCCCAGCGCTTCGCGCATGAATTCCGGCTGCGCCAGCGCGCCCTTGTGGATCTCGGCGTTGTAGTAGCGGGTGGGGAAGTTCTTGGCTGAAGCGCCGCGCTCGCGGAAGCCGGACAGGTCGCCGCCCTTGCGCGCCATCGTGCAGCTCCACCAGCCGGTGGGGTAGCACGGCTGCGGGAACGGCAGCGTCTTCACCGCGCTGAAGCCGGTGGTGCGCATCGCCGAGCGCATCGACTTGATCAATTCGATATGCGCCAGCGGCGACTCGCTCTGCTGCACCAGCAGGCCGCCGTGGCGCAGCGCCTTGTAGCAGCTGGCGTAGAACGCGGCGTTGAACAGGCCTTCGGCCGGGCCGACCGGATCGGTCGAATCGACGATGATCAGGTCCAGCGAGTCGGGCTCGGCGTCGGCCATGTACTTGATGCCGTCGATGAACAGCAGCTCGGCGCGCGGGTCGTTGTTGGACTCGCACAGCTCGGGGAAATACTCCTCGGCCAGCCGGGTCACGCGCTCGTCGATCTCCACCTGCACCGCGGACTCGACTTCCTCGTGCCGGAGCACCTCGCGCAGCGTGCCGCAGTCGCCGCCGCCGATGATCACCACGCGCTTGGCGCGCGCATGGGTGAACAGCGCCGGGTGGGTCATCATCTCGTGGTAGAAGAAGTTGTCGCGCGTGGTCAGCATCACGCAGCCGTCGATCACCATCAGGTTGCCCCAGTCGGTGGTCTGGTGGATCTCGATGGTCTGGAACGGGGTCTTCTCCGCGTGCAGCAGTTGCTCGGTGCGAAAACCGATGGAGGAGCCGGAGGCCTGGTGGGCCTCGGTGAACCAGCTGGCTTCATTCGGGGTGGGCTGCTGCGACATGGCGGGTGTTCCTGACGAACCGGGTGAAAGGACAAAGACCGTCAATTGTAGCGATAACCAGGGTGAACGTCCCGAGAGCGGGCCGGCAGCCCATGCGCATATCGTCACAGGCGCCCATTACAATGGCGGCTGGCTTGGCCGGCGCAGCGCGCCGGCCGCCGACCAGTCCGATCGGCCCCGCGGCGTGCGAGGCTTCCGGTCGCTCGGGCTCGTGCTCCTTCGTCGAGCAACACCGTCAAGGCTCGCCGCTGCGACGACATCATCCGTTGGTAGAGGAACCATGTTGATGTCGAACCATTGGAATACCGATTCCGCCCGCCACACCTACGCCGTGCCGCATTGGAGCGATGGCTACGTGGACGTGAACCCCGCCGGTGAGATCGTGATGCGCCCGCGCGGCGCGAACGGCCCGGCGCTGTCGCTGCCGCAGATCGTCGAACGCGCCCGCGGCGAAGGCCTCAGGCTGCCGCTGCTGGTGCGCTTCCCGGACATCCTCGCCGATCGGCTGGCGCGGCTGCAGGGCGCGTTCGCCAGCGCCATCGCCGACAGCGGTTATGCGGGCGGCTATACCGCGATCTACCCGATCAAGGTCAACCAGCAGCGCGGCGTGGCCGGCGAACTGGTCGCTGCCGGCACGCACGGCTTCGGTTTGGAAGCGGGTTCGAAACCCGAGCTGATGGCGGTGCTGGCGATGGCGCGGCCCGGTTCCATCGTGATCTGCAACGGCTACAAGGATCGCGAATACATTCGCCTGGCATTGATCGGGCGCAAGCTCGGCCTGCGCGTGCACATCGTGATCGAGAAGCTGTCCGAGCTGGATCACGTATTCAGCGAAGCGCAGGCGCTCGGCGTCGAGCCGCTGCTCGGCGTGCGCGTGCGGCTCGCCTCGATCGGCGCCGGCAAGTGGCAGAACACCGGCGGCGACAAGGGCAAGTTCGGGCTGTCGCCGCAGCAGGTGCTGAGCCTGATCGAACGGCTGGATCGCGCCGGGCTCAAGCACACGCTGAAGCTGCAGCACTTCCACATGGGCTCGCAGATTTCCAACGTGCGCGACATCGCCAACGGCATGCGCGAGGCCACGCGCTACTTCGTCGAGCTGCGCCGGATGGGCGTGCCGCTGGACATCGTCGACGTCGGCGGCGGCCTCGGCGTGGACTACGAAGGCTCGCGCTCGCGCAGCCACAATTCGATCAACTATTCGATCGAGCAGTACGCCGCCACCATCGTGCAGTCGCTGGCCGAGGCGGTCGAAGCCGAAGGGCTGGACGCGCCGCACATCCTCACCGAAGCGGGCCGCGCGATGACCGCGCACCACGCGGTGATGGTGGTCAACGTGACCGAGGTGGAAGAAGTGCCGGCCGGCGCGATCCCGCCGCCGTGCGCGGACGAGCCGGCCGTGCTGCGCCGCCTGCGCGAAACGTATGAGGAGCTGGACCGACGCCCCGCGCTGGAACTGTTCCACGAGGCCCAGCACCATCTCGCCGAAGGCCAGACCCTGTACGCGCTGGGCCAGCTGGCGCTGGCCGACCGCGCGCGGCTGGATGAGATGTACTACGCCATCGCGAACGCCGTGCGCACGCGGCTGCTGCCGGCCGAGCGCTCGCATCGTGCTGCGCTGGACGAACTGGACGAGAAGCTGGTCGACAAATATTTCGTCAACTTCTCGGTGTTCGAGTCGATTCCGGACGTGTGGGCGATCGGCCAGATCTTCCCGATTGCGCCGATCGCCCGGCTCGACGAGCAGCCGACCCGGCGCGGCGTGATCGTCGACCTCACCTGCGATTCGGACGGCCGCATCGACCACTACGTCGATGCCGAGGGCGTCGACGTCAGCCTGCCGCTGCATGCGTTGAACGACGGCGAAAGCTACCGGCTCGGCATCTTCATGGTCGGCGCCTACCAGGAAACCCTGGGCGACATCCACAACCTGTTCGGCGACACCGACGCGGTCAACGTGCGCGTGGATGGCGACGGCTACGTGTTCGGCCACAAGCGCCGCGGCGACACCACCGACCTGATGCTCGATTACGTCGGCTACGACCTGGAAGCACTGCGAGCGAGCTATCGCGAGCGCATCGCCAGCGCCGGCGTGACCGGCGCGGAAGCCGGGCGGTTGTACGACGCGCTCGACGGCGGACTCACCGCGTACACCTACCTGGCCGAGGACGTACGTTGATGGTGTGACGGCGGCGCACGGCCAGCCCCAAGGTCCGATGGCGGCCGTCGTGGCGGTGCCTACAATCCGGTGGATGGGTGCGGTCCCGCGATCGCGCCCTCCCCATTCCTTCGAAGGAGCAGCGCATGACAAACCTCAACGGCAAGGTCGCCCTGATCACCGGCGCGGCCAGCGGCCTCGGCAAGGCGATTGCGCAGCTGTACGCGCAGCACGGCGCCAGCGTGGCGATCGCCGACATCAACCAGGAGGCCGCGGACAAGGTGGCGGCCGAGATCAATGCGGCCGGCGGCAAGGCACTCGGCGTGGCGATGGACGTCACCAGCGAGGACGCGGTCAACGCCGGCACCGACAAGGTGGTCGCCGCGTTTGGCCGTCTGGACGTCCTGATCTCCAACGCTGGTGTGCAGATCATCAACCCGATCGAGCAGTTCGCTTTCGCCGACTGGAAGAAGATGCTGGCGATCCACCTCGACGGCGGTTTCCTCACCACCAAGGCTGCGCTGAAGCACATGTACCAGGATGACGGTACCGGCAAGAGCCGCGGCGGCATCGTGATCTACATGGGCTCGGTGCACTCGCACGAGGCGTCGAAGCTGAAGTCCGCCTACGTCACCGCCAAGCACGGCCTGCTCGGCCTGGCCCGCACGCTGGCGAAGGAGGGCGCGCCGCACAACGTGCGTTCGCACGTGATCTGCCCGGGCTTCGTGCGCACGCCGCTGGTCGAGCGGCAGATTCCGGAGCAGGCGAAGGAGCTGGGCATCAGCGAAGCGGACGTGATCAGGAACGTGATGCTGAAGGACACCGTCGATGCCACCTTCACCACCGTCGAGGACATCGCGCAGACCGCGCTGTACCTAGCCACCTTCCCGTCCGCCGCGCTGACCGGTCAGTCGATCGTGGTCAGCCACGGCTGGTTCATGCAGTAACCGATGCGGGTCCCGCCGCGGCGGACTCAGCCGCGGTGCACCTGCAGCCCGGCTGCCGACTGGCTGACCGGCATCACCTCGATGCGATTGATGTTGAGGTGCGGTGGCAGGTTGGCGATCCACCAGATCGTGTCGGCGATGTCGCCGGCGGTGATTGGTTGTGCCCCGGCGTAGAGCTTCTCCGACGCGGCCTGGTCGCCGCCGGTGCGTACCAGGGTGAACTCGGTTTCGGCCATGCCCGGTTCCACCGAAGTCACGCGCACGCCGGTGCCGTGCAGGTCGGTGCGCAGGTTCTGCGAGAACTGGGTGACGAAGGCCTTGGTGCCGCCGTACACGTTGCCGCCGCGGTAGGCGTAGCTGCCCGAGATCGAGCTGATGTTGACGATCGCGCCACGGCGCTCGACCAGTTGCGGCAGCAGCAGGTGGGTCAGCGACACCAGCGCGGTGACGTTGACGTCGATCATCTGCTTCCACTGCGTCAGGTCGGCTTGCTGCGCCGGCGCGGTACCCAAAGCCAGGCCGGCGTTGTTGACCAGCAGGTCGATGCCGGCGAATGCGGGCGGCAGGTTCGCGCATGCCGCACGCATCGCGGCCTCGTCACGCACGTCGAACGCCGCGGCGTGCACGCGCCCGGCGCCGTGCTGCGCGACCAGGCGCTGCAGCCGTTCGGCACGGCGGCCGCTGGCGATCACCCGCCAGCCGCCGGCCACGAAGCGTTCCACGGTGGCGGCGCCGAACCCGGAGGTGGCGCCCGTAATCCAGACGGTCTTGGTGGTCATGCGGAAAGTCTAGCGGGAGATGGCGGCGGCAGGCTCAGCGGCCTTCCTTCAGTGCAATCGCATTGATGCCGGCACCGGCCAGGCGCTGCTTGGTCGATTCCAGCTCGGTGGCCGAGCGGAACGGGCCCAGGCGCACGCGGTTGTAGGTCTGGCCGCCGATGTTGACCGACTGCACGTTGGCGACGAAGCCCTGCAACGCGAGTTTCGCCTTCAGCGTTTCCGCGTCGGCGGCGTTCGGGAAGGCGCCGACCTGCAGCAGGTAGCCGCTGCCGGCGCCGGGTTGCGGCACGGTGTTGGCCGGCGCGGCGGTGACGTCCTGGCTGACCGCAGCCGGTGCATTGGCCGGCGCCGCCGTCAGTGCCGCCTGGGCAGCCTGCTGCGCCTGCAGCTGTGCCGCCTGCTGCTGTTTCTGTTGCTGCTCGACGCGCGCCTGCGCGCTGATCTCGGCGTCGGGGATGCGTACTTCCTTCTCCGACAGCACCGAGTAGAAGTCGAATTGCGGCTTCTTCGGCGCGTTGTCGCCGGTCGATTCGAGCACGCCCGGTGCGCTGCCGCGCTCGGCCGTGGCCTGCGGATTGGCCTGCGGGCCGTCGGCCTTGCGCAGGCTGGTCAGCAGGCTGCCGCGCATCATCACGGCCATCAGGATCGCGCCGGCCACCAGGCCGATGACCGCGTAACCCCAGCCCGGAAAACCGTTGCTGCCGTTGCGTACGGCCTGCCTACCCCTGCCCTTGCGTGCTGCCATTACATCTTCTCCGGGGCGCCGAGGCCCAACAAGTCCAGACCGTTCTTCAGTACCTGGCGAGTCGCCACCACCAGCGCCAGGCGCGCGTTGCGCAAGCTCGCGTCCTCGACCAGGAACTGGTGCGAGTTGTAGTAGGTGTGGAACGCGTTGGCCAGTTCGCGCAGCCACGCCGCGACCAGGTGCGGCTCCAGGTTTGCCGCCGCGGCCTCGACCAGCTCGGGGTACTTCGACAGCTCGGTGAGCAGGATCTGCTCGTGCTCGTTGTCCAGTTGCGCCAGGTTCGCGAGGCCGTCGGCCAGGTCGACTGTGAAGCCCTTCTCCGGTGCCTGGCGCAGCACGCTGCAGACGCGGGCATGCGCGTACTGGATGTAGTACACCGGGTTGTCGTTCGACTGCGAGCGCGCCAGGTCGATGTCGAACACCAGCTGCGAGTCGGACTTGCGCGAAATCAGGAAGTAGCGCGTGGCGTCGCGGCCGACTTCGTCGATCAGGTCGCGCAGGGTGACGTAGCTGCCGGCGCGCTTGGAGATCTTCACCTCCTCGCCGCCCTTCATCACCGTGACCATCTGGTGCAGCACGTATTCCGGCCAGCCCTTGGGGATGCCGCAATCGAGCGCCTGCAGGCCGGCTTTCACCCGCGCCAGCGAGCCGTGATGATCGGAACCCAGCTCGGTGATCGCGCGTTCGTAGCCGCGCTGCCACTTGCTCAGGTGATAGGCCACGTCGGGAAGGAAGTAGGTGTAGGTGCCGTCGGACTTGCGCATCACGCGGTCCTTGTCGTCACCGAAATCGGTGGTGCGCAGCCACAGCGCGCCGCCGTCCTCGTAGGTGTGGCCGTGCGCGACCAGCTCGCGCACGGTCTCCTCGACCTTGCCGTCGCTGTACAGCGACGATTCGAGGAAATAGGTATCGAAGCCCACGCCGAACGCCTGCAGGTCCAGATCCTGCTCGCGGCGCAGGCTGGCCACGGCGAAGCGGCGGATCGCGTCGAGGTCGTCGGCGTCGCCGGCCGCGGTTACTGTCTCGCCATCGGCGACCACCGACTCGCGATCGAGATAGGTGCGCGCCACGTCGGCGATGTAGTCGCCGCGGTAGCCGTTCTCCGGCCAGCTGCTGTCGTCCGGGGTGATCCCGCGGGCGCGCGCCTGCACCGAAATGGCCAGGTTGGCGATCTGCACGCCGGCGTCGTTGTAGTAGAACTCGCGCTTCACGTTCCAGCCGGTGGCATCGAGCAGGCGGCTCAGGCAGTCGCCGATCGCCGCGGCGCGGCCGTGGCCGACGTGCAGCGGCCCGGTCGGGTTGGCCGAGACGAATTCCACGCCGACGGTCTTGCCGTTGCCGCTGGTGCCGCGGCCGTAGGCGGCGCCTTCGGCCATGATCCGGCGTACCTCGGCGTGATAGGCGCCGGCGGCAAGGAAGAAGTTGATGAAGCCGGGGCCGGCGATCTCGACCTTCTCCACCAGGGTGTTCGCCGGCAGCGCAGCGACCAGTTTCTCCGCCAAGTCGCGCGGCTTGGCGCGCGCCGGTTTGGCCAGCAGCATGGCCACGTTGCTGGCGAAATCGCCATGTTCGCGGCTGCGCGCGCGCTCGATCACGAAGCCGGGCAGGCTGAGATCGGCAGGCAGGGTGGCGTCGTCTTGCAGGGCCTGGATCGCCTGCAGCACCAGTTCGCGCAGCTGTTCTTTCACGGGTGGGGTCGGTTTCGTGATGGAACCGCCAATCCTAACAGACCGTCCTGCCGGCGAAACGCGCTGGTATGGGGCCGCGCGGCGCAGGCCGGCAGGGGTGGCCCGATTGCGGCCGGATTTTGATGCGCCGCGGCGAGCCGTCTTGTGGATAAGTCTGTGGGGAAAGCGGCGACGGGTGGCTTGGCCTGCGCCCGGGAGTGTCGAAAACCCGACTTTCGCAAGAAATTATTTTTATATATCAGCGAATTGTGGTGCCAACTTAGAGTCAAGGTCCCGATAGGCGCGGCAAGTGCCGGTATCGCTGTCATGTGCATAAGTTGTTGCGACTTGGCCGCACTTCCGGGGGAACGCGGATGTCATCGGTTTGTCATGCGGCGCTGCGACACTGGCCGCGCCAGGACATGAACTCCCCTCCATGCCGTGGCAACCGGGGATGCCGCTCTCCCCACCTCCCCAATCGGCCCCGCGGCGTGGCTTGTGCCACGCCGTTTTTTTGCCTGCGAGCAGGCTCTTGGATCAGATCAGGCCGCGGGCCGCCATCGACACCGGCTCGCCGCTGCCGATCACCAGGTGATCGAGCACGCGCACGCCGACCAGTTGCAGCGCATCACGCAACTCGTGAGTGATCGCGCGGTCGGCGGCACTGGGTTCGGCGACGCCGGAGGGGTGGTTGTGGGCGAAGATCACCGCGCAGGCGTTGTGCTGCAGGCACGCCCGCACCACCTCGCGCGGATGCACGCTGGCGCCGTCGACGGTGCCGCGGAACAACTCCTCGAACGCCAGCACGCGATGGCGGTTGTCCAGGTACAGGCAACCGAATACCTCGTACGGCAGGTGGCGCAGACGCGCGCGCAGGTAGTCGCCGCTGTCGCGCGGGTTGCCCAGGCTGGGTTTTTCCTGCAGCTGTTCGGCCAGGCTGCGCCGGGCCAGCTCCAGCGCGGCGGCAATGCGGGCGCGCTTGGCCGGTCCCAGTCCGCCGACGCGGATGTGCTGCTCGGTGCGGCCGAGCAGCGCACCCAGGCTGCCGGCGGTGTTCAGCAGTTCGCGGCCCAGCGCCAGCGCGTCCTTGCCGCGGCTGCCGCTACCCAGCAGCACCGCCAGCAGTTCGGCGTCGGATAGCGCGCTGCTGCCGCGCGCCAGCAGCTTTTCACGGGGACGTTCGCCTTCGGGCCAGTCGCGGATGCTCATGCCCCCAACTTGCCCGACGGCGCCCTCGCCGGACAGCGGTGCCGGTGAGTGAATCCGGTAAGCTAGGCGTCTGCCCGATTGTCAGGCCCGCCTTACATGAGTCTTGCCCAACGCCGCATCCTGCTCGGAGTGTCGGGCGGCATCGCCGTCTACAAGTCCTGCGAACTGGTTCGCCGCCTGCGCGATCTCGACGCCGAAGTGCGCGTGGTGATGACCGAGGGCGCCACCCACTTCGTCAGCCCGACCACGTTCCAGGCGCTGTCCGGCCAGGCCGTGCGGGTCAGCCTGTGGGACGCGCAGGCCGAGGCTGCGATGGGGCATATCGAACTGGCGCGCTGGGCTGAACGCATTCTGGTGGCGCCGGCCAGCGCCGACCTGCTGGCGCGGCTGGCGCACGGCATGGCCGACGACCTGCTGACCACGCTGTGCCTGGCCAGCGCCGCGCCGCTGTATCTGGCGCCGGCAATGAACCAGCAGATGTGGGCGCACCCGGCGGTGCAGGCGAATATCGCCACCTTGCGCCAGCACGGCGCGCAGTTGCTGGGGCCGGCGGTGGGCGACCAGGCCTGCGGCGACGTCGGCAGCGGCCGCATGCTGGAGCCGCACGAATTGCGCGACGCGCTGGTGGCCTCGTTCGGCAGCCGATCGCTGGCCGGGCTGAAGGTGCTGGTCAGCGCCGGCCCGACCTACGAGGACATCGACCCGGTGCGCTTCATCGGCAACCGCAGCTCCGGCCGGATGGGTTTCGCGGTAGCCGAAGCGGCTGCCCAGGCCGGCGCCGAAGTGACCCTGGTGGCCGGCCCGGTAAGCCTGGCCACGCCGGCCAGTGTGGCGCGCCGCGTCGACGTGCGCAGTGCGGCGCAGATGCACGCGGCGGTACTGGCCGCCGCCACGCAAGCGGACATCTACATCGGCGCGGCGGCGGTGGGCGACTATCGCCCGCTGGAAGTGTCCGCGCAGAAGCTGAAGAAGCACGACGGCGGCGAACTCACCCTGCGTCTCGGCGAGAATCCGGACATCCTGGCCGGCCTTTCCGCGCAAACCGCGCACCCGTTCCTGGTCGGATTCGCCGCGGAGACGCATGATGTGGCGAGCTATGCGCAGGGCAAGCTGCGCCATAAGGGGCTGGACATGATTGCGGCAAACCAGGTGGGCGACGGTCTCGGTTTCGAGGCGACCGACAATGCGTTGACCTTGTATTGGGCCGACGGCGCCGTCGAGTTGCCGCGGACATCGAAAGCCGAACTGGCGCGCCAGCTGATCGCCCATGTGGCCGAACGCTACCGGGCGACGCGCGGATGACGATCGACGTCGAGCTGAAGATCCTCGATCCGCGTCTCGGCGACAGCATCCCGCTGCCGCAGGCCGCCACGCCCGGCAGTGCCGGCATGGACCTGCGCGCCGCGCTGGATGCGCCACTGACCCTGGCGCCGGGCGAAAGCGCACTGGTGCCCAGCGGCATCGCGATCCATATCGGCGACCCGGGCTGGTGCGCGCTGATCGTGCCGCGCTCGGGGCTGGGCCACAAGCACGGGCTGGTGATGGGCAACCTGGTCGGGGTGATCGACGCCGACTACCAGGGCCCGCTGATGATTTCGTGCTGGAATCGCGGCAGCCAGTCGTACACCATTGCAGTAGGCGACCGCATCGCCCAGTTGCTGCTGGTGCCGGTGGCGCAGGCACGGTTGAACATCGTGACCGACTTCGCGCCCAGCCAGCGCGGCGGCGGCGGCTTCGGTTCCACCGGCATCCAATAGATCAGATGAGCTGGCCCGAGCGGATCGGGCCGGCCCGCAGCTACAGCCGCGGGAGCGGGATATGGCGTTGAACATCGCGAACGAACGGCTGCGCGGCCTGCAGGTCGACTGGCAGGCTTTGCTGCCGCTGGCCGGCGGCACCGTGCTGTTGCTGCTGGGGCTGTTCTGCGCATGGCAGACTTGGCTGATTGCCGACGAAGGCAATGCGGTCCAGCGCGTGCACATGGCCCAGGACGAGGCGGTCAAGGCGCTGTCCGGGGAAATCGCCGACCAGCGCGGCGCAGTCGAAAAGGTGCTGGCCCGTGTGGACCCGGCGACCTTGATGAGCGACCCGGCGCGGTCTGCCGCGGCGCTGCGCCAGCAGCTGCCGCAGGCGAAGAAGCTGGAGCTGTACAGCGGCGACCTCAACGAGGTGCTCAAGGCCAATTACCGCGAGTTCGGCTATGCCAAGGCGGCCCAGCTGATGGCCGCGCAGAGCGCCGAGGGGGTGCCGCTGGCGCAGAGCGTCTCCTATGGCAACGGCGATCGCCGGCTGAGCCTGGTGATTCCGCTGGGGCCGCCGCAGCAGGCCCAGGCCTGGGCCTGGGTCGAGCTGCCGTTCGCTCCGCTGCAGCAGCGTTTCGCCGCGATTTCACCGGCCAGCGGCCGGCTCGACCTGCGCCAGGGCGACGATAGCGGCTACGTGCAACTGTTTTCGCACGGCACCGCCTCGGCCGAAGCCGAAGCGGCCGGCAAGCCGATCGCGGGCAGCGTGTTCAGTGTCGGTGCCGGTCTGCCGGGTGCCTTCATCGTGTTGCCGCGTTCGTGGCTGCTGAGCGGCTTGCTGACCTTGTTCGGCCTCGGCGGCGGCGGCTACCTGTTGTGGCTGCGCCTGCGCCACCTGCGGGCACCGGTGCCGTCCGAAGAGGAACCGTCCGAAGCACCGGTCGAAGTCAGCAAGGCCGCCGAGGTCCGCGTCCGGTCCGCGCCGGTCGCGCCGCCGCCGGTCGCCGCGGCGGTCAGTGTGGACCCGACCATCTTCCGCGCGTACGACGTGCGCGGCGTGGTCGGCAAGACCTTGAACAAGGACGTGGCGCACGCGCTCGGCCAGTCGATCGGCACGCTGATGGGCGAGAAGGGCCTGCGCGAGATCGTGGTCGGCCGCGACGGCCGGCTGTCCGGGCCGGAGCTGGCCAGTGCGCTGGCCGAGGGCCTGCGCGAGGCCGGCGTGGACGTGATCGACATCGGCGCGGTGCCGACCCCGGTGGTGTACTACGCCGCGTACCGCTTCAACACCGGCTGCGGCGTGGCCGTCACCGGCAGCCACAACCCGCCGGACTACAACGGCTTCAAGATCGTGGTCGGCGGCGAGACGCTGTCCGAAGGGGCGATCCAGGACCTGTACCAGCGCATCGCCAGCGGCGCGCTGGCCAGTGGCGGCGGCGGTGGCCTGCGTCAGGTCGACGTGGCGCCGGACTACATCGAGAAAATCATCGCCGACGTGCTCGCCGAGCGCCGCCTGAAGGTCGTGGTCGACTGCGGCAACGGCATTCCCGGCGCGATCGCGCCGCAGGTGCTGGAAGGCGTCGGCTGCGAGGTGATCCCGCTGTACTGCGACGTCGACGGCACGTTCCCGAACCATCATCCGGACCCGTCCGATCCGGCCAACCTGGAAGACCTGATCCTCGCGGTGAAGCAGACCGGCGCCGACCTGGGCATGGCGTTCGACGGCGACGGCGACCGCCTCGGCGTGGTCACCCGGGGCGGCGAGATCATCTATCCGGACCGCCTGCTGATGCTGTTCGCGCGCGACGTGCTGTCGCGCCAGCCCGGCGCCACGGTCATCTACGACGTGAAGTGCACCAGCCACCTGAAAGGGCAGATCCTGGATGCCGGCGGCAGTCCGCTGATGTGGCGCACCGGGCATTCGCTGATCAAGGCGAAGATGCGCGAGACCGGCGCCGAGCTGGCCGGCGAGATGAGCGGGCACTTCTTCTTCAAGGAGCGTTGGTACGGCTTCGACGACGGCGTCTATGCCGCCGCACGGCTGCTGGAGATCCTCGCCGGCGACCTGCAGGGGCGCAGCCCGGAGGAGATCTTCGCGACGTTGCCGAAGAGCGTCTCCACGCCGGAACTGAAGATCGAGCTGGCCGAGGGCGAGCACTACCGCTTCATGGACAAGCTGCGCCAGCAGGCCAACTTCGAGGATGCCACCCTGATCACCATCGACGGCGTGCGCGCGGACTGGCCGGACGGCTGGGGGCTGGTACGCGCGTCGAACACCACGCCGGTGCTGGTGCTGCGTTTCGAGGCGGACAACCCGGCGGCGCTGAAGCGGATCCAGCAAATCTTCCGTCAGCAGCTGCTGGCGGTGGATCACAGGCTGAAGCTGCCGTTCTGAAAGCAGCGACCCTCGACTGTCGAGGGCTGCCGCAAATCACTTCTCTTCGCCGGGGAAAAGATGCCCGCGCGGCGGACGAGGGGGCTCGCGCCGCCGCCTTATCGCCCTACTCCGCCGGCTGCTCCTGCGCCGCCCTGAGTTCGCGGTAATGCGCCAGCTGCCCGACCTGCTGTTGCACGGTCTGCGCACGCAAGGCCTGCTGGCGGCGCAGTGTGTTGCGCAGGGCGGCGACCACGTTGCGTTGCTGCGTGATGCCGTCAGCCAGAGGTTTCGGCACCGGGCTCTTGGCGTTTTCGAGATCGGCCGCGCGGCCGAGCAGGTCGGTCAGTGCCTTTTCCTGGCTGCGCAAGTTGATCTGGGTGGTGTGGATCTGCTGGTCGTTGGTGTCCAGCGTCTGCTGCAGCGAGATCTGGTAGGACTCCTCGTCCGGGTAGGCCGCCAGCATCTGCGTGTCGGCGTTCGCGCGCTCCTGCGCGGCGCGCTGCTGGGCCGCCTGTTCGGCGGCCAGCTTGTTGGCGGCGGCGCGCTCTACGGCATTCAGCTGGCGCGGTACGCGTTGCACCACCAGGCCACGGTCGTTGACCAGGTCGTAGCCGTATTTCATCGCTTCGGCGGTCAGGCTGTCGCTGAAGTGCACCAGGCCTTGCCCGTCGTACCACTTGTAACGGATGTTGCCGGTGTTCTGGGCGGACACCGACAGGCTCGCGACCAGTACGACAGCAGCAATGACGAGCAATGGTTTGCGCATGGGTTCCTCTCTCGTTGCCCAGTATAGCCAGCGCTGCCGCGCTGCCTAGGTCCGCGCCGACGGCAACGGCTGCCAGTGTGACCGGGTTCGCCTGAGTCTATCGGTCGAACGATGAACTCAACGCTGAACCCCGTAGCGCTCGCGATAAGCCAGCAGGCGGGCGTGCTCGGCGGCCAGTTGCGGCCGCTCGCCGGCATATGCCAGCACGTCGTCGAGGCCGGTGATCGCGATCACCGGAATGCCGTAGTCGGCGGTCACTTCCTGCGCGGCGGAGCGCTCGCCCTGGCCGCGCTCCTGCCGGTCCAGCGCGATCAGCACGCCGGCCGGCGTGGCGCCGTGCGCGCGGATCAGCGCCAGCGATTCGCGCACCGCGGTGCCGGCGGTCATCACGTCGTCGACGATCAGCACGCGGCCCTTGAGCGGGGCGCCGACCAGCACCCCGCCCTCGCCGTGATCCTTCGCTTCCTTGCGGTTGTAGGCCCACGGCAGATCGCGGCCGTGGCCATCGGCCAGCGCGATGGCGGTGGCGGCGGCCAGCGCGATGCCCTTGTAGGCGGGGCCGAACAGCATGTCGACGGCGATGCCGGCGTTGACCACCGCGGCGGCATAGGCGCGGCCGAGTTGGGCCAGCGCGGCGCCGGAGTCGATCCGCCCCATGTTGAAGAAGTACGGGCTGTGGCGGCCGGACTTCAGGGTGAAATCGCCGAAGCGCAGCACCTCGCGCTGCAGGGTGAGTTCGATGAAGTCGCGCTGATAGTCGTGCACGGGTCTCTCGCAAACGGTGGGTCAGGGCAGCGGTCGTAGCAGCAGGTGCTGCGGGCCGGAACGCCCGCCATGGTACAGCTCGCCGCGGTCGCTGAAGCCGACGCGCAGGTACAGCCGCAGGGCTGCGTGGTTGTTGCGGTCGACCATCAGCGCCAGCTGGCGCGCCCACGGGTGACGCCGGGCGAGGTCGGCGAACATCGCCTGCAACGCCAGCTGGCCCAGGCCGCGACCTTGCCAGGCGGCATCGATGAAGAACCCGCGCAGGCCCAGCGACGGCAGTTCGAGATCGCGCCCGGTCACGCTGTGCGGCGTGGACTCGATACGGTAGTAGCCGATGGCCGTGGCGTCGTGCAGGATCGCCATCGCTTCGCTGCCGGGGCATAGCGCCACGTCGGCCAGCAGGTCGGCGATCGCGCCGACCCAGCCGCGCTGGGCCGGCAGTACATGCAGGCCCAGCAGCTTCGGGCGCAATGCATCGTCGACCGGAACGACGCGGATGGCGGCAGTGGCTGGCATGTTCGCTTCCATGGCGGTGGCGGGGTGCCGTGGTTGTTATGATCACCCATCACGAGATCGGGAGAGCCCATGCGCATCATCAGCCTCAACGCCAACGGCATCCGCTCGGCCGCGACCAAGGGCGTGTTCGACTGGCTGCGCAAGCAGGACGCCGACGTGGTCTGCCTGCAGGAAACCAAGGCGCAGGAAGGCCAGCTGACCGACGCGATGTTCCGTCCCGACGGCCACCACTGCTTCTACCGCGATGCCAGCAGCAAGAAAGGCTACAGCGGCGTGGCGATCTACGCGAAGCGCGAGCCCGACCAGGTGTTGACCGAACTGGGCTGGGACGAATTCGACAACGAAGGCCGCTACATCGAGGCACGCTTCGGCAACCTCAGCGTGGTCTCGCTGTACTTCCCGTCCGGCTCCTCCGGCGACGAGCGCCAGCAGTTCAAGTTCAAGGCGATGGAGTGGATCACGCCGATCTTCGACAAGTGGCTGAAGAGCGGCCGCGACTACGTGATCTGCGGCGACTGGAACATCGTGCACACGAAGAGCGACATCAAGAACTGGTCGTCCAACCAGAAGAACTCCGGCTGCCTGCCGGAGGAGCGCGCGTGGCTGGACCTGCTGTTCCAGCAGCGCGGCTGGGTCGACAGCTTCCGCGCGATCAGGCCGGAGGCGGTCGAATACACCTGGTGGTCGAACCGCGGCCAGGCGCGTGCGAACAACGTGGGTTGGCGCATCGACTATCAAGTCGTCACGCCGTCGCTGCGCGAGCGCCTGCGCGACTGCGCGATCTACCGCGAGCAGCGCTTCTCCGACCACGCGCCGTACACCGTCGACTATGCCGACTGAGCCGCCGCCGCCCAAGCCGGCGAAGCCGTCGGTATGGCGGGCGTTCGCCCAGCCGGCGGCGTGGACGATGTTCCTGTTCGGCTTTTCCTCCGGCCTGCCGTTCCTGCTGGTGGCCGGCACGCTGGCGTACTGGCTGAAGGAAAACGGCATCGATCTGAAAGACATCACGATGATCGCCAGCGCCGGCATGACCTATGCGTTCAAGTTCGTGTGGGCACCGCTGCTCGACCATTGGCGGATCCCCGGCTTCGCCCGGCTCGGCCAGCGCCGCGGCTGGCTGCTGTTCGCGCAGCTGGGCGTGGTGGTCGGGTTGCTGGCGATGGCGTTGCTGACGCCGGTGCAGCTGGTGCCGTTCGTGGCGGCCACGCTGGTGGTGGCGTTCTTTGGCGCGACCCAGGACATCGCGGTGGATGCCTACCGCATCGAGATCGCGCCGATCGAGGCGCAGGGCGCGCTGGTCGCCACCTACTCGCTGGGCTACCGGATCGGCCTGCTGCTGGCCGGTGCGGTGGCGTTGATCCTGGCCGATCACCTGCCGTGGCGGCTGGTCTACGCGCTGATGGCGATCGCGATGGCGGTGCCGCTGGCGACCACGCTGATGGCACGCGAGCCGGACGTGTTGCGGATACGGGCCACGCGCTGGCGCGACGCGATGCGCGAGAGCGTGATCGACCCGTTCGCCGATTTCTTCCGTCGTTACGGCTGGGCGCTGGCCGGCGTGACCTTGCTGTTCCTGCTGCTGTTCAAGATGCCCGAGCAGGCCACGATCGGCGGCATCATGAGCCCGTTCTATCGCGACATGGGTTTCTCCAAGACCGAGATCGGCACGATCACCAAGATCTACGGCATCTGGATCGGCATCGTCGGCGTGTTCATCGGCGGCGCCGCGGTGGCGCGCTGGGGCGCCTGGCGTCCGCTCGGCGTCACCATCGTGCTGTGCGGCTGCAGCAACCTGCTGTACCTGCTGTTGATCGCGCATCCGGGCAACCTGCTGGTGCTGACCCTGGTGATCTCCGGCGAAAACCTGACCCTGGGCATGCTGGGGCCGCCGACGGTGGCGTTCCTGTCCTCGCTGGTCAACCGCCAGCACACCGCGACGCAGTACGCGCTGCTGAGCTCGCTGGTCAACCTGCCCGGCAAGCTGCTCGGCTTTTTTGCCGGCGGCATCGCCACGACGACCGGCTACGGCGGCTATTTCGTCATCACGGTGCTGGCGGTACTGCCGTCGATGCTGCTGTTCGCCTGCCTGTGGCGCTACTTCCGCGGTGTCGAACGCGCGCGTGTGGCGGCGGAAGCGGCTGCGTAGGCGACCAGCCGGGCAGCGTGGCGGCGCTCACAGTGAAACTGCCAAGTCATCCACGAAACGGCGGTCGCGATGCCTGGCTTCGCCGTGGCTGTGCAAACATCCGGCACGACAGGGGCACGTGCAACAGGGAGTGACGCTTGTGCCGGACATGATCTTGCAGTACGTCGACAGTCTGCTCACCGAACGCATCCGGGCGCTGGCCAGGGAGCGCCAGTGCTCGGTCAACGACGTGATGCTGCACGCCTTGCGCAATGGCCTGGGTATCTCGGCCGCCCAGCATTTCAGCGAAAGCCTGCGCGATCCGGAAGCGCTGGCCGTGCTCGAAGGTCAGTGGGAAGCCGCGGAACAGGGGGTATTCCAGGAAGCGCTGCGCGCGCTGGCGCAGACCCGTCCGACCCAGTTGGCGCCGGAGCGCATCCGTTACGACGAACCCGCGGCGGGTGCGGAGTAGATCGCGCCCAGCACCCGCGGCCCGCGCGCGCCGGTGACCGCCGGCAGGTTGCCGGGCAGGCCGAGCAGGCGCTGTCGTGCCAGCCAGGCAAACGCGGTGGCTTCGAGGAAATCCGGGTCGATGCCGTAGCGCGATGTGCTCAGCAGTGCACGGGGCGCCAGCAGTTCGCCCAGCCGCCGCATCAGCGCGCCGTTGTGCACGCCGCCGCCGCAGGCCAGCACTTCTTCTGCATCCGGCGCGTGTTGCGCGATCGCCATGGCGACGCTGCGCGCAGTGAGCTCCAGCAGGGTTGCCTGCACGTCGGCTGGGTCCAACGCAGCGGAGGGCGTGTGCGTGGCCAGCCACGCCAGGTGGAAATGCTCGCGGCCGGTGCTCTTCGGCGGCGGCAGCGCGAAATAGGGATCGGCCAGCAGGGCGTCGAGCAGGCCGGCGTCGAGGTGGCCGCTGGCGGCGTACGCACCGTCGCGGTCGAACGACTCGCCGCGCTGGCGCAGGCACCAGGCATCGAGCAGGCCGTTGGCCGGGCCGGTGTCGAAGCCGAGCACGCGGCCGTCGGCGCCGAGCACGGTGATGTTCGCGATGCCGCCGAGGTTGAGCACTACCCGAGCGTGTCCCGGCCGGGCCAGCAGCATCGCGTGCAGCGCCGGCAGCAACGGCGCGCCCTGCCCGCCCGCGGCGATATCGGCGCGGCGGAAGTCCGCCACCACGTCGATACCGCAGCGTTCGGCGATCACGCTGGGATCGCCCAACTGCAGCGTGAACGGGTACGTTCCGGTGGGGCGGTGGCGCAGGGTCTGGCCGTGCGAGCCGATCGCGCGGACGGCCGTTGCCGGGGTGCCGCTGTGTTCGAGCAGGTGCAGCGCCGCGTCGGCGAAGCCGTGGCCGATTTCGACGTCCAGCCGTCCAAACGCATCCAGGTCCAGTGCGGTCTCGTCCTGGGCAAGTGCGAGCATGCGTTCACGCAGCGTCGTGGGCCAGGGATGTGCGTGGCTGGCCAGCAGCTGCGGTACGCCGCGGCTGAAGCTGACCAGCACGCTGTCGATGCTGTCCGCGCTGGTGCCGGAGATCAGTCCGAGGTAGAGCGCCGAGGCGTCGTCGTCCACGCGCGGCGGACGCTCAGTTGTCGTGGTTGGCGGGGGCGTTGGCACGCGCCAGCTTGATGCGCGAGTCCAGTTCGGTCAGGCGTGCCAGCTGGGGTTTCACCACTTCGGCCTTGAAGCGCGCCATCTGCACGGCTGGCAGCGGCTCGGGCTTCGGCAGCGTGACCGTCTGCGGGTTGCGCTGTACGCCGTTGACGCGGAATTCGTAGTGCAGGTGCGGTCCAGTGGCGAGGCCGGTCATGCCGACGTAGCCGATCACTTCGCCCTGGCGCACGCGCTCGCCCACGTGTTGACCCCTCACGAAGCGCGACATGTGGCCGTAGGCGGTGCTGATGGTCTTGTCGTGCTGGATCACCACGAAGTTGCCGTAGCCGCGCTCCCAGCCGTGGTACTTGATGACGCCGTCGCCGGCTGCGTGGATCGGGGTGCCGCTGGGTGCGGCGTAGTCGACGCCCTTGTGCGCACGCATGCGGCCGAGCACGGGGTGCATGCGGGCCGAGCTGAAGGTCGAGGAGATCCGGGTGAAGTCGACCGGGATGCGCAGGAACGATTTCTGGATCGGCCGGCCGTCCTCGCTGTACCAGCCGTAGTTGCCGTCGGCCTTCTTGAAGCGGTAGGCGGTGTAGCGCTTGCCCTGGTTGACGAACTCGGCCGCGATGATGTTGCCCTGGCCGTAGCGCACGCCGTCACGGTAGATGTCGTCGTAGATCACCGTGAAGCTGTCGCCGACGCGGATGTCCTGCACGAAGTCGATGTCGTACTTGAACAGGTCGGCAAGCTTGCCGACCATCGCCGCGTCCATGCCGGCCTGGTCGCCGGCGGCATACAGGCTGCTGCGGATCACGCCGTGCGCCACCTGTTCGCGCAGGTCCATGTCGCGCTGCTGGATGGCGACGCTGGGCTGCGCGCCGTCGAGACGGACGGTCGCGCGTCTGGCCTGGTCACGGTCGAAGCGGAAGCCCTTGAGGCTGCCGTCGTTGCCGAGCAGGAAGTCGAATTCCTGGCCCGGGCGAATGCTGTGCAGGGCGGATTTCGCGCCGGCGGCGGCGTCCATCACCCTCTGCAGATCGGTCATGTCGAGGCCGCGGGCAGTGAAAATGTCCGACAGCGTCTGGCCCGGTTGCACCCGCACTACCTGCCAGTCGTCCACGGTCGCGGCCGTGACGCTGACCGGCGCGATCTTGGGCAGCGCCAGCGGCAGCAACGAGTGCACTTCCGGCGTGGGCGCGGGACGCATCGCGCTGGCCCAGGCGGGCATGATGAAACCGGACAACAGGGTGATCAGCAACGCGGTGCCGGCAAGCACCAGGCGCTCGCGGTTCCAGCGGATCGGCTCGATCTCGCCCGAACGATTGAACGACCAGTGTGCACGGCGCTCGTAGAAGTGGGAGTGCCGACGCTGCGCCTTGCGACAGATCGCCTGCTTGCGGGTTTGCCGCGCCCCCTGCTTTTCTTCTGCCATGCTGTACACGCCCGCGCTACAAAGTAACAAACTGCGCGTACCATAACGGTCATGTGCAAAGGGCGTCAACGCCTTTCGCATCAAGGGTTTGCAACGCATTCCTGGTTAACACACAATTAACGTTGACGGCACGGTCACATTGCGGGCCGCTGCCCACTTCATCAGAGAGAAACCTAATGAGCGAGCTTGAGCAGGCGCTGGCCACGATTGCGCGCGGCGCCGACGAAATCATCAAGCGGGAGGATCTGGCCGAGCGCCTGAAGAGCGGTCGTCCGTTGCGGATCAAGGCCGGCTTCGACCCGACGGCGCCGGATCTGCACCTTGGCCACACCGTGTTGCTGAACAAGATGCGCCAGTTCCAGGACCTGGGTCATCAGGTGATTTTCCTGATCGGCGACTTCACCGGCATGATCGGCGACCCCACCGGCAAGAACGTCACCCGCAAGCCGCTCAGCCGCGAAGACGTGCTGGCCAACGCCGAGACCTACGCCGAGCAGGTCTACAAGGTGCTGGACCGCGAGAAGACCGAGCTGCGCTTCAATTCCGAGTGGTTCGGCCAGATGTCGGCGGCCGACATGATCAGGCTGGCCGCCCAGCACACCGTGGCGCGCATGCTCGAGCGCGACGACTTCACCAAGCGTTACGCGGCGCAGCAGCCGATCGCGATCCACGAATTCCTGTATCCGCTGGTGCAGGGCTACGACTCGGTCGCGCTGAAGGCGGACGTGGAACTGGGCGGCACCGACCAGAAGTTCAACCTGCTGATGGGCCGTGCGCTGCAGGAACACCACGGCCAGCCGCCGCAGATCGTGTTGACCATGCCGCTGCTGGAAGGCCTGGATGGCGTCAACAAGATGTCCAAGTCGTTGGGCAACTACATTGGCATCAACGAGCCGGCGATCGACATCGTCACCAAGACCATGAAGATCGGCGACGAACTGATGTGGCGCTGGTTCGAGCTGCTCAGCTTCGATGTGTCGCTGGACGAACTGGCCCGGATGAAGCAGGACATTGCCAGCGGTGCACTCAACCCGCGCGACGCCAAGCTGCGCCTCGCGCACGAACTGACCACGCGCTTCCACGGCGCGGCTGCCGCGGAACAGGCGATCGCCGGGTGGCATGCCGTCGTACGCGGCGAGGGCGACACCTCGCTGCTGCCGCAGGCCGACGTCCTGGTGTCGGCTGAAGGCATGCGACTGGCCGCCTTGCTCACTGCGGCCGGGCTCACCGCCAGCAATTCCGAGGCGAATCGCAAGTTGAAGGAGCGCGCCGTGCGCATCGACGCCGAAGTGGTGGAGGACGCGCAGCGCGTCTTCAGTGCCGGCTTCGAAGGCGTGCTGCAAGTGGGCAAGCGCAACTTTGCCCGCGTGAGGCTCGTGCTCGCCTGATTTTGGTACGCCTGCGCCGACAGGCATGGCGGTGTGCGAGCGCGTCCTGGAAAAGAAAAATTCGGCGATGCTACAGCCGCTTGCGAAGATTCCGTGAAATTTTTCTCAAGAAACGCTTGCCAAATGAAGCACAGCCCGTATTATTCGCGGCCCGCAGTCGCCCAACGTCGCAAGACGGACTGGCGGGACCTCGAAGAAGCTTCACCGAGGGTGTTGACGGTCTAGAAAAGCGATGTAGAATGGGCGGCTCACCCGGGACGAAACGTTCTGGGGTGCAGACCGGAAACGGGATGCAGAACAAGGATCTTNCTGTTCAACCCGGCGCTGGCGGACCGGATCAAGTCCTGCCAAATGAAGCACAGCCCGTATTATTCGCGGCCCGCAGTCGCCCAACGTCGCAAGACGGACTGGCGGGACCTCGAAGAAGCTTCACCGMGGGTGTTGACGGTCTAGAAAAGCGATGTAGAATGGGCGGCTCACCCGGGACGAAACGTTCTGGGGTGCAGACCGGAAACGGGATGCAGAACAAGGATCTTTGACAGTGTGCGCAGGTGAATTGTGTGGACGTCTTGTGCTGGAGGGTTACGACCTGTCCAAGCAATGCAAGCGTCCCACCAAGTAAAAAGTCAGTAATGAGTTTTGATTGGTTGGGAAGAACGCTTCAGAAAGATAGATTGTCTTCGGATGATCGAAAACTTAAGTGAAGAGTTTGATCCTGGCTCAGATTGAACGCTGGCGGCATGCCTAACACATGCAAGTCGAACGGCAGCACAGCAGTAGCAATACTGTGGGTGGCGAGTGGCGGACGGGTGAGTAATGCATCGGGACCTACCCAGACGTGGGGGATAACCTCGGGAAACCGGGACTAATACCGCATACGTCCTACGGGAGAAAGCGGGGGACCTTCGGGCCTCGCGCGGTTGGACGGACCGATGTGCGATTAGCTAGTTGGTAGGGTAATGGCCTACCAAGGCGACGATCGCTAGCTGGTCTGAGAGGATGATCAGCCACACTGGGACTGAGACACGGCCCAGACTCCTACGGGAGGCAGCAGTGGGGAATATTGGACAATGGGCGCAAGCCTGATCCAGCAATGCCGCGTGTGTGAAGAAGGCCTTCGGGTTGTAAAGCACTTTTATCAGGAACGAAATACCACGGGTTAATAACCTATGGGGCTGACGGTACCTGAGGAATAAGCACCGGCTAACTTCGTGCCAGCAGCCGCGGTAATACGAAGGGTGCAAGCGTTAATCGGAATTACTGGGCGTAAAGGGTGCGTAGGCGGTTGTTTAAGTCTGTCGTGAAATCCCCGGGCTCAACCTGGGAATGGCGATGGATACTGGGCAGCTAGAGTGTGTCAGAGGATGGTGGAATTCCCGGTGTAGCGGTGAAATGCGTAGAGATCGGGAGGAACATCAGTGGCGAAGGCGGCCATCTGGGACAACACTGACGCTGAAGCACGAAAGCGTGGGGAGCAAACAGGATTAGATACCCTGGTAGTCCACGCCCTAAACGATGCGAACTGGATGTTGGTCTCAACTCGGAGATCAGTGTCGAAGCTAACGCGTTAAGTTCGCCGCCTGGGGAGTACGGTCGCAAGACTGAAACTCAAAGGAATTGACGGGGGCCCGCACAAGCGGTGGAGTATGTGGTTTAATTCGATGCAACGCGAAGAACCTTACCTGGCCTTGACATGTCGCGAATCCTGCAGAGATGCGGGAGTGCCTTCGGGAATGCGAACACAGGTGCTGCATGGCTGTCGTCAGCTCGTGTCGTGAGATGTTGGGTTAAGTCCCGCAACGAGCGCAACCCTTGTCCTTAGTTGCCAGCACGTAATGGTGGGAACTCTAAGGAGACTGCCGGTGACAAACCGGAGGAAGGTGGGGATGACGTCAAGTCATCATGGCCCTTACGGCCAGGGCTACACACGTACTACAATGGTCGGTACAGAGGGTTGCAATACCGCGAGGTGGAGCCAATCCCAGAAAGCCGATCCCAGTCCGGATCGGAGTCTGCAACTCGACTCCGTGAAGTCGGAATCGCTAGTAATCGCGGATCAGCTATGCCGCGGTGAATACGTTCCCGGGCCTTGTACACACCGCCCGTCACACCATGGGAGTGGGTTGCTCCAGAAGGCGTTAGTCTAACCGCAAGGAGGACGACGCCCACGGAGTGGTCCATGACTGGGGTGAAGTCGTAACAAGGTAGCCGTATCGGAAGGTGCGGCTGGATCACCTCCTTTCAAGAAACGACGGCGTGAGTCTTCACGCAAGACGTCCACACAAGACACCTGTACTTCACGCAAAGGCGTTGCTTTATGCAACGTCCTGTTGCGAAGAGCAAAACCGGCCATTCCTGGCCGGACTCTTCACCAACAGCCGCTTTGAACTGGGTTCCAGGCAGCTTGGTATGGGTTCTGGGGCTCTTTTCATGGGTCTGTAGCTCAGGTGGTTAGAGCGCACCCCTGATAAGGGTGAGGCCGGTGGTTCGAGTCCACCCAGACCCACCATTATTCCAAGAATACCTTGGGGCCTTAGCTCAGCTGGGAGAGCACCTGCTTTGCAAGCAGGGGGTCGTCGGTTCGATCCCGACAGGCTCCACCATCAAGCGCCGCGTGAAGTATCAGCACACAAAAGATTTTGAAATCGACCGGCATTGAGGCCGGCACGATGTTCTTTGAAAACACGTAAACGAGTGACAAGCGTCTTGGTTCGAACCGAACCGAGACAAGTGTTAAGGCACGAAAACGAAGTAACTTGGCTGCACCTGAGGAGGGTGCAAGCCCCGAGGCGACTTGGGGTTATATGGTCAAGCGACTAAGCGTATACGGTGGATGCCTTGGCAGTCAGAGGCGATGAAGGACGTGGCAGCCTGCGAAAAGTGTCGGGGAGCTGGCAACAAGCTTTGATCCGGCAATGTCCGAATGGGGAAACCCACCGCGCAAGCGGTATCGTGCAGTGAATACATAGCTGTACGAGGCGAACCCGGGGAACTGAAATATCTAAGTACCCGGAGGAAAAGAAATCAACCGAGATTCCCTGAGTAGCGACGAGCGAACGGGGACTAGCCCAAAAGCACATTGTGTTCTAGTCAAACGGCATGGAAAGGCCGGCCATAGATGGTGATAGCCCAGTCGACGAAAGGGCACTTTGTGTGAAATTGAGTAAGGCGGGGCACGTGAAACCTTGTCTGAACATGGGGGGACCATCCTCCAAGGCTAAATACTACTGACTGACCGATAGCGAACTAGTACCGTGAGGGAAAGGCGAAAAGAACCCCGGAGAGGGGAGTGAAATAGACCCTGAAACCGTATACGTACAAGCAGTGGAAGCCCGCAAGGGTGACTGCGTACCTTTTGTATAATGGGTCAGCGACTTACTGTCTGTGGCAAGCTTAACCGTATAGGGGAGGCGAAGAGAAATCGAGTCTGAATAGGGCGCATAGTCTCAGGCAGTAGACCCGAAACCGAGTGATCTATCCTTGGCCAGGTTGAAGGTGCGGTAACACGCACTGGAGGACCGAACCCACATCTGTTGCAATAGATGGGGATGAGCTGAGGATAGGAGTGAAAGGCTAAACAAACTCGGAGATAGCTGGTTCTCCTCGAAAGCTATTTAGGTAGCGCCTCGGACGAATCTTCCTGGGGGTAGAGCACTGTTATGGCTAGGGGGTCATCGCGACTTACCAAACCATGGCAAACTCCGAATACCAGGACAGACTATCCGGGAGACACACGGCGGGTGCTAACGTCCGTCGTGAAAAGGGAAACAACCCAGACCCGCAGCTAAGGTCCCAAAGTCATAGCTAAGTGGAAAACGATGTGGAAAGGCATAGACAGCCAGGAGGTTGGCTTAGAAGCAGCCATCCTTTAAAGAAAGCGTAATAGCTCACTGGTCGAGTCGGTCTGCGCGGAAGATTTAACGGGGCTAAGCTATGCACCGAAGCTCGGGGTGTGCACATTTATGTGTACGCGGTAGAGGAGCGTTCCGTAAGCCTGTGAAGGTGGATTGTAAAGTCTGCTGGAGGTATCGGAAGTGCGAATGCTGACATGAGTAACGATAATGGGGGTGAAAAGCCCCCACGCCGAAAGCCCAAGGTTTCCTCGCGCAACGTTCATCGGCGCAGGGTGAGTCGGCCCCTAAGGCGAGGCAGAAATGCGTAGTCGATGGGAAGCTGGTTAATATTCCAGCACTTTTCTACAGTGCGATGTGGGGACGGAGAAAGTTAGGTCTACCGGGCGTTGGTTGTCCCGGGGAAAGGCGGTAGGCATGGGTCTTAGGCAAATCCGGGACCCTTTATGCCGAGCACCGAGACGAGTCCTATTTGGACGAAGTGACTGATACTACGCTTCCAGGAAAAGCCACTAAGCTTCAGCTGTAGAAAAACCGTACCGTAAACCGACACTGGTAGGCAGGGTGAGAATCCCAAGGCGCTTGAGAGAACTCGGGTGAAGGAACTAGGCAAAATGGCACCGTAACTTCGGGAGAAGGTGCGCCCATTGACGTGGTCACGTGCGTGACTGAGCGTCGATGGGTCGCAGTAACCTGGCCGCTGCGACTGTTTATCAAAAACACAGCACTCTGCAAACACGAAAGTGGACGTATAGGGTGTGACGCCTGCCCGGTGCTGGAAGGTTAATTGATGGGGTCAGCCGCAAGGCGAAGCTCTTGATCGAAGCCCCAGTAAACGGCGGCCGTAACTATAACGGTCCTAAGGTAGCGAAATTCCTTGTCGGGTAAGTTCCGACCTGCACGAATGGCGTAACGACAGCGGCGCTGTCTCCACCCGAGACTCAGTGAAATTGAATTCGCTGTGAAGATGCAGCGTTCCCGCGGCAAGACGGAAAGACCCCGTGAACCTTTACTATAGCTTTACATTGAACGTTGAGTTCTTCTGTGTAGGATAGGTGGGAGGCTTTGAAGTGCAGGCGCTAGCTTGCATGGAGCCATCCTTGAAATACCACCCTGAAGTGCTTGACGTTCTAACCTCGGCCCGTAATCCGGGTCAGGGACCATGTATGGTGGGTAGTTTGACTGGGGCGGTCTCCTCCCAAAGAGTAACGGAGGAGCACGAAGGTACGCTCAGCGCGGTCGGACATCGCGCACTGTGTGCAATGGCATAAGCGTGCTTGACTGCGAGATCGACGGATCAAGCAGGTACGAAAGTAGGTCATAGTGATCCGGTGGTTCTGTATGGAAGGGCCATCGCTCAACGGATAAAAGGTACTCCGGGGATAACAGGCTGATACCGCCCAAGAGTTCATATCGACGGCGGTGTTTGGCACCTCGATGTCGGCTCATCACATCCTGGGGCTGTAGCCGGTCCCAAGGGTATGGCTGTTCGCCATTTAAAGTGGTACGCGAGCTGGGTTCAGAACGTCGTGAGACAGTTCGGTCCCTATCTGTCGTGGGCGTTGGAGATTTGAGGGGGGCTGCTCCTAGTACGAGAGGACCGGAGTGGACGTTCCGCTGGTGTTCGGGTTGTCATGCCCATGGCATTGCCCGGTAGCTACGAACGGAAGTGATAACCGCTGAAAGCATCTAAGCGGGAAGCACGCCCCAAGATGAGATCTCCCGAGAGCTTGACTCTCCTTAAGGCACCATCAAGACTAGGTGGTTGATAGGTCAGGTGTGGAAGCGCAGCAATGCGTTCAGCTAACTGATACTAATGAGCCGTGAGGCTTGACCATATAACCCCAAGTTGCTTCGCGGGTTTTAACGAAAGTCCGATTCGCATTCACCTCGACGCTTGTCACTCGTTTACACTTTATTTGACGTGAGATCCTCTCACGGAGAGTCAAGACCGGCCATCCATGGCCGGACTCTTCAACTCTTCGATGGAGGACTGTTCACGGGAGAGCCGGCTGTCAGGGTCGCCTCTTCAAAAATGTGGAGCCGGCGCACACGCGCTGCTCCCACCCCTTCCCTGGCGGCCATAGCGGCGTGGTACCACCTGATCCCATCCCGAACTCAGAAGTGAAACGCGCATGCGCCGATGGTAGTGTGGCTTTGCCATGCAAGAGTAGGTCACCGCCAGGGGCTTTA
>NZ_LMSK01000003.1:0-291178 GCF_001428385.1 Rhodanobacter sp. Soil772
CGATGACCATCGTGACGCACGGGCTGACCGGCAAGATCACGGTGAACGGCCACGAGTACGACTCGGTGATGCCGCCGATGGCGCAGCTGACCGACGACGAGGTGGCCAACATCCTGACCTACGTGCTGAACAGCTGGGACAACCCGGGCGGGCAGATCAGCAAGGAAGAAGTGGCCAAGGCTCGTGCCGAAGCGGCGCCGGCCCCGGCAGCGGAGCACTGAGATGCGTACGCGACTGGCATGGGTCTGGCTCGGCCTGATGCTGGCACTACCGGCAGCGGCGGCGGATTACGTCGCCCTGCCGGGCGGGACCTTCACCAGCGTGTTGCCGGCCGATGGCAAGGTGGCCGCGGCGCAGGTCGCGCCATTCCGCCTGCGCACCGAGCCGGTCACCAATGCCGAGTTCCAGGCGTTCGTGAAGACCCATCCGCAATGGCGGCGCGACCAGGTCGCGAAGATCCTTGCCGACGAACGCTACCTCAGCCACTGGGCCGACGCAGGGACACTGGGCGATGCAGCGTTGCCCGAGCAGCCGGTCACACGGATCAGCTGGTTCGCCGCGCAGGCGTACTGCGAGAGCGAGCAGGCGCGCCTGCCGAGCTGGTACGAGTGGGAATACGCGGCCGCGGCCGATGCCACCCGCCGCGATGCGCGTGCCGATCCGGCCTGGCGCGAAAGCATCCTGGGCTGGTACTCGCGCCCGTCCAGCAAGGCGCTGCCGGACATCGGCGGCGCGCCGAACGCCTACGGCGTGCGTGACCTCAACAACCTGGTGTGGGAATGGGTCGACGACTTCAATGCGCTGATGGTCGCCAGCGACAGCCGCGAGCAGGGCGATCCGGACCTGCTGAAGTTCTGCGGCGCCGGCGCGATCAGCCTGCAGGAAAAGGAAAACTACGCGGTGCTGATGCGTATCGCGATGCTGTCCGCGCTGAAGGCCGCCGACACCACCAACAACATGGGCTTCCGCTGCGCGAAGCCCGAATGAGGAATGCGTCATGAAACGCCTGTTGTTCCTGTTTGCGATGTTCCTGCTGCTCGGCAGCGCGCGGGCGGCCACGCCGCTGCCCGGCGACTCGGTGTACAACCTGCCGCTGCAACTGACCGACCAGGACGGCCGCCAGCAGACGCTGGCCGAGCGGCGCGGCCGCCCGCAACTGGTGACCATGTTCTACACCTCGTGCCAGATGGTCTGCCCGATGATCATCGACAGCCTGCGACTGACCCGCAACGCGCTGGATCCGGCCACGCGCGCGCAGATCGACCTGCTCGCGGTGAGCTTCGACCCGGCGAAGGACGACGTGGCCACGCTGAAGAGCTACGCGCAGAAGCGCAAGCTGGACCCGCGCATCTGGACCCTGGCACGGGCCGAGCCGACGCAGGTACGCCAGCTGTCCGGCGTGCTGGGCCTGCAGTACCGGCAACTGCCCGACGGCGAGTTCAATCACAGCAGCGAACTGATCCTGCTCGATGCCGACGGCCGCATCGCCGCCCGCACCACGAGGATCGGCAAACTCGACCCCGAGTTCGTGGAAGCGATCCGCAAGGTGGTCGCGCAGCCGCGCGGCTGAGGCGACCGCCTCCCGCGGCTTGATCCATATCAGCGCGGCAAGCGCCGGCCGCGCGCAGACTTCCGGAAAGGCTTCGGGAGAATCTGCATGGGTGCCTGGTATCCGTGGATCGTGCTGGTGCACCTGGCGTGCGCCATCGTGTTCGTGGGCGCGGTGACGTTCGAGGTGCTGGTGGTCGAGTCGCTGCACAAGCATTTCGACGCAGCCACCCTGCAGCGCATCGAGCAGGCGATCATGGCGCGGGTGCGCCGGTTCATGCCGGTGGTGGTGATCCTGCTGTTCGTCAGCGGCGGCGTGTTGTTCGATATCCGCTGCGACGGCATCAGCTGCGTCGGTTCGCGCTTCGGCAACCTGCTGCTGCTGAAGGTGCTGCTGGCGTTCGGCGTGCTCGGCGTGTTCGTCAACGCGATGTGGGCGATGCGCAGCGGAAAGATGGACGTCTGCCGGTTCCGGCATACCCATCGCGTCGTGCTGGGCCTGATGGTGGGCATCGTCTTCCTGGCCAAGACCATGTTCTACTTGTAGCCATCCATCCACACACGAGGTGCACGATGTCCCATGTCACGTTCAAAGGCCAGCCGATCAGCGTCGACGGCCAGTTTCCCGCGCTGGGTTCGACCGCGCCGGCATTCAGCCTGGTCGGCGGCGACCTGTCCGACGTGGCGCTGTCCGGCTACGCCGGCAAGCGCAAGGTGCTGAACATCTTCCCCAGCGTCGACACCGGCGTATGTGCCGCCTCGGTGCGCCGCTTCAACGAACTGGCCGGCAAGCTCGACAACACCGTGGTGCTGTGCATCTCGGCCGACTTGCCGTTCGCGCAGGCGCGCTTCTGCGGCGCCGAGGGGCTGGACCGGGTGACCAACCTGTCGCTGATGCGCGGCCACCAGTTCCTCAACGACTATGGTGTGGCGATCGCCAGCGGCCCGCTGGCCGGTCTGGCTGCACGCGCGGTGCTGGTGCTGGACGGGCACGACAAGGTGATCCACGCCGAGCTGGTCAGCGAGATCGGTCACGAGCCGAACTACGACGCGGCGTTGAAGGCGCTGGGCTGATTGCCCTCGCCCTGATTCCGTGGGGCGGGCACTGCCCACCCTACGGCGTATGTCCACTTCAGCGATTGATACCGACGATCGGCACGCCGAACGGCTGCGCCTGCGGGTGCAGGCCGAGGCCCAGCTTGAGGCTGCGGCCGATGCGTTCGGCGTATTCCAGCATCAGTGTGGCGCCGGCTTCGTCCAGTTCTTCGGCACAGGTTTCGCGCCACAGTGCGAGCCAGCGGTCGAAGTGTTCGGCGCGGATCGGATGCGGCCGGTGCGCGCCCATCGGGTTGCCGCGATAACTGCCTGCACGCAACGCCACCGAGGCCCAGAACGAGGTCAGCAGGCGCTTGTGTTCGTCCCAGTCGTGCACGGCCGCGTTGAAGATCGGGCCGATCTGCGGCTCGCGCCGCACCTTTTCGTAGAAATGATCGACCAGCCTGGCGATGGCCGGTTCGTCCAGGGGCGACGGTGGGTTCATGCGGGACATTGTGGATCCGTGCGCGGAACGATGTGCAAGTTTACTGGCAACAAAAAACGCATCCGGCCGCGAGCAGCCGGATGCGTCGCTGGTCCGGGAGGCTTACTTGCCCAGGCTCAGCGTACCCTTCATCAGCGCGGCATGGCCCGGGAAGGTGCAGAAGTAGGCGTACTGTTCGCCGGCCTTGAGCTTGGCCACGTCGATCGTGGCGGTGTCGGATTCGCCGCCGCCGATCAGCTTGGTGTGCGCGATGATGCGGGCGTCGCCCGGCTTCTCGTAGCTGTTGGCGGCGCCGGCCTTCATGCCGTCGGCGATCACGCCGGACTCGTCGGCGCTGTGCGACAGCACCCAGTTGTGGCCCATCGCGGTGACCGGCAGCTTGCCGGTGTGCTTCAGGGTGACCTTGAAGGTCTTGCAGGTCTTCGGCACGGTGATGGTTTTCTGGTTGAACTGCATGGCGTCGCTGCCCTCGATGGTGGTCGCGCATTCGGCGGCCATCAGCGGGGTGGAGAGCAGGCCGAGCAGGGCAATGGCAATCAGTTTGCGCATCATGATGTGTTGCTCCTTGGGGAAGTGGTGGGGCTCAGGTAAATTCT
Source organism: Rhodanobacter sp. Soil772 (assembly GCF_001428385.1). Classification (GTDB taxonomy): domain Bacteria; phylum Pseudomonadota; class Gammaproteobacteria; order Xanthomonadales; family Rhodanobacteraceae; genus Rhodanobacter. Next base: position 3,685 of record NZ_LMSK01000003.1, read on the forward strand.
GCGGTGGCGGCGCGCGGCGGGCACTGATCTGGATCATGGCCGCGGCACCGGCTGTCATTGACACTGTAGCCATCGCCGACGAGTGTCGGAAGGAGGCACGATGACGCACGTCGTCACCGAAAACTGCATCAACTGCAAGCACACCGATTGCGTCGAGGTGTGTCCGGTGGACTGCTTCCACGAAGGTCCCAACTTCCTGGTGATCGACCCGGATGAATGCATCGACTGCACGCTGTGCGTGGAGGAGTGCCCGGTCGGCGCGATCTTTCCCGAGCTCGACGTGCCGGCGGGGCAGGAAATCTTTCTTTCGATCAATGCCGAGCTGGCGCGCGAGTGGCCGGTGCTGACCAGCAAGATCCCGTCGATGGACGATGCCGCGAAGTGGGACGGCGTGCCGGACAAGCTGCCGTTGCTGAAACGGTAGGCACAAAAAAGCCCGCAGACGCGGGCTTTTTTATTTCATGCGGTTCGGCAGCTTACTTCGCCACCACCCGCACCATCTCCAGGCACTTGTTCGAGTAGCCCCACTCGTTGTCGTACCAACTGACCAGCTTGATGAAGGTACCGTCCAGCGCGATGCCGGCGTCGGCGTCGAAGATCGAGGTGCGCGCGTCGCCGCGGAAGTCGGTGGCCACCACCTTCTCCTCGGTGTAGCCGAGGATGCCCTTCAGCGCGCCTTCGCTCTGCGCCTTCATCTCCGCGCAGATTTCCGCGTAGGTGGCGTTCTTTTCCAGCTCGACGGTGAGGTCGACCACGGACACGTCCGAGGTCGGCACGCGGAAGCTCATGCCGGTGAGCTTCTTGTTGAGCTCGGGGATCACCACGCCGACGGCCTTGGCGGCGCCGGTGGACGAGGGAATGATGTTCTCCAGGATGCCGCGGCCGCCGCGCCAGTCCTTGTTGCTCGGGCCGTCGACGGTCTTCTGCGTCGCGGTGGCGGCGTGCACGGTGGTCATCAGGCCGCGCTTGATGCCCCACTTGTCGTTGAGCACCTTGGCCACCGGCGCCAGGCAGTTGGTGGTGCAGCTGGCATTGGAGACGATCGCCTCGCCCTTGTAGGTCTTGTCGTTGACGCCGTAGACGAACATCGGCGTGTCGTCCTTCGACGGCGCCGACAGGATCACCTTCTTCGCGCCCGCATCCAGGTGCTTCTGCGCGGTTTCCTTGGTCAGAAACAGGCCGGTGGATTCGATCACCACGTCGGCGTTCACCTCGTTCCACTTCAGGTTGGCCGGGTCGCGTTCCTGGGTCAGGCGGATGCGCTTGCCGTTGACCACCAGGTGGCCGCCGTCGACCTGCACGTCGCCCTCGAAGCGGCCGTGCACGGAGTCGTGCTTCAGCATATAGGCAAGGTAGTCCGGCTCCAGCAGGTCGTTGATCGCCACGATCTCGATGTCGTTGCTGAAATTCTGCACGGCTGCACGCAGCACGTTGCGACCGATGCGGCCAAAGCCGTTGATGCCGACCTTGATGGTCATGAGGGAACGTCCTCCTGAGGGCGATTGGGAATGTTGCGATGATGGATGGCAGTCGCGGGCTGCGGTGCCGGTGTTTCAATCGTGAAATCTTACAATGAAAGCACCCGGATGGCCCGCGCCCGATTGTCGCTGTGGCAGACTGCGGGTTTTGCGTTGGCAGCCGCCATGTCCATTTCAAGCCGCTCATTTGCCTTCGCGGCCGTCATGCTCGCGCTCGCGCCATCGGCCCAGGCCTGGGGGCCGCTCGGCCACAGCGTGGTCGCCGAGCTGGCGCAACGGCACCTGGATCCGGCTGCCGAGGCCGAGCTGGAGCGCCTGCTGGCGCCGGAGCACACGCAGCGGCTGGCCGACGTGGCCAACTGGCCCGACCAGATCCAGAACGATCCGGCGCGCGCGGCATTGTGGAAACAGACGCGCGGCCGGCACTACGTCAATTTCCGCGGCGGCAGCGCTTGCGACTACGTGCCGCCGCGCGACTGCCGCGACGGGCGTTGCGTGGTGGCCGGCCTGCAGTATTACGTCGGCGTGCTCGGCGATCGCGGCAAGCCGGACAGCGCACGCCGCGAGGCGCTGAAGTTCGTGGTGCATTTCGTCGGCGACATCCACCAGCCGCTGCATGCCGGCTACCGCGACGACAAGGGCGGCAATACGTACCAGGTGCAGTTCGACGGCAGGGGCAGCAACCTGCACAAGGTGTGGGATTCGGGGCTGCTGTCCAGCCGCGGGCTCGACTGGCAGGCCTATGCGCAGGCGCTGGATTCGGCGGTGCCGGTGAACCTGCCGGCGCCGGTCGCGCCGCTGGACAACCCTTACGCGCAATGGGCGGAGGAGTCCTGCCGGATCACCGCCGAACCCGGCTTCTATCCGGCCGGCCACGAGATCGACCCGGCCTACGTCAGGGCCGAGCTGCCGCTGGCCGAGCTGCGCCTGCGCCAGGCCGGCCGGCGCTTGGCCGCGGTGCTCAACCTCGCGCTGGCGCGATAGCGCCGGAGGCGCTGTCTGCGCGCCAGCGCACATCGACAGCATGCATACGAATGCAGGGTGGTGGCGCGCCGCGCGGCATCTGTTAGCCTCGACACATGAACGAGAATCCTCTGCGCCGCACCAAGATCGTCGCCACCCTGGGCCCCGCCACCGACGTGCCGGGCATGCTCGAACGGATCATCGCCGAAGGCGTCAACGTGGTCCGCCTGAACCTCTCGCACGGTCTGCCGGATGATCACCGCGCGCGCGCCAATGCGGTGCGCGCGGCGTCGGCAGCCGCTGGGTGTGAAGTCGGCATCCTGGCCGACCTGCAGGGGCCGAAGATCCGCATCGAGACCTTCGCGAACGGGCCGGTGGAACTGGTCGACGGCGCGTCGTTCGTGCTCGATTGTCGCCCCGACGTGCCGCCCGGCGATGCCACTCGTGTTGGCGTCAGCTATTACGGCTTGCCGGGCGACGTGCACGCCGGCGACGTGCTGCTGCTGGACGACGGACTGGTCGCGCTGAGCGTGCAGGAAGTGGCTGGTACCGAGGTGCGTTGCCAGGTGCTGATCGGCGGCAAGCTGTCCAATCGCAAGGGACTCAACCGGCAGGGCGGCGGGCTTTCGGTGACGGCGCTGTCGGACAAGGACAAGGCCGACATCAAACTGGCCGCCGAGATCGGCGCCGACTTCCTCGCGGTGTCGTTCGTGCGCTCGGCCGAGGACATGCACCAGGCGCGCCGGCTGCTGCACGAAGCCGGCGGCAACGCGGCGCTGGTGGCGAAGATCGAGCGCGCCGACGCGATTCCGGTGCTGGGCGAAATCATCGACGCCTCCGACGTGGTGATGGTGGCGCGCGGCGACCTCGGGGTGGAGATCGGCGACGCCGAGCTGCCCGGCCTGCAGAAGAAGATCATCCGCGAATCGGTGCAGCGCAACCGCGCGGTGATCACCGCCACGCAGATGCTGCAGTCGATGGTGCGCTCGCCGATCCCGACCCGGGCCGAAGTGCTCGACGTGGCGAACGCCGTGATCGACGGCACCGACGCGGTGATGCTGTCGGAGGAAACCGCGGCCGGCGCGCACCCGGACAAGGCGGTAGCGGCAATGCGCCGGATCTGCCTCGGCGCCGAGCGCCAGTTCGAGCCGAAGGAAGACCTGACCGCCGGTGGCCACATGCTCGATCGCACCGATCAGGCGATCGCCCTGGCGGCCATGATGCTGGCCGGCCAGCTCAACGTGCGCGCGATCGTGGCATTGACCGAATCCGGCGCCACCGCGCAGTGGTTGTCGCGCTACGGCAGTGCCGTGCCCATCTTTGCGCTGTCGCCCATGGCCGATGCGCGCCGGCGCATGCTGCTGTTGCGTGACGTGCAGCCGGTAGCGTTTTCCCACGAGGGGCTGACCTCGGTGGCTACCGCGCGCTCCGCCGTGCAGCAACTGTTCGCCCAGGGCCACCTGCAGGAAGGCGACCGCGTGGTACTTACCCAGGGCGACCACGTCGGCCAGGGCGGCGGCACCAACACCTTGAAGCTGCTCTCGGTCGGCACCGACGGCATGGTCGAAAGCCTGCGCGACCTGTGAGGCTGACGCGTGGCTGTCTGGTCGGCTGCGCGTTGACTAGCGCTGAACGACGGCGCGGCTACACTTCGTCTCAGCCACATCCGGCACAGGAGAACGCCATGAAATCCATGTTCCGCCCGCTGCGTCAGGGTCTGCTGCTGGCACTGGCGCTGGGCTTCGTCACGCCGGTGCTGGCGCAGGTGCGCAAGATCGACCAGCAGGACCTGTACCGCTACTGGATCCTGCTCAATACGCGGGTGCAGATGGATGTGCCCAACAGCGGGCTGAACCTGGACAAGCCCGGCTGCGCGGCGGTGACCTATACGGTGGGCTCCGACGGCGTGCCGATGAACGTGCAGGTGGTCAAGGTGGCGCCGAAGAGCGACCTGGGCCCGGTGGCGCGCAGCGCGGTCTCCAATTTCCGCTACGGCCCGTCGTTGACCAACCGCATCGGCGAGCCGGTTGCCACCTATTACGTGGTGCCGTTCAATGCGCCCAAGGATCCGGTCCAGCGCCAGCAACTGCTGGACCAGTGCAAGCTGCCCGGCTACGCCCCCTGAAATCGGCCGGCCGGCCGCGGACTGGCACGTGCGACCGCCAATCTGGCCTATAATTGACGTTTTGAACCGTGCCGCTTCGGCCCCGAGGCGGCTTCAACCATGTGCTGGCGGGCAAGCCCCTGCACCACGGAGTCGTCATGAGTATTGAAGATCTCGAAAGCATCGCCCTGGCGATGGTCGCGCCCGGCAAAGGCATCATCGCCATCGACGAATCGACCAACACCATCAAGAAGCGCTTCGAGGCGGTCGGCATCGAGAACACCGAGGAAAACCGCCGCGCCTACCGTGAGCTGCTGCTGACCACGCCGGGCCTGAACGAGCACATCTCCGGCGCGATCCTGTACGACGAGACGATCCGCCAGTCGACCCGGGACGGCGTGCCGTTCACCACGCTCATGAAGAAGGCCGGCATCATCCCCGGTATCAAGGTCGACAAGGGGCCGCAGCCGCTGGCCGGCTTCCCCGGCGACGTGGTCACCGAAGGCCTCGACGGCCTGCGCGAGCGCCTGCAGGAATACGCGAAGCTGGGCGCCCAGTTCGCCAAGTGGCGCGCGGTGATCAACATCTCCGAAGAGAACCCCAGCTCCACCGCGATCGAGGCGAACTGCCATGTGCTGGCCCGCTACGCCGCGCTGTGCCAGGAAGCCGGCCTGGTGCCGATGGTCGAGCCCGAAGTGATCATGGACGGCGACCACAGCATCGAAGTCAGCTACGAAGTGCACGAAGCCGTGCTGCGCAGCCTGTTCAACGCGCTGTACGAGCAGAACGTGATGCTGGAAGGCACCATCCTGAAGATCAGCATGGTCATCCCGGGCAAGGATTCGGACGAGCAGGTCGACGTCGAGGAAGTCGCCGAAGCCACCGTGCGCGTGCTGAAGTCCACCGTGCCGGCTTCGCTGCCGGGCATCGTGTTCCTCTCCGGCGGGCAGACCGACGAGCAGTCCACCGCCCACCTCAATGCGATGAACCGCATGGGTCCGCACCCGTGGCCGCTGTCGTTCTCCTACGGTCGCGCCATGCAGCAGGCGGCGTTGAAGCTGTGGTCGAAGGACATGAAGGCGAACTACGCCGATGCGCAGAAGACCGTGCACGCCCGCGCGCGCGACAATGGCCTGGCCGCGCTGGGGCAGTGGAACGGCTGAGGGTTGAGTTCCAGCGATCATCCATGATCGCGAGAATCAAACGGGCAGCCATCCATGGCTGCACTCCTCAAAAAAACGGGCACCGTGAGGTGCCCGTTTCGTTTGCATAACGTGAATCAGAAGCGGTATTCCGCGCTGACCGAGACCATGTCGGTGCTCAGGTTCACCCGATCCTTCTTCGCGTCGTAGTAGTCGTAGTTCAGGCCGACGCTGACGTTGTTGCTGAAGTCGTAGCCCACACCGGCGCCGGCGTACCAGCTGGTGTCATCCAGGCCCTTGCGGACCGGGTTGGCGTCGTTGCTGAGGCCGTGGCCCTTCCAGCCGTAGACGCCGGTGCGTGCGCTGACGTACCAGTTCGGGCTGACGTTGAAGTGGCCGTTCACGCCGGCGGTCCAGCCGTGCAGCTGCGACTTGCCGTCTTCAACGACCGGCTGGCTGTTGAAGATGTTCTTCGCGTGGATATTGCCCAGGTCGTTGTAGCCCACCTCGGCGCCCAGCGCGACGGCCGGGCTCAGCGCCCAGCGGTAGCCGCCGTTGATGCCGTAGCCGGTGTCGTTGTCGTTGTACGCGCCATGGTTGATCGAAGTCCGGCCGACATTGCCATTGATGAACCAACCGTCGTTGTGGGTCGGCGCGCTCTGCGCGAACACGGCGGGAACGGCCAGCAGGCCGGCGGAAGCGAGGGCGAGGGCGAGCAAGGTGTTTTTCATTTTCATGGAAGTTTCTCCGGTTGTTGTCATGGCAGTCGGCCCAGTGGGGGAGTGGCCGCTGCTGGCGGTGCGCCTTTCAAGTCGATTGGCGACACCCGAGCCTTAGATGGGTTGTGGTCCGAAAGATTCAATACCAATCAGTTCAGTATTAAGCCAGCGTTAATCCGGACGAGACGGCGAGGAAACCCGCGCCATCTCGCCGCATCCGGGGTCAGAAGCGGTATTCGGCCGTCAGCGACGCCGTATCGGTGGACAGGCTGATGCCGTCCCTCTTGGCGTGGTAGTAGTCGTACGCCAGGCCCACGCCGAAGTGGCTGTTGATGTCGTAGCCCACGCCGGCACCGGCGTAGTAGTCGACCTTGTCCAGATCGTGCCGGTTGATGTCCTGGTTGGCGTAGCCGTGGCCCTTCCAGCCATACACGCCGGTGCGCCCGCTGACATACAGGCCTTGCCAGACATTGATCTTGCCGTTCACGCCGGCGGTCCAGCCGCGCAGCGCGTTGCGCTGATCCTTCAGGTTGACCGGGTTGTCGTTGAACGCATTCTTCAGCTTGAAGTTGCCGAGGTCGTTGTAGCCGACATCCACGCCGAGCCCGAGATCCTCACCGACCTTCCAGCGGTAGCCGCCGGTGATGGCGTAGGTCGTCGGATGGTCGTTGTACGGGCCCTTGTTCACATGGGCCTGACCCACGCTGCCGTCGATGAACCAGTTGCCGCTGCCGATGGCCTGGCCCGGCTGGTAATTGCCGGTGGTCGGGGCGGTGCTGTCGCTGATCGCCGGAGCGGACGTGCTGTCCTGCGCCAGGGCGGGCAGGGTGCACAAGGCGGCGGATGCGATGGCGAGGGCAATGAGCGTCTTTTTCATGGGGAACTCCTCTTCTATTGAACCGGGCCGCGGATCGTGGGGACGACGCGCGCGGTCGGGCAGCACCTGGGGATGGCTCTGCGGGGCGTATTACTAGCGGGACGATGCTGAAGCTCGCTGAACCGGATGGGCTGGTGTTAAGCGGTTATTAATCCCGGCGCCGCGAGCGACAGCGAGTGGGCATATCGGCGACAATGGGCGCTTTTGCACCCTCCGGAGACTGCCCGATGACCACCCGCCGCGAACTCGCCAATGCCGTGCGAGCCCTTGCCATGGACGCCGTGGAAGCGGCCAAATCCGGTCATCCGGGCATGCCGATGGGCATGGCCGACATCGCCGAGGTGCTGTGGAACGACTTCCTGCACTTCAATCCCGCCAACCCGAAGTGGTTCAACCGTGACCGCTTCGTGCTGTCCAACGGCCACGGTTCGATGCTGCAGTACGCGCTGCTGCACCTGACCGGCTTCGACCTGCCGATGGACCAGCTGAAGCGCTTCCGCCAGTTGCATTCGAAGACCGCCGGCCACCCGGAAGCCAGCGAAACGCCGGGAGTGGAGACCACTACCGGTCCGCTTGGCCAGGGCCTGGCGAATGCGGTCGGCTTCGCGCTGGCGGAGAAGGTACTGGCGGCGCATTTCAACCGTCCGGGTCACGACGTGGTCGATCACCGCACCTACGTCTTCCTCGGCGACGGCTGCCTGATGGAGGGCATCTCGCACGAAGTCGCCTCGCTGGCCGGCACCTGGCAGCTGGGCAAGCTGGTCGCGATCTACGACGACAACGGCATCTCGATCGACGGCGAAGTGCACGGCTGGTTCACCGACGACACGCCGGCGCGCTTCGAGGCATACGGCTGGAACGTGATCCGCGGTGTGGACGGGCATGACGCCGAGGCCGTGAAGAAGGCGATCGCCGCGGCCACCGCGCAGAACGACAAGCCCACCCTGATCTGCGCCAAGACCATCATCGGCTTTGGCGCGCCGAACAAGCAGGGCAAGGAAGAAAGCCACGGTGCGGCGCTGGGCAAGGACGAGATTGCCGCCGCACGCGAACAACTCGGTTGGCACCACGCGCCGTTCGAGATTCCCGCCGACATCTACGCCGGCTGGGATCACAAGAAAGCCGGCAGTGCCGCCGAGCAAGCCTGGAACGGCGCGTTCGCGAAGTACGCCGCCGCGCATCCGGAACTGGCCTCCGAATTCAAGCGCCGTCTCGCTGGCGAGCTGCCCGCCGACTGGGCCGCGAAGTCGCATGCGTACATCGCCAAGCTGCAGGCCGAAGGCCCGGAAGTGGCCTCGCGCAAGGCCTCGCAGATGACGCTGGACGCGTTCGGCCCGCTGCTGCCGGAGCTGATCGGCGGTTCGGCCGATCTGGCCGGCTCCAATCTCACCAAGTGGAAGGGCAGCCTCGACGCCGCCACCGGCAACAGCGCGGACGGCAAGGGCAACTACGTCTACTACGGCGTGCGCGAGTTCGGCATGACCGCGATCGCGAATGGTCTCGCGCTGCACGGCGGCTTCATCCCGTACGACGCCACCTTCCTGGTGTTCTCCGACTACGCGCGCAACGCGGTGCGCATGAGCGCGCTGATCCCGGCGCACGCGATCCACGTCTACACGCACGACTCGATCGGCCTGGGCGAGGATGGCCCGACTCATCAGCCGGTCGAGCACATGGCTTCCTTGCGCTACATCCCGAACAACCACCTGTGGCGCCCGTGCGATGCGGTGGAATCGGCGGCGTCGTGGAAGGCGGCGATCGAGCGCAAGGGCGCGCCGTCCTGCCTGATCTTCTCGCGGCAGAATCTCAAGCACCAGCAGCGCAGCGCGCAGCAGGTGGCCGATATCCTGCGCGGCGGCTACGTGCTGTCCGATCCGCTGGACACGAAGTTCCAGGCGATCCTGATCGCCACCGGCTCGGAAGTGGAGCTGGCGATGGAAGCCGCGCGCGCGCTGGCCCAGCAAGGCATCGCGGTGCGCGTGGTGTCGATGCCGTGCACCGAGGTGTTCGACGCGCAGCCGCTGGAATACCGCGAAGGCGTGCTGCCCGGTTGGTGCCGTGCCCGCGTGGCGGTGGAAGCGGCGACCGCCGACTTCTGGTGCAAGTACGTGGGTCTGGACGGCGAAGTGGTCGGCATGACCACGTTCGGTGCGTCCGCGCCGGCACCGCAGCTGTTCGAGCACTTTGGCTTCACTGTCGCCCATGTGATCGATGCGGTGAAGCGCGTCGTGCGCTGAGCGCGGGTTGCTTCAGCCACAAAAAAAGCCGCGGTACGCCGCGGCTTTTTTGTGCACCGGCAAGCTCAGGCGAGCAGCAGCCGGGCCAGGTCGTCCGGCGTCGCCGCGATCGCGCTGGCGCCGGCCTGCTCCAGTTCCTCGCGGCCGCCGAAACCCCACAGCACGCCGAAGCCGCGCACCCGGTTGGCGACCGCGCCGTCGATGTCGAAGTGGCGGTCGCCGATCATCACCGTGTTGGCCGGGTCGGCACCGAAGTCCGTCAGCGCCTCGGCAATCATCGTGGCCTTCTCGCTATGCGCGCTGTCCGGGTGCGGGCCATACAGGCGCAGGAACGCGTCACCGAACGGCAGGTGGGCGATGATCGGCGCGGCGTGGCGGTGCGGCTTGCTGGTGACCACGGCGAGCTGATGGCCGGCGCCGCGCAGCCGCTCGATCAACAACTCGATGCCCGGATAGATCTCGTGCTCGCGCCAGCCGAGCGTGTTGAAGCGCTCGTGGTAGTACGCCACCGCCGCCTCGATGCGTTCGGCGTCGTTGTCCAGCAGCGGCGCGAAGCTGTGCCGCAGCGGCGGTCCGATCCAGCGGCGCAGTTCCGCATGCGCCGGCGCCGGCACGTCCAGCCGCGCCAGCGCATGCTTCACGCAGGCGGTGATGCCGTGCTCGGAATCGATCAGGGTACCGTCGAGGTCAAACAGGCAGAGCATTACTTGGCGGCTCGCGCCTTCAACGCGGTGACCGCCGGCAGTTCCTTGCCTTCGAGGAATTCGAGGAAGGCGCCGCCGCCGGTGGAGATGTACGACACCTGGTCGGCGATGCCGTACTTGTCGACCGCGGCCAGGGTGTCGCCGCCGCCGGCGATCGAGAACGCATTCGACGCGGCGATCGCCCGCGCCAGCGTCTCGGTGCCCTTGCCGAACGCGTCGAACTCGAACACGCCGACCGGGCCGTTCCACACCACGGTGCCGGCCTTGGCGATCAGCGCGGCGTACATTTCCGCGGTTTGTGGGCCGATGTCGAGGATCATCTCGTCCTCACCGACCTGGTCGACCGGCTTCACCGTGGCCGGGGCCTGCGCCGAGAACGCCGGCGCCACCACCACGTCGACCGGCATCGGCACCTCGGCACCGCGGCGCCTGGCGTCGGCCAGCACCTTTTTCGCGGCGTCGATCAGGTCCGGTTCGACCAGCGAGTTGCCCACCGGATGGCCCATCGCGGCGATGAAGGTGTTGGCGATACCGCCACCCACGATCAGCTGGTCGACCTTGCCGATCAGGTTGTCCAGCAGGGTCAGTTTGGTCGACACCTTGGAGCCGGCCACGATCGCCAGCAGCGGATGTGCCGGGTGCTCCAGCGCCTTGCCCAGTGCGTCGAGTTCGGCGCTCAGCAGCGGGCCGGCTGCGGCGATCGGGGCGTACTTGATCACGCCATGGGTGGAGGCCTGGGCGCGGTGCGCGGTGCCGAACGCGTCCATCACGAAGATGTCGCACAGCGCGGCGTATTTTTTCGCCAGCGTGTCGTCGTCCTTGCCTTCGCCGACGTTCATGCGGCAGTTTTCCAGCAATACCACTTCGCCTGCGGCCACCTCCACGCCGTTGACCAGATAGTCGGCCACCAGCCGCACCGGCTGGTCCAGCTTGCTGCTCAGCCACAGCGCCACCGGCGCCAGCGAGGATTCGGCGTCGAACTGGCCTTCCTTCGGCCGGCCCAGGTGCGACATCACCATCACTTTCGCGCCGGCGTCGCGGGCGGCCCGGATCGTGGGCAGGGCGGCGTCGAGGCGCTGGGTCGAGGTGATCCGGCCGCGGTCGTCGATCGGCACGTTCAGGTCTTCGCGGATCAGCACGCGCTGGTCGCGCAAATCGAGGTCGTTCATGCGGATGACTGACACGGCGGGACTCCGGTAGTAGGTCGGGAACGGCCCGGGTGGGCGATAACCGCCTATTGTCCGATCCGCCGGGTGCCGATGCAAACGCTATGGGCCGGGGGTGCGCGTTGCGGCGCGCCATGTGCCTGGCTCACACTGTGGCAAACTGCGGTTATCCGTCAGGGGGGATGGCTCATGGCTAACGGGTTGGTGCTCTACGGCTACTGGCGTTCCAGTGCCGCGTATCGCGTACGCATCGCGCTGAATCTGAAGGGGCTCGAGTACGAGACGCGGCCGGTGCACCTGGTGCGTGACGGCGGCGAGCAGCATGCGCCGGACTATCGCGTGCTCAATCCGCAGGAACTGGTGCCGTGCCTGTGCGACGGCGACCGGGTGATCACCCAGTCGCTGGCGATCATGGAATACCTCGACGAGATGCACCCGGAACTGGAGATGGCCCTGCTGCCGGTCGATGCGCGCGGGCGCGCCCAGGTGCGCGCGCTGGCGATGGCGGTGACTTGCGATATTCATCCGCTGGGCAACCTGCGCGTCCTGCAGCAGCTCGAGGCGCAGTTCGGCGCCAGCGAAGAACAGCGCGCGGAGTGGTCGCGGCACTGGATCGGCGCCGGCTTCAAGGCGATCGAGGTGATGCTGGGAGACAACGTGGCGACTGGCCGTTATTGCCACGGCGAAACGCCGGGCATGGCCGATGCCTGCCTGATACCGCAGGTCTACAACGCGCTGCGCTGCAAACTGCCGATGGACGATTACCCGACCATCTCGCGTATCTACCGGTCCTGCAACGAGCTGGAAGCGTTCCAGCGTGCGGCGCCGGAAGCGCAGCCGGATGCGCCTTGAGCGGGGAATAGGGAATCGGAAATGGGCAGAAGCGACGAGCGCGCTCTGGCTCTAGACGATTCCCTGTCCCCGGCTCTCAAAACCCCATGCCGTACGGGTCGTTGCCGACCAGTTCCTCGTCGTTGGAGCCGCCTTCGGCGAGGCGGATCTTCAGCGCCAGGCCGTCGCGCGAGTCGGACTTGTTGAGCACTTCTTCCAGCTCCACGCGGCCGTCCTTGTACAGCCGGTACAACGATTGGTCGAAGGTCTGCATGCCTTCCTGCAGGCTGCGGTCCATCGCTTCCTTGATCTCGTGGACCTGGCCGCGGCGGATCATGTCGCGGATCAGCGGGGTGTTCAGTAGCACCTCGGCGGCCGGGATGCGGCGACCGTCCTTGCCCATTACCAGGCGCTGGCTGATCACCGCGCGCAGGTTCAGCGCCAGGTTCATCAGCACGTTCTTGTGCGCCGATTCGGGGAAGAAGTTGAGGATGCGCTCCAGCGTCTGGTCGGCGTTGTTCGAATGCAGCGTGGCCAGGCACAGGTGGCCGGTCTCGGAGAACGAGATCGCCGCCTCCATGGTGTCGGTGTCGCGGATCTCGCCGATCATGATCACGTCCGGCGCCTCGCGCATCGCGTTCTTCAGCGCCTCGTGGTAGCTGTGCGTGTCCAGCCCCACCTCGCGCTGGTTGACGATGGATTTCTTGTGCCGGTGCAGGTACTCGATCGGGTCCTCGATGGTGAGGATGTGCCCGGGCGAATTGGTGTTGCGCTGGTCGAGCATCGCCGCCAGCGTGGTCGACTTGCCCGAACCGGTGGCGCCGACCACCAGGATCAGACCGCGCGGCTCCATGATCAGGTCGCGGAAGATGCCGGGCAGCTGCAGCTGGTCGATGCTGGGGATCTCGCTCTTGATCGCGCGGATCACCATGCCCACTTCGCCGCGCTGCTTGAACACGTTGATGCGGAAACGGCCGGCTTCCTTCACCGCCAGCGCCATGTTCAGCTCCAGGTCGCGTTCGAACTGCGGTACCTGGCCCTCGTCCATCAGCGAATAGGCGATCTTCTTGACCATGCCGCTGGGCAGGCCGGTATTGCCCAGTGGATACAGCTTGCCCTCGACCTTGATATTCACCGGGGCGCCGGTGGACAGGAACATGTCCGACGCGCCCTTGTCTACCATAAGCTTGAGGAAGTAACCGATGTCCACGAATGACCCCTGTTTGCGAAATGCGCGTTGCAATGATGGATTATGCCCGCCCACAATACGCTGCGACACACCATGAGGAATGTGATGTACATCTTTTCCCCGCCGGCCGGGTCCCCGCGCCGTATCCGCACCGCCATGGCCGTCCTGGTACTGACCCTGGCACTGGCCGGTTGCGCCTCGGTGCCGCCGCCGAATGACTCGATGAATCAGGCGCAGAACCGGCTGCAGATGGCCCGCGATGCAGGCGCGGCGGATTACGCGCCGGTCGACCTGGGCTTTGCGCAGGACAAGTTCCAGCTGGCGCAGGCGGCCATGGCCGAGCGCAAGTACGCCGACGCGGCGAACCTGGCCGAGGAATCGCGGGCCGACGCCGAGCTGGCCCAGGCCAAGGCCCGGTTGGGCGCGGCGCGGGCGCAGATCCAGAGCAAGGTGCAGGAAAACACCCGCCTGCGCCAGCAGGGCGAACAGGCTGCAGGCGCCGGGCAGACGCAAGACGCGGCTCCGGCTCCGGCCAGCGCACCGCCGACCGGGGACATGCCGGCGCCGTCGTCGTCGACCCTGTCCGCGCCGCCGGCCGATGGCTTCCAGACCGTACCCGACGCCGTCCAGCAACCCGCTGCGAATTCCCAGGGAGGCCAGCCATGAAGCGCTCCACTGCCACTCTTGCCGCGATCATGCTGGCGCTGGCCAGCCTCGGTTCGGCGCACGCCCGGCAGGATGACATCGACATCAGCCGGCTGACCGGCAGCCTCAACCAGCTTGCCGACGACCCCGGCATGGGCAATTACGCGCAGGCCGAACAGGCGCGCGCCCGCGACGCGATCAACCGGCTGGCCCAGGCCAGCTCGCGCGAGCGGCCGCACGTGCTGTACCTGGCCGAGCGCCGGGTCGACCTGGCCAAGACCGCCGCGCAACTGCAGGACGCCCAGATCAAGCTGACCCAGCTCGACCGCGAGCACGATCAGATCCTGCTCGACAACAGCCGGCGCGATGCGGAACTCGCGCGGCGCGAGCTGGAACGCCAGCGCCTGCAGTACCAGCTGGCGCAGGAAGAGTCCGCCCGGCTGCAGGCGCAGGGGTTGGAATATTCGCAGGCCGCCGACCAGGCGCGTGCCGAAGCCGAGCGCGCGAAAAAACTGGCGGCAGCGCAGAGCAAGGTAGCCAGGGCCGCCCGGCGCCAGGCCGAGCTGGCCGCGCAGGCGGCCAAGGCAATGCGTTCGCAGATGGAAGACACCGACAAGCCTGCCGAGGCGGCCCCGGACACCTCGAAAAAGCACCCTTGACGCAACCCCCGGCGGGGCGCTGCGGCGCCCCGTCGACGCCCGCGTCCTGTGCCTGAAGGCGGCTCGCCCGGGTTTCGGTTAGGTAAGTGTAAAAGACTGTTTTGACAGCTATTTCGCGGAAGCCTCCAGGTTTCGCGGAGGGGCCTCGCAAGGCTTGCAGCCCCCTGACCGGGGGAGTAGGGTCGAAGTCCCACGAGGCATCCAGGCCGCGTGGGCTACTGACCCGAATCATGCGCTTATCCCACGTTTCCATGCGTCACCCGCTTCCCGGTATGCCGGCGCGGGTCGTGGGTGCGTGCATGCATTCAACGTCTGCGGATGCTTCCTGTCGCATCCGTACGTCAACTAGCGAGGAGGTCGGATCATGTTTGAAAACCAGCAGCGTGATGATGTCGAGGCATTGATGAAGGCCGACGCCGAATTCCGGCGGCTCTACCAGCACCATCGGGAACTCGACAGCAAGGTGCACGACGCCGACATCGGCGTGCTGCCCATCGACGATGTCACTCTTGCCAGCATGAAAAAGGAAAAACTGCTGGCCAAGGCGCGACTCGAACGCATGTGGACGGATCGGGCGCACCTCATCCACTGACACTGCGGTTTCACGCAAGCGCGGCCCCGGGCCCTTCCCAGCGTATCGGGAAGGATGCCGGGGCCGCCGCGTCTGCGGCGTGCGGCCAGGCCACTCGGTTATCATGGCGATCCTGCAGCGGCGGCGTCGCCCGAAGCTGCTTTCCCAGTGACGGAGTCCCCATGACGGTCCACCAGAGTGTCCTTGAGCTGATCGGACGTACCCCGATGGTGCGCGCGCAGCGCCTCGACACCGGGCCGTGCGGGCTGTTCCTCAAGCTGGAGAGCGCCAACCCCGGCGGCTCGATCAAGGACCGCATCGGCCTGTCGATGATCGAGGGCGCCGAGAAGGACGGTCGCATCCGCCCGGGCGACATTCTGGTCGAGGGCACCGCCGGCAACACCGGCCTGGGCCTGGCCCTGGTCGCGCAGCAGAAAGGCTACCGCCTGATCCTGGTGGTGCCGGACAAGATGAGCCGCGAGAAGATCTTCAACCTCAAGGCGATGGGCGCGGAAGTGGTGCTGACCCGCTCCGACGTGGCCAAGGGCCACCCCGAGTACTACCAGGACATGGCCGAGCGGATCGCCCGCGAAACCCCCGGCGCCTACTTCATCAACCAGTTCGGCAACCCCGACAACCCGGCCGCGCACATCGCCAGCACCGGGCCGGAAATCCTCGAACAGATGGACGGCCAGGTCGACGCGATCGTGGTCGGCTGCGGCTCGTCCGGCACGCTCAGCGGCCTGTCGAAGTTCTTCGCCGAGCACTCGCCGCAGACCGAACTCGTCCTGGCCGACCCGGTCGGTTCCATCCTGGCGCAGTACATCAACGAAGGTACGCTCTCGACCAAGTCCGCCAGCTGGATGGTCGAAGGCATCGGCGAGGATTTCCTGCCCAGCATCAGCGACTTCACCCGGGTGAAGAAGGCCTATGCGATTCCCGACAAGGAGAGCTTCCTCACCGCGCGCGAACTGCTGGCGAAGGAAGGCATCCTGGGCGGCTCGTCCACCGGCACCCTGGTCGCCGCGGCGCTGCGCTACTGCCGCGAGCAGACCACGCCGAAGCGCGTGGTGACCCTGGTCTGCGACACCGGCAACAAGTACCTGTCCAAGCTGTACAACGACTACTGGATGCTCGACAACGGCTTCATCGAGCGCGAGCAGCACGGCGACCTGCGCGACCTGCTGCTGCGCCCGTTCGCCCAGCGCGACACCGTGGTGGTCGGCCCGAACGAACTGCTGATCACCGCCTACAACCGCATGAAGCTGTACGACGTGTCGCAGCTGCCGGTGATGGATGGCCGCAAGCTGGTCGGCATCGTCGACGAGTCCGACGTGCTGATCCACGTGCACGCCGACGGCGCGCGCTTCCGCGACCCGGTGTCGACCGCGATGATGACCAACCTGCAGATGCTCGACGTGCGCTCGCCGGTCGAATCGCTGCTGCCGGTGTTCGAGCGCGGCCACGTGGCGATCGTGGTCGACGGCGACGATTTCCTCGGTCTGATCACCCGCATCGATCTGCTGAACTGGTTGCGCCGCAAGGTGGATTGAACGATCCGGTGCCGTGCGTGTCGATGTGGCGGCCGGCCCGCGAAAGCTTGTGTCAATGAAGTCCGGCCAGAATCGCTTGCCCGCGGCGGAGCCCGAGGCTCCGCCACCCATCAAAGGAAGCTGCCCCGATGTGCGGAATTGTTGCTGCCGTTGCCCAGCGTGATGTCGCTCCGCTGCTGATTGCCGGCCTGAAGGCTCTCGAATACCGGGGCTACGACTCGTCCGGTGTGGCCGTGCTCGACCGCGGCGCGATTCGCCGCGTGCGCGCCAAGGGCAAGGTGCGCGAGATGGAGGCGCTGTACCTGGCCGCGCCGCTGCCCGGTGGCACCGGCATCGCGCATACTCGCTGGGCCACCCACGGCGTGCCGAACGAGGCGAATGCGCATCCGCACATCGCCGGCCGGGTCTCGATCGTGCACAACGGCATCATCGAGAACTACGTCAGCCTGCGCGCCGAACTGCAGGCAGGCGGCCATGTGTTCACCTCGGAAACCGACACCGAGGTGATGGCCGCGCTGATCGACCGACGCATCGATCAAGGCCTGAACCTGCGCGAGGCGGTGCTGGCCACCGTGCGCGAACTGGAGGGCGCCTATGCGATCGCGGTGCTCAGCAGCGACGAGCCCGACCGCGTGGTCGGTGCGCGCCGCGGTGCGCCGCTGCTGGTCGGCGTGGGCATCGGCGAGAACTTCCTCGGCTCCGACGCGCAGGCGCTGATCCAGGTCACCAACAAGATGGTCTATCTCGACGAGGACGACGTGGTCGAGATCACCCGCGACAGCGTGCGGGTGTTCGGCCTCGACGGCACGCCGGTCGAGCGCGCCGTGCACGAGAGCGAGCTGTCCACCGACGCGGTCGAGCGCGGCGAGTACCGCCATTACATGCAGAAGGAAATCTTCGAGCAGCCGCGCGCGGTGGCCGACACGCTGGAGGCACGCATCGGCCCGCACGGCGTGCTGCCGAACATCTTCGGCATCGACAGCGACGCGCTGCTGCGCGCCACCCGCGGCCTGCACATCATCGCCTGCGGCACCAGCTATCACGCCGGTCTGGTCGCGAAATACTGGATCGAGGAATATGCGCGGCTGCCGGTCAGCGTGGAAGTGGCCAGCGAGTATCGCTACCGCGAGACGGTGGTGCCGGCCGACACTCTGTTCGTGGCGATCTCGCAGTCCGGCGAAACCGCAGACACCCTGGCTGCACTGCGCGAGTCGCGCCGCCGCGGCTACCTGGGCACGCTGGTCATCTGCAATTCGCCCGAGTCCTCGCTGGTACGCGAGGCGGACCTGAAGTTGATGACTCGCGCCGGCCCCGAGATCGGCGTGGCTTCGACCAAGGCCTTCACCACCCAGCTGGCCGGCCTGGCCCTGCTGGCGCTGGAACTGGCTCGCCGCAACGGGCTCGATGACGACCGTTACGCCGCGCTATGCGCCGAGCTGCAGCGCCTGCCGCGCGCGATCGAGGGCGCGCTGCAGCTGGAACCGGCGATCATCGAACTGGCCGGCGAGTTCATCCAGCGCCAGCATGCGCTGTTCCTCGGCCGCGGCGCGCAGTATCCGGTGGCGCTGGAAGGCGCGCTGAAGCTCAAGGAAATTTCCTACATCCACGCCGAGGCGTACCCGGCCGGCGAACTCAAGCACGGCCCGCTGGCCCTGGTCGACGAGAGCATGCCGGTGGTCGCGGTGGCGCCGAACGGCCCGCTGCTGGACAAGCTGAAGTCCAACCTGCAGGAAGTGCGTGCCCGCGGCGGCCGCCTGATCGTGTTCGCCGACGGCGCCGCCGGCATGGGCGACATGGCCAGCCACGGCGTCATGTTGCGGGTGGAATCCGGCGGCAACTTCATCGCCCCCGCCGTGTTCACCGTGCCGCTGCAACTGCTCGCCTACCACGTCGCCGTGCTGCGCGGCACCGACGTCGACCAGCCGCGCAACCTGGCAAAATCCGTGACGGTGGAGTAGCGCGAAAAACGAGGGAAGAGGAATGAGAGACGGGTGGAAGCTTCGCTGCCTTTCTCTCGTTTCTCACTAATTCACTCGCTCCTTTCTCAGGCTCTTCCGTAGACGTCGTCGTAGCGCACGATGTCGTCTTCGCCGAGGTAGCTGCCGGACTGCACTTCGATCAGTTCCAGCGGCAGCTTGCCGGGGTTGCGCAGGCGGTGCTTGCTGCCGAGCGGAATGTAGGTGCTCTGGTTTTCGCCGAGCAGGAACACCTTGTCGTCGCAGGTGACCTCGGCGGTGCCGGAGACCACGATCCAGTGCTCGGCGCGGTGGTGGTGCTTCTGCAGGCTCAAGGATGCGCCGGGCTTGACCACGATGCGCTTGACCTGGAACCGTTCGCCTTCCTCCAGCGAGTCGTAGCTGCCCCACGGCCGGTACACTACGCGGTGCAGCGAGTGCTCGCTGCGGCCGGCGGCCTTCAGCTGCTCGACGATCTTCTTCACGTCCTGCGCGGCGTCGCGGTGCGCCACCAGGGTGGCGTCCGGCGTGGTCACCACGATCAGGTCGTCGACGCCGACGGTGGCGAGCAGGTGGCGCTCGTGCGAGCGCAGCAGCGAGTTGCGCGTGTCCACCGCCAGGGTATCGCCCTCGCGCAGGTTGCCGTCGGCGTCCTTGTCGCCGGTCAGCCACAGCGCCGACCACGAGCCGATGTCGCTCCATGCGCAGCTGACCGGGATCACCGCGGCGCGCTGGGTCTTCTCCATCACCGCGTAGTCGATCGACTTGTCCGGCACCAGCGCGAATGCGTCGTGGTCGATGCGCACGAAGTCGAGATCGGTCGAGGCCTTCGCGTGCGCTTCGCGCACGGCGGCGAGCATCGCCGGCGCGTGTGCGGCCAGTTCCTCCAGGTAGCGTGAAGCCTTGAACAGGAACATGCCGGAGTTCCAGTCGTAGCCGCCGTCAGCGAGGTACGCCTCGGCGGTGGCCAGGTCGGGCTTCTCGACGAACTGCTCCACGCGGAAACCGTGACCGTCGATCGCCCCGGCGCGGCGGATGTAACCGAAGCCGGTCTCCGGGCGATCCGGGCGGATGCCGAACGTCACCAGCCAGCCCTGCGCGGCCAGCGGCAGCGCCTGCTGCGCTGCTGCGACAAAGGCGGCGGTGTCGCCGATCAGGTGATCGGCCGGCAGCACCAGCAGCACGGCGTCGGCATCGCGCTGCAGCGCCTGCAGTGCGCCCAGCGCGATCGCCGGCGCGGTATTGCGCGCCAGCGGCTCCAGCACGATGGTGGCGTCTTCGATGCCTGCTTCCAGCAACTGGTCGGCGGCGAGGAAACGATGGTCTTCGCTGGCCACCACGATCGGCGCGGCGACGCGCGGCAGCTGCCGGGTGCGCGCAATGGTCTGCTGGAACAGCGTGCCCTTGCCGGCCAGCGCGAGGAACTGCTTGGGCAGGTTCTTGCGCGATACCGGCCACAGCCGGGTGCCGCTGCCGCCGCTGAGGATGAGGGGAATCAACATGGCCAGGTCCTTGTTCAGTGCTCGGATGCGGCAAGCCGGCGTATCACGTCGTGCAGGCCGTGCTGCCAGTCGGGCGGCGGGAAATCGAAATGCTGCCGGAAACCGCCATTGTCCAGCAACGACCAGGCCGGGCGCATGGCCGGCGTGGGGAATTCGGCACTGCTGATCGGGACTACCCGCGGCGGGCGGGCAAGCATGCCAAGTGCCGCGGCTTCATCGAAGATCGCGCTGGCGAAGCCGTGCCAGGTGGTGGCCCCGCCGGCGACCAGGTGATGCGTGCCGATCAGTGCACGACGCTGCGCGCTGCCGGACTGCAGCCAGCGGTCGAGGGCGGCGAGGGTGCCGTCCACGATCAACCCGGTGTCGGTGGGTGCGCCGTGCTGGTCGACCACCACGCGCAGCTCGTCGCGCTCGGCGCCCAGGCGCAGCATGGTGCGCAGGAAGTTGTGGCCGTGCGCGGCGTAGACCCACGCGGTACGCAACGTCAGCTGATCGGCGCCGCTGTCGCGCAGCGCCTGTTCGCCGGCCAGCTTGCTGCGGCCGTAGGCGCCGAGCGGGCCAGTCGGCGCGTCGACGGCGTACGGCTGCGACTGCTTGCCATCGAACACGTAGTCGGTGGAGTAGTGGATCACCAGCGCGCCGTGCGCCGCCGCCCAGCGGCCGAGCGCGCCGACCGCTTCGCCGTTGACGCGGGTGGCCAGCGCCTCTTCCTGTTCGGCACGGTCGACTGCGGTGTACGCGGCGGCATTGACGATCACGTCCGGTTGCACGCGGTCGAGCAGGGCGGGCAGCGATTCGGGGATCGACAGGTCGGCGACCTCGCCATGGCCGCCGTGCGTCAGCGCGCCGTCGCGAGTGGCGACGGTCAGTTCACCGCGGGCAGCCAGGCCTCCGTGCTCAAGAAACGTGCGGCCGAGCTGGCCGTTGGTGCCGAGCAGCAGGGCTCTCACGGTGCGTGGACCGGCAGCCGCTCGGGCGGAACGTCCTCAAGCAGCGGCGTCTTGCCGTCCTTGTCCGACAGCAGCGGCTCGCTCAGCGGCCAGTCGATGCCGAGCGCGGCGTCGTTCCAGCGGATGCCGGCGTCGGCCTTCGGGTCGTACAGCGCGGTGCACTGGTAGGTGAAGGTGGCGAACTCCGACAGCACGCAAAAACCGTGCGCGAAACCTTCCGGTATCCAGAAGTGGCGATGGTTGTCGGCGGTCAGCATCACGCCGACCGACTGCCCGAACGTGGGCGAGCCGCGACGGATATCCACCGCCACATCGTAGACCTCGCCTTCGAGCACGCTGACCAGCTTGCCCTGCGGGTTGGGCCACTGGTAGTGCAGGCCGCGCAGCACGCCGCGCGCCGAGCGCGAGACGTTGGATTGCACGAAGCGATGGTCGACGCCGGCTGCGCGGTACTTCGCCTCGTTGTAGCTTTCGTAGAAGAAGCCACGGGCGTCGCCGAACACCTGCGGTTCCAGGATCAGCGCGCCGGGCAGCGCGGTTTCGATCACTTTCATCGCACGTGGCCTTGCCGGGTCAGCTGCTGCAGATACTGGCCGTAGCCGGTCTTGGCCAGCGGCGCGGCCAGCGCCAACAACTGTTCGGTGTCGATCCAGCCGTTGACGTAGGCGATTTCTTCCGGGCAGCACACCTTGAGGCCCTGCCGGTTCTCGATCGTCTCGATGTAGTTGCCCGCTTCCATCAGCGACTCGTGGGTGCCGGTGTCGAGCCAGGCGAAGCCGCGGCCAAGCTGCTCCAGGTGCAGCGAGTTGTCGTCGAGGTAGCAGCGGTTGAGGTCGGTGATCTCCAGCTCGCCGCGCGGCGAGGGCTTCAGCGAAGCGGCGTAGTCGCACACGCGGCCGTCGTAGAAGTACAGGCCGGTGACCGCGTAGTTCGACTTCGGCTGGGCCGGCTTTTCCTCCAGTCCGATCACGCGGCCGGCGTCATCGAATTCGGCCACGCCGTAACGTTCGGGGTCCCTTACCCAATAACCGAACACGGTGGCGCCGCGTTCGCGCGAAGCGGCACGCTTGAGCCGCTCGGTCAGGCCCACGCCGTAGAAGATGTTGTCGCCCAGCACCAGGCAACTGGGCTGGCCGTCGACGAAGTCGCGACCGATGGTGAACGCCTGCGCCAACCCGTCGGGCGAGGGCTGCACCGCGTAGCGGATGTCGATGCCCCACTGCGAGCCGTCGCCGAGCAGGCGCTGGAACATCGCCTGCTCGTGCGGGGTGTTGATCACCAGCACCTCGCGGATGCCGGCCAGCATCAGCGTGGCCAGCGGGTAATAGATCATCGGCTTGTCGTACACCGGCAGCAGCTGCTTGCTGACCGCGCGGGTGATCGGATGCAGCCGGGTGCCGGAGCCGCCGGCGAGGATGATGCCTTTCTGCGTGTTGCTCATGAACCCGTCCTTTCTGTTCTCGGCTTTCATGAGCCGAGGCGCTCCATGCGGTAGCTGCCGTCGAGCACGCGCTGCACCCACGGCTGCTGGGCCATATACCAGTCCACCGTCTGCGCGATGCCGGTTTCGAAGGTCTGCGACGGCTGCCAGCCCAGTTCGGTCTGCAGCTTGCTGGCGTCGATCGCGTAGCGGCGATCGTGGCCGGGGCGGTCCTTGACGTAGGTGATCAGCGACTCGCGCGCACGACCGTCGGCCAGCGGCCGGCGTGCGTCGAGCAGGGCGCAGATGGTCTTCACCACGGCGATGTTCTCGCGTTCGGCATTGCCGCCCACGTTATAGGTCTCGCCCACCCGGCCGGCATCCAGCACGCGGCGGATCGCGCTGCAGTGGTCGCCGACGAACAGCCAGTCGCGGATGTTTTTCCCGTCGCCGTAGACCGGCAGCGACTCTCCGACCAGCGCTTTCTGGATCACCAGCGGGATGAGTTTTTCCGGAAATTGGTACGGCCCGTAGTTGTTCGAGCAGTTGGTGGTCAGTACCGGCAGGCCGTAGGTGTGGTGAAACGCACGCACCAGGTGATCGGAGGCGGCCTTCGAGGCGGAGTACGGCGAGTTCGGCGCGTACGGCGTGGACTCGGTGAACTTGCCGTCGGTGCCGAGCGAGCCGTACACCTCGTCGGTGGACACATGCAGGAAGCGGAACGCGCCGCGGGCGGCGCCTTCCAGTCCGCGCCAGTAATCGCGGGTGCATTCGAGCAGGCCCAGCGTGCCGACCACGTTGGTCTGCACGAACTCGGCCGGACCGTCGATCGAGCGGTCCACGTGCGATTCGGCGGCGAAATTGACGACGGCATCAGGCCGGTGTTCGGCCAGCAGCTGGGCCACCAGTGTGCGGTCGCCGATGTCGCCGTGCACGAACACGTGCCGCTCGTTGCCCTGCAACGAGGCCAGCGTGTCCGGGTTGCCGGCATAGGTGAGCTTGTCCAGATTGACGACGCGCAGGCCATCGGCGATGGCCTGCAGCACGAAATTGGCGCCAATGAAGCCGGCTCCGCCGGTGATCAGCAGTGTCTTCATGTATCACTCCAGATTGAACCAAAGTATTCTGTCATAACAGGGAGGGGATGGTGTGCGGGGCGCTTTGCAGTCTTGCAGCGCGGATTCATGTGTGGCGGGGTCGACGGCGCGTTTCAGGTGCTGGTTCTTGTGCAGGTTGAAAGTGCCGGGATGCCGGACATCGGCTCCAGTCCATCGCCATGAAGGCATCGTGAGCGAATACCTGGTTTGCGGATGTATCTGAGGTGGATGTGTCGGTTCCTTCCATGAAAATGATCCATCCGACGCTGAGCAGCTTCCTCATCCGGGCGTTGTCGAGTCCGCACTTGTCCATGCTCCGCAATCAGCTTCCCGTGCCCATGCGGCAATGGGTTCGCAGGGTGCTTGAAAAACCCGTACGGCAGGGCCTCGGATTCCGTCGCACACCGGAATGGCGACAGGCCACGGCAGTGGCGGCCGGCACGCCACCGGCCCGTCAGTCGACGCATGGTGCCACGCCCCTCCAGGGGATCAACCTCTACGGCTATCTTTCCCGTTGGCTCGGCTTGGGCGAGTGTGCGCGGTTGTATGCCAACGCGATGCTTGCATCGGGCTATCCGGTATCGCTGCACGATGTGGACATCGACATTCCGCATGCGCGACATGACCGGACGCTGGCCCCGTTCATGGACTCGGCAGCATCGTTCAGCCGGGACCTGATCTTCGTCAATCCGGATCACTGGGAAGACACCTTGCTCAGCATCGGGGGGCCTTGCGGACACAATCGCCATGTGATCGGTTACTGGTTCTGGGAACTGGAAAACTTTCCCGAGGATTGGCGGCAGGCACTCGACCGGGTCGACGAGATCATGGTTTCGTCCGCCTTCGTCGAGCAGGCGGTGCGCCGGGTCTGCAGCAAACCGGTAACGCGCGTGCCGATGCCCCTGGCGCTGGGGGAGGACAGTGGCCTGCAGCGCAGGCATTTCGACTTGCGCGAAGACGACTATGTCTTTTTCTGCTCGTTCGACTTCAACTCGGCGGTCGCAAGGAAGAATCCGCATGCCGTCATCAAGGCATTCCGCCACGCGTTTCCGCGCGGTGACGAAAAGGTCGCCCTGCTGATCAAGTCGAGCAATGGCGACCGCAATGCGGCCTTGCTGATGCAACTGCTTGGGGCTGCCGCGCGCGATCCCCGCATCATGGTGCGCGACGACCTGCTCGAACGGCATGACTTGCAGGCGCTGCATCGCTGCATCGACGTGTATGTGTCATTGCACCGCTGCGAGGGCTTCGGGCTGGGTATGGCCGAGGCGATGTGCATGGGCAAGCCGGTGGTGGCCACGGCCTATTCGGGCAACATGGAGTTCATGACCACGGCCAACAGCTGCCTGGTGAACTACCAGATGGTCGCCGTGCGTCCCGGTGAATATCCCTACGCGGATGGCCAGCAGTGGGCCGACCCGGATCCGCAGCACGCCGCGCGCCATTTCCATGCGCTGTATCGGGACCGCACCTTGGGACGTTCCCTGGGCGCGCAGGCCGCACAGGACATGGCGCACAATTTCTCGGTCGAGGCCTGCATGAACGTATTGAAAAAACGGTTGAGTCTGGTTGACCCTCGATTGGATGGAGCCGCGTGATGGGCCTGCTGCCGGCCGATACTTGCGCTGACCACGCAGATGGACGTGATTGAATGATGAACGAACCTCATGACGCGCCGTCCGGAAGCGCCAGTGGAATCCCTGCTGCACCGCTTGTCCCGGCGAGTCTCGATTGGCGCAAGCTGGCGGATCAACGCCTGGCTCGTCTGGTCGAGCTCGAACATGACCACGCCGTCATGCGCGATCGGCTTGCGCTGCTGCAGGTCGATTATCGCCAGATGCTGGTGGCCAACGAGGAGCAATTGCAGCGCATCGTCGAACTGGACCGGGAGCGCCTGAAGATGGAGCGCAGGCTGGCCGAGCTGGCGCGGGAGTGCGCCGACGTACGAGCAGTGTTCGTGAACAGCCGCTCATGGCGCCTGACGCGGCCGCTGCGAGTGATTTCCAGATGGTGGCTAGCCGACCGGCATAGCGTCGGAGGGCTGGTACGCATGATGCTGCGAGTCCCTCTGCTGCGACGGGGCGCCAGGTTCGTGGTGCGGCGAGTGCCGGGCTTGCATGGTCGCCTGCGAACCAGGCTGTATCCGCAGGCCGGAAAGGTCGGGCGCGGGAGCCTCCATTGAAAATGCCGGGCCTGGGCCCGGAGTGCGCCGGCCGGAAGACACCCGGGGAGCCTTGATGAAAATCGTGCTGGATCTCCAGGGCGCGCAATCGCACAGCCGTCACCGGGGCATCGGTCGTTATTCCCTGTCGATGGCAAAGGCCTTCGCCGCGGAGGCCGGGCACCACGAGTTGTGGCTGGCATTGAATGGACGCCAGGATGAAAGCTCGATCGACCTGATCGAACAATTCGCGGGGCTGATCCCGCGCGAACGCGTCGTGATCAACGAGCTGCCGGCCGATATTGCCGGCTGCCTTCCCGGAAATCTCTGGCGCGCCCGGATGGCTGCCGCGGCGCAAGCCGGCTTTCTTGCCGGCCTGCAGGCGGACTGCATCTGGCACAGCAGCCTGTTCGAGGGGTGGGGCGACGACTCCACCGCAGCGCTGGGCAGCGGTGTCGACGATCGCCGCCACGTCGCCACGCTGTACGACCTGATTCCACTGCTGAACCCGGCGCGGCATCTGCACGATGCCGCGTATCGGCGGTGGTATTACCAGCGGCTGGGTTTGCTCAAGCGCTGCGGCTTGCTGCTGGCGATTTCGGAATCGTCGCGGCAGGAGGCGGTCGAGGGGCTGCAGATCCGCGCGGATGACGTGGTGGTGGTTTCCGGTGCCGCCGATCCGGTGTTCCGACCCATGCCGGCCGATGCTGCCGACTGGGCGCGCTGGCAGCGCGACTGGCGATTGCAGCCGGGTTTCGTGCTGTATGCCGGCGGCTACGACACGCACAAGAATGTCGATACGCTGGTCGCGGCCTTCGCCGAGTTGCCGCCCGCATTGCGGCAGCGGCATCCGCTGGTGCTGGCCGGCCGTTGCGACGAATTGGCGGTAACACACCTGCGCGGAGTTGCCCGCAGGCATCGCCTGGCCAGCGACAGCCTGATCTTCACCGGCACGCTGGAGGATGAGGAACTGGCGCGGCTGTATTCCAGTTGCACCCTGTTCGTGGCGCCATCGCTGCATGAGGGCCTGGGCCTGCCCCCGCTGGAGGCGATGGCCTGCGGCGCCGCCGTGATAGGTTCCAATACGGCCAGCCTGCCCGAGGTCATCGGCCGGCCGGATGCACTGTTCGATCCGCGCAGCCGCAGCTCGATCGCGGCCAGGTTGCAGGAGGCGTTGACGGACGCCGGCTTCCGCGAAAACCTGCGTGCGCATGCCGTGGTGCAGTCGCGACAGTTCACCTGGCCGGTCAGTGCGCGCAAGGCGTTGGCTGCGATCGAACGGCAGGTGCAGGGCCGTCGCACCGGCTTCCAGCCACCTCGGCCGCGCCTGATCCATGTCTCGCCGCTGCCACCGGTACGCTCGGGCATTGCCGATTACAGCGCGCGCCTGTTGCGCGAACTGGACAGGCATTACGACATCGAGGTGGTCGTCGATCAGCCGGAGATGACCGATCCATGGGTGCAGGCGAACTTCCCGGTCCGTTCGCTGCACTGGTTCCTGCAGCACGCCGATGCCTGCGAGCGGATCCTGTATCACTTCGGCAACTCGCCGTTCCACGCGCACATGTTCGGGATGCTGCGGCGGCACCCCGGCGTGGTGATGCTGCATGATTCGTGGCTGGGCGCGGCACGGAACTGGATGGCGCATGACGCCGGCGACCCGCAAAGTTTCCTGCGCCTGCTGTATGACAGTCATGGTTACGCCGGTCTGTTGCACGACCAGCGTCATGGGCGCGCGGCTACGCTCGATGCCTGGCCGGTCAACCGGGATGTCATCGACCAGGCATTGGGCGTGATCGTGCATTCGAATTACGCCGTCAACCAGGCGCGTCGGCACTACGGCGCGGTCGCTGCGGACAAGTTCACGGTCGTGCCGTTTCCGAAGGAGCGCACGCACGGCGATCGGCGATTGGCGCGCCGCCTGCTAGGCATCGAGCCAGGCGATTTCGTGGTGTGCAGTTTCGGCATGCTGGCGCCGACCAAGTTGAACCACCGGCTGCTGGCAGCCTGGCTGCAGTCGCCGCTGGCTGCAGATGCTTGCTGCCGGCTGATCTTTGTCGGCGAGAACCACGGTGGCGACTACGGTCGGGCGCTGAGCGCGACGATTGCTGCGGCCATGGGCGGGAAACGCATCCACATTACCGGCTTCGTCGGTGCCGACAGTTATGCCGACTATCTGGATGCTGCCGACGTGGCGGTGCAGCTGCGCACGGACTCGCGCGGCGAAACCTCGGCGGCGGTCTTCGACGTGCTGGCCCATGGCCTGCCGTTGATCGTCAATGCGCACGGCACGGCAACGGAGTTGCCGGAGGCGGCGGTGCTCAGGATCGTCGACCATTTCAGCGACACGGAGCTTGCTGCTGCCTTGCAGGTATTGAGGGACGACGCAGAACGGCGCGCCGCACTCGCCGTCGCCGCGGGCCGCCTGATCCGGCAAGAGCACCATCCGGCCGAAGTGGCGCTGCGCTACCACGACGCCATCGAGCATTTCGTGGGGCAGACGCCTGCAGCCGAGCAGCAGCGCCTGCTGGTGAACATGCAACGCGCGCAACCCGAACTGGCTGCGGATGGCCCGGCCCTGCGGGAGCTGCAGCTGGCGCTGGCGGCGAACCGGCCGCGGCTGGACCGGCCGCGCGTGTATGTCGACGTCACCGCCACGGCCAGCAGCGACCTGCATACCGGTATCGAGCGGGTGGTGCACGGCGTACTGTCGGCACTGCTGCAGCTTGAGCAGACACAGTACCGGATCGAGCCGGTGCGGCTGGAGGCGGGTCGCTATGTGCATGCCGCCCCTTGCACGCTGAAACTGCTCGGCCATCCGCCGCTGGCGCTGCCGGAGGACGAGGTGCAGCCGCGTGCCGGGGACATCCTGCTGGGGCTGGACTGGGTTGCCGATGCGCTGCCGCTCAATACGGCGCTGCTCGATGCATGGCGCGTACGCGGTGTGCGCATGCTGTTCGTGGTCTACGACCTGCTGCCGGTGCGTCGGCCAGAATGGTTTCCGGATGGCATCGCGCAGATGCATGCGCGCTGGCTGCAGTGTATCGGCCATCAGGCAGATGCCTTGCTGTGCATCTCGCGATTCGTTGCCGATGATGTGCGTCGCTGGTTCGACGAACACCCGCCGGTACGGCGTGGCGAGCTGTCGCTGGGCTATTTCTATCCGGGCAACGATCCGGCCGCCGCCCGGCCGAGCTCGGGCCTGCCGACCGATGCGGCCGATGTGCTGCAGCGGTTGCGGGCGTCGCCATCGTTCCTCGCGGTGGGCACGATCGAGCCGCGCAAGGGTCATGCGTTCGTGCTGGAGGCGTTCGAGCGGCTGTGGGCGGCTGGCGTCGAAGCGAACCTCGTGGTGGTCGGACGGCAGGGCTGGATGTCCGAGGCACTGGCCGAGCGCCTGCGCGCGCATGCCCGGGCGGGAAGCCGGTTGATCTGGCTGGAACGGGCCAGCGACGAGTACCTGGAACAGGTCTATGACAGTGCGCGTGCACTGGTGGCGGCCTCGGAGGCGGAGGGCTTCGGCCTGCCGCTGGTCGAGGCGGCACGGCGTGGCCTGCCGGTGATCGCGCGCGACATTCCGGTGTTCCGCGAGGTGTCCTCGGCGTTTGCCAGCTATTTCGATGGCGATGACATGGACAGTCTGGTCGAGGCATTGCGGCAAGCCATCGCGATGGACCGTCCTCGGCGATTGCCTGATGCCGATGCCGTGCTCAGCTGGCAGGACACCACCGGCCGGCTGTGGGAAATGTTGTCCGACGACGGGCATCCGCAGTGGCTGCCGCCGTGGCGGCCGCGTGGGTGAGCTCCGGAGCGATCGGGTTCACGCGGCCACAAACTACCGCTTTCACAGATCCCGGCTTGCCCGTAGCATGTCCGTACTTGACCGTACGCAGGGACCCTGAATGAAGGCAGCTTTGATCACCGGCATCACCGGACAGGACGGTGCCTATCTGGCAGAGCTTCTGCTGCACAAGGGATACCGCGTGGTGGGCGCGTATCGCCGTACCAGCTCGACCAACTTCTGGCGCATCGAGGAGCTGGGCATCCAGGAACATCCCCAGCTCGACCTGGTCGAGTTCGACCTTACCGACATGGGTGCGGCGATCCGCCTGCTGGAGAAATACCAGGTCAGCGAGGTGTACAACCTTGCGGCGCAGAGTTTCGTCGGCGTGTCGTTCGACCAGCCGGTGACGACGACGCAGATCACCGGGGTGGGTGCGCTGCACCTGCTCGAGGCGATCCGCGTGGTCGACCCCTCGATCCGCTTCTACCAGGCCTCGACCTCCGAAATGTTCGGCAAGGTAAAGGCGGTGCCGCAATGCGAGGAGACGCCGTTCCATCCACGCAGTCCCTATGGCGTGGCCAAGTTGTATGCGCACTGGATCACGGTGAACTATCGCGAGTCGTATGGCCTGTTTGGCGCCAGTGGCATCCTGTTCAACCATGAATCGCCCTTGCGTGGGCGCGAGTTCGTGACCCGCAAGATCACCGATGCGGTGGCCAAGATCCGGCTCGGCAAGCTCGACATGCTGGAACTGGGCAACCTCGACGCGCAGCGCGACTGGGGTTACGCGAAAGAGTACGTCGACGGCATGTGGCGCATGTTGCAGTTTGAGACGCCTGACACCTTCGTGCTGGCCACCCAGCGCACCGAGACGGTGCGGAATTTTGCCCGGATGGCGTTTGCCGCGGCCGGTATCGAGCTGGCCTGGCACGGTACGGAAGCCGATGAGCGGGGTGTGGATACGCGGACCGGCAAGACGCTGGTGCGCATCAACCCGCGCTTCTACCGGCCGGCGGAAGTCGAGCTGCTGATCGGCGACGCCAGCAAGGCGAAGGCCGCGCTCGGCTGGTCGCCGGAGACATCGCTGGAGTCGCTGTGCCGGATGATGGTCGAGGCCGACCTGCGCAGGAACGAACATGGCTTCTCCTTCTGAACCGGCGCCGCGCCGGGTGCTGGTCACCGGCCTGGGCGGATTCACCGGCCGTTACGTGGCGGCTGAACTCGAGCGGGCGGGGTATGCCGTATCCGGCTTGTCGCCGGCGTCGCACGATGCGGCCGCCGGGCATGTCGATCTGCTCGATGCCGCGGCGGTGCACGCGGCGGTAGCGGGGATCCGGCCACAGGCAGTGATCCACCTGGCGGCGATCGCGTTCGTCGCGCATGGTGACGTCGACGCGGTTTATCGCACCAATATCCTGGGCACGCGGCACCTGCTCGCCGCGCTGGCCGATCTGCCGGTGCCGCCGTCGATCGTGGTGCTGGCCAGCAGCGCCAACGTCTACGGCAATGCCGAAGGCCACGCCGGTCTCCTGGGCGAGGACACGCCGGCGGCCCCGGCCAACGACTATGCCGTCAGCAAGCTGGCGATGGAGTACATGGCGAAGACCTGGTCAGCGCAACTGCCGCTGGTGTTCACCCGCCCGTTCAACTACACCGGGGTGGGCCAGGACGAGCGCTTCCTGATCCCGAAGATCGTCGACCATTTCCGCCGCGGTGAACGGCGCATCGAGTTGGGCAACCTGGATGTCTGGCGCGAGTTCATGGACGTGCGCGCAGTGGCCTGGGCCTACCGCCGGCTGCTTGAAACCGAGGGTGGCGGCGATACCTTCAACATCTGTTCGGGCGTCGGTTATTCGCTGCGCGAAGTGCTGGCGATGATGACGGAAATTGCCGGTTATGCGATCGAGGTCAGCGTGAACCCGGCCCTCGTGCGCGACAACGAAGTGCAGCGCCTTGAAGGTGATCCGGCCCGGTTGCGGGCACGTATCGGCTCGCTCCCGCACCATGGGCTCATGGAGACGTTGCGCTGGATGTATCGGGGCGTTCCTGCGCGTGGCGGGTGATCTGCACTTCGGCGCCGAGCCAGCTGCTGCCCACGAAATCCTCCTGGCGGGTGTTGAACACATGGAAGATCAGGGCGTTGTCGCGCCACTCGAAATTCTTGTCCAGGTGGGAGTCCTCGCGTGACAGCGACAGCGAGACCGAGTAGCTGCCCTTGCCCAGCCGGGCGGGGAAGCTGAAGCAGTACGTGACTTCCTCGCCTGCCGTCAGCTGTTCGAGCGGCTGTTCGAGACGATGCGTGTTGATGCCGTAGATGGCCTGGCCGAGCCGGTCCTTCAGCAGGAAGCCGAGCACCAGCCGCGACAGCGCCACGTTGGCGCGGATGCGAACCTGCAGGCGCAGCGGCTCACCCACTTCCACCGTGTCGGCCGGGAGGTCGTGCTGGTTGAGCAGGCGTGCATCGATGATGCTGGCTTCGCCGGTTCCCGAGATCGTGGTGACCCGGCCGTCGGCCAGGGCCTGCTGCCTGATCATCTGGTGATTGTGCTCGGCCATCATCGCGTTGTAGTAGTCGAGTACGTCGACTGGCGGCCCCTGCATGCGGATACGGCCGGAATCCATCAGGATGGCCCGGTCGCAGACGGTCTGGATGGCGTAGCGGTCGTGCGACACGATCAGCAGGGTGGTGCCTTCGCGGCGAAACGTACGGATGCGCTCGAAGCTCTTGTGTTGGAAGTACGAGTCGCCCACCGACAGCGCTTCGTCGACGATCAGGATGTCGGGCCGCTGCGCAGTGGCCACGCTGAAGGCCAGGCGCATCTGCATGCCGCTGGAGTAGGTGCGCACCGGCTGGTCGATGTACTCGCCGATCTCGGCGAACGCTTCGATCGCCGGCATCAGGCGGGCGATCTCTTCGAGCGATAGCCCCAACAGCTGGCCGCCCATCACCGCGTTCTGCCGGCCGGTGAAATCGGGGTGGAAGCCCATTCCCAGTTCCAGCATCGCGGCCACTCGCCCGCCCGCCACGATCTCGCCGCAGGTGGGCCGCACCGTGCCGGCGATCAGCTTCAGCAAGGTGCTCTTGCCGGCGCCGTTGGCACCGACGATGCCCACCGCCTCACCGGCATGCAGGTGGAAGTCGATGTCTTTCAGCACCCAGCGTTCCACATGGCGTGGCTTGCCGACCGGCATGAGCCACTCGGCCAGGCGCGACCATTGCCCGGGGTATTGCTTGTAGGCCTTGCCCAGCCCGCTGACGCGAATGTCACCCATCAGAGTTCGTCCACCATCTCGCCGGCACGGCGGCGGAACAACACCAGCGCAGCCACGCACAAGACGGCGGCGAGCACGGCTACCGGCCAGATCGTCCGCCAGTCCGGGGCCTGTCCGTACAGGAAAATACCCTGGTAGGCCTGTGCCAGCGGAGTCATCGGATTGAGGGCCATCCATGGCCGGATCGCCGCCGGCAACGTGGCGGTGGAATAGATGATCGGGGTGAACCAGAACCAGAACTGCAGCAGGATGTTCACGAACTGGCCGACGTCGCGGAAGAACACGTTGAGCACCCCGGCGATGATGCCAAGGCCGGTGGCGAAGGCGATCTGTACCAGCAGCACCGGCACCGCGTACAGTGCGATCCAGCCCGGGAAGCTGTGGGTCAACGCGAGGAAGATCAGGAAGATCGAGAAGGTGATGGCGAAGTTCACCAGCGCATTGATCACCGTGATGGCGGGCAGGCAGATGCGTGGAAAATTGAGTTTCTTGATCATGTTCCCGTTGTCGAGGAATACCGTCTGCCCGCGCTGCAGGATCTCGCCGAACAGGCCCCAGGTCAGCAGGCCGGCACACAGGAAAACGCTGTACGCGTAGGGGCTGTTCATGCCCGGCAGGCGGGTGCGCATCAGCTCGGAGAACACCACTGTGTACACGGTGATCATCGCTACCGGTTGCAGCACGGTCCACGCCGCGCCGAGCAGCGAATTGCGGTAGCGCGCCTGGAATTCGCGTTTGACGCTGCCGAGGATGAAGCCCCGGTAGTGCCACAGGGCGCGGGTAAGGGTGAGGCTCATGCGGGTTCGACTCCGGTCAGTCGATTGCGTCGTGGCTGTCCTGCGTCGGCGAGGCCTGCTTGCGTCATGGTTTGCGTGCCACGATGATCTGGCTCTTCGGCATGAACTGGTCCAGCTGCTGCTTGAGCTGGGTCCCCTGCGGCAGGGCCAGGATGGCGCGCCATGCCTCGGTCCAGTGATTCAGCGCCGGATGATCGGGCTTGTCCAAGTCTACTTTGCAGGCCCAGAACAAGGCCCACCAGATCGACCAGAAGAATCCGTACTGGGTGTGCTCCTCGATGACCAGGCCGGCGCGGGTAACCATCCGTGCAAACTGTTCGCGTTCGATGATGCGGACATGGTTGGGTTTCTGGAAGTAGCTGGGTGGCGCCACGTGCTTTTGCAGGTTCTCCTGCAGCGCATCCGGCACGCTCAGCAGGTAGCGGGCGCCCGGCTTGCCGATGCGCACCAGTTCGGCGAGCAACTGGTCGGGATCGTCGACGTGTTCGAGTACCTCGGTGCACAGCACGCGGCTCGCCACGGCGTCCGCCAATGGCAATGGGTTGGCGTCGCTGACATGGGTGGCGTAGGCGTGCGGGATGATTTCCGCCAGCTTTCCCCCGATCGCGGCGATCACCTGCGGGTCGATGTCGACGACGGTGACATGCGCACCGCGGCGGGCGCAGAACAGGCTGGCGCCACCGTCGCCGCAACCCACGTCGACCACCGTGTCGTCCGGCCCGATCGGGATGCCGCGAAACACCTCGTCGGTGGCGTTCTGGAACCACCCGCTCAGCACGGCGTCGTGCAGGCCGACACCGGTGGCGCCGGACAGGTCGACGGTTTCAGGTGTCGGGGCGGGTGCGCCTGGCTCGCCGCGGGCGTCGGATGACACCGACCCGGCGCCTTCCGCGGAAGGCGGCAATCCAAGCAGCTTCTTGGTGAGGTCGGACATGGTCAGTTTCCGGGAGCGTGGAGGTGCCGATGCGGATGATGGCAGCAGGCGAATGGGGTGCGCACGGTCGTGGCGAAAAATGCACCGGGAATCATGGGCGGGGTTCGGTCGCGCCGACGGATACCGGTGTGGCCACGGTTATCGCCGCAGTACGGGTTGGGCGCGTGCAGCGGTACCGGAAGCCTTCCGCAATATGCCTGCCGCGTTGCCGCAGCGGTTGTTCAAGGTAGCGGTAGTTCAGGTCGGCCAGCAAGGCAATCATGCCGGCTGCGAGCAGAAACAGCAGCCACGCCGGAAGGTGCAGGGGCGCGTCGCCGGAGCTGCCGAGGCGGAAGCCGAGTTCGCGCAGCAGGAAATATACCGGCACGTGAATCAGGTAGATCGCGTAGGAACGGGCGCCGATCCATACCAGCACGCGCTTGCACCAGCCGTCCGGCAGCAGGTAATGCCGATCGTACGAGGCGAGCCACACCAGCACGGCGGAAAGTGCCGCGATCGCACTGATGCGGTAACGCCAGTCCTGCAGGTCGGCCGAGGTGAGTGCGGCGAGGGCTGCCAGCAACAGGCAGGGCAGCAGCACGCGCAGCCATCGCATGCGCAACAGGAAGCCCGGGTTCAGCGCCGCATACGTCTTGCCGGATGCGGCCATGGCCAGCAAGACACCCAGCGCCAGTGCGTCGGTACGCACCGACATCAGCAGCGGCGTGCGGAAGACGCATAGCTGGACCACGACCAGCAAGATCATCAGCAGGTCGATGCGCCGGCGCAGCATGGCCACGAGCAAGGGCAGCAGCAGGTAGAACTGCTCCTCCAGCGACAGGCTCCAGTAAACGAAACTGGCGCCGTACTCGTAGCGGAAGAAGGCGTCGGCAAAACGGAAATTGGCCACATTCAGCATGCCGGCCACGCTGGCCATCAGGTTGGCATGGATGCTGCCGAAAGCACCGCTGCGATTGAACGCGACCGCAGCCAGCAGGATCAGCCCCAGCCACAGCCAAGCCGAGGGCAGCAGGCGCCAGAAGCGGCGGATCCAGAACGCCCCGATCGTGCCTGCCTGCGCGCGCAGGTTCGTTCCGGCAGCTGCCATCTGGGGCAGCAGGCTGCGCGCGATGACGAAGCCGGAAATGGCCAGGAACAGGTCCACCCCGAACCAGAAATCCGCGTGCTGGAACAGTCGGCCGATCCACGGCAGGCCGGGGTGGAACAGGTTGCCCTGCATGTGATGAAAGGCCACGCCGATGACGGCAACCGCGCGCAGGCATTCGATATCGCGGTTGCGCGTTTCGTGTGGCGCCTGCTCAGGTCGGGTCGACATGCACGGGATCCATCGAGCGGGTTGTGCTGGCAGCCAGTCGGTCGAGGATGAACCGCTGCAATCGTGGCCGCACCACCTCGGCGGAACAGTAACGTTGCAGCGACGCGGCAGCGGCGTTGCCCATCGCCGCATACACTTCCGGTTCGTTCCTGGCTACGTGATAGCTGCGCCGGTAAGCGTCGACCAGCGACTGGTAGTGGATGCGCTGGCGCAGGGTGCGATAAGCCTGGCGCTGATCGTGCGGCCAGGTGCTGGGCTCCACGCTGGAGTCGATGACGAAGGCCCCCTCGGGGGTGACGTAATCCAGCATGGACGTGTGCCGTGGTGCCACCGCCGGCTTGCCGGCCGACATGTATTCCATCAGCGGCAGGCACTGACCCTCGCCGTGCGAGGTGTTGACCGCGTAGGTCGTGGCGCGCAGCAGGGTGTTGTATTCCGGCTTTTGCAGGTAGGCATGTACCAGCACGACGCGGCAGGACAGCCGCCCCATCTTGTAGACCGCTTCCAGCAAGCTCGGGATGATGTCGGCGGGGTCGTGATGGGTCAGCTTGATCAACAAGGTGGCGTCCGCCTTGTCGCGCAGCGCATCGCAGAAGCCGGTAATCATCTCCAGCCAGTTCTTGCGCGCGTCGTGGGGATTGAAGATGGCGGTGTACAGCACGCCGTCCAGGACAAGTTCGCCCTGGTAGTCATGCCGGTTTTCCGGCAGCGGCAGCGGGTCGGGCTGTGCGGCCAGCAGCAGGCTCTTGCGGTACGCCGAAAGATCCGTGCGGCGGGTGTCGATCACCAGCCCGTTGACGGGCAAGGTGACCGGTCCGCCCAGGGGTTCGCGCAAGGACTGCACGCGATCCCACAATGGGGCCGGCACGCTGGCGATGGGAAAGTCCGCACCCAGGGCGGCACGGGTCCGCTCCACCGTGAAGCTGGAGTGGGTCAGTGCGGCACCGAGCTTCGCCAGCACGCGGGTCCAGTCGTTGCGCGGCTTGCCGCCGAATGCCTCGCTGGGCAGGGCCTCGTACTCCCAGGCAAACACCGGGATGGTCGGGCAGGCCAGTCCGATCGGCGTCTTGTTCGGTGGCATGAAGCACAGAAACACGCAGGGCTCGCCATGGCGACGGCAGCTGGCGTGGATCGCGTCGACCTGGCGCTCGGGGTCATCCACCTCGATGACGATACCCAGTTCGTCAAGCAACGGGCGGAACTCCTCCACCACGAAGCGGTAGCTGTATTCGGGGCGCCCCAGTTGCTGCTGGATCTGCCTTGCCGCCGTGCTGGTATGGATCAGCAGGATCATGATGCGACCGGCAGCGGCTGCGATGACGAGCCGGATGCGGGCGATGCAGGTGGCTTGCCCGACAGGGGCAGGTCCGGGCACAGGAACGCATGCAGGTGCGACTTCACGACCTCGTGGCCGCAGTAAGCCTGGATGGCCTCGTGCGCCCGGCGCGACATCTGCCGGTAGCGGTGCGGGTCGTGTTGCGCAACTTCAAAACTGCGCCGGTATGCATCGACCAGCGACTGCCAGTCGAGCTGGTGGTACGAGGTCCGGTTGACCTCGTTGTCGCCATGCGGCCATACCGTGGGCACGTCGGGGTAGCTCGCCACCACGAAGGCAAGGCTGTCGTCGACGTAATCGGCCATGGCGGTGTTGTCCGGAGCGATGGCCGGCACGCCCTCGCCGAGAAACTCGACCAGCGGCAGGCACAGGCCCTCGCACAGCGAGGTGTTCACGTAATAGGTGGTCGCGGCGACCAGGGCGGCATAGTCCTCATCGGGCAGATAGCCGTTGATGGCAATCACCCGGCATTTGAAGGGGGCCAGCTTGGTCAGCAGCATCAACAACTGGATATGCGGATGGGCAAGGTGGGTGCCGGTCAGCTTCAGGACCAGGGTTGCATCTGCGGTATCGCGGAAGGTCCAGCAGAATGCGGTGATCAGATCCTCCCAGTTCTTTCGACCGGCCGCGGGTGCCAGCACGGCGGTGTAGACCACCCCGTGCAGGCGGGTGCGGATGGGTTTGGCCGGCGGCAGCTCCCAGCCGCAGATCAGCGGCGCCGATTCGTCTGCGTCGGTAAACGCGTCGGGCAGGTCGGGTACCTGGACGTCCGCCATGCTCGACCGTGCACGCGTTGGTTCGGGCAGGTCATCGAGGTCGCCCGGAAGAAAAGCGGTCTCGTCCTCCTCGTCAAGGTAGATCAGGCCATCCACGTCGAGGCCCATGCATCGACTGTCAGCCACGCTGGCATTCACCTTGAGCAGCACACCCTGCGCCGCGGGAGGCACGTGGCCATGTTCGCTGCCGTGGGCGATCGGCTTGATCGGCGAGGGAATCGCCACGATCGGGAAGCTTGGCCCCATGCCGCGCCGTACCGCCGCCACGGTGTGGCTGGACAGGGTGATGGCGCGGCCGGTACGCGACAGCACGTAGCGCCAGTCGTGCCGTGGGTCGTCCAGCCAGCATTCTTCCTCGATCTGCTGGGGAATATCCGGGTATTCCCATGCAAACACCGGGATGGTCGGGCAGGCGAGGCCCAGTGGGGTCTTGTGTGGTGGCGCGAACGACAGCAGGACGCAACGCTCGCCGACGGCGAGGCACTGCGCGTGGATGGCGTCGGCTTCCGCCGGGTTTTCCAGCTGGACGACTTCGCCCAGCTCCGCAAGCACCTCGGAAAACGCACGCAACAGGAAGAAATAGCTGTATTCCGGCGCGCCAAGATGCGCTCCGATGCTGCGCTGGTCGATTTGGGCGTGTAGAAGAAATTTCATGCTGTTCCGATCGACCACCACGGAGCCGCCGGGCGGCGGGGATGCCAGATGCTGCATGGTGCCGCAGTATGGGCGTATCGGAAACCTTGGATGGTGCGAGGCGACACACGGGCGCCGGGGTTCGATGGAAAATGAACGGCTTGCTCGCCGTCATTTTGGCGGGTACAGGGCGAACGGGTAAGATGGCTCCCTTATGGCTTGCCCTGATCAGGCCCGGACCCTCGCAGCATGAAAAACCCGAACAAGAGCCCATCACTCGGCCTTGGCACCCGTGCCATCCACGCTGGCCAGCACCCCGATCCCAGCACCGGCGCCATCATGACGCCGATCTACGCCACCTCGACCTACGTGCAGGAGAGCCCGGGCAAGCACAAGGGCTACGAGTACTCGCGCACGCAGAATCCGACCCGGATGGCCTACGAGCGCTGCGTGGCGGACCTGGAAGGCGGCGTGGCCGGCTTCGCGTTCGCCTCCGGCCTGGCGGCGGCGGCGACTGTGCTGGATCTGCTGGATTCGGGCAGCCACGTGATCGCGATGGATGACCTCTACGGCGGCACCTACCGCCTGTTCGAGAAGGTGCGCCGGCGCTCGGCCGGGCTGGACTTCAGCTTCATCGACCTGAACGACACGGCGGCGTTGAAGGCGGCGCTGAAGCCGAACACGCGGATGATCTGGGCGGAGACGCCGACCAACCCGATGCTGAAGCTGGTCGACCTGGCCAAGGTCGCCGCGTTCGCGAAGAAGCACGGCCTGATCCTGGTCGTGGACAATACGTTCTGCTCGCCGATGATCCAGCGCCCGCTGGAATACGGTGCGGACCTGGTGCTGCATTCGGCCACCAAATACATCAACGGGCATTCCGACATGGTCGGCGGCATCGTGGTCGCCGGCAATCGGGAACTGGCCGGGCAGATGGGTTTCCTGCAGAACTCGGTGGGCGCGGTAGCCGGTCCGTTCGATGCCTTCCTCGCCATGCGCGGCCTGAAGACCCTGCATCTGCGCATGAAGGCACATTGCGCCAGCGCGCTGGAACTGGCGGCGTGGCTGCAGAAGCATCCGGCGGTCGAGCGGGTGATCTACCCGGGCCTGAAGAGCCATCCACAGCACGCGCTGGCGAAGCGCCAGATGAACGGCTTCGGCGGCATCGTCACGATCGAGGTGCAGGGCGGCCTGAAGAAGGCTCGCCGCATGCTGGAGCGCTGCGAGCTGTTCGCGCTGGCCGAGTCGCTCGGCGGCGTCGAGAGCCTGATCGAGCATCCCGCGATCATGACCCACGCCTCGGTGCCCGCAGCCAACCGCAAGCGGCTGGGGATCAGCGACGGGCTGGTGCGGTTGTCGGTCGGGGTGGAGGACATAAGGGACCTGCGTGATGAACTGGAGCGTGCGTTGGGTTGAACGGTCCGATCGCCGGTAAATTCGCGTTCTCATCACTGCGCATGCGAAAAATTGATACATACAGCTGTGTGCCGTTCATCCCCGGGATTGTCGATAGCACAGTCGCGAACAAGGTTTATCCGAAGTCATGATTTCAGCCTATCGTCTCATCGACCCGCTCTCTCCATACCGAGCGCTGTGTCGTCACTTCGCGCTGGTTGTGCAGATGGCTCGACGTGATGTTGTAGGCCGTTATCGCGGATCGTTCATTGGATTGCTCTGGTCGTTTTTCAATCCGTTGCTGATGTTGATGATCTACACGTTCGTGTTCGGGATCATCTTCAATTCGCGCTGGAACGCCCAGGTGACGGGCCACTTCGAGTTCGCGATCATCCTGTTCGCGGGATTGAACATCAACTCCATGTTCGCGGAATGCGCCAATCGGGCTCCGACGTTGATTGTGGAAAACACGAATTTCGTCAAGAAGGTCGTGTTTCCGCTGGAAATACTGTCGTGGAGCGCGCTGGGCTCAGCACTGTTCCACCTGCTGATCTCGACGGTTGTCCTGCTGATCATCTTGTTGTTCGTGAAGGGCTCCCTGCCGTGGACGATCGTCCTGTTCCCGATAGTCGTCGCATGCTTTTTGCCCTTTGTGGCCGGTACCATCTGGCTGCTGGCGTCCCTCGGCGTTTTTCTGCGTGACCTCAAACAGGCCACTGGCATCATCACCACGGCGCTCATGTTCCTTGCACCGATCCTGTATCCCAAGGAATTCATTCCCGAGCCATATCGTGACTGGATGTATCTGAATCCGTTGACGGTGATCGTGGAGGCCTCCCAGGACGTCCTCATCTGGGGAAGGCCGCCGTCATGGATTCACCTTGGCCTCTATGCCGTATTGGCGTGCCTGTTTGCATGGCTTGCCTTTGCATGGTTCGAGCGAAGCAGGAAAGGGTTCGCTGATGTCCTCTGACAATTTCAGCATTCGTGTCGACGGGCTCGGGAAACGCTACGAGATCTATGCGCAACCGGCCGATCGGCTCAAGCAGATGATCCTGCCGCGCTTTGGGCGGGCGGTAGGCAAGGATGGACTTGCCTATTTCAAGGAGTTCTGGGCACTGCGCGGCGTGTCGTTCGATGTGCGGCGCGGTGAAACCGTGGGCATCATTGGACGCAACGGTTCAGGCAAGTCGACCCTGCTGCAGATGGTGTGCGGGACGCTCCATC
Source organism: Rhodanobacter sp. Soil772 (assembly GCF_001428385.1). GTDB lineage: Bacteria > Pseudomonadota > Gammaproteobacteria > Xanthomonadales > Rhodanobacteraceae > Rhodanobacter. The sequence goes on from NZ_LMSK01000003.1 coordinate 45,078, forward strand.
CGACCGAGGGCGTTGTGGAGGTGCCTGGGCGGATTGCCGCCCTGCTTGAGTTGGGAGCCGGATTCAATCCGGAATTCACCGGCAAGGAAAACGTCTATCTGAGCGGACTGCTTTACGGCATCCCGGAAGGCGAATTGCGCAAGCGTTACCAGTCGATCGTGGAGTTTGCCGATATCGGGGACTTCATCAACCAGCCGGTCAAGACGTATTCGAGCGGCATGTACGTGCGGCTCGCGTTCGCGATTGCGGCCCATGTCGATGCCGATACCCTGGTGATCGACGAGGCGTTGAGCGTCGGCGATGTGCGTTTCACGCAGAAGTGCATGCGCTACCTGCGTGAATTCCAGAAGCGCGGCACGCTGCTGTTCGTCAGCCATGACACTGGGGCAGTCACCAGTCTGTGCAGCCGGGCTATCTGGCTGGATTCGGGACGAATGGTAATGGACGGCTCCGCACGCGATGTCGTGGAGAGGTACTTGGCTGAGCAACATGCGGCCGATCGTGCATCGCTTGGCGAGTCAGTAATAGTGCGGGTTCCCATTTCGGCGACTAGTGCGATTACCGACGGAGTGAACGCGGGGCCTGCCACCATGCCGGCAGACGTGGTCGATCCGCGCAAGGCCATGCTGAATGGCGAGGCGACACGCAATCTTGTCGAGATATTCGAGTTCGACCCGACGCAGATCGACAACGAATTCGGTACGGGTGCCGCGCGTATCATCGATGTGCAGTTGTTGAACGGCAATGGCGAGGTACATCGGCTGACGGCAGGCGGCGAAGTTGCCGACCTGATGATCGAGGCCGAGGTGTCCGAATCTCTGGATGCACCGATCTTCGGGTTCTACGTCAAGGATCGGCTGGGGCAGCGGTTGTTCGGTGACAACACTTACCTCAGCTACCGGGAGCAGCCCTTCTGTGCGCGAGTCGGTACCCGACTACGTGCGCATTTCCGCTTTCGTATGCCGGTGTTGCCCAGTGGCGATTATTCGGTGGACGTGGCACTGGCCAATGGAACCCAGGAGAACCATACCCAGCAGCACTGGATCCATGATGCCCTCACCTTCAAGGCGAGCGAGAGCACCATGCGGCATGGGTTGGTTGGTATCCCGATGCACGCCATCGAGATCGAGCTGACGGGAGGGTAATCGATGGAGTTTACGGGCGAGCGCTACGTGCCGACCGAGGCGGGAGAGATCCGGCACGAACACTTGCATCGTTACGCATGGTGCGCGCACCTTGTCGAAGGCAAGGATGTTCTCGACATTGCCTGCGGCGAGGGCTATGGCAGCGCGATGCTTGCGCGAAGTGCCCGTTCAGTAGTTGGAGTGGATATCGCCGACAATGCAGTCGAGCATGCGCGTACGACGTACCATGACATTCCCGACCTTGAGTTCGTGCAGGGCAATGCCGCACAGATACCGCTGAATGATAATAGCGTCGATGTGGTGGTCTCATTCGAAACCATCGAGCATCACGATCGCCATCGGGAAATGCTCAGCGAGATTCGTCGCGTGCTGCGGCCTGATGGGTTGCTGGTCATTTCCTCGCCGAACCGAACGGTCTATTCGGAACTGGCCGGGCATCACAACGAATTCCATGTCAAGGAGCTGGATTTTGCCGAGTTCGATGCGGTGCTCCGGGAGCAGTTTGGCGATATCTACTACTTCGGTCAGAGGCTCGCGGTCGGCTCGTCCATCTTTACGTTGCAGGGTGACGGAGCCACCGTACAGACGATTGACGCACTGACGGACACGGGATCCGAGGTCGTCGAACGTGCCGCGTCACTGGCCGACCCGGTCTATTTCATTGCGATTGCTGGTGTGCTGGACACAGTGTTTCCAGAAAAATTGCGCCCCTCTGTTCTGTTTTCCGAGGCCGAGGATCTTTATACCCATCATCGCAGGGTCGCTGCGTGGGCAGCTGGACTCGACGTCGAGCTGAATGAGTTGCGTGAGGCGTATGGGAACATGGTGCGGGAGCATGAGTCCACGGTGGCTTGGGCCAAGTCGCTAGATACGGAGCTGAATGCCCTGCACGAGTCGTATGGACAGACCCAGGCAGACCATGAAAAGGTAGCCACTTGGGCCAAGTCGCTGAGCGTGAAGTTGACGCAGGAACATGCACACAGCGCCAAACTTGCAGCAGAGCAAGAAGCAGCAATTGCCTGGGCGCAATCCCTGGATAGGGAACTGGATACCCTACGAGAGTCGTACGGGCAGACCCAGATAGATCATGAGAAGGCGGTCACTTGGGCGAAGTCGCTGAGCGTGGAGTTGACGCAAGAGCGTACACGCGGCACTAGACTTGCCGCAGAACACGAAGATGCAATTGCCTGGGCACAATCCTTGAGTGCCGAACTGGATGCTTTGCGCAAGTCGTATGGGCAGACCCAGATAGATCATGAGAAAGCGGTCACTTGGGCAAAGTCGTTAAGTACGGAATTGACACAAGAACGTGAGCGTGGCGCTAGACTCGCCACGGAACACGAAGAGGCGGTCGTCGAAGCAACACGTCTGCATGAGGAACTTGCAGCACTGCAGAGGGAAAAGCGCGAAATGGAAGAATGGGGGCGCGCTGTCGAGCAGCAGTTGGCTGCAATGGGACAGCATATCAAGGGCTTCTCCGGCCAGCACCAGCGTGCCGCGATGGTCGGTGAGAAGATAGTCGAAGCTTTTACGCGAGTCAGCGGCGAACTGAGCGAGCTTCAGTCCCGTTACGCCGCATTGTGTGTCGAGCACGAGAAAGTGGCTCAATGGGCACATGCGTTGGACGGCGAACTGGCCGATCGCAATACCTTTGTCGCTTCGTTGCAGGATGAACACGGTCGATTGAGAGCCCGCGCGGAGTTGCTGAACGGCGAGCTGGCGACATTGGGCAATCAGTACGAACGAGTGTTGCAATCGCGCTCCTGGGCTCTGACCCGGCCGTTGCGTGCGATCGGCATGTTGCTGCGTCGAGATTGGCAGGGCCTGCAGGTGATTTTTGCAGAACGGCGCATGCTTGGAGCCCGTAAGGCGAAGGGGGTGATGGAGGCGCTGGCCGACTCCCTTCCCGTGGCCCAAACCGACGCACTGCAGTCGCGGGACGAGTCGTCCGGGCAACACGTGAGCGAGTTGGCGTTTCCGTTCTACAACGAACCCGAAGTCACCATCATCATTCCGACCTATGGCAACCTGGCCATCACGGCGGCATGCCTGCGCTCGATTGCTGCGCACCCACCGCAGGTGCCGTACGAGGTTCTGGTAGCCGAGGATGCCTCCGGAGATGTCGACATGGGTGCGTTGACCGGGGTGTCTGGTCTTCGTTACGAAGTCAACCCAGAGAATCTGGGTTTCCTGCGCTCGTGCAACCGTGCCGCCGGGTTGGCGCGCGGCCGTTATCTCTATTTCCTCAATAACGATACCGAGGTTACGGACGGGTGGCTGGACAGCATGCTGGACGTGTTCAGGCGATTCCCGGATTGCGGCATGGTCGGTTCCAAGCTGATTTACCCGGATGGTCGACTGCAGGAAGCCGGCGGGATCATCTGGGCCGACGCCAGTGCCTGGAATTACGGGCGCCTGGATGACCCCGCGCGCAGTATCTACAACTATGTGCGTGAGACGGATTACTGCTCGGGCGCGTCATTGCTGATCCCTGCCGAATTATTCGAGCGACTGGGTCGTTTCGATGAGCGTTATGTACCCGCGTATTGTGAGGATTCGGATCTCGCTTTCAAGGTGCGCGAAGTTGGATTAAAGCTCTACTACCAGCCGCGCTCGGTGGTTGTGCATCACGAAGGCGTATCACACGGCACCGATGTCAGCTCCGGCATCAAGGCTTATCAGGTCGAGAACCAGCGGCGCTTCTACGAACGTTGGCATGAAGTACTCAAGCGTGAGCATTTTCCCAATGGTGAAAACGTCTTTCGTGCGCGTGGGCGTACGGGTGCGATGCGGACCATTCTCATCGTGGATCACTATATCCCCCAGCCGGACCGGGATGCGGGCTCACGCACCATGTGGCAGTTCATCCGCATGTTCGTACGGAAGGGCTTCTCGGTGAAGTTCTGGCCGGAGAATCTGCACAACGATCCGGCCTACGCGCCGCTGATGCAACAGCACGGTGTCGAAGTTATCTACGGTGCCGAATATCACCAGGGTTTTGAGCAGTGGATGCACCAGCATGCAGCAGATATCGACGTCGTGCTGCTGAGCCGCCCGCATATTGCGGTCAACTTCATCGAGGCGGTGCGCAAGAACAGTAGTGTGCCCCTGCTTTATTACGGCCACGATGTGCATTACCTGCGTATCGAGGACCGGTTGCGTATACAACCGGCAGACAAGCTGCTGCGGGCGGAGTGCGACAGGGCAAGAAAGCTGGAACACGAAGTCTGGAAGCTGGTGGACGCCGTCTACTATCCTTCTGTCAGCGAGACGCAGCACGTGCGCGCGTGGTTGGATGAGCATGCACCGGAGGTGCATTCCCATACGATAGCCGCATATGCGTTCGATGATTTTCCCGAGCATCCCGATGCGAACCTGGCCAATCGGCACGATCTGGTCTTCGTCGCGGGCTTTGCCCACCCACCGAATGTGGATGCCGCGGAGTGGTTTGTCCGTGAGGTGCTGCCTCTTGTCCGTAGGCACCGCCCGCAGATTCACCTCGATCTGGTCGGTTCCAACCCGTCCGATGAGGTCAAGGCATTGCATGGCGATGGCGTTACGGTTACGGGTTTCGTCACCGATGAAGAGCTTGCGGCACGCTATGCGAACGCGCGCGTTGTCGTTGCGCCACTGCGCTTCGGCGGAGGCATGAAAGGCAAAGTGATCGAAGCCATGCGCTTTGGCGTGCCGTGCGTGACTACGTCGGCCGGGGTGCAGGGTCTCGAACAGACAGTCGGGTTTCTTGCTGCTGCGGATACCGCTGAGGATTTTGCAGAGCGGGTTCTGCACCTGCTCGATGATGATGCCGCCTGGCGTCGAAACTCCGCTGCGGGGCAGGCTTTCGTGCGTGCCAATTTCACGGAAGAAGCGCAATGGAGCGAGTTCGCGCAAGAGCTTTCATGGCGCGTAGCTGCCGAGGAGCGTACGCCATGATCGTACGTGCGCGTGCACCGCTGCGGCTGGGTCTCGCCGGCGGTGGCACCGATGTATCACCTTACTGCGATGTCTACAGCGGTCGCGTGATGAACGTCACCATCGACCGCTATGCGTATGCGATCTTGACGGCAGGCAACGGACGAGAGACCTGTTTTCATGCACTCGATGTACGCCACGAAGAGACGCATTCCTGTGACGAGAGTGTTGCGGGCGGCGGGCCACTGCAATTGCTCAAAGGCGTGTACGCGCGGGTGTCGCGCGATTTTCTTCACGGCGAACAACCGTCGCTGACGGTGAAGACGTTCTCGGATGCTCCGCCAGGTTCCGGGTTGGGCTCGTCCTCGACCATGGTGGTGGCGCTGTTGCAGGCGTTCGTCGAATATTTCTCGCTGCCTCTGGGTGAGTACGAAGTGGCGCAGCTCGCCTATGACATCGAGCGCAAGGATCTGGGCCTGGCGGGCGGCAAGCAGGATCAATATGCAGCCACCTTTGGCGGCTTCAACTTCATGGAGTTCTACGCGGACGATCGGGTCATCGTCAATCCGTTGCGCATAAAAGATTGGGTCTGGGCTGAACTCGAGAGTTCACTGGTGCTGTACTTCACCGGTGTTTCGCGCGCTTCCGCCGACATTATCGATCAGCAATCGCGCAATGTGGGCAACAAGAATCAGGCTTCTATCGATGCCATGCATCAGCTGAAGGACGAAGCCATTCAGATGAAGGAATGCATCCTCAAGGGCGACCTTCGTCGGCTGGAGTCCACGCTTCAAGCGGGTTGGGTGGCGAAGAAGAAAACCGCCACCAGCATCAGCAATCCACTGATCGAAAAGGTCGAGAAAGTTGCTTTCGCCAACGGCGCGCGCGCCGCCAAGGTGTCCGGTGCCGGCGGCGGCGGCTTCATGATGTTCCTGTGCAGCCCCGAGCAGCGCATCGGCCTGACTCGTGCGTTATTGGAGCAAGGTGGCAGCATCATGGATTTTCATTTCACGCATCAAGGAGCCACCTCATGGCGGATCATCTGAACGGACACATCGACGGCGAGTTCGACAAGTCAATCAAGCTGCTGCACGCCATGTCCATGGACACGGTACTGCGAGAGTCGATACCGCGTGCGGTAGCGCTGTCGGTGGAGGCGCTCAAGGGTGGCAACAAGCTGATGTTTGCGGGTAACGGCGGTAGTGCCGCGGATGCACAGCATTGGGCGGGTGAACTGGTCAGCCGCTTCTATTTCGATCGCCCGGGTCTTCCGGCTATCGCCTTGACGACGGACACCAGCATCCTCACGGCCATTGGCAACGACTATGGCTATGACTATGTCTTCGCCCGGCAGGTAGAGGCGCTTGGCCGCAAGGGTGATGTGTTTTTTGCCATTTCTACATCAGGCAATTCGAAGAACATCCTGCGGGCGATCGAGGCGGCTCGGACCATCGGCATCAAGGTGATCGGGTTTACCGGGCAGGGCGGCGGAAAGATGGCTGAACTGTGTGACCTGTGCTTCCGCATGCCGTCGTCGGAGACACCGAAGATCCAGGAAGGGCACGAGTTCATTGGTCATCTCCTGTGCGGCCTGATCGAGCACGAGATATTCGGCCATGGCGCGCACTGACGAGGCGGTAATTCTTGCCGGTGGTTTCGGTACCCGTTTACAGAGCGTCGTCAGCGATGTGCCCAAGCCGCTCGCGCCGATCCAGGGCAAGCCGTTTCTTGCTTTTCTGCTCGATCGGTTGGCCGTGCAGGGGTTCCGGCGGGTAGTGCTGGCGACCGGCTACATGGGCGACAAGGTTCGCCAGGTAATGGGCGATCGCTGGCACGGCATGTCACTGATTTATTCGCAGGAACAGCAACCGTTGGGTACCGGCGGAGCGATCGCCCAAGCGTTTCCGCGAATCCATGGTGATGCGTTGTTCGTGCTCAATGGTGACACCTATCTCGAGCTTGATTATGGTGCCTTCGACGAACAAGCAGATGCGTCTGGCGCGAAGCTCGGTATGGCACTCGCCCAGGTGCCGGATGTAGCCCGCTATGGTGCCGTCCAAGTCCAGGGGCATCGGGTGATCGGTTTTTCCGAAAAGGGGTTGCGCGGTCCGGGTTACATCAATGCGGGTGTGTACCGGCTGGCACGCGAGGTTGCAGGTGCTTTCCCTGCGCTTGCCAGTTTCTCTTTCGAGAACGCGGTACTGGTTCCGGCAGTACAGGATGGGCAGGTGCAAGCCTTTACTCAAACTGCGGCGTTTATCGATATCGGTGTACCGGAGGATTACTCCCGCGCGCAGCTTGAGCTCGGTGGAAGCGAGAGCGGCGCCTGATGGGACTGCAACCGGCGCTTTTTCTCGATCGGGATGGCGTGATCAACGTTGATCACGGCTATGTCTGCACGCCAGACCGCACGGAGTTCGTCGACGGGATATTTGATCTCGTGCGGCTGGCCAATCGACGAAACCATCGGGTGGTAGTCGTCACCAACCAGGCGGGTATTGCCCGGGGCTACTACTCCGAGGATGAGTTCCGGCGCTATATGGAATGGATGTCCAGCGTGTTCGAGGAACATCAGGCCAGACTGGATGCGGTCTACTACTGTCCGCACCATCCCGCCACTGGGCAAACGGGATACTTGCGCGCTTGTACCTGCCGCAAGCCCGCCCCAGGCATGATCCTGGCAGCACAGCGGGACTTGGCTCTGGATCTGGCGGCATCCGTTCTCGTCGGCGACAAGCCATCCGATATTGCTGCTGGCCAAGCAGCGGGGGTCGGGCTATGTGTACTGGTCGGCACAAATGGCGCGACGGGGCATGGCATCACAGAGGACTTGAGGGCGATGGTTGATGTGCTTGCGGTGCGCCAGGCAGGAGACCATCAATCAGTCCTTATCGGGTCAGATATCATCATCAACACAGCATCCACGAGGTGAGCACGTGAGTATTTCGTTTTTCAGTGCAGCAGCCAGAGCAACCCTTATTGTCGCGTTGACGTGGGGCGTGGCTGCTTGCTCACCCGGGGAGTCCTATACCGGTTCCTCAGCACCGGCGGCCCCGGCGAAAGCTGCAAGCACTGCAACAGGCTCCGCCTTGATGGCGGCAGGTGTGAAGCTCCAATCCGAGCCAGCTGTTCTCGAACAGTGCGGTGCCTTGCGTGGGAAGCGTGCTGCGGTCAAGGTGAGCTGGGATGCCACGACGGCACGCGTCAACACAGTGAAGATCTGGGTGCAGGATCCCAGCAAGGAGCCCAAGCTTTGGGCCGCCACCGGCGCTGCGGGAAGCAAAGTGAGCGGGGCCTGGATGACCGATGGCAGTGCTTTCATCCTGACCGATGCCGGTGGCAGGCAACTCGCCAGATTGGTCATGCGCGCCGCGTCGTGTGGTTGAATTGAATGGCGCCGCTGGTCGGTCTGTAGTCGAACACCGTCATCAGGGATTACATGCGAAAGTGCCTTGCGAGATGTGTCTGCGCAGATCGCGATTGTGCAAAATCTTGCGCTCGATCCGTACAAGACGTAATGGGTCTGCAACGAACGATGCTGATGCTCTTACTTGTCCAAGCGAGCACTATGAGCCTCAGATAAATTCGGTAATGTGACTCGGGAATTCGGCCATCCGATTGCGGCAACATACGATGGTCTGTGCGCCCACGGTTGGCGGCTTGCACTGTGTCGCCAGGGTATATGGTGTGTTCCGGCGCTTGAGAGCTGTGGCTGTGGCGAGTTCAATGCCTTGCCGATGAACGACGCGCTTTGAAGTGATATGGGTGCGGAAGTTAATCTTGATGATTCCACGATTTTGGAGTGTGCACAGATGGCTACGAAGATGACATACGTGAAAACCGCACTGCTTGCCTTGGCACTTTGCTCGGCGTTGGCATTGCAGGGCTGCAGTGAAGAGAGTGATACGAATTCGCAGGCCTCTGCCCCACAGGCCGCGGCAGCCGAGGCGACTTCCACGAATGTTTCATCCAGCCTGCGGATATCCGGATTCGGCCCGACCCCGGTCAAGGCGGGTGAGCCGTTCAACGTGCAGCCGAATCAGCAGGCAGCGCTTTGGGTACGTGTTGACCAGCCACTGGATGGCACCGACGCAGCGGTTTATCTCGATGGCGTGAAGCTGCAAAGCTATATTTCCGGCAATCTCATCACCGCTGCCGTGCCCGCCAGTCTTTATGCGAAGGCGGGCCAGTACGCGCTGCATGTCGCCGGGAGCAAGGGCAAACAGTCCTATCAAAGCGGTGACGTGCAGTTCATCGTTCAGTAAGTGATGAACTGCGCTCTCCGCACATGCAGGGAGCAGGCCGTGTCGCTTCACTAATCCAAGGTGTATGCATGCCATCCGGAAGAACCGTCGCGGAAGGGTTGGCAACCAGGAAAGACAATTTCCTGTTGCTGCGGGTCATCGCTGCCCTGATGGTCATTTATGGGCACAGCTTTGCGCTGTCTCCGATCCCCGGTGCGCGCGATATCTTCCTGCGCCTCAACTGGGACACGTACAGCGGAGATATCGCCGTCGATATCTTCTTTGTGCTCAGCGGGTTTATGGTGAGCGGAAGCTATCTTCGGCGCTCGGATCCGGTCGATTACCTCAAGGCACGCCTGCTGCGCATTGTCCCCGCATTGCTTGCCTGCCTGATCGTCACCGCGTTTGTGATCGGCCCGATACTTACCAGTCTGTCACTGACGGATTACCTGCGATCGCACGGTGTAACCCATTACGTCGTGCAGAATCTCAAGTTCTCCTCCGACGTGTCATATACGCTGCCTGGCGTGTTTCAATCCAACCCGTTCGGGCCATCCGTCAATGGCAGTCTCTGGACGCTGCCGGCCGAATTCCACATGTATCTCTTCGTGGCCATCATCGGCGCGGTAGGCCTGCTTCGCAGTCGAAAACTTACACTTCTCGTCCTCGCAGGACTGGCACTTGCGGGTGTTTTCCGTCCGGAGCTTTTGCCACTGCACTGGATGTGGGTGCGCCTGGCCGGTTACTTCCTGCTCGGCATAGCCGTGCAGCTGTACAAGGACAAGATCGAGATAAGCCATGTCGGTATGCTTGCACTGTTATTTGCAACCTATCTGTGTCGACGTGCGGAAATCTACCCGTGGGTGTTTGCGCTGGCGCTCACCTACTTCTGTTTCTGGTTTGGCTACTGCGTGCGGCTGCCATCCATTGAGAAGTATGGCGACCCTTCCTACGGAGCCTATCTGTGGGGCTGGCCGCTGCAGCAGGTTTATGCAGCGATGTTTCCGCACGCCGCACCTTCGCTTTCGTTCCTTGTCTGTGGGTGCGCGGCCCTCGCGCTCGGCTACCTTTCCTGGCACACGGTTGAACGACAGGCACTGCGTTTGAAATCCGTACGCCTTTGGCCGCTCACTGCGCCAGCGACGACGCAGGACGGGCTGGACCGCCGCGGCACATAAACCCGTAATAACGGGCCGTGCGACAGTCCTGCTAAGCTCCATGACGATGCCGGGTGTGCACCATCTGCCGCTCCCGGTCGTCCATTGCCCATCGGGGGAACAGTGGCAGGGAGAGGTCGATCCGGTCAATGGCCATAGGACCAGCGGTGGGCTGACTGAGTCGCCTACGGGAGAAGGTGCGGCATGGAGACTACGTGTCCGGTGTGCGAGGCAGGAAAGTCGGTGTTCTACGCGAATATCGATGGGTACGACTACGCGCGGTGCGTCTCTTGCGGGTCACTGCATATTGCCAACGATGTGCTGGTTGATATCGACAACGGGAATAGCACGCGTCTGTACGATGAAGCCTATTGGAACGAGGAGTTATGCTCGGCGCGTACGCGCGCCAGAGGGGAATCGTTGACCCGGGCTGGCGAGGCATTGCTTTATTGCCAGCGACCGGTAACGCGCTTTCTCGATGTGGGTACCGGCCCCGGCTATCTGCTTGACGAACTGGCTAAGCAATATCCAAAGCGACCGGACTTGTTCCATGGCGTCGAACTGTTTCCTCCGGTGGAACGAACATCCCACCCGAAGTACGTGGAAGGCGACGTGGGCATGCTGGAGGAAACCTATGATGTGGGAGTGTGCATCGAAGTCATTGAGCACCTCACACCGCGGATGTTGGGCAAATTGGCGGACGGGCTGGCCAAGGTCAGCCTGCCTGACAGTCTATGGTTGTTCAATACAGGCATGCCTGACTATGTGATCAATGAGGACCGCGGGTACTTGGATCCGTTACATCGCGGACACATCGTCTCGTACTCCTTGCGCGGAGCCGCACATATTTTTGAGCCGCGCGGATTCCGCATTATGGCGCTGCCTGGAAAGAGTTTCGCTTTCGTCGCTGAATTCCAGCCTGCCGCGGATGCGCTTGATTTCGAGTACCGTATCTATCACCCGTTGCCGCACAACGACGCTCTGCTACGCGAGTCTGGGCTCATGCGCCAAGCCGCCTTCGAGTCGGCCCGGGCGTACTTTTACTATTCGGAATTCATGGCGCGAACGGAGTGGGCGTTGAGTCTTCAGCGAGAGCTTGGCCACAAAAAATGATCGAGCACCGGCTTCTGATGCCGTGTGCCGCGAGAGCTGCAGAATGGCGTTATGAGCGCCGTCCTGCGGTTTGGATATCACGTCGTTTTCGGTATCGGCGAGATCGACCTCAAGGCTGCGACCCCACGAATCCAATCTCCTTTCCAAGAGCGGCGAGTGGGCGCGCGTCGCGCGTCGTGGCTACATCAAGAAGATTATCGACTTCGATGCGGACGTTGACGGGTTGACCAGGCGTGATGCCGCAGCTGTCCGGAATCGGAAAGTTCAGCTTCGAAACGCCTCCGGGTTTACTGTCCTGAGTCGGCGTAGCGCAGCCATTGAAGCTGACCATAACCTTCGGAGCGCTGTTGTACAGGTATGAGGCCTGCGAAGGCGTATAGACAATTAGTTCGAAGTGATCGCCAGCCTTGGGTGTTAGGAGAATGAGGTTGTCGTCGCTGAGCCAACGACCATTACTTCCCTCGGAGGCGTTGAATCCACGCATATAGCTATAGTTGTCGGCAGCATGAATGTGGCGTTGGACTTCGTCGTGCTGAGGGGTAAGCGGTGAAGGCGTCAACGAGATGGCCGCCAGCAGAGCATAGCCATCCCGTGGTGCATCGGACAGCTGGTAGTTCGAGCGAACACGCCCAAGGTAGTCCGAAGAATCACTCGGAGCCTGCACGAAATAGACCGGCCGTCCGGTTTCCAGGCGCGATACGGGAATGTCATTGAAATCCAGAATGAGCCGCTCCGCGAGAAGGGAGATGGTTGGGGCGGAATACCAGCCGACACCGAAGATGTAGGCGTTCTTCGGAAGCGCTCGTACCTCTTCGACCACGTGTAGGAGCGCGCGATTGTCATCAAGATTTGTGCTGGCGTAGACAAGCGCTCGGGAGCCCTTTACCAGCCATACCAGTGGTAGGCTAAGAATTAGGCATGTGATCAATATGGCCGAAATCCTGGCCAGTCTGCCGTACGCACGATTGCGCCAATCACTGGACCAGGTTGCGACAAACATGATCATCCCGACATTGGCGCAGATCATGCCGTCGATGATACGCCGGTGCCACGCTTTGGCTGTGGGCGTTACTAGCAGCCACCACGCCATGTAGACGATGGCGATAACTAGGATAGTCAGTGTGCTCCACTTGCCTACTTGCTTGGGTGAACGCAAAAGCGTTGCTACCCCGGCGAAGCAGAGGAGTACAAGCCATAGGGCGGTGGCCCACATGGCAAATCGATAATCATGACTCAGATGATGCAGATGCAAACTCAGTTTTCCGAGCAGGCCCGTCGTTGTATCCGCAAGTCCAGTGTGGACACCCGCTTGCCGGAAGATTCCCGACGTTTCCTCTGTCCACCAGTTCGTCCAGGCATCGACGCCGCCCAACGCCACTGCTCTCCATAACTCCATTGCAATCATGGTGAGTATGCCGCCGGCTGCCAGTGCACCCATCCTCTTCATATGCGGCGCCCGCTGGCCATCTGCAGGACAGGCCAGCTCCAGGATGACGCAAAGGCAGAGAGCGCCTGCCCCGATGAGCATCACCGTCTTGGTAATCACGGCCAGCGCGAGAAGCACACCCACCACGAATGCCGTGACTAGTGGTCGCTTGCTTCGCTCGCTGTAGAAGATAGTAGTAGCAGCAAAAACTAAAGAAATAGCCGGTATTTCGCCATAGCCACCGAAACCGAATTCCAGTATGCCAGGCACAACGGCAGCGGTGCAGGCTGCGAAGAGTGCAAGCGTCCGGCTCCCTCTCTGCCTCACCAAAAGGAAGGTGGTTGCCAGCAGTAGGGCGAAGTAGGCGATATTCACTACTTGCGCTTGCGGAATGGCTATGCCCCAAATCTTGAAGACAGCGGCGGCTGGAAGGATGTATGGAGCGCCTGTTTGTATCTCATGGGGGAAAACGTCGCGCTGCGCGTAGGAGCGGCGATAGCCTTCGTCCTTGGCGATGGAGCTGGCGACTTCCAGATTCATGCCACCATCGAACGATGGCGCCGAATGAATCGCTACCTTGGCTGTCCCGATAAAAAGCAGGGACAGCAACAGCCCAAAAAAAATGGAAGAAATGAGAGAAAGCGCTTTCGCCGAGCGCCCTGAGTCGGAGCTCATATTCATGCCATTAACCATTTTTAATATTTGCATGATTACGATCGCTGCTTCCGAATTCCAGGTGCCGGAGACGAACATCGATTCGTTCCAGTAGTTTGCGGTTGGTCGCGATCAAGTCACCGATCAGTCCCATCATGCTGAACAGCATGCCGAGCGTGAGGCACAAGGAGGCGAAAATGACCGACTGAACATGGCCCTCTCCGCCATTGTCGAAATAGAAGTAGAGGAACCGGACACCGGCGACCGCCCCGGCGAGAAGAAAGACCGATCCCGCATAGAAGAACAGAGCCAGCGGGCGATATATCACGAAGACGCGCAGGATCGTGACCAGCGAACGCTGGACGTAGCTGGAGATGCTCTTCACCAGGCGCGACGGCCGCAGATCGCCATTGGTACGGATCGGCACAGAGATGATACGCAGGTTGCTCTGGCCCGCCTGGATGATGGTTTCCAGCGTATAGGTGTAGGCGTTGAATACGTTCAGGCGCATGGCTGCTTCGCGCGACATCGCGCGGAAACCACTGGGAGCGTCCGCAACATCGGTCTTGCTGGCCACACGCACCGCCCAGCTGCCAAGACGTTGAAGCTTCTTCTTGACCCAGGAGAAGTGTTCGGTTTGTTCGATTGGTCGCGCGCCAATGACGATGTCGGCTTGTTGAGCAAGAATTGGCGCCGTCAGTTTGGGAATGTCGGCACCGCAGTACTGATTGTCCGCATCGGTGTTGACGATGACATCCGCGCCGAGCTTCAGGCAGGCGTCGAGACCGGACATGAAACCCACCGCAAGGCCGCGGTTTACCGGGTGGCGCACCACGTGGTGGACACCGTTCTGGCGGGCTACTTCTGCCGTATCGTCAGTTGAGCCGTCGTCGATGATCAGCCATTCAACTGAGTCAAAGCCCTCGACCTCACGTGGCAACTCTGCCAGGGCGATTGCCAAGGTTTCGGATTCATTGAGGCACGGAATCTGGATAATGAGTTTCATGGGTCGTCCTGGAGTGTGGTTCGCGTACGCGTCGGGGTTCGGTTCGCGTCTCAGATTGTTGGAGCGCTGTGGCACGATAACATCGGGGTTGCTTGATCCTGGATATCGCAGGCGCGTACCGCACGGCCAAAGGCGTCGTCTCTTCAGGGTCGATCAGGGGCGCTCTCCAACTGGCCATACACGCCAAGCGAGCGAGCCTTTCCGTATTAGCCATCACGCCGGCGAAACATGACCACACTCCCCCAGATAAAGTTGATCAGGTCACCCAGGGTGGTGGCTATGCGCAGTGCGACAACAAGCAGGACCACTTCCACGGGAGGCAGCACCCCGCTAAGCCAGGCGCTCAACATGGCTTCGCGGATACCTAGACCGGCTGGCGCGCCAGGGGCAACAAAGCCCAGGATCCAGCTGCTGGCGAATGCGCCGATGAGGAATATCGGGCCAGGTATCGATACGCCTGCGGGTGCCAGCGAGCCAGCAACCAGCCAGAGGCCGTAGCCGATCATGACGAAACTGGTCGCATACAGTGCATAGCAGATACCGACCGTTACTGGATCAAGATGCAATCTAGCGGGCGCGGCTAATAGCTCTTCGCGTGCCGGGTTTCGCAAACGGGTCAACCATATGGCAACACGCGGCGCCAGCAGCAATGCGACCAGCGCACCTACAGTCACCCCAATCAGTAGCGGTACCCGGTACTGGGTTATTTGCCATTGCAGCAACGCAGATGGAGGTGCCCACAGCAGGGTGAGTGCGCCGATATGTGCGCTCACAACCAGTGCCAGCAGGAGTTCATAGGCTATGGAGAGCAGCGCCGGAGACATCTGCACGCCAATGCCACGCGTCAACGCGATGCGCCCGATGTGCTGGGCCACATTGCCCGGGAGGTATTTGCCAAACTGAGTGGTGGCCACGATGGATAGCAGGCGCGAAAATTTGGCAGGCTGGCGCATGGCATGCAACAGCCTCGTCCAAGCAAGGGCCGTTGTCAGGATGGACAGTGTATAGAGCAGGGTAAGGCAGGCCATAGCGGCAAGTACCCTACTGTCGAGCAATGCCGACAAGTCCTTGCCGGCCAAGGCGCGGTGCGCGTAGACCACGAAATAGCCGCCAGCGACGAGTGCGAGCAGGATGCCTAGGCCTTTCAGTGTTCGCTTCATGATCGGCGCGTGCCCACTGCAGATTTCTTATGCTGTGCCGATGAAGACGAATCCGCACCACTGGGCATTGCCGCAAGCGTGGCTGGTTTGCTGCGGGCGGCGTGTGGCTGCTTGCCCCATTTCCAGCATAGGCATTGCAAGAATGGTGACTCTCTACCCGAGCGACGGCACGGATGGCGCAGGAGGCCATTTCTGTGTGAGGCGCTCACGGGAAAGTACTTGTTCCCGATGTGGGCCACGTCAGTGCGTGGCACGGTCGATCCACTCCCATGTTCGTGTTAGGCCTTCTTTCAGGGAAGTTTGATGGCGCCAGCCGTAGGCCTTTGCCGCATGCGTGGCGGCCATAGCGATGCACGAGGCGTCTACAGCCCTGCCGGCGTCGTAGCTGCGGTGCAATGGCTTACCCGTAGCCGCTTCCATGACGTCGAAGAGTTCGTTGAGGCTGATGCTGGCGCCACTGCAGACATTGAAGATTCTCGTGCCTTTGAGCATGGGGGTATCGAGAATCATGGTGCAGAGTCGGACCAAGTCGTCGATGTAGACATAGTCGCGACGGACAGATCCGTCGCCCCATACGTGGAGTGTCTCGTTGCGTAGAATTTTGCCGAAGGCGGCCGGAATAACGCCGAAACCGGGGCGTTCGGGCTGGCCTGGGCCATAGATGTTCGAAGGACGCAGAATAGTGGCCTTGCCGTCGAACTGGTCGCACCAGGCTGAGACGAGATGTTCCGAAGCGAGCTTGGCTGCGCCGTGATACGAGCGGGGGTGGACACGCGCGCTTTCGTCGGATGGCAAGCCGGAGGCATCTGCGTAGAGCGAGCCTCCGGAGGACATGTATAAAAGCTCCACGTCAGGGTGATCCTGGAGCGCCTGCAGCAAGGAAGCGGTGATGTAAAGATTGGTGTTCACCTCCTGCAACGGCCGCGCTGCCGATGTGCCAGGTGTTGATGTCGAAGCAAGATGCACGACGGTATGGCTACGCGTGAGCAAAGAGGTGAAAGCTTCTGGTTCCCGGAATTCGCCGACTATCGATTCAACCAGTGGATGCTTGAATCCCGGCGTGCTGCGGTTGACGGTGATGACCGGCGTGCCCTTCAGGGCCAAGGTTCGTGTCAGGCTGCGCCCGACAAAACCGCCTCCGCCGAGAATGAGTACCGCCTCAGTCATCTTTCCTTCCTCCAAGCAGCCGCGTATAGATGCGCCAATAACGATTTGCGCAGTCGTCCCATGTACCGAGGTCCTTGGCCACACGGCGGCGCGCGGCTTCCCCGAAACGATGATTGGTGGCCCCGTCCTCCAGCATGTCCAGTGCGTTGCTGTAGGTTTCCTTGGAGTCGCACAGCAGGCCCGTCTCGCCGTCGACGACGACGGTGGCATGCGCCGGCATACGGGAGGCAATGATCGGCAGGCCGGCAGCCATGGCTTCCAGCATTACCTGTGGCCGTCCTTCGGCGTGGCGACTCAACGTTACCAGTCCGCAGGCGTGAGGAAACCACTCTTTGGCCAATTGCGCCGGCGCGGCGGGGCCGTGGTAGTGCACCCAATCGGGTACATCGATGTCCTGCTCCATGGGCCCGAACAAGTGTAATTCACGCGAACCATCCTTGAAGAGCGGGTATGACCAGTCGAATAGCGGCCCGAGCTTGTCCATGGTAAGACGCGCAACCACGATCCAGCGCTTGGGATGATTGGCGACCTGTGTACGATCTATGGCGTACCAGACCGGGTCGATGCCGAATGAAACAGGACAGATCTCGGCGACATCGCCGAATGCATGTTGCAGGGGATCGCGCATCCACTCGGCGTTCGGGCAGATGGCCACCTTGCGCCCGTGCATCATCCTGCGAAGCAGGGGGCGCATGAATGGCAACCTGAGCAGCCTCAAATCATTGCCCAACACGGTTATGAGGGCGGGCTTGCCGTCGCGAGGCAGTGGCAGCGCGGACTGCAGCCAGTTGATGTGGTAGATGTCCGTATCCGGATGCCTTCGATAGGCTGCGGCGAGTAGGAGTAGCAGCTTGACGGGCGCAAGCAGTGCCCGGATGCCGCCGCTCCGCATCATGTGCGAGATGCCGCCAAGGTCGACGAGCTTTCCAAGCCACTGAGCTTCCGCTGGTGTGGAGGCATTGATGACCCCCTCGGGAAGTTCACCGGGTGGTGCCCACACGGTCAACTCGTTGGAAGGTGTGCGCGCCAGCGCGTAAACCATGTTTCTGATGAACACACCACGCCAACCGGCGGCATCGCGTGGATACATGGTGCTGACCAGAAATACGCGCATTATTTCAGCCCGCTGCCGATTTGAGCGTCAGCGGAGCGAGGAAATCGATTGAGCATGAGTGACATCTGATTTGTATCCAATGCGGAATCCATATGACTCAAGTTACGTGTGGTGTGGGGTATGCGGCATTCGGGTTTGACAGGCTGACAGGGCGGCATTGTGTCGGCCACTGCATGGTTTTTCGAAGGACCATCGGGTTGCGGCAGCAAGCTGTCGCAGTTGGACTATGTCCGGTCCGGGGTGACGGCCGGTTCACACGGCTTGCGCACTTCCAGATGGTGCCCGGTGCATATGTTGTCCCAGTTAGGCCAAGCCAATGACAGGAGCCAGGTAGTCACATTGGTGGTAAAAATCGCGATCAGGGCCACCGGCAGCAGAATCAACTTCAGGGCTCCTCGCCTCGTATCTACCCCACCGGCGATTGCCAGGCACATAACCAGGCCGGCTGCACGTATCGCATGGCCGGATCGATGCAGATCCGTGACTTCCAGTTTGGCGCGCGCCATGTCCCTGCGCAGACCGAATTCGGTATAGCGCTGGAAGTCGAAGGGTTCGTTGTGCACGGGGTAGAGGAATGGCATGGAAATCCAGGCACGACCGCCCGGCTTCAGTACGCGTGCTATCTCCTTGACCGCCAGAGCAGGATCCGGAACGTGCTCAATCACCTCGAGACAGACGACACCATCGATGCAAGCATCGGCGACAGGGAGATGGCAGGCATCGGCGAAAATATCCGGTCTCGCGTTGTAAAATTCATTGCCGGTTGCCGGATAGTCCAGCGCGACGTAACTCGCTGTTTCGGGCAGATGGGCGGCGATCCATCGGTCGGCTGCACCGACGTCGAGAATCACGCCGGTTGCGTTTTTGAGGCCTCCGGGGGTTTGGCGTCGACCCAACAGCCACTGCGGATGTATGGGTGTGCGCCGGAGCAGTCGGGCACAATTGCGTATTACGCCCATTGCCGTGTTGCCTCCGGGCGGATTTGCTCGACATCTGCTCTGCGCAGATCCGACGCAATTTGCGTCAACCCCGATTTCCGCAATATGAGCCCTTCTGGTTTCATTGAATTTCCCATCCCTATGCGAACTGGTCATCCATGGTAAACGAACCGCCCGGGTCGAGGGGTTTCCTCGCCGGTTCGGATAAGACCGCAATGCGAGCCGTGTAATGCAGAAAGCCCAGGCGGCGTGGCCGTGAGCCCCGATCCCGAGCACTTGGGAAGGAGTTCATGGAACCGCTCAGTTCAGTGCCGCCTCAAGCTCCGGAATGATCTTGAACAGATCCCCCACCAGGCCGAAGTCGGCCACTTCGAAGATCGGCGCTTCACCATCCTTGTTGATCGCCACGATGGTGCCGGCGTCCTTGATGCCGGTGAGGTGCTGGATGGCGCCGGAGATGCCGATGGCCATGTACAGCTCGGGGGCGATGATCTTGCCGGTCTGGCCGACCTGTAGGTCGCTGGGGACGTAGCCGGCGTCGACGGCGGCGCGCGAGGCGCCGACGCCGGCGCCGATCTTGTCCGCGAACTTGAAGATGATGTCGAAGTTTTCCTTCGAGCCCACGCCACGGCCGCCGGAGACGACCTTGCTGGCGCTCTGCAGGTCGGGGCGGTCGCTGCTGCCCTGCTTCAGCTCGACGAAACGGGTATGCGTGGGGAGCGCAGCGTCGACGGTCAGCGCTTCGACCGGCGCGCTGTTGACACCAGTCGTGGCGGCTGGCCACGAGGCCGAGCGGATCGTGGCGACGACAGTGTGGGTGGCGTCGGCTTCGACCGTGATGATCGCGTTGCCGGCGTAGATCGGGCGCTTGAACGTGTGCGCGGCCTCGACGCTCATCACGTCGCTGACCTGGGCCACGCCAAGCAGGGCGGCGACGCGCGGGGCGACGTCTTTGCCGAACGTGGTGGACGGCACGAACACGTGGCTGTAGCCGGCGGCGGCCTTGGCGATCTGCGGCGCCAGCACGGCGGCCAGCGGGTGGGCGTTCTCGGCTCGGGCGACGGTGAGCACGCGACTCACGCCGTCGATCTTCGCCGCCTCGGCGGCGATCGCGTCGGCGCTGTCGGCCAGTACCAGCACGTCGATCGCTTCGCCCTTCACCGCAATGGCGGCACTCACGGCGCGCGCGGTGGAGGAGTTGAGTTTGCCGCCGAGGTGTTCGGCGATGACCAGGATCTTGCTCATGATGTATACCTTTGGCAGTACGTCGAACGTGCCTTCGTGCCGTCATTCCCGCGAAAGCGGGAATCCATTTTTCGCACGCCTGAAAGACACTGGATTCCCGCTTTCGCGGGAATGACGGCATGGGGTGAAAGCGCGATATTCATAGGCGGGGATGGGCAGATCAGAGCAGCCCTTTCTGCCTCAGCGCAGCAACCAGCTCGGCCGCGTCCTTCACCATCACGCCCTTGCTGCGCTTGGCCGGCGCGGCGTAGTGCGTGGTCTTCAGCTGGTCGTTTGCCTCGACGCCGAGCGAGCCGAGCTCGATCGTGTCGATCGGCTTGGACTTCGCCTTCATGATGTCGGGCAGCTTGATGAAGCGCGGCTCGTTGAGGCGCAGGTCGGTGGTGATCACCGCCGGCAGCTCGGCTTCGATCACTTCGAGGCCGGCATCCACTTCGCGGGTCACCGTAGCTTTGCCGTCAGCGATCTCGACCTTGCTGGCGAACGTGGCCTGCGGGCGGTCCCACAGCGCGGCGAGCATCTGGCCGGTCTGGTTGGCGTCGTCGTCGATCGCCTGCTTGCCCAGGATCACCAGTCCCGGCTGTTCTTTCTCGATCAGCTTGAGGAACACGCGGGCGGCAGTCAGCGGTTGCACGGCGTCGCCGGTGACCACGTGGATGGCGCGGTTCGCGCCCATGGCCAGGCCGTTGCGCAGGTGCGCGGTGAGGTCGGCCGGGCCGATGCCGACCACGATCACTTCTTCGGCGACACCTTTCTCGCGCAGGCGCAGCGCCTCTTCCAGCGCGATGTCGTCGAACGGGTTGGCCGACAGCTTGACGCCGTCAGTGACCACGCCGCTGCCGTCGGGCTTGACCTGGATGCGCACGTTGTAGTCCACGACGCGCTTGTAGCCGACCAGAATTTTCATCTGCGATTCCTGTCTCGTTGGCCGCCCCAGCAGGGGTGCGAAACCGCCATTCTACCCGGCATCGAACAATCGTACGAAATGAACGGTTCGGCGACGCAGCGAGGGTGATCAGCCGCTGCGCCGCGCGTACGGATACGTCCCGGGCGCCGCTTCGGCGAGGCCGAGCAGGCCGGCCGCGCTGAGCGTGCTGAAGCCGCCGGCGCTGGCGCTCAGGCTGAACACGCGTTCGATGGCGTGGGCCAGGGTGCCGTCGAGCTGGCCTGCTTCGGCCTCGAACTCCGCCACTTCCAGATGGGCGTCCAGCAGCAGGCGCAGTGCCGCCGGGCGCAGCCAGAACATGCTGCCGGCGATGAAGTTGTCGTGTTCCACCTGTGGCGCCGCGATGCCTAGACGACAGGTGAGATAATCGACGTTGGCCTGGTTGGCACCCCAGTAGTAGTCCAGCGGCTGCAGGTGGCCTTCGGCGTGCACCAGGCCGAGCGTGGCGTCGTCGCGGAAGGCAGCCGCGATGCGCGCGGCGCGCTCGGGCGCGAGCAGCTTGTCGAGCAGTTCGCGGCGCCAGGTCTCGCCGTCCTGGCGATGGGTGGAGCGCTTGCCGTGCAGTTTCAGCACGGTCGTCACGCCTTCGTCGAGCAGGCGGTTGGCCACGTGCAGGAACGGCAGGATGTCGCGGCCGCGATTCTCGAACACGTCGATCTCGGCGTCGAGGCCGAGCTGCGCCATCCGTTCGCGCACCGACTGTTCGCGCTCGTGAGCGGTGGTGATCACGATGCGCCAGTCGATGCCGCTGGCGCGCAGCGCCGTCACCAGTTCGTCCATCAGCTCGGGATACCAGACGTGGATCACCGCGCAAGGGCGCGTGTCGACGGCTGGCATCGGCTGCAGCGCGGTGCGGGTGGCTTCCAGCCAGGCGTGGCCGAGCCGGCTGTCCGGCTCCAGCACGGCGCCTTCGGCCCATTCATTCCACGCGTTGACGAACACCAACGGTTGCGCCGGAAAACGCCGCTGCGCAACACCGACGGCATACCGCAGCCAGTCGCGATAGCCGCGCGGCGAGGCATGCGCGAACACGCGGCCGCCGCCGCTGCGTCGCGGCTCGTTGTCCCAGCCCGGATTGACGCCGGGATAGCGCGGATAGGCGGGTTCGGGCTGCGCCATCGACTGCCGCGCCAGCTCGCACCAGTCGTGCACGTCGCCGCGGTAGTCCGGGTTGAGCAAGTGCTGCCGCGCGGTGATCGGCGCGGACGTGGTGTTGTTCGGCGGGAACTCCACGGCGGTGTCGAAGCCGATCGTGCGCGGATCGACCCGGTCGAAACTCTGCACGTAGGCAAGCTGGATCTCGCCGACGCCGTTGGCGCGGCACCACTCGCGCCAGCGTGCGGCGGTCGCCTTCGGGTCCGGCAGCAGGCCAGGGCGGTAGACCAGCAGCAGCGGCTTGCCGTCGACGCGCAGGTAGCGTGGATCGGCGAGGTAGCGGGAAACGTGTTCGATGAAGGCGAGGTCGTCGGCGGGGCTGTGCTGTTGGCCGATCAGGATGTCGTCGGCGCGGCCGTCCCAGCGTCGCGACCAGTTCTCGTTGGCCCAGCACAGGCACAGCGGCAGGTCCAGCGCGGGGTCGGCCAGCCATTGCTGCAGCGGTGTCTCCAGCAAGGTCTTGCCGGCGAACCAGTAGAAGTAGCTGCAGAACGCACCGATGCCGTATTCGTGCGCCAGCTGCATCTGCCGGCGCATCGTGTCCGCCAGGCGCAGGTCGTAGAAGCCCAGCTCGCCGGGCAGGCGCGGCTGGACATGCCCTTCGAACTGCGGCAGCGCGCGCGTCACGTTGTGCCACTCGGTGAAGCCTTCGCCCCACCACGCGTCGTTCTCCGGAATCGGGTGGAACTGCGGCAGGTAGAACGCCACCACGGTGGCGGGCAGCGGCGTCGGCAGTGTGCCGCTGCGCCGGGGGACGAAACCGATCGCGCGGCCGGCGGCCTGGCTGCGCGGCCGATGCTCGGCTTGCGACACCTCGACCGACTGGCCGCGCGGCCCTTGCGGCAGCAGGTCTGCGTGCCGATCCAGGAAGCGCTGGCGCAACCGGTCGCGCGTGGTGCCCGGCATCGGGGTCAGCCGGAAGCCGGTGCGCAGCACGGTGAACAGATAGCGTTTGGCGAAGTCGCGAGCGGACATGGCGGCCTATCGGTGGCGATGCCGAAGCATCGGCGCTGGCGCGCGCGTGGTCAATCCAGCACGCGATGCAGGGCGGCAGCGGCGGCGGCGGCGGAGAAATGCTGCTGCACGTTGTCGAGGCCGCGCGCGGAGAGCTGCTGCCAGAGCGTTTCGTCGCGCTGCAGCCGCAGCACCGCCGCGACGAAGGCGGCCGCGTCGTCGGCCACCAGCACGTTCACGTCGTCGGCGAGCTGCATGCCCTCCACCGCGATGGTGGTGGCGATCACCGGCACGCCGTGACTCATCGACATATTGATCTTGCCCTTCACGCCGGCACCGAAACGCAGCGGCGCCAGGGTGGCGAGGCAGCGGTCCAGCCATAGCGCCAACTCGGCCACGCGGCCGTGGAATTCGAGGCCCGGCGTGGCCAGCGCGCGCCGCGCCGCATCGGGCATGTCGCCGAGCACGTGCACGCGGATGCCGGGTATCGCTTCGCGCAGTCGCGGCAGGATCTCGTCGGCGATCCAGTGGACCGCGTCGCTGTTCGGCGGGTGGCCGTAGCCGCCGATGAAGACCAGGTCGCGGCGCCCCGCGTAAGGTTGCCGGCAGCCGTGCACGTCGTGGATGTTGGACAGCAGTTCCACCCGCGCCTGCGGCAGCAGTCGCGCCAGCAAGGCCCGCTCGTGCGGGCTGACCACGAAGCTGACGTCGGCTTGTTCGATCAGGGCCAGCTCGCTGCGGCGTGCAGCTTCGGCCTGGCGGGCCATGATGCTGCTGCCGCCGAGTTCGGCGGCGCGCCGCTCACGCAGGAAGTGCAGGTCCACCGTGTCGAACAGCAGCTTCGCCTGCGGCGCGTATCGACGCACCAGCCCGGCGTACTGGCCGGCGACGGTGTGCCGGCACAGGATCACCGCGTGCAGTTCGCTGCCGTGCTCGCGCAACCAGCGCGGCAGGTCCGCCACCCACGGCCTGCTCAGCACTTCGCAGCCCAGCGCGCCGAGCGCGTCGAGTTCCGCCGGACTGGCGCGGCCATCGTCGGGCAGGAAGGCGGTGCTCCAACCTTGCTCGTCGAGCAGGCGCAGGATCGCGCACAGGCGCAGCGAGCCGGAGTCGCGCGCAGGCTCCGGCGTCATCGCGTCCACCACCAGCACGCGGCCGCGCCGGCGCCAGTGGATCGCACGTTCGAGTGGCGTGCCGGTGGGCGGCTGGGCGGCGAGTTCGGCCGTCCATTTGTCGACGAACTTCGCCTGGTTGGGCCGCTGGTGGCGCTTCATGCCACGGTCGAGGTCGGTGCCGGCGCTGATGCCCTCGCAGTGGATCGCGGTGCTGGCCGGCTCGTAGTACACGCGCAGGCCGAGTCGGCGCACCGCGAATGCCAGGTCGGCATCCTCGAAGTAGGCCGGTGCGTAGCGTGCGTCGAAACCGCCGACGCGGCGGAACACTTCGCGGCGGATCAGCAGCGAGGCGCCGGAGACGTAGTCGACCTCGCGGCGGCAGCGGAACAGCGGCACGTCGCGCGGTTCGAAGCGGCCGGTGGTCCAGCAGCTGCCGTCGGCGAACACCAGTCCGCCCGCTTCCTGCAGGCGCCCGTCCGGATAGACCAGCCGGCTGCCGGCGATGCCGCAGTCGGCACGCTCGGCGAAGCAGCGCAGCAGCGCGTCCAGCCAGCCGGGCGTGACCTGGGTGTCGTTGTTGAGGAACAGCAGGAATTCGCCGCGTGCCGCAGTGGCGCCGGCGTTGCAGCTGCCGATGAAGCCCAAGTTGGCGGCGTTGCGCAGCAACTGCAGGCCGCCGACCTGCGCCAGCGTGGCGGCGCTGGCGTCCGGCGAGGCGTCGTCCACCACGATCACCTCGAACGGCACCTGCGCACGGTGCCGCGCCAGCGAGCGCAGGCAAGCGAGGGTGTAGGCGAGCTTGCCGTGAACCGGAATGATCACCGACACCTGCGGCTGCTCGCTGACCGGCAGCGCGAATGGCGCGAACGGTTCGTCCAGCGGCAGCAGCGCCAGTGCCTCATCCAGCTCGGGACGTGACTGGAACTCCTGCCGCATGCGCGCCAGCGTGCCGCGCCAGCCGCGCAGCGCGATGCTTCCGCGCGTGCGCTGCCACAGGTAGCCGAGGCGCTTGAGTCGCCAGTGCAGATTGCCGATCAGCGGATTGCCCTCGGCCGCATCAGAGGTTCTGATAATTCGGCCCGGAGCCGCCTTCCGGCGTGACCCAGGTGATGATCTCGTACGGATCCTTGATGTCGCAGGTCTTGCAGTGCACGCAGTTGGCTGCGTTGACTTGCAGGCGGCGGCCTCCTTCATCCTCGACCATCTCGTAGACGTTGGCCGGGCAGAAGCGGGTGCACGGGTTGCCGTATTCGGTGGTGCACTGGTCGATGCAGATGTTCGTGTCGGCCACGTGCAGGTGGATCGGCTGGTCCTCGTCGTGCTCGGTGGCGGCGAAGTAGACGCCGGCCAGGCGGTCGCGCGGGGGCAGCGTGCGTTGCACGTAGTCGCGCTTCGGCTGTTCCTGCGCGCCCAGCTTGTGCAGGCTGGACCAGTCGGCCTTGTTCTTCAGCGTCCACGGCGACAGGCCGGCGGTGGCGGTTTCCCAGGCGGCATTGAAGATGCCGAACCACAGACCTTTCTTGAAGCCGGGTTTCACGTTGCGCACTTTCTTCAGCTCGGCCATCACTTCCGAACCACGGAGCCTGGCGTCGAAGCCGCGGGCGTCGAGCTTTTCGGCCAGGTGTTCGGCGGCCAGCATGCCGCTCTTGATCGCCTGGTGGGTGCCCTTGATCTTCGGCACGTTGAGCAGGCCGGCGGTGTCGCCGATCAGCAGCGCACCGGGCATTTCCACTTTCGGCAGCGACTGGTAGCCGCCGGTGGCCATCGCGCGCGCGCCGGCGGAAAGAATGCTGCCGTCTTCCAGCAACGGCTTGATCAGCGGGTGATGCTTCCACTGCTGGAATGCTTCCCACGGCTGATAGTTGGGGTCGCTGTAGTCGAGCCCGCTGACATAGCCGAGCGCGATGCGGTCGCCGTCGAGGTGGTAGAGGAAGCCGCCGCCGTAGGTGCGGGTGTCGGCCGGCCAGCCGAAGCTGTGCACGATCTTGCCGGGGGTCACGCGGCCGGCCGGCACCTGCCACAGCTCCTTGATGCCTATCGAGTAGCCCTGCGGGTCGCTGTGCTGATCCAGCTTGAAGCGCTTGACCAGCTGCTTGGTGAGGCTGCCGCGTGCGCCTTCGGCCAGCACGGTGACCTTCGCCTTGATGTCGATGCCTTCGGTGTAGCCCGGCTTGTGCGTGCCATCCTTCGCCACGCCCATGTCGCCGATGCGCACGCCGGCGACCGAACCGTCTTCGTTGTAGATGTTGTCGGCGGCGGCGAAACCGGGGAACACGTCCACGCCCAGCGCCTCGGCCTGCGGTGCCAGCCACGCGCACATCGCACCCAGCGAGACGATGAAGTTGCCGTGGTTGTGCATGCCCGGCGGCAAGGGCAGCTTGCGCGCCCCGCTCTTGCTGAACAGGTAGAACTCATCCGGGCCAGCCGGCACGCAGATCGGCGGCGGGTTGTCGCGCCAGCCTGGCAGCAGGGCGTCCAGCGGCTGCGGCTCGATCACCGCGCCGGAGAGAATCTGCGCGCCGATGGTCGAGGCTTTCTCGATCACGCACACGCTCACTTCCGGCTTCAACTGCTTCAGGCGAATCGCGAACGACAGGCCGGCCGGGCCGGCGCCGACGACGACGACGTCGTATTCCATGGTTTCGCGTTCGCTCATGGCGGACTCCGTGCAGGCAAGGTGAGGATGTTCGTGTATCAGCTTCGAGGTGGGGCAGGATACTTTGCCGTATTGTCCCGGTTCGCGCGGGTCGCGGCAAACGATGGGGCGGCGTATCTGCCGGGATGGCGAACTTGAATTAGTGCCATTCGGGCACGACGCACAAGTCCGGATCGGTTTTCGCCGAAATGACAGGCAATGGCTTGTTCGGGAGCTTCCTGAGGAAGAGTGGGGGGCTTTTCGTGAAGAAGGCGGCAACCATTACGATGCCAAACCGGATGGAAATCGGCCGATGTGGTGTTGGGGTGGATCGCTTTATGCCGAGGCTACCGTTTCACGCTCTCCGCAAGAGCATCACAGGGTATGGAATGAATCGCTCACATTGGCCTGTCATCCTGTTTTGGGCTGGTTTCGCGCTATTTGTCACGGGTTTCATTTCCAGCGCGTTGTGGCGCGGGATCGCTGCCCAGCCCGTGGCGGGCTTCATCTGCCTGGTATTGATCTCGCTGGCGCTGGCGGCAGGCGTTCGCCGTGTCTTTCACTGCGCACGTGCCACGGCGACGCTGGTCGTCTGGTCATGTGCCGCGGTCTATTTTTCGGGTTTTGCATCCGTGTTGGGCGTTGCCCTGATCGCCGCGGCGGCCGTGGCCATCGGCAGCATCCTGATTCCGGCAGGTCGGGATGGTTCGAGTGCGCTGGGCATGCTCGTTGGCCTGGCGCTGTTTTGTGGAACAGTGGGCTGGCTTTTGCCCTTTCCGGTGCATTCGCGCCTGGTGTACGTGGTCGTGCTGGCCAGTGCGGTCGCGCTGCGTTGGCGGGCTGTCGTCTCGGCAGGCCGCTCCATCGGTGCCTCGTGGTCAACGGCGGTGGCGATGGCACCGCGGGCCTCATTTCTCACGATCATGTGCATCGGCCTTGCGTCGACCTGTGCCTGGCTGCCGACGCTGTCTTACGATGCGCTGGTTTATCACCTGGCGCTGCCTTCGCAACTGGCCCAGCTCGGTTATTACCAGATGAATGCCGGGTCCAATGTATGGGCGCTGGCACCGTGGGCGGCCGACGTGCTCCAGGGAATGGCGTGGGTGCTGGCTGGCGCGGAGTCGACGGGGGCAGTGAGCATCCTGTGGTTTGGCTTGACCCTGATCTTGCTGTGGCGGCTTGCCAGGGAGCTCGATCTCGCGCCATGGTTGTGCTGGATGGCGGTGGCCTTGTATGGCTCGCTGCCACTCGTTGCAGGGTTGCTTGTTTCCATGCAGACGGAAGGGCCGACAGCGGCGGTGCTGGTCGGCGTGGCTCTCGTGATCCAGAGCGTGAAGGCGCCGGAGCGCCGGCATCTGGTGGCGGTGGGCGTGCTGTTCGGCTTGCTGCTCGCGCTGAAGGTAAGCAACCTCATGTTTGCGGCCCCTTTGGGGCTGTGGCTGCTGTGGCGATGGCGCGGCCGCATGCCGTGGCGTGCCTTGCCGTTGACGCTATTGCTCGCGTGCGTCGTCGCGGGGTCGAGTTATGTGTACGCCTATGCGTTGACCGGCAACCCGGTGCTGCCCTTGTTCAACGGCTATTTCCATTCGCCGTTCTATCCGTGGGTCGACTTCCATGATCAGCGTTGGAATACCGGCCTGCCCTGGAATCTCCCCTGGTTGCTGGTGTTCGAGTCGTCGATCTACGACGAGGCGGGCAATGGCCTTGGGCCGTTTGTCCTGATCGCGCTGGGCGGCAACCTGCTTGCCGCCTTGTGCCGCAAGCGCAGCGTCGGGCTGGCGCTGGTTGCCTTGGCAGCGTTTGTTTTGCCGCTTACCCAGATCCAGTACCTTCGCTACGCCATGCCGGTTCTGGTATTGATGATCCCGGCCATGCTTTGCGGGATACGCTACGAATCCATCGATCCACGGCACCTGAAAGGTGTGGCGTTTGCGCTGTGCTCGGTGGTAATCGTCAGCCTCATGTTTGTTTCCAGTGCCACGTGGCAACTGAAAGGCGGCGCGTTGCTGAAGCTGCTGGGTGGCGGGCATGAGCGAGTCACTCGGCGTTATGCGGTGGAGCGTGATTTTTCCGATGCGATAAGGCATCGCTATGGCCAGCGTGCGCGGACGCTTCTGACCGATCCCGCACGGCCTTTTGCAGCCGATTTTGCCGGCCAGGGTTTTGTCACTGCCTGGTACGATCCGCAGTTGTCCGGGCTCGCCGCCAATGCAAGAGCCGTGGATACGGTCGCCGCGTGGAGCCGGTTGTTTGATCGCAGTGGTGCAAACCTCCTGCTCGTGTCCAGGGATGGTCTTTCTCCGGGAATGAAATCGGCTATCGACGCCTACCATGGCAAGTGCGTCCTCACTATGGAGGGTTCCCATTTGTGGGAGCTGCGTCGGCAATCGGAAGGAGGCATGGAGACAGCGTCCGCGGCCGGGTTGAACGCCGAAGCCGATAGGTGGAGCGGGCCTCTCCCCGCTGGTGCCACTGCGCAAGTGGACCTGGCCGCCCAGCGAGATCTGTCACGTCAGGCAAGGGATACGCTCGCTTTCTGGAGAAAGTGGGATCACGCGCGGGCCCCCGGCTCATGACGCTTGTCCGCCAGGGCTTGAGCTTCGTCGCCATCGGCGGGTGTCTGATCCTCGTTGACTGGCTTGTGTTCGTGGCACTTACGGCACTTGGCGTGGGGCCGATAGCCGCGAATCTCGCAGGTCGCATGGCGGGCGCAATCCTGGGCTTCCTGGCGAATGGGCGGATAACCTTCGGGGACGCTGGCGGTCCCCGTATCGGGTACCGTCGTTTCGTGCGTTATGTGTTGTTGTGGTTGTCACTCACCCTCGTCAGCACGAGCCTGATTGTCGTATGCGCCGAGTACCTGGGTTTGCAGCTCGCATGGTTGGCCAAGCCCATGGTCGAAGTTGCCCTCGCATTGGTGAGCTTTTCCGTTTCCCGCCACTGGGTGTACCGCTAGATGACCACGCAAGCCTCCCCGCGCATTGCCGTCGTGATTCCTTGTTATCGCGTAGCTGGGCAGGTGCTTGGCGTCATTGAGCGTATCGGCCCCGAGGTGGGCTGGATCATCGCCGTGGACGATGCCTGTCCGCAGAAGAGCGGTGACGTCATCGAGCAACACTGCCGCGATCCGCGGGTGACCGTGTTGCGGCATGCGGAAAACCTCGGTGTAGGTGGCGCGATGATCACGGGGTACAGGGCGTTGCGCACGCTCCCTGCCGATGTTGTCGTCAAGCTGGACGGCGATGGCCAGATGGACCCCGCGCTGATTCCGACGCTGGCGGAGCCGGTGCTTCGGGGGCGTGCGGACTATGTCAAGGGCAACCGGTTCTACCGTCTGTCCGGGGTTTCGGGTATGCCGCCCGTGCGCATGCTTGGCAACGCGGCACTGTCTTTCCTGACCAAGCTGTCATCGGGCTATTGGCAACTGTTCGATCCAACCAATGGGTTTACTGCGATACATCGGTTGCTGCTGTCCGAGATCGACTTCGACCGCATGGCGACGGGATATTTCTTCGAATCGGACTTTCTTCACCACCTCAATCAATTGCGCGCTGTGGTCGTGGAGATGCCGATGCGCTCGAGCTACGAGGGCGAACCATCCAGCCTTCGACCGATGAAGGTCATTGGGCCTTTTTTGCGTGGCAATCTGCGCAACACCCTTAGGAGGATCCTCTACAGTTACTTTCTGCGTGGCTTTTCGGCAGCCTCGCTCGAACTCCTGCTGGGCCTGCCGCTGTTCTTGTTTGGCCTCGTGTTCGGTATCTGGCACTGGTGCAACTCGGTCGCCGATAGCGTGCCGTCCACGGCGGGGACAGTCATGTTGGCGGCGCTTCCGTTGATTCTGGGTGCCCAGTTGATGCTCTCCTGGCTGAATTTTGATGTGGCGGCCGAGCCGCGCCATCCCGTTCACCCCCTTCTGTACGACAAGAACCGGAAATGAACGGTGCATCGAGCGCCGCCGTTTGCCACCTTCGTTTCATGCGCCCGCCAGCGGCCGGAGGTGTTCTCGATTCCTGCAGTTGTACAGCGCGAACTGTTCGCCGTTATTCTGCGTCGGCGTCCGATGCGTTCCGGCAGTCCGTGCGAACAACCTCGTTTCGAGTGGTTTGTTGCTTGTCCCGTTGCGGTTGCGTACGGACCAGTGCGGCTGCGCATCGCAGTGCGCATGCCGGGCATCGAGCGACTCGAGTGGTAGACGACAACGCGACATCAAGGGAGATTTCATGAATCCGATCACCGACCTCGACCTGCGCCGCGCCTCGCTGTGCCAGTTGTTGCACTGGCTGGCAGTGGGCCGCGTACAGCCGCAGGCGCTGGCCGACGCCTACCAGCAGGCGATCGAGCGGATCGACCCCGCGCTGCATGCCTATGTCGACCAGCGCTCGGGCCTGCTGCAGGACCAGGCACAACTGGCCGACCGGCGCCGCCGCGACGGCGTGATCGGGCGGCTGGATGGCATTCCGTTGGCACTGAAGGACAACTTCGACATCGCCGGCTGGCCGACCCGGGTCGGCTTGCCGGGTCGCGGCAAGCCGGTGCAGGAGGACGCGCACGTGGTGGCGCGGCTGCGTGCGTCCGGCGCGATCCTGCTGGGCAAGACCAACATGGACGAGGGTGCGCTGGGTGCCGTCACCGACAACCCGCACTTCGGCGCCACCCACAATCCGCACCGGCACGGCTACACCGCCGGCGGTTCCTCCGGCGGTGCGGCGGCCGCGGTGGCCGCGGGCCTGGCGGTGGCCGCGGTGGGTTCGGACAGCCTCGGCTCGATCCGCATCCCGGCCAGCTATTGCGGTGTGTATGCGCTGAAGCCCACGCACGGCGAGATTTCCGCGCGCGGCCTGGTGCCGGCGGCGCGCCGGCTCGACGCGGTCGGCCTGCTGGCGCGCAGCGCGGACGACCTCACCGTGCTGCTGCAGGTGCTGGCCGGTTACGACGCCGACGATGCGCGCTCGCGCCGGCGCCGGGTCGCGTTTGCGTTGCCGGACTGGGAGCCGGGCAACCTGCGCGCAGGCTTGCTGCCGGACCTGGCTGCGGTCGGCGTGCAGCCGGAAGTCATCGAGGTATTCGAGGCGGCCATGGCGAAGTTGCCGCACGCGCTGGGCGATCGCCGCACGGTCGACTTCGCCGACTGGGATTTCACGCGCACCCGCCGTGCCGGCCTGTTGCTGATGGAGGCGGAGATGCTTGGCACCTTTGCCGCGGACCTGGCGAGTGCCGAACATCCGGTATCGGAGCGCTTCCGCCGCATGCTCGGCTACGCCGCCGGCAAAGGCGCGGCCGACTACGCGGTGGCCGACCGCGTGCTCGATGCGGCCACGCTGAAGATGCGTCGGCTGTTCTCCCAGGTCGACGTGCTGGTGTTGCCGACCACGCCGCAGGGCGCGTTCCCGCTGGATGGCCCGGTGCCCGACTCGCAGGCCGACCTCACCAGCTTCGCCAGCCTGGCCGGTTGCCCGGCAGTGAGCCTGCCGATGGGCACGCTGCCGAACGGCCTGCCGGTGGGCCTGCAACTGGTGGGCGCACGCGGCTCGGACCTGCGCCTGCTGGAGCTGGCTTCGGTGTGTGCGGCCACGCTCGATGTCGAGCCGACGTATCCGGTGATCGCCTGAGGATCGCGTAACATGTCGGGCTGAACGCGGCGTTGGCTTGTCGCGACAAACTTTTTTCAAGTCTCCGATGGCATGACGACCGCATTCCCGCAATCGCGAACGCACCTCGACGAACTCGAGGCCGAAAGCATCCACATCTTCCGCGAGGTGCTGGCCGGCTTTCAGCGGCCGGTGATGCTGTATTCGATCGGCAAGGATTCCTCGGTGCTGTTGCACCTGCTGCGCAAGGCGTTTTTCCCGGCGCGTCCGCCGATGCCGTTGCTGCACGTCGACACGACCTGGAAATTCCGCGAGATGATCGCGTTCCGCGACCGGGTGGCGGCAGCCGGCGACGTGGAAGTGCTGGTGCACATCAACCAGGACGGCGTGCGCCAGGGCATTTCGCCGCTGACCCACGGCGCGACCGTGCACACCGACGTGATGAAGACCCAGGCGCTGAAGCAGGCGCTGGACCAGTACGGCTTCGATGCGGCGATCGGCGGCGCGCGGCGCGACGAGGAGAAGTCGCGCGCGAAGGAGCGCATCTTCTCCTTCCGCAACGCGCAGCATCGCTGGGACCCGCGCAACCAGCGGCCGGAGTTCTGGCACACCTTCAACACGCACATCCGCAAGGGCGAGAGCGTGCGGGTGTTCCCGCTGTCCAACTGGACCGAGATGGACGTGTGGTTGTACATCCAGCGCGAAGGCATCGAAGTGGTGCCGCTGTATTTCGCGAAGCCGCGCCCGGTGGTCGAGCGCGACGGCACGCTGATCATGGTCGACGACGAACGTTTCGTGCTGCGTGAGGGCGAGAGCGTGCAGATGCGCGGGGTGCGCTTCCGCACCCTGGGCTGCTACCCGCTGACCGGCGCGGTGGAATCCTCGGCCGACACGCTGGCGAAGGTGATCGAGGAGATGGCCAGCTCGCGCAGTTCGGAGCGGCAGGGCCGGGTGATCGATCAGGACCCGACCGCGTCGATGGAGCGCAAGAAGCAGGAGGGTTACTTCTGATGGCCGCGTCGACGGCACCGGGGCTGCTGCGCTTCATCACCTGCGGCAGCGTGGACGACGGCAAGAGCAGCCTGCTCGGGCGCCTGCTGTACGACGCCGGCATGCTGCCGGACGACCAGCTGGCCGCGCTGGCCCGCGACAGCCGCCGCCAGCATGGCGCCGGCAGCGACGTGCTCGACTTCGCCCTGCTCACCGACGGCCTGGACGCGGAGCGCCAGCAGGGCATCACCATCGACGTCGCCTACCGCTACTTCCACACCGCGCGGCGCAGCTTCATCGTGGCCGACTGCCCGGGGCACGAGCAGTACACCCGCAACATGGCCACCGGCGCCTCCAACGCCGAACTGGCGGTGGTGCTGGTCGACGCGCGCAAGGGCGTGCTGGCGCAGACGCGCCGGCATACCTATATATGTGCGCTGCTTGGGATTCGCCAGGTGGTGCTGGCGGTGAACAAGATGGACCTGGTCGATTGCGACCAGGCGATCTTCGAGGCGATCGCTGCGGAATACCGCGAGCTGGCGCAGAGCCTCGGCATCGGCGAAGTGCAGTGCCTGCCGGTGGTGGCACTGAGCGGCGATAACGTGGGCTCGCGTTCGCCGCGGATGCCCTGGTACACCGGCGCCAGCCTGCTCGAACTGCTGGAGGCGGCCGACGTCACGCCGTTCCGCGCCAGCGACTTCCGCATGCCGGTGCAGTGGGTGAACCGGCCGGACCAGGCGTTCCGCGGCTACGCCGGCACGGTCTGCGGCGGCCGCGTGGCCTGCGGCGACGAGATCGTGGTGCAGCCGGGCGGGCAGCGCGCGCGCGTCGGGCGCATCGTCAGCGCCGACGGCGACCTGCCTCAGGCGGTGGACGGCCAGGCGGTGACGCTGTGCCTGGACCGCGAGATCGACGTGAGCCGCGGCGACGTGATCGCCGACGCGCTGCGCCCGGCGCCGGTGGCCGACCAGTTCGCCTGTCATCTGTTGTGGGTGGGCGACGCGGCGCTGCTGCCGAACCGCACCTACTGGCTGAAGCTCGGCACGCGCACGGTCAACGCGCGGGTGATGTCGATCAAGTACAAGGTGGACGTCAACAGCCAGGCGAAGCTCGCCGCGCGCCAGCTCGCGCTGAATGAAGTGGGCTATTGCACGCTGGGTCTGGACGACGAGGTCGCGTTCGAGGCCTATGCGGACAACCGCACGCTCGGCGGCTTCATCCTGATCGATCGCCTGAGCAATGCCACGGTGGCGTGCGGCATGCTGGATTTCGCGCTGGGCCGCTCGGCCAACGTGCACTGGCAGCACGTCGACATCGACAAGGGCGTGCGCGCCGCCAGCAAGGGGCAACAGCCGCTGTGCCTGTGGTTCACCGGCCTGTCCGGCGCCGGCAAGTCCACCATCGCGAACCTGGTCGAACGCCGCCTGCACGCGCTGGGCTGCCACACCTACCTGCTCGATGGCGACAACGTGCGCCACGGCATCAACAAGGATCTCGGTTTCACTCCGGAGGATCGCGTCGAGAACATCCGCCGCATCGCCGAGGTGGCGCACCTGATGGTGGACGCGGGCCTGATCGTGCTGGTCAGCGCGATCTCGCCGTACCGCAGCGAGCGGCAATCGGCGCGCGAGTTGTTCGCGGCGGCGGAATTCATGGAAGTGTTCGTGGACACCTCGCTGGAGGAATGCGAGCGGCGCGATCCCAAGGGCCTTTATCGCAAGGCGCGCGCCGGCACGATCCGCAACTTCACCGGCATCGACGCACCGTACGAGCGGCCCGCGGCACCGGACCTCCACCTGCTGAGTACCGGGCAGCGCGCCGAGCAGCTGGCCGAACAGGTCGTGGCGCGGGTGCTGGCCGCGATCGACGGCCGCGCCGACGGCTGATGCCGCGGCGGCGTCGCCCGCGCACGGCTTGGATTGCCCGCTGCCGGCGGCGATAATGCGGAACTTTCCCCCGCAAGGCGCCGCCGCGATGACCGAGAAGACCATACTCAACGCCACCCACCGTGCGCTCGGCGCGCGCATGGTCGACTTCGGCGGCTGGGACATGCCGATCAACTACGGCTCGCAGATCGAGGAACACCACGCGGTGCGCCGCGACGCTGGCATGTTCGACGTCTCGCACATGACCGTGGTCGACCTGCACGGCGCGCGCACGCGGGAGTTCCTGCGCCACCTGCTGGCCAACAACATCGACAAGCTGAAGGTGCACGGCAAGGCGCTGTACTCGTGCATGCTGGACGAGCGCGGCGGGGTGATCGACGACCTGATCGTGTACTACCTCGGCGAGGAGTTCTTCCGGCTGGTCGTCAATGCCGGCACCCGCGCCAAGGACCTGGCCTGGATCGAGCGCCGGGCGAAGGCGTTCGACGTGCAGGTGAAGGAGCGCCCCGAGTTCGCCATGATCGCGGTGCAGGGCCCGAATGCGCGCGCCAAGGTGCTTGGCCTGCTGCATGAGGTCGACCGTCCGCGCATCGAGAAGCTCGGCAAGTTCAGTGCCGCCGCCGCGCAGGGTCCGCACGGCATGCCGCTGTTCGTGGCGCGCACCGGCTACACCGGCGAGGACGGTTTCGAGATCATCGTGCCGGCCGAACATGCCATCGCGCTGTGGGAGGCGCTGGCCGCCGCGGGCGTGGCGCCGGCCGGCCTCGGCGCGCGCGACACGCTGCGCCTGGAGGCGGGCATGAACCTGTACGGCCAGGACATGAACGAGAGCGTCACGCCGTGGGAGGCGAACCTGGGCTGGACCGTCGCGCTGGACGAGGGCCGCGACTTCATCGGTCGCGCCGCGCTGGAGCAGCAGAAGGCGGCCGGCGTGCCGCGCACGATGGTCGGCCTGGTGCTGGACGACAAGGGCGTGCTGCGCCACGGCCAGAAGGTGCTGACCGCGAACGGCGAGGGCGAGATCCTCTCCGGCAGTTTTGCGCCGACGCTGAACAAGGCGGTGGCGTTCGCGCGCATTCCGGTCGGCGAGCCGGGCGACGTGCGTGTCGACATCCGTGGTCGCGAGGTGCCGGTGCGTCTGGTGAAATATCCGTTCGTGCGCGACGGCAAGCCCTGCGAAGGGATCTGAGCCGCCGTCACGCCCGCGTACCGTCCGCGGTACATTCTTCCCGATGGCGGATGTAGCTAGAATCACCGCCTGTAACCCGACCCAACCAAACGACTGGACCCCGATCATGAGCGAGATTCCCGGCGATCTGAAATTCCTCAAGTCCCACGAGTGGGCCCGCGTCGAAGACGATGGCCTGGTCCGGGTGGGCATCTCCGACCACGCGCAGGATCAGCTCGGCGACCTGGTCTACGTGGAACTGCCGGAAGTCGGCTCCGCCGTGAAGGCGGGCACCGGTGCGGCCGTGGTGGAGTCGGTGAAGGCCGCTTCCGACATCTACTCGCCGGTTTCCGGCGAAGTCGTCGAGGTCAACGAGCTGCTCAACGACAAGCCCGAGACCATCAACGAGGATGCCTTCGGCGAAGGCTGGATCTTCCTGGTGCGCCCCAGCGACCGGGCCGAGCTCGACGAACTGCTCGACGCGAACGACTACGAAGAGCTGGTCGAGAACGAAGACCACTGAGTCATGCGCGACCATGCCTGACCTTGCCGGCCGCCCAGTGCGGCCGGCAGCGTTTTCGGGGATTGGAATACGTCGTCGCGTCGTGCATGCGGTCGCTCTTTTTTTCTGCACGCGTCATCGAGCGGAACCGGTTGTTCGGGGGAGAGCGTCGCGCAGTTCCTCCGATGAAATCGCGTCGATGTTCGTGCGGCGCATGCATGTCGCTGTCGGTGCAATCGCGCCCGAAGCGACGTCGCGTCATCGCCATCGACGGGGAGTGTCCGGTGGCGTCGCGCACCCCGCTCGCGCCGTCGCCGGGGTGCGAACGGGGCGGGCGGCAGATATTTTTCGCTTCCGCCGGAATGCGGGTTTGACCGGTTTCAGTCGTGTTCCGTTCATCTACTGGAAGCCCTTCGACGGCCTGGAATATGCCTCGCGCGAGCGATGCCTTGCGTGCTGATGTCTATTGCATTGCCGTGATGCGATTGCCTCGAAAGCGTTGTGCCGCAAGGGTTTTGGCGTGTAGTGTCGTTTTTTGTCGAAATAATATTTGGCCGTATGGACGTCCAATTGATAATGATAGCAATTGCCCCGAAAGCCTTGTCGTGGCGGGTCTGCGGCCGGTTTGGGGCGGGTTGGGGCGGGTTGATTTCATGACTGAAATCAATTGACAGCAGAAATCTTCGGGGATAGCTTTCGCAACAGATCACGGGGAATGCGTTTTATGGCAACAACGAAATTCATCAAGCCCTATGTCGAGCACGGTGAAAAGGCCAATGCAGTACGCAAGATCACCGTCTCGATTCCGCTGCATGTCCTGCGGCGGCTTTCTGATTTGCGCACCCACCGTCAAGTGAACAATCTTCGGCACGCTACCAACAGTGACGTGTTGGTCGAAGCGTTCCTGCACGCTTTTACTGGGCAACCACTGCCAACTGATGAGGAGCTGAGACGAACCATGGCCACTGCCAAGAAATCCGCTGCAAAGAAACCGGCCGCCAAGAAGGCCGCCGCCAAGAAACCCGCCGTGAAGAAGGCCGCCGCCAAGAAGCCGGTTGCCAAGAAGCCGGCCGCCAAGAAGGCTGCTGCCAGGAAGCCGGCCGCCAAGAAAGCTGCCGCCAAGAGGCCGGCAGCTGCCAAGAAAGCCGCTGTGAAGAAGGTCGCGAAGAAGGCTGCGCCGAAGAAGGCCGCCGCCAAGAAAGCTGCACCGGCCAAGGTGGTGAAGGCCACCAAGACCGCGAAAGCCAAAGCGAAGAAGTAAGGCGACAAGCAACACGACAAGCAACATTCCACAATAAGACAAGCAAGCCATCGACTTCTCTCCCCGCGGTGCCCAGCGCGGGGAGAGCACTTCGAGAAGATTCGTCCCGGCCTGGCCGGGACGCTTCGTTTCAGGGGTTGGAAAATCATCCCGCGGCCGCGCCTGGCGCGTACCCCTTCGAAGCCGGCCTTGTCCGCAATGTTTCCGGCGATCTCCACCGCTGCCCGGTGCCGCATCCCTGGACCAGATTCCGGCCCGCTACCGTGATTCCGCGCATGATTTGCCGTGCTGTGTCATTGGAGTTACCTTCTGCACATCCGCGCCGCGGTGAATCCGGGGGATTCACCGCTCCTGGATGGACAGGGGGAAAAAGCGCGGGTATCTGTCGACACTCAGTGAGAGACCATGGATACCCGATACATACTTGATACGCGCCGGCATGTGCGCGGGGCCGTTCAGCCCCTGATCATTGCCATCATCGCCATCTTCGTCCTGCTCGCCGTGGGCGCGTGGTTCCTGATCATCAAGCCGCACCAGGAGTTGGTCATGACCGACTCGGGCGGCCATCCGTCCACTCCGGTTTCCACCGCGACGCGGACGGCGCCGCCGCCGGCCAACGTGGCGGCGATGGATCTCAACCAGCTGCTGGCCGAGGCGCGCACCGCCATGAACGAGCAGCGTTACCTGGCGCCGACCGGCAACAATGCATTCGAGTTCTACCTGCGCGTGCTGGAAAAGGAGCCCGGCAACAAGGTGGCTTCCGATGCGTTGCGCGAGACGTTCCCGTTCGCGGCCACTTCGGCCGAGCAGGCGATCAACTCGCGCGACTTCAATGAAGCGCAACGCCAGATCGATCTGCTGGCGAAGGCCGATCCGGCCAACTTCACCTTGACCATCCTGCGTTCCAAGCTGGATGCCCAGCGCAAGACACTGGACAAGCAGCAGCAGCTGGCGCTGGAGCAGGAGAAGGCCACCCAGCTGGCGGCCACCCAGAAGGCTGCGGCGGACAAGTTGGTCGCGGATCAGCTGGCCGAGCAGCAGAAGGCCCAGCTGGCCGAGCAGCAGAAGGCGGAGCAGGCGCGCACGGCGCAACAGCCGCGTCAGCAGGCCTCGGCGAATCCGTCGGCGGCCGGTGGCGACAGTGCGGCGAATGCGGACAGTGGCAGCGCGGCCGGCACGACCACGGCGGTGCTGGTAAAGGGTGCCCCGGCGCGTTATCCCACGGCCGCCATGCGGGCACGCCAGGAAGGCTGGGTGCTGGTGTCGTTCACGGTCGACCCCGACGGAAAGACCAGCGGCGTGAAGGTGGTCGAATCGCAGCCGCGTCACGTCTTCGACCGTGCCGCCATCGACGCGGTGGAGCGCTACCGCTTCAACCCGGCGATGAAGGACGGCACGGCCGTTTCCAGCACCAAGCAGCAGCGGATCGAGTTCAAGCTCTGATCGTGGCGTGACTGCAGCAACCGGGCGGCGCATGTTTCGCATGCGCCGCCTTTCTTTTGGGCGGTTGCAGCCTGGAGATCGTGAACAGGCTCTTCAGCGGTGGCGCGGCGCGCGGCGTTGCACGCGCGGCTTGTGCTTCGGTTTCGGCTTCGCTGCCGTCGACCTGACGGCACCTTCGATGTCGGCCCAGTCCACGTGCTGCAGGCCCAGCAGGTCGTCGAACACCATCGGCATCAGTCCGCCGGGGATGGGGCCGGTGGAGTTCCACAGGGTGACCACGCCGGCGCGGTATTTCGGGAAGAAGCCGATCATGGTGCGATAGCCGGCCACCGCGCCGGCGTGATAGATCAGGGTTTCGCCGCCGTATTCATAGACCCGCCAGCCCAGCGCGTAGTACGCATCGGTCAGACGTCCGCGGCGCCAGGCGGTGGCATGCAGTTCGCTGGGCGTGGCGACGCCGGGAGCGTGCAGCATGTCCAGCAACGAGGTGGGCAGCACGTCCTGGCGGCCGCCCATCTGTGCGATCAGCCATTTCTCCATGTCACGCAGGCTGGCGTTGACGCCGGCTGCCGGCGCGACCCGGTAGTAGGTCTCGTTCGGCTCGAACGGTACCCAGCCGCGACTGGTGGCGCGGTGCGGACGCGCCCAGCTCTTGCTGGATTCCAGCGCGGCGCGGCCGTAGCTGGCGGTGGTCATGCCCAGCGGATAGAAGATGCGCTTGTCGACCTGGTGATAGAAGAAGTCGCCGGTACGCGCCAGGACCACGTCGCCGATCATGCTGAAGGCGACGTTCTGGTAGCCGTAGCACTGGCCGACGCCGCAGACCATGTCGACCTCGTCCAGCTTGCGCACCAGCTCTTCGTACGAAGTGTCGCCCTCGAGCATGTTGTCGTAGGTATTGCGCGGCAGGCCCAGCCGTTGCCCCAGGATGTCGCTGACCGTGGCCTGCGAGGCGGCCTGCATGTCCTTCAGCTTGAAGTACGGCAGCACGTCGACCAGCTTCGTATCCCAGCCCAGCTTGCCGTCGTCGATCAGCAGACCGGTGATGGCGGTGGCGAACGCCTTCGACAGCGAGGCGAGGCGGAACACGGTGTTCGGCGTGATCGGTTGTTTGGTGGAGGCATCGGCATAGCCGACGGTGCCCTCGTAGACCACCTTGCCGTCGATCACCACCGCGGTAGCCAGGCCGGCGACGGCGTCACGCTGGGCGATGCGGTTCAGCCAGCGCTGGTAGTCCGCGAGGGTCTGCTTGACGCGCATCGGCGGCAGTTCCTGCGGCACGTTGCCGACGCTGGCGGACAGCAGGGTTGGAGCCGGGGAAGCGGGTGGCGCGGCGGCGCAGAGCGGCGTGCAGGCCAGCCCCAGTACGCCCGTGATAAGCAAGAAGATCTTTTGAAACTGCATGGTATTCTGACGTGGTTCCGGCGTGGGGATGCGCCTCAGGGTGGAGAGTTTGACGATGGGCCTGATCATTTTTCTGATTGTCGTCGTTCTGATTGTCTTGTACTTCGTGGCGATCTACAACGGACTGGTCACCTCGCGCAACGGTTACAAGAACGCGTTTGCGCAGATCGACGTTCAGCTCACCCGGCGCCACGACCTGATTCCGAACCTGGTCGAAACGGCCAAGGGCTACCTTGCGCACGAGCGGGAAACGCTTGAGGCGGTGGTGCAGGCGCGCAACGCGGCGGTCAGCGGGCTGGCCGGTGCGAAGGCCAACCCGGGCGATCCGGCCGCGATGCAACAGCTGGCCAGCAGTGAAAATGCTTTGACCCAGACTCTGGGTCATTTGTTCGCGCTGCAGGAAGCGTATCCCGACCTGAAGGCGAACCAGACCATGATGCAGCTCTCCGAAGAGCTGACCTCCACGGAAAACCGGGTGGCGTTCGCGCGCCAGGCGTACAACGACTCGGTGCTGACCTACAACAACAAGCGCGAGGTCTTTCCCGCCTCGTTCGTGGCGAACGGCTTCGGCTTCGCCGCGGCCGAGC
This sequence comes from Rhodanobacter sp. Soil772, assembly GCF_001428385.1. Classification (GTDB taxonomy): domain Bacteria; phylum Pseudomonadota; class Gammaproteobacteria; order Xanthomonadales; family Rhodanobacteraceae; genus Rhodanobacter. The sequence goes on from NZ_LMSK01000003.1 coordinate 86,996, forward strand.
CGCTACAGATCGAGGATCCGGCCGTACGCGACGTGCCGAAGGTTTCCTTCAGCTGATCGCCGTGGCGTCGCGGCGCATGCCGTGGCGCAACCCGGGAGCTTCCATGGATTTCTTTGCGCAACAGGCGCGCGTGCGCGGCAGCAGCCGGCGGCTGGTGGTGTTGTTCGTGCTCGCGGTGGTGGCGATCGTGGTGGCGATCGACGCGGTGGTGTGGCTCGCCCTGGGCCATCATGCGGCCGACGGCGAGCCGGCCGCGTCGAACCTGCCGTTGCTGTTCGCCAGCAGCGTCGTGGTCGTCGCCGGGATCGGGCTCTGTTCGCTGTTCCGCATCATGAGCCTGTCCGGCGGCGGCAAGACCGTCGCCGAAAGCGTCGGTGCGGTGGTGGTGCCGCCGGATACCCGCGATCCGCAATTGCGGCAGCTGCGCAACGTGATCGAGGAAATTGCCATCGCGGCGGGCGTGCCGGTGCCGGACATCTACCTGATGGCCGACGAACCTGGCATCAACGCGTTCGCCGCCGGCTACTCCGCCTCCGACGCGGCGGTGTGCGTAACCCGGGGCTGCCTCGACAAGCTCAGCCGCGACGAGTTGCAGGGCGTGATCGCGCACGAGTTCAGCCATGTGCTGAATGGCGACATGCGGCTCAACATCCGCCTGATGGGTTTGCTGTTCGGCATCCTGGTGCTGGCGATCGTGGGGCGCCGGGTGATCTGGTTCGGCGGCAGCGGCAACCGTCGGGGCGGCGGCCAGGTGTGGCTGATCGGGTTGGCGCTGATCGTGGTCGGCTACATCGGTTATTTCTTCGGACGGCTGATCCAGGCCGCGGTGGCGCGTTCGCGCGAATCGCTGGCGGACGCTTCGGCCGTGCAGTTCACCCGCCAGACCGACGGCATCGCCGGCGCGTTGAAGAAGATCGCGATCTTCGCCGAAGGCTCCACCCTGCAGGTGGCGAACAAGCAGGAAGTGGCGCACATGCTGTTCGGCGAAGCGGGCAAGTTCAGCGCGCTGTTCGCCACCCACCCGCCGCTGCTGCAACGCATCCGCGCGCTGCAGCCCGGTTTTCGCGAAGAGGAACTGGCCTCGCTGGCCGCTACGCTGCAGCGCCCGACGGCCGCAGCGCCGGCCACCCCGGTCGCCGGCAAGCCGGCGGCGCCGCAAGGCGTTGTGCCGGGCATGGCCATGCCGCCCGTGCTGTCCGCTGTGCTGTCCGGTGGTGCTGCCGTCGGCAGCAGGGCATCGGCGCCCCGCTTTCAACGTGCGGCCTCGGTGCGTCAGGCCATGCCGTCTGCGCTGACCGCGGCCGCGCAGCAGCCCGAGTCCGCGCTGGCCGTGGTGCTGGCGTTGGCCACGTCGACTGAAGCAACGCTGCAACCGGCGCAGCGACGGATCGTTGCCGATGCTTTCGGCGATGATGTGCTGCAAACCGTGCAGACGTTCAGTGGCGAAGTGGCGCGGCTTCCGCCGATCGCACGCCTGCCGCTGGCCTCGCTGGCGTTTCCCGCGTTGAAGCAGTTGTCGGAAGGACGTCGGCAGACCTTGCTGGTCGCGCTCGATGCGCTGGTCAAGGCCGATGGCAGGGTCGATCTGAATGAGTATTGCCTTGCGCGGCTGCTGCGTCTGCAGCTCAAGGAGGCCAGCCAGCCTCGGCGTGCGCCGGTCGATGGGCTGAAGAAACTCCCGGCCTGCCGCGACAGCCTGATCCTGGTTTGCGCCATCGTCGCGTCAGGCGGCTGTTCCGACGAGGCGAGCGCCCGCCGTGCCTGGCTCGTGGCAATGCAGCAGGCCTTCCCGGGGGAGGCGATCGCATGGACGCCACCGCCGGCGGCGTGGCAGGCGCCGTTCGAACGTGCGCTGGACGATCTGGATGGACTGCTACCGGTGGCCAAGGAACTGGTGATCCGGAGCCTGGTCGGCGCGATTCACGCCGACGGCGCGGTCAGCGTGGAAGAGGCGGAATTGCTGCGCGTGATCTGCGCCAGCCTGCATTGCCCGCTGCCGATGTAGCGACCACCTTGTGGACAAGGTGCGCTGCCGACCGGGTTACGCTTCGCCCAGGAGCAACGCGCTGGCGCGCTCGGCGAGCATGATCGTGGGTGCGTTAGTGTTGCCGGTAGGCAGACTGGGCATCACCGAGGCGTCGACCACGCGCAGGCCGTCCACGCCGCGCACGCGCAGCTCGCTGTCGACCACCGCGCGGTCGTCGCGGCCCATGCGGCAGGTGCCGACCGGGTGATAGATGGTTTCCGCCTTGCGCCGGATGAAGTCGGCGTACTCGGCATCGGTGCCGATCCGGCGTTCGGGAAATACCGGCGCGCCGCGGAACGGCGCGAACGCGGCCTGGTCGAGGATCTCGCGCGACAGCCGCGCGGCCTCGATCATCATCTTCATGTCGTGGCCTTCCGGGTCGCTCAGGTAATCGGCGTGGATCGCGATCGGCTGCGTCGGGTCGGCCGAGTGCAGGCGCAGCCGGCCGCGGCTGCGCGGATGCAGGTAGCACGCATGCAGCGTGTAGCCGTATCCGGGCAGGCGATGGCGGCCGTGGTCGTCGAGCAGCGCGGGCACGAAGTGGAACTGCAGGTCGCAGCGCGCGTCGGCGGCGAAGCGGCTGCGCACGAAACCGCCGGCCTCGGCCACGTTGGAACTGCCCGGTCCGTCGCGGTGACGCAGCCAGCGCAGGCCGGCGGACAGTTCGTTGAGGTGGTCGTAGCTGACCTTGCCCGGGTTGGCGTCGAGCGTGCAGATGTCCAGGTGGTCCTGCAGATTGGCGCCAACGTCGGGCGCGTCGGCAGTCACCGCGATGCCGTGTTCGCGCAGATGGTCGGCGGAGCCGAGTCCGGACAGCATCAGCAGTTGCGGCGTGTTGATCGCGCCAGCCGCGAGGATCACCTCGCCGGCCTCGATCCGCTCGGCGTCGTGCCGGCCGCGGCGCAACTGCACGCCGACGGCGCGGCCTTGCTCGATCAGCACGCGCTCGACCAGCGCATGCGTGCGTATATGCAGGTTTTCGCGCGGACGCGCGGGCTTCAGGAACGCCGTTGCGCTGGAACAGCGCGCGCCGTTGCGCTGGGTTACCTGGTACAGCCCGAAGCCGGCCTGCTGCTCGCCGTTGAAGTCGTCGTTGCGCGGGAAGCCGGCGCTGTCGGCCGCGTCGATCAGGGCTTCCGACAGCACGTTGTGATGGCGCAGGTCGGAGACGCCGAGCGGGCCGCCCGTGCCGTGCAGCGCGCTGGCGCCGCGGCTGTTGTCCTCGCTGCGCAGGAACCACGGCAGCACCTCGCGCCATGACCAGCGCGGATCGCCGCTGGCCTCGGCCCAGCGGTCGTAATCGGCCGCCACGCCGCGGATGTAGCACATCGCGTTGATCGCGCTGGAGCCGCCCAGGGTGCGCCCGCGCGGCCACCACAGGCGGCGCTGGTCGAGCGCGGGTTCCGCTTCGGTGCGGTAGTTCCAGTTGAGCGTACGGTTGGTGGCCAGCCGGGCGATGCCGGCGGGCATGTGGATCAGCGGGTTCCAGTCCGCGGGACCGGCTTCGAGCATCAGCACCCGATTGGCGGGATTGGCACTGAGCCGGTTGGCCAGCACGCAGCCGGCCGAGCCGGCGCCGACGATGACGTAGTCGTAGTGGTTCAAGGCTTCCCCCGAGCTTCGCTGGATGGACATGGCCGCATGCTAGGCTTGCCGCGCCCCACGCTGGATGTGCCCGTGAGTTTGCCCCGCCAAGCCGTTGTGGAACAAGCCGCCGCGCCGATGCTGTCCGCGTTGGCGTTCTTCTTCGTGATGACCTCGTACTACATCATCCGGCCGGTCGGGAATCAGCTGAGCGGTGCGGTGGGCTCGCAGTCGCTGCCGCTGTTCTACGGTGCGGTGTTCGTGGTGATGCTGCTGCTGACGCCGGTGTTCGGCCTGCTGGTGGCGCGCTTTCCGCGCCGGCAGTTGCTCGGCTGGAGCTACAGCTTCTTCATCCTGTGCCTGCTCGCGTTCGTGCCCGCGTTCATGGCGCAGGAGCGCATCGGCGCGCGCGAACTGGGCGTGGTGTTCTTCGTCTGGATCAGCGTGTTCAACCTGTTCGTGGTGTCGCTGTTCTGGAGCTTCATGGCCGACATCTTCAACAGCGGCAACGCGCGCCAGGTATTTTCGCTGATCGCGCTGGGCGGCATGGGCGGCGCGATCTTCGGCCCGCTGGTGACCAAGCTGCTGGTGCAGCTGATCGGCGTGGCGCCTTTGCTGCTGGTCTCCGCGCTGGCGTTGTCGCTGTCGCTGGCGTTGCTGCTGCGGCTCTCCGCGCAGCATGACCGGCAGCCGGGCAGTCATGGCGAGGAGGCCATCGGCGGCTCGCTGTGGGCCGGCATCAGGGAGCTGTGGTCGCGCCCGTTCCTGCGCTACATGGCCTTGCTGATGCTGTTCGGCGACGGCATCGGCACGCTGGCCTATGCGCTGGTGGCTGACTACGCGAAGGCGCATTTCACCGATACCGTGGCGCGTACGGCGTTCTACAACGACCTCGACCTGGCCACCAACCTGCTCGGCGCGCTGCTGCAGCTGAGCCTGACCCGCTGGCTGCTGATCCGCCATGGCGCCGGTTGGGGTTTGCTGTTGCCCGCGCTGGTGAACGTGGTGCTGCTGGCAGGCGTGGCCTTGATCGGCGGCGGCAATCTGCTGCTGCTTGGTTACAGCGTGCCGCTGCTGGCGCTGATGAGCGTGATCACGCGTGGTTTCGCCTACGGCATGACCAAGCCGGCGGTGGATGCGCTGTATACGCGGGTGCCGCGCGAGACGCGCTACAAGGGCAAGAATTTCGTCGAGACGGCGGTGTGGCGCTTCGGTGACGTGGTGGTGACCAGCGCGGTGAGCGGCTTGCGCGGGCTGGGCTGGGGCATCGGCGGCCTGGCCCTGGCCGGTGTCGGCGTCGCCACGCTGGCGGCGATGGTGGCCCGGCGTGCCGGCTGGTCGCCGGACCTGGCGCCGGACGAACACGCACCCGTCGTCGGGGATGCGAAAGCCCCGGTTTGAGTCGATGGCTTTTCCGAATCCCGAATCCCGGCCTAGCTGGTGATGTAGCGCTGCAGGTGCTCGATCTGCTCGGCCTGCGCGTCGATCACCGCCTTGACCAGGTCGCCGATCGAGATCACCCCGACCACCTTGCCGTCCTGTACCACCGGCAGGTGGCGGATGCGGCTGTCGGTGCACAGGCGCATGCAGTCGAACACGTCGGTATCCGGGCCGACGGTCAGCGGGTTGCTGCTCATGATGTCGGACACGGCAGTCTGCGACGAGGAACGGCCCTGCAGGATCACCTTGCGCGCGTAGTCGCGTTCGGACATGACGCCGACCAGCTGCTCGCCGTGCATCACCAGCAGCGCGCCGATCCGATGCTCGGCCATGTGCTTGATCGCCTCGAGTACGGGCGCATCCGGTGCAATGCTGTAGATCGCGTTGCCCTTGCCTTGCAGCAGATGTTTGACCTGGCTCATGCTTGGGTCCCCCACCGGCCCGGGCGGGCCGTCTGGGCTTGAGTCTAGCGCCGCCGTCGCGCCGGCGTGTAGTGAAGTTGTGAATCCGCGCAGCGGGTCAGTGCGGGGCGCGCGGCGGCACGCGGCCCTCGATATAGGCGGGCCCGCCGAGCTGGTACATCTGTCGCTGAATCCAGTTCGCGCGGCGTTGCACGTAGGCGCTGGGCCGGTCCGCATGCAGGCGCCGCGGGCTCGGCAGCACCGCGGCCAGGCGGGCGGCCTGGGCCGGTCCGAGCCGCGCCGGCGTGGTGTGGAAGTACGCCTCGCTGGCTGCGCCCACGCCATAGATGCCGTTGCCCAGCTCGGCGATGTTCATGTACACCTCGAGGATGCGCTGCTTCGGCCAAGTCAGTTCGATCAGCACGGTGAAGTACGCCTCCAGCCCCTTGCGCACGAAGCTGCGGCCGTTCCACAGGAACAGGTTCTTGGCGGTCTGCTGGCTGATCGTGCTGGCGCCGCGCAGGCGCCTGCCGTCGTCGGCCGCGTCGAGTGCGTCCTGGATGGAGTCGAGGTCGAAGCCGTGGTGATAGGGAAACTTCTGGTCTTCGCCGGCCACCATCGCCAGCGGCACCCAGGCCGACACCTGCGTCCACGGCACCCAGTGCTGGCGCAGCCGGAAGTCCTTCTCGCCGTGGATCCACGCGCCGAGCTGGCGCTGCATCATCACCGCCGACGTCCACGGCGGCACGAAGCGCAGCACCAGCACCACCAGCCAGCTCAGCGCCAGCCAGGCGAGCAGCAGGATCGCCAGCGCACGCAACAGACGAACCAGCGGGACGCGGCGGAACGGAGAGGGCATGGCGGTACGCGTGGGAAGATGCGGGCAGTATAAGGGGCGTTGTCCGGATGCCGTCGCGCCCCCATCTGTCGCACTTGCCCTCAACGAGACCATCCGCCGTGGAAAACCTGCCTGTCGAAGACGTACTGCATCGCTTCCTGCTGGAACGCGCAGGCGTGCGCGGTGCCCTGGTGCGGCTGGGGCCGGCCTGGCGCGAAGTGGCTGGTCGCGCCGATTATCCGCCGGCGCTGCACGCCCTGCTGGGCGAGGCGCTGGCCGCCAGCGCGCTGCTGACCGGCAGCATCAAGCTGGACGGCACGCTGTCGATCGAGCTGAAGAGTTCGGACGCGTTGCGCCTGCTGTTTGCCGAGTGCAGCGACCAGGGCCGCCTGCGCGGGCTGGCGCGCTGGAACGAACCGCTATCCGAACCGCTGGCGCTGGATGCACTGGCCGACGCGATCATGGCGATCACCATCGGCAACGTGGATCGCGGCCAGCGTTACCAGGGCCTGGTCGACCTGCAGCACGCCGACCTGGCCGGTTCGCTGGAAGACTATTTCGTGCAGTCCGAACAATTGCCGGCGCGGATCCTGCTGGCCGCCGACGGCGAACATGCGGTTGGCCTGATGCTGCAGAAGATGCCGGGCGAAGGCGGCCGCGATGCCGTGCGGGACGACGACGCGTGGAATCGCGTGGTGCACCTGACCGCCACGCTGGGCGCGCAGGAACTGCTGGCCATCGCGCCGGAGCAGTTGCTGTATCGGCTCTACCACGAGGAGTCGGTGCGCCTGTTCGAACCGCGCCCGCTGGCGTTCGGCTGCAGCTGCAGCCGCGAGCGGGTCACGTCGATGCTGCGCTCGCTCGGGCGCGACGAGGTGGAGGCGGCGCTGGTCGCCCGCGGCGACGAGATCGAGGTGGTCTGCGAGTTCTGCGCACAGCGCTATCACTTCGACCGCATCGATGCCGAGCACCTGCTCAGCGAGAGCGCGGCACCCGGTGCGCCGGGCACGCCGCAGTGAGACGAGGACGTTCGGTCAGGCCAGCAACAGTGGCCGGTCTGCGCTGAGCCAGGTGCCGGCGGGCTGCGGTTCGGCGAACAGGAAGCCCTGGCCGTAGCGGCAGCCGACGCGCAGCAGCGCCTGCCGCTGCGACTCTTCCTCGATGCCTTCGGCGATCACCTTCATCCGCAGCGAGTCGGCCAGTACCTGGATCGCGCGCACCAGCGCCAGGCCTTGCGTCTCGGCGTCGTCGGGCGGCAGTTCGGTGATGAACGAGCGGTCGATCTTCAGCGTCTCGAACGGGTACTGGTGCAGGTAGCTGAGCGAGGAATAGCCGGTGCCGAAGTCGTCCAGCGCGATGCCGACGCCGTGGCTGCGCAGGTTCTGCAGCATCTGCTTGACCTGGGTCGGGTTCTCCAGCAACGCGTGCTCGGTGACCTCGATGCGGATGCAGCGCGTCGGCACGGCGTACTGGTCGAACAGTGCCAGCAGCCGCTGGTCGAGGTCGGCCGAGCGGAAGTGCCGGCCGGACACGTTGATGCTGATGAAGCCCTCGGTGCCGATCAGCCGCACCGCCTGGGTGCACACCTGTTCGAAGATCTGCCAGTCGATTGCCTCGGCACAGCCGCACTCCTCGGCGATCAGCAGGAAGTCGTTCGGCGCCAGCAGGCCGCGCTCCGGGTGGTGCCAGCGCAGCAACGCCTCGTAGCCGGTGACGCGGCCGTCGGCCAGTTCCACGATCGGCTGGTAGAACGGCTCGAACTCGTTGCGACTGAGCGCGTGGCGCAGGTCGCTCTCCATGTCCAGCAGCGACAGCGCCTCGCGGCGCAGGCGGTCGTCGAACATCGCCGCGCGATGGCGGCCGCCGTCCTTCGCGTTGTACATCGCCGCGTCGGCGTCGCGCAGCAATTCCTCGGGCTGGCGGTAATGCGGGCTGGACAGGGCGATGCCGATCGAGGCGGAGGTGAAGATCTCCTTGGTGCCGAGCCGGAACGGCGTCTGCAGTTCGCTGATGATGCGCTCGGCGATCAGGGTTGCCTTGTTGGTCTCGACGATGCCTTCCAGCAGCACCGCGAATTCGTCGCCGCCCAGGCGCGCGACCACGTCGCGCGTCTTCAGGCAGGCGCGGATGCGGCCGCCGACCTGGAACAGCAGGTCGTCGCCGACCAGGTGACCGACCGAGTCGTTGATCACCTTGAACCGGTCCAGGTCGATGAACAGCACGGCGAACTGTTCGTTCGGGTTCGCGACATAGCGCTGCATCGCCTGTTCCAGCCTTTGCAGCAGCAGGGTGCGGTTCGGCAGGCCGGTTAGCGAGTCGTGCAGGGTCTCGTATTTCAGCCGGCGCTCGACGCGCTCGCGCTCGGCGATCTGTTCGCGCAGGTCGCGATTGGCCAGCGCCAGCGCGCGGGTGCGCTCGGTGACGCGGCGCTCCAGCCCGGCGTAGGCGTGTTTCAGCGACGCCGCGGCCTGCTTGCGCTGCAGCGCGTTGGCGATGTGGTAGCTGACGAAGGTCAGCAGCTCCTGGTCGCGCTCGTTGTAGGTGTGCTCGGGCGAGTAGCTTTGCAGCGCCAGCACGCCCATCGCCTTGCCGCCCCAGATCAGCGGCACGCCGAGCCAGCACACCGAGCGTGCGCCGAAGTGGCTGATCTCGCCCAGCGCGCTGAGCCGGTCGATTTCCACCGGCGTGGCCAGCAGCGGCATGGCGTGGCGCAGCACGTACTCGGTGGCACCGCGGCCATGCGCGCGCGGCGGGCGCACGCTGTCCACATCGTCCACCGAATAGGGGAAGGTGAGGTGGCCGTTCTCTTCGTCGACCAGCGCGATGTAGAAGTTGCGCGCGTACAGCAGGCCGCTGATCACCTGGTGCATGGCGGCGTAGAACTTGTCCAGGCTGTCCGAGGTGTTGGCCAGCTCGGCGATGCGGAACAGCGCCGCCTGCAGGCGCTCGCCGCGTTGGCGCTGCAGCACCTGCTGGCGCAGCACGCGGTTCGCCTCGCGTAGCGCGGCGGTGCGGTCGGTTACCCGGCGTCCCAGCTCGATGTGCGCCTCGCGCCGCTCCAGCGCGGTCTGCACGTGCTGGGCCACGTAGTTCAGCAGTTCCAGGTCGTGCCGCGAGTAGTGGGTGTCGGCGCGGTAGCTCTGCATCACGATGCCGCCGACGACGCGGCCGGCACGCAGCAGCGGCGCACCCAGCCAGTGCTCGCAACTGGGGCCGATCGGCACGAAGCGGTCGCCGAACTGCTGCCGCAGTTCCTCGAACGAGCCCATCAGCGGGCGGCCTTCCTGCAGCAGGTTCCAGGTCAGGCTGTGCAGCATGTCGTGCAGCGGCAGGCTCTGGTCCGGCGGCGGCGGGTCGGTATCGGCGATGTCGACGTAATAGGGAAAGCGGACGGTATCGGTGGCCGCGTCGTACAGCACGATGTAGAAGTTTTCCGCGTACATCAGGCTGCCGACGATGGCGTGCAGCGAGCGCATCATCTCGGGCATGTCGTGCTCGGCGCCGGCCTGCTCGGCGATCGCGTAGAGCGCGCGTTGCAGCCGTTCGGCCAGGGCCAGGCGCGAGATCGCCTCGTACAGGCGGCTGGTCTCGGCCAGCTGACGCAGGCGGATGTCGGCCAGCCGGCCCAGCCAGTCCAGTCGGTCGCGCGCGACCTCGGACAGCGGCAGGTCGGCCCATTCGAGCATCAGGGTGCGCGGGCCTTGCGGATCTTCCGCCAGGTCCAGTTGCCCGGCCAGGTGGGCGGGTTGTTCGTCCATGCGTCGCCAGCGCAACCGGCCATGGATGTCGAAGTTGCCCAGCATGAGTTCGCAGACTTCCATCACGCCGGCGGCGTCGGGCGCCTCGAACAGCCGTTCCACCGCCGCGTGCAGGGCCGCAAGATCCCGAGCCACCGGTGGTGGTTGGGATGAACGGGTCGTCGGCGTGGCGCTCATTGGGCTGGGACTGTTTCCGGGGCAACCTGACTGGATCGATGTGGCATGCCTTTATATCGTGTAAGTCTGTTTCCTCGCCAGTTTCCGGGGATGGGAACCCGCGGATGAGGGTGGGGTCAAAATGGGGATCGAACCCTGCCGTTTTGTGCGTTGGGGCGGGTTTTCAGGGTGTTAGTAAAACGTAAAACGAGGTATAGTGAGGCCCAAGTATCCTCCATTGAGTGAGTCTCGGTTCATACCCATGCGTCGCCTGCCCGCCCTGCTGCTGATCTTGCTGTTGCCGCTCACCGCGGCCGGGCAGTCTGTGGGCGGCGACAGTGACATGGCGCAGCGTCTGCTGGCGCAGCCACCGGACCAGATGACCGAGGTCGAGCCCGGCGTCATGGTGCCGTTGTGGCGCGGTGCCGATGGCCGCCTGCTGGCGCTCAAGGCGGAACGCAGCACCGGTGCCGAAGCCCTGCGCAAGAATGCGCCGCTGGCGCTGCGGGTGGTGGACGCCTCCACGGTGATGACGACCGGCGTGGAATACGGGCTGGGGCCGCGGCTGCAGGCGCATGCGGAGGTCAGCGAACATTCGTGGGCGAATCCGGGTCTGCGCGTGCTCGGCAGCGAAGTGGGCGCCACTTATGACGCCGGCCGCTACAGCGTGGGTGTCAGCGTCGGCAGCAACACCACGCCGAACAAGAACGTATTGCCGCGCGTACTGCCGGGTGCCGCGCCGGGCGTGGACGGTCTGTCCAGTTTCGACAGCAGCTCCCAGCTCAACGCACACGGCCGGCTGGCCCTGGGCAACAAGAGCGGCATCGACCTGGGTGCCAGCGTGGGCCGCATCCACCTGCTGCCGGGCAACCTGCTCGGCGTCGACACGCTGGACCAGAAGGCATTGAGTTTCGGTGTCGACCACGGCCCGCTGAGCGGCGTGCTGATCGGCCGCACGATGCAGCCGCAGGCCGGCATCCCGGGCGGTCTCAACGCGGATCGTCGCTGGAACAGCATCGACCTGGGCGTGACCTGGCGCCTGCCGTGGCGCGGCTCGCTGAGCGTCGGTGCGCAGAACCTGTGGTCGTCCGGTGCCCCGGCGAATACGCCGGCGGGTCCGGAGCCGGACCAGTCGCGCACGCCGTACGTGCAGTATCACCAGGATCTCTGAGCGGTCGGGTCGTGTTTTCCGATGCATCATGAAAACGCCGTCGCCATGCGACGGCGTTTTTCGTTTCGGGGAGAGTGGGCCGCGCTCAGTCCTGCTTGCGCACGCGCAGGTCGCCGCTGAAGGTCTCGATGTTGATCTTGCCGGTACTAGTGCCGAGGCGGACATCCAGCGAGCTGCCGGGGCCGTGTTCGGGCTCCTTTGGTGTGCCGAAATCGCTGCGCAGGTCGCCGCTGAAACTGCTGGCGTGCAGGCTGGCGGAGGTGTTCGCGGGCAGTTGAAGCTGCACGTCGCCGCTCATGCTGTCGATGCCGATGCTGCCGCCGGCTGCCAGGGCGCCGGTGATCTGCACATCGCCGGATACCGTGCTGAGAGTGAGCTTCTGCCACGGCCCGCCGTTGGCCTGGATACGGCCGGAGATGGTCTGCAGCTCGACGTTGCCGCCCAGCGCCGGGGCCAGGATCTCGCCGCTGACGGTCTGCAGTTCGGCCTGCTCGGCATGCCCTGCCTGCTCGATGCCGCCGCTGACGCTGTCCACCTTCAGTGAGGGCGTGCGTGCATTGATGCGCGCCTTGCCGCTGACCGTATTGACCTGGATGCCGCCGCCGTCCATGCCGTCGATGACCAGCGGCGCACTGATCACGTCGACGTCGAGCGAGGCCGCCGTGGGTACGTGCAGTTCCAGCGTGGTCGGCGCCATCCTGCTGTCGCCGCCCCAGTTGAACCAGCCGGAGCCGCCTTGCGGCTCGACCTTGATTTCCAGGTTGCCGTTGCTGCCGGTGATTGCCAGCGGCTTGGCGCCGTCGCCGAGCCGGCCACTGACCTGCACCTCGTTACGGTCCCACGCGATCACGTTCACCGTGCCGGCGATGTTGCTGATGCTGACGTGGGCAGTCGGGGTGGCGTCGTGGCGCAACTGGATCGGCGTGTCGGCCAGGGCCTGGCCGATGCAGAAGCACAGCAGCAGGGGAAGGTAGCGGGCGGTTTTCATGGTCGTTCCTGGTGGTATCAGCCGGCCTGGTTGGCCAGTTGGCGCAGTTGCGTCTGTTGCTGTTTGGTGCGGCCGAGCAGGCGTTGCAGTGACGGTGAATCCGGCGCCTGCTGGATCGCCAGCTGCAGTTCCATCCGCGCGGCGTCCAGTTCGACCGCGGCGCCGGCGAGGCGCGGGTCCGATGGTTTCCAGCTTGCCGGAGCCTTCGCGTTGCCGGCGATCGGCGCGGCTGTCGGTACCTGCAGCGTGCGCCAGCCGATGCCGCCGGCCAGCAGCAGCGAGGCAGCGAGGCTGGCGGCGGCCAGCCAGCGCCGGCGATGCGTCGACCGGGGCTCGCGCAAGGCCAGGTTCGCGGGCACTTGCGTGCGCTCGGCGTTGTCCAGTGCGGCGTCGATCGAGGCCCACAGGTCGCGCTGCGGCGTGAGCGGCTGGCGCAGGTCGCGCATCTGACGGCGCCATTCGAATTCGTTCATGAGCTTTCTCCCAATACTTTGCGCAGCAGGCCGCGGGCGCGATGCAGTTGCGCTTTCGAGGTGCCGACCGCCATGCCCAGTTCGTTGCCGATGTCCTCGTGCCGCCAGCCCTCGATATCGTGCAGTACCAGCACGGCGCGGGCGCGTGGCGGCAGCTGGCCGATCGCGCGTTCCAGTTCCTCGCGTTCGGCGGCGCAGAACGGTGTTTCGCCGGTGTCCGGCAGATGCTCGTCGTCGAGCATGCTGACCGGGTCGGCGCCGCGGGCGCGGATGTCCATCAGCGCCACGTTCACCGCGAGCCGGTACAGCCAGGTGCCGAACGCGCTTTCATGGCGGAAGCCGGGCAGTTTCTGCCAGGCGCGGATGAACGCATCCTGGGTGAGGTCCTCGGCGCGCGCGTGGTCGTAGCCGGCGAGCCGGTACACCGCGCCGTGTACGCGGCCGACGTGCAGCTGGTACAGCCGCTGGAATGCGTGGCGATCGCCGGAGGCCGCGGCGCGCACGTCATTGCTGTCGTTCGCTCCCGCTGAGGCAGGCGACATGGAGCTTCCAAGGGCAGGGCAGGCGACGATCATCTTGCCAGCTTGGATGCGGCGTTGCGCAAAAGGGTTTGAACAGCCGCCGCAGTGGCGGGCCTGCAAACATCACGGGCAGGTCGTGGCGACCTGCCCGTGAACAGGCTCAGGAGGCGACGGCTCCGCGGCGCGACTGGCCGGCTTCGTCGTCCAGCGCCTGGGCCACGCGCTGCTGTTCCTGGCGCAGGCGTTCGGGCAGGCGTGGGGTAAAGCTCTCGAGGTATTCGCCGATGGCGGCCAACTCGGCCTGCCAGCCTGCGGTGTCCACGTCGAGCAATGCATCGAGCCTGGCGTGGTCGAGCTGGAGCCCGTCCAGCTTCAGCTCGCCCTCACCGGGCAGGATGCCGATTGGCGTCTCGACGCCGCTCACGCGGCCTTCGGCGCGGTTGATCATCCACTCCAGCACGCGCAGGTTGTCGCCGAAGCCCGGCCACAGGAATTTGCCGTCGGCGCCCTTGCGGAACCAGTTGACGTGGAAGATCTTCGGCAGCTTCGCGCCGGGTTGGTCGAACGCCAGCCAGTGCGCGAAGTAGTCGCCGTAGTGGTAGCCGCAGAACGGCTTCATCGCCATCGAGTCGCGACGCAGCACGCCGACCGCGCCGGCGGCGGCGGCGGTGGTTTCCGAGCCCATCGCGGCGCCCATCAGCACGCCGTGGGTCCAGTCGCGTGCTTCCATCACCAGCGGCAGCAGCGACGGGCGACGGCCGCCGAACACGATCGCGCTGATCGGCACGCCTTGCGCGGCTTCGGCCATCTCGGACCAGGTCGGGCACTGCTTCGCGCTGACCGTGAAGCGCGAGTTCGGATGCGCGGCCGGGCCGTTGGCCGGGTCGTACGGACGTCCCTGCCAGTCGGTGACCGGGGTGCCGGGCAGGCCTTCCCACCATGGCTGGTTGTCGGCGGTGACGGCGACGTTGGTGAAGATGGTGTCGTGCGAGATGCTCTTCATGGCATTGTGGTTGGTGGCGTCGCTGGTGCCCGGTGCCACGCCGAAGAAGCCGGCCTCCGGGTTGATCGCGTACAGCCGTCCATCCGCGCCGGGGCGCATCCAGCAGATGTCGTCGCCGACCGTCCACACCTTCCAGCCATCGCGCAGGTAGCCTTCCGGCGGAATCAGCATCGACAGGTTGGTCTTGCCGCAGGCGGACGGGAAGGCGGCGGCGACGTAGTGCGTCTCGCCCTGCGGATTCTCGATGCCCACGATCAGCATGTGTTCGGCCAGCCAGCCTTCGCTGCGCGCCTGGTTGCTGGCGATGCGCAGCGCGTGGCACTTCTTGCCCAGCAGCGCGTTGCCGCCGTAGCCGGAGCCGTACGACTTGATCGACAGCTCGGCCGGGAAGTGCATGATCCAGCGGCGTGCGGGATCAAGTTCGCCGACCGAGTGCAGGCCCTTCACGAACGAACCTTCGCGCTCGATCCGCACCTGCGCGGCGGCGCCCATGCGGGTCATGATCTTCATGTTGGCGACCACGTAAGGGCTGTCGGTGATCTCGACGCCGCAGCGCGCCAGCGGCGAGTCGATCGGGCCCATGCAGTACGGGATCACGTACATGGTGCGGCCTTCCATGCAGCCGTCGAACAGCGCGTCGATCTTCGCGTGCGCGTCGGCCGGGGCCATCCAGTGATTGTTCGGGCCGGCGTCGTCCTTGTCCGGATGGCAGACCAGGGTCAGTTGCTCGACGCGGGCGACATCGGAGGGGTGCGAACGGTGCAGGTAGCAGCCCGGATGGGTCTGCTGGTTCAGCTCGATCAGGGTGCCGTCGGCCAGCATCTGTTGCACCAGGGTCCGGTATTCGGCGTCCGAGCCATCGCACCAGTGAATCTGCGCGGGGCGGGTCAGCGCCGCCGCCTGGTTGACCCACTGTTCGAGCGCTTCCAGCTTGCTGGCCATCGTGTCCCCTTGAGGTTTTCAGAAAAAGTGATCGGAAACGGTAGTTTGCGGGTACTGGTATTGCAAGGTCCGATGCAACAAAAACGGCGCCAGATGGCGCCGTTCGGGGCTTTTCGGCGGATCCGCTCAGGCCGGGATGAGGGTCGTGATCATGTGTTCGACGTAGGCATCGAACTCTTCATGGTTGAGCCGCGGCAGGCCCAGGGTGAAGTTCAGCTGCAGGAAACCGACGTAGGCGGCATAGGTCAGCCGCGCCCGGTTCAGCGCCTGCGGCGGGGCCAGCCCGGCTTCGCGATAGGCAGTGGTGAGGAATTCCATCCGCCGCTGCGATACGCGCGCCATCACCGGCACCACCTGCGGATGATCGAGCGCCTTCAGCAGCGCGGCGTATACGCGGTGCGGCTGCAGTTCGTGCGCAACCCGGCGGAACAGTTCGGGCAGGCGCTTGCGCGGGTCGCTGATCTGTTCGATCTGGCCCAGCACCTCGCGTTCGCCGTACTGCTCCCAGCGCTCCAGCGCGGCGTGCAGCAGGGCTTCGCGGGTGCGGAAATGCCAGTAGAAACTGCCCTTGGTCACGCCCAGTTGGCGCGCCAGCGCCTCCACGGCCAGCGCACCGACGCCGTGTTCGGCAATCAGCTGCAGGGCGGCAAGTTCCCAATCCTCCGCCGACAGGCGGGTGCGTTCTGGCTTGCTACTGACATTCATGTGCGTATGGTAGCCACACCCTGTGCATTTGTAATGTGTGGCATCCATCCGCCTGAATGTCATGGCAATTTGCTGCCCCGCCGGGGATGCGCCGCGGTGTGGTTGACGGCGCTTGCCGAGGCAATCCATACTCTTCCGTATGGTCAACGATGCCCACGCTTCCCATGCTGTCAGCCGCTTTCCCGTCGCCGACCTGAGTCTGGCGGTGGAGACGCGTTGCCCCGAAGGCAGCCCGGCGCTGCTGTTCGCGCATGGTTTCGGCCAGACCCGCGGCGCCTGGAACGGCGCAGCCGCGGCGCTGGCGCAGGCGGGTTGCCGCTGCGTCACGTTCGACACGCGCGGCCATGGCGAAAGCGATCGGGTGCCCGGCGGCGCGGATTCCAAACGTGGCTATCACATGGACCAGTTCGCCGACGACCTGCTGCGGCTGGCTGCGGCGCAACCGCAGCCGCCGATCCTGGTGGGCGCCTCGATGGGTGGCCTGCTCGGCATCGTGCTGGCCGGCGAGGTACGGCCATCGCTGTTCCGCGCCCTGGTGCTGGTCGACATCACGCCGCGCTGGGAAACCGCCGGCGTGGAACGCATCCTCGCCTTCATGCAGGCGCATCCGGACGGCTTCGCGAACTACGCCGACGCGGCCGAACAGATCGCCGCCTACCTGCCGCAGCGGCGCGAACGCAAGAGCGAGCAGCAGCTGCGCCCGCTGCTGCGCGAGTGTGCCGACGGCCGCTTGCGCTGGCACTGGGATCCAGCTCTGCTGGCCGGCGACCTGGTGCAGGAAAGCGAGCGCTACCAGCCGCGCCTGCAAGCCGCCGCGACGAAGATCTCCGTGCCCGTGCTGCTGCTCTCGGGTGCGCGCAGCGACGTGGTGTCGCGCGCCACCGTCGACGAATTCCTGCAGTTGGTACCGCATGCGCAGCATGTGGAACTGCCGCACGCCACCCACATGGTGGCCGGCGACGCGAATGATGCCTTCACGCGCGAGGTTGTGCGCTTCGTGCAGAGTCTTGATCCATTACCCGCCGGCCGGCGAGTCGCCGGCGCCGTTCAATCGCAATGAGGTGTTGAGATGTCCGTGATACTGACCCTGCTGGCGGCATTGATAGCCTCCGGCGCCTGCGCCTATCACCGCAGCAGCCTGCGCACCTGGGCGATCGTCACGATCGTCGCCACGCTGGTGGTGGGGCTGCTGGCTCGTGCACCGTGGGCCATGGCGATCCTACTGATCGTCGAGCTGGCGATCGCGCTGCCGCTGCTGCTGGTGGACTTTCGCCGCAAGCAGATCAGCCTGCCGCTGCTGAAGCTGTTCGCCAAGGTCACGCCGAAGCTGTCGGAGACCGAGCAGACCGCGCTGGAAGCCGGCACCGTCGGTTTCGAGGGCGAACTGTTTTCCGGCAAACCGGACTGGCACGAACTGCTGAAGCAGCCCAAGCCCGAACTGAGCGTGGAGGAGCAGGCCTTCATGGACGGCCCGGTGGAAGAGCTGTGCGGGATGATCGACGACTGGCAGATCACCCACGAACTGGCCGACCTGCCGCCGAACGTTTGGGACTTCATCAAGAAGAACCGCTTCTTCGGCATGATCATCCCGAAGCGGTACGGCGGCCTTGAGTTCTCCGCGCTGGCGCATTCGGCGGTGCTGCAGAAACTCAACAGCATGTCGGCCACGGTCGCCTCGACGGTGGCGGTGCCGAACTCGCTCGGGCCGGCCGAACTGCTGCTGCACTACGGCAGCGACGAGCAGAAAAACCACTATCTGCCGCGCCTGGCGGTGGGCGAGGAAATTCCCTGCTTCGCGCTGACCGGCCCGTACGCCGGTTCCGACGCCACCTCGATTCCCGATACCGGCATCGTCTGCAAGCAGCTGGTCGACGGCGTCGAGATGCTCGGCATCAGGCTCACTTTCGACAAGCGCTACATCACGCTGGCGCCGGTCGCCACCGTGGTCGGCCTGGCCTTCCGCATGTTCGATCCCGAGCACCTGCTCGGCGACAAGGACGACCTCGGCATCACCCTGGCGCTGCTGCCGCGTTCCACGCCCGGCCTTGAAATCGGGCGCCGCCACTTCCCGTTGAACGTCCCGTTCCAGAACGGCCCGATCCGCGGCAAGGACGTGTTCGCGCCGCTGTCGGTGCTGATCGGTGGCCCGCAGATGGCCGGCCACGGCTGGCGCATGCTGGTCGAGTGCCTGTCGGTGGGCCGCGCGATCTCGCTGCCGTCGAACGCCACTGGCGGCATGCGCGCCTCGGCGCTAGCCACCGGCGCGTACGCGCGCATGCGCAAGCAATTCGGCCTGGCGGTGGCCCGCTTCGAGGGTGTCGAGGAAGCGCTGGCGCGCATCGGCGGCCTGACCTACGCCACCGCCGCGCTGTCGCGCGCCACCGCGGCGGCGGTCGACCGCGGCGAGAAGCCGGCGGTACCGTCGGCCATCGCGAAGTACCACGCCACCGAATGGGCGCGGCAGATCGCCGCCGACACCATGGACGTGCACGGCGGCAAGGCGGTGCAGCTGGGCCCGAGCAACTACGCCGGTCGCGGCTGGTCGGCAGTGCCGATCGCGATCACGGTGGAAGGCGCCAACATCATGACGCGCAGCCTGATGATCTTCGGCCAGGGCGCGATCCGCTGCCATCCATATGTGCTGAAGGAAATGCAGGCGCTGTCGATCGCCGACCGCGGCGAGCAGCTGAAGACGTTCGACCGGCTGCTGTTCGGCCACATCGGCTTCGGCATCTCCAATGCGGTGCGCAGCTTCGCGATGGGCGTGAGCGGCGCACGCATCGGCGACACCGCCGGCGATGCCTATACCCGCCGCTACTACCGCAAGCTCGACCGTTATTCGGCCGCGCTGGCGCTGTGCGCCGACGTGTTTATGGGCGTGCTCGGCGGCAAGCTGAAGTTCAAGGAGAAGTTGTCGGCGCGCCTGGGCGACGTGCTCAGCTACCTGTACATCGCCAGCAGCATGCTCAAGCAGTATGAGGACAACGGCCGGCCGGAAGCCGATCGTCCGTTCCTGGCCTGGGGCTTCCACGAGTGCATGTGGCTGATCCAGAACGCGCTGGACGGCGCGATCCGCAACTTCCCGGTGCGCCCGGTGGCGTGGCTGCTGCGCGCCCTGGTGTTCCCGCTGGGTCGCCGCGAAGTCCCACCGTCCGATCGCCTCGGCCGCCGCGTCGCCGCGCTGCTCACCGCGCCGAACGAAGCGCTCGACCGTCTCACCGACTGGGTCTACACCACGCCCACGGCGAACAACACGATCGGCCGCATGAAGGCGCTGCTGCCGGACGTGATCGCCGCCGAGCCGGTCGATCGCAAGTTCGGCAAGGCGCTGAAGTCCGGCCAGTTCAAATCGCACGACTACCTGGGCCAGCTTGCCGAGGCGCAGCAGGCCGGGGTGGTTTCGGAAGCCGAGGCCGACCTGCTCAGGCGCGTGCGCGAAGGCGTGTTCGAGTTCATCTCGGTGGACGACTTCGATACCGACGAGATGCGCGCGTTCAAGACGCGGGCCGACGCCGCGTAAGTCGAACCGACCAGCCCGCTTTGCGGGCCGGTTCTTTTCCCGGAGGACGATCGATGAGCGCCTCGGTGTTGTCGCTGTACCGCCGCATCACCTGCTGGCCGGCGGGCCACTGGATATTCTCGCGCCTGGTCTGTTTCAAGGCGCCGTATTTCGCCACCATCGCACCGCGTTTCGTGGCGCTGGAACCGGGCCGCTGCGAAGTGCGCATCCGCGACCGGCGGCGCGTGCACAACCACATCGGCACCGTGCACGCGATCGCGCTGTGCAACCTGGCCGAACTCAGTGCCGGGGTAATGACCGATGCGACCATTCCGGCGGACATGCGCTGGATTCCCAAGGGCATGAGCGTCGAGTACCTGAAGAAGGCGGTGGGCACGCTGCACGGCACCGCCACGCCCGAGCTGGCCACGCCCGTCTCCGGTGATGGCCACGAGTGGCCGGTCAAGGTGGAGGTGGTGGACGACGCTGGCGAGACGGTGTTCCGGGCGCGCGTGCTGATGTGGGTGTCGCCGCGCAAGCGCGATTGAGCGTGTTGCCTGCGGGCGTTCAGTCCGCCAGCACGCAGCGGTTCTTGCCGCCGCGCTTGGCCTCGTACATGGCACGGTCGGCCGCCTGCATCAGCCGTTCGTCGGCGTCGGGGTATTCGGTCGGCCGGTAGGGCGCGATGCCGATGCTGGCGCCGACACGCACCTCGATCAAGTGGCCGTTGACGCTCAGCGCATAAGGCTCGCCCAGCGCCGCGCACAACTTTCCGCACAGCTGCAGCGCCAGCGACGGATCCTCGATTTCTTCGAGCACCAGGGCGAATTCGTCGCCGCCCAGCCGGGCCACCGTGTCGTTGCTGCGCAGGTGCGCCAACAGCCGTGCGGCGATCTCCTGCAGCAGGGCGTCGCCGGCGGCGTGGCCGTGGCTGTCGTTGACGTGCTTGAAACCGTCGATGTCGATGCAGGCCAGTGCGAACTGGCTGTGGTGGCGGTTCGCGCGCTGGATCGCGCCGTGCAGGCGGTCGTGGAACAGGATGCGGTTCGGCAGGCCGGTCAGGGCGTCGTGGTGGGCCTGATGGCGCACCATCGCCTCCATCAGCTCGCGCTCGGCGATCTCCTGGGTCAGTTGCCGGTTGCGTTCGGCCAGCTCGTCCAGCGCGTGCTGCAGCTTGGCGCGCGCCGCGTACAGCTCCAGGAACACGCGCACCTTCGACTGCAGGATCACGTCGTTGATCGGCTTGGCGATGTAATCCACCGCACCGGAGCGGTAGCCCTTGAGCCGGTTCATGTCGTCGGCGTAGGCGGCGGTGACGAAGATGATCGGGGTATCGCGCAGGTGCTCGGCGTCGCCCAACAGGGCGGCCACTTCGAAACCGTCCATGTCGGGCATGTTGACGTCGAGCAGGATCAGCGCGAACTCGTGGTCCAGACACAGCGCCAGCGCCTCGTTGCCGTTGCGTGCCTCGAACAGCTGCGCGCCGCTGTTGGCGAGGAGGCGACGCATGGCGACCAGGTTGGCGGCGGTGTCGTCGACGACCAGGATTTTCGGCAGCATCGTGTTCATGTCGGTGGCGGAGCGTTTCTCCATGGTCGACCATAACCGTTGACGGTCGCAGCCGGTGTGAACGGTGGCATCATCCCGTCGGGTTCGAGCGAGCTGGGTCGGTTGCCACGCCGGAGCAGCGCGGCCCGTGCGTACTGGCTGAAATCGCGGCCGTGACGCCGTGTCAACGCCGGCATGGCCTGTTCCAGTTCGATCTGTTCCAGTTCGCTGGCTGCGCTCGCTGCCGGCATCACGCTCAGCACTGCAGCCACACGCGCATCAGCGCCGCCAGCTTGTCGATGTCGATCGGTTTGGACAGGTAATCGCTGGCGCCCATCTCCAGGCACTTCTCGCGATCGCCGCGCATCGCCTTGGCGGTCAGCGCGATGATCGGCAGGCTGGCGAAATGCGGCTGTGCGCGGATCGTGCGGATGGTTTCGTAGCCGTCCATGCCCGGCATCATGATGTCCATCAGCACCAGTTCCGGCGCTTCGTCGTCGGCCAGCATCCTCAGCGCCTTGGGCCCGTCCTGCGCCAGGCTCACCTGCAAGCCCCAGCCGCGCAGCACCTTGGACAGCGCAAACAGGTTGCGCATGTCGTCGTCCACCAGCAGCACGCGGCGACCGGTCAGCTTGCCGGCAGTCGCCGATTCGGCGGCCGCGCGCGACGGCGCATGCTGGATGCTGTGCAGGAACAGGCTGACCTCGTCGAGCAGCCGCTCGGTGGAGCGCGCGCCCTTGACCACGATGGCGTCGGTGTACCGGCGCAACTTCAGGTTTTCCTCGCGGCTCAGTTCGCGACCGGAATACACCACCACCGGCGGCACGCCACTGGCGGTTTCCGCCAGCCGCTCCAGCAGTTCGAGCCCGGACATGCCAGGCAGGCCCAGGTCGAGCACGATGCAGTCGTAATCCGTATGGGCGATCTTCTCCAGCGCTTCCTCCGCGGAGCCGGCTTCGTCGATCTGCACGTTGTCGCTGCGCAGCATGATGTGCACGGCGGTGCGCGAGTCGGCGTCGTCGTCCACGATCAGCAGCTGCCGTTGCTGCCCGGCGGCGAAATGCAGCAGGCGCTCGAGCGCCTGGCCGATCGCTTCGCGGCTGACCGGCTTGGTCAGGAAGCCGACCGCGCCGCGTTCCTGCCCGCGCCTGCCGCCGTCGGTGACGGAGATGAAATGCACCGGGATCACCCGCGTGGCGTCGTCGGCCTTGAGCTGGTCGAGTACGCTCCAGCCGTCCATCGCGGGCAGTGCGACATCCAGCAGGATGCCGGTGGGGCGATGCTCGCGCGCCAGTTGCAGCCCCGATTCGCCATCGCCGGCGACCAGTGCGCGATAGCCCTTGCGGTGGATCATGTCGATCAGGATGCGCGCAAAGGCGGGGTCGTCCTCGATCACCAGGATCGTGGTCTGGCCCGGCAGCAGCGTGCCGCGATCATCGTCGATCGACTCCGGCAGCAGGTACGGCGAGGCGGCACGGCTGAGCCTGGTCGTGCTGGTGTGCGGCAGGTCTTCGGCGAACCCGGATACCGCAGGCGGCGTCTCCGGCAGCAGCACGGTGAAGCGACTGCCGTGGCCGCTTTCGCTGCGCAGCACGATGTCGCCGCCCAGCAGCTGCGCCATCCGCCGCGAGATCGCCAGGCCCAGCCCGGTACCGCCGAACTGGCGGCTGGTACCGGCATCCACCTGCTCGAACGCGTTGAAGACGCGCTGGAACTTGTCTTGCGGTATGCCGATGCCGGTATCGCTCACCGTCATCGCGATCAGCGGCTGGCCGCGCAGTGCCTCGGGGATGTCGACGTCGTTGCCGGGGCGGCCGATGCGCACGTTCACCGCGCCCTCGGCGGTGAACTTGAACGCGTTGCTGAGCAGGTTGTTGGCGATCTGCTCGAGCTTGCTGCCGTCGGTGCGCAGGATCGACGGCAGGCCGGGGTCGATGTCCAGCGCGAAGCCCAGCCGTTTTCCCTCGGCCACATGCGCGAACGTGCGCCGAAGCCGTTGCCCCAGTTCGACCAGCGCCAGGTTGTCGATCACCAGTTCCATCTTGCCGGCCTCGACCTTGGACAGGTCGAGGATGTCGTTGATCAGATGCAGCAGGTTGTTGCCGGCGTCGTGGATGATCCGCGCCGACTCGATCTGTTCCTCGTCGAGGTTGCCGGTGTCGTTGTCGGCCAGGCTGCGCGACAGGATCAGCAGGCTGTTCAGCGGCGTGCGCAGTTCATGCGACATGTTGGCCAGGAACTCGGACTTGTACTGGCTGGCGCGGGCCAGCTCGGCGGCCTTGTCGGCGGTTTCCTGCTGCAGGTCCTCCAGCACGTATTTCTGCCGGTTCAGGCTGTCGGTCTTCTCGCGCAATTCCTCGTTGGACGCCCGCAGTTCCTCCGCCTGCACGCGCAGCTCTTCCTCGGAGGCGATCAGCCGTTCGGACTGTTCCTCCAGTTCGGTCGTCTTCGCCTGCAGTGCCTCGTTGTTGTCGCGCAGCACTTCCTTCTGCTGGCGCATCACCAGTTCGGACACGCGCAGGTCGTCGGCCTGTTCCTGCGTCTGCAGCAGCAGGTCGTGCGTGCTGACCGCGCGGTTGAGGTTCTCCATGGTCAACGCCACGATCGGCAGCAGTTCGTCCAGCAGTTGCTTCTGCTGCGGGGTGAGCGGCACGAAGCAGGCCAGTTCGAGCACGCCGATCAGGGTGTCGCGGTAGAGCACCGGCAGAATCACGACGTGGCGCGGCAGCGCTTCGCCGCTGCCCGAGTCGATGTGCAGGTAATTCTCCGGTACTTCGTCGAGCACGATGGGTTTGCGTTCGATCGCGCACTGGCCCACCAGCCCTTCGCCGGGCAGGTAGTGATCCGCCGTACGGTTGCTCAGGCGCAGGCCGTAGCTGCCGAGCAGGTCGAGGCGATGGCGCGCGTCGTCGAAGGAATAGAACAGGCCCACGCCGGCCTCGCACAGCGGTACCAGTTCGCTGGCCAGCCATTGCGCGAAATCCTTGTGCGTGGTGGCCTGCAGCAGCACGTGCGAAATGTCCGATACGCGGGATCTGACCCAGGTCTGTGTCTCGGTATCCAGCGACATCTGCTTGAACACCTGCAGCGCGCGGGCAATTTCGCCGATCTCGTCGCGACGGTCGAGCCGGCGGATTTCGAAATCGTTATCGTGATTCGCCAGCCGCGTCATCAGGTCGGTAAGGCGACGCAGCGGCCGGGTCACCAGCTGCGAAGTCAGCCGGATCACGGTGATGCCGAGCAGGGCTCCGAGCAGGATCGCGGCGATGTTGATCCACCGGGTGGTGACCAGCGAGCTATCGAGTTGCAGGTTGCGCGCCGTCAGCAGGTGATTTTCCTGGACCACCATCTGGTCGATGACGGCGTACAGATCCTCGCTGCGAATCGTACGGCGTGCCAGATAGTTCGACTGGATATGCTGCATTTCCAGCGCCACCGTCGTCGTATCGACGCCCTTCAGCTGGGCGATCGCGTCGATCACGTTGACCTTCATCTCGCGCTGCCACTGTGCCGCCATCTTTTCCAGCGAATCGATGCGCAACTGCTGCAGATGATTGTCGGCGGTCATCTGGCGCAGACGGGCGATGCGCTCGTGCAGGTCGCCGGTGCCGCTGTCGAACATCGCCCGCTGGTCGGCGCGCTGCGTCAACGCGTAGCCGCGCGAGCCGATCTGGCTGGTCTGCAGGGCGCGCTGCGCATGGTCGAGTTCGAGTAGCACCTGGTAGGTATGCGTCGCCAGGTAACGGTTGTTTTCCTGCTGGCGCAGCGAGTGCAGGGTGATCACGCTGGTCAGCAGGAACAGGCCCAGCAGCAGGCCGATCGCCAGCATCATCTTGCGCTGCAGCGGCTGGTTGGCCAGCCAGGAATTTTTTTTCGGGCGGGTAGGTGGCTGCATGCGGGTCACGGCGGCTCGGTAGCGGTCTGTTCCGCGACCGCCGGGTCGGCGGTCGCGCCATCAACAGGGTAGCCCGTGCTGCCGCCGAACCATAGCCGGCCGTGCGCCGGGGCTCAGTGGCGGCCGAACCGCCGCCGCAATACCTGCCATGGCCGGCATGGCACGATCGAGCCGCGCCGCAGCGCGACGACCAGCAGGCTCAGTGTGCACAGCGAGCACAGGCCCAGCGCGATCACCGACGCCTCGGCGCCGAACACGCCGCCGCTGAGCCAGTCCGGGCCGCTGCGGGTGGAGACCAGCCAGCCGTCGGCCGGGGTGCCGGAAACCGGGATGCCGTAGATCGTGCCCTGGGCGAAGTTCCACGCCGCGTGCAGGCCCATGCAGATCGGCAGCGAGCGGGTCAGGTGGTAGATCATGCCGAACAGCAGGCCGGCCTCGATCGCGATCGCCGCCGAGCTCCACAGCGTGGCGCCGGGGTTGCCGACGTGCGCCGCGCCGAAGAACAGTGCCGAGACCAGCAGCGCCCACCAGCTGCCCAGGCCTTCCTCGACGATGCGGAACAGCACGCCGCGGCAGATGATCTCCTCGCCGATGCCGGCGCCCAGTCCGAACATCAGCAGGGCCGGCACCCATGGCGCATCCGGGTTGGTGCCGGTGACGTGGTAGCTGCCGAGCAGGTACAGCACGCCGACCACCGCGCTGAACAGCAGCAGGCCGGCGGCCGTGCCGATGGCGCCATCCGGCAGCAGCCGGCGTGGCGCCAGTTCGGTGAGCGGGCGACGTTCCACCAGCCGCACCAGCAGCAAGTAGGCGAGCAGCGCCGGCAGCGCGCGCATCAGGAGCTGTGCCAGGCCGTGGATGGTCGCCGAGGCGTCCTTGCCGCGCCAGCCCAGCACGTGCATCAGCGCGCCTGTGGCGAAGCTCAGCGCCAGAAACAGCAGCACGAAGATCACGATCCGCGCCAGCGGCGAGAACAGCAGCCAGCGCATCCAGCGTGGCGCCGCGGGCGGCGTGGTGAAGGCGATGGCCTGGTCGTGCATGCGTGATCCCCCGACAAAGATCCGCACGTTAGCAGCGGTGTCGCGCTGCCGCTACAGCTCCACCGCCACGGCATGCTCGCGCGTATTGGCGAAGCGCACCTGCGGCCAGCGCTCCTGCGCCAGCTGCAGGTTGACCCGCGTCGGCGCGATGTAGACCAGCTCGCCGGCGCCGTCGATGGCGAGGTGCATCGCGTTCTTCTCGCGGAACTCGGCCAGTTTCTTCTCGTCGTCGCAATGCACCCAGCGCGCGGTGGTCACCGTCACCGGCTCGAAGCTGGCGTCGACGTTGTACTCGTCCTTCAGGCGGTAGGCGACCACCTCGAACTGCAGCACGCCGACCGCGCCCAGGATCAGGTCGTTCGACATCAGCGGGCGGAAGAACTGGGTGGCGCCTTCCTCGCTCAATTGCGCCAGGCCCTTCTGCAGCGCCTTCATCTTCAGCGGGTCGCGCAATCGCGCGCGGCGAAAGAGTTCAGGCGCGAAGTTCGGGATGCCGGTGAAGGAAACCTGCTCGCCCTCGGTGAAGGTGTCGCCGATGGTGATGGTGCCGTGGTTGTGCAGGCCGATCACGTCGCCCGGATACGCCGTCTCGACGATCTCGCGGTCGCTGGCCATGAAGGTCAGCGCATTGGCGATGCGCACTTCCTTGTTGGTGCGCGTCTGGATCATCTTCATGCCGGCGTTGTAGGTGCCCGAGCACACGCGCATGAACGCCACGCGGTCGCGGTGCGCCGGGTCCATGTTCGCCTGGATCTTGAACACGAAGCCGGAGAGCTTCTCCTCTTCCGGCTGGATCTCGCGCGTGGTGGTGGCGCGCGGGCGCGGGCTGGGCGCGTGTTCGACGAAGAAATCCAGCAGCAGCTGCACGCCGAAATTGTTCACCGCCGAGCCGAAGAACACCGGCGTCTGCCGGCCAGCCAGGTATTCGTCGAGATCGAAGGAGGGCGCGGCGCCCTGCACCAGTTCCAGTTCCTCGCGCAGCTCGCGCATCGCCTCGGTGCCGATCTTCTCGGCCAGGCCGGGCGCATCGAGGCCCTTGAAGATGGTCGAGTCCTGCCGCGTGAAATTCTTGCCCGCCTCGAAGATGTGCACCTCGTCTAGCGCCAGGTGGTACACGCCCTTCAGCCGCTTGCCCATGCCGATCGGCCAGGTCAGCGGCGCGCAGGCGATGCCCAGCACCGACTCCACCTCGTCCAGCAGCTCGATCGGCGAGCGGCCCTCGCGGTCGAGCTTGTTGATGAAGGTCATGATCGGCGTATCGCGCAGCCGACACACTTCCATCAGCTTGATCGTGCGCTCTTCGACACCTTTGGCGCAGTCGATCACCATCAGCGCCGAATCCACTGCGGTCAGCACGCGGTAGGTGTCCTCGGAGAAGTCCGCGTGTCCCGGCGTGTCGAGCAGGTTGACGATCTTGCCGTCGTACGGAAACTGCATCACCGACGACGTCACCGAAATCCCGCGCTCCTTCTCCAGCGCCATCCAGTCCGAGGTGGCGCTGCGCGACGTCTTGCGACTTTTCACCGACCCCGCCATCTGGATCGCGCCGCCGAACAGCAGCAGCTTCTCGGTCAGCGTGGTCTTGCCCGCGTCAGGATGGCTGACGATGGCGAAGGTGCGGCGGCGGCGGGTTTCTTGGAGATGGGTGGGCATGGGGGCGGGTTGGCTGGAGCGCGAACCGGTAATTGTAGCGTGGATGGGCTTCTGCTCCCTCTCCTCCGGCAGCGCCGGGGGAGAGGGTTGGGGAAAGGGGTGCTCTTGTACTAGTGAGTGGCAAGAGCTTTCGTGCGCCTGCAGCGCCCGAGGTACTTCTCTTTTGCTTGTCCAAAAGAGAAGTACCCAAGAGAAAACGACACCCCGCTTGGCGCTTGCCGGGCCTCCTGCCCGGCAAGTCCGTGAGCCGGGGCCGGGCTTTTCGAACGGGCTTCCTGCCCGTGCGAAAAGGAGTCGACCTCCTGTCGACTCCCGCTACGCGGCCTGTCGTCCCCGCCTCACCGCCGCACAGGGGCCCCGGGTAGAGCAGCGCGCCATCCTGGCGCGCACTCGGTGCGCCACCGCTGCGCGGCGGCGGAGGAGCTGGTTGCCAGGGCCGCTGTCTTGAGGACGGCTTCCAGGGTGCGGGAGAGCCTCGGTTCGGTCTGGAGCAACTGCTCAAAAGTGCACTCTGGCCCGAGTTTCAGACCCCGAGTTTCAGTTGCACCAAAGGGTGCAGGAGGGTGTTCTGCTGCAAGTAATCGTGGCCGGCGTCCCTCAGCCTGATCAAAGCGACTTTTGGGTGACTGATGCCAGGATTGCTCAGAATTCCCAGCCTTCGCTCTCCATAAAGCCTTCAAGGTCGAGGTATGGGATCTTGAAGTGATCGCAGATGTTGGGCACCTTGACGGCATGTGGCTTGAGTCGCTCCATCGTCACGACGGTGCCGCCGATGGCATAGGCGCGGGCCACGATGAATGCATCAGCATTGCGGCCACCCTTAAAGAGCTTTTGCTTCTCGATGTTGGCCTGGAAGTGCGCCACCGAATAGATTTTCCCAACGAAGGCACCTTCCTTCGCGTCGGGTGTCGTGAAGAGCCTCTCATTAGCCTTGGCCCATTCAGTATCACCGCCCGGCGCCCCATCGTGCAGCTCGTGATAGGCCTCGCGCGTCGACGTGATCTCGCCGCCCGCAACGAGTTGGTCAAATGCCTCCCACAGCGAGACAAAGCGCTTGCGGTAATAGTTCTTGTGCAGGTTGGAAATGACGTTGGTGTCCAGTACGTACATTAGAGGCCTCCCCCCGCGAATTTCTCTGCGAAGGTCGGCAAGCTCTTCGGCTTGAGGTTCAGGTACTCGGCGAGCTGGCCGCGGTCAAAGCGGCGCTGGTAGTACCTCGTAAAAGCCAAGTCGATGTAGCGTTGGCCTAGGTAAGCATGCTGGCTGTTGTAGTAGTTGCCCGATGACTCGGCGTCCTTGGGTTTCATCTGCGCGGCCCATTCCTTCGCAGCCGCTCCGTACTCGTCGGCGTCGATTAATCCGCGGTCCAGGAACTTCCGATAGATCACCTCGCGGCTCACGTTGAAATAGCCGGCGAACTGCGTTGCAAGCGGCCTTCCGATCCTGGTGCCATCGAGCATCTTGTCCAATACGTCGTCGGGCACCAGGACACGCGCGGCCAGACCATTGCAGATGATCTCGATCTTCTGCTCGGCATTGCCTAGGTGGTCGATGAAATGGTCATCGGACAGGTCAACGCCGCTCGTGTGGAACAGCAGGTGTCCAAGCTCGTGGAAAAGCGTAAAAATTTGACGCGTCTTCGCCGAGCTATTGTTGATGTAGATAACCGGGAACTCGTCGTCGTACAGGCAGAAGCCGAAATAGTTAGGCGCGCGAAAGGCGTCTTTAAAGACGTACACGCCGGCCTTCGCCGCGAATACCTCGCGCCAATTCTCTAGCGCCTTCTCGACGCTTCTCCAGCTCGCTTGCTCTTCAATGCTTACGCCAAGATAGGCACGCACTTTGGCGGCGATCTTGTCGAGGGAAGCGTCTGGGGAGAACTTCAGGTCGGCGGAGATCACGCGGCCTGCAGGATTCTTCGAGTCGTTCAGCTCGGCCAGGTTGAGCTGCATTGCCTGACCACGGCGCAGGAAGAAGCGTACCGTGCGCGGAATGGCGGCGAAGTCCTCCGCCGTGAGCGTGCGGAAAGACTGCTCAATCGGCGGCACCTGGGGCGGCTTCGGAAAGAAGAAGACGGCCACTGGGATCTTGAACCGCTCGGCCATCTGTTCCACCTGCACGTAGCTCGGCAGCGCCTCCCCTGCTTCCCAGGTAGCGATCTTCTTGAAGTGACGGACGGCATCGTCTATCGAATAGCCGGCACGTTCTCGCGCCCACTGCACTACAGCAGGAGTGATCGGTAGTCCGTCCTTTATATCGGCCATATCAGCGACCTTCGCCCCGTTCTATGGAGACGAGGATGTTGGAGAAAAGGTTTCGGGGACAAATTTCAGGGACAAATTCGACAGGGACAATTTCCGACGTTGCCCCCTTTTTTGCGGGCACCTTTCGCGGAAGCTTGATTGTTTGTTGGCTCGGAAAGCAAGAGCTTTCGTACATTTGCTACGCCGCCTGAATCACGAATTCACTGGCCGTGGCGACGGGCTGCACGTTACGCAATGTGCGGCGCATCTCGACCAGTCCATAGCGTTCCATCGTCTTGAGTGTCCGCGAAAGATTACTGGGCGCACGCCCGGTGAACTCCGCGAGCTGGCTCAGTGACTCGGGCTTCTGTTCCCTGATGACACGCAGCAACGCGCGGTTGTCGTCGGACAGCACTTCGGCCAGCGAGCGCATGGAGGTGAACCAGATCTTCGGCTCGCTGGGGCGTGGCTGATGATCGCCGCGCGCAATGGCCAGTGCACGGGCGCGGATGGCTTGTTGGGATGCGATGCCGATGACCAACTTTTTCATGACTTCGTTTCCTCAAGTACGCGGTCGACTTCGTTGAAGAAATCCTCCAGCAATTGCTGCGGGCTGGTGAATTCGTACGGCACGCCCTTGTCGCTGACGTGACGATGTCGATGGTCGTAGGTCAGACGACGACCTGCATAGCGCTTGCGCTTCGGTGGCCTGACGGCATGCGCATTGTCGAAACCGAGTAACCGCGTGCCATAGCGATCATGCAATGTCAGCACGTAGCGTATGCCGTGTGGCACATGCTCGTTTGCCTCGATACGCCATGCCTCGATCTTGATCCAGAAACCGTTGCCCTGATCGTAGATCTCGCCGTTGAGCAACAGCAGCGTTTCCAGTCCCACGTCTTCCTTTGACATGACTATATATCATCCGATGATAACTTCAATGAATCCCGCCACGGTTTGTAGCGGCTGGTCGCATGCCGCTCCATGAAACGGAGTCAGGTTCAGTTGTTTCAGCATCTGTCCGAGGACGGAGCCGACATCACGCCAGCTTCGCCAGGTACATCACTTCGCCAACTGCACCAACACCCGATGCCAGAACTCCAGCCCCGCCGCGACTTCCGAGGCCGGCAGCTTCTCGTTGAGTCCGTGCGCAAACGTGTCGTCCGGTTTGGTGAAGGCAGCATCGATGCCGTAGCTGGGGACGCCGGCGTTGCGGAAGTACATGCTGTCGGAGGCGCCGGCGGACATGCCGGGTACGACTTCCACGCCCGGGAAGCGGTGGTGCACGGCGGCGGTCACGGCGGCGATCACGTCCTGGCGCAGGGGTGAGGCGGGGCTGGCTACCGGTGCGGGCGACAGCACGGTGACGCTGGCGGATTTGTCGTTGATCACCTTGACCAGGGTGTCGCGCACGCTGTCGACCGGCGTGCCGGGGAAGATGCGGCAGTTGATGTTGACGCTGGCGCTTTGCGGCAGGGCGTTGAGCGCGTGGCCGCCGTTGAGCATGGTCGCCACGCAGGTGGTGCGGATCTGGCCGACGTAGGCGGGGTCGGCGGAGATGGTGGCCGCGGCGGCGGCATCGTCGGGGTGGGCGGCGAAGCGGGTCATCGCGGCGCCCAGCGGGCCGGGCGTGTGCGCGCCGAGCGCACGCAGCGAGGCGAGCGTGATCTCGTTGCTGAGCGGCGGAAACTGGTAACCGGCGACGCGGTCGATGACGCGCGCCAGCCGATAGATCGCGTTGTCCGCGTTGGGTTCGCTGGAGTGCCCACCGGCCGAGGTCAGGCTGATATGGAAGTCCGCGTAAGTCTTCTCGGCGGCCTGGATCTGGTACAGCGCGGGCTTGCCGGTATCCGGGTTCAGGGTGCCGCCGCCGGCGTCGGCGTTGAGCAGGAATTCGGCGTCGTGATAGCGCTTGGCCAGTTCGCGGGTCGAGGCCATCGTGGTCTCTTCGTCGCCGGACAGCAGCAGGATCAGGTCGTGGCGCGGCTTGAAACCCTCGTGCTTGAGCCGGATCAGCGTTTCGACCAGCACCACCACCGCGGTTTTCATGTCCGCCGTGCCGCGGCCGTAGAGGTAGCCGTTCTCCTCGATCAGGGTGAACGGGTCGCGGGTCCAGTCCTTGCGCTTCGCCGCCACCACGTCCATGTGCCCGGACAGCAGGATCGGCTTGCCTTCGCCGGTGCCGCGATAGCGCGCCACCAGCGCGGCGGTTTCGCCCACCGGGATGATCTCGACGTCGCTGTCGGCAAAGCCGGCGGCCTTGAGTTTGTCGGCTAGATACGCGGCCAGCACCGGCACCTGGTGCTCGCCCTCGACCGTGGGGACGCTGATGGCATGCTTCAGCGTGGCCATGGTTTCGGGCAGCGCCTCGGCGGTGGTGCCGGCGTGGGCCATGCCGATGCCGGCGCAGAAGACCAGCGCGGCCGCCGCGGCGGGCCCAAGTGCTCGTGGTGCTCTCATGCGAAGTCCCCTGTCATGTCGTGAACGAAGCCCGAGTATGCGCGGCGGCCCGCGCGCTTGTCATATGCCGGGCTCGCTGCGCGATCGTGCTAACCTTGCCGCCGCGCTGGCGGTGCTGCCGTCGGCGCGACACCCCTTGGGGAGTAGCCTGCCTCGTTCCGCGAGGCGTCTTCGTCAACATGCTCGGCCTATCCCGCCGTGGCGAAGACACCGATCCTGGTTGGCGAGACCAACGGCTGACGGCGCCACGACGGTGGGGCGCGCCGTCGTGCCGTTGCGCCTTGCCCGACCGCTATGGCTACCCATGAATCCCGTTTCCATCCTGCTGCTCGGCTTCGCCATGTCCGCCGACGCGTTCGCGGCGGCGATTGGCAAGGGCGCGGCCATGACCCGGCCGCGGCTCGGTCAGGCCATGCGTGCCGGCCTGATCTTCGGCGTGATCGAGGCGATCACCCCGGTGCTCGGCTGGTTGCTGGGCAAGGGCGCCTCACGCTACATCGAAGCCTGGGACCACTGGATCGCGTTCGGCCTGCTGCTGGTGCTGGGCCTGCACATGGTCCGCAACGGCTTCAAGCCGGAGTCGGACGAGCCGGTCGACGAGGCGAAGAAGCACGGCCTTGTCGGCCTTGCGCTCACCGGCCTGTCCACCAGCATCGACGCGCTGGCGGTGGGCGTGGGGTTGGCCTTCGTCGACACGCCGATCGCGGTGGTGGCGGCGGTGATCGGCCTGTGCACGTTCAGCATGGTCACGCTGGGCATCATGCTCGGCCACGTGCTCGGCGCCATCGTCGGCAAGCGCGCGGAGATGATCGGCGGGATCATCCTGATCGGCGTGGGCGCGGTGATCCTGTACGAGCATCTTTCCGCGTGATGGACGCCCCATGAAAAACCCGGGGATCGCTCCCCGGGTTTCGTGGCTTTCCTGCGGCTGCCGGGTTGCCTACAGCTTGTAGCTCAGTCCGAGCATCACCGTGCGGCCCCAGGTGTCGTATTCCAGCGGGCGTGTCACCTGGACGCCGTTGGGCAGGCCGGAAACCTGCACGGTGGTGTCCGGCGTGTTGGTGAGGTTGCTGACCTGCAGCAGCAGCGACAGGCCGTTCCAGTTGCCTTCGGAGAACGCATAGCCGAGTTGCAGGTCGGTCTGCTTGTTGGCCAGCACCCTGGTGTAGCCGAGCTGGTCGAACAGCGCCACGGCTTCACCGGTGAAGGACGAGCGGTAGCGTTCGGCCACGCGCACCGACCAGCCGTACTTCTCGTAGTACAGCGCGAGGTTGGCGACCTTGCGCGACAGGCCGGGCAGGGTGGCCGGGCCGCCGGGGATCGACGAGATCGAACTGACCGGGATGTTGCTGTTGGTCAGCGAGAAGTTGCCCTGCACGCCGAAGCCGTCCAGCGCGTCTGCCAAGAGGCCGCCTTCCAGCACGCCGGACAGCTCCACTCCCTGCATCTTGCCGCCGGTGCCGTTCGCGGGCCGCGTGAACGAACCGATGTTGCTGGTCGGCGTGAGCGTGGGATCGTTGTTGGTGTAGTGCGAGAAGTCGTAGTCGAGCGTGGTCTGGTTGTAGACGTAGTTCAGCAGGTTCTTGTTGAACACCGCCGCGGCGAGATAGCTGGACTTGCCCAGATAGAACTCGTACGACAGGTCGGCACCGACCGCGATGTACGGCTTCAGCTGCGGGTTGCCGCCGCTGCCGGACCACAGCACCTGACCGGCGCCGGGGCCTTCCAGCACCTTCGACACGCTGGCGGAGGTGGCGACCTTCTCGTCGTCGATGCGCCCGCGCGCCATCGTCTTGGCCAGGCCGAAGCGCAGGACTTGCCGCTCGCTGAGCTGCGCGGCCAGGTTCAGGCTGGGCAGCACGTTGTTGTACTTCGCGCCGTCGGTGATGCTGCCGACCAGGGTGTCGCCATCGGTCTGCAGCGCGGTGGAGGACTGGTCGGTGCGTACGAACTGCACGCCCACGTTGCCGCGCAGCGGCACGTTGCCCAGCATCGTCTCGATGTTGAACTTGGCGTAGGCCACCGGCACTTTCTCTTCCACCGTGTAGTTGCGGCTCCAGTCGCCCTGGCCGTTGCGCTGGGTCAGGTAGAACTGGTT
Organism: Rhodanobacter sp. Soil772; assembly: GCF_001428385.1. Classification (GTDB taxonomy): domain Bacteria; phylum Pseudomonadota; class Gammaproteobacteria; order Xanthomonadales; family Rhodanobacteraceae; genus Rhodanobacter. Next base: position 121,438 of record NZ_LMSK01000003.1, read on the forward strand.
CGCCAGCGCGCCCAGCACGTCGTAGTAGAGGATGCCCGGGATGCCGCCGTAGCCGAGCGAGGTGGGCCCGCGCAGGAAGGCGGGATCCACCGGTGCGCTGAAGTGGTTGTCGTAGGTGTCCGCCGTGGAACCGTTGCCGTTGAGCCAGGCGAAGTTCACGTCGGCCTGCTTGGTCTTGGTGCGGTCCGAGTAGTTCACGCCCAGGTTCATGCTGCTGAAGATCCAGCCTAGCGGGTGACTGACTTCCAGGCGCACCGCCTTGATCGTGTCCTTCTGGCGGTCGAATTCCTGGCGGCCGTTGTAGCCGTAGCCGTCCGGGTCGGTGAACACCACCGTGGCGGGATTCGCGAGGTCGACGCCCGGGGCGAACTGCGGATAGCCGTTGCCGAGCGGGGTGCGGAAGTCGACGCTGGTGAAGGCGCCGCCGGCCAGGCCGGTGAACAGGTAGGCGTCGTGCAGTTTCTTCTTCGCGCTGGAATAGGACAGGTCGGCAGTGGCCGCCCAGCCGTTGCCGAAGTCGTACTGGTTGTTCCAGCCGGCCGAGAACAGCTTGTCGTGTTCCTTGGTGTACTGGTTCTGCAGGATCGGCGCGATGCCGTCGATCGTGCCGGAAGTGACCACCGGGTAAGGCTGCGCCGGCGTGACGCCCACGTTGGAGTAGCTGACGTTGTCCCACGGGCTGCTCGACCACTGCGCGCCGTTGGTGAACTTCTTCTCGCCGAAGGTGGAGTGGTACAGGTCGAGGGTGGAGTGGTAGTTGTCGCCCGGCGCCCATTCCAGCACGGCCATCAGGCCGCTGCGCCGCTGGGTCAGCGACTGCGCGCGCAGCTGCATGCCTTCCTGCGAGAGCACGCCGTCGGGCAGGCCCGGCGTATGCGGTCCACCCCAGTTTTCCTCGGCGCTGCCCGGACCGTTGTTCATGCTCCACCACCAGGCCTGGTACTGCTTCTCCTGGATCGGCGAGTCGAGGTGGGCGAAGCCCACGGCCACGCCCAGGGTGTGGTCGAAGAACTGGTCGATGTACGAGATGCTGGCGCGGTGGCCCATGTCGCCCACGCCGCTGCCCGGGCTGAGCTTGCCGTTGCTGGTGTGCTCGCCGCGCAGATTGACGGCGAAGGCGCGGTTGGGCAGGTCCAGCGGATGGATGGTGTGCAGGTCGACCGTGCCGGACAGGCCCTGGCCGATCAGGCTGGCGTCGGGCGTCTTGTAGATCGCCGCGCCGCTGATCAGCTCGGACGGGTACTGGTCGTATTCCACGCCGCGGTTCTCACCGATCGTGGCCTGCTCGCGCCCGTTGAGCGTGGTGCCGGCAAAATCGGGCGCCAGGCCGCGGATCGAGATCACGTTGGCGCGACCGTTCAGGCGCTGGGTGGCCAGGCCCGGTACGCGCGACAGGCTCTCGGCGATGCTCGCGTCCGGCAGCTTGCCGATGTCCTCGGCCGAGATCGCCTCGATGATGTTGTCCGAGTTCCGCTTGGCCTTCAGCGAATTCTCGATGCTGCCGCGGATGCCGGTGACGACGATGGTGTCGAGGTTGCTTACCGTGTTCTCGGACTTCTTGTTCTTCTTTGCGCTGGCGTCGGCTTTCTTGTCGACGGGTACCGTCTGGCTGTCGGTCGGCTGCGGCGCCTGCGCCTGCGCCTGCTGGGCCGACGCCGTGCCGGCCAGGACCAGGCCGAGCAAAGCGGTGGCGCAGGCGGCAGCCAACGGCCGCTGACGGATACGGACAGACCGCGCAAGCAGTGCATGCGGCAAGTGATGAGAATTCATGGGATCCCCTGTTGGATGGTAGGTGCCCCCCGGCACCCGGAAGCAGGAAGTGTCGACCCTGCGGGCGGACAATATGCTACTGCTCAGCGGAGCGAAGGCGTTCCCTACCGTTTTCCTTCGGTACAGGAACGGTGGAGTTGCCGTCGAACGGAACGGGCGCGCCGCCAGCCTGGGCGCAGCTTCCGCCGGATCGTATACCGATAGGCGCAAAAGAAAACCCGGAGATCGCTCCCCGGGTTCGCTGCCTTGCGCCGGCGAGCATCGCCGGCGTGCGCTCGAAGACGAAGCCTTACTTCGCCTCCTTCTCCATCAGCTTCTCCACCATGCTCGCCGGCACGTCCTCGTAGTGGTCGAACTCCATGGTGAAGGTACCGCGGCCGCGGGTGGCCGAACGCAGGAAGTTGATGTAGCCGAACATCTCGGCCAGCGGCACGAAACCCTGCACGAAGGCGGAGCTGCCTTTCTGGCCCTGGTCGCTGACGGTGCCGCGGCGGCGGTTGATGTCGCCGATGACGTCGCCGAGGTAGTCCGCCTCCATCACCACTTCCAGATGCATGATCGGCTCCAGCAGTTTCGGCTTGCTGAGCTTCTGCGCCTCGCGGAAGCACTGCCGGGCGGCGATCTCGAACGCCAGCGCGGAGGAGTCGACGTCGTGGTACTTGCCGTCGATCAGGCGCGCCTTGAAGTCGACCACCTCGTAGCCGGCGACCTGGCCTTCCTGCGATTCGGCCTTGACCGAATGCTCGACCGCCGGGATGTACTCGCGCGGCACGCGGCCGCCGACCACCTCGTCGGAGAACACCACGCCCGAGCCCGGTTCGCCCGGCTCGAAGATCATCGTCACTTCGGCGAACTGGCCGGAGCCGCCGGTCTGCTTCTTGTGCGTGTAAGTGTGCTCGACGGTCTTGCCGAACGCCTCGCGGAAGCTGACCCGGGGCTTGCCCATGTTCGCTTCCACGCCCAGCTCGGTGCGCATTCGGTCGATGGTCACCTCCAGGTGCAGCTCGCCCATGCCCTTGAGCACGGTCTGGCCGGTTTCCTGGTCCACCTCGAGCTTCAGCGACGGGTCGGCCTTGACCATCTTGTAGAGCGCGCTGGACAGCTTGTCGACGTCGTTGCGGTTCTTCGGCTCCACCGACACGCTGATCACCGGGTCGGGGAAGCGCATGCGTTCGAGCAGCGCCGGATGCGCCGGGTCGGCCAGCGAATCGCCGGTCTCGGTGTCCTTCATCGAGACGAAGGCGCAGATGTCGCCGGCGCGTACTTCGTCGATTTCCCGGGTGTCGTCGGCCTGCACCTCGACGATGCGGCCCACGCGCTCCTTCTTGCCGCGGGTGACGTTGAGCAGGGTGTCGCCCTTCTTGATCACGCCGGAATAGATGCGGCAGAAGGTGAGCGTGCCGAACTGGTCGTTGATCACCTTGAACGCCAGCGCGCGCGCCGGCGCGTCGTCGGTGACGACCTGCTCGCCGATGACATGGCCGTCCTCGTCGACCATCGCGATGCCGCCGTTCTCGCCCGGGTAGGGCAGATAGTCGACCACGGCGTCCAGCAGCTGTTGCACGCCCTTGTTCTTGTACGACGAGCCGCACAGCACCGGCACCAGTTCACCGGTGACGGTGCCGCGGCGGATGCACTGCTTGAGCACCGCCGGGTCGAACTCGCCGGTGTTGAGCAGGCGCTCGAACGCGTCGTCGTCCAGCGCCAGCGCGGTTTCCAGCAGGTTCTGGCGCAGCTTGGGCAGGTCGGCGATCCACGCGGTGTCGGCGCTGGCGCCGAACGTCAGGCGGGCCTTGATCTCGTCCAGCGGCACGGTTTCCCACACGCTGTCCTTGTCGTCGGAGGCCCACAGGTAGCCCACGCCGGCGACCAGGTCGGCCATGCCGACGAACTCGTCGCTGCTGCCCAGCGGCACCTGGCACAGCAGCGCGTTGGCGCCCAGGCGCTCGCGGATACCCTTCACGCAATGCGCGAAGCTGGCGCCGATGCGGTCCATCTTGTTGACGTAGCAGATCCGCGGCACCTTGTACTGGTCGGCCAGGCGCCAGTTGGTCTCGGTCTGCGGCTCCACCCCGGCGACGCCATCGAACACCACCACCGCGCCGTCGAGCACGCGCAGCGAGCGGTTCACCTCGATGGTGAAGTCGACGTGTCCCGGGGTGTCGATCACGTTGATCTGGTGGCCCTTCCACTCGGCGGTCACCGCCGCCGACTGGATCGTGATGCCGCGCTTGCGCTCCTGCTCCATGTAGTCGGTGGTGGTGGAACCCCTGCCGTCCTTGGTGTCGTGCACGTCGACGATCTGGTGCTTGCGCCCGGTGTAATAGAGGATGCGCTCGGTGGTCGTGGTCTTGCCCGCGTCGATGTGCGCGATGATGCCGATGTTGCGGTAGAGGGTCAGGGATTTCTTGCGGGCCACGGGCTGGACTCCGGAAAGGGGCTGCACGAACGCAGCCAAGTGACAGCTCAAATGCTGTCTGTGGCGGACTTTTTCAATGCGCGAATGGCCGTGCCGGTTCGACATGGCGGGTCGGGGCAGCGCAACGGTGCCCGGCAGCGCGCGCGACGGCACGTTCCGCCATCGGCGAAGGCGCTTAGGCGGCGCGCAGGGCGGTCAGCGCCGCGGCCAGCTGCCGGGTGTCGTAGGGTTTCTGCAGGACGGTTTCGTTGCGCCATATCTCCGGGATGTCCTCGCCGCCGTAGCCGGAGGAAAACACGAAGGGTATGCCGCGACGGCGCAACACCACGGCCACGGGGAAACTCTGTTCGCCGGCCAGGTTGATGTCGAGGATCGCCAGGTCGATCGATGCGAACTCGGCCAGTTCCATGCATTTGGCCAGCCGCGCGCCCTTGATCACGTGGTAGCCCGAGGCGCTGAGGCGATCTTCCAGCATCATCGCCAGCATCATCTCGTCTTCGGCGAGCAGGATGCAGGGCAGGTTGCTGTGGATGGTCATCGGGAAACTGCCTCGTCCAGTGGTACATCGATGGTGCAGGTGACGCCGTCGGGCGGAAAGGCGAGCGATACCTCACCATCCAGTTCATACGGAATGCCTTCGTCGATCAGGCGTGAACCGAAACCGCGGCGGGTGGGCGGTTCAACCAGGGGGCCTCCGGTTTCCGTCCACTGCAGCAGCAGCCACGGACGGTGGTCCTTCACGCGTGTCGCCCAGGTGACGGTGACCTGGCCTTCGGGCACCGACAGCGAGCCGTACTTGCCGGCATTGGTGGCCAGCTCGTGCAGGGCCATGCTCAGCGCCAGCGCCTGCTTCGGCGGTAGATTGAGTCCGTTGCCCTGCAGGCGCACCCGCGCATCGTTCACGCGCGTGTCGCTGTCCTGCCGGTATGGCGCCAGTTCGTTGTTGATGATGCCGGCCAGCGGCGCGCCGAGCCATGCGTCCTGCGCCAGCAGGTTGTGCGTATGCGACAGCGCCAGCAGCCGCGACAGGAAGCTTTCCGTGAAGGCCGGCAGATCCGCCGCGTTGGCGATGGTCTGGTGGGCGATCGCCTGCACCGTGGCCAGGGTGTTCTTCACCCGATGGTTGAGTTCGGCCATCATCATTTCCGTATGCCGCGCCGCGCGCACGCGCTCGGTCACGTCGCGCGCGATCAGCTTGCCGGCGAACATCGCGCCGTCGTGGTCGCACACCGGCGAGTAGCTGATCGCCAACGGCACCGACTCGCCGTCCGGGCGCACCCAGGTCATGTCGAATTCGGCCAGCCGAGTGGGCCGCTCGTGGCTGACGAAGAACTTCCTGGTCTCCTCGGATGGCTCGGGCGGCAGCAACATGTTCAACGGCTGGCCGACCACCTGCTCGGCGGACAGGCCGAAGATGCGTTCGGCACTGGCGTTCCAGCTGGTGATCCGCTCATCCAGCGCAAAGCCGAAGATGGCGTCGCGCGAAGAGTTCACGATCGCCGCCAGGCGGGCGTGCTCGTTGTTCAACTGCTGGCTCTCGGTGATGTCGACGAAGGTCAGCACCACGCCGTCGACGACATTGTCGAACGTCAGGTAGGGGCGCATGCGCAGCAGGAAGGTCGGCGCGTCGCCGGTCCCGCGCAACATGCGCTCGGTGACCGTCATGTCGTGCAGCACCTGCGCCACGTCATTTTCCAGTTCCGGGTAGTTGATGCGCGGCGAGATCTCGGTGATCGGGCGGCCCTTGTCGCCGTCACGCAGGTGGAACAGCTCGGTCATCATCGGCGTGTAGCTGCGGATGTACAGCTCGCGGTCGAGGAAGATGGTCGCGATATGCGTGCTGTCGAGCAGGTTGCGGATGTCGTTGTTGAGCCGGTTCAGCGCTTCGTTCTTGCTGTTGAGCTCGGCGTTGACGATCTGCAGCTCCTCGTTGATCGACTGCATTTCCTCGGTGGAGGTTTCCAGCTCCTCGTTGGCGGATTGCAATTCCTCGTTGACCGACTGGTATTCCTCATTCGCCGATTTCAGCTCCTCGCTGGCCGTTTCGTGCAGGTCGATCGCGGCATGCAGCTGCACGCGGGTTTCCCGCAGCTCGTCCTCCAGCGTATGGACGCGCGCGAGCTTGCTGCCGGGTTTGCCATCGGCGGCCGTTTCGGCCGGGCGCGGCGCGAGTTCGAGCTCATGGAAGGCGATCACGCACATCTCGACCTTGCCACTGTCATCAGCCAGCGGCTCCGCGATCAGCCGCAACGACCGCTCCTGTCCGTTGAGCAGGAAGGTCAGCTCCTCGCGGATCACCCGCCCGCCGCTGGCGAAGGCCTGCAGCGCGGCGGCGCGCACGACGCCACGCAGGGGTTTGTCGAGCAGCTGGAACAGGTTGAGGCTGGCTGCGCCGGTCGATGGCGCCAGGTAACGCCCGGTGTCGCCGCCGAAGCGCAGCACGTCGTGGCTGGCGTTGATCACCACGTAGGCCGGCGACCATGGCTCCAGCGCCTGGCGCGCACGCTGGTCGATCGGGTCCTCGGCCTGCCGCGGCGTGGCGTATTCGGCACTGTTGAAAGGGCGAAGCTGCATGCTGACGAAATCCCGTGGGCGTGTGTGTGCATCGTCGCGGCGCACGTACAGCCGCTGCTTCTTGTCCAGTTCGGTGAACAGGCGCGCGTTGCGGGCCAGTCGTTCCGATGGGCCCAGCAGCAGGAAGCCGCCGGGTCGCAACGCGTAGTGGAACGACTGCACCAGCCGTTCCTGCAGGTCGTTGTCGAGGTAGATCAGCAGATTGCGGCAGGAGACCAGATCCATCCGCGAAAACGGCGGGTCCTTGATCACGCTGTGCGGCGAGAAGACGCACATCTCGCGGATCTGCTTGACCACGCACCAGTCGTCGCGATCCTTGCTGAACCAGCGCTCCAGGCGCTCGGGCGAAATGCCGTTCAACGGCGCGCGGTAACGCCCGGCGCGGGCACGGGCGATCGCCTGGTCGTCGATGTCGGTGGCGAAGATCTTCACCTTCAGGCCGCGTTGCGAACCCATCGCCTCGCGCAGCAGGATCGCGATGGAATAGGCCTCCTCGCCGGTGGCGCAGCCGGGCACCCAGACCCGCAGCACGTCGTCGCTGGCCCGGTCGGCCAGCAGCGACGGGATCGCGATGGTGCGCAGTGCCTCGAACGCGACCGGGTCGCGGAAGAACTCGGTGACTCCGATCAGGAACTCGCGGAACAGCAACTCGTGTTCGTTCGGATACTGGCGCAGGTGGTCGATGTAATCCGCGACGGTCTCGGCCTGCACCACCAGCATGCGCCGCTGGATCCGCCGCATCAGGGTCTTTTCCTTGTACTGGCTGAAGTCGTGGCCGACTTCGGCATGCAGCAGTTCGCAGATGGTTTTCAGGTGCGCCGCCACGTCGCCGCGCACGCCATCGGAACCCTTCTTCTGCTGCGCGGCGTGCATCTGCTTCTGGTAGGCGAGCAGCCGTGCCGGCATGTCGGACACCGGCATGACGGCGTCGACCAGCCCGGTGGCCACCGCATTGGCCGGCATGCCGGTCATCGCTTCGTGGTCGAAACCGGATTGCGCCAGCGCCAGCCCGCCGTGATCCTTTACCGCGCGCAGGCCTTGCGCACCGTCGTTGCCGGTGCCGGCCAGCACCACGCATACCGCGCAGTCGCCCTGGTCCTCGGCCAGCGACGTGAAGAACGTATTGATCGGCCAGCGATGCTCGCGCGGCGGCGCCGGCTTGCATACCTGCAGCACGCCGTCGGCGATGGTCAGGGTGGTATTCGGCGGAATCACATAGACATGCCGCGCTTCGACGCGCATGCCATGGGTCGCCTCGAGCACCGGCATGCTGGTGCTGCGGCCAACCAGCTCGGCCAGCAGGCTGTTGTGATCGGGCGCCAGATGCTGCACCAGCACGAAGGCCAGCTCGCCATCCACCGGCATGTGCGCGAAGAACGCCTTGAACGCTTCCAGCCCGCCGGCCGAGGCGCCGATGCCGACGATCATGGTGCTGACTGGTGGCGGCTTGCGAAGCTTTGCCGATGAGCCACCCTTGCCGGCGGTCGCGGCGGGGGTGGGCACGGGCTTCAGATACGAGGGCATGCGGGGCAGCCTGAAATCCAGGCAGAACCCGGATAAGGCGGCAGCATAGCGTGCCTGCCGTTCACCTCGGGTGATTGCCCGCAGGCAATCAGCGCGCCAGCAGATCCTCGTGGAACGCGCCGAACGGTTCCGTCGGATGCGCAATCTGGATTTCCAGTATCCACAACCCGCTCGACGGCGACGCTTCCAGGTTGCCGAGGTCGCCGCCCTGGTGGATCGAGTGCGGGAAGTCGCTGACCCGGTGCCCCTTGATCGCGTGATTGAAGCGCCAGCCCATCGCCTCGGCGCGTTCGCCGGCAAACGCATACAGCGCCTGGCCGCTCAGTCCTTGCGAACGCCATGCCGCGGCCACTTCGCCGAACAGCGCGCGTGCGGCGTCCGCGCAGGCCTGCCGCTGCGGCGCGTGACCGACCACGAAGGTGTCGCCCACATCGCCTTCGTGGCCGTCGAACACCAGGCCGAGGTCGACGAAGTAGCTGTCGTTCTCGCCCAGCCGCACGTTCGGATCGGAGCGTTGCCGATACGTCTTGAGGGTATTCGCGCCGATGCGGATCAGCACCGGATGCCACAGCCGCTCGTAGCCCAGCTCGCGGAACACGTCCAGCGCCGCGGCCTTCGCCTCGTCTTCGCTGATGCCCGGGAGCATGCACGCGCGGATGCCGTGCAGCGCGGCCCAGGTTTTTTCGCGGGCGTGTTGCATCCGCGCAGGATCGAAACGTTGTCCGACAGCTTCGCGCGGGGGAGGCGTCATGGGTGTCTGTGCTATCAGGTCAGATGGATGAGCACCAGTGCGACCAGCGCCGGCAGCGCCTGGATCCACAGGATCTTCCGGCTTGCGGTCAGCCCGCCGAAAATCCCGGCGATCAAGACACAGGCGAGGAAGAACACCTTCACGCTGAAACCGGCGCCGCCGGAGCCGAGACAGAGGCCCCAGACCAGGCCGGCGGCGAGGAAGCCGTTGTAGAGCCCCTGGTTCGCGGCAAGCGCCTTCGACTGCTCGGCGAATTCCGCCGTGGTGCCGAACGCGCGGCGACCGGAGGGGCGGGTCCACAGGAACATTTCCAGGATCAGGAACCACAGGTGCAGCAGCGCGATGACGGCAATCACGACATTGGCGGCGATCGACATGGCAACTCCCCTTGAATGGCGCCGGGCGACGCCTCAGCGGCGGAGTGTCGCAGCCGCCCTGGCCGATCGCAATGCGGGAGCGCCGGCGCCGGTTCGCGCCCTGCTCATGCCGGCGTCAGTGCGGGCACGCTGGCGGCCGCCGATTGGCCCAGCCGCCGCAGCAGGCGATAGTGCGAGGCGATGCCGGCGCCGAATGTGCGATGTTCGCGATAGGTCACGCCGAACTCGCGGCAGGTGTCCTCCACCACGCGGGCGACCAGCGGGTAGTGCACGTGCGAGATGCGCGGGAACAGGTGGTGCTCGACCTGGAAGTTCAGGCCGCCGATCAGCCAGCCGAGCACCCGGTTGCCGCGGGCGAAATCCACCGTGGTCTGCAGCTGATGGATCGCCCACGGCGCCTCCATCTGCCTGCCGCTTGCGTCCGGCAGCGGGAACGCCGCTTCCTCGACCACGTGCGCCATCTGGAACACCAGCGCCAGCAGCACGCCGGCGACCGCCGAGACCAGCGCGTAGAACAACAGCACGGTGCCGAGCGGATGAAAGGCCAGCGGCAGGCCGAACGCGAGGGTGAAGAACACCAGTTTGCCGATCACGAACCCGGCCAGGTCCCAGCCTTTCGGGCGGTCGAACGGGCGCTCGCCGACGGTGCCGGTGAGCATGTCGCGGAAGTCGCCGTACAGGTGCCAGCGGATCGCGGTGACGCCGTACAGCGGCCACAGGTACAGGTGCTGCCAGCGATGCCACGGCCGCCGCGGTTGCTGCGGCGACAGCCGGCCGAGCACGCCGAGGTCGATGTCGCTGTCGTGCCCGGCCACGTTGACCCAGGTGTGGTGGAAACGCGCGTGCTTCCACTGCCAGATGTACGAACTGCCGCCGACCAGGTCCAGCGCCAGCGCCATCAGCCGGTTCACCCAGCGCCGCTCCGAATACGCTTGGTGGCCGCCGTCATGCATGATGTTGAAGCCGATCGCCGCCGTCGCGATGCCCAGCACGAGGCCGAGCAGCAGGCCTTGCCACCAGGTGTTGGCGAGGAACACCAGCGCGACGTAGGCGAGCGCGAACACGCCGAGGATGATGGCCGTCTTCAGGTACATCTGCGCGCTGTCGCGCTGGCGGGTGCCGCTGCGCTTGAACTCGGCATCGACGCGGCGACGCAGTTCGCGATGGAAGCTGTTGTCGCCGTTGAACTTCAGCCGGTCGGCGTGGGCATCCGGCGGCGGCGCGGCCGCAGGGATCCCGCGATGTGTTGAATCGAGGGACATGGTAGCGCCTGCGAAAGATGAGGTCGCCATCTTACGCGATGCGAAGTAAGGCGAATGTTGCGCTGGTCGTGGAAAGTGCCGAACCGGCACGCCGCGCTACGTGGTGGCCTTGAACGTCACCACCAGCACGTCGCGGTGCGCCGGTTTCGACGGGTCGAGCGGCGTGACCGCGGTGACGCCGTGGAACACGCGGGCGTCGTCGACCAGCGCCGCATCCAGCGCATGGGTCAGCGTGAAGCTGCCCAGCAGGCTGCGGTCGGCAGCGTGGATGGTGGTGGTGCCGCGCTCGATGTTCTCGCGGTCGATCAGCAGCACCAGCACGTAGTCGACGCCGTCGCGGTGCACGCCTTCGGGCGTGGGCTCGCCGGCTTCGTCGGCGCGTGCCTCGATGCGGAACTGGTGTACCTCGACGTGCCAGTGGCGGGTGGCCGGCGCCAGCGCGCCGAAGCAGTCGTGGCAGAAGCCGAGGATGCGACGCAGGCTGGCGCCATCGGCGATCGCCGGCAGCACCGGTTCGAACCAGCGCTGGAGGTCGCCCTGCAGCGGGTTGTACTTGAGGCTCTGGTAATGCGGCTGATGCGCCTCGCGGCGAATGCCGCCGTCGGCATCGGCGGAGAACGTGGCGTGCCGGCGGCGGCGATGGCGGCCGCTGGCGGCGAGGTAAGTGTCCAGTGCCAGGTCGTTCCAGCTGGCGGCGAACGCGGACCAGTCGGTCAGGGCCTGCGCCTGCAGCAGGCCGCGCATGGTGTCGGCGGTGACGAAGGCAAAGCCGTCGCGCTGCAACCGGTCGTGCAGCGCGGACGTATCGGGGAGGGGAGTCATCCGATTACGTTAGCAGGACCGGCATGAAGCGGCGATGGCTGCGATGTGGTGGGGCGGCGGCGCTGAGGCCGCCTTTCTCCCTCCCTGATTGCAGGGGAGGTTTCGATTTGCTGCCGATGGCGCCTTGCAAGTTCAGCCAGGAAACGCCCGCGCCAGCCAGTCCGGCACCGGGATGCCTTTCCCGCGCAGGAAGGCCGGGTTGAACGGCTTGACCTGGTGGCGCGTGCCGGCGCGAAGTTCCCGGGGGCGAGCAGAACAGCTCCTGCTGCTCGCCGGCGTCGCGGTGGAAGCGGGTCGGGCCTTCGACGGAGTCGAGGGTGAAGTCGGGGCGTCGTTGCCCGGTTGCAGGCTCGTGGCAGTCTCCGTGGCGAATGCCTTGATGCGTCAAGCTTGGCTCCATGCCACTTGGCGACAAATGACTTGATCGAATAACCATATATACGCCTAGACGTTTAGACGTCTATTGACAGGATGTCGTGAAGCATTCACTATCCGCTCCACTCATCGAGACCGGCTGAGGGACAGGCCCTTTGAAGCCGGGGCAACCTGCGGAGCGTTTCCGCCACGGTGCCAACTCCTGCGGAGGTGCTTCGGCATCCACCGGAAGATGGGCGTCATCCGGCTTGCGGCGGTCTGCCGCCGAATCCGGGGTTGGCGACCTTTCCGGTCCTTCGCAGGGCGATGCCGACCGGAGAGAGTTGCATGACGTTCCTGCCCGAAACCCGTTGCACCGAAGCCAGCCAGGCCGCCTTCGCCGTTCTTCCCGAACCGCGCGTGCGGCTTACCGCCCAGCGCAGCACACGCCGGCTGCAGCTCAACCCGAAGTACGGCAGCGGCCCGCGCGAGGTCGAGGTGAGCTACCTGTGGTGCGGCGCGGCGGGCGCGCCCACCGTGATCGTGCAGGGCGGCATCTCGGCCGATCGCGACGTCACCGCGCTGGACGGCGATGCCGCGCCGGGCTGGTGGCAGGCGCTGGTCGGCAGCGGCGCGGCGGTCGACCTGGAGCGCTGGCGCGTGCTGGCGATCGACTGGCTGACCCCGGACCGGCTCGGCGCCGGCTCGGTCTCCAGCGAGGACCAGGCCGACGCGCTGGCCGCGCTGCTGGGCGCGCTGGGCATCGCGCAGGTGCATGCCTTCATCGGTTCGTCCTACGGCGCGATGGTGGCGCTGGCGTTCGCCGCGCGGCATCCGCGCAGCGTCGAGCGCCTGCTGCTGCTGGCCGGCGCGCACCGGCCGCACCCGCTCAGCACCGCGCAGCGCAGCGTGCAGCGCGGCATCGTGCGGCTGGGCCAGGCCAGCGGCCGGGCCGACGAGGCGTTGGCATTGGCGCGCCAGCTGGCGATCACCACCTATCGCGGCAGCGCCGAGTTCGGCCGGCGTTTCGCCGGCGGCCCGGAGTGGCGCGAGGAACGCTTCCATTTCCCGGTCGAGGACTACCTGGCGCACCAGGGCCGCCGCTTCGTCGAGCGCTTCGATGCGGATCGCTTCCTCGCGCTGTCCGAGTCGATCGACCTGCATGACGTGCAGCCCGAGCGGATTCCCACCCCGACCACGCTGATCGGTTTCCCCTCCGACCGGCTGGTACCGCTGGCCGACCTGTGCGAGCTGCAGCGCCGCCTGCATGGCCCGGCCACGCTGGAAGTGGTCGAGTCGCCGTACGGCCACGACGCTTTCCTGAAAGAACCCGAACAGCTCGCGCCGTTGCTGCGCGAAGCGCTGGCCTGATTCCCCGTCCCCGCACAACAAGAACCGGAGATCTCCCGATGACCGAGCCCGCCCCCTGTACCCGCGCCGTGCGCGCCGGGATCGAGAGCGACACCCAGCACGGCGCCGTGGTGCCCGCGCTGCACCTGTCGACCAACTACAGCTTCGCGGGTTTCGGCCGCAAGCGCGCGTACGACTACTCGCGCAGCGGCAACCCCACCCGCGACCTGCTCGGCGATGCACTGGCGGAACTGGAGCAGGGCGCCGGCGCGGTGGTGACCTCCAGCGGCATGTCGGCGGTGGCGCTGGCCTTGGAGCTGGTGCCGGCCGGCGCCACCGTGCTGGCGGCGCACGACTGCTACGGCGGCACCTGGCGGCTGCTCGACGCATGGGCGAAGAAGGGCCGCTTCCAGGTCGAGTTCGCCGACCTCACCGATAGCGTGGCGCTGGCCGCCGGCCTGGCGAAGAAGCCGGCGCTGGTGTGGGTGGAAACGCCGTCGAACCCGCTGCTGCGGATCACCGATATCCGCCACGTGGCGCAGGCTGCGCATGCGGTGGGCGCCTTGCTGGTGGTCGACAACACCTTCCTGTCGCCGGCGCTGCAGCAGCCGTTGCTGCTCGGCGCGGATGTGGTGGTGCACTCCACCACCAAGTACATCAACGGCCACAGCGACGTGGTCGGCGGCGCGGCGGTGGCGCGCGACGCCGCGGTATTCGATCAGCTGAAATGGTGGGCCAACTGCAACGGCCTCACCGGCGCACCGTTCGACAGCTACCTTACCCTGCGCGGCCTGCGCACGCTCAGCGTGCGGCTGCGCCAGCACCAGGAAAACGCCGCGCGTATCGCCGAACAACTCGACGCGCATGCGGCCGTGCGCAAGGTGTATTACCCCGGCTTGGCCAGCCATCCTGGCCATGCGCTGGCGGCGCGGCAGCAGCAGGGTTTCGGCGCGATGTTGAGCTTCGAGCTGGACGGCGACGTGGCGCAGATCGAGGCATTCGTCGACGGCCTTCAATACTTCTCGCTGGCCGAGTCGCTGGGCGGGGTGGAAAGCCTGATTGCGCACCCGGCGAGCATGACCCACGCCTCGATGGCACCGGAGGCGCGCCGCACCGCTGGCATCGCCGACAGCCTGCTGCGCGTGTCGGTAGGCATCGAGGACGGCGACGACCTGCTGCGCGATCTCGACGCGGCGCTGGTCCGTGCCGCGGCCGCAGGGACGTCCAAACGCCGGGTGCTCGCATGAGCGCGGTGCTGGCCGAGCGCGCGGCGAGCGCCAGGAGCGAAGCCTCCACCACCATCGCGATCGTGCTGCTCGGCACCGGCGTGGTCGGTGGTGCGCTGCTGAAATTGCTCAACACCTCTGCCGCAGGTTCGCTGCGGCTGGTCGGCGCGGCGAACTCGCGCCGCCAGCAGACCGATCCGGTCAGCCTGTCCCAGCGTAACCTGCGCGAGCAGCTGAACCAGCACGGTGCCCCGCGCGACAACGCCAGCCTGCTCGCGGCGCTGGACGCCAGCGCAGCGACGGCGAAGGTGATCATCGACGCCACCGCCAGCGCGGCCTTGGCGTCGCGCCACGCCGAGTGGCTGGCGCGCGGCTACCACGTGGTCACCGCGAACAAGGCGCTGGCCGGCGGCGACTTGTCCGGCTGGCGTGCGTTGCAGGCCGCGCTGGCGCATGGTGCGCGCTACGGCGACTCGGCCACCGTCGGCGCCGGCTTGCCGGTACTGTCCACGCTGCGCCGCCTGCGCACTTGCGGCGACGGCCTGCTTACCCTGGAAGGCGTGTTTTCCGGTTCGCTGTCGTGGCTGTTCAACCAGTACGACGGCGGCCGCCCGTTCTCCGAGCTGCTGCGCGAGGCGCGCCAGTTCGGCTATACCGAACCCGACCCGCGCTCGGACCTGTCCGGCGAGGACGTGGCGCGCAAGCTGCTGATCATCGCCCGCAACGCCGGTTTCGCCTTGGGCACTGACGAGGTGCAGGTGGACGGCCTGGTGCCCGAGGCGCTGCGCGGGCTGAGCACCGAAGCGTTCCTGGCGCGGCTGGAGGAACTCGACGCGCCGCTGGCCGCCCGCCATGCGCAGGCCAGCTCGCGTGGCTGCGTGCTGCGCTTCCTGGCGCGGCTCAACCAGCGCGGACATGCCCGCGTCGGCCTGGTCGAAGTGCCGCTCACCCATCCCGCCGCGCGGCTGTACGGCACCGACAACCAGTTCGCGCTCACCACCACCCGTTACCACGCCCAGCCGCTGGTGATCCAGGGGCCGGGCGCGGGGCCGGAGGTGACCGCGCAGGCGCTGCTGGGGGATGTGCTGGCGCTGGCTTGAGCTTCAGGGTTTCGCGTCGATGGCGGTCGGCGGCGTGCGTGACACGATGCCCACGCGCATGCCGAACGGTGCGAACACCGCGTTGAGCGTGCGCACGGTCGGGTTGCCCTGGTCGTGCTCGAGCTGTTGCAAGGTGTTGAGCGAGATCCGGCACATGCGGGCGAACTGCTCCTGGTGCAGGCCGGTCAGTTCGGTGCGCAATCGGCGCACGGCCGCGCCGATGCTGGTGCGACCGTCCAGCAGTTCCGCCTGCAATTGGGCCAGCAGTGCCTGGCGATCGGCGAGGGCGGCGCTCATGCCAGCAGCCCCCAACGGCGCAGGCGCGCATCCAGCCCGCCTAGCGCGATGCGCGGGTGATCGAACACTGCCTCCGGCAGGCCGAGGTCGCGCAGCAGGTCCGGCACCGCGCACAGTGCCGAGGCGTCCGCGCGCAAGTCGTCGAACAGCCGCTGCGGGTCGCCCCATGGCTGCAGCGTCGCGCAGGCGGCGCGCCAGTCCACCTCGCCGGCGACTTCCACCGGCGCAGGCCACTTGGTGGTGCGCGAGATGCCTTCCTCGTCCATCACCATCGGCGCCAGGTCGTAGATCGGCGCCAGCTCCAGCCGGTCGGCGTGGCGCAGCACCGCGGTGTTGCGGCCGTGGTTGTCGCTGTTGCCCAGCACCAGGTTGAGCAGGTCGCGGCGCAGATACTCGCGCAGCAGCGCCGACACGTCGCCGGCCTGGCCGGCGGCGATCCAGGCCGAAGCCAGTGCGGCAACCGCCTGCGGATGGGTCATGTAGCTGCCGGGGCGGGTCACACCGGCCAATGAGTAGACCGATTCCACCGCGATGCGCCGCACGGCGCCGGCGACGATGGCGCGATCGAAGCGCGGCAGCCACAGGCTGGGGCGGGCCGCTTCCTCCAGCCGCATCGCGTCGCCGCCGACCGCGGCGATGTGCAGCTTCGCCAGGGCGCGGTAATAGCAGTATTCCGCGCGCAGGATCGCCTGGTCGGTCGGCCCGCCGTTGCCGCGCGGGAACTTCACGAACCAGTGCCGGTGTGCCCGTGTGTCGTCCAGCGTCGCGTCCGGGTGCAGCAGGCCGCCGGCATCCTCGGTGAGCAGCAGCTTGGGCGCCTCGCCGCCGGCGCCGGTGGCGCCGCCGATCGCCGCGCCCTGTTCGTAGGCGTACTCCAGGAAGCGCGCGTCACGGGCCACCACTTCGGCCATCGGGAAACCGATCGATGGCCCAGGCAGTGCCTCGAACGCGGATTTGATGCGCAGGTGCCCGACCGGCGCCGGCGTGCATTGCGCCAGCAACTGCAGGTCGGTGGCGCCGGTGTCGGCCCGCACCGGCATAGCCAGGCGTTGCAGCAGGAAGCGCCGCGCCGCGCCGCTCGGTTCGATGTCGAACAGGAACGCCGGCCACTGCGGCTCGGTGCGGATGGTCCAGTCCAGCGGCAGCGTCGCGCTGACAGCTGCCGCGGTGGTCACCCCGAGCCGCTCCATGTGCGCCACGACGTAGGCGTCCAGGTAGCCCAGCGTGCAGGGGCTGGCGTGGCCGTCGGCCGGGCGCAGAAACGCCAGCTCCATGGCGTCGTGCCACTGGCCGTCCAGGTGAAGCTGCACGATGAGAGGGATCACGCCAGTTTCTGCTACCCAATGAAATGGGTGCAGTATACCCATTGCTGGCCAATAAAGACAATATAATAGGTTTATCGACCATAATTGGTCGTAAAGCCCTAATATAAAGTGTATTCAACGGCCTGCGATCAGCGTCGCGCGATATCCGCCTCGGCGATCGCCTCGACCTGGATGCGCAGCGTCACCGCCATGTCGAAACCGTAGGGCTTGCCGGCGTCCATGCCGAACGCGTCGCGCTGGAACGTGGCCAGCGCGTCGGCGCCGCACACTTCGCGTTTCAGCAGCGGGTGCGGCATGCACTTGAAGCTGTCGATCTTCAGTTCCAGCGGACGAGTCACGCCGTGCAGGGTGAGCGTGCCGATCACCCGGGTCGGTTTGCCGTCGACGAAGCCGGCGAGTTGGCCCTTGTAGATGGCCTGTGGGTAGTTCGCCGTGTCGAACAGCTCCTTGCCCTGCGCCTTCTCATTGAGCTGGTCCTGGCCGAAGTCGGCGCTCTTCATGTCCACCACGACATTCACCGTGCCGCTGCCGGCCGCCTTGTCCAGCGTCACCGTGCCGCTGCTGTGGTTGAACTTGCCGCGCCACACCGACAGCCCGCCGAGATGGTCGGCTTCGAAGCTGGGGTAGGTGTGGTCCGGGTCGATGCGGTATTCGACCGTGGCGGCGCTGGCGGTGGTCAGCGACAACCAGGCGAGCAGGCCGAGTGCGTGCGTCGTGGAGCGGGTCTTGGGCGACATGGGCGATTTCCTTTCGTGACGTGAGGAGCAGGGCGTTTGCAGGAACGACGAACCGGGCGGCGCGATTTCGACAATGCAGCAACGCCGGGTGATCGCTGCCATCCCGTGTTGCGCCGCGGCGTGGTTGCCGCCAATACTCCCGTTCGCGCCCCACGTCTGGAAGTCCGAATGCACAAGAAGATGATTCGATGAATTCCCGTTCGCCGGCCATACCGGCACTCCCGCACGGCGGCTGCGCGAGCCGTCCAGACAGATCCCGCCCATGAACACTTCAGGCAATCGCTGGTTCGCCCCCGGCGACCTCAATGGCTTCCTCGGCCTGGTGGTGGACAACCTGTCCATCATGGGCTTCCTCGCCGCGGCGCTGATCGGCCTGTTCGGCTTTCCCGCGGACATCGTGTTTTTGCGCATGTTCCCGGGCACCGCGCTGGGCGTGCTGCTGGGCAACCTCGCGTATACCGCGATGGCGCGCCGGCTGGCGCGGCGCAGCGGCAGCGACAACGTGACCGCGATGCCGCTGGGGCTGGATGCGCCGACCAGCATCGGCATGGCGCTGCTGGTGCTCGGCCCGGCCTTCCTCGGCTTCAGGCAGGGCGGCATGGACGAACACGCCGCGGCGATCGCCACCTGGCAGCTGGGCATGGCCTCGCTGGTGGTGATGGGCGTGCTGAAGTTCGTGCTGTCGTTCTTCGGCGCGATGGTGCAGCGGCACGTGCCGCGCGCCGGCCTGCTCGGTTCGATCGCCGGCATCGCGCTGGTGCTGATGGGCTTCCTGCCGCTGGTGGAGATCCTCAAGCTGCCGGTGGTGGGCTTTGCCGGCCTCGGCGTGGTGCTGTACGCGCTGGTGGCGCACGCGCGGATGCCGTTCGGACTGCCCGGCGTGCTGGTGGCGTTCGTGCTCGGCGCGCTGCTGTACTACGGGCTCGGCCCGCTGGGCTGGCTGGGCGCGGGCTACCACGCGCCGGCGGCGTGGCAATGGCGTTTCGCGTTGCCGTGGCCGACCCTGCAGTGGGTGGAAGGGCTTGCGTACATCGTGCCGTACCTGCCGCTGATCCTGCCGTTCGGCCTGTTGATGGTGGTGGGCGGCATCAACGTCACCGAGAGCGCGCGTGCCGCCGGCGATGACTATTCCACCCGCGACATCCTGCTGGTCGAGGCGCTGGCGACGCTGGCGGCCGGCTTCTGCGGCGGCGTGGCGCAGACCACGCCGTACATCGGCCAGCCGTCGTACAAGGCGATGGGCGCGCGCAGCGGCTACACCCTGCTCACCGGCATCGTGATCGGGCTGGGCGGCGTGTTCGGTTATCTGTCGAACCTGGTCGAGCTGGTGCCGCTGCCGGTGCTGGCGCCGATCCTGGTGTTCGTGGCGATCGGCATCACCGTGCAGGCGTTCGAGGCGACGCCGATGCGCTACGCGGCCGCGGTGGTGTTCAGTTTTTTCCCGGCGATCGCGCGGATGCTCACGATCAAGCTGAGCGATCCCGCCTACGTCTCGCCCGAACACTTCGCCCAGTTGTTCAACGACGGCACGCACGGCATCTCCGAGCTGGCGGTGATCACCGTGCTGGGCAACGGCTTCATCATCACCGCGATGGTCTGGGCCAGCTTCGTGGTGGCGCTGATCGACCGGCGCCCGCTGCGCGCCGCGCTGATCCTGCTGCTCGGTGGGGCGCTCAGCCTGTTCGGGGTGATCCACTCGGTGGAGCTGTCCGGCGGCATCTACCTGCCGTGGCTGCTCGATGCCGCCTCGCGCGGCATCGTGTGGCAGTTCGCCGGCGCCTACCTCGTGCTGGCGATCGTGCTGGTGCTGCTGTCGCTGGGCAGCCGCGAGCGGACGGCCGTTCGCTGAAAACAAAAACGCGCGGCTCGTCGCCGCGCGTTCCGGTCGAACGGATGGCCGGGTTCAGTGCCCGGTGATGCGTTCCGCGGTTTCCTCGTCCGGCGGCACCAGGGGCGCGTTCGGATCGACCTTCGCCTCCAGCTCCGCCGCTTCCACCGACGGCGTGCGCCAGCCGGACTTCACGCCCCACAGGTAGAACACCAGGCCGATCACGGCGACCACGGCCAGGTCCATGCCGTAGGACAGGTAACCCTTGCCACCGAAGGTGGTGCTGCCGGCCCAGGAGACCAGCGCCAGCGTGGGCAGGTAGAACACCAGCCACCAGGCGCCCTTCATCTGTCGCCCGAAATCGTGCCAGCCGGACTTGGCCTGGTAGTAAAAATACACCGGCAACGCGACCACCATCAGCAGGATGATTTCGCCGGTCAGCGGCCACTTCGCCCAGTACAGCAACTCGGTGGACATGATGAAGGCGACCCCGGCGAGCACCGACAGGCCGCTCAGCCGCAGCGGCCGGTGCAGCCCCGGCGCGGTACGGCGCAGCGTCATCACGCTGACCGGACCGGTGAGGTAGGAAATGATCGTGGCGACCGAGATCACCGCCGCCAGCGAACCCCAGCCGCGGAAGAAGAACAGGAACAGGAACGACACCGCCAGGTTCACCCACATCGCCGGGCGCGGAATGCCCCACTTCGGGTGCACGCGGCCGAGGATCTTCGGCAGCGTGCCGTTGCGCTCCATGCCGTAAAGCATGCGCGCGGTGGTGGCGGTATAGGTCATGCCGGTGCCGCTGGGGCTGATCACCGCATCGATGAACAGCAGCGTCGCCAGCCACTGGAGGCCCAGGATGATCGCCAGGTCGGCGAACGGCGAGCTGAAGTTGATCCCGTGCCAGCCGACATTGGCCAGCATTTCCCGCGGCACCGCGCCAATGAACGCCACCTGCAGCAACACATAGACCACCGTGGCCAGCAAGATCGAGCAGACGATCGCGAACGGGATGCTCTTGCCCGGGTTGCGCGCTTCGCCGGCCAGGTTCACCGGGCTCTGGAATCCGTTGAAGCTGAACACGATGCCGGCGATCGCCACGGCCGTGAGGATCGAGGGGAAGTCGGTCTTGTGCAGTTCACCGTGGATGCCGACGCTGAAATTCTCGGCATGGAAACCACTGGCGATCAGCAGCACCGCGGTGAGCGCGGGGATCACCAGCTTGAACAGGGTGATCGCGGTATTCGAGCGCGCGAACAGCTTGACGCTCCAGAAATTGAACAGGAAATACATCACCACCAGCACTGCGGCAATCAGCAGGCCGTTGGTGCTCAGCTCGCCGTGCCCGCCGGGCATCTGGTGATACAGATCCTTCGCCCACTGCCACTTCCACGACGACATGTACTGCGCCGAGGCCTCGGCTTCCACCGAGATCACCGAGACGATCGCGATCCAGTTCGCCCACGCCGCGATGAAACCGACCAGCGAGCCATGCGAGTAGTGACCGTAACGAACCATGCCGCCGGATTCGGGAAACATCGCCCCCAGTTCGGCGTAGGTCAGCGCCACCGTCATGATGATCGCCGCACCGATCACCCAGGCCCAGATCGCCCCCGGACCGGCGATCTGCGCCGCGCGCCACGCGCCGAACAGCCAGCCCGAACCGATGATCGAACCCAGGCCGGTGAGCATCAGGGCGAACGGGCCGACGTCGCGGCGGATCTGGCTGGCTTGGGACATCGACGTTCCTGCGGGGCGCCACGACGGCGCGGAAGAGGGCGATATTTGCAGAGTTTGTGGCCCGCTGTCACCCGGCAGAGGTCATGCGGGCCACTGGCGGGCGCGTCAGTCGCCCAGGGCCAAGCCACCTTGCGACTGCGCCGTCGGCACCGCGCGGGCGCGCGAGAACGCCAGCAATTCTCCCAATCGCGCACCCTTCTCCCGCCAGTCGTGAAACAGCGATTCGCCAACCAGCGCGTAGTGCCAGGCCCGTCCGCCACGCAGCTCCGGTTCCAGCGCGTTGATCCGCTCGCACCAGGTCGTCGCCGCTTTCAGCTTGCGCTGCACGTTCGGGTGACCGACCTGTTGCTGCGCCTTGGTCTCGACCAGGTAGATGGCATCGGCCGTGCGCACCAGGAAGTCCGGGATGTAGAACGCGGGCATGCCGTCGTCCTTCACGTAGCGCAGGCGCACGAAGTCGTGGCGGTTCTCGCTGATCTTGCAGAACGCCTCCACGCCGGCGTCCAGTTGCGCCCACTCGATGAACGCACGCTCCAGCCCGCCGCTGCGGGTCGGGTAGGGCAGCCGTGTGTAGATGCATTTGGCCACTTCCAGCGAGGCGCTTTCGCGCACCATCAGCTTCGTCACCTCGGACAACCGACGATGGCGCACTTCGGTGACGCCGCTGACGGTGTGTTCTTCGGCGCGCACCAGCGCCAGCCCGAAGATCTTCACGATATGGTCGATCACCGGCTGCAGCAGCAACAGCCGCCAGCCCTCATCCTCGAATGGCTCGAATGGCTCGTCGAACAGCCGCTCGCGGATGTATTCGTCCAGTGCCGTAGCCAACGCCACCGTATTCATCTGCAGATATGGCGTGGTCAGGTGATAAGCGATCCGGTTGCCCTTCGGCAACGGCTGGTTCAGGGCCTGGCTGATCCGCCGGGTCAGCCGCGACAGCAGCTCGTTGTAACCGCTGACGTTCATTGCCACGCCGTCGACGCGGTAGTCGCCGAACAGGGTGCTGCTTTGCAGGTCCTGCGACGTGAAGGTGTCGCCCTTGCCCAGCAGTTCGGCCAGTTTCGCGCGGCTCATCGCGCTGAAGGTCGGCAAAGCGGCGATGTCAATCGGCAGGTGTTCGACGTTCTCGTCGGCCTCGCGCAGGATGAACGGGATGGCGAAATCGTACTTCTCGAAACCCTCGCGCAGTTCGGCGGCGATCAGGTCGCCGGTGCTGCTGTCTTCATCGTCGCCGGTAGTGCCGACCAGGCCTTCGGCCATCAGTTCGTCGTAGTAGCTCTGAAATGCCGGGTGTTCGACGATCGAGAGGATGTCGATCATGGAGCCTGGCTCTTCGCCACGGTTGATCCGCTCGCGGTTTTCACGCTTGATGTCGACAAACTCCGGGTCGCGCCACATCAGCCGCAGGCCACGGCCTATCAGTTGCTCGACCAGGATAGGTGCTTGGCTTGCACGCAGCGGCACGATCACGCAGATATTGTTGACGTCGAAGCCCTCGCGCAGCATCAGCACGTTGACGATCACCCGCGGCTGCGCGTGCTTGTCCACATTGAACAGGCGCTGGCGCAGCGGTGCCCAATCCTTTTCACCAAGGTCTTTCTTTTTTCCCGAGTCGACGGTGATCACATCTCCCGCGTGCAGCCCTTCATCGCGCAGGAACTCTTCGACCAGGGGCGATACGGTAGTGTCCTCGCACACCACCAGCATCTTCGGGTGGCGGGTGGCGTCGACACGGGCGAAATCGGCCTCCAGCTTGCGCAGCTTCTGCAGGCCCGCGCGCAGCATCACGCGCTGACCCTCGGCAAGCGCGGCGTTGCCGTCGGCATCGCGCTCGGCCTTGAACTCCAGTGACTCCAGCGGCAGCGCGCCCAGCTCCTTGCGCTTGTCCAGCACCAGCGACTTCACCAGCCCCAGCCGCATCGCCGCCTTCAGGTCGAAATCCACCACGATGTGCGGGAAGTAGATCTTGCGCTTGTTCCTGCCGCCGCCCACGTCGTTGTATGGCGTGGCGGAAAAATCCATCTGCACGAAGCGGCGGCCCTTGCCCGCGGCGATGATCGACAGGCTCTTCTGCCACTCGACCTCGGTAGTTTCGCCTTCCTTCTTCAGCTCATGGATATGGTGCGCCTCGTCGTTGAACACCATCAGGTCGGGCAGGTCGGCGAGATAGGAGAGCACGTTGCCGCGCGCCCAGCGCCGGTCCAGCACGTCGAGACTGTTGCCGGTGGCGCGGCCGGGCGTCAGCGGCAGCACGGCATAGGCCACGCGCGCCGCGTCGGCGACCATGCCGGGCGTATCGACCCATTCGGCTTCTTCCTGCTCGGCTTCCTCCTCGGCTTCGCTGAGCAGGTGCCAGTTGGTGATCGCGATCATGCCGTTGCCGGTGGCCTTCAGGCCGATCTCCTGCTTCTGGCAGACGTTGCCGCGCACGAATTGCTCGATCCGTTCGCGCCGCGCCGGCGGCGTGAACAACTCGGCGTAGCTGGCGATGTCGGAGCTGGCGAAGTCGCGGCTCTTGTCCTCGTTCTCCTTGCCCAGGAACGCATCCAACAGGCGCTCGTACACGATCAGCCCCGGTGCCACGATCAGGAAGCGGCGGGTAAAGCGTGGATCGTCGCGGCCTTCGTCCAGCGCCGCGGTCTTGTTCAACAGCTGCCACACCAGGAGTGCCTGCAGCACCCAGGTCTTGCCGGTGCCGGTGGCCATCTTCAGGCAGTACTTCGGGTGGCCGTGCTTGCCTTGCGCCACGTCGGCGAGCCGCGTGCCTTCCAGCAGCGCATCGGCGCAGACCTGCGCGTACAGGTCCTTCAGGTTTGGACTGTCCAGCACCTCGTGCGCCACGATCACGTTGAGGATCGCCTGGCGCTGGCCGGGATGGAAATTGAACGTACGCGACTGGCAGGCATCGTCGCCAAACCACCAGTGCAGCAGCTCGGCCGTCACCGGCGTCACCAGTTCGTACAGGTCGGCGATGCCCTGTTCCAAGCCGATGCACAGTTGTTCAGTACGACGGGTGAGTGCGGCGGCCAGCGCCAGTGGCTGCTCGGTGGGGTGGCTCATGCGCGTGGCCCCGCCACCACCTGCACCACCTCGGCCTCGAAGCCGAACACGTCGACCACGCGCACGCAGACGCGGCGCTCGCCGGGCTTGTGCGGCACGTTGAAGTTCGCGGCGGTCACCACGCGCAGCGGGTCGTCGTCGTTGGCGGTATTGCCGCGATAGTCCTGCCATACCGAGCGGAACACTGCACCGTCGTAGTCCGGGTCCACCGCCCAGTACTCGATCAGCGCCAGCGGCTCGGCGTTGGCCACCTTGAGCAGCTTTTTGCGGTTGTCCTCGTCGAGGTTGATCGCCTCGGGCGAGAGCAGCACGTAATTGTCCAGCACGACCTGCAACTGTTCCTCATCGCCGCTGCGCTGGCGGTGCACCGGCTTGATCGTGAGGTACTGCAGGCTGGAGAAACGCACCTGGCCGCGCAGCTTCTCGATGCCGCCCTTCTTGCGCAGGCGGTCGAGCAGGTCGGGCGGGATCACCAGCACTTCCAGCCGCGGGTCGTTCAACGCAGTGATGCTCTGGCCGATCGACGGCTCGAAATTCCAGCCCAGCACCACCACCCGGTCCCAGCCGCCGAGCAGGTGCTCGCGCTGCGCGATCGCCTTGCGCAAGGTGGCGTCGCCGGTGAGCTTGTTCGGCGAATCCACCAGCACCAGCGTCTTCTTTCCACCGAACACCACCGCACCGAGATTGCGCAGCGGGTTGTCTTCCGGCTGCAGCGGCAGCGCGCCATACAGCGACAACACGATCCCCGACAGGTCGCCCACGCGGAAGCTGCGCCCCAGCGAACTCTTCGCCGCCTCGACCTGGTAGTCACCGATCGCCTGGTACAGGAATGGCTTGGCACCCTGGTCGATCAGCCGCTTGCGCATGATCATGCAGGCGGGCTTGCCAAGGTCGGTGGTGATCCAGCGGCGACCGAGTTTTTCGGCGACGGCGGCGGTGGTGCCGGAGCCGCCGTTGAAGTCGGCGACGAGATCATTCGGCTTCGAGGCAGCTAGGAGAATTCGTTCGAGTATCGATTCAGGCTTTTGGGTCAGGTATCCGGAGTTTTGAGTTTTGTCGGCAGGTTGAAGCATGGAGAGACGCCAAACAGAGTCCACCGTTCGGACATCTCGCTCGACATATTGGACGTTGCCATGTTCGTCGCGCGCATTAACCATGCGTCCGTCCACCTTCTTGCGGACAAGCTGCTTAACCGCTTTCGCTCTGCGCTCCTCCTGATGCTCAAAGAAGTATTCGGATTTTTCGTTCTTTGCGTACCAATAGATGACATCGTGTGATCGAGGAAAGAGTTTATTTCGCGTGTCTGGCATTTTGTTGTAGTAGTACCAGATGAGTTCGTTTCGAAATTGCTTCTTCCCAAACAACTCATCAAGGACGATCTTGACGTAGTGCCCGATGTGCCAGTCCAAGTGGACAAAGATTTGTCCGGTATCGGCAAGTAGTTCGTGCATCAGCACCAATCGCGGCGTAATCATCGCCAGATACGACGCCGTCCCATCCGACCACGTATCCGAATACGCGAACTGCTCGATCACCGTCGGTTTCTGCTCCAACTCGACGCCGGGCAGCGACACCTTGGTGCGATAGTCGGCCTTGGAATCGAATGGCGGATCGATGTAGATCAGGTCGACCTTGCCGCGCAGGCTGGGTGTGTGTTCGTCGCCGGCCAGCAGCGCGGCCATCGCCAGCAGGTTGTCGCCGTAGATCAGCCGGTTGGTCCAGTCGGCGCTGCCTTCGTCGCCCAGATGCGCCTGCCGGTTCGCCGCGGTGATCCAGTCGCTGTCGCGCGTGTCCTTCGACGGCAGCACCCACTCTCGCGTCTGCAGGCTGACCCGGTGGCGTCCTTCCAGGCTCTCCAGAATCTTCTCGGCCTGTTTGCGGCCTTCCCTGACGATTTCCGGCAGCTGTTCCAGCAGTGAATTGGTCACGCGGCCGTTCCCCATGAATTAACTACAAACGTTAATCATAGTGAACTCTATACGTGAACCGGTAGGCCGGACGGCCGCTAAGTTGCCAAGGGATGAGCAATGAACGCGCCGAATTCTCGAAACGTCTGGCTGCCGCGATGCTCGCGCAGGGCCATGAGCCGCGCCCGGGAGTGCTGGTCACGCAGTTCAACCTGCGTTTTCCGGGTACCTCGGTGGTGTTCCAGACGGCTTCGCGCTGGTTGAACGGCAAGGGGATTCCCGAGCAGGACAAGCTGGTCGTGCTGGCCGACTGGCTGAAGGAAAGCCCGGACTTCCTGCGGTTCGGCGATCGGGCCGCGCGCGGAAAGCGTGGCGTCAGGCAGGTCAAGGAAGAGGCGCCGGCGTACGACGACCAAAAGATTTTCGATGTCTACCGGACACTGCCGGCTGCACAGCAGAAAGTCGTATGCGACGTGATTCTTGCCTTGGCAGTACCGCCTTCGAGGCGGTCGGCGTCAGCCAAGCCACGCGCCGGCGTGAAAGCGAACAGCCGCCGATAGCGGCGTGGGGCGGGCAGTATCAGTCCTACGAAGCTGCTTTTGACCGGCGCGATGTCCTGGGCTTTGGTGCCAGCGTGATATGCAGCTCGCAGCCCACCGCATCGGCATAGCGGCGTAGCGTTGCGATCGAGGGCGCGTGCTTGCGGCTGCCGGCGCTGGATTCCAGCCGTGCCACGGAGGCCTGCGCGATGCCCATGCTCGCGGCGACATCCGCCTGGGTCATCTCGGCAAGCTGGCGCGCGCGCACCAGTTCGCCCAATGCGGCGAACTCGTCGGCAAGTGCGTCGTAGGCTTCGGCGAACGCGGGGTCTTTCGACCAGCGTTTTTTCGTGGCCGCGACGTTCAGGGGCACCGGGTTGTAGCGTTCAGGGGTCATGCCTGTACCTCTTTTTGCCGCGCCCGCGCTTTGGCCAGCTCACGCGCAGGGGTCTTGTCTGTTTTCTTGATGATGGCGTGCAGGATCACGATGCGCTCGCCGACCAGGGTGCAGTAGAACGCCCTGCCAATGCCTTCGCGGCCCTTGGCGCGCACCTCGAACAGGCCCGCGCCCATGGCCCTGGTGTGCGGCATGCCGATATCCGGCCCGTACGTCTGCATCAGTTCGGTGATGCGCACGAATCCGGCACGGATGCCGGCAGGCCATGTTTCCAGCTGTTCGGCCACCTTCGCGTTGTAGTAGCTCAGCTGCCATGCCATGACTATATCATCCTTGTTATCATGAGTACGGTCGCGCGGGGCGGCCGGCGGACGGTTCCTTCCTTGAGTGTCCTGCGTGAAGTATCGCCCGCGAGCGGGCTCCTCTACATGGAGCGGCGTGGTTTCAGCACTCGATGACGTTGACCGCGAGGCCGCCGCGGCTGGTTTCCTTGTACTTGTCCTTCATGTCGCGGCCGGTGTCGCGCATGGTCTTGATCACCTTGTCGAGGCTGACGCGGTGCTTGCCGTCGCTCTTCAGGGCCATGCGGCTGGCGTTGATGGCTTTCACCGAGCCCATCGCGTTGCGTTCGATGCAGGGAATTTGCACCAGGCCGCCGATCGGGTCGCAGGTGAGGCCGAGGTTGTGTTCCATGCCGATCTCGGCGGCGTTCTCGACCTGCATCACGTTGCCGCCGAGGGCAGCGGTGAGGCCGCCAGCGGCCATCGAGCAGGCCACGCCGACTTCGCCCTGGCAGCCCACTTCGGCGCCGGAGATCGAGGCGTTTTCCTTGTACAGGATGCCGATCGCGGCGGCGGTGAGCAGGTAATTGATGATGCCTTCGTCGTCCGCTTTCGGGCAGAAGCGCAGGTAGTAATGGCCGACCGCGGGCACGATGCCGGCGGCGCCGTTGGTCGGCGCGGTGACGACGCGGCCGCCGGCGGCGTTTTCCTCGTTTACTGCCAGCGCATAGAGGTTCACCCAGTCGAGGATGGTCAGCGGATCCTTCAGCGCGGCTTCGGGCTGGTCGCGCAGGTCGGCCAGCATTGCCGGCGCGCGACGGGTCACTTTCAGGCCGCCGGGCAACACGCCGGGCGAACGCAGGCCGCGTTCGACGCAGTCCTGCATCGCCTTCCAGATGGTCAGCAGGCCGACGCGGGTCTCCGCCTCGGGGCGCCACACGCTCTCGTTCGCCATCATCAGCTGGGCGATGGTCAGCTTGTGCTGTTTGCACAGCGCCAGCATTTCGTCGCCGCTGCTGAACGGGTAGGGCTGGGCAGTGGTGTCGGCGACGATGCGGTCTTCGGCCGCTTCGTCGGTGTTGACCACGAAGCCGCCGCCGACCGAGTAGTAGTCGCGGCTGGCCAGTTCGTTGCCGTCGGCGTCGTACGCACTGAAACGCATGCCGTTGGTGTGGAACGGCAGTTTCTGGCGCTTGTTGAAGACCAGGTCGGCTTTCTCGTCGAAGGCGACTTCGTGCTTGCCGAGCAGGCGGATGCGGCCCGTGCCGCGGATGCGTTCGAGCGTGGCGGGGATCTGGTCGGGATCGACCGTATCCGGGTGCTGGCCCTCGAAGCCGAGCAGCACCGCCTTGTCGGTACCGTGGCCGCGGCCGGTCATCGCCAACGAGCCGTACAGCTCGGCGCGCACGCGGGTCACGCGGTCGAGTACGCCCTTTTCTTCCAGCCAGCGTTCGGCGAAACGCGCGGCGGCGCGCATCGGCCCCACCGTGTGTGACGACGAAGGTCCGATGCCGATCTTGAACAGGTCGAATACGCTGACGGCCATGGGCTCTGCTGCTGGTTATGTGGGTTGAGCGGCTATTCTACGCGGCACCCCCGCCCATTCGCAGCCGCATGCCCGACCTGATCCTGTACCAGCGCGACTACTGTCACCTGTGCGACCTCGCACTGGCCGTGCTGGCCGAGGCGCGCGCGCCGGATTTCGACAGCGTGTGGGTGGATGACAGCGCTGCGCTGGAACAGCTTTACGGCACCCGCGTGCCGGTATTGCGTGATGGGCGGGACGGGCGTGAACTGGATTGGCCATTCGATGCGGCCGCGGTGCGCGCATTTCTGGCGAAGTGAACTCCCTCCCCTGCCAGCAGGGGGAGGTTAGGAGGGGCTAAGCGCGGCGGGCTTTCAACCGCTTGAGGATTTCCTCGCGCGCCTCGCGCAGGATCGAGTCGCGGTCGAGGCTGGCGACGATGTCGGCGACGGCGCGTTTGGCGCCGGCTTCGCCCCAGGACTTGCCGGCGATCAGGTAGCGTTCGGCGGCGCGGCCGATCAGCACGGTGGCGTACCAGCCCAGCGCGCCTTGCGCCGCGGCGGTGACCACGACCGACAGGCCGGCGCTCATGCCTTTCAATGCCGAGGCGACCAGTTGCATGCCCCAGATCGCACCCATCAGCGCGGCCAGTTGCGCCGAGATCACCGCCACCAGCCGGCCGGATTCGGCACGGGTCAGCGGCAGGCCGTAGACCCGCGACAGCTGCACCACCATCGCCGCGTCCAGCCCGGCGGCGGCGAGCAGGTCGGCCACCGGGATCGGGTTCAGCGCCACCGCCACGCCCTTGGCGAGGCAGTATTGGCGGATCAGTTTCGCGGCCACGGCCTGACGCGTCTGCGCAATGCGTGCGCTGACCTGATCGGTGAGCCGGCCGGCGTACAAGCCGGCGTTGATCGCCGACAGCGTCTTGCCTTCGCGCGCGGCGATCGCCAGCAGGCGCTCGCGCAGGGCGGCGACGTCGGGAAGACGTGGTTGCTCGCGCACCTGTTCGTGCCCGCGCGCGTCGACCTCGACCACGCGTTGCGCGGCAGGATGCGCCGCCACCGCAAGCACGTCTTCCGCGCGCACCAGGCCGGCCACGCGCAGGCGCAGGTGCTGCAGCAGGCTGTCCAGTTCGTCGCGGCCGTAGCGGTCGGCCTTGTTCAGCGCCAGCAGCAGCGGGCGCTGGGTGGCGGCGAGCGTCTTCAGCGCGTCGAGTTCCTCGCGGGTAAGGTCGCCATCGCAGACGAACACCACCAGGTCGCTGACCTCGGCCACCTCGAACGCCA
Organism: Rhodanobacter sp. Soil772; assembly: GCF_001428385.1. GTDB lineage: Bacteria > Pseudomonadota > Gammaproteobacteria > Xanthomonadales > Rhodanobacteraceae > Rhodanobacter. The sequence continues at coordinate 151,892 of NZ_LMSK01000003.1, forward strand.
GGCGCTCGCGCGCCTCGCCGTCGAGTTCGTTGATGCCAGGCGTGTCGATCAGCACCAGGCCGTCGTGCTGCGCCTCGTCCAGCATCGCGTGTTCGGCATCGGTGGTGGTGCCGTGCAGGACGCCCACCGTGAACGCCTCGCGGCCGAGCAGGGCATTGCCCAGCGCCGACTTGCCGGCGGAGACGCGGCCGAACACGGCGACGTGCAATTCGCCGCGCTCGAGCTTGTGCAGCATGGCCTCGATGCGCGCGAAGTCGCTGGCCAGCTCGCTGCGCAGCGCGGCCGGGATGGTCGGATCGTCCAGCAGCGCACGCAGACTGTCGGCGACCCGCGTCGAACCGACCGTGTCGCGGGGTGGCGGCGTGGCCACGGGGCGGCCCGGATCAGGCCTGATCCGGTCGGGCCTGATCGAGCCGGGCCTGATCAGGCCGCGCAGGCGTTGCCACAACGTGTCGCTCGCCATCGCGGCGGGGTTACTTCGGTGCCAGCTGCAGGTGCGCGGTGACCTTCACGTCGCCGCCGATCACCGAGGTGTCGGCGTAGTCGCCGGTGCCCACGCCGAAGTCCAGCCGCTTCACCATGCCGGCCACGTCCAGCGTGGCGCCGCCGGCCCGCGGCTTGAACGTCACCTCGAGGCTCACCGGTTTGGTCACGCCGCGCAAGGTGAGCGTGCCGTCGGCGATCACCTTGCCGCCGCTCTGGCGGAAGCCGGTGGTGACGAAATGGGCTTTCGGGAATTTCGCCGTGTCGAAGAAATCCGCGCCGGGCAGCGCGCCGTCGCGATCGGCGTCGCCGGTCTTCACGCTGGACAGGGTCACTTCCACGTCGAACTTCGAGTTGGCGAGGTTCGCCGCGTCGTAGCGGATCGCCGCGGTCCACTGGCCGAACCGGCCGTTGAACGATTCACCCTGGAAGGTGTTGCTGAAGCCGAGCGTGCTGCCCGCCGGCTGCACGGCGTAATCGGTGGCAGCCGCGGCGCAAGGCAGGGCGAGCGCCAGCAGCAGGATGGCGAGACGTTTCATCGGTGGTCTCCTTCGGAAGGGGGGCGCAGACGGCCGAACGGCAGCATCCGGCGCAGCACGTTGTCGTTGTCGAACACATGATGTTTCAGTGCACCGCCGACATGCGCCACCAACACCAGCAGCAGGAACCAGAACAGGTACTCGTGCACGCCGTGCGCAAAATCGCGCAGCGCGTCGTTCTTCGCCACCAGCGCCGGCAGGTTGAACTGCTTGAACCACTGCAGCGGTTTGCCGGTGACCGAATTGAACCACCAGCCGCTGAGCGGCAGCAGCACGATCAGCACGTACAGCACGCCATGCGCCGCTTGCGCGGTGAGTCGCTGCCAGCGTGGCATGGGCTCGTCGGGCGGACGGCGGTCGGCCCAGCGCCACGCGATGCGCAGCAGCACCAGCGCCAGCACGGTCAGGCCGATCGACTTGTGCAGGGCCAGCCAGTTGATCTTCTGCATCGGTGAATGCGCCAGGTCCATCAGCAAGCCGAACAAGCCGTTGCCGAGGATGCCCAGCGCGATGACCCAGTGGAAGAATTTGGCGACCGAACCCCACTGGCGGTCGTTGCTGCGCAAACTCATGGTTGCTCCTTCATGGGTGGAACGGCGTGCTCGTCGCTGGTCGCCTCCAGTTCCAGCCACACGCTGACCTGCGCGCCGATCGAGTTGGGGTTGGCGGTGATGCCGAAGCTGTTGCGGTCCAGGCTGGCGGTGGCCGAGAAGCCGGCCACCTTGTGCGATTCGTAGATGGTCTTGGCGGCGCGGTTGAAAGTGAACGCCAGATCCAGCGGACGGGTGACGCCGCGCAGGGTCAACTGGCCGTGCAACACGCCGTGCTGGTCGTCCGTGCGCTCGACACCGGTGCTGCGGAAATGCGCGTAGCGGTGGTTCGCGCAGTCGAGCAGGGCCGGCTTGCACACCGCCTTGTTCCAGTCGGCGTCGCCCATGTCCAGGCTGGCCAGGTCGATGTCCAGTTCGGTGGCTGCCGTGCTCCAGTCGCCCGGGTCGAAACGCAGCCAGCCGCGCGCGATGTGCAGCCGCCCGAACGGTCGCGAATAGCCGTTGTGGCTGATGCTGAAGACGACCTGGCTGTGCACCGTGTCGTAGCGCCAGCCGTCCCCGGCGGCATGCGCCGCCGCCAGCGGTAGCAGGGTCGCCGCGAGACACCACAGCCAGCGGATTGAGTGCAAACGGAACATGCGGTGAAGTCTGGCCGATTGACGCCGAGGCTGCCAGCGCCGGTGGCTGAACAATGGGTTTCCGGGGGCGAGCCAATCGGCGAGGCTCGCCGAAAAAACCCGTTCGCCCCCGGATCAAGTCCGGGGCAGGCTCTGAGCTTGTCGAAGGGCGTTGCGTGACGCTGGGCCATCAGATCCTTCCGTTCGTCCTTCGACAGGCTCAGGACGAACGGAAGGGGGCAGGCTCGGGACAAATGGAAGGAGCGACAGGCGAGGGCGAACGGAAGGCTTCGGCAGGCAGAGTTTGCTGTCGAAGCCGCCACGTCTTCAGAACGTGCGCTGCACCGAGTAGTCGGCCAGGGTGGCCAGCGCGTCGCGGTGGGCTGAGGGGGGCAGGGTGGCGAGGGCGGCGCGGGCGGCACGGGCGTGCAGCAGGGCACGCTCGCGGGTGCGTTCCAGCGCGCCGGAGTCGCGGATCGAGGCGATGATGCGATCCAGCGAGTCGAGGCCGCCGTGCTCGATCGCGTGGCGCAGCGACTGCGCCTGCTCCGGGTTGGCCTTTTCCAGCGCGTAGATCAGCGGCAGGGTCGGCTTGCCCTCGGCGAGGTCGTCGCCGATGTTCTTGCCCAGCGTGCCGGCGTCGCTGGTGTAGTCGAGCAGGTCGTCGGCGATCTGGAACGCGTAGCCCAGTTCCATGCCGTAGCGGCGCAGCGCATCCACCTGCTCTTCGGGCAGGCCGCCGAGGATGCCGCCCAGTTCGGTGGCGGCGGCGAACAGCACGGCGGTCTTGCGTTCGATCACGGCGAGATAAGCAGCCTCGCTCACGTCGGCGTTGCCGATGTTGAGCAACTGCAGCACCTCGCCTTCGGCGATGGTGTTGGTGGTGTCGGCGAGGATGCGCATGATGCGCATGTCGTCCAGTTCCACCATCAGCTGGAATGAGCGCGAATACAGGAAGTCGCCGACCAGCACGCTGGCGGCATTGCCCCACAGCGCGTTGGCGGTCTTGCGGCCGCGGCGCAGGTCGGATTCGTCGACCACGTCGTCGTGCAGCAGGGTCGAGGTGTGGATGAACTCGATGATCGCGGCGAGCTTGGTGTGGTGTTCGCCGTGGTAGCCGGCGGCACCGGCGGCCAGCACGTGCAACATCGGGCGCAGCCGCTTGCCGCCGCCGGCGATGATGTGGTCGGCGATCTGGTTGATCAGCACCACGTCGGAAGACAGCCGCTGGCGGATCAGCGCGTCGACACGCTGCATGTCGGCGGCGGCGAGGTCGCGCACCTGGGCGAAGTCGGCGGGGCGGGTGGCGTCGGCGGGCATCGAATTCATGGAGGCATCACAGCGGCGTAGGACGTGATTATAGAGGGTGCAGGAAGTTGCGCCGCGACATGTCGCCACAAACCGCTGCGCGGGGCGCGACCCTATAATGCCGGCAATGCCCCTATCGACACCTCTCCCCCGGTGAGCAAACTCACGAGCCTGGAACTGCGCAGCGCGCTGACGCTGGCCTGCGTGATCAGCCTGCGCCTGTTCGGCCTGTTCCTGATCATGCCGGTGTTCTCGCTGTACGCGAAGACGATGCCCGGCTCCACCGGCTTCATGATCGGGCTGGCGCTGGGCGTCTACGGCATCGGCCAGGTACTGCTGCAGATCCCGCTGGGGCTGCTGTCCGACCGCGTCGGGCGCAAGCCGGCGATCACCCTGGGATTGATCCTGTTTGCCATCGGCGGGCTGATCGCGGCGATGTCGCATACGCTGACCGGCATCGTGATCGGCCGCGCGGTGCAGGGCATGGGCGCGGTGGCCGGCGCGGGCATCGCGCTGGCGGCGGATCTCACCGCCGAGGAAAACCGCGGCAAGGTGATGGGCATCATCGGCGTGTCGATCGGCCTGGCGTTCCTGCTGGCGCTGATCCTGGGACCGCCGCTGGAGGCGATCGCCGGGCTGCCCGGCCTGTTTGCCGCCACCTCGATCCTGGCGCTGGTTTCATTGCTGCTGCTGTGGCTGATCGTGCCTACGCCGGAGCGCCCGCGCGCACCGGCCGCGGCGGGTTTCGGCCCGGTACTGGCGATGCTGCGCGACAGCCGCATGCTGGTGCTGAACGGCTCGGTGTTCTTCCTGCATGCGCTGCTCACCGCCAGCTTCGTCGGCCTGCCGTTGCTGCTGGCGGACACGTTGCACCTGCCGGTGAACCGGCATTGGGAGCTGTACCTGCCGGTGATGACGGTGGCCGCGTTCGTGATGGGCGCGACCATGCACCACATGCGCGAGATCGCGCAGAGCCTGCGCATCGTTATGGTGTGCGTGGTGGCGATCGGGCTGGCCCTGCTCGGTTTCGCGCTGTCCGGCAGCCACCTGGCCGCGTTCGGCGTGGCCGCGGCGGTGTTCTTCTCCGCGTTCAACCTGCTGGAGGCAGCACTGCCCAGCCTGGTCTCGCGGCTGGCGCCGGCGCACCTGCGCGGTGCCGCGATGGGCGCGTATTCGACCAGCCAGTTCCTCGGCGCCTTCGTGGGTGGCACGCTGGGCGGCATCGCGCTGGGCCGGCTCGGCCCCGACGGCGTGTTCGTCTGCGCCGCGGCGCTGACCCTGCTGTGGCTGCCGCTGGTGATCGCCGGCTCGCGGCGGATCGGTCGCGCGGCCGTCGCACAGGCACTGCCCGTTTAGGAACCCGAGGGGTTTGCAATAGCCGCCCGGCGGCCCAATCATGGGTGCGCGCGGCGTGGCCGCATCGTGCACCGGGTACCGCTCCGATGGCTCATGAAATCATCGCGCTGATCGCGCAGTACGGCGTGCTGCTGGTGTTCCTCAACGTGCTGGTGACCCAGCTCGGTGCGCCGGTGCCGGCGGTGCCGACGCTGGTGGTGGCCGGTGCGTTGGCGGCGGGCGGGCAGGTGCCGGTGGTCGGCGTGCTGCTGGTCACCGTGATCGCCTGCTTGCTCAGCGACGCACTGTGGTACGCGGCCGGCCGGCGCTACGGCGCGGGCGTGATGCGCCTGCTGTGCCGCATCTCGCTGTCACCGGATTCGTGCGTGCAGCGCTCCGAACTGCAGTTCCAGCGCTGGCGCGGACAGGTCCTGCTGATCGCCAAGTTCGTGCCCGGGCTGGCCACGGTGGCGCCGCCGCTGGTGGGCGCGATGGGCCTGGCACCGTCCGCGTTCGTGCTGTTCGACGGACTGGGCTCGCTGCTATGGGCGGTCGTGGCGATCGGGCTGGGCTATGCCTTCGCCGCGCAAATCGACGACCTGCTGGCCGCCATCGCGAATGCCGGCACGCTCGCGCTGGAGGTGCTGCTGGGCCTGCTGGCGCTGTATGTCGTCGCGCGCTGGTGGCAGCGCCGGCACCTGCTGCGCACGCTGCGGATGGCGCGCATCACGGTCGAGGAGCTGGAGCGCGCGTTGAAGTCGGAGCCGGCACCGGTGGTGCTCGACGTGCGGGCGGAAGGATCGCGGCTGCTCGATGCGCGGGTGCTTCCCGGCGCACTGCTGCTCGACAACCGCGGCATCGACCGCAGCGTGCACGACATTTCGTTCGATCGCGAGCTGGTGGTCTACTGCAACTGCCCGAACGAGGTGTCCGCGGCCAGGGTCGCCAAGGTCCTGATCGCCCAGGGATACCGCCGGGTGCGCCCATTGCTGGGCGGGCTGGAGGCGTGGGACGCGGCCGGCTATCCGGTCGACCGGCTGCCTTCGCCGGTGGGCGTTGCGGATGACGGGGTCGCACGCGCTACCGGCTGATCGCTACGCGCCGAAAATTTACGCGTTGCATACGCGGATCGGCCGAATCGCTACCCCTTTCTTATGCGGCGCTTCCTACAGTGCCCGCCTCATCCCGTGAGGCGACCCCGATGGATTTCGTCTACCTGTTGTTCCTGCTCGTGCTGTGCGCGGCCGCGCTCGGCTTCCTGCTGCTCTGCGACCGGCTCAGCCCGCGCAAGTGAGCCGCGCCTGCCGCTCTCCTCATCCGCCTTCCCAAGCGTGAGTTCCCTGCCATGAATGTCCTTTATGTCCTCGCCACGCTGATCGCGGTGGCGTTGACCGGCTACCTGTGCGTGGCCCTGCTCAAACCGGAGTGGTTCGAATGACCACCAACGATTTCCTGCAGACCGGCCTGTTCCTGCTCGTCTTGCTGCTGCTGGTGAAGCCGGTCGGCAGCTACATGGCGCTGGTGTTCGCCGATGCGCCGAACCGCATCACCCGCTTCGGCGGCCGCATGGAGCGCGGCATCTATCGCTTGTGCGGCATCCGCAGCAGCGAGGAGATGAGCTGGAAGCGCTATGCGCTGGCCATGCTGCTGTTCAGTGTGCTCGGTCTGCTGGTGGTGTATGCGCTGCAACGCCTGCAGGGGTGGTTGCCGCTCAATCCACAGCATTTCGGCGCAGTGTCGGCCGAGTCGTCGATGAACACGGCGATCAGTTTCATCACCAATACCAACTGGCAGGGTTACGGCGGCGAGTCGACGATGAGCTACCTGACCCAGATGCTGGGACTGGCGGTGCAGAACTTCCTGTCCGCAGCGACCGGCATCGCGGTGCTGGTGGCGGTGGTGCGCGGCTTCAGCCGGCGCAGCGCGCTCACCATCGGTAATTTCTGGATCGATCTCACGCGCAGCGCGCTGTATGTGCTGCTGCCGCTGTCGCTGCTGCTGACCTTGCTGCTGGTATCGCAGGGTGTGGTGCAGAACTTCAGGCCCTATGCGGACGTGCCGGTGGTACAGGCCACCAGCTACACGGAGACGGTAAAGGACGCCGCCGGCAATAGCGTGACGCGCGACGTTCCGGTCACCACGCAGACCCTGCCGATGGGCCCGGCGGCCTCGCAGATTGCGATCAAGCAGCTGGGCACCAATGGCGGCGGGTTCTTCAACGTGAACTCGGCACATCCGTACGAGAACCCCACGCCGTTCAGCAATTTTCTCGAGCTGCTCTCGATCCTGCTGATTCCCGCGGCGCTCTGCTACACCTTCGGCATGATGGTCGGCGACCGCCGCCAGGGCTGGGCGCTGCTGCTGGCGATGCTGCTGATCTTCGTGCCGCTGCTGCTGGCCTGCACGGCGGCGGAGCAGGCTGGCAATCCCGCGCTGGCACCGCTGGGTGTCGACCAGCACGCCTCGGCGTTGCAGGCCGGCGGCAACATGGAAGGCAAGGAGACGCGCTTCGGCATCGTCAACTCCACGTTGTGGGCCACCGCGACCACGGCCGCGTCGAATGGCTCGGTGAACGCGATGCACGACTCGTTCACCCCACTCGGCGGCCTGGTACCGATGTGGCTGATCCAGCTGGGTGAGGTGATTTTCGGCGGCGTCGGCTCGGGCCTGTACGGCATGCTTGCCTTTGCTGTCGTCGCGGTGTTCATCGCCGGGCTGATGGTGGGCCGCACGCCGGAATACCTCGGCAAGAAGATCGAAGCCTACGAGATGAAGATGGCTAGCCTCGCGGTGCTGCTGCCGTGTGCACTGGTGGTGATCGGCACGGCGATCGCGGTGATGGTGCCGGCCGGCGTGGCAGGCATCGCCAACCCCGGCGCGCACGGCTTCAGCGAGATCCTTTACTCGGTCAGCTCGGCGTCGAACAACAACGGCAGTGCGTTCGGTGGTCTCTCGGCGAACACGCCGTTCTGGAACGTGCTGCTGGGCATCTGCATGTTCTTCGCGCGCTTCCCGCTCGCCATCGCGATGCTGGCCATGGCCGGCTCGCTCGCCGCCAAGCGTCACGTGCCCGAATCCGCCGGCACGCTGCCGACGCATACGCCGTTGTTCGTCACGCTGCTGGCCTGCGTGGTGATCGTGGTCGGCGCACTCACCTTCCTGCCGGCACTGGCCCTGGGGCCGATCGCCGAATCCCTGATGTCGGGACACTGAACCATGACCGCACATACTCAAGCTGTTGGTGGCTTCGATCGCGAGCTGATTCTCACGGCGATGGCCGATGCGTTCCGCAAGCTGTCGCCACGGATGCAGTTCCGCAATCCGGTGATGTTCGTGGTGTTCGTCTGCAGCGTGCTGACCACGGCGCTGTGGGTGCAGGCGCTGGCCGGCCGCGGCGAGGCGCCCACCGGCTTCATCTTCTGGGTCAGCCTGTGGCTATGGTTCACCCTGCTGTTCGCGAACTTCGCCGAGGCACTGGCCGAAGGCCGCGGCAAGGCGCAAGCCAATGCGTTGCGCGGCTCGCGCAAGGACGTTATCGCGAAGAAGCTCGCCGCGGCCGACCGCAACGCGGCGATCACCTTCACGCCGTCCAGCGAGTTGCGCAGCGGCCATCACGTGCTGGTCGAGGCAGGCGAGCAAATGCCCGGTGACGGCGAGGTGGTGATCGGCGCGGCCAGCGTGGACGAGAGCGCGATCACCGGCGAATCCGCGCCGGTGATCCGCGAGTCCGGCGGCGACCGCAGCGCGGTTACCGGCGGCACCCGCGTGCTGTCGGACTGGCTGGTAGTCCGCATCACCAGCAATCCGGGCGAGAGCTTCCTCGACCGCATGATCGCGATGGTGGAAGGCTCCAGGCGGCGCAAGACGCCGAACGAGATCGCGCTGACGATCCTGCTGGCGAAGTTCACCCTGATCTTCCTGCTCGCCTGCGCCACCTTGCTGCCGTACTCGATCTACAGCGTGCAGGTGGCCGGTAGCGGCAACCCGATCACGCTGACCGTATTGATCGCGCTGCTGGTCTGTCTGATCCCCACCACGATCGGTGCACTGCTTTCGGCGATCGGCATTGCCGGGATGGACCGGATGATTCGCGCCAACGTGATCGCCACTTCCGGCCGCGCGGTCGAGGCGGCCGGCGACGTCGACGTGCTGTTGCTGGACAAGACCGGCACGATCACCCTGGGCAATCGCCAGGCGGTGGCGTTCTACCCGGCGCCGGGTATCGACGAAAAGATCATGGCCGAGGCCGCGCAGCTGGCCTCGCTGGCCGACGAAACGCCGGAAGGTCGCAGCATCGTGGTGCTGGCGAAGGACAACTTCGGCCTGCGCGAGCAGCAGCTCGAGGCGATGCACGCGCAGTTCGTGCCGTTCACCGCGCAGACGCGCATGAGCGGCGTCGATTTCGGTACGCGGCAGATCCGCAAGGGCGCGCTGGACGCCGTGGAGAAACATCTGCAGGCGCAGAACAGCCACCTGCCGCCGCTGGTCAAGCGCATGGCCGAGGACATCGCGCGGCGTGGCGCCACCCCGCTGATCGTGACCGAGGGCGATCGTGCGCTGGGTGTGATCGAGCTGAAAGACATCGTCAAGGGTGGCATCAAGGAGCGTTTCGCCGAGATGCGCAAGATGGGCATCAAGACCATCATGATCACCGGCGACAATCCGCTCACGGCTGCGGCTATTGCAGCGGAGGCTGGCGTCGATGATTTTCTCGCCGAGGCCACGCCGGAAGCGAAGCTGAAACTCATCCGCAGCATCCAGGCCGAGAACCGGCTGGTGGCGATGTGTGGTGACGGTACCAACGATGCACCGGCGCTGGCGCAGGCCGACGTGGCGGTGGCGATGAACACCGGTACGCAGGCCGCGAAAGAGGCCGGCAACATGGTCGACCTCGATTCCAACCCGACCAAGTTGATCGAGGTGGTGGAGATCGGCAAGCAGATGCTGATCACCCGCGGCTCGCTCACCACGTTCTCGATCGCCAACGACATCGCGAAGTATTTCGCGATCATCCCGGCTGCGTTCGCGACTACCTACCCGGCGCTCAACGTGCTCAACGTGATGCATCTGGCGACACCGCAGAGCGCGATCCTGTCGGCAGTGATCTTCAACGCGCTGATCATCATCTTCCTGATCCCGCTGGCGCTGAAAGGCGTGAAGTACCGCGCACTCGGCGCCGGTGCACTACTGCGCCGCAACCTGCTGGTCTACGGCCTGGGCGGCATCGTGGTGCCGTTCCTCGGCATCAAGCTGATCGACCTGTCGCTGGTCCTGCTGGGGCTGTCCTGATGCGCATCCTTGTCATCGCCACGCTCGCCGCGGCACTCGTCCCTGGCCTCGCCGACGGCATGCTGGCAAGCAACATCACCGGCAATATCGCGCTGACCTCCGACTACATGTTCCGCGGCCTCACCCAGAGCTGGGGTCGCCCGGCGATCCAGGGTGGTGCCGACTACGCCAACCCGAACGGTTTCGCCGCCGGCTTCTGGGGTTCCAGCATCAGCGAGCGCAGCTATCCGGGCGGCGCGATGGAGCTGGATCTGTATGCCAGCTACGGTCAGGCGATCAACAGCGACTGGTCGTGGCGCGCCGGCATCTATGGCTATGTCTATCCCGGTGCCAGCCTCGATCAGGCCGGGTTGGCGTCGCGCTCGCTCAACACGGTCGAGGCCAATGCCGCGTTGACCTGGAAGCAGTTCACGCTGAAGTACAACCATGCGTTCACCGACTACTTCGGCGTGGACACCGAGCAGGGCTATCGTGGCGATTCGAAAGGCACCGGTTACCTGCAGCTGGACGCCGCGTTCCCGTTGAACGACGCATGGAGTCTGGCGCTGCACGCCGGCCACACGCACTACACCACCACCCTGGTCACACCGCTGGCCAGTAGTGCGCGCGACCCCAGCTACAGCGATTTCGGTGCCACGCTGAAGTACCAGCTCGCCACGCACTGGTCGCTGAGTGCGGGCCTCACCTATGCCACCCATGCGGATTTCTACCGCCGCACTTCCAGCTTCCTCGACGCCAGTGACACACGCAATGTCGGCGGTTCGCGCGGCTTCGTGATGCTGCAAGGAAATTTCTGAGGAACATCCCATGAGCAAACTGTTACGACAATCCTTCGTCCTGCTGTTGCTGATGACCGTGATCACCGGCGTGCTCTATCCGCTGGCCACCACCGGGCTGGCCCAGCTGATCTTCCCGCACCAGGCCAACGGCAGCCTGATCGTGAAGGATGGCGGGCCGATCGGCTCCGTGCTGATCGGCCAGTCGTTCAGCGACCCGAAGTACTTCTGGGGCCGGCCGTCGGCGACCTCGCCGAATGCGTACAACGCCAGCGCTTCGTCGGGTTCCAACCAGGGTCCGACCAATCCGGCGCTGACCGAGGCGGTGAAGCAGCGCATCGCCGCGCTACACGCGGCCGATCCGGGCAACAGCGCGCCGGTGCCGGTGGACCTGGTCACCGCCTCGGGCAGCGGACTCGATCCGGAGATCAGTCCCGCCGCGGCGCAGTACCAACTGGCGCGGGTGGCAAGGGCGCGTGGACTGAGTCCTGCGCGGGTGCAGGCGCTGGTGAACGCATGCACCCGCGGCCGCCAGTTCGGCCTGCTCGGTGAGCCGCGGGTGAATGTGCTGCAGCTCAACCTGGCGCTGGATGCGGCGCAGACGCATGGCAGCTGATCGCGCTACCGTAACGCCATTTCCCGGACCGACCCTGGCATGAGCGAACCCTCCCGCGAAGCACGCGCCGATGCCCTGCTCGGCACGGCGCACGACGACAGCCGGCGGCTGAAGGTGTTCCTCGGCGCCGCGGCGGGCGTCGGCAAGACCTACGCCATGCTGTCGGCCGCGCGCGAGTTGAAGCGGCAGGGCGTGGACGTGGTGGTCGGCCTGGTCGAGACGCACGGCCGCGCCGAGACGGCGGCGCTGCTGGAAGGGCTGGAGGTGCTGTCGCGCCGGAAGGTGAACTATCAGGGCCGCGATTTCACGGAGTTCGATCTGGATGCCGCGCTGGAGCGCCGGCCGGCCGTGCTGCTGGTGGACGAGCTGGCCCACAGCAACCTGCCCGGCGGGCGGCACGAGCGGCGCTGGCAGGACATCGCCGAGCTGCTCGACGCCGGCATCGAGGTATACACCGCGCTGAACGTGCAGCATCTGGAGAGCCTCGCCGACCAGGTGCGGCGGATCACCGGGGTCAACGTGCGCGAGCGGGTGCCGGATGCGTTCCTCGACCGCGCCCGCGACATCGTGCTGGTCGACCTGCCGCCGCGCGAACTGATCGGGCGGCTGAAGCAGGGCAAGGTCTACGTGCCGGAGACTGCAGCGGCGGCGCTGGATGCGTTCTTCTCGCCGACCAACCTGGGCGCGCTGCGCGAGCTGGCGATGGACACCATGGCCGGCCACGTCGACAGCGACCTGCGCGAGTCGATGCTGGCGCGCGGCGGCACGATGCCGGTGCGCCGGCGCGTGCTGGCGGCGATCGACGGCCATGCGCAGAGCGAATACCTGGTGCGCGTGGCGCGGCGCATCGCCGAGCGCCGCGGCGCGCCGTGGAGCGTAGCCTTCGTCGACACCGGCGCACGGCTGGAGCCGGCCCGGCGTGAACGGCTGGAAGCGGCGCTGCGGCTGGCGCGCCGGCTCGGCGGCGACACCGTGGTGCTGCGCGGCGCGACCATCGCCGACGAACTGCTGGCGCATGCCGACCGCGAGGGCGTGGGCCAGATCCTGCTGGGGCGTACCCGCGAGCGCCTGCTGGCGCGCATGGTCGGCCGCTCGCTGACCCAGCAGCTGCTGCGCCGCGGCGCGCACCTGGAGCTGACCATCATCGCCACGCCGAGCGAGCGGGCGGCGTCGCGGCGACGGCTGCGTTTTCCCGGCGGGCGGGGTTCGCGCGGCGAATACGTCTACGCCACACTCGCCGCGCTGGTCGCGTTGGGCCTGTCGTTTGTCGCCGATCGCTACCTGTCGGTGGCCAATCTGTCGCTGATCTTCCTCACCGCGGTGCTGGCGGTGGCGGTACGCACGCGCATGATGGTGGCCGTCTATACCGCCATGCTGTGTTTTCTCGGCGACAACTTCTTCTTCGCGCCGCCACGCTACACGCTGGCGATCGCGAATTTCGACGACGTGCTGGCGGTCAGCCTGTTCCTGATCGTGGCGCTGGTGTGCAGCCACCTGGCGACGCGGCTGGCCAGCCAGGTGGAATCGCTGCGCGGTGCCCAGGTGCAGTCGCGCGCGCGGCTGGTGCTGGGCCAGCGGCTGGCCGCCAGCACCGACGCCGAGGGCATCCGCAAAGCGGGCGCCATCGCCCTGGCGCAGGCCTTGCGCGGCGAGGCGACGATCCTCGTCCGCGATGCCGGCGGCCGGTTGCAGGTAGCTGCCTGCGCGCCGCATGAATTCGCCTTGTCGACGCAGGACCTGGCCGCCGCCGACTGGAGCGAACGGCACGCGGCACAGGCCGGGCGGCATACCGATACGCTCAACGCCGCGCCGTGCTGGATGCTGCCGTTCGGCGGCGAGGAAAACCGGCTTGGCGTGGCCGCATTGCGTTTTGCCGCGGACAGCAGCGCGCCCGACCAGGACCAGCGCAGCCTGGCGCTGGCGATGGTGCAGGACATCGGCCAGGCACTGGAACGCGCGCGCCTGGCCGACGAACTGGAGGGCGCCCGCGTGCAGGGCGAGACCGAGCGTCTGCGCAACGCGCTGCTGTCGTCCGTATCGCACGACCTGCGCTCGCCGCTGGCCTCGATGATCGGCGCGGCCGACACGCTGGCCAGCTACGGCGAACAGCTGCCGCCGGGCGAGCGCCGCGAGTTGCTGGAGGCGATCCTGGGCGAGGGCCAGCGGCTGGACCGCTACATCCAGAACCTGCTCGACATGACCCGGCTCGGCCACGGCACGCTCAAGCTCAACCGCGACTGGACCGATGTCGCCGAGATCGTCGCCGCCGCGGTCGGTCGCCTGTGCAAGCTGTTCCCGACCCTGCGGGTGGAGACCATGCTGCCGCCCGACACGCTGCTGCTGTTCGTGCATCCGGCGCTGATCGAACAGGCGCTGTTCAACATCCTGGAGAACGCCGCGCGCTTCTCGCCCGCCGACGAAGCGGTGCAACTGGTGGTGCGCGGCGAGGGCGACCGGCTGCTGATCGACGTCAGCGATCGCGGCCCCGGCATCCCGGAGGCGGAGCGGGCGCTGATCTTCGACATGTTCTATTCGGTGTCGCGTGGCGACCGCGCCAGCCAGGGCACCGGCCTCGGCCTGGCGATCTGCCGCGGCATGATCGGCGCCCATGGCGGCAGCGTGGAAGCGTTGCCGCGCGACGGCGGCGGCAGCACGATCCGTATTACCCTGCCGCTGCCTCCACCCCCCGACCGTGCGCCATGAATGCCTCGCCCCGCGTGCTGGTGATCGACGACGAACCGCAGATTCGCCGCTTCCTCGACATCGGCCTGCGCGCCGAAGGCTACGAGGTACTGCTGGCCGCCACCGGTGAGGAAGGCCTGGCGCTGGCGGCCACGCAGTCGCCGGACCTGGTGATCCTCGACCTCGGTCTGCCCGACATGGAGGGTCACGCGGTACTGGTCGAGCTGCGCCAGTGGAGCCAGCTGCCGGTGCTGATGCTGTCGGTGCGCAACGCCGAGAGCGAGAAGGTGAGTACGCTGGACCACGGCGCCAACGACTACATGACCAAGCCGTTCGGCATCCAGGAACTGATGGCGCGGCTGCGCGCACTGCTGCGCAACCGGCCGGGCGAGCCGGAACATCCGCCGCGTTACGACGACGGCCATCTGGCCGTCGACCTGGCGCGCCGCGAGGTGAGCCTGGACGGTGCGCCGCTGGCACTGACCCGCAAGGAATACGCCGTGCTGGCGCTGTTGCTGCAGCACGCCGGTCGCGTGGTCACCCAGCAACAGCTGCTGCGCGAGGTGTGGGGACCAACCCACACCAGTGACAGCCAGTATCTGCGTATCGTGATCGGCAAGCTGCGGCAGAAACTGGGCGACGACCCGGCCAACCCGCGCTGGCTGAAGACCGAGCCCGGCGTGGGCCACCGCTTCATCGTGAACTGAACGCCCCGGCATCCGCGGGTCGGTGCCGACCGCCGGCAGCGGACGGCGCCGACCCGCGGTTCAGGTTTTCCGCGTCTGGACTCGGCCCTTCCCGCGGTTATGATAGCCAGCCTGATTCACCACTCCGGCCGCAACCCATCGCATACTTGCGGCCGGCTCAACGAGGACATTCCCATGGCACGTGGCGTCAACAAAGTCATCTTGATCGGCAACCTGGGCTCGGATCCGGAGCTGCGCAGCACCGGCGGTGGCACCAGCATCTGCAGCTTCAGTCTGGCCACCTCCGAATCCTGGACCGACAAGCAGTCCGGAGAGAAGCAGGAACGTACCGAGTGGCACCGTATCAAGATTTTCGGTCGTCTCGGCGAGATCGCCGGCGAGTACCTGAAGAAGGGGCGTCAGGTCTACATCGAAGGTTCCATCCGCACCGACAAGTTCACCGGCAAGGACGGCGTCGAAAAGTACTTCACCGACATCATCGCCAGCGAGATGCAGATGCTCGGCGGCGGCAGTGAAGGCGGCGCGGGCGGTGGCGGCTTCCAGCGCGAACGCCCGCAGAGCGGCGGCGGCCAGCGCCAGGGCGGCGGTCAATCGCGCGGCGGCGACGACTACGGCAGCCAGCGCCAAGCCCCGGCTCCGGCCGACAGCGGCTTCGCGGACGACGAGATCCCGTTCTAGAGGACACCTATCTAGAAGTGTTGATTTAAGTTTGAAAAGCCCTTGCTCTTGCAGGGGCTTTTTCTTTCCCGCTTTGTTTTCGACTAGGTAGCTTTAGACAGATTTTTGAATGCCATCGCCAGCGTATGCAGCGCATTGCGCGATCGGCGGTCATGCAGCGCCGAATACAGCACCACCTCGTGCGTGGGTAGCGGAGGCAATGAAAGCGCGTGGCCAATATCGATGGTGCCAGACGGCGCAGCACGCTTCGGCAGCACGGCAACTGCCAATCCAATCGTCGCTGCAGCCCCCACCACGGCGGCGCCCTTGCCGATAAACACCTCCGTCCAGGCGATGCCGGCACTATCAAGCGCACGGACCGCTGCCGCACGGATGCTGCATGTTTCCCCCTGGGTCGCTAGCGGCAACGGTTGACCTGCACGCGGCTGCCAGTGCGGGGCGGCGATCCAGGCGAACGATTCGGCGAACAGCACTTCGCCGTTGCGACGACGATCTTCCGGCTGCAATACCAGGGCAGCATCCAGCGCGCCATCGTCATAGGCCTTGAGCACTTCGTTCGAGCCGGCCACGCGTAGCTCGATCAGCAGATTCGGATCGTGCTCGTTCATCCAACGCAACAAGCCGGGCAACTCGCTGCCCACCAGTTGGTGGCTGATGCCGATAACCAGTCGGCGCTGCTTCACTTCAAATGAGGCGATGGCGCGTTCATGCGCCCCAACCAACTCGCGCGCGGCCTCCATGAAAGCGGCCCCCTCGGCAGATAGCCGCACTTGGCGCGGCGTTCGCTCCAGCAGCCGTCGGCCCAACTGGTCTTCCAGCCGGCGCAATTTCAGGCTGATCGCCGATTGCGTGCTGTCCAGCGCGTCTGCGGCGCGGGTGAAGCTCTGTAGTTCGGCGGTCAGGACAAAAGCCTTGACGGCATCCAGGTCGAGGGATTTCATGGCTTATCCATGTCATTTTTAAATGACTGAAATACGTATTCATATGTTTTCTAAATGGATGATAGCGCACACACTGCGCCGCACATCGTCCATCGAAGCGGCAAATCTTTCGTTGGCCGGCTTCCAGTCATCACCTAAACAGGTACGTGCTCATGCGCTCGCTCTGGCGCGGTCTGCTGACGCTGCACGGCCATGTCGTCGATTCGCGTCGCACGCTCCGATGGGCCGATCCGTCCGCATGGAAAGCACAACAGAACACCGAAAGGACGAATGCATCAGGCAACCACACCGCCGATTTGGCAGAACCTTGCAGGATATCCAGTCATGAAATCAGCAAAGACATTTCTATTCGCCCTTCTGACCCTTCTCCCGATCCACGCGGTCACCGCCTCGGAGCCCGATAAAATGAATACAGTGGCTGCCATCGAAGGCACCTGGACGCTTGCCTTTGCCGACGTCAAACATCCGGATGGAACGCGCACACATGACTACGGCGATGCTCCCAAGGGCAGGCTGCAGATCGATCATGCCGGGCACTACTCGCTGTTTGTCCTCGACAACTCGCGCCCCAGGTTCGCCGCCAATGACAAGAAGGCAGGGACGCCAGGTGAATTCCGGGCTGCCACGCTGGGAGCAAGCGCTCATTTCGGCACCGTCGATATCGACCCCGTGAAGGGCACGCTTACCTTCCGTATCGAGGGAGCGACGTATCCGAATTGGGAGGGAGCTACCCAGGTGCGCAGTTATGTGCTGAGCGGTGACGTGCTGAGCTACGAGGTGCCGCCGCGACCGAATGGCGATATCCCGATGACGGGGTGGAAGAAACTACGCGTTGATTGAGGCGCGTGGATATACGCTTTCGAGATCCCGTCGTGGACATCTATTGATACGGATCCCTGCGTTTCAGAGTCGTTCGCCTCTCTTTGCCGTCATCCCTGCGAAGGCAGGGATCGCACTTCACTGTTGTAGAGCGATTTCTGCCTTCGCAGGAATGACGGCCGTGGAGAACGAGCCTGTAACAGAGTGTTTCGCAGCGGCTTACTTCAGCTGCACCGTGTTGTTGCCACGGTCGACGTCGGGTAGCGCATGCGTCGGATCGATACTGACGGACTTCGCCTTGCGCGTGCCGTCCACGTGCACGACGTAGCTGCGGTGTTGCTGCCAGGTTTCCCACGGCACACGCACGTCCTGCTTGCTGCCGTCGTCGTAGGTCACTTCGAGGGTGGCGGGGAGAACGAGCTGGTCGAGGTTGGCGACGGTGACGTCGAGGCCCTTGCGGTAGTCGCCGTCGGTGTAGGCGGCTTTTTGCACGGCGATGTCGAATTGCCAGTTGTGTTGGAACCAGCCGCGCCAGAACCAGCCCAGGTCTTCGCCGGTGTCGCTTTCCATGAAGCGGAAGAAGTCCGACGGGCTCGGGTGCTTGTACGCCCAGGTGGCGATGTAGCGGCGGAACGCCGGGTCGAAGCGTTCCGGCCCGATGATCTGTTCGCGCAGCAGCACGAGGCCGAACGCGCCCTTGAAGTAGCTGATCGGGTGGCGGTACTTCTCCGGCGTCATGTCGGCGCCGTTGAGCAGGGCGGGTGCGGCGGGATCGGCCAGCACGGCGGCGATCTCGTCGGCCGGGTTGCCGCCGCCGGGCGCGTATTCGCTGTCGCGCTTGGGCGCGTATTCGCCGTGGTTGAAGGCGTCGTCTTCGTAGACGTCGATGAAGGTGTTGAAGCCCTCGTCCATCCACGCGTCGCGGCGCTCGTTGCTGCCCACGATCATCGGGAACCAGCTGTGGCCGATCTCGTGCGCGATCACCATGTGCAGCTTGCTGCCCTTGGCCAGTTTGTGGTCGAAGGTGATGCCCGGGTATTCCATGCCGCCAGCGGTGCCGGCCTCGTTGATCGCCACCGGCCACGGGTAGGGATACCACTGCTTCGAGAAGTGTTCGGTGGAAGCCTTGAGGTATTCGGTGGCGCGGCCCCAGGCGGCGTTGCCGCCGCTTTCGGCGGGATAGACCGACATCGCCAGCGCGGTCTTGCCCTCGGGCAGGTTGATCCGCGCGGCGTCCCACACGAACGCCTTCGAGGCGCCAAACGCCACGTCGCGGGTGTTCTGCATGCGGAAGTGCCAGGTCAGCGTGCCGCTCTGTTTTGGACGGCTGGACGGCTGGGTGACTTCTTCCGGCGTGCGGATCATCACCGTGGCGTCGCTGTGGCGGGCCTGCTCCAGCCGCTGCCGTTCGGTCTTCGTCAGCACCTCGTCGGGGTTCACCAGCTCGCCGGAGCCGGCCACGACCATGTCCCACGGCACGGTGATCGCGTAGTCGAAGTCGCCGTATTCCAGGTAGAACTCGCTATTGAGGTAGGGCGCGGTGTCCCACCCGCGCAGGTCGTCGTACACGGCCATGCGCGGGTACCACTGCGCGATCTCGAAGATCTCGCCGTTCTTGCTGGGATTGACGTCGGTGCGCCCGCCGAATTCGCCGGGCACGGTGTAGCTCCACGCGATGTGCAGGCGCAGGCTGCCGCCGTTGCCCTTCAGCGCCGCGGGCAGTTGCACCTGCATGCGCGTGTCGGAAACCAGCCATTTCACTGGCTGCCTGCGACCGTGCGCGTCGTCCACTTCGACCGAGGCAATCTGGTAGCCGTCGGTGAACTCGGTGGGGAACTTGCTGGTGAACGCGCCGCGGGCGTCGTGGCGATAGCGGTTCTGGTCCAGCTGCAGCCACAGCACGTCGAGCGCGTCGGGGCTGTGGTTGGTGTAGCTGATCACCTCGCTGCCGCGCAGCTGCCGCGTGGCCGGATCGAGCGTGGCGGTGATCGTGTAGTCGGCGCGGTTCTGCCAGAACAGCGGGCCGGGCTTGCCGCTGGCCGAGCGATAGGCGGTGGCCGGCTGCGGGTAGCTGTACGGGGCGAAGGTCTGCAGCGGGTCGAAGCGCGCCGTGGCGCCGTCGGCGGCGAACGCAGGCGCGGCCAGCAGGGTGGCGGCCGTGATGGCGAGGGAAATCGCTAACTTCATCGTGCAGTGCCTTGAGGGAGAGTGGTGGATCACGGCTGGCCGCCGGCGCGCAACAGCGCCAGCACTTCGTGGCAGGCGCCCATGGTGTGGTAGTCGGTCTTGCCGGCCGGGCTTTTCTCGTCGTCGTACTTGCGGTTGTCGCGGGTGAGGATGCGGTACCAGGCGCCGTAACGGTGGTCGACGAAATGCTGCCACGCGTACGCCCACAACTTCCCGTACCAATCGTCATAGGCGGGCTCGCCGGTGCGCGCGTGCAACCGTGCGGCGGCGGCCAGCGATTCGGCCTGCACCCAGAAGTACTTGTCGTCATCGCAGACGCTGCCGTCGGGCGCGAAGCCGTAGCAGATGCCGCCGTACTCGCTGTCCCAGGCGCGCGCCAGCGCGGTGTCGAACAGCTGCCGCGCGGTGGGCAGCAGCCAGTCCTCGTCGTAGCCGCGTGCGCGCAGCAGCGGCTCCATGATCAGCAGCAGCTTGGCCCACTCGGTCTGGTGGCCGGGCTGGAAGCCCCACGGGCGGAACAGGTGCTTAGGATCGTCGCGGTGGTAGTTCCAGTCGATGGCCCAGTCGCGGTCGTAGTGCTCCCATACCAGCCCGCCGGCCAGCGCGGCTTGGCGGCGGGTCATGTGGTCGGCGAGGGTGTACGCGCGGTCGAGATAGCGCGGCTCGCTGCTGGCCTGGTAGGCGGCCAGCATCGCCTCGCACATGTGCATGTTGGCGTTCTGGCCGCGGTAGTCGCTGAAGTGCCAGTTCGCATCGGCCTCGTCGCGGTACAGGCCGGCGTCGGCGTCCCAGTAGTGCTGTTCCAGCAGGTGCCAGGTTTCGTCCATCCACGCGGCGGCTTCGCCGATGCCGGCCTTGCGCGCGCTGGCATAGGCGAGCAGCACGAAGGCCACGCCGTAGGCATGGTTGGTGCGGTCTTCCGGCTGCTCGTCGCGGATCGTCCAGGCGTAGCCGCCGGTGTACGGGTCGCGATGCACTTCGCGCAGGTAGCGCAGGCCATGGCGGGCCGCTTCGAGGTATTCACTGCTGGAAGCCGCGGCGTTGTCGAACTCGATCGCCGCCATCGCGTAGTTGAAGACGAAGCGGGTACTGCTGACCAGGTGCCGGTGGGTGCGGTCGTAGATCGTGCCGTCGTCGCGGAAGTAGTGGAAGAAGCCGCCTTCCGGGTCGATCGCGCGCGGGTGGTAGAACGCCATCGTCTGCGCGATGTGCTCGCGCAGGAAATCGGCGGAGCGGAAGTCGGGAGTGGCGTTCATGCCTGTTGCTCCATGAAGGCCAGCACCTCGTCGCCGCGCGGCATCGCGGCGAACGAGCCCTGGCGGGTAACGGTGAGGGCGCCGCAGGCGGCGGCGAAGCGCAGCATCGCGTGCAGGCGCGGCAGTTCGGTGACCAGCCGGTCGAGCCGTTCGGCGCCGGCGTCGAGGTCGGCCAGGCAGCACAGCAGGCCGCCCATGAAGGCATCGCCGGCGGCGGTGGAGTCGACCACGGCGACCGCGTAACCGGGCAGCTCGCCTTCGGCGTCGGGGTGGAACCAGCGCAGCGGCCTGGCGCCGTCGGTCACCACCATCAGCCGGGTGCGGCCCAGCCACAGGCGGTCCAGCGCAGCCTGCTCGCCGTCCGGCGCCAGCCAGGCGAATTCCTCGGCGCTCAGCTTCACCACGTCGGCCAGGTGCAATGCCGGCCACAGCAGCGGGTGCGGATCGACATCGGCCGGCCACAGCGCGGGGCGCAGGTTGAGGTCGAAGCTGACCAGCGCACCGACGCCGTGCGCGCGCTGCATGCCTTCGCGGGTGGTGGCGGCGAGCGTCGGGTCGGTCATGCTGTTCGAGCAGACGTGGAACACGGCGACGTCGCAGAAGGTGTCGGCGCGGAAGTCGGCCGGCTGGAACAGCAGGTCGGCGGTGTTGTCGCGGTAGAAGCTGAAGCTGCGTTCGCCGTGTGCATCCAGGGTGACGAAGGCCAGCGCACTGTTTGCCGTATCGGTGCGCACGACGTCGGCGGTGCCGACGCCGGCCTGCTGCAGGCTGTCGAGCAGGAAGTCGCCGAAGCGGTCGCGCGCGAGCATGCCGGCGAAGCGCGCGTGTCCGCCGAGCCGCGCGGCGGCGACCGCCACGTTGGCCGGCGCGCCGCCGGCGAACGGCGTGAAGCGCGCAGCGAAGCCGCGCGCGTCGAGGCCGTCGGCGTGCAGGTCGATCAGTGCCTCGCCGAAGCACAGGATGGGTCGCATGGCCATCGTCAATGATTTTCGTCGGTGGCCGGCGGCGGGGTGCTGCGGATCTTCGAGCCGCTGACGCCGTAGAACACGATGTACAGGTAGCACAGCAGCGGCAGGAAGAACGCGTGCTGCAGGCCGATGTGATCGGCGAACACACCCTGCACGTAGGGAATGATCGCGCCGCCCACGATCGCCATGATCAGCAGACTGGACGCCTTGCTGGTCATCGGCCCCAGCCGCTCGATGCCGAGCGCGAAGATGGTCGGGAACATGATCGAGTTGAACAGGCCGATCGCGATGATGCTGTACATCGCCACGTTGCCGCTGCTCAGCATGGTGGTCAGCACCAGCAGCGCGTTGATCGCGGCGAACAGGGCAAGCAGCTTGCGCGGCGAGAACTTCGCCATCAGCGCCGAACCGACGAAGCGGCCGACCATCGCGCCGCCCCAATACCACGATACGTAGTGCGCGGCCTGCTGCTCGCTGATGTGGCCGATCTCCGGCATCGACAGGTAGTTGACCATGAAGCTGCCGATCGACACTTCCGCGCCGACGTAGAAGAAGATGCCGAGCACGCCGAACAGCACGTGCGGATGGCGCAGCACCTCGACGAAGCCGTGGCGGTCGTGGTCGCCCCTGTCGGTGGCCTCGGTCAGCGCCGGCAGGCGGAACAGCCACACGAAGATCGCCAGCAGGAACAGCACCACGGCCAGCCCGATGTACGGGAACTGCACCGCCTGCGCCTGCTGGGTGTCGTAGAGCAGGCGCTGCGCCGGTTCCAGCGCGGTCAGTTCGGCCGGGCTCTTCACCACGTTGGACAGGATCAGCAGGCCGCCGAACAGCGGCGCCAGCGTGGTGCCCAGCGAATTCAGCGCCTGCGCCAGGGTCAGCCGGCTGGAACTGGTTTTTTCCGGACCCAGCAGCGCCACGTACGGGTTGGCCGCCACCTGCAGCACGGTGATGCCGGTGGCCAGCACGAACAGCGCGCCGAGGAACGCCGGGTACAGGTGCAAGCTGGCCGCCGGCCAGAAGCCGAGTGCGCCGACACCGGCGATCGCCAGCCCGGCCACGATGCCCTTCTTGTAGCCAAGCGCGGCGATCAGCCGGCCGGCCGGCATCGCCATCAGGAAGTACGCGCCGAAGAAGGTGAACTGCACCAGGATCGCCTGGGCGTAGTTGAGCTGGAAGATCGACTTCAGGTGCGGGATCAGGATGTCGTTGAGGCAGGTCAGGAAGCCCCACATGAAGAAGATGGTGGTGAGCACGCCCATCGCCATCGGGTAGTCGGTATAGCGCTCGCCATGTGCGGGCGAGTCGGGCGTCGGTGACGGAACTTGGGCGAAGGCCATGTGGATTCCCCGGAAAGTGTGGTGTGGTCAGGCGGTGAGTGGTGGGCAGCTGCTTTCGCGAACGATCAGTTGTACCGGTGCCACGGTCTGGTGGCTGGCGGCCTGCGGTTGCTGCAGGCGCTGCAGTACCAGTTGTGCCGCCTGCTGGCCGCGCTCGCGCGGCGCAACCGACAAGGTGGTCAGCGGCGGCGTGCCGAGCGCCGCTTCGGCGATGTCGTCGAAGCCGGTCAGCGCGAAGTCCCGGCCGGGGTGCAACCCGCGCTGGTTGAGGCCGAGCACCAGGCCCAGCGCGACCGCGTCGTTGTAGCAGACCGCCGCGGTCGGGGCGAGTGCGCCGGCGAACAGGGCGGGCGCGTGGTGGGCGGCATCCAGTCGGGTCGGTGCGCATTCGATACGCCAGTACGGTTCGGTGCGCAGCCCGGCCGTGTGCATCGCCTCGACGTAACCGGCGTGGCGCTGCCGGCACGAGCTGGAATCGTGATGGCCGCCGAAGAACGCGATGTGCCGGTGGCCGCGGGCGATCAGGTGTTCAGTAGCCAGGCGGGCGCCATGCTGGTTGTCCAGCATCAGCTGGTCCCAGTGCGCGAATTCGGGCAGCGCGCCGCCCAGCTCGCGGTTGAACAGCAGCAGCGGCACGCGCCGACCGACCACGGCCAGCACGTCGTGCGCCTTGCTGTGTTCGGCCGGCGACAGGATGATCCCGGCCGGGCCGTGTTCCAGTAGCGAGCCGAGCACCGCCTGCTCGCGTGCGGGCGACTCGCCGGTGCAGCCGAGCAGGGTGACGAAGCCGGCGGCGGCCAGCGTCTCGTCCACGCCGGCGGCGAACTCGGCGAAGAACGGATTGGCCAGGTCGTTCAGCACCAGTGCGATGCTGGTCGAGGTGCGCCGGCGCAGGTTCGCCGCGGCGCGGTTGTAGACGTAACCCTGCCGGCGCAGTTCCTCCTCGACCCGGACGCGGGTGAGCTTGTTCACCAGCGGACTGTCGCGCAGCACCAGCGACACCGTGGCGCGCGACACGCCGCAGCCCGCGGCGATGTCGTTCAAGGTCACCTTGCGCCCGATCGGAGTTTGACTCGGCATGCAGTTTCACCGGATTAGAACGATCCAAATGTAACTTATCGCTGCCGTTGCGCACGTCGCGGCGCAGCATGCCTTGACCGGCAGCGAGTGTTAGCGTGCCGCTTTGAATCGTTCCAGCAAACGAGATCGACGATGACCATCCGGCTGCATGGCGTACTCCCCTGTCTGCTCGGTGCCGCGGTCGGCATCGCGGCGATGACACCTGTCGCCGCGCGTGCCGACGGCCACGCTGCGGCGGTCGACCCGCGCATCGGCAGCGGCGGCGACGGCCACACCCTTCCCGGCGCCACCGTGCCGTTTGGGATGATCCAGCTGTCGCCGGACACCGCGATGCCGGACTTCAAGCACGCCTACAAGTGGGCTGCCGGCTACCAGTACGGCGACAGCAGCATCCTGGGTTTTTCGCACACGCACTTCTCCGGCTCCGGCCATTCGGACCTGGGCGACGTACTGGTGATGCCGATTGCCGGCGACGTGCGGCTGGAGCCGGGCGACCCGACCAGGCCGGGCAGCGGCTACCGCTCGCGCTTCTCGCACGCCAGTGAAGTAGCGCAGGCCGGCTACTACGCGGTGACACTGAGCGACTACGGCGTGCGCGCCGAACTCACCGCCGGGCGGCGGATCGGCTGGCACCGCTACACCTTCCCGGCCGGCAAGCCGGCGCACGTGTTGCTGGACCTGCGCCCGAGCATCTACGACTACGCCGGCAAGGTGCTGTGGTCGAGCCTGCGCGTGCGCGGCGACGGCACCGTCACCGGTTGCCGCACCACCCGCGGCTGGGCGCCGGGGCGCGAGCTGTGCTTTGCCATGCGTTTCTCGCAGCCGATGACTTCGCGCGAGCTGCTCAATCGCGAGGCCGACATCGCCTACAAGGGGTTCAAGGGGCCGGGCAACCAGGCCGAGGATCGCGATGCGCAGGACGGCCGCGCACTGGTCGGCGTGTTCGACTTCGGCAAGCTGAAGAAGCCGCTGGAGGTGAAGGTGGCGATCTCGCCGGTGAGCGAGGCGAATGCGCTCGCCAACCTGGACAAGGATGGCGCGGGCTGGGATTTCGACGCGCGCCGCGCCGAGGCGAAAGCCGCCTGGGATGAGGCGCTGGCGGTGGTCGACATCGACGCGCCGAAGACCGCGAAGACACAGTTCTACACCGCGCTCTACCACGCCATGCTGTCGCCCACGCTGAGCATGGACGTCAACGGCGAGTACCGCGGGCCCGACCACGCGGTGCATCGCGCCGATGGCTTCGAGTTCCACTCGACCTGGTCGCTGTGGGACGTCTACCGTGCGCAGCAGCCGTTGATGGTGTTGCTGAATCCCGCGCGCAGCACCGATTTCATCCGCTCGCTGATCGCCGCGCGCGAGGCCAGCCCGTTCGGCATCCTGCCGGTGTGGGCGTACCAGGGGCTGGAGACCTGGTGCATGATCGGCTACCACGCAGTGCCGGTGATCGCCGACGCGTACATCAAGGGCGTGCGTGGCTTCGACGCGGACAAGGCGTTGGCGGCGATGGTGGCCAGCGCCACCTACGCGCCGTACGGTGACCTCGCCGACTACATGAAGCTCGGCTACGTGCCGATCGACAAGGAACCCGAAGGCGCCTCGAAGACGCTGGAATACGCCTACGACGACTGGTCGCTGGCGCAGATGGCGAAGGCGATGGGCAAGACCGACGTCGCCGCCACGTTCGCCAAGCGGGCGGCGAACTGGCGTCATGCATGGGATCCGAAAACCGGTTTCATGCGCGCGCGGCTGAGCGACGGCACGTTCCGCGAGCCGTTCGACCCGACCGCCGCCGGCTACGGCAGCGACTTCACCGAAGGCAACGCATGGCAGTACTCGTGGTACGTGCCGCAGGACGTGGCCGGGTTGATCGGCGCGATGGGCGGCGATGCGAAGTTTGTCGCGAAACTCGATGCCTTGTTCGACGCGAAGGTCGACCCCTCGCACTTCAAGCACGTCGAGGACATCACCGGGCTGATCGGCTGGTACGCGCACGGCAACGAGCCCAGCCATCACATCGCCTATCTCTACGACTACGCCGGCGCGCCGTGGAAGACGCAAGCCAGGCTGAAGCAGATCATGGACAGCCAGTACGCACCGCGCCCCGACGGCCTGAGCGGCAACGACGACCTCGGCCAGATGTCGGCCTGGTACGTGTTCACCGCGCTGGGCTTCTACCCGGTGACGCCGGGCAGCGACGAGTACGCGATCGGCCGGCCGTTCGTGTCGCGCGCCGCGATCCATGTGGGCAGCGGCCGCACGTTCACGGTCACTGCATCGCCGCTGGATGATGCGCATCCGTACGTCGGTGCGGTGACGCTCAACGGCAAGCCGCTCGATCGCACGTACCTGCGCCACGGCGAGATCGTGGCCGGCGGCGAGTTGCACTTCACCATGCAGGCCGGGCCGAATCGCGAATGGGGCCGCGCGGCGACAGCCCGGCCGGCGGCGATGAGTCGCTACGATGAATAAGTCGCGCCCGCGTGGCTTGGGTGAGGCATGGATGAAACATGCCAGAATGCGGCAGGAACCCTTTGACCGTAGGTCGGCCGATGCAGCGGGCGGGATGAAAACCAGGGGAGTCATGCGCTGGCGTACCGTTGGCCTGTTGCTGGCGATGCTGATCATCGTCGGCCTGCCGTATATCGTCACGCTGCAGGGAGCGCGCGATACCGAGCAGGCCACCGAGTGGGTGGTCCGTTCGACCGAGGTGAAGTCGCTGGCCTATCGGGTCGCTTATGTCGTGCACGACAGCGAGGCGGCCACCTATCGTCTGCTGGCAGGCGACGTGAACGAGGCCACGCATGCGCGTGCGGCGCGGGTCGGCAAGGAGGTGCCGCCGCTGCTGCAGGAACTGCGCAAGATGACCCGCGACAATCCCGATCAGCAGGCGCTGATGGGTGCCCTGGCCGGCGGCGTCAATGGCCGCCTGACCCTGATGAACCAGGCGCTGGCCCGGCTGCAGCAGGGCAATCCGGAGGGTGCCCGGCAGTCGCTGCGTGACGCCGACGACCTGTTCGGCATGAATGCGCAGATTGCCGGCATCGTGCAGATCGAGGACGGCCTGCTGAAGCAACGCCGGGAGGAGGCCACGCGGCAGTCCCTCGATGGGCGCATCGTGCTTTCGATCACCGCGCTGGCGCAGATCCTGCTGCTGGCCATCATCGTGATCGCCTCCGAGCGGCAGATCGGCCGGCGTCTGCTGGCCGAGACCCGCGAGGGCCGCGCGGTGCTGCGTTCGCAGCTGATCTTCCAGGCGGTGCGCGAACCGATCGCGCTGTTCGACGAAAACCTGAACAGCCTGCTGGTGAACAACGCCTTCAGCGAGCTGTACGGGATGGACTCGGGGCAGCGCTCGCAGCCGCTGGTGCAGATCGGCGAAGGCGCCTGGAGCGACAACGTGCTGCTGCAACGCCTGAACGACGTGCTGCTGCGCGATCGCGAGCTGTGGGACCACGAGCTGGTCCAGCGCACCGTCGACGGGATCGATCGGCACCTGGTGATCAATGCACGCCGGCTGCAGCAGCACGACGGCGGCGCGCCGGCGCTGCTGCTGACGGTCAGCGACGTCACCACGCGCGCGCTGGCCGAGCAGCAGGTGAACGAGCTCAATCGCCAGTTGGAAGGCAAGGTCACGCAGATCTCCGACGTCAACCGCGAACTGGAGGCGTTCAGTTATTCGGTGTCGCACGACCTGCGCGCGCCGCTGCGCCATATCGCCGGGTTCGCGCGCAAGCTGGAGCAGCACCTGGGCGACCACGTCGACGAAAAATCCGGCCACTACATCGAGGTGATCGCCAGCTCGGCGCAGCGCATGGCCGTGCTGATCGACGACCTGCTGGTGTTCTCGCGGCTCGGCCGCGGCGCGCTGCGGCTGCAGGCGGTGGACATGCAGTCGCTGGTCGACGAGGCCCGCGCGCTGGCCGAATCGGGTGTGCCGGATCGGCGTATGGTGTGGACCATCGCGCCGTTGCCGATGGTGATCGGCGATGAGAACATGCTGCGCACGGTCTGGCAGAACCTGCTCGGCAACGCGGTGAAGTACACCGGGCATTGCGAGGTGGCGCGCATCGCGGTGAGCGTGCAGCAGGGGCGCAATGGCGACTACGAATTCACGGTAAGCGACAACGGTGCGGGGTTCGACATGCAGTATGCGGACAAGTTGTTCGGCGTGTTCCAGCGCCTGCACCGCGCTTCGGAATTCCCGGGCAACGGGATCGGGCTGGCCAACGTGCGACGGATCGTGGCGCGCCACGGCGGTCGCGTCTGGGCCGAGGCCGAGCCGGGGCAGGGTGCCCATTTCCATTTCTCGCTGCCGGCCACCGACGCGGCCGGCACACGCACCTGAGAGCGAAGCATGAACAAGAAAGACCTGCGCACCATCCTGCTGGTCGAAGACAGCCTGGCCGACGCCGAAATGGCGATGGACGCGCTCGGCGAAGCGCACCTGGCCAACCCGGTGGTGCACGTGGAAGACGGCGTGGAGTGCATGGACTATCTCTACTGCCGCGGTGCGTGGGCCGCACGCGATCCGGGCGATCCGGCGGTGGTGTTGCTGGACATCAAGATGCCGCGCATGAACGGGCTGGACGTGCTGACCGCGATGCGTGCCGATGAGCGGCTGCGGCGGATTCCGGTGGTGATCCTGTCGTCCTCGCGCGAGGAAAGCGACCTGGCGCGCAGCTGGGACCTGGGCGCCAATGCCTACGTGATCAAGCCGGTCGACGTGGACCAGTTCTTCGACGCGGTGCGCACGTTGGGGCAGTTCTGGGCGGTGCTCAACCAGGCGCCCGAGCACGAATGAGCGAATGGAACGCGGCGACTCGCATCGGCCCCAGGCTGCATGCGGCGCCGGAAACGGGCGGGGGCAGCAGGGAACCATATGCCAAACCGGCAACTTCGGGCGATACCGGCCATCCGGGTGCTGCAAGTCGAGGACAGCCAGCTCGATGCCGAGCTGGTGCTGGCCGAGCTTGATGCCGATCACATCGGCTACGAGGTGCGCCTGGTCGACGACGAGGCGAGCTTCCTCGCCGCGCTGATCGGCTTCAGGCCGCACATCGTTTTGTCGGACCTCAGCATGCCCGGGTTTTCCGGTCAGCATGCGCTCGACCTGCTGCGCCGGCGCGACGAGGACCTGCCTTTCATCTTCGTCTCCGCCACGCTGGGCGAGGAGGCGGCGATCGAGGCGCTGCGCAACGGCGCCACCGACTACATCCTGAAGCAGAACCCGGCCCGGCTGGCCAGCGCGGTGCGCCGCGCGCTAAGCGAGGCCGAAGCGCGCCGGGCCAGCCGCCGCTCCGAGGCGGAGCTGATCCGCGCGCAGCGTTTCGAGAGCCTGGCGATGCTCGCCGGCGGCCTCAGCCACGACTTGCGCAATTTGCTGCAGCCGCTGCTGCTGGCCGGCGACAGCCTGCAGGATTACCAGGACGACCCGCGCCTGGCGCGGCTGGGCAAGCTGGTGCGCGACTGCGGCAAGCGCGGCCTGGACATGGTGCACTCGATGCTGTCGTTCGCGCGCGGCGCGCGCCGCGCGGAGCAGGTGCGGCTGGGCGCGCTGTTCAGTGCGTTCGATCTGCTGATGCAGGGCAGCGTGCCGCGTACGGTATCGATGGAACTGGTCATCGACGATCCCGAACTGTCGTTCGAGGGCAACCACACCGAACTGCAGCAATGCCTGCTCAACCTGTGCCTGAACGCGATCCAGGCCATGCCGGACGGCGGCCATCTGCGCGTCGAGGCCACGCAGACGTCATTGTCGGCGGATTTCTTCCTGCCGGAAGAACAGCCGCGACTGGGCCGTTACCTGTGCATCAGCGTGATCGACGATGGCCCCGGCATGGACCAGTCGGTGCTCGAGCATCTGTTCGAACCGTTCTTCACCACCAAGGAAGCCGGCACCGGACTCGGCCTGCTTTCATGCCAGCGGATCGTCGACAGCCACGGTGGCGTGATGCGGGTGGACAGCGAACCGGGCCGCGGCACCCGCTTCGACCTGTATTTCCCGCTGGAGGAGCCGGTCGTCGACGGCGGCCAGCCGGAGGGCGAAGACGACCTGGAAGGCGCCGCCGAACGCGTGCTGGTGGTGGTGGAGGAGGCCGGCCAGCTGTCGCTGCTGGCCGATACACTCGATGCCTACGGCTATCAGGCGCATGCCAGTCAGAGCGGTACCGCCGCGCTGCAATGGATCGAAGCCGGCGGCCTGCCCGACCTGGTGGTGCTGGATGCGGACATGAACCTGTTCACCGGCGTGCGCACGCTGGCCGCGCTGATCGAGCATGGCTACAGTGGCGCGGTGATCCTGCTGGCGCGCCCCGGCGCCACGCCGGACCTGCGCGAACTGCCCCTGCTGGAACACCTCTACGTGATCGACAAGCCGGTCACCACCCAGGCGTTGCTGCGCGCCTTGCGCAAGGCGCTGAATGCGGCCGGCAACGCGGCCGATGCGTGAGCCGCGCGGGTACGACGACCACGAGGACAAGGATGTTTGCGGACTACCTTGATCTGGCCCTGCGCAGCTTCCGCCGCAGCAAGGCGCTGACCGCGCTTGTCGTGCTGTTGATGGGCTGTGGCGTGGCCACCTGCATGGTCACCTTCGCGGTGTTTCGCGCCACCGCAGCCGATCCGATTCCTTGGAAGTCGAACCAGCTGTTCGTGCCGCAGATCGACAACTTCGGGCCGGCGCAGAACTGGAAGGGCGAGCCGCCGAACCTGCTCAGCTACACCGACGCCACGGTATTGCTGCATGCGCGACAGGCGCGGCGGCAGGTGCTGATCTACGGCAGCAAGTGGACGGTAATGCCGGGTGACGCGCAGCACCTGCCGTCTTCACAGGAGGGCGATGCGGTCAGCCATGACTTCTTCGCGATGTTCGACGTGCCGTTCCGTTACGGCGGCGGCTGGTCGGCCAGCGACGACGATCAGCGCGCGGCGGTGGTGGTGATCAGTAGCGCGCTTAACCAGAAACTGTTCGGCGGCGCCGACAGCGTGGGCCGCGAGATCAATCTGGATACGCACGCCTACCGCATCGTGGGCGTGCTGGACAACTGGAATCCCAGCCCGCGCTTCTTCGATGTGAGCAGCACGTGGTATCCCTTCAGTCATCCCCGCCAGCTGTATCTCCCGTTCAGCCGTGCCATCGATCTGCAGAAAGCCGCCAGCACCAACTTCTATTGCAGCACAAACTCGGTCGATCCCTACCTGCCGAACTGGGACAGCATCCTGCACAGCGAATGCGCGTGGATCGCCGCGTGGGTGGAGCTGCCCACGCGCGCTGACGTGGAGCGCTACCGCGGCTGGCTGCACAACTACGCGGCTGAACAGCAGCGCGTCGGCCGCTTTGCGTGGCCGCCCAACGTGCGCCTGTCCGATGTCGGGCAGTGGCTGGACGTGATGAAAGTGGTGCCGAAGGCATCGGCGCTGTCGATGATCGTCTCGGCGAGTTTTCTGCTGATCTGTCTGGTCAACGTGGTCGGCCTGATGCTGGCCCGCTTCATGCGCCGCGCGCCGGAGATCGGCGTGCGCCGCGCGCTGGGCGCGTCGCGCGGCGCGATCTATCGCCAGTTTCTGGTCGAGGCGGCGGCGATTGGATTGGCCGGTGGCGTGCTGGGCCTGCTGCTGACGGCGCTGGGCATGGCCGGCATCGGTCACGTGTTCGAGCCGGAAATCGCCCGGCTGGCGACGCTGGATGCATCGCTGTTGCTGCTGACCGTGCTGGTCGCGGTGGCGGCCAGCTTGGTCGCCGCGCTGTATCCCACCTGGCGCGCCGCCCAGGTGCAGCCGGCGTGGCAGCTGAAGTCGAACGGATGAACATGACGATGCAGATACGACCGATCCTGGCCGCGTTGCGTCGGCACAAGATGGCCACGCTGCTGATCGTGCTGCAGATCGCGCTGACCCTGGCGGTGGTCAGCAACGCGCTGTTCATCGTCAAGACGCGGGTGCTGCATCTGTCGCGCCCGACCGGCACCGACGAGGCGCATCTGTTCGTCATCAAGAACGGGTGGATCGGCCAGCCGGACGTACCGCACATCGACGCGCAGATGCGCGCCGATCTGGTGACGTTGCGCAGCCTGCCGGGCGTGCACAACGCGTTTGCCAGCGAAGCCTATCCGATGCAAGAGGGCGGTGGCGGGCTGGTGCGCATCAAGCATCAGGTCGCGCAGACGACGAAGGCGCAGCTCGCCCTTTCCTATTTCGCCGACGAGCACGCACTCGACACGTTCGGCACCGCGCTCGTGGCTGGCCGCAATTTCCGCGCCGACGAGATCGTGAGCCTCGGTCCGTACGATGCGTCGAGACCGGCGGTGATCATCATTACGCGCGACCTGGCGCACAAGCTTTTCCCTGACGGCGCGGCGGTGGGCCAGCGCGTCTATCTCAGCGACGACGGCCCGAGCACGATCATCGGCATGGTCGATCGACTGCAAGGCAGTTACGCGGGCAGCAGCACGCGTTCGATCGACGAGGACACCGTCCTGGTGCCGGCGCGTTACGCCAGCTCCGACGACGGGGCGAGCTATGCCGGCGGTACGGTCTATCTGGTGCGCGCGCAACCGGGCCAGCTCGCGGCGGTACTGCGCGCGGCGCCGGCTGCACTGGTCGCGCAGAACCGCATGCGCGTGATCAGCCCGGAAGACGGCGTGGTTACTCTGGAACAGGCGCGCACAAAGGCCTACGCCACCGATCGCGGCGTGGCGATCATGATGGGCGCGGTGTGCGTGTTGCTGCTGCTGGCGACGGCCGGTGGCATCGTGGGCTTGAGCAGCTTCTGGGTCGGCCAGCGCCGTCGCTCGATCGGCGTGCGGCGTGCATTGGGCGCGACGCGCGGCGACATCCTGCGTTATTTCCAGACCGAAAATGCCCTGATCGTCGGTATCGGCGTGGTGCTGGGCGTGGCACTCGGCATCGCCGCGAACCTGTCGCTGATGACGCACTACGAACTGCCGCGGATGCCGCTGTGGGTGCTGGGTGTCGGCGCGCTGTTGCTGTGGCTGCTTGGCCAGCTGGCTGTGTTCGGCCCGGCGCGGAGCGCCGCTGCGGTGCCGCCGGTGGAGGCGACGCGCTCGGTGTGAGCGTGCTCTGCCTCAGTCGATGCCGAGCTTCTTCAGCTTGTAGCGCAGCGCGCGGAAGGTGATGCCGAGTTTGCGGGCGGCGGCGGTCTTGTTGTAGCGCGATTCTTCCAGTGCCTTGACGATGGCGGTGCGCTCGAGGTTGCTGATGTAGTCGTCGAGACCGCCGTTGGCGCTGGCGGCCGCTGGTGCCGGCGCTGCCTGCTGGCCTGGTGTCGCCGCCTCCTGGCTGGGCCGCGCGCTGCGTTGGGGCAGCATCAGGTCGACGGCTTCGATGGTGCTGCCGTCGCACATCGCCATCGCGCGTTCGAGGACGTTTTCCAGTTCGCGCACGTTGCCGGGGAAGTCGTACGCGTCCAGCGCGTCGCGGGCGGACGGCGACAACTGACCGATGCTTTCGCCGCTCTTGCCGGCCAGCGCCTTGAGGATGAACGCGGACAGCTGCGGCACGTCGCCGCGGCGCTCGCGCAACGGCGGCACGCGCAGCTCGATCACGTTGATGCGGTAGAACAGATCCTGGCGGAACTGGCCCTGCTCGACCAGCTGGCCGAGGTTCTTGTGGGTAGCCGAGAGGATGCGCACGTCCACCGGGATTTCGTCGCGGCCGCCGATCGGGCGCACCGCCTTTTCCTGGATCGCGCGCAGCAGCTTCACCTGCATGTGCAGCGGCAGTTCGGCTACTTCGTCGAGGAACAGGGTGCCGCCCTGGGCGGCCTGGAACAAGCCTTCCTTGTCCACGCTGGCGCCGGTGAAACTGCCCTTGCGGTGACCGAAGAACTCGCTCTCCATCAGCTCGGACGGGATCGCGCCGCAGTTGACCGGCACGAACGGGCCGCTGGCGCGCGGGCCCTGCTCGTGGATCAGCCGCGCCACCAGCTCCTTGCCCACGCCGGATTCGCCGGCGATGTAGACCGGCGCCTGGTTGCGCGCCAGCTTGCCGATGGTGGAGCGCACCTGCTGCATCGCCGCGGAGTCGCCGATCAGGCGGTCGCCGGAATCGCCGGTTTTCGCGGCGGCGGCACCGGTGCGCCTTTCCTCGGCCAGGCGCAGCGCGGTACGCACCAGGCCGCGCAGCATCTGGATGTCGACCGGCTTGGAGACGAAGTCGAATGCGCCGGCCTTCAGCGCGTTCACCGCGGCGTCGACGTTGCCGTAGGCGGTGATCATCGCCACCGGCATGTCGGGATGGTTCGCGGCGATCAGCTCGATGATCTCGTGGCCGGTGCCGTCAGGCAGCCGCATGTCGGTGAAGCACAGGTCGTAGCTGCGTTCGGCCAGCGCGCGGCGTGCCTCGGCGACGGTGCCGACGGCGTCGACCTGCAGGTCCATCCGCCCCAGCGTGATGGTCAGCAGTTCGCGGATGTCGCGTTCGTCGTCAATGACCAGGACGGTCTGTGGGTTCATGGCACGGCGCGTGGCTATCGATGCAGCAGAGAATACCCGGCCCCGAGCTGCGGGGCAAAGACTGTTAGTGCCCCAGCCGGCGGTCGAAGAAGCGCACCATCACCGCGTATGCCTCGCGCGATTCGGGCATGTCCGGGTCGGAGAAGAACGAATGCCACATGCCGTCCCAGACGTGCAGCTCGGTATCCACCCCGGCCGCGGTCAGCAGGGCCTGGCTGTGCAGGACCGAGCTCAGGGTGAAATCGCGGCTGCCGGTGATCAGCAGGGTCGGCGGGAATTTCGCCGGCAGCGCGGGCGAATTGGCCGGGAACACCAGCGGATCGCTGGCGCTGGCGCCCTTGAAGTACGGCAGGTCGGCCAGCTTGAGCGGCCCGGCGGGCGGCGAGTCGCCGCTCAGCACGGGCGCCACGTAGGCGGAATCGCCGCCGAGGTCGCTGATCGAGCCGCAGAAGGTGCCGATCGCTCCCGGCACCGGCAGCTTGTGGGTGATGATCCGCGCCACCGCCTCGCCGGTGAGCACGCCGCCGGCGGAGCAGCCGTAGATGCCGATGTTCCGCGCCGGGTACTGCTTGAGCAGGGCACGGTAGACCGCCTCGACGTCCTCGCTGGCGGTCGGGAACACATGTTCCGGCCCCTGCCGGTAGTCGACGCTGACGACCTTGATCCGGCCCAGGCTGGCCAGCGGAATCGACTCCACCAGCCCGCCGCTGTGTGCACCCCACAGGAAGGCGCCGCCGTGCAGGTTGATCAGCACGCGGTGCCGCTGCTTCGCGGCGATGCCTTGCGCCGGCAGCACCACGTCGGTGGGCACGCCGCCGGCGGTCTCGGCGTGGATCTTCACCGGATAGAGTTTCTGCATGCGCTTGGCGCGATCGGTGTTGATCCTGTCGTAGTAGGCGCGACTGGCGGCGATCGAGCCGATGCCCGGCGCGTGCCGGCTTTGTTCGAGCATCCGCTGGAACTGCTGCTGCGCCTCGGGCGACGCATACGCCGAGTACGGCACGACGAAGGCGGGCACGCTCACGTTGCCGCGGCTGTCGACGCCGGGCCGCTGCGCTTGCGCGAACGCCGCGGTGCTGAACATACTGATGTAGAGCAGGCCGATGTAGAGCAGGCCGGTGCAGAACGCGGTTTGCATCAGCCGGTGGGTGCGTAGTGCAGGCATGGCCTTTCTCCTCGTCGATGCGGGGGGCGCTGGCGGTTCTAAAGTGCGTGGCGGACCAGTTCCGGCTTGCCGTCGGCCGCGCGGCGGACCGTGATGTCGTAGTAGTGGCCGCGCAAGCTGACGTGCTTCAGCGTGAACGACTTCCACGGCGGCGGCAGCACCGGCGCATACGCCTCAACCAGTCCGTCCTGTTCGAGGCGCAGGCCGGTGAAGCCGTAGAGGATGTTCTGCAGCAGGCCGCCCGAGGCGGTCAGGAAATAGCCGGTGTTGTTGGTGGCGGTCTCGGTGCGCACGTTGAACGGCGGTTTCAGCACGTGGGTGGTGAGGTTGCGCTGGAACCACGCGCCGGCCGTGGCCGCGTCGCCCAGCGTGGCGGCGGCGATCGACACGGGCGAAAGCCCCATGCTGTTCGGCTCCTGCCGCGACCGTTCGATCAGCCCCATCGCGTAGTCGAAATCGTTGCGGCGTACCTCGGCGCTCATCGGCAGGTCCAGCGAGGGATAGGCGAGCGCCGGCAGGGCGGTGTCGCCCCAGGCATCGATGTCGTGCGGCACGCTTTCGTCGAAATCGAGATGGTGTCCGTCCTTCGCCGAGAACGGGATGTGCAGGTGCGCGGCGACATCGGCCCAGTGCGGGTCCGGCTTTGCGCCGACGACGGACGCAGCGGCCGCGGCGATGTTCAACGCCTTGCGCGCGGAGGCGTTGGTGAAGGTGTCGTTCGGCACGTCGTTGTAGGCCTCCAACACGGAGGTGACGTGGTGGATCTCGTAGCGGTGTTTGTCTGCCACCCAGGTCGCGCGGCTGGCCCAGAAATCCGCCACGTCGCGGATCACCGACCAGCCGTAGCGGGCCAGCCACTGGCGGTCGCCGGTGGCCAGGTAGTACTGCCACTGGGCGATGGCGACGTCGGCATTGACGTGGATCTCGCGCTCGCCGAGCACGTAGGCCATGTGCGGCGTCTGCTCGCTGCCGTTCTGCGGATCGGCCTCCCATGGGAACATTGCGCCGCGCAGGCCGCGTGCCTGCGCCCGCGCTTCGGCGGCCGGCAAGGTGCGCGAGCGGAACATCACCAGCGATTTCGCCCGCTGCGGATGCAGCAGCAACAGCGCGGGAAACACCCAGGTGTCGCTGTC
Organism: Rhodanobacter sp. Soil772; assembly: GCF_001428385.1. GTDB lineage: Bacteria > Pseudomonadota > Gammaproteobacteria > Xanthomonadales > Rhodanobacteraceae > Rhodanobacter. Next base: position 188,837 of record NZ_LMSK01000003.1, read on the forward strand.
CCAGAACACGTGGCCGGCGTAGCCGGGCGTCATGCCGCAACCACCGGTCGCCCAGGCGGTGTCGGGAGTAATGTTGGACAGCAGGTAATAGAGATCGGAATGGACGATCCGCTGCGCCTGCGGATCGCCGTCGATGCGGATGTCCGATGTCCACAGTTCGCTCCAGGCCTTGCGATGCGCGTCGAGCAGGCGCTCGAAGCCGGCTGTGCGCGCGGCCGTGGCCAGCGCGCGATCCTGCTTCGCATCGCCACCCCAGCCAGCGCGCGACAGCGCGACGAACTTGGTGAAAGTGTAGGTCTGTCCCTTGCGCACTTTCGCGGTGAGGTTCAACGCCACCCGGTAGCGGCTCCGATACACCCGCAGGTCGCTGGGCTGCAGGCCCGTGGGCAGATCGATCGCGGCGGCTTCGGCCATCGACAGGCCTTGCTCGGCGTGGCCGTCCAGCCACAGCGTGCGGTCGGCCGTGTCGCCATCGGCGGCGGTGACGTGCGTGTCGCCGTGGTACCAGAGCACCGCACGGTCGGGCGTGGCCGGCGCGACCGGTTCGAGCTTCAGGTTGCGCGCCGCCACCGCCTCCTGCATTTCGTCACCGGTCAGGCGCGCCAGCGGGAAACGCGGCTGATGCGGCGCCCACAGGTTCAGCGCGAACGACAGCTGCACCTCGCCGTCGAACTCCGGCGTGATCGACAGCTGGGTCGCGGCGAGATGGGGCGAAGCCTGGCTGACCAGGCTGGTCACTTCGATGCGCGTGGCCCGGCCATGGTCGAGGTGGCGGTAGCGCGTGGTGAGCGTGCCTTCGTACAGATTCAGCTGCTGCTGGTAGTCCTGGAACACGGTCGGATCCAGCGCGGCCTGGTTGAGCCAGAAGTGGCCGGCCGGCGAATTGCCCGCGCTGTAGTCGATCTCGCTCCAGCCGGGCACCGCGGCGGGACGCGCGATGTCGCCCTGCGCATAGTCCATGAACGCGACCAGGTAGGCGAGGTTGCCTTCGGTGCCGCGCGGCGCGGTCAGCGTCGACAGGTAGCCGTTGCCGAGCTGGCCGGGAAAGTAGCTGGCGAAGTCCTTCGCGGTGGCCGTCAGCAGGAAGCTGGGATCGGTCGCGGCTCGTGCGCCGACGGCACTGCCGAGGCCGATGACGGCCAGTGCCGCGAGCTGCCACAGTCGACGGGATGCATATTTCATCTCGGCCTCCCCAGCCTTGCCGGTCGTTGCTGGCCGCACCCGGTTCATCCGGGTGCGGCAGGGTGGCGACGTTTCAGATCGCCGTGCGGGTCAGCCTCGCCTTGCCGTCGGCAGCGCGATCGATGCGGATGTCGTAGAGCTTGCCGCGGAACGCGATGCGCCTGAGCGTCAGCGATTTCCAGCCCGGCGGCAGTACCGGCGCATACGCTTCGGCCAGGCCATCGTCCTCGATGCGCAGGCCGCTGAGGCCGTAGACGAAGCTCTGCACGAAGCCGGCCGAGGTGGCGAGGATGTAGCCCGCGTTGTTGGCGACGGTTTCCGTGCGCACGTTGAACGGCGGTTTCAGGAAGCCGACCAGGTTGCGCTGGATCCACTCGCCGGCGGCCTTGCTGTCGCCCAGCTCGGCCGCGCCGACGGCGAGCATCACCATCATCATCTCGTTCGGGTCGTCGCCATGCACCTTCAGTTCGTGCAGCTGGAACGCGAAGTCGTTGCGGCGCACCTGCGGCGACATCGGCAAGTCGAGGTTCGGGTACATCAGCCAGGCCAGCGACGAGCCCATCCAGGTGATCTTGTCGTGCGGCACCGAGGCGTCGAAGTCGAGATGGCGCTGGTTTTTCTCGTCGAACGGGATGTACATCTTCGCGGCGATCGTGGCCCATTGCGGATCGGGCGCGGCGCCGACCAGCTTGGCCGCCTTGATCGCGATCTGCAGCGACTTGCGCGCGGCGGCGTTGGTGAACGAGTCGTTCGGCACGTCGTTATAGGCCTCGTCGGGCGAGGTGACGTGATGGATCTCGTAGCGATCCTGCGCCTTGTCGTAGGTGACCCGGCTGACCCAGAACTGCGCGATCTCGCGGATCACCGGCCAGCCATGCTGCTTCAGCCAGGTGTCATCGCCGCTGGCCAGGTAGTACTGCCACTGCGCGATCGCGATGTCCGCATTGACGTGGATCTCGCGGAACACGCCATAGGCGAAGTGCGGCGTGTGGTCGACGCCGGTTTCCGGGTCGGCTTCCCACGGATACATCGTGCCTTTCACGCCATACTGCTTCGCGCGATCGCGCGCGGGCTGCATGGTGCGCGAGCGGAACATCACGATCGGTTTGGCGCGCTCCGGGTGCAGCAGGAGCAGGGCGGGGAACACCCACGAATCGCTGTCCCAGAAGGCGTGGCCGGCGTAGCCCGGGGTCAGCGCGCAGGCACCCATCGGCCAGGCCGTGCCCACGGTGGAATTGGACAGCAGGTAGTACAGGTCCGAATGCACGGCGCGCTGCACCTGCGGATCACCATCGACCACGATGTCGGACTTCCACAGTTCGTGCCAGGCGGCCTGGTGTTCGGCGAGCAACGCGGCGAAGCCCTTGTTGCGCGCGGCATTGGCTAGCGTCACGTTGTCGCGGGCGTCGCCGCCCCAGTTCTGCCGCGACGCGGCGATGTACTTGGTGAAGATATAGGTCTTGCCTTTCTGCACCGTGACGGTGAGGTTGAGCGATAGCTTGTGCGGGCCTTTTTCCAGCGTCACGCTTTCGATCGCGAGGCCCGGCGGCAGCCCGATCGCGGCCGCCTCGGCCATCGTCAGGCCGTGCTCGGCGCGGCCGTCCAGCCACAGCGTCAGTGCCTTCGTGTCGCCGTCGCTGGCGAGTACGCGGGTGTAGCCGGGGTACCACACGGCGGCGCGGTCGGGCGTCGGCACCGGCTTGTTGTCCAGCGTCTGGCCGCTGGCGATCACCGCGGCGATCATCTCGTCGCCGGTCATGCTGGCGATCGGGAAGCGCGGCTGGTGTTCGGACCATAGCCGGATCGGAAACGTCAGCTGCACCGAGCCATCGAACTGCGGCGTGATGGATAGCTGCGTCGCCGCCAGGTGGTTCGAGGCCTGGCTGACGAACGTGGTGACCTTGATGTCGGTCGACTTGTTCGCGTACACGAAGCGGTAGCTGGTCGACAGCGTGCCGTCGTGCATGTCCAGCGTTTGCGCGTAGTCGGCGAAGATCTTCTTGTCGATCCGGGTCGAGTTGAGCCAGCCGCCGCCGGGGTTGTAGTCGATCTCGCTCCAGCCGGGGATCGCGGCGGGACGCGCGATGTCGCCGGGCTTGTAATCCATGAACGCGACCATGTACGCGCGATTGCCCTCGGTGCCGCGCACCGAAGTCATCGTGGAGAAATAGCCGTTGGCCAGGTAGCTGGGAAAATACGTGCCGAAGTTGTCCGCGGTGCCGGTGAGCAGGAAGCTGGGGTCGGTGGCGGCATGCGCCGGCAGGGCGAGCGTGGCGGCGGCCAGGAACAGGGCGGCGAGGCGGGGGCTGCAGGGTTTCATGGTTGCTCCAGATGAGGCGTGCTTCGAGCCATGGCCGGCGAGCTATTTCGCGGCAAGCGGGGTGGCCGTGGTGGCCGCACGATCGGTCTCGCGCTTGAACAGGAACAGCGTGAGCAGAATCAGGGTCATCGGCACCAGCGAGAAATAGAACGCGTGGATGCCGTCGAAGCTGGCGAACACCCTGGCCGTGATGTACGAACCCAGCGTGCCGCCGAGCGCGGAGAACACCACGATCAGTCCGGTCATCGCCGCATGCATCGGCTTGGGCAGCGAGCTCAGCGCCACCGAGTTGATCACCGGGTAGATCGGCGCCATCAGCAGGCCGAGCAATGGGATCAGGTACGCGGCGGCCGGCGCGTTGAACCAGCCAACATCCGGTCGCGCCGCCACGTCGCGCGCCAGCGGCAGCACCACGATCACCAATACGCCCATGCCGACCACGCACACGTTGAGCAGCACGTACCAGCGCACGCGCTTGAGCACGAAGCCGGCACCGATGCGGCCCAGCGCGGTCATGCCGGCGAGGATGCTGGCAAACTGGATGCTCATCGCGTTCGGCAGCTTCAGGATCTCGTTGTTGAAGGTGGGCAGCCAGGTGCCGAAGCTCTGCTCGATCAGCACGTACAGGAAGGCCGAGGCGAGGAATACGTAGACCAGCGGGCGCACGAACAGGCGCAGCATCTCCATGATCGCGTCGACAAACGAATTGTTGTGCCCCTGCGCGTGCGCGGCGCTTTCGTCCAGCCGGCTGGTGGCCAGCAGCACGATCACCAGCGCACAGGCGCCGGCGAGCAGCCAGTACACGTTGAACCACGCCGGGTTGCCCGGGTTCGCCGGGTCGACGTACGCGCTGAAGATCCAGTTGCCGGCGAGCACGCCGACCATGAACAGGCCTTCGATGGTGTTGGTCAGCCGCGAGTGCGCGGTCTTGTCGGCGGTGAGCAGGCCGATCGAGGAATACACGCCGACCTTGGCCAGCGCGAACGAAAAACCCACGCAGGCAAACAGCAGCCGCGTGGTGAGGAAGGTGGGGTAGAGCGGCATCAGCAGACAGGCGCCGCCGACAATGGCCAGCGCCAGCATCATCGAGCGCCGGTAGCCGAACAGCGGCAGGAACGAGGCGACCAGGAACGAGGTGAACGCGATCGTGAGGTCCTTGTAGCGCTCCAGTGCGCTGGCCGCAGGCTTGTCGATGCCGAACGTGGCCATCGACTGCAGGATCACCGTGCCGACGCTGTTGAGCAGGATCGCGAAGATGATGTAGATCAGCGCCAGCGCGACGATCATGCGGATTCGATTCATGTCACCCCCGGCGCCACGGCATGTGCAACTTCAGGAAAGCGCGCTTCAGAAAAACGCGGTCCGGACCGCTCTGAGGTACAGCCCGGACCGCGCGTGCCGCTGAACTAGAACAAGTACTTCACCTGGAAGTTGATCTCGCGGCCTTCCAGTGGCCGGGCCAGGATCACGCCGCCGGAAACGGCGGTACCGAAGATGCGCGAGTTGCTTTCGGTCAGGCCCAGTTCGTTGGTGATGTTGGTGCCCTGCAGGCGCACCTGCCAGTTCTGCTCGATGTTCGCGATCACACCGAAGTCGTAGGTGTGATACGTGCCCAGCTGCTGCAGACCGGACTGGTCCTGGGTGTGCGGACCGACATGCGTGTAGGTCACGAACGCGGTGACGTCGCCCCACGCAAACGGAATCCGGTAGCTCGGGGTGAACATGTAGCGGACCTTGGGCTGGCGTTGCAACTGCTTGCCGTTGATCGGCGCGCAGCCGGTTTCGCCGGTGACCACGTTGGTGAAGATAAAGCACGAGCTGTTGTGCGTGTAGTGGCCGTCGAGGTAGTTAGCCACCAGCGACAGCTTCAGGTTCTCGACCGGAGTGAGCGTACCGCTGAGGTTGATGCCCTTGGAGTCCGAACCGTACAGCTGCGCTGTGCCGACCGGCTTGCCGGCGCCGTCGGTGGGCTGGTAGGTGAGGCCGTTGAACTGCTTGTGGTAGACGCTGATGTCGGCGTAGACCAGCTCGGACTGGTACTTGAAGCCCGCCTCGATGTTCTGGATCTTCTGCAGCGGCGCGGTGTTGCCGGTGGTGAAGCCGCGGATCGCGTTGTCGAAGTCGCCGAAGTGCACGCCCTTGTTGCCGCGCACGTAGACGCTCATGTTGTCGGCCAGCTGATAGTTCGCGCCGACGGTCCACGAGGTGTGGGTCTTGTCGTAGTTGGTGCGTGCGAACGTGCCGTTGCAGACCGGCACGCCGTTGTTGTACAGCGTGAGCGGGTTGCCATCCAGGTCGACATTGGTGAGGTTGCACACCGTGTTCGAGGCGTCCTGATTCTCCAGGCGGGCCGATGCGTCGAACAGCCACTGGCCGATACGCCACGAGTCGGACAGGTAGAACGCCTTGTTGGTGGCGACGCCGCGTTCGGTGATGTTGTAGCCGCCGTTGTCGAGGAAGCCCTGGTTGTCGGTCAGCTGCTTGGTGGTGCCGCCGTCGTTGTAACTCACCATGATCGGGCGTGCGTTCGGCGTGTTGGTCATCAGCATCTGGTTGCCCAGTGCCCACTTGTCGTCCATGGTGTAGTGCGCCAGGTAGACGCCGGCGGTCAGCGTGTTGCCCTCGAAGATTTCCTTGCTGAGACGGAAATCGTTGTTGATGTTCTTCAGGTGCTTGTGGATGTACCACCAGCCCTGGTGGATCACGCTCTGGTTCGGGTCGACCGCGCCGCCGCCGCCCGGGCCGGCGTAGGTTGCCGTGGCCGAACCGGCCGGTAGCCCGAAGCCGCCCTGGCTGGACGGGGTGTTGTACAGCTCGTCGTTCAGCGTGGCCGGGTTGGAGCCGGAGAACAGCGCGTTGGTGTCGACGTCGCCGGCGTCGATCAGGAACTTGTCGCTGATCGTCCAGCCGTTGCCCAGGTCGTAGTCGAAGTTGCCGCCGAAGAAGTTCATCTTCGCGCCGCGGCCGTTGGCGAGGTCGGCGTTGGTGCCGCCGCCCGGATAGCCGGCCAGGAACACGTGCTGGATGTACTTGCTGTTGTAGGTGTCCTTGAGCGGGTCGAAGCCCGGATAGGCGCTGAAGTTGTCGGTGCCGTTCTGGATCAGCGGGATCGGCGTGATGAACTGGTTCTTGTCGTTCAGCGCGCGGGCATACAGCATCATCGTGCCGCGATCCGAATCGTGGGTCAGCGTGGCGGTGAACTGGCCACCCTTGTCGGCCGGGAACTGCGGGTCGCGCACGCCGTCCGAGTCGCGATAGAAGCCGCCCACGCTGCCGTACCAGTTCTCGGCAACCGGAAAGCCGAAGAAGCCGTCGACGCGCTTCAGGTTTTCCGAACCGTAGGTGACGCCGATGCTGCCCGACGGCACTTCGGTGCCCTGCTTGAGGATGAAGTTCGCGGTGGCGCCGATCTGGCCGTCGCCGAACACCACCGACGGGCCGCCCTGCAGGATTTCCACGCGCTCCACGGTGTCGTCGAGACGGAAGATCGAGGTGGTCTCGAAGAACGACAGCGTGGGCATGCCGTACAGCGGCGAGCCCATCATCTGGGTGGAGAAGTAAGGCGCGTCGCCGCCGCCCGGGAAGCCGGCGATCTCGATGTTCGCGCCGGTCTGGCCGCCGGTCGATTCCGGCCACAGGCCGGGCGCGATCTTCAGCAGGTCGGCCGTGCTCTTGGGGTTGGCCAGCTTGATCTGCTCGGCGGTCGCGGTGGTGAGCGTGTAGCTCGCGTCGATCTTCTTCACGCCGGTGGCCGAGCCGGTGACGACGACCTGCTGCAGGTTCGTGGTCTCCTTGGCATCGGCGGCCTTGCGCTGCGGACTCTTCCTGGCGGTCGCCGGCGCGTTCGTCGCCGAGGTGTCCTGCGTGCTGTCCTGCGCCATGGCCGTCGCGGACATGAGGATGCCTGCGATGGCGGCCGACAGCATCAGTCGGGTCATTTGCTTGTTGTTGCCCATGTCACGTCCTCCCCATCAGTTTCGGTTTGGGTCGCGGCACATCAATTGATATGTCCACGCCAGTTTGTCGTTCGGGTTGTTGTAAAGGTATGTATGTCGAATGTCGCAATGCTCGGTAACACCAGGTCTGCCTCGGCCAGCGCCTGCGCCTGACCGATTCCCACCGCCGCCATCCCCGCAGCGTGAATGCTGGCAATGCCAGCGGCGGCGTCCTCGACGCCGATGCACTCTTCCGGCGCCACGCCGAGCGCGCTCGCCGCAGCGAGGAAAATTTCCGGATCGGGTTTGGAGCGGCTGATCCGGTTGGCGTCGACGACGGCGTCGAACAGCCCGGCGATGCCCAGGCGCTCCAGCAGCAGGCCGGCGTTGCGGCTGGCCGAGGCCAGCGCCACCTTGAGCCCGGCCTGGCGCACCGCCTCGATCGCTGCACGCGCGCCGGGCAGCAGGTTCTGCGGCCCGAAGCGTTCGATTTGTTCGCGGTAGTAGTCGTTCTTGCGCGCGGCCAGGGCCTGCTTCTCCGCTTCCGGGTAAGCGCGCGCAGCGGCCTGCAGCAGGATCTCCAGCGAACCGCGCCGGTCGACTCCCTTCATGCGCTCGCCGGTGGCGTCGTCGAACGGCACGCCGATCTCGTCGGCCAGCCTTTTCCAGGCGGCGTGATGCACCACCGCGGTGTCGGCGATCACCCCATCCAGGTCGAAGACCACCGCCTTCAGCGGCGGCAGCGGATCGACGAAACCCACGCACGGCAGGCGCAGCGGCTGGCCGGCATGCAGGCGTTGCGGCAGGCCGTCGTGCAGGAAGGTGAGCGCGCTGCCTTCGGTGACCGTGTAGCGCACGCCGTCGCGATCGACCTCCACGCGCAGGTGCGTGCCCCGCCAGCGCAGCCCGAAGCGGTAGCCTTGCCACGCCGCGGGCAGTCGGGGCGCCAGCGCCGGCATGCCGTCGTGCACGCGCAGGCCGCCGTAGCCCCAGGTCAGTGCCAGCCAGCTGCCGGCCATCGCCGCCATGTGCAGGCCGTGCGCCGCGTTGCCGTGCAGGTCGTCCAGGTCGACGCGCAAGGTGTCCAGGAAATAGCGCCAGGCCTTGCCGGCATGCCCCACTTCGGCCGCGAGCACCGCGAAGGTGGAGGCGGACAGGGTGGAATCGTGCACGGTGACGCCTTCGTAGTAATCGAAGTTGCGCCGCTTGGCGGCGACGTCGACCTGCTCGCCCGCCAGCATCAGGCCGAGCAACGTATCGGCCTGCTTGCACACCTGGTGGCGGTAGATGCTCAGCGGGTGCATGCGCAGCAGCAGCGGCTGTTTGCCCGGCGCCGCAACCCGTTCGGACGGCAGGCGTGGCTTGTCGAGGAAGCCGTCGTCCTGCGGAAAGATGCCCAGCGCGGCGTCCACCGGCAGGTACATCGCCTTCGCTGCGGCTCGCCATTGCGCCGGCTCGTCGGCGTGCAGGCCGATCCGCGCGGCCAGCGCGGCGTAGTCGGCCGGATGGGTCAGCGCCATCCACTCGGCGGTGGCGGCCGCGTCGCGCAGGTGCCGCTGCGCCATGCGGTTGGTGTAGTGGTTGTTGTCGACCAAGGCGGAGTATTCGTCCGGGCCGGTAACTTCGTGGATGCAGAACGCGCCGCCGCGGCGCGGATTGAAATGGCCGACGTCGAGCCAGATCCGTGCGGTCTCGAAGATCATTTCGGCGCCGCGTTCGAGCAGGAACGCCTGGTCGCCGCTGGCGTCGACGTAGAGGCGGATCGCCCAGGCCACCGCGGCATTGATGTGGTACTGCGCCGAACCGCCGGGAAAGTACGCGGAACACTCGTCGCCGCTGATCGTGCGCCATGCGTACAGCGCGCCGCACGGGTGGTCGAGTTCGCGCGCATGCTGGCGCGCGTGGTCCAGCGTGCGGTGGCGCCAGGTCAGCATGGCGCGCGCCAGCTCCGGCGCCAGTGTGACTAGTGCCGGCAGCATGAAGGCTTCGGCATCCCAGAAGCAGTGGCCCTCGTAGCCCTCGCCGGTGAGCCCCTTGGCGGCGGTGCCGCTGTGGCTGTCGCGGCCGCTGGACTGGAACAGATGGAACAAGTTGAGGCGCAGCGCCTGTTCGGTCGCCGGGTCGCCCGCGATGGCCAGGTCGGCCTGCGCCCAGAGAGCGGACAACACCTGCGCCTGCCGTTCGAGCAGGGCCGGGTAGCCGAGCGCGGTCGCCGCGGTCAGCGTGGCTTGCGCCTGCGCCAGCAGGGTATCCGCGGGATCCGTGGCGAACGGTACGGTGAAGGCGTAGGCGACGTACTTGTCCAGGCTGACGGCCTGGCCCGGCGCAAGCGTGCCCGCATAGGCCTGCACCACGCCATCCGGCGTCCGGCCGGCGTCGCGGAAAGTGAGTTCGGCGGCGTGCCGATGACGCTGCGCGCAGACCAGCCGGATGCCGCTGTGGGTGGTCTGCTGGCCGACCCAGGCCAGCTCCGCGTCGGCCTGGGCGTCCCGGTTGGCGAGGCCTCCATGAATGCGGCTGCCGATGCGCGGGTCGTTGCCTTGTCCGACGGCCTCGCGCGCGGTGCCGATCGAGGATTCCAGCGTGATCGGGCCGCGGTAGTCGATCGAACGCACGCGGTAACGGATCGCCAGCAGTCCGGCATCCTCCAGGCTGACGATGCGTTCGGCCTCGATTTCCAGCGTGGCGCCTTGCGGCGAGTGCCAGCGCAGCACGCGGCGATAACAGCCACGGCGCAGGTCGAGGATGCGTTCGAAGTGCAGCCATTCGCCTTGGTCGAGCCGCACTGGCGTGTCGCCGAGGCGCAGCCGGATGTGCGTGGCGTCGGCGACCGGGATGCGCGTGTCGGTATGGCTGGCGAAGCCGGGGAAGCGTTCGTGGTACTCGATCGGGGTGCGTTCCCACACTCCGGACAGCAAGGTGGCCTGGCTGGCGCTGTCGGCTTCCTCCAGGTTGCCGCGCACGCCGAGCGTGCCGTTGGCGAGGGCAAACAGGCTCTCGTCCTGCGCGAAGTCGGCCGGGTCGGTGCCGTGGCGGACCAGCAGCCACGGGTCGCCCGTCGCTTGGCCGCCAGACGGTGATGCGTCGGGGCTTGTTGCTGCCGTCGTCGGGTGATCCACGATAAATCCCTGTCTTCCGCGCGCTGTTGGCCGGGCCATACCCCGGCTGGCGGGCAGCTTGGCAGCAAATGTTATCGGTATCAAGATACCGATAACATTTTAGTGGCACAGGCCTGCCATGATGGCTTCGGGGGCGGTGGAGAAGGCCATGGATACGCACTTTCCGGTCGCGTCGGCGGGTTGCGGCGAGGCGGCGCGGGGCGAGGTTGCATCGACAGGGCGAATGTCGACACACTGCAGGTGCCGGTGCGGGCCATCGCTGCAGTCCGGCAGCGCCGCGGCACCGGAGCCAAGCCAACAGGGATCAGATAGTTGAGCAAGAAAGGCGCGCGCAAGAATGCGTCAGGCAGCCTGACCATGGCCGACCTGGCGCAACTGGCCGGGGTATCCAAGATCACCGTCTCGCGGGCGCTGGGCGACAGCCCGCTGGTCAACCCGGAAACCCGCGAGCGGATCCAGGTGCTGGCGCGCGAGCATGGCTACAAGCTCAACATCAGCGCGCGCAACTTGCGCCTGCGCCGCAGCCATACGGTGGCGGTGATCGTGGAAATGAAACCGTCCACCGATCGCACCATGTTCGATCCGTACCCGCTGGTGCTGCTGGGCGGCATCTCGCAGGAACTGACCGCGGCCGGCTACAGCGTGCTGCTGACCACCCGCCAGGGCGCCAGCGCGGCGGCGGTGCAGGCGGCCGACGGGCTGATCCTGCTGGGCCAGGGCGCGCACCAGGACGCGGTGCGCCGGTTCGACAAGCTGTGCCTGCCGATGGTGGTGTGGGGCGCGCAGTCGGCCAGCGACGCGCACGTGGTGGTGGGCAGCGACAACCGCCTCGGCGGCGCGGTGGTGGCGCGGCACTTCATCGCGCTGGGCCGGCACCGTCCGGTGTTCATCGGCAACCCCAGCCACCCGGAGATCTTCGAGCGGCTGGACGGCTTCATCGACGCGCTGGCGGTGCGCGGGATCAAGCCGCTGCTGATGCGACGCGACGAGTTCACGGTGGACTCGGGCATGGATGCAGTGCGCTCGCTGCATGCGCGCAAGGTCGGCTTCGATGCGATCTTCGCCTGCAACGACCTGCTGGCGATGGGCGCAATCCGCGCCACGCTGGACCTGGGGCGCTCGGTGCCGGCCGATGTTTCGGTGGTCGGCTACGACGACATGCCGCTCGGCGCCAGCTTCCTGCCGCCGTTGAGTTCGGTGCGGCAGGACTGGCAGGAAGGCGGCATGCTGCTGGCACGCAAGGTGCTGGCGCTGATCGAGGGCGAACCGGCCAGCTCGGAATGCCTGCCGGTCAGCCTGATCGTGCGCTCGACCTGATTTTTCAGCGCGTGGCGGCGGCCTGGGCGGTTTCGCTGGGCTCGGCCGGGCTGCGCGCCGGCGGGGTCAGTACCAGCCGGAAGCAGCTGCCGCCACCGGCCACGCGCACGTATTCCAGCGCCGCCTGGTTGGCGTCGCTCATCTGCCGGGCCAGGTACAGGCCCAGGCCGGTGCCGTATTCGTGGGTGGTGTAGAACGGCTCGAAAATTTGCGCGGCCACCTTCGGCGCGATGCCGGGGCCGCGGTCGATCACTTCCAGGATCGGCACGCCGTGCTCGCCCTGCCGGGTCACCACCATCACCCGCGCCGGCTCGCCGGGCAGGCGGCCGTAGCGCAGCGCGTTCTGCACCAGGTTCCATACCACCTGCTGCAATTGCTGCGGGTCGGCCACCGCCGCCACCGGTACGGGGCTGCTGGCGATCGCGCGCAGCGAATCGGCGCCCAGGTCGTTGCCCTGGCTGTATTCCTCGACGAAGGCCTGCGCCCAGTGGCCCAGGTCCAGCGTCTCCGGGCGCGAGCGCTCGCGCCGCGACAGCTGCAGGATGTTCTCGATGATCTCGTTGAGCCGGATGCAGTGGTTGTTGATGATCTCGACCATGCGCTGGTCGGTGCTGTCCATGCTGGTCGACTCGGCCAGCAGCTGCGCGGAGTAGCGGATCGCCGCCAGCGGGTTGCGGATTTCGTGCGCGATCGAGGCGGACAGCCGGCCCAGCGAGGTGAGCGTGAGCTCCTCGGCGCGGCGCGACAGCAGCGAGGTGTCGTCGAGGAAGATCAGTACGTGCGAGTCGTCGTTCGGCGCCAGCCGGGTGAAGCGCGGCACCACCTCGGGCACGCCGTCGGCGAGCTGGGTGGCGGTCTCGTCGAGTTTGCCGGAGGTCATCCAGTGGTACAGCCGGCGCGACAGCTCCGGCGCCAGCTGGCCGAGGTCGCGCTGGTCGGCGCCGGGGTTGCCCATCAGCATCCACGCCGATTCGTTGATCTGGTGGATGCGGTTGGCGTCGTCGACCAGCAGCACGCCGGTCTTCATGCGGCGGATGATCAGCTCGTTGACCTGGGCCAGGTTGGCCAGGTCGGTGCTGCGCTGCTCGGCCAGCGCCTCGGTGGCGCGCAATTGCCGGCCCAGCACGTGGCACAAGGTGGTGGTGGCGAAGTAGGCGAGGCCGAACAGCGCCGCTTCGAGCAGGTCGCGGTCGCCGGGGTTGTCGATCGAACTGCCGAACAAGGTATGCCCGAGCATGCCCAGCGTGGCCAGCGCGGCAAAGAAGCTGGACAGCCGCAACGGCAGGATCAGCGCGCCGGCGCTGAGGTTCACCGCCAGCATCATCGCGATGCCGATGCGCGCGTCGTGCATCGCGGCGATCGCCAGCACGGCGGCGGCGATGTCCACGACCAGGGTCGCCGCCACGGCTGTCCTGGCATACGGCATGCTGCGCCGGTTCAGCAGCAGCGCGACCAGCGCGAAGACCAGGTACAGCGCCGTTACGGTGCGGGCGAAGTCGGGAGTGGCCAGTTGCGGCCAGCCCAGGCCCGGCGGGCTGAACGCCAGGGCGGCGTAGACCAGCGCCTGCACCAGCCGGAACGCGTTGAGGAACGACAGCTCGTGGCGGATCGTCGCCGTGCCCGCGCGCGAGGCAGTCAAAGGTACTGTGCTGGACATATGCCGCCTGTACTGGGTGGATCAGGGCATTCCCGAGGGTTCCGGCCGAGTATAGACGGGCTGATCGGCGCCGTGCCGATGTCGGAAAGCGCATGGGAGCGCCCTGCGCGGGCGCTCCGCGCAGGCAGCCCTTTCCATCGGCGCCCGCTTCCGCGAAAATGGGCGGCCGTGTTGCGCGGTATGGCCGGCTTCGTCCGGCTGCGCACTGCATGCCGGCAGCGCGCTCATCCGCCGTCCGACCTTCCTGACCCACGCTGATGTCACGCGTGCGGCCGCCATCGTTTCTCCGTTCGCTCGAGGTATCGAATGAATTTCCACGAATACCAGGCCAAAGAACTGTTCGCGCAGTACGGCATTGCCGTGCCGCCGGGCAAGGTCGCCAATTCCCCCGACGCCGCCGTCGATGCCGCCAAGGCATTGGGTGGCACGCAATGGATGGTCAAGGCGCAGATCCATGCCGGCGGCCGCGGCAAGTCCGGCGGCGTCAAGTTCTGCCGCAGCTTCGACGACGTGCGCGCCGCCGCCAAGGGCATGCTCGGCACCAACATGGAAACCTACCAGTCCGCCGGCCGCGCGCTGCCGGTGAACCTGGTGCTGGTGACCGACGCCACCGACATCGCCCGCGAGCTGTACCTGTCGATCCTGGTGGATCGCGACAGCAAGGCCGTCTCGTTTATCGCCTCCAAGCACGGCGGCGTGGACATCGAGCAGGTCGCCAAGGACACGCCCGAAGACATCCACACCATCGTGGTCGATTTCGTCGAAGGGCTGCAGCCGTACCAGTGCCGCCAGCTCGGCTTCGCGATGGACCTCAACGGCAAGCAGGTCAACCAGCTCACGAAGATCATGCTGGGCCTGTACAAGCTGTTCAACGAGCAGGATCTGGCCCTTGTCGAGCTCAATCCACTCGCGGTGCTGGAAGACGGCAACCTCGCCGCGCTCGACGGCAAGGTCAACTCCGACGACAACGCCGAATACCGCCACCCGAACTTGGCCGCGATGCGCGACCTGACCCAGGAAGACGCGGCCGAAGCCGCCGCGGTGAAGTACAACCTCAACTACGTGACCATGGACGGCTCGATCGGCTGCATGGTCAACGGTGCCGGCCTGGCGATGGCCACCATGGACGTGATCAAGCTGGCGGGCGGCGAGCCGGCCAACTTCCTCGACGTGGGCGGCGGCGCCACCAAGGAGCGCGTGACCGAGGCGTTCAAGCTGATCCTGTCCTCGGACAAGGTGCGCTGCATCCTGGTCAACATCTTCGGCGGCATCGTGCGCTGCGACCTGATCGCCGAGGGCATCATTGCCGCGGTGAAGGAAGTGGGCCTGAAGATTCCCGTGGTGGTGCGCCTGCAGGGCACCAATGTCGATCAGGGCCGCGAACTGCTGGCCAATTCCGGCCTGGCGATCACGCCGGCGGATGATCTCAACGACGCGGCCCAGAAGGCCGTGGCTGCCGCGAAGGCCTGAGGAGTAATCGAATGAGCGTTTTGGTCAACAAGAACACCAAGGTGATCGTGCAGGGCTTCACCGGCCAGCAGGGTACCTTCCATGCACAGCAGTGCCTCGACTACGGCACCCAGGTCGTCGGTGGCGTCACCCCGGGCAAGGGCGGTTCCGAGCACATCGGCCTGCCGGTCTTCAACTCGGTCGATGAAGCCGTGCTCGAAACCGGTGCTGACGCGTCCGTCATCTTCGTGCCGCCGCCGTTCGCGGCCGACTCGATCCTGGAAGCGATCGACGCGGGCATCAAGGTGATCGTGGCGATCACCGAAGGCATCCCGGTGCTCGACATGCTGCGCGTGAAAAACGTGCTGCAGCAGCATCCGGAAATCGTGCTGATCGGGCCGAACTGCCCCGGCATCATCACCCCCGGCGAATGCAAGATCGGCATCATGCCCGGTCACATCCACCAGAAGGGCAAGGTCGGCGTGGTCTCGCGCTCCGGCACGCTGACTTATGAAGCGGTGTTCCAGACCACCAACGAAGGCCTCGGCCAGAGCACGGTGATCGGCATCGGCGGCGACCCAATCAACGGGCTGAACTTCATCGACTGCCTGAAGCTGTTCCAGGACGACCCGCAGACCGAAGGCATCATCATGGTCGGCGAGATCGGCGGCAGTGCCGAGGAAGACGCCGCCGAGTTCATCGGCGAGTACGTGAAGAAGCCGGTCGTTTCGTTCATCGCCGGCGCCTCGGCTCCGGCCGGCAAGCGCATGGGCCATGCCGGCGCGATCATCTCCGGCGGCAAGGGCACCGCCGCGGCGAAGTTCGCCGCGCTGGAGAAGGCGGGCGTCACCACGGTGAAGTCGCCGGCGGATCTGGGCAAGGCGCTTGCGAAGCTGATGAAGAAGTAAGTCGGTCCGGCGTAAGTCGGCTCCGTAGTGCTCTAAAATGCGAAGGCCGCGATTCGTCGCGGCCTTCGTCATTTCTGGAGCACGTTCATGGCAAGGCTGCGTCTGGCACTGGCCCAATACGATTTCCCGGTCGGTGCGGTGGCGGCGAATGCCGCCAAGGCCGGCGACCTGATCGCGCGGGCACGCACCGGCGGTGCCGCGCTGGTGGCGTTCCCCGAATTGACCCTCAGCGGCTACCCGCCGGAGGACCTGCTGCTGCGGCCGAGCTTCCTGGCCGCCTGCGACAGCGAGCTGGCCGCGCTGGCGGCGGCGACCAACGGCATCGCCGCCCTGGTCGGCCACCCGCACAGCGAGGGCGAAGTATTCAACGCGGCCAGCCTGCTGCGCGATGGCAAGGTGGAGTGCACCGCGCACAAGCAGGCGCTGCCGAACTATGGCGTGTTCGACGACAAGCGCTATTTCCGCCCCGGCCACGCCTCGGTCACGAGCGTGATCGACGGGGTGAGCGTGGGGTTGCTGATCTGCGAGGATGTGTGGCAGCCGGAACCGGCGGCGCAGGCCGCGGCGGCCGGCGCGGAGCTGCTGGTGGTGATCAACGCCTCGCCGTGGGACGAGCGCAAGCAGGCCGAACGCGAAGCCATGCTGCAGGCGCGGGCGCGCGAAACCGGTTGCGCGGTCGCCTATCTCAACCTGGTCGGCGGCCAGGACGAGGTGGTCTACGACGGCGGCTCGCTGCTGGTGAACGGCGACGGCTCGATCGCCGCGCGCGCGCCGGCCTTCGTCGATGCGCTGCTGTGGGCCGAGTTCGATCCGATCGCGCGCACCTTGTCGGCGGAAGACTGGCCGGTCGCTGCCGACGCTTCGCTGGAGGCGACGCTGTACGCGGCGCTGGTGCGCGGCACCCGCGACTACATCGACAAGAACGGCTTCGGCGGCGTGCTGCTGGGCCTGTCCGGCGGCATCGACTCCGCGCTGACCCTGGCGCTGGCGGTCGACGCGTTGGGCGCGCAGCGGGTCACTGCGGTGATGATGCCCACCCGCTACACCTCGCAGCTGTCGCTGGACGGCGCGCGCGCGCAGGCCGAGCAACTGGGCGTGGACTACCACGTGATCGACATCGAGCCGACCTACCAGTCGTTCATCGGGGCGCTGACTCCGGCGTTCGCCGGCAAGGGCGCCGACACCACCGAGGAAAACCTGCAGTCGCGCATTCGCGGCGCCATGCTGATGGCGCTGTCCAACAAGCATGGCCGGCTGTTGCTGGCGACCGGCAACAAGAGCGAGATGGCGGTCGGTTACGCCACCTTGTACGGCGACATGTGCGGCGCCTATGCGCCGCTGAAGGATGTCTACAAGACCGTGGTGTACCGGCTGTCGCGCTGGCGCAATAAGGCCGGGAATCGGGATTGGGGATTCGGGATTCGGCAGAGCACGCCCTCGCAAGACAGCGGTTTTTCCCCAATCCCCAATCCCCAATCCCCAATCCCGAACGAAGTGATCGAACGTCCGCCCTCGGCCGAACTGCGCGACAACCAGACCGACCAGGATTCGCTGCCGCCGTACGACGAACTGGACGCGATCCTGGTCCGCTTCATCGAAGCCGAGCAGTCGCAGGCGGAGATCGTGGCGCAGGGTTTCCACGCCGACGTGGTGCGCCGGGTGGTGCGGCTGGTGCTGCTGAACGAGTTCAAGCGCCGGCAGTCGGCGCCGGGCCCGCGCGTGACCACCCGCGCCTTCGGCCGCGAACGGCGCTATCCGATTACCTCCGGCTGGAGGTGACGGGATTTGGGATTGGGGATTCGTAAGAGCGGCAGCGCGGGATCCGGCTTTTCCGAATCCCAAATCCCAAATCCCGAATCCCGGAGAGGCGCTTACGCGCCCCGCCTCAGTGATGCCCCGAGAACGGCACCAGCTTGCGCAGCGTGGAGGGCGCACGCGGCCACTTGACGTCGGTCAGGTACGGGTGGTTCGGGTAGTTCAGCGCCAGCACCTGGCGGCTCTGGTCGGCCAGGTTCTTCTGGTCCAGCGCCAGGTAGCTGCGGGTGAGGATGGCCAGCGCGTCGCCGGCCTGCGGGGCCTGCTGGTAGTGCTCGATCACGTACTGCGCGCGATCGGCAGCGGCGATGTAGGCCTTGTTGCGCAGGTAGAACTCGGCCACGTTGATCTCGTACTGGGCCAGGATGTTGCGCAGGTAGATCATGCGCTGGCGCGCGTCGGCGGTGTAGGCACTGTCCGGGAAGCGCCGCGACAGCTCGGAGAAGTCGTCGAACGACTGCAGGTTGTAGCCCTGGTCGCGCCGCGCCTGCGAGCCTTCGCGGTTGATATAGCGCTCGATCACGCCGCTGGTGCGATCAAAATTGATCAGGCCGCGCAGGTAATAGGCATAATCGACATGCTTGTTGGTCGGATACGTCTTGATGAAGCGGTTCACGGTCGACAAGGCATCATCCGGCTGGTTGTCCTTGTACTGCGCGTAGGTCAGTTCGAGTTGGGCCTGCTCGTTGTATTCGCCCGACGGGAAGCGCGCGATCAGGCGCTGGTAGGCCTTGGCGGCGGCGGCGTAGTCGGCGTTTTGCAGCGAGGCGTGCGCGTTGTCGTACAGCGCGACCAGCGGCATCGTGTCGATGGAGTCGCGTTTCGACTTGAACATCGAACATGCGCTCATCGACACGACGAGCGCGAGCACCACAAGCACTTTCAGAACGGGCAATTTGGACATCGGCAGCTTGGGCGAGTCGATTGTTGGGCGCATAAGGAAAGAATTCAGATGTTTGAGCGAAAAGGCATGATAGCCGAAACCGGCCACAGCCCGTGGAGGCCGGCATGACCACGATCCGGCACGAAGCGGAGGTACCGCGGGGCGCGGCGGGACGCAGGTTCGACCAGGCTCTGGCCGAGATGTTCCCCGATTATTCGCGTTCGCGGCTCAGCGGCTGGATCAAGTCCGGCGCGGTGACCCTGGACGGCGAGCAGGCGCCGCCGCGGCAGCTGCTGCGGGGCGGCGAGCAGGTATGCCTGCAGGTCGAGCTGGAAAACGAGGTGTCCAGCGCGCCGGAGGACATCGCGTTGACCATCGTGCACGAGGACGCGCACCTGCTGGTATTGGACAAGCCGGCCGGGCTGGTGGTCCACCCCGGCGCCGGCAATCCGGCCGGCACCCTGCTGAATGCGCTGCTGCACCACGACCCGAAACTGGCCGAACTGCCACGGGCCGGCATCGTGCACCGGCTGGACAAGGACACTTCCGGCCTGATGGTGGTGGCGCGGACGCTGCCGACGTACACCGCGCTGGTCGACCTGCTGTCGCGCCACGAGGTGGAACGCCAGTACGAGGCGGTGGTGCTCGGCACGATGGTGGCCGGCGGTACGGTGGATGCGCCGATCGGCCGCAGCATGGGCGACCGCCTGCGCCAGGCGGTGCGCGATGAGGAAGACGGCAAGCGCGCGGTGACCCATTACCGCCTGCGCGAGCGTTTCCGGGCGCACAGCCTGCTGCAGTGCCAGCTGGAGACCGGCCGTACCCACCAGATCCGCGTGCACCTGGCGCATACCGGCCATCCGCTGGTCGGCGACCCGCTGTACGGCGGCGGCCTGAAGCTGCCGAAGGGCGCCTCGGCGGAGTTGGTTGCCGTGCTGCGCGGTTTCCGCCGGCAGGCGCTGCATGCCGAGAAGCTGTCGTTCATCCATCCGGCCACCGGCGAGGCGCTGTCGTTCGGCGTCGAGCGGCCGGCCGATCAACTGGCGCTGATCGAGGCGCTGCGGGCGGACCTGGCCGAGCACGGCTCGGACCACTACTGACGGCAAGCGCAGGGAGCGCCGCCGATGCATGTGCGATGCTTCCCGAATCCCGAATCCCGAATCCCGAGAAAATGACCGATACCTGGATCTTCCCCGACTGGCCGGCCCCGTCACGGGTCCATGCGACGATCACCACTCGCCTGGGGCCGGGCATCTCGGCGCCACCGTTCGATCGTTTCAACCTCGGCCTGCGCAACGGCGATTCGATCGACGCGGCCCTGTCCAACCGCAGCGCGCTGCAGCAGGCGCTGCGTCTGCCGTCCACGCCGCGCTGGCTGCGCCAGGTGCATGGCGTCAACGTGGCCGAGCTGGGGCCGCTGCCCAGTGCCGACGAGCCGCAGGCGGATGCGGCGGTGTCGCACATTCCCGGCACGGTGCTTTCGATCCTCACCGCCGACTGCCTGCCGGTGCTGTTCTGTGCCGACGACGGCAGCGAGATCGGCGCGGCGCATGCCGGCTGGCGCGGCCTGGCCGGCGGCGTGCTGGAAGCCACCTTGAGCCAGCTGCAGACACCCCCGCCGCGCTTGCTGGCATGGCTGGGACCGTGCATCGGCGCGGCCTCGTACGAGGTGGGCGAGGAGGTGCACAGCGCCTTCGTGGCGTCCGATGCCGGCGCCGCGGGCTGCTTCGCGGCGACCCGGGCCGGGCACTGGTTGTGCGACCTGGCCACGCTGGCGCGGCGCCGCCTGCAGGCGGCCGGCGTGCGGCGCATCCATGGTGGCGGCTTCGATACGCTGGCCGACGCGCGTTTCTACTCCTATCGCCGCGACGGCGCCCGCAGCGGCCGTTTCGCCAGCCTGATCTGGCTGGCCGACAGCTGACGCCACCGCGGTCTTGACGCGCCGTCGTCATGCCGCGTTGCTTGAATCGCCCTCCGTTGTCCGCATTTCACCGGGCAGTGGCGGAGCTGTCCGCCGAAACCTTTCACCTCGTGCGGGGGATCATTCGATGCGGATGGACAAACTCACTTCGCGTTTCCAGCAGGCGCTGGCCGACGCGCAATCGCTGGCCGTGGGCCGCGACCACAACATGCTGGAACCGGTGCACGTGATGGCGGCGCTGCTCGGCCAGCAGGGCGGCTCGACCGCGCCGCTGCTGACCCAGGCGCAGGTCAACGTGCCGCTGCTGACCCAGCGCGTCAACGATATGCTGGAACGGTTGCCTCGGGTCAGCGGGCAGGAAGGCAACATCAACCTGGGCAACGACCTCAACCGCTTGCTCAACCTCACCGACAAGCTGGCGCAGCAGCGCGGCGACCAGTTCATCGCCAGCGAGCTGTTCGTGCTGGCGGCGCTGGACGACAAGGGCGAGCTGGGCGCGGCATTGAAGGCGGCGGGCGCGACCAAGCCGAACCTCGAGGCAGCGATCGAGAAGCTGCGCGGCGGCGAGAAGGTGCAGAGCGAGAACGCCGAGGAACAGCGCCAGGCACTGGAAAAATACTGCATCGACCTGACCGAGCGCGCCGAGCGCAACAAGCTCGATCCGGTGATCGGCCGCGACGAGGAAATCCGCCGCACCATCCAGGTGCTGCAGCGGCGCACCAAGAACAACCCCGTGCTGATCGGCGAACCCGGCGTGGGCAAGACCGCGATCGTCGAGGGCCTGGCCCAGCGCATCATCAAGGGCGAAGTGCCCGAGGGCCTGCGCGACCGTCGCGTGCTGGCGCTGGACATGGGCGCGCTGATCGCCGGGGCGAAATTCCGCGGCGAGTTCGAGGAGCGGCTGAAGGCCGTGCTCAGCGACCTGTCCAAGCAGGAAGGCCGGGTGATCCTGTTCATCGACGAGCTGCACACCATGGTCGGCGCCGGCAAGGCCGACGGCGCGATGGACGCCGGCAACATGCTCAAGCCGGCGCTGGCGCGCGGCGAGCTGCACTGCATCGGCGCCACCACGCTGGACGAATACCGCAAGTACATCGAGAAGGATGCCGCGCTGGAACGGCGCTTCCAGAAGGTGTTCGTGGGCGAGCCCTCGGTGGAGGACACCATCGCGATCCTGCGCGGGCTGAAGGAACGCTACGCGGTGCACCACGGTGTCGAGATCACCGACCCGGCGATCGTCGCTGCGGCCACGCTGTCGCATCGCTACATCGCCGACCGCCAGCTGCCGGACAAGGCGATCGACCTGATGGACGAGGCCGCTTCGCGCATCCGCATGGAGATCGACTCCAAGCCGGAGGAACTCGACCGGCTGGAGCGCCGGCTGATCCAGCTGAAGATCCAGCGCGAGATGCTGAAGAAGGAGAAGGACAGCGAGTCGAAGCAGCGCCTGGCCGACCTGGAAACCGACATCGGCAAGCTGGAGCGCGAGTTTTCCGACCTCAACGAAATCTGGAAATCCGAGAAGGCCGCGCTGCAGGGCACGACCCGGGTGAAGGAGCAGATCGAACAGGCGCGGCAGGATCTGGATACCGCTCAGCGTGCGCAGGACTACGCGAAGATGAGCGAGATCCAGTACGGCCGGCTGCCGGCGCTGGAGAAACAGCTCGCCGCGGCGCAGGCCGCCGAGACGCAGGACTTCAAGCTGGTGCAGACCCGCGTCACCGCGGAGGAAATCGCCGAGGTGGTCGCGCGCTGGACCGGCATTCCGGTCAGCAAGATGCTGGAAGGCGAGCGCGACAAGTTGCTCAAGATGGAGGACGAACTGCACCAGCGCGTGGTCGGCCAGGACGAGGCGGTGCACGCCGTGTCCGACGCGATCCGCCGCTCGCGCGCGGGCCTGTCCGATCCGAACCGCCCGAACGGCTCGTTCCTGTTCCTCGGCCCCACAGGCGTGGGCAAGACCGAGCTGTGCAAGGCGCTGGCCGAGTTCATGTTCGACACCACCGACGCGATGGTGCGTATCGACATGAGCGAGTTCATGGAGAAGCACTCCGTCTCGCGTCTGGTCGGCGCGCCGCCGGGTTACGTGGGCTACGAGGAAGGCGGCTATCTCACCGAGGCGGTGCGCCGCCGGCCGTACAGCGTGATCCTGCTCGACGAGGTGGAGAAGGCGCACCCGGACGTGTTCAACATCCTGCTGCAGGTGCTCGACGACGGCCGCCTCACCGACGGCCAGGGCCGCACCGTGGACTTCCGCAACACCGTCATCGTGATGACCTCGAACCTCGGCTCGCAGATGATCCAGGACGCGGCCGAGAACAGCGAAGGCGGCGACGCGGAGGAGCAATACACCCAGATGAAGGCGTCGGTGATGGGCGTGGTGCAGGCGCACTTCCGCCCCGAGTTCATCAACCGGCTGGATGAGCTGGTGGTGTTCCGTCCGCTGGACAAGGCGCAGATCCGCGCGATCGCGCGGATCCAGCTGACCTACCTGGAGAAGCGCCTGGCCGAGCGCCAGCTGAAGCTGGAGGTCAGCGACGATGCGCTGGCCTTGCTCGGCAACGTCGGCTTCGACCCGGTGTACGGGGCGCGGCCGCTGAAGCGGGCGATCCAGCAGCAGCTGGAGAATCCGCTGGCCAGACAGATTCTCGAAGGCCGCTTCCAGTCCGGCGACACGGTCGAGGTTGCCGCCGAGGGCGGGCAGCTGGTATTCCGCAAGGGCTGAAGCGGACCGATGATCGGGGCAACGTAGAGCTGCCCCACGGCCTGCGAAGAGACAAGGGGGCGCCGTGTCCACCACGCCGTGCGGCGCCGGAGCCCACCCCCGGTTCGCTGCACGGTTCCGCTGCAGGCGGTCAGTCGAGGACGAGGGTGCCGCCGGTGCTCACCAGAACTCCTGCAAAGAAAAGCCCTGGTCCGGCCGGGGCTTTTCTCCTTCCTGTCGCGGGGGCCTACCAGCGATACGCCACCTTGCCGTAGACGTAGGCGCCGTTGAAACCGAACGGCGACGTCGAGCTGTACGGCAGAATGCCCGAGGTGCTGTTCGCGGCGATCACCTTGTCCGGGTATTCGTTGAACACGTTGTCCGCGCCCAGGGTGAAGGTCCAGTTGTCCAGCGTGTAGTCCGTCGCCAGGTCGAGCACCCATTTCGCGGCGAAGGTCTGGTCGTTGGCCGGGTTGGTGTTCAGCACGGTGAACTTGCCGTAGCGCGACAGCGTCGAGCGCAGGCCCCAGTGGCCGAGCGTCCAGTTGCCGCCGAGGGCGAGCTTGTCGCGCGGTGCGCCGATCGTGATGCGGCCGGTCTCCACGCGGCCGATGCGCTGCAGGTTGAGCCCGTTCTGCGCCAGGATCGCCGGGTTCGGGCGGGTGTTGAGGATGGTGGTCTTGTTGTAGTTGTAGCCCAGCGTGAGGTCGAGCCCGCCGCCGGCCAGCTCGGTGCGCCAGCTGCCCACGATGTCGACACCGCGGGTGCGCGTGTCCACCGCGTTGGTGAAATAGCGGCCGCCGGTGACACCGGGGAAGCCATGCGCGGTGAGGTAATTGGTGACTGCGGTGCCGGTGAGGTTCTCCGACAGCACGATGCGGTCGCCGATGCGGATCTGGTAGGCGTCGACGGTCAGCGCGGTGCTGTCGGTGGGCTGCAGCACCAGGCCGAGGCTGTAGTTGACCGACTTTTCCGCCTTCAGCGGCTCGGCGCCGAACGCCCGCCCGACCGGGCTGTTCACCGGGAACGTGCGCACCTCGTACGGCACGCTGCTGATGAACACGGTCGAGGTGGTGGAGTAGTCCTGCTGGGCCAGCGACGGGGCGCGGAAGCCGTTCGACGCGGTGGCGCGCAGCGCGACCTTGTCGGTGAACGCATAGCGTGCCGACAGCTTGCCCGAGGTGGTGTTGCCGAAGTCGCTGTACTTCTCGTGGCGCACCGCCACCGAGCCGCTCAGCTTCTGGGTGACGTCCGCGTCCAGTTCGCCATATACCGACTGGCTGTGGCGGCTGTTCGCGCCGGCGTCGGATGGACGGAAGCCGGGGAACACCTGCGAGCCGCCGCCGAAATAGGAAGTGGGATCGCCGGCGTCGATGGCGTAATTCTCGCGCCGGTATTCCCCGCCGAACGCCAGGGTCAGCGGGCTGGCCAGGCCGTTCACGTCGAAGTCGCGCGAGAAATCCGCGTTGAGCAGCTTCTCGGTGTTGTTCAACCTGCCGGCGTAGAAGTGGGTGGGGCTGGTCGGGCCGAGCTGGGTGTTGAGGCTGTGGTTGACGTCGAACTGCAGGCTGTTCTTGCCGTAGTTGCCGCTGAGATCCCAGTGCCAGTAGTTCGCGGTGGTGCCGCGGATGCCGGCGACGAAGGCGCGGTCCTTCGATGCCGTGGCGATCAGCGGCAGGAAGCCGTCCGGGTAGATCGCCTGGATATTGCGGCTGTCCAGGCCAGGGCGGTAGAAGCCGGCAGACTCCGCGTTGCGGTTGTTGGCGTTCGCGAATGCATAGACGTTGACGTTCGACGACAGGTCGTACTGGCTGTTGAGGAACACCGACTGGTGGGTGACCTCGGGGTCGCCGAAGCGCTGGTTGACGCGGGCATAGCTGGGGTCGGCCGGATTGCGCAGGTCCGGCCCGGCGCGGTCGGTGTAGCCGTCCTTGCCTACGGCGGCGGCCACGCGCAGCCAGCCGTCTTGGCCGAGGTGGAAGCCGATGTCGCCGCTGCCTTCGCGCTGCAGGCCGTCGCCGGCGCTGTACTGGCCCACGCTGGCGGCCACGCTGCCGCCGTCGGCGCCATCCTTCAGCACGATGTTGATCACGCCGGCGATCGCGTCGGAACCGTACTGCGCGGCGGCACCGTCGCGCAGCACCTCGATGCGCTTGACCGCGGTGATCGGGATCGCGTTGAGGTCCACCGGCGAGGAGCCGCGGCCCTGGGTGCCGTTGAGGTTGACGATGGCGCCGGTGTGGCGGCGCTTGCCGTTCACCAGCACCAGCACCTGGTCGGGCGACAGGCCGCGCAGCTGCGCCGGGCGCGAGCCGTCGGTGCCGTCGGTGAGCGACGGGCGCGGGAAGTTCAGCGAGGGCAGCAGCCGCGACAGCGCCGTGGCCAGCTCGGTGGTGCCGGTGCTCTGCAGGTCGGCGGGGTTCAATACGTCGATCGGCGCCAGCGACTCGCCGGCAGTGCGGTTGGATACGCGCGTGCCGGTGACCACCACGGAATCGAGGTTCTTGGCCTTGGCCGGGGTGGGCTGGCTGGCGTCCTGCGCGGCGACATTGCCGGCCAGGGCCAGCAGCACCGCAGCGGGAAGCCATGCCGAAACGATCGGGTTGGAACGTTTGCTCATGGAAACTCTCCAGGTTCATGGGTTGCTGCGGCGCAGCAACTGCAGACTAGTGATGTACCATTGCTTCGTCAATAGACGTATAGACGTCTATCAGTCTAGATGTCCAAACAGTATTTGTTGATTGCGCATGAGGCTGGCAGTCTGGACCGTGTCCGCCCCCGGTTTGCAGGCTACTGCTGCGGGGCGATCATCGCCAGACAACGCCTGGTACGTTGAAATCCGTCCGCGTACCCCGATAATGGCGTGTTGCCGGCCCCACGTTGGTCGGCGTGCCCGGAGTTTCCATGCCCATCTACGAATTCGAATGCGGCAGTTGCGGTCATCGCTTCGACCGCCTGCAGAAGTTGTCCGATACCGATCCCACCGTTTGCCCCGCCTGCGATGCGCCGCACCTGCGGCGGATGGTCAGCGCGCCGTCGTTCCGGCTTGCCGGCAACGGCTGGTACGAAACCGATTTCAAGAAGAACGGCGAGAAGAAGCACAACCTGGCCGATGGCGGCGGTGCCGACGCCAAGCCCGCCGCAAGCGTGCCGACAGCGCCGGCGCCCACGGCCAAGCCGGCCAGCGGCGACTGACCCTCGGCGCAAGCCGCCGCACGGGCGATGTTCAAGCGGGGTTTGGTCTTTCTGCGATAGCGTTGACGGCAACTTCCCGGGGGACAGGTACATGCATCTTTCATCCAGACTTCTGCTCGGCATCGCGGCGACCCTGCTTGGCGTGCTGTCGTTGCCGACGGCATCCCATGCCCAGTCCCGGCAGGGCGATGCGTCGATCCGCTGCGAAAGCATCAACGGCAAGTTCAACCGCTGCGCCGTGCCGTGGCGCGACGCCCGGCTGGTCCGGCAGGAATCGAAGGGCGCCTGCATCCGCGAGGAGAGCTGGGGCGTGGACCGCCAGGGCCTGTGGGTCGATCGCGGCTGTCGCGGGCTGTTCGCGGCCTCGTCCGGCCGCGGTGACTATCGCGACGAACGCACGGGCTACGGCGATGACAGCCGCTACGGCGATCGCGACGATGGCAATCGCCGTGGCGGCTGGCAACCGGGCCCGGGCTGGGATCGACAGATCCGCCTGCAGTGCGACAGCAACAAGAAGCGCTACCAGATGTGCCAGGTCGACGTCGGTCGCCGTGGGCGCGTGCGGCTGGTGCGGCAGATGTCCGATGCCCGTTGCAGCGAGGGCTACAGCTGGGGCTGGAACCGTGCCGGCGTGTGGGTGAACCACGGCTGCCGCGGCCAGTTCGTGGTCGATCGCCGCTGGTGAGCGGTTCCGGGCCGGTCGGCCCGGAGCCCTGCCTGCCGCGGCGGTGGTAACATTCCGGGTCTTTTCCATCTGTTTCGGCCGCCCTGCGGCCTGCCCGGAGTTTCAAGCGCATGCGCACGCATTACTGCGGCCTCATCGATGAGTCGCTGATCGGCCAGACCGTCACCTTGTGCGGCTGGGTCAACAAGATCCGCCTGCAGGCCCACGTCGCCTTCGTCGACCTGCGCGATCACGAGGGTCTGGCCCAGGTGGTGATCGAGCGGGAGAACGCCGCGGCGTTCGCCGTCGCCAACGAGATCGGCAACGAATACTGCCTGCGCGTCACCGGCACGATCCGCCCGCGCGTGTCGGTCAACGACAAGCTGAAGACCGGCACGATCGAACTGGTGGCCGACACGGTGGAAGTGCTCAACGCCGCGAAGGACCTGCCGTTCGCGCTGCACGAGAACCCGAACGAGGACATGCGGATGACCTACCGCTACCTCGACCTGCGCCGCCCCGAGATGCAGGCGATGATGCGCAAGCGCATCAAGCTGGTGCAGACGCTGCGTCGTTACCTGGACGAGCGCGGCTTCCAGGACGTGGAAACACCGATCCTGACCAAGGCCACCCCCGAAGGCGCACGCGACTACCTGGTGCCCAGCCGCGTGCATCCGGGCCAGTTCTATGCGTTGCCGCAGTCGCCGCAGCTGTTCAAGCAGATCCTGATGGTGGCCGGCTTCGACCGCTACTACCAGATCGCGCGCTGCTTCCGCGACGAGGACCTGCGCGCCGACCGCCAGCCGGAATTCACCCAGCTCGACCTGGAGTTCGCCTTCGTCGAGGAGAAGGACGTGCAGGACTTCGTGGAGGAATTGATCCGCCACGTGTTCAAGGAAGTGCAGGGCGTCGAACTCGATGCCACGTTCCCGCGCATGACTTGGGCTGAGGCGATGCGTCGCTTCGGTTCGGACAAGCCCGACCTGCGCATCGCGCTGGAGCTGGTCGACGTCGCCGACGCGGTGAAGCACATCGAGTTCAAGGTGTTCGCCGAGCCGGCGAACGACGCGGCCGGCCGCGTCGCCGCGCTGCGCGTGCCGGGCGGCAGCACGCTGTCGCGCAAGGACATCGACGGTCTCGCCGAATACGCCTCGCGCTACGGTGCGAAGGGTCTGGCCTGGCTGAAGGTCGAGGACCTGGCGAAAGGCCGTGAGGGCATCAACTCGCCGGTGGCGAAGTTCCTCGACGACGCGGCGCTGGACGGCGTGCTCAAGGCCACTGCAGCGCAGAGCGGCGACATCGTGCTCTTCGGCGCCGGTGCGTGGAAGACCGTCACCGACTTCATGGGTGCGCTGCGGCTGAAGGTCGGCAAGGACCGCGGCCTCGTCGAGGACAGCTGGAAACCGCTGTGGGTCACCGACTTCCCGATGTTCGAATACGACGACGAGGCGCAGCGCTTCGTGGCCTTGCATCATCCGTTCACCGCGCCGAAGGTGGATGACGCCGCGCAGCTGCGCGCCGATCCGCACAACGCGGTGAGCCGCGGCTATGACATGGTGCTGAACGGCAACGAGATTGGCGGCGGCTCGATCCGCATCCATCGGCCGGAAATGCAGAGCACGGTGTTCGACTTGCTCGGCATCGGGGCGGAAGAGGCCGAGATGAAGTTCGGCTTCCTGCTGAAGGCGCTGAAATTCGGCGCGCCGCCGCATGGCGGCCTGGCGTTCGGCGTCGACCGCATCGCGGCGCTGATGGCCGGCACCGAGTCGATCCGCGACGTGATCGCCTTCCCCAAGACCACCAGCGCGCAAGACCTGATGACCGACGCGCCGTCGCCGATTGCTCCGGCACAGCTGAAGGAACTGCACGTGCGGGTGCTGGGCGACGAGGTGCCGGGCGCCTGATCCCGCGCGCCGACAGGGTCGGCGCCGGATCGGCCGTGCGCGGGCAGTTGCCGGCGGCGTTGCCGTTTCTTCCACTTCGCGTCGGGTGTCATTTGCTTCATGTCTGATCACGTGATCCTGCTGCACGGCCTGTGGATGCGCGGTTTCGCGCTGTCCATGCTGCACCGCCGGCTGATCGAGGCGGGTTTTCGCGTGCACCGCTTCGATTACCTGAGCGTGGCGGCCACCCAGCAGCGCATCCTGGACCGCCTGCAGGCGCGCATGGCCGCGCTGGCGGGGGAGGCCGATGCGGTGCACCTGGTCGGCCACAGTCTCGGCGGCTTGCTGGCCTTGCGCGCTTGTCTCGATGCCGAGCTGCCACCGGGCCGCATCGTTTGCCTGGGGTCGCCGCTGAAAGGCAGCGCCGCTGCGCGCGGCTTCGCCGCCTGGGGGCGTGGCGGCGAGGTGCTGCTGGGGCACAACCGCGAATTGCTGCAGCAGGGTTTCGAACGCTGGGACGGGCCGCGCGAGGTCGGCGTGATCGCCGGGCGCATGCCGCTCGGCCTGGGCGCCATGCTCGGCCATTTCGCCGGCGAGCACGACGGCACCGTGGCGGTGGAGGAAACCCGCCTGGCCGGGCTGGCCGCGCATTGCGTGGTCGAGGCGAACCATACCGGCCTGCTGTTCTCGCATGAGGTGGCGCGGCTGGTGGCGGAATTCCTGCGGAATGGGCAGTTCACGGGAACTCCCGGCTGAGTCGTCATGCCGCGGTACGGCGATGGCGATGCGGCCGGCACGACGGCCGAATTCAGGTAAAATTGGCCGCTTGTCCAATCGCTTCGCGCAGGAATCGTCATGGGTAGAGGCCCGTCCATCGAAGGTCGCAAGAACGCCGAAGACGCCAAGCGCGCCAAGGTGTTCACCAAGCTGATCCGCGAGATCACCGTCGCCACGCGCGCCGGGGTGGCCGACCCTGGCGGCAACCCGCGCCTGCGCGCGGCGATCGACAAGGCGCTGTCGGCGAACATGACTCGCGACACCATCGATCGCGCGGTCAAGCGCGGCTCCGGTGTCGACGGCGGCGCCGACATGCAGGAACTGCGCTACGAGGGCTACGGCCCGGCCGGCATCGCGCTGATCATCGAAAGCTTCACCGACAATCCCACCCGCACCGTGGCCGACGTGCGCTACGCGCTGACCAAGCACGGCGGCAACCTCGGCACCTCGGGCTCGGTGGCGTTCCAGTTCACCCGTTGCGGCGAACTGGTGTTCGCCACCGGCGGCGACGCGGCGGCCGAGGAAAAGGTGCTGGAAGCGGCGCTGGAAGCCGGCGCCGACGACGTGCTCAACGAGCACGGCGAGAGCATCGTGCTGTGCACGCCGGAGAGTTTCGAAACGGTGCAGCAGGGGCTGATCGCGGCCGGGCTGAGCGCCCAGCACGCCGGCGTGGTGATGCGCCCGAACAACCGTGTCGAAGTGCCGGAGGAAGCGCTGGAGCAACTGCTCGACCTGCTCGAGAAGCTCGACGCGCTGGACGACGTGAGCGAGGTGTCACACAACGCCTTGCTGCCGACGACGTGATTCGGGATTCGGGATTGGGGATTCGGTAATGCACAAGCACGCGACATTCGCGGCACTGCAATCGGCCGACCGCAGCTCGATATCCGCGGGCACGGAAAAGCGAAATCCCGCTTGTGACTGACGAATCCCGAATCCCGAATCCCGAATCCCGTGCCGTCAGAATTATCGGCATCGATCCCGGCAGCCAGCGTACCGGCGTGGGCATCATCGACGTGGACGAGGTGGGCAAGCTCACCCACGTCTTTCACGGTGCGCTGGCGGTGGCCGGCGAGGCCACGTTCCCGCTGCGCCTGAAACGCATCTTTGACGAACTGTGTGACATCATCGCCACGCATCAGCCCGCCGAGTGCGGGATCGAGCGCGTGTTCATGGCGCGCAATCCGGATTCGGCGTTGAAGCTTGGACAGGCGCGCGGCGCCGCGATTTGCGCGGTGGTCAGCCAGGGGATCGTGGTGCACGAATACGCAGCAACCGAAGTGAAGCAGTCCGTGGTCGGCAGCGGTCGCGGCGACAAGACCCAGGTACAGCACATGATCGGCGTGCTGCTCGGCCTCAAGGGGCCGCTGCAGGCCGATGCCGCCGATGCGCTGGCGGTGGCGGTGACGCATGCGCACACCCGCGCCAGCCTGGCCCGCGTCGGCATTCCGCGCACGGCCTGGAGGCGACGCCGGTGAGGGCGTCGGCGATGAACAAGGCAGGGAGGCGACGCCGATGATCGGACGTCTGCGCGGCATCCTGATAAGCAAGCAGCCGCCGTCGCTGCTGGTCGAGGTCGGTGGCGTCGGCTACGAGGTCGAGGCGCCGATGTCGACGATCTACGACTTGCCGGGCCTCGGCAAGGAAGTGACCCTGCTCATCCATCACGCGGTGAAGGAAGACAGCATCACGCTGTACGGTTTCCTGCATGAGAGCGAACGCACGCTGTTCCGCAACCTGCTGAAGGTCAGCGGGATCGGCGCGAAGATCGCGCTGGCAGTGCTGTCCGGCGTGTCCACCGATCACTTCGCGCGGCTGGTGCATGCCGGCGACGTGGTCGCGCTGACCAAGGTCCCCGGCATCGGCAAGAAGACCGCCGAGCGCATCGTGGTGGAGCTGCGCGATCGTCTCGATGGCCTGTCCGGCATGCCCGGCGCCGCGCTGCATGCGGCCGGCGCGCCGCTGGATGCCGCCGGCGAAGCCACCGTGGCGCTGCAGCAGCTGGGCTACAAGCCAGTCGAGGTGAGCCGGCTGGTGCAGAAGGTCGCCGCCGAGGGCGACGACGCCGAAGCGATCATCCGCAAGGCCCTGCGCGCGGCGCTCGGGAGCTGATCGTGGGACAGCAGACCATGCAGGGCGAATCGCCGGCCGAGAACCGGCGCCGGTTGCGGACGCTGGCGCTGGGTGCGATCGGCGTGGTGTTCGGCGACATCGGCACCAGCCCGCTGTACACCATGAAGGAAACCCTCGGCACGCACGGCATGACGCCGACCGAGCCGGCGGTGCTGGGCGTGCTGTCGCTGGTGTTCTGGGCGCTGATCATGGTGGTGTCGCTGAAATACGTCACCTTCGTGATGCGCGCGGACAACAAGGGCGAGGGCGGCATCATGGCGCTGATGGCGCTGGCCCAGCGCTCGATGAGCGGCTCGGCGCGCGCGCGCTGGGTGCTGGCCGGCTTCGGTATCTTCGGCGCGGCGCTGTTCTACGGCGACGGCGTGATCACCCCGGCGATCTCGGTGCTCGGCGCGGTCGAGGGCCTGCAGGTAGCCGCGCCCGGCCTGGGCAAGTACGTGGTGTGGATCGCGCTGGCGATCCTGCTGGGCATGTTCGCGGTGCAGCGGCACGGCACGCACAAGGTCGGCAAGGCGTTCGCGCCGGTGATGACGCTGTGGTTCGTGGTGCTGGCGGTGCTCGGCGTGCGCCAGATCATCGCCAATCCGCAGGTGCTTTATGCGGTCAACCCGCTGCATGCGGTGCGCTTCTTCGTCAGCCACGGCGATACCTCGTTCATCGCGCTCGGCGGCGTGGTGCTGGCGTTGACCGGCGCCGAGGCGCTGTACGCCGACATGGGCCACTTCGGCAAGAAACCCATCCGGCTGGCCTGGTTCGGCTTCGTGCTGCCGGCGCTGCTGCTCAACTATTTCGGCCAGGGCGCGCTGTTGCTGGGCGACCCGCTGGCGATCTCCAGCCCGTTCTACCTGATGGTGCCGCCGTCGCTGCTGTATCCGATGATCGTGCTGTCGGCGGCGGCGGCGGTGATCGCGTCGCAGGCGGTGATTTCCGGCGCGTTCTCGATGACCCGCGAGGCGATGTCGCTGGGCTATTCGCCGCGGCTGGCGGTGGTGCATACCTCGCGCGAGATGTCCGGGCAAATTTTCGTGCCGTGGGTCAACCGCATGCTGATGGTGCTGGTGATCCTGGCGGTACTCGGCTTCCGCAGCTCCGACAACCTGGGCGCCGCCTACGGCATCGCGGTGACCGGCACCATGACCATGACCACCCTGCTGGCGCTGGTGGTGGCGCGCAAGCGCTGGAACTGGAGCTGGCTGACGGTGGTGCTGGTCGGCGTACTGTTCCTGATCATCGACCTGTCGTTCTTCGGCGCGAACCTGCTGAAGGTGGCGCACGGCGGCTGGTTCCCGCTGGTGCTGGGCGTGGTGCTGTTCAGCGTGATGACGACCTGGCGCCGCGGCCGCGAGCTGGTAGTGCGCGAGATCAAGCAGGGCGGGCTGGCGCTGGCGCCGTTCATCGAGAACATCGCCGAGCACCCGCCGCTGCGCGTGCCGGGCACGGCGATCTTCCTCACCGCGAACCAGCACGCCGTGCCGCATGCGCTGCTGCACAACCTCAAGCACAACAAGGTGCTGCACGAACGCAACGTGCTGCTGACGGTGGAGACGCTGGAAACGCCGGTGGCCGAGGCCGACGAGCGCATCGCGATCACCCCGATGGCCGGCAACTTCTTCGGGCTGGAGCTGCGCTTCGGTTTCGCCGAGGACCCGAACATCCCGCTGGCGCTCACCCAATGCACGCGCGAGGGCCTCGGCTTCGACATGATGGATACCACCTTCTTCCTGTCGCGCGAAACCATCGTGGCCGACGCGCGCCGCCCCGGCATGGCGCTGTGGCGCGACAAGCTGTTTGCGTTCCTGTCGCGCAACGCGATGCCGGCCACCGCGTTCTTCCAGATCCCCGGCAACCGGCTGATCGAGCTGGGCGCGCAAGTGGAGATTTGATCCGCGAGCGGATCAGATCTCCACCGCGATCCATGGATGGATCGCACGCGGGCTGACCGCCTTGGCGATCAGCCCGCGGAGCCTGGTCGGGCATCGCCCGATCAGGSGAGCCAGGAAAGTGCAGGAAAGCACTTTCTTGGCACAGAGGGGACGGCTGCCTTTGCTGGTGATTCCCGCTCCTTTTCCCACGCGTGAGCCGCCATAATGCCGGCATGACCGAAGCCCGCATCATCACCGCCGCCGCCCAGCTCGACGACGAGGCGCTGGAAGCCACCATCCGGCCGAAGCGGCTGGCCGAGTACCTCGGCCAGCAGGCGGTGCGCGAGCAGCTGTCGATCTATATCGAGGCGGCCAGGAAGCGCGGCGGGGCGCTGGACCACGTGCTGATCTTCGGGCCGCCGGGCCTGGGCAAGACCACGCTCAGCCACGTCATCGCGAACGAACTGGGGGTCAACCTGCGCTCCACCTCCGGCCCGGTGCTGGAGCGCGCCGGCGACCTCGCCGCGCTGCTGACCAACCTGGAAGCGAACGACGTGCTGTTCGTCGACGAGATCCATCGCCTGTCGCCGATCGTCGAGGAGGTGCTGTATCCGGCGATGGAAGACTTCCAGATCGACATCATGATCGGCGAAGGCCCGGCCGCGCGCTCGATCAAGCTGGACCTGCCGCCGTTCACCCTGATCGGCGCGACCACCCGCGCCGGCATGCTCACCGCGCCGTTGCGCGACCGCTTCGGCATCGTGCAGCGGCTGGAGTTCTATACCGCCGACGAGCTCACCGCGATCGTGCGCCGTGCCGCGAAGATCCTCGGCATCGTCTGCGCGCCGGAAGGGGCGCAGGAAATCGCCCGCCGCTCGCGCGGCACGCCGCGCATCGCCAACCGCCTGCTGCGCCGGGTGCGCGACTACGCCGAGGTGCGCGCCGGCGGCGAGATCACGCTGGCGGCGGCCCGTGCCGCGCTGGACATGCTGAAGATCGACCCGGAAGGTTTCGACGAGCTGGACCGGCGCCTGCTCGGCCTGATCATCGAGAACTTCGACGGCGGCCCGGTCGGGGTGGAATCGCTGGCCGCCGCGCTGAGCGAGGATCGCGGCACGCTGGAAGACGTGGTCGAGCCGTACTTGATCCAGCAGGGTTACCTGGTGCGCACCGCCCGCGGCCGCATGGTCAGCGCCAAGGGCTGGCGCCATCTGGGGCTGACCCCGCCGCCACGGCTGGCGCAGCCCGCCGACCTGTTCGATGCCGGAACCGACGATGCCTGAATCCGCTCCCACGCCGCCCTTCAGCTGGAAGGTACGGGTCTACTGGGAAGACACCGACGCCGGCGGCGTGGTCTATCACGCCGGCTACCTGCGCTTCATGGAGCGCGCCCGCAGCGAGTGGATGCGCGCGCTCGGCGTCGACCAGATGGCGTTCAAGCAGGCCACCGGGCTGGCCTTCATGGTGCGCGACATGCACATCGACTTCCTCAAGCCAGCCCTGCTGGATGATGAACTGTCGGTAACGGTCGAAGTCAAAGAACGGCGCGCAGCCAGTATCCTGTTCGCCCAGACGATCACGAAGACGGACGGCAGTTGCCTGATCCGCGCAAGCGTCCGGGTGGCCTGCGTGGACCTCGGGCGCATGCGGCCGGCCCCGATACCGGCCGACCTGATCCCGCAACCCGCACCCTAGACAACCAAGCCGACTGGCGGAGAACCTGCAAGCAATGAACGGTGGACTGAATGTATTTTCGCTGGTCGCGGATTCGAGCGTGCCGGTAAAGCTGGTGCTGCTGATCCTGCTGGTGTTCTCGTTCCTGTCGTGGGTGATCATCATCCGCAAGTACTCGCAGACCAAGGCGGCGATGGAAAACGCCGAGGAGTTCGAGGAGCGCTTCTGGTCCGGCGGCGACCTGGCCCAGCTGTTCCGCGAAGTCAGCAACCGCAACGGCGGCACCGGCGGCATCGAGAACATCTTCGAGTCGGGCTTCCGCGAGTTCGCGCGCCAGCGCCAGCGCAAGACCCACGACACGCGCAGCGTGATCGAGGGTTCCGAACGCGCCATGCAGGTCGCCGGCACGCGCGAGATCGGCCTGCTCGAGCGCAACCTGGAATTTCTCGCCAACGTCGGCTCGATCAGCCCGTACGTGGGCCTGTTCGGCACCGTGTGGGGCATCATGGGTGCGTTCCAGGGCTTGGGCGACATGAAGGACGTCACCATCGCGGTGGTCGCGCCGCACATCTCCGAGGCGCTGATCGCCACCGCGATGGGTCTGTTCGCGGCGATCCCGGCGCAGTGGGCGTACAACCGCTACGCCACCAAGGTCGAGCGCATCGCGTCGCGCTACGACGTGTTCCAGGAGGAGTTCTCCTCCGTGCTGCAGCGGCAGATCCAGACCGACGACGTCGCCTGAGCGGAGAGCAGCCATGCGAACCTCCGGGCGCCAGCGGCGCTACAAGCTCAAATCCGAAATCAACGTGGTGCCGTACATCGACGTGATGCTGGTGCTGCTGATCATCTTCATGGTCACCACGCCGATGATGAAATCCAATGTCGATGTGAACCTGCCGCAGGCCGACGCCAAGTCGCTGCAGCAGAAGAAGGATCCGGTCATCGTCACCGTGAAGCAGGACGGTCAGCTGTTCCTGACCTTGCCCGGTACCGAGAAGGAACTGCTGGACGCCGCTGCCCTGCAGGCCAAGGTGGGTGCGTTCGTGCGCCAGAATCCGGACGTCAACGTGCTGGTGGCCGGCGACGATCAAGGCCATTACGGCGGGGTAGTCGAGGTTTTGGCCGACCTGCAGCAGGCCGGCGTGGCCAAGGTGGGCCTGATGGCCCAGCCCGTGCAGGGCAAGAGCACGTCCAATGGACGAAAGTAAGGCGACGCCGAAGGCGGTCGTACTTTCCGCCATCCTGCACATCGGCATCGTGGGGTTCTTGTTCCTCGCGGTGCTGCCGTGTTCGACCTACGAGAACGTGTTCAACGCGCTGCATCTGCCGGCGTGGATGAACCCGATCACCTGCGCGAAGCCGCTGGAGCTGCAGGGCCAGATCATCGAGGCGACCCTGATCGGCCCCACCGGCAGCCCGCCGCCGAAGGCGGTGAAGGTCAAGCCGGTGCCCAATTCCACCCCGCCGCCGCCGACCGTGCCGCCGCCGACCCCGCCGCCGCCCGAGACGCCGCCGGTGAGCGCGCTGCCGCCGCCGCCCAAGCACGTCGACGTGAAAGACCAGGAGCGCGTGGTCGAGGATGCCGCGCAGAAGGCCGAAGAGGCCAAACAGCTGCAGGAAGAGAAGGAGCGCCAGCGCCAGTCCGAACTGGATGCGGAAGCGGCCAAGAAGAAGGCGGAACAGAAGAAGAAGCTCGACGAGCTGTTCGCCAAGATGGACGCCGCCTCGGCCCAGACCAAGCAGCTGGACAACAAGGCGAAGCAGGCCAAGCAGCAGTTGGAGGACCTGAAGAACGCGC
The DNA here is from genome assembly GCF_001428385.1 of Rhodanobacter sp. Soil772. Lineage (GTDB taxonomy): Bacteria > Pseudomonadota > Gammaproteobacteria > Xanthomonadales > Rhodanobacteraceae > Rhodanobacter. The sequence continues at coordinate 226,033 of NZ_LMSK01000003.1, forward strand.
AGGACGACGGTCAGCCCGACCTGCCGGCCGCGGCGCAGCGCCAGACCGGCAACAACAGCCAGAACAGCAACCTCGCCGACGAATACGCGGCGGCCATTCAGAATGCGGTCACGCCGAACTGGTTAAGGCCGGATAACATACCGGCAGTTCCGTGCCAGGTTCATATCGTGCAGTCGCCCGGCGGTGACGTGATGAGTGCCACCGTCGATTCCAGCTGCCCGTACGACGATGCTGGCCGGCGTTCGGTCGAGAATGCGGTACTGCGCACCAAGACCTTGCCCTACAAGGGCTTTGAAAGCGTGTTCCAGCGCAACCTCACCTTCACATTCAGGCCGCAATGATCAAGCCCATGCGCAAATTCAGCTCAAGCTTCGCCGTCATCCTGCTGGCCGCGATGGCGTTGTTCGCCGGCCCTGCCGCCGCCCAATCGTTGAATGTCGACATCGTCGGCGGCGTCAAGACCGCCACCCCGATCGTGGTGGTGCCGTTCGCGCAGGCCGGCGGGGCGCCGTTGTCGACCGACATCGCCGACGTGATGCGCAACGATTTCAACCGTTCCGGCAAGTTCCGTTCGCTGGCCAAGAGCGACATCGTGGAGTTCCCGTCCAAGGGGTCGGACATCAAGTTCGCCACCTGGCGCCTGCTGAAGCAGGACTACATCGTGGTCGGCAACGTCCGGGATGCCGGCAACGGCATGGTGCAGGTCGAGTACGAGCTGTGGGACGTCAACAAGCAGCAGAGCCTGCTGCACCAGCAGATGCCGCCGGCACCGGTGGGCGACCTGCGCGGCGTGGCGCACCAGATCGCGGACATCGTCTACGAGAAGATCACCGGCGTGCGCGGCGCCTTCTGGACCCGCATCGCCTACATCACCGCGGTCGGCCTGGGCAACAACACCACCTATTCGCTGATCGTGGCCGATTCGGACGGCTACAACCCGCAGGTGGTGGCGCGCTCGAAGGAGTCGCTGCTGTCGCCGTCATGGTCGCCGGATGGCCGCAAGATCGCCTACGTCTCGTTCGAGAGCGGCAATTCGTCGATCTACGTGCAGGACATCACCACCGGTTCGCGCCAACTGGTGGCCGCCCATGCCAGGGGCATCAACGGCGCGCCGGCATGGTCGCCGGACGGCAGCAAGCTGGCGGTGGCGCTGTCCTACGTCGGCAACCTCGAATTGTTCGTGCTGGACCTGGCCAGCCGCCACGAAACCCGGCTGACCAACAGCCTGGCGATCGACACCGAGCCGGTCTGGGCGCCTGACGGGCAGAGCATCTATTTCACCTCCGACCGTTCCGGCCGGCCGCAGATCTACCAGGTTCCGGCCAGCGGCGGCACGCCGCAGCGGATCAGTTTCCAGGGCCAGAACAACGCGAACGCCTCGGTGAGCTACGACGGCAAGCAGATCGCGATGGTGCAGGGCAACGGGAACGTGTATCGTATTGTCATCATGGATCGCAGTCTGGGTGACCAGGTGCGTCCTCTCTCGCCGGGCCCGATCGACGAGTCCCCGAGTTTTGCTCCGAATGCCAGCATGCTGCTGTATGCCGCTACTGAAGGACGTCGCGGCGTGTTGTACGCCGTATCGGCTGACGGTCTGGTCCGCCAGCGCCTCGTACTTTCCGATGGCGACGTGCGCGAACCCGCCTGGGGGCCATACCGGCAACGTTGATTTTCATGCTGCTGCACGCAAGTGCGGCAGCATAATGCCCAGGGACTGGGCCCGGACAGCGCCTTTGCGGCGCGTTTCGGTTTCCGGCTGTGGCGCCTTGCCGCGTCATGGCCAGTCAGAGCGACCGTGCAGCGTCACGCACTGTCGATCTTTCAAGTGTCAAAATAACAGCCGGTCGACCGGCGTCAGCTGTCCCGTAACCTCAGTCGTCATCGTTTGTCGGAACTCAACTCGTAAGGAACGTCACCATGAATAAGACCGTTCGCGTCGCCCTGGTTGCCCTGCTCTGCGTAGGCGCGGCCGCTTGCTCCAAGAAAGCAGAAGTCAAACCGCAGCCCGCTCCGGAGCAGGCCGCTCCGACCCAGGCCCCCGTGTCTGATGGCAAGTACACCCCTGCCGACCTCGATACCGATGCCTGCCTGCGTCAGCGCGTCGTGTACTTCGACTTCGACAAGACCGAGATCAAGCCGGAATTCCAGCAGATCATGGCGTGCCACGCCAAGTACCTGCAGGACCGCCCGACCTCGCACATCCGTCTCGAAGGCAACACCGACGAGCGCGGCACCCGCGAGTACAACCTCGGCCTCGGCGAGCGTCGTGGCAATGCCGTCTCCGACGCGCTGCAGGCCAACGGTGGCTCGGCCAGCCAGCTCGAAGTGATCAGCTACGGCAAAGAGAAGCCGGTGTGCCGTGAGCACAACGAGGATTGCTGGAGCAAGAACCGCCGCGTCGAGATCGTCTACACGGCGCAGTAATGATGAAGCGACTGGCTAACAGCTTTGCAGCCAGGTTCAGCATGGCGGGCGCAATCGCGTCCGCCATGCTGTTCGCGTTCCCGGCATTCGCGCAGGACTCGCGGTTGAGCCTCGCCGATCGCGTCACGCGGCTGGAACAGCAGGCACAGAACAAGGACCAGTCCGGTACCGGCATGGTCAACCAGATGCAGCAGCTGCAGGCACAGGTGCAGCAGTTGCAGGGACAGATCGAGGAACTGCAGCACCAGTTGCAGACGCTCGACGACAAGAACAAGGCCCAGTACACCGACCTCGACGCCCGCATGGGTCGCCTCGAGGGAGGCAGTGCGGGCGCCGCCGCCACGGCAGGCAACAACCCGCAGACGCAGGCCGGCAACCCGGCCGCCGCGGCCAGTGCCGCCGCTACCGCCGGCAACACGGCGGCAAGCCAGCCGGCCACGGCCGGTAACAGCAGCACCGCTGCTGGCGATCCAGCCGCGGCCCAGGCCGCCTACGATGTGGCCTTCAAGGCGATTCGCGCGGGCAATTACGTGGAGGCTTCGCGCGAGTTCCGCAGCTTCATCCAGCAGTACCCGAACCATGCGCTGGCGCCGAATGCCTGGTACTGGCTCGGCGAGTCGTACTACGCCACCACCAATTATCCGGTTGCGCTGGAGTCGTTCCAGCAATTGCTCAGCCAGTTTCCGCAGAGCGACAAGGCCCCCGACGCGCTGCTCAAGGTCGGCTACAGCCAGCTGGAACTTAAGCAGACCGCGGCGGCGAAGACCACGCTGACCCAGGTCACCACCAAGTACCCGGGTTCCAAGGTGGCCAGCCTGGCCCAGGAACGCCTGCAGCGCCTGCAACTGCAGTCGGGCAACTGAGCAGGTAGCGATATGGGTGGTAATGACGCGCGCGAGGCGTCCGGCACGCCTGCCGTTGCCGAGCGCTTGCGCATCACCGAGATCTTCCACTCGATCCAGGGCGAGGCCGATGCGATCGGCTGGCGCACCGTGTTCGTGCGCCTTACCGGCTGCCCACTGCGCTGTGTCTGGTGCGATACCGAGTACTCGTTCTACGGCGGCAACTGGCATGCGATCGACGACATCCTCGCCGAGGTCGCCTCGCATGGTGCGAAGCACGTCTGCGTGACCGGCGGCGAGCCGCTGGCGCAGAAGCGCTGCCTGATCCTGCTGCGCAAGCTGTGCGACGCCGGCTACGAAGTGTCGCTGGAAACTTCCGGTGCGCTGGACGTCTCCATGGTCGACCCGCGCGTGCGCAAGGTGATGGACCTGAAGGCGCCGGACTCGGGCGAGAGCCAGCGCAACCTGTGGTCGAACCTCGACCACCTGCTGCCGCACGACCAGATCAAGATCGTCATCGCCAGCCGCGCCGACTACGAGTGGGCGCGCGCGATGCTGGCCGAGCACGCGCTGGCGGATCGCTGCATGGTGCTGTTCTCGCCGGTGCACGGTGCGGTCGAGCCACGTGATCTCGCCGAATGGATCATCGCCGACAAGCTGCCGGTGCGCTTCCAACTGCAACTGCACAAGTTGCTGTGGAACGACGCGGCCGGAAGGTAAGAGGCGGCCATATTGCTGTAGGCGACAAGAGAACCCGCGCGCCGGCCTGTGTCGCCGGTGGCGTTCGCGACCGGTGACCGGTCACTCCAGGTGGAAACATCATGTCTCAAAGCACATTGCGCAAAGCCGTCGTACTGGTCTCCGGCGGCATGGATTCGGCCGTCACCATCGCGCTGGCGCGCGAGCAGGGCTACCAGGTGCATGCGCTGAGCGTGGCCTACGGCCAGCGTCACAACTCGGAGCTCGCCGCGTCCGATCGCGTGGCGAAGATGCTCGGTGCGGTCGAGCACAAGACCGTCGGCATCGACCTGCGCAGCATCGGCGGCTCCGCGCTCACCGCCGACATCGACGTGCCGCTGGATACCGTGGACAGCAGCGACATCCCGGTGACCTACGTGCCGGCGCGCAACACCATCATGCTGTCGATCGCGCTGGGCTGGGCCGAGGTGCTCGGTTCCAGCGACATCTGGTGCGGCGTCAATGCGGTCGACTACTCGGGTTATCCGGATTGCCGCCCCGCCTTCATCGAGGCGTTCGAGGCCCTAGCGAACGTCGCCACCAAGGCCGGTGTCGAAGGTGCCGGGATCCGCATCCACGCGCCGCTGATGCGCATGAGCAAGGCCGACATCGCGCGCGAAGGCCAGCGGCTGGGCGTGGATTTTTCGGCCACGGTCAGCTGCTACCAGGCCGACGACGACGGCCGTGCCTGCGGTCATTGCGACGCTTGCCGACTGCGTGCACAGGGCTTCCGCGAGGCGGGCCTGGTCGATCCCACGCGCTACGTCTGAACGACCCGATGCGCTTGCTTGTGCCGTTGCCGCCCAGCCCGTAAAATTGTCGGCTTGAGTTTTGCCGCAGTTTTGCGTGATGGGTCGTTAGCTCAGTTGGTAGAGCAGTAGACTTTTAATCTATTGGTCCCGGGTTCGAATCCCGGACGACCCACCAGTTTTCGGAGCGTCCTGACGGGCGCTCTTTTTTTGTCCTTGCCGGCGATCGCGCGCGACTTCAGTCGTCGCCGTGGGCGACGGTCCACACCGACATCATCGCGCGGCGCAACTGTTGCGGTGAAACCGGCTTGTACAGCAGCGGGACCTTCGCGGCGATAATTTCGCGCAGGCGGTCGATGCGGGTTTCGCCGGTGATCAGCAGGCGGGCGAACGGCGCCTCGCCATCGCGCTGGTAGTGCTGGTCGAGCGCGGCGAAGACGTCGATACCGCGTTCGCCGCCGCGCAGGCGCAAGTCGGAGATCACGATGTCGGGCGGCCCGGGCCAGTTCTCGACGGCCTCCAGCGCCTGCAACCGATCCTCGGCTACTTCCACTTCGCAGCCCCAGCTGCGCAGCAGGAAGTGGATGCCGGAAAGGATGGCTGGGTCGTCATCCACGACCAGCACGCGTTTGCCGACCAGGTCGATGGGTACGTCGTCGTCGGGTACGGGCAGCTCCGGGCGTGCGTCGGTGGTCGGCAACTGGAAGTGAAACACGCTGCCGCGACCGAGCCGGGATTTCACCATGACCTCGGTATCGAGCAGCTCCGCCAACCGCTGCACGGTGGGCAGACCCAGGCCCAGGCCCGAGTGCGAGCCGTCGTCGAGCCCGACGTCGGCATGGTCGTCGATGCGGTAGAACTCGTCGAACACGCTGGAAATGTGTTCCGGTGCGATGCCGCTGCCGGTATCCCGGACCTCGATGCGCACCCGGCCATCGCCGGCACGCCGGACGCCGACCAGCGCGCCGCCGTGGCGGGTGAAGCGCAGGGCGTTGCTGACCAGATTGTTGAGTATGCGGGTCAGCATGGTGCGGTCGCTGCGTACCCACACCCGGGTGGGGTGGATCGTCAGCTGCAGCCCGCGCTGCTCCGCGACCATGTCGAAATTGCGGCGGACCTCGGCGAAGACCTGGTTGAGCGGGAACTCGCTGATCTCGACCTGCACCGCGCCGGTTTCCAGCCGCGACAGGTCGAGCAGTTCGCCGAACAGGTGGTCGAGCGACTGCACGCATTCCTGGATGTGGGCGATCCGGTCCAGCCGCTGCGGGTCGTGTTCGTTCACTGCCAGCGCGGAAGAGAACAGGGTCAGCGCGTACAGCGGTTGGCGCAGGTCGTGCGAGGCGGCCGCCAGGAAGCGCGACCTGGCCAGGCCGACCGCTTCCAGCGCGGCGTTCTTGCGGGCCAGTTCCTGCGTGGCCTGTTCGATCTGCTGCTCCATCCCGCGCTGCACGTCGTACAGCGCGGCCGCCGCATGGTTGAAACCCCGCTGCAGTTCACCGATCTCGGTGCGGTCGGTCACCACCACTTCCACCTGGCGGTCGCCCTGGCCGAGCTGGCGCACGGCACCGGCCAGATGACGCAGCGGCGCACCGATCCAGCGCGCCGCCCGCCAACCGATCACGCCGGCCACGCACAGGCTCAGCACCAGGACGACCAGTGCATAGCGCAGGCTTGCGTGCTGGGCGGCGATCGCGTCGTGCAGGCTCACGTCCACCAGCACCGAGCCCAGCGTTGTCGTTCCGGGCTGGTCGCGATCGAACACGTCGCGCACCACGGTCAGGATCTCCTGCGGATCGCGACTGTCGTCAGGCTCGTGGTGATCGGCCAGGATCTGGCCGGCGGTGGTGCGGATCTGCACGCGCGTCACATGCGGCAGGTTGCCGATCGAATCGGCGATCCGCACCAGCTCGCGCAATTGCATCGTGCGCAGCGGCTGCAGGCTGATCGAGGCCGCCTGCGTGGCGATGGCTTCGGCGTTGCTGTGCGCCATCTGGCGCAGGTTGGCCTGCTGGCGCTGGGTCAGGAAGGTCACCAGCAGCGCGGCGGTGATCAGGGCGGGTACCAGCGCCACAAAGGCCAAGCGCTGCATCAGCGACATGCACTGCCACAGGCGTGCGGGCCAGGAGTTGGTCGCCATGTCCATCCGCCCCTACCTCCCCTGTATTACCCCGCGCCAGCGCGCCGGGCCAGGTCCAGCCCTTGCCCGTGCATGCGGGTGATCTGGACCTGACATAACACTAGCGCGAAATGGGTAGATTGACAGCTGCACCGGGACGCACGAGGCGTTCCGTCTGCCGGCCCTTGGGAAGCTGGCACTGGCGACGACACCTCGCGGCACATGGTCGACGGAGCTTGCGTCCCGCAGTTTCGAGTAGGGTGGCGCCGTCGCGTTGGGGGGAGCAACGGCCATCGCGGGCGATCCGCCTCGCCCGAGGCCGTGGTGCAGGCGCGACGGGAGGGTCGCGCCTGCTGAGCCCGGCGACTATTTCAGGCCTTCGGTGAACCAGTAGGTACGCTTGCGCTTGCCGGTGTTGGGCGGAGTGACCTTGTTGGCACCCAGTGCCGAGGAGTTGTTGCCGCCGCCCGGCCCGGTCTGGTTGCCGCCGCCGATCAGGACCGGGGTGTACACGCCGCTATTGGCAGTGACTTCGACCAGACCGAATACCGGCGAGGGCGGCAGGCCGCCGCCGTCGAAGGGGACGTAGCCTTGGCCGTTCAGGCCCGCGCCGGTCAGGAAGTTGATCGCGTAACCGCGCGCGAGACCCAGGTTCCCCTTGCACACGAAAGTGTTGCTTGAAGCATCGGGTGTATTGGTGCCGAAGTAGGTATAACCCGCCACTGTCAACGGTGCATTCACGGCCTTTTCGCCATTGCTGGTTGTGACTCCTTGAGCGTTGGTGGTTGTGCCCCCCAAGGTGATGAAGAAGCCCTTCGGGGCGCCGGTGGAGGAGGAATAGGCATACGGTGTTCCTCCTGTGAGAGCAGCGGTTGCATCGGTGAGCATGGATTCGGTAATCGTGGTCCAGCCACTCGGTGGGGTGAGGCCGGTGTTGGTGTCCTGCAGCATGTAGTAACGGTTGAATACGGTGGACGCCGCATTCGCCAGCAGCGGGTGCTCGCGATCACCGCTAGCGGCCACCACCGCGTCGAAGCTGCCGGTCGGGGTGACGTCGGGCGGGTAGAAGAACTTGCGGGCGTTGGTGCCGGTGCCGCCGAGGCTGGCGAGCTGGGTCACCGTCCACTTTGTCGAGTCGGCGTCATTGATGTCGGCACGCCAGATATTGCCGCCCAGGTCGGCGGTGTAAAGGCGATCGGTGTAACCATCGCCATTGGTATCGAGCAAGGTGACGTCGGCAGGGATCGCGTAGGTCATGGCGGTGACGTTCGTCGTGCAGCCGCTCGGGCAGGCAGTCCACACCGGGTTGCCCGAGAAGGCGTCCAGCACCACGATCGCGTTCCCCATGCTATCGGGAGCACCTACCGGGTCGGCATCCTCTTCAGGGGCATAGCCGCCGCCCATGATGAGCACGGGATTCGTATTGCCGTTGATCAGGGCCAGTTTGGGCTGCGACCAGGTCTGGCCGAGTGCGGGGATGTCGACGTTGGTCTTGCTCCACAGGAATGCCGGTGCGGTCGGGTCGCTCACGTCGAACGCGTAGATCAGGCGACCGCCGCGGCGTGCCGTGACATAGATATAGGTCTTCGAAGGCGTGGTGCGCAGATCCTGGTAGACCGTGGTGGTGCCGTCGAAGAAGTAGTCCTTGCCACTGCCGGTAGCGGTTGCACCCAGCGTGAGCGATGGGGTGTTGTTGTACAGGTGCTGGAATTTACCGAAAAAGTCCGGGGCGATGAACGACCACAGCTCGCCGCCGGGACGCACGTAGCGTGTAGGTGCAGATGGAGTACTGGTAGTCGTGATGACGGTGGGGGGCGGAGTGGTCGCGGTAGAGGGAGCGCCCGTGTTGCCGTTGACGGCACGGAAGAGGCCGTCATTGGAGCCGTAGAACACCACGATGCCAATGGAACCGCCGTAATTGACCACCGCTGGCCGCGAGTGCAGCACGTCGCCGTGGATGGAGGGGCGCACGGGTGTGGAACCTAAGCCGCCGGGCCCCGCCGGGTTCTCGATGCCGGTGCCGGTGTTGTTGTCCGTGCCGCGGATCCAGTTGATCAAATTCGTGGTAGTCGGGGTCGTAGTGGTACTGGTACCGAAAGTTGTGTTGCTGCCCAGCGTGGCGACATCGAACTTGGTGGTGGACAGCGCCGCATTTCTGGTGCAGCCACTTGTTGGGCAGGTATAGATCGCGCGAATCGTCTGATCGGTGAGGTAATCCGCGCGTGTCATCTCGGCGACGCCGCCCTTGTCGACGATCTGGCCGTCGGGGGCGTCGAAGGTGCCGCCAGATCCTTGAACGGTGGAGTCCAGATGGACCCAGAAGCCGGAGGGGGGGGTGGGGGGAGTGGTGGTGGGGGGAGTGTTGAAGCTGGGCCAGTTGGTGACGGGCGTGCTGGTGGTGTTGACCTGGAATGGGCCGTCGCGCAATTGGGTGGTGGTGCCCAGGGTGGTGAGCAGGGTGGCGGGCAGGTGATCCGCCGTCCAGAAGCTGAGCGCGTTGGGCGTGATGAAGCCGGTGCCGGAGTTGGTGATCGCCGGGTGGCGCAGCGAGTCTTCCATCTGGACTTGCTGGCTACCATTCAGGTCGGTATAAAAACCGAGCTGATACTGCTTGAGATTGCCCGCCCAGCGCGGAGCGCCTCCGGCATCCGGGCGGAACATGCCGACATACACCTGGTTCAGCGAGGTGCCTTGGGCGTTCACGCTGACCGGCAGGCTCACCGAAGCGAACACGCTGTTGGTCGCCTGCACTTCGGTCAGGATCGTGTTGAACGCACTGATCAGCGCGGCCACAGCGTTTGTATCGGTCCCATTGACGTAGAAATATTTGCCGCCGCCGTATGAGGCCATGCTCTTGATCAGGTTGACGTGATCGATGCATTTTTGGCTCGGGTTTCTCCCCGTATCGCAACCATCCGTAACGGCGATGGTGTAGGTAATGATGTTCTGGCGGGTATGCGCGGTCGACGCGGGAATGCCGGAAAGATCGGCCGTGCTGTACATGAACTGAGCCCACTCGTCGGCCCAGTTCTGCTGGTCGCCGGAGGGGGTCAGCGGGATGATCCCCGGGGTAACTCCGCCGTTGGCCGTCGTCAACTTTGATTGTGGGAGCGAAACGTTGTTTGACGTTTTGGGTGAATTGTTGCCGGTCACATTGGCCAGATAGATGATGAAGTTCTGTTGGCACGTGTCCGTGGTCGGCTTTTTGTACTTGGTTCCCGATATACCCTGGGTGCCGCTGAAGAAGGCATACGCCTCCTGCATGGATTCGTCCACCTTGTTCGAGCCGGCGCCGAAAGCCATGCCGGTGCCGCCGGGGCCACCGCTCAAGATCGCGGTCATAAAATTGCTGGCGCCAGCGCTGTCCAGCAGCGGAAGCGGGCCGGGTGCAGGTGTGGGACCCGGATAGAAGAACCGTCCGCCACCGGTACTATCTGGAGCGAACATCATTAGGCCCATGTTGACCTTGCCGTTCAACTGGCTGGTCGACGAGCCAATCCCTTGGACCAGGTTGTACAGAGCGCATTGATCGACCAGTAGATCACTGGTGTTGCTGAGCCCGAAGGTACTGCAGGCGGAGGAGCCGGAGGGGACTGGTTTGAAGGCCGCATTGGCAGCATCGGCGTTGTCCAGCACGAGCAGGACGTTCGGCTGGCCGCCGCCCGTCGTGTTGACGGTGTACAGGTCGATATCCTCGCCGTTGACCATGCCCGGCAGCGCCAGGGCCGCGGCGATCAGCACGAAGAGACGCAGCCGGTGGTTCAAGACAATGCGCGCGTGTGGCATGACGACTCCTCCGCGGGAACGGATGCGAGGTTGATTAATTGGGGCAGGGCGTGCCGATCGGCACCTGGACGGAGGCACCCTGGTGCACGGTGACAGCGACGGCAGTGTTGCTCGGATCGGTGACGGCGGACTGGATGTCCCATTGCGTCGCCGAGCACATCGAGGGTGCCGCCGGCGGTGGAGATACCGAGGAGGCCGGACCGGGCAGGGTCAGGTTGCCGTTGTTGTTGTTTGGCGTCTTGCAGACATCGCCTACCGGCAGGGACGCGTTCGGGATCACTTTGCTGTCGAGGCAGGATGGCGGTGAAACCTGCGCGGTGAAATCCGTGACACCGTCGCCGTTGACGTCGACCTGCACGGGGGTGGTGGCGGTGATCGGCAGCCGGACGAACGGCTGGCTCATCACCTGCTCGATGCCCTGTTGCGCCACGGTGCCAGCTTCCAGACGGTACTGCTGATTGGCGGCGACCTTGGTGTTGATCATGCTCGAACTGACCATGGAAATGGCGAACAGCATGAAGATGATCAGGAAGATCAGCGTCATCACCAGGGTGAAGCCGCGCTGCGAGGCGCGAGACGGAGGGGTCTTCATTACTGGTTCTCCCTCAGGCCGCCGGTGTTCCAGATACGTGCGACGGTACCGTAGACGTGCCGCTTGTAGTGGTCGTTGTACGGGCCGTTTGCTGTCGCGCGGCCCAGGTCATAGGTGCGGGTGTCGGTCCAGCTGGCGGTGTTGTCGAGATTGCGCGAAAGCAGGTTGACGCGCACAGCGGTAACGTTGGGCCAATTGGCGGTGCCGGATGTGATCCATGTGTAAGTGGCGGCCGCAGCCACTGCCGCGCAGGCCGGCACGGCGCTGTTGTCCACGGATGGGTTATCGACGTAGCAATCTGGCGAGCCGTTGTTGTCGGTGTCCACGCCGTAGCTGTAGTGCACGTCCTCGATGCCGGTAACCAGCGAGGAGACCTGGATGTTATTGGGTGCGCCGGGCGCGAACTCGGCCACCTTCAACGTCGGCGTGGTGTCGGCGCCAGGACCGGTGCAGACATCGCAGGTGGCCACGTAGTAGCTGCGCTCGACGTACTGGCGCAACTCGGCCGTGGTACCGGTGGTGCTGCAGGGCTGGCCGGCAATGGGCGCCTTGGTGAGCAGGGTGAAGGCGCTGGCGGTATTGCTGTAGACCATCGATACGCTGTCGGTCTCGCAGCCGGATCGCTGCAGGTAGTAATTGGTACCGTCAGCCGTGGCGCTGGTGCTGCCGGAGACGTAGCTGACGGTGAGGACTTCCGTGCCGAGCTTCATGTTCGTAAGTTTGGCCGCCAGGCATGCGGGAACAGTGGCGGCCAGCGCCGGCCCGTAGACCGGGAGCGGGACGGTGAGTGTGGTGAAACCCATCGATGCCGGCGCTGTGGCGCAGGGATCCGACAGGGCATAGCTGGTGGTGGCGACTGGCTGGCTGGCACGGCCGTAAAAGCCGGCCATCTCGATGTCGCGCGTGATGGAGTGCAGGGCGAAGCGGCCGTTCTCGACCTGCTCGGAAGTCTTGTTGAACTCCGAACGTGCCTTGCTGGTGGAGACGTACAGCGAGCTGAGCCCGGCCAGCAGCGCCAGGCCGATGGCGACGGCGATCATCAGCTCGATCAGGGACATGCCCGCCTGGTGGCGGGCATGCGACAGGGGCTGGCCGTGAGCGCGAGGAGTCATCATGTCGTCGTGAGGTTGGCGATCTGGATTTCGACGCTGATTACGCGCCGCTTGTTGTTGTCGCCGAGCGAGGCCTTTCCGCACGACAGCTTCGGTACAGCGGTGGACATCAGGCCTTGCCAGGCGACGCTGACACGATAGATCTGGTTGACCGGGTCAACCACCTGGTCGACGCAGCCCACCGCGCCGATCATGGCGCCGACTTTGTTGCCGCTGGAGACTTCGCTGGAACCGAGCAGGGCGTTTTGCCATGCAAGGAGATCGGCGTTGGCCGTGGCGATCTGGACGGCCGAGCCCGTAGCGCAGACGGGCAGTGGAACGCTGGTCGTGCTGAGGCCGGCGGAGCCATTCGAATAGCACGCGGCGACCTGCCGGTTGGCGTTGATGCGCGAGACCATGTCCTGCACCAGGGTCAACGCCTGCACCCGCTGGTACGACTCCATCTCGCTGCGCGTGGATTTGGCCATCAAAGTGACGGTGCCGAGCAGGGCGATGGCTGCGATGACCAGCGACACCAGTGCCTCGATCAGCATCATGCCGGTCTGGTTTTTCATGTGCAGGTGACCTTGGTGGACTCGACGCGGCCGGTGGCGCCCACTGTGACGGTGAGACAGAGCGGCTGCGAGCCGGTCTTGTTGAGTGGCTTGATCGTGAACGTGGCCCCGGTGCTGGTCATCCGGCCGTTGCCGTCGAAGCTGAAGCTTTGGCCGTTGGTCGGCGCGATGACGATGTTGCCGAGGGCAGGCTGCTTGCGGATGGTAGCGGCGGGGGTGGTCTGACTGACTACCCAGCCCTGGCTCCAGTCGGTCGCGCTGTTGGCCGTAACGTCGACGATGGCGTTGCGCTTGATCGCCTCGCTGCGCGCCAGCGCCACCGTAGAGTTGATGTCCATCGAGGCGTTCTTGACGCTTTGCGACTGCAGGAACGGTCGCATCGAGGGGACGGCGATCATCAGCAGCACGGCGAAGATGGCCAAGGTGACCAGCATCTCGATCAGGGTGAAGCCGTGGCTACGTGATGTGCGCATGGCTCATTTCCAGCAGTTCGTGGCGCCGGTACTGGCCTTCTTGCTGCCGTCGCCGTTGAGCGTGAGCGTTTTGCAGCCGGTGTCGCGGACCTGGCTACCTTTTGGCGTGGCCGTGATGGTGTAGTCCGGCGGCGTGCCGCCCGAGGCGGAGGCCGCGGTAGCCACCATATCGACTCTGTAGTTGGAGTCCACCGTGTTCGGCACGCTGTAGCCGAGCGTGCTCAAGTTGCCGGCGAACTGCCGGCTGTCGACCAGGTAGCGTTCCTGCGCGCTGGCGATTTCCTGCATGACGCTCTCGGCCGCCGAGCGGTTGGAGCGCAAGGTGTACTGGTAATAGCTGGGAACGGCGATGGCCGCGAGGATGGCGATGACCGCCACCGTGATCATCAGCTCGATCAGGGTGAAACCCCGTGTACGTGCCGTGACCTGCGCCTGCCGCAAGCGCGTGCGCGCCGGTGACATGGACCGTCGATCGGATTGGATCGAAACTGGCATATTCCCCCCCTAGGGCCGCCGGCATTATTTCAGTTGACCGACAAGCTTGTCCGTGTGCTGCGTCACGGGCTAACGCCATGCCTGACAGGGAATATGAGATGTTCCTGAATCAATGTCAATTTACTGATTTACGGGCATTTGGCTGTACCGCTGAACCTTGCGCATGATCTTTCAGCTTGGCCCGGAAAGCGGTTCATCCGGGCCGCCGGCGTACTCCGGCTCGGAACCGGCAGAGGCCTGAGCCGGTCGATGGCGTCGTCGAAGGCGCTGATCGCCCCGCGTCGCGGCCGGATTCCGGCGTTCAGTCGATGTGCCTGGTTCCTTGGCGGTGGCGCCGGGTGATGCGCTCGATCAGCAGCGGCAGCAAGGCGAGCAGGGCGATCGCGCCCAGTGGCAGCAGCACTTCGCGGTGCATGAACAGGGCGATGCCGAAGCTGTCGCTCCGACTCATGGCCATGGCGTCGCCGAGGCCGGCGCCGATCGAGGTTTCGAAGATCAGCGAGACGGTGCCGCCAAGCCAGCTGGCGCCGAGGAACAGCCACAGCGGGCAGCGCAGCCATGCCAGCGCCACGGTCACCCCGCCGAACGGCACGACCGGCACGAAGCGCAGGAACAAGGTGTAGCTCACCGGGTGCCGTTCGAAGCCGTGGCGCAGGCGCGCCACGAAGGCCGGCGGCTGGCGGCTGCCGGGGCCGAACGCGTAGCGGCTGGCCAGGTACAGAACCAGCGAGCCCAGGGTAAGCCCGACCGACGAGCACAGCGTGGCGTCGACCACGCCGAACGCGAAGCCGCCGGCCAGGATCACCACGATGGTGCCGGGGATCCCGGTGGCCACGGTCAGCGTCAGCAGTCCGATGAAGGCCAGTCGGGTCAGCCACGGGTGTCCGGCGATCTGTACGTGCAACTCGGCCTGGTGCGCCACCAGCTGGTGCGGGCTCAACTGGTCCAGCGAGCCGGAGGCAAACAGGACGATGCCTGCCAGCACCAGCAGGATCAGCGGCAGCGCGGCACGCCAGCGATTCAATAGGGTGTGCCGGTGGCGCCGTAAGTGGCCAGTACCTCGCGGGCCTGGTCGCGCAGGATGTCGCGGCGCACGACGATGTTGCGGCGGGCCAGCTCGCCGATCCAGTCGGCCGGCAGCGGGCCTTCGTCGAATTCGGTAAGTTCCTCGACGTCTTCGGCGCGGGCGCCGATCAGCAGCTCGTCGATGCCGGCCCACACGCTGGCGCCGTAGCACTGGCAGCAAGGCTGCGAACTGGTGGCCAGCACGTAGTGGCCGCCGTCCTCGTTCAGCCGGTGCCGGCTGAGCCGCTGCTGCGCGATCATGATCACCATCATCTCGGCGTGCGCGACCGAGCAGCTCTGCGGCACCACCCGATTCACCCCGACCGCGACCAGTCGGCCGCTGTGACTGTTGAACACGGCCGCGCCGAACGGGCCGCCACCGCCGCGATCCACATTTTGCCGCGACAGCTCGATGGCCAGGCCAACGCGCTCCTCGTCGCTCTGGTAACGCCGGTTGGTATCGGCAACGTCGCCGATCCACGGCGGCAGGGTCAGGTGGATCTGCAGGGGCAGCATCATTGTTCTCCGCTTACTGGCCGGCAGGCTTGGCCCAGACGTCGCGCAGGGTCACCGTGCGGTTGAACACCGGCGCGTCGGCGCGATGGTCGGCGCGGTCGGCCACGAAGTAGCCGAGCCGTTCGAACTGGAAGCGCTGCTCCGGCTCGACGTGGGCGGCGGCCGGTTCCAGCCACGCCTGCACCACGCGTTTGGCCTCGGGGTTGACGTGGTCGAGCCAGCTCTTGCCGTCTTCTTCGTTGTCCGGCGCGGGCACGCTGAACAGGCGGTCGTACAGGCGCACCTCGGTGGCCACCGCATGCTTCGCGCTGACCCAGTGGATCGTGCCCTTCACCTTGCGGTCGGCGCCGGGCAGGCCGTGGCGGGTTTCCGGGTCGAGCGTGCAGTGCAGCTCGACCACGTGGCCGTCGGCGTCCTTGATGATCTGCTCGCACTTGATGATGCCGACGCCGCGCAGGCGCACTTCGCCCTCCGGCTTCAGCCGATGGAAACCCTTCGGCGGCACTTCGGCGAAGTCGTCGTGCTCGATCCACACTTCGCGCGAGAACGGCACTTCGCGCGTGCCGAAGCTCTCGTCCTTGGGGTGGTTCGGGAAGCTCAACGTTTCCTCGTGGCCTTCCGGCAGGTTGGTGATCACCAGCTTCAGCGGGTCGAGCACGGCCATGCGCCGCGCCGCGGTGGCGTCCAGATCCTCGCGGATGCAGTTCTCCAGGATCGCGTAGTCGATCACGCTGTTCTGCTTGCTCACGCCCACGCGTTCGATCAGCAGGCGCAGCCCGGCCGGGGTGAAGCCGCGCCGGCGCAGGCCGCGCAGCGTGTTCATGCGCGGGTCGTCCCAGCCGTCCACGAAGTTCTCGTTCACCAGCTGCGCCAGCTTGCGCTTGCTGGTGATGCAGTAGCTCAGGTTGAGCCGCGAGAACTCGATCTGGCGCGGCTTGGCCGGCACCGTCGGCAGGCCGGCGTCGAGCAACGGCTGCCACAACTCGGGGTGGTTCGGCAGGTCGACCTGGTCGACGAACCAGTCGTACAGCGGCCGGTGGTCCTCGAACTCCAGCGTGCACAGCGAATGCGTGATGCCTTCCAGCGCATCGGACAGGCAGTGCGCGTAGTCGTACATCGGGTAGATCGGCCAGGCGTCGCCGGTGTTCTGGTGGGCGATCTTGCGCACCCGGTAGATCGCCGGGTCGCGCATGTTGATGTTGCCGGCGGCCATGTCGATCTTCGCGCGCAGCGTCTTGCTGCCATCGGCGAATTCGCCCGCGCGCATGCGGCGGAACAGGTCCAGGTTCTCGTCGATGGAGCGCTCGCGATGCGGCGAGTTGCGGCCCGGCTCGGTCAGCGTGCCGCGGTACTGGCGCATCTCCTCGGCGCTGAGGTCGTCGACGTAGGCCACGCCGTCCTCGATCAGCTTGCAGGCGCTGCGGTAGAACACCTCGAAGTAGTCCGAGGCGTGACGCAGTTCGTGCCACTCGAAGCCGAGCCAGCGCACGTCGTCCTTGATGCCCTGGACGAATTCGGGGTCTTCCTTGCCCGGGTTGGTGTCGTCCAGACGCAGGTTGCACCAGCCGCTGAATTCCTTCGCGATGCCGAAGCTCAGGCAGATCGCCTTGGCGTGGCCGATGTGCAGGTAGCCGTTCG
Source organism: Rhodanobacter sp. Soil772 (assembly GCF_001428385.1). Taxonomy (GTDB): domain Bacteria; phylum Pseudomonadota; class Gammaproteobacteria; order Xanthomonadales; family Rhodanobacteraceae; genus Rhodanobacter. The sequence goes on from NZ_LMSK01000003.1 coordinate 243,133, forward strand.
GCTCCGGCGGGAAGCGGGTGTGGATCGCGGTGTGCCTGCCCGCGGCGAGGTCGTCGCGCACGATCTGCCGGATGAAATCCTGCAGAGGAGCCGCCTGATGTGGAGCCGCGCTGGCGGGTGCAGTGGCGGAATTCTCGGTCGACATCGGGCTGGACTCGCAAGCGGTGGCGGAAACGTCCAAGTTTACCCTGTCGTCGCCACTGGGCGCAGGGCGGCCGATGGCCGTCGGGAGGCTTGCCCCGCGTCGCCGTGCGGGTTAGCGTGCAGGCATGCACATCGTCTACCGCGCCGAAAACCTGTTCGATGCCCATCTGGTCAAGGATGCGCTGGAGGCCGACGGCATCCCGGCGTTCATTGCCGGCGAGTACCTCACCGGCGCGGTGGGCCAGCTGCCGGCGATGGATTACATGGCGGTGATGGTGCCCGAATCGAGCCTGGCGATCGCCAACGGCATCGTGGGCGAGGTCGAAGCCCGGCTCAGCGAGGCGCGGCAGGCGATCGTGGACGATGATCTGCCGGACGACCCGCTGACCGTGCCTTGCTGAGTCATGTGGCCGGCACGCTCCCAGGAAGCCCCATGCAAGACCTCGCCGCACTGATTCGCGCCGTACCCGATTTTCCCCGCCCCGGCGTGATGTTTCGCGACGTCACCCCGTTGCTCGCCGATGCCGGCAGCTTCGCCCGTTGCATCGACGCGCTGGCCGAGCCGTGGCAGGGCAGCGGCGTGCAGGCAGTGTGCGGCATCGAGGCGCGCGGCTTCATCTTCGGCGCCGCGCTGGCGCAGAAACTGCACGCCGGCTTCGTGCCGCTGCGCAAGCCGGGCAAGCTGCCGCCGCCGGTGGTGACGGTGGACTATCAGCTGGAATACGCCAGCGACCAGCTGCAGGTGCAGCGCAATGCGTTCAGGCCCGGCGAGCGCGTGCTGCTGGCCGACGACGTGCTGGCCACCGGCGGCACCCTGGCGGCGGCTGCGGCCCTGGTCGGCAAGCTGGGTGCCGAGTTGCTCGGCGCCAGCGTGGTGATCGAGCTGCCCGCGCTGCAGGGACGCAGCCGCTGGCATGCCGGCAAGCCGCTGCACAGCTTGCTGCGTTACTGAGTCCCGCCTGTCGCTGCGGTCGGCAGCGCTCACGGCGCCGCGGCGTCGACCCTTTCCACATAGATCAGCTCGCACGCACCGGCGCCGGTGTCGTCGCGGGTCAGCGAGGTATTCCAGTGCCAGCCGCCGGCGCGGCTGGCGTCGACCAGGAAGCCTTCGATGTGCACCAGCTGGCCGGGGCGCACCTGGTCGAGCTGGCGCTTCACGTCCGCGTCGGCGGGGATCATGTGCATGTTCGCGCTGGAGGTTTCGATCTCGCGGCGCGGGATCGGAAATGCCTTGACGTGCCAGTAGTAGAAGCGGCCGGACTGGCTGATGTCGATGTTTGCCAGCACCGCGCTGTCGGACATGCGGCCCCAGCCGAGCGCGAGGTCGAGCGGGATCAGCTCGGCGTCGGCGCCGGAGGAGTATTCCTTGCGCGACAGCACGCGGGCGGTGATGTCGAAGTGGGCGCGGGTGGTCAACGTGGTGTCGCCACGCTGCAGCTGCGCTCCGTGGTCGAGGTCGACCTGCACCGGCACTTCGGCGGCGAGCACGCCAGGTTCGGGTTGCAGCGGTGCGTGATGCCTGCGCGAGAACACGCCCAGCAGCACCAGCAGCAGGGCGGCGGCGATCGGGAGTTTGCGCATGCTCAGGCGAAATCCGCCGCCAGGGCGCGCGACTGCCCGGGTGTGAGCGTGGTGTCGACCGGCATCGCCGGCAGGGTCGAGGCTAGTGCGACTGCAGCGCCGGCGCGCCAGTCCGCGATCATCGCGGGGCTGAGTTCGAAACGCAGGAAGTGCACGGCGGCGGTCTTCTCGTCGTTGCTGCGCTCCATGTCCTCGTCGGCGATCGCGGCGACCGCGGCGTGGCCGTGCACGCTCAGCGCGATCGCATGCTCGATATGGCGCAGGCGTATGAGTTCATGCTTGCGCTGTTCGACGTCGGCGTATTCGATGAGCATGGTGGCCTTGAGGTTGCTGCCGTCGGGGACCAGCGGATTGTAGGCGTCCAGTTCATCCTGGATGCCGTCCACCTCGAAGATGCGCTCGATGCGCAGCATTTCCTGCACCTGGTACTGGATGCTCAGGCGGTCTTCGAAGATCAGCGTGAGGTGCTCGCCGAGATGCACCGTACGCTGCTTCTTGTGCGCCATCACGCGGGCGCGGAACTCGTTGCGCTGCTGCGCGTAGGTTTCCAGGCTGAGCAGGTCGGCGCGGGTGAGTTTTTGCATGATGTTTCCGTCAGCGCGATGCCGATGAGTACGTGCGGAAGTTTCATATTGCCGTCATTCCCGCGACAGCGGGAATCCACCTTGATCTTCGGCCGCGCGTGAAAATGGATTCCCGCTTGCGCGGGAATGACGGCAGTGAGGGCATGTGCCTCAAACGCCGTACGCCTTGCGTAGCAGACTCAACGGATGCTCCGCGCCGGGCTTGTCGTCGAGGCCGTGGGCGATGTGGCCGCCGGCCATCGGGCAGTCGCTGGTGAAGTGGTCGGGGTTGGCCTGGCTCACCCGGTTCTCCACCGGCTTGGCCAGCTTGCGCGAGAGTGCGTAGGTCTTGTGCTTCACGCCGTAGGTGCCGTCGTGGCCGGAGCAGCGCTCGATCGTGACGATTTCGGTGCCCGGCACCAGCTGCAGGATGTCGCGCGTCTTCGGGCCGATCTTCTGCACGCGCTGGTGGCACGGCACCTGCCAGGCGACCTTGCCCAGCGACTGCTTGAAGTCGGTCTGCAGCAGGCCGGCCCTGTGCCGTTCGGCCAGGTATTCGAACGGATCGAAGAAGCGCTCGCGCACCAGCGCCACGTCGGCATCGTCGGGAAACATCAGCGGCAGTTCCTGCTTGAACATCAGCACACAGGACGGGATCGCCGCGGTGAAATCCCAGCCCTCGCGCGCCATCTTCGCCAGCACCGGGATGTTGCGCTCCTTGTACTTCTTCACCGTTTGCAGGTCGCCCAGTTCCAGCTTGGGCATGCCGCAGCAGCTTTCCTGTTCGACCAGCTTGGTCGGGATCGCGTTGTGCCGCAGCACCGCGGCGAGGTCCTCGACCACCACCGGGTCGGAGTGGTCGCAATAGCAGGTGGCGAACAGCGCCAGCTTGCCGCGCGTGCGGCCGGCGGGAACCGCTTCGCCGCTGCCGTCGAGATCGCGCAGACGCTTGCGCGCGGTGGGCGAGTGGTATTCGGGCACGCGCGCCTTCGCGTCGACGCCCATGGTTTTTTCCAGCAGTTGGCGCGCGCCCGGGTTGCGGTTGGCGGCGTTGATCACCTGCACCACCACCGGAATCGAGGCGAGCTTGCCCACGGTGCGCGTGCTGGACAGGATCTTCGACGACAGCGGCACGCCGTCACGCTCGAACGCCACCGCCTTGGCACGCAGCATCAGGTGCGGGAAATCCACGTTCCACGGATGCGGCGGCGTGTACGGACACTTGGTCTGGTAGCACAGGTCGCACAGGTAGCACTGCTCGGTGACCTTGGGATAGTCGGCCTTGTCGACGCCGTCGATCTCCATCGTCGCCGACGCGTCGATCAGGTCGAACAGGGTCGGGAAGGCGTGGCACAGGCTGACGCAGCGGCGGCAGCCGTGGCAGATGTTGAACACGCGCTCGAGTTCGGCATCCAGCGATTGCTGGTCCATGAAGTCGGGGCTGGTCCAGTCCAGCGGATGCCGCGTGGGCGCGTCCAGGTTGCCTTCGCGCGTGTCTTGGGTGGGATCGGCCATCGTCTTCTTCCCGCAAATCAGGAGGGAATCCCATAACCCGTCATCCCGGCGAAAGCCGGGATCCAGCGTCTTTACATTGGGACTGCCGAGTCGCTGGATTCCGGCTTTCGCCGGAATGACGGTCTTGGTTGTTGGCGGCTTCTCAGCCCAGTTCGCCCAGCGCCTTGGTGAAGCGGTTCGCGTGCGAGCGCTCGGCCTTGGCCAGGGTTTCGAACCAGTCGGCGATCTCGTCGAAGCCTTCCTCGCGCGCGGCCTTGCTCATGCCCGGGTACATGTCGGTGTACTCGTGGGTTTCGCCGGCGATGGCGCTTTTCAGGTTCAGCTGGGTGCCGCCGAACGGCAGGCCGGTGGCGGGGTCGCCCACCGCTTCGAGGTATTCCAGGTGGCCGTGGGCGTGGCCGGTCTCGCCTTCGGCGGTGGAGCGGAACACCGCGGAGACATCGTTGTAGCCCTCGACGTCGGCCTTGGCGGCGAAGTACAGGTAGCGGCGGTTTGCCATCGACTCGCCGGCAAAGGCGTCTTTCAGGTTCTGCTCGGTCTTGGAGCCTTTCAGGTTGCTCATGACATCACCTCGTGGCGTTGGGCTGGGAGGGGTTGCGAGTGCGGCCTTCACGGTCGTGACCTGCCGAGCCTAGCGCCCGGCGGGCGAATGCTGAAATTGATTGTCTGGATCGGACGAATAGCCTGCAGCTATCGGCGCGCCGCCTTGCGCGCGGGCCGGACGGGTTCCGCCGGCACGGCGGGCGAGGCTGCCGTATGCGGGTTCAGCAGATCGGCCGGCAGTTGCCGGAACACCGCCGCCATCCGCTTCAGGAATCCGGCCATCGCCGAACTCTTGCGCCAGACCATCGCGACACGCCGGCTCGGCGGCTGGCCCTTGAACTCGATCAGGTGCAGGTTATCCAGCGGCGCCACCGGCGGCTTCACTGCGGTGACTGGCAGCAGGGTGATGCCGACGTTCGCCGCCACCATCTGCCGCAGCGTCTCCAGGCTGGTGGCGCGGAAACCGCTGCGCTCGACGGCGCCGGCGAGGTGGCACACCTCCAGCGCCTGGTCGCGCAGGCAGTGGCCGTCTTCCAGCAGCAGCAGGTTCTGGTTGGACAGGTCGGCCAGTTTCAGCTGGCCTTGCTTGTGCGCCAGCGGATGGGCTTCCGACACGGCCAGCAGGAAGGGTTCTTCGAACAGGAACTCGGTATGCAGGCTGTCTTCGTGCAGCGGCAGGGCGAGGATGCCGGCGTCCAGCTTGCCCTCGCGCAACAGGCGCAGCACCGCCTCGGTCTTTTCCTCGACCAGCAGCAGTTCCAGCTGGGGGAACGCCTTGCGCACCAGCGGCAACGCATGCGGCAGCAGATACGGCCCCAGGGTGGGGAAGATGCCCAGCCGCACCGTGCCGGATTCCGGATCCAGCGTGCGCCGGGCCACGCTGCGGATCTGCTCGATGCCGTTGAGCACGTCGCGCGCGCGGATGGCGATGTCGCGGCCGACTTCGGTCAGCAGCACCTTGCGCGGGGTGCGCTCGACCAGCGGCACGCCCAGTTCCTCCTCCAGTTTCTTGATCTGGGTGGACAGGGTGGGCTGGCTGACGAAGCAGGCCTCGGCCGCGCGGCCGAAGTGGCGATGCTCGGCCAGGGCCACCAGGTACTGGAGATCGCGCAGATTCATGGATCGTCCCGGCTCGGCAATAGCCATACGCTATGGCTGGGATGGTAACAATCAATTGGAGCAATGCAAGCGAGGGTCCTATGCTGTGCCCACGTTGTGCTTTTGACACCCCGCGCGCTGGAGCTCCCCCTCCCTCTCCCCCGCAGGCGCGCGGGCTTCCCCGGCCGGTGATGAAGCTTGCTTCGTCGCCGGTTTTTTTTCGCCTTTCTCCGCAGGCGGTTCCGCGTCGCGCCTGCCGCGCGGCGGGCATGCCTTCTGGCACTGGGTCGGAAGTCATGCCGCCTCTAGTTTGGGGTTTTCCCCCACGCCAGAGAAAGTTCTCATGCGCCGACTCGTCCGTCCTCTTCTGCTCACCGCGCTGGCCGCCTGCTGCGGCGCCGCGTTTGCCGCCACCGCCGATCAGGCGCCGCAGGGCCGCTTGCCCGGCTGGGCCGTGCCGCAGTCCTACCAGCTGGCGTTCAAGGTCGATCCGGCGCAGCAGGATTTCTCCGGCACCACCACGATCAAGGTCAAGCTGACCCAGGCCTCCGACCACCTGTGGCTGGACGGCGCCGAGTTGAAGGTGTCGAAGGTGACGATCACCGACGCCGCCGGCAAGGCGCACGCCGGCAAGTACGTCGCGGTGGATCCGAAGGCCGGCGTGGTGCGGGTGGATTTCGGCAGCACCCTCAAGCCGCAGCAGCTGACCGTGAAGTTCGAGTACACCGCGCCGCTCAACGCGCAGCTGCAGGGCCTGTACAAGGTCACCGCGAAGGGCCAGCCGTACGCGATGACGCAGATGGAACCGATCAGCGCGCGCTTCGCCTTCCCCGGCTTCGACGAGCCCGGCTTCAAGACCCCGTTCGACCTCAGCATCACCGTGCCCGACCACGAAAACGTGGTGGCGAACACCCAGCAGGTGAAACAGGCGCCGGCCGGCAAGGGCTGGAAGACCGTGACGTTCGCGCAGACGCTGCCGCTGCCGACCTACCTGGTCGCGTTCGCGGTCGGCCCGTGGGACATCGTCGCCGGCCCGGACATCTCGCCGACCGCTTATCGCGCCAAGCCGCTGCAGCTGCGCGGCATCGCCGCCAAGGGCGAAGGCCAGCGCATGCAGCACGTGCTGGGCGAAACGCCGAGCATCATCCACGCGCTGGAAAACTACTACGGCTTCGGCTACCCGTTCGACAAGCTCGACCTGCTGGCCGCGCCGGATTTCGAGGCTGGCGCGATGGAGAACCCGGGCCTGGTCACCTTCCGCGACTGGCTGCTGCTGATCGACAAGGATTCGCCGGCGCGCAACGTGCAGGGCTCGTTCAACGTCAACGCGCATGAACTGGCGCATCAGTGGACCGGCGACACGGTGACCACCGAATGGTGGAACGACATCTGGCTCAACGAGGCGTTCGCCACCTGGATGCAGCAGAAGGTCACCATGCAGGTGCACCCGGAATACCGCGCCGACCTCGACCGCGTGCGCGGCGGCCAGGGCGCGATGAACAACGACAGCCTGGTCAGCGCGCGCAGTATCCGCCAGCCGATCACCGGCAACGGCGACATCATGACCGCGTTCGACGGCATCACCTATCAGAAGGGCGCCAGCGTCATCGGCATGTTCGAGAACTACGTGGGCGAGAAGACCTACCAGAAGGGCATGCGCGCGTACATCCAGAGCCAGAAGTACGGCAACGCCACCGCCGACGACCTGGTCTCGGCGATCGCCACCGCGGCCGACAAGGGCGATGCGTTCAAGCACGCCTTCAAGAGCTTCCTCGACCAGTCCGGCGTGCCGTACGTGGCGACCAAGCTGGAGCAGAAAAACGGCCAGACCGTGCTGCAGCTGAGCCAGAGCCGCTACCTGCCGCTCGGCAGCCGCGGCGACGCGCAGCGCATCTGGGGCGTGCCGGTGTGCGTGCGCTACGGCACCGCCGCCAGCGGCAAAGATGGAGCACCGTCCAGCAAGGTGGCCTGTGAAATGCTCGACAAGGCAACCGGTTCGATGGTGCTGGCCGGCGCCAGCAAGCCGACCTGGATCATGCCGAACGCGAACGCCAGCGGCTATTACCGCTTCAGCCTCGACAAGTCGGAACTGGACGGGCTGGTCAAGCAGGTCGGCAAGCTCAGCGATGCCGAGCAACTCGCCTACGCCGACGCGATCAGCGCCAGCTTCCGCCATGGCGACCTCGATGCCGGCGACATGCTGGCCGCACTGCAGCCGTTGACCGCTTCGAAAATCCGCGAAGTGGCCACCGTGCCGCTGGACCAGGCGGCGCAGCTCTACCACCGCATCGCTGCCACCGATGCGCAGCGCGCCCGCCTGGCCGACTGGGCGAAGGCGGCCTACCTGCCGCGCCTGGAGCAGCTCGGTTACCAGCGCAAGGCGGGCGAGCCGGAAGACGACTCGCTGATGCGCAGCAGCCTGGCCAGCTCGCTGGCGTTCGATTTCAAGCTGCCGGAAGTGCGTGCAGCCCTGCTCAAGCAGGGTGAGGCGGCACTCAAGCCGAACGCGGATGGCCGTCTGAACCTGGCCGCCGCCGATCCCGACCTGCTCGGCGATGCGCTGGGCGTGGCGGTGCAGGAACATGGCAAGAGCGCGGTCGATGCGTTGATCGCCGAGCTGCCCAGGACCAGCGATCCGGCCCTGCGCAACGGCATCCTCGGCGGCCTGGCCAGCGTGGAGGATCCGGCGCTGACCGAGCAGGTGCGCAACTTCGCCCTGACCAAGCCGGTCAAGGTCGGCGAGATGGGCATGCTGCTGCGCGCCGGCCGCGACACCCTGGCCCAGCGCAACGCGATGTGGACCTGGTTCACCGCCCACTACCAGCAGATCCTCGATCGCACCGGCAGCTTCTCCGGCGGCCGGCTGCCGTCGCTGGCCGGTGGCGGCGGCTGCAGCACGGCCGAGTACGAACGCCTGCAGGCGTTCTTCAAGCCGCGCGAGAAAGATGCCGCCGGCATCGGCCGCGGCCTGGCGCAGACCGGCGAATCGATCCAGTTGTGCAGTGCGCTGAAAGCGAAGCAGGATCCGGCCGCGATCCTGCGCTGAGCGGCAAGGTGGAACTGAAACAGCCGGCGCGCAAACGTGCCGGCTGTTTCATTTGCGTGGATCGAAGAGCCCTTCGGCCAGTCGCGGTCAGTTCGCGGGGACGGCATCCTTCGGCACGTTGGCATCGATCCAGCCGATGACGAATGCCTCAAGCGCCACCCGCGGCGGCGCCTCGATCCCGGCCTCCCGCGCGAACGCGGCGACCGCCTTGATGAAGGATTGCCTCGACTGGCTCGATGCCTGCCGCGCGGCAGCCTGCTGCTGCCGCAGCCGGACGATGTGCGGCGATGGCTGGCCCGGCTTGGCGAATTTCTGATACCGGCGCAGCTCGTCGGCCACCACGTCCGTATCGTACGACGCCTGCAGCACGGCCTTGCGCGCCTTCAGCAATTGGATCAGATGAGCGGCGGCTGGCGTCGGTTGGCCGGAGCCTTCCGCGACCAGGGAAATGCGGGCGAGTGATGGCGGCAGCCGGGCCACGGGCATGGGCGCCGATGCGTCGATGTGCTCCAGCTGGCTCAGGAAGCCGGCGTGGGGGAAGGGCTTCGGGGTTGCCATGGGGAGCCTGATGGTGGAGAGGTTGGACGATACGTTCTTCATCGGCGGGATGCCACGGCGGCGGTTGAAAGCTGCCGTGGCAGCGGCAAAAGAAGGGCATGCGAGATGCTCAAGTGTGGCCCCGATATCGCTCATTCCTTCCGGTTGGTCCTAGAATCTCCACGTATCGCGGACGTCTTCCGCTGCAGCGCATGGCCTGCACACGGCGACGTCGCTCCACACAACGTGTTCCATTGGCATCGCCTACAGGGGGCTGGATGATCGAGCTGGAAATCCAGGGCCTCTCGGAAAGCCGGAAGGGGCTGCTGATCGAGGTCGGACGACTCGTCCTGGCCAGTGGCTTCGCGCTGCAGCGGCAACGCCTGATGCAAGGCGAACACGGCATCCTGCTCAGCGTGATCGTGCGGGGGCCATCCCGCGCCCGACGCACACTCGAGGCGGCGCTGGATGGCTGCGATCGTTTCATCAGCGTCAAGCTGTTTCCCTACACCGAGGACGAGCCGAGGCCGCATTTCGCGATCTCGCACAAGCGCACACGGCCGGCGGTCATGGCGCCGCCGGCACCGGTCGGGCCGGTGGTCACACCGGTCGTACCGGTGGCCACTCCGTCGCCTGGCGTGGCGTTGCCGGTAGCGGCGACGGCGGCCGAGCCCGAGGCGGCCGGACCGGTGGCGACACCTGTCGTGGCGAGCCCGCCAGCGCCGCGGCAGGCATCCTCGCCCGAGCCGGAGTTCGAGTTCATCCAGCCCACGCCACGGGCACCTGCACCGGCGAAGTCCGTGGAGACGGCGCTGTTCGTCGAACTGGTTGCACTGGCGCCGGATGAGGCGGCGGTCGACAAGGCGTTGCAGGATCTGGAGCACGACTACCCGCGGGTACTGCCGCAACTGCTGGCGCTGCAGCATGCGGTCGCCGCGGATGCGCGCGAGCCCTCGCTCGCGCTGGCCGGCCGGCGCATGGGCACTTGGGTGTTCGGGCGCGAGTACGCGCTGGATGGCGGACTGGACCTGCGCGAGGCGGTCGAGCGCCTGGGCATTCCTGCCTTGCGCGCGCTGGTCGAGGCCGACCAGCAGGGCATGCAACTGCACATCCACGACAGCCCCCTGTGCGCGGAAGACGGCCAATCCGGCTGCAGTTTCTTCAGCGGTTTTCTGCAGGGCCTGCTGGAGCCGGCCATCGCGCCGGGAACGCTGTCGATCTTTCCGGTTTGTTGTCGCAGTTATGGGGCGGGGGAGTGTGTGTTGGCGATTTCGGATTGAGTGACATTGCGGTGATGGTGATTTCGCTGCCCTCGGCCGTCATTCCGGCGAAAGCCGAAATCCAGCGCCTTGCTTCCAGGCGTTGAGTCGGAGCAAGAGCTTTCGTCCTCCTTCGGAGGGCGAGTTACTTTCTCTCGCTTGCCCGAGAGAAAGTAACCAAAGAGAGAGGCACCCCGCTTACGCGCTTTCCGGGCTTCCTGCCCGGAAAGTCCGCGGGCGGGTTACGGGGTTTGTCGACAGGGCATCCTGCCCTGACGCCAAACTGGTTCGCATCCATGCGAACCACCCTGCGGGCTGATCCTCCACCCGCCCGCCGCTTCAGAGGGGCCCCCGGGTAGAGCGACGCGCATCCTGCGCGTACTTTTCAGAAGAGCCAGATCGACAGCAACAGCAACAGCAAAAAACCACGCGCCACCTTTGACGCATCGCCTGCTCGTCATTCCAGCGAAGGCTGGAATCCAGTGCCTGGGGTACAGCCATGAAGTCGCAGGGATGGCGCACGCTGCGAGGCTTGGCTTTTCAGCTCTCCACCGAGTGCGGGCCACGATGGTCCGCTGCTCTACCCGGGGTCCCTTGTGCGGCGGTGAGTCGGGGACGACAGGCCGCGTAGCGGGAGTCGACATGGATGGCGACTCCTTTTCGTCCGGACAGGAGTCCGGTCGAAAAGCCCGGCCCCGGCTCACGGACTTGCCGGGCAGGAAGCCCGGCAAGCGCCAAGCGGGGTGGCCTTTCTCTTTGGTTATCTTTCTCTTTGGCCACGCAAAGAGAAAGTAACTCGGGCGCCGAAGGCGCACGAAAGCTCTTGCTCCGACGTCGCTGGCGAAGAAGTCAGAACGCGGAATAGCCGTTTCCGGCAGAGGCTTCGCCGGATTCAGGGCGGATAAACGCGGTCGGATTTGCAGGCGTGGCGATCTGTACGAGAGGACGCAAGCGTGGGTGCTGATCGTTTGATCGGCGCCATCATTTGGCGGACACCCCGCATCGGCTCAGTCTGGGGCTTGACATGACGTAAAAACTCCTTAAACTCTAAAACTTCGAGTTAATAAGTTTAGGGGTTTTTATGAGCAAAACGATAGTCGTGACAGACCAGTTGTACGAGCGCTTAGCTGCACTCGCACGGCCCTTTGTTGATAAGGACCCGGCCGACGTCATTGGCTGGCTGATAAAAATTCAGCAAGAGAGCTGCACGCAAACGCCATCGAATGTCGCTCAACCAGCTGCCGATATAAGTGACCGATCGCCTAGGGAGCGAGGCGCGATCGTCGACCTAGACGGTACGACAGTTCGTTCGGACTCAGTTCCAGATCTTTGCATGAAGGTTATGGAATACCTTCATGCGCATGGGCATTGGGGCAAAGTTGCAGGGCTGGCCCCTTACAGGACAAGTACACAGCGCTACCTTTTCTCGAAAACTCCCAAGCACCCAAACGGAAACGATTTTTTTGTGTCTATTAAGTGCCACGAGATGTACGTTGAAGTTCACAAAAACTACAAGACTTCGATTGGGCAGCTTGCACGGTTGGCCGCTAAGTGTGGCGTAACACTTACTTATAAAGGCACTTGAGAGCGATAGTCGCCTCACATCGCTTCAAGATGTAGCTCGTTCAGCTCGCGGCATCAACCACACTTCACGCCGTCGGTTCAACCCGCAACACCAACTTCCCCCGATGACTCCCATCGAACAACCGGTTGAGCACGACGGGCGCATTCTCCAGCCCCTCCGCCACCGTCTCCTCCGCCTTCAACTTTCCCTCGCGAATCCACCCGCCAAGCGCCTGCACCGCCTCGCGCGTCTTGGTGTAGTCGAGCACCAGAAACCCGCGCATGCTCAGGCGCTTCATCACGCATACGCTGAAATCGTCGCTGGGGCGTTCGGTGCTGTTGTAGCTGGAGATCAGGCCGCATAGGGCGACGCGGCCGCCGATGACCATGCGCGCGAGCACCGCGCGCATCACCTCGCCGCCCACGTTCTCGAAGTTGACGTGCACGCCGTCCGGGGTGGCGGCTTTCAGTTGCTGCTTGAAATCGGCGGCCTTGTAGTCGACGGCGGCGTCGAAGCGCAGTTCGTCGGTGAGGTAACGGCACTTGTCGGCGCCGCCGGTGATGCCTACCACGCGCGCACCCATGATCTTGCCGAGCTGGCCGGCGATGGAGCCGACCGAGCCGGCGGCGGCGGAGACCACCAGGGTTTCGCCGGGTTGCACCGGGGCGATCTCGGTGAGGCCGTAGTAGGCGGTGATGCCGCTCATGCCGCAGGCACCGAGCAAGGTGGGCAGCGGGACGCCGGGATCGGCGGGCAGGTGCGCGTAGCCCTTGGCGCTCTCGTGCAGTACCAGGTAGTCCTGCCAGCCGGTGACGCCTTGCACCAGGTCGCCTTCGCGGTATTGTGCCGAGCGCGACTGCACCACGCGGCCCAGGCCGAGCGCGCGCATCACCTCGCCGATCGCCACCGGCGGCAGGTATTGCGGGATGTCGCGCATCCACACGCGGTTGGTCGGGTCCATCGAGATATACAGCACGCGCACCAGCACTTCGCCGTCTTTCAGCGCGGGCACGGGCCGTTCGAGCAGGTCGAAATCCTCGCGCCGGACCAGGCCTTCGGGACGGGTCTTGAGGCGCAGTTGGCGATTGAGCTGGGACATGCGGTTCACCGTGATGGGAAAGCGCATTCCACTATACGGCGCCGTCGTTGTCGGCACGTAACCCCGTTGTGCCACCGGCTGCGTTGAACCAGTGATCGGAATCGTTTCGCGCCGATGCGCCGCAACGGCAACCGGGGCAGGCGTGACGGTGTGCCTGTCGTGTTCCACTTACACTGTGCCGACCGCACGGCGCACAGGGAGAACTGCATGCTTGCTCGAACGCTCGGACTGCTGGGTCTGTGGTTGCTACTGGCGGCGCCGCTGCCGGCGCAGGACGTACCGCCGCCGTTGCGCGACTGGCAGGGCTGGGTGCTGCACGACGTGCCGCAGCACGACTGCCCGTTTCTCGCCACCCAGATGCCGAACGCCGGCAGCTATCAATGCGCCTGGCCCGGTCGGCTGACCCTCGATGCCGGCAAGGACGGCGGCCGCTTCGGCCTGGACGTGCGCGTGGATGCGCCGAGCTGGGTGGCGTTGCCCGGTGACGCGAAGAGCTGGCCGCAGCAGGTCAGTGCGAACAACCAGCCGGCAACCGTGCTGCAGCGCGCCGGCCAGCCGATGCTGTGGCTGACGTCCGGCGACTATCAGTTGCGCGGCACGCTGCCGTGGACGGCGCGCCCGGCGCGCATGCGCGTGCCTTCGGCGATCGGGCTGGTGGCGCTGAGCGTCGATGGTGCGGCGGTCACGCGCATCGAGCGCAACAGCGAACAGCTCACCCTGGGCGAGGCCGCCGCCGCGCAGCGCGCCGCCGATGCGCTGTCGCTGCGCGTTTATCGCCGCCTCGCCGACGGCCTGCCGGCCACGCTGGAAACGCAGCTGCAGTTCAACGTCACCGGCAGCGCGCGCGAGCAGGCGCTCGGTCCGGTGTTGCCGGAGGGTTTCGTGGCCACCGCCTTGTCCGGCGACTTGCCGGCGCGGCTGGAAAGCGATGGCCAGCTGCGCGTGCAACTGCGGCCGGGCCAGTGGACCGTCACGCTCGCCGCGCGCAGCGTCGCGCCGCTGGCCAAGGTAGCGCTGAAGCTGCCGCCGGCGCCGTGGCCGCGACAGGAGATCTGGAGTTACGACGATGCTCCCGCCCTGCGCAACACCCGGGTGGAAGGCAACGCCACCGATGCCGCGCAAGCTGGTGTGCCGGGCGAGTGGAGCGATCTGCCGGCCTTCGTGCTGGACGACGGCGCGGGCCTGGCGATCGAGCAGGGCACGCGCGGCGACGAGGGCGGCAAGGGCGACCAGCTGCATCTGCAACGCCAGCTGTGGTTGGACTTCGACGGCGGCGGCCTCAGTGTGGCCGACCGCCTCAGCGGCGAGCTGCGTCATCACCAGCGCCTCGATGTGGCGGCGCCGTGGCAATTGCAGCGGGCGAATCAGGGCGGCGAACCGCTGCTGGTCAGCAAGGGCGAGGACGGCCGCAGCGGCGTCGAACTGCGCGAGCAGCAGCTCGATCTCGACGCCGGCCTGCGCCTGCCCACGCATCGCGGCGCGATTCCCAGTTCCGGCTGGCAGCTGCCGCTGGAAAGCATCGACGCCACCTTGCACTTGCCATACGGCTACCGCCTGCTCGGCGCGATCGGCGTGGATCGCTCGCCCGATTCGTGGGTCGGGCAGTGGAGCTTGCTCGATCTGTTCGTGGTGGCCTTGATTACGCTGCTCGCCGGCCGTCTGCTTGGCTGGCCGTGGGCGCTGCTGGCGGCCGGCTATCTGGCGCTGGCGCAGCACGAGTCCAGCGCGCCGCTGTGGACGCTGGCCGTGACGCTGGCGCTGGCCTTGTTGCTGCGTGCGTTGCCGGAAGGCCGGCTGCGCACGGCGGCACGCGCTGGCGCGGTGGCGATCTTTGTGCTGGCGGTGCTGTGGACGCTGCCGTTCGCCGCGGCGCAGTTGCAGTACGCGTTGCATCCGCAACTGGAAGGTGGCAGCCAGGCACGGATCGTCTCGGCGGGTTACGTCGAGCAGGCTGCACGGGAAGAGGCCTATGCGAATGCGCAGATGAAGATGAAGCAGCAAGTGGCGCCGGCGCCCGTCGAAGAGATGGCCGCCGCCGCGCCATCGGCCGACGACGCAATGAAGGACAAGCCAGTACGGGGAGACTCCGGCCTGGTGGCAAGCGGCCGTTCGAATCAGGCGCTGTCTTCGGTCGTGGTCATGGGAACGAAGATGTCGAACCTCGGCAGTACCGGCAACAACCGGATCGACAGCCGCAGCGTGATCCAGGCCGGCGCCGGCATGCCGAGCTGGAATCAGGGCAACGATTACCGGCTCGGCTGGTCCGGCCCGATCACGGCGGAGCAGAGCACGCGGCTGGTGATCGCGCCGGCGTGGCTGGTGCGGCTGCTGCGGGTGGTCATGGTGGGACTGCTGGCGCTGCTTCTCGCCAAGCTGGTGCCGCTGCTACTGACACCTCTGCGTGGCCGCTGGCGCGACTGGCGCGGCGGTGGTGCGGTGAGCGCCGCCTTGCTGGCCATCGCGCTGCTGCCCACGGGCGTGCATGCGCAGAGCCTGCCCAGCCAGGACTTGTTGAACCAGCTGCGCGACCGGCTGACCGAGGCGCCGAAGTGCGCGCCGGCCTGCGCCGTCGTGGCGCAGGCGCAAATGCAGGCCAGCGGCGACACGCTCGATATGGAGCTGGAGGCGCACATCGGCGCCGCGGTCGCATTGCCGCTGCCGCAGGCCGACGATGCCCTGCAACTGCTCGATGTCGGCGTGGACGGCCATGCGAATGCACCGCTCAGCCGTCGCGGCGATCAACTGCTGCTGCGGCTGGATCGTGGCGTGCACCGGGTCAGCCTGCGCTACCGCATCGGCGCGACCGACAACGCCAGCCTGCGCTTTGTGCTGCGCCCGCAGCGCATCGCGTTCAGCGGTCAGGGCTGGTCGCTGGCTGGTGTCGACGACGGCCGCCCGCTGGGCGACAGCATCGCCTTGCAGCGCATGCGTACGGCCAGCGACGGCAAGGGCTTGCCGCCCGTGCAAAGTTTCCCACCCTATGTGCGGCTGACCCGCCGCCTGCAACTGGGCGTCGACTGGACCGTCGAGAACACGGTCGAGCGCATCGCCCCACAGGATGGCGGCTTCAGCGTCACGCTGCCGCTGCTGCCGGGCGAGCATCCGCTGGGCGACGACGCGCTGGTGAAGGATGGCCGCATCAGCATCACCTTCAACGCGAACAGCGGCGCGGTGAGCTGGGGCAGCCGGCTCGACCATGCGACGAAGCTGGCGCTCAAGGCACCGGCACTGGGCGAGCGTGCCGAGGTATGGGAAGTCCACGCCGCGCCGATGTGGCACGTGGACGCGAAGGGCGTGCCGACCAGCGCCAGCGACGACGGGCTGCTGTACCAACCGCTGCCCGGCGAAAGCCTGCAACTGGCCTTCAGCAAGCCGGTGGCGATCGCTGGCGACAGCCTGGCGTTCGATGGCGTGCAGGTAACCAGCCGCGCCGGCGAACGTGCCACCGAAACCACACTGAGCCTGCGCGCGCGCAGCACGCGTGGCGGCGAGCACGCGATCAGCCTGCCGGCCGGTGCCGAGTTGCTGGATGCGAATCGCGACGGCGAATCGATCAACCTGGCCGTGCGCGACGGCAAACTGAGCTTGCCGCTGCTGCCCGGCGAACACGACTACACGTTGCGCCTGCGCGAGCCGCACGGGGTCGCCGCACGCACGCGCGCGCCGGCGTTTGCGTTGCATGCGCCGGTGGCGAACGTCGACCTGGCGCTGCAGCTGCCGCAGGATCGCTGGGTACTGTGGACGTGGGGGCCGACCACCGGTCCGGCGGTGTTGTACTGGTCGCAGCTGGTCGTACTGCTGTTCGCCGCGTGGCTGCTGGCGCGTTACGCACCGACGCCGCTGCGTTTCCGGCACTGGCTGCTGCTGGGGCTGGGCTTCTCCGCGTTCGCCTGGAGCGCCTACGCGCTGGTGGTGGTGTGGCTGATCCTGCTGGGCCTGCGTGCGCGCAGCACGCCGTCGGAGCAACTGGGCAGCACGAAGTTCAACCTGATGCAGCTGGGCCTCGCGCTGCTCACCCTGCTGGCGCTGGTGGTGCTGATCGGCGCGGTGCCGAAGGGCCTGCTCGGCCTGCCGGACATGCACGTGGCCGGCAACGCGTCCAACGCGTGGAACCTGCGCTGGTTCGCCGACCAGAGCGCCAATGCGCTGCCCGGCGGTGGCGTGCTCAGCGTCTCGCTGTGGGTCTACAAGCTGGCCATGCTGGCGTGGGCGTTGTGGCTGGCATGGTCGCTGATCGACTGGCTGCGCTGGGCGTTCGACGCGTGGACGCGCGGCGGCTACTGGCGCAAGCCCGCGCCGAAGCCGGGCGTGGCGCCGCCGCAGCTGCCGCCATCGGCAACGGAGCCGCCGCATGCCTGATGTCCGCAGCATGCTGGCCGCCGCCACTGATCGGCTCGGCGAGCGCGTCGACGCCGAACTATTGCTGCTGCACGTGCTGCAGCAGCCACGCAGCTGGCTGTTCACCCACGCCGACGATGTGCCGGATATGGACGTCCAGACGGCTTATGCCACATTGGTCGAACGTCGTGCCGCGGGCGAGCCGGTGGCTTATATCACCGGTCGGCGCGGCTTCTGGTCGCTGGATCTGGAAGTGAGCCCGGCCACACTGATCCCGCGCCCGGAAACCGAACTGCTGGTCGAACTGGCACTGCAGCGCCTGTCGCTCGTCGCCGTCTGCAGTGTGGCCGACCTCGGCACCGGCAGCGGCGCGATCGCGCTGGCGATTGCGCGCGAGCGGCCACGTGCGCGGGTGATCGCCACCGACGCCAGCACCGCCGCACTCGCCGTGGCCCAGCGCAATGCGCAACGCCATGCCATCGGCAACGTCGCCTTCGTGCACGGCGACTGGCTGGCGCCACTTGCCGGCCAGCACTTCGACCTGATCGTCTCCAACCCGCCGTACATCGAAGCTGCCGACCCGCACCTGGCGCAAGGCGACCTGCGTCACGAGCCTGCCGGCGCCCTGGCCTCCGGCCCCGACGGCCTCGACGACATCCGCCGCATCGTGTGCGACGCCCGCGCCCACCTGCACCCCGACGCCTGGCTGCTGTTCGAGCACGGCTGGAACCAGGGCGCCGCCGCCCGCGCGTTGCTCGCCGAATCCGGCTACACCGAGGTATTCACGGCGCAGGATCTGGAGTCGCGCGACCGGGTCAGTGGTGGGCGCCTCGGGTAGGCCGTCGCGCGCCGACCGCCCGCCTGTGGGGCGGCGGATTTCAGCCCGCGCTGGCGATGCTGGCGGCGGCCAGTTGCGGGAAGCGCGCGCGGATCGCGTGGCGGATGCCGGGCAGGTCGAGGCCGGCCATGCTCAGCACTTCCTCGCGGCTGCCGTGTTCGAGATAGGCGTCCGGCAGGCCCAGGTGCAGGATCGGCAGGGTGATGCCGTGCGCGGCCAGGCATTCGGCCACGGCGGAGCCGGCACCGCCGGCGACCGCGTTGTCTTCCAGGGTGACGAAGGCATCGTGGGTTTGTGCCAGCTCCACGATCAGCGCCTCGTCCAGCGGCTTCACGAAGCGCATGTTGACCAGGGTGGCGTCGAGCTCGGCGGCGATCGTGGCGGCCGGTGCCAGCATCGCGCCGAAGCTGAGCAGGGCCAGGCCGTGGCCGCGTCGGCGCAGTTCGGCCTTGCCGATCGGCAGCGTGTCGAGTTCCTGGTGGATCGCGGCGCCGGGGCCGGTGCCGCGCGGGTAGCGGATGGCGGCGGGGCCGTGGTGGTGGAAGCCGGTGCTCAGCATCATGCGGCACTCGTTCTCGTCGGCCGGGGCCATGATGACCATGTTCGGCAGGCAACGCAGGAAGGTGAGGTCGAAGCTGCCGCAATGGGTGGCGCCATCGGGGCCGACCACGCCGGCGCGATCGATCGCGAAGGTGACGTCGAGGTTCTGCAGCGCCACGTCGTGGATCGCCTGGTCGTAGGCGCGCTGCAGGAAGGTGGAGTAGATCGCCACCACGGGCTTCACGCCTTCGCAGGCCATGCCGGCGGCCAGGGTCACCGCGTGCTGCTCGGCGATCGCCACGTCGAAGTAGCGCTCGGGGTAGGCTTTCGAGAAGTGCACCAGGCCGGAGCCTTCGCGCATGGCCGGGGTGATCGCCAGCAGGCGCTCGTCGGCGGCCGCCTGGTCGCACAACCACTCGCCGAAGATGTCGGTATAGGTCGGCTTTGCCGCCGCGGCTTTCTTCACCACGCCGGCCTGCGGGTCGAACGGGCCCACCGCGTGGTACTCGATCTGCGCCTGTTCGGCCGGGGCGTAGCCCTTGCCCTTGGTGGTGATCACGTGCAGCAGCTGCGGGCCAGGCAGGTTCTTCACCGTGCGCAGCGCCTGCAGCAGTTTCGGAATGTTGTGGCCGTCGATCGGGCCGGTGTAGTGGAAGCCCAGTTCCTCGAACAGCGTCGAGGGCACGAACATGCCCTTGGCGTGTTCCTCCCAGCGCTTGAAGAAGCGACCCATGAAGGACTGCTTCGGGATCGCCCGCTTGGCCCGCTCGCGCCACTCGTTGAGGCGGCGGCTGGCCATCGCGCGGGCCATCATCTTGGTCATCGCGCCCACGTTTTCGCTGATCGACATGCCGTTGTCGTTGAACACCACCAGCATGTCCGGCTCGGCGTCGCCGCCGTGGTTGAGCGCCTCGAACGCCATGCCGGCGGTCATCGCGCCGTCGCCGATCACCGCCACGACCTTGCGGTGGTCGCCCTTGTGCTGCGCGGCGATCGCCATGCCCAGCGCGGCCGAGATCGAGGTGGACGAATGGCCGACGCCGAAGGTGTCGTACTCGCTTTCCTCGCGGCGCGGGAACGGCGCCAGGCCGCCCTTCTTCTTGATCGTGGTGATGCGGTCGCGGCGGCCGGTGAGGATCTTGTGCGGGTAGCACTGGTGGCCGACGTCCCACACCAGGCGGTCGTGCGGGGTGTCGAATTCGTGGTGCAGCGCCACGGTGAGTTCCACCACGCCCAGGCCCGCACCGAAATGGCCGCCGGAACTGGCCACTGCCTCGATCAGGTATTGGCGCAGCTCGTCGGCGACGGCGGGGAGCTTGTCATCGGGTACGCGGCGCAGGTCGGCCGGCGTCTCGATCGACGCCAGGTGGGGGTAGTGGGAAAGGTCGTTCATCTGCGTATTGTTGGTCCAGCGGCGGGGCGGGGCAAGGGCAGACATCTGAACAGGCGGTGGCAGTGGCGCTGCGGCAGGCTCTCCACGCGGCACACACGTGCGTGCGGCAAGGCTGGGCCGGTCCTCCGATTCAGGGAATGCCACCATGTCCGTGCGCAAGCTGCTCCGCCGTTTTGCCGAGGGCACCTCACGCCAGGCCGGCAAGCCGATGGCGTTCATCCTGGCCGCCACGCTGGTGCTGCTGTGGGCGACAACCGGGCCGCTGTTCGGCTACGGCGACACCTGGCAACTGGTGATCAACACCTCCACCACGATCATCACCTTCCTGATGGTGTTCCTGATCCAGAGCAGCCAGAACCGCGATACCGCGGCGCTGCAGATCAAGCTGGACGAGTTGATCCGCACCAGCCAGGCGCACAACGCGCTGTTGAACCTGGAGGAACTGGACGAGGACGACCTGGAACGCATCCGCCGGCATTACTGCAAGCTGGCACACCAGGCCTACGGCAGCCTGTCCACGATCGAGCGGGGGATCAAGGACATGCACAACGACGAGGGCGAGGACGACTTGGCCGATTGAGCTGGCCGGCTGAGTTCAGGCCGCCACCAGCGAGGGCATGGACATGGAGCGCCGGTCACGCGGCAGCCGGCTGACCAGGAATTCCATCTGGTCGGCCAGGATGTTGCGGTTGGACAGGATCAGGTGCTCGACCCAGCTTGGCCGGTACGGCACCGCCAGCAGCGGCATGTCGGCTTCCTGCGGGGTGCGGTTGCTCTTCTTCAGGTTGCACGCAAGGCAGGCGCTGACCACGTTCTCCCACTCGTCCTTGCCGCGCTTGGAGATCGGCAGCACGTGGTCGCGGGTGAGTTCGGCGCGGGTGAAGTGCTCGCCGCAGTACAGGCAGATGTGGCGGTCGCGGGCGAACAGCGCGGTGTTGGTCAGTGCCGGCGCCGGGTCGATCGCGTGTTCGCGGCAACGGCCGGTGCTGGCGATGATCGGGTGCAACTGCAGCAGGCTCTGCGCGCCGAGCAGGCGGTTGTGGCCGCCGTGCACGACGAGGCAGGGGTCGCCCAGGGTCCAGGCAACCGCGTCACGGACGTACAGGCAAACCGCCTCCTGCCAGCTGATCCAGTCGAGGATGCGGCCGGCGGCGTCCAGTGACAACACGCGGGTCGCATTGAGATCGGCCCGACTTGGCACTTCCATCAGCATGTAAATCGTCCTTCAGCCAGGGGCTTCGAAAGAGCGTTCAGGCAATGCAGGGTGCTTGTCCGGGGCCAGCATAGAACAATTTCGTTGCAATTCGCATGCAAATGAGGCAGCGGCACCCCTGGCAGGACAGTCGCCGTTGCGGATAAGCGCTGATATGATTACCAGTCAACGCAGACCCTACGCCGGGTTTGGTAGGGGCGCTTGGTGGTGACCCGGCACGGCGGTGGGCAGAGGTGGACAACGTGGCTGAAGTTCTTTTCTACGAGCATCCGGTACCGCTCAACCGTGTCGAGCACAAAGACCTGCGCATGAAGGCCGTGCCGAACGTGAAGTTCGCCATGAACGCGCATTCGGTACCGCTGACCGGCGTGGAGTTCGGCATCGCCGCGCGCGACCTGCTGATCGTGTTCGCCGGCACCAGTATCGCCGACGCCGGCCCGGTGGCCCTGCTGGGCCTGCGCCAGAACGAAAATCTGTACATCGACGCCAGTGGCCAGTGGGCGCCGGACACCTATGTCCCGGCCTTCGTGCGCCGCTACCCGTTCGTGCTGGCCGAGAAGCCGGCAGGGCAGGAAGGCGACGACTTCACCGTGTTCCTCGACGAGCGCTACGAGGGCTTCAACGCAACCGAAGGCCAGCGCCTGTTCAAGGAAGACGGCACCGACAGCGAACTGCTGGCCAATGCCGTGGGTTTCCTCGGCGATTTCCAGCAGAACGTCGCGCGCACCAAGTGGTTCATGGAGCAGCTGAACAAGCACGACCTGCTGGAGCCGCGAAACGTGCAGCTGCAGAAGGAAGGCAAGGACGGCCAGCAGGGCAAGTCGATCAACCTCAGCGGCCTGTTCGTGGTCAACGAGGAGAAGCTGCGTGCGCTGGACGAGAAGACCTGTCAGGAGTTCCTGCGCGAAGGCATGTTCGGCTGGATCTATGCGCACCTGCTGTCGCTGACCAATATCGACCGCCTGGCGCGTCGGCTGGACGTGCGCGAGCAGGCCGAAGCGGCTGCCGGCACGATCACGAACTGATCGCTCCCTCCCGCTGATCGCAAGGAAGCCGCCCTCGGGCGGCTTCTTTCGTTGGCGCGTTCAGCGGACCGGCTTGGCCAGCCGCAGCAGGTCGGGTGCGTAGCCGTTGTCTTCGTACAGCGCCCGGGCGCGCTCGTTGCCGGGGAACACCGCCAGCGTCACCAGCTGGCATTGGTGTTCGCGCGCCCAGGTCTCGGCATGCGCCAGCAGCGCCTTGCCGACGCCACGCCCCTCGTGCTGCGGCGCCACCGCGATGTCGGAGATGTGGCAATTGCTGCGCCCGGTGAAAAAATCCGCGGTGCGCTGCAGGTGGATGAAGCCGGCCCGTTCGCCGTCTTCGTCCTCGGCCACGAACAGGTAGCTGTTCGCCGGCTGGTCCTCCAGGTGGCGCAGCAGGTCGTTGCGGATGCCCTCGATGCATTCGTGGCGGCGGCGCCATGGCGGCAGCGTGAAATCCACGAAACGCGGCACCTGTTCGAGAATGAAATCGTCGTCGTCTTCTTCGGCCAGGCGAATCAGCAGGGACATGTCGGTCATGAGGATCGAGTCGGTGGCTGGGTGACGCTGCCGTTTCTACACCTTGCATGGTGGCTGCGGTAGTCCCTGCCGGCGCGTGTATATTTTGCGGAGCACGACAAAGGCCGGGGCGAGCATCGGCCTGGTCTTGCCGAACGGCATCCACGCAAGGAAATCGCCCATGTCGACCACCCGCCGCCTCCACATCCAGCCTGCCGGGGATCCGGTGCTCGCGCAGGGCATGCGCGACATCCACGACGACCTGAAGCTGCCGTCGGCGTTTCCGCCGGAAGTCGAGGCCGCCGCGGCGCAGGCGGCCGCGAACCCGCGGCTGCCGGCGCTGGATCGCAGCGACATCGCCCTGGTGACCATCGACCCGCCCGGCTCGATGGACCTGGACCAGGCGATGCATGTCGAGCGCGCCGACGGCGGTTATCGGGTGTACTACGCGATTGCCGACGTCGCCGCCTTCGTCAGCGCCGGCGACCCGGTCGACCTGGAAGCGAACCGGCGCGGCGAGACGCTGTACGGCGCGGACGCGAAGATCCCGCTGCACCCGAAGGTGCTGTCCGAAGGTGCCGCCTCGTTGCTGCCGGGCCAGTTGCGGCCGGCGCTGTTGTGGACGATCGATCTGGACCGGACCGGCGAAGGCATCGCCGTCGACGTGCGGCGCGCGAAGGTCAGCAGCCGCGCCCGGCTCGACTACGCCGGCGTGCAGCAACGCATCGACGCCGGCACGGCCGAGTCGATGTGGGCGGTGTTGCGCGAGATCGGCGAGTTGCGCCGGCAGCGCGAGTTCGCCCGCGGCGGCGTCAGCCTGCCGCTGCCGGAGCAGGAAGTCAGCGTGGTCGATGGCCGCTGGAAGCTGGCGTTTCGTGCGCGCATGCCGATCGAGGACTGGAACGAGCAGATCTCGCTGCTGACCGGGATGGCCGCCGCGCACCTGATGGTGCAGGCCAAGGTCGGCCTGCTGCGCACCTTGCCGCCAGCCGATCCGCGCGCGATCGAGCGCCTGCGTGTCACCGCGCGGGCGCTCGGCATCGCCTGGCCGCCCGGGCTGGATTATCCCGGCTTCATCCGTTCGCTGGATCCGTCGAACGACGTGCACGTGGCGATGCTGACCGCCTGCACCAGCGTGCTGCGCGGAGCCGGCTACGCGGCGTTCGACGGCGCGCTGCCCGCGCAACCGATGCACTCGGCGCTGGCCGCGCAATACACCCACGCCACCGCGCCGCTGCGCCGGCTGGTCGATCGCTACACCGGCGAAATCTGCGTGGCGCTGTGCGCGAAGCAGCCGATACCGGCGTGGGCGCTGGCCGCGCTGCCGGGCCTGCCGGTCACCATGCAGGCTTCCGGCCATCGCGCCGGCCAGTACGAAAGCGCCGTGCTCAACCTGGCCGAAGCCGCCGTGCTGGCGCCGCGCGTGGGCGAAGTCTTCAACGGCGCGATCGTCGAGGTCGCCCACGACGATCCGGGCAAGGGCACGGTCATCGTGCGCGACCCGGCGGTCGAGGCCAGCGTGTCCGGCAGCGTGAGTCTTCCGCTCGGTGCCGACGTCAGGGTGAGCCTGGTCGAGGCCGACCCGGTCAGACGCGTGACGCGTTTCGAACTGGCGGGGTGACCGCGGCGGTTGCCGTTCAATCGCGTGGTGGGTCGGGAGGTGACCGGCGTGGCCTGAACCCCTGGTGCCGTACCACTCGCGCACCTAGCCGGCGCCGACTCCGAGCTGGCCATTCCTTCGTGGCACAGCGTGCAGGAAACGCCGGCGGCAATCCTGGAATTGCGGCGGATTCTGCGCTTGCAGATATCCGCGGCGAAAGGCGATCAGCGCTAGCGTCGCCTGGCGGCCCACACGTGCGAATTGTGAAAGGAGCGCGCCGCGTGTCAGATTCGCGGCTTCGTCGACAGGTTCGGAACGGGGAAATCCATGCGTAAATCCATCGCCGCCGCCGTGTGGCTATCGGCGGGCGCCATGTTGCCCATGTCATGCCTGGGCCAGCAAAAGCCCACGCCGCCGATCGTCACCGATCCGATTTACGCGAAGCCGCAGCAATTGGTGGACGTGGACCACGGACGCCGCATGAACCTGTACTGCCGCGGTTCCGGTTCGCCCACGGTGATCCTCGATGCCGGCATGGGCGACTCCACGATTGCCTGGGCGCTGGTGCAGCCGGCGCTCGCGAAGCGGACGCGGACCTGCTCGTACGACCGCGCCGGCCTGGGTTTCAGCGACGCGGCCACGCGTCCCGGCACCGTGGACAACATGGCCGCGGACCTGCACGCCTTGTTGCGGGCCGCGCATGTCGCGCCGCCTTACGTGCTGGTCGGCCATTCGCTGGCCGGCATGACCGTGCGCGTGTTCGCCGATCGCTATCGTGACGAGGTGGCCGGCATGGTGGTGGTCGAAGGCTCGCATGAGGATCAGTCCACGCGCGGCTGGGCCATCGGCGAGCCCGGCCAGAAGGCGAAGTGGGACGCGTACCTGAAGGACGCACATGCCTGCGTGGACGAAGCCGGCAAAGGCCTGGTCAAGGGCACGCCGGCCTTCGCGAAGTGCGTCGGCGACGCCGACCCCCGCTTCAGCACGGCGATCAACGAGGCGCAGCTGGCCTACGGGGCCAGCGTGAAATGGCAGGCTGCAGCGGCCTCCGAACGGGAGAACGTGTTCTACGCCGGTGCGGAGCAGACCCGCGCCACGCGCAAGGACTTCGGCGACATGCCGATCATCGTGCTGACCCATGCGCCATACCCGAAGTCGAAGGACGAGACGCAGGAGCAACGCGATCAGCGCACCTTGCTATGGGAGGATCTGCACACGCAGGTGGCGGCGATGTCCACTCGCGGGGTGAACGTGATCGTGCCGCGGGCTGGCCACTACGTGCAGTACGACCGCCCGGAAATCGTCATCGATGCGGTGAACCAAGCGGTGGCGATCGCGCGGGAACAACGCGCGAACTGATCTTCGCCATGCTCCCTCCCCTGCAAGGCAGGAGAGGGTTGGGGTGGCTCTTGGTCTGGTCTGGCCCGGAGCTATCGTGGCACGTCCTCGCCGTGCGTTTGTCTCTTGTGAAGACGGGGCCAATGCCGGTGTTCCCGGGGTTGATGCCGCCGCGTGCAGCGTATCGCACGCGGTGACGGCCAAACGGCTGCGCCGGGTGGTCAGTCCTTCGGCCTGAAGTCCCAGTGGACCTTGACCGTGCCCAGGTTCCCCTCGCCGAGCGCGGAGCCGACGCTGTCCATCTCGCTTATCCAGCTGGTTTTTTCCAGGGAGTTGTCCGCGATCTGGGATTGGGTGAGCGCCGGGAATTGGGCGGACCCCTGGATCTGCTCCGACGAGGTGACGTGCCCCTCGCCCGTCACGGAGTGGAACCACAGCCTGCCCTCGTAGGACTTGTCACCGCCTATCAACTCCCATCGCTTGCCCGAGCCATACACCTGCCCCTGCAGGTAGAACGAATAGGTGCAGTCTCGCCTCAAGGTGAGGACGAGCATCGTGCCGTCCTCCGACATGCCTTTCTCGAACGGCCGCAACGTGCCGTTGCCGGTAAAGGTGTCGGTCCATTCGAGCCGACCCCGTTCGTCGAATTCCTCCTTGGTGTATTGAACGTTGGCGGTTCCGCTCGGGTTAGGGCTGAAGTAGCGCACCAGGTAGTCCCCACCGCGCCATTGGCGCCGGGTGTCTTCCGGCATGTCCGCGCTCAGGCTGACGTTGAAGCTGTAGACGGAATGCCTGCCATGCTTGTCGTAGACGTCGCGCGACTGGTTGTAGGACACGCTGCCGGTCCAGGCCTTGTTCTCCAGCAGGTTCGTGCATGCGCCCGTGACGGCCACGGACACGGGCGCCGTCTTGGTGTCCTTCGCCGTGCCGCGGGTCATGCTCAGGGTCGCCACGTAGCTGCCCCGGGTCGTGTAGCGGTGGTCGGCCTCCGTGACCGCGGTGCAGTCGTCGAACGTCTGCTTGCCGGAGCCGTCGCCGGGATCGAGCACGCAGCTTGGCGGCGCCTCGTCCGGCGGCAGCGGAATGTTCCAGTTGAAGTGCGTATCCAGCGGCGCCTCACCGCTGGACGGCGAGACCTTGAACTCCCAGTCGGGGTAGATCTCGGTCGACCCGTCGGCGTTGGAGCCCCCCAAGCTGATGGTCGCCACGTAGGCGCCGTCGGTGCCGTCGTTCAGGCGCGAGGTGTACGGGTATTCGTGCGAGATCGAGCTGGTTTCCCGGCAGTCGGCGATGTGCTCGACCGGCGTGCCGTCGCCGAAGTCCACCGTGCAGGCCAGCGGGCCTTTATCCTCCAGCGCCTCGGCGATTTCCCAACGCAGCTCGACGTCCATGGGCGCGGCGCCGTGACGCGGAAACGGTTCGAGCTTGACGCCCACGTCGATCTTCTTGGAGATCGACAGGATGTCCTCGCCGAAGGCTCCTCCGGTGTAGACGCAAATGATGCACAGGCTATGGTCGACGAGTACCTTGCTGCGATCGCCCGTTGCGCGCATCTCGACGCGCACACCGGTCTTGCCATGCCCCTTGGCTTCCCAGGTCAGCTCCTTTTCCCGCGCCACGACCACCTGCTGGTCATAGCTGTACAGGGTCACCAGGTCGTCGCTGTTGATCTTGGCCGGGCCCCAGGTCATCGGCGGCATGGTGAACACGCCGGGATTCACCCCCGCGGTCGATCCGGGCGTCATGTATTCGGATCCGCGCAGTGCGGTCTGGTAGATGTCGATGGTGAAGTCGAAGACTTTCACCAGCGCGTCCTTGTATGCCTCGCTGAACTTGATGTTCGGTCCGATCACCATCTTGGCCAGGTCCACCAGGTCCATCACGGTGACCGTTTGCGGGTTGTTCCTCGCCTCCACCTCGATGACCACCTTGGCGGTCTCGCCCACGCGCATCAGTTCCTTGTGCTCGACCACCTCGAAGCGGGTGACCTTGGCGGGCAGCAGCGACAGCGAGACCTTCTCCATCACGAAACTCGTCACGCTCAGCAGCGAGCTGACCACCATGTTCAACGTCACCGCGACACCGGCGCCAGTACTCGCACCACCGGCGGCCGCCCCGCTGAACGCCAGCGCCATCGTGCTGGCGTACAGGTCGGCCGTCGGCTTGACGACCTCCTGCGAAAACGCGGAAAGCACCACCTGGACCTGCATCAGGCAGGCGATTTCGAAAGCCTTGTCGTTGCCGCCCCGGCACTGCAACGCGGCGACCGCGCTGCCGGCGGAATGACCGGCACCGCCGAACGGCACGTCGCCGCCGGCTGGTTCCTGGCCGGTCATGACGAACGCATTGCCGCGGCCCCATGCCGAGTCGGCCACCCACGCGGCGGTCAGGGCGCCTGCCGTTTTCAGCAGGTCGCCGGGATAGGCCATCGCGTCGGTGGATGCGCGGTACGGGCCCGACCGGAAGCCAAGTCCGGAGGCCTGCAGCGTGGCGGCCATCGCCTTCATCGGCGCGGCCACCGAGGTGCCTGCCGCTTTCGCAACGCTGGCGAGGGCGCCCAGCCCGGCCGGCCGGCCCGGCGCCTGCGCCGTGGTCGGGGTCGCCGGCGCGGGCTCGCCGCCCACGGCGTCTGCGTAGGCGTCGAGGTGGTCGGCGGAGCCACTGGACGCCAGCAGCGCGTCGGTCAGTTCCAGCTCGGGTTTCGCACCGGCCAGCAACGGCGAGGTGCCGGCGAGTACCGCGGCCAGCGAGTGATCCCCTTCGCTGACCAGGGCGCGCAGCGTCGTCAGCATCGCCTGGCGGTAGGCCCGCTCCTCCTGGTGCTGTACCGGCAAGGCCGTGAGGATGCGCTCGTAGCCCTGGGTGATCCTGGCCAGCGAACGCTGCACACCGGCGGTGGTGCCCGGCGCGCGCTGCAGCTCGGTGACTTGCAACCCGCCCTGGCTGGCGGCGACCAGGGCGTCGTCCCGATGGACTTCCAGCGGCTGCGGCTGCGCCGGCGGCACCGGCCAGTTGTCCGGTCCCAGGTACAGTGGCACGAGGATGCGGATGCGGCCGTCGGCCAGTCGCTGGGCCGCCGCCGGCTGGTCGCCGACACGCACATCGAGGTGCTCACCGGCGAGCACCGGCACGCCGCTCAGCAGCACCGGCGCGCCGGGTGCTGCGGTGGCGGGCGCGAAGGTCAGCACCGCCGGCTTGGCCGGCCCGGCTGCCTCGGCGCTGGCTGGCGCGGCAGACACCGTCGGCGCGTTGCCGGGCGGGCGAAGCAGCAGGACGCAGGCCGCCACCAGCAGCACACCCGCCACACCGACGACGAGGCGTCGCTGCGGCAGCTTCATGTAACCCCGCTGCAGCAGTGGCCAGACGGTGTTGCGCCACCCTCGCCACGCGGCCGGCAACAGCTTGCGGACAACGAAATTGCCGATCGCGGCCAGCAGCAAAAAGAGCCGTCGTGCCAGCCACCAGAGGCCCTTGCCGACGGCAAGGGCGAGGCGTTTGAGCAGGTGGTTCCAGTTCGTCGTCATGTCCGTCGTTCACCGCAAGAGGGAAGAGTGGTGCAACGTGTCCGGGTGGGCTGCCCGGACACGGGGTCAGCGACCGATCAGGCCGCGCAGCAGGCCCTTGGCCGCGTCCTTGACCGGTAGCGGGGACGCGCCCGGCGCGCCGGCGCCGAACGACATCAGCATCGCGGTCGACTTGTTGCGCACGTGCACGTTCCAGCCGGCCTGGCTGATCGTGCGTTCGCTGCCGTAGGCGATCATCTGCAGCACCGGCGCGGCGTTGCCGTTGCCGGCGAACACCTCGCGCGGGATCGAACAACTGCGCGCATCGGCGTTCAGCAGGGTGCGCGAGCCGGTCCACTGGGCGATCTGCTTTTCGGGCAGGTAGCCGATCAGTTCCGGGCCAGCGTAGCCGTCCTGCGAACTGCTCCACATCACGATCGTGTCGCCGTCCATCGCGGTGCCGTGGATGAAGTAGGCGCGCGCGCCGTCCACCGCATCCCAGTGCAGCGTCGGCCCCTGTTCGGCCTTGCTCTCGCTGCGCAGTTTCAGCGCGGGCATGAAGTCGTGGTCGTGCGCCAGCTCGAACTGCATCGTTTCGGGCAAGCCCTCGCCGGTCACGCGGTGGGTGCCGACCAGCGACGCCTTGGCGGAGACCGTTTTGCGGCTGGACGGGTTCGGCCACAACACGTGCTGGGGGCCGGGGTCGATACCCGACGACGGCACCTGCCGCGGGGTGGGTGCGCGGCCGCTCTGCACCGGCTTGCCGTTGCGGATCGTCACCGTGTACTCGGCCGGCTGGCCCGCGCGCACCTGCTCGCCGCAGCCCCAGTAGTAGCGCATGCGGAAGGTGCCGCCGTCGGCGGGCATCTGGTGGGCAGGCGGGCTGTCGGCCAGCGGGGCCGCGGCGCCGCGCGGGGAGGGCAGCAGCTCGATTCGCTCGCCGACCCGAAGGCCCTTCGGCACGAACTGGCTGGCCGGCGTGCCGGGGTGCTGGCGGTTGTGCAGGGCGATGTCCAGGTACTTGCCGGCCATACCGGGGCTGCGCGCCATGCCATAGCTGGCGGTCTGGCCGCTCATCGCGTTCGCCATCCGGCCGATGCTGCCCATGCCGGGCATGCCAGGCATGGCGTGGGTCGCCACGTCGATGTACAGCTCCGCTGGCTTGGGCTTGGGTTTGGTCTGCGCGCTGGCGTCCATCGGCAGCGCGGCAGCGATGCCGACAGCCAAAGCCGAGGCGGCGAGAAACAGGGAAGAAGTGTGCATGGGCGGCGCCCTCGTTGGGGCGGGCCGAAACGGCGGCCCGGCCGAGCCCGGCGAGTCCGGGTCTCCCATAAACGAGATTCGTGCGCGAAAACTGACAGCCGCCATCGCGGGCGGCCCGGCGGCCGGTGGCTCGCCGCCCTACGGCAGCGCCGTGCAGCGGGCCTGGCTGGTCGCGGCGACGCAGTGCGCCAGCGGGGTGACGCTGGCGAAATCGCCCAGGCCGGCGAGTAGTTCTGTCGTGGCGGCCGCATCGCCGGTGTCCCGGGCCAGCAGCAGCGACAGCATCCAGGGGCGCTGCCAGTCGCGCGCGAGGCTTACCGGCGGAAGCTCGCTGCGCAGCCCGGCGAGAAGCTGTGACGCCTCCGCGCGGTTGCCGCCCAGGAGGTGCCGCTCGGCCTGCGCCAGCCGGTAGGTCAGCGGCGGCTCGACCCCGGCCGGCGGCGCGCAGCCTGCGAGCGTTTGCGTGGCGGCCTCCGCTTTGCCGCGGTGCCACTGGATCGAGGCGGCCAAGCCGCAGGCGGCGAGGCCGGCGCCCTGGTGGGTCAAGCCGTGCTTGCCGATGATGGCCGAACTCCGGCCCAGCACTTCGGTCGCGCGGGCGGACTGGTTCAGCGCCGTCAGCACGTAGGCATGGCCGCGATAGCAGGATTCCGCATGCAGATCCATGCGCTTGATGCGGTCGTCGATCGCGCTGCTTGTCTCGTAGTGTTCGAGGGCCTCCGCGTGCCGGCCGCGTTGCATCAGGTACGCCGCGAGGTTGCAGTGGGCGAGCGACGCATGCAGGTGGGGCCGGGTATAGATGCGATCGGTGATCTCCACCGCCTGCCGTGCCAACGCCTCGGCGCGCTCGAGCCGGCCGGCCTTGCGCATCGTGGTGGAGGCATCGGCGGCGGTGTACGCGTAACTGCCGCTCTGTTCCCCGTCCAGCGCGCGGACCATGCGCAGGCGTGTTTCCTGCAGCTGGATGCGTTCGGCGAAATCCGCGGGCCGGGCGAAGGCGATGGACACGGCAAGACCGTTGAGCGTGTCCAGGTGCAGCCGCGAATTTTCCAGCGTGCTTCCGGCGATGCGCGCCAGCGCCTGCCGGTGCAGCGCTTCGGCCTCGGTCGGGGCGGTGGTCGCCAGCGCCATGCCCAGCGCGTTCATGGCACGCAGATGGTCGGCGACCGGTGTTCCCAGTTGATGATCGAGGGCCAGGGCGGCGCGGGCGTGGCGGATCGCTTCGGCGGTGTTGCCGCGCACACGGTGCAGTCGCGCCAGTTCCTTGTGGATGGCCGCGGCTTGGCGTGCATGGGTTTGCCCGGCGCCGCCCGCGGCAGCGATCAGTTCCAGCGCTTGTTCGAGATCGCGTGCGGCGTCATCGAGCCGGTTCAGGCGCAGGCGCGAAACCCCGGTCAGGTGGAGGATGTCGGCGGCAGCCAGCGGATCGCTGGCGACGATGTTCTCGCGCGCCTGGCTGGCGCCTTCGTCGAGCAGGTCGAGCGCGCTGGGAATGCCGCCCGCATCCGGGTTGGTGGATTCGAAGACGTGTTGCAGGAAGTCGCGCACCAGCGTTGCCCGCTGCGCCTGCGTGCGCGCGTTCGCCGCCTCTTCCCTGGCGATGCCCGCTTGCCACAGCGTGGTCGCCACGCCGCCGGCGAGCGTGAGCAGCAGCAGGCACGCCGCGGCGACGCCGACCTTGTGGCGGCCGACGAACTTGCGCAGCCGATAGCCCGGCCGCGGCTTCTGCGCCAGCACGGGCAGGCCGGCGAGCCAGCGGCGCAGGTCGTCGGCCAGTGCCTCGGCCGAGTGATAGCGCTGCTCCGGCGCTTCGGACAAGGCCTTGAGCAACACCCGGTCGAGGTCGTTCTTCAGCGGCACGTAATGGCGGTGGCAGGCGTCGCCATCGGCGCGGACCAGCAGCGAAGGCCGGGTGGATCGGCTGCTTTCGGCCGTCGTCTGCGGCGTGCGTCCGGTGAGCAGGCGGTGGAGCAGGGCGCCGAGGCCGTAGACGTCGATGGCGGTGCTCGGCAAGGCGCCGTGCAGCTGTTCGGGCGCCGCGTATCCGGGCGTCATCGCGCGCAACATCGTCTGCGTGCGTTCCTCGGTGGAGCCGGTGAACTGGCCGATGCCGAAGTCGAGCAGGCGCACATGGCCGGCAGCCTCGATCAGCACGTTCGAGGGCTTGAGGTCCCGGTGGATCACCAGGTTGCGATGCGCGTAGGCGGCGGCGTCGCAGACCTGCAGATAGAGCCGCACGATCGCGCGTGTATCGAGCGCGTGCGATTCGCACCAGTGGTCGATGCGCTCGCCCTCGACCAGCGGCATCGCCAGCCAGCAGGTGCCGTCGTCGGCCACGCCGGAGTCGAGCAGCGGGGTGATGTTGGGGTGGTTGAGGCGGGCCAGGATCGCCGCCTCGCGCTGGAAACGGTCGCGGCCGGCGATGCCGAGCGCGCCGAGGGTGAGGATCTTGATCGCCGCCTGCTGCCGCGCCATGCCCTGTTCGCGCCAGCCGCGATAGACCACGGCCATGCCGCCGCGGCCAAGTTCGGTTTCCAGCGTCCAGCCGCCCAGGCGGCAGCCGCTGAGGTCGCCGCCGCCCGGGTCCAGCGAGGCCCGCGGCTGCCGGTGCGCGGCCAGCAGTTGTTCGAGCCGCCGCCGCACCGGCGCGGGCAGTACCTGCGCGGCCAGCCAGTTGTCGCGTTCGCCCTCGGGCAGGTCCAGCCACTGGTCGAAGGCCGCGTCGGCCGCCCGCCAATGCGCCAGCGTCTCAGCGTCCATCGCCGGCCTCGTCGAGCATCGCCTGCAGGAACGCGCGGGCGCGCTCCCATTCGCGGTACACGGTGCGTTCGGAACACGCCAGCAGGCGCGCGATTTCGCTGAATTCCAGCCCCGCGAAATAGCGCAGATCGACGATCCGGCGCCGCTGCGGGCTGATCGCCTCCAGTGCCTGCAGGCACTCTTCCAGCGCCAGCACGTTGGTCGTCGCCACCGGCATCTGCGGGATCTGGTCGTCGAGGCTGACCATGAGCTGCCCGCCGCCGCGCTTTTCGCTGACGCGCTGGCGGGCGTGTTCGACCAGGATCCAGCGCATCGCCTGCGCCGAGATCGCGAAGAAGTGGTTGCGGTCGGCCAGCGGCAGCGGCTTGCCCTGGGTGATCCGCAGGAACAGTTCGTGCACCAGCACGGTCGGGGTCAGCGTGGCCTGGTTGCCGTGCAGGCGCGCGTTGGCCAGGCGCAGCAGCTCGGGGTACAGCGCTTCGAACACGGCCCCCAGTTGCGCGGGCTCGCCGTCGCGGGCAAGTGCGAGCAAGCCGGTGATGTCAGTGTCGGACACGTGTGCCTTCCCCCAGGCAGATCCCGCCAGCGGCGCCAGTAGCCACTTGCCGGGCATGCCGTTGCCGAGTTTTCAGTTTCAGGCTGCGAGCCCGGGATTGCGCATGCAGCCGGCGAAGCATGGCGTCACTGCCATTCGTGCCAGAGGCAACTTTCTACCATATCCACCGGCGTGGCGGGCTCGATCTGGATTTCGTCGTCCAGGCCGCGTGATCGGGGTCTCGTGACCGGCCGGAAACACGGAGTCGGGCGGTGGCAGGTTCATGGATCCGGATCGATGAACCTGCCACCGGTTCTTGCGCGGCGATGTCGGCATCAGTGCACACGAAAGCATGCCGACGCTGACGAAGGCAGGTAGCTTTCTTCACCCACGCGGCGGCAGTGTGCGATCAGGTCAGCTTCGGCGCGGCGGGCCCGTTGCCAGTCTTCACGCGTGAACGCAAACCCGTCGACCGCGCAGCCGCACGTGGTCGGAGCCATCCACCTCATACGCTGAAGACAGGACCTTCGCCAAATCCATGCCGATGGTTATAGTGCCGATGGAAACTTCCTCTTCTGCTGGCGGTTGTGTCGCAACAGCATCATGGCCTTCGAGGCCGTAAAGGGAGAAAGTCTCTTTTTACTCGTTCAAGGCGGACGGCTACGCCGCCGCTTATCCGGGTAGCAACACGTCACGAAGAGCGGCAAAGCGGCCTTGGTGGAGGCTGTGGTGAGTCGTCCAACCGCTCGCTCAAGACGAACGACTGGGTAGCATCCGGCTATTCGCCCAGGTGACGCGCGAAAGGCCGCTGACCCGTTTTGTCGGGTCGGCCCAATGAGAATTCTCGTCGACAAAAATTTGGTCCAGCTGTTTCATCCGGATTTCGATGGATCGGTGAGCCGACTTCTTCCCGGCTCCACACGGCGTCCCTTCTTTTTCCACATGCCGGGAGGACGCTTGCAGTACCACTCATGCGGAGGCGGGGCCATGGCAGCGAATACGGGAAACAGTGGCGGGCGGCGCGGGAATCGTTGGAGGCCGGCGGTCTGGGGCGCCGCGGCGGGTTTGCTGTTGCTGCCTTTGGTGGCGATGCAGTTCACCGGGGACGTGGTCTGGACGCCGTTCGATTTCATGGTCTTCGGCGCCATGCTGCTCGCCGCCTGTGGCACCTACGAGTTGGGCGCGAGGGTGTCGAGCAACACCGCGTACCGCGCCGCGTTCGGCGTGGCGGTCGCGGCGGGATTCATCCTGGTTTGGGTGAACCTTGCCGTCGGCATCATCGGCACGGAAAACAATCCGGCCAACTTGATGTTTGGCGGAGTGCTCGTCGTCGGCATCATCGGCGCGCTCATCGCGCGCTTCCGGCCTCACGGCATGGCACGCGCGTTGATCGCGACGGCCGTCGCCCAGGCGCTGGTCGTCGTGATCGCCGTGGCCGCTGTAATCGAATTCGATTTTGCCTTGGTGGGACTGACGGTGTTCTTCGTCGCGATGTGGCTCATATCGGCCGGGTTGTTTCGAAAAGCGGCGCGGGAGCGAACTCCCGCGGGTGCGCTTTGACAACTCTGCAAAAGACTTCGCCTCAATGCCGCGCGCTGTTTTATCTCTGCAGAGCGTTGCCGATCGTGCTTCGAACTCTCAGCCGCCCACCACCGGCAACGCAATGAAGCTCGCCTGCGCCGGCGTGTGGTACACGCGCTGGGTCGCCTTCACGTAGTCCGCCGGCTTGGCGAAAAAGATGTTCGGCACGAAGGTCTGCGGGTTGCGGTCGTACAGCGGGAACCAGCTCGATTGCACCTGCACCATGATGCGGTGGCCGGGCAGGAAGACGTGGTTGGCGGCGGGCAGGGCGAAGCGGTAGGGCAGGGGCCGGTTGGCGGCGATCGGCTTGGCTTCGGTGAAGCCTTCGCGGTAGCGGCCGCGGAAGATGTCCATCGCCACGGCGAGCTGGTAGCCGCCCATCTCGGGTTGCTCGGCAACCTGGTCGGGGTAGACGTCGATCAGCTTGACCACCCAGTCGCTGTCGCTGCCGCTGGTCGAGGCGACCAGGTTCACTTCGGGCGCGCCGCTGATGGTGAGCGGCGCGGTGAGCACGTCGCTCACGTAGGTGACCACGTCGGTGCGGCCGGAGGCTTCGCGCTGGTCGTCGACGAGCCATTGCGACCAGGTCTGGCCGTCGCCATAGCCGATCGGCTGGATCGGACGTGCGCGGAACGGTACCGGGTGCGCGGGATCGGAGACGTATTCGTCGTAGGCGTCGCCGCCGGCGGGTGAGCCGAAGCCGAGCTTGTGGTCGGCCTGCAGGTACAGTGCGCGGCTTTTCGCGGCGCAGCCGCTTTCGCAGGCGAGCGGCCAGCGCGGCAGCCGCTGCCACTGGTTGCTGCCGGTCTGGTAGGCGGTGACCGGCGCGAGGCCGGCCTTCGGCGCGCCGTCCTTCAGGTATTGCGCCAGGTACGGACGCAGGATCTTTTCGCGGAAATACTTCGCGGTGTCGCTGCCGAAGCGGATCGCGCCGAGCGAGCTGCCCTCGTCGATCTCCTGGCCGTGGTGCCACGGACCCATCACCAGCTTGACCATGTTGTCGCTTGAGTCCTTCGGCTTGATCGTGCGGTACACGGCCAGCGCGCCGTAGATGTCTTCCTGATCCCACAGGCTGTGCACCAGCATTACCGGCACCTTCAATGGCTGCGCGGCGAGCAGCTTGTCCACCGCCTGCTCGCTCCAGAAGCTGTCGTAGGCGGGGTGCGCCAGCAGCTTGTTCCAGAAGCCGAGCTGGCGCATGCCGTAGGCGTCGGCGAGCGCGCCGGCCGAGCCGTAATGCATGAACAGGTCGTATTCGTCGCGGTAGCTGGTCCACCACTTGATCGAGTTGTCGCGGCTGGCGGTCTGCTCGTACATGTAGGCCATGTTCTGCTGGCGGAACGCACCGTGGTGGAACCAGTCGTCGCCCATCCAGCCGTCCACCATCGGGTTCATCGGCACGGAAACCTTCAGCGCCGGATGCGGATGGAACAGCGCCATCAGCGGCTCGAAGCCGTCGTAGGAAATGCCCAGGATGCCGACCTTGCCATTCGACTCGGGGATGTTCTTCACCAGCCAATCGATGGTGTCGTACGTGTCGGTGGCGTCGTCCACCGGGGTGGGGTTCAGTGGGCCGTGCAGTGGCCGGTTCATCACGTAGTCGCCTTCGGAACCGTACTTGCCGCGCACGTCCTGCACCACGCGGATGTAGCCGTCCTCGACGATGATGTCGGCGGCGTTGTCGTAGCCCTCGAGCATCGGGCCGAGGTGGCCGCTCATGCTGTGCGTGGTCAGCGCCTTGGCGTCGTACGGCGTGCGGGTGAGCAGGATGCCGGCGTGGTGGGCACCCTTCGGGATCAGGATGACGGTGTGCAGCTTCACCCCGTCGCGCATCGGGATCATCACGTCGCGCTGCACGTAGTCGAAGCTGCCGGTGGCCGGCACGAACTTCGCCGGCGTTTCGCTGGGGTAGTCCGGGTACTTCGCCTGCGGTGCATCGGTGGCTTGCAGCATGCCGCCCGTGGCGAGCAGCAGGGCGAACAGCGCAGGCCTCAGGCCTGCAACGAATCGACTCGACGTCATGGTGGCTCCCCGGGTGGACAACGCAACACAGGGTAACCGCAACGGCGGTTCCGATGGATGCCGGCCCATGTTGGCAAGCCTGTTGCTTGGTTCAGGGCATGAGTGACCTTGCCTACGACATCAGCTACCTGCTCGACAGCGAACCGGCCACGGCCGCGGCGCCGGCGCTGCGCGTAGCCAGAGCTGCGCCGGCCGCACCGGCGCCATCAGTTCTGCCGGGCGTTGCCGCTGCACAGGTCGCCCTGGCGCGGGAGCTGCTGCAGGTTGCCGAAGTCCACGAAGAATGGATCAGGCAATACCTGCACACGCAGAGCAGCGCCCAGGGCCGCCCGTGAGGCGCCTGTCGTTGCAGAGCAAAACCTGACCCGGTTGGACACATCCGGCTGCCCATCGACCCATGAAAAGCCCGGGACTGGCCCGGGCTCCGGTTTGCCGGATGGCTCGGCGACGACTCAGTCGATCGCCGGCAGGGTACCCACGCCTGCTTCGATCGCCGCCTTGTGCATCAGCGTGCGCGGCAGGATGCGGGCGAAGTAGAACGCGGCGGTGTCGCGCTTGGCCTGCTTGAACGCGGCGGACTGCGCGCCGGCTTCGGCGGCGGCCACGCTGCGCGCCCACAGGTAGGCGAGGGTGACGTAGCCGGAGTAGTACAGGTAGTCGGTGGCCGCGGCGCCGAGTTCCTCCGGGTTGGCCTGCGCGCGCTGGGCCAGGCTCACGGTGAGGTCGCTCCATTCCTTGGTGGCGACGGCGAGCGGGCCGATCAGGCTGCGCAGCGCCGCGTCGGTGCTGTGCTGCTGGCAGAACGCGCTGATCTCCTGCAGGAAGTGCTTCGCGCCGACGCCTTGCAGCTGGAGAATCTTGCGGCCCAGCAGGTCGGCCGCCTGGATCCCGGTGGTGCCTTCGTACAGCGTGATGATGCGGGCGTCGCGCACGAACTGCTCCATGCCGTTCTCGGCGATGTAGCCGTGGCCGCCGTAGATCTGCAGCGCTTCCTTGGTGCACTCCTGCGCCAGCTCGGTGGTCATGCCCTTGGCGATCGGGATCAGGAACGCCACCAGCTCGCCGGCCTTCTGCCGGGCCGCTGCGTCGGTGGCGCGATGTTCGATGTCGGTCTGCAGCGCGGTGTACAGCACCAGTGCGCGCGAACCTTCGACGAACGCGCGCTGGGTTAGCAGCATGCGGCGCACGTCCGGCTGCACCAGCAGGTTGTCGGCCGGCTTGTTCGGGAACACGGGGCCGGACAGCGCGCGTGACTGCAGCCGCTCGCGCGCGTAGTTGAGACTGTTCTGCAGCGCGCGCTCGGCCAGCGCCAGGCCCTGCACGCCGACCGACAGGCGCGCCGCATTCATCATGGTGAACATCGCGGCGAGGCCCTTGTGCGGCTTGCCGATCAGGTAGCCCTCGGCGCCGTCGAAGTTCATCACGCAGGTGGAGCAGGCGTGGATGCCCATCTTGTGCTCGATCGCGCCGGCGGCGACCGTGTTGCGCGCGCCCAGCGAGCCGTCCTCGTTGACCCTGAATTTCGGCACGATGAACATCGAGATGCCGCGGCTGCCTTCCGGCGCGTCGGGCAGGCGCGCCAGCACCAGGTGCACGATGTTCTCGGTGAGGTCGTGCTCGCCGGCGCTGATGAAGATCTTGGTGCCGGTGATCTTGTAGCTGTTGCCCTGGGCGGGCTCGGCGCGGGTCTTCAGCAAGCCCAGGTCGGAACCGGCCTGTGGCTCGGTCAGGCACATCGTGCCGGTCCAGCGGCCTTCGATGATCGGCTTCATGAAGCGCTCGCGTTGCCATGCCTCGCCGTGGATCTCCAGCGCGTGGGTGGCACCTTCGGACAGCAGCGGGTACAGGCTCCAGGCCAGGTTGCCGGACTGGAAGATCTCGGTGGTGGCGGTGCCGAGCACGCCGGGCAACGCCTGGCCGCCGTAGATTTCCGGATTGGTCAGGCCGGTCCAGCCGCCTTCGGCGAACTGCTTGAACGCTTCCTTGAAACCCTTCGGCGTGGTCACCGTCTGGGTGGCCTTGTCGTAGTGGCAGCCTTCCGCGTCGGCGGGCGCGTTGGTCGGCGCCAGCAACTGCTCGCTGAGGCGGCCGGCTTCCTCCAGCACCGCGTCGAGCAAGTCGCGGCTGTGTGCTTCGCCGCCCTGCAGCGCGGTGAGGGTCGGTTCGGCGTTCAACACGTCGAACAGGGCGAAGCGCAGGTCGTCGAGGGGAGCCTTGTAAGCGGTCATGGTGATTCCTTCGGTGGAAAGCGGGGATGTCTAGCGATACGTGTTGGGGATGCCCGGCACCGGCGAGATCCAGTCGTTGCCGTTGAAGTCGAACGAGCGCGGCTTGGCCTCCTGCTCGGGCTTGGCGCTGGCGCTGCCGCTGACGCGATAGGCCAGCGCGCCAGCACTGCCCTTGGCGGCGATCGCCTGCAGTGCCTGGGTCATCGCCGCGGTGGGCAGCACGTTGAGCTGGATCACGTCGCCGGCGAGCTCGGGAATGTCGAGGTCGAAGGTGGCGTGCAGCCGCACCGGTACCAGCTCGGCGAGCTGCAACTGGCCGTCCAGCGACTTGAAGTCCATCCCGCCGTAGCTGTTGTTCTGGATGCGCACGGTCAGCTGCCACTGCCCGTTCGGCAGCACCACCAGTTGCTGGATGGTGACGTTCGGCGGGTACACGCTCTTCTTCGCCGGTCCACAGGCGGCCAGGCCCAGCAGCAGGACGGGGATGATCCAGCGCAGCAGACGCATCGCGGCTTCTCCAAACGATCGTTTGAATACCGATTCTAACCGCGATCGAGGGGGTTGGCGCCAGTAGCGGCGAATGGTTGCCGGCGGAAGGGTTGCGGATCCATCAGGAACTTCGGCCAGTGCCGGCAGGATCGCGGCAGACGCGAGCCTGGCTTCCGCATGCGCCGTCCTGGCGAAGGTTTCGCGGTTACCCGCAAACGGGCATCATCGTCGCTTCCACTTTCATCCGCAGGGTTCCGCCGCATGTCACGACGCTTTGTTGCACGCCGCTCGCCGATCCACGGCAACGGCGTGTTCGCCACCGCCCCGATCGCCAAAGGCGAGGAAATCATCGAGTACAAGGGCAAGTTGATGAGTCACGCGGAGGCGGACGATCTGTACGGCGACGGCGGCGAGACCGGCCACACCTTCCTGTTCACCTTGAACGACGACTACATCATCGACGCCAACCAGGGCGGCAACAGCGCGCGCTGGATCAACCACAGCTGCGCGCCGAACTGCCGCGCGCTGGTCGAAGAAAGCGCCAGCGGCGACCCGCGCCGGGATCGCGTGGTGATCGAGGCGATCCGCAACATCAAGCCGGGCGAGGAGCTCACCTACGACTACGGCATCGTGCTCGACGTGCCGCATACGGCGCGCCTGAAGAAGCTGTGGGTTTGCCTGTGCGGCTCGCCGAAATGCAGCGGCACCCTGCTCAAGCCGAAGCGCTGAGGGCAAAAGTGGGTGGAGGGGAGCGAGAAACGAGAGAAGCCCCTCGTTCATTCTTCTCCACCCACTCCACGCTTCATTTCTATTCTTCTTCCACGTGCGGTTTCCACGCCTCGCTGAGCTGCTTCTGCACGGTGGGCGGTACCGCTTCGTAGTGGCTGAGGTCGAGGCTGTAGCGGCCGCGGCCGCCGGTCATCGACTTCAGTTCGGTAGGGTAGTCGGTCAGTTCGGCCAGCGGCGCCTGCGCCTTGATCACCAGCTCGCCGCCGCGCTGGGTATCGGTGCCCAGGATGCGCGCGCGCTTGCTGGCGAGGCCGCCGGTGACGTCGCCCACGCTGTTCTCGGGGATCGCCACCTCGACGTTGACGATCGGCTCCAGCACGATCGGCTTCGCCTTGCCGACGGCGTCCAGGAATGCCTTCTTGCCGGCGCTGATGAAGGCGACTTCCTTCGAGTCGACCGGGTGGTACTTGCCGTCGTACACGGTCACGCGCAGGTCCTGCAGCGGATAGCCGGCGACGGCACCGTGTTCCATCGCCTGGCGCACGCCTTTCTCGATCGCCGGCAGGTACTGGCCGGGGATCACGCCGCCCTTCACCGCGTCGACGAACTCGAAACCGGCGCCGCGCTCGAGCGGTTCGATGCGCAGGAACACCTCGCCGAACTGGCCGGCGCCGCCGGTCTGCTTCTTGTGCTTGTGGTGACCCTCGGCCTGGCCGGCGATGGTTTCGCGATACGCGATCCGCGGCGGGTGCGAATCCACCTCGACGCCGTAGCGTTCGCGCATGCGCTCCAGCATCACCTTCAGGTGCAGGTCGGACAAGCCGCGCACCACCGTCTCGTTGAGCTCCTTGTGATGCTCGACGCGAAAGCACGGGTCTTCCTCGGCCAGCCGCCCCAGCGCGTTGGAGAGTTTCTGCTCCTGGCCCTTGTGCCGCGGCTCCAGCGCCAGCCCGAACATCGGCGAGGGAAACGCCAGCGGCGCCAGCGTGATCAGGTCCTCGTCGTGCGAATCGTGCAGCACCGCGTCGAAATGGATTTCCTCCACCTTCGCCACCGCGGCGATGTCGCCGGGGACTGCCGCCTCGATCTCCACGTGGGTCTTGCCCTGCAGGCGGAACAGGTGGCCGACCTTGAACGGCTTGCGGCCGTCGTCGACCAGCAACTGGCTGTCGCGGCGGATCGTGCCCTGCCACACGCGGAACACGCCGAGCTTGCCCACGAACGGATCGTTGACGATCTTGAACACGTCGGCGATCACGTGGGCCGCGGGATCGGCGCTGATCTTGAGCGGCGTGCCGTCGCTGCGCGCGAACGGCGGCGGGTTGCCCTCGGCCGGATTCGGCAGCAGACGCGCGGCGACGTCCAGCAGTTCGGGCACGCCCGCGCCGGTGCGGGCGCTGACGAAGCAGATCGGCACCAGGTGGCCTTCGCGCAGGCACTGCTCGAACGCGTCGTGCAGTTGCTGCGGCGTCAGCGCACTTTCGCCGGCATCCAGGTAGCGGTCCATCACGGTCTCGTCGACTTCGACCACCTGGTCCAGGATGCGCTGGTGCGCCTGGGCCAGCGAGGAAAAGTCGGTGGCGCCCTCGGTGTGGAAGAAGCAGTCCAGCACCCGGTTGCCGCGGTTGGCAGGCAGGTTCACCGGCAGGCATTCGTTGCCGAACTCCTCGCGCAGCGCATCCACCAGCGCGGCCAGGTTGGCGCCGTCGAAGTCGATCTTGTTGATCACCAGCACGCGGGCCAGACCGCGCTTGTGCGCGTGCATCATCATGCGGCGGGTGCCGTATTCGATGCCGTTGATCGCATTGACCACGATTACCGCGGTTTCCACCGCCGACAACGACGCCAGCGTGGCGCCGCGGAAATCGGCGTAGCCGGCGGTGTCGATCAGGTTGAGGTGGCAGTCGCCGTGGTCGAGGTGCGCGATGCAACTGTCGATGGAATGGACGCGCGCCTTTTCCTGCGCGTCGCTGTCCGACACCGTATTGCCGCGCTCGACCGTACCCGGCGTCTGGATCGCGCCGCCGGCCAGCAGCAGCGCTTCGAACAACGTGGTCTTGCCCACGCCGGCGTGTCCGGCGAGCGCGATGTTGCGGATGCTTTCCGTGGAATGCGTCACGATGCGACCCTCCCATGCAGGGCGTGGCCTCGTGGCATGAACGGCGCCGCGCGAGGCCGCGCGTTGGCGGCTGACGATGGCGGGCCGTCATGGTCGTCTTGCACCTGTGCAGGGCGTGGCGTGCACCGGGCAAGCGGTCATGGCGGAGAGACGGCGCGTGGCGCCGTCCGCCTAGCCTTGAGCGAACCATGGGTGCGGTCAAGCTGCAGTGCGGGGAACCGGCGCGGCGCTGCGGCGGTCTGAATGAGATGCGCCGTGATCCCGCCTGCCGCCGTCCGATGCTGGGCGGTGGTTCAAGCGCGATCGGCCATCCTGTCCGCCGTCACCGTCCACGAGGCACCGTCATCGTCCCTCCGCAGCAGCTTGCCCAGCACCGCCCACTGTCGCCGGACCCGGAGCCCGCGGAGCAGCCGGGTCGCGGGCTGAGTCCGCTGGACGGTGCAGCGCGGGCGCTGCTGCGGCAACGACGCTGGCACGAACCACGGCACGAGCGCCGCCAGCACTGGCTGGCGCTGGTGGTGGCCGGCCTGCTGCATGCGCTGTTCGTGTTGGTGATCTGGCAGCAGATGCGGCCGACGACGATCCGGACCGTGGTGCACGCGCAAGCGGACGACGTGCTGCAGGTGCGCTTCATCACGCGCGCACCGAACACCGTAGCCGCACCGCCGCCGGCCATGCCGGCGCCGCCGAAACCGCGCACGCCGCCCCGGCCGCACGAGCCGCCGGCGAAGAACGCGATGACCCTGCAGGTGCCCACGCCGGCACCTGCCGCCGCACCGCGCCTGTATGACGAACACGGCCAGCCGTTGCTGCCCGCAGCCGCCGCCAGCGTGCCCGCGCCCAGCTACGTGCAGCGCCTGCCGCAGGGCGACCCGCGGATCATGCAGCACCGCAGCCCGGTCACCTATCAGGCCACGCGCTTCGAGAAGGATTGGGACCGCAACAGCAATGCGATCGACAGCGCGCTGCAGAAGCTGGTGGACAAGACCACGGTGAAGAAAACCATTCGCCTGCCCGGTGGCGTGCGCATCCACTGCGGCGTTTCGCTCGCCATGCTGGCCGGCGGCTGCGGTGGCGAGCCGCCGCCACCGCCTTCGGCCAAGGACGGCGACGAGCGCCTCAGCATGGCGCCGACCAAGCCGCTGGCCGGCGACGCGCATGCGCCGCCGAAACCGAGTGAGGAGGCGTGCATCGCGATGTACCGCGCCGGCAAACCGCTGGCGTGGGGCTGCCCGGTCGACACGCCGAATCGCGCAGTCGACGCCGAACTGCGCGAACGCGCCGCGGGAGCCGCCAGGCAGCACTGAGCGTCACACGGAATCCCGGCTGCGCCCATTACACTGGCCGCATGCCCCTGCCACCCCCGGACCAACCTGCCGCCGGCCGTCCCGCCAATCCTGCGCGGGTGATGCTGAATTCGCCGCTGGCGGCGGCCACGCGGGCCCGGGTTTATCACCAGCGTACCCGTCCGCGTCCGCGCGAACGCGGACTGCACGTGGTTGCGGCTGTGGGCACGTTGCTGGTGCACCTGTTCTGTCTGTTCGCCTTCGTGCTCGGCCCGGCCTATGAACTGAAACCGCCGCCCGAATCGAAGCTGCAGTTGCTGCAGGTACGTCTGATCGAACCACCCGAACCGCCGCCACCGCCGCCGGTGCGCGGCACGCCGCCCA
Source organism: Rhodanobacter sp. Soil772 (assembly GCF_001428385.1). Lineage (GTDB taxonomy): Bacteria > Pseudomonadota > Gammaproteobacteria > Xanthomonadales > Rhodanobacteraceae > Rhodanobacter. The sequence continues at coordinate 287,782 of NZ_LMSK01000003.1, forward strand.
AAGAGCGCGGCCCGCGCCACCAGGGCCGCAGCAGCCGACCCGCGCCGAGCAGCGAGCGCAGCGCGAACACCATAGCCGTGGTCGCACCGAAGCCGGCCGCCGCCGCCGCGACGCCGGTGATCGCGAAAGCCGCGAAGCCGCACGCGCCGACACCGAAGCCGATCGCTGCCCCACCGGCGCCGGTGAGCCTGCCGCAACCGGCGCCGACGCCGGAACTGCAGCCCATCCCGCTGGCCGGCGAGCCGCCGGCCGTGACGCTGCCGACGCCGGCCCTGCAACCGCCGGTGCCGCCGAAATTCCAGCCCGAGTCGGTGCGCAAGCCGCAACTGGAAGGCAACCGTCCGATGCTGCCACCGCCGTCGCTGGCGCTGCCGGAAGTGCCGCCGCAAGCTGCGCCGCCGATCACCGTGTCGAGCATCGCGCTGAATACCGAAGTACCCAAATCCAGCGCGCCGGCCAGCGTGACGCCGGCTCGTGCGCAGCTTCCCGCCGCGCCGCCGGTACCCGAACTGCAGCCCATCCCGCTACCCGCACAAGCGTCGCCGAGCGTGAACGTGCAGGCGCCACTGAGCGTGCCGACGCCGACCGTGCCGATCGAGAAACCGCAGCTGCAGGCGCCGGCGGTCGAGGTGGCCGAGGCGGAACTCGAGGCGGTCCCGCTGGCGCCGGCGGCCCCGGCACGAATCGAACCGCAGGCACCAAGCGCGAAGATCGAGGTCGCCGACACGGCGCGGCAAACAGCCGTCCAGCCGTCCATCGAACGACCGCAGTTGAGCGCCCCGCCGGCCGTCGCCGCCGCGACGCCGGCCCCGCCGACAACAAGTCCGCCGGCGTCATCGTCGCCCGCGGCGGCCGAGCAGGCTGCGCCCAGTCCGACGGAAACCAGCAGCGGGCGCGATGTCAGTCGCGCCCCCGACGCCACGCCGCAAGGCAGCGACCTGGCCACACCCGGCAGGCCCGAAGGTGTGGCCGCCACGCCGGAAAGCGCCAGCACCAGCACCGCCGCCGCACAGCCCGTGGTGCGTCAGGGCAGCAAGCAGGGCCGCAGCGGCAAGCAGCTTGGCGAGGGTCGGCCCGGCGGCAACCAGCCGGGTGCGGAGCAGGGCGAAAAGCAGGGCGCGCTGGGGGGCTACGTGCAGCTGAAGCCGCACGGCGATACCGAGATCATGCGCCACGGCACGCCGAACATCGGCTACCAGCCGACTCGCTTCGAGCAGGACTGGGCGCCCGAAGGCGAAAGCTCGATCGACACCGCGCTGCGCCGCGCCGTCGAGAAGACCAAGGTCAGCCACACCTTCCACCTGCCGCGCGGCGTGCGCGTGGAATGCACGGTGATGCCGCTGCTGCCGATCGCCCTGTTCGGTTGCAACAACCCCGATCCCCCCGCGAAGCCGGTCGACGACAAAGTCTACGAGCGCCTGCACCTGGCGCCGGCCAATCCCGTGGCAACGCCTGCACCGGCGGCCAGCAGCGCCACTCCGGCGCCGATGGTCAGGTTCGACAACAGCGCCGAGTGCGCCGCCGCCCGCGTCGCCGGCAGCCCGCCACCACCCGGCTGCGAAGGCATCGTGCTGCCGGTCAAGCCGGCCGTACCCGCGCCGTCATCCAGTTCGTGGGTACCGGCAAGCGACCAGTTCCATTGATGGTCTTCCGGAAAACGACGTCCACCTCGCCATGGTGAGGCCGCAAGAACGCAATGACGCGTATACCCCCGAACGATCCTGCACCCCGACCATTTTCGCCGCTGTCGCTTGCCTCGTGCTCCCTTCAGTGAAAGACTGCCGATGACATCTGCCCGTCCCGCAAACGGAGCGGGATTAGGCTGCTGAATTAGGCTGCATCGAAAAGGGCAAGTGATTGATTCCTGTGGCCGGGTAGCTCCGGCCGGATGCCGGGTAACCGGGATAGACTGCGGGATTAGACTGCAATTTGAAATCTATTTAGCGTTAGACATCACAGGGAATGCATCGTGAGTGATAGTTATTACGACACAGCGCAAATTTGTCTCAACGGACACGTCGTAAGTACGTTCGCATCTTCACAACCACAATCAAGCCAGAAGTTCTGTGCGAAGTGTGGGGCAGAGACGATCATGGGCTGCGCTGGCTGCAATACAGCAATCCGTGGGTACTACCACGTACCTGGTGTCATCGGATTTTTTGAGTACAGCAAACCTGCATACTGCTACGGCTGTGGCAAGCCCTTTCCCTGGACGGCCGCCAGTCTTGAAGCAGCGTCGGAACTCGTAGACGATCTTCCGACGTTAAGCCACGAAGAGAAGCAACAACTGAAAGAGAGCTTCCCAGATTTGGTGAGGGACACACCAAGAACAGCCGTTGCGGAGGGGCGTTTCAAGCGCCTTACCAAGAAAGCAGGTACAGAGGCAGTCGGTGCCATGCGCTCAATACTTATCGACGTCGTCAGCGAAGCAGTCAAGAAATCTATATTCGGGCCCTAGTGAAGTGCTGTCTAACATCTCGTTCGAGGCGGACGGCTTCGCCGCCGCTCAACTCCAGCGTTAGAGGGCATATGGGAGTTCAACGGCTCGGGCGCGATACAACGAGCGTCGATTCGCTTGTCTGGAACGGTCATGGCTTTGACGGCGCNAACTCCAGCGTTAGAGGGCATATGGGAGTTCAACGGCTCGGGCGCGATACAACGAGCGTCGATTCGCTTGTCTGGAACGGTCATGGCTTTGACGGCGCAGAGGCTCAGTCCATGTGGTGGCAACTGCCCGAGACGCTCAAGCAAGTTGCCATCGCAGAGCTTCAAGCCGGCAACATTCCAGAGCACATTCTCCGCAACGACACGCGTGCTATCGTGCTTCTCGCGTTCCAACGTCGGCCCATGACTCCCAAGCCAAGTGCAGAGGTCATTCGGGTTCATCCAAGTTTCGCCTACGGCAACTACTGCTATGACGGCACGTTCTGCACCTACGAGGACATCGAGTCCGGTTGCTTTCTTGCCTTCGACGATCCGGACTACGTGGATGCCCTCTAACATCTCGTTCAAGGCGGACGGCTACGCCGCCGCTTAACTCCAGCGTTAGGCTCATATGCACATCCCTTTCTCGGTGCCGGACATTCCTGAGCTAGACGCGCTGCCCGACAGTGAGCGGACGCGGCTCATGCTTAGCTACACAACCTCCGCCAGCGCGAAGCGGCTCATTCGTCTGGTGCAAGCAAGCATGCTCCTTTCATTGGTATTTCTGCTTCTGGCCATTAATTTAGACGGTACTTGGCGCTTACTCTGTGGTGTCGCCGTGCCGATTTCGCTTGCGTTAGGTGTTGTCGCCTATCGCGTTGGGGTCACTCGCGTACTTCGCAAACTTCTCGATGGCGCCTAACATTTCGTTCAAGGCGGACGGCTTCGCCGCCGCTTAACTCCAGCGTTAGGT
>NZ_LMSK01000003.1:291197-291448 GCF_001428385.1 Rhodanobacter sp. Soil772
GGCTTCGCCGCCGCTTAACTCCAGCGTTAGGTCTTCCATATGCGTGCTTTCTTAGTCATCCTCGTTGCGCTTTCGCTCTCCCAAAACGCATGGAGCGCCGAGCGCAATGCCAACCTACAACTTGCTGCACATGCGCAAGCGCTGGATTCGCAATCACAGGCAACTCTTGGCATAAGCCTTCGTCAAATATCCCTGTTACTACAAGCCGACCCGCATGTATTTAATCGCAAGGAGACGTTAGAGCAGGACGG
>NZ_LMSK01000003.1:291479-386891 GCF_001428385.1 Rhodanobacter sp. Soil772
AATCACAGGCAACTCTTGGCATAAGCCTTCGTCAAATATCCCTGTTACTACAAGCCGACCCGCATGTATTTAATCGCAAGGAGACGTTAGAGCAGGACGGCACTTGGCCTTTGCTCAAAGACCTTGAGGCCAAGGGATTCGTGGAAATCCATGAGCCGCATACGCTGCCAGACGGCGATACAAATATGCTGGGTGCTTCAGTCGTTCAGTATCGCGCAACAGTTAAAGGACTAGCAGTAGTCGCCGCCATCAACACTAAGTAACCTAACATTTCGTTCAAGGCGGACGGCTTCGCCAGTCGTTCAGTATCGCGCAACAGTTAAAGGACTAGCAGTAGTCGCCGCCATCAACACTAAGTAACCTAACATTTCGTTCAAGGCGGACGGCTTCGCCGCCGCTTAACTCCAGCGTTAGGCCTCAAGTGAGGGATGCCAAAACATGAGAAAGATTCTCAACGCGTGTGTGGCCATTGTTGTTGCGATGTTCGTGTTGCCCGCAGTAGGTGCGGACGCACCCGTCGCCGCATCGCCAGCACGCACGCTGGTACTACCTGCTTCACTTTTTCCCGCGGGAGATGCTCTTCAAGAGCTGAAAGTAACGGTAGCTTGTGGGTACATATCTGGCTTGCGCGATATCCCAGAGCTTTGGGACATAAAAATGGGCTTTGATATTCCTTCCGTGCAGCTGTTTCACGCCACTGTCCGGTTAGGGTCTGCTGCAACCGAAGGGTTGGGTTCTTGGGCGAGTTCCATCCGAATTGTGTCAATCGAAAATGACTGCTTCTCTGTAAAAGTTGTGGCGTCCGGACGCGACCAGGAGTATCGCTGGTCGGGTGCTCAGCTCCATTGGACGCGTTGATGCCTAACATCTCGTTCAAGGCGGACGGCTTCGCCGCCGCTTAACTCCAGCGTTAGACATCGCAATGACTTTATCGCCAAAAACGAAAGCTAAAAGGCGCGTCATGTGGTTCGTGGCCCTTCTGCTTGGCTTGGGGATCGTCATCGCTATATGTAACGATCGCTCCGTCATTGGCCTTAGCGTCGTCATTGTTGCAATTCTTGGCGTCCCTTTCCTCCTGCTCTCGCTCATCGACCTAGGCAAGGCACTCAGAGACGAAAGCGGCGGGAATTTCCGTGCAACAAAGTCAACATGGCTGCTGGCTCGGCTTCAGGCGGTTTTCGGGGCCGTATGTATGGCGGCTGCAGCGTTTACTCTGTATCAAAATATTCCCGCATGGTTTGCAAGTCCCTTAGGTTTTCATGGCGTCTTGCTAGCGGTGTGGATTTTTAGCGCGGTGTTGCTTGTCGTCGTCGGCTTCTTTTACATCTACTCTGCGTTTGCACGCCCTCACAGGGGCCAGTCTAGCGAGGGCGATGTCTAACATCTCGTTCAAGGCGGGCGGCTGCGCCGCCGCTTAACTCCAGCGTTAGGGCGCTCATGAAATTTTCGAGGCACTTAGTAAAAGCTGAATTGGTGGCGCTCGCCTCACTGGTTGTGGTTACCGTGGTTCTGGCTATTTACGCGGGAATTTGGACGTCACTGCACCCCAGCCCCGAATTCAGCGTTACCGACTCAGTCGAAGTTGTTTTCGGCTACATGCTGGCCATGGGTTGCGTTCCGGTTGCTGTATTTGTAGCTCCGCTATATTCAACCTTGCTGTACAACGGCTGGGCGTCCTGGCCAGTGGCCTTTGTCGTCGGTGCTATACCGGGAGCAGTTCTCCTCTTTTTTTCAATTTTCTTTGGGCTCGTATCATTGGCTTGCGGTGCAGTCGTCGCGCTGGTAACTCACGCGATTTGCACGTCAGATCCTAGCTACTCGTCCAAGCGATAGTTCCTTCGCTTTAGTGGGCACCCTGAGCTAACTCTTCAGGGGTGCCCCATGCCCATGCCATGTCCGCGAACCACCGCCCGCTACAGTCAGGCATTCAAGGCGACTGCCATGCACTTGGGTGAGCTCCCCGGCCTGCGGCGGCACACGTTCGATGGGGCGGCGAGTTGTTCGTGTGTGCGGGCTGAATGTTGTCGGGCCTATCGGAGAATCCCATGCTGCAGATGCGTCCGAATTGCGAGTGCTGCAACTGCGACCTGCCGGCGGATGCCGGTGGGGCGATGATCTGTTCGTTCGAGTGCACGTTCTGCACGTCGTGCGTGGAGACGGTGCTGCACGGGACGTGCCCGAATTGCGGCGGCGGTTTCAGCCCGCGCCCGCCGCGTGCGGCGGAGCTGCTCGGCAAGTACCCGCCGTCGGCGGAGCGCGTGTACAAGCCGGGTGGCTGCGCGAAGGCCGGTTGAGTCCGGCGCTCACAGCAGGCGCAGCAACTCCTTCATCAGCGGCAGCCGGCGCACGCGCACGGCGCTGGCGCGGAATACCGCGTTGGCCAGGGCGGGGGCGGCGGTGGGCATGGCGAGGAAGCTGGCGCCGGCCGGTGCGCGGTCGTCGGCGACGGTGATGACTTCGACGTCGTTCGGCAGCTGCGCCATGCTGGCCAGCGGGTAATCCTTGTAGTTGCGCTGCTGTACCTGGCCGCCCTTGATGGTGATCGCCGCATTCAGCGCGATGGACAGCGCGTCCAGCGTGGCACCGGCCACCTGGCCTTCCAGTCCCAGCGGGTTGATCACGCGACCGACGTCGACGGCGCAGACGACACGCTGGATGACCAGCTGCTCGCCCTGCATCGCCACCTCGATCGCGTGCGCCACGTAGGCGCCGTCGACGTGCCAGCAGGCGATGCCGAGGCCGTTGACGGTGCGCAGCCAGTTCTTCCATTCGACGCGGTCGGCGACCAGCTTGAGCACGTTGGCCAGGCGGCCGGTGTCCAGCGTGCCGCCGCTGCCCAGCGGCAGCTGGCGCGGTTCGCCGAGGATGCGCAGGCGCGTCTTCAGCGGGTCCTCGCGCATCTGGTGCGCGATCTCGTCGATGAAGCTTTCCACCGCGAACGCGTTGCTGAGGTGCGGCATGCCGCGGGCGGGGCCGCGCGGGATCGCCGACTCCAGCGCGTACCAGTCGCTGCGGTAGTTCGGCACCAGCGCGGCGGGCAGCTGGTCGGCCTGCAGTTCGGACGTCCACAGGCGGTCGTCCGGCAAGCCGCGATGGGTCAGTGCCGAAGCGCTGGCCATGCGCTGGTTCCAGGCCAGTAGCTGGCGCTTGCGGTCGATGATCGCGCTGATCTGGTGCACGCTGCCGGCGCGGTAGTAGTCGTGGCCGAAGTCCTGTTCGCGCGTCCACAGCAGGCGCACCGGCTTGTTGACGGCCTTGGCCAGCATCACCGCTTCGGCGACGTAGTCGTGATCGAGCCGGCGACCGTAGCCGCCGCCGACGCGCGGCACGCGGATGTCGATCTGGTCGGGACCGAGGCCGGTCAGGCGCTGCACCACGGCCCAGGCTTTCTGCGGCGCCTGGGTCGGCACGACCAGGCTGGCGCGATCCTTGTCCAGCCGCACCAGGCAGTTCATCGGTTCGGCGGTGGCGTGTGCCAGCCACGGCTGGATGTAGGTGGCGTCGAGCCGGCGCGCGGCTTTCCGGCCGGCGGCGTCGACGTCGCCGTCGTTGCGCACGCGGCTGGTGGGGGCGGTGTCGCCGGCGAGCAGGGCGAGCGCCTCCTGCTCCAGCGTGGCGCTGTTCTCGCTGCCGCTGGCGCCGGGTTTCCATTCGAGCTTGAGTTTGTCGCGACCCTGCAGCGCGGCCCAGGTGTTCTCGGCCAGCACCGCCACGGCCGGGGCGATCGCCGTGTTGCCCGGCGACTGGCCGGGCTCGGGTTTCAGTTGCACCACTTTCAGCACGCCCTGGACGGCGAGCGTGTCGGTGGTGTCGATGCGCGCCAGCGTGCCGTCCGGCCACGGGCAGTGCGCCAGCACGGCGACCCATGCGTCGCCGTAGTGGTGGTCGATCGCGTAGCGGGTCTGGCCGGTGACGATCGCGCGTGCGTCGACGTCGCCGGCGCTCTGGCCGATCAGCTTGTAGTCGGCCGCATTCTTCAGCGGCGGCAGGTTGGCGGGCAGGGCGATCTTGCTGGCGTCCGCGACCAGGCTGCCGTAGCCGAAGCGGCGGCCGTCCGGCGCGATCACCGTGCCGGCGTCGCAACGCAGGCGGCTGGCCGGTACGCCGAGTCGGCGTGCCGCTGCCTGCAGCAGCAGCCAGCGCGCCACCGCGCCGACCTGGCGCAGGTCGTTCCACGCGGCGGGGATCGAGCCGCCGCTGCCGCCGAGCTGGCGGCCGTAGGTCCAGCGTGGCTTGCCGTTGTCGTTGCCCACGCCGAGACCGAGCGGCGTCACGCGGACATTTTTCCAGTCGGCGTCGAGTTCCTCGGCGATGATCCGCGGCAGCGCGGTGGCCACGCCGGTGCCGGTGTCCGGGTCGCGCGCGCCGATCAGCACGTTGCCGTCGGCGTCGATGCGCACGTAGGCGCCCAGGTCGTAGAGGTTGTCGCCGAGCAGGGCCGGCGGCAGCGGCGCGTCGGCGGCGTCGGCGAAACGGATGCCGACGACCAGCGTGCCGGCGGTGCCGGCGAGTACCTGCAGGAAGCGGCGGCGCGAAAGACGGATGCCGTTGCCGTTCATGGCCGGCCCGCCTTGCCGGCGGCGGCGCGCTTGATCGCGCGGCGCACGCGGGCCTGGCAGCCGCAGCGGCACAGGTTCGGCAACTGGTCGATGTCGCCGTCGTTGGGGTGGGGCTTGTGCAGCAGCAGGTCGACTCCGGCGATCAGCCAGCCCGGCGTGCAGTAGCCGCAGCCGATCGCGTCTTCGTCGATGAAGGCCTGCTGCAACGGATGCAGGCTGCCGTCGTTGGCAGCCAGGCCTTCCACCGTGGTCACCGCCTTGCCGGCCAGCTTGGCGATCGGCACGGTGATCGCGGAGACCGCCTTGCCGTCGAGCAGCACCAGGTCGGCGCCGTTCCCGCCATGCTCGCCGCCGTACTTGGTGCCGGTCAGCTGCAGCACGTCGCGCAGGTACCACAGCAGCGGCATCTGCGGGTCGCCGATGTGGCGGAAGCGCTCGCCGTTGACCTGCAGGTCGATGCCGTCACGTACCTTCTCGGCCACGATGCCGCTTTCCGGACTGATCGGCAGAACCTGGGCTTGCACGGGCGCCATCCATCATCTCCTTGAAGTCGATCCGCACATTGTGGCATTGCTGCCGCCCGCTTAGGGCAGCGTGCGGCTGAACAGGCGGCGCCAGACCGCGTAGACAGGCACGCCGGCGGCCATGATCAGCAGGCCGATGCCGGTGTTGCGCGGGTTGTCGCGCAGCGACAGCACCACTACCACGGTCACCGCGGCGATGAACAGCAGCGGCAGCCACGGGTAGCCGGGCACGCGGAAGCCGCCGGAGGCGCGGTCGTGGCGGCGATACCAGAACAGCGTACCCACGCCGACCGCGCAGGCCAGCCAGTCGCCGAACGTGGCGTAGTCCAGCAACTGGCCATAGCTGCCCGACAGCGCCAGCACGATCGCCCAGCCGGAGAGCAGCAGCAGCGCGGTGTTCGGCGTGCGCCAGCGCGGATGCAGCCGCGCCACCGCGCGGAAGAACAACCCGTCCTCGCCCATCACCTGCAGCACCCGCGCGCCGGCGACCAGGGTGATGTTGCAAAAGCCCAGGGTGGAGATCGCCACGCCCAGCGCGATCACTTTCGCGCCGACCGGACCAGCCACCTGCTGCATCACGTCCGCCGCCGGCGCGCTACTGGCGGCGAGCCCGGCGTGGCCGAGCACGGCGAGGTAGGCCACGTTGACCAGTGCGTAGGCGCCGATCACCACCAGCATGCCCAGGGTCAGCGCGCGCGGCAGCGTGCGCTGCGGGTCGCGCACTTCGCCGGCCAGGTTGTTGAGGTAGGTGAAGCCGGAATACGCGAACAGCACCGGCAGCGCCGCGCCCATGAAGCCGACGCCGCTGCGCGCCGGATCGGCGGCCAGCACCTGGCCGTGCCCGGCGCCGGCGAGGAACAGACCGCACACCACCAGCACCGCCACCGCCAACAGCTTGAGCAGGGCAAACAGGTTCTGGATCTGCGCGCCGAGGCGGATGCCGAACAGGTTGATGCCGCCGACGAAGACCAGCGCGCCGACGGTCAACGGCAGCGCCCAGGCCGGCGGCAGCCCGAACAGCGCGGCGGCGTAGCTGGCGAAGATCGTCGCCACTGCCGCGCTGGAGCCGGAATAGATCACCAGCAGCATGGTCCAGCCGAACAGGAAGCCGGCCAGTGGCCCGAACGCCTCGCGCAGGTAGACGTAGGTGCCGCCGGCACGCGGCCGGCGTGCGCCCAGCTCCGCGTAGCAGAGTGCACCGATCAGGGTGAGCACGCCGGCGGCCACCCACATCAACAGCAGCGCCAGCCCTGACTCGGTGCGCTGCGCCACGATGCCGGGGTTGAGGAAGATGCCGCCGCCGATGATGCCGCCGACCACGATCAGGGCGGCGTCCCACGGGCGCAGGCTGCGCACGTAGCCGGGAGAAGTGTCGTTCATGCAGGGGAGGCCGCTGGCGGAAGGAGCCGTAGCTTGGCGGGCGCCGCGTGGACGGACAAGCCCGGAGCCTGTTGGAACAAGCACTCAGTCCAGCTGAAGCTCGCCGCGGATGCCCACGGCACAGGCACCGCCGATGCTGATGCTGCCGTCCATCGTGTCGCGCACCACCTCGACGCAGCCGTCGCGGCCCACCTCGCGGCCCTGGCTGGCGCGATAGCGCAGTCCGTAACCGGCGGGGTCGCCGATGTCGGCGAGGAAGGCCATGATCGCGGCGTTGGCGCTGCCGGTGACCGGATCCTCGGGGATGCCGTCGGCCGGGCAGAACGCGCGCACCGCCATGCTCGCCTCGCCCGCGCGCTGCCGGCCGAACACGCTGACACCGACCGCGCCGGTGGCTTGGCAGAGCGCGCCGATTGCGGCCAGGTCGGGTTGCAGCTGGCGCACCGCGGCCTCCTCGCGCAGGTCGCAGACGAACCACAGCGGCCCGTTGTCGACCAGACGCAACTGGCTTTCCGCGAGCTCGGCATGCACGGCCCGACCGAGCAGGACGCGCTGGTGCGCCGCCACGGCTTGCAGTTCGGCTTGCGGCGCCTGCACGTGAATGATCCGCCCGCTGCCGCTGCCCTCGATGCGCACCGGCAGCAGCCCGGCCGCACACTCCTGCAGCAGTTGCCGTTTGTCCGACGGCACCAGCCCGGACTCGATCGCGGCATACGCGCTGCCCACGCTGGGGTGGCCGGCGAACGGCAGTTCCTGGCGCGGGGTGAAGATGCGCACGCGGTAGTCCGCCGCGGCGCTGGTCGGTGGCAGCAGGAAGGTGGTTTCGGAAAGATTGGTCCAGCGCGCGAACGCCTGCATCGTGGCGTCGTCGAGGCCGTCGCCGTCGACCACCACGGCCAGCGGATTGCCCAGCAGCGGCTTGCCGGAGAACACGTCGAGCTGGATGAAGCGGCGGCTGCGGGGCATGGCCATTTCCGGGCGGGCAACCGCGCGACGATCGCACCGGCGGGCGTTCCCGGCAAGTGGCCGGGCCGCGCGTGCGACAGAGCGCGCCGGCGCGGTTTTCGGGGGGTGGGGCGATTTACGGCACAATAAGAGGGTTGCGCGCCGTGAACAGCCGTTCGCCGGCGCCTGAATTCCCGAGTCGAAGCCGCCTGTCCAGACCCATGACCACCATCAAGCAAGAAGACCTGATCCAGTCCGTCGCCGATGCGCTGCAATACATCAGCTATTACCACCCGGTCGACTACATCAAGAGCCTCGCCGACGCGTACGAGCGCGAAGAAAGCCCCGCCGCGAAGGATGCGATGGCGCAGATCCTGATCAACTCGCGCATGGCCGCCGAAGGCCATCGGCCGTTGTGCCAGGACACCGGCATCGTCACCGTGTTCCTGAAAGTGGGCATGAACGTGCGCTGGGACGACGCCACGATGGGTCTGGAGGACATGGCCAACGAAGGCGTGCGCCGCGCCTACCTGAACCCGGACAACAAGCTGCGCGCCAGCGTGCTGGCCGACCCCGCCGGCAAGCGCATCAACACGAAGGACAACACGCCGTCGGTGGTCAACATGTCGATCGTGCCCGGCGACACCGTCGAGGTGATCGTGGCCGCGAAGGGCGGCGGCTCCGAGGCGAAGTCGAAATTCGTGATGCTCAACCCGTCCGACTCGATCGTCGACTGGGTGCTGAAGACCGTGCCCACGATGGGCGCCGGCTGGTGCCCGCCGGGCATGCTCGGCATCGGCATCGGCGGCACCGCCGAGAAGGCGATGCTGATGGCGAAGGAAGCGCTGATGGAGTCGATCGACATCCAGGAGCTGATCGCGCGCGGCCCGGCCACTCGCGTCGAGGAATTGCGCATCGAACTGTTCGAGAAGGTCAACGCGCTCGGCATCGGTGCGCAGGGCCTGGGCGGCCTCACCACCGTGCTCGACGTCAAGGTGAAGGATTTCCCAACCCACGCGGCGAACCTGCCGGTGGCGCTGATCCCGAACTGCGCCGCGACCCGCCACGCACACTTCGTGCTGGACGGCAGCGGCCCGGTGATGCTGGATCCGCCGTCGCTGGAAGACTGGCCGAAGCTCACCTACGATGCGTCGAAAGGCCGCCGGGTGAACCTCGACACGGTGACACGCGAAGACGTGGCGAGCTGGAAACCGGGCGAGACCCTGCTGCTCAACGGCAAGCTGCTCACCGGCCGCGACGCCGCGCACAAGCGCATGGTCGAGATGCTCAACAGGGGCGAGCCGCTGCCGGTGGATTTCAACGGCCGCTTCATCTACTACGTCGGCCCGGTCGACCCGGTGCGCGAGGAGGTCGTCGGCCCGGCCGGCCCCACCACCGCCACCCGCATGGACAAGTTCACCGAACAGGTGCTCAGCGAAACCGGCCTGCTCGGCATGGTCGGCAAGGCCGAACGCGGCCCCGCCGCGATCGAGGCGATCAAGAAACACCGGTCGGTGTACCTGATGGCCGTCGGTGGCGCCGCGTATCTGGTGTCGAAGGCGATCAAGGCTTCGCGCGTCGTCGGCTTCGCCGACTTGGGCATGGAAGCGATCTACGAATTCACCGTCGAGGACATGCCGGTCACCGTGGCGGTCGACTCGGGTGGTAGCTCGGTGCACCAGACCGGTCCGCGCGAGTGGCAGGCAAGGATCGGCAAGATCCCTGTAGTTATCCAATAACGATGTGCGCGCAGCGCACGCCTTCGCCTCCTCCCCCTGTGGGGGAGGATTGAGGAGGGGAGGTCAAGTTGACCCTGACTCTCAACAAAGCCACGCGCGTCATCCCTGCGAAAGCAGGGATCCAGTGACTTTGATCCTCCGAGTGCAAGGCACTGGATTCCGGCTTTCGCCGGAATGACGAGCTTGAGACAACGTCTCCATCACTGAATCAAGAACAGCAGTCTAGACGTCCAAACGAATAGCCATCGCAAAACCATTTGCAATTCCAATGCCGCAGCGCAACACTGACCGGATATCCACCCCCTGACAGCGAACCCCCGTGACCTCGCCAATCTCCGCGCCGTTGCCTCCCGACGCTCCCTGGATCGTGATGAAGTTCGGCGGCACCAGCGTCGCCACGCTGCCGCGCTGGCAGAACATCCGTGAGCTGGTCGCCAGCCGCCGCGCGGAAGGCGCGCGCGTGCTGGTCGTCGTTTCCGCGCTGACCGGTGTTACCGACGCGCTGAAACAACTGTGCGGCGAAGGCGAGCAGGACAAGCGCAAGGCGGCGGCCGGCGCGATCGCGCAACGCCACTACGACCTGCTGGAACACATGCAGCTGGCGTTGCCGGACACGCTCGGCGAGCGGCTGGGCGAGCTGGCCCGGCTGGCCGAGGCCGGCCCCGCTGCGCGCGGCGAACTGGCCTGGCAGGCGCAGGTGCAGGCGCACGGCGAACTGATGTCCAGCGCGCTCGGCGCGGCCTTCCTCAGCCACAGCGGCCTGCCCACGCAGTGGCTGGACGCGCGCGACTGCCTGTTGGCGGTGGCGCTGCCGAACCAGAACGAACGCACCCGACTGCTGTCGGCGATGGTCGAGGCGAAGCCCGACCCGGCGCTGAACGCACGCCTGGCCGCACTCGGCGAGGTGTTCATCACCCAGGGCTTCATCGCGCGCGAAACGCATGGCCGCACCGTGCTGCTCGGGCGCGGCGGCTCGGATACCTCGGCCGCGTACTTCGGCGCGCTGCTGAAGGCGGCGCGGGTGGAGATCTGGACCGACGTGGCCGGCATGTTCACCGCCAACCCGCGCCAGGTGCCGGGCGCACGCCTGCTGCAGCGGCTGGATTACGAGGAGGCGCAGGAAATCGCCTCCACCGGCGCCAAGGTGCTGCACCCGCGCTGCCTGTCGCCGCTGCGCGAGCCGCGCGTGCCTCTGCTGATCAAGGACACCAACCGTCCCGAGCTGGAAGGCACCGTGATCGGCCCGGAGGTGCGCGCACACGCGCCCAGCGTCAAGGCGATCAGCGCGCGCAAGGGCATCACCCTGGTCTCGATGGAATCGGTGGGCATGTGGCAGCAGGTCGGCTTCCTCGCCGACGTGTTCGCGCATTTCAAGACGCACGGCCTGTCGGTGGACCTGATCGGTTCGGCCGAGACCAACGTCACTGTGTCGCTCGACCCCACCGAGAACCTGCTCGACTCCGACGCGATCGCCGCACTGGCCAGCGACCTGGCCAAGGTGTGCCGGGTCAAGGTGATCGCGCCGTGCGCGGCGATCACCCTGGTCGGTCGCGGCATGCGCTCGCTGCTGCATACGCTGTCCGGCGTGCTGGCCGAGTTCGGCCAGTTGCGCGTGCACATGATTTCGCAGTCGTCGAACAACTTGAACCTCACCTTCGTGGTGGACGAGGAAGTAGTCGACCGGCTGCTGGCACACCTGCACGACCTGCTGGTGGCTGCCGGCGCCCTGCGCACCGACGACAGTGCCTTGTTCGGCCCCAGCTGGCAGGCCTTGTACGGCACCGGCGAAGTGCCCGGCGCCGTGCCGGCGTGGTGGCGCGAGGCGCAGCGGCAACGCCTGCTGGAACTGGCGGCCGAGGCCACGCCGCGCTACGTCTACCACCTGCCCACGGTGCGCCAGCAGGCGCGCGAACTGAAATCGCTGGCGGCGGTGGATCGGCTGCACTACGCGGTGAAGGCGAACACCCATCCGGCGATCCTGCGCGCGCTGGCGGCGGAGGGTTTCGCGTTCGAGTGCGTGTCGCCGGGCGAATTGAAAGCGGTCGGCGCGGTGGTGGCGGAATCGGTGCCGCTGCTGTTCACGCCGAACTTCGCGCCGCGCGAGGATTACGTCTACGCGCTGGGTACCCGCGCCACCATCACGCTCGACGCGCTGCACCCGTTGCAGCACTGGGGCGAACTGTTCCGCGGCCGCGAGATCGTGCTGCGGATCGACCTGGGCCGCGGCCTGGGCCATCACGAGAAGGTGCGCACCGGCGGCAGCGGCAGCAAGTTCGGCCTGCCGCTGGACCAGCTGCCGCTGTTCCTGCAGCTGGCCGAAACGCATGGCGTCAGCGTGCGCGGCCTGCATGCGCACCTGGGCTCGGGTGTGCTGGATGCCGCGCATTGGGGCGAGGTGTATGCGCAACTGGCCAGCCTGGCCGAGCGTATCGGCAGCGTGGTGTTGCTCAACATCGGCGGCGGCCTCGGCGTGCCGGCGCACCCGGGCGAAGCGCCGCTGGACATCGCCGCGCTCGACCGCGCGCTGCGCGAGGTCAAGGCGGTCTATCCGCAGTACCAGTTGTGGATGGAGCCGGGTCGTTACCTGGTGGCCGATGCCGGCGTGCTGCTGACGCGGGTGACCCAGCAGAAGGACAAGGGTGGTTTCCGCTATCTCGGCGTGGACACCGGCATGAACAGCCTGATCCGTCCCGCGCTGTACGACGCCTGGCACAAGATCGTCAACCTCAGCCGGCTCGGCGAACCGGCCACCGCGCTGTACCAGGTGGTCGGCCCGATCTGCGAGAGCGGCGACGTGCTGGGCACCGACCGCCGCCTGCAGGAGGCGCAGGAGGGCGACGTGATGCTGATCGCGCAGACGGGCGCCTATGGCAAGGTGATGTCCTCGCACTACAACCTGCGCGACGAGGCCGATGAAGTGGTGATCGACACCTGATTTAGAACGCGCCTGTTCAAGGGTGCGAACAGGGCGAAGGTCGCGGGATCGTCGTCTGGCCCGCTCTTTGCCCGCCGAAAGCCATCGAGCTGGCACTGCTCGAAGCTAGAATCAGCCTGTTCGCTCCCGTGATGCGGGCGATGGAGAACGATGTGAGCAACACGATCCAACCGCGCCTGACCCAGGTATTCCGCTTCGTGCGTTGCAGCTACGCCGATGGCGTGGCCGAGCTGGCGTACGCGTTCGACGACGGCGAGGAACTGGTCGAGCGGATCCGTTTTCCGCATGCGCCAGCGGTACCGGCTGCACGCGCGGCGGCGTTCGACGCCGCCTTGAAACTGCTGCACCTGATCGCCGGCGTCAGCTACTACAAGGCCGGCGTGCCGCCGCGGATCGAGCTGGCCGATGGTCCGCTCGACGACGCCACCGCCGAGCTGCTGGATCAGCTGTACCTGCACGGCCTGGCCGAGTTCGCCTATCGCAACGGGCTGGATCTGCGTGGGCGGATTTCGTTCCCACGTGGCGGTGTGGCGCCGGTGGTCGGCGCACTGGATCTGCCAAAACGCACCCTGGTGCCGATCGGCGGCGGCAAGGATTCGCTGGTCGCGGTGGAGGCGATCAAGTCGATCGGCGGCGAGGCGACCGCGGTGTGGGTCGGCAATTCCGCGCTGATCGCGGCCTGCGCCGAGCGCACCGGCCTGCCCACCTTGAACATCCAGCGTGAGCTGGCGCCGGGCCTGTTCGAGCTTAACCGGCTCGGCGCGTGGAACGGGCACATCCCGGTGACCGCGGTGAACTCGGCGATCCTCGCCGTGGCCGCGATTCTGTACGGCTACGATTCGATCGCGTTCGCCAACGAGCGTTCCGCCTCGGCCGCCACGCTGGAGTACGACGGCCAGCAGGTGAACCACCAGTGGAGCAAGAGCCTCGCGTTCGAGCGCCTGCTCGGCGACTGGCTGCACACGCATGTGGCCGCCGATCTCGACTACTGCTCGGTGCTGCGGCCGTACTCGGAACTGGCGATCACCCGCGCGTTCGCGAAGCTGACGCCGTACTTCGACGTGTTCTCCAGCTGCAACCGCAACTTCAAGCTGCTCGGCCCGAAGCCGGTGGACCGCTGGTGCGGGCAGTGCCCGAAATGCCACTTCGTGTTCCTCGCGCTGGCGCCGTTCCTGCCCAAGCCACGGCTGCTGACGATCTTCGGGCGCAACCTGCTCGATGACGAGACGCAGGCCGCCGGCTTCGACGCGCTGCTGGAATACCAGGACCACAAGCCGTTCGAGTGCGTGGGCGAGGGTGCCGAGGCGCGCGCCGCGATGGTCGCGCTGAGCCAGCGGCCGGAATGGCAGGAAGATGCGCTGGTCGAGCGCTTCCGCAACGAGATCCTGCCGCAGCTCGATGTCGCGCAACTGGCGCTGGAGCCGTGGCTGCAACCGTCGCCCGAACACCGCGTGCCGGCGCGATTGCAGGCTGCGCTGGCGGCGATCGGTTGATGCGCCTCGCCGATCTGGCCGGCCGCCGTGTCGCGGTGTGGGGTTTCGGTCGCGAGGGACGGGCGGCGATCCACGCGCTGCGTCGGCATGCCGGCGAACAGCCGCTCACCTTGTTCTGCAGCGCGGCCGAAGTCGACGCGGCGCGCGCGTTCGATGCCGCGCTGGAAATCGTCGCCGGCGAACCGGACGCCACGAGACTGAGCCGCTTCGACGTGGTGGTGAAATCGCCGGGGATTTCCGCGTACAAGCCGGCGCTGCTGGCCGCGCAGGCGCAGGGCACGCAGTTCACCTCCGGCACCGCGCTGTGGTTCGGCGAGAATCCCGACGCACGCGTGATCGCCGTCACCGGCACCAAGGGCAAGAGCACCACCAGCGCGCTGATCGCGCATCTGTCGCGCGCGCTGGGTATACGCACCGCGCTGGCCGGCAATATTGGCCTGCCGCTGCTGGAACTGCTCGGCCAGCAGGCGGACCTGTGGGTGATCGAACTGTCCAGCTTCCAGACCGGCGAGGCCGGGCCGCTGGAGCTGGGCGTGATCACCAGCCTGTACGAAGAACACCTGGACTGGCACGGTTCGCGCGAGCGCTACGTGGCCGACAAGCTGAAACTGGCCGATGCCGCGCGCACGCTGCTGGTCAATGCGTTGCAACCGGCATTGCTGGAACGCACGCAGAATCACTCGCAGCGGCTGCTGTTCGGCACGCCGGAAGGCTGGCACGTCAGTGACGGCTTCATCTGCCGCGGTGAGCAGGCGGTTTTCCCGGTCGCGCAACTGGCCGCACCGGGCCTGCACAACGCACTCAACGCCTGCGCCGCGCTCGCTGCACTGGAAGCCGTCGGCATGGATGCGCTGGCGGCCGCGCCCGCGCTGGCGCGCTTCCGCCCGCTGCCGCACCGCCTGCAGCCGCTGGGCGCGCACGATGGCTGGCACTGGGTCAACGACTCGATCAGTACCACGCCGTTGGCCACGCTGGCCGCATTGGAAAGCCTGCACGGCCGCGCGGTCACAGTGCTGGTCGGCGGCCACGACCGCGGCCTGGACTGGGCGCCGTTCGTCGATGCCATGCACAGTGCGCCTGCCCACGCGATCGTCTGCATGGGAAGCAACGGCGGCCGTATCGAGACCGCCTTGCTCGTCGCCGGCGTGGCTTGCCCAATCATGCATGTCGCGGATCTGGCCAGCGCTGTAGCCGAGGCGAAGACGCATACCCCGCATGACGGCGTGATCCTGCTCTCTCCCGGCGCGCCCAGCTTCGACCAGTTCAAGGACTACGCCGAACGCGGCCGCCGCTTCGCGGCGCTGGCTGGTTTCGACGTCACGATTACCGGCATCGAAGGTCTGGGCATCGGCTGATCTCGCATGAGTGCATCGGGCGATACGGTGATCGCCAGCGCGTAGCGGGCAGGCGCGATGGAGCGATCTGCGCGGGCGAACTCGCTTCGAATGGGCGTCGCCGCTTTTATGCGCGATTCGAGAGCGTGGAGCGGTAGCCTGGCGGTTTCAGCGCGCGTAGCGTGCACGCGGCTCGTTCACGCGTTTTTTGGCATCGAGGCTGATGTGCTGGCGCAGCCAGGCGGCGAACTCGGCCTCGGACAGGCTGCCTTCGGCGAGGGCGATCATGCTGACGTACTTGTCCTCGTCGCTGGCGACGAGGTTGGCGCCGTTGAGGGTGAGGAAGACGCGGTAGCAGACATGCGCCGTGCGCTTGTTGCCGTCGACGAAGGGGTGGTTGCGGGCCAGGCCGAAGGCGAGGCTGGCGGCGAGGTCGGCGAGATCCGGCGGTGGGTCGCCGTAGGCGTGGCTTTGCTGCGGGCGGGCGAGTGCGGAATCCAGCAGATTCTCGTCGCGCACGCCGATGCCACCGCCGTGTTCGGCCAGCTGGCGTTCGTGGATGGCGATGGCGAGCGGCCTTTCGATCCAGATGATCATGGCCATGACCTATTGCGCCAGCTTGCGCAGTACGTTGCGATCCTTGCGCATGACTTCCTCGGCCACTTCCATCTGCTTGGCCAGGGTAGGGTCGTAGGTGGTGAGGCGGATGCCGTCGGGGGTTTCCAGCGCGAACAGTTCGTCGCCTTTTTCCAGGCGCAGACGGGCCAGCAGTTCGCGCGGCAGGATGACGCCGGCAGAGTTGCCGATGGTGGTGATCTTCAGTTTCATGGCGGCCTCCAGGGCAAGTTATAACGTATGTTATACGTTATTGCCTGCCCTGGAGGCAATGCGTTTTGAAAAGGTGCCGGGGGCAATAGCTGGCGCAGCAGCCTCAAGCGTCAGGCTTGTTCCTGCGCCATCGCCACCGCGGAATCCCTTACCAGATCTTCACCCGCTCCTGCGGTGCCAGATACAGCTTTTCGCCGGGCTTCACCCCGAACGCCGGGTACCACGGGTCGAGGTTGCGCACGGTTTGTGCGCGGAAGTCGGCGGGGGCGTGCACGTCGGTGGCGAGGCGTTGGCGCTGGGCGGCGTCGCGGATCTTCGAGCGCCAGGCCTGGCCGTAGGCGAGGAAGAAGCGCTGGTCGCCGCTGAGGCCGTCGATCACCGGTGCCGGCTTGCCGCCGAGCGACTTGTGATAGGCCAGGTAGGCGATGGTCAGGCCGGAGACGTCGGCGATGTTTTCGCCCAGCGTCTGTTCGCCGTTGACGTGCAGGCCGGGCAGCGCCTCGTACTGGTCGAACTGTTTCGCCAGCTGCTTGCCGGCGGCCTTGAAGTGGGCCAGGTCTTCCGGCGTCCACCAGTTCGCGAGGCGGCCTTCGGCGTCGAATTCGGCGCCCATATTGTCGAAGCTGTGGCTGATCTCGTGGCCGATCACCGAACCGATCGCGCCGTAGTTGGTGGCGGCGTCGACGTTCAGGTCGAAGAACGGCGGCTGCAGGATCGCGGCGGGGAAGTTCAGCGCGTTCTGCAGTGGCAGGTTCACGGCGTTGACGGTCTGCGGGGTCATCCACCATTCGGCGCGATCGACCGGCTGGCCCAGCTTGGCGCGCTGGTGTTCGTACTCGAACTTTTCTGCGCGGCGCTGGTTGCCGAGTGCGTCGTCAGCGCGGATGTCCAGCGTGGCGTAATCGCGCCAGGTATCCGGATAGCCGACGCCGACGCGTATCGTGGCGAGCTTGGCCTTGGCTTTTTCGCGCGTGGCCGGCGTCATCCAGCCGAGCGTGTCGATGCGTTGATCGAACGCAGCGAGCAGGTTCTTCACCAGTTGCTCCACTTCCGCCCTGGACGAAGCCGGGAAGTAATGCTTCACGTAGAGCTGGCCCACGGCGTCGCCGAGGTCGTTGCTGGTGGCGCCCACCGCGCGCTTCCAGCGCGGCCGTTGCTCGGGCGTACCCTGCAGGGTGCGGCCGTGAAAGTCGAAGCCGAGGTCGGCGTAGGCCTTGGGCAGCAGGCCCGCACTCTGATCCAGGGTGTGGAAGAGCAGCAGGTCCTTCCAGGCCTGTAGTGGCTCGCTGGCGGTCAGTGCGGACAGGCCGGTAACCGCGGTCGGTTGCCACACGTCGATCTGCGGCTGGCCGTCCAGGCCGGCGGCCTTGAAATACGCGGCCCAGTCCAGCCCCGGCGCCTTCTGCGTGAAGTCGGTCGTGCGCCACAGGTTGTTCGCCTTGTGCACGTCCTCGCTGTCGAGCAGGCTCGCCTGCGCCGTGGCGATCTTCGTCTCCAGGTCGAGGATGGTCTTGGCCTTCGCCTCCGCGTCGGCCA
Source organism: Rhodanobacter sp. Soil772 (assembly GCF_001428385.1). GTDB lineage: Bacteria > Pseudomonadota > Gammaproteobacteria > Xanthomonadales > Rhodanobacteraceae > Rhodanobacter. The sequence continues at coordinate 308,753 of NZ_LMSK01000003.1, forward strand.
TGCCGGCCTGCTTCAGCAGCGCGCCGATGTAGGTCCGGTACTTGGCGCGGGTCGCGACCATGTGCGCGTCGTCGGACAGGTAGTAGTCGCGGCTGGGCATGACCAGGCCGCCCTGCAGCAGGTAGGCGAAGTTGCGCGAGGGATCTTCCAGGCCCTGCGTCACAAACAGGCCGAACAGATTTGCGGTGTGGTAGTTGGTGGCGTTGACCGGATCGACGTCGGCGCGCAGGCGGCTGCCCAGTACGCGTGCCAGGTCGGCGCGCGAGGCGATCGCGTCGATCTGCGCCAGCTCCGGCTTGAGCGGGACCAGGCCGTGCTGCTCGATCGCGGTGGTGTCCATCCAGGCGGCGTAGTAGTCGGCGATCTTGCGCGCGTTGCTGCCGGCGGCCGGGTGGCTGGCGCCGGCGTTGCGGATCAGCTCGGCGGTGTTCTTCTCGGCCTGCTCGAACACCTTGAGGAAGGTGCCGGTGCTGGAGCGGTCGGCAGGAATCTGCGCCGTCTTTAGCCAGCCGCCGTTGGCGTAGCGAAAGAAGTCGTCGCCCGGTTTCACGCCATGGTCGATCCCGGCCAGGTCGATGCCGGAAGGCTGGCTCGCCGGCGTCGCCGCCCATGCCGCCGGACTGCACAGGATCGCCGCCGTCAGTACCCATCGCATGCGTTGCATGGTCGTTCCTTTGCGCTTGGAAGCGCCCACGATAGTCCGCCATCCCGGCCTTGTGTGCATGACCTATGGGCTATCACCCGCGTTCGCCGACGCCTGCGCAATCATTTCTCGATGCGGTAGTTGAAGCTGGCGCGGCTGAACTCGGTGGCCTGCTGTGCCTCGAAGTTCCAGCGCTTGCTGAGGCGGTAGCGCAGGGTGATCACCTCGCCCGGCTCGAACAGGCCCACGCCGTAGCTGAGGTACAGCCGCGGCGACAGGTACTTGCCCACGGTGAACGCCGAGCTGCCGCCGAGCGCCTCGTTGCTGGACACGCCGACGTCGTCCACGCCCAGCTTCGAGCCGATGCTCTTGGCCAGCAGGTCGCCGGCGGCCGAGCCGAGCGCTTGCGCGGCGGCGCCCACCATGTCGCCTTCGCCGCCCTTCACCTGCGACAGCGGCTTGCCGGTGACCAGGTAGGACAGCGCGTCGGACTGCTCCATCACCGGGTTGGAGAACACGGTGAGGATCGGTCGCTGCGCGGTGCCGGAGACCAGCAGGCCGACTTCCTGGCCTTCGTCGATGGTGGCGTTCGGGTTGAGCTTGCGCACGGCGCGGATGTTGAGGCCCGGGTTGTCGATCGGCGTGCTGGCGAACAGCAGCTGGCCGCGCTGGATCTGCAGGTTCTGGCCGTAGGCACGATAGGTGCCGTTCACCGCGATCTGGCCCTGGCCCGTGGTGGCGCGGCCGGGGCGCTCGACCACCGTGAGCACGCCGCTGACGCGGCCGTCCAGACCCATGCCGACGACGTGTGTCTTGCGGCCGAGATCCACCTTGACCAGGGCGCGGATCGGCAGCTTGCTGGCCGCCTGTTGCTGCTGCTTCTCATCGACCACCACCACGTCGGGCGAGGCCTGGGTGGCGCCGGCGCCGGGCAATTTTTCGGCATTCACGTCGGCGCTGTCGATGCTGAGCGCGCCGCCGATGTCGATGCCGTTGGCGTCCTGTGTCACGGTGAGGTCGGGCGAGATCACCACCTTGGCCGCGGGGATGTCGGCGGCGGTGAACTGGCTGCCCTTGAGCGTGAGGCTGGTCCGGGCGTCGGCACCGAGGGCGGCGCTGCCGTCGATCGCCACGCTGCCCTTGCCCGATTGCACGCTGCCGCGGATCAGGAACTGCCGCGCGTCGGTGGTGCTGACCGTGAGCTGGCCCTCGCTCAGTTTGAGTCCGGCCGACGGCACCTCGGCGGCGAAGCCGCGCACGTTCGCCTGGCCGGTGACCGCGGGTTGCTTCAGCGTGCCGGCGAAGCGGAAATTGCCGTCGACGCCGCCCTTGACGCCGGCCACTTCGCTGCTGAACAGCTCGACGAAGGCGAGGTTGTTCAGGCGCAGGTCGAGCTGGCCACCCAGCGTCTGCTGCGCGCCGCTCATCGTGACCTGACCGTCGATGCGGCCGCCGTCGTCGAGCCCGCCGTGCACGGCGATGCGCTGGCCGGTGGGCACAAGGTCGGCGTCCACGCGCAACTGCTCGTAGCGCAGCAGCGGTTCGTCGGCGCGGTCGGTGTAGCTGACGCTGCCATGCGCGGAGCTGAGCGAGGCGTTGCCGCTGAGCGCGCCGGCGGCGCTGCGGCGGATCTTGCCGCTGCCCTCGATGACGCCATCGGCGCGCATCGGCAGGTCGGCGTTGCCGGTGGCGTTCAGCAGCAACGCCAGCGGCAGTGCCTGCAACCGGTAACTGGCGTCGAGGTTGCCCGGCTTGTCCCGTTTCGCGGCCGCGCACAATTGCGGGTCGCCGGCGCTCAGGCACAGCTCGGACAGGCTCATCGCGCCATCGTTGTAGCTCAGTCGCGACGGCTGCAGCAGGCGCCAGCCGGGCATGCCCTGCGGTTCGAGGTTGAGGGTGGACAGCGTGCCGTTCCAGGCCGATCCCTTCAACGCGCCGTGCAGGGCGAGCTCGCCGGAAAGCTGGGTACCGCGGGCATCCACGCGCAATTGATGGTCGCCCTGGCTGCCTTCGGCCAGCAGGTTGATATGCTGGAACAGCAGGCCCTGCAGGTACACGTTGCCGGTTTGCAGATCGAGTTTTCCGGCCGGATGGCTGATGTCGGGAATGCCCACGATCAGTCGCAGCGTATCCGCCTTCTGTTGCTGCCAGGCCAGTGTCTGGCCGTGCAGCTGGCCGTTGATGGCAAGCTTCGGTAGCCGGCCGCGGATGTTGAAATGGCCGTCCAGACGGCCGCTTGCATCCGGTAACCAGTCGCCCAGCGAGGCGATCGCCAGTTGCAAGTCGGCATCGTTGCTGGCGCCGGGGCGGGCATCCAGTTTCACCGTGCTGCCGCCGGAGGCGAGATCGAGCTGGCCGTCGACCACTTCGTCCGGCGACAGGTGCAGCTTGCCGTGGCCGCTGACCGCGCGCTCGCGCAGCTTGCCCGCCAGCCGGCGGATCTCCAGCGTGGCGTCGGGGCCGTCTTTCGGCAGGCTGCCGCTGCTGGCGACGTCGAAATCCAGGGCACCGTTCCAACCGGCGAACAGCTGGCCGGGGTCGAACCTATCGGCGGTCGCTTCGGCCTGCCACGCCAGGTTCGGCTGCAGGGTCAGCGTGCCGTGCGCCTGCAAGCCGCCTTGTGCCTGTTTCAGTTGCAGCGTGTGCAGGGTGATCAGCTGCGCGGTACCGTCCAGGTTCAGCGCCAGCTTCGCGAGCTTGCCCGGCGGACCGATGTCGACGTCGCCTTCGACATGGTATTTGTCGGCGCTGCCGCTGGCCTTGATGTCGCCGCGGCTGGCCAGCGCCTGGCCGGCCAGATCCGGTGGCAGCAGCAGGTCGTTCCAGCGGATGTTCAGTGCGGCGCTGAGTGGCTTGGCGGCGAGTTGCACGGTGCCGCTGGCTTCCACGCTGCCCTTGATCTGCGGCGAACCGAGCTTGAGTTGCTGCAGGGTCAGCGTGTCGTAATCGTGGCTGAATTGCGCGCGCAGCGGTTGCAGCAGCAACTGGTAGTCGTTGAGATCGAGCCGGCCATCGAGCGTGCCGCCGTAGCGGTCGCCATGGCCTTGCACGGCCATCGCCAGTGCCTTCAGCGAGCTGCCGCCGAGCAGCGGTTTCGGGTCGAAGCGCGGCGCGTCGAGCCGGCCGGTCCAGGCGTGGTCGCCGGACTGGATCAGGTCCATTTGCAATCGGGCCACGGCCGGCGCAGTGAGCTTGAGGTCGAGCTGCGCGCGCTTGCCATCGCTGCGTGCGTCGAGGCTGCCGGCGTAGCGGGTCTCGCCGATTTTCCAGGCAAAGGCGGCCTTGCCGTTGCCCTGGTAACGCGTGCCGATCGCCAGCTTGCCATCCAGGTTGGCGTGGCCGTCGGGCGCCTGCAGCACGAGCTGGCGCAGTTCGATGCCGCGGCCGGTCCAGCTGCCGGCCAGGTCGAACTGATTGGAGGCGAACAGCGGCTGGCCGTCCTGCGTCAGCTTCACCGTGCCCACGTGCACGCGGTCGAGGATCAGTTCGATCGGCGGCTGCAGCGAGAAGCTGCCGGGGCGGGAGGTGTCATCCGGTGCGGACTTCGGCAGGGCGACCTCGACGCCATCGACGTCCAGCGCGAGCACATGCAGGCGTTTGGTCAGCAAGGGCCAGAAGCGCAGATCCAGATGCGCCTTTGCCACGGTCGCCACGGTGCCCTTGCCGTCGTCGTAGCGGATACCGGCCAGGTCGAGCGGGCCGAGCAGACGGCCTTGCGCCTGTTGCACATGCAACGCGCCGTCGGTGGCGGCCTGCGCCCACGCCAGCGCAAAGCGCAGGCCGGAACCGGTACCGAGCAGCCACCACAGTGTCGCCGCCACGAGTAGCAGCAGTGCGGCGAATGCGATGGCGATGCGCTTGAACCACTTCATGAATCCGATGCCTTCCGTTTTTCCTCAGTGATTGCGTTTTTTGCTTTTCGGGATCCCATCTTTTACTCAAAGTTGCAAAAGGGCAGTCCTGCCCTTTTGCAACTCGCCGAGTCCGTTGCACGGACCCGGCTCCGCCGCATCGACCACGCCGTGGTCGATGCGCGTGCGATCCATCCGTGGATCGCCTGTGAGCAGCCGCCTGCGGCGACCGCTCACAGATCCGGTCCGATCACCAGATGCAGCTGGATGCCGTGCGCGCGGTCGTCGTGGATCGGCGTGCCCAGGTCGACGCGGATCATGCCCACCGGCGAGCGCCAGCGCAGGCCGAGGCCGGCGCCGATCTTCGGGCGGTAGTCGGTGCCGCTGAACGCGTTGCCGGTGTCGACGAAGGCGGCCATGCCCCAGTTGCGCGTGAAGTAGTGTTCGACCTCGGTGCTGGCGACCAGCAGGTTGTGGCCGCCGATGACGCGGTCGGCGCTGTTGCGCGGGCCGATCGCTTGGTAGCCGTAGCCGCGCACCGAGCGGTCGCCGCCGGCGAAGAAGCGCAGTTGCGGCGGCAGCGCGGCGAAGTCGTTGGTCCAGGTCGTGCCGGCGCTGCCGCGCAGGATCAGCCGGTTGCGGCTGCGCGTGCCGAACGCGCGGATCCATTTCGCGTCGGCGATGACCTGGCTGAAGCTGGCGTCGGACAGCAGGCTGCCGGCGGTGCTGCGCGCGGCCACGCTGAGCAGCCAGCCGCGCCGCACGAAGTCGGGGTTGTCGGCCTGCTTGCGCGTCAGCGCGGCCTCGCCGAACACCAGCGTGCTTTGCCCGCGTTCGATGCCCGGCGTGTTGTCCGGCTCGCCGCCGCGCTTGCCCACGGTGAACGTGCCGGACAGCGCATGCACGCCCAGGGTGCGGGTCCAGCCGTGCCACTGGCGGGTCTCGTTGCCGACCAGTTCCAGCGTGCGCGATTGCGAGGTGGCGGTGTTCGCGTCGCGGAAGTTCGCGCCGACGTTGTAGCTGCGCTGGTTGTCGCCGGGCAGCGGAATCGAGTACAGCGTGGACAGCGTCTTCAGCTTCTGCGCCACCACCAGTTCGTTCTTCCACTTGTGCCCGCGCCGGTTGACCCAGCGCCGCTCCATCCCGCCGCGCACGCCGAAGCCGGTGTCGGTGCCGATGAACGGGCCGCCGGTGTAGATCGTGCGCTTGGCCGGCGCCAGCTGCACGCTGATGTCGACCACGCCGCCCTTCGCCGCGTCCATGTCCGGCAGCACGTTGACTACCGCGAAATAGTCCGCGCCGTTCAGTGCCTGCTGCAGTTCCAGCAGCTGGTTCTGCGAAAAGTAGTCGCCGGATTTGAACGGCACGTAGCGGTCGAGGAAGCCGTCGTTGAACTGCGAGCCGTCGAAGTGCACCTGGCCGTAGCGGTAGCGCGGGCCTGCCTGCCACGCCAGCTTGATCGCCGCGCTGTGGTCGGCGCGGGTGACTTCGACCCGGTGGGTGAGCAGGCGGGCGTCGAGGAAACCGTTGGCGGTGAGCTGCGCGCTCAGCGCGTCGCGCGCCGCGTCGTAGGCGCCGTGGTTCAGCGGCTTGCCCTTGAGCCGTTCGAGCGCGCGTTTCGCGCGGCGCAGCGGGGCGAGCTGCGCCGCCTCCTTGTCCAGTTGCACGTCGACCGCGGTGACCTTGACCGGCTCGCCCGGCTGCACGTGCAGGGTCACCTGCCAGTCCTTGCCGACTTGTTGCAGGTCGCCGGTGACGCTGGCGTCGTAGTAGCCGTACGGCTCCAGCGCGGACTTTACCTGGCCGGGCGCGCGCTCGTACAGGCGCCGCACCTGCGCATCGCTGACTTCACGGGTCGCGTATTGCGACAGCTCCACGCCGGCGATGGCCGCCGTCTTCAGCGGATCCTCGACGCCATCGACCGTCAGCCGCACGCCGGCATGGGCTTGTGATGCCAGCAGCAACAGCAGCAAAAGGCTCAGGCGTCGGCGGGGGCGGCGCATGCGTGGGGTTCCATCCTCTGGGGCGTCTACACGGGGCGAGGGAAGCTTACCCAAGTCGTTGTTGGCTGGGTATGAATGCCGCTCATTACCTTGGCACCAGGGCCAAAGCGTCGTGCTTGATTTGTTGACATCGCCGAGGCGATATCAACCGGCCTTGTCGCCCGCCTTGTGCGCGATCCATGCGCCGGTCACCGCCGAGACGTACGGGATCGACTGCGCGGCGAGGATGAACATCCACAAGGTGCCTTCGATGTAGCGCGTGCCGTAGCCTTCGGCCATGCCGACGATGCACAGCATCAGCGCCAGCGCCATCAGCAGCTCCTCGCGCACCGGCGCGAACGCGGCGAAGTTGCTGCCGCCCAGGCGCCGGCTCTTGGCGGTGACCACGAACGAGGTTTTCTCGCGGGTCAGCCCGTGCAGGATGCCGCGCGCGATCGCGTGCGACAGGCCCATGCTGGCCAGCGAGGCCATCAAGGTGTCGTACCAGCTGCACGGCACGCGGGCGCGGTACAGCACGATGCCGAAGATCGCCTTGGCGAAGAAGAAGCCGATCACCGGGATCAGGAACAGCTGCATCGGCAGGCTGAAGTACTGCGGGAAGGCGACCATGCCGGCGGTCCAGAACAGCGCCATCAGGGTGAACACCAGGTGCAGCGCATCGGCGAACCAGCTGAACCAGCCGGTGAGGAAGTGGAAGCGCTGGCCGGCCGACAGCGGCCCCTTCTTCGTCATCCAGCTCCAGCGGCCCTTGAGGATCTGCATCGCGCCGAACGCCCAGCGGTAGCGCTGGCTCTTGTACGCCTTGAAGTCGGCCGGGGTCAGGCCCTTACCCATCAGTTCGTCGACGTAGACCAGCTCGTAGCCGGCGTGCATCAGGCGCAGGCCCAGCTCGGCGTCCTCGCAGATGGTCCACTCGGACCAGCCGCCGGTGCCTTCCAGCGCGCTGCGCCGGACCATTGTCATGGTGCCGTGCTGGATGATCGCGTTGCGCTCGTTGCGATGGTGCATGCCGATGCGGAAGAAGCCGTCGTATTCCCACGCGGTCATCCGGCGGAACGTGTTGTGCGCGAACTCGCGGTGCGCCTGCGGGCACTGCACCACCGCCACCTTCGCGTCATGGAAGTAACCGGTCAGCGTGGCCAGCCAGTCGGCACGCACTTCGTAGTCGGCGTCGATCACCGCCACCACGTCGGCCCGCGGGTCGGTTTCCTTCAAACCGAAGTTCAGCGCGCCGGCCTTGTAGCCGGGCCACGGTGCCAGGTGGAAGAAGCGGAAGCGCTTGCCCAGTTTTTCGCAGTACGCCTGCACCGGTTGCCACACCGCCGGGTCCTTGGTGTTGTTGTCGATCACCAGCACTTCGAAGTTGGCGTAGTCGAGTGCCGCCAGCGAATCGAGCGTGATGATCACCATCTCCGGCGGCTCGTTGTAGCAGGCCAGGTGGATCGACACGAACGGCTGCTTCTCGGGCGGATCGGGTTTCAGCATGCCGGCATGGCGCATCCACTCGCGCCGCCACAGCACCTCGGTGAACTCGAAGCCGTTGATCAGCAGGATCGCCAGGATCGCGATCTGCGCCGGGAACAGCAGCGTGAGCATGGTCCAGTCGATCCAGCTCAGGTAGAAGTTGAACGGCAGCGTGGCCGACCAGGTGATCAGCCCGCAGGCCAGCTGGATCAGCATGCAGAAGAACAGCCGCCCCATCAGCTTGAAGCGGCTGAAGCGGCGGGCGAAGAGGATCATCGGCAGCAGTGCCAGCAGGCTTGCTGCGATCGCCTTCCACGGCCACGCGGTGTCTTCGGTGACCGGGCCGGTCAGCGGGAACTTCATCTGGCGGTCGGCGTTGAACATGCCCCAGTACGCGCCGGTGCGGCCCTCGCCCAGGTTTTCCTTCCACGGCTGATCGAACGCTTCGAGCAGGAAGTAATCGATGTGCTGAGCCTTGGCCGCGTTCATCCAGTCGCGGATGAAGATCGCCTCGTTGGAGACCGAGGGGTCGGCGTACTCGTGGCGGTCGCCGTTCGACGGCCAGCCGATCTCGCCGACCACGACGGGCTTGTCCGGATAGCGCTGGCGGATCTGCTGGTAGGCACCGAGCGCGGCGGGCACGGCGTCCTTGCGCGCGATGCCGTTCCAGAACGGAAACAAGTGGATGGTGACGAAATCCACGTGCTGAGCCAGTTCGGGATACTTCAGCCAGATGTAGTCCGGCTCGGCGATCGATACCGGCTGGTGCACGGCGGCGCGCACCCGATCCAGGTAAAGCATCATCTGCTCGGGCGGCAGATCGTTGCGGAACAGCACCTCGTTGCCCACGATGACGCGGGTGATCGTATCGGGGTAGGCGCGCGCCTTGGCGATCAGCAGCTCGATCTCGCGCTCGTTGTTGTCCAGGCGCTTGTCGATCTCGGCGCCGGCCATCACCTTCAGGCCTTCCTTCTGCGCCAGCCGGTACAGCTGCGGGTTCTGCTGCATCGTATAGGTGCGCACCCGGTCGGTGTACCGATGCAGCAGCTTCAGGTCGGCAGCGATGTCGTCGCTGCTGGGATAATCCTGCTTGAACGGGCTCTGGTAGCGCTGGAAGACCGACAGCGAGAAACCACCGATCTTGCCGTGCCAGTCGTCCGGGCCATGCGGCAGGTTGCCGTACCACCACAGCCCGATGTTCATCGCGGCCACGATCAGGGCGAGCACGATCGCCGTGAGCAGCGGGTACCGGCTGTTGTGGTTTGCTGCGGTGGCGCTCAAAAAAATCCCCGGAGGAAGCCTGCGCAACAGGCGGTAAAGCCCGAGGAGCTTAACCAATCCATGGCATCGGGCTCAATAAAGATCGTCGGGCGCGGTCAGCGCAAGGTCAGCCGGGGCGGTAGTTTCGGGTGGGCAGGGCTCGCTGGCTGCGGTAGCGGGAGCGGCGAGCCGGGAGCCGATGGTGACCCTCCGCCGGGCAGTCGGCAGGTCTTTTGGGCTAGAGTCGTGCCGGTTGCCCGCGCCGAATCGACGGCGTCGCGGCGACCGCTCGGTCTCGGGGGCCAGGCGTTTCCTGTTTGGGGTCACTTTTGCGACAGCTTACCTGGCGGTTCCTGCTACTCACCTTCGTTTTTCTCACCTTGAGCCGGTTTGGTCTTTGCCTGTGGCTGTGGCCGCGGGTGCAGCCGACGGACGGTCTGTGGCCGGTCCTTTTCGGCGGCTGGCGCATCGACCTGTGCCTGCTGGCGATGGTCTGCGCATGGCCGGCCCTGCTGTCGCCGTGGCTGGGTCACCGGCGTTGGCCCACGCGCATCGCGGCTTGGTGGTATCGGTTGTGGTGGCTGCTGTTCGTGCTGCTGGAGGTGTCGACGCCGCAGTTCATCCTCGAATACGACACCCGCCCGAACCGCCTGTACGTCGAGTACCTCAACAGTCCGCATGAGGTGTCGGCGATGCTGTGGCACGGCTACAAGGGCGTGCTGCTGGTCGGGCTGGTCGCGCTGGCGCTGCTGGGCTGGCTCGGTTTCCGGCTGCTGCGCACTCACCTGGTCGATGCGCGGATGAAGTTCCGGCTGCGACCGCTGGTGACGGCGGCGGCGTTCGTGGTGCTGTTTCTGGCTGCGCGCGGCACGCTCGACCATCGGCCGCTGAACGCTTCGGTGGTGGCGTTCAGCGACGACAGCATGGTGAATTCGCTGCCGCTGAACTCGCTCTACAACGTGATCAACGCGATCCGCGGCATGAGCAACGAGCGTTCGGCAGCGACGGTCTACGGCCCGATGCCGGAGCCGGAGATGCAGCGCCTCGTGCGCCAGGCGGCCGGCCTGGACGGGCCGATGCTGGACCCGCAACACCCCAGCATGCATCGCCAGCAGGCCGCGGCGAAACCGGCAAAACCGCTGAACCTGGTGATCATCCTGGAGGAGAGCCTGGGTGCGCAGTACATCGGCACGCTGGGCGGGGACAAGCTTTCGCCGCAGTTCGATGCGCTGGCGAAAGAGGGCTGGCTGCTGGCGCGGGCCTATGCCACCGGCACGCGCTCGGTGCGCGGACTGGAGGCGGTCAATACCGGCTTTCTGCCGACCCCGGCCGAGGCGGTGCTGAAATTGCCGCGCAGCCAGCACGGCTTCTTTACCCTGGCCGGCCTGCTGGGCGAATTCGGTTATCGCTCGCGCTTCATCTACGGCGGCGAGGCGCACTTCGACAACATGAAGTCGTTCTTCCTCGGCAATGGCTTCGACGAGGTGGTCGATCAGCCGAAGTTCGAGGTGAAGCCGACCTTCGTCGGCTCGTGGGGTGCTTCCGACGAGGACATGTTCAACGAACTGCACCATCGGCTGATGCAGGATGGCGACAAGCGCCAGTTCACGCTGGCCTTCAGCGTGTCCAACCACACGCCGTGGGAATATCCCGCCGGGCGCATCCAGGCCAGCACGCCGGCGGCCAGCGTGCAGAACACCGCGCGTTACGCCGACTGGGCGATCGGCCAGTTCTTCGCCCGCGCGAAGCAGTCGCCGTACTGGGATCACACCGTATTCCTGATCGTGGCCGACCACGATTCGCGCGTGTTCGGCGCCAGCCTGGTGCCGGTGCGGCACTTCCATATTCCGGCGCTGATCCTCGGTGCCGGCGTGCCGGTGCAGCGGGACGAACACATCGTCAGCCAGATCGATCTGGCGCCGACGCTGCTGTCGCTGATCGGCATCAGCAGCGTGCACCCGATGCTGGGCGCCGACCTCACCGTGCACTATCCCGACCGCGCCATCATGCAGTACGGCGATAACTACGGTTATCTCCAGCGCGACCAGTTGCTGGTGCTGCAGCCGGGACAGCCGGCCGAGCAGTTCCACTACCAGGCGGACGGCGAAACGCTCACGCCGGTGCCGGTGGATCCCGCCCTGGACCGGCTGGCGCTGGCCCATGCGCTGTGGTCGAGCTGGGCGTATTTCAACCAGCGCTACGTGCTGCCGCCCAAGGCCATGCAACCCGCGCCGGCGCCAGCCGCGAGCGTGTCCAGGCCGGTGGAACCGGTGCCATGTTGCGTGACGCGCCAGCTGTAAACGAAGAAACCCGGCGCGATGCCGGGTTTCCTCATGGTGTTGCCGGCGGCGCTCAACGCAGCAGCGAGCGCAGCATCCACGCCGTCTTCTCGTGCTCCTTCAGGCGTCCGGTGACCATGTCGGCGGTGCCGTCGTCGCCGGCGGCATTGGCGGCCTTGAGCACGTCGCGGGCGGTAGCGGCGGCGACTTCGTGGCCTTCGACCAGCTGACCCACCATCTCCTTCCATTCCGGCACGCCGGACTCTTCCTTGATCGAGCTGAGCTTGGCGAACTGGCTGTAGGAGCCGGGGGCGAACACGTCCAGCGTGCGGATGCGCTCGGCGACCTCGTCGGCGGCCAGCCACAGTTCGTTGTACTGGGTCTCGAACATGATGTGCAGGCTGTTGAACTGCGGGCCGGTGACGTTCCAGTGGAAGCTGTGGGTTTTCAGGTACAGCGAATAGGTGTCGGCCAGCAGCTTGGACAGATGCTTGGCGACCTGCTCGCGATCTTTTTTGGCGATACCGATGGAAATGGCCATGTGCTGCTCCTTCCTGTGATGGGTTGACGGCGTGGGCAAACAGTAGCGGGTCGGTCGGTGACGGTGAAATGAATCCTTCCGATGCGGCCGATAGCCGGGGGCTATCAAGTCGGCGGGTCGCCAGCGGCTATCATGTGCGGTCCGATGAACGATGCTCACCCGCCCGCTACCGATCCCGCCGCCGATCCCGGCCTGCGCAAGCTGCGCCGGCAACTGGATGCGGTGTCCAGCCGCGACTTCGGTCGCCTGCTGGGTCGCTGGCGTGCGTTGTCGCGCCGGCCGGACGAGAACAAGTTGGGGGCGCTGGTCGCGGATATCGAGCGCTCCGCGGCCAAACGCCGCGCCCGGGTGGCTGCCAAGCCGCCGATCCGGCTGGACGAGTCGCTGCCGATCAGCGCGCGCGGCGAAGACATCGTCAAGCTGATCCGCGAACACCAGGTGGTGGTGATCGCCGGCGAGACCGGCTCGGGCAAGACCACCCAGCTGCCGAAACTGTGCCTGGCCGCCGGCCGCGGCGAGGCCGGCATGATCGGCTGCACCCAGCCGCGCCGGCTGGCCGCGCGCTCGGTGGCGCGCCGCGTGGCCGAGGAACTGGGCACGCCGCTGGGCGAGATCGTGGGTTTCCAGGTGCGCTTCAACGATCAGGTGTCCGAGCGCAGCCTGATCAAGTTCATGACCGACGGCATCCTGCTGGCCGAGACCCAGGGCGACCCGTGGCTCTCCGCGTACGACACCATCATCATCGACGAGGCGCACGAGCGCAGCCTCAACATCGACTTCCTGCTCGGCTACCTCAAGCGGCTGGCGCTGAAGCGGCCGGAGCTGAAGATCATCGTCACTTCGGCGACGATCGACACGGCACGCTTTGCCGAGCACTTCGACGGCGCGCCGGTGGTCGAGGTGGAGGGGCGCGCATATCCGGTGGAGCTGCGCTGGCGTTCGCTGGACGAGATCGCCGCGCGGCAGGGGCGTGGCAAGGACATGCAGCAGGGCAGCGCCGAACACATCGCCGCCGTGCTCGACGAGATCACCCACGACGACCCGCGCGGCGACGTGCTGGTATTCCTGCCCGGCGAGCGCGAGATCCGCGACGCGCACCAGTTGCTGTCGCGTCGGCAGTACCGCGAGACCGAGATCATGCCGCTGTACGCGCGGCTTTCCGCCGGCGACCAGGACCGCGTGTTCAAGCCCGGCGTGAAGCGCCGCGTGGTGCTGGCCACCAACGTGGCCGAGACCTCGCTCACCGTGCCGCGCATCCGCTACGTGGTCGACACCGGCACCGCGCGGGTGAAGCGCTACAGCCAGCGCAGCCAGCTCGAGCGGCTGCACGTGGAACCGGTCTCGCAGGCCGCCGCCGACCAGCGCAAGGGACGCTGCGGCCGTGTGGGGCCGGGCGTCTGCTATCGGCTGTACGACGAGGCCGACTTCGCCGGCCGCGCCGCGTTCACCGATCCGGAACTGCTGCGCTCGTCGCTGGCCAACGTGATCCTGCGCATGCTGGCGCTGCAGCTGGGCGAGGTGGACGAGTTCCCGTTCCTGGAGGCGCCCGACCCGCGCGTGGTCGCCGACGGCTTCCGCCGGCTCACCGAAATTTCCGCGATCGACGACGCGCGCAAGCTCACGCCGATCGGCCGCACCCTGGCGCGGTTGCCGATCGACGTGCAACTGGCACGCATGCTGGTGGAAGGCGAGAAGCTGCACAGCCTGCGCGAACTGCTCACCATCGTGTCCTTCCTCAGTATCCAGGATCCGCGCGAGCGCCCGGGCGATGCGCGCCAGCAGGCCGACGCCGCGCACGCCGTGTTCGCCGACCCGAAGTCCGACTTCGTCGGCGTGCTGAACCTGTGGCGCGCCTATCACGACGCGCACGAGGAACTGACCCAGTCGAAGCTGCGCGACTGGTGCTCGCGGCATTTCCTCAGCTTCATGCGCATGCGCGAATGGCGCGAGCTGCATCGGCAGTTGCTGCTGGTGGTGCAGGAGCTTGGTTGGAAGCTGGATATTTCATCTCCCGTGGGGGACGAAGTGCGGAATGCAGGATCTGCTCCTCCCCCTGCTCGCAGGGGGAGGCTGGGAGGGGGTGAAGCTTTTCGCTCTGTTGCACAAAGTCAAAAGCGAACCCCACCCCAGCCCTCCCCTGCAAGCAGGGGAGGGAGTCAGGACGATGACACTGCTGCGCGTCTCTACGAATCCGTGCATCGCGCCTTGCTCTCCGGCCTGCCCACCCAGGTCGGCCGCAAGGACGAGAAGGGCGTCTACCAGAGCACGCGCGAACGCAAGTTCCAGGTATTTCCCGGTTCGGCCTTGTCCAAGGCGCCGCCGAACTGGCTGTTTTCCGCGCAGATCCTCGACGTGGGCGGGCGCGTGTGGGGCATGGCGAATGCGCGCGTGGAACCGCTGTGGATCGAGCAGCAGGCGGCGCACCTGCTGCGCACGAGTTGCCGCGACGCGCATTGGTCGAAGAAACGCGGCTGCGTGGTGGCGTACGAACAGGTCAGCCTGTTCGGCCTGGTGCTGGTGGAGAAGCGGCCGGTCACGTTCCAGCCACAGGATCCCGCGTTGGCCCACGCGATCTTCCTGCGCGAGGCGCTGGTGCGCGGAGACATCGACAGCCGCGTCGATTTCGTGCGCGCTAACCAGCTCGTGCTGGAGGAGGCGCTCGGTATCGAGGCGAAGCAGCGTCGCGAAGGCCTGATCCGCCATGAGGACGATCTGGTCGCCTTCTTCGAAGGCAAACTGCCCGAGGAGATCGCCAGCAGCCGCGCGCTGGATGCGTGGTACCGCAAGGCGCGCCCGGCCGAGCAGGCCGCGCTGCGCTGGTCGCTGGACGATGTGCTGGTCGGCGGTGCGGGGCTGGACGCGAAGGCGTTTCCCGCTGCACTCGAAATCCCACCGCAAAGGTACAAGCTCGAATACCGCTTCGTCCCCGGCGACGAAGCCGATGGCGTCACCCTGCACCTGCCGCTGGCGATGTTGAATGCGCTGCCGCCCGCCCGCTGCGAATGGCTGGTGCCGGGCCTGCTCGCCGACAAGGTGGCCGAACTGATCCGCGGCCTGCCGAAGGCGCTGCGGCGCAACTTCGTGCCGGCGCCGGATTTTGCGCGCGCCTTCGTCGAGGCCGAGTCGCCGCGCGACGAACCGCTGGCGAAAGCTTTGGCCACGTTCCTGAAACGCGCCACTGGCGTCGACCTTGCCGCGAGCGAATTCACCGCTGTCGAACTGCCACCGCACTTGCTGATGCGCTATCGCCTGCACGACGAGCGCGGCAAGACGCTGGCCAGCAGCCGCGACCTGGCTGCGCTGCGCGGTCAATGGGAAGGCCAGGCGCGCGAGGCGTTCTCGCGCAAGACCGACATCGAGCTGACCCGCGAGGACGTGGCCAGCTGGGATTTCGAGGAGATCCCGGCGCAGGTGCGTTCCGACGGTGGCCTCACCGCGTTCCCGGCGCTGGTCGACCTGGGCGAGACGGTGGCGCTGCGCGTGTTCGAGCGCAGCGACGAGGCGCGCGCGGCACATCGGCAAGGCGTGGTGCGGCTGCTGCGCAATGCGCTGGCCAGCGACGCCAAACAGGCGCGTCGGCGGCTGCCGCTCGGCAACGCGCTGGCCTTGCAGTACGCGCCGCTTGGCGGCGTGGACGGGCTGCGCGAGGACCTGCTCGAAGGCGGCTTCGGCGACCTGCTCGAACAACATGAGCTGGACGTGCGCACTGCCGCTGCGTTCGAGAAGCTGCGCACACAGTTTTCGCGCGAGCTGTTCGGCGCCGGTGTCGAACGGCTGGAACTGGCCGAACCCGTGATCGAAGCGCAGGCCGAACTGAAGCCGTGGCTGCAGCCGCCGCTGCTGGGCTTCGCCCGCGCCAGCTACGACGACCTGCGCGAACAGTTCGACGCGCTGCTGACGCCGGGCTTCCTGCGCGAGCTGCCGGCGGCGCGGCTGGCGCATTACCCGCGCTATCTGAAGGCGATGCGCCTGCGCGGCGAGCGGTTGCGGCAGGACCCGGCGAAGGACCAGCAGCGCATGCTGCAAGTGATGCCGTATTGGCGCGCGTACCTGCAGCAGCGCGCCGCCGGTGCCGATGCGGCGGACCTGGCCGAGCTGCGCTGGTTGATCGAGGAATGGCGCGTATCGCTGTTCGCGCAGGAACTGAAGACCGCCGAACCGGTCTCGGCGAAGCGGCTGGCGAAAGCGCTGGCGGCGCTGGGCTGAACCTTCCGGTCAGCGCACGCGTTTGACGTGGGCAGAATCGTTGCAGCCGTCCACATACATCAGCCAGTTGCCGAGCATCGACGGCTTGACCTTGGCCGCAGGGTTGTCCGAGCTCATGCACGAAGGCGTGTCCGTGCCGACCTGCTCCCACACCTGGCCGTTGTCCAGCGTGAACTGGCTGTGGCCATGCCAGCCGTCGAAATGGCCGGCGATATGCGCGTTGATCTTGCTGCGCTTTTGCGTCTCGGGATAGAACACCGGCTTGCCGCTGGCGTCGACCATCTTGGTGACGGCCTTGCCGTGCTTGCGCAGCCAGTCGTCGAGGTTCTGCAGTTCCTGCGGCGACAGCTTGTCCAGCCCGGCCGCCTTGAATTCGGTGCTGCTCATGCGCTGCTGCAGGTCGTCGGCCTGCTGTGCCTGCACGGACAGGCAGCACAGCGGCAGCGCCAGCAGCAACGACCGGATCAGGTGACGCGGACGGATCGGCATGGGTGCATCCTTCAGGCAGGGAAACGGGCGGGACGATTCTGCGCGATAAACCGCTCCCCGGCCAGACACCGCGGTGGCCGTGGCCGCTGGTTCATGATGCGAATCCGTGAGGCGGCATGCCGCGGGCGAACGCCGATTCTGCGCGGTAAGCTGGTCGTGCGCCAGGCGTTGGCGGAACGTGCCAACCGGTGACGGCGGATGCAATGCGTGCCGTAGCGCCGGCCGACGAGGAAGATCGCTTCATGGTTCAAACCGTTTTCATTGCCGCCACCAGCTTGCAACCATGGCGCGACCGTGCCGGCACGTTGCCGCCGGTGCTGGCCGATGCGCTGGATGCCTGCGCCACCCGTGTGGTGAATCAGGCCGAGTGCACCGACGTGCTGGATCTGCTCGGCGTGCTCGGTTGCGATGCGCAAACCCAGGCGGCGGCGGTGTGGTTCGAGCTGGCGCGGGTCGACCCCGCGTTGTGGGCGGAGCGCCGCGCGAAGCTGCCGGCCGAATTGCAGCGGCTGGTCGATGGTCAGCAGGCGGCCGAGCAGGTGTGGGCGCTGCATGCGCAGCGGCCGCCGCAGGGTGCGGCCGAGGGTCTGCGCCGGTTGTTGCTGGCGATCGTGCGCGACCTGCGCGTGGTGTTCGTGCTGCTGGCGCGGCAGCTGGCGCGGATGCGCGCGGTGGCGAGCGCGCCGGAGGGCGAGCGCCAGGCGCTGGCGCGGCTGACCCGCGACATCCACGCGCCGCTGGCGAACCGGCTCGGCATCTGGCAGCTGAAGTGGGAGCTGGAAGACCTGGCGTTCCGCTACCTGCAGCCGGACACCTACCGCCGCATCGCGAACCTGCTCGACGAGCGCCGCACCGATCGCGAGGTGTTCATCCGCGACTCGCTGGACGAACTGCAGCGCGCGCTGGAAGCGGCCGGCATCCACGCCGAGCTGGCCGGGCGGCCGAAGCACATCTATTCGATCTGGAAGAAGATGCAGCGCAAGTCGCTGGACTTCTCCGACCTGTACGACATCCGCGCGGTGCGCGTGCTGGTCGACAACATCACCGACTGCTATGCCGCGCTGGGCGTGGTGCATTCGCTGTGGCCGCACCTGCCTGGCGAGTTCGACGACTACATCGCGCGGCCCAAGGCGAACGGCTACCAGTCGCTGCACACCGCGGTGCTGGGGCCATCCGGCAAGACCCTGGAAGTGCAGATCCGCACCCACGAGATGCACCGCGCGAACGAACTGGGCGTGGCCGCGCACTGGCGTTACAAGGAAGGCGGCAGCAGCGACGCCGAGTTCGAGGCGAAGATCGCCTGGATGCGCAAGCTGCTGGAGCCACGCGGCGAGGACGACAGTGCGCTGGCCGCCGAACTGCAGACCGAACTGCTGGAAGACCGCGTCTACCTGCTGACCCCGAAGGGCGAGGTGTTCGACCTGGCGCGCGGCGCCACCGTGCTGGATTTCGCCTACCTGGTGCACACCGAGGTGGGCCATCGCTGCCGCGGCGCCAAGGTCAACGGCCGCATCGTGCCGCTGACGTTCCAGCCGCAAAGCGGCGACCGGGTGGAGATCCTCACCGCCAAGGTGGCCGAGCCCAGCCGCGACTGGCTGTCGCCGCACCACGGCTACCTCAACACCGCGCGGGCGAAGGACAAGGTGCGCGCGTGGTTCCGCCGGATCGCCCACGACGCGAACCTCGCCGTGGGCCGCAGCATGTTCGAGCGCGAGCTGAAGCGGCTCGCTCTGTCGAACGCGGACGTGGGCAAGCTGCCGACTCACTTCCACCTGAAGAACCAGGACGAGCTGCTGATCGCGCTGGCGCTGGGCGAAATCACCCCCGGCCAGATCGCCCGCGTGCTGCAGGAAGCGGCGCAGCCGCCGGAACCGGCGGTCACCCAGTCCAGCGCGCCGGTAGCCTCGCGCCACGCCACGCTCGACCACAGTGCGCTCAGCATCGAGGGCATCGGCAACCTGCTGACCACGCTGGCGCGTTGCTGCCAGCCGCTGCCCGGCGACCCGGTGCGCGGCTTCATCACCAAGGGGCGCGGCGTCTCGGTGCATCGCACCGACTGCGGCAGCCTGGCACGGCTGGCGCGGCGCGACCCGGACCGGGTGATCGAGGTGAGCTGGGGCAGCGCCGCCGCGCAGGCGTACGAGGTCGACATCGAACTGCGCGGCTACGATCGCAAGGGCCTGCAGAAGGACGTCACCAGCGTCGTCAGCAATGCCGGCACCCACATCATCGCCTCGTCCAGCCGGCTGTTCGTGCACACCGGCGAGGTGGAAATGCGCTTCACCCTGCGGGTGCGCGATTTCGAACAGCTGTCGACCCTGCTCGGCAAGCTGCTGGCGCTGCCGAACGTGATCGACGTGCGCCGGGTCGGCGTCGGCTGAATGACCGCGCAATGCCCGCCGGTGGGCGAGCCGGTGGCTGGCGGCCCGATGTTAAGCTGCGTCGACTCCCTTCACAGCCACGGATCATGAGCGGACGCCGAGACCAGCACGACGCACATCCACCGATTCGCACCGAGCCCACCCTGGGTGATCTCGATCGACTGGATGCCCCGCGCGCGCCGGCCGCGGACGGCCTGCCGCAGGTATCGGTCGAACCGCGTCGCCCGCATGGCAGGGCCGCCGCACCGCCGCGGCGCAAACGTCGTCGTGGCTGGGTCGTTCCGTTTTTGCTGCTGCTGGCGCTCGCAGCGGTCGGCACACTCTGGCTCAGCCAGAACCGCCTGCGCGGGATGCTGCCGCGCACCGACTTCAACACGGTGCTGACGCAGGCGCAGCAGGCCTTGCAGGATGGCCGTCTGGACGGCCAGGACGGCACCAGCGCGCGCGAACTGTTCCAGGCCGCCGCGGCGCTGGAGCCGGACAACGATCGTGCACGCGATGGCCTGCGCCAGGTCGGCCAGGCCGAGTTGGCGCAGGCCGATGCCGCGCTGCAGGCAGGGCAGATTGCACAGGCTGTGCAGCAGGCGGCGGTGGCCCGCGAACTGCTCGGCGGCGGCAGCGACATCGACCGGCTTGATCGCGCGATCGCCGGCGCGCGCGCCGCGCAGGTGCATACGGTGGACCTGGTCGACCAGGCGCAGCAGGCGCTGGCCGCCGGCAAGCTGGATGGTCCCGAGGGCGCCGGCGCGCTGTATCAGCGCGTGCTGCGCGCCGATCCCGACAATGCGGTGGCGGCACACGGGCTCGACCAGGTCGGCTACGCACTGGCGGTGCAGGCGCGCACGGCGCTGGACGCGAAGGACGGCACGACGGCCGACGCGCGCATCGAGCAACTGGCCGTGCTGCAGCCGAACAACGGTGCGCTGCCGGCGCTGCGCGCGCTGCAGGCGCAGACGCGCAAGCAGGACAACAGCGCACTGGAGGCGGCGCTCAAGGCCGGCCAGGATGCGCTGCGCGCCGGGCGCATCGACGGCAGCGGCGACGACACCGCGCTGGTCCACTTCCAGGCCGCGCTCAAGCTCGATCCGGACAACGCCCAGGCGCGCGCCGGGCTTGGCAAGGTGGCGCAGGCGCTGACCGTGCAGGCGAATGCCGCGCTCGACGACGGCGACACGGCGCAGGCGGCGAAGCTGCTCGACCGGGCGGCGGAGCTGGCGCCGAAATCGGCCGACCTCGCCGCGACGCGGGCGCGCCTGGACAAGGCGCCGCCGGCTGCGGCCGCGCCGACGGCCGCGGAGGAGGCGCCCGTAGCGGCCGTCTTGTCGCCGCAGCAGGGCGCGGCGGTGGCGCAGCTGGTGCAGCGCGCGCAGGTGGCCACGAACAACGGCGACATCATGATGCCGCCCGGCGACAGCGCGTACGACCTGTACCGCAGCGCGCTGGCGATCGACGGCAACAACGAGGCGGCGCTGCATGGGTTGCAGGCCTTGCCCGGCCAGGTCGAGCAGCAATTCAACCAGGCGCTCGCCGCCGGCAACCTGGGCAAGGCCGGCGACATGCTGGCGAACCTGGCCGAACTGGCGCCGGGCGATGCCGCGCAGGGCGCGTTGGGCAAC
This sequence comes from Rhodanobacter sp. Soil772, assembly GCF_001428385.1. Taxonomy (GTDB): domain Bacteria; phylum Pseudomonadota; class Gammaproteobacteria; order Xanthomonadales; family Rhodanobacteraceae; genus Rhodanobacter. Next base: position 329,486 of record NZ_LMSK01000003.1, read on the forward strand.
CGGCTGGCCAGCGCGTGGCTGGACCAGGCCGAGCAACAGCTGGCGCGCGGCGACCGCATCGGCGCCAGCCAGTCGTTGCAGCGCGCGCGCAAGCTGTCCCCCTCCAACCCGCGCGTGCTGGACCTTGGCGTCCGCCTGCAGGGCGGCGGATGAGCGCGGCATGACGGTACTGGTGTTCGGCGGCAGCAGCCAGATCGGCCATTTCCTGTTGCCGCGTCTGCTCGCCAGCGGCGAGTCGGTGCTGGCTCTGAGCCGGCAGCCGCGACCTGCGCAAGCTGGCGTGGAATGGCTGCAGGGAACCTTGCCCGACCGCGTGCCGGCGTTGCCGCCGTTGTCGGCGATCATCAGTTTCGGCCCGTTGCAGGGGCTGGCCGACTGGCTGGCGCAGGCCACCCTGGCCGACGCACCGCGAGTGATCGCCACCAGCTCGATGAGCGCCGAAACCAAACGCGATTCCAGTGTGCCGGCCGAACGCAACCTTGCGCGCCAGCTGCGCGACGGCGAAGCCGCGCTGGCCACCGCCTGCGAGCGGCACGGCTGCGCCTGGACCGTGCTGCGGCCGACCCTGGTCTACGGCGCCGGCCTGGACAAGAGCCTCACCCCGATCGCCCGCCGCGCGATGCGGCTGCGAGTGTTTCCGCTGCCGTCCGGGCGCGGCCTGCGCCAGCCGGTGCACGCGGACGACATCGCGCAGGCGGTGCTGGCCGCGCTGGAATGCCCGGCCGTGGCCGGCCGGATCCTGCCGATCGGCGGCGGCGAACGGCTGCGCTCCGGCGAGATGTTCGCGCGGGTGCGCAACAGCCTGTCGCGCAGCACCGTGCCCTTGCCGTTGCCGGGCTGGCTGTTGCGGCTGAGCCAGCGCGCGCTGCCGCCGTTGCGCGGCCCGCTGAGCCGGCTCGACAGCGACCTGATCGCCGACAACGGCGACTTGCAACGTCTGCTCGGCATTCGTCCGCGACCGTTCCGCCCCGACCCCGCGATGTGGGTATCGCCGCGCTAGCCGTGCGTCGCTGCCCGCGTTTCGCCCCGAAACCGCCCGCCGTGTTCATATGCCCGCCGGGTAGCAGGCCCTATGATCGAACCACTCGATAGCCGGATTTCCCCACGTTGGCCTTGATGACCCGTACTCGCTCGTTTGCGCGCCGCTGCTGGCCGTGGCTGCGCATCCCGTTCTGGATCGGCATGGGCCTGCTGTTCGGCTTCGTGCTGCCGTACACGCTGGTGTTGAACAAGCGGGTGCAGGATCGCTTCAACGAGCTGGTGTTCGCGGTGCCCACCAAGGTCTACGCGCGGCCCTTGCCGCTGGCCACCGGTACGCCGATGACGAGCGCGGCGCTGGAGCTGGAACTGACCTTCGCCGGCTACAGCAACGACGGCAAGGGCCAGGTCGCCGGCAGCTGGGTGAAGCAGGGCGCGCGCTACACGATCGCCTCGCGCGGCTACGCCGGCCCGGACGGCGGCGAGCTGCCCAAGCGCATCCGCGTCACGCTGAGCCGGGGCATGGTGCAGTCGGTGCAGGACGCAGCCAGCGGCAAGCCGATTGAACTGGCCCACCTGGACCCGGCGCGCATCGCCACGCTGTACGGTGCCAGCCAGGAAGAGCGCCGCTTCGTGCGCCTGGCCGACGTGCCGCCGCTGATGGTCAGCGGCCTGCAGGCGGTCGAGGACCGCGACTTCAACCATCACATCGGCATCGACGTCAGCGCGATCGCGCGCGCCGCGTTCGCCAACCTGCGTGCCGGGCATACCGTGCAGGGCGGCTCCACGCTGACCCAGCAGCTGGTGCGCAACCTGTTCCTCAGCCGCGACCAGAACCTCACGCGCAAGATCAACGAGGCGCTGATGTCGCTGCTGCTGGAGGCGCACTACAGCAAGGGGCGCATCCTCGAGGCCTACGTCAACGACGTCTTCCTCGGCCAGCAGGGCGGCCAGGCGGTGCACGGTTTCGCGGCGGCGTCGGAGTTCTACTTCGGGCGCCGGCTGGAAGACCTGCGGCCGCAGGAGATCGCGCTGCTGGTGGGCATGGTGAAGGGGCCAAGCTACTACGACCCGCGCCGCTCGCCGCAGCGTGCGCTGACCCGGCGCAACCTGGTGCTGCAGGAATTCTTCGAGACCAACCTGATCAACGCCGGCCAGCTCAATGCCGCGCAGGCGGCGCCGCTGGACATCGTCAAGAACGGCCAGCTGCCGCACAACCGCTTCCCCGCCTTCATGGACCTGGTGCGCAAGCAGATCACCGCCGACTTCGACGAGCAGGCGCTGCGCGAGGGCAACTTGTCGATCTTCACCACGCTCGATCCGGCCGCGCAGCTGTACACCGAGCAGGCGATCACCAGCGCGCTGAAAGGCCTCGGCAAGCGCGGCGACGGCGTGCAGGCGGCGGCGGTGGTGACCAGCGCGCAGACCGGTAGCGTGCTGGCCGTGGTCGGCAGCAAGATGCCGGGCGATCCGGGCTTCAACCGCGCGCTGGATGCGCGCCGGCCGATCGGCTCGACGATCAAGCCGTTCGTCTACCTGGTCGCGCTGACCCAGCCGGAGCGCTGGAACCTGGCCAGCATGATGGACGACAGCCCGGTCAGCCTGCGCCAGCCCGACGGCAGTTACTGGACGCCGCAGAACGACGACCACCGCAGCCACGATCCGCTGATCATGGTCGACGCGCTGGCGCACTCGTGGAACCTGGCGACGATCCATCTGGGGCTGCAGGTAGGCCTGCCGCGAATCCAGGCGTTCCTGAAATCGTTCGGCATCGGCGACATCAATCCCAGCCCGTCGCTCTTGATCGGCGCGCTCGACCTGGCGCCGCTGCAGCTGACCCAGCTGTACCAGTACCTCGCCGCCGACGGTCATGCGCTGCCGCTGGTGGCGGTGCGCGGCGTGCTCGACGGCAACGGCCGCACGATCAAGCGCTACCAGGTGCAGGGCGGTCGCGGCGAATACCAGGAAGCGGTGCGCCTGACCACCTGGGCGATGCAGCAGGTGGCCGAGTACGGCACCGCCAGCGCGCTGGGCAATTCCGCGCTGGCCTCGCTGCACGCCGCCGGCAAGACCGGCACCAGCAACGACATGCGCGACAGCTGGTTCGCCGGCTTCACCGGCGAGCACCTGGCAGTGTTCTGGATGGGCCGCGACGACAACAAGCCGACCACCCTGTTCGGCGCCAGCGGCGGCCTGCGCGCGTGGCGCGACCTGTTCGCCAAGCTGCCGAGCCGACCGTTGTCGGCTGCGCCCGGCGAGGGGCTGGAGATGGCCTGGATCAACCCGACCAGCGGCAAGCGCACCGAATCGCAATGCGAAGGCGCGCAGCAGGTGCCGGTGATCGCCGGCACCTTGTCGGCCGATACCGAAGGCTGTTTCTGGCAAAGCCTGTTCGGCGGCAGCGACAACCCACCTTCCACCGGAGCGGCTTCCCCCGCGCCCGACGTACCGAGCGGAAACTGATCATGCAGTACTTGAGCAAACGTTTTTTCCCGCTGCTGCTGGCGACGGGCCTGCTGGCCGGCTGCGGCATGTTCGCCACCACGCCGCCACCGGCCGCGCAGCCACCGCTGCCGACGTATGACCAGGTCGCCGCGATCCGCGCCGCCGGCGATCGCGAGAAATCCATCATCGCCGTGAATCCGCTGCGTGACCCTGGCATCGGCGCACTGCAGGACGCCGCCAGGCGCGACGAACAGACCGGCAAATACGTCGACGCCGCGGCCATGCTGGACCAGGCGCTGAAGCTCAGCCCGGATTCGCCCGACCTGCTGCAGGAACGCGCCGAAATGGCGGTGCGCCTGAAGGATTTTTCCGCGGCCGAAAAACTGGCCCACAAGTCCTGGTCGCTTGGCCCCAGGCTGGGCCCGCTGTGCGCGCGCAACTGGCAGACCATCGTGGAGATGCGCCTGCAGGCGCGCGATGCGAACGGCGCCGCCACGGCACGCAAGTGGGTGGGGCAGTGCCACAAGGCCGGGATTCCACGCTACTGAGCGACCCGCCGCGCGTCATGGCGGGACATATCGGGCAAGCGCTTGCCAGAACGATCCGAGCAGTTGTTCGTCGGCGACCGGATCGGCGCGCCGTTTCAGAACAGCGCCGCCAACACCAGCACGATGCCGACGATGCTCGCCGCCCAGATCAGGGTGCGCAGGTAGGGAATGCCGGCGGCATATACCGGCACGTAGGCCAGCCGGGCCCAGAAGTAGAGCTGGGCGCCGAGCACGGTCATGTTGTCGTGGCGCTGCAGCAGGTGCGCGGCCAGCACCACGGCGACGAACAGCGGAAAGGTTTCCAGGAAATTCGCGCGGGCGCGATCCAGTCGGCCGCCGATGCCGCTGAGCGGTGGCTTCACTTCGTCGCGCGCGCTGGCGGCCCAGCCCAGTCCGCGCTGGCCGACCGAGCAGGTCGCGGCGAGCGCGATCTGCACCAGTCCCAGCACGACGCTCCACACCAGCATGCACAATTCGGTCGTCATGATGCGTCTCCCCCGTGGCGGTGCCGGCGCATGGTGAACCATGGCCGGCGCCGCTGCCAGTAGCCGCGGCGAACGCTATGCCGCGCGTCTGGCGCGGACGCGGGAGAGGAACTGCTCGACCCGTTCCAGCGGGATGCGGTCGCCGGCATCGCGTCCGTAGTACGCCTCGATGATGCGGCCGTGCTCGTTGATCAGGAAGTCGGCCGGCATCAGGTTGCCGGTGTTGAGGCCGGCCAGGCCGACCAGGCGCATGCCCTTGAGCAGGGTCGGCACGCGCGTCACGATCGCTTTCAGCTTGCGCCACAGCGAACGCTCGATGCCGTAGAGCTCGTGTGCGCTCGACGTGGGATCGGCGGCGATCTGGAACGGGCGCGGCCGGTGTCCGGCGAAGCGCAGCACGTCCGCCTGCGAGGCGCTGAACACGGCGACAATGTCCAGTCCGCGCGCGGCCAGTTCCGCGTGCTGGTTGGTCAGCTCGTAGATGCGGAAATTGCAGAATGGGCAGGCAGCATCGCGGAAGAACGACAGCAGGGTGAGCCGGCCGCGGCTGCTGGTCATGATCGGCTGGCCATGGATATCGACCAGGTCGAGCGCGGGGGCCAGCTCGGGTGCGAACAGTCTCACGTCGGTTCTCCTTCGGTAGGCGGGCGCATGGCTGCCCAGTTGATGCGCCGGCGTTGGTCGAGGTTCCCGTTGCCGCTTTGTCGCACGCTGCCGCTCCGCCATACTTGGCGGATGAACGACCTCGATGACACCGAGTCCGACGACGTCGGCGCCCTGCTCGGTGCCGACGGTCCGTTCGCGCGCGAGCTGCCGAACTTCGCGCCGCGGCTCGCCCAGCAGGCGATGGCGCGCGCGGTGCAGCAGGCGATCGCCGGGCGCGACACGCTGATCGCCGAGGCCGGCACCGGCACCGGCAAGACGTTCGCGTACCTGGTACCGGCGCTGCTGTCGGGCGAGCGGGTGATCATCTCCACCGGCACCAAGACGCTGCAGGACCAGCTGTATTTCCGCGACCTGCCGAAGGTGCGCTCGGTGCTCGGTGCGCGCTTGAAGACGGCGCTGCTGAAGGGGCGCGCGAACTACCTGTGCCTGTACCGGCTCGACCAGACCGTGCGCGAAGGCGCCACCTTCGAGCGCGCGCAGGCGGCGCAGCTGGCGACGATCCGCGCGTGGTCGGCGCGCACCCGCCGCGGCGACCGCATGGAGCTGGCCGAGGTGCCGGAGGAATCGCCGCTGTGGCCGCGCGTCACTTCCACGCCGGAAAACTGCCTTGGCGTGGAGTGTCCGTTCTTCGACGATTGCCACGTGGTGAAGGCGCGGCGCGAGGCGCTGGAAGCCGACGTGGTGGTGGTCAATCATCACCTGCTGTTCGCCGACCTGGCGCTGAAGCAGGAAGGCTTCGGCGAGATCCTGCCGGGCGCCGCGGCGTTCATCCTCGACGAGGCGCACCAGATCCCCGAGCTGGCCGGGCAGTTTTTCTCGCAGAGCATCAGCGCGCGCCAGCTCACCGACATGGCCAAGGATGTACTGACCGAATGCAACGGCATCACCGGCGCGATCGGCCTGCTGCTGGAGCCGGTGGAAGCGCTGCAGGAGGCGCTGCGCAAGCTGCGCCTGGCGCTGGACGCGCTGCCCGCGCGCGGCGCATTCCAGTTGCTGGAGGATCGTGCCGACGTGCGCACCTCGCTGCACGACTTGCGCGAACTGCTCGCCACGCTGGCCGAACTGCTCGCCTCGCAGGCCGAACGCTCGCGCGGCTTCGCCAACCTGCACGAGCGCGCCGAGCTGTTCACCGAACGGCTGGATCGCATCGTCGAATCGCACGGCGATCATGACGTGCGCTGGTACGAAACCTTCCCGCGCGGCTTCGCGCTGTATGCCACGCCGCTGGATCTCGCCGTGCCGATGCGCGGCCTGCGCGAACGCACTCAGGCGGCGTGGATCCACACTTCGGCCACGCTGTCGGTGGCCGGCAACTTCGACCACTTCGCGCGCCAGCTCGGCCTCGACGAGCCGCAGACGCTGAGCCTGGAAAGCCCGTTCGACTACGCGCACCAGGGCCTGTGCTACCTGCCGTCCGGACTGTCCGATCCGAACGCCCGCGACTACACCGAGCAGGTGATCGAGACCGTACTGCCGGTGCTGCACGCCTCCAACGGCCGCGCGTTTCTGCTGTTCACCTCGCATCGCGCATTGCGCCGCGCGGCCGAACTGCTGCAGGACAAGGTGCCGTGGCCGCTGTTCGTGCAGGGCACCGCCCCGCGCCCAAGACTGCTGGAGGAATTCCGCGCCAGCGGCCACGGCGTGCTGCTCGGCGCGGCCAGTTTCTGGGAAGGCGTCGACGTGGTCGGCGAGGCGCTCAGCGTGGTGGTGATCGACAAGTTGCCGTTTGCCGCTCCCGACGATCCGGTGCTGATGGCGCGGCTCGCCGCGCTCGAACAATCCGGCATCAACCCGTTCATGGGCTGGCAGGTGCCCAGCGCCGTGATCGCGCTGAAGCAGGGCGCCGGCCGCCTGATCCGCGACATGCACGATCGCGGTGTGCTGGTGCTGTGCGACCCGCGCCTGACCGGCAAGGGTTATGGCAAGCTTTTCCTCGCCAGCCTGCCGCCGATGCCGCGCACGCGCGAACTGGCGGATGTACAGGCGTTCTTCGATACTGCAGAAGCCCGTTCGTCCCTGGATCAGGTCCAGGGCAGGCTCTGAGCGTAGCGCAGCCCGCCGGCAAACCCGATCGAGAGAGGACAGCAACATGGCCAAGGTCACCGGACTCGGCGGCATCTTCTTCAAATCGCGCGATCCCGCCGCACTGTCGGCGTGGTACGCGGAACACCTCGGCCTCAACGCCGAGGAATGGGGCGGCACCCGCTTCGACGAAAACGAACAGCGTCCCGGCTACACCCTGTGGTCGCCGTTTGCCGCCGACACCGGTTATTTCGGACCCGGCACACAGCCCTACATGATCAACTTCCGCGTCGACGATCTCGACGCGCTGCTGGCGCAGTTGCGCACCGCTGGCGTCGAGGTGGACGAGCGCATCGAGCAGAGCGAGTTCGGTCGCTTCGGCTGGATCGTCGACCCCGAAGGCACGCGCATCGAGTTGTGGCAGCCGCCCGCGTAGCAACGCGATTCCGTCGTGCCGTGAAGCCAGATCCGGCGACGCTCAGGCCACCGCGATCTCGACCGTCACGTGCACCAGTTCCTCGTGGACGGCCAATTGCCGGCGGACTTCCTCGGCGCTAATGGCCGAGGTGGCAACCAGCCCGAGGATGCAGGCGTAGCTGTTGCGGCCGACACGCCAGACATGCAGGTCGCTGACGGCCGCCGCCGCGAAATGCTCTTTCACCACGTCGCGGATTTCCTCGACCACCGGCAGGTCCATTTCGGCGTCCAGAAGAATCCTGCCGGACTCGCGCAGCAGGCCGAAAGCCCAGCGCGCCACCAGGATCGAACCCACGATGCCCATGACCGGATCGAGCCAGGCGGCGCCGTAAAGCTTGCCGCCGACCAGCGCGACGATGGCGAGCACGGAGGTTGCCGCGTCCGCGATAACGTGCAGGTAGGCCGCGCGCAGGTTCACGTCGTGGTGATGGTGATGGTCGTGCCCGTGCCCGTGGCCATGCTGGTGACTGTGCTCTCCCTTCAACAGCCATGCGCACAACAGGTTGACGCCCAGGCCGATCACCGCGATCAGGATGGCCTCGTCATAGTGGATCGCGGCAGGCGCGAACAGCCGTTCGACCGACTGGACCATCATCAGTGCGGCGACGACGGCGAGCAGCAAGGCACTGCTGTAGCCACCGAGTATTTCGATCTTCCACGTGCCGAAGGCGAACCGCCGGTCCTTCGCGTAGCGCCTGGCGAACACGTAGGCCATGACGGACAGCCCCATCGCCAGCGCATGCGAACTCATGTGCCAGCCATCGGCCAGCAGGGCCATCGAGTTCAGCCAGTAGCCGCCCACGATTTCCACGACCATCATGGCTGCCGTGATGAACACCACGCGCCGGGTGTTGCGCTCCGCCTTCGCATCGACGTGGTTGAACTGGTGGCTGTGGGTGAATAGCGAGATGTCGGGGACGGGCATGATTCGTTCTCTGGCTATATACTCCCCCATAGTATATGACCGTCAGGCCACCGCCATGTCGCACATCCAGGAAAACCGGAAGAAACTGGTCGCCCGGGTTCGCCGCATCGGCGGCCAGGTGGCTTCGCTTGAACGCGCCATCGCAGGCGACGAAGAATGCGGCGCCGTGCTGCAACAGCTGGCCGCCGTGCGCGGCGCGGTCAATGGCCTGATCCTCCAGGTGATGGAAGGGCACCTGCGCTCCCACGTGGCCGATACCGGCAACACGAAGCAGCAGGACGAGCTGCTGCCGGTGCTTGCCGTGCTGAAGAGCTACCTCAAGTAGCTGCCGGTCGGGCTGTCGGCAGGAGGTCGCGGTCGATGCCCGAAGGCACTCGCATCCAGCCGCGGCACCCGTCAAAGTAGCGGAGGTCTTCGTCGCAGCGGAGCAAAGCCGTGAGCCGAACATCGAATCGCGATCGACAGCCGGCGCCCGATCCCGGCGAACCCGAACGGGTCACGCCATCCGGGCTATTGCCCGTGCTGGAAGCACTGCGCCGGCGCGAGCCGATCTTCCACCGCCCCGAATTCGGCAGCACTCGCGCCGACTTCGAACGCATGGCTGCCACCGACTTCTGGGAAATCGGCGCCTCCGGCCGGCGCTACAGCCGCGCCCATGTCCTCGACGTGCTGGAACACCGCGCCCCCGACCCCGCCGAACACACCTGGAAAACCCGCGACTTCCATTGCCGCGAACTCGGGCCGGATACCTACCTGCTCACCTACACCCTGGAGCAGGGCGAGCGGGTGAGCCGGCGCAGCACGATCTGGCGGCGCAATGGCGACGAGTGGGTGATCGTGTTTCATCAGGGGACGCTGGTGAGGGTACTTTAGGGATCGCCTTTGGCCGGTTGCCCGACGCCTGCCCGCGGCAGCGGTCAACTCGAAGCGTGGTTGTTCGAGATGCCCTTAATGGATAGTGACCGCATCAGTCGAGCGGCGCGCCGAAGCGGTCCGTGCGCGGCAGGTAGTGATGTTCCGGGTCAAGCGAGGCAACCACGTGGCGGGCGCGGCCGACGATCTCTTCACGCGGGAAGAAACCGAAGTAGCGCGAATCCATGCTGTTGTCGCGGTCGTCGCCGAGCAGCAGGTAGTGGCCGGATGGCACACTTACCGGGCCGAAGTTGCTGGCCGGGCTGGGGCGGTAGTCGGACAGGCGGATCGCGTGGTTCATCGCACCGTAGTGTTCGATGGCGTAGTGCGCCGGATCGCGCAGGTCGTCGTGGATGCCGGTGTAGCTGCCAGTGGCGTAGCGGGCGGCGTGGCCGTTGATGAAGATCGTGTTGCCGCGCATCGCCACCTGGTCGCCGGGCAGGCCGATCACGCGTTTTACCAGACGCTCGCGCGCGGCCTGCGAATCCAGCACCACGATGTCGCCGCGCTGCGGGTCGGCCAGGTGCAGCAGCGAGACGTGGGTCAGCGGCAGGCGCACGTCGTAGGCCAGCTTGTCGACCAGGATGCGGTCGCCGATGCGGATGGTTGGCTGCATCGAGCCGGTCGGCACCACGTTCCAGTCGGCCACCGCGCTGCGGAACACGATCATGCACAGCATGAAGGTGATGAAGCCCTTGTTGCGGGCCAGGAATCTCGCGATCGCGTGCATGGCATTCCCCTGTCCGGGTCGGTCGGCTTGCCCGTCCTGCAGTGACCGCGCCGGCGGCGCGAAGTTTCGCTGTCATCCGCACGTCATCTTGCGGCCTGCGGGCCGGCCGCGCTTGCCCGCGTTGCCGCCGTTGGGACTGTTGTGATCGACACTCCGGATCAAGGGAGTGCTTGGGACATGGGCAAGTGGACACAAACGGTAACCGCCAAGGTGCTGGGCGTCGGCGTGCTGGCGTTGCTGATGACGATACCGCTGATGCAGGTACGCGAGCTGGTGGGCGAACGACAGCAATTGCGGGAGGGAGCGATCGCACAGATCGCGCAGGGCTGGGGCGGTGCCCAGGTGCTGGGCGGCCCGGTGCTGGTGGTGCCCACGGTGCGCCAGGTGCCGGTGGCGGAAAATCAACCGCCGCAGTGGCGCACCGGCAGCGAGAGCATGCTGGCCGATGCATTGAAGCTGGACGTGGCGATGGCGGTGGAGACGCGCAGCTACGGCATCTATGCCGCGCCGGTGTTCGTCGCCACGGTGAAACTCGACGGCCAGTTCCGCGCGCAGGACCTGGCCCAGTTCCGCCGCGCCAGCAGCGCGTCGTGGCAGGGCGACAAGGCCGAACTGCGTCTGCCGATCGGCGACCTGCGCGGGCTGCAGGAGGTGAGCGAGCTGCGCATCAACGGCCAGCCGGCGCGTTTCGAGTCGTCGGCCGAGCGGCTCGGCCCGTGGCCGAACGTGGTGGTGCCGATCGACCTGGATGCGCTGGGCGGGCAGCCGATCGACGTGCAGATCACGCTGAAGCTCGCCGGCACCGAGGCGCTGCAACTGCTGCCGCTGGCGCGCAGCACCGACGTGACGATGCGCGCGCCGTGGAACGATCCCAGCTTCGTCGGCGCGGCCTTGCCGCTGGAACACAAGATCGACGCACAGGGCTTCAGCGCGCACTGGCATCTGCTCGATCTCAACCGCAGCTACGGCCAGCACTGGAACGATGGCGACCATGAGATGGACAAGGCACTGCAGGCCTCCACCTTCGGCGTGCAGTTGTACCAGCCGGTCGACGTGTACCAGCGCAACGTGCGCGCGGGGAAGTACGGGCTGCTGTTCATCGCGATGACCTTCGTGGCGTTCTTCCTGTTCGAAGTGCTCAAGCGGCTGCGTGTGCATCCGGTGCAATACCTGCTGGTGGGTGCGGCACTCGCCACGTTCTACGTGGTGCTGCTGGCGCTGTCCGAGCAGATCGGCTTCGGCCCGGCATATGCGCTGGCCGCGACTGCAGTGGCCGTATTGGTGGGCGGCTACGCGATGGCGGTGCTGCGTGCGCGGCGTGCCGGGTTGCTGCTGGGCGGCGTGCTGGGGCTGATCTACGCGATGCTGTACGGGCTGATCGCGGCCGAGCAGTACGCGCTCTTGATCGGTGCGCTGGTGCTGCTGGCGATGGTGGGCTTGATGATGTACCTGACCCGCCGCATCGACTGGTATGCGTACGTACCGACGTCGTCCGAACCGACCGAGCCGCCAGCCGCTATCATGGACAAATCATGAACCTGCTCGCGATCGAAACCGCCACCGAAGCCTGCTCCGTCGCCTTGATCCACGGCGACGAACTGATCGCCCGCAGCGAGATCGCACCGCGCCGGCATACCGAGCTGGTATTGCCGATGGCCGACGACCTGCTGGCCGAAGCCGGCATCGGCCGCCATGCACTGGATGCGATCGCCGTGGGCCGCGGCCCCGGTGCGTTTACCGGCGTGCGCCTGGGCGTGTCGCTGGCGCAGGGCATGGCGCTGGCGCTGGACCTGCCGGTGATCACCATCTCCTCGCTGGCCGCACTGGCGCTGGAGGCGCCGGAGGAAGAAGGCACCGCGATCCTCGCCGTGATCGACGCGCGCATGGGCGAGATCTACGCCGCCTGCTATCGCCGCGACGACAGCGGCGGCCTGATCGCGCTGGACGACGAACGCATCTGCACCGCCGAGTCGCTGCTGCTACCCGAAGCCGGCGCCTGGCAAGTGGTCGGCAGCGGCTGGGCCACCTACGCCACCGCGCTGAGCCAGCGCCTCACCGGCACGTTGCACTCAGCGGATGGCATGCGCTATCCGCAGGCCGCCCACGTCGCCGAGCTGGCGTTGCGCGAGTTCAAGGCCGGCCACCTGCAGGCGCCGGAGCTGGCGCTGCCGGTGTATCTGCGCGACAAGGTGGCGTTGACCTTGGTGGAGCAGGGCAGGGCGTGAGCTGACTGTCTCTTGCTACGCAAGAGTGGGCGCTGTTCTTTGATGTCAGGTTCATTTTGTTGAAATGTCTGCATTCAACAACCCACAGTAGACATGCAAAGAATTAGAGGTCGGGGGGCGCGAATGCCGCAAACAAATCAGTTGCAACAAAATAGCTTTGCCTTTTCATGGTGCTTTCCGGTCATTTCAGCCCTCGGAGCGACGGCGCTATGCCTCGGCATAGTGACCCTGTTTACTGCGCGAAAAAACTCCGTTGTCAGCGCGCTGCCCCATCTCGCGGCTTGGTCGACGGATTGGCTTCTCTTCAACGCGGGCATATTCCTATTGTTTGCCTCCAGCGTAATTTTAGGTGTCAAAGTTCAACACAATCGAACGATTGGGCTTGCGTGGATCAAGGTTGACGGGTCGGCTATGGAGTCGCGAACTCGAGAATTCACGATGTTGAAGCCATCGAGTTCCAAGATTCTAGCTGTCCTCCTCAATCTTCTACTGCTTGGCATTGGGTTGCCTGCTTTTGCAGTTGTAACGTTCCTGATGAAGCCGAGTGGGTATATGGTTTTTGTTGTCTGCTTCTTCTTCTTAACGGGATTCATCATCCTGAAAAATGCCGCGGACTCGCTATCATGCCGCGTCCAAATGTTTGATGATGAAATCCGATTTTCGAGCTATTTTCGTGCAAAAGCATTTCCTGCCTTGGAGATTCGATCGGCAAAGTACAGTCGTTACAGAGGCACTACATCATTGACTGTTTTGGGCGACCGATCATGGTTCACGGTGTCGAGTGATAGCTTCGACTCAGGCCAATTGGACGCCATCCGCAAATTTTGTGACCGAGCGGCGAACTTGTACCCCGACTGGTCTTCTCAGACAGAAGTTGGTGTGCGCAAATAGCTGCTTTCGAAAGCGGGATATTTAAGAATCACGCAGTTTGCAGTTTGCGCATGAGCCATGCAGAGAACCCGGTTTCATATCTGCCCAATCGCCAGCTGCACCAGCAAGCTGCTCACTGCCACCGCGACCCATACGCCCAGCCCCAGCAGGATCGGCCGTGCGCCGCTGGCGGCCATCTTGCGCAGGTTGGCGGACAGGCCGATGGCGGTGAGCGCCACGATGATCAGGAATTCGGCCAGCATGTGCAGCACGGGCTGGACCGCGGTGGGAATCAGGCCGGCGGTGCGCACGGCTGAGGCGACCAGGAACCACAGAATGAACCACGGAAAGATGCGGGCGAGGCTGAAGTGGCCGACGCTGCCGGCTTCTGCCTGCTTGCGTTTCTCGCGGGCGGCGACGACGAAGGCGAGCACCAGGCAGACCGGGATGATCAGGGTGGCGCGGGTCAGCTTGACGATGGTGGCGTAGTCGCCGGCGGCGTGGCTGTAGCTGTAGCCGGCGGCGACCACCGACGAGGTGTCGTTGATCGCGGTGCCGGCCCACAAGCCGAAGCCCAGGTCGGACAGGTTCATCAGGTGGCCGAGCAGCGGAAACAGCAGCACGGCGATCACGTTGAACAGGAAAATGGTGGAGATCGCGAACGCGGTGTCGTGGTCGTCCGCGCGGATGATCGGCGTTGCCGCGGCGATCGCCGAACCGCCGCAGATCGCGGTGCCCACGCCGATCAGCACCATCAGCTTGTCGTGCACGCCGAGCCAGCGGCCGAGCCCCCAGGCGGCGAGGAAGGCCACGCTCATCGTCACCAGGGTCACCGACAGCGATTCGAGGCCGGTCTTCGCCACCTGGCTCAGGCTGAGCCCGAAGCCCAGCGCGATGATCGACCACTGCAGCACCTTCTTGCCGGCGAACGCGATGCCGGGGTTGTAGCGCTCGCCCGGCGACAGCAAGTTGCGCACCACGATACCCAGCACGATGCCGATCACCGGGCCGCCGATCAGCGGCGCCCAGCGCCCCAGCAGCAGCGCCAGCAGGCCGATCGCCACCGCCAGCAGCAAGCCGGGGGCGCGTTGTCGAACCAACGAGGGGGTGATGGCGAGGGATGGCGTGTTCATGCATGGGCTCCGGCAATCGCGCCATTGTCCGCTCGTGCATCAATCAGGAAAATTTGGAATATATGATAGGACGTATAAGATAGTTTGATGATCAACATCAGCCCGCGCCAGTTGGACGTGTTCGTGCAGATTGCGCTGCACGGCAGCGTGCGTGCCGCCGCCGAGCGGCTGCACCTGACCCAGCCGGCGGCCAGCATGGCGTTGGCGGAGATGGAGCGGCAGCTGGATGCGCCGCTGTTCGACCGCGAACGCGGCCGTTTGCGCCTGAATGCGCGCGGGCGCGAACTGCTGCCGCTGGCGCAGGAGCTGCTGGAACGGCATGCCGAGTTCGGCCGGCGCGGCCGCGAGGAGGGCGCCGCGCTGGGTGGCGAGCTGCGCATCGGCGCCAGCAATACGGTGGGCAATTACCTGGTCGGCGAACTGCTCGGCGATTTCGTGCGCGCGCATCCGCAGGTGGCGATCCGCCTGCGCGTGGCGAATACCGAGACGATCGCCGCCGCCATGCTCGAGCACAGCCTGGACGTCGGCTGCGTCGAAGGGCCGGTGGCGCACCCGCTGCTGGAAGTGCGGCCGTGGCGCGACGACCTGCTGGTGGTATGCGCGCCGCCGGAACATCCACTGGCACGCCGGCGCAGCTTGAAGCCAGCCGATTTCGCCGGCGCGCGCTGGGTGCTGCGCGAGCCCGGCTCGGCCACGCGCGCCACCAGCGAGCGCGTGCTGGCGCAGTTGCCGCCCGGCGAAACCGTGCTGGAACTGGACCAGATCGAGGCGATCAAACAGGCCGTGGTGGCGGGGCTGGGCATCGCCTGCCTGCCGGCGGTGGCGGTCACCGATGCGCTGGCGACCGGGCGGCTGAAGGCGTTGAAGACGCCGTTCCTCGACCTGCGTCGCAAGCTCTCGTTGCTGCTGCACCGGCGGAAATACCGCGGTGCGCTGCTGGACGCGTTCCTCGAGGGGATCGACCTCGAGCGTGGGCGCTGAGCCGGCGGCAGGCCTCCCTGGCCTGCGCTTGCCACTTACTGTTTCATCGCCACGAACGACATGTGAGTGCCGTGCAATTTGTCGTCGACCGCGATGGTCATGCTCTTGCCATCGGGAGCGACGGTCATTTTCGCCACGCTGATGATCTTGCCGTCGCGCTTGTCGGTTTCCTGCATGACGTGCGAACTCAATTTCTTCACCGAGACGCTGGTCGCGCCGGGGTCGCCCCTGTACGGGACTTCGCTGCCGTCCATCTTCGCCGTATACGACTCGCCGGTTGGCGCGTTCATGCTGAACATGTCGCCATCGACCTTGTAGCTGCGGGTCAGCGCGTTGTCCGAGACGCTGCCGTAGCTCTGCGTGCGCCACGAGCCGGAAACCGCGTGCGCGCCGGCCGGTCCCTTCGCCACGCGCACCATGGTGCCGTTGCCGGTCACCGGGTCGGTGTTGTTGTTGCTGCTGTCGGTGAACTCGAAGCTCGCCGTCTTGCCGTCGGCGGCCACGGTCATGGTCGAGTCCGAGATGACCTTGCCGTTCTTCTTGTCGATCTCGTGGATCGCGTGGTCGTCGACGACGGTCACCGCCATCGTGTCGTAGTACGGATGGCCACTGACCGGCTGGTCGGTGCCGTCGGCCTTCACGCTGACCGGCGGAACGCAGGTCTTGCAGTGGTACCTGCCGTTCTGCAGCAGCAGGACGTCGGGCTTCTTCGGCATCTCGACCTTCTTCAGGTCGATCTTCCAGGTACCGTCGAAGGCGCTTTGCGCCGTGGCCGGCGAGGGCATCAGGCATGCCCCCAGCAACCCTCCCAGAAGTACAGCGACAAGTGACTTGTTCATGATGACACTCCCCATTGGCCGTGGATCGGTTTGATGGTGCGGAGTTGTCGTGCCGCAGTCCGGGCGGTGAAGAACGTGCACGCAGCGGTTTTCCCCTGAGCCGCTGACGATGCGCCCGGAAATGTAAAGCGCAGCGAAACGATTCGTGACGAAGGGGGATGAGCCCGCCGGAAGCAGGGGCTCAGTTCGGGGCGGCTGCGCCCACGATCTCGTTCAACATCGCCGCGGCCTGCTCGTGGGTATGCGCGCGCAGCAACTGCGCGGCGTGGCGGCGCAGGTGGGCGTGGTCGAGCGCGGCAAGGCGGTCGCGTACCTGCAGGATCTGCGCCGGGTGCATGCTGAATTCGTTGAGCCCGAGCAGCAGCAGCAGCGCGGTGAAGTTCACGTCGCCGGCGATCTCGCCGCACAGGCTGACCGGTTTCCCGGCGCGGCGGCCGGCGCTGAGCACGTGCGAGATCAGCCGCAGCAGCGCCGGCTGCAGCGGGTTGTAGATGTTTTCCAGCGCGTCGTTGCCGCGGTCGGCGGCGAGCACGTACTGGGCCAGGTCGTTGGTGCCGATGGCCAGGAAGTCGGCGTGCTCCAGCAGCGCGCGCACGTTGATCGCCGCCGCCGGCACCTCGATCATCGCGCCCAGCGGCAGTTTTTCCGGCAGGTCGATGTTCTCGCGCTTGAGGTCCTGCCGCGCCAGCTTGAACAGCGTGCGCACCGCGATCAGTTCGTCGGGCTGGGTCACCATCGGCACCAGCACGCGCACCGGGCCGTAGCAGGCGGCGCGCAGGATCGCGCGGATCTGCGTGGTGAACACGGCCGGGTAGCGCAGCGACAAGCGCACGCCGCGCACGCCGAGCGCCGGGTTGTCCTCGCCGCGCAGGGTGAGTCCGGCGGCATCGGCCTTGTCGGCGCCCAGGTCCAGCGTGCGGATGGTGACCGGCAGGCCGCCCATGCCCATCACCAGGTCGCGGTAGGCGATGAACTGTTCGTCTTCCGACGGCAGTCCCTTGTGCTTGAGGAACAGGAATTCGGTGCGGTACAGACCGACGCCGTCGGCGCCGCGGGCGCGCGCCATCGCCACGTCGGCCGCGGTTTCGGCGTTCGCCAGCAGGGCGATCTCGACGCCGTCGCGGGTGCGCGTAGGTGCGTTGGCCAGCTTGGCCAGGCGGCGGCCCTCGATTAACGCCTCGCGTTGCCAGGCGCGGTAGCGCGACAGGTCCTGCGCGGCCGGGTGCACGATCGCCTCGCCGCGTTCGGCGTCGAGCAGGATCAGGTCGTCGTCGTGGATGTTCGACAGCGCGTCGCGGGTGCCGACCAGCATCGGCAGGCCGAGGCTGCGCGCCAGGATCGCGCTGTGCGAATACGCGCTGCCGGAACTGGCGACCACGCCGAGCAGGCCGTTGCCGGCCAGCTGCGCCATGTCCGCCGGCGCGATGCTGTCGGCGATCAGGATCTCGCCCACGCGCGCGGCCAGCTTGCGTTCCTCCGGGCTGGTCTGCCGCTGCAGCGCGGAGATCACCCGATTGATCACCTGCTCGACGTCTTCCTTGCGGCTGCGCAGGTAGGGGTCGTCCATCGCCTCGAACACGGCGGACAGGCGATCGCGTTGTTTCTTCAGCGCCGCGCCGGGGCGGTAGTGGCCGATCCGCACCAGGTCGTCCAGCCCGCGCAGCAGTTCGGCGTCGTCCAGCAGCAGGCTGTGCGCGTCGATGAATTCGTTGACCTCGCGCGCCAGCGCGCCGTGCAGCTTGCCGCGCAGCTCGCGCAGTTCCTGCCGCGCGGTGTCCAGCGCCTGGTGCAGGCGCTGGAGCTCGACCTCGACTTCCTCTTCGGCCAGCGGCCGGGTGTCGACCGTGTAGCGACTGGGTTGCACCAGCCGCGCGCGGCCCAGCGCCATGCCATGGGCGGCGATGGTGCCGGGAAGGATGTGCCTCACGGGTGGCTCCTGGCGGAGCCGGGAGTCGGGAATCGGGAGCCGGGAATCGGTAGAAGCAGCGCGCGCACGGACTGGCGGTTCACCGCCAGCTTCATGCTGCCGGCTTTGCCGAATCCAGAATCCCGATTCCCGACTCCCATGCGAATCATGCTCCCTCGTCGAACTTGCGCTCGAACAGCGCGACCACCGCGGCCAGTGCGGACTCCTCGTCCGGCCCGTCGGCGCGGACAGTCAGCGGGCTGCCGAGGCCGGCGGCCAGCATCATCACGCCCATGATGCTTTGCGCGTTGACCTCACGCCCCTTGCTGACCAGCCACACGGTGGATTTGAAACCCTGCACCAGTTGTACCAGCTTGGCCGAGGCGCGGGCGTGCAGACCCAGCCGGTTGGTGATGACGATCTCCTTTTCAAGCATGGTCGATGAAGATTCCTCCGCGGCCACCGCTGGCCGCGATCTCGGCCAGTTCGTCCAGTGGTTTTTCCGCATAGTTGAGTACGCGCAGCAGCATCGGCAGGTTGAGGCCGGAGACGCAGCGAAGATGCACGCCGAGCGCGCCCAGCGACAAGCCGATATTGCACGGCGTGGCGCCGTACAGGTCGGCCAGGATCAGCACGCCGTCGCCGGTGTCGAGCTCGCGCGCGTGGTGCGCGGTGAGCGTGCGCATCACGTCGGGGTCGGCGCTGGGCGGCACTTCCACCGCGGCCACCTGTAGCGGCAGTTTCGGCATCACGTGGTGCGCGGCGGAGATCAGCGCGTGGCCGACCGCTTCGTGGGTCATCAGCAGCACGCCGACGCTCATGGCCGGCGACCCGAGGTGTTTGCAGGAGTCGTCATCGTCACTCCAGCTCGCGATGGAAGGTGAGCACGCCTTCGCGGTGGCCGCGATAGTGGGCGGCGAGCTTCTCGACCAGGTAGACCGAACGATGGCGGCCGCCGGTGCAGCCGATCGAGATGGTCACGTAGCTGCGGTCGTCCTGTTCGAAGCGCGGCAGCCAGGCGTCCAGCCAGCGTGCGGTGTCGATGAAGTATTCGCCGACCAGCGGCTCGGCGTCGAGGAATTCGCGCACCGGCGCATCCTTGCCCGACAGCGGACGCAGGTGCGGGTGCCAGTGCGGGTTCGGCAGGCAGCGCGCGTCGAACACGAAGTCCGCGTCCAGCGGCAGCCCGCGCTTGAACGCGAACGACTGGAACATCAGGGTCAGCCCCTCGGTGGCCTGCGCGTAGCCGGTGGCCACCAGCCGGCGCAGCTGGTGCACGTTGAGTTCGCTGGAGTCGATCACCTTCTCGGCGATCGCCATCAGCGGGCGCAGCAGCTTGCGCTCCTCGACGATCGCGTCGGCCAGCGACACGCCGCGGGTGGCCAGTGGATGGCGGCGGCGGGTTTCCGAATAGCGCTTGATCAGCACTTCGTCGCGGCAATCCAGAAAAATCAGGTGCACCTGCACGCCGGCCGCGGCCAGTTCCGACAGCACGGTCGGCATGTGCGCGAAATCGGAGCCGCGGTTGCGCACGTCCACGCCCACGGCGATGCGGCGCGGCCGGCCGCGACGGTCGCCGCTGGTGGCTGCGTTGACCAGTTGCGGCAGCAGTACCGAGGGCAGGTTGTCGACGCAGTAGAACTCCAGGTCCTCCAGCGCGCGCAGCGCCACCGTCTTGCCGCCGCCGGACATGCCGGTCAGCACGATCAGGTGAATCTCGTGCGGGTCGACCAGCGGAGTGGGGGGTGTGTAGTCGTCGCTCATGCGTTCACCATGGGGGCAGCCGGCGCAGCTGGTGCGCCTGGCGGTCGATGAAGGTTTGCGCCGGGTCGATGCCCTTGCTCTTCAGCGCGTGGCTGCGCACGGCGGCCTCGACCAGCACCGCCAGGTTGCGGCCCGAGGCTACCGGAATGGTGATCATCGGCACCTGCACGTCGAAGATCTCGCGGTGGCCGATGTCGCCGGTGAGGCGGGTCAGCGCGTCTGTCTCCTCGCCGTCGCGCAACGGCTTGAGGTGGACCACCAGGCGCAGGTACTTGGACGTCTTGACCGACATGTGGCCGAACATCTCGCGCACGTTGAGCACGCCCAGCCCGCGCACTTCCAGCAGGTCCTGCAGCAGCTCGGGGCAGCTGCCGTCGATCACGTCTGGCGCGATCAGGGTGAATTCGGTGGCGTCGTCGGCGACCAGCCGGTGGCCGCGGCTGATCAGTTCCAGCGCCAGCTCGCTCTTGCCGGAGCCGGCTTCGCCGGTGATCAGCACGCCGATCGAGAACACTTCCAGGAACACGCCGTGCAGGGTGGTCTTCGCCGCCAGCATGCGCGCCAGGTGGTACTGCAGGTAGGTGAGCAGTTCGTGGCCGCGCTTGGGGCTGATCCACAGCGGCGTGTTGGTTTCCTCGGCGACCTCGCGCAGGTCGGCCGGCACGGTCTGGTCCTTGGTCACGATCAGCGCCACCGGCTGGTAGGCGGCGATCTTGTGCATCACCTCCCAGCGCTGGCGCGAATCCAGTCCGTCGAGGAAGTTCAGTTCTTCCGAGCCGATGATCTGGATCTTGTTCGGGTAGATGACGTTGAGGTAGCCGATCAGCGACGGCCGGCGCGCCTGCGCCACGCCCGGCTCGAGCACGCGCGATTCCCCGCGCATGCCGGACACCCAGCGCAGGGCCATGCGTTCGTGGACGCCATCGTAGAGTTGTCGTGCGCTGATCCGATCCAAACCTGGGTCCTTTGCGCCGCATGTCGGGGCCCGAAGGGCCTTTGCGACGGCATGACCATTGTGCCAGCTTGGGCGGATACGCGTGTTCAGAAGGAAAAACGGCCCGCCCGGGGGGGCGGGCCGTGATCGGCCAGCTGTGGCCGGGATCAGCCGTACTGACGCTCTTCGCGCGCTTCGCGCTGGTGCTTGTCGGCGACCTTCTGGCGGTACTTGCGCAGCTGGTTGACCAGCTTGTCGAACAACACGTCGAGGGAGGCATACATGTCGGCCTCGGTGGCCTCGGCGTGCAAGGTGGCGCCGACGACGCCCAGGGTGCCCTCCGCGCGGTGCTGGAGCTTGTCGACCGACAGCACGATCGCAAGGCTCTTCAATTTGTCGTCGAGGCGGGTGAGGCGGTCGAGCTTGGCGGTGGCGTGGTCGCGCAGGGCCGGGGTGACTTCAATCTGCTGGCCGCTGAGTTGGAATTGCATGGGGCGCCTCCTCTGGTGGTGCAGTGCCGCGTTTCGCGGCGGGGTGGACGTGCCGGGCCCGGGGGCCGGGCACATCGTCAATCACTCTCTAGCAGGTATGGGAGCGCTTTTCCGTTAACCAAGTTCCCGCGAGTGTCCCTGGCGACGATCAGCTGGCGCGCTGGCGCTCGCTGGACGTGGGAATGCGCAGCCCCTCCCGGTATTTGGCGACGGTGCGGCGGGCGACCTGGATGCCCTTGCGCTGCAGTTCCTCGGCGATCGCCAGGTCGGACAACGGTTTGCGCACGTCCTCGGCCTCGATCAGCTTGCGCAGCATGGCCTGGATCGCGGTGGCCGAGGCGCTGCCGCCGTCCTCGGTGGAGACGCCGCTGGAAAAAAAATATTTCAGCTCGAACGTGCCGCGCGGGGTGTGCATGTATTTTCGGGTGGTGACGCGCGAAATGGTGGATTCGTGCATGCCCACTTCCTCGGCCACCTCGCGCAGCACCAGCGGATGCATGGCTTCGGGGCCGTAGTCGAGAAATGCGCTTTGCCGCCGCACGATCGCCTCGGCGACCTTGAGCAGGGTCTCGGCGCGCGATTCCAGGCTCTTGATCAGCCAGCGCGCCTCCTGCAGCTGGCCGCGCATCCAGCTGGCGTCTTCGCCGTGCGCCTTGGCGATCAGGCCGCAATAGTGCTGGTTGAGGCCCAGCCGCGGCTGGGCATCGGGATTCAGGCTGACCCGCCAGCGGCTGCCGTCGCGCAGCGCGTAGACGTCTGGCGCCACGTATTCCACCGGGGTGGCGTCGAGCGCGGCGCCAGGGCGCGGGTCGAGGCTGCGGATCAGTACGGCGGCCGCGGCCACGTCGTCTTCGCTGGCGCGCAGGCGCCGTGCCAGCCGGGCGATGTCGTTGCGCGCAAGCAGGTCGAGTTCGTCGTCGACGATGCGCAGCGCCAGATCGCGCTGCGGTGTGCCCGCGGCGAACTGTTCCAGTTGCACGCGCAGGCAGTCGCGCAGGTCGAGGCTGCCCACGCCGGCGGGGTCGAAGCCCTGCAGCTGGCGGCGTACGGCGTCGACTTCCTCGATGCTGGCGTTGAAGTCGGCCGGCAGGGCGGCGAGCACCGCCTCCAGCCCTTCGCCCAGGTAGCCGGCAGGATTCAGCGCGTCGATCAGCACGGTGGCGATCAGATGCTGGCGCGAGTTGAACGAAGTGAGGTTGAGCTGCCACAGCAGGTGCTGCTGCAGGGTTTCCGGCGCGGCGTTCTGCGGCTCGAAATCGTCGTCGCCGCGCGAGCCGCTGCTGCTGCCGATGCTGTTGCTGGAGAAGTCGATCGGCGTCTCGGCGACACCGCCGCCGTCCGACCATTCGCTGGCCTCGCCGTCATCGTTGCTGCTGGCGGCGACCGTCTCGACGCTGGGGTATTCGCTTTCGGCCTCGATGCTCTCGGTTGCCTCGTCGTCCTCGACCTCATCGGCAAACTCCAGCAGCGGGTTGCTCTCGGCGATCTGCCGCAGTTCGGCTTCCAGCTCCAGTTGCGACAGCTGCAACAGGCGGATCGCCTGCTGCAATTGCGGCGTCAGGGTCAGCTGCTGGTGGAGGCGAAACTGTAGAGCAGGTTTCATACCAGCCGGGTCGAATGGGGTCGCCGCCATCGTAACGCGTGCCCGCGGATGCAGCCATAGCCGCGGCCCGCAGCGGAAGCGGGCCGCGACAGGTAATTCAAAGGCGGAATTCGCGGCCCAGGTAGACCTCGCGCACCTTCTCGTCGGCGAGGATGTGCGCCGGGGTGCCGCGCGACAGCACCTCGCCGTCGTTCAGAATGTAGGCGCGGTCGCAGATGCCCAGGGTTTCGCGCACGTTGTGGTCGGTGATCAGTACGCCGATGCCGCGCTCCTTCAGATGTCGCACGATGCGCTGGATCTCGCCGACCGAGATCGGGTCGACCCCGGCGAACGGCTCGTCCAGCAGCATGTAGCGCGGGTTGGCGGCCAGCGCGCGGGCGATCTCCACCCGGCGCCGCTCGCCGCCGGACAGGCTGATGCCCTTCTGTCCGGCGATGTGCGCGATCTTCAGTTCGTCCAGCAGGTTTTCCAGCTCGGCGCTGCGCTGCTGCTCGCTGAGCCCGTCGCGCAGTTCCAGCACGGCCATGATGTTGTCGGACACGCTGAGCCGGCGGAATACCGACGCCTCCTGCGGCAGGTAGCCGATGCCGAGCCGGGCGCGCGCATGCATCGGCAGGCCGGTGATGTCCAGCTTGTCCAGCTTGATCGTGCCGCCATCGGCCTCGATCAGGCCGACCACCATGTAGAAGCAGGTGGTCTTGCCGGCGCCGTTGGGGCCGAGCAGGCCGACCACCTCGCCTTCGCGGATCGAAAAGCCGAAATCGCGTACGACCTGGCGCGACTTGAAACTCTTTTGCAGACCTTCGGCGGACAGCATCGGTTACGGTTGTCCCTGCGGCGCCGGGCTGCTCTTGGCTGGCGCCGGGGCAGCGGCCGGTTGCGGCTTGGGCTTGAAGGTCATGTGGACCAGGCCGTCGCCGGCGCTCTCGCCGGTCATCTCGCTGGTTTCGGTGTTGTAGGTGAGCTTGTCGCCGTGCGCGTCGCCGCGGCCCTTCTGGGTGATCGAGGCGTTGCCGCTGAGCACGGCGATGCCCTTGAGGTTGTCGTAGTCGAGCGTGGCGGCGTCGCCGAACACCAGGTTGTCGTTCTCGTCCAGCTGTTCCAGATGGGCCGGACTGCCGGTGATGACGACCCGGCTGATCTGGCTGTCGGCGTCGAAATACACCTTGGCCTGGCCGCCGCTGGCCTTCAGCGTGCCCTGGCTGATCACCACGTTGCCGGTCAGGGTGCTCACGCTGTTCGGCTTCTGGAAGCCGTCGAAGTTCTTCGCGGCGATGTGCATTTCCTGCTGGCGGTCGCTCTTCTTGGCCAGCGCCGGCTGGGCCGCAAGCAGGCCGAGGGCTGCGACGGCGAGCGCGAACCTAGCGCTTGCGCGGCGGGAAGGTGGCATGGACATCATCGAGCAGCTCCAGGTGTTTGTCGTTGAGGTCGGCACGCATGCCGATACCGCTGATTCTAGTGCCGCCTTGCACCATCTGCGCCGGGGCTGCGGTTTCCAGGCGGTTCTGCTTCGGCCACGCAGTGACGTCGGCGGTCTGGATGCGCGCCGCCGGCGCATTGACGAACGCCTCCCGGTGCATCTCCACCGGGCCCTGCAGCTTGAGCTGGCTGCCATCCTTGTTGACCCAGCCGTACAGCGACTGGCCCTGCCAGTCCGGCACGCCGGCCTGGTTGGCCGGCAACTGGAAGGTGGGCGAGTTGAGGTAGAGCGAGTCGTCGCCCTCGCGGCGTTCCAGGTGCGGCGACTGCAGGCGGAAGCTGGGCTGGCCCGCGGCGTTGAATTCGGTCATGCGGGCGTTGGTGAGGGTGTAGCTGGAGCGCGGCGGGCCGACGAAATCGCTGGTCTTCGGTGCCGGCCCGAACCACCACAGCAGCAGTTGGGCCACGCCCGCGGCGAGCGCGACGGCGATGGTCGCGGCCGGCAGGCGCCGGTCGCGCAGGTCGCGGCGAAGGCTCACTGCCAGCGCTCCCGCTCGGCGTCGCTCTTGCCTTGCGCGTGCAGGATCAGGTCGCAGACCTCGCGCGCCGCGCCCATGCCGCCGCTTCGTGCGGTCTGCCAGTGCGCCGCCTCGGCCACCCACGGGTGGGCGTTCGCCACCGCCACGGCCAGCCCGGCGATGCGCATCGGCGGCAGGTCGGGCAGGTCGTCGCCGGTGAACGCCGCCTGTGCGGGTGTGAGGTTCAACGCATCGAGCAATTCCAGCAGGCAGGCGCGCTTGTCGCCCTGGCCCTGGTAGACGTGGGCGATGTCCAGTTCCTCGGCACGCAGCGCGACCGGGTGGCTGATCCGCGCGGTGATCAGCGCCACCTGGATGCCGTTCGCTTGCAGGCGCTTCAGGCCGAGCCCGTCGTGCACGTGGAACACCTTGGTTTCGCGGCCGTCTTCGCTGTACCACAGGCGGCCGTCGGTCAGCGTGCCGTCCACGTCGAACACCGCCAGGCGGATCTTTGCGGCGCGGGCGAGGGTGTCAGCAGGGCAATTGGCGAGGTAATCGATGGGCACGGAATGATGTTCTGGGGGAGCCAAGTCAAGAGCGGCGTGTTTGATTTTTTTGATTTGCCGAGGCAAATCAAACCACACGCGCACGGAGCAGATCATGAATGTTCAGTGCGCCCACCACGTGCTGTTCGTCGTCGACCACCAGCAGCGCGTGGATCTGGTACTTCTCCATCAGCTGCGCCGCTTCCGCCGCCAGCTTGTCGGCGCCGATCGTCTTCGGGCCGCGGGTCATCAGTTCGGCCACGGTGGCGCCGCGCAGGTCCACGCCCTCGTCGTCCAGCGCGCGGCGCAGGTCGCCGTCGGTGAACACCCCGAGCAGGCGCTGTTCGGCGTCGACCACGGCGGTCATGCCCAGGTGCTTGCGGGTCATCTCGACCAGGGCGGCGGTGAGGCTGGCGTCGGGCGAGACCCGCGGCACGTCGTCGCCGGTATGCATCACGTCGCCGATGTGCAGCAGCAGGCGCCGGCCCAGCGCGCCGGCCGGATGCGAGCGGGCGAAGTCGTCCGAGGTGAAGCCGCGCGCCTCCAGCAGCGCGATCGCCAGCGCGTCGCCCAGCACCAGCGCCACCGTGGTGCTGGTGGTCGGCGCCAGGCCGAGCGGGCAGGCTTCATTGGAGATGCTGCCGTCCAGGTGCACGTCGGCTTGGGTCGCCAGCGAGGAACCGGGGCGTCCGGTGATCGCGATCAGCGGGATGCCCTGGCGCTTGATCACCGGCAGGATCAGCAGCAGCTCGTCGGTCTCGCCGGAGTAGGAGATCGCCAGCACCACGTCCTGCGGCAGGATCATGCCGAGGTCGCCGTGGCTGGCCTCGCCCGGGTGCACGAAGAACGCCGGCGTGCCGGTGGAAGCCAGGGTGGCGGCGATCTTGCGCCCGATATGCCCGGACTTGCCCATGCCGCTGACCACCACGCGGCCCTTGCAGCCCAGGATCAGCCGGCAGGCCTCGACGAAGGCCGGCCCGATCCGCGACTCCAGCGCCTCGACCGCAGCCGCCTCGGTGACCACCACCGTGCGCGCGCTGCGCATGATGGCATCCGGGTTCAGGTCGATCGGGGCGGGCGGGGCGATGCGTGCGTTCATGGGGGCTCGATGAAAGGGCGGGACGAATGCCCGGGTAGCCATGGCGGGCGGCCACGTTCGGGCCGATCCGGAACCACTGTCATTTCTGCGCCAGCGGATTTCCATTACCATGGCATATCCGCATTTTAACGTCATAAGCCAGCGCAATGGATTCCAGTCGTGACGGAATCCGCTGCCGGTTGGCCCGAGCTCCCGCATGGAACACTCCCCGATGGACCCCGCCCGCATCCAGGCGATGATCGAAAATGGCCTGCCCGGTGCCCAGGCCGAGGTCAGCGGGGCCGATGGCGTGCATTTCGAGGCCACCGTGATCGCCAGCCAGTTCGCCGGCAAGCTGCCGCTGGCGCGGCATCGGCTGGTGTATGCCACGCTGGGCGAGCTGATGGGCGGCGCGATCCACGCGCTGGCCCTGAAGACCCTGACTCCCGAGGAAGCCGCGGCGCGCCAAGGGTGATCTCCGCTCGAATTTAAAAATCCGGCATGGATGCCGGTTCTTCTTTGCGCTCATGGAGGAGCGTCCAAGTTTAGGAACAACCATGGCCAAGATCCTGATCAGCGGCGGCACGCCGCTTCATGGCGAGGTCGGCATTTCCGGCGCCAAGAACGCCGTGCTGCCGATTCTTGCCGGCTGCCTGCTGGCCGATGAGCCGGTCAGCATCGGCAACGTGCCGCATCTGCACGACGTCACCACCTTCATCGAACTGCTCGGCCAGATGGGCGTGCAGCTGGTACTGGACGACCGCATGAAGATGCACGTCGATCCGCGCACCACCAGCACCTGCGTGGCGCCGTACGACCTGGTGCGCACGATGCGCGCCTCGATCCTGGTGCTCGGCCCGCTGGTGGCGCGCTTCGGCCAGGCCGAGGTCTCGCTGCCGGGCGGCTGCGCGATCGGCTCGCGCCCGGTCGACCAGCACATTCGCGGCCTGCAGGCGCTGGGCGCCGAGATCACGGTCGAGAACGGCTACATCAAGGCGAAGGCGTCGCGGCTGAAGGGCACCCGCATCGTGATGGACATGGTCACCGTCACCGGCACCGAGAACATCATGATGGCGGCCACCCTGGCCCAGGGCACCACGGTGATCGAGAACGCGGCGCAGGAGCCCGAGGTGGTCGACCTGGCCCATTGCCTGATCGCGATGGGTGCGCAGATCGAGGGCGCCGGCACGTCGACCATGGTGATTCATGGCGTCGAGCGTCTGCACGGCGCCGAGTACGAGGTGCTGCCCGACCGCATCGAGACCGGCACCTTCCTGGTCGGCGCGGCGATGACTGGCGGCAAGGTGCGCGCGCGCCACGCCCGCGCCAACACGCTCGAGGCAGTGCTGGCCAAGCTGGAGGAAGCCGGCGCGCACATCTCCACCGGCGACGACTGGATCGAGCTGGACATGGGCGGCCGTCGACCGAAGGCGGTCAACATCAGCACCGCGCCGTACCCGGCGTTCCCCACCGACATGCAGGCGCAGTTCACCGCGCTGAACTGCGTCGCCGAAGGTACCGGCGTGGTCACCGAGACGGTGTTCGAGAACCGCTTCATGCATGCGCACGAGCTGCAGCGCCTCGGCGCGGACATCCGCCTCGAGGGCAACACTGCGGTGGTGCAGGGCGTTGCGCAGATGAGCGGCGCGCCGATCATGGCCACCGACCTGCGCGCCTCGGCCTGCCTGGTGCTGGCCGGCCTGGTGGCCAAGGGCGACACCACCGTCGATCGCGTCTACCACATCGACCGCGGCTACGAGAACATCGAGGAAAAGCTCGGCGTGCTCGGCGCAAAGATCCGCCGCCTGCCGAATTGATCGCCCTTCCGCTGTGCTCCCTCCCCTGCATCGCAGGGGAGGGCTGGGGTGGGGTCGGCTCTTGATCTTTCGGCAGGTCCGGAGCTACCCCCTCCAACCTCCCCCTGCGAGCAGGGGGAGGAATCGAGGCTCCGTTGCTGCGGTGGGGTCGGTCAGGCCCCGGTTCAATCGGCCCGATAGCTCACCAGCTCCATCACCATGTCGCCGCCGTCGTGCTGCGACAGTTTCACCGGCAGCGGAAAGCGGCCGGGCGCGTACCACGCGCTGAAGCCGCGGTCGGCGTCGGTGCGGTCGATCCGTTCGGCGTCGAAGCTGCCGGCGGGCACCTTGACGGTTTCCTTGCCGGTCACCTTGAAGTTCTGCACCTGCACTTCCTGGCGCACCGCTACCGGCAACGCGACCTGCTGCTTGCCGTCGCGCAAGGCCAGGCCCAGCGCCAGCGCGAGGGTATTGCGCTCGACCATGCCGGGGCTGCTCGGATAGGTCTGCGGACCCTTGCCTTCGTCGACGGTGACCTGCTTTTTCGCCCAGTCGACCACCAGGTGGCGCTGTTTCTGCTTGACCGCCGCCTGCAACTGGTAGTCGTAGCTGATCGCCTCGGGCACGTCGCCCTTCCAGCGGAAGCGCGAGCTTTCCGTGACGCTGGCGCCGAGCAGGGCGGCCAGCCCGCCGGTGCCCTTGACGTCCTTGCTGTAGATCCACTCGCCGTTGCCGGCCGCGCGCAGGTTCACCGTGGCCTGGCCCATCGGCGTGCCACCCTGCGACACGTCGTAGGTGGCGGTGAACGCGGAAGGCGTGGCGGCGGGCGCGACCGGGGCGCCGAGCAACAGGCCGAGGCCGAGCAGGGGAGCGAGCAGGGGTCGGATAGTCATGCGCCGAGTCTGCCGAGACCGGGCTGAACCGGCTTTAAGGAGAAAGGCCGTCGTCGCCCAGCCGCAATGGCGCCGCCAGCGGCTGGCCGTCGAAGCGTGGTGCCTGGCCGTCCCATTGCAGGCGCCCGCTGACCAGCAGGCCCAGCACCGTGGGCAGCAGCCGGTGTTCCAGCGGCAGCAGCCGTTGCGCCAGCAACTGCTCGTCGTCGCCGGCTTCGATCGGCAGGCGCGCCTGCGCGATCACCGGGCCACCGTCCAGTTCGGCGGTGACGAAATGCACGCTGGCGCCGTGTTCGGCATCGCCCGCTTCCAGCGCGCGGCGATGCGTGTGCAGGCCGCGGTATTTCGGCAGCAGCGAGGGGTGGATGTTGACGATGCGCCCCACCCACGGCCGCAGCGCCTCGCCGTCGAGGATGCGCATGAAGCCGGCCAGCACCAGCCAGTCGGCGCCGCTGGCGGCGATGCGCCGGAACAGGTCCAGGTCGAACGCGCGGCGGTCCGGATAGCTGCGCGGGTCCAGCGCCAGAGTGGGAATGTTCGCTGCCTCGGCCAGGCGCAGCGCGCCGGCACTGGCCTTGTCGCTGCCGACCAGCACGAACTCGACCGGCAGTTCGCCGCGCGCCTGCGCGTCGAGCAGCGCAGCGAGGTTGCTGCCGCGCCCGGAGGCGAGCACGGCGACTTTGGCGGATGCGGCTGTCACGGAGCGGTTCAGCCGATATGCACGCGTTCGTCGCCCTGCGCGGGCACGATCTCGCCGATCACCGAGCTGGCCAGGCCATGTTTCGCCAGCAGCGCGGACGCGCCGGCCACCGCGTCGCGCGGCAGGATCACGGTGAAACCGACGCCGCAGTTGAACGTGCGCCACATTTCCTCGCGCGCCACGTTGCCTTCGCGCATCAGCCAGTCGAACACCGGCGGCAGCACGATGGCGGAGGCGTCCAGCGCGATGCCGAGGCCGTCTGGCACCACCCGGATGATGTTTTCCTTGAGGCCGCCGCCGGTGATGTGGGCCATGCCGTGGATAGCCGGGATTTGGGATGACCGGCCGTTCGGCCGTTGAAAGCCGGGATTCGGGA
Source organism: Rhodanobacter sp. Soil772 (assembly GCF_001428385.1). Classification (GTDB taxonomy): domain Bacteria; phylum Pseudomonadota; class Gammaproteobacteria; order Xanthomonadales; family Rhodanobacteraceae; genus Rhodanobacter. The sequence goes on from NZ_LMSK01000003.1 coordinate 359,745, forward strand.
TTCGGGCGGCGTCGCCGCGGAGCAGCTCCAGCATCGACTTCACGTAGATCGTGGTCGGCGCCATCAGCGCATCGGCCAGCTTCACGCCGCCGAGGTCGAGGTCGAGCCCGCCGTTGTCGGGGGTGCAGCCGGCGCGCTCCAGAATCTTGCGCACCAGCGAATAGCCGTTCGAGTGCGGGCCGCTGGACGCCACGCCCAGCACCACGTCGCCGGCGACGATCGCCACGCCGGTCAGCATCTGCGATTTTTCCACCGCGCCCACGGTGAAGCCGGCCAGGTCGTATTCGCCCGGCGGGTACATGTCCGGCATCTCGGCGGTCTCGCCGCCGATCAGCGCGCAGCCGGCCAGTTCGCAGCCTTTCGCGATGCCGCCGACCACCGCCACCGCGGTGTCCACATCCAGCTTGCCGGTGGCGAAGTAGTCGAGGAAGAACAGCGGCTCGGCGCCCTGCACCAGTACATCGTTGACGCACATGCCGACCAGGTCGATGCCGATCGTGTCATGGCGGTTCAGGATCTGCGCCAGCTTCAGCTTGGTGCCCACGCCGTCGGTGCCGGACACCAGCACCGGCTCCCTGTAGCGACCGCTCAGGTCGAACAGGCCGCCGAAACCGCCCAGGCCACCCATCACCTCGGGGCGGGAGGTGCGCTTGACCAGCGGCTTGATGCGTTCGACCAGCGCATTGCCGGCATCGATATCGACGCCGGCGGCGCGGTAGGTGAGGGCGTCAGACATGGCGAGAACCGGCGTGGGTGAAACGCGCAAGTTTACCAGCTTGTGGCGCCATTGCCGGCAGGTGCCGGCGGGTTCGTGACGGCTGCGATGGACGCTGCGGGCGCGATTGGGCAGACTTCCCGTGAGCTTTCCCCTGAAGATGCCCACACCCATGCGCCTGTCCCGTCTGTTGATCGTCACCTTGCTGCTGGTTTTTGCCGCGCTGCCACCGTTGCGCGCGCAGGTCGCCGGCTCGCCGTATTCGGTGGTCGTGCCGGTGGCCGACACCAGCGACGCCCAGCGTGACCAGGCGTTCGCCAGCGCACTCGGCCAGGTGCTGACGCGGATCGCCGGCGGCCAGGACCTGCGCAGCAACGCCGGTTATGCCGACGCGCTGGGCAAGGCCGGTTCGATGGTGCAGAAATTCCAGTATCAGCGCGCCGCGACCGGGCTGATCCTGGACGTGGAGTTCGAGCCGGGCTCGGTGCGTCGGCTGGTGTCGAATCTGGGCGTGCAAAGCGCGGGGATCAAGCCGCCGGTGCTGCTGCTGGTGCAGGGTGGCGACGGGCACCTGCTCGACCAGGCGGCACTGGCCAGCCTGGCCTCTGCCGCCGCCGCACGCGGCACCAACGTGGTCTATCCCGACAGCAACCCGCCGGATCCGGCCAGGGTCGCCGCTGCCGACCCGGCCGCGCTGGCGGCAGTCAACCAGCAGTACCACACCGGCCTGGTACTGCTCGGCAAGTTGCGCGACGGCAGCGCCGACTGGACGCTGATCTCCGGTGGCCAGCCGCAGAGCTGGAGCAGCCAGGGTGCCAGCGCGGATGTGTTGCTCGGCGACGCCGGCAACAGCATGGTCGGCCGCATCGGCAAGCAGCTCAACGTGATCGGCGCCGGCCCCAGCGAGGGCAAGCTGTGGGTCAGCGGGCTGGATTCGGCGATGGATTACGCGAACCTGGTGGCAACCCTTGAGGACGACCCGTCGGTGAAGCAGGTGCAGACCCTGGGCGCGCAGAACGACGGCGTGCTGCTGTACGTCAAGGCTTCCGTGCCGATCAGCGGTCTGGCCGCGAACCTCGCCGCCGGCGGCCACCTGCTGCTGCAGGGCGAGCCGCATCCGGGCGCGGACGCGAACCTGCGCTGGCTGAGGTGACTGGATGCGAGTTCCTCGCAAAACCCCGCACATCCGTGTGCGGACTATTCATGGGATGCGAGTCCCTCGCAAAACCCCGCACATCCCTGTGCGGACTATTCAAGTGACGCATAACCAATCCTTGCCGGGGCGTGCCGAGTGAATCAAGACAAGGACCTTTCGCGCCGCTGGCAGCTGTTCGCCATCACGGCGGTCATCGTTTACCTGATCTGGCTGCTGGCGCCGGTGCTGATGCCGTTCGCGGTAGCTGCGATGCTGGCCTACCTGGGCGACCCGCTGGCCGATCGGCTGGAACGGCTGGGGTTGAACCGGATGTGGGCGGCCACGATCGTCTTCGTGGTGATCATGGTGGCGCTGGTCGGCGTGCTGCTGCTGCTGATTCCGCTGATCGCGCGGCAGATCGAGAACCTGATCAACAACCTGCCGCGCTACGGCGACTGGGCGCAGAACACCGTGTGGCCGTGGCTGCAGGCGCGCCTGCACCTGGACCCGCACACGTTCGACAGCGACCGCCTGCTGACCGCGATCAAGGAACACATCGGCTCGATCGGCGGCGTCGCCACGGCAGTGCTGGGCAAGGTGTCGCGCTCCGGGCTGGGCATCGCGATGTGGCTGACCAACCTGGTGCTGATCCCGGTGGTGGCGTTCTACCTGTTGCGCGACTGGGACCGGCTGGTGGCGAAGGTCGACGGCATGCTGCCGCGTTCGATCCAGCCCACCATCGCCTACCTGGCCAGCGAGTCGGACAAGATCCTGGGCGCGTTCGTGCGCGGCCAACTGCTGGTGATGCTGGCGCTGGGCGTGTTCTACGGCGCCGGCCTGGGCGTGGTCGGGCTGACCGTGGGGCCGCTGATCGGCATGGTCGCCGGCCTGCTCAGCTTCGTGCCGTACCTGGGCTTCATCATCGGCTTCGTCGCGGCGATCGTGGCGGCGCTGGTGCAATACGGCGACTGGCCGCACGTGTTGCTGGTGTGCGGCGTGTTCGCCGTCGGCCAGTTGCTGGAAGGCTACGTGCTGGTGCCCAAGCTGGTCGGCGACAAGATCGGCCTGCATCCGGTGGCGGTGATGTTCGCCGTGCTGGCCGGCGGCTACCTGTTCGGCTTCCTCGGCGTACTGCTGGCGTTGCCGGCCGCGTCGGTGATCATGGTGCTGCTGCGTTACCTGATCGAGCGCTACCGCATGAGCGAGCTGTACAACGAAGCGGGGCCGGAAGACCCGGTGATCGCCGAGGTGGAGGTCGCCGTGCATCGCGATGGTGCAGTCGAGGCCTCGGTCGAATCGCCACCGGACGACCGGGCCGAGCCATGATCCCGCAGTTGCCGCTGGCCTTGCGCTGGCCGCGCCGCCAGCGCTTTGAATATTTCCACGCCGGCGCCAACGCCGCCGCGCTGGCTGCGGTGCAGGCGCTGGCGCTCGAACCCGGCGCACCGTGGATCTACCTGCACGGCGCCAGTGGCAGCGGCCGCAGCCACCTGCTGATGGCCGCCTGCCAGGCGGCAAGTTCTGTCGGAAGGCGCGTGCAATATCTGCCGCTGGCGACGATTGCCGATCACGCCGCCGCCCTGCGCGGCGTCGCCGGCAGCGAACTGCTGGCGCTGGACGACCTCGGCGCGATCGCCGGCAAGCGCGAGGCCGAACACGCGCTGTTCGACCTGTACAACCGCGCCCGCGCCGAAGGCAGCGCGCTGCTATTCGCCGCCGCCGCCACGCCGACCCAGCTCGGCCTCGACCTGCCCGACCTGCGCTCGCGCCTCGGCGCCTGCACCCAGTTTGCATTGAAGCCGCTCGACGACGACGAACGCCGCGTTGTGCTGAAAGCACAGGCCGCCGCGCGCGGCATCGAACTGGACGACAGCGTGCTGGACTGGTTGTTCGCCCGCTATGCGCGCGACCTGGGCGCGCTGCTCGATCTGCTCGACAAACTGGATGCGGCATCGCTGGCAGCGCAGCGGCGGATCACGGTACCGTTCTTGCGAGGGTTCCTGCGCGAGACAGGTGAAGCCTCTTCCTGAAACAGCGAAGGCGCCCTTAGACGCCTTCGCTTCTCAATCGGACAAATCGCTCAGGCCTTGCGGCCGGCGAAATCGCAGTAGCGGCCGCCGGCTTCGTGCATGAGCGGCACGTCGATGGCTGTGGCCCTAGAACGCCACGTTCAGGCGCGCCGACAGCATCTGCGCCTTGTCGCGTTGGCCCATTTCATAGTCGTAGCCGAACTTCAGCGTCGTATGCGCTGACAATGTTGCGTCCAGTCCGACGCCGAGCAGGCCGCTGTAGCGCGACAGGCCGATGCCGACCAACGGCTGCCATTGCTGCAAGCCAACGAAGCTGGCGTCGAACACATCGCCGTGCGATGCCAGGGTGCGCTGCCACTGCGCACGCGCGCTGAAGTCCACGGCGCGGCCACCGTCCAGGTTCCAGTGGTGGCCCGCCCGCACGCCGAAGCCCGCCTGCCAGCGATCCAGGGCCTGCGCGTTGCTGCGCAGGCCAAAACCGCCGGCACCCTGCTCGACGAAGCCGCTGCGATCGATGCGCGCGTACTGCACATTGACGAACGGCGTGACATGGCTGTCGCCACGACCGAGGTGCAGGCCGCTCTCACCATAGGCCACGTTGTAGTTGCCGTCGTACTGGGTCCGCACGCCTTGCACGCTGTCGCCCAGCAGGATCTGCCGGCTGACGTCCTGCTCGAAATGGCCGAAGCCGGCGCGGCCTTGCGTATACCAATTGCCGTTGAGCCAGCCCGCGTACATCATGCCCTCGGTGCTGCGGCTGTTGTCGTGGTCGAAGCTCTGGTCCAGCCGCTGCTGGCCCCGGCTCTGGCCGAACGCGTAACCGGCCACGCCGGAATGACCGATCTGGCGGTCGCTGCCGATCAGCCAGCCGTTCAACTGGAAGCCGACGCCGTCAAAGCCGGCGCGCGCCATGTCGCCGCCGATGCTGAGGTTGTGCATCCACATGCCGAAGCCGGTGCCCTTGTCGAGCAGGTTGTCGAAGCGATCCGACAACGCGCGACTGGACGCATCGATGGCCTTGAAGGTCATCGCCGCGCTGGCCGCGTGCAACTGGCCGGACAGACTTTGCAGCGAGGCCTGCGCCGCCAGCAAAGTAGGCGACTGCTGGAACTGGCCGGCGGCACGCAGGAAGTCGCCCGATACGTCGGAGAGCGTGCCGGCTGCGATCTTGTCGTCCAGCTGTTCGAAGGCGCCCTGCACGCGTTGCGCACTGCCGAAGGAGGCCGGGGTGTAGCTCACGCCCTGACCCGCGGCCGCCGTGGTCACGTTGAGACCGGTGGTGTCCAGCCACGCGCTGTTGGCGTCGTAGTTGATGGTGGTGGCCGTGAATACCACGCCGGTGCCCTTGACCAACTGGTCGAAGGTGCCGGTGAGGCCGCCGGCTGCCGTAAGGACATTGGTGTGAGTGTTGCTGACGTAGCCGCTATCGGCGCCGGTGGCTTCCAGCGTGCCGCCGTTGAGGGTGGCGGTACCGGTCACATCCAGCTTGCTGCCCAGGCTGATGGCCAAGGTACCCGTTGAAGACTGGGCATAGTTGCCGCCTACAGCGGAATCACCATCGTGAACGGTCACCTTGCCGGCATTGAACAAAGTCCCGGATACCCCGGGCCCGCCATCAAGTGTGCCTTGTCCGGCCACATTAACCGTGCCGGTCAAAACGTTGGTCGAACGCAACACACCGTTGTTCACGTCGGTCTCGATTACGCCCGACAGATCGCTGGTATCGATATTCCAGCTACCCGTACCTTCCTTGATCAAGGTGCCCGCAAAAGTGGTGGTGCCCGAAACAGCGTTCGAATACGACTGCGGCAGGGTGTTGTCGCCGTTGAGTGTCAGGGTGGCCTGCGGGTTGGTACCCACTGACAAATTTCCCTGGATCGAGCTGCCAGCCATCAGCGTGACGACATTGGCCGCGTCGGCCTTGAGGTCCACACTGCCGATGAGCCTGCCACCATTGAGATTGCTGACGGTGGTTACCCCAGCATAGCCAACTATCGAGTCGCCCGGGGCCTGGATGGTGGCGCCGTCGTTTGTCACCACGCCGCCGTCGAACAGCATGACCCCAGTGCCGTAGGTAGCAGCGCTCCCGGAAATCATGCTGCCATTGTTGTTGAGGATATTGGCATCGGAAAGCACCACGATGCCCGCAGCTCGTCCTTCGATTTCTCCGCCGTCCGTGTTGGTAATGGTGGCGGACACGGCTGATATGCCGTCTCCGATCTGCAGGTCGGCAGCGGTCCATCCAATGATGCTCCCGCCAGAGTTGTTCACCGTGATGGCACCATCAGTGTCGGACGAAATTCCACGGCTGTAACCGCTGATGACACTCCCGGTGCCATTGCTGATGCTGCCACCATGTGCAAGGTGGATTCCCTGATAGCTTCCGTCAATGCGCGCGCCCTCGCGATTCACCACGGTGACGTTGCCCGATCCGCTGGATTGCACCGTATAGTCAAGGGCGGACTGGTGGATCACGCCCGCGTTGTCCAGCGTCGTGCCGTCGTACAGGGCCACTGGATTGGAAAGATCCGCGCCGTTGTCCACTGCAAGGACTTGCCCCGTGTACTGGGTTGTAGCGCTACCCACATTGATTCCCCCGGTTCCAAGGCTGGTACCGGGCAAAACCTCCAACGTGCCCTGCTCCACCGTGGAGCCACCGGTATAGGTGTTGGAACGCGAGAGTACCAACGTCCCCGCGCCGCGCTTTACGAGCCGGCCCTGACCGCTGATGAGTCCATCGAAGGTGACGTTATCGCTGTGATCGAACGCCAGCACGCCGTTGTCGGAGACATCACCTGCAATCGATCCGCTCGTACCACCATCCCCGAGCTGCAGAGTGCTCTCGTTGGTTGTGTCGCGATCAATCGCGGTTCCGCCGGAATACGTGCTGTCACCGGTCAGGATCAGCGTGCCCGTCCCCAGCTGTTCCAGGCTGCCGCTGCCGCTGACAACTCCACTGAAAGTCAAGGTATCGCTGCGGTCGAATATCAGAGCAGCGTTATCGGTCACGTTCCCGGTGATCGAACCGGTGATGCCACCGTTGCCGATCAGCAGCATGCCACTGCTCACTGTGGTGCTGCCGGTATAGGTGTTGGTACCAGTCAGCATCAAAATACTCTTGCCGGCTTGCTCCAGCGAACCGCTACCGCTGATCATTCCGCTGAAGGCGACGTCGTCGCTGTGGTCGAATACCAAGGCACTGTTATCGGTAACGTCGCCGATGATCGAACCGGTCGTACCACCGTTGCCGAGTTGCAACGTGCCGGTGCTGATCGTGGTACCGCTGGTGTATTGATTGGCGTCCGTCAGGATCAACGTACCCTTGCCGGCCTGCTGCAGCGAACCGCTGCCGTAGACGATGCCGTTGAAGATCACGTCGTCGCTGCGGTCGAACATCAGAGATCCGTTATCCATCATGTACTGACTGACGATCCAGCCGGTCGTGCCCCCGTTGCCCAATCGCAATGCACCGGCGCTGATCGTGGTGCCGCCGATGTACGTATTAGTGCCAGTCAGCGTCAACGTACCCTTGCCGGCTTGCTCCAGCGATCCAGTGCCGCTGACGATTCCGTTGAAGGTGACATCGTCGCTGCGGTCGAACACCAGAGACCCGTTATCCGTCACGTCACCGGTGATCGAACCGGTAGTGCCACCGTTACCGAGTTGCAAGGCGCTCGTACCCGTACCGCTGCTGATCGTGGTGCCACCGGCGTACGTGTTGGCACCCGTCAGGGTTAACGTTCCTACGCCAGTCTGCACCAGCGAACCGTTGCCGCTTACGATTCCGTTGAAGGTGACATCGTCGCTGCGGTTGAACACCAAGGAGCCGTTGTCCACCACGTCGCCGGTGATCGAGCCGATCATGCCGTAGCTGCCGAGCTGCAACGTGCCGTTGCTGATCCTAGTGCCGCCGGTGTAGGTATTGTTGCCAGTCAGCGTCAACGTACCCTTGCCGACTTGCTCAAGCGAACCGCTGCCGCTGATGGTTCCGTTGAAGGTGACATCGTCGCTGCGGTTGAACACCAGAGAGCCGTTGTCCGTCACATCACCGGTGATCGAACCGGTCGTGCCACTGTTGCCAAGCTGCAACGTGCCGTTGCTGATCGTGGTGCCGCCGGTGTACGTATTGGCGCCTGCCAGGATCAATGTGTCCGTGCCGGCCTGCTTCAGCGAACCACTGCTGCTGACGATGCCATTGAAGGTCACGTCGTCGCTGCGGTTGAACACCAGCGATCCGTTATCCGTCACGTTGCCGGTAATCGAGCCGGTCGTGCCGCCGTTGCCAAGCTGCAACGTGCCGCTGCTGATCGTGGTGCCGCCGGTGTACGTATTGGCGCCTGCCAGGATTAGTGTGCCCGTGCCGGCCTGCTTCAGCGAACCGCTGCTGCTGACGATGCCATTGAAGGTTATGTCGTTGCTGCGATCAAACACCAGTGAGCCGTTGTCCGCCACGTCACCGGTGATTGATCCGGTGGTACCGCCGTTGCCGAGCTGCAGCTGCAACGCGCCGCTGCTGATCGTGGTGCCGCCGGTGTAGATATTGGTACCCGTCAGGATCAGCGCGCCCGCACCAGCCTGCTTCAGCGAACCACTGCCGCTGACGATGCCGTTGAAGGTCACGTCGTCGCTGCGGTCGAATACCAGCGATCCATTGTCCGTTACGTTACCGGTGATCGAACCGGTCGTGCCACCGTTGCCGAGCTGCAACGTGCCATGGCTGATCGTGGTGCCGCCGGTGTACGTGTTGGCTCCCGTCAGGATCAGTGCACCCGCGCCGGCTTGCGTCAACGAGCCGGTGCCACTGACAGCGCCGTTGAAGGTCACATTGTCACTGCGGTCGAACACCAGAAATGCGTTGTCCGCCACGTCGCCGGTAATCGAGCCGGTGGTGCCGCCGTTGCCGAGCTGCAAGGTGCCGTCGTTGATTGTGGTGCCGTCGGTGTAGCTATCGGTACCTGCAAGCACCAGCGTGCCGGATCCGCCTTTGATCAGGTCGATCGAACCGATGATGTTGTTGGGCCAGACGGTGGTAGCGCCAGAACCGACATTGATAGCGCCCCCGGCAAAATCGCCAGTTCCTGTCGATGGCGGTGGTGGCGTCGACGGTCTGACGTTTGCGCCACCCCCGCCGCCACAGCCCGACAGTCCGAGCGCCAGTGCCACGGCAAACGCAACGGCACACGGCCGCAGTCCATGCTTGGTATCGAACATTGATCCCCCCTTATCCTTGGTCATTGTCGATAACTGATTTGCGCGACAACTTACTACACAAAGGCGGCGCAAAAACTTTCGTCATTCCATCAAGAGGGCGTGAGTTAGTGCGGGGGCTGCGCCAGAGACAAGCAAGAAAAAAGGCGCCATGGGCGCCTTTTTTTCACCACGAGAATCAGGAGCTCAGGCCTTGAGCAATCCCGGCGTCGCCTGCTGGCCGATCGCGTCGACCATCGCCTTGGCCACGTTGAGGTTGCCGGCGATGATGTTGCCGCTGGCGGGGATGCCGTCGCGGCCGGCGAAGTCGCAGTAGCGGCCGCCGGCTTCGTGCACCAGCAGTACGCCGGCGGCCATGTCCCACGACTTCAGGCCGATCTCGAAGTAGCCGTCGTAGCGGCCGGCGGCGACGTAGGCGAGGTCGAGCGCGGCGGAGCCGGAGCGGCGGATGTCTTCGGCCTGGCCGAGGATGGCGCGGGTCATGTCGAGCTGCGGCACCAGGTGTTCGCGCTGGCGGAACGGGAAGCCGGTGGCGATCATCGCGCCGCCCAGGTTCTCGCGCTTGCTGACGCGCATGCGGCGATCGTTGAGGTAGGCGCCGTCGCCCTTGCTGGCGGTGTACAGCTCGTCGCGTAGTGGGTCGAACACCACGGCATGAATCGGCACGCCCTTTTCCAGCAGCGCGATCGACACGCTGAAGTGCGGGATGCCGCGCAGGTAGTTGTGGGTGCCGTCGAGCGGGTCGATCACCCAGGTCAGCGGGCCCTTGCCGGTCGCGCCGCTTTCCTCGGCGAGGATCGCGTGGTCGGGGTAGGCACGGCGCAGTTCCTTGATGATTTCCGCCTCGGCCAGCTTGTCGACCTCGGAGACGAAGTCCATCTGCTGCTTCTCGACGATGTTGAGGCCGTCGATGCGGTTCATGTAGCGCAGGATCACATTGCCTGCAGAACGCGCGGCGCGCGCCGCGATCGTGACGTGTGGTCTGGCCATGGTTTCGACTTTGGAAGAGAGCGGGGTTGCGGCCGGCGATTCTAGCAGAGGCGGGCCCGGGTCGCCCCGCGTCCACTATCCTTGTCCGCTCCAGCCGCAAAAACGTCACTTCTCGCATGACCGATCTCCACGACCTCGCCGCCCGCATCCGCTACGTGCTGGTGCGCACCTCGCATCCGGGCAACATCGGCAGTGCGGCGCGGGCGATCCGTACGATGGGCTTCGCGCGGCTGGAGCTGGTCAACCCGTATCGTTTCCCCGATCCGGAGGCGAATGCGCTCGCCGCTGGCGCGGATGACGTGCTGGCCAACGCCGGCATCCACGCCGAGCTGGTGGACGGTCTGGCCGGCAGCAGCCTGGCGCTGGGCTTGTCGGCGCGCCGGCGCGGGGTGAACCTGCCGGAGATCTCCCCGCGCGAGGCGGCGCAGCAAGTGCTGGCCGCCGCCGCCCGCGGCGAACAGGTGGCGCTGGTGTTCGGCAACGAGCGCACCGGGCTGGAGAACGAGGAGCTGGCGCGCTGCCACGCGATGGTGCGGATTCCCAGCGTGGACGATTTCAGTTCGCTCAACCTGTCGCAGGCGGTACAGGTGATGGCCTACGAGCTGCGCGTGGCGATGCTCGGCGACGAACCGCCCGCCGCGCCACTGATGCACGACGAGCCGCCTGCCGACGCGGCGCAGATGGAGCAGTTCTACCGCCACCTGGCGCAGACGCTGGACGACATCGATTTTCACAAGGGCCGCGAACCCACCACGATCATGCTGCGCCTGCGCAAGCTGTTCCAGCGCGCGCAACCGGACGAGCGCGAGCTGCGCGTGTTGCACGGCATCCTCGCCGATGCGCAGCGGATGGCGGGGCTGGCGAAGAACAAGTAGCCGGCTTTGCTCCCTCCCCTGCTAAGCAGGGGAGGGTTGGGGTGGGGTGCTTTTTGTCAGAGCAGTGCGAAGAGCTTCACCCCCTCCTGACCTCCCCCTGCAAGCAGGGGGAGGGACCAAGCTGGAAGCGGAGGAGGGATCAAGCTGGAAGTCGCGCGCTCTGCTCCCTCCTCTGCGCAGCAGGGGAGGGTTGGGGTGGGGTGCTCTTGATCTTGCGCACTCTCCGCCGGAAGAACTGCCGGCAGAGACGAGGGATGCTTGCTACTGCTCGTCGTCGGCCGGGTCCAGCGACGGCGCCGGAGTGACCAGCAGCTTGTCGATGCGGGCGCCGTCCAGGTCGACCACCTCGAAGCGGATGCCGTGCCAGGCGAACACCTCGCCGGTCTGCGGGATGTGGCCGAGGGCGGTCATCACCATGCCGGCGGCGGTGCGGTATTCGTGCTCCTCCTCGCCGGGCAGTTCGCCGATCTGCAGCAGTTCGCGCAGGTCGTCGGTGGACAGGCTGCCGTCGATCAGCCAGCTGCCGTCGGCGCGCTGCATGATCGGGCTGTCCTCGTTGCCGCCGCCGTGGCCGATCTGGCTGGCGCCGACCACCGCTGCCAGCAGGTCGTTGACGGTGACCACGCCTTCGATGTCGCCGTACTCGTCCACCACCAGCGCCAGCGGCGTCTCGGCGTCGCGGAATTCTTCCAGCAGGTCCAGCGCGCGCGCGGTGGCCGGCACGAACAACGGCTTGGCCAGGTGGCCGAACAGCTCCGGCGTGCCTTCGGCGAAGCTGCGCAGCAGGCGCTTGACCTCGACCACGCCGACCACCTCGCTCTCGTCGCCGCGATACACCGGGTAGCACGAGTACGGGGTCTCGCGCAGCACCTCGAAGTTCTCCTCGCGGGTCGCCGCGATGTCCAGCCAGGCGATGCGCATGCGCGGGGTCATCACGCTGTCGACCGTGCGGTCGCCCAGGCGCAGCACGCGGTTGACCATGTTGTGTTCGTCGGGGTCGAGTACACCCTGTTCGGCGCTCTCGGCAACCAGCAGGCGGATCTCCTCCTCGGTGACTACGCCGCTGCCCTGCTGGTTGACCCGCAGCAGGCGCAGCAGCAGGTTGCTCGACGCGTTCAGCAGCCACACGAACGGCGCGGTCAGCCGCGACAGCAGCAGCATCGGGATCGCCACGTACGCCGACACCTTTTCCGGTGCCGCCAGCGCCAGCCGTTTGGGCACCAGTTCGCCGACCACGATCTGGATGAACGAGATCAGCGCGAAGCCGAGCGCGATGCCGATGATCCGCGAATATGGCTGCAGCCATATCAGGTGCTCACCCTGCAGGGCGGTGGCAATATGGCCGCCCAGCGCGTCGCCGGCGACCGCGCCGGTAATCAGCATGACCAGGGTGATGCCGACCTGCACGGTGGACAGGAAGTGTTCCGGCGCCTCGGCGTGGCGCAGTGCCGAGGCCGCCTTGCGGCTGTTCCGGGCCATCTGCTTGAGGCGGCTCTTGCGCGAAGCTATCAGCGCCATCTCCGACAGGGCGAAGAAGCCGTTGCACAGGGCCAGCACGAGGACGAGCGCGATTTCGGTCAGCATCGCGGCGGTAACGGGGGAGGGTGCATGGGTACAGTGTAAGGGCTGCGGGGCTTTCACATCACTCCGGCAGGGCCGGACATTGATGCAGGGCAGCACGACAGTCCTGTAACATTCCCGTCATCCCGTTCCCTCAGGCATGGCCAGCATGTTTTCATTGCAGACGATTTTCGGCAAAGGCGACAAGTTCTACGGACTGCTCGAACAGAGCGCCGCCACCGCCACCGAAAGCGCCAGGGCCCTGCACGAACTGCTGACCCAGCCCGACCAGGGCTCGGTGATGGCGGCGTTCACCGCCACCCGCGCGCGCGAGAAGGCGCTGGCCGCGCAGATCAGCGAGGAGCTGGTGAACACCTTCGTCACCGCGCTCGATCGCGAGGACATCGAGGCGCTGAATTCGTCGCTGTACAAGATCCCCAAGACCATCGAGAAATTCGCCGAGCGCTACGAGATCGTCTCCGACCGCCTGGCCGGGGTGGATTTCGCCCAGCGTGCCATGGTGCTGCAGCGTTCCAGCGAGGTGGTTGCCGAGATGATCGGCGAGCTGCGCCGCGGCCTGCGCATCGACCCGGTGAAAAAGCTGCAGGACCGCCTGCAGGCGCTGGAATCGGAAGGCGACCGCATGCTGCTGGCGCCGTATCGCACGCTGTACATCGAAGGCGGCGACGTGATGCGGGCGATGCTGGCCAAGGACCTGTTCGAGCTGATCGAGAAGGCCATCGACAAGTGCCGCGACGTCGGCAACATCGTCTATTCGATCGTCCTGAAGAACTCCTGAGGCCGCGCCCGTGACCCTGCGCATTCCGCACTGCCCGACGGCGCCGGCACCGAGCGTCCGCCCGCCCATGGCCGAGGGCCGCGCATGAGCATCGTCATCGCGGTGGTGGTGATCGCGCTCGTCTTCACCTACATCAACGGTTTTCACGACACCGCCAACTCGATCGCCACGGTGGTGGCGACCAAGGTGCTTACCCCGGGTCAGGCAGTGCTGCTGGCGGCGGGCACCAACCTGGTCGGCGCGTTCATGGGCACGGCGGTGGCGGCCACGATTGCCTCCGGGCTGATCAACGCCGGGGTGGTCGAGATGAGTTCGCAGCTGCTGATCTGCGCACTGCTGGCGGCGATCGTGTGGAACCTGATTACCTGGTGGCTGGGCCTGCCGTCCAGTTCCAGCCATGCACTGGTGGGCTCGCTGGTGGGCGCGGCGCTGGCCGCCTCGGACAACAATTTCGCCTCGGTGATCTGGGCGGAAGGCAGCTGGCTGAAGGGCCACGGCGTGATCCCGAAAGTGATCATCCCGATGGTGCTGTCACCGGCAGCCGGCTTCATCATCAGCTTCATCCTGATGGGCGCGCTGTATGCGCTGCTGGCCTGGTTCGCGAACCGGCACGGCTGGTCGCGCCGCTTCGGGCGCACGCCGTTCGTCAATTTCTTCTTCGGCAAGGCGCAGATCGTGTCGGCCAGCGCGATGGGCGTGGCGCACGGCATGAACGACGCGCAGAAGAGCATGGGCATCATCGCGCTGGCGCTGGCCGGCGCCACTGCCGCGCACCAGTTCGATCACCTGCCGGTGTGGCTGGGCTTCCTGCGCATCGATGGCAACCCCGCCGGCGGTTTCGAGATCCCGGTGTGGGTGAAGGTGGTTTCCGCGCTGACCATGGCTGCCGGTACCGCCGGCGGCGGCTGGCGCATCATCAAGACGCTCGGCCACAAGATGGTCAAGCTGCACCCGATCAACGGCTTCGCCGCCGAGACCAGTTCCGCGCTGGTGATCCTCAGCGCCTCGGCGTTCGGCATTCCGGTGTCGACCACGCACAACGTGTCGGCCTCGATCATGGGCGTGGGCGCAGCCAAGCGCTTCAGCTCGATCCGCTGGTCGGTGGTCGAACGCATGGTGTGGGCGTGGATCCTCACCCTGCCGATCACCGCGCTGTTCGCCTACGGGCTGGTGGTGCTGTTCCGGCTGGTGTTCTAGAGCGAGTCGCCGCCGACGGCGATGATCCGTTCCAGCTGATCGCCGAGCACGCCCAGTTCGCGCACCACGCGTTGCAGTTCGGCGCGGTCGAGGAATTCGTAGGGGCGGTTTTCGCACAGGTGCAGGTACGGCGAGCCATCCAGGTCGGCCACAGCGAGGAAGCCGGTGCGCTGCTGCCAGTTGAAGCGCAGGCAGCGGATGGGGTCGGTGCCGGCAAGCGGGCCGATCGGGGTGGAAATGCGCAGGTAGCGCAGTCCCGCCTCGTCCTCCAGCTCGGCCAGGTAGACGCCCTGGTAGCGATCCGGCGACAGCTTCAGGTCGAAGCTGATCAGATAGGGATCGTTCTGGCGCAGCTCGTGCAGGCTGCCGATGTGGGAACGCACGGCTTCGAAATGGCGCATGCAGCGGCTTCCGTCGGCGAGGGTCGGAAGCTACTCTGCCACGTATCCCCGCTAGCGTCGCGTGAACCATGAATGAGGCCGCCGCCCGTATCTACGCCGCCATCGCCGCGATTCCGCGCGGCCGCGTCGCCAGTTACGGTGCGATCGCCGCCCGTGCCGGGCTGCCGGGGCGGGCGCGGCTGGTCGGTCGGCTGCTCGGCGAGGTGCCCGACGGCATGGAATTGCCGTGGTACCGCGTGCTGCGCTCCAGCGGGCACATCGCGATGCCGCCAGGCAGCCGCGGTTTCCGCGAGCAATCCCGGCGCCTGCGCGCCGAAGGCGTCGAAGTGAAGAACGGCCGCGTGCCGCTGTCGCGATTCGGCCTGGATGGCGATCTCGACCATGCACTGTGGGGCATGCCGGACGCCTGAACGGTGGCGCTGCCGACAAGTCGTCGCAGAGGTTTCCGGCGGTCGGGCCGGGTCGGTTTGTTACCATGCTCCCGATGAATGCCTCAGCCCTCGACCTGCTCCAAAGCGTTTTCGGTTACTCCAGTTTCCGCGGCCAGCAACAGGCCGTGGTCGAACACCTGAGCGAAGGCGGCGATGCGCTGGTGCTGATGCCGACCGGTGGCGGCAAGTCGCTGTGCTATCAGATCCCCGCGCTGCTTCGCCAGGGCACCGGCATCGTGGTGTCGCCGCTGATCGCGCTGATGCAGGATCAGGTCGACGCGCTGCGCGAAGCCGGCGTGGCCGCCGCCTATCTCAACTCCAGCCTCGGCGCGGAAGAGCAGCGCGAGGTCGAGCGCCAGCTGCTGGCCGGCGAGCTGAACCTGTTGTACGTGGCGCCGGAGCGGCTGCTCACCGGGCGCTTCCTCGGCCAGCTGGAACGCACCGAGGTGGCGCTGTTCGCGATCGACGAGGCGCACTGCGTATCGCAGTGGGGCCACGATTTCCGCCCCGAGTATCGCGAACTGGCGATCCTGCAGCAGCGTTTTCCGCAGGTGCCGCGGATCGCGCTCACCGCTACTGCCGACCAGCGCACGCGCGAGGAAATCGTCGAGCGGCTGTCGCTGCAGGATGCACGGCAGTTCGTGTCCAGTTTCGACCGCCCGAACATCGGCTACCGGGTCGGCCTGCGCCACAACGCGAAGCGCCAGCTCGGCGAGTTCCTGCAGGGCCACCAGGGCGAGTCTGGCATCGTCTATTGCCTCAGCCGGCGCAAGGTGGACGACACCGCCGCATGGCTGGCCGAATCCGGCATCGAGGCGCTGCCGTACCACGCCGGACTGGATGCGGCGACCCGCGCGAAGAACCAGCAGCGCTTCCTGCGCGAGGACGGCGTGGTGATGGTCGCCACCGTTGCCTTCGGCATGGGCATCGACAAGCCGGATGTGCGCTTCGTGGCGCACCTGGACCTGCCGCGCAGCATCGAGGGCTATTACCAGGAAACCGGTCGCGCCGGCCGCGACGGCCTGCCGGCCGAGGCGTGGATGATCTACGGCCTGTCCGACGTGGTCACCATGAGCCAGATGATCGCGCAGTCCGAATCGGCCGACGAGCGCAAGCGCGTGGAGCGGCAGAAACTGGAATCGCTGCTGGCCTACGCCGAGGCCACCGACTGCCGCCGCCAGTTGTTGCTGGGCGCGTTCGGCGAGATCTATCCCGGCCCCTGCGGCCATTGCGACAACTGCGTCGCGCCACCGAAGACCTGGGATGCCACGGTACCCGCGCAGAAGGCGTTGTCGGCGGTGTACCGCACCGGCCAGCGCTTCGGCTCCGGCCACGTGATCGACGTGCTGCGTGGCGAGGAGACCGAGCGCGTGCTCAGCCTCGACCATCACCGGCTCAGCACCTTCGGCATCGGTGCCGAGATGGACGAGAAGCAATGGCGCTCGGTGTTCCGCCAGCTGCTCGCCGCCGGCCTGCTGGAAGCCGACGCCGAAGGCTACGGCACCTTGCGCCTTACCGCCGCCAGCCGCGGCGTGCTCAGCGGCGGCAAACCGGTGAAGCTGCGCGAGGACGCCCGCCCCGAACGCGCCAGCCGGCGCCGGCGCGACAGCAAGCTGGTCACCGGCGGCGGCAGCCTCGGCATCGAGGCCTACGAGCAGGAGCTGTGGGATGCGCTGCGCGCCCTGCGCACGCAACTGGCGAAGCAGCAGGGCGTGCCGCCGTACGTGGTGTTCCACGACGCTACCTTGCTGGCGATGCTGCGCGCCATGCCGGCCAACGAAGACGAGCTGGCCACCATCAGCGGCGTCGGCGAAGCCAAGCTCAAGCGTTACGGCAGCGATTTCCTGGCCGTGATCAACGCGCCGGCGTAGGCTCGGCGCCATCGGCTTGCCCGCGAGCGACTGCATACGTATTCAACCGGACACGGCCGGGACCCACGGTGCAGACTCGGACGCATCTTGATGCCATGACGTTGGGGAGACGCGATGAGCACGATGGAGATGACGGGCGACGGGCTGGGCCAGCGCGCCACCGCGCGGGTGGTGCTGATTTCGGCGGCGGCGGCGCTGGGTGGCTTCCTGTTCGGATTCGATACGGCGGTGATCAACGGCGCGGTCGACGCGATCCGCGGCGGCTTCGCGCTGGATGCGGCGCAGACCGGTTTCGCGGTGTCTTGCGCGCTGCTCGGCTCGGCGCTGGGCGCGTGGTATGCCGGCATGCTGGCGAACCGCTTCGGCCGCGTGCGCACGATGCAGGTGGCGGCGGTGCTGCTGGTGGCCAGTGCGCTGGGCTCGGGGCTGGTGACCGCGGTGTGGGACCTGATCCTGTGGCGGCTGGTCGGCGGCGTCGGCGTGGGCGTGGCCTCGGTGATCGCGCCCACCTACATTGCCGAAGTGTCGCCCGCGCACATCCGCGGCCGGCTCGGCTCGATGCAGCAGCTGGCGATCGTGCTGGGCATTTTCGCCGCGTTGCTCAGCGATGCGTGGCTGGCCGGCGTGGCCGGTGGCGCGGCGGAACCGTTGTGGTTCGGGCTGGCCGCGTGGCGCTGGATGTTCCTGGTGGCGACGCTGCCGGCGCTGGTCTACGGCACCCTGGTGCTGGGCGTGCCGGAGTCGCCGCGGCACCTGGTCGCCAAGGGCCGCATCGACGAGGCCCGGGTAGTGCTGCGCAAAGTGCTGAACATGCACAGCGAGGCGGCGCTGGACAACAAGCTGCGCGACATCGAGGACAGCCTGCGCTCGGAGCACAAGCCGCGCCTGCGCGACCTGTGCGGCAAGACCGCGGGGCTGCTGCCGGTGGTGTGGATCGGCATCCTGCTGTCGGTGTTCCAGCAGTTCGTGGGCATCAACGTGATCTTCTACTACTCGTCCACGCTGTGGCATTCGGTGGGCTTCAGCGAGGCCGACTCGTTCACCATCACGGTGGTCACCTCGATCGTCAACGTGCTGGTGACCCTGGTGGCGATCGCGCTGGTCGACAAGATCGGGCGCAAGCCGCTACTGGTGGTCGGCTCGGCCGGCATGGCGATCACCTTGGGGCTGATGGCGTGGTGCTTCTCGCAGGCCACCGGTAGCGGCGCCACGCTGAGCCTGCCCGGCGCCACCGGCATGGTGGCGCTGGTTGCGGCGAACGCCTATGTGGTGTTCTTCGGCGTGAGCTGGGGCCCGGTGGTGTGGGTGCTGCTGGGCGAGATGTTCCCGAACCGGATCCGCGCCACCGCGCTGGCGGTGGCGGCGGCGGCGCAGTGGCTGGCGAACTTCGCGATCACCAGCACGTTCCCGGCGCTGGCCGAGCTGGGCCTCAGCTTCGCCTACGGCCTGTACGCCGGCTTCGCGCTGCTGTCGCTGCTGTTCGTGCTGGCCGGCGTGCGCGAGACCAAGGGCATCGAGCTGGAGGACATGCACGCATGAGGATCATCCATCAGCCATCGCCCTGGGCGCCGGCGGCCTGCGCCTGCCTCGGCCAGCGCCAGGCGATATACGACAGGCGGCGCGCAAACCGGCTAGGATTCGGGACGGACGGCGTTGCGCCATCGCCGAAAGAGCTTGCGGATTGCGTTGCGGATGAAGGCAAAAGCCACATCGATCGACATTGCCCACCTGGCCGGGGTCTCCCAGGCCACGGTGTCGCGCGCGCTGCGCGGCAGCCCGCTGGTCAATGAAGAGACCCGGCGGCGTATCCAGGCCGCCGCCGAGCAGCTCAACTACAAGGTCGACAAGAACGCGTCGAACCTGCGCCGGATGCATTCCGGCACGCTGGCGCTGCTGTTCTTCGAGGACCCCACCGCCGACGAGTCGCACATCAACCCGTTCTTCCTGTCGATGCTGGGCTCGATCACCCGCGCCTGCGCGCTGCAGGGCTACGACCTGCTGATCTCGTTCCAGCAGTTTTCGCGCGACTGGCATGCCGACTTCGCCGACAGCAAGAAGGCCGATGGCCTGATCCTGCTCGGCTACGGCGACTACCTGGCCTACCGCGACAAGCTGGAGAAGCTGGTCGCCCAGGGCACCTGCTTCGTGCGCTGGGGCGCGGTGCTGCCGGACCAGCCCGGCGTGTCGATCGGCTGCGACAACTTCCGCGGCGGCCAGGCGGTGGCCGAACACCTGCTGGAGCGTGGCTGCCGCCGCATCGCCTTCCTCGGCGACGCGTCCAGCCACTACCCGGAGTTCTTCGGGCGCTATCGCGGCTACGTCGATGCCCTGCAGCAGGCCGGGGTGGAAGTCGATCCGGCGCTGCAGGAAAACGCCGAGAGCACCGAGCGCTCCGGCTACGAGGCAATGCGCGGCCTGATCCTGCGCGAGGCCGGCTTCGATGCGGTGTTCGCCGCCAGCGACCTGATCGCGATCGGCGCCATGCGCGCGCTCAGCGACCACGGCCTGCGCGTGCCGCAGGACGTGGCGCTGGCCGGCTTCGACGACATCGCCATGGCCAGCTTCGTCAACCCGCCGCTGACCACCGTGCTGCAGGACACCCGCCAGGCCGGCGCGGTACTGGTCGACAGCCTGCTCGCGCTGATTCGCGGCGAGCCGGTGGAAAGCGAAGTGCTGCCGGCGAAACTGGTGGTGCGCCGGTCGAGCCTGCGCTGACCTCGGCTGGGTGGTCGTCGTTGCGGTGCACGTGCGTGATCACTTAACCTGCGGTCGCTGTCCGGATTCCTTCGCATGACAGGATCGAACGCGCCATGGAACGCACTCCGTCGGAGCTGGAATTTCATCAGGTGTTCGAGCGCATCACCGATGCCTACGTGGCACTGGACAGGGATTGGCGCTACACCTACCTCAACGCGAGGGCCTGCGATTTTTTCGGCCGCCGCGCGGAAGACCTGATCGGCCGGCATATCTGGGCGGAGTTTCCGGAAGGCGTCGACCAGCCGTTCCGGCGCGCCTACGAACAGGCGATGGCCGAGCAGCGGCCGCTGCAGATCGAAGCGTTCTATCCGCCGTACAACCGCTGGTTCGAAAACCGCATCTATCCGTCGGCAAACGGGTTGACGATCTACTTCCTCGACATCACCGAGCGCAAGCAGGCCGAGCAGGAACTGCTGCAACACCAGCGCATGCTGGCACAGGCGCAGCAGGTGGCGCACATCGGTAGCTGGGAGTGGGACATCGCGGGCAACCAGGTGGCCTGGTCGGCGGAGCTGTACCGCATCTACGGCGTGACGCCGGCGCAGCACGCGGCCACGTTCGAGGCTTACCTGGGGCTGGTCCATCCGCAGGATCGCGAGCGCGTGCGGATAGCGATCGAACAGGCCGCCGAGGATCACCAGCCGTTCGAGTTCGAGGAACGCATCGTGCGCGCGGATGGCTCGATACGCACCCTGTTCAGCCGCGGCACCGTGGATGTCGACGAGGCCGGCCGCGCGATCCGCATGATGGGTGCCTGCCAGGACATCACCGAGCGCAAGCGCGCCGAGCAACTGGAGGCCGGCCAGCACGAAATCCTCGCCGGCATCGCGGCGCAGCGCCCGCTGGTGCAGAGCCTCGAACAGATCGCGCACCTGCACGAGACGATGAACCCCGGTGCGCTGTGCTCGCTGCTGTTGCTGGACGAGTCCGGCCGGCACGTGCTGCACGGCGCCGCACCGAGTCTGCCCGAGGCCTACAACGAGTCCATGCACGGGCTGGAAATCGGCGACGCACATGGCTCCTGCGGCACCGCCGCGTGGCGGCGCGAGCGCGTGGTGGTGGCCGACATCGCCAGCCATCCGGACTGGGAAAGCTACAAGTCGCTGGCGCTGGCGCATGGGTTGAAGGCCTGCTGGTCCACCCCGGTATTCGGCAGCGGCGGCCAGGTGCTTGGTACCTTCGCGGTGTATTTCCGCGAGGTGCGCGAGCCACGCCCGGAGGAGCTGCACAACATCGACCGCATGCTGCCGATCGCGGGCATCGCGATCGAGAGCGAGCAATTGACCGGCCGCCTGCGCGAGCGCAACCGTTTCTTCGAGATGTCGCTGGAGATCTTCTGCATCCTCGATCCGCAGACGCAGCGGTTGGTGCAGTTCAATCCGTCGCTGCCACGCATCACCGGTTACGGCGCCGATGAGCTGAAGTCGAGAAGCTACCGTGAGTTCCTGCGCGTGGAAGGCGACGAGACCGGGGCGGACCCGATGCTGCGACGGGATGCGGCCGGGCAGCGGGTGTTCGACTTCGTCAACCGCTGCGTCTGCCTCGATGGCAGCGAGCGGCTGCTGGAATGGGTGTCGTTCGCCGCGCCCGACGGGCTGGTCTATGCGGTTGCGCGCGACATCACCGAGCGCCGCCAGGCCGAGGCGGAGCTGGCTCATGCCTCCAGCCACGACCCGGTCACCGGCCTGCCGCACCACCTGCTGCTCGAGAGTGCGCTGGCGGCGATGCTGCACGATGCAGCGACGCCGGCCTGGGTGCTGGTGGTCGGGCTGGACCGCTTCCAGCTGGTGAATGCATCGGTCGGCCACCAGACCGGCGACGACGTGCTGCAGCGGCTGGCCGTGCGCCTGCAGGGCGCGCTCGGTGGGCAAGGCCGGATCGCCCGTTTCGCCGGCGACGAGTTCGTGGTGGTGGCCGCCGGGCTGTCCTCGTCCTCCGCGCTGGAACTGGCCGAACGCCTGCGCGCCGCGGTGGCCGAGCCGGTCGAGGGCCACGACTACCGGCTGCTGCTGACCGCCAGCGTGGGCATCAGCCATTCGCCCGACCACGGCCGCGATCCGAAGAACCTGCTGCGCCGCGCCGAGGCCGCGATGAGCCAGGCCAAGCGGGAAGGGCGCGACCGCGTCGCCGAATTCTCGATCACCCAGATGCAGGATCTGGAAGACCGCCTGCTGCTCGGCAACCACCTGCGCGACGCGGTCCGGCACGACGAGCTGGAGCTCTACTACCAGCCGCAGCACTGCGCCGCCGACCGGCGGATGACCGGCTTCGAGGCCTTGCTGCGCTGGAACAGCCGCCAGCTCGGTCAGGTCTCGCCCGCCCGTTTCATCCCGATCGCCGAGGCGCTCGGCCTGATGCCTGAGATCGGCGAGTGGGTGCTCGATGCCGCCTGCCGGCAGCTGCGCGTCTGGCTCGATCGCGGCCACCGCGACTTCACCGTTGCAGTGAACGTCTCGGCGCAGCAACTGCAGCGCCACGGCCTGGTCGCGCAGGTTGACGCGGCGCTGCGCCGGCACGACGTGCCGCCGGCGATGCTGGACATCGAGATCACCGAAAGCTCGTTCATGGAAAACGTGTGGCGCGTGCAGCGCACGCTGGCCGAGCTGAAGGCGCTGGGCATCAAGCTGTCGCTGGACGACTTCGGCACCGGCTATTCCAGCCTGGCCTACCTCAAGCAATTCCCGATCGACAAGCTGAAGATCGACCAGGCTTTCATGCACGGCCTGCCGCTGGACGCCGCCGATGCGGGAATCGTGCGCACCATCATCGCGGTGGCGCACGAACTGCACATGCGCGTGGCGGCCGAAGGCGTGGCGAGCCAGGCGCAGGCGGACTTCCTTGCCGCGGCCGGCTGCGACGAACTGCAAGGCAACTATCTCGGTCCGGCCATGCGTGTGCAGCAGGCCGAGGAACGCTTCGGCCCCTAGCGAAGTAGAGCGTGTTCGGTTCGCGCGGGTCGGCCAACCGCTGCCGGAGTGACGCCGGTTTCATCGCCGGGCAGACATCATTCGGCGAAAGGGTGAAGCCGTAACCTCTGCGAGTGCCGCCCTCATTTCGACCTGAGCAAACGCCACGCCATCGTCACCGGTTCCACGGCCGGTATCGACCTGACGATTGCGCGTGGTTTGGCGGGGTGGTGCGTTCGGTGGTCTGATTTTTCGCGAAGAGCTTTACCCCTCCCGCACTCGCCTGCGCGCAGGCGAGCGCGCCATCAAACGCCGGCTCGCGCAGGCCGCGACTGGCGGCCATCAACGTGGAAGCCTTGGCGAGGAACCGGGCAACTATCCCGATTCTGCGCGACGCAGCTGATTGATCGACTTGACGGCCCGATCACTTGGCTGGGTCATGACGCGACTTGAGATTACTTGAGAGGCGTCGCTGCGCGCGATGGATTCTTGCGGAGAATCCGCCGCCAGAAAAACACCTCAAGGGCGAAGGCTGCTGCAAGCAGGGCGCCACCCATGAGGGGCGCGCCGAAGAAGAAAGGGCCTACGCCAGTTGCGTAGGCAGCCGCGGCTCCGAGAAGCAGCGCAAGACCGATCAGATGCTTCATTGATATCTCCTTTGCTTGTTCAGGCCCGGTGCTGCAGTCAAGCAGCGGCGCAGCCACCCGCCTGGGCGAACAGTCAGTTGCCACTGTACCCGGGGATGACCAGGAAATCAGCCACAGGTTCCAGAACGACCTCTGGGTACCGCTCGGCGATGGCCTGCTCCATTTGCTTGCTGGCAGCAGGGTCAACGGCGCCGATCGCAAAAGCGTCTTTTCGAACCTGCGCACTTGGCCACTGCGCATAACTGTACCAAAGCCCGTCACTGCCGCAGTGCAAGCGAGAGCCCAACGAACCTCGTTCCGAGCGCAGCAGGTCCGACAGGCGTGACCAGGCCTTGATGAAGGAGGATTCCATGCCAGGGTGAAGGCGCCACCTGTACAGAACCACGAACCCCGGACCCTTGGCGCTCAATTCTGGAGACATGACTGATGACACCTGGCCACCTGGCGCTGGAGTTGGATGGCGGCGAAGCCGCCCGCCTCGAACGAGTAGCTAGACCTCTTGCGGAGGCCTACCACGGAGATCTAAGCCAATAGAAGCAGTGTGGACAATAGTCTATGTCCAGGGGTGATGCCCGTTCGAATGGACTAACCGGAGCTTGGGAACAGTGGGGACAGATCAGGCTGACTCTCTCTGCGGCACGAGCGATCATGAGGGCAAGAAAGAAAACAAGGAACAGGGCAGCAACATAGATGTTTTGCAGATAGACACGGGTAGCTATACAGGCCAACGCTGCCAAACCTATGGAGGGCTGTACAAGTTTGTGCCTCTTGCGATACGTCGATGTCGCTTGTGCCCAAGCGGCAATTACTTGTGGATCATTTACGGCTCGAATCGGCATTGGGTCTAACGCTGGAGTTAAGCGGCGGCGCAGCCGTCCGCCTTGAACGAGATGTCAGGCTTGTGACGCGATGAGTTCAGGGCAAGCCGTATGCTTTACAAACCGTGACTTGATATCGGACAACCGTTATCACAGTTGAGCCAAATTTGGCCAAAAATACAATATCAAAAAAAACACTGCGCCCACGCCGCACGAAACAATCGAAAACCAAAATAAAAATGGGTTCTCTGATCTTTGAATTCTTCTGTACCACACAATTGTGCTGCCCGTCATGACCCCATTTATAACGAAGAACACGAACCCACCGGCAAACAGCAAGCTCACCCAAGCTTGATTTAATATACTAGTTGCCAGCACACGCTGCCTCCTCTTGCTGATGCGCGTCTGACTGACTCTGATGAGTAGGCCTAACGCTGGAGTTAAGCGGCGGCGAAGCCGTCCGCCTTGAACGAGTAGTTAGCCGCCAACCGGCGTGCAGCCCTTTGCTGGAGCATAAACGGCGTTATTTCCAGTACGAGGTGACGTGAAAGTCAGGCGCTGGTGCTTTTTGGAAGGAATGTAGACTGCTGATACCAAGCCCTTCGGGGTTTTGAACGTAGCGTAGATGTTGCCTTTGTACAGATGGAACTCGCCTACGGGAAATTCTTGGCACTTTGAGCCGTAAACAACAAAAGAGCCATCCTTACGAAACTTCAAGGTGTCATCGCCAGGACGTCCATCCTCGTCGACAACCTGCGCCCAGAACCCCTCGGCCCAAGCTGGCACCTGCTCGGCCCGAGCGCAACTGGCACCAAGGAGACCTGAGAGGATCAGAGTAAGTGCGATTATTTTCATGAAGGCCTAACGCTGGAGTTAAGCAGCGGCGTA
This sequence comes from Rhodanobacter sp. Soil772, assembly GCF_001428385.1. Taxonomy (GTDB): domain Bacteria; phylum Pseudomonadota; class Gammaproteobacteria; order Xanthomonadales; family Rhodanobacteraceae; genus Rhodanobacter. Next base: position 384,973 of record NZ_LMSK01000003.1, read on the forward strand.
GCCGGAGAGTTCCTGCGCAAAAGTGGACACCGACGGATCAGACGCCTTGGGCTTCGAACTCTACCGGAGAACGATAGCCCAGGGCGGAGTGCAGGCGGTGCTTGTTGTAAAAATCGATGTGGCTGCGCAGGGCCGAGCGCAGGGTCCGTTCGCTGGTGAAGGGCTGGCGGTGTACATGTCCGACTTCATCGACTTGTTCCACGACTCCATGTGCGCGTTGTCGGTCATGCGGCGTGGCCGATTGACGCTCTGCATCAGCGCAGCGCTCGCCAAGGCCTGCTTGAACCGCGAGGACAGAAACTCCACGCCGCGATCGCTGTGCACCACCGTGCCCGGCGGCGGTTTTCGGTGGCGCACGGCCGCACGCAACGCGCGGCAGGTCAGCTGCGCCGACTTTTCCGTGCCCAGCGCCCACCCGAGCAGCCGACGTGAATGCCGATCCATCACCGTGGCCAGATAACGCCACGCGCCGGAGACTTTCAGATACGTCACATCCGTCACCCATACCTGATCGATGCGATCCACGGTCATCGCATGAACCTGGTTGTCGGCGCTGGCAAAGAAGCGATCGAGCCCCGGTGTGCGCCGATACAGCGTGGCCGAGCAGGCTTGTACGGCATGCTCACGCATCAACCGCTCGATCCGGCGGCGGCCCACGGTCTCGCCTTGCTGGCGCAGCTCGGCGTGCACGCGCGGGCTGCCATAGGTTTCCCGACTGTCGCGGTGCACCCGACGGACCCGATCCATCAGGCGCGCATCCTCCTGCGCGCGTTCGCTGGCCGGGCGATCGCGCCAGGCGTAGTAGCCGCTGGCGCTGACACCGAACAGGCGGCAAAGCACTCTCACCGGGACGGCTTCCTGCTGCTGCTCGATGAAGGCAAAGCGTTCGCTTTTCGAGCGGAAGTGAACGCGATTCGGATCGACCGTCACACCCTTCGTCATGATCTCGCCCTCGCGCGCCTGTTTGCGCCAACGAGACAACATGAAGGGATGGATGTAAAGCGACGCGGCGACATCCTGCACCGCGACCCCAGGCAACTGGCTCAAACGGACGGCCGTCGCTTTGAATTCGTGGGTGTATCGGTAGGTGGTTCGCGGACCTGGTTTCGGCATGGTGTGGACTCCTGAAGTGGTAGTTCAGGGTGTCCACTAAAGCGAAGGAACTATCGCCGTCCGCCTTGAACGAGTTGTTAGGCCTAAAGCGATGAATTTTGCTGGCTCTTGACCCATGCACTACATTTGCCAAAGTTATTGAATTCATAGCTCAGTTCAATTATCCCATGGTTTGGGCCGGCTGCGTGTGCTGCCAAGCTAATTGCTTTGATGCTGTCGGGAAGCGATGAATTTTCCTTAAGATCCCAGAAGGCGACGAGGGAGCGTTCCTCCTTGGCCAAACCCATCATCCAATCTTCCGGCTCATCCCATATGCTCCCGGACCGTAGGAAGTCGTACTTTTTGCTATTTCCATATTTAACAGTTAGAGCATCAAAGAGGTTAGAGAAAACATCTCTTACCCGGTCGCCGTACGAGCTAGATGAAATATCTGGTGTCCACGCGGTTATTTTGCAAAGTCCTTGATTTGGAGTGATAAGCAATCTGTAGTCATCAAACGCAACGTTGCCATTAGGAAGCTTTGATGTACTGTACGTATATGGACTGACTAGTTTAAGCTCAGCAACTCTATTTATCTGCTCAAATGTAGCTCCAGGCTCAAGGCCAAACTGTGCCGCCGTGGCAGTTGCAGAGAGCGATACCAATAGAACAACTATGGCCAGACGTTTCATGCTTTTCCCCTGTTTTATTGCAAATTGTGACTAAACCTAACGCTGGAGTTAAGCGGCGGCGAAGCCGTCCGCCTTGAACGAAATGTTAGGTTACTTAGTGTTGATGGCGGCGACTACTGCTAGTCCTTTAACTGT
>NZ_LMSK01000003.1:386985-527799 GCF_001428385.1 Rhodanobacter sp. Soil772
TTTGGGAGAGCGAAAGCGCAACGAGGATGACTAAGAAAGCACGCATATGGAAGACCTAACGCTGGAGTTAAGCGGCGGCGAAGCCGTCCGCCTTGAACGAGATGTTAGACCGTTGCTGCCAGATCATTGACGCGCTGCTCTGTGAATGTCCAGTGGTCGGGGATACTGTCAGTTGTGCCAGAAGCATGAGCCCGACTGGCCCAGGCATGATGCTCGTAGAGAATTGTGTCGCCGCGACCCACGGCAGCTAACTTTAGCCATGCGCCAATCTCTTGCGGTGTGGCCAAGTACATACGTGGCAAAGCGGACAGCGCCACGTCTTTGAATTGCACTAGGCAAAAAACAGTTTTGTTGAAGTGACGAGCAAGCCAAGTGTCCACAGCACCGTGATAGTTAGCGTTGGATAGATAGGATTGAGTAAGCCCCCAAGCGCCATCTTTACTGCCCTTTACTGAAACCTTGAGCATCCGGCTCTTGTCTACCGCGACGAGGTCGTACTCTGGTTGGTTAGCGCCGTATTGCACCGAAATGTCCCAGCCGCATCGAGCAAATTGTGCTGCCGCAAATGCCTCTGCTGCCGTTGCGACGTGCCAAGAATTTTTCATTTAACGGCCTAACGCTGGAGTTAAGCGGCGGCGTAGCCGTCCGCCTTGAACGAAATGTTAGAACGCACTGCCGACCCTAGCACCACTTGCTAAGACCACAGTGAGGGCACTTGTTGGCAAGAGTGTTATACCGCAGGAGTCCAGGCTTGAAGAATTGCTTGTGACATCGTGGACATTGGAACGCGGCGCAGTACGAACTTGCCAGAGCAAGCAACGCAAACCACGACCAAGCTACAAAGCCTTCGTAGCGTGCAAACCTTGGAAACGATGCGACGAAGAGTAGAACTATTCCTGCTGCGAGCACACACCAAAAAAGCCTGTTTCGGAAGCGCAGAGCATTCCATTGAGCGGCATGCATGTCAGCTCTTCCCTTCAAGACCGCGCCCCGTTTGTTCTGCGTTCTAACGCTGGAGTTAAGCGGCGGCGTAGCCGTCCGCCTTGAACGAGTAGTTAGAGCCCATTGCCCGAGAGATAGGCCGGTGAGCGCAGCGCCGCTGAGTATTGCTCGCCTGATAGAAATGGCCAATAGGAAATGTCGCGACCGCGTGTGGCCCGATACGAATACATCCTGCCGGCGATGCCTAGTGTGAGTAAATTGGCGATGGCGAGCAGAACGGCTGCAGGGCGTGAGAGAACCGGCCAACCGTATGAAAGCCCTGACTTGAGAAATAGGATGCAACGTGCAGCGACCTCGCGCACTTGCGGAGAAAGCCGATCGCGCCCTTTGAGGCGGTACTGACGCAAATCGCAGTACATGAGCCAGAAAGCCTTGCTATAGATTTCACGAATTGCGGGATCGCTTGAGCGCGGAATGCGGTCGTCGAACTGATAGTTCGTGATGAGCCCCGCGACCAACGAGCGCGAGGCCTCCGCAAATTTTGATCGTGCCTGTACGTCAATCATGGGCTCTAACGCTGGAGTTAAGCGGCGGCGTAGCCGTCCGCCTTGAACGAACTGTTAGACCTGTGTGGTGCTAAGCGGAACCAAGCGGGCGATGGGTGGCATGGCGGTTGGAGTGCTCTGGCCGTCGATTGACCACAAGTCTAGCCCAGCTAGCAAACCATCTTGCTCAAACACATAAGCACCAAATAAGTGCCCATGCTCATCGCGCCACTGGTAGTCCGACAGGGTGCGCATGGCGGGATGGCTCGGTCGTTTGCCGTTGACCGCGAAGTCGATGCTGGCGCAGCCGCAACCACAAAGACTTGTAACGCGAGCCTGCTCAAGTTGCTCCAGGAACTTAGCGTTATCTGCGTCGCCATGCTCAAGCAGCCATTGAACGACCGAACGCTCCTCGGAGGTCAGCGGCCGATCTATCTCGATGTTCGATGATGTGTGGTTCACAGGTCTAACGCTGGAGTTAAGCGGCGGCGAAGCCGTCCGCCTTGAACGAGTAGTTAGGCATCAGCAGTGAAGCCCAGCTTGCGGAAGTCCGAAGCGCACACCACCGCCTTGACATAGGCGTGCTGCACTTGAATCTCGAAATCGATGGTGTCTGCATCTCGGACGATCATGTGGAAGTACGGTCCATTCGGGTCCACTGACTTGCAGTAAATGTAGGGGCCGAAGACTTCGCCTTGACGGAGCCACAAGCGGAACGGCCCGGCCAGCTCAGCTGCACCCAAGTCCGTAAGCAGCACCGCAATGTTGCGCTTTGTATTCGACATGCGCCCTTTCCTTGAAGCCTAACGCTGAAGTTGAGCGGCGGCAAAGCCGTCCGCCTCGAACGCCCTGTTAGGCACGTGCAGCACAATTACGGCGTTTGTAGCTTTATGGCCGACTCTCTTTGCGTGACGCCAAAGAAGTTGCCGGAATTTAGATACGTGACGTTGACCACGACACCGTCCTTGACGATGTAGGTGTACTCGATGACGCCACTGCCGCTCTTGGGCTCAATGTTGTATGTGAGGTAGTCGGAACCAGCAACACTCAGTGATTTGTCTGGCGTACCAACGTACTGAACAATCTCGTCCACAGCCACCTTGTTGAGTGGAAATTTCTTAAGGTAGGACGTTGCATGAGTGCCGAGCGTAGGACGGTAGACCCCGTTTGGACTTTTGTCTGAGGCGCTTGCTGCACCAACACCAATAAAAAGCAGCGCCAGGAACAAAACGAATTTCTTCATGAGTGCATCCCCTTGTTTGAAGCCTAACGCTAAGTAGATTTCAAATTGCAGTCTAATCCGGCAGCCTATCCCGTGTCATTGGGGCTGCTTTTGCCGTTGTATGCTCCAAGAACCAAGGCGTTAGCCTCCTGCGGGCCGTCTAACTCAGCAGCCTAATCCTGCAGTGTTTGGTTGGGCGAATCAGCGCTCAGGATGCCCTCGCTCTTCCGTCAGCCGTGTCAGTTCCGCCACCAGGTCCGCGCGCTTTGCCACGGCATCCAGCAGATAGACCTGCACGTCGTGCGCCGCGACGCTGGCGCGCAGGTGGCTGCCTTCGGCTACATCGATCGCGGCGCCGCCGAGCGCAGGCTTCCAGCGGCCGGCCTGCAGATAGTCGCTGACGTCGAATGGCGCGGTGGCGTCACCCTTGTTGAGCAGCACCAGCGCGATCTGGTGGGTGTCGCCTTGCTGGTACACGCGGTAGAACGCGGCCTGGTTGCCGACGAAGTGCAGTGGCAGCATCAGGCCGCGTTGCAGGGCGGGGGTGTTTTCGCGCAGTTGGGCGGTGCGTTTGAGCTGGCGGTAGATCGGGCTTTTCGATGCCGCGTCGATGCGTTGCTGGCCGTAGTAGTTGCGGTTGCCCTGGTGTTCGGCCTTGCCGCGCTCGAAGCCGGTTTCGGAGCCGTAGTAGATCGCCGGGATGCCGCGCGCGGTGAACAGCCAGTTGTTGGCGTCGATGAAACCGTTGTCGCTGGCGTCGAGGCGGGCCATGTCGTGGTTGTCGTAGAAGGTGACCAGCTCGTACGGGTTCTGGTACGGACCGTTGGTGAGGTACAGGCGGTCGAGCAGTTTCGCGTAGTCGCTGCCGGGGTGTTCGAACACGTCGGCGATGCGCCCGCGCAGCGGGAAGTCGAGCAGGCTGATGCCGCCGTTCTGTGGCCAGGTGTACTGGCCGATGTTGTCGGGGCTGTAGTCGAACGCCTCGCCGAACATGAAGAAGCCGGGGTGTTTCGCGCGGATGCGCGCGGCGAACTGTTTCCAGAACACGGTGGGCATGTGGCTGATGGTGTCGATGCGGAACGCGTCGGCGCCCTGGTCGGCCCATTGCATGTACGCGCCCGTGAAGTAGTTCAGCACGGCGGGGTTCTGGTCGTCGTTGTTGGACAACTGCACCAGGTCGTCGTAGGCGTGGTAGAAGCGGTGCAGCGGGTTGCGCACGGGATCGAGCCGGTACGGCGGCAGGTTCTGCTGGTCGGCGATCAGCTTGCCGTGCTTGTCGTAGATCTGGCCGAACATCGGCTGCGTCTTCGGCATCGTGAAGGCGGGCGAGCCGTGATTGGCCACGATGTCGAGTACGGTCTTCAGGCCGTGCGCGCGCATCTTCGCGGTGAACTGGGCGAAGTCGAGGCCCTTGCTGGGTAGGTGTTCGTCGAGCTTGTAGAAGTTGACGCCCCAGTAGCCGTGGAAGCCGGTCTTGCCGCGGTCGGTGAACTTCGAGCCCCAGCTCACCGGGTCGCCGCCGGTGAACGCCTCGTTCGGATTGTCCACGATCGGGGTGATCCATACCGCACCGAAGCCCATGCCGCGGATGTAGCCGGCGTTGTCCAGCACACCCTTGAAGTCGCCGCCGAGGTAGCCGATGTTTGCGCTCTCGCCCTTCGGCGCGCCGGCCACCGGGATGTCGAAGGTGCGGTGGGCGCCGCCCTGGTTGCGCTGGTCGTTCGACGGATCGCCGTTGACGAAGCGGTCGGTCATCACGAAGTAGATAGCGTTCGACGCGAACGGCGCATCGGTGCCGACGAATTCGGGCGTGGTGGCCGCTTGCGCGCAACCGCAGGCCAGCGTCAGCGCGCCGGCCAGCAGGGTCATTTTTTTGATCATGTCGGGGTTCCGGTGGCGGTGGCTGCAGACGGCGCGTAGACCGGCTCGCGCACGCGCAGGGTGAACAGGCCGGCGACCAGCAGGCAGGCACCGCCCAGCGCCAGTGCCCAGATCGGCTGGTTGTGGAAGCACAGCCGCAGCAGCAGGCCGAGCACGCTGGCGGCGAGCAGCTGCGGGATCACGATGAAGAAATTGAAGATGCCCATGTAGACGCCCATCTTCGCCGCCGGCAGGTTGTCCGACAGCAAGGCGTACGGCAGCGACAGGATCGAGGCCCAGGCGAAGCCCACGCCGACCATCGAGGCGAGCAGCCACTGCGGGTCGCGGATGACCAGGAACGACAGCAGGCCGGCGCCGCCCAGGCACAGGTTCAGCAGATGGCTGATGCGCAGGCCCCAACGGCGCACCATCAGCGGGATCACCACCGCGGCCAGCGCGGCGAAACCGTTGTACGCGGCGAACAGCACGCCGACCCAGTTGGCGCCTTCGTTGTAGAGGGCCGAGCCGACGTCGGTGGTGCCGTAGATCGTCTGCGTCACGCCCGGCGTGCTGTAGATCCACATGGCAAACAGCGCGAACCACGAAAACAGCTGCACCCAGGCCAGCCGACGCATTGCGGCGGGCATGTCGTAGAGATCGCCCATCACCTCGCGCAGCATGCCGCGGCTGCGGGTAAAGCCCAGCCAGACGAACAGCAGGCCGAACACGAGCAGGCCGCCAGCGAGCAGGTAGACCTCTTTCTCCAGCGCAAAATGCCCGATGGCGAACAGCACCGCGAGGCCGGCCACCAGCAGCGCCAGGCCGGGTCGCCAGGCTTGCGCCGCGTCCACCGCCGGCTTTTCCGCCACGTTGTCGGTGAACGATTGCAGCTGCGCGGGCGGGTATTCGCGCGTGCGCAGGATCGTCCACAGCACTGCACCCAGCAGCACCGCGCCGCCGGCGTAGAACGCGTACTTCACCGTGTCGGGGATGCTGCCGTCCGCGGCCACGTTGGCCACGCCGAACCGCGCCAGGATCCACGGCAGCGCCGAGGCCACCACCGCGCCGATGCCGATGAAGAAGCTCTGCATCGCGTAGCCGGTCGGCCGCTGCTGTGTGGGCAACTGGTCGCCGACGAAGGCGCGGAACGGCTCCATCGACACGTTGATCGACGCATCCAGGATCCACAGCAGGCCGGCGGCCATCCACAGCACCGGTGCGTTCGGCATCCACAGCAGGGCCAGCGAGGCGAACACCGCGCCGATCAGGAAGTACGGCCGGCGCCGGCCCAGCCGGTTCCAGGTGCGGTCGGAGAAGTGGCCGATGATCGGCTGCACGATCAGCCCGGTCAGCGGCGCGGCGATCCACAGCGCCGGGATGTCGTTCACGTCGGCGCCCAGGGTCTGGAAGATCCGGCTGACGTTCGCGTTCTGCAACGCGAAGCCGAACTGCAGGCCGAGGAAGCCGAAGCACATGTTCCATATCTGCCAGAACGACAGCGCCGGTTTGTTGTTCAAGAGGGTGCCGTCCTTCATGGGGTGGCGTGGCTGGTGGCGAGCGGGGCGATCAGCAGGGCGTGCACGTCGGCCTGGTTCAGGGCGCCATCGCTGCCGCCGCTGCCGCCGGTGTAGTGGGCGAAGTGGCCGAGGTAGCTCATGTTGAAACCCTCGTCGAGGGTGAACCGGCAGGTGGCGCCCGCCTTGGCGTCGAAGCGGCCCCAGGTGGACTGCTGCGTGCGCACGCTGTGCGGCATCACGATCGGCAGGCGCTGCTCGTCGCTGCCCGCGCAGCGGATCACCAGCATCTTCATCGCGGCGGTGATGCCGGTGTTGATCGGGCCGTGATCATTCGCGTAGTCGAGCGCGACGCGATAGTTGCCGCCGGCCGATGCGGTCCACGTGCGCGGCCAGTTTCCGACGACCTTCGCCACCTCGCCTACGCAGGTGGCGGGACTGTGCAGCGATTCCAGGCCGTGCGCATCCATGCGCGTGGCGCTGAGGCAAGCCAGGCCTGGTTGCCGCGCGAGATGGCCGTCACCGTCGACGCTGCCGTGAACCTGGCCGTTGAGGTAGAGCTGCACCTTGCCGTCGGTCGTGATCTTCCAGCCGTCGCCGTCGGCACGTAGCAGCGGTGCGGCAGGCGCGACGGGCGCGTACAGCGGTGCGTTGGTGCGCAGCGGCGCGTCCGGCACCTGCACGGCCTTGAGCGTTACCGTGGTGGCCGTGCCGCGTGTGCTGGTGCGATCGGCGACGAGCAGGTTGCCGGTGTATTTTTCCGGAAGCTGCAAGGTGATCCGGCGGTCGCGTAGGTCGAGCGTGATCGACCTGCGCTGGCCGAACAGCATCGGCACCAGCGCGGTGGGCAGCTTCGGCTCCACCCGGCCGTCTTCGCCGAGACCGAACACGCCTTCGGTGACCACCGCGAAATAAGCCGCCACCGACCACAGCTGCCGCGGCGAATTCACCACCGGGCCGCTGAGCTTGCCTTCGTCCACGTGCTGGCCCTGGGTGAGCAGCTCGTAGTTTTCCATGTTGGAACCGTACAGCGCGGCACCGCGCATCACCGACTCGATCTCGTGCGCGATGCGCGCAGGCTGCTCCGTCATGCGTGCGGCGCGCAACGCGTACGCGCTGACGAACGGCCAGATCGCGCGGTTGTGGTAGATCGGCTGATCGGAACGCTCGGGCCAGATCACCGGGCTGCCCGCGGGCCAGGTCGGATAGTTCGCCAGCGCCTGTCGTGCGCGTTCGCCGTCAGCCACGCCGCTGTCGATCGCCAGCGCGATGCCGAGCAGGTCGTAGCTGTCGTAAGGCGTGCCGTCGCCGCCGATGTAGCTCATGTACATGCCGCGGTCGGCGCGCCAGAAGTGCGCATTGATCGCTCTCTTCAGCGCCGCGGCCTGGCTACGGTAGCCGGCCGCCGCCTTCGTGTCGTGCCGCCCGTCGGCCCGCGTGGCGGCCAGCTGCAGCGCCTGGTAGTGCAGCACGTTGGTGGACAGCGCATAGGACTGCGCGATGAAGGTCACCTCGTCCGCGGTCCACGCGGGGTAGCTCTGCTCGCGCCAGTCGAGGAACGAGGTCTCGCCGCGGTACAGGCCGAACGTGGCGTCGAACGCATACTGGCGGTCCTGCGCCAGGGTGGCGCCGAGCGCCTTGTCGACGTCGCCGGCAAAGGCCTGGTCGCCGAGCAGGTGGCGCGCGCCGAGGAACCACACCACGCGGTCGGTGCTGATCGGCCAGCTGCCGCCGGAGCCGGTGTCCTGCATCGCGTACAAGCCCTGCGGCGCGGACGGAACGCGCACGTCGGACAGCTTGAACTTCAGTCCGTTGCGCGAGCGCGCCGGGTCGAAACGCCACAGGCCCAGGTCGATCGCGTAGGACAGGTCGCGCGTCCATACGTACGGCCACTTCAGGCCGGTCACGAAACACTGGCAGGGAATCGGCTGGCCGTGGTCGAACGCGCCGTCGCGGATCGCGCTGACCGAATCCAGCGCCAGGTCGTCCTGCGCCATCGCGAACAGGCCGTCGAACAGCACGCTGGCGGTCTCGCTGCGCAACGGCTGCGCTGCGATCACGCGCTGGCCGTACGGCCACGCCAGCGTGTAGTGGTGCTGCGCGTCGCGGCTGATGGCGACGTGCACGCCATGCCAGTCCAGCCCGTCGTGCCAGGCCGGCGCCGCTGCGCTCGCTGCCAGCGCGGCAGCCAGGACGATGCTCAACATGCGCGTGCCGCGCGTGGCCCGCGTTGGATGATGTGCTCGATCGACATGTCCCCTCCTGCAGCTGTGGTGTCACGTCAGGGTTTCGCCCTGCGGGCGCAGCATGCCTGTACATGCTGATTGGTGCGGACTACCGCATGGTAGATAGCGTCGCACTGCAGCAACCAGCCCATGCATACGTATTCATGGGCGGGTGGGCCGGCGCTGCAGTATGCCTCTCGCCACACGAGGCCATGGCCGCGTGTGCGAGTTGCGGGGTGGACAGCGCCTTGCGCCGACTTGGGCGACCTCAGCGCAGCTCGACCACCACCAACCCCTGCACCGGCACAGTAACCTCGAACTTGCCGTTGCTCACCTTCATCAATTCCGGCACGGCCAGCTTGCCGGCTTCGCGCAGCTGGGCGATCTGTTCGCGGCTGGGGGAGTCGGGGCGGCCCATGCGGTCGAACGCGGCGACGGCGTTGCCATGGGTTTCGTCCACGCGCCACACGGTGGCGTGGGCACCGGCGGGCAGGTGTCGCACGTCGATGCTGAAGTGCTTCGGCGTGCCGACGGGTTCGCCGGGCGTGTAACTGGCGGTGTTGCCGACGGGCGGAGCGTAGTTCCACAGCGCGATGACCACGCTGCCGTCGTCGCGGCGGGTGGCCAGGGCGGAGTCGGAATCCACCGCGAGGCGCTGGTCGCCCAGCTTGTGCAGCATCGCGAACGCGTTGAACGCGGGCTTGGGAATGCGGTTGGCGGCGATCAGGCCGAAGCCGCCGTAGAACGGATTGCGTACAATGCCCTGTTCCTCGAATACGTCGGAGAACGACCAGTAGCTCATCGCCTCGACCTTGCCGGCGCACAGACGAATGGTGTTGGCGAGCCACGGCCCCATGAACACGGTGTCGGTGACGTTGGGCAGGTTCGCGTAGCTGGCGTTGTACTCGCTGAAGATGAGCGGCATGTGCGGGTAGGGCGAGGCGGCGATTTCCTTGTGCACCTTGTCCACCGCACGGCAGACCATGTCGGCGCGCGGAATCTTCTCGCTGGTGCGGAACACGTTGTCGGCGGTGTCGTCGCCGTAGACATGCGTGCTGACGAAATCGACCGGCACGTTGTTCTTGTGCGTGTGTGCGAGGAAGTCGGTGGCCCACGCGGCCTGCGCGGTGGACGGGCCGCCCACGCGGATGCGCGGATTCACCGCCTTGAGCGCGCGCACGGTGTGGTCGTACAGGGTGAAGTAGGTGGACTGCTGCGGCTTGCCGGCCCAGAAGCCGATGTTCGGCTCGTTCCACACCTCGAAGTACCAGCTGGCGACTTCGTCGATGCCGTAGCGCTCGACCAGGTGTTGCGCCAGCGCGCCGATCATCGCGTCCCATTCGGCGTAGTCCTTCGGCGGCGCGACGTTCGGGCGGTACCAGAACGCCTGCAGCGCGGCCGGGTCGGAAGTCAGCTCCGGCGGCATGAAGCCGAGTTCGACGAACGGCTTGAAGCCGTGCTCGAGCAGGCCGTCGTAGATCTGGTCGACGTAGGAGAAGTTGTAGGAAATCTTCCCCTGCGCGTCGCGCTGCACCAGGCCCACGTCGTGGTCGAGGATGCCGTGGAAGCGGATGTAGCCGACGCCGGTGGCCTGGTGCACGGCGTCCAGATCCTTGCGGTAGTCGTCGCGCAACGCGAGCGAGGCGCGACCGGAGCCGAGCATGTGTTCCCAGAAATGTGGGAAGGGCGTGCCCTGCGCGCTGGCGTCGATACGCAGGCGGGTGGTGGTCGCTGCGGGCGGCGCGGCGCTGGCCATACTGGTGAACAGCAGGGCGGCGGTGCAAACGGCCAGGGCCAGGTTTCGTAACCGTGCGGAAAAAGTCATGGCGGGATCCTGTTCGACGGTCCGGAGCGGGCCGGGCGAGGCCTGCAACCATCGGGATGTAAACGTTTACATCCCGATGGAGTTTCCTACACGTCGGGGACCCGAGTCCAGCCATCCGCCGCTGGATTCCGCAGGGTCGAACGCGAGCTCGCGGCGACGGGGCGAATCCGCCCCGCCGCCATGAAACCGGCCTACTGCGCCAGGATCGCCCCGTAATGGCCATTCACCGTCACGCTGACCTGGCCGTTCTGCACGGTGTACTGGGTGCCCGAGATCAGCTCGGTGACCGTGCTGCCGTTGGTCATGCTCAGTTGCCACACCGGCACGGTGACGGTGTGCGACACGCTGTCGTTGTTCAGTGCCACCGCGATGCGGTTGGTGGCGTCGAAGCGGCCATAGGCATACAGCTTGTTGGCATCGTCGGTGAGCAGGGTCATGAACGAGCCGGTGCGCAGCGCCGGGTAGGCGTTGCGGATGGTGGTCAGCTTCTGGGTCAGCGCCACCGCGCTGTTGGTGATGCTGCCGGTGCTCCAGTCGAAGGTACGCCGGTTGTCCGGGTCGGCGCCTCCCTGCATGCCGTACTCGTCGCCGTAGTAGATCGTGGGTGTGCCGACGTAGGTCATCTGGAAGAACAGCGCGAGGTAGGTCTTCCAGATGTCGCCGCCGGCGCGGTTGCCGAAGCGGGTGATGTCGTGGCTGCTGAGGAAGTTGCTCATCGCCTGTTGCACGTTGGTCGGGTAGTTCGCGCGGGTGCCGTGCAGCCAGCTGTCGAACTGCGAGACCGGGATGCTTGCCGCGTTGCCGCCGTAGTCCTGGCCGGTGATCCACTCCGACACCGGCTGGGTGAAGCCGTCGTAGTTCATCGCGCCGTCCCACTGGTCGCCGCCGCTGGTCCACGGACCGGCATTGCCCCAGAACTCGCCGAGGATATCCGCGTTGGCGTTGACCGATTTCACCGCGCTGCGCAGCTCGGCCATGATCTGGTGGTCGGTGGCGTCGCTGCCGTTGCCGCCGCCGGCGTCGAGGTACTGCGCTGCGTCGAGGCGCCAGCCGTCGATCGAATAGGGCGACTTCAGGTAGGTCTTCACCACCGAGCTGGTGCTGCCGTAGATGGCGTTGCGCACCACCGAGCCGCTGGCACCGTAATCCAGCTTGGGCATGCTGGAGAAGCCGAAGAAGGCCGAGTAGGTGTTGGGCCAGCTCTGGAAGGTGTAGTAGCCGTAGGTCGGACTGGACTGCGACTCGTAGGCGCCGGTGATGCTGGTCCACCAGTTGTAGCGGTCGAACCACTTGTGGGTGTCGCCGGTGTGGTTGAACACGCCGTCGAGCACCAGGTAACCCTTCGGTCCGTTGCTGGTGCTGTGGATGTCGGCGCTCAGCGTCTGCAGCGTGCTGTTGCTGCCGAACGCCGGGTCCACCGTCATGTAGTCCTCGGTGTCGTACTTGTGGTTGCTCGGTGAGAGGAAGACCGGGTTGAGATAGATGATGTTGGCGCCGACCGTGTTCTTGATGTAGCCCAGCTTCTGGTCGATGCCGGCCAGGTCGCCGCCGAAGAATACGGCGGTGTTGCAGCCGCTGACGTTGGCCACCACGCTCGACCCCCAGGCATGCTTCTCGGTGGCGCAACCGGCGTAGGTGTACTGGCCGTTGCTCACGTCGTTGGCGGTACTGCCGTTGTAGAAACGGTCCGGGAAGATCTGGTACATCACGCCGTTCTTCATCCACGCCGGCGTGGTGAAGCCGGGCAGGATGAAGAAGTCGCCAGAGGACGGTTCGGCGGAAGTGGTGCCCGTGGCGTTGAGCCAGGCCACGGCGCTGCCGTCGTTGATCTGGAAGCGGTAGTACTTCTTCGAGGCGCTGGCAGGCACGGTGCCCTTCCAGTAGTCGAAGCTGCCGGTGGGGTCGTTTGCCGTCCAGCTCATCGCCACCCAGTGGAACGCGCCGTCCGCACTGTCGTAGTACTTGATGTTGGCGCTGCTGATGTCGCCCTTGAAGGTGCGCAGGGTCAGCGTGACCGCCTGGGCGGAAGTCGGCTCGACATGGTTGTCGTAGAGCGGGCCCTGGTCGTGGAACAGGCCGCTCCATTCCACGTTGTTGTCGTTGCTGGCCGCCCGCGCCTGTTCATGGATGGCCGGTAATGCATAGAGCGCCAGCGCCGCGGCGAGCGCGCACGCCAGGGTGGATTTCGAGCCGTGTCTTGCGTTGCCTTGATTGCCCATTGAACATCCCTCCGCAGGTGAGTGGATCCGGCGTGCCCGCAAGGGAACGCCGGGGTTCTTGCGCTTTCAGGAAACCTGGAACAGCCGGCCGGCCCTACATGGCGATCGTGATGTGCGCGGCGCGCGCTGCGGCCACCCGTACCCAGGTGACGTCGCCGTAGCGGTCGTGGCCGCGGGCCCAGCCTTCGCCGCCGCTGTGCTGCAGGGCGTCGAGGTCGGCGAAGGCTTTCAGCTGGCCGACGCTGGCGGCCGCGGCTCCATGGACCTTCAGCAGGTAGAAGCGCAGCGCCGGCTTGAAGCTGCCGCTGACGGCGCCGAGTTCCAGCTGGATCGCGTGGGCGCGGCGCTGCGCCGACAGCGGCTGCAGAAAGTACGCGCCGTGCTCGTAGTCGTAGCTGCTGCCGTCGTCGTCGTAGTAGTCGAACGTGCTGCGCTGCGCGGCGGGGAACACGTCGACGTCGAGCTGGGTCAGCGGCTGCTCGCCCACGTAATCCTCGGGCGGCCGGGTCGGGATGATCGCGCCGTCGCGGACGAACAGCGGGATGTCGCTCCACGTCTTGCTGTCGATCGCCAGGCGGATGCTGCGGCCACCTTCGTAGACCTTGCCGCTGAACCAGTCGGTCCAGCGCCCGGCGGGCAGGTAGATGTCCTTCGCGGTCTGGCCCTGTACCACCACCGGCGAGGCCAGCAGCCAGTCGCCGAACAGCCACGAGTCGACGTCGTTGCGCACGTTCGGATCATCCGGCCAGTCGAACAGCAGCGGGCGCACCAGGCCGACGCCGGTGGCGCGGCGCGTGTGCTCGTAGCTGTAGATGTAGGGAATCAGCGCGTAGCGCAGGCGGATCGCCGCGGTGGCGGCCTTCTCCGCGACCGGGCCGTACACCCACGGCTGGCGCTTCTGGCCGAGCTCGCCGTGCACGCGGAAGATCGGCGTGAATGCGCCGAACTGGATCCATCGCGTATAGTTCTCCGGCGTCGGCGTGCCGTCCTTGAAACCGCCGCCGTCCATGCCCCACTGCATCGCGCCCACGTTGATCGCGCTGAGCATGCGCGCGCGCTGGCCCGCCATGCTGACGAAACCGGTGGGGATGTCGCCGGACCACAGGCCATAGGCGTAGCGCTGCGAGCCCAGCCAGAAGTTGCGGTTGATCGACCACACGCGCTGGTTCGAGACGCCGCGCTGGCTGTCGTAAAGCGCGCGCTGCATGTTCATGAACTCGGTATCGCTGCCGGTGGTGTCCGCCTCGTCGTTCCACCAGCCCACGATGCCGTCGTCGTAGCCGTACTTGACCGCCAGCTTGCCGAACCAGGCGCGCGCGGCAGGTAAATCGAAGTCGATGTTCTTCACCGGCTTGTGCGAGAAATAATCGTCGCTGACTTCTTCGCCAGGCACCCAGAAACCGTGCGCGCTGGCGTAGCGTCCTTCCACCGTGTCGACGTGGATGCGCGGCTTCATGATGCCGGTCAGCTTGATCCCGCGGGCATCCATCTGTTTCTTCAAGGCGCCGCTGGGGCCGTCGGGGAATTTGGTCGGGTTCCAGCGGAACTCGCCGTAGTCGTCCTCGCCCCACGCCTTCCAGTCGAAGTCCAGCGTGATGTTGTCGATCGGGATGTGCTTGGCGCGATAGGTGTCGACGATCTGCAGCAACTCTTTCTGATCGATGCCCCACTGGCTGTTGGTGAAGCCCATCGCCCATTTCGGGAACAGTGGCGTGTGGCCGCTGAGCTGGGCCAGCGCGCCGAACAGCTGCGTCGGCGTGCCGAGCAGGATATAGACGTCCGTATCCTTGCGCGGGCTGGTTGTGCCGATCGTGCCGGGCTGCAGCGTGAACGTGGCGCCGTCGCTGTCCAGCAGCACGCCGTAGCCGGCGCTGCTCCACACGAACGGTGCGCCGGCATGGCCTTGCTCGCCGGCGCTGGCCACCTGCTCGCCGCTGCGCAGCATGCCGGCGGAAGCGTCTTCGGTGGCGTTGTAGCCGCCGATGCCGTACAGCGCGTCGTCGGCGGCGTGCTGCGCCTTCAGCTTGCCGTGGCGCAGGGCATCGACGTCGATGCGCAGCAGCGTGCGTTGCCGTGCGTCGTCGATGCGCAGCTGGCGATGCTGTCGATCCCAGTGGACCGAGGCAGCGGCGGAAGCGAGGCTCGCGCCGTCGGCGTTCTGTGTGCCGCGTACCTGCGCGAAGTGCGTCGGTGCGGCGGCGGGGTCGAGCACCAGTGCGGGCGTGCCGGCATGGCGGCCGGGTTCGAAATGCACGCGCACGATGCCGGGCGCGATGAAGTGGACGTCCAGCCGGTCGGCACCGAAGTCGATCGTGATGGCGTGGTCGGCGAGTTGGGCCATGGGAGATGCCTGTGCAGTCTGCGCGGGGACGGCCGCAGCGATGCCGCCTGCCGGAGCCAGGGCGAGGCCAAGCCACAGCCAGGCGGCCAGGGCCGGGCCGGGTTTTGCGGTGCGGGTGGGGGGGATGGTCATGGCGGGCTCCTCGCGGGTCGCGGGTTCAGTCCAGGATGGCGCTGGCGTAGGGCGGCAGTGTCAGCCGGCCGCGCCGCAGCGCGGTGCCGGCACGACTATGCCGCAGCACGTGGCGGAAACGGGTGTCACCCAGCGGCACCTGCTGCGGCTGGCCGGACAGGTTGTGCAGCACCAGCACGCGGCTGCCGGCGTCGTCGAGCTGCCACGCGGCGATGTGCGGATTGGCCAGCGGGGGTGCGGTGAGCGTGCCGTCGCGCAGCGCGCCGATCTCACGGCGCCAGCCGATGAGCATGGCGTAGTAGTGCAGCAGCGAATCGCCGGCCTGCTGCTCGGCCTCCACCGAAACGTCGGGGCCGTCGCCGGCACTGAACGTTTTCCAGCGCGTCTCGCCTGCGCCGCGCGGATCGCGGTGCCAGCGCATCGGCTCGCGCAGGTCCGGGTCGGGCTTCTTCCCGCGCATGCCCAGCTCCTCGCCGTAGTAGACGAACGGCTGGCCGGGCAGGGTGAGCAGCATCGCGGCGGCCATGCGCATGTGCTGCGCGTTGCCGCCGAGCTGGCTCATCACGCGCTCCTGGTCATGGTTGGACAGGAACGGCGCGTCCACGCCGGATTTGCCGGTGACCTTGCGGTAGACGGCATCGGTGTGTGCCAGCAGTGCGCCGAGATTGCCGGCGCGTTCGCTACGCGCGCTGTCGATCAGCTGCGTCGCCAGCGGAAAGTCGAACACCGCGTCGAGCGGCTTGAAGTACGGCGCCAGCTCGTCGGCGGAGTCGCGGGTCACCTCTCCGACGACGTAGGCGCCGGGCGCGACCGCATCCAGACCCCGGCGGAATTCGGCCCACCAGGCGAGGTTCTTCTGCAGCGTGAGCGGATTGTCGGCATCCGCCTTGAAGTCGTAGTAGATGTGCTGGGCGGCGTCGAGGCGGAAGCCGTCGACGCCTTTCCTCAACCAGTACTGGCCGAGCTTGACCATTTCCTTGCGCACCGCCGGCGTGTCGTAGTCGAGGTCCGGCATGTTGCTGGAGAAGTCGCCCAGGTAGTGTGCCGTGCCGAGCGCGTGCCAGGCCTGCGAGCCGGCGGCGTCCGCGGCGTGCAGGTCGGTGTGCGGGCCGGCCCAGCTGTACCAGTCGTGATGTGGATCGGCGGGGTCGCGCGCGGCCTCGAACCAGGGATGCCGGTCGCTGGTGTGGTTGATCACCAGGTCGATGATCACCTTGATGCCGCGCTGGTGCGCCTCGCGTAGCAGGCGCTGGAAATCGGCCATCGTGCCGTACTGCGGGTTGATCGCGTAGTAGTCGGTGACGTCGTAGCCGTGGTAGCCGGGCGAGGGATTGATCGGCATCAGCCAGATGCCGCTGACGCCGAGCGACTTGAGGTAGTCGAGCTTCGCGGTGACGCCGTTCAAGTCGCCGGTGCCGTCACCGTCGGTGTCGTACCAGCTGCGCACGAAGATCTCGTACCAGACGCCGGAGGGTGCCGCTGCGACAGGAGCGACGGGCGCGGCCGCGCCCGTCGCGGAACTGCCCAGCGCGAGCAGGGCGACGAGCAGGGATGCAGCGATGCAGCGGATCATGGCTGGCCTCCGGCTACGGTGGAACGCCGCAGCGCTCATGCGGCAAGGCCACCGGCCGCACGCGCCACGAATTCATGGTGCGGCGGTAGCGTGTTCTTTGCGCGGCCGACCAAGGTGCGGATGTCGGCGAGGAAACCGTCCAGCTGCTCCGTGGTCAGCGCGTCGGCCAGCGGGTGGTGGCGCTGCGGCTCGATGCGTTGGCCCAGCAGTACCTGCAGCCAACCGGTTTCGGTGAACAGCTCGTCGGCCTCGCGGAAGATCATGCCGGTGCGGCGGAACAGTTCGATGCGGCGCGCCAGCGCCGGCGGGATTTCCATCGCGCCGCACTGCTGCCAGAACGGCGTGTCGGTGCGCTCGGTGGCCTTGTAGTGCAGGATCAGCAAATCGCGCACGCGCTCGTACTCGAAGCGGGTCTGGCGGTTGTACTCGTCCACCAGCTGTTGCTCGCAGTGGCGGTCGGGGAACATCGCCAGCAGGCGACTGATGCCGGACTGCACCAGGTGGATGCTGGTCGATTCCAGCGGCTCCATGAAGCCGGCGGCCAGGCCCAGCGCGAGGCAGTTGCGGCTCCACGCCAGTCGACGCATGCCGGTGACGAAGCGCAGCGGGCGCGGATCGCCCAGCGCTTCGGTTTCCAGGTTCGCCAGCAGTTGGGCGGCGGCTTCGTCGTCGCTGATGAAGCGGCTGCAGTACACATGGCCGTTGCCTACGCGGTGGCGCAGCGGGATGCGCCACTGCCAGCCGGCCGTGCGTGCGCTGGCCTGGGTGTACGGGCGCATCGGGCCGCCCGGGGCGCTGGCCACCGCCAGTGCGCGGTCGCAGGGCAGCCAGTGCTGCCAGTTTTCGTAGCCGGTGTTCAGCGTGCCTTCGATCAGCAGGCCGCGGAAGCCGGAGCAGTCGATGAAGAAGTCGCCCTCGACGATCTCGCCGTTGTCCAGCTGCAGCGATTCGATGAAGCCGTCCTCGGCGTGCAGGCGCACGTCGACCACCTTGCCTTCGGTGCGCTGTACCGCGCCCGGCGCGATGTGTTCGCGCAGATACTGCGCGTAGCGCGAGGCGTCGAAATGATAGGCGTAGCGGATGCCGCCGAGCGGACTGTCCGGCACGGCTTCCAGCGGCGCGAAGCGGTTCTCGGCGGCGGCCGCGGCGTTGAGCGAGTACGCCCACAGGTCCGGCGTATCCGCGCGGCTGCGCTCCTGCACGGCGCGCAGCCAGTAGTGGTGGAACGGCGTCAGTCCCAGCGGCAGGCCGAGGTCGCCGAAGGCGTGCAGGTAGGAGTCGCCGAGGCGGCCGAAGCCGTTGAGCTGCACGCCCAGTTTGTAGGTGCCGTGGGCGAAGCGCAGCATGTCGTCCTCGTCGATGCCGAGGAAGCGGTTGATGTGGCGGATCTGCGGGATGGTGGCCTCGCCCACGCCGACGGTGCCGATCTCGGCCGATTCGACCAGGCGTATGGCAACACCCGCTCCGAGCGCCTTCGCGAGCAGCGCCGCCGCCATCCAGCCGGCGGTGCCGCCGCCGACGATCACGATGCGGCGGATGCGGGGATCGTTCATGTCATGACTCCTCGGCGTCCTGTCTTCGCTGCCGCGCCGCCGTCGCTGCGGGTGCGCGGATCATGAAAAAAAAGCCCCGCCGGAAAACACACAGCGGGGCACCCTGGGGAGGTAATGTCGATACGACTTACTGGAACTTGTACGAGACGCCGATATCGTAGCGGCGGCCGTAACGCTCCCACGTCAGCACCTGGCGCGGGTCGTCGTTCTGGTAGGTGATGAAGGTCTTGTTGGACAGGTTGGAGCCCTGCACGATGAAGGTCAGGCCCTTCAGGCTGCCGCTGTCGATGCTGTAGCTGACCTGGGCATCGTAGGTGCTGCCGCCCTGGATGGTCTGCTCGATGCGGGACGCGCTGATGCCCGACACCTCGCCCAGGAAGCTCGAACGGTAGCTGTCGCTGATGCGGGCCTCGAAGCCGCTGTGCTGGTAGTACAGCGTGGCGTTGGCGACCCACTTCGACAGGCCCGGCACGGTGATCGGCGTGCTGTTGCCGGCGAACACCAGCGAGCTATTGGTGCGGTTGCCGGTGAGGATCGTGCCGAAGCCGTCGAGTGCCGGCGTGACCAGGTTGAACGGCAGGTTCAAGGTCACCTGGCCGCCCTTCACGTAGCCGTGGCCGTCGTTGGTCGGACCGGAGACGATGCCCAGCGGCGTGCCCAGCTGGGCCTGCTGCGTCGGCGTCAGGCCGAACGGCAGGAACGAGCTGAAGTCGTACAGGAAGGCTGCGTTCGGATTGATGTAATCCTTCAGCTTGAGGTAGTAGCCCGACAGCGCGATGTAGCCACCGCCGCCGCTGCGGCAAATGTCCGAATTCTTCGCATCGCTGGCGTTGCACTCGTAGCCGTTGCCGCCGGAGAAGTAGTGCTCGTAGCTGACGTTGTAGTTGTCGGCCATGGTCGGCTTGAGCTTGGCGTTGCCGCCCGAGGCGCTGAAGTACGCCTGGCTCGGATCGGTGTTCTGCAGATGGGTGAAGTTACCGCTCACCCCCAGGCTGGCGTTCATCTGATCCATGCGCGGGCGGGCCAAAGTACGTGCGGCGCTGACGCGCAGGTCGTCGTTGTCGCCGAACCCGAAGATCAGGTTGGCGCTGGGCAGGACCTTGGTATAGCTGGTGCTGCCGACCACCGGGATCAGCGTGATCGCGTTGCCGGTGATCGCGCTGCCCGGCGCCACGCGTTCGCCGGTCGAACGCTGCGAGGTGTGCTGTGCCTGCACGCCGACGTTGCCGCGCAGGCTGACACCGCCGAGGTAGGTGTCGAGGTTGAACTGCAGGTACGGGGTCAGTGTCTTTTCGCGCACGTTCCAGTTCGGCGGCATCGCCAGCGACGAGCCGAAGGTAGGCACCTGCTGCAAGGTGCCGTTGTCGATCAGGTCGAACGGGTTGTAGCAGAGCTGGTTGGCGATGCCCATCCACGACAGCGGGGAGCACGACGTACCGCTGAACGGCGCGGTGGTGACCGCGTTACCGCCGCTGATGGTGCCACCGCCCAAAGTGAGGAAGCTCTGGTCGATGTGGTAGCTCTTGTCGCGGGTGCTGTGCGCCACGCCGAACTCCATGCTGGAGAACGGACCGCTGGAGAAGCTGCGCTCGGCGCTCAGGCGCAGGTTGGCCAGGTAGTCCACGGTGTGCGGCGCATTGATGAAGCCGGCCTGCACCACGTCGTTGCCGCCGCCCCAGCCCTGCGGATCGGTCAGCACGACGCCGTTGGTGTAGTCCAGCGACGGGGTGAGGTAGAGCAGCCCGTTGCTGCGCTCGACGAAGCCGAGGGTGTCGGTGGCGCCGTTGGCCGGAGTGAAGCCGGTGCCGGAGTAGCTTTCGAGGTTGATGTCGCGGCGGGTGGCGCGCGAGTAGTTCGCGTCGAGGTCGGCCGTCCAGTCCTCGTTGATGGTGAACTTGTTGTCCCAGTTGAAGTTGTAGACCCGGGCGCTGGTGCTGTTGTAGTCGTTGCGGATCACCGGCTTGACGCTGCCGTAGGTGCCGTTGGTGATCATGCCGTTCTGCACGGTGCCGCCCGGCTGCAGTTGCGCGGAGCCCCAGAACAGCGGGAACTCCATGCCCTTGGCCTGCTGCACTTCCTTGAAGTTGTCGTAGGTGAGGTCGACGACGCCGTTGTACCAGTCGTTCGGCTGCCACTGCACGGTGGCCAGCACGCCGCGCCGCTTCATCGTGTCGGAGATGCCGTAGTTCTTCGCGCCGCCGACCACGGCGTTGCCGTTGGCGTCGGTCGGATAACCCCATGGCGCCTGGTGCTGGATCTGCGCGGGGTTGGATTCCATGTCCACGCCCAGGGTGACGCCGAGGGTGTGGTCGGCGAACTGGTGCACCCACACGCCGTTGACATTGTAGCCCTTGTCGCTGACGCCGGGGCCACTCGCCAGCTGGGACATGTCGTTCCAGATGTAGTGGGCATTCAGCGCCGCCTCGGGGCCGCTCTTTTCCAGCGGGCGGATGGTGTGCATGTCGACGGTGCCGGTGAGGCCCTGGCCGATCAGGTTGGCCTGCGGGGTCAGGTGCACCACCACGTTGTCGAACCAGCTCGACGGGTACTGGTCGAACTGCACGTCGCGGTTGTTCGAGGTCGAAACCTGCTGGCCGCCGTTGACCAGCGCGGTGGAGAAATCCGGGCCGAGGCCGTGGATGGTCAGCACCTGCGGGCGACCGCTGACGGTCTGCACGGCGAGGCCGGGCAGGCGGCCGAGGGTATCGGCGATGCTCACGCCGGGCAGCTTGCCGACCTGTTCGGCCGATACCGCCTCGACGATGCTGCTGGCATTGCGCTTGAGCGCGGTGGAGTTCTCGATGCTGCTGACGAAGCCGTTCACCTCGACGGCTTCCAGCTTCTTCGTCTTGTGCTTGCCGTCGGTGTCTTTGCTGTTCTTGTCGGTCGACGACGGCTGGGCCTGGTCTTGCGTGTCCTGCTGCTGACTGGCCGAGGGTGCGGTCCCGGCATAAGCCGTGGCGCAGACGCCAAGGCACACCGATGCAATCGCCATCGCCAGCACGTTATGTTTCAGAACCATGTACTCCCCTCCCACAAAAGGTGTGTCGCCGTCGATCTCGGTTGTTGGACTCCCCCCGCGCTTTCGTCGGCGACGACCGTCGGCAGGTGCGCCGTCGAGATTTTCGGCGGCGTGTTTGCATGGTAGGCCGGCATTTCCGCAGCGAAGCATTTTCTGCATACGTATTCATGGTGGGCGCCCCGGCGCGCTTATCGCAGTGCAGCATCGCGTGTCCGGGAGGCGGGTACCAGCGGCGCGAGCCGCGGTGCGACTCGGCATTGGCGCGTGACGCATGAACCACCGCCGGCACACCGCGCACGCGGCATGCCGCGACTGCAGCACGAATGAATACGTATGCACATCCGTGCTGGTCGCAACGAAGCTGCGGCTAAGCTGATCGGCATTCAACGACGGGCGTCGAATGTGCCCGCCTCATGCTGCGGGGACATGTTCAAATGAGTGATGCACCCTGGTGGCGCGGAGCCGTCACCTACCAGATCTATCCGCGCAGCTTCCTGGATACCGATGGCGATGGCGTGGGCGATCTGCCGGGCATCATCGAGCGGCTCGACTACGTGGCCAGCCTCGGTGTGGACGCGATCTGGATCGCGCCGTTCTTCCGCTCGCCGATGGCGGACTTCGGCTACGACATCGCCGACTATCGCGACGTCGATCCGCTGTTCGGCACGCTGGCCGACTTCGACGCGCTGCTGGCGAAGGCGCATCGCCTCGGCCTGAAGGTGATGATCGACCAGGTGCTCAGCCATACCTCGATCGAGCATGCGTGGTTCAGGGAAAGCCGCGAGAACCGCGACAATCCGAAGGCCGACTGGTACGTGTGGGCCGACGCGCGCGAGGACGGCAGCGCGCCGAACAACTGGCTGTCGCTGTTCGGCGGCTCGGCCTGGCAGTGGGAGCCGCGCCGCGGCCAGTACTACCTGCACAACTTCCTCGCCTCGCAGCCGGACCTGAATTTCCATCATCCCGACGTGCGCGCGGCCATTCTCGACAGCGTGCGCTTCTGGCTGGACAAGGGCGTGGACGGCTTCCGCCTGGACGCGATCAACTTCTGCTTCCACGACCGCGAGCTGCGCGACAACCCGCCCAAGCCGAAGGAGAAGCGCGTGGG
This sequence comes from Rhodanobacter sp. Soil772, assembly GCF_001428385.1. Lineage (GTDB taxonomy): Bacteria > Pseudomonadota > Gammaproteobacteria > Xanthomonadales > Rhodanobacteraceae > Rhodanobacter. The sequence continues at coordinate 409,067 of NZ_LMSK01000003.1, forward strand.
CCGCGGCTTCAGCCCGGACAACCCGTACGCGTTCCAGTACCACTACTACAACAACACGCGGCCGGAGAACCTGGCTTTCCTCGGCGAGCTGCGCGCGCTGATGGACGGCTACCCCGACGTGGCCACGCTGGGCGAAATTTCCTCGGAGGATTCGCTGGCGACGATGGCCGAGTACACCCGCCCCGGCCGGCTGCACATGGGTTACAGCTTCGAGCTGCTCACCGACGACTTCAGCGCCGCGCACATCCGCGGCACGGTGCAGGCGCTGGAAGCGCAGATGACCGACGGCTGGCCGTGCTGGGCGATCTCCAACCACGACGTCGAGCGCGTGCTGACGCGCTGGGGCAGGGATCGGCCCTCGCCGCAACTGGCCAACCTGCTCACCGCGATGGTCTGTTCGCTGCGTGGTTCGGTGTGCGTCTATCAGGGCGAGGAACTGGGCCTGACCGAGGCCAAACTGCCGTACGAATCGCTGCAGGATCCCTACGGCATCGCGTTCTGGCCGCAGTTCAAGGGCCGCGACGGTTGCCGCACGCCGATGCCGTGGAACGAGGCCGACGCGCATGCCGGCTTCAGCCGCGGCATGCCGTGGCTGCCGGTGCCGCAGGAACACCGCGCGCTGGCGGTGAGCCGGCAGGATGCCGATCCGCATTCGGTGCTGAACGGTTTTCGCAACTTCATGCATTGGCGCAAATCGCAGCCTGCGCTGCGCTGGGGCGAGATTGCCTTCATCGACACCGTCGATCCGGTGCTGGCGTTCACCCGCCGTCTGGACGGCCAAACGATACTGGTCGTGTTCAACCTGGCCGACGCCGAAGTCGAGATCCGCCTGCCTGCCGCATTCGGCAGTGCGCATCCGCTGGAGGGGCACGGCCTGCTTTCCGGCCATTTTCACGGCAACCAGCTGCAGTTGCCTGGCTATGGCGCCTGCTTCGCCAGCGTGGCGTGAGACTCGCCATTGCCGCGCGAACACAAGGAACCGGCGTGACGCGGTGTCGGCGCCTGCCGTGTCTTGTGGCAGCGCTGCTGCTGGCTGCGTCGGCCGGAACGACGATGGCTGCGAATCCATCGGCGCTGCCGCAGGCAAGCGCCCTCTCTCCCGGCAACGCTAGGGGGGAGAGTCGGAATGAGGGGGTGCTCCACCTTCTGCTCGATGCGCCGGCGTTCGCGCCGGAAAAAATCAAGCTCACCATCTACCTGCCGCCCGGTTACAGCCGGACCGCCCGCCGCTATCCGGTGCTGTACGCGAACGACGGCCAGGACATGGAGGCTGTCGGCCTGCAGTCGACCCTGGCGCAGCTGTATCGGGACAAGGCGATCCAGCCGGTGATCGTGGTGGCGATCAGGATGCTCGCCGATCGCGCCAGCGGCTACGGCCTGTCCGACCGCGCCGCGGCACGCAGCTTGGTCGGCGGTTCGCCGATCGGTCCGATCGGCACGCGCGCGCAGGATTATTCCGCCTGGGTCGCGACGGCGCTGGTGCCGTATGTGGACGCGCACTACCGCACGCGCCAGTCCGCGCGCGGGCGCACGATGCTGGGCTGGTCGCTCGGTGCATTGAACGCGTTCAATCTCGGCTGGCAGTATCCGGAAGTGTTCGGCCAGGTCGGCGCGTTCTCGCCCTCGTTCTGGCTCGCTGCGGATCGCGGCAGCACCACGGTGGTGCAGCACACGCGGCTGGCGCAGGCGATGGTCGATCGCGGTCGCAAGCGCGCAGGCTTGCGCATGTGGTTTGCGGTGGGTACGGCGGAGGAAACCAAGGATCGCGACGGCGACGGCATCAACGATACCGTCGACGACACGCAGGACCTGCTGCAAGGCTATCGCGGCGCCGACGGCTTTCGCCTGCGCGGGCTGAAGCAGCTTGGCTATACGGTCAACATGGATGTCGCGAAGCATCCGTCGCGTCATGCCGACGCCACGCTGTTCCTGCTGCCCGGTGGCGTGCACAACCAGGCGTCATGGAAACGGATGCTGCCGGTGTTTCTGCGCTGGGCCTACGGCCGGCACTGACTGGCCACCGTTGCTCCTCCCCCTGCACGCAGGGGGAGGAGCATGGCAAGAGCCTCGAACTTATTTCCGCTCGGCGGCGCTGGTGTCGCGGGTGCCGCGGAATTCGGAATCCTTGCCCCAGTTCGGCCACTGGTCGGAATTCGCCAGGTCGTGGCCGACGGCGTAGAGCAGTTGCAGGTCGCGCGCCATGCCGGTGAACGACCAGTTGGCCTGCCATTCGTCGTCGGGCTGGTGATAGCGTTTGGCGGTGTAGTCGTCTTCCGCCGCCTTGCCGGCTGCGAGGCCGCCGTCGATCCAGTCGTTGCCGGAGCCGAACGAGATCGCCGGTACGCCGCGCTTGGCGAACGAGAAGTGATCGGAGCGGAAGAAGTGGCCGGCCTCCGGCTTGGGGTCCGCCGAATAAACCATGCCGTAGTTCTTCGCGTCGGCGATCAGGTCGTCGAGCAAGTCCAGCTTCGCGCTGCCGGAGATGGTGAAGTTGCGCGCCGGGCCGTGCGGGTCGAGCGCGTCCATGTTGAGCACGCCCACGGTGGTGGCCAGCGGGTACAGCGGATTGGCGGCGTAGTACTCGGAGCCGAGCAGGCCCTTCTCTTCGGCGGTGACGTTGAGGAACACCACCGAACGCTCGGGTTTCGGCCCTTGCGCGAAGGCACGGCCCACTTCGATCAGTGCCGCGGTGCCGGTGGCGTTGTCGACCGCGCCGTTGTAGATGCGGTCGCCGTTGGCGTCGGGTGCGCCGACGCCGAGATGATCCCAGTGCGCGCTGTAGATCACGGTTTCGTCCGGGTGCTTGCTGCCCTCGATGCGGCCGACGATGTTGTGCGAGGTGATCACGCCGGAGTCGACCTTGAAGTTCGCCGACAGGCTCTCGCCCTTCAGCACTACCGGTTTGAAGTCGCGCGTCTGCGCCTGCTGCTTCAGCGCGTTGAAATCCAGCCCGGCGTGCTTGAACATCTGCACCGCCAGGTCGCGCTGGATCCAGCCTTCCAGTTGCGGGTGCACCGCCGCCGGGTTGTCGCGCACGATGTCGAACATGGTGTTGGTGTTGGAGTTCTTCACCGTGGCCCAGCCGTACGAAGCCGGCGCGGTTTCGTGGATCACCAGCATGCCCAGCGCGCCCCGGCGCGCGGCTTCCTCGTACTTGTAGGTCCAGCGGCCGTAGTAGGTCATCGCCTTGCCGCCGAAGTCGCCCTTGCCGGTTTCGAAATCCGGATCGTTGATCAGCACCACGGCGATCTTGCCGTGCAGGTCGATACCCTTGAAGTCGTCCCAGTTGCGCTCGGGCGCGGTCACGCCATAGCCCACGAACACCAGCGGGGCGTTCGCGATCGCCACGCTGGTGGAGCCGTCCATCGGCGCGCGCACGGCGATCTGCTCGCCCTGGGTCAGCGCTTCATGCTTGTCGCCCAGGCTCAGTTTCAGCGCGGGCGTGCCGACGATCTGGCTGCGCCGCAGCGGCACCGCCTGGGTCCAGCTGCGCTTGCCGTCCTTGAGGTCGCCGCCGGGTTGCAGCCCGGCGGCTTTCATCTGCGCCACCACGTAGTCGATGGTCTTCGCCTCGGCCGGCGTGGCCGGGCCGCGGCCCTCGAAGGCATCGGAGGACAGCATCTTCACTTCGGCGGACAGCCGCTCGGTGCTGAAGGTCGGTGTGTCGGCGGCCTGCGCGACCGAACACGCGGCCATGATCAGTGCGGAAAGGAGCAATCGCTTCACGGGCGTCACCTGTAGAGGGAAGGAACCCGTCGATAGTAGTGAGGCGAGGTGCGTCGGTCCATCCGGGCGGCGTGCCATTGGGTCCGAGGCATGTCGAGCGACAAGGCTTGCTATACGTCCGGCCGGCTTGGCGCGGCTTATGGGTTGATAGCTCGGACATCGCCAAGGGCACTTCAAATGCACCGCTTTTTGCCGTCACCCCTGCGAAAGCAGGGACCCAGTGCGTCAGGCTTCGCTGGATGGCCAGCTTCGCTGTTGCAGGGCTCCTCCTGCTTTGCAGCGGTGGCGAATTTGAGGAAGGGGTGTTCGAGGTGTCTTAAGGGTCGACTAAGGGAATACCGCTACTGTACGAAGGCAGCGTGCGCATGTCTGGCGGCGAAGAGCTCCATCCGGCGCCGCGTCATGGCGTTTCCTTTTGGCCGTCCATATGACACCGGTTACGGATGGTGCTGCGGTGCTGCGTAATGAGACGCGATCATTGCGAGGGGCGTGGGTTCATGAGAATTGCGTTAGTCCGGAGCGTGAGTGATGCCTGTCGATTTCGGGAAGGGTCCAGGAAAGGTGGGCTGTCGTAACTTGCGGGAATCTTCCTGGTACCGATCACTCGATGAATAACGTTGCCGAACTGCCACAAGGCGAGCAGCCATCCATCCATGCCAGGGTGCGGCGCGGCGATGCGCTGCGGCATCGCGCCATCACCCTGCTTTTTGGTCGCCTGTTTTCCGCCGTGGGCAGGCAGCTGTGCGAGCCTGGCCAGTTGCCGACGCGCGGCATCCATCGCGTATTGATCTGCCGGCCCAATCATCGACTCGGCAATGCAGTGCTGATCAGCCCTCTGCTGGCCGAGGTCGAGGCGCTCTATCCCGGGGCCGAGATCGATCTGGTCAGTGGTGGCGAGGCAGCGCGGATGCTGTTCACCAACCGCTTTCAGGTGCGTCAGGTCTTCTGCCTGCCGCGAAAGATCGCCAGGCACGTGTGGCAGACGATCGTGCTGCTGCGGCAACTGCGGCGCAGCTCCTACGACCTGGCGATCGATGCGTGCCATGGGTCGCAGTCCGGTCGCCTGTTGCTGGGCGTCGTCAAGGCTCGCTTCAAGCTCGGCTTTCCGGATGCCCGGGCGAATGCCGGTTCGCTGTGGCACAGCCTGTCTTGGCCGGATCATCTGGCGCATCGCAGCGTGTTTCTGCTGCGTACGGCGTACGCGGGGAAGGTGGACCGGCCGTGCGAGACGCTCAATTTGCGCCTGTCCGAGGGCGAGCGGCAGCAGGCGGGCAAGGCGCTGGCCGCCGTTCTCGGTGGAACGCAGCCAGCATCCGGACGCCCGGTTGTCGGCATATTCGCCAATGCCACGGGTGCCAAGCGTTACGGCGAGACATGGTGGACGGAATTTGTCGATGCACTGCTGGCCTCGCAGCCGAACCTGCTGATCGTGGACGTGGTGGCGGAACACGGTCAGGCACAGCTTGGCGGAGATTTTCCTTCTTACTACACGCGCGACTTGCGCCGCCTGGCCTCGATGATCGCGAACATGGACGGCTTCATCAGCGCGGACTGTGGTGTGATGCATCTGGCCGTTGCCAGCGGCACCCCGACTGTCGGCCTGTTCTCGGTGACCAGTTCGTCGAAATATCGCCCGTATGGGCGCAGCAACACGGCCATCGATACCGGCGGCATGAGCGCGGCCCAGGTGGCCGGCATGGTTTCGGCGTGGCTTGCCCTGACCTTGCCGGCCGAGCGGCAATCCACGCTGCCGCTGATGGCATGCAGCTTGTAGGGCGCGGCTGATACATGGGGAAGCGGCACGCGGGATGCGTGCTCCGCCCGCCCATGTACCGGCGTTCACTTGCCAGACTCAGTAAGTACCGACCACCTTGCCGCTGGTGGCGTCGATCTTCAGCTTGACGTGGTTGCCGGCGGGATTGTCGGCCTTGGCCTTCCACATGCCGTTCTCGAACTCCACGTCGCGCACGTGCGTATAGCCCTGGGTTTCCAGCGACGCGCGCACGTCCTGCTTGCTCAGCTGCGACACCTGCTCGTCCGGGTACACCTGACCGGTTCTCGCGTCGATGCGCAGATCCACCCGGTCGCCGTTCGCGCTCTTCGCCTCGGCGTACCACATGCCGTCCTTGAACTTCAGGTCGTGCACCTTGGTATAGCCTTGCGCGGTGAGTTGGCCCTGCACTTGCGGTTCGGTCATGGCTTGCTGCGCCGTCGCGGCGCCGGAGACTCCCAGCGCCAGCGTCCCCAGCGCCAGGGTGAAAGTCAGTGAAGCGAGCTTGTTCGTCATAGGGGAGCACCTCGTTGCCTGTGGAAGGCCCGAGTCTTGAGCAGGCCAATTCAACCTGCGGTGAACACGGACCGTCGCCGCCGGCTGCCGTTCAGGCATGTGACTTTTGCGTCAACGATTTCCGGCTTGGACGTCCTCGACCGTGCCGGGTTTTCTCCAGTTGGTTATAGTTCGGACTGGTTCGGAGGCGTGGGGTTTCGATGAGCGATCGTGGTCAGGCACCGTTCCGCTCCGGCGAACGATCTTCGGGACCGCAGGGCACCCGGCTTTTTTCCACCGAGGCATTGCGGCAGTACATCAGCGATGCCGCGGACGGGGCGGATGGCCGGATCAGCGCGCATGAACCGGTGCTGGAAGGCAGCAGCCCCGGCATCGAGGGGCGCCGCTTCACCCTTCGCCCGGGCCGGCAGGCCATCGGCCGCCGGGGCGACAACGAGATCGTCGTCGACGACCTCAGCGTATCCGGCAACCATGCCTGGATCACCAACCAGCAAGGTCGCTGCGTCATCGTGAACACGCTGTCCACCAACGGCACGTTCGTGAACGACCGGCGCATCCACGAGGCGGCCCTGCGTCACGGCGATCACATCCGGCTGGGGCAGGCGGAGTTCGTGTTCCTGACCCGTGAGCCCGGCCTGCCGAAACCCGCATTCCGGCGCTGGATCGGCGCAATCTTGCTGCTTGCCGTGCTCGGCGCTCTGGGCGTGCTGGCATGGCGGTTCCTCGGGTCGCCGTGAGCGAGAGCCCCATCCCGCAGCAGGTCGGCCGCTATCGCATCGAGGGCATCCTCGGCGAAGGCGCGATGGCTGTCGTCTACGCCGGTTTCGATCCGGGCATCGAGCGCAAGGTGGCGATCAAGTGCCTGCACCGGGAGGTTGCCGCCGATCCCGCCTATCGGCGCCGGTTCCGGATCGAGGCGCGCGCGGCCGGCCACCTGACCCATCCGCACATCGTCACGATCTTCGACGTCGGCGAGACCGACGATGGCCGCTCGTACATCGCGATGGAGCGCCTTTCGGGCGAGACACTCGCCAGCGCGGTCGCCCGCGAGGGGTTTCCGTCGCTGCCGGTGATCATCGACCTGGTGGGGCAGCTCGCTGCCGCGCTCGACTATGCGCATGCCCGTGGCGTCCTCCACCATGACGTCAAGCCCGAGAACATCATGCTGACCGATGGCTGGGGCTACGCCAAGATCAGCGACTTCGGCATCGCCGAACGCCGCGGCTCGCCGCGTGACGCCGACGGGCTGCCCGCGGAAATCGGCGGCACGCCGGCCTACATGGCACTGGAGCGCCTGCGTGGCGAACGGGCCGACGCGCGCAGCGACCTGTTCTCGCTGGGCGTGGTGCTGTACTGGCTGGTCACCGGCAAGCTGCCGTGGCCGGACATCGGCAACGTGCAACAACTGGTCAGGAAGCGCCTGCGCTCGCCGCGCCCGCCGATCCGGCCGCGCGATCCGGCGACGCCGTCGATTTTGATCAGCATCGTGCGCACCTTGCTGGCGCCCACGGCGGAGTCGCGCTACCAGCGCGGCGCGGAGGTCATCGACGACCTGCGCCTGGCGGCGCGCGAGTACGAGCGCGCGCGCGAAAATCCGTTGGCGACCCGCATCATTTCATTGCGCCTGCGCTGGGCCAGCAGCCTGGGCGCCATCCTGAGCCTGGTGCTGATGCTGGGGCTGGCGGCGATCTACGCCAAGCAGAGCGCCGCGGTGAGCGGGGTGGCGCTGGATTTCGGCAGCTCGATGGGCCGCATGATCGCCAGCGAATCGGCCGAGAACCTGCTGCTCGACGATCACGCCGCCACCCGCGCCCTGGTCACGGACGTCTCGCGCAACCAGCAGATCCACTACCTGGCGATCGCCGATCGCGCAGGCGACGTCATCGCCAGCACGCAGCAAGAGGAAGTCGGCCGCAAGCTGCCCGCTCCACAGGGAATGGAATACCTGCCGCGATCGGGCGATATCCAGAGCTATCTCAGCCGCACCGCAGGCGACCCGGCGCAGGGCGGGATGCTGCTGTTCGACGTGCCCATCCATTACCAGGCGAAGGTGGTGGGTGACCTGCGCCTGGGGATCAGCAATGCGGCCTTGCGCGCGGCGCAACGGACCACGCTGTGGGTGATCGCCATCGTGCTGGTGCTGACCCTGGCGGCCGTCGTCGGTGCGGCCTATTGGCTGTTCCGCCGGCCGCTCAATACGCTGAACCTGCTTGGCGATGCGCTGCTGCGGGTGGCGCGTGGCGACTTTCGCCATCGGATCCGGTTGACCCGCCGCGATGAATTGGGTCGGCTGTTCGCCACCTTCAACCTGATGAACGGCGCGCTGCAGGCCCGGCAACACCGGTCCGGGGAGCCGTCCGCGCCGGCAAGCGCCGGTGTGGACGTGACGCGGCCGACGCGGATCATGTCGGTGACGGCCGATGAAGGTGGTGGCGGCGAGGCCTGAGCCGCAGGTCAGTACTGCTTCAGCCGCTGCTTGAGTTCGAGTGCCCGGGTACGGTAGACGATGGCCGGCTCGTAGTCCGGCGCGATCGTCAGCACCCGATCCCACAGCGCGATGGCCTGGTCCAGTTGCTGGTCGCGGTACAGCACGATCGCGCGCTCGTGGTACGAGTCCAGCAGCTGCGTTCGCAGCGCCGTCGCCCCAGCTCCGGCCGGCTTCAATTGCGGGTCGATGGCCAGCGCCTGATCAAGGCGGGCGAGCGCCTGATCCTTGTGCCCCTGGCCGAGCAGGGACACGCTTTCGCTCTGCAGCCGGCGCGCTTCTGCCGCCGGCGATTCGGTGCCGCGCACGATCGCCGTCGGCATCGTGGTGGCGGCCGGCATCGCGCCCGCAGCCGCGGTGTCGGTTGCGGCAGACAGCGGCATGTGCAGCGTCTCGCCGGCGCGCAGCATCGAGGGATTGGTCGAGCCGTTGTAACGGGCCAGGATCAGGAACCGGCTCGGGTCGCCAAGATAGCGGCCGGCCAGGGTGCTGTAGGAGTCGCCCGGCTGCACGACGTGCGCGCGCCAGCGTTCGCCCAGCGCCTGGCGGGGATCGGCGGTGAGCTGGCGCAGCATGGCCTGCGCCGCGCGGTCGCCCGGGTGCTGTTTCAGGTACTGCCGCAACGCTGTCTCGCCCTCGGCGTAGTGGCCAAGCTGAAGCTGGTTGCGGATGATCGCAGCCAGCGAAGGCTGCCGGGACGTTCCCGCCGACGACGCAGGCGATGCCGTCGACGACTGCGACGGAGTGACCACCACCGTGGAATGCCCACCGCGCAACGGAGCGCAGCCGCCCACGCCCAGCGTAGCCAGGGCCACGGCAACCAACACCGCCCGAATTCGCGGTTGCCGGTCGCTGGCGCCAGGCGGCAGTGCGTGGATGTCGATTTGCATGTTCATCGTCCGGCAGTCCCCTGTTGCAGCATCCGTCCCGGAAGGGTGGAGCGCACCGTCGGCAGCGCAGTATAGCTTCGGTCAGCGGGACTGCTGCGGGGTGGCCGCACAGTTTGAGACACGGAGCGGCGCACCTACGACTTGCGCGTGCGCCGGGGCTTCGCCTGCGCCGCCACGATCAGCTGCTGCAGGTAGGCAATGCCTTCCTCCTCGGGGAAGAACGCCACCACGTCCGCCACGCTCAGCTCGTGCCGCTTGCGCAGTGCGAGGAACTCCTCCCGCGCCATCGCCAGCCGCTGCGCCGCCGCGGCCTTCTTGCCGAGTGGCTTGGCCGGCAGCTGCTTTTCAACCTTGCGTTCGAGCTTGGCGAGCTCTTCCTGGAACTGGCGGAAGTCGTATTTCTGGGTGGGCATGAAGTTAGGGACACTATCGATGGGTGCCCCGATTTTCGCACGTCGGCGCGCTGTGGCGCAGACGCAGCGCGTTCGGCGCCGGCGATGCCTGCGCGCCGGCAGCGGTACCTTCGTGTGGTGCCGGTGTCAGCCCGCCCGGATTCGGACCAGGACGAAACGCCGGACAGCGCGTGCGGTTGATCGGGATCGGGCAGCGGCGATGACAGATCGCGGCAAGGTGCTGCACTCGCCGCGGAACCGACGGCTCAGGCCGTCACCGGTTGCCTGTCGCGACGAGGCAACGGCGCGGGGCGTTGCCCTGCGAATCGCGTGCAGCGCTGTAGGCTTGCGAAAAAAGTGTGGCGAATCGTTCACCCGAACCCGTCGGGCGTCGCTGCGGGGATGCCGGGGCCTTCTGCACGACGCTGAGACGGAACGGCGCTATGGTCGCGGCAAGTGGTGCTTCGGCCGCGCTGACGGCGTAGCTTGCCAATGTCTTGCGGCATCTTGCGTATCGCTGCCGCAGCCGGTCGGCTAACAGCCGCTGTGTACTGCCCGCGATGTCCTGCTTGAGATCTTCATCCATGGCGGCTTCTCGAAAGAGAACCCAAAGTGGTTCGATGCATGGCAAAGCAGCATCCGTGCCAATGCCTGCAATTGTGATCATCATCACGCAATATCGCGAGTTGAGCATGGTAGCGATGCGCACTGCGCCTCGGTGCGGAACGGCCCGGGATGGTGGGTCTGGGGGCGCAGACCCCGGATTTTGGCAGGCCCGATTTTCCCGTGGCGAGCCGGTGCAGGCGTTGCCTGGATCTGCGCAGCGGAACACCATCCGCCCCTGCCGATGGATGATCGACGATACAAAAGTTGTCGACGAGTGACCCAAAACGGTCAGGTGCCACGGCCGTAACCTGCGGACTGCCGTTCGTGGCGAGTGGCTTGCCGGTCGGTCCGGCTGCATGCTGCAGGCTCGCCCATTCGTACCACCGGAAGCGGCGGCGAGAGCACGAAAGCAGACGCTCGTGCGGCCCCGCGCCAAGAAGCTCTAACTTTCTCTCGCGTAGCGACTGGGAGGCTGGCCCACGTGCCGGTTGAACGCGGCGCTGAAAGTGCTTGCCGAACTGTAGCCGACGCGTTCGGCAACTTCGGTGAGCCCGATGTCGTGGCGTCGAAGCAGATCCTTTGCGACCACCATGCGCCAAGCAAGCAGGTATTCCATCGGCGGCAGCCCCACGGTGCGCGTGAAGCGCTTGAAGAACGCCGAACGCGAGAGCGCGGCTTTTTTCGCCAGTTGGGCCATCGTCCAGGATCGCGCAACCTGTCCGTGCATCTGCTTCATTGCTGGTGCGAGTCGGGCATCGGCCAAGCCGCGCAGTAACCCCGGAGGCGCATCCTCGCCCGAAGTCGTCCGCAGCGCTTCGATCAGCAGAACCTCCACAAGGCGCCCGAGCACGAGGTCCCGGCCTGGTCTGAGTCCACTCGATTCCTCCCCGACAAGTCGTACCAGCACCGTGAGCCTCTCGACGCCGCGCACATGCACCACCGCAGGCAGCAGAGACACCAGCACACCCGCATCGGGCGAATCGAAGACGAAATAGCCGCCGAGCAGTCGGACATCCGGTTTTCCGCCGCGTGTGCCGTGACGAACTTCGCCTGTTGGTGCGGGCGTCACCTTCGGATCGATTCGCTCGGGCGTCACCGGCTCGAACCCGGACATGGTGAAGCCCGGCGTCGCCGGCAGGAGCACGAAGTCGCCTGCTTCAAGTGTGAGCGTGGGGTGGCCGTCGACGGCGAGCAGGCAACTCCCCTCGATAACGGCACAGAAGCTCGGTTGACCGAAGTTCGAGTAACGGACACCCCAACGGCCAGCGCCGCTGATGGTCTTCGAAAACACCGTGCGGGGCTGAAGCAGGGCGATGATTTCCGAGAGGGGATCATTCATGGTTGGACGCTCACGAGTGAAATTCGGACGCTTCATGGTAGAGCGTCCAGTGCGTCGCCGCTATCGTGACCATCACACCAAACCCAAGGAAACCAACGATGAAAACGGTCCTCATTACAGGCTGTTCTTCCGGCTACGGGCTCGAGATCGCCCGCTATTTCCACGCGCAGGGTTGGCAGGTAGTCGCCACCATGCGAACGCCGCGCGAAGATGCTCTGCCCCGCTCGGACCGACTCCGTGTTCTGGCGCTCGACGTCACGCAACCCGAGAGCATCGCGGCTGCGATCGCGGCGTGCGGGCCCATTGATGTTCTCGTCAACAACGCAGGCATCGGGGTCGTCGGGGCCTTCGAGGCCACGTCGATGTCCACGGTGCGCGAGGTGTTCGAGACCAACACCTTTGGCGTCATGGCGATGACGCAGGCGGTATTGCCGCAATTCCGTGCGCGGAAATCGGGCGTGGTGGTAAACGTGACATCGAGCGCAACTCTGGCGCGGATGCCGCTGGCGGCTGCTTACACCGCGAGCAAGGCGGCAATCGAGGGGTTCACCGGTTCTCTGGCGTTCGAACTCGAATACTTCAACATTCACGCCAAACTGGTTGAGCCCGGTTACGGCCCGACGACACGTTTCACGAGCAATGGCGGAGCGCGAATGGAAGGTCTGATTCCGGAAGCCTACGCCCCCTTCGCGGCCCCCATCTTTGCTGCGTTCGGGCAGCCGACGGTACTAACGAAAGAGTCCGATGTGGCCGAAGCGGTATGGTGTGCCGCGAACGATGTGTCGGGACAACTACGGTTTCCCGCCGGCGCTGACGCGGTGGCGCTGGCTCAGTCAAGATAAGCGACGGGGCGGTGCCGGGCACCGGTGTCGTCGTCCCTGCCTCGGCATATGGCAGTCTGTTCTCAGTGCAGTCGCGTGGAGCATCCCTGACAGCCCGTGCGCTGGCTCTGCGCGCACTGACGGGTGTGATGGTCTGGCGAAGGAACAGCAGCGCTACGCAACGACGCGATCGGCTTGGCACAAGGGCTGCTTGGGCACCTGCCTGCACTTGGCGGCACAGAAACGCACGGTTTACCGTTTACCAAACGTTACCCAAAGATTTTTCGTGATCGTTTCCATCGATCGTTCGTCGAGCAAGGGATGAAAAATCTGGGGCAATGGAGTGGTTTCCACATGACGCTGCCGGTTGGTTCCGGCACCCGCCTTCTATTTGAGCTTGCTCGCGAAATACCGGCATAGGGAACCGCTGATGCCAACCAACAATTCCGCTTCTTCTATAGATGGCGATTTGCCCTCTTGCAGATGCCGTCCGAAATTTGAACTCCATCCCCAAGCTTTCTCGACCACGATATCCAGTGGTGCAGGAAAAAGGTCGCGGCGTCGGGAAACAATCGTTCCCAGCGTGTCTTTTGACTCGCCAACGTCGCGCGCCACACACTCCAATGCAGCCATCGCATGTTGGATGGCTCCTGTTACATCGGGTTCTGGGCGACGCGACAAGTCACGGATGGCTTCGTGGAGTTCGTATGCAGATGTGTGCCGATTGACCGCGTTAAGTTGCTTGGCAGCATCTTGCAAGGTGTCCTCAAAGACTTCCGTACCTCGATACTCGATGATTCCGTTACTGAGCTGCCACCCCAGGCCTGAAAAACGAAAGTAACGATTGAGCTCGCCTTCAAACAGAGCGTGTCCGTGTAGACCACTGACATCCCCAAGAAAAGCGCCTATGTTCGGGTGAGTCACTAGGTATCTATAGATGATTTCGATGATGTCGTAGGCATGAAACCAATCGCAATCTCGCAAATAGCCGCGAACTTCCTCATCAATATTTGGCGTCTCGCTCCAGTTATTGGCGTCGGGTGCGAGGAAAAGAGCGTCGCACACGAGCCGCCGCAAGTCGCTGGGTTTCAAACCTGACCGATAGGCCAAGCCGATGAGCGTCGCGCGCAGAGCTTCGGGCGCCTCGTGTCTTGCGGTGATTTCAGCATCGGGCGGATACAGTCCGTTGCGTTCCGAGAAGCGTGACATAGCGATGCCAAAAAGTAAGTTGGCATCATGCTACGCCATCCGCACTCGCTGATTCATTCGAAAAGGCTCTTCTCATTAGATTTAGGCTGGGGGCTCCTGGCTAGCTGGCGGTTACGATCTAGCATGGTTGCTGCGTATCATGCGGTGATAGACCAGTGGCATAAGCCTCACAAACTTAAAGGTCCGATTTCGCCGATGACGCCACATCGGATGAGGCGGGACGCCACTGACGTCCGAGTAAGGAGGGGATGAAATGATGAAGAGCACAATGCGATGGATGGGCGTTCTCGCTCTGTTGAGTATGGCCGGATGTTCGTCGCAGAACCTGTCGGGCACGTATATGGCACGCGATGACCACGGCGCTGCGTTGCTCCAACTCACCGAGAGCCAAAGTCAGCAGGTGATGGGGAGCATGGTTCTCATCCAGGTCAAGCCCAATGGCCAGGCGGAGCGCACGGACATCAGCATCACGGGTGGGACCGTGGATGCGAACGGGCACTCGCTGGTGCTCACAATGAAAGCCAACGAATTGTTGAGTCTGGCGCGCAACGTCAGTGGCCAGGTTTCAGACGCGGGGATCGACTTGGCGATGCCCGGAGGCAATGCACATTTCTCGCCCGCTAAGTCCCAAGAGTTCGACGCAACGATAAACGCGTTGGTTGAGGTCGGGAAACAGCGGCGGCAACTCCAGGACCGGGCCAAGCAGATAGCCGAGGACGTCAAGCGCGTTTCGGAACTCACGCAGGCATTGAGCGCATACAACACTCGTATCCTATCAAGCACGCAAGGCCCCGAAATCGCGCGGCACCAGGAAGAACAACTGGTGGAGGCTGCCCGGAAAGACCATGGTCTCATGCAGGATCTGGAGGCCAAGCACCAAGATTACCCTGCAGGCCAGGTGCGCTTTCGTATCGGGCAGCTTGCCTTCCAGATGGGGCAGATCAAGTTTCAAGTCGACCAGGTGCTTCAACAGGGGAGTGAACACTTATCTGAGTTTGATAAGGGGCTCGCCAACAGCCCGTGTTCTGCCTCTGCCAGCATCGACGGATGTGATCGCCTGGCGAAGGAACGGCAACGCTACGCAACGACGCGAGCCAAGGTGGAAAGCAACCTCGCGCAACTGTCGAACGACATCCAGAAGAACGAAGCGGCGATTGACGCCATCAACAAGCAATAGGCGTCAATCGGGTCACCAAGGACATGGGGCGCCAACATGGTTGTTCATTCAATGCTGTTGCTGACTTTACTGATTTGGCCCTGGCCCTGATGCCATGACTCTGGACCAAATGCCCGTCATAACCGCTGTGCAGGAGCGCGACATCGATCTCTTGCTCCTGGAACAGCTGCACGCCAGCCCAGCATTCGTTGCTTGGTGGTGTGAACAGTTGGAACTGGACGGCGCCACGTTCGACGGTGTTTGGCACAGTGTCCACAACGCAGACGGCGAAACCGACGTCTTGCTCCGCGTGAAGGTGGGGAGTGAGCGGGTTGGTGTGCTGATCGAGAACAAGGTCGCTGCGTCGGAACAGCACGAGCAGGACCTGCGCTATCACCGCCGAGGGGCACAAGGGATCGCGGACGGGTGGTTCGATCGCTATGTCACCTGCATGTGCGCACCGCAGACTTATCTCGACGGCTTGGCTGAGCACTCGCAATACGTGGGTCGGATTGCCTACGAGCGGATCGCTGATTGGTTTTCACAACAGAATGATGCCCATTCGGCCTGGCGCAAGCGAGTCATAGATGAGGCTGTGAAGCAAGGCCGGCGCGGTTACACGAAAGTGGTTAACGATGTGGTGACCGCTTTTCATCGAGATTATTTCGCGTACCTATGCCGCACCCAACCCAACCTGCGGATGAACCCGCCCGGCGAACGAGGCGGGCAGGGCCACTGGATCATCCTTTGGGTGGAAGGGTGGCCGGCGCGTATCCGGCTGAACCACAAGATGAAGCGTGGCTCCATCGGCGGTTCCGTTGAGCTGGGTCTTTTCGGGTTCAGCCAGGCAGACATCGTGCAGCGGGTGGGGCAGCTTCCACCGGACGTCGTGCCGATCACCACGGGGCAATATGGGTCGCTGGCCATTCGGGTGCCCCCACTGGATTATAAGACGCCTTTAGCGCCGCAGATCGCAGCATTAGATGAAGCCTTTGCCACCATGCAGCGGCTTGGCGTATATGCCAAGTTTTTCACCTGATGAAATGGCCGTCTAAATGCGCTGTCGGCATGTTCGAGCACAGGTTTGCAGAGCGTCAATATTCGTCGAGCATTCGTCGAACAGGGGATTATTACGCCCAGCAGGGGCTAATTCGTCGAGCGGGGAAAAAATTTCGTCGATCACTTTTAAGTCCCCAGTCAGCTGTTTTGACCGTAACCCAAACGTAACCCACAAAAGAAAAGGCCCACTTTCCGAAAATTCGAGAAGTGGGCTAAATCTTTGTTTTATCGCCATAAAAATGGTGGCCGGGGACGGAATCGAACCGCCGACACGGGGATTTTCAATCCCCTGCTCTACCAACTGAGCTACCCGGCCGGGAACCTGGCGATCAGGGACGACCGCGAGGGTTGTCGATGATGCGTGGAGCCGCGCATTAGACCGAATGCGCGGCGTTTCGTCAAGACTCGTGGTCGGGCGGAGTGAAGCCGGCGGCCTGGGCGAAGTCGCCGCCGAACAGGAATTTCTCCATCTGTTCGCCGAGGTATTTGCGCGACTTCGGGTCGAGCGGATTGAGCCGGTATTCGTTGATCAGCGTGGTCTGGTGGGCCAGCCACTGTTGCCATGCGGGCTTGGATATCTCGGCGTAGATGCGCTGGCCGAGCGGGCCGGGCCAGGGGGCGAAGTCGAGGCCTTCGGCGTCGATGCCGAGCTTGGCGCAGTGGATGGTACGGCTCATGGTTCGAATCCTGGTGGGGGCACCGTAGTGGTGAGTGCAGCTTGCGGATCGGCTCAGGCGTTGTCGTTGATCTGCAGCAAGAGGCTGCGCACCGGTGCGGGCAGGCCGAGTGCGTCGAGTTCGACGGCGCTGCACCAGCGCAATTGCGGATTATCGGCGATGCCGCGCTGTGCTGTCGCGCGATCGAACAGCAGCGGCTCGATGTCGAGCCGGTAATGGCTGAACACGTGGGTGAATGAGGCGAGCGCCTGCGCGTCGTCGATCTGCGCGTGCTGCTGCGCGATGCGCCAGGCGCCGTCCGGGTCGCTCGCTTCGGGCAGGCTCCACAGGCCGGACCACACGCCTTGCGGACCGCGTCGTTCCAGCAGCACGCGGCCGTGGCGGTCGCGCAGGATCAGCATCACGGTGGCGCGGGTGGGAATGGATTTGGGCGGCTTGCGGCTGGGCAGTTGCGTGGTGAGGTCGTCGCGATGGGCGATGCAGTCGGCGGCCAGCGGACAGTCCGCGCAACGTGGGCGCGAGCGCGTGCATAGCGTCGCACCGAGATCCATGATCGCCTGGGTGTAGTCGGCGACGCGGACCTCCGGCGTGTGCGCTTCGGCGTGTTGCCACAGTTGCTTCTCCACCGCGCTTTCGCCGGGATGGCCGTGGATACCGTGGTAGCGGGTCAGCACGCGCTTGACGTTGCCGTCGAGGATGGCGAAGCGCAGGCCGTGCGCCTGCGCCAGGATCGCACCAGCGGTGGAGCGGCCGATGCCGGGCAGCGCGATCAACGCGGCGAAGTCGCGCGGCAGTTCGCCGCCGTGCCGTTCGACGCAGAGCTGCGCGGTGCGATGCAGGAAGCGCGCGCGGCGGTAATAGCCGAGCCCGGACCACAGCGCCAGCACGGTGTCCTCGTCGGCGGCGGCAAGGTCGCGCAGGGTGGGCAGCGCGTTGACGAAGCGCTCGAAGTAGCCGACCACGGTGGCAACCTGGGTCTGCTGCAGCATCACCTCGGACAGCCACACGCGATAGGCGTCGCGCCGGCCATCATCGAGCGCGTGTTGCCACGGCAGGTCCTTGCGGCCGTGCCGGTCGAACCAGCGCAGCAGGCGGGTGGCCAGGGGCGCGCTCATGGTTGCTTGCTGGCGGCGGGTTTCGCCGGTGCGGCTGCCGTGCCGGCCGGTGCGGGCACGGCGTCGCCGGCGCGGATGGTGAGACCTTCGATGCTGATGCCGCCGGCTTCGAGCTTGGCGATTTCCGCGTGGCCGCTGCCCGGCGGCACGCTCAGTTGCGGCCCTTGCGGATCGCCCAGCTGGCTCCACCAGTGGGCCAGCGCCAGCGGCGGCAGGCGCAGGTCGGCGTGGTTGGCGGGGCCGTCGAGTTTCAGCGCGAGCAGCAGCGGGTTGCTCTGGTCGGCGGGGGTCAGCAGCAGCGAGATGTCGTATTGGCCGGCGCTGGCCTGGTCGAGCTTGCCGGCAAGGCTGGCGGCGGCATCGGCGGCGCCGTGCCAGCGCGCATTGCCGGTGAGCGCGAGCGTCATCGCGCTGCCTTGCGACAGGTGCAGGGTGATGTTGTTCAACTGCAGCGCGTTGCCTTCGATGCGCGGCGTGGCGGACAGCCGCAGTTGCAGCGGCGTGCCCGCGGCGGTGACGGCGGACAGGCCGAGCGGGAATGGCCGGCCGGAAATCAGGCTGCCGGCTTCGAGCGAGACGTTGCCGAGCAGCACCTCGTTGCCGCGCACCACGCTGCCGTGGCTGATGCTGACGCCGGTGTCGATGCGCGGGATGTTCGGCGGCGCGTCCTCGGGTTGCGCGGGCAGGGCGGCGAGCCATTCCTGCAGCGCGTCGAGGTCGACCCGGGGCGATTCGATCTGCAGTTGCGAGATCACCGTGGGGCCGCCAAGCACGGTATGCCATGGCAAGACCAGCTGCCCGTGCGCGGCCAGCAGGATCGGCGCACCGGCGCCTTCGGCATTGAGTGTGATGCCATCCAGGTCCAGCGCCGGCCGCGGGAACAGGGTCGGGCTGGCCGGGCTGGCCAGGTTCAGTTCGAGCCCGGCGGTGCGCGCCTGGGTCTGCAGCATGCGGGTGAAGCGCTCCGGCTGCAGCAGCAGGTAGACGGCGACCACCGCCGCGAGCACCACTGCCAGCACGAAGCCGCCAAGTGCCAGCAGGATCAGCCGCAGTCGGCGCGACATGCGTTCAACCTCGCCTGCGTGGTTCAGTCATGGCCTTGCGCCTCGCCGCCGAGGCTGGCCGGCAGCAGGCCGTCGACGAAGGCCGCCGCCTCGAACGCCCGCAGGTCGGTGGCGGTTTCGCCCAGGCCGACGAAACGGATCGGCAGGCCGAACTCGCGCGCCAGCGCAAACACCACGCCGCCCTTGGCGGTGCCGTCGAGCTTGGTCACGACCAGGCCGGTGACGCCGACGATTTGGCGGAACTGGCGCACCTGGTTGATCGCGTTCTGGCCGGTGGTGCCGTCGATCACCATCAGCACCTCGTGCGGCGCGTCGGCGTCGAGCTTCTTCAGCACGCGGGCGATCTTGCCCAGTTCGTCCATCAGGCCGCCCTGGGTATGCAACCGGCCGGCGGTGTCGGCGATCAGCACGTCGGTGCCGCGCGAGCGCGCCGCCTGCAGCGCGTCGAAGATCACGCTGGCGGAGTCGGCGTCCTGGCCTTGCGAGATCACCGGCACCTGGTTGCGTTCGCCCCAGGTCTTCAGCTGCTCGACCGCGGCGGCGCGGAAGGTATCGCCGGCGGCCAGCATCACCGCGCGCCTTTCGTCGCGCCAGCGGCGGGCCAGCTTGCCGATGGTGGTGGTCTTGCCGGCGCCGTTGATGCCCACCACCAGCACCACGAACGGCTGCTTGCCGCGCACGTCGAGCGGCTGCTCGACCGGCTTCAACAGCGCGATCAACTCCTGACGCAGGGCGGCCAGCAAGGCGGGGGCGTCGGCGAACTCGCGCTTGTGCATGCGCTTGCGCAGACCCTCGACCAGCTCGGTGCTGGCCTCGACGCCGACGTCGGCGGTGATCAGGGTGGTTTCCAGTTCGTCGAGCAGGTCGTCGTCGAGCTTGGGGTTGCGCACGAACAGCGAGCCGAGGCTGCGCGCGAATACATTGCCGGACAACCGTTCGCGCCAGCCGCGTATGGTCGGCGCCGGTTCTTCGGCGACGGGTTTGCTGACCGGCGCCACGAAGCGCTCGGTTTCGGGCTGGGTTTCGGCGGGCGCGGGAATTTCCGCCAGTGCTTCGTGCAGCGTCGGGTCGCCGCTTTCCGGCACGCTGGCGTCGGCAGGTGCCTTGGCGTCGGCTTGCTGCGCTTCCTTGCCGGCAGGTTTTTTCTTCCAGAATTTGAGCATTGCGGCCGTGATTCAAAGACAATGGGCGGCATGCTAACACTCCAATCTGTACTGGCCGCTGAGGGTCCGGTCGCTGGGGCCGCGGCCGCATGAGCGGCGGGCGCAAGACCGCGGCGGGGCGGATCCGCATCATCGGCGGCAGCCTGCGCAATTCGCGGCTCGACGTGCCGGAGCTGCCGGGTCTGCGGCCCACCCCCGAGCGGGTGCGCGAGACGTTGTTCAACTGGCTGGCGCCGGTGATCGACGGCGCACGTTGCCTGGATCTGTGCGCGGGCACCGGCGCACTCGGCGTCGAGGCGCTGTCGCGCGGCGCGGCCGGCGTGCAGTTCGTCGAGCGCGACGCGCGCGCTGCGCAGGCGCTGCGCGCGAACCTGGCGCGACTCAAGGCCGACGCCGGCCAGGTGACGGCGCTCGACGCGGGCCTGTTCCTGCAGGGCGCGGCACAACCGTACGACCTGGTCTTCCTCGACCCGCCGTTCGCACTGGACCTGTGGCCGGCGCTGGCGCGGCAGCTGGAGCAAGGCGGCTGGCTGACTGCGCAGGGGTGGGTCTACGTGGAATCGCCGCGCGGCGATGCGCCGGTGCTGCCGCCGAACTGGCAGTTGCACCGCGAAGGGCAGGCCGGCGAGGTGTGTTTTGCGCTCTATCGGCGCGCGCTTCCGTTAAGCTAGGGTCAATACCATCCGCCGTGTCTGTCTCGTGAGCAAAACTTTGGGCAATCCGCGCCTGGCTGTCTATCCGGGAACCTTCGATCCGATCACCAACGGTCATACCGACCTGGTGACGCGGGCCGCGCCGCTGTTCGACAAGGTGGTGGTGGCGGTGGCCGACAGTTCCAGCAAGGGACCCGGCTTCAGCATCGGCGAGCGGATCACCCTGGCGCGGCTGGCGCTGGCCGACCTGCCGAACGTGGAGGTGCGCGGTTTCGACTGCCTGCTGGCCACCTTCGTCGAGCAGATCGGCGCCGGCGTGATCATTCGCGGGCTGCGCGCGGTGTCGGACTTCGAATACGAGTTCCAGCTGGCCAGCATGAACCGGCATCTGATCCCGCAGGCGGAGACGCTGTTCCTGACGCCGGCGGAACAATACAGTTTTATCTCCTCGTCGCTGGTGCGCGAGATCGGCCGCCTCGGCGGGGATATTTCCGGTTTCGTGCATCCGGCGGTACAACAGGCCATGCGGCAGCGCTGGCAGAAGGGCCGGACCGGCCACAACAAGCAACCCGAAACGGAAGGTGATAACCATGCGTAAGTTCGCTCTCATTGCTGTCGTCGCGCTGGTCGCCAGCCTGGCCCTGAGCGCCTGCGGCAAACACGATGACAGCCAGCAGGCGGGCCAGCAGGCCAGCCAGCAGGCGACCAAGCCGACTGATCCGAACGACACCAAGGCGTGGAACGCCTATCTCGGCCAGATCGTGCAGAACAACATGCAGGGCATGAAGGCCGACCGTCCGTACCCGTACCTGGTGCCGGCCGGTGATTCCGAGGAAGCCGTGGCCGGTCGTGGCCGCCAGTTGTCGAACGTGCAGGACACCGTCGCGCGCGGCGTGCTGCCGGGCAACATGCTGGTGTTCGCCGGTCCGGATTCGGCCAAGACCGCCGACCTGGTGGCCGAGGCGTTCAAGGATGCCAAGCCCGGTTCGTTCAAGGACGTGATCATCCTGTTCATCGGCGACCAGGCCGACCAGCAGCGTGTCGACGACGTGCTGAAGCCGACCGGCGCCACGGTCCGTTTCGTCGCGATGTAAGCGCGGTCGCCGCGCCGGCGGCGCCGGCGCAGCTCCGCAGCAGCGCCCTCGGCCTTGCACGAGGGCGCTGGATGCTTGGTCGCTGCGAGGTCGCCAGCGCACCGGCACGCTCTCCCCAGGCGTCGCACCCCAGCATGTAGTATCGACCGATGTCCCTGAAAATCCTCGACACCTGCGTCAATTGCGACGTCTGCGAACCGGCTTGCCCGAACAAGGCAATCTCGCTGGGCGAGGAGTTTTACGTGATCGACCCCGCGTTGTGCACCGAGTGCGTCGGTCATCATGACGAACCGCAGTGCGTGGTGGTGTGCCCGGTCGAATGCATCATCAGCGATCCGGACCACGTCGAATCGCGCGAGCAGCTTGAACTCAAGTACCGCCACCTGATGGCGAAGGAGTCCGCGGCATGAGGTTTTCCATGAGCTGGCGACGGCCGTTGTCGGGCGTTTTGTCGTTGAGCCTTCTTCTGGTCGGCGGCGCCGCATTTGCCGCCGATGGCGCGCCGAAGACGGCGCCGGCTGCAGCGACCCGCGCCGCGCAGCAGCGTCCCGGCCATGCGGCCATCGCCAGCGCGAACTTCCATGCCACCGAAGCCGGCCTCGAAGTGCTGGCCAAGGGCGGTAACGCGTTCGATGCGGCAGTCGCGGTGGCGGCCACGTTGTCGGTGGTGGAGCCGGAGAGTTCCGGCATCGGCGGCGGCTTCATGGCGGTGCTGCACCGGGCAAAGGACGGCCGCAATGTCTTCATCGACGCGCGCGAGACCGCGCCGGCTGCGGTGAATCCGAAGGATTACCTCAACCCTGACGGCAGCCCGAATCGCGATACCGCGCTGAAGGGGCCGCTGTCGGCCGGCATTCCGGGCCAGCCGGCCGGCCTGGTGCTGATCGCCAAACGCTACGGCCGCCTGTCGCTGCAGCAGTCGCTGGCGCCGGCGATCCGCATCGCCCGCGACGGCTTCGAACCGGATGCGCGCCTGCGCGGCGCGATCGCCAGCATGCAGAAGGACCTCTCACGCTGGCCCGCTTCGGCGGCGAAGTATCTGCCGAACGGCAAGCCGCCGGCGGAAGGTGCGATCTGGCGCGACCCGGACCAGGCACGCACGCTGGAACTGATGGCGGCCCACGGCGACGACGGCTTCTATCTCGGCGAGACGGCGCAGAAGCTGGTTACCGCGGTGCGTGCGGCCGGCGGCAACTGGACGCTGGCCGATCTGGCGAACTACCGGGCGAAAGAGCGCACGCCGATCAGCGTGGACTATCGCGGCTACAAGATCATCACCGCGCCGCCGCCGTCGTCCGGCGGCGTGGCGATTGCCGAGATCCTCAACATCCTGTCCGGCTACGACCTGACCAAGATGGACCAGGCCACGCGCGTGCACTACATCGTCGAGGCGATGCGCCGCGCGTTCCGCGACCACAACGATTACCTGGGCGACCCGGATTTCGTGCAGATGCCGCTGGACATGCTGTTGTCGCCGTACTACGCCGACGGCCTGCGCCAGGGCATCCTGCACGACAAGGCCACGCCGTCGTCGATGCTGCCGCGCGCCGAGGCGCCCGAGCCGGGCATGCACACCACGCATTTCTCGATCATCGACGCCGACGGCAACATGGCCGCGGTGACCTCGACGGTGAACTACACGATGGGCTCCAGCTTCGTTGCCGCCGGTACCGGCGTGCTGCTGAACGACGAGATGGACGATTTCGCGCTGGTGCCGAACAAGCCGAACGTGTACGGCCTGCTCGGCAGCGTGGCGAACGCGCCGAAGGGCGGCAAGCGCATGCTGTCGTCGATGTCGCCGAGCATCGTGATCGGCGCCGACCGCACCGCGGTGATCGGTTCGCCCGGCGGCTCGACCATCATCACCCAGGTGCTGGAAGGCATCCTGCATTTCATCGACGGCGAGAGCGCACAGCAGATCGCCGCGCACAAGCGCTTCCATCACCAGTACCTGCCGGACGTGGTGAACGTGGAAGAGGGCACCTTCGACGCCGCCACCAGCGATGCGCTGACGAAGATGGGCTACACGCTGAAGCCGCGCGAATCGTGGGGCTTCATGAACGTGGTCACCTGGGACCGCAAGACCAACCAGCTCGACGCCGCCAGCGACCCGCGCCGGCCGTCGGGGCTGGGCAAGGTGCAGTAAGGTCAGACCATGGAACTGTTCTCGCTACTCGGCAATTCGCAGCAACTGGATGGCGGCGCCATGTTTGCTCGGCCCATCCATGGGCCTCGCCCTGCGCTGCGCGCAGGGCCGCCTGCGGCGTCCGGATTCGTTCCAGACGAATCCGTGGCAACGGGATACTGATTTCGTCATGAAACTATTCTCGCTACTCGGCAACTCGCAGCAACTCGATGGCGGCGCCATGTTTGGCAATGCTCCGAAGGCGCTGTGGTCGCGCTGGATCGCGCCGGATGCGGAGAACCGGATTCCGCTGGCCTGCCGTTGCCTGCTGGTGAAGGATCTGGACG
The DNA here is from genome assembly GCF_001428385.1 of Rhodanobacter sp. Soil772. Lineage (GTDB taxonomy): Bacteria > Pseudomonadota > Gammaproteobacteria > Xanthomonadales > Rhodanobacteraceae > Rhodanobacter. Next base: position 433,275 of record NZ_LMSK01000003.1, read on the forward strand.
GCCGCAACGTGCTGTTCGAGACCGGCATCGGCGCGTTCTTCGAGCCGGCGTTGCGTGAGCGCTATGGCGTGGTCGAGTCGCGGCATGTGCTGCTGGACTCGCTGGCCGAGGTCGGGCTCACTCACGAAGACATCGACGTGGTGGTGCTGTCGCACCTGCACTTCGATCACGCCGGCGGCCTGCTGGCGGCGTGGGAGGAAGGCCAGCCGCTGCGGCTGCTGTTTCCGAATGCGCGCTTCGTGGTGGGCGCGGAGCATTGGCGTCGTGCGCTGAAGCCGCATCCGCGCGACCGTGCCTCGTTCGTGCCGGAACTGCAGCCGTTGCTGGAAGCCAGCGGCCGGCTGGAACTGGTCGACGGCGAATATTCGCGGACGCTGGGCGAGTCGGTGCGCTTGTTCTTTTCGGACGGCCATACGCCGGGCCTGATGCTGGCCGAAGTCGGCGGCGTGGTGTTCTGCGCCGACCTGATCCCGGGCCGCTTCTGGGTGCACCTGCCGATCACCATGGGCTACGACCGCTGGCCGGAGAAGCTGATCGACGAGAAGCGCGTGTTCCTGGAAGACAAGCTGGCGCGCGACGTGCGGTTGTTCTTCACGCACGACCACGCTTGCGCGCTGGCGCGGGTGACGCGCGACGAGCGTGGCCGTTTTGGCAGCACCGACGAGCAGCGCACGCTGCAAGGTGTTCCGCCGTATCACCAGGCTGGAGCGGCTTGATGGACTTGCGCCAGGGAATATCCATGCGTGGGCTGGGGTTGAACGTCATCGGCGCCCTGCTGGTACTGGCCGGGATCGGCCTGGTGGCGATGACCGCCCGCAGCCTGCTGAACTACCGCGCGGTGGCCAGCCTGCATGGTGGCGAGGTGATCGATCTTGGGGCGAATGCGCAGCCGGGGGCCGGGCAGCACGGCTCCATGGTGCGCGTGGTCGGCACGCCGGCCGTGGTGGAGGCGCCGCACGATCCGGATTTCAACCTGCGCGCGAATACCCCGGTGCTGGTGCGTCACGTGGAGATGTTCCAGTGGCGCGAGGTGCGTGTCGGCAGCAACGTGCATTACGAACTGGACTGGGTCGACCACCTGCTCGATGCCAATCACTTCGAGGACCCGAAGGGGCACGCGAATCCGGTCGGTTTCCCGGTCAGCGGCAAGCAGTTCGATGCCGGCCTGGTGCAGATCGACGGGTTCAAGCTGGGGCCCGTGCTGCTGCACGCGATACCGGGTACGCAGCGGATCACGCCGGATCCCGGCTCCTTGCCGGAAAACCTCGCGGCGAGTTTCAGCCGTTACCAGGATTACCTGGTGACCAGCGCACGGCCGGGCGATCCGCGGCTGGGCGACGTGCGGGTGAGCTGGAACGAAGTGCCCCTGCAGGTGCTGACCGTCGTCGGGCGCATCGACGGCGACCGGCTGGTGGCGGCCACCGACGCCGCCGACGGCAAGGGTTACGTCGTGCAGGTCGGCGACGTGCCGGTACTGGACATCTTTCCGGATTTGCCGGTTCCACCCGAGTTCGTGTTGAGCTGGCGGATTCTGGCCGTGCTGCTGGCCTCGCTGGGCGCGTTCCTGCTGCTCTCGGCCCAGCGCGACCGGCGCGATCCGCAGCTGGCCCTTGGGCTGGGCGCGCTGGCCGTGGGCATCGTGGCCAGCGTGTTGTGGCTTGGCGACGATGCGCGGACCATGTACGGCTGGCTGGCGTTGACGGTATTCGGCCTCTTGCTTACCGGATGGCGGCTGCGCCGCGCACGCTAGCGTGCGACCGGCAACCCGGCTCCGCGCTTGCCTTTACGCCGTAGCCGGCTTTCCACTGGCGGAGGCGAAGACCTGATCGGCCCACTGCGTGGCCCCCAGGTAGATCGTGGCCATTCGCTGGATGCGCTGCGGCATGGCGTGTTCGCTGGTCAGCTCGCCGGCTTCCCAGGCGAGGATCTGTTTCAGCAATGGCGCAAACGGGCCGCCGCGGCCGGTCAGCGCGTCGCTGATTTCAGGTACCAGCCGCAGATGGGTCAGCAGGAATTCCATCGGTGCGCACATCAAGGTGTCGAGCAACGAGAACAGGCCCACGGTGAAGGCCATCTCCGGATGGCCGTTGGGCATGCCGCTGGCCAGCTTCTCGCACATGTGGGCACGGATCAGTGCGGCGCGCAGGAGCTCCGGTGGGCGATCGTCCATGCCGCACATGGACATGGTGTCGATCCAGTTGCGCATGCGCGTGACGCCGAAGAAGATCGCGGCCTGCTGCACCGACTTCAGTTGCCGCGGCAGCGCGAAGTAGGCCGAGTTGACGCAGCTGAGCAGCTTGTAGCTGAGCACCGCGTCGTCGCGGATGATGTTGCCCAGTTCCACCGGCCCGGGATTGCTTTCCTGCAGCACGCGCATCAGGCGCAGCATGCTCAACCGGTTGGCGGTAAGCACGGGCACCGCGACCGGTTGCGGGATCAGCAGGTAGCGTCCCTGGATCGCCTCAAGCGGCAATTCCATGCAGCGTTCGTAGGTCGGGTGGTCGTTGACCTGGCCGGCAATCACCTGGATCCCGCGCAGGCGCAGGTGCTCGGCATGCTCTTTCAGCCGCTCCGGCGTCAGGCGGCTGGCATCCAGACGGACCAGCTGCACCATCTGCAGCAGCATTTCGAGCGGCAGGCTGCTTTCCAGGTCGGCGCCGGTCGCGTCGAGCATGAATTGGCAGCCACGCTGCGCCATCTGCTGCAGACGCTTCATCAGCGGCGCGTCGGTGGCCACGTGCGGCTGCAGCACCACGCCGAGCCGCGGCTGGTGCAGCAACACGTCGGAATCTTCCGGCAACAATTCGGCCGGCATGTTCAGGAACGCGCGATTGCCACGCACCAGCCGGGTCAGCGCGCCGTCAGTGATGGTCGACAGCACGCATTGCAACAGGGTCTGTTCGTCACCGGGTTCGCGATGGAACACGATCTCGTAGGCGAACAGCTGGCGTTCGCGGTCGAGCATCGGTACGCGCAATACCGGCAGCGGGGCCGACGTCGGCATGCCATCGTGACTTGGTGCGCCGGTGGAGGGAGCGGCAGCGGTGGAGGCGTTGAGGTTGCTCATGATCAGTCATCGCGGTTAACGCGAAGGCATGCCAGGGGGCGGCTGCTTCGCGGTCAGTGGGAAGATCATCTGCGCGGGCAGGTGGCCGTGCCGTCTCTCATTTCGATGTCATACCGCAGCCAGAACTTGCGAGCGCAAGCTGGCATGCAACTCGCCGGAGCGGCCGTACAGTTCGCTTTCGCCGGTGTGTCCCGTCAACACCGCCAGCGCCCGGCGCGTCTGGCTCAGCCGCTGGCTGACCACGCTGCCGTTGCGCTGGTTGAGCAGGTGGCAATACTGCAGCCTCTGCACGACCTTGCTCCAGGTCGACGTCGACGCCGCCGCTACGGCCGGTTGTTCGCATGCCAGCTGCTGGCGTTCGGCGTCGAGTTGTTCCAGTTGCAGCATGAGGGCCTGCTTGCGCGTGCCGGCCTGATCCAGTGCGTCGCTGTCGCGCGCGTCCAGTGCCGCACGTTCGGCTTCAAGCACCTGGGCGAGCTGGTCGACCGCTTGCTGCATGTCGCCCAGTACGGCGGCGAGCGCATCGTTCAGTTCGTGCTGCAGTGGCCGGCTCATGCCTTGCCTGTACCACCGAGCTGCTGTTCCAGTGCGAGCATGCGATCGGCGATGCGGCCGGCATCGACCTTGTAACTGCCGTCGGCCACTGCCTGGCGCAGTTGCTCCACCCGCTGCGAGTCGATCGCGGAAGTGTCGCCGGTGCGGGCGGCTTCCTGCAGCGCAAGGGCCGAGTCGGTCAGCTTGAGCTGGTCGTCGGCCTTGGGCGCGGTGGCGGCGGAATCCGCCGGATTGGCAGCCGTCGTGGCCGGGCCGTTGCCCGAACTGCCGGTGGCCTGCGTGAATTTCGGCAAGCCGTTGTTGGGAATCGTTGTATTCATGGGTCCGTTCTCGCTGGGGTGTGGCCCTGTAACTGTCAGATCGGCCGGTTTCGCGGAAACTTTAGCGGCGATTGGCGAAAGTAGCGGCGTCAGGTTTGCGGGTTCATGGCAGCGCGACCACCATGCCGGGGGCGCTGACCATCGCGTCGACCACCTTGCCCGAGCTTTCATTGCGCACCCGCAGCCGGGCACCGTTGTCGCCGCTACCCATCGCCACGCCGGCCGCGCGCACTTCGATGCCGTCGAGCCTGGCCACCATTTCCACGCGGTCGCCGGCGCGCACCATGCGCCGGCCGCCCAGGGCGCCGGGCGAAAGCACGCTGCCGCTGGCCAGCGAGCGGGTCAGCGTGCGGCCGGCCACCTGGGCGAGATTCTCTATGTAGCCGTAGCCGAGCCGGGTGACGTCCTGCTCTTCGGCGCGCACATCCGCGGCGCTCAAGCCGTCGCCACGCTGCAGCGGCCGGCTGGCCACCAGCACGCTGCGGAACAGCTGCAGCTTCAGCGGCACCCGCACGGTCCAGCCGCCGGCTTGTGGGCACTGCACCCGTACCGTCATGCGGGGAGATGCCGCCACGTACTGGGGAACTGCGGCACGCAGCGGCTCACGACAGGCGACCAGATGCAGGCGCAGGTCGAGCGGCGCGGAGCTGACCACGACGCGACTGCCTGGCAGCGCGTAGTGGTCGCGCACGGCCTGTTCGGCCACGGCACGCACGTCATCGAGCGATTGCGTCGCGGCCGATGCGCCGTCGGCGTGGGCGCTTCCGGGCCATGGCGCGCCGAGCCACAGCATGGCGGTCAGCAAGCCGGCGGCGATGCTGCGGCGTTCCTTCATGCGTCCGCCAACAGGGCGCCGAGTTGCCCCAGCAGGGCCTCGCGCCCGGACTCCATCTGCTGCGACAACGCGGTGGCCTGTTCGAGTTGGCCATCGCACAGCAGCGTGACGAAGCGGCTGCCCTGTTCGCACAATCGGGCGCCGCTGTCGTTCAGGCCTGCGCTGGCGGGGTGGCCCTGGTACAGGGCGCCCAGCCGGTCGATGCTGCGGTTGATCGTGTGGGTATCGAACCAGCGCCGGTCCAGCGCGCCCGGTTCCAGCAGCGCCAGTTCCATCGCCTGGCGCAGGTTCACTGCCGCCTCGCGCAGGGTCAGGCTGAGGCTGGCCGGGTCGCTGCCGCTTTCGCCTTCCAGCCAGTCCAGCCCCAGCCGGTGCGCCAGCAAGGCGGCGCGGTGCAGCGAGTCGGACTGGCGGCGCGCCTCGTTGCCGCGGCGCTGCAGGGCGCCGAGCGCGGCCTGGGCCGCGGTGGCGCGTGCATGTTGCACGTCGTGGTTCTGCTGCAGCTTGTGGATGCGTCCGCTCGCCGCGCGCAGGACTTCGCCGCCCTCGCGCAGGGTGACGCCGGACTGGCCGACCCCGGTCTGCGCGCGTTCGAGCTGTTGCAGGCCGTGTTGCACATCGCCGTCCAGTTGCAGCGAAAAGTCGCCGATCGAACCGGTGACCGTCTCGATTTCAGTGGTGGTGAGCGTGGTTTTTTCCGCCAGCTGCTTGACCTCGTCGGCCACCACGGCAAAGCCGCGGCCCGCTTCGCCGGCACGCGCGGCCTCGATCGCCGCGTTCAACGCCACCAGGTTGGTCTGGTGCGCGATCTCCTGCACCACGCCGGTCAGCTTGCGGATCTGCGCGACCTGCTCGGCCAGCTTGCTCTGGTTGCGGTTCATCGCCGACAGCGCGCTGCGCAGCAGCCGCAACTGGCCGTCGAGCTCGCTGACGCTGTGTTCGCCGGCCTGTCCGGCCTGGCTGGCCTGGTCCAGGTCGGTGCCGATCTGCTGCAGCGCCGTCGAGATACCGGCGCTGCCATCCGTCAAACGATCGACGCTGCCGCGGCCTTCGCCGGCGGCCTTCTCCAGCGCCGCCTGCTCGCGCGACAGCTGCTGTACCGCACCGAGCACCAGGCTCTGCTGTTCCACGGTCTGCAGTGCCACGGAGGCGGGCGGGCGGCTGGCGACACGGGCAAGCAGCGGCGCCAGCGCCCGCGCCGTGCGCGGGTACCTGCGCCGCAGCGCGGCGACCTGGGCATCGTCGCCTGCGGCAGCGGCCTCCACCAGGGCAATGAGGTGCTGGTTCCAGATCAAGCTCATGGGGCGGACATCACCTTGTGTATGGCGCGGGAGTGCAACCGCTGCATCGACAGAAACCTTCGGAACTTGAGAAAGCAAGTCGCATGCCATCGAGACTGCACGGCAATGGCCGCTCAAGCTTGCCGGATCGCGGCCGATAGCCATCGCGTACAGCCGCCACGGCGGCAACGCACTCGAGGAGTCCGCATGGGCGGCACGTTGCTGGAAAAAGTGGAGCAGCACACCCGGCTGGCCGGGCACAACCGCGTGGCGATGCTGCTGTTCCGGCTGGGCGACGAGCAGCTGTTCGGCATCAACGTGTTCAAGGTGCGCGAGGTTCTGCGCCGCCCGCCGCTGGAACGCATGCCGGGCGTGCATGCCTTGTTGGCCGGCAGCTGCGACTATCGCGGGCAGACCATTCCGGTGATCGATCTGGCCGCCGCACTGGGCTACGCGCCGCTGCGCGATGTGGAGTCGGCACACCTGATGGTGACCGAGTTCAGCCGCTCGGTGCAGGGCTTCCTGGTGGCGGACCTGCAGCGCATGGTGCAGTGCGCAGGTGAAACGCTGGTGGCGCCGCCCAGCAACCTGGGCTTCGGCGCGCGGGTCAATGCGGTGACCCGGATCGACGGCGCGCTGATGGCGGTCGTCGACGTGGAGCATGTGCTGGCCAGCATCGACGCGGCGCCGGCCGAGCTGTCCGTGCAGATGCAGCGCGTGGCCGGCGCCCGTTCGCTGGCTCCGCGACGGGTGATGCTGGTCGACGATTCGCTGATTGTCCGTCGTCGGCTGGTGAACCTGTTCAAGCAGATGAATATCGAATGCGTGGTGGCGACGGATGGCCGCGAGGCGCTCGACCGCCTGCTGGAACTTGCCGCGGCCGATCCGGTCGACGGAGTCAGGCTGGTGGTGTCGGACATCGAGATGCCGCGACTGGACGGCTATGCGCTGACCCGCGCGATCCGCGAGGCGCCAAGCCTGCGCCAGCTCAAGGTGGTGCTGCACAGTTCGCTCAGCGGCATCTTCAACGAGGCGATGGTGAAGGAGGTCAAGGCCGACGGCTTCGTCGCCAAGTTCCAGCCGGATCTGCTGGCGCAAGCGGTGCTGGAACTGTTGCCCGAGCCGGCGCCGGCGGACTGACGTTCCGGCGGCCCGCTCCGCCCGGCGTCAACAATCCGTCTTTCGCCGCCGCCGCTGCGGTGGCGGCACCGTTGGTCGCTGCGCCAACCCAGCAGCCGCAAGGGTTTCCACCCGCTGGCATGCAATTTGCCTCCAGCTCCGTGCGGCAACTGCACGCGGAGCGAAGCGATGTCCCTGACCCCTGACAACCTTTTCGGCATTCATACCCGGGCACTGGACCTGTGGCAGCGCCGTACCGAAGTGCTGGCCAACAACCTCGCCAACGCCGACACGCCGGGCTATCTGGCCCGCGACGTCGATTTCCGCAAGGTGTTGGCGGACGCGGGCGGGGGTTCGGACAAGCTGCCGTTGCAGACGACCGCGCCCGGCCAGATCGGCGCCGCCGGACAGACGGCGGAAGGGCTGGCGTACCGCGTGCCGACCCAGCCGAGCATGGACGGCAATACCGTCGATGCGCAGGCCGAACAGGCCGCCTTCGCCGCCAATGGCGTGCACTACCAGGCCAGTCTGTCCTTCATCACCGCACAGATCCGCATGCTGCGCACCGCCATCAACGGAGGCCAGGGCTGATGTCGCTCTTCTCGATTTTCAACGTGGCCGGTTCCGGCATGGCGGCGCAGTCGCTGCGCCTGAACACGGTGGCCAGCAACCTCGCCAATGCCGACAGCGTGGCGACCACGCCGGAAGCGGCCTACCGCGCGCGCGAACCCCTGTTCGCCGCCGTGAAGAGCCGGCTGGACGGCGGCGATGCGCCGGGCGAAGGCGTGCAGGTGCTCGGCGTCACCGAGAGCCAGGCGGCGATCCCGAGCCGCTACGAACCCGGCAACCCGCTGGCCGACGCCGACGGCTATGTCTACAGCAGCAACGTCAATCCGGTGGACGAGCTGGTCAACATGATCTCCGCCTCGCGTTCGTACCAGAACAACGTCGAGGTGATGAATTCGACGCGCCAGCTGATGCAGAAGACGCTGGATCTCGGCAAGTGAGGCACGCACAAGTGAGGTGCATGCGAATGAAACCCCGGCAGATGAGGAGCGCGGCATGAGCGACATGGGTATCGCAGGCATCGGTTCGAGTGCTGCCAAGGCAGCCAGTGCGGGCAAGGACAAGACCCTGAGCCAGGCCGACTTCCTGAGCCTGCTGACGCAGCAGATGCGCAACCAGGATCCGACCAAGCCGATGGATTCGTCGCAGATGCTCAGTCAGTTGGCGCAGATCAGTCAGGTCTCGGCCACGCAGTCGCTGCAGACCTCGTTCGACAGCCTGAGCCAATCGTTGCAGGGCAATCAGCTGCTGCAGGCCAGCGGCATGGTCGGACGCAACGTCACCGTGCCCTCGGCGGCGGGCCAGCTGCAGGCCGGTGGTCTGGACGGCGCGGTCAACGTGCCCGCCGACGGCGGCACGGTGCTGGTGCAGGTCACCGACGCCGACGGCAACGTGCTGCGCACGCTGGACCTGGGCACGCCCACGTCGGGACTGGTGGCCTTCCATTGGGATGGCAAGGGCGACGACGGCACAGCGCTGCCGACGGGAACCTACGGACTGAAGGCGCAGGCGGGCACCACCGCCGTGGCCACCTATGTCAGCGGCAAGGTCAACGGCGTGGGCATGACCGGCAGCGATGGCACCTATCTGGATGTGGACGGTTTTGGCGGGGCCCTGCTGAGCCAGGTCGCACAAATCAACTGACGGCCCCACGGGGCTTCACATAGAGGAATTACTCCGATGCCTTTCAACATTGCATTGAGCGGTCTCAACGCGGCCTCGAAGGATCTCGAGGTCACCGCCAACAACATCGCCAACACCGCCACCACCGGCTTCAAGGGCGCGCGCGCCCAGTTCGCCGAACTGTTCAGCGCCGCCGGTCCCAACCTCAGCTCCAGCCAGACCGGCAGCGGCGTGCGACTGACCAACGTGGCGCAGCAATTCACCGCCGGCAGTGTCGAGACGACCAACAACAGCCTGGATTTCGCCATCAGCGGCGATGGCTTTTTCACCTTGCACGACGGCAAGGGCTATTCCTATACGCGCGCCGGTGCTTTCCAGAAGGATCAGGCCGGCTTCGTGACGAACGCCAACGGCCAGCGGCTGCAGGTGTTCCCGGCGCTGTCCAACGGCACGTTCGACAACAGCACGCTGACCGACCTGCAGCTGCTCACCTCGCAAAACGCAGCCAAGGCGACCAGCGCCGTGCAGATGTCGCTGAACCTGCCCTCCGATGCCGTGGCACCCGCCACGCCGTTCGACCCGCTCAACGATCCGACCAGCTACAACCAGGCCACGCCGTTCACTGCCTACGATTCGCTCGGCGCCACCCACAGCGGCACCGTGTATTTCGTCAAGGATCCGGCCGCCAACGTGTGGAACGCGAACCTGTACGTCGACGGGGTCTCGACTGGCCCATCGCAGTCAGTCACGTTCAACAGCAGCGGCGCGCTGGTTGCGCCCGCCAACGGCAAGCTGGCCTTTCCGGCCGTGACGGTCAGCCCGGGCTCCAACCCCATGCAGCTGACTCTGGACATGAGCAAGGCAACCCAGTTCGGCAACACCTACGCCGCCAGTGCGATCAATACGGACGGCTATCCGACCGGCATCCTTTCCAGCATCGACGTGTCGCGCGAGGGCGTGGTGCAGGCGAAGTATTCCAATGGCCAGACCACCTCGCTGGGCCAGCTGGCGATGGCGCAGTTTTCCAACGAGCAGGGCCTGCGCCAGCTGGACAACACCAACTGGGCCGCTTCCTTCGATTCCGGCACGCCGGTCATGGGCGCCGCCGGCAACGGCACTTACGGCAGCGTGCAGGCCGGTGCACTGGAGGCCTCCAACACCGCGGACCTTACCGCGCAGCTGGTCAACATGATCAAGGCGCAGCGCAACTATCAGGCCAATGCGCAGGTGATCTCCACCGACAACCAACTGACCCAGACCATCATCAACATCCGCAACTAAAGACAAAACGCTACCCGCTCCATCCCCTTCCAGAGGCGTCATTCCCGCGAAAGCGGGAATCCATTTCGCTCTGGAACGCAAGGTCAAGATGGATTCCCGCTTTTGCGGGAATGACGTCTGGAAGGGTGGCAGTCCGCTGAAGAATCGAGGCTTTCCATGGATCGTTCGCTTTACGTAGCCATGACCGGCGCCACGCAGATGATGCGCGAGCAGTCGGAGGTGGCGCACAACCTGGCCAACGCCGACACGGTCGGTTTCAAGGCACAGCTGTCGGCCTTCCAGCCGCTGGCGGTGCAGGGCCCGGGCATGCCCACACGGATCAACGGCGTGGCGCAGGGCCTGGGCGTGGACATGCGCGAGGGCGGCCAGATCGAGACCGGCCGCCAGCTGGACGTGGCCGTGCAGGGAGCGGGCTGGATCGCGGTGCAGGGTGCCGACGGCAGCGAAGGCTATACCCGTGCCGGCGAGTTGCGGCTGACTCCGGATGGCCTGCTCACCGACGCCCGCGGCAACCTGGTGCTTGGCGACGGCGGTCCGATCAGCGTGCCGCAGAGCGCGCAGATGAACATCGGCGCCGACGGCACCGTGTCGGTGGTGCCGATGGGGCAGGGCCCGGAGACCATTGCCGCGGTCGGCCGCATCAAGCTGGTCAACCCGGCGTCCGACCAGCTCGCGCTGGGCAGCGATGGGCTGATGCACCTGAGCGGCGGCGGCACGGTGGACACGGACCCGGCGGTCACCCTGAAGTCCGGCGTGCTCGAGTCCAGCAACGTCAACCCGTCGCAGACGCTGGTGCAGATGATCCAGCTCTCGCGCCAGTACGAATTGCAGATACGGGCCATCCACAGTGCCGACGAAAACGCGCAGTCGGCTTCGCGCCTGCTGCAGATGACCTGACCGCACGAATTTCACAAAGACATCCAGACGTCCAGACGGAGTCCATCGACATGTTTTCATCCCTGTGGGTAGCCAAGACCGGCCTCGATGCGCAGCAGACGCGCATGGACGTGATCTCGAACAACCTCGCCAACGCCAACACCACCGGCTACAAGAGCGCGCGTGCCTCGTTCCAGGACCTGGTCTACCAGAACCTGCGCCAGCCGGGCGGTCAGACCACCGAGCAGACCCAGGCGCCGGCCGGCCTGATGCTGGGTACCGGCGTGCGCGTGGTCGGCAGCGAGAAGCTGTTCACCCAGGGCAACATCGAGCAGACCGGCAACTCGCTGGACGTGGCCGTGCAGGGTCGCGGCTTCCTGCAGGTGACGATGCCCGATGGCAGCATCGCCTATACCCGCGACGGCTCGCTGCACATGGACCAGAACGGCCAGATCGTCACCGCCAACGGTTACGCGGTGGACCCTGCGGTGAGCATTCCGGCGAATGCGCAAAGCATCACCATCGGCAGCGACGGCACCATCAGCGTGAGCGTGCCGGGTCAGGCCGCGACGCAGCAGATCGGCACCGTGCAGCTGGCCGACTTCATCAACCCCGCCGGCCTGCAGCCGAACGGCGACAACCTTTATCTGGAAACCGCCTCCAGCGGTTCGCCGCAGATCGGCCAGCCGGGCCTCAACGGCCTGGGCACGCTGGCGCAGGGCGCGCTGGAAAGCTCCAACGTCAACGTGGTGGAGCAGATGGTCAACATGATCGAAACCCAGCGCACCTACGAGATGAATTCCAAGGCGGTGTCCGCCGCCGACTCGATGCTGCAGTTCCTCACCAACAAGACCTGAGGCATGTCGTGATGTTCGATCGTCGTTATCCCCTCGTACTGTGCGCGCTGGCCCTGCTGGCCGGTTGTGCCAGCGGCCCGCGCGCGCACGACGATGCCGAATGGGCGCCGACGCCGCCGCCCGCGCAGCAGATCGCGCCGGCGCAGGCCGATGGCTCGATCTATCACGACCAGCAGAACATGGAGCTGTTCGCCGACCCGCGCGCGCACCGCGTCGGCGACATCCTCACCGTGGCGCTGGTGGAGAGCACCCAGGCCAGCAAGAAGGCCACCACCAGCACCAGCAAGACCGACAAGGCCAACATCGCCTCGCCCACCGTGCTCGGCCAGAACCTGTCGATCGGCGGCAAGGTGGCGAACATCGGACTGGACGGCGAGCGCAGCTTCGACGGCGCCGGCTCCAGCACACAGAGCAACCAGCTCACCGGGCAGATCACCGTCACCGTGGCGCAGCGCCTCACCAACGGCAACCTGCTGGTACGCGGCGAAAAGTGGCTGACCATCAACCAGGGCCAGGAGCTGGTGCGCATCTCCGGCATCGTGCGTCCGCAGGACATCGGCCAGGACAACGTGGTGCCGTCCACCCGCGTCGCCGACGCACGGATCAGCTACACCGGCCGCGGCACCCTGGCCGACGCGAACACGCGCGGCTGGCTGTCGCGCTTCTTCAATTCCAAGTGGATGCCGTTCTGATGAGCATGCCCCGATTTCTGCAGCGGCGCGCGGCTGGCGTACTCGCCGGGCTTGCCGTGGCCCTGTGTGCGCTGAGCGGCCCTGTACGTGCGGACAAGATACGCGACCTCGTGCAGGTGGCCGGCGTGCGCAGCAACCAGCTGATCGGCTATGGACTGGTGGTGGGTCTGGACGGCTCGGGCGACCAGACCACGCAGGCGCCGTTCACCACGCAGAGCCTGGAGAACATGCTGCAGCAGTTCGGCATCACGGTGCCAGCCAACGCGCGGCCGCAGCTGAAGAACGCCGCGGCGGTGATGGTGACGGCGGATCTGCCGCCGTTCGCCAAGCCGGGCCAGACCATCGACGTCACCGTCGCCTCGATCGGCAACGCCAAGAGCATCCGCGGCGGCCAGTTGCTGATGGCGCCGTTGCGCGGCGCCGACGGCAACGTCTACGCGGTGGCGCAGGGCAGCGTGGTGGTCGGCGGCATCAGTGCCCAGGGCAAGAGCGGTTCCAGCGTGCAGGTGAACATTTCCGCCAGCGGGCGCATTCCCAACGGCGCCTCGGTGGAGCGCGTGGTGGCCTCGTCGTTTGCCGGCGGCGGCGACCTGATGCTGAACCTCAACACCGCCGACTTCACCACGGCCACGCGCATCGCCACGGCGATCAACCAGGCCTACGGCGCCGGTACCGCGCAGCCGCTCGACGGCGGCTCGGTGTCCGTGCGCGGACCGCAGGATCCGGCGCAGAAAGTGGCGTGGCTGGGTGCGATCCAGAACCTCGACGTGCAGCCGGGCGATGCCCCGGCGCGGATCGTGGTGAACTCGCGTACCGGCACCGTGGTGATCGGTTCGGACGTCCGGGTTACGGCAGCCGCGGTGGCGCATGGCGCGATCCAGGTCACCATCGGCGAGCAGGCGCAGGTCAGCCAGCCGGCGCCGTTCAGCCAGGGGCAGACCGCAGTCGTGCCGAGCAGCAGCGTGCAGGTCAGCGAAGAGGGCGCGCACATGTTCAAGTTCGGCCCGGGCGTGAGCCTGGACACCATCGTGCGCGCGGTGAACCAGGTCGGCGCCACGCCGAGCGACCTGATCTCGATCCTGCAGGCACTGAAGCAGGCTGGCGCGCTGCATGCGGACCTCGTGGTGATCTGACCTGAGTGACGGGACCATGACGTCGATCAACAGCACATCGCCTGCGCTCGATACCTGGACCGAACTGTCCGGGTTCCAGCAGTTGCGTGCGCAGGCGCGCAGCGACGGCGGCAAGAGCGCGCTGCCGGCCGTGGCCAAGCAGTTCGAGGCGATCTTCACCCAGATGATGCTGAAGTCGATGCGCGACGCCAATGCCAGCATGGGCAGCGACATCGCCGGCAGCGAGCAGGTCAATTCGTATCGCGACATGTTCGACCAGCAGCTGTCGTTGAGCCTGGCGAACGGCCACAACGGCCTCGGCATCGCGAAGATGCTGGTGCGCCAGCTTGGTGGCAAGCCGGACGCCGCCGCGACCGCGGCCGATGCCAGCCATGGCCTGCCGCTGCCCGGCGCCGGCGTGCTCAACGCGAATGTGCGCGCGCTGCTGCAACTGGGCGCCAGCGATGCTGCGCTCGACGGCGCCGGCGATGCGGCCGACAGCGCCGGCATCATGGTCACGCCATCGACGGCCGACGCCGGCTCGGCGTGGCGCCAGGCGCTCGACCGCATGGCGCAAGGCGCGCTGGATGTAGCCGGCACCGCGGCGAAGCTGCTGCCGGGCGGCGACCCGGTGGGCTTCGTTCGCGCGCTAGCGCCGCATGCCGAGCTGGCCGCGAAAAAACTTGGCGTATCGGTGCGCGCGCTGCTGGCGCAGGCGGCGCTGGAAACCGGCTGGGGCAAGCACCTGCCCAGCCATGGCGACGGCAGCAGCAGCAACAACCTGTTCGGCATCAAGGCCGGCAGCAGCTGGGACGGCGACAAGGTCAGCGTGCCCACGCTGGAGTACGAGAACGGCGTGGCGGTGCGCCGGCGCGACCAATTCCGTGCCTACGACTCGCCGTCCGAATCGTTCGCCGATTACGCGAGCCTGCTGGCCGACAGCCCGCGCTACGCGCAGGCGCTGGGCCAGGGCGAGAACGTTGCCGGCTTTGCGCGGGCACTGGTAAACGGCGGCTACGCCACCGACCCGTCGTACGTCGCCAAGATCACCGCAATCGCCAACAGCCCGCAGATGCGCGAGGCGCTGGCGACACTCCGACTGTCGGGCGAACTCAAGTGAATGCCCGCCCGGCCGTTACCGTTGTCACGTGCCGTGCCGTTCCGGCGGTGCTCCAGGCGTTGAGGATGTTCCATGGCTGACATGCTTTCGACCGGCGTGTCCGGGCTGCTTGCCGCGCAGATCGGGCTCAGTACGGTAAGCCACAACGTGGCCAACGCGAACACCGACGGCTACAGCCGCCAGCTGGTGTCGTTCGGCGCCCGGCTGCCCGAAGGACAGGCCAATTACTACGTCGGCACGGGCGTCAATACCGTGGCGGTGCAGCGTGCGTACAGCCAGTTCCTGAACAGCTCGCTGTGGTCGGCCAGCTCCGGACAAGGGCGCGCCAGCGCCATGGCCAGCCTCACCGGCCAGCTCAACAACCAGCTTTCCGGCAGCAGCAACCTGCAGACTTCGCTGGACAGTTTCTTCGGTGCCGTGCAGGACATGGCCAACGCGCCGTCGGATGCGGCTTCGCGCCAGGTGCTGCTGGCCCGGGCCGGCGGACTCGCCAGCACGTTCCGGGCGCTGTCCGGCCAGTTCAACCAGCTTTCCGGCCAGGTGCAGCAGCAGATCGGCGACACCGTCGATTCGATCAACAGCGACAGCCAGTCGATCGCCAAATTGAACGGGTTGATCCGATCCTCGCAGGCCACCGACGGCACGCCGCCGGCCGACCTGCTCGACCAGCGCGATGCGCTGGTGAAGAAGCTGGCCGGCCAGGTCGGCATCAGTGTGGTGCCGCAGAACGACAACACCATCAGCGTGTTCGTGGGCAACGGCCAGGCGCTGGTCACCGGCACCGAGGCACATGCGCTGGGCACCGCGCCCAACATGTACGACGCCACCCGCCGGGAGGTGGTGGGTGCGGCCTCGGGCAACGTGCTCAGCGGTCGCCTCGGCGGCGGCACCCTGGGTGCGTTGCTGGATTTCCGCAGCAACGTGCTCGATCCGGCGCAGAATCAGCTGGGCCGCACCGCGCAGGCACTGGCCAGCGCGTTCAATGCGCAGCATGCGCAGGGCGCGGACCTGCAGGGCAAGATCGGCGGCACGTTCTTCGATGTTGCCGGCCCGACCGTGCAGGCGGCCAGCACCAACAGTGGCAGCGGCACGCTGGACGCAAGCATCGGCGACATCGGTGCGCTGACCGGCAAGGACTATGTGCTGAGCTACGACGGCAGCAACTGGAGCGTGCGCGACACCAACGGCAGCAGCGTCGCGCTCAGCGGCAGCGGCACCAGCGCCGATCCGTTCACCGCCGCCGGGCTGAGCCTGGTGGTGGGCGGCAGCGCCAGTGCCGGCGACAGTTTCCGCGTGCAGCCCAGCCGCAACGCCGCCGCGAGTTTTTCGGTGGCGATCGACGACCCCGACAAGATCGCCGCCGCCGCGCCGCTCACCGCCGCCGCTACGGCCGGCAACACCGGCACGGCGGCGCCCAGCGTCAGCATCAGCGACGGCAGCGACGCCAACCTGTTCGCCAGCAGCTCCGTCGTGTTCGCCACGGCCACCAGCTACAGCATCGACGGCGGCCCGGCGCAGGTCTTTACCCCGGGCCAGCCGATCGTCCACAACGGCTGGAGCATGCAACTCAGCGGCGCGCCGCAGGCCGGCGACAGCTTCGGCGTGCAGGCCAACAGCAATGCGCAGGGCGACAACAGCAACGCGCTGATGCTGGGCAAGGTCGCCAACCTCGGCGTGCTCGATGGCGGCGTCACCAGCGCGGGCCGCGCCTATGGCCAGCTGGTCAGCCAGGTCGGCAGCGCCGGCGCGCTGGCCGGCGACGACTTGACCACGCAAACCGCGGTGTACCACCAGGCGATGAGTTCGCAGCAAAGCGTCTCCGGCGTGAACCTGGACGAGGAGGCCGCCAACCTGTTGCGTTACCAGCAGGCGTACCAGGCTTCCGCGCAGGTCATCAGCACCGCCAACAACATCTTCGGCGCGCTGCTCAGCGCCGTGCAGGGGTAAGCCATGCGAGTCTCCACCAGCTGGATGCAGCAGCAGTCCGTCGGCAGCATGATGGACCGGCAGAGCGACCTGTCCGACCTCAACATCCAGTTGAGCACCGGCAAGCGCATCAACCAGCCGTCCGACGATCCGGTGGGCGCGGCGCGTGCGCTGGATTTATCGCATCTGACCGCGGACGTCGCGCAATACCAGCGCAACATCACCACGGCCAACGCGCGGCTGGGACTGGAAGACCAGACCCTGTCCAACGTCACCAACGTGCTGGGCCGCGTGCGCACGCTGCTGCTGCAAGCGGCCAACGGCACGCAGACCGACGAGACCCGCGGCGACATTGCCGCCGAGATGGTGCAGTTGCGCCAGCAGTTGCTCGGCCAGGCCAACAGCAAGGATGGCCAGGGCGACTACCTGTTCGCCGGCAACCGCACTGGCACCGCACCGTTCGCTTCGCAGAACGGCGTGACCTACCTGGGCGATGACGGCCAGCGCATGGTCGCCGCCGGCCCGGGCCTGCAGGTGGCCACCGGCGATCCGGGCAGTGCGGTGTTCGCCGACATTCCCACCGGCAACGGCAGGTTCGCGATCAGCGCCGGTGCGGCCAATACGGGCAGCGCGGTAGCCGGCGCCAGCAGCGTCAGCAACCCCAACGCGAATCCTTCGGCATGGGATGGCGGCGACTACAGCATCGTGTTCACCGCTGCCGATGCGTATGAAGTGCGCGACGGCAGCGGCACGGTGCTGGACAGCGGCAGCTACGACGCAACCAGCGGCGGCAGCATCGTCTTCCGTGGCGCGCAGGTGGCGTTCGGCGGCACGCCCAACGCAGGCGACACGTTCTCGTTGGGCGCCTCCGCCAAACAGGATGTGTTCACCACGCTGGACAACATCATCAACACGCTACGCCAGCCCAACGGCGGCGGTGCTGACATGCAGAACGGCATCAACACGCAGTTCGCGAATCTCGACCAGGCGATCGACACGATCACGCGCACGCGCGGCATGGTCGGCGCGCGCATGAACGCGCTCGATCAGCAGAGCGGACTCAACGACGACCTGACCCTGCAGTACAAGAGCGCGCTGTCGGACGTGCAGGATCTGAACTACTACGACGCGATCAGCCAGCTCGGTGCGCAGACCACCGCGCTGCAGGCGGCGCAGCAGACGTTCACCAAGATCCAGGGTTCAAAATTGTTCGATTATTTGCGTTGACAAGGCTCAAGTTTCGGTGTTGTGGGTCGAAACAGTTCACAAGGCGGATGCATTCAATGGTGAATCCCCGCCGGATTGTCTGAGCCGACCTCAAGTCGGCACACCACCCCGATTCGGAGAATTCCCATGGTCATGAGCGTTATCACCAACATCAGCTCGCTGAATGCCCAGAAAAATCTGGCGACGTCACAGAGCAAGCTGGCCACCGCGATCTCGCGCCTCTCCTCTGGCATGCGCATCAACAGCGCCAAGGACGACGCCGCCGGCCTCGCCATCTCGACCCGCTTCACCACCCAGATCAACGGCCTCAACCAGGCCGTCAGCAATGCCAACGACGGCATCTCGCTGGCGCAGACCACCGAGTCCGCGTTGAACGAGGTGACCAACAACATGCAGCGCATCCGCACGCTGGCGGTGCAGTCGGCCAACGCCACCAACTCCGACAGCGACCGCGCCGCGCTCGACGCCGAAGTGCAGCAGCGTCTGTCGGAAATCACCCGCATCTCGCAGCAGACCACGTTCAACGGTCGCCACGTGCTCGACGGCACCTTCGGCAGCGCCGCGTTCCAGATCGGCGCGAACGTCGGCGAAACGATTTCGGTGAACCTGAGCCAGGGCGCCGGCGCCAAGCAGGTCGGTCAGATGGCCACCTCGGCGACCGGTGACATCAGCAGCCTGTTCCTGTCCGGCGGTACCGCGGCTGTCGCAGGCACACCAGCCGTTGACGGTACAGCGACCAGCGCCGATGTCAGTGGCGGCGTCACGGTTGCCGGTGATTTCTCGATCGATCTGGGCGACGGCAACGGCGCGCATGCTATTGCCGACGGTACGTATGCGGATGCTTCCGCACTCGCTACGGCGATCAATACCGCCGCAGGCTCCACCGTCGCGGCCGACAACGGTGATGGCACCCTGACCGTCACCAACAGCACCGCCAATGGCTTTACCTTCAGCGGCGCCCAGGCAACTACCGCTGGTTTGAGCACGGTCGCCGCGCAAACGCCGGCCACTGCAGGCACTCCGGCCGTAGCTGGAACCCCGTCCGACCTGACCCTCGCCAGCGGCGACCTGACCATCGACGGTACCGACATGGCGGGTACCTACAAGGACGCCCAGAGCCTGGTCGATGCGATCAACAGCAAGGGCGTTGCCGGTGTTTCCGCCTACTACGACAGCAGCAGCAAGGAAATGCACCTGAACGCGCAGGCTGCATTGACCGTGAACGGCGCCAAGGCCGCTGCAGGCGCGGGCAAACTGGGCTTCACCGGTGCCGGCGCCACCGCCATTGCCACCGGCGGCGATCTGGCCAGCAGCAACGTGAAGACCGTGAGCGGCGCGAACGACACCATCAGCCGCATCGATGCCGCCTTGGGCACCATCAGCTCCATGCGCAGCGACCTCGGCGCGGTGCAGAACCGTTTCGATTCCACCATCGCCAACCTGCAGACCATCTCGCAGAACCTCAGCTCGTCGCGCAGCCAGATCCAGGATGCCGACTTCGCCGCGGAGACCGCGAACATGTCCAGCGCGAACATCCTGCAACAGGCCGGTGTCTCGGTGCTGGCGCAGGCCAACGCTTCCACGCAGAGCGTGCTCAAGCTGCTGCAGTAACTTGCCGCCGGAACGGCCGCGGATGTCCGCGGCCGTTCCATTTGAAACCAGGAAAGTCCGATCATGGCGATAACCGTCAATTCCACGACACCCACCACAGGCCTGTTGACCTCGATGGGTGTCGGATCGGGCCTCGATGTGGCCACCTTGGTCAGCCAGCTGGTGGCAGCGAAGAAGGCTCCCCAGCAGAACCAGATCACCGACCAGGCGACCACCGCCAACACCCAGCTTTCGGCCCTGGGCCAGATCAACGCCGCGCTCTCCGCGCTGCAGTCGGCCATGGCCTCGATCAGCGACGGCAGCGCGTTCAGCGCGCGCAACGTCACCAGCAGCGATACCGATGTACTGAATGCCACCGCCACCGGCACGGCCGTGGCCGGCAGCTACAAGATCGAAGTGACCCAGCTGGCCAGCGCCCTCAAGGCGTCGTCCGGCGCATTCACCGACAGCAGCACTCAGATCGGCACGGGTACCCTCACCATCACGGTGGGCGGCCAGGCCATGAATCTTTCCATCGATGGCAGCAATGGTTCGCTGGCGTCGATCCGCGACGCGATCAACAAGGCCAGCGACAATCCCGGCGTGAGCGCCACCATCGTCAACGGCACCGACGGCGCACACCTGGTGCTGAGCGGTACCCGCACCGGCGCAGCCAATGGCTTCACGGTGTCGAGCAGCGGCGGCGACGGCGGCCTTGCCGCGCTCAACTACGACGCAAGCGCCAGCAGCGGCAACAGTCTGACCGTGATCAATGCGGCCAGCGACGCGCTCTACACCATCGACGGCCTGGCCGCGAACAGCGCCGGCAACAGCATCAGCACGGCCAGCGACGGACTCACCCTCAACCTGTCCACGCTGGGCACCAGCACGGTCAGCGTGGCCGATGACCCGTCCAAGGCCACCAGCGCGCTGAGCAACCTGGTCAATACCTACAACAGCTTCGTCGGGATCTACCAGAACCTGACCAAGTACGACGTCACCAGCAAGACCGCCGGCGCGATGATCGGCGACGCCACGCTCAACGGCATCAACAGCACCTTGTCGCGGATCATCGGCGGCAGCGCCAACGGCGCCAGCCTGTCTTCCATCGGCATCTCGTTGCAGGTGGACGGCACCCTGAAACTGGACAACGACAAGCTTTCCGCCGCGCTCGGCGACGGCGGCAAGCAGGTCGGCGCCCTGTTCGGCGGCACCAACGGCTTCTCCGCCCAGCTGGGCGCGCAGTTGACCCAGTGGGTTGGTGATGACGGCGTGCTGGCCGGGCGCACCGACAGCATCAGCCAGCAGTTGAAGGACCTGGGCGACCAGCAGACCGCACTGAACACGCGCATGGACAGCCTCACCGCGCGCTACCAGGCGCAGTTCAGCGCGCTCGACACGCTGATGTCCAAGCTCAACAGCACCAGCAGTTATCTGCAGCAGCAGTTTGACGCGCTCACCAACGCCAACAAGAAGTAGTTCTCAGGGACACCAGCAAGAGGATATGGTCATGGCATTCGGCTACGGCGCAGGCGCCTATCAACAAGTTCGCTCACATAGCGGGGTGGAGTCGGCGGACCCGCACGGACTGATCACGCTGCTGATGGATGGCGCGCTGGAGCGGCTGGTGAAGGCCCGCGCGCACATGGTTCGTGGCGAGGTCGCCGCCAAGGGCGAGGCGATCACGCGCTGCATCGAGATCCTCGGCGGATTGCGCGGAAGCCTCGATCGCAAGGCCGATCCGGTGTTGGTCGAGCGGCTGGATTCGCTGTACGACTACATGAGCCGCCGCCTGCTGCAGGCCAACCTGCGCGACGACGCCAGCCTGATCGACGAGGTCAGCAACCTGCTGCAACCCATCCGCGACAGCTGGGTGAAAATTGCCCCCGCCGCGGCCCAGCCTGCGACCGGCGCGTGAGCACGGGCATCCTGGAACGCGCGCTGCGGCTGACCCACAGCATGCTGGCCGCCGCGCACGCGCAGGAATGGTCGCGGCTGATCGAGCTGGAGGCCGAGCGCGAGCCGTTGCTGCTGCGCCGGCATGCGTCTGACCCGGCCAGCCTCGCGCAGCTGGACGAGATTCTGGCGTACGATCGCCGGCTGCAGGCGATCGTCGGCAGCGCGCGGGATTCAGCCGCCGGACAATGGCAGCGGGAAACCGATCGCGCCCGCGCGATCGCCGCCTACGCACAGCCGTGACGCGCCGCGGCTGCTGAGTTCTTATCTCCGAAAGCCGCCGGCGTGGTGGTTTCGGCATCACTGCGTCGCGGAGCCGCGCCATGACTTCAGACAGTATGACTCCGGGCAGCATGACCCCGGCCAGCTGGGACGATTTCGAGCAGCGGGTCAGCTGCGAAGAGAGCCTGCACGCCGACTGCGAGCCGCTTGCCTGGCCGCCGCCGCCGGCGCAGCTGCAGCAGTTTTCCGAACGCAACGCGAACACGCTGGCGGCGATCGCGGCACTGGAAGAGCGCCGTGCCGATACCGGCGAGGACGACAGTCCGCTGATGCAGGAAATCCTGCGGATGGATGCCAAGCTCACCATGCTCGT
This sequence comes from Rhodanobacter sp. Soil772, assembly GCF_001428385.1. Classification (GTDB taxonomy): domain Bacteria; phylum Pseudomonadota; class Gammaproteobacteria; order Xanthomonadales; family Rhodanobacteraceae; genus Rhodanobacter. The sequence goes on from NZ_LMSK01000003.1 coordinate 455,372, forward strand.
GGAGATCGTCAACAACCTGCTGGTGCCCGGCAGCGTGCTGCCGCCGCGGCAGCTGCTGCGCTTCAATGCGACCGGGGCGATCCTGCCCGCCGGCCTGGCGCCGGCCGGCGACGGACTGTTGCTGCGCATCCGCTTCGATCTCTGCCGAAGCCTTCCGCTTGAACTCGCCGCGCGAGTGGAACGTCAATTCGACGATGGTCGGGTGTTCGTGGTTTTCGCGCCGCTCGGCGATGTGTTGGGTGACGCAATTGAGCGACTGGTTTTCCGCCATCACCGACGCAAAGTGGCAGGGGCGCGCCAGCTGATCGGTTAAAGCGCGCTTTGGTCGGCAGACGCTGTGTGACGTGGTTCGCACTTACGAAACCCGGTCCGCAGTTGCTTCGACGCCGATCACACCTGCCGCGTGTGCACTGCCGCGTTGCGGATGCCACGCAAACGTTTTTGTTTCATGCAGTTACAGGGAACGCCCACGTATGTTCGCCGGCGCGAGGGCGTCAGCTTTCCCGGCATGTGACGTTTTACCGTCGCGATGGCCTGAAAAATTGGCCTCCTTATTGCTCATGGTTCATCAGGCCGGCAACGGAAACCCGGCACCGATGAAAAAGTGGCCTCGCTGGAAGCGGGGACCGCCAAACAAGCAGTGTGGTAAGGAGAAAGCGATGCAGAAATTCGACTTCCTGGTCATCGAATCCGATGAGACGCGTGTGGAGTCCGTGCTCTCGGCGCTCCACTTCCTCGGCTACCGGCCACAGCATGGCGCCGCCTGCCGCGAGACGGACGAATCCACCCATGCATGGCGCGCGGTGTACATCGGCAGCGTCGACGATGCCGCCGAGGCGGAACGTCAGTTCGCCCTGCTGGGCACCGCCGCGTCGCACGCTCCGGTATTGCTGGCGAGCGACTCGGCCTGGGTCGAACGCTTCAGCGCGCCGACGTCGCCGTTTGCCGCGCGGGTGGCCACGCTGGCGTTCCCGCTGCGCTACGAGAAGATGGCCGAGGCCATGCGCAATATCTACGCGCGCCTGCTTGGCGGCCAGTCCAGTGGCTTGCGCTTTGTCGGCAACTCGGCGCCGATGATCCGCGTCAACGGCTTGATCCGCCAAGTCGCGCCGTTCGATTCCACCGTGCTGGTGCTGGGCGAATCGGGCACCGGCAAGGAAATGGTGGCGCGCGCGATCCACGAGCATTCGCCGCGCCGGGACAAGCCCTTCGTGGCGATCAACTGCGGGGCGATTCCGGCGGAGTTGCTGGAGAGCGAGCTGTTCGGTCACGAGAAGGGCTCCTTCACCGGTGCGATCAGCGCGCGCAAGGGCCGTTTCGAAATGGCCGAAGGCGGCACCCTGTTCCTCGACGAAGTCGGCGACATGAGCCTGCCGATGCAGGTGAAGCTGCTGCGCGTGCTGCAGGAGCGCGCCTACGAGCGGGTGGGCGGCAGCAAGACCATGCGCTGCGACGTGCGCATCATCGCCGCCACGCATCGCAACCTGGAGCAGTCGATCGCCAGCGACCGGTTTCGCGAGGATCTGTTCTATCGCCTCAGCGTGTTTCCGCTCGAACTGCCGTCGCTGCGCGAACGGCTGGAGGACCTGCCGATCCTGATCGGCGAGTTCAACCAGCGCCTCGCCCGCCGCGGGCTGGGCGTGGTGCGCTTCAGCGCCGGTGCGATGCAGGCGTTGCGCGCGCATGCCTGGCCGGGCAACGTGCGCGAGCTTTCCAACCTGGTCGAGCGCATGGCGATCCTGTTCCCGCATGGCGAGGTGCGCGGCAGCGACCTGCCGAAGAAATATCGCGACCAGCAGATCGGCGACGAAATGCACGGCGCGGCCCTGCTGGCGCTGATGGAAGATGAGTTGCCGTCGGACGAGGCCGGCGTGCAGCCGGTATCCGAATCGCTGCGCATCCTGCCCGAGCATGGCCTCGACCTGAAGGATCACCTGGCCGACATCGAAGTGGGGCTGATCCGCCAGGCCCTCGATGCCACCGGCGGCGTGGTGGCGCACGCGGCGCGGCTGCTGCACATGCAGCGCACCACCCTGGTGGAAAAACTGCGCAAGTACGGGTTGCAGAACAGCCTGGCGGCGTAGGGCCGGGAGTCGGGATTCGGGATTCGAAACGGCAAAGGCTCGTCGGCCCCGCACTGCTCTGACGAATCCCGGAAGAAGCTGGCACGGCTCGTGCAACCACCAAATCGAAACCCCGTCACGCGTCGGGAATCCGTCATGAGGACGCACCGCGATGAGCACCATCGACGTCAACAACCTGCTTTCACAGATGCGCCAGATGACGGCGCAGGTGCGTCCGCCGGAAGCCGCGGTCAAGCCGGCGGCCGTTGGCGGGCAAGCCGATTTTTCCGACGTTCTCAAACAATCCATTTCCGCCGTGGGCCGCAATCAGATGGAAGCCGGCCGCATGGCCGCGAGTTTCGAGCGTGGCGATCCCGGCGCAGACCTCGGTCGCACGATGATCGCGGTGCAGAAGGCCGACCTCTCGCTGCGCACTGTGGTCGAGGTGCGCAACAAGCTGGTCGATGCGTACAAGGAAATCATGAACATGCCGGTCTGACGCGTACGCGTCGATCCGACTTCGCCCCCTAGCCCAAGAGCAGCACCATGGCAGACAACGCCATCGCGACGACCGGAGACAACGGTTCGCGCCTGGACCCCTTCAAACAGCTCGCGCGCAACCCGGCGACGCGGCAGCTCGTGCTGCTGGTGGCGGTGGCTGCGGCCGTGGCGCTGGGCGTGGCCGTGGTGCTGTGGTCGCGCGGCCCGAACTACGGGTTGCTGTATGCCGGCCTGGAACAAAAGGACGCCTCGGCGATCACGCAGGAATTGCAGGCGGGCAATACGCCTTACCAGCTGAGCAGCGACGGCGCGTCGATCATGGCGCCGGCCGCCGACCTGGCTGCCCTGCGGCTGAAGCTGGCCGCGAAGGGCCTGCCCCAGGGCAGTGCCGCCAGCAGTGCGCTGCCGGCCGCCGACTCGCCGTTCGGCATGAGCGACCTGGCCGAACGCACCCGCTATCAGCAACTGCTGGAAGCCGATCTGGGCGCCACCATCGGTGGGCTGCAGTCGGTGCGCGCCGCGCGCGTACATCTGGCGCTGCCGAAACCGTCCGCCTTCATCCGCGACAATCGGGAGGCCAGCGCATCGGTACTGGTCACCTTGTATCCGGGCCGTCAGCTGGATGCCGGCCAGGTGGCGGCGATCGTGCACCTGGTGGCGGCCAGTGTGCCGAACCTGGAGGCGCGCCAGGTTTCCGTGATCGACCAACAGGGCCAGTTGCTGACCACCGATCCGGAAAGCCCGGGGGCAGTGGGCGACAACCGCCTGCGCATCGCCACGCGGATCGAGAACACCTACGCCCAGCGCATCGAGGAACTGCTGACGCCGCTGGTCGGCCCCGGCCGGGTGCATGCGCAGGTGCATGCCGATCTGGATTTCAGCCAGACCGAGAAAGCCACCGAGACGTTCGGCCACGAACACCCGGCGCTGCGCAGCGAGCAGACCAGCAGCGAGCAGCGCGGCGCGGATGGCGCCGCCGGCGGCGTGCCTGGCGCGCTCAGCAACCAGCCGCCGAGCATGGTCGCGCAACCCACGGCGGCCAAGCCGGACGCCGGCAAGGCGGCGCCCGCGACAGCCACGGCAACGACCGCCAACTCGGGGGGAGATAGTTCCAGCAGCGCCACCCGCAACTACGAACTCGACCGCACCATCAGCCATGTCAGCGATCCGGCGGGGCGGCTGGCCCGGCTTACCGTGGCGGTGGTGCTGGACGACAAATTGGTCAGTCCCGACAAGCCGGGCGATACGGCCGACGATCCGGCGGCAGCGCCCAAGGCGGTGCCGTTCAGCGCGCAGGAGCTGCAGCACCTGACCGACCTGACCAGGAATGCCGTGGGCTTCAACGCCACTCGCGGCGACAGCGTCAGCGTGATCAATCAGGCGTTCCAGCGCGGCCCGGCGCTCGAGGCGCTGCCCGAAACCCCGCTGTGGGGCCGCCCCGGCGTGATGGATCTGATCAAGCAGGGGATCGGCGTGCTGATCGCGCTGCTGGTGGCGTTCGGCCTGTTGCGCCCGCTGCTGAAGGGATTGCTGCGCGGCGAAACGGCAGCGCGCGCGCTGCCGTCGCCGATGCCGCAGATCTCGGTGCGTGTCGACGACGATTTGGCGGGCAACGAGCCGGCCCGGCTTGGCGGGGCCGTGCCGGCGCTCTCGTATGAGCAACGCGTCGGCCAGGCCCGGCGGATGGTCGGCGAAAACTCCAAACAGGTGGCGCAAGTCGTGAAGAACTGGGTGAGCGAAGATGGCAACTAATCGTTCCGATGCGCCCATCAATGGTGCGCAGCGTGCGGCAATCCTGCTGCTGACGCTGGGTGAGCAGGACGCCGCCGAAGTGCTCAAGCACCTCAGCGCCCGCGACGTGCAGGCAGTCGGCACGGCGATGGCGGCGCTCAGCAGCGTATCGCGCGAGCATGTCGAACACGCGTTGATCAAGCTCAACGAAGACATGGGCCGGCAGACTTCGCTGGGCGTCGGCACCGAGGAATACATCCGCAAGATCCTGGTCAATGCGCTGGGCGAGAACAAGGCCGGTGGGTTGATCGACCGCATCCTGCTCGGCCGCAGCAGCAAGGGGCTGGAGTCGCTGAAGTGGATGGAGAGCCGCGCCATCGCCGAGATGATCAACCAGGAGCACCCGCAGATCATCGCGCTGGTGCTGGCGCATCTGGAGCCCGACCAGGCCGCCGAGGTGATCGGCTACCTGCCGCCGCGCGTGCGCTCCGACGCGGTGATGCGCATCGCCACCCTCGACGGCGTGCAGCCGCATGCGTTGAACGAGCTGGACGAGATCATGGAGCGCCAGTTCTCCGGCAACACCAAGAAACTCAAGTCCGCCAACGTCGGCGGGCTGAAGGCCGCCGCCGACATCCTCAACGCGATGGAAACCAGCCGCGAGACCGAATTGATGACGGCCATCCGTGGCCTGGACGAGGCCTTGGGCGGACGCATCGAGGACCTGATGTTCGTGTTCGAGGACCTGGCCGAACTGGACGACCGCGGCATGCAGATCCTGCTGCGCGAGGTGCCGTCGGGGACCCTGATCACGGCGCTGAAGGGCGCCGAGCCGGAGGTGCGCGAGAAGATTTTCGCCAACATGTCCAAGCGCGCCGCCGACATGATGCGCGACGACCTCGAGGTGAAGGGGCCGGTGCGCCTGAGCGAGGTCGACGCGGCGCAGAAGGAAGTGCTGGCCATCGCCCGGAAACTTTCCGATGCCGGGCAGCTCAGCCTGGCCTCCGGCGGGGATGAATTCGTCTGATGACCGCCACGACCCACAACGCGGCAACGGATTTCCGGCGATGGGAACTGCCGAACGTGGGCACCCAGCCGACGGCGTCGAAGGCGGCCAACACGTCGCCGCAACCGACCGTGCGCGAGCTGGCGGCACTCGAACAGCAGGCGCGCGAGGAAGGCTATGCGGCGGGCCACGCCGAAGGATCGGCCGCGGCGCAGCAGCAGCTGCAACAGCGCATGGCGCAGCTCGATGCGCTGTATGACGCCGCGGCGCGTCCGCTGCTGGTGCTCGACGAGCAGACTGGGCAGGAGCTGGCGCGGTTGGCCATGATCGTGGCCGGCCGGGTGATCACGCGCGAATTGCAGCTGTCGCCCGAGCTGATCGCACGGGCCGTGCGCGAGGCAGCCTCCGCGCTGCCGGCGGCCACCCGCGAGCTTCGCGTGCACGTGCACCCGGCCGACTTAGCCTTGCTGCATGAACTCGGTGCGGCCGAAAGCCACTGGCAACTGCTCGCCGATCCGTCGCTGGCGCGCGGCGACTGCCAGCTGGAGAGCGAACGCTCCCGGCTCGATGCGCGGGTGGAGACCCGCCTGGCGGCGGTGATCGACGCCGTGCTCGGCGATGACACCGACGGATCCGGCAAATGAAAACGGAGCGTTCTGCATGAGCACCGAGGCGATCCTCGCCGCCCGGCAAACGAACTGGCAGCGTCAGTTCGCGCGTCAGGGCGCGCGCGCCGAAGCGGTGCGTACGCTGACCGTGGAAGGCAGCCTGCGCCGGGTGGTCGGCCTGACGCTGGAGGCGGAAGGTTGCGAAGCCGCGCTGGGTGCGCGCTGCCTGGTCGACACGGCCGACGGTGCCACGCTGGAGACCGAGGTGGTCGGTTTTGCCGATGAACGCCTGCTGCTGATGCCGGTGGGCGACATGCATGGCGTGCTGCCCAATGCACGGGTTCGCCCGTATGCGCGCAGCGGTGGCCTGCCGGTCGGCATGGGCTTGCTGGGCCGCGTGGTCGGCGCCGATGGCGTGCCGCTGGACGGGCTCGGTCCGCTGGAGTCGGACGAGCACGCCGCGCTCAAGCGCGAGCCGATCAACCCGATGGCGCGCAAGCCGATCGACGCGCCGCTGGACGTCGGCGTACGCGCGATCAACGCGCTGCTTACCGTCGGCCGCGGCCAGCGGCTGGGCCTGTTCGCCGGTTCCGGCGTCGGCAAGTCGACCCTGCTCGGCATGATGACCCGCTACACCAACGCCGACGTGGTGGTGGTCGGGCTGATCGGCGAGCGCGGCCGCGAAGTGAAGGAGTTCGTCGAACACACGCTGGGCGAGGAGGGCCGCCGCCGCGCGGTGATCGTCGCCGCGCCGGCCGATGCGCCGCCGCTCAAGCGCCTGCGCGGCGCTCAGTACGCCACCGCTATCGCCGAGTGGTTCCGCGACCGCGGCCAGCGCGTGCTGCTGCTGATGGATTCGCTGACCCGCTACGCCCAGGCGCAGCGCGAGATCGCGCTGGCGATCGGCGAGCCGCCGGCGACCAAGGGTTACCCGCCGTCGGTGTTCGCGATGATGCCGGCGCTGGTCGAACGTGCCGGCAACGATGCCGAAGGGCGCGGCTCGATCACCGCGTTCTACACCGTGCTGACCGAAGGCGACGATTATCGCCACGACCCGATTGCCGATGCGGCACGCGCGATTCTGGACGGCCATATCGTGCTGTCGCGCGACCTCGCCGAAGCCGGCCATTACCCGGCCATCGACATCGAGGCCTCGATCAGCCGCGTGATGCCGGCGGTGGTGAGCCGCGAGCATCTGCGCGCGGCGCAGCGTTTCCGCCAGGTCTATTCCGCCTATCGCCAACAACGCGACCTGATCGCGGTGGGCGCGTACCAGAAGGGTTCCGATCCGCAGGTCGACCAGGCGATCGAGATGTGGCCGCAGCTGCGCGTTTTCCTGCAGCAGGAAGTGGACGAACCGATGACGCTCGAAGTGGCGATCGAGAAACTCGATGCTCTCGCCGCGCAGGTGGCCGGATGAATTCGCGCACGAAACAATTGGAGCCTGCGGTGGAGCAGGCCAGGCAGCGCAGCGAGGATGCGCTGGCGCAACTGGCGGCACAGCAGCAGGCGCTGGCCAGGGCCGAGCACCAGCTCAGTGAACTGCAGCGTTATCGGCTGGAGTATGCGGCTGCCGGCGATGGCGCGCAGAGCGTGACGGCGTTGCTCAACCGGCAGAAATTCGTGGAACGGATCGACCAGGCGATCGTGCAGCAGGAGGCCGAGGTGGCCCGGCAGAGTCGTCTGCTGGCGCAGGTGCGCGATCACTGGCGACGGGCGCATGCCCGCGAAAGCGCGCTGGTCAGCGTGGTCGCGCAGCACCGCGAAGAAGAACGCCGGGCCGCGGATCGCCACGAGCAGGCCGAGGTCGACGAGCGCATGCAATACCGGCGGCTGCGATGAAGGCCGCGATCGCCTTGTCGTTGCCGATCCGCATCCGTGCGGCTTCGTCGCGTGCGCCGCGGCCGGCCGCGCGCATTTATCGTTGAAGGATTGCCCCGCCATGACCGCTTCCGTCACCGTTACCGTACCCAGCGTCGCCGCCACGGCGGGATCGCGACCCGCTGCTGCCGAGCCGCGCGATGGCGCCGACGCGGCGACCGGTTTCGACAGTCAGCTGCATGCCGCGCGGCAACAGCATGACGCCAGGAACATGGACGACGCATCGAACAAGCAGGATGAGCGCAGGCGCATGGCGACTGCACCGTCATCGCTCGGCCAGCAACCGGATGCCGCTGCGCCGGTCGATCCGGGTGTCGTGCCGGTGTTGCCGCCGGCAACCGCGCAGGCCGCCGAGACGGTTGTAGCGGCGACGAGCGAGTCGACGGACAAGAGCGAGCCGGATGACCAGCCGGCATCCGCCATGGCGGGCGCCATGCTCGCCTTGCTGGGATCGTCGGTGGCAGCGGCGCTGCAGCCGGCTGCCGGCATTGCCGGTGCGGCCGCCGGTGCGCTGGCGCAGGCGGGCAAGACCGTGGCCAGCGACGCCAGGGCTGCCGCCATGCTCCAGCTCGGTGCAGCAGGCAGCCAAGCCGCCGCGCCCGCCGTCAGCACGATGCCGGTGGCGGCCAACTTGCTGGCGGTGGCTCACGCCGCGCTGCCGGCGTCGACCGCTGTCGACAAGGATTCATCGGATGGGCGTGGCTTGGCGGCTGTACTGTCGGCTCCTCCCGCTGCCGCCGCGCCGGTGGCAGCGCATCAGCTGCAACTGCAGTCGCCGCTGGGGAGCCAGGCGTTCGCCCAGGACCTGGGCCAGCAGGTGGCCTGGCTGGGCGGCCAGAACATCAAGCAGGCGCGGATCCGCCTGCATCCCGAGGAACTGGGCTCGCTCGACGTCAGCGTCAGCGTGACGCACGGGCGTGTCGATGTGGTGTTCAGCGCGCAGCACCCCGCGGCGGTCTCGGCCGTGCAGCAGAGCCTGCCGCAGCTGGATCAGATGCTGGCACAGCACGGTCTTTCGCTCGGGCATGCCGAGGTCGGCCAGCACGGTCGCGGTGGCCGCCAGGGGCATGCCGAAGATGCCGGCACGGCGGCGGTGGAAGAGATCGGCGATGTTCTGCCGGTGTCGCTGGGCAGGGTCGGTTTGCTCGACGCGTTCGCCTGAGCCCGTCCACGGGCCACCTTGCGCTCGCCAGCACCGTTCTTGTCCCGCCGGTGGGTATCTCGAAAAACCGCGGTCATCCCAGCGAGAGTCGGGATCCGGCGACTCCAGGTTATTGAAGAGCAAGACGCTGGGTTCCTGCTTTCGCAGGAATGACGAGCAAGACCGTGGCTGTTCGAGGCTCCCGGTTTCCACGCCGTCGTTGCAGGGGAGTTTTCGCGCTGATGGAAGAGCCGCCGTGATCGCGTCGCGACGACGCAATGGCAGGCGTCAAGAAAGCGCCGCAAGCGGGTTTCGCCTACCGCAAATCCAGCTGGGACAACGTTTACCGTCGATGGCACGCGGTTTGCTTTTGCAATGGTAAGCACGCCAGTGTGCGTGCCTTTCAACAATTGCAGATCGAGGTTTCCATGGTTGATGACGGACAAACCGGTGAGGTGGTCGATGCCCCGCCGGAGCGCAAGAGCCGCAAGCTGCTGGTGATCGCGGTGTCGGCGGTTCTGCTGCTGGCGCTGGGTGTCGGCGGCTATGTCTGGCAGTCAAGCCAGTCCACGTCGGCCGGGGCCGGCAAGTCGACGCCGAAGGTCGCCAAGGCCGAACTCTATCTGCCGCTGGATCCGGCTTTCGTGGTGAATTTCCGCGACGCCGAATCACTGCGCTATCTGCAGGTCGGGGTCACCCTGATGTCGCACGATCCCCATGCGATCGAGGTGGCCAAGGCTGCCGATCCGGTGATCCGCGATGCGCTGGTGGCGCTGTTCAGCAACCAGGACTTCGCGATCATCGGCGACGCCGCCGGGCGCCAGAAACTGCAGGGCGAGGCGCTTGATGCGGTACGCAAGATCGTCCGGGCGCGGCTCGGCCGGCCCGGCATCGACGCGTTGTACTTCACCAGTTTCGTGATGCAGTGACCGGGATGACGCGCGCATGAGCGATCTGCTTTCCCAGGACGAAATCGATGCGCTGCTGGACGGCGTGAGCGGCGGCGCGGTAGCCACCGGCAGCGACGAGCCGTTGCCCAGCGATGCGGTGATCACGTACGACTTCACCCAGCAGGACCGCATCGTGCGGGGACGCCTGCCCACACTGGAAATGGTCAACGACCGTTTCGCGCGGTTTTTCCGCGCCGCGATCTTCAACGTGCTGCGCAAGACCTGCGAGGTCTCGGTGCTGGGCGTGAAGATGATCAAGTTCGCCGAGTACGTGCACAGCCTGGCGGTGCCGAGCAACCTCAACCTGGTGCGCATCAAACCGCTGCGCGGCACCGCGCTGGTGGTGTTCGAGCCGCGCCTGGTGTTCACCGTGATCGACAACTTCTTCGGCGGCGACGGCCGCTACCACGCCCGCATCGAGGGCCGCGACTTCACCGCCACCGAGAACCGGGTCATCCAGATCATGCTGGGCGAACTGTTCGGCGCGATGGCCGAAGCGTGGGCGCCGGTGCTGGAGCTTCAGTTCGAATATCAGAACTCCGAAATCAACCCGCAGTTCGCCAACATCGTCAGCCCGACCGAGACGGTGGTGGTGTCGCGCTTCCACGTCGAGCTCGACGGCGGCGGCGGCGAGATCCACCTGACCCTGCCGTACGCGATGGTCGAGCCGATCCGCACCCTGCTGGACGCCGGCGTGCAGAGCGACCGGGCCGATCGTGACGACCGCTGGGCCGAATTGCTGCAGGAAGAGGTGCTCGATGCGGAGGTGAGCCTGAACTCGCTGCTGCTCGAAGCGCAACTGAGCCTCGGCGAGTTCCTGCATCTGCGCCCCGGCGACGTGATCCCAGTGCAGCTGCCGGAGCTGGCCACCGTCTATGCCGAGGACGTGCCGGTGTTCCGCGGCCGTTACGGCCAGTCCAACGGCCGCAACGCCGTACGTTTCCATGTCCAGGCCGGTCGTCGCGAAAGACGCTCGGCCGGCGACCATTCCCTAGAGAAGAATCCCGCATGAGCCAACACAGCGATAGCGCGTTCGCCGATACCGCCTCCCGCGTCGAACTTGACCCCCTGCACGGCGTCGCCGCGGACGGCGGCGAGGTCAACCTCGACATGATCCTCGATGTGCCGGTGACCTTGGCCATGGAAGTCGGGCGCACCCGCATCAGCATCCGCAATCTGCTGCAGCTGAACCAGGGCTCGGTGGTGGAGCTGGACCGCGCCGCCGGCGAGCCGCTGGACGTGTTCGTCAACGGCACCCTGGTGGCGCATGGCGAGGTGGTGGTGATCAACGAGAAGTTCGGCATCCGCCTGACCGACGTGATCAGCCCGGCCGAACGCGTGCGCAAGCTGCGCTGATGAGCACGTTGGCGCTCATGCTCGCTGCCGTGCCGGCGGCCACACCGGAGTTCAATGCCGCCGGCGAACTCGTGCGCGTGGTGCTGAGCCTGCTGGGCATCATCGGGCTGATCCTGGCGGCCGGCTGGCTCACCCGGCGGATGCAGCGTCGCCACGGCGTGGCCGGGCGGCGCATCCGTTGCGTGGAGACGTTCGCGGTGGGCGCGCGCGAGCGGCTGCTGCTGCTCGATGCCGACGGCAAGCGCCTGCTGATCGGCATGGGGCCGGGCGGCATGCGCACGCTGCACGTCTACGACGGCGCACCGGCCGAGCCTGTTTCGATCGAGCAGCCCGCCGCTCCATCGCTGCCGGCGTTCGGCGAGCTGCTGGCACGCTGGAAGCGCAGCTCATGAGGACGTGGCGCTGGATCGTTGCGGTGTCGCTGCTGCTGTTGCCGCTGGCTGCGCTGGCGGCACCGCCGCCGGGCATTCCGCTGGTCAACGTGCAGAACGTGCCCGGTGGCGGGCAGAGCTGGACGCTGTCGCTGCAGGTACTGGCGCTGATGACGGCGCTGACGCTGTTGCCGGCGATCGCGCTGATGATGACCTCGTTCACCCGCATCATCATCGTGCTCGGTTTTCTGCGCCAGGCGCTGGGCACGCAATCGACCCCGCCGAACCAGGTGCTGCTGGGGCTGGCGTTGTTCCTCACCCTGTTCGTGATGTCGCCGGTGCTCAATCGCGCCTATGCCGATGGCGTGAAGCCGTACATGGACGGCCAGCTTGCCGCCGAGCAGGCGCTGCCGGCGGCATCGGCGCCGTTCAAGCACTTCATGCTCGACCAGACGCGCGAGGCCGACCTTGCGCTGTTCACCCGGCTGGCCGGTGAAAAACCCTATGCGGACAAGGCCGACGTGCCGTTCAAGGTGGCGATGCCGGCGTTCCTCACCAGCGAACTGAAGACCGCGTTCCAGATGGGCTTCCTGCTGTTCATCCCGTTCCTGATCATCGACCTGGTGGTGGCCAGCGTGTTGATGTCGATGGGCATGATGATGGTCTCGCCGATGATCATCTCGCTGCCGTTCAAGATCATGCTGTTCGTGCTGGTGGATGGGTGGACGCTGCTGCTCGGGACCCTGGCCGGGAGCTTTTACACATGAATATGCTCCCGATGGCCACTGCGGATTTTCGTCTTGTGAAGTTCAAGGCGAAGAGCTTTCGCCCTCCTGCAACTGTAGGAGCGCACCTTGTGCGCGATGCTCTTGTTTCGTTCAGAGCGAAGAGCTTCAGAGGCAAGAGCTTTCGTGCGCCTGCGGCGCCCGAGTTACTTCTCTTTTGCTTGTCCAAAAGAGAAGTAACCAAGAGAAAACGACCCCCCGCTTGGCGCTTGCCGGGCCTCCTGCCCGGCAAGTCCGTGAGCCGGGGCCGGGCTTTTCGAGCGGGCATCCTGCCCGCGCGAAAAGGCGTTGCCATCCCTGGCAACGCCCGCTGCGCGGCCTGTCGTCCCCGACTCACCGCCGCGCAAAGGACCCCGGGTAGAGCAGCGGGCCATCGTGGCCCGCACTCGGTGATGAAGCGGAAAAGCAGAAGCCACAGCAAAGCATCGCTTTGCTGTGGCTTCGCTCCTGCTCTTGATCTGGCTCTTCTGAAGAGTGCGCGCTGGGAGCGCGCTGCTCTACCCGGGGCCCCTATGGCGCGGCGGGTGGGCGAAGGAAAGCCCGCAGGGTGGCCGGCATGGATGCCGGCCAGTTTTTCGCCAGCACAGGATGTGCTGTCGAAAAAACCCGTAGCCCACCCGCGCACCCGGAGGGCAGGATGCCCGCAGGGCGCGCCATCGGGGTGGCCTCTCTTTTGGTTACTTTTCTCTGGCCACCCAGAGAAAAGTGACTCGCCCTCCGAAGGAGGACGAAAGCTCTTCGCTTTGAAACCTGCAAAAGCGTCGCGGCTGAAGCCGATCCCACAAGGGCTGCTCCAACAGGGATGGACACCATGACCCCCGAATCCATCATGGAGATCGGCCAGCACGCGCTGTACGTGGCGATGCTGGTGGCCGCGCCGCTGTTGCTGACCGCGCTGGCGGTGGGTCTGCTGGTGGGCGTGATCCAGGCGGCCACGCAGATCAACGAGATGACGCTGAGCTTCATCCCCAAGCTGATCGCGATGGCGCTGGTCGCCTTGGTGACGGGGCCGTGGATGCTGCGTCTGCTGGTGCAATACACGACGCAGCTGATCGAGAGCCTGCCGGGCGCGGTCAGATGACGGCGCTGGACCTGGCGCAGTTGCCGCTGTGGTTGGGCAGCCTGTTCTGGGCGATCGGCAGGGTGAGCGGGCTTTGCCTGGTGGCGCCGGTGTTCAGCGCGACGGTGGTGCCGGCGCGTATCCGCATCGGCGTGGTGGTGGTGCTGTCGCTGGTGCTGGCGCCGCTGGCGCCGGCGACGATCGACCCGCTCAGCGGCGACGGCGTGGCGACCATGGCCGGGCAGGTGCTGATCGGCGCGGCGGTGGGGTTCGTGCTGAAGCTGGTGTTCGAGGCGGTCTCGTTCGGCGGCGAGCTGGTGGGGCAGAGCATGAGCCTGGGTTTTGCCGAGGTGGTCAATCCGCAAGCCGGCGGCAGTTCGAACGTGCTGAGCCAGTTCTACCTGCTGCTGGTGACCTTGCTGTTCCTCGCGATGGACGGCCATCTGCGCCTCATCGCGCTGCTGGCCGACAGCTTCCACAGCCTGCCGCCAGGCGTGCCGGCGATCAACGCCAACGGCCTGCACGCGGTGGTCGGCTTCGCGGCGCAACTGTTTTCCGGTGCCGTGCGCGTCGCCCTGCCGGCAATGACCTCGTTGCTGGTGGTGAACATCGGCTTCGCCGCGATCAGCCGCGCGGCACCATCGATGAACCTGTTTGCAGTGGGCTTTCCGATCACCGTGTCGCTGGGTTTCATCGCCTTGTGGCTGGCGCTGCGCAGTCTGCCGGGCGCGTTCGAGGCGTTGCAAGATGACGCCTGGTCGCTGATGCGCAACCTGCTGGGGAGCTGACTGCCATGTCGGACGACAGCGACCAGGAAAAAACCGAACAACCTACCGAAAAAAAGCAGCGCGAGTCCCGCGAGAAGGGCGAGGTTCCGCGATCGCGCGACCTGTCCGGTGCGATGGTGGTGCTGGCTGGCGTGGCGGCGCTGATGAATAGCGGCGAGAGTGCGTTCCTGCATGCCCGGCAGATTTTTTCGCTGGGCCTGGGCTATTCGCGCGAAGCGCTGTTTACCGATGCGCTGCCGGGGCGCGCGCTGCAGGCGGCGATGCACGAGGCGCTCAAGCTGTTCGCACCGGTGGCAGTGGCGACGATGGTGGCCACCTTGGTCGCGCCGCTGCTGCTGGGCGGGCTGAATTTCAGCGCGCAGGCGCTGCAGCCGAAGTTCGAACGGCTCGACCCGATCAAGGGACTGGGCAAGATTTTCGCGATGCGCGGTCTGGTGGAGCTGGGCAAGGCGCTGCTGAAGTTGCTGTTCATCGGCGCGGTGCTGGCCCTGCTGTTGCGGCACTGGCAGGGCGAGTTGCAGGCCACCGGCCGCGGCTCGGTCGTGGCCGGTATCGCGCAGTCGATCGGCCTGCTCGGCCGCGCCGCGCTGTGGTTCGGCTCGATGCTGGCGCTGATCGGCGGCATCGATGCCCTCTACCAGAAATTCGACCACGCCAAGAACCTGCGCATGACCAAGCAGGAAATCAAGGACGAGATGAAGGAGAGCGAGGGCAACCCCGAAATGAAGGGGCGCATTCGCCAGGTGCAACAGGCGCAGGCGCGTAGGCGAATGATGGAAGAGCTGCCCAAGGCCGACGTGGTGGTGGTCAACCCGACCCACTTCGCCGTGGCGCTGCGCTACGACGACGGCCGTATGGGTGCGCCGCGGGTGATCGCCAAGGGCGTCGACGTGCTGGCCCAGCAGATCCGCCTGGTGGCGGGCTCGCATCGCATCCCCCTGGTCGAAGCGCCGCCGTTGGCACGCGCCTTGTATGCAACGACTGAACTGGGTCGGGAAATCCCCGCCGCGCTGTATGTGGCGGTGGCCCAGGTCCTGGCCTACGTCTACCAGCTGAAGCAAGCCGCGGCGCAGGGCGAGACACCACCGGCAGCGCCAACCCCCGAGGTCGATCCCGACCTGATGGGGCCTTACCGCGAATAACGACGAGTCAAATCCATGACGGGTGCAGACGTACTAGGCAACTTCAAACACCTGGCGCGACGTGGCATTGGCGCGCCGGTGATGATGCTGGTGATGCTGGCGATGCTGATGTTGCCGCTGCCGCCGTTCCTGCTCGACATGCTGTTCAGCTTCAACATCGCGCTGTCGCTGGTGATCCTGCTGGCGGTGGTCTACGTGATGCGCCCGCTGGAGTTCGCCGCGTTCCCCACCGTGGTGTTGATGGCGACCTTGCTGCGGCTGGCGCTGAACATCGCCTCTACCCGCGTGGTGCTGCTGCACGGGCATGACGGCCCCGGCGCCGCCGGCAAGGTGATCGAGGCGTTCGGCGAGTTCGTCATCGGCGGCAACTTCGCGGTCGGCCTGGTGGTGTTCGCGATCATCACCATCATCAACTTCGTGGTGGTCACCAAGGGCGCCACCCGCGTGTCGGAAGTGACTGCACGCTTTACCCTGGACGCGATGCCCGGCAAGCAGATGGCGATCGACGCCGATCTCAACGCCGGCCTGCTGACCCAGGAGCAAGCCCGGGAACGACGCCAGGAAGTGCGCGAGGAAGCGGACTTCTACGGTTCGATGGACGGCGCCTCCAAATTCGTGCGCGGCGACGCCACCGCCGGCATCCTGATCCTGATCATCAACATCGTCGGCGGCTTCTTCGTCGGCGTGATGCAGCACGGCCTCTCCGCCGGCGAAGCGGCCAAGACCTATACCTTGCTGACCATCGGCGACGGCCTGGTGGCGCAGGTACCGGCGCTGATGCTATCGGTGGCCGCGGCGATCATCGTCACCCGCGTGTCGAAGTCGCAGGACATGGGCAAGCAGGTGATCGGCCAGGTGTTCGGCCAGCCGCGCGCGCTCGGCGTGGCGGCGGTGGTGCTGATCGTGATGGGGGTGATCCCCGGCATGCCGAACGTGGCGTTCCTGCTGCTGGGCGCCAGCTGTGGCGGCGCGGCGTGGCTGCTGCTCAAGCGCGAGCGCGATACCCGCGCCAAGCTGGCCGAATCGATCGCCGAGAAGTCGGTCGCCACTACACCGACCGAGCGGGTGGAGCTGGGTTGGGAGGATGTCGCCAGTGTCGATCCGCTCGGCCTGGAAGTGGGCTACCGGCTGATTCCCTTGGTCGACGTGCACCAGGGCGGCGAGCTGATGGGGCGGATCAAGTCGGTGCGCCGCAAGCTGTCGCAGGAACTGGGCTTCCTGGTGCCGGCGGTGCATATCCGCGACAACCTGGACCTGGGTCCGAACACCTATCGGGTCACCTTGATGGGCGTGCCGATGGGCGAGGCCGAGGTGCACAACGAGCGCCTGATGGCGATCAACCCGGGCCAGGTGCACGGCACCCTGCAGGGCATCGCCACGCAGGATCCGGCGTTCGGGCTGGAGGCGGTGTGGATCGAGAGCGGCCAGCGCGAGCTGGCACAGAGCTATGGCTACACCGTGGTCGATCCGGCCACGGTGATCGCCACGCACTTGTCGCACATCCTGCAAGGTCATGCGCACGAACTGCTCAGCCACCAGGACGTGCAGCAGCTGCTGGACCGGCTCGCCGCCACCGCGCCGAAGCTGGTCGAGGACCTGGTGCCCAAGCGGCTGTCGCTGGGCGTGGTGGTCAAGGTGCTGCAGAACTTGCTGGCCGAGCGGGTGCCGATCCGCAACATGCGCAGCATCGTCGAATCCTTGGCGGAGCACGCCGGGCAGAGTCAGGATCCCGGCGTTCTGACCGCTGCCGTGCGCGTCGCACTGGGCCGGCAGATCGTGCAGGAGATCACCGGGCTGGGCACCGAAGTGCCGGTGATCACGCTGGCGCCCGAGCTCGAACAGATCCTGCTCGGCTCATTGTCCGGCGGCGGTGGCGTGGCCGGCGCCGCAGTGGAGCCGGGCCTGGCCGACCGCCTGCAACAGAGCGTGGCCGACGCCGCGCGGCGCCAGGAATTGAGCGGCGAACCCGCGGTTTTGCTGGTCGCGCCGCTGCTGCGGCCATGGCTCGCACGCTTCACTCGCCACGTGGCACAAAACCTGCACGTACTCGCTTACAACGAAGTGCCCGACAACCGTCGGGTGCGACTGGTACAGGCATTGGGTCGATGAGAGCCGGGATGACGGGATTCGGGATTCGGGATTCGGAAGAGCTGGCAGCGCGGCGGGTTTGCGGCGCTCTGACTTTTGACGAATCCCGAATCCCGAATCCCCAATCCCGCTCGCGGAGCGAGCACGTATGAAGATCAAACGTTTCGTGGCGCCGGACATGCGCCAGGCGATGCGCGAAGTACGCGAAGAGCAGGGGCCGGAAGCGGTGATCCTGTCCACGCGCCGGCTGGATGAAGGTATCGAGCTGGTTGCCGCGATCGACTACGACGAGTCGCTGATGCGCGAGGCTACCCGGCACGGTGCACCGCTCGCGGCGGCGTCTGCCGACGCGGAGGCGACGGCAGCCAGGCCGCGGGTCGAGCCGGTCGAGGCGGTTGCGCCCCTGCCGCGTTCGCGCGTTGCCGCTGTGCCGCCGCCGTTGTCCGCGGCGAACGACATGCCGGCGATGCGCCCGCTGATGGAACAGGCCGCGCAGGACACCGCGCAGATGCGCAGCGAGCTGGGCAGCCTGCGCGAGTTGCTGGAAATGCAACTGTCCAGCCTCGCCTGGAACGACATGGAACGGCGCCAGCCGCTGCGCGCGCGGATTCTGCGCGAGATGACGCGGCTGGGGATCGAACCCGACGTGGCGCGGGCGTTGGTGGCCGAGCTGCCCGACCAGATCAATGCCGAGCAGGCCCGCTACCTGCCGCTGGGCATGCTCAGCCGCAGCCTGACGGTGAGCGGCCGCGACCTGTGCGGCG
This sequence comes from Rhodanobacter sp. Soil772, assembly GCF_001428385.1. GTDB lineage: Bacteria > Pseudomonadota > Gammaproteobacteria > Xanthomonadales > Rhodanobacteraceae > Rhodanobacter. Next base: position 473,607 of record NZ_LMSK01000003.1, read on the forward strand.
ACGGCGGCGGAGTCATCGCGCTGGTGGGGCCGACCGGCGTGGGCAAGACCACCACCATCGCCAAGCTGGCGGCGCGCGCGGTGATGCGCCATGGCGCCGACCAGGTGGCGTTGGTCAGCACCGATCACTACCGCATCGGTGCCGCCGCGCAGCTGGAACATTACGGCCGGCTGCTCGGCGCGCGGGTCTATCCGGCCTACGACGCGGCCAGCCTGCGCAAGGTGCTGGAGATGCTGCGCGGCAGCCACACCGTGCTGATCGATACCGCCGGCGTCGCCGGCAGCGATCCGCGGCTCGCCCAGCAACTGGAAATTCTGGCCGATGCCAACGGCCTGCGCGCCTGCCTGGTGTTGGCGGCGAACGCGCAGTCGCAGGCGCTGGACGAAGCGGTGCGCGCCTACCTGCCGCTGAAGCCGCACGCCTGCATCCTGACCAAGCTGGACGAAGCCCCGGCGCTGGGCGGCGCGCTGTCGGTGCTGATCCGTCACCGGCTGCCGCTGGACTACACCACCGACGGCCAGCGCGTGCCCGAGGACATCGCCACGGCGGATGCGCGCGTGCTGGTGTGCCGCGCCGCGCAGTCGCTGAAAAGCCAGGCGCCCGACGACAGCATGATGGCCGAGCGCTTCGGCCTCGCGGTGGCCAGCGCATGAATGGAGTATTGGCGATGGACCAGGCTTCCGGATTGAAGCAGATGCTGTCGGCCATGAGCGGCCGGCCCGCGGCGGACGTGCCGTCCGCCCACCAGGCCAGCAGCCTGCTGGCCGCCGTGCCCGCCGCCCGCCGGCATTGCCGCACTATCGCCGTGGCCGGCGGCAAGGGTGGCGTCGGCAAGAGCACGGTAGCGGTGAACCTGGGCATGTCGTTGTCGGTCGCCGGGCATGACGTGGTGCTGCTGGACGCCGACATGGGCCTGGCCAACGTCGACGTGATGCTCGGCCTCACGCCGTCGCGCCACGTCGGTCACCTGCTCGACGGCGAATGCACGCTGGAAGAACTGATGCTGCCCGCGCCGCGCGGCTTGCGGGTGGTGCCGGCCGGTTCCGGCGCGCGCCGGCTGGCGCAGCTGGACAACGGCGAGCACGCGGCGATCATCCGCGCGTTCGACGAACTGCTGCAGCCGCCCGAATACCTGCTGGTGGATACCGCCGCCGGGCTCTCGGACAACGTGACGATGTTCGCCGCCGCCGCCGCCGAGGTGATCGTGGTGGTGTGCGACGAACCGGCGTCGCTGACCGACGCCTACGGCCTGACCAAGGTGCTCAGCCGCGATTTCGGCGTGCGGCGCATCCGCATGGTCGCCAACATGGTGCGCAACGAGGGCGACGCGCGGGCGCTGCATCAGAAGCTGGCGCGGGTCAGCGACCGCTTCCTCGACGTGGTGATCGAATTCGGCGGCTGGGTGCCGCACGACGAGCGCCTGCGTCAGGCCATTCGCCGGCAGTGCGCGGTCGTCGACCTGTGGCCGTCCAGTCATTCCGCGCTGGCATTCAAGCAATTGGCGGGTGCGGTCGATAAGTGGGTGGAACCCGACCGCGCGGGTCTCGACCGGATTGCTTTTTTTGGTGGCCGGGCAACACCGGTGGGTGGGGTGCCGAGATGAGCGTGGCTTCGGAATATCTGCAACTTTCCCGCGAGAGTGCCGACGAACTGGTGCGTCGGCACGCGCCGCTGGTCCGGCGGATCGCCTATCACCTGATGGGGCGGTTGCCGGCCAGCGTCGACGTGGGCGACCTGATCCAGGCAGGAATGATCGGTTTGCTGGAGGCGGCACGTCACTTTGCCCTCGATCGCGGGGCCAGCTTCGAAACGTATGCGGGCATTCGCATTCGTGGCGCCATGCTGGACGAGTTGCGCCGCACCGACTGGACCCCGCGTTCGGTGCATCGCAAGACCCGCGAAGTGGCCGAGGTGATCCGCCAGATCGAGACCGAGACCGGTGCCGAGGCCGACGACGCCGAAGTCATGCGGCGGCTGGGCATCAGCGCGGAGGAGTACCACCAGGTGCTCGCCGACGCGGCCTGCGTGCGCCTGCTCAGCCTCACCGCCTCGGATGATGGCGAGGAAAGCACGGTGCTCGACGTGGTCGACGAAAGCAGCCTGGGGCCATCGGAGAACATCGAGCGCGACGGCATGCGCGAAGCGCTGGCCGAAGCGATCAGCGGCCTGCCCGAGCGCGAGCAGATGGTGATGTCGCTGTACTACGAACAGGAATTGAACCTCAAGGAAATCGGCGCCGTGCTCGGCGTAAGCGAGTCGCGCGTCTGCCAGATCCATGGGCAGGCGGTGCTTCGGCTTCGCGCACGACTTACCGGCTGGCGCAGTTGATCGAGTAACCCATTGAATCCCCGCGGCCGGACCTCGGCCTGTACCGCACGTGGAGAAAGCGTTTGGACAAGAACATGAAAATCCTGGTGGTGGACGATTTTTCCACCATGCGGCGGATCGTCCGCAACCTGCTGGTCGAGCTGGGTTTCAGCAATCCGCTGATCCAGGAAGCCGACGATGGCGAGAACGCGCTGGTGCTGCTGCGCAGCCAGCCGTTCGACCTGGTGGTGACCGACTGGAACATGCCCAACATGACCGGCATCGACCTGCTGCGCGCGATCCGCGCGGAGGAGTCGCTGAAAGGCCTGCCGGTGCTGATGGTCACCGCCGAGAACAATCGCGACCAGATCATCGCCGCCGCGCAGGCCGGCGTGAACGGCTACATCGTCAAGCCGTTCACCGCGGTCACGCTCAAGGAAAAGCTCACCAAGATCTTCGAACGGATCGCCGCCAGCGGAGTCAGCGCATGAATCTCTCTTCCCCCCTCGCGATCGACGATACGCTGCCGACCGAACTGCGCGACCTGCTGAACAGTCCCGACGGCCCGGCGTTCGAGCAGGCGCTGGATGTGATGGTGCGCCAGCGCGAGCAGCGCCTGTTCCGCGCGCTCGGCCAGCTGGCCCGCGACCTGCACGACGCGGTGCGCCGGCTCGGCGGCGAACTGACCCAGGAAGGCGTGCCCGGCATCGTGGCCGACGCGCGCCAGCACCTGCAGGACGCACTGGAGATGAGCGCGCAGGCCGCGCATCGCAGTCTCGACTTTGCCGAGCGCATGCGGCCGCAGGCCGAATCGCTGACGCGCAATGCCGGCCAGGTGCTCGAGTGGACGAACGGCAACGATGCCGCCGCCGTGCTGGCGCGCGAGGCCGTGGCGTTCGCCGGCAGCTGCCGCGACGGCCTCGCCGACATGGTGCTGGCGCAGTCGTGGCAGGACCTGACCGGACAGCGCATCAAGAAGGTCGCCAGCTTCATCGGCACGGTCGAATCGTCGCTGCTGGAGCTGGTGCGCCTGACCGGCGCACTGGCCGGCAGCGAGGCGCCGGCCAGTGCGGTCAAGGTGTCCAGCCAGGAAGACGCCGACCGCCTGCTCAGCGAATTCGGGTTTTGACGAGCCGCCGGTCATGAATGCGGAATTCGACAGCGAGCTGCGCCAGGATTTCCTGGTCGAGGCGGGCGAACTGCTGCAGCGCCTGGGCGAGCAGCTGGTCGGGCTGGAAGCAGCACCGGGTGACGGCGAACTGCTGAATGCCGTGTTCCGCGCCTTCCACACCGTCAAGGGCGGCGCCGGGTTCCTGGCGCTCGAGCCGATGGTGTTGCTGTGCCACCACGCCGAGGACCTGCTCAACGAAGCCCGCAACGGCAAGGTGGTGCTCGGCGCCATTCATATGGACGCGTTGCTCGAGGCGCTCGACCTGCTCAACGACATGATGGCGGCGGTGAGCGCCGAGGCGCCGCTGAGCATGCCGCCGCCGGCGCTGCTGGAATCGCTGTTGCCGGGAACCCGGCCGGCTCCGGTGGTCGCTTCGATCGCCACCCCGGCTCCGTCGGCGCTACCTGTGGCGGACGGCGGCGCGATCGACGACAGCGAGTTCGATGCCTTGCTGGACAGCATGTACGGCAGCGCCGCTCCGGGCACCGTCACGCCGGCGCCGTTGCCGGCTGTGCCAGTTGCTGCCGCGACGATCGACGACGACGAGTTCGAGGCGTTGCTGGACGCCTTGCACGGCAAGACCGGCCAGCCGGTTGCGCCAGCGGCCGTCGCCGAAACGGCTGCGCCGAAGCCCGCCGCGGCACCCATGGCGGCGCATCATGCGGCGCCGGCAGAGAACACCGTGCGGGTCGATACCGCGCGCCTGGACGTGCTGGTCAACCATGCCGGCGAGCTGGTGCTGGTGCGCAACCGGCTGCTCAGCCTGGCCGCGCGCAACGGCAGCGAGGCCCTGGTCGCCGCGGCCAACGAACTGGACCGGGTCACCGACGAATTGCAGACCGCCGTGATGGGCATGCGCATGCAGCCGGTGGGTCGGCTGTTCCAGCGCTTCCCGCGGATCGTGCGCGACCTGGCGCGCCAGCTCGGCAAGGAAGTGGAACTGGTGCTGGAAGGCGAGGGCACCGACCTCGACCGCAGCCTGGTCGAGGCGCTGGCCGATCCGCTGATCCACCTGCTGCGCAACGCGCTCGATCACGGCGTGGAGATGCCCCACGAGCGCGAGCTTGCCGGCAAGCCGCGCAAGGGCCAGGTGTGCCTGTCGGCCAGCCAGCGCGGCGAACGCATCGTGATCGCGGTGCACGACGACGGGCGTGGCATGGATCCGGACATCCTGCGCCGCAAGGCGGTGGAGAAGGGCGTGATCGACGCCGTGCAGGCCGCGCGGCTGAGCGAAGGCGAATGCTACGAATTGATCTTCCGCCCCGGCTTCAGCACTGCCGCGGCAGTCTCCGACATCTCCGGCCGCGGCGTCGGCATGGACGTGGTGAAGACGCGCGTGGCCGAACTCGGCGGCACCTTGCGGGTGCACTCACGCCTGGGCCATGGCAGCGAGCTGGAACTGACCGTGCCGCTGACCCTGGCGGTGCTGCGCGTGCTGATGGTGCGCGTGGACACGCGCCTGCTCGCGCTGCCGATGTGCAACGTGGAGGAGGTGTTCGAGCTCGACGACGATCAGGATTGCCTGCTGGACGGCCGCCTGGTCGCCCGGCATCGCGGCCGCGCCCTGCCGCTGGTCAACCTGGTCGGCTGGGCCGGGGCGCTGGCGGCCGCCGGCCGGCATGTGGCGGTGCTGCACATCGGCCATCAGCGGCTGGGCTGCCTGGTGCATGAAGTGCTCGGTCGCGAGGACGTCATCGTCAAGCCGCTCGGTCCCCTGTTCGACGGCGTGCCGGGCATTGCCGGGGCCACCGTCACCGGCGATGGCCGGCTGGCGCTGGTGATGGACCTGGCCGGCCTGGCCAGCGACGCCGGACAACTTTCCACTTCACTGCAACTGACCGGCTGACCGCCATGGATCTGGTAAGCATCATCGGCACCATTCTGGCCTTCGTGGTCATCATCGTCGGCACCATCCTGAAGGGCTCCACCGTGGGTGCGCTGTGGAATCCGGCGGCGTTCGTGATCGTCTTTGCCGGCACGGCCGCCGCCTTGCTGGTGCAGAACCAGGGCAAGGTGCTCAAGCATGCATTCAAGATGCTCTCGATGGTGTACCGGCCGCCGCAGCACCAGCCGAGCGACCTGATCAGCCGGATCGTCGGCTGGAGCGAGATCTCGCGCCGGCAGGGCCTGCTCGGGCTGGAGCCGCAGATCGAGGCGGAGATCGACCCGTTCGTCAGCAAGGGGCTGCAACTGCTGGTCGACGGCGGCGAGCCGGAGGCGATCCGCAGCGTGCTGGAGGTGGACCTGGAAACCCGCGAGTCGATCGATCTGGCGGGCGCCAAGGTATTCGAGATGGCCGGCATCTACTCGCCCACGCTGGGCATCATCGGCGCGGTGATGGGGTTGATGGCGGTGATGCAGAACCTGGCCGATCCGAGCAAGCTCGGCCACGGCATCGCCGCGGCCTTCGTGGCCACCATCTACGGCGTGGCGCTGGCCAACCTGTTCATGCTGCCGATGTCGGCGCGACTGAAGGGCCTGATCAGCAAGCAGACGCAGATGCGCGAGATCCTGATCGAAGGCCTGGTGTCGATCGCCCAGGGCGACAACCCGCGGCAGATCGAGGCGCGCCTGCAAGGTTACGTGGCATGAGAAGGCACAAGCACGAGGAGCACGTCAATCACGAGGCCTGGGCGATTCCCTATGCCGACCTGATGACCTTGCTGCTCGCGTTTTTCGTGGTGATGTATGCGGTGTCGGTCGTCAACGAGGGCAAGTTCCGGGTGATGTCCGAATCGCTGATCGAGGCGTTCAACGGTTCCAGCCACGCGATCGCGCCGCTGCCGCCGACCCGGATCCGGCCGCACAATATCTCTCCGGCGATCGCCGCGCCGGCCGGCCAGTCGGGTTCGTCGATCGTGCCGATCGCGGTGCCGATTCCGCCGCACCCGGTGCCGGCGAGCGGCGGCAGCGGACGCGAGGCGGGCCACCAGTCGAAGCAGCAGGAAAACCTGGGACGCATCGAGGATCAGGTGCGCAAGGCGCTGCAGCCGCTGATCGACCGCAAGCTGGTGGTGGTGCGGCACAATCCGGACTGGCTGGAGATCGAGATCCGCACCGACATCCTGTTTCCCAGCGGCGTGGCACAGCTGTCGGATTCGGCCAATGCGGTGCTGCGCGATCTGGGGGCGATTCTGGCCCGGTTCGCCAATCCGGTGCGGGTGGAGGGCTTTACCGACGATGTGCCGATCAGCAACGTGCTGTACCCGTCGAACTGGGAACTGTCGGCGGCGCGGGCGGCCAGCGTGGCGCGCCTGTTTTCCACCAGCGGGATCGCGCCCGCGCGGCTCGGCATCATCGGCTGGGGCGAAATGCGCCCGATCGCCGACAACGCCACCGTGGAAGGCCGCAACCAGAATCGGCGCGTGCTGGTGGTGGTGATGAGCGATCGCCCGGCCGCCGAACGCGACCACACCACGCCCGAGCACGTCGATGAGATAACCGGGTTGGCGGCTGCGCCGGCACCGGCCGTCGAGATGATGCCCACCGTGCGCGTCAGCAGTGGCGGCAACGGCACGCCGGGCCAGGCGACGGACGGCATCGGGAGTCCTGCGTTGCCGGACGTCGCCGCCGGCCACGTCGGCGGAACGGCTCGCCGGATCAACTCGAGCAAGTGAAACCGATGACTGCATCCTCTGACCATGGAGTAGAAGCATGAGTGCCGCCGCCCCTGTGTCCGAAGCACGCGCTCAGCACTGGCTGTCGTTCCGTATCGGGGTGCAGCTGTACGCGGCGCCGCTGGACGACGTCAGCGAAGTCATCCGCGACGGCGACCTGACGCCGGTACCGGGCGCCGCCCCCGACCTGCTAGGCGTGCGGCATCTGCGCGGGCGCATCGTGCCGGTCATGGACGGCCGCCGCCGGCTGGGCCTGCCGGCGCTGCCGGCGGCGAATCCGGCCACGGTGCGCGTGGTGATGCTGTCGCACGCGGGCCAGCGGGTCGGCCTGCTGGTGGACGCGGTCGGCGAGCTGCTGTGCAGCGACGGCATCGACATCGCGCCGCCGCCGCCCGGGCGGGCCTGCCGCGACGACGACCCGGTCAGCGGTGTGCTGGCCTGGCAAGGTGGTTTCGTGGCCTTGCTCGATGTCCGCCAGCTGTGCCGGGTGGGCGAGGGGAGCGGCCATGTGGCTTGAGGCCGGCGTGGGTATCTTGCTGTTGCTGGCGCTGGCGCAGTCGGCGCTGTTGTTCCACGGCTGGCGTCAGCTGCACGAGTTGCAGCGGCGGGTCGCCGACCTGTCGCACGACGCGGCCCATGCCCGCACCGACGTGCCGACCTCGATGCTGGTGACGGCGCTGGGACGGCTGGAACGCCAGGTGGGCCGGATCGAGCAGCAACCGCCGCCGGTGCGGCAGTCTTACGAACTGGCCCAGCAGCTGGCGCGCGAAGGCGCCGACGTGGAGCAACTGGTCAGCCGCTGCGGCTTGTCGCGCGACGAGGCGAGGCTGGTCTTGCGGATGCATCCGGCCAGTTCCTGAAAGCGATGCCGCGGGTGCGCGGCACGAGCCGGGCGGGTCATTCTTCCGCCGCGTCGTAGACGGCGGCCAATACCGAGGCGGCCGCCGCGTAGAGCAGTACCGGCACGTCGTCGCGCAGCCGCAGCGATGCCAGCAAGGCGGCGATCTGGGGATCGTGATGCAGCGGCAAGCCCAGTGCCTGCGCGCGCGCCAGCAGAGCTTCCAGCGATTCGGGCGGCATCGCCCTGGTCTCCGCGTGGTTGCCGCTGGCCAGCCGCAGGCTGACCCGACGCGGGACCGGCGGCGTGTTCATGCGGTGGCCTGCAGCAGCACGGAGCTGTGCCGGCCCAGCGGCTGCGGCAAGCCGACCTGACAGCTCAATTGGTCGAGCAAGACGCCGCAGGCAGCCAGCCGCTGGCGCAGCGGGCCGAACTGGCGTTCCATCCGCTGCGCGGTCTCCGCCTGTTCGGCCCACAGGCGCACCGCCAACCGCGGCTCGCGCAATTGCAGTTCGCCCTGCAGCGGGCCCAGTGCAGGCAGGTCCAGTGCGAAGCCGAGCGTCCAGCCGTGGGTGCCGTCGGCGAGGTCGGCGGCGAATTCCAGCTGGATCTGCAATACATCGCGCCCGTCCTCTCCTTGCAGCGGGATCTCGATCATCCAGGCCGGCAACGGGCTGGCGCTGGCCTCCAACTGGGCCACCTCCACTCGCGCCAACGCCGCTTTCACGTCGCCATGCAGGCGATCCAGCAATGGGTCCACGCCATCGTCGGCGGGCGCCAGCGGCAGCGGCAGGCGCGGCTGTGCCTGCACGCCGCGTTGCAACAGCGGAGGCGCGACATCGCTGCGGTTCGGCGCCGGCGGTGCCGGTGCACGCCGGTCGAGCAGTCCGGCCAGGCGCAGCAGGGCGCCCTTCCAGTCATCCTCGGCCAGCGTCGCCAGGTTGCCGTGCGGGCTGGCCAATTTGGACTCGAAGAACAGGCCGCTGCGGCTGATGGCCTCACGCAGACCTTCGCCGCGAGTGATTTCCGCGGGAGTGCGCAGGGATTGTTCGAGCAAGGCCAGCGCCGTGCGCAGTTCCGGCGGCAACTGGCGCAATACCGGCCGCTGGGCCAGTGCGCCCAGCGTGGCCAGCAAGGGTGCGTAGCCGTTCTGCTGGGGCAGGCGTTCGCGCAGCACGCGCTGGAAGGTCGGGTCGGCAGGAGACGACAGCACCTCCAGTTGCGGCTGCGCGCCCAGGCTCAATACGCGGACCTGGAACTGCGCCGGCAACTGGCTGCCGGGCACGTCCGCTTCCACGGTGAGCGCGCCGACCTGCAGCACCAGCAGGCCTTGCGGGTTCACGCCCAGGGGGCGCGCCGACAGCACGGTGCCGATGCGCCAGCTTTGCGCAGTGGTGCCGGAGGCGGCACCGGCCCAGGTAAGGGCGGCCAGGCTGGTCGGTTGGATGATCAAGTCGGTTCCTGCACGCGGGCGCCGTGTGTGCGAATGGGTTCGTCCTGAAGGACATCGGCCGTGCGCGGGCGAACTTGAGCCGTGGCCGACGCCGGACGCACGGCACCGGCGACGGCAGATTGCATCACGACGCCCTAAAGCGATCGCGCCCGTGGCCGATAAGTCCTCGTCAGCGCAGTGGCGCGAGTGGAGTGGCGGCATGGCCGGCAAACGGGCGGCGAAGCAGAAAGATGACGGACGGGAACCGGCGGCGGATGACGCGGCCGTGGTGGTGCTTCCGCCGGATTGCCGCCTCGCCGCCCAGGCCGCGTTGAAGGCGGAGCTGCTGGGCGTGCTGGAAAAAGGCGCCATCGTGGTGCTGGACGGCAGCCAGGTGGAGCGCGCCGACACCGCGGCGCTGCAGTTGCTGGTGTTGTTCCGGCGCGAACTCCAGGCATGCGGCGGCACGCTGGACTGGCGTGGCGCGAGTGAGACTCTCAACGAGGCGGCCGGCCTGCTCGGCTTGGCACAGATACTGGAACTGCCGGCCGCAGGGCTGGCCTGAACGAGGTGGCAGCATGGCAAAGATTCTTGCAGTAGACGATTCGGTTTCGATGCGCGGCATGGTGGCGTTCACCCTGCGCGGCGCCGGGCACGAGGTAGCCGAGGCGGAAAACGGACAGCTGGCGCTGGATATCGCGCGCGGCAGTTCGTTCGACCTGGTGCTGGCCGACGTCAACATGCCGGTGATGGACGGCATCGCGATGGTGCGCGAGCTGCGCGCAATGGATGCCTACAAGGGCGTGCCGATCCTGATGCTGACCACCGAATCGCACACCGAGAAGAAGATGGAAGGCAAGGCGGCCGGCGCCACCGGCTGGCTGGTCAAGCCGTTCGATCCGGAACAGCTGCTGGCCACCGTCAAGCGCGTGCTGGGTTAAGGAACACCATGAGTGCGGTCGACCTGACTCAGTTCCACAAGACCTTCTTCGAGGAAAGCCGGGAAGGGCTCGATGCGATGGAGGCGGCGCTGCTGGCGCTGGATTCGGGCTCGACCGACCACGAGCTGGTGCACACGATTTTCCGTGCGGCACATTCCATCAAGGGCGGCGCGGCGACCTTCGGGTTTTCGGACGTTGCCGCGTTCACCCACGTGGCCGAATCGCTGCTGGAGGAAGTGCGCAGCGAGCGTCGCGCGGTGGAGGCGGAGCTGATCGACCTGATGCTGCGTTCGGTCGACTGCCTGCGCGCCATGCTGGCGCGATCCAGCAGCGGCCAGCCAGTGGCCGATGCCGACAGCGAGGCGCTGCGCGGCGAGCTGATGCGTTTGGCCAGCGGCGAGGCGGCGGTGGCGACCGTGGTCGCGCCGAAGGCCGCCCCGGCGAACGGCTGGGATATCCGTTTCGTCGCGCTGCCGCACTTGCTGCAGACCGGCAACGATCCGCTGCGGCTGTTCCGCGAACTGCAGCAGTTGGGTCGGCTGGAGGTGCGGCGTGCCTTCGTCGTCGACCGCGCGCCGGCACGGCTGGCCGACCTCGACCCCAGCCAGTGCCACCTGGGCTGGGAGTTGCGCCTGCACGGTGCGGTGGCGCGCGGCGACGTCGATGCCGTGTTCGACTGGCTCGACGGCGACTGCGAGCTGGCCGTCGAGGCGATGGCCGAAGAAACCCCGGCGGCTGCCGCGGAGCCGGCACCGGCCGGCGTGCCTGCGGCAACGCCGGCGCCTGCCGCCGACCCGCGCCCGGCCCGCGAAACCGCTGTGGCCTCCAGCGAGGGCGGCTCGATCCGCGTGGGCATCGACAAGGTCGACGCGCTGATCAACATGATGGGCGAACTGGTGATCACCCAGTCGATGCTCAGCGACATCGGCGAGAATTTCCAGCTGTCGCAGCTGGAACGCCTGCGCGAAGGACTGCTGCAGCTCGAGCGCACCACGCGCGAGCTGCAGGAAAGCGTGATGCGCATCCGCATGCTGCCGATCGGCTCGGTGTTCAACCGGTTCCCGCGGTTGGTCCGCGACCTGGAGCGCAAGCTCGGCAAGCAGGTCAAGCTGGAGCTGCACGGCGAACATACCGAGCTGGACAAGACGGTGCTGGAGAAGATCGGCGATCCGCTGGTGCACCTGGTGCGCAACGCGATCGATCACGGCCTGGAGATGCCGGCCCAGCGCAAGGCGGCCGGCAAGGCGGAGACCGGCACGCTCAAGCTCAATGCGTACCACGAAGGCGGCAACATCGTGGTGCAGATCAGCGACGACGGCGCCGGGCTCAACCATGCCGCGATCGTGGCCAAGGCGCAGCAGCGTGGCCTGATCGCCGCGGGGCAGGAGCTCAGCGACGCCGAGGTGGCGGAGCTGATTTTCCAGCCGGGTTTCTCCACTGCCGCGCAGGCCACCGACCTTTCCGGCCGCGGCGTCGGCATGGACGTCGTGCGGCGCAACGTGCGCGACCTCGGCGGCAGCGTCGGCGTGCGCAGCGAGAGCGGCAAGGGCAGCGTGTTCACCATCGCCTTGCCGTTGACCCTGGCGATCATCGACGGGCTGGTGACCGCGGTGGGCCATGAGCGCTACATCGTGCCGCTGACTTCGATCGTCGAGTCGCTGCGGTTGCGCCCGGAGGCGGTGCGCAGGATCGCCGGCGGCGGTGAAGTGTTCCACTTCCGCGACGAATACCTGCCGATCATGCGGCTGCACCGCGCCTTCGGCTGCGCCGATGCGATCACCGATATCGAGCGCGGCATCGTGGTGGTGATCGAGGACGACAACCGGCGCGTAGGCCTGCTGGTCGACGAACTTCTGGGCCAGCAGCAGGCGGTCATCAAGTCGCTGGAAGCGCATTACCGGCGCGTGCAGGGCGTCTCCGGCGCCACGATCCTCAGCGACGGCTCGGTGGCCCTGATCGTCGATGTGGGCGGCGTGGTACGGCTGGGGCGGCGCAGCAAGGCCGCCTGAGAAAGAACCCTCATTCCCTCGATGCCGCGACGGCTGCAGCGGACGTGCCGCGGCGCCCGGCCGTTGTGCCACCGGCAACTCGTCCCGGATGCCATTGCGGCGCGCCGTCTGCCGGCCGGGGACGGCCCCGCGGCCGCTCAAGTTTCCGCCGGCAGCGCCGACAAAGTCATGGAAGCAGGACCTCTGCAGGCGTCCGTCACTAGGTAGCAGGCACATGTACGAAAACAACCAGGATGCGGTACCGACCTTGCAGCAACTCACCTTCAGCCTGGCTGACGAGGAGTACGGAGTCGACATCCTTGCCGTGCGCGAAATCCGTGGCTGGTCCCGGGTCACGCGCATTCCGCAGGCGCCGGCGTACCTGCTGGGCGTGTTGAACCTGCGCGGCGCAATCGTGCCGATCATGGATCTGCGCCTGCGCTTCGGACTGGAGCGGGAGAACTACGGCGACAACACGGTGGTGATCATCGTGGCCATCGCCGAGCGCCTGTTCGGCATCGTGGTGGACGCGGTATCCGACGTGGTCGACATCGACCCGGCGGCGATCAAGCCGGTGCCCGACATGGGCGCGGTGGTGGACACCCGCTATCTGAAAGGGCTTGCCACCCACGTCGAGCGCATGGTGATGCTGCTGGACGTGGAAAAACTGATGCGTCCTGAGGACGTGGAAACACTGGATGCGGCGCTGCCGGCTGTCCAGGAAGTTGAAGTCGCCGCCTGACCCGGGAAATCGAGATGAAGATGAAGAATTTGAAGGCCCACCTGGCCCGACTGACCACGCTGACCGTCAAGGCACGCCTGATCGGCGTGCTCGGCCTGTTGTGCACGATGCTGCTGGTGGGCGCCTGGATCGGACTCGGCGGCATGGCCCGCGCGAATGAAAGCGCCCGCCAGATCTACCAGGAAGAGCTGCTTCCATTGACCAGCATCAACGAGGTGGCGCGCGGGTCGCTGAACAGCTTCATCTCGCTGAGCGAGGCGGCTTTCCACAAGGACGACAAGGCCATCGTCCAGCAGAAGCTCGCCGAGGTCGCCAAGGGCCAGCTCGCGGATGCGGCGCTGCTGAAGAAACTGGGTGCGGGCAAGATGTCGCCGGCGGTCAAGAAGCAATGGAGCGCGTTCGAGAGCGCCCGCGGCGACGTGACTTCGTCGATGACCGAGATCACCGATGCGCTGAACCAGGCCGACGACGGCGTCAATGCACTGCTTTACTCCGACGTGCTGCCGAACGTGACGATCATGAGCGCGGAGATGAACAAGCTCATCGCCATGCAGGTCGACGAAAGCCGGCAGCAATACGAGTCGGCCGTGAACAGCTACCAGCGCATTCGCATCATGACGTTCGGCGCGCTCGGCGCCGGCATGCTGCTGGCCGTGTTGATGGCGTTCTTCATGATCCGTTCGATCGTCGGCACGCTCAACCGGGCGGTGCGCGTGGCGAACGCCATCTCGCAGGGGCAGCTGGGGCACAACATCGTCACCCATCGCAAGGACGAACTGGGCCGCCTGCTGGAGGCATTCCGGCTGATGGACGAGCGGCTCACCCTGACTGTCGGTGAAGTGCGCCGCGGTTCCGATGCGGTCAGCACGGCGGCGCAGCAGATTGCCCACGGCAACGACGACCTCAGCCAGCGTACGCAGGAACAGGCGTCGAGCCTGGAGGAAACCGCCTCGTCGATGGAGCAGATGACTTCCACCGTCAAGCAGAATGCGGAAAACGCCAGCCATGCGAACCAGCTCGCGCGGGGTGCCCGCGAACAGGCCGAGCGCGGCGGCGAGGTGGCCGGCAAGGCGATCGTCGCGATGAGCGAGATCAACGCATCCAGCGGCAAGATCGCCGACATCGTGGGGTTGATCCAGGAGATCGCCTTCCAGACCAACCTGCTGGCGCTGAACGCGGCCGTGGAAGCGGCGCGAGCCGGCGAGCAGGGCCGCGGTTTCGCGGTGGTGGCCACCGAGGTGCGCAGCCTGGCCCAGCGCAGTGCCGGCGCCGCGAAGGAAATCAAGGAGCTGATCAACGACAGCGCCGAGAAAGTGCGCTGCGGCTCGGAGCTGGTGAACCAGTCGGGCAAGGCGCTGGCGGAAATCGTCGAGAGTGTGAAGAAAGTCACCGATATCGTGGCCGAGATCGCCGCGGCGAGCCAGGAGCAATCCGCCGGCATCGACCAGGTCAACAACGCGGTGATGCAGATGGACGAGATGACCCAGCAGAACGCCGCGCTGGTCGAGGAAGCCGCAGCGGCAGCCCGCGCCATGCACGAACAGGCCGGCGAACTGACCGAGCAGGTGGGCTTTTTCCAGTTGAGCGAAAGCGGCGCGACGCCGGTTGCGCCGTCCGCGTCGGCGCGGGCGAAGACCGCGGCAGCCGAGGCCGAAGCGGTGTTCGCCGCCGTGCGCAGCACTGCGCCGGCGCCGACGCCGGCCCGCCCGTCGCGCGCGGCCGCCGGTGTCGCCAGCGAAGCGGGCGCGTGGAAGGAATTCTGAAGTGAACGCGGTGCCCGGCACGTTCGATCATGACGCCACCGCCCCGGGCGCCGGCGGCCCGCTGCTGGGCGACGCCGACTTCCAGTATCTGCGTGCGTTCGTTCTCGAGCACTGCGGCATCGCGCTGGGCGAGCACAAGCGGCAGCTGGTGCAGGGCCGTCTGTTCCGGCGGCTGCGTGCGCTGGGCCTGCCGAACTTCGGCAGTTACTGCGAGTTGTTGCGGCGCGATCCGCACGGCGAGCTGGGCGAACTGGCCAGCGCGATCAGCACCAATGTGACGGCGTTCTTTCGCGAGGCGCATCACTACGACCTGCTGGCCAATGAACTGTTGCCGCGCTGGCTGCACGAAAGGCGTCGCGACGGCGACCGCCTGCGGATATGGTCGGCGGGCTGCTCCACCGGCGAAGAGCCCTACGCGCTGGCGATGGTGCTGGCCGAGGCGCTCGAGCAGAGCGGCAGCCGGCTCGATGCGAAGATCCTGGCCACCGACCTGTCGCCGCAGGCGCTGGAAACCGCGCGCAAGGGCGTGTATCCGCTGGAGCGCATCGCCGGCATCAGTCCGGAGCGCTGCCGGCGCTGGATGCTGCGCGGTGAAGGCGCGTACGAAGGGCTGGCCTGCGTGCATCCGCGCCTGCGCGAGCTGGTTACCATCGAGCCGCTGAACCTGCTGCATCCGTGGCCGATGCGCGGACCGTTCGATGCGATCTTCTGCCGCAACGTGGTGATCTACTTCGACCAGCCGACCAAGCGGCGCCTGTTCCATCGCTACGCGGAGTTGCTGCCGACGGGCGGTTACCTGTTTCTTGGCCATTCCGAATCGCTGCACGGCGTCAACGACGAATTCGAACTGATCGGGCGCACCGTCTACCGGAAACTCGGTTGATGGCCGCAGTGACCGACAGGAGGCTGGGCGAGGCCGCTGCACTGCCGGGTTTCGAGCACCTGCATCGGTACTGGGATCCGGTGCAATCGCGGGTGACCGTGAAGGTGCTGCCGGGCGAATTCTATGTCAGCACCCGGGACGAGCTGGTCACCACCGTACTCGGTTCCTGCGTGTCGGCCTGCATCCACGACGTGCGCCGCGGCATCGGCGGGATGAACCATTTCATGCTGCCCGAGCCGCGCGGCGAGCGCGACAGCTGGACATCCACCGTCGGCCGCG
Source organism: Rhodanobacter sp. Soil772 (assembly GCF_001428385.1). Classification (GTDB taxonomy): domain Bacteria; phylum Pseudomonadota; class Gammaproteobacteria; order Xanthomonadales; family Rhodanobacteraceae; genus Rhodanobacter. The sequence continues at coordinate 489,568 of NZ_LMSK01000003.1, forward strand.
CGGCGCGCTACGGCAGCGACGCGATGGAGCAGTTGATCAACGCCATCCTCATCGCCGGCGGCCAGCGCGCCGACATGCAGGTCAAGATATTCGGCGGTGGTCGCGTGCTGTCCCAGCTGACCGACATCGGCCAGCGCAACATCGATTTCGTGCAGCGCTATATCGCCACCGAAAAGCTGAACCTGTGCGCATCGGACCTCGGCGACGTGTATCCCCGGCAACTGCAGTTCTTCCCCAGCAGCGGCCGTGCGCGCGTGCGCATGCTGCGCCGCCATGACGACGTGGCGCTGGTGGCCGACGAACGCATTTACCTCAAGCGTTTGGCAAATGACCCGATAAAGGGTGAGGTCGAGCTTTTCTAGCGGCGGCTTCGGCTCCGCGGAAGTCCGACGAAGCCGCCGTCGATACGGCGCGGCTTGGGTTTTCTGGCAGGTGAGATGGATGGCAATGGAAAAAGTGCGTGTTCTGGTGATCGACGATTCGGCGTTGGTGCGCAAGCTGATGACGGCGATGCTTGCCTGCGATCCCGGGATCGAGGTGGTCGGCACCGCTGCCGACCCGCTGATCGCGCGCGAGAAGATCAAGCAGCTCAACCCGGACGTGCTGACGCTGGACGTCGAGATGCCACGCATGGACGGCCTGACGTTCCTGGAAAACCTGATGCGCCTGCGACCGATGCCGGTGGTGATGGTGTCGTCGCTGACCGTGCAGGGCGCCGAGGTGACGCTGCGCGCACTTGAGCTGGGTGCGGTGGATTTTCTGGCCAAGCCCAGCAGTGACCTGGCCAGCAGTTTCGGCGAGAAGGCGCAAGAGATCTGCGCCAAGGTGAAGCTCGCCGCGAAGGCCCGGCCGCGTGCGCGCACGGCGGTGCGCAAGCTGGAAGTGGCGCCGCGCCTTTCGGCCGATGCGGTATTGCCGCGCGCGCAGACGGCGGGCACGCGCGGCGGCAGCCCGGTCATCGTGATCGGTGCCTCGACCGGCGGTACCGAGGCGGTCCGCGTGGTGCTGGAAGCGATGCCCCCCGACGCGCCGCCGATCCTGGTGACCCAGCACATTCCCGCCGCGTTCAGCGGCCCGTTCGCGGAGCGGATGGACCGCTGTTCGGCGATGCGGGTATGCGAAGCCCAGGATGGCCAGCCGATCCAGACCGGGCACGCCTACATCGCCCCGGGCAGCCAGCACCTGCTGGTGATGTGGGATGGCGCCAAGTACGTGTGCCGTTTGCATGATGGCCCGCCGGTGAACCGGCACAAGCCCAGCGTGGATGTGCTGTTCCGTTCCATGGCGGCCAGTGCGGGGGCCGGCACCATTGCCGCCCTGCTGACCGGCATGGGCGACGACGGCGCGCGTGGCCTGCTCGAACTGCGCCAGGCCGGCGCCGCGACCCTGGTGCAGGACGAAGCCAGCTCGGTGGTATGGGGCATGCCCGGTGCCGCCTGGAAACTCGATGCGGCAGCCGAGATGCTGCCGCTGGATCACATTGCGGCGCGCCTGCTCACGCTGGCGCGCCAACCTCGCGACGGCGCTTCGCGTACCTGACCTACGGATATCGGCTCATGGCTGTCCTGTCTCAATTGGCCCGGCGTTTCGCCAAACGTCCACCCTACGGCTGGCTTGCCAGCACGCTGGCCCTGGTGCTGGCGCTGCTCTGGCATCCGGGGTGGTTGGCCCCTTTGCTGGTCGCCGCGGTCACCGCCGTGTGGATTGTCGAGAGCCGGCACCCGCGGGAGGCGCCGCCGCCGGCAGTCGCGGCCAGCAACAACGCACCCGTGCGCGAGGCACTGGAAGACGTCCGCGGCGCACTGGTGGACGAACTCGGTCACGCCACCCGCGAGCTGCACCAGGGACTCGACCTGTTGCGCGATGCGGTGTCCGAGCTGGGCGGCGGTTTTGACGGCCTGTCGCACAAGACGGGGCTGCAGCAGTCGTTGCTGAAACAAATCATCGACGTGCAGAACGGCGGCGTGTCGGTGCAGGACTTTGCCGCCCGCACCAGCGACTTGCTGCAGCATTTCGTGGGCATGGTCGTGGAGATGTCGCGCGAAAGCCTGCGTATCGTCTACCGCATCGACGGCATGGCGAAGGAGATGGATGCGGTATTCGGCTTGCTGAAGAACGTCAGCACGATCGCCGAGGAGACCAACCTGCTGGCGCTCAACGCCGCGATCGAGGCGGCCCGTGCGGGCGAGTCCGGCCGCGGCTTCGCCGTGGTGGCCGGCGAGATCCGCAGCCTGGCCAGCAATTCCAACCAGTTCAACGAACAGATCGGCAGCCACGTCGAGCGTGCCCGTGCGGCGATGGAGCAGCTGCGCGGCCTGGTCGGCGCCATGGCCTCGCAGGATCTCAACGTGGCGCTGTCGGCCAAGGGCGGCATCGACGCGATGATGGCCCACGTCACCGAGAGCGACGCACGCACCAGCGCGGTCGCCGACCAGGTGGTCGAGATCAATCGCGGCCTCGGCAGCGATGTTTCCACCACGATTCGATCCCTGCAGTTCGAGGACATCCTCAGCCAGTTGCTGCGGCAGACCCGCACCCGGCTGGTCGAGCTGCAGGAAGTCGTGGGCGAGTGCACGCGCGACATCGAGGAACTGGCCTGCGGCCCGGTCGATGCCGACACGCTGGCAGGACGCGCCCAACGGGTACGCAGCCGGCTGGCGATCCAGCGCGAAAAGGCGCGCCTGCGTTCACGCGGACCGGCCTTGCAGAGCTCGATGGACGCCGGCGAGATCGAATTGTTCTGAGGAGTACAGCATGATCGTCCATCACGACAGCGAGCACGATTGCCTGACCCTGCAACTGGGCCAGCGCTTCGATTTCAGTATCCATCGAGACTTCCACGAGGCCTGCCTGGACAGCGGCAAGGCGGCCCGCAGCTATGTCATCGATCTGGGTGAGGTGACCAGCATGGACAGCTCGGCGCTGGGCATGCTGCTGCTGCTGCGCGAGCATGCCGGCGCCGATCGCGCCGAGATCCGCATCGTCAACGCCGGCAACGAATTGCGCAGCACGCTGCGCGTGGCCGGCTTCGACAAGTTGTTCGTCCTGCATTGAAAGCATGGCGGGGCCGACGGTCAGTCTCTGCCCGAACCCCGCAAGCCAGACAGCAAAAGGCCCCTCGCGGGGCCTTTTGCTGTGGCAATTGCGGCCGCCGGGGTTACCAGGCGCGCACGGCAATCACGGAGACTGTGTAACTGGCCATGTCCGGCTGGTAGCGGAATCGCCGGCCAAGATCGAACTTTGCCGATGCGCCAGGGGCGATGTTGGTGGTGCCGGCCGGCCATCCCTGCTTGGCCTGGATCACCTTGCCGTCGGCGTCCTTGGCTTCGATGCTGATCTGCGCGGCGGCGGGTTCGGCACAGTTGTTGACCAACTCGCCGCTCAAGCTGAGTCGAGCTTCCGAACCGAAACGGCTGGCGGCGGGCTTGAAATCCTTGATGGCGAAATCGGTGGACGCGCAGGCGGCGTGGGCGGCCATCGGGAGGAAGAGCAGCGAGGCGGAGAGAAGCAGCGTTTTCATGGGCACGAATCCGTAGGTCCAGGGAAGCCAGATGGAGGACCGGCCGGGGAGCGACAGCGGTCCACACCCTCAGGTGTCGGCCGGGACTCCGGAATCTTTAGGCGCGCCATGAAGTCCCGTTCGCGCCGGGCGGCGCACGACGACGCACCGCCTGTCGCGCGGCGGTGGGTTCGAAACGGCTGGATGCGGGTACGCGCCGGGCGGAGTCTTGCTTCGGCCGGAGCATCCCGTTGTCGAGGTGGGCTACCGGTTGGTGTGCTCGATGAACCACAACCCGGCGAACAGTTTCGGATCGATCGAGTAGCCCTCGGCGGCGCGCGCGAACAGCCAGGCGCCTGCCTCGCGGCGCGGGACCTCGTGTACCACGATGTTCTCGGTTTCGTCGCCGCCGCCGGGACCGACCTTTTGCAGTTCCCACGCACGCACGAAGGTGATCATCTCGGTGCTCATGCCCGATGACGACGGGCCGCGATGGACGAACTCCACCCGCTGGCAGCGGTAGCCGGTTTCTTCCTCCAGCTCGCGCCGGGCGGCCAGCAGCGCGGTTTCGTCGGCCTGTCCGGCCAGGTCGCCAACCAGGCCGGCCGGCATCTCGATGGTGTTCTGCAGGATCGACACGCGGTACTGCTCGACGAACAGCACGTTGTCCGTGGGCGTCACCGCCAGGATGATCACCGCGCCGCTGGGATTGTTGCGTTCGGCGTACTCCCAGCGGCCGCGCTTGCGCAGGCTCAGCCAGCGGCCTTCATGCAGGGTTTCCACCGGAGCGCCGGCATCGGCGGGCATGTGCGTTGCGGAGTCGTTCATCGGTCGTCGCGTGCGGGGAAAATCCACCGACATGGTGACCGTTCCCGGCGGCAGCGACAACCGGTCGGTCGTGTCGGAATGCGCGGTCCTACAGCCACCGCGCGCGCTTGAGCCCGATGTAGATGCCGCTGACGACGCTGGCCATCACCACGATGATCGCGGGGTAGGCCCAGGAGCGACTGAGCTCTGGCATGTGTTCGAAGTTCATGCCGTACCAGCTGGTGAGCAGGGTCGGCGCGGCGAGCATGGCGGCCCAGCCGGCGAGCTTCTTCATCACCTCGTTCTGGCGCAGGCTGACCAGCGAGAGGTTCACGTTGATCGCGGCGGTGAGCATCTCGCGCATCGCGCCGATCGCCTCGTTGACGCGGAAGGCGTGGTCGTAGACGTCGCGGAAGTACGCGCGCAGCACCTCGGGGATCAGGTTCGGGTGCAGCCGGATCAGCTGGTTGATGATGTCCTGCAGCGGCGCCACCGCCAGGCGCAGTGTCATCAGGTCGCGCTGCATGTCGTACAGGCGGCGTATCGTGCTGCTCTTGAACGTTTCGCCGAAGATGTCGTGTTCGAGCTGCTGCACCTCCTCGCGGAAGTCGCGCACGATCGGCAACAAGTTGTCGACGATGAAGTCGAGTACGCCGTACAGCCCGTAGCTGGGGCCGTTCGCCAGCAGTTCCGGCGCGTGTTCGCACGTGCGCCGCGCCGGCGCGTAGGACTGCGAGGCGCCGTGGCGCACGGTGACCAGGTAGCGCGGGCCGAAGAAGATGTGCGTTTCGCCGAACGCCAGTTCGCCGCCGATCAGCTGCGCGGTCTGCACCACCAGGAACAGCGAGTCGCCGTAGGCTTCCAGCTTGGTGCGCTGGTGCGCGGCGTGCGCGTCCTCGATCGCCAGGTCGTGCAGGCCGAATTCGTTCTGGATCTTTTCCAGCAGCTCCTCGTCCGGCTCGTACAGGCCGACCCAGACGAAGGTGTCCGGCTCGGCCAGCACGTCGCTGATCGCGTCGATGGTGACGTCGCCGATCCGGCTGCCGTCCTTTCGGTAGGCGATGCAGTTGACCACCATGGGCTGGTCGCTGGTCGACAGTGCGCTCGACGGCGTGATGATCGGATTCATGCGTGCATCATGCCCCGCGCCAGTGGGCGGGGGCAATTGGATTACCGGCGATGGCGACGCAGGCTCCAAGCCAGCGCCAGCCAGCACGGCAGGGCGAACAGCAGCCACGGCTGGTTCTGCTGCACGGTGCCGGGCAGCAGGTGCAGCAGCACGGCGACCATGCAGGCAAGCAATTGCAGGGCGATCACGCCGTCGATGAAACGCGAGGCGGCGTAGCCGCGGCGCGCGCGCCACAGCGTCGGCAACAGCAGGAAGGCCAGCGGACTGAACAGCAGCAGGTTCGCGTTGGCCCACGCCGAGTGGTGGGTGGTCAGCGTCCACAGCGCCAGCAGCAACAGGCCGACCAGGCCGGCCGCGAGCAGGTACAGCGTGCCGAACGCGACGTAGCCGGCGGGCCACCGGCGGTGGGCGAGCACGATCAGTGCGGCCAGCAGCAGACCGGCCAGGGCCAGCGGCAGGCGCAGGTCGGGCGCGGCTGCCGGTGGTGCCTCCAGCCGGTTCGGCGAGACGAGTTGCTCGGCCTGCAGCAGCGGCCGCAGGCCGCCGTGGCCGTCGTCGACGCGCACCTCGCGCAGTTGCGCCTGCAATACCTCGGGCAGGAAGCTTTCCTGCCAGGCATCCAGCGGCTGGTCGGCATACGGCCCCAGGCCCAGGTCCATCAGCAGCATCAGCCAGGGCTGCGCACTCATCAGCCGATCGGTCTGCTGGCGGTAGGTCATGCCGCCGCGGCGTGCCTTCAACCGGGTTTCCAGCACGCCGCCGAGCGCCTTGTCCAGCGCGTCGCGCACGCGGGTGGTGCAGTTGTCGACGTAGTAGTCGTAGGCGTAGCCGGCGTTCTCCGGGCGCAGGTTCCACAGCAGGAAGTCGCGCAGCGCGGCGGCCTGGTCGGCGGTCAATGCCAGCTGCTGGCGGGTGATCGAGCGGCCGGCCTCGACGTAGAAACTCTCGTCGAGGCCGCTGGGCGCCGCGTCCATCAGGTAGTGCATGCGGCCGCGGGCGAAGTTCAGCAGGAAGTTCTGCTCGCTGAAATCGAACACGCCGTAGTTGAAGTTGATCGCCTCGCCCGAAGCCGTGTCGCGCAGCTCGATCGCGTCGTGGCCGAAACGCTCCCAGTAGGTTTCGCCGGGGCCGTAGGTGACCAGCGAGACTTCGAGATTGGCGCCGGGGGCGTTGGCGACGCTGGCGTGGACAGGCGGAAGCAGGGCCAGCATCAACAGCGCGAGCAGCAGGAGGTTGCGGCTGATCGGGTTCATGCGGCCTTACTGCTTGACCACGCGAAAGGCCTGCACGCGGCGATCGTCGGCTTCGGTGACGTGGAACAGGTAGTCGCCGATGGACACTTCCTCGCCGACCTCGGGCAGATGGCCGAATTCGGAGGTGACCATGCCGCCCACGGTGTCGTATTCCTCATCGGAGAAATCGGCGCCGGCCTGCTCGTTGAAATCCTCGATCGGGGTCAGCGCGCTGACCAGCCAGTCGCCGCCGGGCTGCTCGTGCATCAGCTCGGGTTCTTCCCCGTCGTCGTGCTCGTCGTCGATCTCGCCGACGATCTCTTCCAGTACGTCCTCGATGGTGATCAGGCCGGCGACACCGCCGTACTCGTTGACCACCAGCGCCATGTGGTTGCGGCTGAGCCGGAATTCTTCCAGCAGCACGTTCAGGCGCATCGACTCGGGAATCAGCACGGCCGGGCGCATGATCGCGCGGATGTCGAAGTGTTCGGCGGCGCCGAAGTACTTCAGCAGATCCTTGGCCAGCAGGATGCCGAGGATCTCGTCCTTGTCCTCGCCGTGCACGGGGAAGCGCGAGTGGCCGGATTCGACCACCGCGGCGAGGATGTCGGGCAGCGGCGACTCGGCCGCCAGCATCACGATCTGCGCGCGCGGCACCATCACGTCGTCCACGCTCAGTTCGGTGACCTTGATCGCACCCTCGACCATGGTGAGGGTGTTCACGGACAGCAGTCCGTTGGTCTGGGCGGAACGCAACTCCTCGATCAGTTCGTCGCGGTTGCGCGGTTCGCCGGAAAACATGTGGCCCAGTCGATCCCACCAGGTTCGGTGGGCCGGGCCGCTGGTACTGCCAGGGTCGTCGCTCATTACTCGTTGGGATTCTGCCCGAAACCGGGCGGAAGGCCGATTCTAGCGGAAAAATCTTGGCGGTTCAGGGCACAAGCCCCCTTACCGGTACGGGTCGGCGATGCCCAGGCCGGCCAGGATGCGGGTTTCCAGCGCTTCCATCGCTTCGGCCTCGGCGTTTTCGATATGGTCGTAGCCGAGCAGGTGCAGTACGCCGTGGATGGTCAGGTGAGCCCAGTGGTCGCGCGGCGATTTGCCCTGTTCGGCGGCCTCGCGCAGCACCACCGGGGCGCAGATCGCCAGGTCGCCGATCAGCGGCAAGGCCACGCCCGGCGGCAGTTCGACGGGGAACGACAGCACGTTGGTGGCGTAGTCCTTGCCACGGTAGTCGCGGTTGAGCGCGCGGCCTTCGTCGGCGTCGACGATGCGGATCGCCAGTTCGGCGCTCTTGCGCCGTTTCGCCCCGCGCAGCGCCGCCTCGACCCAGCGCCGGAAGCTGGCCGGTGCGGGCAGGCCGGCGCGCGGCACGGCGTAGCCGACGGCGAGCGTCACCGGTGCGCTCATTCGCTGTCCTCGTCCTTCTGTTCGAACGCCTCGTAGGCGCGCACGATCTTCGCCACCAGCGGGTGGCGCACCACGTCGCGCGAGGTGAAGAAGGTGAAGTTGATGCCGCTGACGCCGCGCAGCACCTCGATCGCCTGGCGCAGGCCCGAGCGCGTGGTGCGCGGCAGGTCGACCTGGGTGACGTCGCCGGTGATCACCGCCACGGTGCCGAAGCCGATGCGGGTGAGGAACATCTTCATCTGCTCGACCGTGGTGTTCTGCGCTTCGTCGAGGATCACGTAGGAGTCGTTCAAGGTGCGCCCGCGCATGTAGGCCAGCGGCGCGATCTCGATCACGTTGCGCTCGATCAGCTTGGCCACCTTCTCGAAGCCGAGCATCTCGTACAGCGCGTCGTACAGCGGGCGCAGGTAGGGGTCGACCTTCTGGCTGAGGTCGCCGGGCAGGAAGCCCAGCTTCTCGCCAGCCTCGACCGCCGGGCGCACCAGGATCAGCCGCTGCACCCGGTTCGCCTCCAGCGCCTCGACCGCGCTGGCCACCGCCAGGTAGGTCTTGCCGGTGCCGGCCGGGCCCACGCCGAAGTTGATGTCGTGGCTGGCGATCGCATGCAGGTAGCGCGCCTGGTTCGGGCCGCGGCCCTTGATCACGCCGCGCTTGACCTTGATCACCACTTCCTGGGCGCCTTCGGCGGCCGCCTCGGCGATCGCGTCGATGCCGGATTCGGCCAGTTGCAGGTTGATCTTCGCGCCGGTCAGCGCTTCGTTTTCGGTGGTGGCGTACAGCGCGCGCAGCACCTTCTCGGTGGCTCTGGCGGAGGCGTCTTCGCCGATCACCTGGAAGATGCTGCCGCGGTGGTTGATCTCCACGCCGAGGCGCAGCTCGACCTGGCGCAGGTGCTCGTCGAACGGTCCGCACAGGTTGGCGAGGCGGGCGTTGTCTTCGGGATCGAGGGTGAAATCGCGTTGGTTGAGGTCGCTCATAGGTGCGCGAGAGTAGCGCGCCGCTGCCGGAAGAGCCATCGCGACGGCCGGCGCGATGGCGGCGATTTCGCCGGTTGCATGTAATTAAATGTTGAATTAATTTATCCGCATGGCTACCTCGAACAAGCATGCGAAAACCGGGCGCCGCGCCGGGCGTCCCAGCGGCGACGACCTGGACCTGCGCACGCATTTGCTGGATGCCGCGATCATGCAGTTTGCGCGGGTGGGAATCGGTGCAACCTCGCTGCGGGCGATTGCCACCGAAGCGCAGGTCACGCCGGCGATGCTGCACTACTACTTCGGCGACAAGCAGCGGCTGGTGCAGGCGATGATCGACGAGCGGTTGCTGCCCGTGTTCGGGCCGCTGCGCGCGCAACTGGAACACGCCGACGGCGATCCCATGGTGTTGATCGAAAGCTTCGTGCGTGGCATCGGTGCGGTGGTGGCGCGCCATCCCTGGCTGCCGTCGCTGTGGGTGCGCGAGGTGTTGTGCGAAGGCGGCGCGCTGCGCGAGGTGCTGTTCCGGCAGGCCATTCCCAACCTGTCGCAAATGCTGGCGCAGCGCTTCGTGTCGGCACAGGCGGATGGACGGCTGAACGCCGGCCTGGACCCGCGCCTGTTGGTCGTCTCGCTGATCGGGCTGACCCTGTTCCCCGCCGCCGGTGCGCCGATCTGGCGGCGTGCGTTTGGTGCCGAGGGGCTGGGGCCCGAGGTCATGCTGCAACACACGCTTGCGCTGTTGGGTCGTGGCGTGGGCGCGGCAGGGTCCGGAGAAACCGCATGAATATTGCACGCACGATGCGCCACTTGCCGCCGCTCGTCCTGTTCGCCGTGGCCGGTCTCGCCGCCTGCAGCAAACCGCCGCCGCAGGCGCTGGGTACGCTCGAATACGATCGCATCGCGTTGCCGGCGCCGGCCGCCGAACGCGTCGTGGCGATCGACGTGCGCGAGGGCGAACGGGTCAAGGCTGGGCAAGCGCTGCTGCATCTGGATCCCGCGCATACGCAGTCCGAGCTTGCCGCCGCCGAGGCGCAGGCGCAGCAGCAACGCGAAGTGCTGGCCGAGCTTCGGGCCGGGCCACGCGGCGAGGATATCGACAGGGCACGCGCGAACCTGGCCGCCGTGCAGGCGCAGGCGCGCGAGGCGCGTGCCTACTACGACCGGCTGGCGCCGTTGAAGGGCAAGGGTTACGTGGCCGCGGCCGATCTCGATCGTGCCCGCGCCGCGGCGGGCAACGCCGAGGGACAGGTGGCCGCGTCGCGGGCCGCGCTCGACGAGCTGCTGCACGGTACCCGCCCGGAGCAGATCGCCCAGGCGCAGGCTGCCGTCGCGGCGGCCACTGCACAGGCCAGCGCGCAGCGGGTGCTGTTGGGCAAGCTGGCCATCGTGGCGCCGCGCGCCGGACGCATCGACAGCCTTCCGTACAAGCTGGGCGACCAGGCGCCGATTGGTGCGCCGGTGGCGATCCTGCTGGCCGGCGACGCGCCGTATGCGCGCATCTATGTGCCCGAGCAGCAGCGCGCCAGGGTGCGTGTCGGCGACGCGATCCGGGTATTCGTGAGCGGCCGCGACCAGTCGTATGCCGGCAAGGTGCGCATGATCCGCAGCGAGCCGGACTTCACCCCGTACTACGCGTTGATCGGCGACGACGCGGCGCGGCTGAGTTATCTCGCCGAAATCACGCTGGGCGCGGACGCGGCCGAGCTTCCCGCCGGTTTGCCGGTGCGCGTCGAGTTCCACGAGTCCGCGCAGTGACCACCGGCGCCGACGCTATCGCCATCCGTGCGCGCGGCCTGACCCGGCGCTTCGGCAAGCTGGTGGCGGTCGATCATGTCGATCTCGAAGTGCCGGCGAAACGCGTTTACGGCTTCCTCGGCCCGAACGGCTCGGGCAAGTCGACCACGATCCGCATGCTGTGCGGTCTGCTGACGCCGAGCGCGGGTGAGATCGAGGTACTTGGCCTGCGCATCCCGGCACAGGCCGACGAGCTGCGTCCGCACATCGGCTACATGACGCAGAAGTTCTCGCTGTTCGAGGACCTCAGCGTGTGCGAGAACCTGGAATTTCTGGCCGCGATCCAGGGCGTGCCGAAGGCGAAGACGAAAGCCCGCATCGACGCACTGATCGGGCAGTACCATTTCGGCGACCGGCAGAAACAACTGGCCGGCACCCTGAGCGGCGGCCAGAAGCAGCGCCTCGCGCTGGCCTGCGCGGTGATCCACGAACCGGAGTTGCTGTTCCTGGACGAGCCGACCAGCGCGGTCGATCCGGAATCGCGCCGCGACTTCTGGGAGAAATTGTTCGAGCTGGCCGATGCCGGCACCACGCTGCTGGTCTCCACCCACCTGATGGACGAGGCCGAGCGCTGCCATCGACTGGCGATCCTGGATCGCGGTGCGCTGGTGGCCGACGGCACGCCGCACGAGCTGACCGCGCAGTTGGAGGGACGCACCTTCATCGTCGAGACGGCTGATCCGCGCCGGGCCCAGCGCGCGCTGGACGGCGTGCCCGGTGTGCTTGGCGTGGCCCAGGTCGGCAATACCTTGCGCGTGCTGACCGCCGCCGGCGCCGGCGACGTGACACAACGCATGGGGCAGGCGTTGGCCGCGGCTGCACAGAAGGCCGAGGTAGCTCCGGCACCGCCGAATCTCGAAGACGTGTTCGTCGCCGCCACGCGCAAGGGCGACGGCGACGGGGAGCGCGCTGCATGAACTGGCGCCGGCTGTGGGCGATCGTGGTCAAGGAGCTGCGCCAGTTACGTCGCGACCGCATCACGCTGGCGATGGTCGTGGGCATTCCGGTGTTCCAGCTGGTGCTGTTCGGCTATGCGATCAACACCAACCTGCGCGGGCTCGACGTCGGCATCGTCGACCAGGCCAACACCGCCGGGTCGCGGGCGCTGGTGCTGGACATGCTGGCCACCGGCGTGGTGGCGCCGGTGGCCCGGGCGGACACGCCGCAGGAGTTGATGGCGATGATCCGGCGCGGCCGGATCAGCATCGGCATCGTGGTGCCGCCGGATTTCGAACGCCGCCGCATCGACGGTCGCGCCGTGGCGCAGGTGCTGGTCGACGGCAGCGACACGGCAGTGCAGGGCGCCGCGGCGCAACTGATGCAGGTGCCGATCGACAGCGCCGTGCCCGACACGCGCGCGCCGCTGACCAGCACGCCGGCCAGCGGGCGAATCAGCGTGGTCGGCTTCTACAACCCGCAGCGGCGCTCGGCGGTCAACATCGTGCCGGGCCTGATCGGCGTGATCCTGACCATGACGATGGTGCTGTTCACCGCCATCGCGATCGTGCGCGAACGCGAGCGCGGCAACATGGAATTGCTGATCGCCACGCCGCTGACCAGTGCCGAGCTGATGGTCGGCAAGGTGCTGCCGTACGTCGCGATCGGCCTGGTGCAGACCAGCGTGATCCTGGCGCTCGGAACGTGGCTTTTCGAGGTGCCGATTCGCGGCAGCGTGCTCGACGTCTACCTGGCCTCGGGCCTGCTGATCCTCGCCAATCTTGCGCTCGGCCTGCTGATCTCCACGCGCGCGCAATCGCAGTTTCAGGCGATGCAGATGACCTTCTTCGTGTTCCTGCCGTCGATCCTGCTGTCCGGTTTCATGTTCCCGTTCGCCGGCATGCCGAAGCTGGTGCAATGGCTCGCCGAAGTGTTGCCGCTGACCCATTTCCTGCGCCTGATTCGCGGCGTGATGTTGCGCGGCGCGGGGCTGGGGGAAATGTGGGGCGACGTATTGGCGCTGGCGGCGTTCGTCCTGGTGATGATGGCGCTGGCGATCCTGCGCTTTCGCAAGCGGCTGGATTGAGCCGTCACGCCGCGTGCGGCCGCCCGGTCACAGCGTGCGGTGCATCACGTAGATGTCGGTGGGGCCGAGTTGCGCGTGACGGAACGCACCGGGCACCTGGCCCACGATGCGGAAGCCGTGACGCTGCCACAGCCGCACTGCGGTGGTGTTGCTGGCCACCACGCAGTTGAACTGCATCGCGGTGAAGCCGGCGCGCCTGGCCTGTTCCAGCGAGTGTTCGCACATGGCCGAGGCAATGCCCCGGCCGCGCGCTTGCGGCGCCACCATGTAGCTGCCGTTGGCCACGTGATCGCCCAGGCCGATCTGGTTCGGCGCCAGCCGGTAGCAACCCAGCACCTCGCCGTCGCGTTCGCAGACGAAACACCGCGACGGCGACGTGGTCCACATCGCGCACGCTTGATCCATGCCCAGATCGGGTGGGTACATATAGGTGTCGCCACCGGCGAGGACCGCCCGGAACAACGGCCATACCCGCGCGAACTCGTCCGCGCCGGTTTCCCGGATCAGCGGATCGCTCACGAAGCCAGCACCACCGGCTCATCGGCCAGCTTCACGCGGCCACGCAGCGAGTTGCTCATCGCCTCGGTGATTTCCACGTCGACGAACTGGCCGATCAGGCGCGGGTTGCCGGGGAAATTGACGAAACGCATGTTCTCCGTGCGACCGGTCAGTTCGCTCGGGTCGCGGGTGCTGGGTTTTTCCACCAGCACGCGCTGCACGCTGCCGATCATCGCCTGGTTGATCCGTTTCGCGTTGGCGTTGATCGCGGCCTGCAACCGGGTCAGTCGCGCATGCTTCACCGCCATCGGGGTGTCGTCGGCGAGTTTTGCCGCCGGCGTGCCGGGGCGCGAGGAGAAGATGAAGGAGAAGCTCTGGTCGAAGCCGATGTCGTCGATCAGCTTCATGGTCTTCTCGAAATCCTCGTCGGTCTCGCCGGGGAAGCCCACGATGAAGTCGGACGACACGCAGATGTCCGGCCGCACCGCGCGCAGCTTGCGGATCTTCTGCTTGAATTCCAGCGCGGTGTAGCCGCGCTTCATCGCGCCGAGGATGCGGTCGGAGCCGGCCTGCACCGGCAGGTGCAGGTAGTTCGCCAGCTGCGGCACGTTGGCGTAGGCCTCGATCAGCGAGTCGGAGAACTCCAGCGGATGCGAGGTGGTGAAGCGGATGCGGCCGATGCCGTCGATCTGCGCGATCGCGTGGATCAGCACGGCGAGATCCGCGATGCCGCCATCAAAGGTCGGGCCGCGGTAGGCGTTGACGTTCTGGCCGAGCAGGTTGACCTCGCGCACGCCCTGCGCGGCGAGCTTGGCCACTTCCACCAGCACGTCGTCGAAGGGACGGCTGATCTCCTCGCCGCGGGTGTACGGCACCACGCAGTAGCTGCAGTATTTCGAGCAACCTTCCATGATCGAGACGAAGGCGGTCGGACCTTCCGCGCGCGGCTCGGGCAGGCAGTCGAACTTCTCGATCTCGGGGAAGCTGATGTCGACCTGCGGCAAGCCGCTGGCGCGCTGCGCCTCGATCAGCTGCGGCAGGCGATGCAGGGTTTGCGGGCCGAACACCAGGTCCACGTAGGGCGCGCGCTTGACGATGGCTGCGCCTTCCTGCGAAGCCACGCAGCCGCCCACGCCGATCAGTACCGGCTTGCCATCCTTCTTGTGCTGCTTCCAGCGGCCGAGCTGGCTGAAGACCTTTTCCTGCGCCTTCTCGCGGATCGAGCAGGTGTTGATCAGGATCACGTCCGCCTCGGACTCGTCCTGGGTCAACTCCAGGCCATGCGACGCTTTCAGCACGTCGGCCATCTTGGCCGAGTCGTACTCGTTCATCTGGCAGCCGTGGGTCTTGATGAAAAGCTTGCCGCTCATGGCGTGGGTACCGTGGTTCGTGAGGCTGGATGTGCGATTCGCCGAACCGCGCAGTTTACCCTTGTGAAGGCATGCCTGCCAGATCAAGCACTTGCGGGTGTTGTGGGGCAGGCACTGCTCGCCGGTTTTTGCCGGTGTCACGGTTGCCTGTCGAACGAGCCGGCGGGCAGTGCCCACCCATGCAAAGGCTCATGGAATGAGAAGTGCGCACTTGGCGCCGGCAGCGCATGGCGGCACACTGCGCCCCATGTTCGGCGTCGCAAGCCACGGGGGAAGCGTCGATCGGCCTGTCGGGGGCTTCCCATTACGTTCGATCCTTTGCGGGGTCGCGTTCGGCTGCGCGCTGCTGTGGTGGCCGGCGGCACGGGCCGGCGTCCTGTATCAATGCACCGGCGCCAGCGGCGAGACGGTATTCAGCAGCAGCAAGGTCGGGTATCACGGCTGCAAGGCGATCAGCAGCTATGCCGCGCCCACGTCACGACGTCGGGCACCGCCGCCGCGGGTGTCGCTGACCGGGGTAACCGGTTCGGTCGCGACCACGGCAGGCAACCTCTCGGCGGGCGGTGCCGAATCGACCTCGCTGACCGGCGTGCGCGGGACGGTCGAAACCAATGCGCGGCGCGTCGGCGAAGCCCAGGCAGAACAGACGTCGCTGGCAGCGGTGCAGGGCTCGGCCGAGACCCGCGCGAAACTTCCCATGGCTGCTGCCGGTGCGCCCGGACAATGGAGCTATCGCGAATCGCACACGGCTGCGGTCGCGGCAACGGCGGTGCCGGTGGCGGATGACTCGGCGGACAAGATCCTGCGCGGCGCGGTGTATCGCATCGTGCGCGCGGACGGCAGCGTGGAGTACACCAACCTGCGCCCGACCGGCCGCCAGGGCCATGCGGTGACCATGCTGTTCACCTATATCGCCACCTGCGCCGCGTGCAACCTGCATTCGACGATCCGCTGGGGCAGCGTGTCGCTCAACCTCACCGCGTACGCGGACACGATCCGCGCCGCCAGCGTCGAGTACGGCGTCGACGAGGCGTTCCTGCGCGCGATCATCCACGCCGAAAGCGCGTTCAATCCGCGCGCGCTGTCGCTCAAGGGTGCGCAGGGGCTGATGCAACTGATGCCGGGCACGGCCAGCGACATGGGCGTGCTGGATGCGTTCAATTCCGATCAGAACATCCGTGGCGGCGCGCGTTATCTGGGCTTGCTGCTGCACAACTTCGACGGCAACGAGCGGCTGGCTGCCGCCGCCTACAATGCCGGCCCCGGCGCGGTGCAGCGCTACAAGGGCGTGCCGCCGTATGCCGAAACCCAGGTCTATGTGGAGCGGGTGGATACCCTGCGCAAACGCTACGGTGCGGCGATCCACCCGCCGCTGGCATCGCGCGGGCCGGGTTGAGTCAGTCGTCCAGCGCGGCGCTGGTGTTCATCAAGGGCCGTTGCGTCAGGGTGACCTCGACGTGGAACGGGCTGCCGTTGCGCAGGCCGGAGACTTCGACCTTGCTGCCGGGCTTGAGCGCGGCTTCGCGACGGCGCAGGTCGGCCGGGTCGAGGATGTCGTCGGTGCCGATGCGCAGCAGGATGTCGCGTGGCTGGATGCCGGCCAGCGCGGCCGGGCTGCCAGGATAGATCGCGGTCACCTGGGCGCCGCGCGCCGCAGCGGGCAGCCCGCTGTTGGCGGCCACCGGCACGAACGCGTAGTCGGCGCCGAGCCAGCCGCGTACGACGTGGCCGGTGGCGATGATCTGGTCCAGCACCTTCTTGGCCGTGGTGACCGGGATGGCGAAGCCGATGCCTTCGGCGCCGGCGGCCTTGCCGATCAGCAAGGTGTTGATGCCGACCAGCTCGCCTTCGGCGTTGACCAGCGCGCCGCCGGAATTGCCCAGGTTGATGGCGGCGTCGGTCTGGATGAAGTCCTCGGCGCTGGAGCTGTTCAACTGGCGGCCGATCGCGCTGACGATGCCCATCGTGACGGTCTGGTTGAGGCCGAGCGGGTTGCCGATCGCCAGCACCACGTCGCCGGGGCGCAGCTGCTGCTGGTCGGCCATGTGGATCACCGGCAGGTTGCTGGCGTCGATCTTCAATACCGCCAGGTCGGACTCCTCGTCCGCGCCGACCAGGCTCGCCTTGGCGATGCGGCCGTCGTACAGCAGCACCTGGATGTCCGCGGCGTGCGCGATCACGTGGTTGTTGGTCAGCACGTAGCCCTGGCCCTGGGCGCTGACGATGACGCCGGAACCGAGGGTCTGCTCGCGGTGCTGGAAGGTGGTGGGCTGGCCGCCGAACAATTGCTGCAGCACCGGGTTGTCGTACATCCGCACGGCCTGTTCGGTGACGATCTTGTTCGCGTAGATGTTGACCACCGACGGCGCTGCGGCAGCCACCGCGTCGGCGTACGAAACCGGGCCGTTGCCGACGTGGCTCTGGCTGGCGGGCTGCGCCGGCGGCGTGCCCAGGCCGAAGCGTTCGCGCAGGCGTTCGCCGCTGCCTGGCCAGAACAAGCCGACCACGAAGGCCATGGCCAGGCCGAGGACGGCGAAGCGTGCGATGAAGAGGAGCGTGCCGGCGGCATGTTTCATGTCGAACGATGAGGTCCCGGCAATCGTGGCGAGTGTTGCGGCGGCTGGACTTCGCCGCGATGCGGTTTATTGTACGGGGCGGGGCCTGACGCTACACTAACGCGATTTTTGCGGGGTCCCAAACCCCACTGGCATGACATTGCAAGTACCGGAGAGCCTGATGGCGAACGAAGTCGTCGATCATGGCCGCCGCCGTTTCCTGACAGCAACCACCGCGGTGGTTGGTGGTATCGGAATCGTGTCGGCAGCTGTGCCCTTCATCAAGTCGTGGGAACCCAGCGCGCGCGCCAAGGCCGCTGGCGCTCCGGTTACCCAGTCGCTGGCCAAGATCGAGGCGGGGCAGATGCTGACCGTGTCGTGGCGCAGCCTGCCGGTGTTCGTGCTCAACCGCACCAAGGCGCAGCTCGATACGCTGCCGATGGTGGACTCGCGCCTGGTGGATCCCAAGTCCGACGGTGCCTCTGCCGACCAGCAGCCGAAGTACGCGCAGAACGAGGGGCGCTCGATCAAGCCGGAATGGCTGGTGGTGATCGGCATCTGCACGCACCTGGGCTGCGTGCCCGACTTCGTGCCCGAGATCAAGCCCGAGCCGTTCGACCCGGAATGGAAGGGTGGCTTCTACTGCCCCTGTCACAAGTCGCGCTACGACCTGGCCGGCCGCGTCTACGCCGGTGTGCCGGCGCCGAAGAACCTGCCGGTGCCGCCGTACCACTTCATTGATGCAAGCACCATCCAGATTGGCGTGGATCCGAAGGAGGCTGGCTAATGGCCAACGTATTCACGAGCATCGGCGAGTGGGTCAACGAGCGCGCGCCGAACATGATGCCGGCGTACCGCAAGCACATGACCGAGTACTACGCGCCGAAGAACTTCAACCTCTGGTACTACTTCGGTTCGCTGGCGCTGCTGGTGCTGGTCAACCAGATCGTCACCGGCATTTTCCTCACCATGAACTACAACCCGAGCGCGGCGGGAGCCTTCGCCTCGGTCGAGTACATCATGCGTGACGTGGAGTGGGGCTGGCTGATCCGCTACATGCACTCCACCGGTGCCTCGCTGTTCTTCGTGGTGGTGTTCCTGCACATGTTCCGCGGCATCATGTACGGCTCGTACAAGAAGCCGCGCGAGCTGGTGTGGCTGCTCGGCATGCTGATCTTCCTGGTGCTGATGGCCGAAGCGTTCATGGGCTACGTGCTGCCGTGGGGCAACATGTCGTTCTGGGGCGCCAAGGTGATCATCTCGCTGTTCGGCACCATCCCCTACATCGGCGGCGACCTGGTCGAGTGGATCATGGGCGATTTCCTGCCGGCCGATGCCACGTTGAACCGCTTCTTCGCGCTGCACGTGATCGCGCTGCCGATCGTGCTGCTGCTGCTGGTGGTGCTGCATATCGCCGCGCTGCACGAGGTGGGTTCGAACAACCCGGACGGCGTGGAGATCAAGAAGGGTCCCAAGGGCAACCGCTGGGATGCGCTGAAGCCGACCGACGGCATTCCGTTCCACCCGTACTACACGGTGAAGGACCTGGTCGGCGTGGGCTTCTTCCTGCTGATCGCCGCGTTCATCATCTTCTTCGCGCCGACCTTCGGCGGCTGGTTCCTGGAACACGACAACTTCATTCCGGCGAACAACCTGGCGACGCCGTCGCACATCAAGCCGGTGTGGTACTTCACCCCGTTCTACGCGATCGTGCGCATGATCCCGTCCTTCCTCGGCTCGGCCGTGTGGGGCGTGATCGCCATGTTCGGCTCCATCGCGGTGCTGTTCCTGATGCCCTGGTTCGACCGCGGCAAGGTCAAGTCGATCCGCTATCGCGGCACCGGCTTCAAGGTGGCGCTGGGCTTGTTCGTGCTGTCGTTCTTCATGCTCGGCGCCGTCGGTGCGGGCATCACCGCCGAGGTGATGCCGGTCTGGTTCGGCGACATCGACGTGACGTTCTGGGAGAACCTGTTCGGCCGCGTGATGACGGTGATCTACTTCGGGTTCTTCGCATTCCTTTGGGCCTACACATACTTCGGCTGGGAAAAGACCAAGCCGGTTCCGGAACGGGTGACGACGCATGACTAAGCGGCAGCTGCTAATGAAGCGATACATCTTCCCGGTGGCGTTGGCGTTCAGTCTGATCGTCGGCAGCGCGTCGGTGCAGGCGTCGGAGGAAGGCGGCCTGCCGCATGCCGGCACCAACGTGCAGGACCAGGCTTCGCTGCAGCGCGGCGCCAAGCTGTTCTTCAACTACTGCGTCGGCTGCCATTCGCTGAAGTACATGCGTTACGAGCGGATCGCCAGCGACCTGGGGCTGACCGAGCAGGACGTGATGCAGAACCTCAACTTCACCGGCGCCAAGTTCGGTGAGACCGTGGTTTCGCACATGCCGGAAGAGTCGGCCGCCAAGTGGTTCGGCAAGGCTCCGCCGGACCTGTCGCTGGAAGTGCGCGCGAAGGGCGCCGACTGGGTCTACGCCTACCTCAACTCGTTCTATCTGGACCCGAGCCGCCCGGTGGGCTGGAACAACACGGTGTTCCCGAACGCGTCGATGCCGTTCCCGCTGTGGGAGCTGCAGGGCCTGCAGACCGCGGAGATGAAGCCGGCCAAGGCTGGCGAGGATCCGGCAGTGGAGAAGCTGGTGCTGTCGCAGCCGGGCAAGCTGACCCCGGCGCAGTTCCAGCAGGCGACCCGTGACCTGACCAGCTTCCTGGAATACGCTTCCGAGCCGGCTGCCTTGCAACGTCATCACTACGGCATTTGGGTGCTGCTGTTCCTGGCGTTCTTCACCTTACTGGCGGCCATGCTGAAGAAGGAATACTGGAAGGACGTCCACTGAGCCTGGAAGGCCTGATCCTGGATAGTATTATCCGACTGCGGCGGCCACGAGCCGCCGCAGTCGTCTCACCGATGGGGAATTGCGCATGGTCCCAAGCGCTCGCTCGCGTAGCGTACTGACGCTGTACACCACCGCCGATGATGTGCAGTGCCATCGCGCCAGGCTGGTGCTGGCCGCCAAGGGGGTCGGCTATGAACGGGTCCTGGTGGATCCGGCCAGGCCGCCGGAAGACCTGATCGACCTCAATCCCTACGCCAGCACGCCAACCCTGGTCGACCGCGATCTGACCCTGTTCGACACCGCGGTGGTCTGCGAGTACCTCGACGAACGCTATCCGCACCCACCGCTGATGCCGATCGATCCGCAATCGCGCGCGCGCCTGCGGGTGGCCGCGGTACGCATCGAGAAGGACTGGCTGACCGAAGTGGACATCATCCGCGCCGGCGGCCGACCCGCGGATGCGGCGCGCAAGCGCCTGCGCGGGCACCTGCTGTCCTCGGTGCCGCTGTTCAAGGCCGCAAAGTTCTTCCTCAACCCGGAAATGAGCCTGGCCGACTGCCTGGTGGCGCCGGTGATCTGGCGGCTGCCCTGGCTGGGCGTGGATCTGGGGCGCGAGGGCAAGCCGGTGATCGATTACGGCGAGCGTTTGTTCCATAGTCAGGGTTTTGCGCGCAGCATGACCGATCAGGAAAAGGCGATGCGGCAAGTCCATGAGCAAGAATGAAGCAGTACCGATGACCACCAACCGCCCGTACCTGCTGCGGGCGATCTATGACTGGATCAGCGACAACAACCTGACCCCGTACGTGCTGGTCGACGCCGGGTTCGCCGGCGTGCGGGTGCCGCCGCAGGTGGTCAAGAACGGCCAGGTGGTGCTCAACCTGGCGATGCGCGCGGTGGCGAACCTCGACCTCGGCAACGAGTGGATCAGTTTCCAGGCGCGTTTTTCCGGGGTCAGCCAGGCGATCCAGATCCCGGTGCAGGCGGTGCTGGCGCTGTACGCGCAGGAAAACGGCCAGGGCATGATGTTCCCGGCCGAGGAAGAAGGCGGCGACACGCCGCCGCCCGCTCCCGGACCCGACGACAGCACGCCGGCGCCGGGTGCCGCTGACGTCGGCGGCGACAAGCCGAAGCGCAGCGCGCCGCATCTGCGGGTGGTCAAGTAAGTAGCCGCCGGCTATCGCATCCGCCGGATCCGGTGGACGCCGGCGGTGCTCAGTTCAGCCGGTCGCGCGGACGCGGGCGCAGCGGCACGACGTTGCCGGACGGCGAGGGCAGGGCATCGTTTCGTGCGGCGACCTCCTCGTGCGGCAGCAGCTCGATCGTGGGCAGGCTCAGGCTGCTGAGCGCGCTGCCGATCATCCATAGCCGGCCGGGTTCGCGGTCGTGGCCGTCGATGCTCACCTCGAAACCGTAGCAGCGCTCGATCATGCGCAGGCCGTTGACGCGGCGCAGGCGCACGCCGCGCAGGCCGACGGTTTCGTCGAGCAGTTGCAGGCCGTGCTGCCGGCATTGCAGGCGTGCTTCCTGCACGGCGCGTTCGCGCGCCACGCTGAGCTTCAGCCACAGCCCCACGATGGCGCCCAGCGCCAGCAGCAGCAACAGATTGGAGAGGTCGCTCATACCCGCAGTGTGTGGGCGCAGGCGAGCGGGTGCAAGCTGGTGTTCAGTCCAGCCGCAGGCGCAGCGACAGGTCGACCGCGCGCACGTGCTTGGTCAGCGCGCCGACCGAGATGAAGTCGACGCCGGTGCGTGCGTATTCGCCGATCGTGCGCAGGTCGACATTGCCGGACACTTCCAGCGGCACGCGGCCGGCGGTGTGCTGCACCGCTTCACGCATCAGCGCCAGCTCGAAGTTGTCCAGCATGATCCGGTCCACGCCGGCCTGCAGCGCCTGCTCCAGTTCGCCGAGGTTCTCCACCTCGACCTCGAGCAGCAGCTCCGGGTGCAGCCGTCGCGCCGCCTGCACGGCGGCGGCGATGCTGCCGGCGGCGATGATGTGGTTTTCCTTGATCAGGATCGCGTCGTACAAGCCCATGCGCTGGTTGTGGCCGCCGCCGCAGCGCACCGCGTATTTCTGCGCCAGGCGCAGGCCGGGGATGGTCTTGCGGGTGTCCAGCACGCGCACCGCAGTGCCGGCGACGGCGGCGACATAGTCCGCGGTCACCGTCGCGGTGGCGGACAGCAGCTGCAGGAAATTCAGCGCCGAGCGTTCCGCGGTGACCAGCGAGCGGGCGTGTCCGGACAGGCGGCAGATCACCGAACCGGGGGCGACCCGGTCGCCGTCGCGGACCTGCCAGTCGATCCGCACGGCCGGGTCGAACCGGCGGAAGCAGGCGTCGAACCATGCCGTGCCGGCGATCACCGCCGCCTCGCGACAGGTCAGTTCGGCGTGGGCCTGGGCGTCGACTGGGAGCAATCCCGCGGTGGCGTCGCCCTGGCCGAGGTCTTCGGCGAGGGCGCGTTCGATATCGGTGGCGATCTGGGCGGCGTCCGGCACCGCGAACGATGGAGCCTGATTCATTCGGCGGTCGTATCCGCGGCGGGCACGCTACCGGGCTGGCTCAGCTTGTCGACGATCGCGCTCATCGCGCGGTCGAACAGCGCGTTGGCGGCGAGCACGCGGGCCTGGCCGTCGGTGAGCAGCGCGGTCAATTCCTGCGGCGAGTAGTCGGCCACCTTCAGGCCGCGCCGGTTGACGAACAGGTAGCGGCCGCTCATCGGGCTGATCCACGACAGCTTGGCGCGGGTCATCGGCTCGTCGGGCAGGCAGAACTCCAGCCAGGTGCCCGGCTGCAGTGCTTGCACCTGGTGCCATTCCGGGCTGTCCAGCGGCACTTCGACGGTGTCTTCTTCGACGTTGTCCTGCGGTGTGGCGTCGTGCTCGATGACCGGCTGGATGCTGTCGGGAATCGCCAGCATGGCGGCGTCTTCGTCGACGCTGGCCACCTCGGCGGCATCCAGCGTCTCGCCCAGCTGCTGCCGGTAATAGGTGTGCAACTGGCCCAGCAGGCGCTCGATGTCCTGTTCCTGGAACGCCACGTTGGCCAGGCCCTGGCGCAGCGCACGCTCGATCCCGGGCAGCATCTGCCGCAGTACCTGCCGGCTTTCCGGGCTGGCCGCCGGCTTGGTGCTGGCGATGAACTCGTCGACGAAGCGCAGCGCGCTCTTGAACTCGGGCGAGCTTTCGCCCTGGCGCAGCAGGGTCAGTACCAGATGGTTGGCCCAGGCGCGGGCCAGCACGCCGTGCACCAGCGGCGGCAGCTTGTGCTCGCCGATGCGGTCGAGAATCTCGCGGGCGGCGCGGCGGCGCGCCTGCTCGAGTTTCTCGCGGCCGCGGGTGGACTCGGCCACGCGCTGTTCGGCCAGTTCGGAACGGCGCTTGTTGACGTCCTGGAACGACTGCAGGTCGACCAGCAGGCGTTCGAAGATGCCCATGTCGTCGTCGAAGTCGTGCAGCAACTGGTCGACGATCGACTTCACCTTGTCGTGCAGGCGGCGGTCGCGGTCGGACTCCTCCGACCAGCTCTTGGCCTGTTCGGCCAGGCAGTCCAGCAGCCGGCGCGCCGGATGCTGGCGGTGCGCGAACAGCTTGCGATCGAGGATCGCTGCCTTGAGGTAGGGGATCTGCAGCCGGGCCAGCATCACCTGCATCGTGGCCGGCAGATTGCGGTCTTCCAGGATGAATTCGAACAGCATGCCGACCAGGTCGATGGTGTCCTCATCGATGGTGGCGACGTGGCTGGGCCGCTCGCCGCGCAGTGCGCCAAGCTGGGTCAGCAGCTGGCCCTTCAGCTGCAGCACCTCGCGGCTGAGCGTGGCGGCGTCGTCCGGCTGCGCGTACGGCAGCGGGCCGGCGCTGGCGATCTGGCTCTGCAGCACGCTGAGCGCGCCCAGCAATTCGTTCGCCGACGGCAGCGGGCCGCTCGGCAGCGCATGCATGCCGGCGTTGCCGGCGGCGGGACCGCGGCGCGCGCTGAACAGCGCGTGCAGGGTCTGCAGCAGGTCGCTGGGGATGTCGCCGGTCGCCTCGTCCGTCGCCTGGCCGGCGGCGCCTGCGGCCTTCGCGTCGTCGCCGCGCAGCACTTCGTGTCGCAGCTGCGGCAGCACGCCGGCGCGCACCAGTTCGGTGTTGATCTCCTGGTAGAGCTCTTCCAGCGACGACAGCACGTAGCGGTCGAACAGTTTGTAGATGATCAGCTTGACCCGCATGTCGGCGCTGAGTTCGTGCAGCGCCTGGCGGAAAGCCTGCGCCAGGATCGCCGGCGCCACCGGGTTGCTGGCGTCCTCGACCTTGCGGCCGCCGCAGATCACCGACAACCGCTGGTTGACCGCGAACAGGTCACGCGACAGCCGCGATTCGTTCTTGCCGATCATGCTGGTGATCGCCAGCGACTCTTCCAGTTCGTTGTCGGCCACCAGCGTCAGCTCGACCGAGCCAAACAACATCGACGAGCCATTCGACTGCGGCGGGTGGGCCAGTTCGCCGATGTGGCGGCTGATCGCACTCAGGAAATGGCGTTCCACCGCCGGGCGGCGTTTGCGCACTTCGCGCATGCCGTCGAAGTAATGCATCTGGGCGGCGTTGTTCTCGCCCTTCTCGGCCAGGTCGAACAGTGCGTCGTCGACGCGTTCGAAGGCGTTGCCGACCCATTGCTGCAGGCGCTTGCTGGCGATGTCGCGCACGGCACCCAGCAACTCGCCGACGCGCTCGCTGGTCGGGTCCAGGCGCTGGCTCAGATTGATGACTCGGGATGGATCACTGGCTTCGTTCATCGCCAAACCCCTGAAACATTGCGATACGCGGCTGAACCCAGGACGGGCCGCGCAGATGTTGACGATAAGGCAAAGCGGGTGCCCGTGTCATGCGCGGGTTTCCGCCACCGCCAGCGCGGCTTCAGGCTGCGGGAAAGTCGGTCAGCTGGATGGTGCCGATGCCTTCCTCGGGCAGCATCACCGGGATGCCGTCCTCGATCCGGTAGATCACCTTGTGGTCGGTGGTGATCAGGCCCTCGCTGATCCGCTCGCGCACGGTGACGCCGGCCACGGTATCGACCTTGCCGGCGCCGATGGCGTCATTCAGCGCATCGAGTTCGCGCTTGCCCAGCGGGCGCAACGGCATTTTGCTGACCGGGCAGCACAGGATATCGAGTAGGCGCTTGTCCATGGATCGCTTGGGTGTGCCAGGGCAGGGAAAGCCCGTACAATAGCCGTTTTTGGACGGTCCGGCCATGACTGGAACAAGCAGACCGCGCGTTGGCGTGGTGATGGGTTCGCGTTCGGATTGGGAAACCATGCAGCACGCGGCCAATGTGCTGACCGAACTGGGCGTGGCGCACGAAGTGCAGGTGGTTTCCGCCCATCGCACGCCGGATTTGCTGTTCAGCTACGCCGAACAGGCGGTGGGGCGCGGCATCCAGGTGATCATCGCCGGCGCCGGCGGCGCCGCCCATCTGCCCGGCATGCTGGCGGCGAAGACCCGCCTGCCGGTATTCGGCGTGCCGGTACAGACGAAGACGCTGAACGGGATGGATTCGCTGCTGTCGATCGCGCAGATGCCAGCCGGCATCCCGGTTGGCACCCTGGCGATCGGCCGTGCCGGCGCGGTGAACGCCGGCTTGCTGGCCGTGGCGGTGCTGGCCTTGCACGATCCGGCGCTGGCCGCGTCGCTGGACAATTGGCGCGCACGTCAGACCCAGGCCGTGATCGAGCAACCGGACCCGCGTCAATGAGCGAACGGCAGCAGCCCGTGCTGGGCGTACTCGGCGGTGGGCAGCTGGCGCGCATGCTGGCACTGGCGGCGGCACCGCTGGGCGTGAAGACCCTGGCGGTGGACAGTTCCGCCGACGCCTGTGCGGGGCAGGTCGCACCGCTGGTGGTGGCCGACTGGACCGACTACGCCGCGCTGGAGGCGTTCGCCGCCCGGGTCGACGTGGTCACCTTCGATTTCGAGAACGTGCCGGCCGAGACGGCGCACTGGCTGGCCGAGCGGGTGGCGGTATTCCCCGCGCCGCAGGCGCTGGCGGTGGCGCAGGACCGCCTGGCCGAGAAGACCTTGTTCCGCGAGTGCGGCCTGCCCACCCCGGACTTCATGACGGTGGATACGCGCGAGCAACTGGACCTGGCGCTGGCCACGGTCGGCGCGCCGGCGATCCTGAAGACGCGCCGGCTCGGCTACGACGGCAAGGGTCAGTTCCGGCTGCGCGAACTGGCGGATGCCGATGCAGCATGGGCCGCGCTTGGCACGCAGGCGTCGAAACACGGCCTGATCCTGGAAGCGTTCGTGCCGTTCGAGCGCGAGCTTTCGGTGCTCGCCGTGCGCGGCCGCGATGGCGATTTCCGCACCTGGCCGCTGACCCGCAACTGGCACGTCGACGGCGTGCTGTCGATGAGCCTGGCGCCGGCGCCGGACATCGAACTGCTGCAGCCGCGTGCCACCGAGCTGGCCCGCACGCTGGCCGAGCGGCTGGGCTACGTCGGCGTGTTCGCGCTGGAGCTGTTCGTCAGGGACGGCGAGCTATTGGGCAACGAGATGGCGCCGCGCGTGCACAACTCCGGCCACTGGACCATCGAGGGCGCACACACCAGCCAGTTCGAGAACCACGTGCGTGCGGTGCTTGGTCTGCCGCTGGGCGACACCGGCGCGCGCGGCATGTCGGCGATGTTCAACTGGATCGGCGAGCTGCCCGACACCTCGGCGGTACTGCAGGCGGTCGACGCGCACTGGCACGACTACGGCAAGCAGGCCCGGCCGGGCCGCAAGGTGGGCCATGCCACCGTATGCGCGTCGGATGCCGGTCAGCTGGCCGCGCGATTGGGCGGGATTGCCCGCGCGCTCGGGCGCGAGGCGCAGGTGGCGCCGGTGCTGCAGGTGCTGGATCGGCTGTAGAGGCGCACGCTGTGCGCGATGCGCTTCGTCGAGTCACGCCGGAAGCAAAGCAGGGCGCGTTTGTATGTCGCCGGTAGCGCACGGTGATGCGATTGCCCGATAAAAAACGGAGCCGTCGCCGGCTCCGTTTTTGATTGCATGGGTGTCGGGGAATCAGGCCAGGTTGCTGGCCGCGAAGTCCCAGTTCACCAGGTTCCAGAACGCTTCCACGTACTTCGGGCGGGCGTTGCGGTAGTCGATGTAGTAGGCGTGTTCCCACACGTCGGTGGTGAACAGCGGTTTGTCGCTGCCGGTGATCGGGGTAGCCGCGTTCGACGTGTTGACGATGCCGAGCGGGCCGTCCGGACGCTGCACCAGCCAGGTCCAGCCGGAGCCGAAGTTGCCGGCGGCGGACTTGCTGAATTCTTCCTTGAACTTGTCGAACGAGCCGAACGCCTTGTTGATCGCGTCGGCCAGCTTGCCGCTCGGCGCGCCGCCGCCTTTCGGGCTCATCGAATTCCAGTAGAACGTGTGGTTCCAGATCTGCGCGGCGTTGTTGAACACGCCGCCGGACGACTTCCTGATGATGTCTTCCAGTGTGGCGTTCGCGAACTCGGTGCCTTCGATCAGCTTGTTGAGGTTGGTCACGTAGGACTGGTGGTGCTTGCCGTAGTGAAACTCCAGCGTTTCGGCGGAAATGTGCGGCTCCAGTGCGTTCTTTTCGTACGGAAGCGGGGGAAGTTCGATCGCCATGATGAGGCTCCTTAGCGGTGGCTGGGGGAGATGTGTCGGCGCAGCGGACGGCAGCCGACGGGTGACTGATACAATATCGGTCTGCCTGCATTGTAAAGATGAAACACCAAGCTATGGACATCAACGAGCAAATCAAGGCGATGCTGGCCGCGCATCCGATCGTGCTTTTCATGAAAGGCACGCCCGAATTTCCGATGTGCGGCTTTTCCAGCCGCGCGGCCCAGGCGCTGACCGAAGCCGGCGCCGTGTTCCACGCGGTGAACGTGCTGGCCGATCCGCAGATCCGCGCGGCGCTGCCGCATTTCTCGAACTGGCCGACCTTCCCGCAGTTGTTCATCCAGGGCGAACTGATCGGCGGCTGCGACATCATCGAGGATCTGAAGTCCGCCGGTGAATTGTCCCGCATGGCCAGCGACGTGGCCGGGGTGGCGCCTTGACGACGCTGCCGGTTTCACGATTGCCCAGCGGTTGGCAGCCGGCCGCCGATACCTTGGCCGATCGCGTGGTGCTGGTCACCGGCGCCTACGGCGGGCTCGGCGGTGCGGTGGCGCGAGCTGTGTCGCGAGCGGGCGCCACGGTGGTGATCACCGGCAAGCGCAAGCGTCAGCTGGAACAACTGTACGACGCGATGCTGGCCGAAGGCCTGTCCGAGCCGGTGATCCATCCGCTGGACATGGAGGTGGCCACGCCGCGCGAATACACCGCGCTGGCCGAGGGGCTGGAGCGCGACTTCGGCCGGCTCGACGGCATCGTGCACGCGGCGGTCAGTTTCGGCGGCTTGACCCCGATCGGCATGCACAAGCCGGATGCCTGGCTGCGCGCGATGCACGTCAACGTGAACGCGCCGTTCGCGCTGACCCAGGCCTGCCTGCCGCTGCTGACCCAGGCCAGCGACAGCGCCGTGGTGTTCGTGCTGGACGACCCCGAACTGCTGCAGCGTGCGCACTGGGGCGCTTACGGCGTATCGAAGGCGGCGCTGGAGCGGTTCGTGTCGATCCTGCACGAGGAAACCGATAGCGGCCCGCTGCGCACCCATGCGATGCTGCCCGGGCCGATGCGCACGGCGCTGCGGCAACTGGCATATTTCGGCGAAGACATCCTGCAGCGACCGCTGCCGGATGCGGCCGCCGCTGCCGCGGTCTATCTGCTCGGCGCGCAGGGTGCGCCGGCGCGTGGCGCAATACTGGATTTGCGGGTCGACTGAACGGTTGCCCGGCGGCGCCGGTGTGGCGTCCGCCCAACGAGAATGGAGTTGAGATGGAATCGCAGATGACCACATTGTCGGCGGGCATCCTGCTGTTCCTGATCATGGATCCGCTGGGCAATATCCCGCTGTTCCTGAGCCTGCTGAAGGACGTGCCGCCGAAGCGGCGTCGCCATGTCATGGTGCGCGAACTGCTGATCGCGCTGGGCGTGCTGCTGGCATTCCTGTTCGGCGGCCAGTACATCCTCAAGCTGCTGCAGTTGAAGCAGGAATCGATCAGCATCGCCGGCGGCATCGTGCTGTTCCTGATCGGCATCCGCATGGTGTTTCCGCCGGCCGACGGCAGCGGCATCTTCGGCAAGTCCGGCGGCGGCGAACCGTTCATCGTGCCGATGGCGATACCCGGCGTGGCCGGCCCCTCGGCGATGGCGGCACTGCTGCTGCTGACCAATACCCAGCCCGGTCGCACCGCCGACTGGACGATCGCGCTGCTGCTGGCGTGGCTGGCCAGCTCGCTGATCCTGCTCAGTGCGACCTACCTGTTCCGTTGGCTGGGCGAGAGCGTGCTGACCGCGCTGGAGCGCGTGATGGGCATGCTGCTGATCGCACTGTCGGTGCAGATGTTCATGGCCGGCGTGGCGTCGTTCCTGCACATGAGTGTTTGAAACGGCGACGTCGTCAAATTGTCGCAAGCGTCGCTTCGGATGATCGTGCAGCTGTCATAATCGGCCGCCAGGATGGGGGAAATCCGAGGACGCAGAGATGCTGAGTATCGAACAGTCCCTTGTCGAACGATTGCCATGGCTGGCGCAGTACCCACGCATCCGCCGGCCGATGGCGGGCATGCTCGGACGGCTGGCCGACGAAGACGGTTTCAACCGCGTGCTGGATCGGGTCGGTGCCGCCGAGGGTTTCGATTTCGTCGACCGCGTGCTGGACGTGCTCGGCACCAGCCATCACGTCAATCCGGGCGATCTGGAGAACATTCCCGTCGATGGCCCGCTGCTGGTGGTGGCCAACCATCCGCTGGGCATGCAGGACGCACTGGCGGTGCTGCAGGTGATCGGTTCGGTGCGCCGCGACGTGCGCATTCTCGGCAACGACTGGCTGGCCACGGTGCCGCCACTGGGCAAGCTGCTGCTGCCGGTGGACGTGTTCGGCAAGGGCGCTGCCTCGCGCCTGCGCGGCATCTATCGCGCACTGCAGAACGGCGAGGCGTTGATCGTGTTTCCTGCCGGCGAAGTCTCGCGCGTGCGCGCCGGCGGCGTGCGCGACGGCCGCTGGTCGGACGGTTTCGCGCGGCTGTCGTTGCGCAGCAAGGCACCGGTGCTGCCGGTGCATGTCTCGGCACGCAATTCGGCGATGTTCTACGGCCTGTCGATGCTGGCCAGGCCGCTGAGCACGGCGATGCTGCCGCGCGAAGCGGTGGCGCCGGGCAAGCGGCGGATCGGTTTCAGCATCGGCGCGCTGGTCAGCGCCGAGGAGCTCGGTCAGCGCAGCGGCGGTTCGCCGGCACAGGCGGCGAAGCTGATGCGCCGGCACGTCTACCGGGTCGGCCAGCATCGCGGCCTGGTCTTTGGCGGACAGGCGCCGCTGGCGTTGCCCGAACCGGCCGAGCAGGTTGCTGCGGAACTGGCGCGCTGCGAGAAACTGGCCGATCTCGGCGATGGCAAGCAGGCGTGGCTGTTCAAGGGCACGCCCGGCAGCGCGGTGATGCGCGAAATCGGCCGGTTGCGCGAGCTGACCTTCCGCAAGGTCGGTGAGGGTACCGGCGCGCGACGCGACCTGGATGCCTACGACCAGCATTACGAGCACCTGGTGCTGTGGGACCCGCAGGCCTTGCGCATCGTCGGCTCCTACCGCTTCGGCCACGGCGGCCGGCTGATTGCCGAGCGCGGCATGGCCAGCCTGTATACCTCCAGCCTGTTCAACTACTCGCCGGCGCTGGAGTCGCGGCTGGCGCAGGGGCTGGAGCTGGGGCGCAGTTTCATTGCGCCGGCCTATTGGCGCTCGCGCGCGCTGGACCAGCTGTGGCAGGGCATCGGCCTGTATCTGCAACGGCATCCGGAACTGCGTTACCTGTTCGGCCCGGTCAGCATGTCGATGAGCCTGCCGCGCGAGGCGCGCGAATGGATCGCGGCGGCGCACCAGCATTATTTCGGTGCGCCGGGGCTGGCCGCCGCACGCCAGCCTTTCGTGGTCTCGCCCGAAGTGGTGCAGGGCGTACGCGCGGCGCTGGAGGGGCTCGACGCTGCTGCGGGGCTGGGCCAACTGAAACATCATCTGGATGCACTGGGCGTCAGCATGCCGGTGCTGTACCGGCAGTATGTCGACCTGGTCGAGCCTGCCGGCGTGCAGTTCCTCGACTTCGGCGAGGACCCGGGTTTTTCCGGTTGCGTGGATGGCCTGGTGATGCTGGACCTGGCAAACCTGAAGCCAGCGAAACGTGCGCGCTATCTCGGCAAGAATGCTTGATTCGGTATAGGCAACGTACCGGATGTGGTGCAGCATGGCAGCTATGGAAGTAGCGGGGGCTGCCTTCATCTGATTGATTTCAAACGGTTCGTATCGCGGTTTTGGGGAGATGCAGGTAGCCGAGGTTGACGTGTAAACGTTACGAAAATGTCATACAATGCCGTTAAAATCGCTTAACAATCGCCGCAGGCGGGAAGGTCCGGCGAGCTGAAGTCTTGCGGGTCCATGGCTCCATGGACTCGCTGCAACACCACAACCGGGGTCACGGATCGTGTCGATGCTGCGCCTGGCTTGCGCCGGGCGAGGTCACGTTTTGGGCCCTCAAACAAGAGTTTTTTTCGTTGCGAGCCTGAGGGTCGATCAAGAATGAACAGCCGAATTCGCGCCAAACTCCTGCCGTTTGCCATTGCCTCGCTGCTGGCGGCGTCGGTGCCTGCCATCGCGCAGGACACCTCCTCCTCGATCAGCGGCCGCGTGCTGGACGCGAGCGGCCAGCCGGTCGCCGGCGCCACCGTGCAGATCGTGCATGCGCCGTCGGGCACCACCAAGATCACCACCACCGATGCGGATGGTCGTTACTCGGCGCAGGGTCTGCGCGTGGGCGGTCCGTTCGACGTGACGGCGTCCAAGGCTGGTCTGACCCAGGCCGAGCAGGACAAGGTCTACCTGCAGTTGTCGCAGAGCACCGCGGTAAACCTGACCATGGGCGTGGTGGCAGCGAAGAACCTGGAAGGCGTGACCGTTTCGGCCACTGCCTTGGCGCAGACCTTCACGTCGGACAACAAGGGTCTGTCGACCAACGTGTCGCAGCGCGAGTTGCAAGCCGCGCCGACGCCGGGTCGTTCGATCCAGGATATCGCCCGCCTCGATCCGCGCATCGTCATCACCGATCGCGGCGACGGCTCGATGTCGTCGATGG
Organism: Rhodanobacter sp. Soil772; assembly: GCF_001428385.1. Taxonomy (GTDB): domain Bacteria; phylum Pseudomonadota; class Gammaproteobacteria; order Xanthomonadales; family Rhodanobacteraceae; genus Rhodanobacter. The sequence goes on from NZ_LMSK01000003.1 coordinate 521,923, forward strand.
GCCAGAACAGCCGCTACAACAACATCAGCGTCGACGGCGTCTCCGTCGGCGACCCGTTCGGCCTGAACTCGAATGGCATGCCGTACATCGGCTCGCCGGTGTCCACCGACACCATCGAGGAATACAACATCTCGACCGCGAACTTCGACGTGGCTTCCGACACCGTCGGCGCCAACATCAACGCGGTGACCAAGAGCGGCACGAACGAATTCCACGGCTCGGTCTACTACGCCTACCGCAACGCGGACAAGCTGGTCGGCAGCGCCGGCTGGCTCGACAAGAACCGTGACTACAAGGGCTACAAGAGCGATTGGACGGCCGGCGCCACGCTGGGCGGTCCGATCATCAAGGACAAGCTGTTCTTCTTCGCGAACTTCGAGAAGGAAAAGACCATCGGCCTGGGCGCCGATTCGGCCAATGGCCTGGACCCGTCGCTGACCGGCGCGTCGACCTCGAACAAAGTTTCGCCGGCCGACCTGCAGCGCGTCATCGATGCCGCGAATGCCCTCGGCCTGCAGCCGGGTTCCTTCAGCGGCGGCACCTCCAACCTGGAGGACAAGCGCTACCTGATGAAGCTGGACTGGAACATCGCCGACAACCATCGCGCGAGCCTGTCCTATCAGCGCACCAAGGAAACCCAGCCGATCGTGCAGGGCAACTCGTCCAACGCCATCGGTCTGACCAGCTACTGGTACACCAAGAGCAGCGACACCAAGAACACCGTGCTGCAGGTGTTCGACGACTGGACCAGCAACTTCTCCACCGAGGCCAAGATCGGCTACTCGCAGTTCTCGCAGGTGCGCACGGTCGACGCGCAGCAGCCGCAGGTGTGGGTGGACATTACCCGGACCATCAAGAATGGCAAGCAGACGGGCGGTGCGCCATACGTCGACTTGGGCGAGGATCAGTTCAGCCATTACAACGTGCTGGATATCAAGACCTGGAAGGGCCTGTTCGCCGGCACGCTGTATCTGGATGAGCACACCATCAAGGGTGGCGTCGACTTCCAGCAGAACAAGATCTACAACCTGTTCGGCCGTACCCAGTTCGGTGCCTACGAGTTCTACGGCATCGACAATTTCGAGAAGGGCATCTACGGCTCCTACAACCTCTATCAGCCGGCCGCTGGCTACACGCTGGCCGACGTGGCTGCTGCCTGGACCCTTCGTCAATATGGTTTCTTCCTGCAGGATACCTGGCAGCCAACCAGCAACCTGTCGGTGCAGTACGGCGTGCGCATGAATCTCAACAAGACGGGTGATTCGCCGATCTACAACCCGACCTTTGCGACTGCGTTCGGGTACCGCAACGACAACACCATCGACGGCATGAAGCTGATCGAGCCGCGCCTGTCGTTCAACTACAACTTCGACAGCGAGCGGATGATGCAGGTTCGCGGCGGCGTGGGCCTGTTCCAGTCCAATCCGCCGACGGTGTGGATGACCAACCCGTACCAGAACAACGGCATGACCGTGGCCACCTACTCGGTGTTCAACGACCAGGGCCTGCAGCCCGGCGTGGGCAACACGCTGCCGGCGTTCAGCGCCGATCCGTTCAACCAGAACCTGCCGCCTCCGGGCAGCTCGCAGATGAACGTGGACACGATCGACCCGAGTTTCCAGCTGCCGTCGGTGTGGAAGATGAGCCTGGCGTTCGACCGCGAGCTGCCGTGGCTGGGCACGATCTTCTCGGCCGAATACCAGCGGATCATCACCCGCAACGGCATCCTCTACAAGAACATCAATATCGGCGCACCGACCGGCGTACTGCCGGACGGCCGCAACCAGTACTGGAAGACCCCGGGCGAGGCCAGCGTCTCCGGCGACGCGCGGGCCAACCAGGACAGGCGTTTCTCCGGCACGTCGACCCTGCTGACCAACACCCACAAGGGCCGCTCCGAAGCGCTGACCCTGTCGTTGAAGAAGCCGTTCTCGGAGAGCTGGTTCGGCAGCCTGGGCGTGACCTTCGGCAATGCCACCGAGGTGAACCCGGGCGTGTCCAGCCAGGCCAGCTCGAACTACTCCAACAATGCCTGGGTGAATCCGAACGAGGACGTGGCGTCCACGTCGAACTATGCGATCAAGCAGCGCCTGAATGCTTCGCTGACCTGGCAGCATCGCTTCTTCGGTGATTACGCGACCAGCGTCAGCGCGTTCTACGACGGCCACAGCGGTCAGCCGTACAGCTGGGTCTTCGGTAACGATGCTAACGGCGATTCGTACAAGACCGACCTGATCTACATCCCGAACAAGGAGGACGTGAGCTTCAAGGCAGGTACCAGCCAGGCTGCCATCGACCAGTTCTTCAACTTCATCCAGAGCGATTCCTACCTGAAGGATCACCAGGGTGCCATTGCGGGTCGCAACCGTGCCACTTCGGCCTGGGTGAACCAGGTGGACCTCAGTTTCCGTCAGGAAGTGCCCGGCATCTTCAAGGGCAACAAGGGCGAGCTGCGTCTGGACATCTACAACCTCATGAACCTGCTGAACAGCGACTGGGGCCAGCAGAGCTACGTGGGCTTCCCGTACATGCGTACGCTGGCCAGCTACGAAGGCGTGGATGCGGACGGCAAGTACATCTACTCGCTGCCCACCGACAAGAGCGGCAACTACCAGCCGGGCCAGAAGATCATCTATGACGCCGGTCGCAACACCAAGACCAACGTGGTGTCGCGCTGGTCGGCGATGATCACGCTGCGCTACACGTTCTAAGCGCATCGGTGGTTTGAAACCTGGAGCCGGTGCCCTTGCGGGCACCGGCTTTTTTTGTGCGTACGCTTGACCATGCGCGATCGGCGCGGGAAGCTACGCGGCCTGTCCCGCTTGGCGCAGGCGCACGATCCGCGAAGAGCGGCCATGGAGAACAATTCGAATGAATGACACACATTCCGGCGCGCCGGCAAAGCCCGGCACCGTCAGCGCGCGCATCTCGCCGATCGGCGGCCTGGATGTCCTTTCCCGCAACGAAGTGGCGCGCCTGCGCGGCGCCAGCGGCTCGGGTCTGCATGCGTTGCTGCGCCGCTGCGCGCTGGCGGTGCTGACCTCGGGCAACGTCAGCGATGACCCGCGGGCGATCCTGGAGCAGTATCCGGATTTCGACATCCAGGTGCTGCAGCAGGACCGCGGCATGAAGATCGAGCTGTCGAACGCGCCGGCGCAGGCGTTCGTGGACGGCCAGATCATCCGCGGCATCAACGAACTGCTGGTGGCGGTGGTGCGCGACATCGTCTACGTGTCGACCCAGCTGGAACAGATCGGTTTCGACCTGGACGCTTCCGCTGCGCTGACCCAGAGCGTGTTCGAGATCCTGCGCAACGCGCGCATCCTGAAGCCGCAGGTCGACCCGAACCTGGTGGTGTGCTGGGGCGGTCACTCGATCTCGCGCCAGGAGTACGACTACACCAAGCTGGTCGGTTACCAGCTCGGCCTGCGCGGGCTGGACATCTGCACCGGCTGCGGCCCGGGCGCGATGAAGGGGCCGATGAAGGGCGCGACCATCTCGCACGCCAAGCAGCGGCGCCGGAACAACCGCTACATCGGCATCACCGAGCCGGGCATCATCGCGGCCGAATCGCCGAACCCGATCGTCAACCACCTGGTGATCATGCCGGACATCGAGAAGCGGCTGGAAGCCTTCGTGCGCCTGGGCCACGGCATCATCGTGTTTCCCGGCGGCGTCGGCACGGCCGAGGAAATCCTCTACCTGCTCGGTATCCTGCTGCATCCGGACAATGCCGGTACGCCGTTCCCGCTGATCTTCACCGGGCCGCGCCAGTCGGCCGCCTATTTCGAGCAGATCGACCGTTTCCTGCGGCTCAGCCTGGGCGACGAGGTGGCCCGGCACTACCAGATCATCGTCGACGACGCGGAGACGGTGGCGCGAACCATGATCAAGGGCCTCGAGAAGGTGCGTCACAACCGGCTGGACACCAAGGACGCCTTTTTCTTCAACTGGGCGCTGCAGATTCCGCTGGAGTTCCAGCAGCCGTTCCGCCCCACCCACGAGGCGATGCGCGCGCTGCAGATCCGCCACGAGCGCCCGCGGCACGAGTTGGCGGCGGACCTGCGCCGGGCGTTTTCCGGCATCGTCGCCGGCAACGTGAAGGAGGAGGGCGTGCAGGCGATCGAGCAGCACGGCCCGTTCGTCATCGACGGCGATGCGGACATCATGCGGGCGCTGGACAAGCTGCTGCAGGCGTTCGTCGAACAGCACCGCATGAAGCTTCCCGGCGGCACCGCGTACGAGCCGTGCTACCAGGTGCTGAACGCCTGAAAAAAAGTGCGGCGACCGTTCTGCAACGGCTTGACAGTTCGCCGCACGCTCAGCAAACTACGCAGCTCGCGCCCGAATAGCTCAGCTGGTTAGAGCACTTGACTGTTAATCAGGGGGTCGTTGGTTCGAGTCCAACTTCGGGCGCCATCTTTCCTTACTGCGCACCATTTCGATGCTGCGCAGCAGGTCAGTCGCGGGACGCTATATGCAAGCAAGGGCCGGCAGCAATGCCGGCCCTTGTTCTTTTTGTGCCGTGCAAAACGGGCACGAAGGCGCCGGTGCGGCGTCATGGCACGCAGGTCGTCCCACGGCAGTCGCCGCCATTGCGTATCATCGCGATATATTTCGCCGTGCGTTGGCGTACCGGGCATGGCCCGGTACCCGCCATGCCCGATCTGATCCGCGCGATGCCCACAGGTTCCCCATGCGCCGCAACAACCCGGCAGGTCGCCTGCCCGAGCCACTCAACCCGATTGCCGACGACGGCGACGAGACCCACTTCTGTCGCACCTGCGCGTTCTCCGGGGCGTGCATCGCGGAAGGCTACGGCAAGCCGGAGCTGCTCGAACTGCACTGCCTGGTCGAGCATGTCGGGCCGTTCCATGCCGGCGAGCACATCTTCCGTACCGGCGACCCGTTCCGCTCGATCTTCGCGGTGCGCGCCGGTACGGTGAAGACCAGCATGGTCGACCCCGATGGACACGAACAGGTGCTCGGCTTCTACCTGCCCGGCGAGGTGATCGGGCTCAACGCGATCTATCCCGACCAGTTCCCGTGCGATGCGGTCGCGCTGGATACCGCCTATTTCTGCCGCTTCTCGTTCCCCGCGATGAGTGCGCTGGCCACGCGCATGCCGGCAGTACAGCAGCGGCTGTTCCGGCTGATCAGCAAGGAACTCGGCATGGCCACCTTGCTCGCCGGCGACCACAACGCCGACATGCGCATGGCTGCCTTTCTCACCGATCTCGCCGCACGTTACGAGGAGCGCGGCTTTTCCGGGACGCGCTTCCACCTGAGCATGTCGCGTGGCGATATCGCGAACTACCTGCGGCTGGCGGCCGAGACGGTGAGCCGGGTGCTCAGCCGCTTCCGCCAGCAGGGTCTGATCGAACTCGAGGGACGTGAAATGCTGTTGCGCGACCCCGAAGGGTTGCGCCAGATCGGCAGGAATCTGCTGTCGCACTGAGCACCTTCGCGGCACCTGCGGCGGCTTGACGCACTCGCCGTTTTCCATCGACAGAAATGACGTACGTCAAGCGCGCTTCCTGACGGTTCCCTAGGCTGAAAGCCAGAAACCACAGGGAGAAACCCATGTCACGTTCGTTGTTCATTGTCCTGGTCACGGCCGGCACGCTGGCGCTCGCCGGCTGCTCCGGCAAGCCAGCTGCGATGTCGCCGGTGGGGCAGGCTGACGCCAGCCCCGCCGCGATCGCCGCCACCCATGGCGACTTCGGCCCGCCGCAGGGCGAGCCGATCCACGCGGTGCTGACCAGCCCGCCGCACGTGCCGCCGCCGGTCAACCGCAACTACCCGGCGAAGGTGATCGTCGAGCTGGAAGTGATCGAGAAGGAGATGCCGATCTCCGAGGGCGTGAGCTACACGTTC
>NZ_LMSK01000004.1 GCF_001428385.1 Rhodanobacter sp. Soil772
GCTGCTCCCACCCCTTCCCTGGCGGCCATAGCGGCGTGGTACCACCTGATCCCATCCCGAACTCAGAAGTGAAACGCGCATGCGCCGATGGTAGTGTGGCTTTGCCATGCAAGAGTAGGTCACCGCCAGGGGCTTTATCCTGAAACACCCTCACCGGCAACGGTGGGGGTTTTTCTTTGGCATCGAAGTGCCGATCCCATCATCGTTGGCAATCTGTCATCGCCTATGATGGCGGGCATGCCGTGGCCTGGCGCATGTCTGGGGGAGCAACTCTTGTTTGTCCATGTCGAAACACGTCGCCGTCCCCGTTGGCACTGGGCAACCCTGTTGGTGGTGACGGTCTGCGTGATGTGTTTCGTGGGTCTGGCGCTGACACCTGCCATGCAACGGGTTTCCCTGTTGCTGGAATGGGGTACGGTACCGGCGAACATCTTCGATCCGCACGAGGCGCTGCTGCCGCAGCTGACCGATCCCGCCTTGCTGCGTCTGTTCACGGCGCTGTTCATCCATGTGACCTGGCTGCATCTGCTGAGCAACCTGCTGTTTCTGGCGATCTTCGGTTTGCCGGGCGAACGCGCGTTGGGCTCGCTGCGGTTCCTGCTGCTGTTCGTGGTGGGCGGGATCGTGGCGAACCTGATCGGTGCGTTGTCCCTGACCGGTGTACGCCTGCCGATCATCGGCTGCAGTGGCGCGGTATCGGCGGTGGTCGGCACGTATGTGGCGCTGTTTCCGCGTGCCCGGCTCGGCCTGGTGCTGCCGCTGGGCCTGTACCTGGAGTTCGTGCGAGTGCCGGCGTTCCTGCTGATCGGCCTCTGGGTACTGCTGCAATTGCTGTTCAGCTATGCAGGGCCGAGCTATGGCGCCTATGTCTGGTGGGCGCACATCGGCGGTTTTCTGTTCGGCGTGGTGTTTGCGTTGTTCTCGCGCGATGCGATCGCCCGCCGCCTGCGTGGCTGAGATCTCAGCCGGCGATTGCGGTCCAGCGGTGGTGGCGTGAGAACTGGCGTAGCAGCCGGCGGGCGATCGGCGTGGCGGCCACCGCGCGGAAGACCTGTTGCGGATCCGCCCCCTCGCGTCGGATGTCGGCATGCTTGCGCCGGATATACGCGCGCATCACCTCGGCGTTGAACTCCGGGTGGAACTGCGCGCTGAGCGCGTGCGGTCCGTAGCGCAGCAGTTGATGCGGGTCGCGCGCCGATCGGGCCAGCACGGCAGTTCCTGCAGGGGGCTCGATCACACTTTGTTCGTGCGTGGTGTGCGCGCGGAAGTTGGCCGGTAGCCCGCGCGCCAACGGGTCCTGCGCGCCGGCGTCTGACAACTCGATTTCCCGGGTGCCGATTTCGCGCCCGCCCGGCAGGTAGTCGACGCGCCCGCCCAGCGCGTGCGCCATCAGCTGGTGGCCATAGCAGACGCCAAACAGTGGCAGTTCGACGTCCATCGCATCACGGATCCAGCCGGCAGTGCGCTCGCTCCATGCCAGACGTTCGGTGACCATGGTCGCCGAGCCGGTGATGATGGCCCCGGCGACTTCCTGCGGTGCCGGCAAGACTTCGCCGGCCGCGACGTCGACGATCCGCAGCTGCTGCGGGTGCAATCCTGCGCCAAGCCGGAACCAGTGGGGGAAGTCGCCGTGGCGGGCCCGGATGCGATCCGGCGCGCGGCCGGTGCGAATGATCAGTACGGGTTTCATGTGAGGAATCGGTTACGCGTCGTATGGACGTCTTTACGGCCGAGCATCGTCGAACGCATCGATCGGCGGAAGCACGGTGAGGATCTCCTGCACGGTAGTCAGTCCGGCCGCCACCTGGTCCGCAGCCGAGATGCGCAGCGGACGCATGCCCTCGGACAAGGCGGCTTGGCCAAACCCGCTGAGGTCGAGCTGGGCCGAGATCATGCCACGCAGCCGCGACGACAGCTTCAGCATCTCGTAGATGCCGGTACGGCCGAGGAAGCCGGTATTGCGGCACTCCAGGCAACCGACCGGTTGGAACACCTGTTGCGGCAGCGGCATGTCCCAGCCGTGGGTGAGTACGGTCCAGGCCTGTGGCTCTTGTGCGCTCGCTTGCTTGCAGTGCGGGCACAGCGTGCGCACCAGTCGTTGCGCCACCACACCGGTGAGGGTGGACTGGATCAGGTAGTGCGGCACGCCCAGGTCGAGCAGGCGGGTGACCGCACTGGGGGCATCATTGGTGTGCAAGGTGGACAACACCAGATGACCGGTGAGCGAGGCCTGCACCGCCATCTGCGCGGTTTCCAGGTCGCGGATTTCGCCGATCATGATGATGTCGGGGTCCTGCCGCAGCAGCGTGCGCACGCCGGCGGCAAAGTCCAGGTCGATCGCCGCATGCACCTGCATCTGGTTGAATTCCGGCGAGACCATCTCGATCGGGTCTTCCACCGTGCACACGTTGAGCTCCGGCGTGGCCAGGTGCTTCAGCGTGGAATACAGCGTGGTGGTCTTGCCCGAGCCGGTGGGGCCGGTGACCAGCACGATGCCGTGCGGCCGCTCCACCATGCTGCGCCAGTTGGCGCCCTCGGTGGGGGAGAAGCCGAGCTGGGCGAAGTCCTTCACCACCAGGTCCGGGTCGAAGATGCGCATCACCACCTTCTCGCCGAACGCGGTGGGCATGTTCGAGATGCGCAGCTCCACCTCGCGGCCGGAGGCCGAGCGGGTCTTGATGCGGCCGTCCTGCGGGCGGCGCTTCTCGGCCACGTCCATGCGCGCCAGGATCTTGATGCGCGCGGTCACCGCGGTCATCACCGGCGCCGGTAGCTCGAACACCTTCTGCATGATGCCGTCGATGCGAAAGCGGATGTGGCCGGTGTCGCGGCGTGGCTCCAGGTGGATGTCCGAGGCGCGTTGCTCGAACGCGTACTGCAGCAGCCAGTCGACGATGTGCACCACGTGGCGGTCGTCGGCGCCGACTTCGCCGCTCTTGCCCAGTTCGACCAGCTGCTCGAAATTGAGGATCGCCGAAGAGGCATCGCTGCCGCCCTTGGCATCCTGCGCCAGCTGGATCGAGCGCTGGACGCCGTAGAACTCCTGCAGGTAGCGGTTGATGTCGATCGGGCTGGCCACCACGCGCTTGATGTCCCGCCGCAGCATCTGCGCCAGATCCGGCGCCCAGCCAGCCTCGAACGGCTCGCAGGTGGCGAAGGTCACCTCACCCGGAGTGGCCGCGATCGGCAGGATCCGGTGGCGCTTGGCGTAGGCATGGCTCACCGCCTGGGTCGCCGCGGCGACGTTGATCTTCATCGGGTCGATCTTCAGGTACGGCAGCCCGGCGTGGCCGGCCAGCCACTCGGTCAGGGCTTCCAGGCTGAGTGGTCGGCCCTTTTCGTGCTGGTTCGCCAGCTTGGCGTTCGCGATCAGCACCAGCGGGTGCAATTCGACCGTGCTGCGGCCGGCCCGGACACCCATGCGCACCTGCTTGGCGTCGTCGGCCAGCAGGTAACCGTCGACCACCAGCGTCGCCAGCAGTTCGTCCAGTTCCAGTCGGCCACGCCGGCCGAGCAGGGATGCGATTTGAGGTGAAGCGGCCATCCGGATGCGTCCCCCGCGGTGCGTTTTCCGACCGGAACCCGGTGGAAAAGCGAGCTGCGGCTATACTAACGCGCTTTACCCAAGGTCACGGAAAACCATGTCCGCACGCACTTTCCAGGATGTGATCCAGACCCTCAACCGCTACTGGGCGGCGCAGGGTTGCGTGCTGCTGCAGCCGCTCGACACCGAGGTCGGCGCCGGCACGTTCCACCCCGCCACCTTCCTGCGCTCGCTTGGTCCCGAGCCCTGGGCCGCCGCCTACGTGCAGCCCTCGCGCCGACCCACCGACGGCCGCTACGGCGAGAACCCGAACCGGCTGCAGCATTACTACCAGTACCAGGTGGTGATGAAGCCCAACCCCGAGAACATCCTCGATCTGTACATCGGCTCGCTGAAGGAACTCGGTCTTGATCCATTGGTGCACGACCTGCGCTTCGTCGAGGACAACTGGGAATCGCCCACGCTCGGCGCCTGGGGACTGGGCTGGGAAGTCTGGCTCAACGGCATGGAGGTCACCCAGTTCACCTACTTCCAGCAAGCCGGCGGGCTGGAGTGCCGCCCGGTGACCGGCGAGATCACCTACGGCCTGGAACGCTTGGCGATGTACCTGCAAAACGTGGACAACGTCTACGACCTGATCTGGACCGACGGCCCCCGCGGCATCGTGACCTACGGCGACGTGTTCCACCAGAACGAGGTGGAGCAGAGCACCTACAACTTCGAGCACGCAAACGTGCCCGAACTGCTGCGCTGGTTCGACGTCTGCGAAGCCACCGCGAACCAGCTGATCGGGGCGAACCTGCCGCTGCCGGCGTACGAGCAGGTGATGAAGGCCAGCCATACCTTCAACCTGCTCGATGCGCGCCGTGCGATCAGCGTCACCGAGCGCCAGCGCTACATCCTGCGCGTGCGCACGCTGTCGCGCAGCGTGGCCGAGACCTATGTGGCGCAGCGCGAGAAGCTCGGCTTCCCGGGCCTGAAGCACGCGCCGTCGAAGAACGCGAAGGAGCAGGCCGCATGAGCGCCGCCAAGTCACTGCTGATCGAACTGGGCACCGAGGAGCTGCCGCCGAAGGCGCTGGATGAACTGTCCGCCGCTTTCATGCGCGGCATTTGCGACGGCCTGGCCAAGCGCGGCATCGACGCCGGGCTCGACCTGGCCCGGGCCTATGCCTCGCCGCGCCGCCTCGCCGTACATGTACCCGCGGTGGCCGTGGCACAGCCGGAACAGGCGTTGGAACGGCGTGGCCCGGCGCTGAATGCCGCGCTCGACGCCGAGGGCCAGCCGTCGAAAGCGTTGCTCGGGTTCGCGCAATCCTGTGGCGTCGGTGTCGAGCAGCTGGAAAAGCTGGAAACCGACAAGGGCAGCTGGTTCGTCTGGCGGACGCTCAAGCCGGGCCAGCCGGTGGCGGCGCTGCTGCCGGAAATCATCGACGAGGCGCTGAAGACGCTGCCGATCCCGCGGCCGATGCGCTGGGCCGACCATGACTACAGTTTCGTGCGTCCGGCGCACTGGCTGGTGATCCTGCACGGCGCCGACATCATCGACGGCAGGGTGCTGGGCCTGAGCAGCGGCCGCAAGTCGCGCGGCCATCGCTTCATGCACCCGCAGCCGGTGCACCTGGCCGATGCGGACGGCTGGCTGGATGCGATGCGCGCCTGCAACGTGCTGGCTGACCCGAACGAGCGGCGCCAGCGCATTCGCGACCAGGTCAGGCAGGCTGCCGGAGTCACCGGTGGCGTACCGCGGCTCGACGATGCGCTGTTGGACGAGCTGGCCAACCTCACCGAATGGCCGGTGGCGATCGCCTGCACGTTCGAGCGCGAGTTTCTCGGCGTGCCGCCCGAGGCGCTGGTCACCACCATGGTGGCGAACCAGAAGTTCGTGCCGGTATTCGACGCCGACGGCAAGCTGACCGAGCACTTCATCGGCATCGCGAACATCGAGAGCAAGGACCCGGCCGAGATCCGCAAGGGTTACGAGCGGGTGATCCGGCCGCGCTTCGCCGACGCCAAGTTCTTCTGGGACGAGGATCTGAAGACACCGCTGGCCGGCTACCAGGAACAGCTCAACGGCGTCACTTATCAGCAGGCGCTGGGCAGCTTGTGGGACAAGAGCGTGCGCGTGGCCGAGCTGGCGCGGATCGTCGCCAACCGGGTCGGCGTCGATGCCGGTGCGGCCACCCGCGCCGCCTCCCTGAGCAAATGCGACCTGCTGACCCGCATGGTCGGCGAATTTCCCGAATTGCAGGGCGTGATGGGCCGCTATTACGCCAGCCATGACGGCGAGTCGGCGGCCGTGGCCGAGGCGCTGGACAGCTACTACCAGCCGCGTTTCGGCGGCGACGCGATCGCCGCCGACCGGCTCGGCCAGGTGCTGGCCGTGGCCGAACGGCTGGATACCCTGGCCGGCATCTTCGCGGTCGGCATGAAACCCGGCGGCAACAAGGATCCGTTCGCCCTGCGCCGCGCCGCGTTGGGCCTGGCACGCACCCTGATCGAGGGCGGCCTCGAACTGGACCTGCGCGGCAGCTTCGTCGAAGCGCTGGAGCTGCTGCCGGACGCGGCGCTGGCTGCGGGCCTGAAACCGGGCAAGGACGGCAAGCCGCCGGCCCTGAACGCGGGCCAGCGGCGGGCGATCCTGACCGACGAACTGTACGACTTCGTGCTCGACCGCCTGCGCGGCTATTACGCCGAACAGGGCTTCGACAACGCCCAGTTCGAGGCGGTGCTGGCGGTGCAGCCGGCCAGCCTGGCCGATTTCGACCGCCGCCTGCGCGCGGTGGCCGAGTTCGGTCGCTGTCCGGAAGCGGTCAGCCTGGCTGCCGCCAACAAACGTGTCGCGAACATCCTGCGCAAGCAGGCCGAAGAGGCCGGCGCGCCGCCCGTCGGTCGGGTCGTCGACCCGGCGCATTTCGAGGCGGATGCGGAACGCGAACTGGCCGACGCGCTGGCCTCCGCACAGCACGACAGTGCCGAGGCCCTGGCCGCCGGCGACTACGCCGCCGTGCTGACGCGCCTGTCGCAGTTGCAGGCGCCGGTGGACGCCTTCTTCGACAACGTGCTGGTGAACGCCGATGCTCCGGCTGTGCGCGCCAACCGGCTGGCCCTGCTGGGCCAGCTGAAGGCCCAGTTCGGCGCCATCGCCGACATAGCCCTGCTCTGACTGAGCGCACAAAAAACGCGGCAGCCCAGATGGCTGCCGCGTTTTTTTGCGCTCGGACCAGGTTGCGGATCAGGCCGTGCCGCGCTCCTTGCGGACCCGTTCGGCGAGCTGCTGGTTGAACGTCACCATGGCGAGCGGATCCACATGGGAGCCGCCCGGGCCGAGCATTTCGTAGAGCTGGGTCAGCAGATCGGTGTTCTCGGACAGCGAAAGGTGGCTGTCGGCCAGGCTCAGCTCCGACTGCAGGATGCGCACGGCAGTATCCAGCCGCTGCGCGTCGACCCCCATGGGGTTGACAGCATGGCTGTGCTCAAGGCCCGCACGACTGTGGGAACGGTGCGACGCGACTTTTTCCGAACTGTACTGTTCATCCGCACCAGCATGGGTGGGATCGACTTGCAGCGTTCCTTCTCCGGCCACCAGCCAGACCAGTGAAATGCCCAGCGTCTTGGCCAGCGTGACGCAGCGCGCGCGCGACGGATCGGTGTTGCCGTCGCGCCAGCTGCGCACCACGCCTTCGGAGAAGCCACACATTCTTGCGATCTCGGTAGCACTCCCGACGCGCTGGATAAGCAATCTGATGCGTTCGGCGAATGTCCCAGTAGGTGAGGGATTCGTGAGCTTTTGCATATCCATTGAGGTTGCCTAGTGAGAGAGGGGTAGAGCTAGCCCAGATTACGGCGGCATGTCAAGTGAAAAAACTTTCGGAATAAGTTAGGAGAGTGTTGACCTTCGCAATTTCTTGAATTAACGTCGGCCTAACTTGCGTAGCTATTTGCGTTAAGAAACCTAGTTTAAATCATGTGGCTTAGCAGGGCTTGCATAGTTTTTGGGACGTTGTCCTTGGATATCACGAACACACAAAAAGTTTCTTGTGCCCGGATAGTTCGGGCCGAACCATGGGGAATCACACGATGAATTCGCGTAAAAATTTCAAGACCAAGCAATTGCAGCGCACAGCGCTAGCTCTGGCACTGGGACTGGGCTTCACCGGATTGGCCTTCGGCCAGGCGACCACCGGCAGCATTTTCGGTCAGGTTCCTGCCGGCAGCGGTGAGTCGGTGCTTGTCAAGAGCTCGTCGGGTATCACTCGTCAGGTCGCTGTCGATGCGTCTGGCCGCTACGCGGTGGATTCCCTGCCGCTGGGCAACTACACGGTGACCTTGCAGCACGATGGCCAGGCCGTCGATTCGCGTTCGAACGTCACCCTGCGCGTGGGCTCGGGTACGGAAGTTTCCTTCGGTGCGCATGACGCCCAGAACCTGTCGGCGGTGACGGTACAGGCCAACGCCTTGCCGACTATCGACGTCAGCGGTGTCGACTCGCGCACGGTCATCACGGCCGAGCAGCTGGCCAAGCTGCCGCTGGCACGCAGTGCCGAGGCGATTGCCTTGCTGGCTCCCGGCGTGGTTCAGGGCAGCGGCCTGTTCACCAATCTGACCGGTGGCTCGGTGGTGTCGTTCGGCGGCTCCTCGGTGACCGAGAACGCGTACTACATCAACGGCTTCAACACTACCGATCCGCTCAGCGGCTTCGGCGGTATCACCCTGCCGTACGGCGCCATCGACCAGCAGGAAATCATGAGCGGCGGCTACGGCGCGGCTTACGGTCGTTCCGACGGCGGCGTGATCAGCCAGGTCGGCAAGCGCGGCACCAACGAATGGCACTTTGGTGGCCAGGTTCAGTGGACCCCGAAAACTCTGCGTGCAGATCCGAAGAACTGGTACTACGTCAACAAGGACGGCTCGCAGGGCAAGATGCGCCAGTATCGCCAGAACAACAAGTCTTGGACCACCACGGTGGACGCCTACGTCGGCGGCCCGCTGATCCAGGACAAGCTGTTCCTGTTCGCGGCCGTCGAGGCCGAGCGCCAGCAGGGCGAGTCGACCGGCGCGAACGTGGCACCGTTCGTCGACCATTACCGCTACGACAACCCGAAGTGGTACGGCAAGCTGGATTGGAACATCACCGATAGCAACATCCTCGAGCTGACCGGTGCATCGAGCAAGTCGTCGTACCAAGGCGTATTCAACGACTTCGACTATGCCACCAAGACGGAAGGCGGCTTCAACAGCAACGACACCCACACCAAGAATGGTGCGGACGTCTATTCGGCCAAGTTCACCAGCTACATCACCGATGACCTGACAGTAACTGCGCTGTACGGCAAGATGAAGGGCACCTGGTACAGCAGCGTCGCCGACTACGACCCGACCTACCCGTATATCTTCGGCGCCCAGGACCAGAACCCCGATCTCAATGGCGGCTCGACGATCACCAACAGCCAGACGGTGTCGACGGTCAACTTGCCGGGTCACCGTTCGACCAATACCAACCTGCGCGTCGACGTGAGCTACAAGCTCGGCGATCACACGCTGACCGCCGGTATCGACAATCAGGATCAGAAGAACATTGACGGCGGCACCAAGTTCCCCGACGCTGGCCTTGGCTACGCTTGGGAATACAACGACTTCGGCGATCCCGACACTTACGTCATGGGTGGCCCGGGAACCGCACAGCCGGGTGCCGACTGGCAGAACTCGCCGTGGGTGGCCAATACCGGCTCCCAGCCGGGCGGCGAGACCGGCTACTACGTGGCCCGCTACCGTTACCACGACAATGCCTCGGTGCGCGTGGCGCAGCGTGCGCAGTACGTCGAGGACAGCTGGCAGGTGAACGACCGCTGGTTGGTCAAGCTCGGCCTGCGCAACGACCAGTTCACCAACTACAACGCCGTCGGTGAGCCCTACCTGCGCCTGACCAGCCCGCAGTGGGCGCCGCGCGTGGGCTTCAGCTGGGACGTCAACGGCGACTCCAGCTTCAAGGTCTACGGCAACGCCGGTCGCTACTACCTCGCGCTGCCCACCAGCGTGGCGCTGCGTTCCGCCGGCACCTCGCTGTACACCCGTGCCTACTACACCTACACCGGCATCGACGCCAACGGTATCCCGACCGGCCTGACGCCGATCGACACTTATCTCGGTTCCGAAGCACCGGTGTCGGCCAACGGCGAATACGGCCAGGCGCGTGACCCGAAGACCTCGGCCTCGACCAACCTGAAGTCGGAGTACCAGGACGAGTACATCTTCGGCTTTGACAAGAAGCTGGGCGATTCGTGGGTGTATGGCGCCAAGGCGACCTACCGCAACCTGCGCAACGCCATTGACGACGTCGGCGACAACATCTCGATCATCGCCAAGATGAACGCGATGGGCATCGATCCGAACAGCTATGACGCCACGCGAGTGCCGGCGAGCATCCTGATCAACCCGGGCAGCACCTCCGTCTTCAATATTCCGAAGCTGGGCGGTGGCTACTACACCGTGGAGATGGACTGGAAGAACGACTTCCACTTCAACACCACGATGAAGCGCAAGTACTACGGCCTGAACCTGTATCTGGAGCATCCGTTCGACGGCAAGTGGTTCGGCAAAGTCGACTACGTGTGGTCGCGCAGCTACGGCAACAGCGAAGGTCAGGTGCGCTCCGACATCGGTCAGGATGACGTGTCGGCGACGGTCGACTGGGATTATGCCGCGACCATGGACTACGCCAACGGTGCGCTCTCCAACGATCGTCGCCATCAGATCAAGGCATACGGCTCGTACCAGATCGCGCCGGAATGGATGGTGTCGGGTAACTTGGCGATCCTGTCCGGTTCGCCGAAGACCTGCCTCGGCTACTACGGTGAAGCTCAGACCAACCCGGGTCTCGGTTACGGTCCGTATTACCACTTCTGCAAGGGCCAGCCGTCGTCGCCGGGTGCCACGCGCAATCCGTGGACCTACACGCTCAGCCTGAGCGCAGAGTACCGGCCGGAGTGGGCGGGCAAGAAGCTGGCCTTCAACGTGATGGTCAACAACGTGTTTGACAGCCAGAAGATCACCCAGACCTACCCGATCGAGGCAAGTTCGAGCTTTGGTCGCCCGTACAGCATGCAGACGGGACGCTATGTCCGCTTCGGTGCCTCGTACGACTTCTGATGATCTGAAGTAGCACGCATGTTGTAGTTGCAAGAAGGCCGCCGGGGATGACCCGGCGGCCTTTTTTATGTCGGCTATGTATGTGCTGGATGATCGGGCGCCTGGAACTACGCTGTCGCTGGCCGTGGTCACCGGCAATAATGGTCAGGAACGGGCGCCGCGGCTCCACAGCTGCGGCGGAGGCGATACACACCAAGGCCAACGCATGAGCCAATTCGCATTGCTGGGCAAGCGGCGTTTCGCGCCGTTCTTCTGGACCCAGGCGCTGGGTGCCTTCAACGACAATGCGTTCCGCAATGCGCTGGTGATGCTGGTGGCGTTTCAGATGGGGCTGGACGATCACACGGTGTCGCTGTACACCAACCTGGCGCCGGCGCTGTTCATCATTCCGTTCTTCCTGTTCTCCGCCACCGCCGGCCAGCTGGCCGAGAAGTACGAGAAAAGCCGGATCATCCGCTACGTGAAGCTGTTCGAGATTGGCGCGATGGCGCTGGCCGCGTACGGTTTCTATACGCACCACACCGCGCTGCTGCTGATCGTGCTGTTCATGATGGGGATGCATTCGGCCACGTTCGGGCCGATCAAGTACGCGATCCTGCCGCAGGCGCTGAAACCGGACGAACTGGTCGGCGGCAACGGGCTGGTCGAGATGGGCACGCAGATGGCGATGCTGGTCGGCATGATCGCCGGCAACTCGCTGATGCTGGTGGCCGGCGTGGGGCCGCTGCTGGCGTCCGGCGCCACCATCGCGGTGGCGATCGCCGGTTATCTGGCCTGCCGCCGCATTCCGCCGGCGCCGGCGACCGCGCCGGAACTGAAATTCAACTGGAACCCGTTCAGCGAGACCGCGCGGGTGCTGGCGATCACCCGCGCCGATCGCGCGGTGTTCAACGCGGTGCTCGGCATCTCGTGGTTCTGGTTCTTCGGCACGGTACTGATCGCGCAGCTGCCGATCTACACGCGCGAGACGCTGGGCGGCGACGGTTCGGTCAACACGTTGGTGCTCACCCTGTTCTCGATCGGCACCGGCGTCGGTGCACTGTTGTGCGAGCGAATGTCGGGCCGGCGGGTGGAGATCGGCCTGGTGCCGCTGGGCGCGTTCGGCCTGACTGCGTTCGGCGTCGATCTGTACTTCGCGCGGCACGGCGTGGCGGCGGTGCGCGGGCTGGACTGGCTGGCCTTCCTGCACGGCGCGGGCAGCTGGCGGATCGTGCTCGACCTCACCATGATCGGCGTGTTCGCCGGCTTCTACGTGGTGCCGCTGTTCGCCTACGTGCAGGCGCGCGCGCCGCGCGAGAAGCTGTCGCGCATCATCGCCGGCACCAACATCCTGAACGCGCTGCTGATCGTGTCGGCGGCCGGCTTCGGGCTGGGGCTGGGCGCGCTGGGCATGGATGCGCCGCAGATCTTCCTCGCCGCGGCGCTGCTCAACGTGCTGGTGGCCTGGTACATCTTCACCCTGGTGCCCGAGTTCGTGATGCGTTTCATCACCTGGGTGCTGGTGAACACGCTGTACCGGGTGCGCGCCGACGGTGCCGAGCGGATTCCCGCCGAAGGGCCGGTGCTGCTGGTGTGCAACCACGTCAGCTTCATGGATCCGCTGCTGCTGATGGCGAACCTGCGCCGGCCGGTGCGCTTCGTGATGTATTACAAGATCTTCAGCATCCCGCTGCTGAGCTTCGTGTTCCGCACGGCGAAGGCGATCCCGATCGCTGGCCACAAGGAAGACCCCGCGGTGCTGCAGCAGGCCTACGATGCGATCGACACTGCGCTGGCGGCCGGCGAAGTGGTGTGCATCTTCCCCGAAGGCGGGTTGAGCACCGACGGCGGGATTGCGCCGTTCCGGCCGGGCGTGGAGAAGGTCCTGGCGCGGCGGCCGGTGCCGGTGGTGCCGATGGCGCTGCGCGGCCTGTGGGGCAGCGTGTGGAGCCGGCGCGACTCGATGCTGCATCGCGCACGCTTGCCGCGGCGTTTTCGGGCACGGGTGGAACTGGTGGTCGATGCCCCGCGTGCGCCCGAACAGGTCACCGCGGCAACGCTGGAGGCGCGGGTGCGCGAGCTGCGCGGCGACCTGGCTTAGGTCGGGGTTTTTTCTTCAGCCGACCCAGCTGCCGATCACGATCAGCGCCACCACGCTCAGCCACGCCAGCAAGGCGCGCAGCAAGGCGCCGCGCAGGCGCCGCAGTTCGGCCAGCGGGTCGCTGTGTTCCTCGGCGTAGCCGTCGCCGGCCTCGATATCGATAAACACGTCGGCCTGTGCCGCCGCGCCCAGGAAACCCGGGCTGGCGTCGTACCAGCTGGTCGGCGCGGCTTGGCTGTGCCAGCGCCGCCAGGCGCCGATCACCGCTTCCCAGTGGCCGACCACGGCCAGGGTGAAGGTCAGCAGCTGCGCCGGCAGCCAGTCCAGCGCGTTGGCCACGTAGCCGGCGGCGCGACGGCCGTCCGGATCGAGTCGCAGCGCGTCGTCGCGGCCCAGCGTCTGCGCCAGCCGGTACAGCAGCGCTCCGGCCGGGCCGAGCAGGAAGAACCACAGCAGCACGGCGAAGCGCCGGCGCAACGCGGCATAGGCGACCGCCTCGCCCAGCGCCGGTGCGTTCCAGGCGATCGGACGCCCGTCGTCGGCCAGCGCCTGTGCCGCGGCTTCACGGCTGGCGCCATCCGGGGCGTCCAGGATGGCTTCCAGGTCGGCCTCGAACTCGCGCGGGCCGAAGCAGTACAGCAGCACCGCCAGCGCGAACAGCAACCGCAGCAACTCGCCCAACGGCGAACGTCCGAGCAACCATTCCAGCAGCATGCACAGGGTCAGCGGGAGCAACAGGGCCAGCACCACGCGCCCACCACCGCTGGTGTCCGCTAATTGCGCCACCCAGCGGCGGAACAGGCCGTCGCCGCGCCAGCGTGCCAGTTGCGGCACGACGTGCAACAGGCCGAGGGCGGTGAGGGCAACTAGCAGACTGATGGCCATGACGTAACGGACTCGCGGACAGTGGCTGCCATTGTAAGCGACGGACTGGTGCGGGCATCACGCGAAGGCGTCAACCGCCAATATCATGCGCTCGCCATGCCGAGATTCGCCATGCTCGTCGTGCGCGTGAACTGCCCCGATGGATCAGCGTGGCTGGTTGTCGGCGACCAGCGCGTCCAGGTCCAGCCCCGCGCGCTGTTGCAGCCAGTGCGCCAGCAATTGATAGGACACCGATAGTCGCGTGGAAGGCAGGAAGCTGCCGTCGGCGATGCCGTCGACGATCTGCTGCGGGGTGAACCAGCGTGCGTCTTCCAGCTCGTGGTCGCGCATGACGATCCGCCGCGACACCGCGGTGGCGATGAAGCCGACCATCAGCGAAGCCGGCATCGGCCACGGCTGCGAGGAGTGGTAGCGCACTTCGTCGACGATCACGCCGGCTTCCTCGGCCACTTCGCGGCGTACCGCATCCTCCAGCGCCTCGCCCGGCTCGATGAAGCCGGCCAGGGTGGAATAGCGGCCGGGCGGCCAGCCGGCTTGGCGGCCGAGCAGGCAGGCGCCGTCGTGCTCGACCAGCATGATCACGGCGGCATCGGTGCGCGGGAAATGCAAACGCGCGCAGTCCGGGTTGGTGCATTGCGCGCGATGGCCGGCGGCGACCAGCAGCAGCGGTGCGCCGCAGTGCGCGCAAAAGCGCGTCTCGCGCTGCCAGTGCGACAGGCCCTTGGCGTAGGCGAACAGGCTGGCCTCGTCGGCGGCCAGCTGCAGGCCGGCGCTGCGCAGATTCATGCGGCGTGCGTCCAGCGCAGTTTCGAGTTCGCCGATGCGCGCGGGGTCGTCCACCACCAGCAGGAAATGCGGGCGTTCGTAGGCGATGCCGAGCAGGCTGGCGTGCAGCTCGCCCAGCCATTGTTCGCGTTCGTTCACGTCGAGCCAGCGCAACGCGTCGCCGTCGCGGCGCAGGAAGGCTTCGCCGCCGGCATCCAGCAGCAGGTAACGCGCTTCCGGCGCGCGCGCCTGCTCGACGATCCACACCGATTCGTCGCGCGACTCGGCGACACGGTCCAGCACCAGGCTGAGCCCGGCGAACGTGTTCGGCGGCGGCAGTTTGGCCCGATCCATCGGCGGCGTGCTCAGGCGGAGAACGAGGAGCCGCAGCCGCAGGTGGTCTTCGCGTTCGGGTTGCTGATCACGAACTGCGCGCCGCTGAGGTTCTCGGCGTAGTCGATCTGTGCACCGGCGAGGTATTGCAGCGACAGCGGATCGCACAGCAGGGTCACGCCCTCGCGCTCGATCGCCAGGTCGTCCTCGGCCTGGGCCTCGTCGAAGGTGAAGCCGTACTGGAAACCCGAGCAGCCGCCGCCGGAGATGTAGACGCGCAGCTTCAGCGCCGGGTTGCCCTCTTCGGCAATCAGTTCATGCACCTTGTGCGCGGCGGCGGCGGTGAACACCAGCGGGGCGCCGCTGCTGCGGTAATCGGGGATCGCGACGAGAGTTTCCATGGTCATCTAGATGGGGGCGTGGCGGACTGTAGCCAAGCATACCGCTTCAGGCCGGCATGGCCTCGTCGAGTTCGGCATCCGGTGCCGGCAATTCGCGCTGCGCTCCCTCGGCCTGGCGCGAGATGCGCCCGTTGACCTGGGCGCCGGCGGCCATTTCCAGCGTGTGGTAGCGCAGGTCGCCGTCGATGCGCGCCTGCGGCGCCAGTTCCAGCCGCACGCTGACGTTGACGTCGCCGGTCACGTGGCCGTTGATCACCGCCTGCGGCACGTGGATCTCGCCGTGCACCTGGCCGTGCTCGCTGAGCGTGAACATGGCATCGTCGCCCTCGCCCAGCACGGTGCCCTCGATGCGGCCGTCCAGGTGCAGCGCGCCGCTGAAGCGCAGGTCGCCGCGGATCACCGTGCCGCGGGCGATCAGGCTGGTCTCGTGGCTGGTGTTGTTGCGGTCGTTGCGTTCGTTGCGTCTACGGTTGAGCATCGCGATCCCCTTCGGCGTTGGTGATGTTTCCGCTCAGCGCGGCGCCCCATGCGACGGCACGGTTGACCGGCTCGCCGCTGGCGGGCTGAATGCTGATGCGCAATCGCGTCGGGCGAAAATCCGCCGGCAGCACGATGGTGCCGTGCAATTGCTGGAAATAGGTGAAACGGAACGGCAGGCCGTCCTTCTGCGCGGCATCGCCGAGCGCGGGCCAGTCCAGCCGCGCCACCTGGTCGCCGCGCAGGCCTTCCACGCTGACCAGCGCGTTGCCGGAAATCTCGTTGCCGCGCTTGGCGTTCTGGGTCAGGCTGAGGCTGAGGTTCCAGCCGCGCGAGCCGGTAATCGGCTGCAGCTTCACTTCCTGCAGCTTCAGCCCCTGCCGCTGGGCATCGCCGCCGACCAGTCGCGAGTAGAAGCCCAGGTCGGCGCGCAGGCCGTTGAGCTCTTCCTCGCGCTGGGCCAGGGTGCCGCGCAGCGAACGGGTGGCGACTTCGTTGACCTGGGCCGCGCGCTGCAGGTTCGCGAGCTGCTGCTTCAGGTCGTCGATCTGGCCGAGCAGGGCGCGCTGCTGGCGATTGTCGACCGCGGCCGGGGCATTTGCCCGCCGGCCTAGCGCAGTAACGACCAGACCGACCACCAGCAGGCTGCCGAGCCATGCCAGGCCCAGCCACAACCAGCGTCGGCGCTGGCTGGCGTCGTCGTGCCGGCGCACGACAAAACGCGGTGGTGGTCGTGAGGCCATGCGGCGCGTTCCGGGGAAAACCGAAGGTATAGCCCCGGCGTGATGAAAGCGTCAAGGAACGGGTGCACGCTTCGGCGCGCCGGACCTCGATGCAGCCGACGTGGCTCAGCTCTGCATCTTGCTTTGCAGGTAGCGCTCCGCACCGATGTCCTTGACCAGGCTGAACTGGGTTTCCAGCCAGTCGATGTGTTCTTCCTCGTCGTGCAGGATGTTCTTGAACAGGTCGCGGCTGATGTAGTCGGCGATGCCTTCGCTGTACGCGATCGCCTCGCGCAGGTCCTTCACCGCGGCCAGTTCCAGGTCCAGGTCGCCCTGCATCGATTCCAGCGCATTCTCGCCGATGCGCAGCTTGCCCAGGTGTTGCAGGTTCGGCAGGCCATCGAGGAACAGGATGCGCTCGATCAGGTGATCGGCGTGCTTCATCTCCTCGATCGATTCCTTGTACTCGTGCTCGGCCAGCTCGGTGTAGCCCCAGTCCTTGAGCATGCGGTAATGCAGGAAGTACTGATTGATCGCGGTCAGTTCGTTGTAGAGCACCTTGTTGAGGAACTCGATGACCTTGGCATCACCCTTCATGGTCGTTCTCCCGTCGACAGACAACGTGGACTATACGAATTCCACGCGGGAATCGACGGAATGAGAATGGCAATGGTTTGCCTGTGCGCGGGAGGACATCCGCGCATGGCAAGTAGAAGATGAAGGGCTCAGGCTGCGGCGAACGGCAGCTGGCAACGGACCTGCAACACCGCCTGGTCGAACGTGGCGCGGGCTTCCTGCTCGCAGCAGCCGCAGCAGTCCGAGCAGCCGGTGCGGGCCTGCAGTTCGGCAAAGGTATGCACGCCATCGGCCGCTTCGCGGCGGATGTCGTGGTCGGTGACGGCATTGCACATGCAGATGTACATGGCGCGTATAAGAACGCGAATGCGAATGATTGTCAACAAGCAGTTGACGGGCTGCTGCCATCCGTTCAGGCGGCGGCGCGGCCGTCGCGTGGCCCGGTCGGCGGAGTGTCGGCGTCGTCGCGCGGCGGCAGAGTGCCCAGCTGGACGCTGAACAGGTCCTCCACCAGCGGGGCGAAGTGGCGCAGTGCGCGTTCGTACACCTGCCGCTTGAAGTTGACGACGTGCGCGGCGGGGTACCAGAAGTCGACCCAGCGCCACAGATCGAACTCCGGCTTGTCGCAGGCATCCAGCTTCAGCGCCTCCTCGCCGCCGACCAGCTTGAGCAGGAACCAGACCTGCTTCTGGCCGATGCAGGTGGGCCGCTGGTGGTGGCGCACATAACGGTTCGGCAGGCGATAGCGCAGCCAGCCGTGGGTGGCGCTGATGACCTCGACGTGGTGCGCGGCGAGGCCGGTCTCCTCCTCCAGTTCGCGGTACATCGCCTCCAGCGGGGTCTCGTCCGAGCGCATGCCACCCTGCGGGAACTGCCAGCCGTCGCGATTGACCCGGCGCGCCCAGAACAGCCGGCCGTCTGCATTCAGCAGCACGATGCCGACATTCGGACGGTAGCCATCTACATCGATCATGTCGCCTCCTGGAGTCGAACGGCGCGGCCATGGCCGGCAAGACCGCAGCGAAGTCCTGCGGTCGATTCAACCACGGCGCGCAAAGCGGCGGCAAGCGGCGGACTTGAACCGACCGGGTTACCCAACTACACTGCCGCGCCCCGCCCGCATCGTTCTGATCCGGCATGGCGGGTTTCCCCAAGGCTATGTAGCTCAGCCGGTTAGAGCACAGCACTCATAATGCTGGGGTCGGTGGTTCGAGTCCACCCATAGCCACCAGGACCAGGGCGTGTGTCTTTCCGCCGGTCCGTTCATCGCCACAACACGCAGGCGTTCGCCATGCATATCTTCAAGGTGTTTCAGATCGAGGCGGCGCATCGGTTGCCGAACGTGCCGGCCGGGCACAAGTGCGCGCGACTGCACGGGCATTCGCTCCGCATCGAGATCCATGTGACGGGCGAGCCGGACCCGCAACTGGGCTGGGTGATGGACTTCGCCGACGTGAAGGCGGCCTTTGCGCCGCTGTACGAGCAGCTCGACCATCACTATCTCAACGAGATCGAGGGGCTGGAGAACCCGACCAGCGAGATGCTGGCGCGCTGGATCTGGCAGCGGCTGCAACCGCGCCTGGCCGGGCTGGACAAGGTCGTGGTGCACGAGACCTGCACCTCGGGAGCCAGCTGCAGTCGCGACAGCTTTTGACGCGCCGCGGCAGTGCTTAAAATTGACATAAGTCACAGTTTTTCATGAATGTTTACCGACGGGCCCGCTTGCACACGAAAATATATGTTGCATTGCAACAGAAGGGTTGCTAAAGTGCATGCCACTACCCCATCCTCAGCGAGGACTACGTCATGACGCAGCAACTCAACAACCAGCTTTTCGCTTTCACCAAGCAGTTCACCGACAGCGCGTTCAAGGCGCAGTCGCTGGCTCTGAAGGGTCTCGAGACGGTCGCCGAGCTGCAGCTCAAGGCGCTCGAGGAGCAGGCCAAGGTCTCCGCTGAATTCGTCGCCGAAGCGCTGGAAACCCGCGACATCAACGGCCTGCGCAGCCTGTGGGAAAAGGGAACCAGCCTGAGCCGCGACAACGCCGAGCGTGCGGTGGCGGTTTCGCAGGAAGTGCTCGCGATTACCCAGAAGACTGCCGAGTCGCTGAATGCGCTCGTGCAGGAGCAGCGCCAGGCCGCCAACGACGCCGTCGTCGCGCCGGTCGCCGCTGCCAAGAAGGCTGCCGCCAAGTAATTCAGCCGTACGTCGCAGTTCACGCGATGAAACAGGGCCGAACCGAGTGTTCGGCCCTGTTTGTATGTACGGTTCGCAGGAACATGCCGGCGGTGGTGGGCTGGGCGAATGCGGTCCGTGCGGGCGGAGTCCGGACGGTCGGACACGATGCCGCAGGCTGCACGGCTTGTCCGCGCAATTGCCGCACTGATATACTTTTGCGGATTGGATCGTGGCCCGCAGCTGTATCGGTGCCGCCTGATGCAGGCCGCGCGGAGACGCTACGTGCTGAACAGTCTTGCCTCTGGTCGACGCCTCGCCTTGCGCATCATTTTGCTGCAGCTTGCTGTGGCGCTGCTGGCTGGCCTGGCTTTCCTGATGCTGGGGCGCCGTGAAGCGGTGGCGGCAGCGGCAGGTGCGGCGCTGGTGGCGCTGGGTACCGCGTTGGTGTCGGCGCGATTCTTCAGCGGCCTCGGCGGGGCGGGCCTGGCGTTGAGCCGCCTGCTGACGGGCATGTTCCTGAAATGGATCGTGATCGTCGGGGGGCTGGTCGTGATCCTGTTCCAACTCAAGTTGCCACCGCTGGCCGCCATCACGGGGTTGGCGGCGGCTTACGCGGTTTATCTGCTGGCGTTCAGATTCAAGGGTTGATCCATGGCAAGCGAGCCGCAGGGCGGTCTTACCGAATACATCCAGCACCATCTGCAGCATCTGACTCCGCACACGAGCGAGGGCGGTTTCTGGGCGGTGCACGTCGACTCGATCACCGTGTCGCTGGCGTTGGGCGTGATGTTCTGCCTGTGGTTCTGGCTGAAGGCGCGCAAGGCCACCGCCGGCGTGCCGAGCAAGGGCCAGGCTTTTGTCGAGATCGTGCTGGAGTTCGTCGACGGTCAGGTCAAGGACGTGTTCCACGGCGATCGCCGCGTGCTCGGCCCGTTGGCGCTGACCGTGTTTGTCTGGGTGTTCCTGATGAACGCGATGGACCTGCTGCCGGTCGACCTGATTCCGTGGATTACTGAGAAGTTCGGCATCGGCCATTTCCGTGCGGTACCCACTGCGGATACCAGCATGACGTTCGCGATGTCGATCACGGTGTTCCTGCTGATCATTTTCTATAGCTTCAAGGCCAAGGGCTTCAGCGGCTACATGAGCGAGCTGTTCACTGCGCCGTTTGGCAAGCACCCGTTGCTGTGGCTCCCCAATTTCGCGCTGAACCTGGTCGAGCTGCTGTCCAAGCCGGTGAGCTTGGCGATGCGACTGTTCGGCAACATGTATGCAGGCGAGCTGGTGTTCATGCTGATCGCCGGCCTGTTCAGCGCCGGTGCGGGCCTGGCCGGCTGGGCGTTGTATGGCGCGGGCATCATCGGTTACACGGTGTGGGGCATCTTCCACATTCTGATCATCTCGATTCAGGCGTTCATTTTCATGGTGCTGACGATCGTGTACATCTCGATGGCGCACGATCACCACTGATCCGCGTTCTCGAATCATCTGCTTCAATCGTTTTTATCTATTTCAGTTTGAATTTCTCAGGAGACTACCGTGGAACATCTCGTCCAGTTTGCACAAATCCAGGGCTTCACCGCCATCGCACTCGGCCTGATCATCGGTCTCGGCGCACTCGGTGCCTGTATCGGTATCGGCGTCATGGGCTCGAAGTTTCTTGAAGCTGCTGCCCGTCAGCCTGAGCTGGTACCGCTGCTGCAGGGTCGCATGTTCCTGCTCGCCGGTCTGATCGACGCCGCGTTCCTGATTGGCGTGGCGCTGGCGATGTACTTCGCCGTTGCCAACCCGCTGCTGGGCAAGATCCTGACGGCTGCAGGCGCAGGTCAGTAATTTGATCGTTCGGCGCGCCGCCGTGGTGGCGCTGCCGCGTATCCGGCACGGGTATTTGATGCCCGTGTTCGTTTTATTCCGTATTTACAGGTAACGCAGCGATGCTTCCCAACGGCACTCTGATTGGCGAAATGATTTCGTTCGCCATCCTGATCTGGTTCTCTGTCCACTTCATCTGGCCGCATATCAACAAGGCCATCGAAGAGCGGCAGATCAAGATCGCCGAAGGCCTGAATGCGGCCGAGCGCGCCCATGCCGAGCTGAAGAGCGCGGACGTGAAGGTGGCTGGCGAGATCAAGCAGGCCCGCCTGCAGGCTTCCGAGATCATCGACAAGGCCCAGCAGCAGGCCAACCAGATCATCGAGAAGGCCCGTGGCGAAGTGGTCAGCGAGATCAACCGGCTGAAGGCGGCGGCGCAGGACGACATCGCCTCGATGGCGCAGCGTGCGCGTGACCAGTTGCGTGAGCAGGTCGGCGCGTTGGCCGTGCAGGGCGCCAGCAAGATCGTGCAGCGCGAGGTTGATGCGTCGACGCACAAGGCCTTGCTCGACCAGCTCGCGGCCGAGATCTGATCCATGGCCCAGGCAATCACCCTCGCCCGTCCGTACGCCCGCGCCGCCTTCGAAGTGGCGCATGCGGCCGGCACGCTGGACGCATGGTCGCAGGCGCTGGCGTTCGCCGCCGCGGTGGCGAAGGATCCGCGCGTGGCCGGGCTCGGCAACGATCCGCGGGTGCTGCCGGCGCAGTTGGTGGCCTTGCATCTACCCACCGGTGTGGCCGCCGACGCCCCGTTCGGGCAGTTCCTCGTCGAGATGGCCGAACAGCGCCGGCTGGCGTTGCTGCCGGAAGTGGCCGAATTGTTCGAGGCGTTCAAGCGCGAGTCCGAGTCGCAGCTGCTGGTCAAGGTGACCAGCGCGATGGCGCTGGATGCGACCCAGGCCGAGCAACTCAAGGCATCGCTGAAGCGCCGCTTCAAGCGCGAGATCGAACTCGATACCCGGGTCGATGCCTCGCTGCTGGCCGGCGTGGTGATCGATACCGGCGCAGAAGTGATCGACGGCTCCGCACGCGGACGCCTGGCGCAGCTGGCCAGCGCTCTGGCGCATTGACCTAAGAATCAAAAACTATCGGGTGCCGCTGATGCGGCGCGAATCCCAGGAAAACTTGCCATGTCCAGCACCACTTTGAATCCGTCCGAGATCAGCGAACTGATCAAGAGCCGCATCGAGCAGTTCAAGCTCGGCGCGGAAGCGCGCAACGAGGGCACGATCATCAGCGTGTCCGACGGCATCGTGCGCATCCACGGCCTCGCCGATGTGATGCAGGGCGAAATGATCGAGTTGCCGGGGAATTCGTTTGCCCTCGCCTTGAACCTCGAGCGCGACTCGGTCGGCGCCGTGGTGCTCGGCGAATACCAGCATCTGCGCGAAGGCGACACCGCCAAGACCACCGGCCGCATCCTCGAAGTGCCGGTCGGCCCCGAGCTGCTCGGCCGCGTCGTCGACGCGCTGGGCAACCCGATCGACGGCAAGGGCCCGCTGAACGCCAAGCTCAACGCACCGATCGAGAAGGTCGCGCCGGGCGTGATCTGGCGCAAGTCGGTCGACCAGCCGCTGCAGACCGGCTACAAGTCGGTCGACGCGATGATCCCGGTCGGCCGCGGCCAGCGCGAGCTGATCATCGGCGACCGCCAGACCGGCAAGACCGCGCTGGCGATCGACGCGATCATCGCGCAGAAGGATTCCGGCATTAAGTGCATCTACGTCGCGATCGGCCAGAAGCGCTCGTCGATCGCCAACGTGGTGCGCAAGCTCGACGAGAACGGCGCGCTGGCCAACACCATCATCGTGGTCGCCTCGGCGTCCGAGTCGGCCGCGCTGCAGTACGTCGCGCCGTACTCCGGTTGCGCGATGGGCGAATACTTCCGCGACCGCGGCCAGGACGCGCTGATCGTCTATGACGATCTGTCCAAGCAGGCCGTGGCGTATCGCCAGATCTCGCTGCTGCTGAAGCGCCCGCCGGGCCGCGAGGCGTATCCGGGCGACGTGTTCTATCTGCACAGCCGTCTGCTCGAGCGCGCCTCGCGCGTGTCCGAGGAGTACGTCGAGAAGTTCACCAACGGCGAAGTGAAGGGCAAGACCGGTTCGCTGACCGCGCTGCCGATCATCGAGACCCAGGGCGGCGACGTTTCGGCGTTCGTGCCGACCAACGTGATCTCGATCACCGACGGCCAGATCTTCCTGGAGACCGACCTGTTCAACGCCGGCATCCGTCCGGCCGTGAACGCCGGTATCTCGGTGTCTCGCGTCGGCGGCGCCGCGCAGACCAAGATCGTCAAGAAGCTGTCCGGCGGCGTGAAGCTGGCCCTGGCGCAGTTCCGCGAGCTGGCCGCGTTCGCGCAGTTCGCCTCGGACCTGGACCCGGTCACGCGCGCCCAGCTGGACCGCGGTCAGCGCGTCACCGAGCTGATGAAGCAGAAGCAGTATTCGCCGCTGTCGATCGCCGAGCTGGCGCTGTCGGTGTACGCCGCCGAGCAGGGCTACCTCGACGACCTGCCGGTGAACCAGGTGCTGGCGTTCGAGAAGGGCCTGCACGCGTTCATGCACCAGAACCACGCCGACCTGATGAAGACCATCGTGGCCACCGGCAACTGGGACAAGGACATCGAGGCGACCTTCAAGGCCTCGCTGGACGAGTACAAGAAGACCGGTAGCTGGTAAGAGAAGCCGGGAATCGGGATTTGAGATTCGGGATTCGGCAGAGCTCAAGTTCGCAGCTTTTACGAATCCCCAATCCCGAATCCCACGAGTGAGCAAAGCGAGCGAGTAGAAAATGGCCAGCGGACGCGAAATCAAAACCAAGATCAAGAGCACGCAGAACATGCGCAAGGTGACGCGCGCGCTCGAGATGGTCTCGGCCTCGAAGATCCGCAAGGCGCAGGATCTGATGAAGGCCTCGCGTCCGTATGCGCGCTCGATGCGCAAGGTGATCGCGCACGTGGCGCAGGCCAGCACCGACTTCAGCCATCCGTTCATGGTCCAGCGCGACAACGTGGCGCGGGTCGGCTACATCGTGGTGTCGACCGACCGCGGCCTGTGCGGCGGCCTCAACTCCAACCTGTTCCGCCGCCTGCTGCCGACGATCGCCGAATGGCAGAAGCAGGGCGTGCAGGTCGACGTGGTGGCAATCGGCCAGAAGGCGGTGGCGTTCTTCCGCCGCCTCAAGGGCGTTAACCTGGTCGGCAGCGTCAGCCACCTCGGCGAGAAGCCCAAGCTTGAGCAACTGGTCGGCGTGATCAAGGTCATGATGGACGCCTACCAGGCCAACGGCCTGGACCGCGTGTTCCTCGCCTATAACGACTTCGTCAACACCATGACGCAGAAGCCGACCATCGACGCGCTGCTGCCGCTGCCGCTGGTGGCTTCGGAGATGGAAGCGCACCAGGAAGCAGGCGAGTCGGCCTATGCCGGAGTCAAGCTGGAGGCGAGCCACGACTGGGACTATATCTACGAGCCGGACGCGCAGACCGTGCTGGAGCACGTGCTGACCCGCTACATCGAGTCGGTGGTGTACCAGGCGGCGCTGGAGAACCTGGCCAGCGAGCACGCCGCGCGCATGGTCGCGATGAAGAGCGCGTCGGACAACGCGAACAAGGTGATCGACGAGCTGACGCTGGTCTACAACAAGGCGCGTCAGGCCGCGATCACCCAGGAAATCTCGGAAATCGTCAGCGGTGCAGCAGCGGTCTGATCCAGACGGGATTCGGGAGACGGGATTCGGGATTCGTAGAAGCGTCAAGCGCGCTCCGGCTCTTCCAAATCCCGAATCTCGAATCCCGAATCCCCAACAAACATTCAAGTTACCAGGTGGAGTTATCCCAATGAGCCAGGGCAAAGTTGTTCAGATCATCGGCGCGGTCGTCGACGTGGAGTTTCCGCGCGACCAGGTGCCGCAGGTGTATGACGCACTGAAAATCGACGGCACCGCGATCACGCTGGAAGTCCAGCAGCAGCTCGGCGACGGCATCGTGCGCACGATCGCGCTCGGTTCCACCGAAGGCCTGAAGCGCGGCCTGCAGGCGCGCAACACCGGCGAAGGCATCAAGGTGCCGGTCGGCAAGAAGACGCTCGGTCGCATCATGGACGTGCTCGGCAATCCGATCGACGAAGCCGGCCCGATCGGCGAGCAGGATCAGTGGGTGATCCATCGCGAGGCGCCGAGCTACGCCGACCAGGCCGCCGCGAACGACCTGCTGGAAACCGGCATCAAGGTGATCGACTTGGTCTGCCCGTTCGCCAAGGGCGGCAAGGTCGGCCTGTTCGGCGGCGCCGGCGTCGGCAAGACCGTCAACATGATGGAACTGATCAACAACATCGCGAAGGCGCACGAAGGCCTGTCGGTGTTCGCCGGCGTGGGCGAGCGTACCCGCGAGGGCAACGACTTCTACCACGAGATGAAAGACTCCAACGTGCTCGACAAGGTCGCGATGGTATACGGCCAGATGAACGAGCCGCCGGGCAACCGCCTGCGCGTCGCGCTGACCGGCCTGACCATGGCCGAGTACTTCCGCGACGAGAAGGACGAACACGGCAAGGGTCGCGACGTGCTGTTCTTCGTCGACAACATCTACCGCTACACGCTGGCCGGTACCGAAGTGTCCGCGCTGCTCGGCCGCATGCCGTCGGCGGTGGGCTACCAGCCGACCCTGGCCGAAGAAATGGGCGTGCTGCAGGAGCGCATCACCTCGACCAAGACCGGCTCGATCACCTCGATCCAGGCCGTCTACGTGCCCGCGGACGACCTGACCGATCCGTCGCCGGCCACCACCTTCGCCCACTTGGACGCGACCGTGGTGTTGAGCCGCAACATCGCAAGCCTGGGTATCTACCCGGCCGTGGATCCGCTCGATTCAACCAGCCGCCAGCTCGATCCGAACGTGATCGGCCAGGAGCACTACGACGTCGCCCGCAAGGTGCAGGGCACGTTGCAGCGCTACAAGGAGCTGAAGGACATCATCGCGATCCTCGGCATGGACGAGCTCAGCGAAGAGGACAAGCAGGCCGTGGCGCGTGCGCGCAAGTGCGAGCGCTTCTTCTCGCAGCCGTTCCACGTGGCCGAGGTGTTTACCGGTTCGCCGGGCAAGTACGTGTCGCTGAAGGAAACCATCCGCGGCTTCAAGATGATCGTCGATGGCGACGTCGACCACCTGCCGGAGCAGGCGTTCTACATGGTCGGCGGCATCGACGAGGCGATCAAGAAAGCGGAAGAGATGGGTGCCAAGAAAGCCGCCTGATCCTTTAGCCGGGAATAGGGAATAGGGAATCGGCAAAGCAGCATCACCGCGCTTTTGACGATTCCCGAATCCCTAATCCCGAATCCCGTTCGACCGAGCGTAGCGAGAGAGAATCATGACCCACACCATTCGCGTCGACATCGTCAGTGCCGAAGCCGAGATCTTCTCCGGCGACGCGACGATGGTCGTTGCCACCGGCGAAATCGGCGAGCTCGGCATCACGCCGCGCCACGCACCGCTGATCACCCGTCTCAAGCCGGGCCACGTCGACGTGCTGCTGGCCAGTGGCGAGCGCCAGCAGTTCTGGGTTTCCGGCGGCATGCTGGAAGTGCAGCCGCAGGTGGTCACCGTGCTGGCCGACACCGCGGCCCGCGCCGCCGACCTGGACGAGGCCTCCGCGCAGCGCGCCAAGAAGGAAGCCGAAGACGCGCTGGCGAACCGCACCGACGCGATGGAAATCGCCGAGGCCCAGGCCAAGCTGGTCGAGGCGATGACCCAGCTGCAGGCGCTGGAGCGCCTGCGCAAGAACCTCAAGCACTGATTTTTGCGCTCATCTCTGATCGCGAAGGTCAAGCGGGCGGCCGTCCGTGGCCGCACTCATGGATGAAGCGGTCGCTTCGATGGACACTTCAGAAAAGGACGCCGGCCTTGTGCCGGCGTTTTTGCATCGGCACGATGCAGCTTTGGGCAGACAGGGATGATGACGATGACGCGGCTGAAGTACGCATGGAGCGGACTGTTGCTGACCCTTGTCGGCTGCGCCACCACGCCGCCCCTGCCGCCGCCGCCGTCCGCCACGGGCGAGGCATCGTGGCGCGCCGTGGTGCCGCCCGGCACGACACGCTACCAGCTGGCGTTGGGCGAAGTCTCCAGTGGCGGCACGCCGTTCCAGCGCGTGACGCCGGCGTATCCGCCCAGTCTGCTCGCCCGCTGCCCGCCGCCGCAGGAAGTGCCGGCACTGCTGATCGTCGACGGGCAGGGCAAGGTCGGCGAAGTGCGTGTGACGGGTGAGGCGCAGGCCGATGCGGGCCGACACGCATTCATCGACGCGGTGCGCGTGGCCGCGTTGCAGTGGCAGTTCAGTCCATTGACGATCGACCACTGGGCTGCCGATGCCGACGGCAACAGCCACGTGGTGGACAGCGAGACGAAGCCGTTCAGTCTGAGCTACGTGTTCCGCTTCGAATGCCACGGCGGCAAATCGTCCGTATCCACCGAGGCATCGCGCGCCGCGCATCCCTGAGCCGTGGCCTGCCATCGCCAGGACAGATCTGGCTGCTATGCTTTTTGATCGAGACGCGACAAGGCCGACGACCATGAACCATGCTCCGCTGCACGTCATCATCCTCGCCGCCGGCGCCGGCACGCGGATGAAATCGAACCGGCCGAAGGTGTTGATGCCGCTGGCCGGCCGGCCCTTGCTGGCGCACGTGATCGCTGCGGCGCGCGCGCTGCAGCCGGCGATGATCCACGTCGTCTACGGCCATGGCGGCGAGCAGGTGCAGGCCGCGTTTGCCGGCCAGGGCGACCCCGGATCAAGTCCGGGGCAGGCTCTGCGCTGGGCGCTGCAGGCGGAGCGGTTGGGTACCGGTCATGCGGTGGAACAGGCGCTGGCCGGCGTGCCCGATGGCGTGGGCGTACTGGTGCTGTACGGCGACGTGCCGCTGACCCGGGTCGAGACACTGCAGCAGCTGGTGGCGGCCGAAGGCGGTTTCAGCCTGCTCACCACCCGGCTCGCCGATCCGCACGGCTACGGCCGCGTGTTGTGCGGCGGCGACGGCCGCGTGCGCGCGGTGGTCGAAGAGAAGGATGCCGATGCCGACCAGCGTGCGGTGAACCTGGTCAACACCGGTATCCTGGTCGCCGAGGCACAGGCCTTGCGAGGCTGGATCGGCCGGCTCGATCGCAACAACGCGCAGGGCGAGTACTACCTGACCGACATCTTCCGCATGGCTGCCGCGGAAAACCGGGCCGCGCTCAGCGTCGAGTGCGTCGACCCGATCGAGGCCGCCGGCGCCAACAATCCGCTGCAGCTGGCCGAGCTGGAAGCGGCGTATCGCCAGCGCGCCGCGCGCGCGCTGATGTCCGCTGGCGTGCGCCTGGCTGATCCCTTGCGCATCGACGTGCGCGGCACGGTCGAGGCCGGTCACGATGTCGAGCTGGACATCGACGTGATCCTGGAAGGCCGCGTGGTGCTCGGCGACGACGTGCGCATCGGCGCGTTCACCCGGCTGAAGGACGTGCAGCTGGCGGCCGGCAGCGTGGTGCAGTCGCACTGCGACCTGGACGGCGTGGTGACCCACGGCCCCTGCACGATCGGCCCGTTCGCGCGGCTGCGCCCCGGCACCGAACTCGATGGCGGCGTGCACGTGGGCAACTTCGTCGAAACCAAGAAAACCCGCCTCGGCGAAGGCAGCAAGGCAAACCACCTCACCTACCTCGGCGACACCGTGGTGGGCCGCGGCGTCAACATCGGCGCCGGCACCATCACCTGCAACTACGACGGCGTGAACAAGTTCACCACGCGCATCGGCGACGGCGCCTTCATCGGCTCCAACAGCGCGCTGGTGGCGCCGGTGACGATCGGCGCACTGGCCACCATCGGCGCCGGTTCGGTGATCACCCGCGACGCGCCGGAAGGCGAACTCACCGTGGCGCGTGGCAGGCAGCAGACGTTCGAGGGCTGGAAGCGGCCGGTGAAAAGCCGGGAATAGGGATTTGGGATTCGGGATTCGGAAAAAGTCAGAAGCCGCGGCGCAAGTCCTCGCTTTTCCGAATCCCGAATCCCGAATCTCAAATCCCGAATCCCGGCTGTCAGGCGTAGCGCCAGCCGTCGATCTCCACCAGCAGCTCGCTGCGGCAGATGTCGCCGTGCAGCAGCAGCGCCGGCACGCCGGGCAGGCGAGTTTGCAGGAAGTCGCGCACGCGCGCGGCGTCGGCGCCGTGGCGCACGTAGGCCTTCAGCGGCGAGCGGGTGTCGAAGCCGGCAGCCATGCCGGCGCTGGCCAGCAGCGCTTCGAGGTTGGTCAGGGTTTCTTCCAGCTGGGCGTCGAGGTCGTCCTGGTGCGCCGAGGCGTGGCCGACCACGGCGGCGGTGCCGGAGATCGCCAGCACGTCCTGCGCCGGCAGCGCCATCGCGCGGGCGAAGCTGGGCGGCGTGCGGCCGTACTGGCGCGGGTAGCGCCAGGCGCTGACCTGGCGCGGGTTTTCCACCCGCTGGCCGGGCTGGTCGCAGGCCAGCAGGTAGACCTGCAGCCGGTGCGGGTCGCCGTGATGGCCGATCGCGGTGGCGGCGGGGAAGCCTTCGGCGAAAAAGTCGCCCATGCCGCTGGCGCGGCCGTCGCAGAAGTGCTTGTAGCGCTCGGCGTCGCCGTTGCCGTGGTTGATCGCGCCGAGATAATTCCAGACCCGCAGCACGTGCTGCGCCTCGCGCGTGGCGACGAAGCGGTGCAGCTGTTCGTAGGCCAGCCGGGCGGTGGCGATGGGGCCGCCGTGTTCGCGCTCGTCCAGTTCGATCGAGACGAACAGCCAGCCGCCGCCGGCCGACCAGCGCAGCGCGCCGTCGCTGCCGCTGCTGACCGGCGTGTCGACTTGCCACAGTTCCAGCGGCGCAGGCGCGTCGAAGGTTTCCAGCGCCACCTGCAGGTAGCGCGGGTCGCTGCTGGCCGGGGTGCCGGCGCCGAAGCCGAACAGCGCCAGCGTGCCGGGTTCGGCCAGGGTCGCGGCGACCTCGGCCATGCGGTAGGACACCCGCGGCGCGCGGCGCGGCTGCGGGTCGATCTGGGGGTTTTCACAGCCCTGCATCATTGCGTGCAACCGGGGACGACAAGGGCGCTATGTTACACTCCGCGCCCACTGCCACCGGGGGGAGGCAATGTATCCAGTGTACGGAATCGAGCATGGCGGAACAGACAGCGGCACAGCACGAATTGGCCACCTTGGTCGTGGCATGCCTGAATCTCGAGACCGTGACCCCGGAACAGATCGACCCGGAAGCGCCGCTGTTCGGCGGCGAACTGGGCCTGGATTCCATCGACGCGCTGGAGATCGCCCTGGCCGTGTCCAAGCGCTACGGCTTCCAGCTGCGCTCGGACAACCCGGACAACCGGCAGATCTTCACCAGCCTGCGCACGCTGTCCGCGCATGTCGAGAAGAACCGCGTCGGTTGAAGCGGGCGCATCGACGCATCGACGTCGCTTCTGTCACGCCGTGTTCCGGCGCCGGTGGCAGGCTGGCGGCTTCGACGGAGCCAGCGCGGAACCCGGCATGACGTCCTCTTCACCACTTGACGGCACGACGCGGCGCTACGGCCTGCTGTTGCTGCCGGCCTATCCGCTGCTGGCGATCGCCGGCGCGGTGACGCATCGGCAGGTCTTCGCGCTGCTGGCGCTGGCCCTGCTGCTGACCGTGCTGATGCTGCCGCACCTGCTGACGCGCCGCGCCGCGCCGTGGCTGTGGTGGTCGGGCGTACTGGCCGGCTTGCTGTGGACGTGGCGGTACGGCTTTGCCGACTTGCTGCTGGAGGCGGTGCCGGTGCTGATCAATGCGCTGCTGGCGGGCTGGTTCGGCCGCACGCTGGGCACGTCCGAGCCGCTGGTGGCGCGTTTCATCATTGCCATCGAAGG
Source organism: Rhodanobacter sp. Soil772 (assembly GCF_001428385.1). Lineage (GTDB taxonomy): Bacteria > Pseudomonadota > Gammaproteobacteria > Xanthomonadales > Rhodanobacteraceae > Rhodanobacter. The sequence continues at coordinate 30,861 of NZ_LMSK01000004.1, forward strand.
CGCCGAACGGCTGCAGCAACCGGGCGTGGCCGCCTACGCGCGCCAGATCACCTGGTTCTGGACGCTGCTGCTGGGCGCCCAGGCACTGCTGCTGAGCGTGCTGCTGCTGTGCGCCGACCACAACGGCCTGCTGGCGCGCGCCGGCATCGCCGCGCCACTGCAGGTGCCCGAGCGCTGGGCCGCGACGTGGCTGCACCTGGGTTGCTACATCCTGCTGGCGGTGGCGTTCCTGCTGGAATACGCCTATCGCCGCTGGCGCCTGCGCCATCTGCATCATCCTGGCCTGCACGACATGTTGCTGCAGCTGGTGCTGCACTGGCCGCAACTGCTGCGCGGCAAGCACGCGGTGGCGCCATGACCGCCGGCTTCGAACAGGCGCTATGCATCGGCGCGGGGCATCCGGCGTTGCCCGGCCACTTTCCCGGTGCGCCGCTGGTGCCGGGGGTGGTCCTGCTGGAGCAGGTGGCGCTGGCCCTGCGCGCCTGGCGCGGCCAGCGGCTGGGCCGCGTGCTGGAAGCGAAGTTCGCGGCGCCGCTGCTGCCGGAAGAAACCGCCACGTTGCGCCTGACCGCCGCGGACGGCGCGCGGGCGCGTTTCGAGATCCGGCGTGACGGCATCCTGCTGGCGCGCGGCCTGGTCGAGGGAACGACATGAGCACGCACGCACACTGGCAGAGCCGACCGGAAGGCGGCGGACGTTTCGCGATCTGGCTGATCCGCACGATCGCGCTGTACGGCGGGCGCCGCATGGGCCGGCTGTGCCTGTACCCGATCACGCTGTACTTCTTCCTGCGTCGCGGGCCGGAACGGCAGGCCTCGCGGCAATACCTGCAGCGCGCGTTCGGCCGGCCGGCCACGACGTGGCAGGTGCTGAAGCACATCCACTGTTTCGCCGCGACGATCCTGGACCGGATCTTCCTGCTCGCGCACGGCGAGCAGCCGTTCCAGATCGAGACCGAGGGTCTGGACCTGCTCGACCAGCGCATCGCGCAGGGCCGCGGCGTGCTGCTGTTCGGCTCGCACCAGGGCAGTTTCGAGGCGCTGCGGGCGATCGGCGCGCGCCGGCCGGAGATGCCGCTGCGCGTGGTGCTGGACAAGCAGAAGACCCCGGCGATGACCGAGCTGCTCGAAGCGCTGGCGCCCGACGTGGGCGCCTGCGTGATCGACGCGGCGCAGGACGGCACCACGATCGCGCTGGCGATGGCCGAGGCCTGCCACGACGGCGCGCTGGTGGCGATGCTGGCCGATCGCGGCCGCGGCCACGAGGTGTTGCGGCGCACCGGTTTCCTCGGTTCTTCCGCACCGTTCCCGATCAGCCCGTGGCTGCTGGCGCATACGCTGCAGGTGCCGGTGGTACTGTGCTTCGGGCTGTACCTGGGCGGCAACCGCTACAAGCTGGTCTTCGAGCCGTTCAGCGACCAGGTGCAGATCCCGCGGCAGGATCGCGGCCCGGCGCTGGATGCGTTGATTGCCCGCTACGCGCAACGGCTGGAACACTACATCCATGTCGCTCCCTACAACTGGTTCAACTTCTATGATTTCTGGCAAGACGCGCCTGTGGCTGACGGGCCTGCTGCTGCCGCTGTGGGCGAGCGCGTCGGCGTCTGAGCCGGCGCCGGCAGCGTCGTCCGCGCCGGCGCTGATCGCGGCCCTGGGCCAGCCCGCGCCCGCGCATACCGCCTTCGCCGAAGCGCGTTTCCTGCAGGTGCTCGACCGGCCGCTGGTGGTTTCCGGCGAATTGTCGTGGCTCGGCGGCGACCGCTTGCAGCGGCGCGTCGATCACCCGCAGCAGGAAACGTCCACCATCGCCGACGGCGAGGTGACCCAGCAGCGCGCCGGCAAGAGTCCGCGGCACTTTTCGCTGAAGCGTGCGCCGCAGTTGCAGGTGCTGCTGGACAGCTTCGTGGCCTTGCTCAGCGGCGACGCCGCACGATTGCAGCAGGCGTTCGAGATCCGCCAGGGCGGCGCCGCCGCCGGCGCGTGGACGCTGACCCTGGTGCCGCGCGACGCTCGCGTGGCGAAGACCGTCGCCAGCATCCGCATCGACGGCTACGCGAAGGCCTCGCGCTGCATGCACATGCAGGAAGCCGATGGCGATCTCGCGGTCGACCTGCTCGGCCCGCTGGCCGCGCAGATGCCGGCCGAGCCCACCCGTGAAGCGCTGCAGGCGCTGTGTCAGAGCGCGCCCTGAGCATGCGTCGGGGCGCACGCGCGGCACTGCTGATCGGATGGTTGCTGGCGCTGGCCGGGCTCGGCTGGATGGTCAGCCAGCGGCTGCACGTCAGCACCGACCTGCGCAGCTTCATGCCCGCGCCGACCACGCCGGACCAGCGCCTGCTGATGGAGCAGGTCGGCGAGGGGCCGGGTTCGCGTTTGCTGCTGTTGTCCATCTCTGGCCAGTCCGACGAACAGCTGGCGGCGCTGAGCCAGGGTCTCGCCGCGGCGCTGAAGAACGACAAACGCTACAGCCAGGCGCTCAATGGCAGCTTCGATCTCGGCGCGCTGGACGCCAGCCTGCTGCCGTATCGCTACCTGCTGTCGCCCACGTTGGACACGCAGCCGCTGGACGAGGCGTATCTGGCCGACCAGCTGCAGCAGCGGCTGGACGATCTTTCCTCACCGGCCGCCAGTCTGCTGAAAGGTCTGTTGCCGCGCGACCCCACGCTGGAGGTGCTGAAGCTGGCCGAGTTGTGGGCGCCGGCGAAATCGCCGGAGCTGCGCGAGGGCGTGTGGTTCTCGCCGCAGGACGAAGCGCTGTTGCTGGTGCAGACGGTGGCTGCCGGGTTCGACCCGGGCGCGCAGCAGCAGGCGATCGACGGCATCCGCCAGGCCTTTCATGCGTTGCCCGGCAGTGCCGGCGCGAAGCTCGAACTGAGCGGGCCGGGCTATTTCAGCGTGGTGGTCGGTGCACAGACGCGGCATCAGGCCGACTGGATCGGGCGCATCTCCACCGTGGGTTTCATCGCGCTGCTGCTGCTGGCGTATCGCAGCTTCAGCTCGCTGCTGCTGTCGGCGCTGCCGATCGCCAGCGCCGCGCTGGCCGGCATCGCCGCGTTGACCGTGGCGTTTCCCGAAGTACACGGGATCACCCTGGCGTTCGGCTTCACCCTGCTCGGCGTGGCGCAGGAATACCCGATCCGCGTGCTCAGCCACCGCCGCGCCGGCGAGGATGCGGTGCACAGCGTGCGCGCGTTGTGGCCGCTGCTGCTGACCGCCATCGCCTCGGCCTGCATCGCCTACCTGGCGTTCTACGCGTCGGGCGTGAACGGGCTGAAGCAGCTGGCCGTGTTCACCATCGTCGGCCTGCTGGTGGCCGGCTTCAGCACACGCTACCTGCTGCCGCACCTGCTGCCGCGGCGCGTGCGCGACGTCGCCGACATGCGCTGGCTGGCGCGTGCACGCGATGTGGTCGACCGGCTGCCGCGGCCGCGCTGGATTCCCGTGGCGGTCGCCGTGGCGATCGTGCTGATGCTGGCGCTCGCACCGGCGCCGTTCTGGCAGAACAACCTCGCCGCGCTGACTCCGCTGCCGCAGGATCTGCTGCAGCACGACGCGCGCCTGCGCGAGGCGCTCGGCGCGCCCGACGTGCGCTACCTGCTGGTGCTGCAGGCGCCGACCGAGCAGGGCGTGCTGGCGCTGTCGGAGCAACTGCAGCCGCGCGTCGATGCACTGCTGGCGCAACACGCGGCCGACGCGCTGGAACTGCCGTCGCGCTATCTGCCGACAGTAGCGTTGCAGCGCGAACGCCAGCAGGAGCTGCCTGATCGCGCCACGCTGCAGCACGCGCTGGACGAAGCCTTGCAGGGCCTGCCGTTCCGTGCCGACCTGTTCCAGCCGTTCGTCGACGATGTGGAAACCGCGCGCACGCTGCCACCACTGACGCCGCAACGCTACGCGCAGACGCCGCTGGGCCAGCGCCTCGCCGCCATGCTGGTGGAGCGCGACGGGCACTGGCTGGGCCTGGGCACGGTCAGCGGCGTGCACGATGCGGACGCGCTGCAGGCGCTGGGCGAAAACACGAACGGCACGGTGCGCCTGCTCGACCTCAAGGCAGCCTCGGAGTCGCTGGTGGTCGACTACCGCACGCGCATCCTGCAGGCCCTGCTGGTCGCCGCGATTTTGCTGGTGCTGACCATCACGTTCGCCCTGCGCAGCCTGCGCCGCGCCTGGCACGTGCTGGCGCCGATGACCCTGGCCACCTTCCTGGTGCTGGCGGTGGAGCGCGTGGCCGGTGTCGAGATCTCGCTGTTCCACCTGGTCGCGCTGATCCTCGCCGGCGGCCTCGGTCTGCACTACGCGCTGTTCTTCGAGCGCGACACCGGCGACCCGGCCGAGCAGCGACGCACCCTGCACGCCACCCTTGTCTGTGTGTTGTCCGCACTGCTGGTGTTCGGCATGCTGGCGTGGGCGACGATCCCGGTGCTGCGTGCGATCGGGCTCACCGTGAGCCTGGGCGTGGCGTTCCACTTCTGCCTGTCGATCCTGATGGCGCCGCATGCTCGACAAGACTGACTGGGCGCACCTGATCCCGCACGCGGGCACGATGTGCCTGCTCGATGCGGTGCTGGCGTGGGACGAACGCACGATCTACGCGATCAGTGCAAACCATGCGCGCGCGGACAACCCGTTGCGCGGCGCGCACGGCCTGCACGCCGTGCACCTGGCCGAATACGGCGCGCAGGCGATGGCAGTGCACGGCGCGCTGCTGGCACGTGCGCGCGGCAGCGAGACGGTGCGTCCCGGCATGCTGGTCAGCCTGCGCGACGTGCAGTTGTTCGAGGAATACGTCGATCGGCTCGGCGGCCATCTGGACGTCCATGCCGAATGCCTTTACGCGGACGACGGCGGCGCGCAGTATGCGTTCCGCGTCGAGCACCGCGGCCGCCTGCTCGCCAGCGGTCGCGCCGCGGTCATTCATTCTTCCCGCTGATTTACCTGCGAGGTCTGCCATGTCCGAAGCCCATCCCGCGCGCCGCGCCCTGGTCACCGGCGGCAGCGGCGAGCTCGGCGGCGCGATCTGCCACGCGCTCGCCGTGGCCGGCTGGCACGTCATCGTGCACGGCCATCACAGCCTGACCCGGGCCGAGGAAACCGCCGCGGCGATCGTTGCTGCGGGCGGCAGCGCGCAGGCGCTGGCGTTCGACGTCACTGACGCGGAAGTGACCCGTGCCGCGCTGGACGTTCTGCTGTCCGAAGGGCCGGTCCACGCGCTGGTCAACAACGCCGGCATCCACGACGACGCGCCGATGGCCGGCATGAGCGACGAGCAGTGGCACCGGGTGATCGACGTCTCGCTGCATGGTTTCTTCCACGTCACCCAGCCGCTGCTGCTGCCGATGGCGCGCGCGCGTTTCGGCCGCATCGTTTCGATCGGCTCGGCGGCGGCGCAGCTGGGCAATCGCGGCCAGACCAATTACGCCGCGGCGAAGGCCGCGCTGGTGGGCGCCAGCAAGTCGCTGGCGCGCGAGATGGCCTCGCGCGGGATCACCGTCAACGTGGTCGCGCCCGGCGTGATCGAGGGGCGCATGGCCGATGCCGCGTTCCCGCCCGAACGCATCCGCGAGCTGGTGCCCGCGCAGCGCGCCGGCAGGCCGGAGGAAGTCGCCGCGCTGGTCGCGTTCCTGTGCTCGGACGCGGCCGGCTACATCAACGGCCAGCTGATCGGCGTCAACGGCGCGATGGGCTGAGCGGCAGCGAGCCGGCATACTGTGCGGACGGAGCCAGGGGGCTCCATCACGGAGGATGTCTGATGCGCAAGACTGTTCTTGTTTTCGCCGCCTTGCTGTGCGGCGCTGTTTCCGTTGCCCATGCCGCCGACAACATCGCGGCGCCTGCCGCAGTGAGCGTGCCGACGGTGGTTCCTTTCGCGCAGGATGCGGTGATCGCGGGTGCGATCAAGCGCGAATGCCAGCTTGGCGAGAAGCTGTCTGGCTTCATCAAGAAGTACGGGCAGGAGAACGGCGTGACCGTGACGCAGGCGGCGCAGGTCAGCGCCGATTCGGCGGGCCGTGCGCTGGTGCTGGAGATCACCGATTCGGTGGCCGATGGCAACGCATTCCTGGGCCATCACACCTACACCACGGTGAAGGGCAGGCTCTATCAGGATGGCGTTGAGGTCGGCAATTTCATCGGCCGGCGCAATTCGATGGGCGGCGCGTTCGGTGGCTTCAAGGGCAATTGCTCGGTGCTCGGGCGCACCGTCCGGGCGCTTGGGGAAGACATTGCCGGCTGGCTGGCCCAGCCCGGCAAGGACGGCATGCTCGGCGACCTGCAGTAACCGGGTCGGCGCCAGGCCATCGTCCCCGAGGCGATGGCCGCCGCGCAACGTCAGTTTGCGGGATCGTCGACGATGAGCGGTGCCGCGCGCGAGCGGCGATGGCTGGCGACGATGTGGCCGTAGTGCAGGACCCGGCCGATCGTGTAGGTGGTGATGCGGGTGACGTCGCGCACCGGCTTGAGGTGGCTGGGACGGAACGTGCCGTGGTAGCGCGAGGCGATCGGCACCGAGACCACGCCAAGCTTTTTCTCGCGCGAGGCGGCGATCAGGATCGCCGCCTCGAACACGAAGTTTTCCGCCGGCAGGTCGACCAGCTGCAGCGCCGCGCGCGGATACCAGCGCTGCCCGCTCTGGGTGTCGGCCACCGGCTGCCCGCAGGCCCACGAGATGCCCCAGTCGGCGACCGCGTTGGCGCGCCGGCGGCCCTTCGGCTGCTGCTCGCGATCGAGCAGGCGCGCGCCGATCACGATGTGCCCGGGATACTGTGCGGCGGCCGCCACGATGCGCGGAATGTCGCTGGCCAGGTGCTGGCCGTCGCCATCCATCGTCAGCACCGCGTCGTAGCCCTGGCGCAGCGCTTCGCGGAAGCCGTGGCGCAGCGCCTCGCCCTTGCCGCAGCGTTCTTCGTGGCGCAGCAGGGTAACCGGCAACGCGGCGACGATGTCCGGGGTGCGGTCGTCGGAGCCGTCGTCGATCACGATCACCGGTGCACCGAGCGCCAGCACGGATTCGACCACCGACTGGATCGCAGCCTCCTCGTTGAGGCAGGGAATCAGCACGCACCAGCGCGCCACGGCAGTGTTCAAGCGACGTTCTCCATGTCGATCCGCAAGCCGAGTGTAGCGGCAGCGGCCAGTTCGCAGTGTCCGCCCGCACTGGCCAGCAGGGCCAGCAGCGGCAGGCTGGCGGCCGACGGGTTGCCGGCGCGCCAGCCGTGCAGCGGTTCCGGCAAGGGTACGTCGGTGGGCGCGGTGCCCAGTTGCAGGTCGAGCCGGGCCAGCGTCGCCGGGCCGGCTTGCGGCGCCAGCACCAGCGCGCAGCCGAACGCCTGCGCGCAGCCGGTGACTTCGCCCAGCGGGCCGCTGCCGGCGGTGTCGCTGCACACCAGCAGCAGCGGACGCTGCTCGGCCAATACCTGGCTGGCCGCTTCCAGCAGCGCGGCGCCGAAGCTGGCGCGCTGGGCGCAGATCGCGGTGGATGGCGCGTGGCAACCGGTGGCGATGGTCCAGTAGCCGACCGCGGCGTTGTGCACCGAGTTGTGGAAGCGGATCGGCGACAGCTCGGTGGGCGCCTGCGCCAAGGTGGCGCACATGTAGTCGGTGATCGCCTGGTCGCCGTGGGCGGAGGCGAACACGCAGGCCAGCGCGGCGGCATCGCGGCCGCTCATCGCCACCGCCTGGCCGGCCACCTCGACCGCCAGCAGCACGCTTTCCGGCGCGCGCCGGCGTTCGTTCGGCGGCAGGCTGGCGGCGGCCGGTCGCGGCGGCGGCACGGGCGGGGTGGTGCCGGCCAGCAACGCGCGCAGCGCGGCGAAGTTGGCCAGTTGCGGCGACCACAGGCCGACGCCTTCGACGTGGACGCGCAGCGTATTCATGCGGCAGATCCCGCACGGGCGAACGCCAGGCAGGCGTTGTTGCCGCCAAAGCCGAACGAGTTGCTGAGCGCCACGTCGACGCGCTGGCGTTCATTGCGCCAGGCGAAGTGCGCGCCGCAGATCGGGTCGGGCGTGCCGCCGCCGAGGTTGCCGGGGACCAGGCCGTGCTCGATCGCCTGCAGCGCGATCGTCGCCTCGACGATGCCGGCCGCGCCCAGCGTATGGCCGGTGAAGCCCTTGGTCGAGCTGGCCCGCGTGCGGGCCGGAAAGACGCGGCCGACCAGCGCCGCCTCGACTTCGTCGTTCTTCTGGCTGGCGGTGCCGTGCAGGTTGATGTAGTCGACCCGGGCCGCGTCGAGGCCGGCGCGCGCCAGCGCGTCGTTCAACGCCAGCTCGGCGCCGAGGCCGTCCGGGTGCGGGGTGGACATGTGGTGCGCGTCGCTGGCCTCGCCGTAGCCGAGCAGTCGCGGCGCATCGGGCGCCACGTCGACGCGTTCCAGCAAGGCGAAGCCGGCAGCCTCGCCGATCGAGATGCCGTTGCGCGCGGCGTCGAACGGGCGACACGGTTCGGGCGACACCAGCTCCAGCGCGTTGAAGCCGAACAGCACGCTGTCGCACAAGGTGTCGACGCCGCCGACTACCGCCGCATCGACCAGGCCGAGGCGGATCATCCGCTCGGCGCTGGCGAACACCTTGGCGCTGGACGAGCAGGCGGTGGAGACGGTCAGGCACGGGCCCTCGAGTTCCAGCGCGGCGGCGGCGAAGGCGGCCAGCGAGTGCGGCGCGTGGATCGCCGGGCGTAGCATGTCGTCGGCGAAGCCGCCGTCGGCATCGAGCCGGCGATAGGCTTCCTCGGTGGCGCCGATGCTGGCGGTGGAGGTGCCCAGCAGCAGCGCCACGCGGTCGGCGCCGTAGCGCGTGCGCGCGGCGTGCACGCGTTCGAGGAAGCCGTCCTGGTTCAGGCCCAGCCAGGCCAGTCGGTTGTTGCGGCAGTCCCATGCGCGCAGGGTGGCGGGCAGGGCGACGTCTTCCACGCCGTCGACGCGGCCGATCCAGCAGGCCAGCGGCGCGCTGCTGATGTCGTTCGGGCGCAGCCCGCTGCGCGCGTGTTCGAGCGCGTCGAGCTGCGCTGCAAGGCCGCTGCCCATGGCGGAGGTGGCGGTATACGCGGTGACCGCGAGGGGTGTCATGAGAGTGGGCATCAGGAAAGCCTAACGTTGACCCCGCAGAATGCCTAGCCTGCGGCTGGCCCACGCCAAGCGGGGTATTCAGCGTAACCCCGGCGGCATGAGGATGCCGCGAACCGCACGGCCGGCTAAGCTGGCTCGTCCCACCGCCTTTTCACGCCGCCCATGTCTGTATCCCGAAGCCCCTGGCGCTACCTGCGCGACCGCGACGTGCAGCATGCCGCGCTGGTGACCGTGCTGGCGCTGGTGCTGAGCGCGGGCCTGGTCTGGCTGGGCTACCTGATCCACGTCTGCCGCGTCGCCGCGCGCAGCCCGCTGGTGCCGCCGCGACGGATGGTCGCGCTGGTGTTCGGCCGCCGGCTCGAGTGCGATCTGCCGGAGCACGACTACCAGCAGCGCCTGCGCCGCGCGCTGAGCCTGGCCGAGCAGCGGCAGACCGACCACCTGCTGCTGCTCGGCGGCTGCAGCGGCGGCCAGTGCAGCGAGGCGGCGGCCGGCCACGCCTGGTTGCAGCAGCACGGCCTGGCCGGCGAGGTGCGGGTGGAACTGGAGCAGGATTCGGTCGACTCGCTGGAAAACCTGCGCCACGCGCGCCGGCTGCTGCTGGCGCAGGCCGGCGACGCCGGGCTGCCGCCGGTGGCGCTGGTGACCAGCCGCTATCACTTGGCGCGCTGCCTGCTGCTGGCGCGACGGCTCGGCTTCGACGGTTTGCCGGTTGCCGCCGAACCGGCGCTGCCGCGGCAGCGGCGCTACCTCGGCCTGTTGCTGCTCGAAGCCAGCTACCTGATGTGGATCGACCTGGGCCTGCGCTGGGCGCAGCTGATCGGGCACCGGCGGATGGCGGCGCGAATCAGTTGAGCTGGATCATGGCGGCGCGGCGCCGCGCCACAGCCGTTCGTGCATGGGCACTTGCTAAGCTTGCGCCACTGAATCGACGAGTCGAACGATGAGCGAGCAAGCCAACCAGGCCGAAACCTTTCTGCGCGAACTGCAGGACCGCATCTGTGCCGCGATCGAACAGGCCGACGGTACGGCGCGCTTCGAGGAAGACGCGTGGCAACGCGCAGCCGGCGGCGGCGGACGCACCCGCGTGCTGCGCGACGGCGCGGTGTTCGAGCAGGCCGGGGTGAATTTCTCGCGCGTGTCCGGCCACCCACTACCGCCCAGCGCCACCGCGCATCGGCCCGAGCTGGCCGGCGGCAGCTTCATCGCCACCGGCGTGTCGCTGGTGTTGCATCCGAAGAACCCGCACGTGCCGACCACCCACGCCAACGTGCGCTACTTCGAGGCCAGCAAGGAAGGCGTGGAGCCGGTGTGGTGGTTCGGCGGCGGCTTCGACCTCACCCCGTTCTATCCGGTGGACGCGGACGTGCGGCACTGGCACACGGTGGCGCGCGACCTGTGCGCGCCGTACGGTGCGGACGTCTATCCGCGCTACAAGCAGTGGTGCGACGAGTACTTCTACCTGAAGCATCGCGACGAGACCCGCGGCGTCGGCGGGCTGTTCTACGACGACTTGAACGAGGGCGGCTTCGAGCGTTGCTTCGCGTTCACGCGTGACGTGGGTCAGGGTTTCCTCGATGCCTATCTGCCGATCGTGGCGCGCCGCAAGGACGCGCCGTACGGCGAGCGCGAGCGCGAATTCCAGTTGTACCGACGCGGCCGCTACGTGGAGTTCAACCTGGTCTACGACCGCGGCACCCTGTTCGGCCTGCAGTCCGGCGGGCGCACCGAATCGATCCTGATGAGCCTGCCGCCGCGGGTGCGTTTCGAATACGCCTACCAGCCGGAAGCCGGCTCCGCCGAAGCGAAGCTGGCCGATTACCTGAAGCCGCGCGACTGGGTGTAGGAGCCAGCTTTACGGCGTCGCACCGCTGAACTTCTCCACCGTGGCGCCCTTGACCGGACCGATCTGCGCGCTGTCGCTGACCTTCAGCACCACCTCGCGGCGGAACTCCAGCGTGCCCTGCACCACGGCGTGCGGGCCAATCACGATCACCGGTTTGCGGTCGCTGCCCCAGTGGAACCAGCCGTTGTTCGGCTTGTCGACCAGGATGCCGCCCTCGACGCGCGAGTCGGCACCGACCGTGATGTCGCCGCCAACCGTGCCGATGCCGCCGGCGACGTGGGCGCCGTCCAGCACGATGGCGCCGTTGACGTTCTCCAGCCGGCCGCCGATTTCGGCGCCGCGAGCCAGATGGATGCTGCCGTTGACCGCATTCACCTTGCCGCTGACCCGGCTGGCGCCGCCCATGCTGATCGCACCGTTGACCGTGCCCAGTTCGGTCGCCTGCGCCTTGTCGCCCAGTTCGACTTCGCCGTTGACGGTGCTGGCCTCGTGCACGCTGGCGCCGTCGCCGACGTGCACCGCGCCGTTGACGGTGCTGACGTCGCCGGCCTGCTGCCCGGCCGCGACCTGCACCGAGCCGTTGACCTTGTCGATGTCGTTGTCGCCCGCGCTGGCCAGCGGCGGCAGGCCCAGGCCCAGCACCAGTGCGGCCAGGATGAGGATCGTCGGGAATCGACGCATGGCAATCTCCTTGAGTCTTCAGTGGATGGGTACACGCATTAGGATGCAGCCAGCGGGCCAAGGGTTTGACATGACCTGTGGCAGGGGCCGCATTTGACGCTGCCGGGGGCCGGCCGGCACCATTCCTGGTTTACTCCTCACTGTTGGGCGCCCCCATGCACAAACTCGTCCTGATCCGCCACGGCCAATCGCAGTGGAACCTCGACAACCGCTTCAGCGGCTGGGCCGACGTCGACCTCACCGAGCAGGGCATGGCCGAGGCGCGCGAGGCCGGCCGCCTGCTGCAGGAAGGCGGCTACGGCTTCGACGTGGCGCACACCTCGGTGCTCAAGCGCGCGGTGCGCACGCTGTGGGGCGTGCAGGACGCGATGGACCTGATGTGGATCCCGGTGCTCACCGATTGGCGCCTCAACGAGCGCCACTACGGCGGCCTCACCGGGCTGAACAAGGCCGAGACTGCGGCGAAGTACGGCGAGGACCAGGTGAAGATCTGGCGGCGCAGCTACGACATCCCGCCGCCGCCGCTGGATCGGGCCGCGAACGAGTCGGTGCACGATCCGCGCTATGCGGCGCTCGATCCGAAGGACATCCCCGACACCGAATGCCTGAAGGACACCGTGGCGCGCGTGCTGCCGTACTGGCACGAGGTGCTGGCGCCGGCGATCAAGTCCGGCCAGCGCGTGCTGGTGGCCGCGCACGGCAATTCGCTGCGCGCGCTGGTGAAATACCTCGACGGCATTTCGGACGAGGCGATCGTGGAGCTGAACATCCCCAACGGCGTGCCGCTGGTGTACGAGTTCGACGACGCACTGAAGCCGCTGCGCCACTACTACCTCGGCGACGCCGACGCGATCGCGGCGAAGATGGCCGCGGTGGCGAACCAGGGCAAGGCGAAGTAGCACGCCTCGCTCCTGCCGCACGGACGAGGGGTGACAAACGTCAGTCGTCAGCCACGGCACGGCCGACTATGCTGGACACAACCCATCCGGTGACGATGCCCATGCCCGCCCATCTGACCCCATACCTCGTGATGCTGCCGCTGCTGGCCTGGATGGTATGGCGGCGGGTGAGCCGGCAGTTCGGTCGTCAGCCGATCCGGCGCAAGCGGATGATCTTCCGCATCGTGGTGTTCGCGATCATGGGCGGCCTGCTCGCGCTCAGCGGATTCCACCACGTCGCACTGGCCGAGGGCCTGCTCGGTGGCGCACTGACCGGTGGCGCGCTGGGCCTGCTCGGCCTGCGCCTGACCCGCTTCGAGGTCGACCCGGCGAAGGGCGACTGCTACGTGCCCAATCCGTGGATCGGTGCGCTGCTCACCGTGCTGCTGCTGGGCCGGCTGGGCTGGCGGTTGATGGTGGTGTGGCCGCAGATGCAGCAGGCGTCGGCCGCGCCCGGTGCGATGCCGCCGATGGGCTACGCCGCCAGTCCGCTGACCATGCTGGTGATCGGCCTGCTGGTCGGCTACTACATCGTCTACTTCAGCGGCCTGCTGATCCACCATCGCCGCTTCCAGCAGACGCATTCCGGTACCGCGACGGCGCTGTGAGCCGTCGCTTCACTCCGGGCGGTGCGGCAGCGCCAGGTACTCCTCGCTCTGCATCTCGATCAGGCGCGACTCGGTGCGGCCGAACTCGGCGCGCAGGCGCTCGCCGTCGTACAGCTCGGTGATCGGCGCGGCGGCGGACAGCACCAGCTTGACGTGGCGGTCGTAGAACTCGTCCACCAATTGCACGAAGCGCTTTGCCGCGTCCTCGCTGTAGAGGGTGAACTGCGGCACGTTGGAGACGATGATCGCCGGGCCGGCCTTGGCCAGTGCGATGTAGTCGGCGACCGCGCGCGGGCCTTCGCACAGCGCGGCGAAGTCGAACCACAGGATGTTGTCGGCGCGCTTGTGCAGCGGGATGTCGCGGCTGTTGACGTGCAGCACGCCATCCGCCTGCACGTTGCCGCTGGCCTGGCTGGCGAAGATGCGTTCCAGCGCGCGGTGCGCCTCGGCGCCGGGCGGGGTGAGGTAGACCGGCGCCTGGGTCAGTGCGCGCAGGCGCCAGTCGCGCGAAGAGGCCATCTCGACCACGTGGCAGCGCCGTTCGATCAGTGCGATCGCAGGCAGGAAGCGCGCACGCTGCAGGCCGTCCTTGTACAGGTTCGCCGGCGCGGTGTTGGAGGTGGTGACCAGGGTGACGCCGCGCGCGAACAGCGCGTCGAGCAGGTTGGACAGGATCATCGCGTCGCCGATGTCGTTGACCAGGAACTCGTCCAGGCACAGCACGCGGCAGCGTGCGGCGATGCCGGCGGCGACCTCGACCAGCGGGCTCTGCCGCTCGCCCAGCGCACGCAGGTTCTCGTGCACCTCGCCCATGAAGCGGTGGAAGTGCCGGCGCAGTGCCACGCCGTGCGGCAGGCTGGCCACGAACAGGTCCATCAGGAAGGTCTTGCCGCGGCCCACCGTGCCCCACAGGTACAGCCCCGGCACCGCCTCGGGCGGGTCGTTGCCGAGCAGGGATTTCAGGCGGTCGAACAGGCCGTTGCCGTTGCCGTTGCCGTTCGCGGGCTCGGCGCACAGCGCCGCATGCATGCGGTCGAATTCCGGCAGCAGCGCGAGCTGGGTCGGATCGGACTCCCAACGATGCGCGGCGACGCCTTCGAGGTAGCGCGCGCTGGGCGCGAGCGAGGGGGTTTCACTCATGGAGCGTGGGTCTTGGAAAGGAGTGATGGGCAGGCGTCAGCCATGCCGCTTCGGCGGCAGCCAGCCGCGCACCGCGTGCTTGATCGCGCCGCGCAGGTCCATCAGCCGGCGGTGGAAGAAGTGGCTGGTCTCGGGCATGCGCACCAGTTCGGGCCGGTGCTCCAGCGTCTCGACCCAGTCGAACACCGCCTGCGGCTCGACGATCTCGTCGGCCTCGCCCTGCACGATCAGCCACGGGCAGGTCGGCAACGCGATCGCTTCGAACGGCCAGCGCCCGACCGGCGGCGCGATGCTGATCAACGCGTCGGCGCGCAGGCGCACCGCGTTGGCGATGGCCACGTAGCTGCCGAACGAGAAGCCGACCAGCCACAACGCATCGTCCGGGCGCGTGCGGCGCACCCAGGCCACCACCGCGGCCAGGTCGTCGCCTTCGCCGCGACCCTGGTCGTAGCTGCCGGTCGAGTTGCCGGCTTCGCGGAAATTGAAGCGCACCGTATCCAGCCCGGACTCGCGCAGCGCCCGCTCGGCCATCGTCACCACCTTGTTGTGCATGGTGCCGCCCTCGATCGTGAGCGGATGGCAGAGCACGGCCACGCCGCGGCGCGCGCAGGCCGGTTCGGCGACGTCGCTGATGGTCTCGAGCTTGCCGGCGGGGCCGTCGAGCACGAAACTGGCGGCCACGTCCGGAAAGCTGGCAGGTTCGGCAGAGAGCTCGGTGGGATTCATGTACACGATGATAACCGCCGGGCGGATCGGCTGCCGCGGACGCTCCGCATGAACCACCTGGCGCATGCGTTGCTGGCCGGCGACGACGAGGCCCTGCAGCTCGGCGGAATGCTGGGCGATTTCGTGCACGGACAACCGGACGTGAGCTTGTTCCCGGCGCGCGTGATCGCCGGCATCCGCTTGCATCGCGCGATCGACGTGTACACCGACGCCCACCCCGAAGTGCTGGCGGCGAAGGCGCTGCTGCCATCGCCGTATCGGCGCTATGCCGGGATCCTGCTGGACATGTGGTTCGACCGTTGCCTGGCGCGCGATTTTCCGCGCTGGAGCGCGCAACCGCTGCCGGAGTATTCCGTCGCCCTGCGCGCCCTGCTGTGGCGGCAGGACGAGCTGCTGCCGCCGGCGCTACGGCGTTTCCGCAGCTACATGGAAGCGCATGGCCTGCCGGCCGGCTACGCCGACGACGCGGTGCTGGACGACGCGCTGGGCGGGATCGGGCAGCGCCTGAGCCGTGCCAATCCGCTGGATTCGGCGTTGCCGGTGCTGCTGGAACGCGAAGCGAAATTGCAGAGGCGCTTCGAAGCGTTCTTTCCGGAGCTGCGAGGGTTTGCGCGGGAGTGGATCGGGGAGCATGCGGAGTAATCGGGTGTACTCCCTCCCCTGCGCAAGCAGGGGAGGGTTGGGGAGGGGTGCTTTTGATCTTCCCGCACGCCGGGCCTCCCCATCCCAACCTTCCCCCAAGGGGGAAGGGGCAAACGAAAACGCCGCCCGGTGGGCGGCGTTTGGCGAAAGCTTGTTGGATCAGGCGAAACTATTTCGCCTGATCGGCGATCCAGTGCACGGCGTTCGTCACCTGTTCGTCGGTGAGCGCCGGGTTGCCGCCCTTCGGCGGCATGAAGTTGCCGTCCGGGCCGTGGTAGCCCTCGATCGCGTGCTTGACCAAAGTGTCGATGCCTTCGGCGAGGCGCGGGCCCCACACGGCCTTGTCGCCCACCTTCGGGGCACCGGCGACACCGGAGGTGTGGCAGCTGGTGCACAGGTGATCGAAGATCGCCTTGCCGTCGGTGGTGCCGCCGTAGGCGACCTGCGACGCGGCGGCCTTGGTCGCGGCATCGGCGGCGGCCTGCATGGCGGCGCGGCCGGTGTTGCCGGCGTAGACGGCGCCGTCCGGTGCGATCCGCGCGGCAACCTTGGCCGGCTGGTCCGGATTGGTTTCCTTCGGCTCGTGGTCGTGGATCGCCAGCGCCGCGAGGATCAGCACCACCGTCAGCACGGCCAGACCGCCGATCATGATCGAAAACTGGCGCAAGACGCTCTGATCGGATTTGCTCATGGGACCGCTCACGCACGTACTCCTGTCAGTGGGCGGGACGGAGCGCCACGATGGCTGTTCCGGCCTGCCTGAATTGCCTGTGGCTGTCGCACCGGCCCGATGGACGCATCCCGGTGCGGATTGCCGTGCGTGGATGCACGGCACGGATCACGCTTGCCGTTCGGCCCGGATTCGGGGTCGGACAGGCAACAGTCGGCGATTATAAACGAAGCGCGCGGCAAGTTTCAGGCCTCCGCGGCGACCCGTCGCGGTAGCCGTGCCTGCCGCGGCAGCCCGCGCGGTGCCTGCGGATGGCCCTGCAGCGGGCGGCGCCCCTGCCATCGGTCATGCTGTACCCATGTCAACCGGCATTGTTCAAGTTCGTTGATCTGCCCCTATGCTTTCATCTCAAGAGACGCGTGCCGGCGTGGCCCGGCGGGCGTCCGTTGTTTTGCAGACGCATGCC
Source organism: Rhodanobacter sp. Soil772 (assembly GCF_001428385.1). Lineage (GTDB taxonomy): Bacteria > Pseudomonadota > Gammaproteobacteria > Xanthomonadales > Rhodanobacteraceae > Rhodanobacter. Next base: position 47,638 of record NZ_LMSK01000004.1, read on the forward strand.
ACGCAGTCGTGTGCCGGTGGGGCGCACCGTTCAGTCCAGGAGTTTTACATGTCGCGTTTTTGGAAGATCGCGTTGATCGTGATTGCCGTGATCGTCGTGGCAGCGGTAGGTTTCCGCCTGCTGCACAAGCCCACCCCGGCCGGTTCCGCGTCGGCGCAATCCGCCACCAAGAGCAAGGACGGCAAGGACGGCAAGGATGAAACGCCGCCGGTGCCGGTCACCGTGGTGCCGGTGGTCAAGCAGAACGTGCCGGTCTACCTGACCGCACTGGGCACGGTGCAGGCGCTCAACACGGTCACCGTGAACCCGCAGGTGGGCGGCCAGCTGCTCAGCCTGGAGTTCACCGAGGGCCAGCCGGTGAAGAAGGGTCAGCTGCTGGCGCAGATCGATCCGCGCACCTACCAGGCCGCCTATGACCAGGCCGTGGCGAGGCAGCGCCAGGACCAGGCGCAGTTGGAAACCGCGAAGAGCAACCTGACGCGTAGCCAGGACCTGGCCGCCAAGGGCTACATCTCGAAACAGGATCTGGACACCTTGCGCAACACGGCCGCCCAGTACGCGGCCGCGGTAGCCGCCGATGCGGCCAGCGTGCGCGACAGCCAGGTGCAGCTGGCCTACACCAAGGTGATTTCGCCGATCGACGGCCTCGCCGGCATCCGCAACGTGGATCCGGGCAACGTGGTGACCACCAGCACCGGCATCGTCACGCTGACCCAGCTGCATCCGATCAACGTGATGTTCACCCTGCCCGAGCAGAACCTCGACCTGGTGCGTGCCGCCGCCGCCCAGCAGGGCGCCTCGCTGCAGGTGACCGCGCTGGATCGCACCGATGCGCATCCGATCGCCAGTGGCGGCGTGCTCAAGGTGATCGACAACCAGATCGACACCAGCACCGGCACGTTCCGCCTGAAGTCGGAGTTCCCGAACGCGAAGAACGAGTTGTGGCCGGGCCAGTTCGTCAACGTGCAGCTGCTGGTGAACACGGTCGACGGCGGCCTGGTGATTCCGGCGCAGGCGGTGCAGCGTGGACCGGACGGCGACTACGTCTACCAGGTGCAGGCCGACAGCACGGTCAAGATGCAGGCGGTGGCGATCGCCGGTGAAGTGGGCGACAGCCACGTGATGATCGGCAGCGGCCTCAAGGTCGGCGACCGCGTTGTCACCGAAGGCCAGTTCCGGCTGAAGCCGGGCAGCAAGGTCAACGCGCTCAAGCCGGGCGAAGTGCCGGCGGCGCCGACCGCGGCCGAACTGGAGAAAGCCAAGCAGAACAGCAAGGGTGGCGGTCGCCGTCGCGGCTGAGCGGCCGCGTGCCGACCAGCGCAACGCCACCGCAGTCGTGCGAACCCGGCCGTGTCCCGGCCATGATCGCGGCTGAACCCGCACCTACACGTTACGGATAGCCATGGGATTCTCGACCCTCTTCATTCGCCGGCCGATCGCCACCTCGCTGTTGATGGTGGCGGTGCTGCTGCTCGGCATCCTCGGCTACCGCCAGCTGCCGGTGTCGGCGTTGCCGGAGATCGAGGCGCCCAGCCTGGTGGTCAGCACGCAGTATCCGGGCGCCAGCGCCAGCACCATGGCCTCGCTGATCACCACCCCGCTGGAGCGCAACCTGGGGCAGATCTCCGGGCTCACCATGATGAGCTCGGATTCCTCCGCCGGGCTGTCCACGATCATCCTGCAGTTCGCGATGGACCGCGACGTCGACATCGCCGCGCAGGACGTGCAGGCGGCGATCAACCAGGCCAAGGGCACCTTGCCGGGCAACCTGCCGTATCCGCCGGTGTACAACCGGGTGAACCCGGCCGACGCGCCGATCCTCACCCTCAAGCTCACCTCGGACAGCCTTCAGTTGCGCGAGGTGAACAACCTGGCCGACTCGATCATCGCGCAGAAGCTGTCGCAGGTGCAGGGCGTGGGCCTGGTCTCGATCGCCGGCAACGTGCGCCCCGCGGTGCGCGTGCAGGTGAACCCGGCGCAGCTGTCCAACCTCGGCCTCACGATGGAGGATGTGCGCAGCGCGTTGACCCAGGCCAACGTCAACGCGCCCAAGGGCACGCTGAACGGCAAGACGCAGAGCTACTCGATCGGCACCAACGACCAGTTGAGCGACGCGTCCGAGTACAAGAGCACCATCATCAGCTACAAGAACAACTCGCCGGTGCGGCTGTCCGACGTGGCCAAGGTGGTCGACGGCGTCGAGAACGACCAGCTCGCTGCGTGGGCGAACGGCCAGCCGGCGGTGCTGCTGGACGTGCGCCGCCAGCCCGGCGCGAACATCGTGCAGACGGTGGAGCAGATCCGCAACGTGCTGCCGGAACTGCGCAGTGCGCTGCCGGCCGACGTGCACCTGGACGTGTTCGCCGACCGCACGGTGACCATCCGCGCCTCGGTGCACGACGTCGAGTTCACCCTGATCCTCACCGTGTTCCTGGTGATCGGCGTGATCTTCGTGTTCCTGCGCCGGCTGTGGGCCACCATCATTCCGGCGACGGCGGTGCCGTTGTCGCTGATGGGCACGTTCGGCGTGATGGCGTTCACCGGCATGTCGCTGGACAACCTGTCGCTGATGGCGCTGACCGTGGCCACCGGTTTCGTGGTGGACGATGCGATCGTGATGATCGAGAACATCGTGCGCTACATCGAGCAGGGCAAGAACGGCAAGGAGGCGGCCGAGGTCGGCGCGAAGGAGATCGGCTTCACCGTGCTGTCGTTGACCGTGTCGCTGGTGGCGGTGTTCCTGCCGCTGCTGCTGATGCCCGGCGTCACCGGCCGGCTGTTCCACGAATTCGCCTGGGTGCTCACGATCGCGGTGACCATCTCGATGCTGGTGTCGCTGACGCTGACGCCGATGATGTGCGCCTACCTGCTCAAGCCCGACCAGCTGCCCGAGGGCGACGACGCGCACGAGCGCCACGCCGCGGCCGGCAAGCGCACGGTGTGGTCGCGCACGGTGCATCTCTACGAGAACTCGCTGGACTGGGTGCTCGACCACCAGCGCCTGACCATGCTGGTGGCCGGCGCCGCGGTGGTGCTCACCGTGTTCCTGTACATCGTGATCCCCAAGGGCCTGCTGCCCGAGCAGGACACCGGCCTGATCACCGGCGTGGTGCAGGCCGACGACAACATCGCGTTCCCGCAGATGGAGGACCGCACCAAGGCGGTCGCCGAAGCGCTGCGCAAGGATCCCGCGGTGGCCGGCGTGGCCGCCTTCATCGGCGCCGGCACAATCAACCCCACGCTCAACCAGGGCCAGCTCAGCATCGTGCTGAAGGATCGCGGCGACCGCGATGGCCTGGACGAACTGCTGCCGCGGCTGCAGCACGCGGTGGCCGGCATCCCGGGCGTGGCGCTGTACCTGAAGCCGGTGCAGGACGTGACCCTGGACAGCCGTGTCGCCGCCACCGAATACCAGTATTCGCTGTCCGACGTGAACTCGGTCGAGCTGGCCGGCTACGCCAGCCAGATGACCCAGGCGATGCGCCAGCGGCCGGAACTGGCCGACGTCGACAACAACCTGGCCAACAACGGCAACGCGCTGAAGCTGACCATCGACCGCGAGAAGGCCAGCCGCCTCGGCGTGCCGGTGCAGAGCATCGACGACACCTTGTACGACGCGTTCGGCCAGCGCCAGATCTCCACCATCTTCACCCAGTTGAACCAGTATCGCGTGGTGCTGGAAGTGGCGCCGGAGTTCCGCACCAGCGACGACCTGCTGAACAAGCTCACCGTGCGCGGCAACGGCAACGGCGCACTCACCGGCAGCAACGCGACCAGCTTCGGCCAGTTGAAGTCGAGCAACTCGGCGACCCCGTCGGGCATCGGCAACGCCGGCAACGTCGGCTTCGAGATCGGCGGCGGCGGCACCATCCCTCTGTCCTCGCTGGTCAGCGCCGAGGTCACCAGCGCGCCGCTGGTGGTCAGCCACCAGCAGCAGCTGCCGGCGGTGACGCTGGCGTTCAACGTGGCGCCGGGCTACTCGCTGTCCGATGCGGTGGCGGCGATCCACCAGGTCGAGCAGCAGCTGAACTTCCCGCCACAGGTGCGCGGCGAGTTCGTCGGCAAGGCGGCCGAGTTCACCTCCTCGCTCGGCGACGAGGTGCTGTTGCTGCTGGCCGCGATCGTGGTGATCTACATCGTGCTGGGCGTGCTGTACGAGAGCTACATCCACCCGCTGACGATCATCTCGACGCTACCGCCGGCTGGTGTCGGCGCGCTGCTGGCGCTGATCATCTGCGGCATGAGCCTGTCGGTGGACGGCATCGTCGGCATCGTGCTCTTGATAGGCATCGTGAAGAAGAACGCGATCATGATGATCGACTTCGCGATCGAGGCGCGCCGCACCGGCCTCAACGCGCGCGATGCGATCCGCCGCGCCTGCCTGCTGCGCTTCCGCCCGATCATGATGACCACCGCCGCGGCGATGCTCGGCGCACTGCCGCTGGCGCTGGGCAACGGCATCGGCGCCGAGCTGCGCCGGCCGCTGGGCGTGTCGATCGTGGGCGGCCTGCTGCTGTCGCAGCTGGTCACGCTGTACACCACGCCGGTGATCTACCTGTACATGGAACGCTTCTCCGACTGGCTGGCCGCGCGCCGCGAACGGCGCGCGCTGACCCACGCCCAGGCCCGCAGCGCGGCGTGACCCTGCCGACGTCTTGCCTTGCGCCCTACCCTGCAACGCAGGGGAGGGCTGGGGAGAGGTCGCCCTTCGTCGGAAGCCACTTCGCCCCGATCAACCTTTTCGCGGCCTGGACGTTGAGGGTGGGATGATCCGTTCACGCACCACCCGCCCATCCCCGCCCACGTTGAATCCATGAACATCTCCGGCACCTTCATCCGCCGCCCGATCGGCACTTCGCTGCTGGCGATGGGCCTGTTCGTGGCCGGCATGATCTGCTACTTCCTGCTCGGCGTGGCGGCGCTGCCGAACATGCAGTTCCCGGCGATCTTCGTGCAGGCCAGCCAGGCTGGTGCCGATGCCAGCACGATGGCGTCCACCGTGGCCGCACCGCTGGAGCGGCACCTGGGCCAGGTGCCCGGCATCGAGACGATGCGCTCGTCCAGTTCCGAGGGGCGCACCTTCGTCTTCATGATGTTCCGCAACGGCACCGACCTGGATTCCGCCGCGCGCGACGTGCAGGCGGCGATCAACGCGGCCGCGCCGGACCTGCCCAGCGGCCTCAACGGCGCGCCCAGCTACCAGAAGGCGAACCCGAACGACGACCCGATCATCGCGCTGGCGCTGACTTCGGCCACGCAGTCGGCGGCCGACCTGTACAACCTGTCCGACACCCTGCTGGCGCAGCGGCTGCGCCAGTTGCCGGGGGTGTCGTCGGTGGAGATCGCCGGTGCGGCCACGCCGGCGATCCGCGTCGACGTGAACCTGCGCGCGCTGAACGCGATGGGGCTGTCGCCGGACCAGCTGCGCAACGCGCTGAGCGCGGCCAACGTGACCTCGCCGGAGGGCTTCCTGTCCAACGGCACCACCACCATGTCGATCAGCGCCACTACGCAGTTGCACAGCGCGGACGAGTTCGCCCGGCTGGTGGTCGCCAGCCACAACGGCACGCCGGTGCGGCTGGCCGACGTGGCGAACGTCTATGCCGGCCAGCAGGACGCGTACCAGGCCGCCTGGTTCCACGGCAAGCCGGCCGTGCTGATGTACGTCTACAAGAAGGCCGACGCCAACGTCATCGCCACCGTCGACCTGGTCAAGGATCAGCTGCCGCTGCTGCGCGACTACCTGCCGCCGGGCACCGTGCTGACCCCGTTCTTCGACGGCACGCCGACCATCCGCGCTTCGCTGCACGAGGTACAGGCCACGCTGCTGATCTCGCTGGCGATGGTGATCCTGGTGATGGCGCTGTTCCTGCGCCGGCTCGCGCCCACGCTGATCGCCGCGGTGGCGGTGCCGCTGTCGCTGGCCGGCGCGTTCGTGGTGATGTACATCCTCGACTACACACTGAACAACCTCACCCTGCTGGCGCTGGTGATCGCCATAGGATTTGTGGTGGACGATGCAATCGTGGTGATCGAGAACATCATCCGCCACATCGACGCGGGCATGTCGCGCATGCAGGCAACCCAGGCCGGCGCGCGCGAGATCGGCTTCACCATCGTCTCGATCACCGCCTCGCTGATCGCCGTGTTCATCCCGCTGCTGTTTGCTGGCGGCGTCACCGGCATGTTCATGCACGAGTTCGCGGTGACCCTGGTGGCGGCGATCGTGGTTTCCGCGCTGGTTTCGCTGACGCTGACGCCGGCGCTGTGCGGGCGCTTCCTCAACGGGCATGCCGCGAAGGAAAAGGCACAGCCGTCGCGGCTGGCGCGCGCGCTGGACGGTTTCCACGCCGGCATGCTGCGCGTGTATACCCGAGCTCTGAACTTCTCGCTGCGCCACGCGCTACTGTTCTCGCTGACCCCGCTGGTGCTGATCGTGGTCACGTTCTACCTGTTCGGCGTGGTCAAGACCGGCCTGTTCCCGGCGCAGGACACCGGCCTGATCTGGGGCCGCGCCAGTTCCAGCGCCACCGTCTCGTTCGCCGAAAGCAGGCAGCGGCTGGAACGGCTCACCGCGATGCTGATGGCCGACCCCGACGTCGCCACCGTAGGCTCGCGCCTGGGCAGCAGCCGGCAGGGCACCAGCGGCTCGTTCAACATCGACCTGAAGACCCGTGCCGAAGGCCGCCAGGACGACACCTTCGCGGTGCTCGCGCGGCTCAGTGCGAAGGCCGCGAACTATCCCGACCTCAACTTGCGCCTGCGCCCGGTGCAGGACCTACCCAGCGGCGGTGGCGGCGGCACCAGCCAAGGCGCGCAATACCAGGTCTCGCTGCAGGGCAACGACCTGGCCAGCCTGCAGGAGTGGCTGCCGAAACTGCAGGCCGAGCTGAAGAAGAACCCGAAGCTGCGCGACGTCGGCACCGACGTCGACGAGGCCGGGCTGCGCCAGAACATCGTGATCGACCGCGACAAGGCCGCGCGGCTCGGCGTGTCGATCGGCAGCATCGACGGCGCGCTGTACGACGCGTTCGGCCAGCGCCAGGTATCCACCATCTACTCGGACATCAACCAGTACCAGGTGGTGGTCAACGCGCTGCCCGAACAGACCGCCACGCCGGAGGCGCTCAACCGCATCTACGTGCGCTCCAGCAGCGGCCAGATGATCCCGATCACCGCGTTCGCGCGGCAGGAGCCGGGGCTGGCGCCGTCGCAGATCACCCACGAAAACCAGTACACCACGATGGACCTCAGCTTCAACCTCGCGCCCGACGTGAGCATGGGCGAGGCGATGGCGATCATCCAGTCCACCGTGAAGAACATGCGCATGCCCGGCGACATCCGGGTGCAGATGGGCAACGACTTTCGCCGCTTCCAGCAGTCGCAGAGCGGCATGGGCTGGCTGATCCTGGCCGCCGTGCTCACCGTCTATATCGTGCTCGGCATGCTGTACGAGAACCTGGTCCATCCGATCACCATCCTGTCCACCCTGCCGGCCGCCGGCGTGGGCGCGCTGCTGGCACTGTGGCTGACCGGCACCGAGTTGTCGGTGGTGGCGCAGATCGCGCTGGTGCTGTTGATAGGCATCGTCAAGAAAAACGCGATCATGATGATCGACTTCGCCCTGGTCGCCGAACGCGAACACGGCAAGAGTCCGCTGGAAGCCGCGCGCGAAGCCTGCACCGTGCGCTTCCGCCCGATCATGATGACCACCATGGTCGCCATTCTCGCCGCATTGCCGATCGCGATCGGCCTCGGCGAAGGCAGCGAACTGCGCCGCCCCCTCGGCATCGCCCTGATCGGCGGCCTGCTGATCTCGCAAAGCCTCACCCTGCTCAGCACCCCGGCGCTCTACGTGATCTTCTCGTGCCTCGCCGAGCGGCGGAAGGCGTGGTGGACGCGGCGGCGTGAGCGCAAGGTGGCGCGGCGGCGGCAGCTCGCGGGAGTGTGATCGGAAGGTATGCGTGAAGCTCCTTTACGGTCCCGCTCTCATTTTCCGCTTTGGGTACGAGAAGCACGAGCCGATAAACGGGAATTCATGTTAGATATATTGCATGACGTGCGTGTCCATCAACCTGGATACAGATGACCAAGCGTGGCTGGATCGTGAGGCACGGTCTCGCGATCTGTCGGTAGCCGAACTGGTAAAGCAAGCTGTGCATGATTATCGCATCCAGCGCGAGAACGACAGCCGAATTAATCTGCAGTCTGCGCTAAGCCGCACTGCAGGAATCTGGCAGCAAGACAATGGCCTAAACCATCAACGGCATCTGCGCGAAGAGTGGAAAGATCGCGGTTAGCTGGGATGTATTTGTCACTGCTTGTGCAGGAGGCAAACACCAGGTTCTGACATCACACCCAAGTCGAGTTTTCTGAGTTGCCTGCGCGGCAGCGAACACGTTCCCGATCATCAAGCAGGTGGCGGACTGTTTCTGAGCTACCTGCGCGGCAGCGAACGTCCCATGCTGGCTCGCCCTTGATTGTGGGTCTTTCTGAGCTGCCTGCGCGGCAGCGAACACCATCAGCGCCGGCGGCGAGCATCACGCGGTTTTCTGAGCTGCCTGCGCGGCAGCGAACCGGAGGACGGTCGCGAGATCATGATGATCTTCTTTCTGAGCTGCCTGCGCGGCAGCGAATGGACTGTTCGAGCTCCAGCGAGGCGCCGAGGTTTTCTGAGCTGCCTGCGCGGCAGCGAACTGCTTCGGTGGTGGTGCTGGTTTCATTGGCTGTTTCTGAGCTGCCTGCGCGGCAGCGAACTACAGGCTGATCCAAACCGACAAGGGCAACGTTTTCTGAGCTGCCTGCGCGGCAGCGAACGGCATCGACACGGTGCGCAAGGCGCTGCTGATTTTCTGAGCTGCCTGCGCGGCAGCGAACGCCGTCAGCAACTGCGGCGCCAAGTCCATCTGTTTCTGAGCTGCCTGCGCGGCAGCGAACGAGGAGCACTGATCATGGGCCAGCAGGTACGTTTTCTGAGCTGCCTGCGCGGCAGCGAACAGGTTGGGCGCATTGATGCTGATGGTGCCGCTTTTCTGAGCTGCCTGCGCGGCAGCGAACCTCACCAGCTTGCGCGGATGGTCGGCGTAGCTTTTCTGAGCTGCCTGCGCGGCAGCGAACTGTAGGGGCTTCAACAGAAGATGGTGATGTGATTTCTGAGCTGCCTGCGCGGCAGCGAACATGGTCGCCGGCGCCAATCGCATCGACCTGCTTTTCTGAGCTGCCTGCGCGGCAGCGAACATTGCCACCATCACCTCGCGCGGCGACGACGTTTTCTGAGCTGCCTGCGCGGCAGCGAACTGGTTGCGCGGCCATATGCGTGGTTTGCGGCATTTCTGAGCTGCCTGCGCGGCAGCGAACGCTACGGAAAGCAGGCCAAGAACTGTTTTGCATTTCTGAGCTGCCTGCGCGGCAGCGAACACGTTCGGGTGCTGCATCCGGTCCCGGTGCTCTTTCTGAGCTGCCTGCGCGGCAGCGAACGTGTGGGAGGCCGAGCACGACCACGCGTTCATTTTCTGAGCTGCCTGCGCGGCAGCGAACGGCTCCGTCGTTTATGGCTCGCTGCCGTTCAATTTCTGAGCTGCCTGCGCGGCAGCGAACACCAGGACATTGCCGATCGCGGCGGCGGGCATTTTCTGAGCTGCCTGCGCGGCAGCGAACACCTGGGCCTGTTCCAGATCTGCGACCAGACCTTTCTGAGCTGCCTGCGCGGCAGCGAACGCGCAGGCCAACGAGGATGCGCGCAACGCGCATTTCTGAGCTGCCTGCGCGGCAGCGAACAACAGCGCGCGCGCGGCCGGCTGCAGCGTGTCTTTCTGAGCTGCCTGCGCGGCAGCGAACCAATGGCGGATGGCGCCGGCAAGGTTGGCCTGTTTCTGAGCTGCCTGCGCGGCAGCGAACGCCATGGGCGTCATCACGGCCTTCCTCGAACATTTCTGAGCTGCCTGCGCGGCAGCGAACGGTAAACGTGGCACACCAAGGCGGCGATGCTGTTTCTGAGCTGCCTGCGCGGCAGCGAACTCAACCTCAACTCCAACTCGGTCAAGATCGACTTTCTGAGCTGCCTGCGCGGCAGCGAACGGCGATGACGGCGTTGCGGCCGGCTTGGTACTTTTCTGAGCTGCCTGCGCGGCAGCGAACGATCAGCACCGCCACAATCGCCAGCGGCGTGATTTCTGAGCTGCCTGCGCGGCAGCGAACTCCACGACCTGCGCGCGAAGGCCGGCACCGACTTTCTGAGCTGCCTGCGCGGCAGCGAACGGTTCATGGGTGGATGGCCAAGCCTATGACTTTTTCTGAGCTGCCTGCGCGGCAGCGAACAGGGTGTCGCGCGGCGCCTCGATGGCCAGGGTTTTCTGAGCTGCCTGCGCGGCAGCGAACGTTTCAACGACATCCGGGGCCAAGGATTTGCTTTTCTGAGCTGCCTGCGCGGCAGCGAACGCATCAACTACACGCTCATGGTGTCAAGTGGATTTCTGAGCTGCCTGCGCGGCAGCGAACACGACCGCGCGTCGTGGCAGCCTGGTCGACGGTTTCTGAGCTGCCTGCGCGGCAGCGAACCCGCGCATGCCGGCGGCACGCGGCAAAGTGCATTTCTGAGCTGCCTGCGCGGCAGCGAACCGTGGCTGCACATCCCACTCGCAGGGCAGGAATTTCTGAGCTGCCTGCGCGGCAGCGAACGAAGCGAAGCAGCTCGAAGGCGAATTGACGTTTTTCTGAGCTGCCTGCGCGGCAGCGAACGGCGGGCACGCGCACCTGCGTGCGCATTTCGTTTTCTGAGCTGCCTGCGCGGCAGCGAACGAGATCCACGGCATCACCACCGAGCGCGCGATTTTCTGAGCTGCCTGCGCGGCAGCGAACCGCACGCGGCCGTCTTGGGCGTAGAGAAACATTTTCTGAGCTGCCTGCGCGGCAGCGAACATGCCCCAGCCGGTCCAGCCAGCGGTCCACCATTTCTGAGCTGCCTGCGCGGCAGCGAACCTTCCGCTGGCTCGCCTGCAACTGCACGAGCTTTTCTGAGCTGCCTGCGCGGCAGCGAACGAAGGCTTGTGGGACGGGCGTTCCGGGGCAATTTTCTGAGCTGCCTGCGCGGCAGCGAACTTGATCGTGCCATCGGACATCGGCCGCTTGATTTTCTGAGCTGCCTGCGCGGCAGCGAACACGGTGAACGCCAGCGTGCCGGCCGTGCCGGCTTTCTGAGCTGCCTGCGCGGCAGCGAACTTCGCAGCCGATGCCACGCCGGCATCATTCGCTTTCTGAGCTGCCTGCGCGGCAGCGAACCAACGGGGTCGGCGGCAGGTGGATCAGTAGACTTTCTGAGCTGCCTGCGCGGCAGCGAACACGGCTGCGGTCATCACGGGCGTGAACAAGCATTTCTGAGCTGCCTGCGCGGCAGCGAACGCGCTGATGGACAGCTTGCGGCCGTCGGCGGTTTTCTGAGCTGCCTGCGCGGCAGCGAACAGGTGGTTGCCCATCACTCTTCTCCTGCTGCGTTTCTGAGCTGCCTGCGCGGCAGCGAACCTCGCCTTCAACCGCCGCCCGGGTCACCACCGTTTCTGAGCTGCCTGCGCGGCAGCGAACATGGACGCTCTGCTCAACAGCTTCCTGATCGATTTCTGAGCTGCCTGCGCGGCAGCGAACGAACACCAAGCGGTCGTCGATCGTGGTCTTGTCTTTCTGAGCTGCCTGCGCGGCAGCGAACCCGGTCTATGCCTCGGCGCAGGACTTCGCAGCTTTCTGAGCTGCCTGCGCGGCAGCGAACGAGCTGGAGAACACCACCATGCCACCGTTGAATTTCTGAGCTGCCTGCGCGGCAGCGAACCGGGCCAAGTCGCGGGCGTTCAACGCCTCGACTTTCTGAGCTGCCTGCGCGGCAGCGAACTCGTTGCCATAGTCGCGGCAGCGCCTGACCCGTTTCTGAGCTGCCTGCGCGGCAGCGAACGACTTCGAAGTAACCGACTGGCACGTGCTGCCTTTCTGAGCTGCCTGCGCGGCAGCGAACGGTACCGGGTGCTGGTACAGGCTCGACCATTTCTGAGCTGCCTGCGCGGCAGCGAACGCCGCGCTGATCCGCCACAGCATCGCCAAGAATTTCTGAGCTGCCTGCGCGGCAGCGAACACCAGCTGCACCAGGAAGCCAAGCTGCTGGCTTTTCTGAGCTGCCTGCGCGGCAGCGAACCTGGTGCAGGCGCGGCATGCGCTCGTCGCCGCCTTTCTGAGCTGCCTGCGCGGCAGCGAACATAGCGACGGCCAGGGCAAGCGCGGACGTGCATTTCTGAGCTGCCTGCGCGGCAGCGAACACGCCGGCGGCGACAGGTGCGATGAACAACATTTTCTGAGCTGCCTGCGCGGCAGCGAACATCGTCAGCTCGCGCTTGAACCGGGTGAAGGTTTTCTGAGCTGCCTGCGCGGCAGCGAACATGGGGCACGCGCAGCCATCTGAATGAACGATTTTCTGAGCTGCCTGCGCGGCAGCGAACCCGAACTCCACTAGCTCGGCCGGCTGGGTGCCTTTCTGAGCTGCCTGCGCGGCAGCGAACGTGGTCGGATCGTCGCTGTGGACGCTGCTGCTTTTCTGAGCTGCCTGCGCGGCAGCGAACAGTTCGACGTGGCACCGGTGGGTGTGCTGATTTTTCTGAGCTGCCTGCGCGGCAGCGAACGCCCAGCGCGCCCTTGTCGGCCCGGCTCAGGTTTTCTGAGCTGCCTGCGCGGCAGCGAACGGCCGACTGAGCCTGCGCAAGGCCTTCATGTCTTTCTGAGCTGCCTGCGCGGCAGCGAACCTCAACAAATACATCGGCAGCCAGAACATCTGTTTCTGAGCTGCCTGCGCGGCAGCGAACGTGCTGCAGCGGTTGCCGGTGGGCATGACGCTTTTCTGAGCTGCCTGCGCGGCAGCGAACCTGCCCACATCGGGGATCGCGCCGAGCGTCATTTTCTGAGCTGCCTGCGCGGCAGCGAACACCCCATGAACCGATCCACCATCATCCACATCTTTCTGAGCTGCCTGCGCGGCAGCGAACTGCTCGATCGCGGGGTGGTGCCGGAAGAGTTTTTTCTGAGCTGCCTGCGCGGCAGCGAACCGCGTCGTGCAGGAAATCGACGTCCTGAACATTTTCTGAGCTGCCTGCGCGGCAGCGAACATCGACAGCGGCGCCCGCCCCATCGCCACGGCTTTCTGAGCTGCCTGCGCGGCAGCGAACAGTCGCGAATGATCTGTTTGCGATCTTCCTTCTTTCTGAGCTGCCTGCGCGGCAGCGAACCCTGCTTGACGGCATCGACCCGCTCGACGCGCTTTCTGAGCTGCCTGCGCGGCAGCGAACTTCGTGGCCGCGCTGCTATAGCCGGTGTTCGTTTTCTGAGCTGCCTGCGCGGCAGCGAACAGCGTCCGTTTCGTCAGATTCTCGGGCGGATCTTTCTGAGCTGCCTGCGCGGCAGCGAACGGCCAGGGTGAGGCGGTCACGCTCTACGTCGATTTCTGAGCTGCCTGCGCGGCAGCGAACGCCAGCACGCCGGGCGCGAACGCGGTGGCCCATTTCTGAGCTGCCTGCGCGGCAGCGAACAAGCGCAGCGCTACTGGCGCGCGCAGCGTTCGTTTCTGAGCTGCCTGCGCGGCAGCGAACTGGCGTGAGTGCCATGACGACGTGGCGGACACTTTCTGAGCTGCCTGCGCGGCAGCGAACGCTCGCGCCTGCCAGCATTACGACTTCGTAGATTTCTGAGCTGCCTGCGCGGCAGCGAACGTTGCGAGTGTCAAAGCAAGCCGTGAGCGGATTTTCTGAGCTGCCTGCGCGGCAGCGAACTGAAGACGATCATGCGAACGCTCCCTGATCGCTTTCTGAGCTGCCTGCGCGGCAGCGAACGACTTACGAGCGGAAACGCCAGTCACCTGATCTTTCTGAGCTGCCTGCGCGGCAGCGAACGGTCTGCCGCGATGGCAATGAGCCATCTTTCTTTTCTGAGCTGCCTGCGCGGCAGCGAACGCGACGAACGTAAAGGCATCGCGGGAGAAGTTTTTCTGAGCTGCCTGCGCGGCAGCGAACGTCTGACGGCCACGAAATGCCCTTTCGCCATTTTTCTGAGCTGCCTGCGCGGCAGCGAACGTCGGCCCGCACTGCTCGCGGAGCCACCTAACTTTCTGAGCTGCCTGCGCGGCAGCGAACCGCACATTCCCGAACTGCGAGTGCCCGACAAATTTCTGAGCTGCCTGCGCGGCAGCGAACAGTTCACGTTGCTGGTGCGCGTGCTGCCCGCCTTTCTGAGCTGCCTGCGCGGCAGCGAACAAATCAGCTACATGGGCCTGTGCACGCTCGCCTTTCTGAGCTGCCTGCGCGGCAGCGAACGTGTTCGAACTCGTCGAGGTGGATCAGATCCATTTCTGAGCTGCCTGCGCGGCAGCGAACTCAGCCTGCAAGGTGCGATCGCGGTGCGACCATTTCTGAGCTGCCTGCGCGGCAGCGAACTCGTGGTCGAACCACTTCGCCTGCCGAAACTCTTTCTGAGCTGCCTGCGCGGCAGCGAACTGTGCCCACGGCGACGGCCGAGGGCGTCAGCATTTCTGAGCTGCCTGCGCGGCAGCGAACGTGATCCGGCGTGCGGTGCGGTAATAGTCGAATTTCTGAGCTGCCTGCGCGGCAGCGAACGACCCCTGGGATCCGCAGCAAGCCGCGCTGGCTTTCTGAGCTGCCTGCGCGGCAGCGAACGGCGCGGCCGTAAGGCTTCCAGGCGTGCGACTTTTCTGAGCTGCCTGCGCGGCAGCGAACGCGACCAGCTTCAGTGCTGCATTGTTGATGTCTTTCTGAGCTGCCTGCGCGGCAGCGAACTCGCGCAACACCTCGCCGGTGACCTGCATGCCTTTCTGAGCTGCCTGCGCGGCAGCGAACTATGCGTCCCATCCTTCGGCGCCGTCTCGATATTTCTGAGCTGCCTGCGCGGCAGCGAACGGGTTTGCGCTTTCCGCACCACTGGCATTGCCTTTCTGAGCTGCCTGCGCGGCAGCGAACCCGGCCGGGTGGGTGATCTGGCGTTGGTTCATTTTCTGAGCTGCCTGCGCGGCAGCGAACTTGTACGACGGCACCGGCATGGCCAGCGGCGTTTTCTGAGCTGCCTGCGCGGCAGCGAACCGCACGTCTTGCTGGTAGCTCGCCTCGGGGTTTTTCTGAGCTGCCTGCGCGGCAGCGAACGACTTCAAGGCCACGTTCAAGCGCATCGACAATTTCTGAGCTGCCTGCGCGGCAGCGAACGCGCGCCGGGACTCGCACGGACTTTCTCCATATTTCTGAGCTGCCTGCGCGGCAGCGAACTCGCCGGCGGCGACAGGTGCGATGAACAACATTTTCTGAGCTGCCTGCGCGGCAGCGAACATGGAGAAATCGTCTGGTGCCATGGCCATGCTTTTCTGAGCTGCCTGCGCGGCAGCGAACGCGGCGAGGTCGACCATTCGGCTGATCTTGGTTTTCTGAGCTGCCTGCGCGGCAGCGAACGCCGATGTAGGTTTGCCGCAGCGCGCTGGTCATTTCTGAGCTGCCTGCGCGGCAGCGAACGGCGAGCAGGTCAGCGTGTGGAACCAGGCGCTTTTCTGAGCTGCCTGCGCGGCAGCGAACCTGCCCGGCGCCGCTGCTGCCGTGGCTGGCGTTTTCTGAGCTGCCTGCGCGGCAGCGAACATCGGTTGTCCACCCGGCCGCATTCCTCGGTCTTTCTGAGCTGCCTGCGCGGCAGCGAACTTCATGCCGCGGTAGCCGTCGATGGTCTCGTCTTTCTGAGCTGCCTGCGCGGCAGCGAACTCGGCGGCGGCCAGGCGAGCGGCATCCTGCTCTTTCTGAGCTGCCTGCGCGGCAGCGAACTGTAAGGGCAGGCGCAGGCGCCGGGATGGCTGTTTCTGAGCTGCCTGCGCGGCAGCGAACAGTTGGTCAATGGCCGATGACCTCACCGCGCTTTTCTGAGCTGCCTGCGCGGCAGCGAACGCCAGCAGCGCGGCGGCTACGTCGGCGGTGCCTTTCTGAGCTGCCTGCGCGGCAGCGAACCCGCACTTGACCACCCACGGGTGCTCGGCGTTTTTCTGAGCTGCCTGCGCGGCAGCGAACGTGGCGTGGCCGGAAGCATCGACGCCGACGTTTTTCTGAGCTGCCTGCGCGGCAGCGAACGCCAGGCTGGCGGTGCCGCCGGCGGGCAGCGATTTCTGAGCTGCCTGCGCGGCAGCGAACACGTCGCGGCTGATGCCGGTGACGCCGTTGATTTTCTGAGCTGCCTGCGCGGCAGCGAACCTTGCCTCCACCGGAGTTGGCCTGGACCAGTATTTCTGAGCTGCCTGCGCGGCAGCGAACGAGTTGCCGCTCGATGCGCAGGGCAATGTTCCTTTTCTGAGCTGCCTGCGCGGCAGCGAACATGCGGGCGGCAACGAGATCGGCACGACGTTATTTCTGAGCTGCCTGCGCGGCAGCGAACTGAGCCACAGTTCAAAAGTGCCGGGCACGCCGTTTCTGAGCTGCCTGCGCGGCAGCGAACATGCCCTTCGGGGTGGCCGGCGCTTCGGCGCTTTTCTGAGCTGCCTGCGCGGCAGCGAACTCCCCACCAGCGGCACGGGCGGCGGTGGTGGTTTTCTGAGCTGCCTGCGCGGCAGCGAACGTGTCTCCGGTGATCGCTATGGCTGGCCCCTTTTTCTGAGCTGCCTGCGCGGCAGCGAACGATGCTTGGCGTGCTTACCGTCGTCATCGTTCTTTCTGAGCTGCCTGCGCGGCAGCGAACGGTGTGGATCCAGCCGTAAGGCGCTTCGAGCTTTTCTGAGCTGCCTGCGCGGCAGCGAACAGGGCGGCGCCGGCGTCGTCGCTGAGCCAGGCTTTCTGAGCTGCCTGCGCGGCAGCGAACGCCATCGGCGACAACAGCCCGCTCAACGAAAATTTCTGAGCTGCCTGCGCGGCAGCGAACGTTACATCGGCCGCACCGATGACTTGCCCGCCTTTCTGAGCTGCCTGCGCGGCAGCGAACGATCGCGGGCTCAAGACGCACATGAGCAACGCTTTCTGAGCTGCCTGCGCGGCAGCGAACTTGCACCATTCGCAGGTGATGCGTGGCGCGTACTTTCTGAGCTGCCTGCGCGGCAGCGAACGCGCCGATCCCGGCACTGTTCGGCCGTAACAATTTCTGAGCTGCCTGCGCGGCAGCGAACGATGATGTACGCGCGCTTCTGCGCTTCCGTCATTTCTGAGCTGCCTGCGCGGCAGCGAACGATCTGCATGCGCAGCGCCTGCTTCGCATCCGTTTCTGAGCTGCCTGCGCGGCAGCGAACTCAGCGACGTGCTGATTCTTCTTCGCCTTCTCTTTCTGAGCTGCCTGCGCGGCAGCGAACCTCGTCCATCGCCTTCGAGACGGCAGGCATCATTTCTGAGCTGCCTGCGCGGCAGCGAACCATCGCCGCGCAAGGCACCTGCACGATGTCAATTTCTGAGCTGCCTGCGCGGCAGCGAACTGCAGCCAGCCGGCGCGAACGGCTACCTCGGTTTTCTGAGCTGCCTGCGCGGCAGCGAACAAGGCGATGAACCCGGCGCACATCGTCTATGATTTCTGAGCTGCCTGCGCGGCAGCGAACTTGCTGCGGTATGTGCACCTGTTACGCGAGCGTTTCTGAGCTGCCTGCGCGGCAGCGAACAATGTCGTCTCGAACGTGACGCAGTCCGTCAATTTCTGAGCTGCCTGCGCGGCAGCGAACGTGATGGCCTCGATTTCTTCAGGGTCGATCATTTTCTGAGCTGCCTGCGCGGCAGCGAACGTGAAGCGGATGCTGGACGGCCGCGTGCACATTTTCTGAGCTGCCTGCGCGGCAGCGAACTTCTTTATCGCCTGCAACTGGGCGTAGCGCCCTTTCTGAGCTGCCTGCGCGGCAGCGAACGAGGCGTCGACCGAATACCTCGCCAACTCGCATTTCTGAGCTGCCTGCGCGGCAGCGAACACGAAGGTGACCATCGAGGCGCCCAACATTCATTTCTGAGCTGCCTGCGCGGCAGCGAACTAGGGCTCAACGTGGCCAAGTATTTGATGAATTGGCGATAAAGGCAAAAAAAAGGCGGCTGCCCCTTATTGAGAGACGAGCCGCCAAATCATTGATTTTTCGATTGTTGGATAGCAGGGCAGGAAAAAGGGTTAGAACCAGGGGATTGTCGTGGTTCCACCCAGGCCATAGCTGTTGAAGCTGCCGGGTGTCGCGTCGACAGCGAGCGGGCCGAGCGTGATGAACAGGCAGAACGGCTGTCCGGTGCTGTGGCTGCGCAGGTATACGTAGGGAAGATTGGGGCGATGCTCCATGCTGGATGGAATGGCCTTGGCTGCTTGTTCCTCCGTTTCTCCCTTGCGGCGCATGCGTCGCCTGCGCAAACGCTCGGCGCTGGTCTTGAATTGCTTGCGTTGAACGGTGCGGTGCGATGCACCTGCCGGTACACCGGCAATCTCGGTCATGCGGACGTGATCGCGTACGCCTTTGAGCCAGTCTGCTTGCGTCAGTTGCTGCAGTGCGTGGTCGCTTCCGTGCAGACGCAACGTGGTACCCAAAGTACGTGGATTCATGGTGTAGCCCGGGAAACTGATCCCGATGTTGTCCAGTCGATGTTGCACCAGGGTGAGGTGCAACCTGTTGTACAGCGCACCGAGCAACTGCGGTGCGCTGGATTCTGGATCGGGTCTGACGCTGATGTCGATGTAGTGCGTAGTCATGGCGGTCAGCCTGCTTCGCCGAACACACCGCCGCGAATGAGTGTGGCGATGACGTAATGCTGCTGTTCCGCTTCCGGTGCCTTGTCCTTGATGATCCAGTTATCGAGGAGGTTGTAGAAGTCGGCCTTTTCCCTAGGCTGACGGTACGCCTTACCCTGGGTGGTGACCGAACCGTAGGGCTCGACGGCGATGGGGCCGTTCGCAGCCGCTTCGGGATACCAGGTGTCGATGGTGCGCAGGGCATTGCCGACCTTTTGCGAGTGGATGGCGGCCACGCCGTCGACGTCGTACAGCGTCTTGCTCTTCTTGCTGGAGCCCTTGTCGAGGATCAGCTCCTGCGAGGGGAACACTTCCTGTCCGGCGCCGATGCGTACGAAGGCGGTGACTTGCAGCAGCACGCGAGCCTTGTCGGCAAGGCCGTCGGCGATCAGCGAGGCCAACTCGGACAGTGGCTGGGCTTCGGCGGAAGGCACTGTGAGATCGAGCAGCGAATGGGTCAGCGCATCAAAGGTCCAACTGGTCTTTGATTGGCCGTTTTCGATGTGGGCCACGGTCACTTCCACCTGCTCGGCACCGATGCGGTTGCGCCACAGGAAGCGGCCGTTGGCGAGGTTGACAGCGTAGCGGCGGGCCAGCTCAGCAAAGCCGTGCTGCTGCACGTAACCGCCCACTGTGGCCAGCAGTTTCTGCCGGTAGGCGGCATCGTTGCAGGCGGAGGGTTGGCCGGTACCGGCCAGCACGCGCAGGGTGAACTGCACCTTCAGCGTGTCGGCATTGGCGGGCAGGGTGGCCACGTCCACGGTTTGCAGGTTGGGATTCTGGATGGCGGCATCCAGTTTGGCTGGGTCCTGCGCACCGCCCTTCAGGCGGTTGGAGATGGTGCCGCGTACGGATTTTTCGCGCAGCGTGATCGGTGCCCAGTTCTGCGACTCGCTGCGCGCGGCCCAGTTGCCGCCAGACAGCAGGGCATCGGAAGGATCGAGCTTGCGCTCGAAAGCGAGGACGGAAGCGGTCTTGAGTTCGTTGGCCATGATGGAATTCCTTGTCGTGTCAGAGAGTGGTGTCGACGAAGCGATAGTCGTTGCGGCAGCGGTACAGCCCCTCATCGGGACGGCTGTCTGCGTACCAGAGCAGGTCTTGCGGTGCGTGCAGGCGGTGCGGGCCTATCCATTCGCCCATCGAATACAGGCTTTCGACGAAGCGGAAGGGCGTGGTGGCGTCGCGCGCATTGGCCACGCTGCCGGCGTCGTGCAGTTCGCCCAGTGCGCCGTAGCCGACCGGGATGGGCACCACCCAGCCCGAGCCTTTCTTGCGGTCGCTTTGCCAGCCATCGTTGCCGGCGTTGGCCTTGGTGTCGTAATGCCAGTTGATGCGCGAAAGCGAAAGCCACGCATCGAGACGAGAGGCTTGCGGCGACTGCTTGCGCAAGTCCTTCAGGCGCGCATCGGTCAAGTCATCGCGGGCCACCAATGCCGAGCCTGGCAGCAGGCGGGCACGAAGCTTGCGGAACTCCCTGGCCTGGTCGTCGCTGTCGCCAGTGAAGTTGGCCAGCCACGGGCGATGGCGCGAGGTTGGCGCTTGGGTGGCTGGCAACAGCGTGCCGCCGGCAATGCGCATGCCCTGCAGCAGGTCGAGGATGGTTTTCAGGTCACGTTGCTGCGCGTCCTGATCCCACGGCCCGGCATTCACCGCCAGCACCAGGCTGAGGTCGAGGTGGATGCGGCCTTCCTCGACGATGGCGGTGGTACTGCCGTCCTTGCCCACCGGGTTGCGGGTGAGACGGAAGCTTTTGACGAAGCCGCCCTCGGAGGTTTGCTCTTGGCGGTCGTGGCAGACCACGCCCACGGCGCCGAACTCCAGATCCAGCCCGGCCGCGCGGGTCTTGCGTTCCAGCGCCCATATCAGGCCCAGAAAGGCGGTGATGGACGGGAAGCCGTGGGTCAACGGGCTGGAGACGGCGTTGGCGTTGTGCACCTTGAGGTGCGGCAACACCAGCAGGTGGGTGAAGTGCGGAAGCGAGCTCATGCGGCACCTGCCTTGGCACGGCGTTGCCGGGGGATGGGCCAGGCAACGTCGAGGATGGCGTTACTGGCAAAGTGGCGCATCTCCGCTTCGCCCAGCATGGCCAGCTTGTCGCTGCGCTTGCGCAACTGGCCGTTGAGCCAGAGGCCGAAGCGGGTGGCTACTTCATCGGCCCAGTCGCCGCGTGCATAGGCATCGTTGAAGGCGAGGTCGGCTTCGCGCCAATCCGGGTGCTCGGGGTCGTCGCGTTCCGGCAATTCAGTACGCTCCGGATCGAGCCAGAGTTGTTCGCACAGAAGCAGATGGCAGTCGGCGTTCCGGGTCCAACCGGCGCCGCCACGCCCGCGCACGTCCGCGCCGAACAGGGACAGCGCTTCGGTAATGTCTTGCAAGAAAGCCATTACCCGGTCGCGGGTTTCCTTGTTTTGATCCGGGTCAGCCTTGAGGAAGTCCGCAAGCCCGCGAACGAGTTGGCGAACCTCATCGAAAACGAGGAACGTGCCGCGCTTTTCGTCGAATACCGATTCGAGTTTGAGCAGATTCACGCCGTCGCGCGGTTTCCACGCTGGTGGCGGCAGCGAGGCCAGCAGGTAGTTCATGCCGCCACGTTCGCTGTTCAGTTGCGAGATGTTCTGCGGCTTGGTACCGCCCAGCTTGCGGGCGACGAGGTCGCGGTAGTCGTGATAGGTGGCATCAGCCGGCTTGTTGTCGCGCTTGGCTTGTCGCGCTTCCTTGTTGGCTTCGCCAAAGCGCGCATTTTGAATGTCGGCGTGTACGGCGTGGGCTAGCGAGCTGGAAAACATCGGCTGCAGCAGGTGGTAGTGGGCATCATCCTGCGGGTCTTCACCGGTGAGCCAGTAGAGCTGCTTGGCCATGGGGTGACTGGACGGCTGTGGTTCCTCGCGCACCAGCGAGGCGAAGGCTTTCATCCAGGCTTCGGCCTGTTCGGCGTCGTCGGAGAGCGCCTCCTGCAGGTCGGCATCACCAGCTTGCATCCAGTCGAGCAGACGCTTGCCTTCGACGTCGAGCTTGAGCAGCTTGAACACATCCAGCGCGGCGGCGTTGCCCACCACATCCTCGGCGTAGTCCATGCCCAGGATGTGGCTGCCGATCTCCGTGTGTTGCGGCAGATGGGATGGAACGATATGCAGGCTGCTGCCGCGCGCGTCCGGGTGGGTGGCCTTGAGCACGTGGGTCACGGCTTGGATCTGGCCCACCCGTCGCGCCGCATCGGCTAACCAGGTGGCGTAGTCGTACTTCGATGCCGTGTCGGCATCGTCGTCCTTGCCTTTCAGCTTGGCCGAACGCCTGACCTCGATAAAGCCGGTGATAGCCGACTGGAACAGCAATTTTCGATCCGTAGAAGTGTGCATCCCATCCCCTCATTTTCCACTTGAGCACTAAGAGGTACTGAACTTCAGTCTCATGGCGCGCGACGCGAGCCATCGGTTGACACCGAGAGGCATCGATCTCATCCTATAAGTGGCTTATAACCGTGATGCTGATTAATGTAAAACTCTCTATGGCAACTACCGAGCAGGTAGCTCAGAAAGTGACTCTGATGAATGTTCGTCTGCGTCTGCTGCCGTATAGGCAGCCCGTGTCCTCAGAAGTGATTACAATGCAATCGTTGCAATCACTTCTGGAGGGCTTGCCCATGGCCACCATGACCATTCGAAATCTGGACGACGATCTGAAGGCGCGCCTGCGCCTGCGGGCGGCGCGACACGGGCAGTCGATGGAGGAGGAGGCGCGCAGCATTTTGCGGGCCGCCTTGGCGAACCGTGTCGAAGACGATTCGGGTGCGTCGCTGTATGCCGCCATCCGCGCCCACGTGGAACCTTTCGGGGGTGTCGACCTGGAATTGCCACCGCGTGAGCCCCAACGTGATCCGCCGGACTTCGGCGAGTGATCGTGCTGGATACCAACGTGCTGTCGGAGTTCATGCGCCCGCAGCCGGACGAGCGGGTAGTGGCATGGCTGAAGCAGCAGACACGCTCGAACCTGTTCACGACGGCCGTTACGCGCGGCGAGATGTTGTACGGGGTGCTGATCCTGCCCGAAGGTCGGCGCAAGACACGCATGCACCAGGAGGTCGAGGCGATCTTTGCCGTTGACATGGCGGGACGCGTGCTGCCTTACGATGAGGCGGCTGCCGATGCGCATGCCGCCATCGCTGCGGCGCGGCGCGTTCAGGGGCGTCCGGTTGAGCAGTTCGATGCGATGATCGCGGGTATCGCGCGCTCGCACGGAGCCACACTGGCCACACGCAATGTGCGTGATTTCGAAGGTTGCGGCATCCCCTTGATCGATCCCTGGCATTGATCTGCCTCAGCGTCATTTGGTGAAACCCAACCACGGGTGCCAGCGCCAGCCTTGATGGTTCTCTTTGAGAGATGGCACTTCCACGGTGGTGAGCCGGCGGGCGGCGAGATCGAGCGACAGGTCTTGCGCTTCGGCCTGTTCACTCACCAGTGACGACAGGTCGAACTCGCCCCAGCAGCTGATACCGAGTGCAACATTCAACGTGATCTCGTGAAGCAGCTCTCTGGCGGGGACATAGAGTTTCTCGCCGCGCCTGCTGCCCGGCGCGTCTTCCACGCGGTGCGGAAGCAGATTGTCTTCGTCCTCATCGGGCAACCATGCCAGCGTGGTGCCAGGCTGCTCGTCGTGGCGAAACGGTTGCTGTTGCGGCAGCACGCCGATCAACGCGGCTTGCGGGTGTTGCCAGGCCGCGGGCGCGTAATCGCGTTCCAGTCGTGGAGCTGGTGCGGCGCTACGGCGTGCCGAGCGGGTGGCGGGTGGCGGTGGTGCCGGCAGCATGGCGGCGCGGATGCGTGCCTGCTCCAGATCGACCCAGCGTTCGCGTGGCTGAAGTTCGGTGGCGCGCGGCAGAATGCGCGGCTGGGCGTCGAGGTGACGGTATTCATCCTCGGCCAGCAGCATGCGCAAGCTGTGACTGGTCAGCAGGAAGCGGCCATGGTCGCGATCGGTCTCGAAGCCGGGGCGGGCGAATACCGGCTGGCGTGCATCACGCTGCTTGATGCCTTTGAGGTTGGTATCGAACACCAGCACGTTGGGTGCCTGTGGTGGTTTGCGGCGGTGGCGCTGCACGCGGCCGGCAAGCTGGATCAGCGAGCGCATCGAAGAAGGTTCGGCCAACGCCCAGTCGGCATCCCAGTCGCGGCCGACTTCGCACACTGGCGAGGCCAGCACCACGAACAGGTGCTCTGGTTCGGGATGCGCATCGAGCGCGTGCCGAATTTGCGGCAGTTGCCACACCGCATCTTCGTTACGGCGATTGAACGTGGCATCAAGCATGGTCTCGATCGCCGAGCGCTGCGCCAGCGGAAAGCGGGCGTGGTACACGCACAGGTGGATGCGCGTGCCTTCCGGCGCGGCATGTGTATAAAGCGCGCTGGCCACGTCGAAGATCGGATCGATGTTGGCCATGCGCACAAGGCCGAAGCTGACGCGTTTGCCGGTGAGGGGATCGGCGTGGGCGTGATCGCGATGCAGGCGCAGGCAGGCGTCGCGCACCTGGCTGGCGAATTCGGCATGGATGCGCTCGGGCTGTTGGGCAGCGGTGTCGACCGGCAGCAGTTCCGCGAGGCGCAGGGGTTCGGCGGATTGCAGCTTGCGCACGCGGCGCTCGACGAAGCATGCATGGGCGGCGGCGAAGCCCCCATCGTCGGCAAGGGTTTCGATCTGGGGCGAACCGAATTCATCCGTCCAAAGGCAGGGTACTTCGACGGGCCGCTCGCTGCCGCCGCCATCGCGCCCGCGGTTGCGCTGGTAATGGCGACGGCCGGCGCGATACGCCATGAACATGCCTTCCACCAATGCCGGTGGCAGGGTCGCGGAGGACAGCACCACGCGGCTGCCGAGCATGCCGGCCCAGTGCATCAGGCGGGTCAGCGCGGGCAGGTCGTCGAGGTCGTAATCATCCAGTTCGTCCAGCACCAGGTCGCTGCTCATCAGCCGCAGCATCGGTGCGATCTGGCGGCCGGCGCGCAGCGATTCGGTGGCCGGTGCAAGGTGATCGACGGTGCACACCAGCATCGGCGCGGAAATCAGCTTGCGAATCTCGGGGTTGGCCAGTGCCCGCGAGAGCAGCGGGTGGTCAGCCACATTACCCTCGTAGAGCACGTGGCTGTCTTCCTCGATCAGCGCCTGCACGGACGCCGAGCCGCTGGCCTCGGCTTTCGCTTCGTAATGCTCGAACAGGGCACGGCTGGCCGAGCCGCCGACCAGCACAGCCAGCTCATCGTCGTTCAAATGCAGGTCGTGGCGATAGCTACGCCCGGTCTGCAGGGTGAGGGTGCGCAGGCCCAGCGCGTAACTCACTCGCAGGCCCAACTGCGGGTCGGCCAGGGCGTAGAGGATGCGGGCGTTGGCCAGCGTCTTGCCACAGCCGGTGGAGGCCATGTTGACGACGAAGGCACCGTGTTCGCGCGCGGCCTCGCGCAGGCTGGTGGCCGCATCGAAGGCCTTGTCCTGCCAGGCAAAGCGCGCATCGCTGCTGCGCTTGCGCAGGCCGCGATGGTTGGCCAGTCGAGGCAGGTGGCGTTCGAAATTGGGCAACGCGTGGGCGATCAGGCTGGCGGTATGACCTACGCCGAGGAGATGTTCCAGCAGCGACTGGTTCATCACGCCGGGGCGCAAAGTATTGGCAAACACGGTTTGATCGCGCTGCACGAAGCGTAGGCGCTCGGCCACCGGCTTGCCGTCCTTGTCTACACCGAGGCTGGAGTAGTGGTGGTCGGCCAGCATCAGGCACAGGCGCGAAAGGTGCATCACATAGGGATTGCCCAGCCAATCCGCGTCGTGGCGTGACTTGAGATCTAGCAATGCCTTGGCGACGCGGCGCGCCTGAGCTCGCCATTCGGGCGCAACCGCCGGTAGTTCTCCAGCCAGTTGCCAGTAGGGTTGGGTTTGCGCAGGCGTGGAGCGTTGGTCGATTTCGTTCCAGTCGTGGGCCACCCTTGCCAAGGGTGTCTCCAGCCAGGCTGGCTCGAAGCGTCCCGCACGTTTTCCCAGCCAGTCCTGGCCGCTGCCGTCTTTCCTGGCCTCGGGAATGACCGGCAGACGGTGATGGGTGACGATCAGCCAGCCAATCGCGGCGGCCAGCGGTGCATGTGCTGCGAGATTGCGAAATGGATGGCGCTCGATGTTCTCATCCAGGCCGTCGCGCAGATAACGCCCCGATGCGGTCCAATCTGCTTCGCTGCCTTCATCCGTGCTGGCCAGCCGTGCGAGCCAACTTCCGTCGTCGTCGCCACCTACGAAGGCCAGGAACAGGCGCAGCGAAACCCATTCGTGGCGATAACGGTTGCGCTCGTCGAGCCTGTCTTGCAGGCGTTGCTGGAAGGCCACGCTGGCCTTGCCGAGGTCGTGCAGCAGCGCGGCCAGCTGTGCCAGCAGGCGGATATCCTGTGCGCTGTGCCAGTCATTCTCATCGCCAGCACGTAACACGTTGCGCACGGTGGTATTGGTTGGCACGGCACCTTCGATATTGAAACGGCTGGCGTTGCCGACGATCCACAGCAACTCACTATGATCACGGCCACGAATCCAGTGGCAGGCCACCGCCGTGTTCTTGCGCGCAGTCTTGCGCAGCAGCTTGTGCAAGGTGTCCAGGCCGGCTTCGGTGATCGGCGTTTGCCAGGTGCGATCGCCGCGACGTTCGGCAAACTGGTCGAGGATGCGGCGGGTTTCGGTCAGCGCGCGCTTGTCGCACTGGCTGATCAGCAGGATGTTCATGTGGCCAGCGCTGCCGTGTCGAGTGCCACGGTTTTCACCGTATCGATCATGAAATCCAGCGATTCGCTACGAGTCAGCGCTTCGATGCATCCCCGGCGGAATTCCTGTTCGTCGTCGCCGCGCATGGCCGAAATGAAGGCCTGCGGAAGGATGCTGGCGTCCTTGACCAGATCGGCGACATCGAACACCAGGCCGCCGCGACGGGTCTTGCCGTGCAGGATGGCCAGCCCGTGCGGCAGGCCGAGCACCCAAGTGGCGGTGGCACCGAGACCGTAGGCGAGGTAATTGCCATGATCAAGGAAGCGATTTGCGGGGTCGGTACCACTGCCGCGCTTGGCGCGGGTGAAATCGCCGTAAGCGACGGTGTCGACCGCGAGTTTGAATAAGGCCTTGGTGAGGCGTGCTTCCTCGGTCAGTAGGCAGGTATTGTCCTGCGCGAGATCGATCTGACGTCGGGTGCGTTCCAGTAGTCCGTCCAGACGACCAGCGTCAACGGAAAAGCCGGCATCCCGTAACGCGCGCTGCTGCCACTGTTCACGGATTCGCGCGGCGCGGGCGTGCTGGAAAGCTTTGGCCGCAGCGAGACGTAAGTCGTCGTTGAACCAGAACCGTACCCAAGCCTGTAGGTATTCGGTAGGCCGGTATTCGCTCTGCGGCGAGAACCAGGCGACTTCGATATCGATCTCATTCGCGCTGAACAAGGGTGTTCCGCCGCCGCCACAAAATCCGACCAATACGCCGGCTCTGGCCAGTTCACGCATCGCCGCTTGGGTCACCGAAGTCCCGGTGCCTAGTAACACAGTCGTGGTATTGGCGATCGGGATATTCCAGTACAGCGACTGTTTCCCCTGATCGGTTACATACTCGACCCGGCCACCGTTTACCAATATGCGGCAGTGCTGCAGGTAGTAAATGTTGGCGCGCTTTGAATGCAGTATCGACTTGAGATCGGTAGGTCCGAACTCGTCCATATCGATTTCCCCCGAATGTCGCGAAGTGAGCGCATTTGGTTGCGCTCACGACGCGAAGACTGCGCGCTTTGCATCTCATATATCAAGAATATATAGCTGCAGGTCAGTTCATATGCCCTTCCTGGCGCCTTCAGCTGCCGTGCCGACGACCGGGCCGGCCACGCCATCCACGGCATCGTCGGCGCATACGTGGTCACCCAGCTGAATGCTCCGGCAACGCAATCACAAGCCGTTAACCGCAAGCTGGTTATCACTGACTCCTCTTCCGAGACGGAGTTGCGTGCGATGAGCAACGGGACCAGCAAACCGGATTTTTCCGATGTGCAGGGCGGGGTGAAATCCACCGCGCCGGATGCGCCGCCCAAGGCGGATTTCAGTGACGTGCAGTCGCAGGTCAGTTCGACCGCCGACGCGGCCACGACCTACACCGTGGTGGCAGGCGACAACCTGTCGAAGATCGCCAAGCGCTTCTATGGCAGCGCGAATGCGTGGAAGCGGATTTTCGACGCCAACCGCGACCAGCTGACCGATCCGGATCGGATCAAGCCCGGCCAGACGTTGAAAATTCCCGCCCAGTCCTGAAGCAGGAGGTACCCCATGAAGATGACTCGCCAACCCTTGATCCTCGCCGCATCGCTGGCCGCGATGCTGGCTTTGAGTGCCTGCGGCAAGAAAGATGAATCGGCCGCGCCGGCTCCGTCCGCCACGCCGCCTGCCGCGACAGCACCGGCGCCCGCACCTGCCGCCACGGCGGCGACGGGGATGCCGGCGAGCGACATGCCTGCCGCCGCGGTCACGTTCGGCTCGGTCGAGCTGGGCTCGACCGTCGACGCCGGCAACAAGATCCTCGCCAGCGGCACCAGCTTCGCGCCGACCGACACCGTCTACGCCTCGGTCGACACCAGCGGCAGCGGCAACGCCACGCTGGCGGCGAAGTGGGTCTACCAGGACGGCCAGACCGTGCATGAGGACAGCAAGACCCTGAATGCCATGGGCCCGGAGACCACTGCGTTCATGATCAGCAAGCCCAGCGGTTTCCCGGCCGGCAACTACAAGGTCGAAATCTCGCTGAATGGCAGCCAGGTCGCCAGCAAGGATTTCTCGGTGAAGTAAGTCGCTGCGGCGATGACGGATGAAACGCGAGGGCGCGGCCATGCCGCGCCCTCGTCGTTTTGCCTCGCGTGGCGTGCCGTACGTCGCCGCATGTTGCCGCATGGCCGCAGCCGCGCTTTCCCCTCCCCGACGAAAACGCGACAATGGGAGGCTTGTATCAAAGGGCCGCGGGTATCAAGCCGCCCGCCGTCCCCTTCCGGCCAATGCAGTAGCTAAAGAGGTCCACGCAGACAATGTCCACCACGCCCAAGATCATCTACACGCTCACGGATGAAGCTCCGTTCCTGGCCACGCAGTCGCTGCTGCCGATCGTCGCTGCGTTCACCGGCACGGCGGGCATCCGGGTGGAGACGCGCGACATCTCGCTGGCCGCACGCATCGTCGCGCTGTTTCCGGAAGCGCTGAAAGAAGGCCAGCGGCTGGCCGACGACCTGGCCGAACTGGGCCAGCTCGCCACCATGCCGGAGGCGAACATCATCAAGCTGCCGAACATCAGCGCCTCGATGCCGCAGCTGAAGGCGGCGATCAAGGAACTGCAGGGCCAGGGTTATGCGCTGCCGGATTACCCGGATGCGCCGAAGGACGACGGCGAGAAGGACATCAAGACGCGCTACGACCGGGTCAAGGGCAGCGCGGTGAACCCGGTGCTGCGCGAGGGCAATTCCGATCGCCGCGCGCCGGCCTCGGTGAAGAACTACGCACGCAAGCATCCGCACAAGATGGGTGCGTGGAGCAAGGATTCGAAGACCCACGTGGCGCACATGGACGGCGGCGATTTCTACGGCAGCGAGAAATCCGCGCTGATCGGGCAGCCCGGCAACGTCAGCATCGAATGGTTCGGCAAGGACGGCAGCCACGCCGTGCTGAAACCGAAGACCGCGCTGCTGGCCGGCGAGATCATCGACGGCGCGGTGATGAGCCGCAAGGCGCTGGCGGCGTTCGTCGATGCGCAGATCGCGGACGCGAAGCGGCAGGGCGTGCTGTTCTCGTTGCACCTGAAGGCCACCATGATGAAGGTGTCCGACCCGATCATGTTCGGCGTGGCGGTCAGCGAGTTCTACAAGGACGTGCTGGCGAAGCACGCCGACGCGCTGAAGCAGGTCGGCTTCAATCCGAACAACGGCATCGGCGACCTGTACGCGCGCCTCGGCGCGTTGCCGGAAGCACAGCAGGCGCAGATCAAGGCCGACATCGACGCCGAGTACGCGCAGCGCCCGGGCGTGGCGATGGTCAACTCGGACAAGGGCATCACCAACCTGCACGTGCCCAGCGACGTGATCGTCGATGCGTCGATGCCGGCGATGATCCGCGACTCCGGCAAGATGTGGAACGCGCAGGGCCAGTTGCAGGACGTCAAGGCGGTGATCCCCGATCGCAGCTACGCCGGTGTCTATCAGGCAACCCTCGACGACTGCAAGGCGCACGGCGCGTTCGACCCGGCCACCATGGGCAGCGTGCCGAACGTGGGCCTGATGGCGCAGGCGGCCGAGGAATACGGCTCGCACGACAAGACCTTCCAGATCGCCGGCGACGGCGTGGTCAAGGTGCTCGACGCGGCCGGCAACGTGCTGCTGCAGCACGACGTGGAATCCGGCGACATCTGGCGCATGTGCCAGACGAAAGATGCGCCGGTCCAGGACTGGGTGAAGCTGGCGGTGAGTCGCGCGCGGCACACGCCGGCGGTGTTCTGGCTGGACCCGGCACGCGCGCACGACGCGCAGGTGATCGCCAAGGTCGAGCGTTACCTGAAGGATTACGACATCAGCGGCCTGGACATCCGCATCATGGATCCGGTGGCGGCCACGAAGTTCTCGCTGGAGCGCATCCGCCAAGGTCTGGACACGATCTCGGTCACCGGCAACGTCCTGCGCGACTACCTCACCGACCTGTTCCCGATCATGGAGCTGGGCACC
Organism: Rhodanobacter sp. Soil772; assembly: GCF_001428385.1. Lineage (GTDB taxonomy): Bacteria > Pseudomonadota > Gammaproteobacteria > Xanthomonadales > Rhodanobacteraceae > Rhodanobacter. Next base: position 78,116 of record NZ_LMSK01000004.1, read on the forward strand.
AGCGCGAAGATGCTGTCGATCGTGCCGCTGATGGCCGGCGGCGGCCTGTTCGAGACCGGCGCCGGCGGCTCCGCGCCGAAGCACGTGCAGCAGTTCCTGGAAGAGAACTACCTGCGCTGGGATTCGCTGGGCGAATTCCTCGCGCTGGCCGCGTCGCTGGAACACCTGGGCAGCCGCTACGGCAGTGCCGAGGTGGACGTGCTGGCCAAGACGCTGGACCAGGCCAACGGCAAGTTCCTCGACACCGACAAGTCGCCCTCGCGCAAGGTCGGCGGCATCGACAACCGCGGCAGCCACTTCTACCTGGCGCTGTACTGGGCGCAGGCGCTGGCCGCGCAGGACGTGAACGCCGCGCTGAAGGTGAAGTTCGCGCCGCTGGCGCAGGCGCTGACGGAAAACGAGGCGACCATCGTCGACGAGCTCAACCGCGTGCAGGGCAAGCCGGTCGACATCGGCGGCTACTACCACCCCGACCTGGTGCGGGTGAGCGCGGCGATGCGCCCCAGCGCTACCTTCAACGCCGCGCTGGCGAAGCTGTCGGCGTGATGTGACGTTGCGTTGCGGAACGGGGCGCCGCGGGGCGCCCCGTTCTTTTGTCCGCGCCGGCCATCTGCGACTCAGCATCGCCCTGCCACAATGGCGACTGTCGAAGCCGGAGCCGTCCGTCATGCGTCTGCTGCACCTCGCTTTCCTGTTCGCGCTGGGCGCACCGCTGCCGGCGTTCGCGCAATCGGCGGCCATGCCGCCGGCACCGGATGTGGCCGACCTGCCTGCCGTGGTGGTCAGCGGCGTGCAGCCCGGCCCCGGCCTGTGGAAGGTGAGCAAGGGCGATCACGTGATGTGGGTGCTCGGCACGCTGTCGCCGCTGCCGCGCGCCATGCAATGGCAGTCGCGCGAAGTGGATGAGGTGATCGGCGCCTCGCAGCAGGTGCTGCTGGCGCCTTCGGTGCAGTTGAAGGCCGACGTCGGCTTTCTCGGCAAGATGTTCCTGCTGCCTTCGGCTTACAGCGCGCGCAAGAACGCCGATGGCGAAACCCTGCAGCAGGTGCTGCCGCCGCCGGTGTATGCGCGCTGGCAAACGCTGAAGCAGAAGTACATCGGCGACGATCGCGGCATCGAGCGCTGGCGGCCGCTGTTCGCGTCGCAGGAGCTGTACCGCAAGGCGCTGAAGGCGAATGGCTTGAGCCGTTCCGGCGGGATCAAGGCGAACATCGACGCACTGGCCAAGCGCCACGGCGTGCCTGAGCTGCCGACCGACTACCACGTGCTGATCGAGCACCCGCGTGCGGCGATCAAGGCGTTCAAGCAGGCCGCGCCGCGCGACACCACCTGCTTCATCCGCACCCTGGACAGCGTCGAGCACGACATGCCGGCGATGACCGCGCGCGCGAATGCCTGGGCCACCGGCGACCTGCAGGCGCTGCGCGAACTGCCCGACAGCGACCGCCACGATGCCTGCGTGGCGGCGGTCGCCGGCGCCGGCTTTGCGCAGGCGCTCGGCCTCGATGACGTCCCGGCGAAGCAGCGCGCCGTGTGGCTGGCCGCCGCGCGCAAGGCGCTGACCGGCAACGCGCAGACCTTCGCGCTGCTGCCGATGGACGAGCTGCTGAAGCCGGATGGCTACCTGGCTGCGCTGCGGGCCGATGGTTATCAGGTCGACGTGCCGGAGTAAACGGCCTTTCGCAGGGTGGGCACTCTCCAGCCCTACTGAAGCCGGATTGGTCAGGCGCTGGCCAGATCGAGTTGCGCGATCTCGTTGTCGCTCAATGGCAGTGAGGTGGCGCCGAGCAATTCCCGCAACTGTTCCACGCTGGTGGCGCTGACGATCGGTGCGGTGATGCCCGGGCGGGCGATCAGCCAGGCCAGCGCGACCTGGGCCGGTGTGGCGTGGTGCGCGGCAGCCACCGCATCGAGTGCGGCGAGCACCTGCAGGCCGTGCGGGTTCAGGAATTTTTTCACCGCGCCGCCGCGTGCGCTGCTCTTGGCCAGGTCGGCCTCACTGCGGTACTTGCCGCTGAGGAATCCGCTGGCCAGCGCGTAATAGCCGATCACGCCGATGTTCTCGCGCCGGATCAGCGGCTCCAGTTCCTTCTCGTAGCCGGCGCGGCTGACCAGGTTGTATTCCGGCTGCAGGCTTTCGTAGCGCGGCAGGCCGTGCCGTTTCGATACTGCGAGCGCATCGGCAAAGCGGGCGGCGCTGAAGTTCGACGCGCCGATCACGCGTACCTTGCCGGCCTCGATCAACCGGGCGAATTCGCCCAGGGTGTCTTCCATCGGCACGCTGGCGTCGTCCTGGTGCGCCTGGTACAGGTCGATGCAGTCGACCTGCAGGCGCTGCAGCGAACCATCCACCGCCTGGCGGATGTTCACCGGCGACAGGCCGGGATGCTCGGCCCACTTGGCGACCTTGGTCGATATCAACACCTGGTCGCGCTTGCCGCTCTTCTTCAGCCACTTGCCGATGATGGTTTCCGACTCGCCGCCGGCGTTGCCCGGCACCCAGGCCGAATAGACGTCGGCGGTGTCGATCAGGTTGCCGCCGGCGTCGACGAAGGCATCGAGCAGTTCGAACGCGCGCTTCTCGTCCACGCTCCAGCCGAACACGTTGCCGCCGAGGGCGAGTGGGGCGATGGAAAGCGGCGAATGGCCGAGCGGACGCTGCTGCATGGAGAAACCTCGGATGGGGCGGGGGACACTCCATCCGAGGTGGTTGCGGCCGGCGCCGGAATCAAGCGCCGGCCGCCGTGGTGCGGGTCAACGGGGCCGGACGAGTCGCGGCCAGGTCGATGCACAGCACATCACCGCGATCGACTTGGCCTTCTTGGCGGCAGCCTTGTCGGCGATGGCTTTGCGTTCGCCCGCATCGTCGGGTGGGTCGGGCCGCCAGGACGGATCGATGTTGGTGAGGTGACCGTGCAGGAACAGCAAATCTTTCCAGATCGAGCTCATGGGGGAAGCCTCCTTGGGAAGCCTTGGACTTGGGGTGCGCTCAAGGTACGCGTGTCGGAGGTCGCCAAAAAGCGATATATTCGCAAGCCAGCCTTGAGGGATATTCAAGATGGGAAAGCTGCCGCTGGGGCTGCTGCAACAGTTCGTGCTGGTCGCCCGGCTGGGCAATCTGTCGCGCGCCGCGGCGCAGGCCAACCTCACCGTCAGCGCGCTCAGCCATCAGATGCGTCAGCTGGAGGAACGCCTGGAGCGGCGTCTGTTCGAACGTGGCCCACGCGGGGTGACGCTGACGGTTGAAGGTTGCAGTCTGCTGGAGGCGGTCGGCGAACATTTCGACGGCATCGAACACGCGCTGTCGCATTACCGCACGCGCCACCACGATGCGCTCACGCTCAGCGCGAGCCCCGGCATCATGTCGAGCTGGCTGGTGCCGCGGTTGCCGAAACTGGTTGCCGCGCATCCGGAGCTGGAGCTCAGCTTGCAGTCCGGTTCGACGCTGGTGAACTTCGCGCGCGAACCGGTCGACGTGGCCCTGCGTTACGGTCGCGGCGAATGGGCCGGCCTGCATTGCGAACGGCTGTTCGGCGAATGGATCGCACCGGTGGCCGCGCCCGAGTTGATCGCGCGGATGGCCGGCGCCGATCCGCACGACCTGTCGCGCTGGCCGTTGCTCGGCGAACCGAATCCTTCCACGCGCTGGAACGACTGGTTCAACCGCACCGGCGGCACGGCACCGACGCGCTACGTGGCGCAGTTCGACAGCCTCGATGCGCTGCGTCACGCGGCGCTGGAAGGCCTCGGCGTGGCCTTGGGGCGGATGGTGACGTCGAAGTCGCTGATTGACGCCGGGCGCTTGCAGGTGCTGGGTGAAAACTACCTGGCGGTGAAGGAGGCGTACTGGCTGGTGTATCCGCCACGCTCGCAAGAGCATCGCGGCCTGCAGCTGTTCCGCGAATGGCTGCTGGCCGAGGCGGACGACTACCGCCGGCAGATGTCGGCGTTTCGGCCCGATGACACGGCGGTGAGTTGATGCGGTTTACCATGGGGGACGGAGGGCATTAAGTTGCAACTTAATGCCCTCCGTCCCCCCCAAGGAGTTGAATCATGAAGTCACGTGCCGCCGTCGCCTGGGAAGCAGGCAAACCGCTCAGCATCGAACAGGTCGACGTGGCGGGACCGAAGGCCGGCGAGGTGCTGGTGCGCATCGTGGCGACCGGTGTGTGCCACACCGATGCGTTCACCCTGTCCGGCGCCGATCCGGAAGGCCTGTTCCCGGTGATCCTCGGCCACGAGGGCGGCGGCATCGTCGAGGAAGTCGGCGAAGGCGTCACCTCGCTGAAGGTCGGCGATCACGTGATTCCGCTGTACACGCCCGAGTGCGGCGAGTGCAAATTCTGCCGCTCCGGCAAGACCAACCTGTGCCAGAAGATCCGCGTCACCCAAGGCCAGGGCCTGATGCCGGACGGCACCTCGCGCTTCTCGTTGAACGGCAAGCCGCTACTGCACTACATGGGCACCAGCACGTTCAGCGAATACACCGTGCTGCCGGAAATCTCCGTGGCGAAGATCAACAAGGCGGCGCCGCTGGAGAAGGTGTGCCTGCTCGGTTGCGGCATCACCGCCGGCATCGGCGCGGTGCTGAACACGGCGAAGGTGGAGCCGGGCGCGTCGGTGGCGGTGTTCGGCATGGGCGGCATCGGCCTGTCGGTGGTGCAGGGCGCGGTGATGGCGAAGGCCGGGCGGATCGTGGTGGTCGACACCAACCCGGCGAAGTTCGAGATGGCGAAGCTGCTCGGCGCAACGGACTTCATCAATCCGAAGGATTACCCGGACACGCCGATCCAGCAGGTGATCGTCGAGCTCACCGACGGCGGCGTGGACTATTCGTTCGAGTGCATCGGCAACGTGCACGTGATGCGCTCGGCACTGGAGTGCTGCCACAAGGGCTGGGGCGAGTCGATCATCATCGGCGTGGCCGGTGCCGGGCAGGAGATCAGCACGCGACCGTTCCAGCTGGTTACCGGACGGGTCTGGCGCGGTTCGGCGTTCGGCGGGGTGAAGGGCCGCTCGCAGCTGCCCGGTTACGTCGAGCGCTACCTGGCCGGCGAGATAAAGATCGACGAGATGATCACCGAGGTGCTGCCGCTGGAACGCATCAACGAGGCGTTCGAGCTGATGCACGAAGGCAAGGTGATCCGCTCGGTGATCCACTACTGACGTAGAATGCGCACACGCCGCCGGCCCCATCCTGCCGGCGGCGGCCATCGTTTTTATATCCGTACACGCCATGCATAAGGTTGTTCCATGAACCGCACCGCCATCCTCGTCGACGGCGCTTTTTTTCTTGCCCGCTACCGCAAGGTCTACGGCGAGCGCGACGCCGGCGACGCGCGCGCGGTGGCGAAGACCGTGTTCAGCATGGCGCTGGAGCATCTGAAGGCGGTCGACCGGCCGCGCGAGCAGCTGTACCGCATCTTCTTCTACGACTGCCCGCCGCTGGAAAAGAGCTTCATCAAGCCGATCAGTGGCGACAGCATCGACTTCGGTCGTACCGGCGCCGCCGCGTTCCGCCGCGAGCTGCACGACCAGCTGCGCCGCCAGCGCAAGATGGCGCTGCGGCTGGGCCGGCTGGCCGAGCGTGGCGAGTGGCAGTTGAAGCGCAACGCCTACCAGCAGTTGCGCGACGGCAGCCTGCACTGGGACGATCTGGGCGACGAACATTTCGAGCCGGACATGCGGCAGACCCAGGTCGACATGAAGATCGGCATCGACATCGCCGCGCTGACCTACAAGAAGCTGGTCGACCAGATCATCCTGATCGCCGGCGACGCGGATTTCATCCCGGCCGCGAAGCTGGCCCGCTACGAAGGCGTCGACTTCATCCTCGACCCGATGTGGCAGGGCATCGCGCCGGATCTGCACGAACACATCGACGGTCTGCAATCGGTGTGCCCGCGGCCGTTTTGAGTTATCTACCCAGTCTGCACATGATTTTCGTGATATTGCGTCAAATCCGGACGGCCAACGCGCCAAGGAGTCAACGATGAACCGCGGGACACAAGTGGCAAGGATGGGTACGGCGCGCCTGGTCGCGGCACTGCTGCTGGCGGCCTGCCTGGGTCTGCCCGCCGTGGCCGGCGCGCAAGTGGCGCACACCGCCTCGGCCGAGCCGGACCAGCCGGCCGACATGCTGGTGCCCCCCACCAGCGCCAGTGATTTCACCGCCTCGCAGCTGGACAGCGTGCTGGCCGGCAGCTGGCGTTCGCCGGCGAACCGCGCCCGCGACGTGTATCGCCACCCCAAGGCCACCTTGCAGTTCTTCGGCGTGCGCCCGGACCGCACGGTGATCGAGATCACCCCCGGCGGCGGCTGGTATGCCGAGATCCTGGCGCCGCTGCTGCACGACAACGGCCACTATGTCGCGGCGGAGAAGGCGCCCGGCGCCGACAGCGAGGCACGCAGCGACGACAGCGCCCTGCGCAAGAAATTCGCCGCCGACGCAGCGCACTACGGCAACGCCCGCATCGTGCAGTTCGATCCGAAGGCGCCGGTGTTCGGCGCGCCGGCTTCGGCCGACCTGGTGCTGACCTTCCGCAACGTGCACAACTGGATCGCCACCAGTAAAGATGGGTCCGACACCGCGCCGGCGATGTTCAAGGCGTTCTTCGCCGTGCTCAAGCCCGGCGGCGTACTCGGCGTGGTCGATCACCGCGCCGACGACGGCGCCTCGCTGGAAGCGGTGAAGCGCAGCGGCTACCTGCCCACCAGCTACGTGGTGAAGCTGGCCACCGACGCGGGCTTCACGCTGGACGAAAGCAGCGAGATCAACGCGAACCCGAAGGACACCAAGGATTACCCGAAGGGCGTGTGGACGCTGCCGCCCACGCTTACCCTGGGCGAGCAGGATCGGGCCAAGTACCTGGCCATCGGCGAGTCCGACCGGATGACCCTGCGCTTCGTCAAGCCTGTGGTGCCGGCAGCGGCTTCGACGCCCTGACCCGACGCACGCCGTGCTGATTGCGCTGAACAAGCCGTACGGCGTGCTGTGCCAGTTCACCGACGATCGCGGCCGCGCCACGCTGGCGGATTTCGTCGGGCAAAAAGACGTCTATGCGGCTGGACGGCTGGACCACGACAGCGAAGGATTGCTGTTGCTCACCGACGACGGCCGGCTGGCGCACCGGCTCACCGACCCTCGCCACAAGCAGGCCAAGACCTACCTGGCGCAGGTCGACGGCACGATTGACGAAGCGGCCTTGATGGTGCTGCGCCGCGGCGTGGTGTTGAACGACGGCCCGACCCTGCCGGCCGAAGCCACGTCCCTCACCGAGCCGGGTTGGCTGTGGCCACGCGATCCGCCGGTGCGTTTCCGCAAGGCGATTCCCACCAGTTGGCTCAGCCTCACCTTGCGCGAAGGCCGCAACCGCCAGGTGCGCCGGATGACCGCGGCGGTCGGTTTCCCGACCCTGCGGCTGATCCGCGTACGCATCGGCGAATACGCGCTGGACGGGCTGGCGCCGGGCGAAACGCGGGTACTGGCGGACTGAGAGCCCCTACCCGGTCCGCCCCTGCATGTACACGCAGGGGCGGGAGTACGGCAGCTCACGCCAATCCGAAGAACGCCTCGGCTGTCGCCGTGCTGTTCGCCGCGGTGATTTCCACGCGCTCGCCGCGGTCGCGCGCGATCTCTTCGCAGATGTGTTTCAGGTACATCGACTCGTTGCGCCGGTGCGCCGGCGGCGGGCGCACCGTGCGTGGCAGCAGGTAGGGCGCGTCGGTCTCGATCATCAGCCGGTTCGCCGGAATCGTGCGCACCAGTTCGCGCAGATGGGTGCCGCGGCGTTCGTCGCAGATCCAGCCGGTGATGCCGATGTGGCAGTCCAGCGCCAGGTAGTCGCGCAGCGCCTCGCCGGTATCGGTGAAGCAGTGCACCACCGCGCCCGGCACCTTGTCGCGGTAGCGCCCGAGCAGCGCGACGAAATCCGCATGCGCGTCGCGCTGGTGCAGGAACAGCGGCATCTGCAGGTCGGCCGCGATCTGCAGCTGGCGTTCGAACACCTGCAACTGCACGTCGCGCGGCGAATAGTTGCGGTTGTAGTCCAGTCCGGTTTCGCCGACCGCGCGTACCGCAGGATCCCGCGCCAGTTCGCGCAGCGTTGCATCGGTGGCGTCGTCGTAGTCGATCGCGTGGTGCGGGTGCACGCCGGCGGTGGCGAACAGCGTGCCGGGGTGCGCCTTCGCCAGCGCCAACGCATGCTCGCTGCCGTCGCGCGACGCACCGGTCACCACCATCCGCGTCACACCCTGCGCGCGTGCGCGCTGCAGCACGGCATCGAGATCGTGATGGAACGACTCGTGGGTGAGGTTGGCGCCGATGTCGAGCAGTTGCATGGTGGGTGACCGGTCATCGAAGACCGGTATTGTCCCAGACCCCGGCGAGCGCAGGCCACCGCCTCGATCCCGGGGGCATCCCGGACCCGGCGCGGATCGGGAAATTTTCCTAGGCCGCGGACGCCCATGAGACCGGGTGCAGCCATCACAATAGGTGCTCGCGGCAAGCAGGCAGCATGAACGGGCAGGATATGGCGGCGAGTGATGCTCGCTTGCCGGCTGGCGTATGTGATAACAATGACGACCGCCGTTTCGCTGCAGGGGGCGTCGGCGACTTTTGCAGGTATCGAGCGGGGTGGAAGATGTCGGCAGCCATTGAGCCGGCGGTCAGCGGGACAGGCATGGTTGGGGGCGACCGTGAGGCGGAAGTCTGCGCGTGGCTGGTCGCGCGCGGCCGCCTGAAGGACAGCGACCTGGGCCGCGCCCGCCGCTTGCACGAGGAATCGGCCGAGGGCACGCTGACCACCTTGATGGCGCGGCTCGGGCTGGTGTCCGAGCGCGACCTGGCCGAGGCCTGGGCCGACCTGCTGCAGGTGCCGCTGCTGGCGGCGCGCGACGCGCCGGAACTGCCGCCGACCGACCTCGATGTATCGCTGCGCTTCCTGAAGCAGCAACACGTGGTGCCGGTGCAGGATGACGCGCATGGCCTGGCTTTGCTGGTGGCCGATCCGGCCGATCCGTATCCGCTGCAGGCGGTGGAACTCGCCGCCGGTCGACCGGTGGCGTTGCGGGTCGGTCTGCGTTCGGAAATCGACGGCCTGATCGAACGCTATTACGGCAGCGGCCGTTCGGCGATGGGCACCATCGTGGAGAACCTCGACGGCAGCGCGGCGGAAGAGGACGACGTCGAACACCTGCGCGATCTCGCCTCCGAGGCGCCGGTGATTCGGCTGGTGAATCTCATCCTGCAGCGCGCGGTCGAGCAGCGTGCGTCGGACGTGCACATCGAGCCGTTCGAGAACCGCCTGAAGGTGCGCTACCGCATCGATGGCGTGCTGCATGAAGTGGAAGCGCCGCCGTCGTCATCGACCGCCGCGGTGATCTCGCGCGTGAAGATCATGGCGCGGCTGAACATCGCCGAGCGCCGGTTGCCGCAGGACGGCCGCATCCAGCTGCGCGTGCAGGGCAAGGAGCTCGACCTGCGCGTGTCGACCGTGCCGACCAGCTTCGGCGAGTCGGTGGTGATGCGCATCCTCGACCGCGAATCGGTGGTGTTTGATTTCGCCTCGCTCGGCTTCACCGACAGCTTCCAGCAGCGCTTCGTCGACGTGCTGGAAAAGCCGCACGGCATCCTGCTGGTCACCGGCCCCACCGGTTCCGGCAAGACCACCACGCTGTACACCGCGCTGTCGCGGATCAATACCAACGACGTGAAGATCATCACCGTCGAGGATCCGGTCGAGTACCAGCTCGAAGGCATCAACCAGATCCAGGTGAAGCCGCAGATCGGGCTGGATTTCTCCGGCGCGCTGCGTTCGATCATGCGCCAGGACCCGGACGTGATCATGATCGGCGAAATGCGCGATCTGGAAACCTGCCGCATCGCGATCCAGTCCGCGCTCACCGGCCACCTGGTGCTGTCCACGCTGCACACCAACTCGGCGGCCGGCGGCATCACGCGCCTGCTCGACATGGGCGTGGAGGATTATCTGCTCGGCTCCACCATCAACGGCATCCTGGCGCAGCGACTGGTACGCAGGCTCGATCCGGAAACGGCGATTCCCTATGAAGCGCTGCCCGAGGTGATCGAGCAGTTCGAGTTGCACAAGTACACCGACGAGCGTCCGATCCGCCTGTGGAAGCCGGGCAGCAGCGCGGCCAATCCCACCGGCTACCGTGGCCGCCGCGCGATCATGGAGTTCCTCACCATGAGCGATCCGCTGCGCCGCCTGGTGATGCAGCGCGCCAACGAAGGCGAGATCGAGCGGCAGGCGCGCGCCGAAGGCATGCGCACGATGTACGAGGACGGCATCGCCAAGGCCGTGGCCGGCATCACCACGCTGGAGGAGGTTCTGCGTGTCACGCAGGAAGGCTGAGAATCGAGAATGGGGAATCGGGAATCGCAGAGCGTCGCCTGCGATGCTTCCTTGCACTTTGGCCGTAGCGAATCATGGCGTTGACGCTACCGGGGCGAGTCGATCGTGCTTTTTACGATTCCCGATTCCCCATTTCCGATTCCCGGCCTCCCCGTGACCCAGTTCCGCTACAAGGCGGTCAACGACGCCGGCGAGACGCTGCAGGGGCAGATGGAAGCCTCCAGCGTCGAGGAAGTGATCGGCCGCCTGCAGGACCAGGGCCACACGCCGCTGGAAGCCCTGCCGGCCGACGGTGCCGGCGGTGGCAGCGGCTTCGCCGCGCTGTTCAAGCGCGGTCCGTTCAGCGGCGATCAGCTGGCCCAGTTCACCCATCAGCTGGCGACCCTGCTCGGCGCCGGCCAGCCGCTGGACCGTGCGCTCGGCATCCTGCTCGAACTGCCCGAGGGCGAGCACGCGAAGAAGCTGGTCGAGCGCGTGCGCGATCGCGTGCGCGGCGGCAACAGCCTGTCGTCGGCGCTGGACGAGGAACATGGCGTGTTCCCCAAGCTGTACGTCAGCCTGGTGCGCGCCGGCGAGGCGGGCGGTTCGCTGGAAGAGACGCTGCGCCGGCTGGCCGATTACCTGGAGCGCGCGCAGCAGCTGCGCGGCAGCATCGTCAATGCGCTGATCTATCCAGCGTTCCTGCTGGTCGGCGTGCTCGGCTCGCTGGTGCTGCTGCTGGCCTACGTGGTGCCGCAGTTCGTGCCGATCTTCGAGGACATGCAGGTACCGATTCCATGGATCACCGCCGCGGTGCTGGCGCTCGGCAACGCGCTGCAATCGTGGTGGTGGCTGATCCTGCTGCTGCTCGGCGGCGGCGTGTTCGCCTGGCGTGCGCGGCTGCGCGATCCGGCGGCGCGGCTGGCCTGGCACGCCCGCCTGCTGCGGCTGCGGCTGGTCGGCCCGCTGCTGCTGAAGGTGGAAACCGCGCGCATCGCACGCACGCTGGGCACCTTGCTGAAGAACGGCGTACCGTTGCTGAGCGCGTTGACCATTGCGCGCCAGGTCACCGGCAACCGCGCGCTGGACGCGGCGCTGGACGCGGCGCACGAGCAGGTCAAGAGCGGCGCAGGCCTGAGCCTGGCGCTGAGCCAGTCGAAGCTGTTCCCGCGGCTGGCGATGCAGATGGTGCAGGTCGGCGAAGAAGCCGGCCAGCTCGACACCATGCTGCTGAAAGTCGCCGACACCTTCGAGCTCGAGTCCAAGCGCGCGATCGACCGCCTGCTGGCGGCGCTGGTGCCGGCGCTGACCATCGTGATGACCGTGCTGGTGGCGATCATCATGGCCGCGATCCTGCTGCCGCTGCTCAGCCTGACCAGCAATATCCAGTAGACATTCCATTCGCATATCCGAGGTGATCCACATGCAGCAAAGGCAACCACGACGCCCCGGTTCGAACGCCGGCTTCACCCTGCTGGAGATGCTCGCGGTGATCGTGCTGATCGGCATCATCGGCGCGGTGGTGGTGACCCAGGTCGGCAAGAACGTCGACAAGGGCAAGTACGGCGCCGGCAAGGCGCAGCTGATGACCTTGAGCCAGAAGATCGAGAACTACGCGCTCGACAACGGCGCGCCGCCGCCACAGTTGGAAGGGCTGGCGGTGAAGCCGGCGAACGCGCCGAACTGGCAGGGCCCGTACGCGAAGGCGTCCGACCTGAAGGACCCGTGGGGCCACGCGTTCGGCTACCAGTATCCGGGCCAGAACGGCAGCTTCGACCTGATCTTCTACGGCCAGGACGGCAAGCCGGGCGGCGACGGCTACAGCAAGGACGTGGGTAACTGGCAATGAAGCCGGGATTCGGGATTCGGGATTCGGGATTCGGCAAGGCGCGCCAGCGCCGGCCGCCCGCTTTTGCGAATCCCGAATCCCGAATCCCGAATCCCGGGCGCGTATCGCGCGCCCACGGCTTCACCCTGCTGGAAATGCTGGCGGTGATCCTGTTGATCGGGATCGCGGTGGCAGCGGTGTCGGTCTCGGTGACCCAGGGCCTGGCCAGTGCCCGCGTGCGCGCGGCCAGCAGCGAGCTGGCCGGCGCGCTGCGCGCCACCCGCGCGCAGGCGATCGTGCGCGGCGAGGAACAGCATTTCGACGTGGATACCCGCGCGAACAGCTACGACGGCGCGAAGCGGCAGGACGTGCGCCTGCCGAAGGGCCTGCGCGTGAGCATCACCAGCGCGAAGGATGATCAGCCGAACGACCACACCGGGCGCATCCGCTTCTTCCCCGACGGCAGTTCCACCGGCGGGCGCATCACGCTGCAGAGCGGCCGGCGCGAGTGGCACGTCAACGTGTCGTGGCTGACCGGCGAAGTGCGCGTGGTCGATGCGGTGGCGAAGCGATGAGAGCCGGGATTGGGGATTCGGGATTCGAGATTCGCAAAAGCGGGCGGCCGGCGCTGGCGCGCCTTGCCGAATCCCCAATCCCGAATCCCCAATCCCGTCACCAAAACGGCTTCAGCCTGCTCGAAGTGATCGCCGCGATCATGCTGCTGGCGATCGCGTTCACCGCGCTGATGAAGGTGGCCGGCGCCTCGATCAGCCTGACCCACAACGCGGCCGAGCACAGCGAAGCGGCGATGTGGGCGCGCAGCCTGCTCGACAGCGCGTTCGTGGGCGAGCCGGTCAAGCCGGGCAGCCGCTCCGGCCGCTTCAATCCGCAGTACCGCTGGCAACTCGACGTGACCCCGTGGAACCAGGCCGGGCCGGCGCTGCCGGGTGCGCCGCTGCAGCTGTATCAGCTGGACCTGGCCGTATCGTGGGGGCCGCCGGCGCATCCGCGTTCGGCGCATTTCCGTACGCTGCGGCTGGGCGGGCCGGTGCTTGCCAACGATGCGCAGGTGTCCCCGTGAAACGCGCCGCCGGCTTCACCCTGCTGGAAGTGCTGGCCGCGCTGGTGCTGCTGGCGTTGCTGCTGGTCGGGGTGTATTCGGGCATCCGTACCGCCACCCACAGCGTGCGCTCAGGCACCGCGGCGATCGAGCGGATCGACCAGGTGCGTTCGGCCCAGCAGTTCCTGCGCCGCGAGCTGGCGCAAAGCCTGACCCAGCCGATCGGCCACACCGAGCAGGGCGAGCCGATCTATTTCGAGGGCAGCGCGCGCGAGATGCGTTACGTGGCGCCGCTGCCCGGTTATCTCGGCAAGCTGGGCCCGCAGTTGCAGCGGCTGCAGCTGGTCGACGACGGCCACGGCGGCCTGCGGCTGGAGCTGAGCCTGGCCCTGCTACCGCCGGACGGCCAGCCGCCGCAGCCGCTGGGCGAGCCGCAGGTGCTGCTCGATCACATCAAGACCGGCGGCTTTAGCTATCGCGGCGTCGATCAGCAAGGCGCCGCGCTGCCGTGGTCGCCGACCTGGACCGATGGCCGCCTGCTGCCGCAGCTGGTGCGCGTCGAGCTGCAGGCACTGGGCACGGTGGGCTGGCCGCAACTGGACGTGCCGCTGCGGGTGAATCCGGCGCAGACTGGCTTGCCGCAGCTGCGCATGCGCGGCGGGAGCATACGATGAAGCGTGGATGGCGGTCACCGGCCAGCCAGCGCGGGGTCGCCCTGCTGCTGGTGCTGTGGGCGTGCACGCTGCTGGCGATCCTGCTCGGCGGCTACGCCGCGCTGGCGCGCACCGAAGGCCTGCAGGCGCGCTACCAGTTCGCCCAGACCCAGGCGCATTACGCTGCCGAGGCTGGCCTGATGCGTGCCGTCTACGGTTTGCAGAGCCCGCAGCAGCAACAGCGCTGGGTCGCCGATGGGCGGCCCTATACATTCCGCTACGACGGCGCCACGGTCAGCGTGCGTGCGATCGACGAAGGCGGCAAGGTCGATCTCAACGCCGCCTCGCCCGAGGTGCTGCAGGGCCTGTTCCAGGCTGCCGGGCTGAAGTCGGACCAGGCGCAAGCGCTGGCCGGCCGCGTGGTCGACTGGCGCAACCCGGTCGGCCTCGAAGGGGAGGCCGCCAGCCAGCGTGCCGCCTATGTGGCGGACGGGCGCGATTACGGCCCGCGCCACGGCCCGTTCGCCAGCGTCGAGGAATTGCAGATGGTGTTGGGCATGACGCCGGCGTTGTACCGGCAGGTGGCGCCGGTGGTGACGATCTGGGCCGGCGGCGCCAGCCCGGACCCGAACACCGCGCCGCCGCTGGCGCTGGCGGCGATCCCGGGAATGACGCCGGAGCAGCGCAAGATGGTCGAGGCGGCGCGGCAGCGGAACGCGAATGATCCGCAGCTGGTCCTGAACAACGGAACGACGCATAGTATCCGGTCCGAGGCCACGCTGGCCGACGGCACGCGCGCAGTCCTGCGCGCCACGATTCGCCTGCAGGCGGGGCAGGCGCAACCGTATGGCGTGCTGCGCTGGCAGGAGGGGGAGGCAGAATGAATACGGCAACGCAGTCGCTGCGGCCGTGGGTGGATCGTGTACGCCGCAGTTGGCGTGCCTCGCCGTTGCCGGGGTTCCTCGGCTGGTGGGGTGGCGAGCTGCGCGGCATGTTGCCGCCACGCTGGCGCGGCTGGTTCGGCAGCGGCGCGGACTGGCATCTGCTGCAGCACGCCGGTACGCAGTGGAGCCTGCGCCGCAGCGGCCACGGCGACGTGCTGGCGAGCTGGGGTGACGCCGCCGATGCGGTGGCCGATGAAGGGCGCGTCACCCCGCTCGCGCTGAACGCCGCCTTGCAGCGCGTCGATCGCGAGGATCTGCGACTGGCGCTGCTGCTGCCGCCGGCGGTGGTGCTGCGGCGCTCGCTGGCGCTGCCGCTGGCCGCACGCGACAACCTGCTGCAGGTGGCCGGTTTCGAGATGGACCGGCAGACCCCGTTCGGCGTGGCGCAGGTGTACTACGCCGCGCGCGAACTGGGCACGCCGGCCGCGCCCGGGCGCTTCAACGCGGAGCTGGTCGTAGTCACCCGCGACACGCTGGATCCCTTGCTGGCGCGCCTGCGTGCGCAGGGCATCGCGGTCGATGCGGCGGACCTGGCGGTGGGCGACGGCCGTCTCGGCGTCAACCTGCTGCCGCCGGAGCAGGTGCCGCATCGCGCGCGTCCGCGCCGCCGGCTGAACCTGATCCTGGCGGCCGCGTGCGTGCTGTTGCTGACCCTGGTGCTGGGCGAGTGGCTGCACAACCGGCAGGTGGCGCTGGCGCAGATGCAGGCCGAGGTCGAGGCGATGCGCGGCGAGGCGCAGCAGGTGGCCGCGCTGCGCCAGCAGTTGCAGGACAACGCCGGTGCGGCCGGCTTTCTGGCCCAGCGCAAGAAGAACACGGTGGCCATGCTCAGCCTGCTGCAGGACGTCACCGCACGTCTGCCGGACAGCGCGTGGCTGGAACGTTTCAGCGTCGACAACACCGGCCAGGTCGGCTTCCAGGGGCAGAGCCAGCAGGCCGCGAAACTGCTCGACGCGCTGAAGGATTCGAAGCTGATCACCGACGCCAGTTTCCAGGGCAGCATCCAGCCCGATCCGACCACCGGCAAGGAGCGCTTCTACCTGACCGCCCGCGTGAACCAGCCGAAGCCACCAGCGACGACTCCGGCTCCCGGCGGGAGTACGCCATGAAGATGATCGCCCTGAGCCCGCGCGACAGCCGCATCGCGGCGATCCTCCTGTTGCTGCTGGCGCTGCTGCTGGCCTACTTCGTGCTGTTGCACTGGTGGTTCGTGGCGCCGCTGCAGCAGGTGCGCAGCGAGATGGTCGATCTGCGCGACACGCACAGCCGCTACGCCGCCGCGATCGCGGAGAAGCCGGCACTGCAGCAGCGCATCGCCGCGCTCGGCGCCGGCCAGGCCGCCAGCAGCGCGTTCCTCGCCGCCGCCGATCCGAACACTGCCGCGGCGGACCTGATGCAACGCGTGGTTGACGTGGTCGCCGGCAACACCACGGGCGGGCGTTGCGTGGTGAGCCAGAAGATGCCGCTGCCGAATCCGCCGGCCACCGCCGGCGAGCCGTACCGCAAGGCGGCGGTGAGCATCAGCCTGAGCTGCGACGTCGAGCCGCTGGCGGCGGTGCTGCAGGCGCTGGAGCAGGGCACGCCATACCTGTTCGTCGACGACCTCAGCGTCTACCGCAACCCGGTCGCCGCGCAGCAGGACAGTGCCGTGCCGCTGGAAGTGCAGTTCACCCTGTCCGGCTACGTGCGCCCGGCACGCACTGCGCCGGCGCCGTCCAGCCGTTCGCCCGATGCCGCGGGAGCCGCGCCATGAACGCCGCCAACCAGCATCAGCTGACCCCGTGGCTGGTGGTGTTCGTGCTGCTGCTGGGCGCCGTGCTGCTGTTGCTGCTGGCCGGCATCGGCCGCGGTGCGCAGTGGGACGAGCCGCGATCGCTGGCGCCGCTGCCGCCGGCCGGCAATCCGGCCAACCTGCCGCAGCCGGTGCCGTTGCAGCAGTTCGCGCTGGTCTGGCAGAAGCCGTTGTTCAGCCCCGACCGCAAGCCGGTCGCGCACGCCGCCGACGGCGGCAGCAACCTCGGCGATCTCGAACTGACCGGCATCATCCTCACCCCCGATCTGCGCATGGCCTTGCTGCACGATCGCAACGGCGACAAGCAGGTGCGCCTGCGCGAAGGCGAGGCGCTGCCCGACGGCAGCGTGAAGCTGGTCGAGCTGCGCCCGCGCTCGGCGCTGTTCGATTCGGCGGCGGGACGCACCGAACTGAAGTTGCCGGCCGGCGCGCCGATCGATCAACCGCGGGCCGGGCCGGACGCACGCGGCCAGGCTGCCGGCGATGCGGCGATGCAGGTCGCGCCGGGCGCAGCCGGGGCGCCAGCGGCCGGCCGCAGCGGCTCCGGTCGCGCCACGATCGTGCCGGTGCCTCCCGCCTCGGCGGCCGCACCGGAATCTGCCAGGGAATCGGCCGCCGAGCGGCTGCGCAAAAACATCCAGAAACGTCGGGCCGCCCGTGCCGCCGCGGCCCACGAAGGAGTACGTTGACCCATGTCCCGCACGCTCACCCAGCAAATCCTGCGCACCGCCGCGCTTGCCCTCGCGGTGGGCCTGGCCGGTTGCGCCAGCCTGCCGCAGCCGCATGACGACGGCGCATTGCAGCGCGAGGCGATGGCCGGCACGCAGAACCCGGCACCGGCACCGCTGCCGTTGAACAACGACGGCGGCAGCCGCAGTGCAACCACGGCCACCGCCGAGGTCAGCCACGGCAGCGGCCAGTTCATCCGCCCCGGCGCGCTGGCCACGCCGCGACCGGCGGCCAGCGGCAACGGCGCGGTGACGTTCAACTTCGAGAACCAGCCGGTGCAGGCGGTGGTCAAGGCGATCCTCGGCGATCTGCTCAAGCAGAACTACACGATCGTGCCGGGCGTGCAGGGCAACATCTCGTTCTCCACCTCCGAGCCGGTCGATTCGAGTCAGGCGCTGCCGATCCTGGAGACCCTGCTGTCGTGGACCGGCAACGCGCTGGTGCGTCGCGACGGCGGCTACGTGGTGATGCCGCAGAAGGATGCGGTGGCCGGCAACCTGGTGCCCAGCCTCGGCGCCGCCGCGCCGCAGGGCGGCATGCAGGCGCGGCTGTTCCCGCTGCGCTACATCTCCGCCAGCGAGATGCAGAAACTGATCAAGCCGTTCGCGCGGCCGGACGCCATCTTGCTGGTGGACCCGGCGCGCAACCTGCTGGTGATGTCCGGCACGCCGCAGGAGCTGGCGAACTACCAGAGCATGGTGCGCACGTTCGACGTCGACTGGTTGCGCGGCATGTCGGTGGGCGTGTTCAACCTGCAGTACGCGAACGTGGGCGAGCTGATGCCGAAGCTGGACGGCATGTTCGGCGTGCACGGCGACACTCCGCTGGCCGGCATGCTGCGCTTCATCCCGATCGAGCGCACCAACGCGCTGGTGGTGATCAGCACCCAGCCCGAGTACCTGCAGGAAGTCGGCGACTGGATCGCCCGCATCGACCGCGGCGGCGGCAACGAGCCGCAGCTGTTCGTCTACGACGTGCGCAACATCAAGGCGTCGGACCTGGCGAAATATCTAGCGCAGATCTACACCAACGGCGCCGGCAGCGGCGGCGACAACGGCGGCCAGGTCGGGCCGGGCCTGGTCGGTGCCACGTTGGGCAGCGCCGAAAACGCCGGCGCGACCAGCATGGGCAGTACCGCCGGCAGCTTCGGCAGCCCGGCCGACGCGTCGCGCAACGGCGGCCAGAACAACGCCAGCGCGGGCAGCGGCTTCGGCGGCACCAGCGGCAGCGGCCGCGAGGGCGGCGCCGCGGCCGGCGGCGGTTTCGGCAGCAGCTCGACCGGCTTCGGCAGCAACCCGGCGGGCGGCAACAACGGCGCGGCCAGCGACCAGCAGTACAGCTCCAGCGACGGCAGCGTGCGGATCAGCTCGGTCGACGGCAGCAACCAGTTGCTGGTGCGCGCGCGTCCGTCGCAGTGGGAGGAGATCAAGGGCGCGATCAACAAGCTCGACAACGTGCCGCTGCAGGTGCAGATCGAGACGCGCATCCTCGAGGTCAACCTCACCGGTGAATTCCAGTTCGGCGTGCAGTGGTACCTGGAAGGACTGACCGGCAGCACCGGCAGCACGTCGGACGGCACGTTCCAGCCGGGCCAGCCGTACCGGCATCGCCAGCTCGGGCTGGGCCAGGGCGGCAACGCGTTCGGCGGCGAGCCGTTCTTCTATTCCTTCCTCAACAGCAACCTGCAGGTTGCCGTGCGCGCGATGGAGACCAGCGGCAACACCAAGACGCTGTCGGCGCCGTCGATGGTGGTGATGAACAACCAGGTGGCCAGCATCGCGGTCGGCAACCAGATTCCGATCAACCAGACCAGCGTGAACACCGGCATCGGCACGACCACCAGCTACAGCCAGGTCAACTACCTGAGCACCGGCGTGATCCTCAACGTGCAGCCGCGGATCAATCCCGGCGGCCTGGTCTACATGAACATCAGCCAGGAAGTCAGCCAGGCCGACAAGTCGGTGCCGCTGGTCAACGGCAACCCGGCCATCTCGCAGCGCAAGCTGGCCACCCAGGTTGCGGTGCAGAGCGGCCAGACCGTGCTGCTGGGCGGCCTGATCCAGCAGGCCGAGGGCAACACCGACACCGGCATCCCGGGGCTCAACCGCATCCCGGTGCTGGGCCGGCTGTTCGGCAGCACCAACCGCAGCCGCAACCGCACCGAGCTGATCGTGCTGATCACGCCGCGGGTGATTCGCGGCGGTGCGGATGCGAAGCAGATCACCGACGACTACCAGAGCAAGTTCGAATCGCTGGAGCCGCTGCGCGCACCGGCCGGCACCGGCACGAAACCGTAGGGATGTTCTGATCTATCGGAGCAGGCGCACGACGGCGCCCGCTATCATGCGGGCGATGAGCAGTGCGCCGCCTTCGTTCCCGATCACCCCGCTGCTGCCGCAGATCCGTGCGTCGCTGGCGGCGCAGCCGCGGCTGGTGCTGGAGGCGCCGCCGGGCGCGGGCAAGACCACCCAGGTGCCGCTGGCCCTGCTCGACGCGGCGTGGCTGGCCGGGCAGAAGATCGTGATGCTGGAGCCGCGCCGGATCGCCGCGCGCGCCGCCGCGCAGTTCATGGCGCAGCAGCTCGGCGAAGCGGTCGGGCAGACCGTCGGCTACCGCATCCGCTTCGAGTCGAAGGTGAGCGCGGCGACCCGCATCGAGGTGGTCACCGAAGGCATCCTCACCCGCCTGATCCAGCACGATCCGGAGTTGGCCGGCATCGGTGCGATCGTGTTCGACGAGTTCCACGAACGGCATCTCGCCGGCGATCTCGGCGCCGCGCTGGCGCTGGACGTGCAGGCCACGCTGCGACCGGAGCTGCGCCTGCTGCTGATGTCGGCCACGCTGGATGGCGAGCGCATCGCGGCGTGGCTGGATGCGCCGCGCCTGTCCAGCCCCGGCCGCAGTTTTCCGGTACGCATCGAGCATCCGCCGGCGCGCACCCAGGAAACCGTCGAGCATCAGCTGGCCCGGGTTGCGCGACAGGCGCTGGAAGAAAACGACGGCGACGTGCTGGCGTTCTTGCCCGGCCGCCGCGAGATCGCGCGCACGCAAAGTGTGTTGCGGCAAACCCTGAGCCGCGACGATGTCGACGTGCTTGCGCTGCATGGCGAGCTTTCGCTGGCCGAACAGCAGGCCGCGCTGGCACCTGTCGAGCCGGGCTTGCGCCGCATCGTGCTCGCCACCAACGTGGCCGAGTCCAGCGTCACCCTGCCGGGCATCCGTGCGGTGGTCGACGCCGGGCTGGCGCGCGAGCCGCGCTTCGATCCGAACTCCGGTTTCACCCGCCTGCAGACCGTCAACATTTCGCAGGCCTCGGCCGACCAGCGCGCCGGCCGCGCCGGCCGCGTGGCGGCGGGTACGGCGTACCGGCTGTGGCCGCAAAGCCGGCGGCTGGAGCCGGCGCGCGGCGCGGAAATCAACCAGGCCGAATTGTCCGGCCTGGCGCTGGAGCTGGCCGGCTGGGGCGTCAGCGCAGAAGGCGGCGACACTCTGCGCTGGCTCGACCCGCCACCGTCCGGCGCGCTCGCGCAGGCGCGTGAACTGCTGGTCGCGCTGGCCGCACTGGATGACGACGGCCGCATCACCGCGCTGGGCCGGCGCATGCTGGAACTGGGCACCAGCCCGCGGCTGGCCGCGGCGGCACTGCGTGCACCTGTCGAACTGCGCGCGCTGGTTGCCGACCTGCTCGCGCTGATGGACGCACGCTCGCCGCTGCGCGGCAGTGACGCGTACAACGACGACTTCCGTGCGCGCGTGACCGCGCTGCATGCGTGGCGCGACCGGCGCGGTCCGTCCTTGCGCGGTGACGTCGACGGCGGCGCACTGGCCGCGATCGAGCAGGCCAGCAAGGGCTGGCGCCGACGTCTGGACGTCCGTACTGCGGCCAGCGGCGCGCCGGACAGCCACGCGGTTGGCGAGCTGCTGCTGCACGCGTTCCCCGACCGCGT
This sequence comes from Rhodanobacter sp. Soil772, assembly GCF_001428385.1. Lineage (GTDB taxonomy): Bacteria > Pseudomonadota > Gammaproteobacteria > Xanthomonadales > Rhodanobacteraceae > Rhodanobacter. Next base: position 99,424 of record NZ_LMSK01000004.1, read on the forward strand.
CGCACATCGCGACGACGGCAACCCGCTGCGCTACACGCTGGCCAATGGCCGCGGCGCGCGCCTGCACGAAAACACCGCGCTGCTGGGCGAGCCGTGGCTGGTCGCGCTGGACCTGCGTTTCGAGGCGCGCGACAGCCTGATCCTGGCCGCTGCACCGTTTGATCCGCGCGTGCTCGAACGCGACTATCCCGCGCAGTTCTCCCGCGAACGCACGCTGCACTGGAACGACGAGCGCGGCGCCGCCGAGGCGTTCGACGAGCGGCGCTTCGGCGCGATCGTACTGGAGCGCCGCAGCGTGCCGGTGAAACCCGCCGACGCGCTGCCGGCCCTGCTTGCCGCCGTGCGCGCCCGCGGCCTCGACGCGCTGCCGTGGAGCGACCATGCGCGACAGTTGCGCGCACGCATGCAGGCGCTGCGCGCGTGGATGCCCGAACTGGGGTTGCCGGATGTTTCCGAGGCGGCGCTGCTCGCTACGCTGGAAGACTGGCTGGCGCCGCATCTCGACGGCAGGCATCGGCTCGATGCGCTGGGCGCGGAAGAACTGTCGCAGGCGCTGGCGTCGCGCTTCGACTACGAACAGCGCCGCACGCTCGACGCGCAAGCGCCGGAAAGCCTGGTGGTGCCGAGCGGGCAGAGCCGCCGGCTCGAGTACGCCGAAGGCGAGCCGCCGGTGCTGGCGGTGAAACTGCAGGAACTGTTCGGCCTGGCCGACACGCCGCGCATCGGCGGCGGGCGCATCCCGGTCACCTTGCACTTGCTCTCGCCGGCCGGCCGGCCGATCCAGGTGACCCAGGATTTGAAGGGGTTCTGGGAACGCACGTATCCGGAAGTGAAGAAGGAACTGAAGGGTCGCTACCCGCGCCACCCGTGGCCGGACGATCCATGGACCGCCACGCCGACCCATCGGGCGAAGCCGCGCGAGCGGCGTTGAGTCGTCGGCGGGCGTCGCGACCCGGGTGACGGGGCAACCACGTCGCAGTTGTGTACCATCGGCAGTCACGGCACCGCGTGGTGGATCCCTTGTCCGGAAAAGAGGATTTCGACGAATTCCATTCGGCGGCGGCGGACGGTCGCGACGAGCCCGATCCCGTGATTCCGATGCCCTCGCCATGGCGGCTGACGGCTTGGCTGTGGGGTCTGCTCGCCCTGCTGTCGGGGGTGGCGCTGGCGCTGGCCGTGCACCATCAGCAGAAGCAGCGGCGGGAGGTGGAACAGACCTTCGTCCACGACGAGCTGGCCAACAAGACCTATGCGGCGCTGCAGACCAAGCTGCATTTGGCGGAGTCGATGCTGCGCGCGGTGCAGACCCTGTTCCTCGCCTCGGAAGAGGTGACCGCACCGGAGTTCAGCAGCTTCTACACCAACCTGCGCCCCCGCGAACAGTTCCCCAGCCTGCTTGCACTGGCCTATGCGCAGCGTGAAGCGGGTCCCGGTGGCTGGCACTACATGACCCGCTGGGTCGAGCCGATAGAGGGGAACGGGGCGGTGGTCGGGCTCGACGTGGGCGCACAGCCGAACAATCTCGCCGGCCTGCTGGCTTCGCGCGACAGCGACCAGGCGACCTTGTCGGCGCCGTTCCACCCGGTGCAGCAGCCCGCCGCCGCGGCAGCGGATGACGGCATCACACTACGGTTGCCGGTGTTCAGTCCGGGGAATCCGCCGCAAACAGTCGACGAGCGGCGGCAGCGCATGCGCGGCTCGATTGCGGTGTCGTTCCGGGTGAGCAGCCTGATCGGCAATGCGTTGCCGGACCGGGCGACCCGCGAACTGCGCCTGCGCCTCAGCGACGTCACCGATGCCCGGCACGTGCTGCCGCTGTTCGATTCGGAGCCGGGTGCGGCGAGGGTGCCGGACGGCTACCGGTTCGAGCGCCGGCTGGCCTATGGCGGGCGGGTGTGGAACGTGTCGATGCGGTCGCGCGATGCCGGCCCGGCCGCGATCGACTGGCGCCAGTCCGCCTTGCCCGCCGGCCTGCTGGCGAGCCTGCTGCTGGCGCTGCTGGTGTATTCCGTTGTGAGCACCCGCCAGCGTGCGCTCGCGCTGGGCTGGCGGATGAGCCGCCGCTACCGCGAGAGCGAGGAGCGCTTCCGTGCGTTGAACGAACTGCTGCCGGCGCTGGTGCTGCTGGCCGAGGTCGATGGCGGACAGGTCACCTACGCGAACCAGGCCTCGCGCGACCGCCTCGGCGAACGCGTGACCGAACGGCAGCTGCCCGACCTGTTCGAAGACCCGGACCTGCGCGCGCAACTGCAGGATGCCGATACCCGTGGCTGCAGCCGGATCGAGGCGGCCCTGCGCAACGGCGAGGGCGTCCGCTTCTGGGCCAGCGTGGCGATCTCGCGGGTGCTGCTGAGCGGGCACGACAAACTGCTGATGGTGGCCACCGACATCAGCGAGCAGCGCCAGCTGACCGAGCTGCTGAGCCACCAGGCCAGCCACGACGCGCTGACCGAGCTGTACAACCGGCGCGAGTTCGAACGCCGCCTGCACGGCGCGCTGGCGGCGACCGCGATCGGTACCCCGCCGGCCGTGCTGTTGTACATCGACCTCGACCAGTTCAAGTTGATCAACGACACTTCCGGCCACCTTGCCGGCGATCAGTTGCTGGCCCAGCTGGCGATCGTGATGCGCAAGCAGCTGGGCGGCACCGACGTGCTGGCGCGACTCGGCGGCGACGAGTTCGGCGTGCTGGTGGCCGGCGTGGCCGACCGCGAGGAGGCCGAGCGGATCGCCGAGCGCGTGCGTCGCTGCATCGACGGCTACGTGTTCATCTGGGAACAGCGCAGCTACATGATCAGCGCCAGCATCGGCGGCGTGATGATCGACCGCCCGGGAATCCTGGTGAAGGACCTGCTGGCGCAGGCCGACACGGCCTGCTACATGGCCAAGGAACTCGGCCGCAACCGCGTGCATTTCTATTCCGAGCGCGACGACGAGACGGTACGCCGGCACAGCGAGATGGAATGGGCGAACCGCTTGCGTTGGGCGGTCGACGAGCATCGCCTGATGCTCACCTATCAGGAAATCTGGCCGCTGCCACTGACTGCCGGCGGCGAACCCGGCATCGAGGTGCTGCTGCGCTTTCGCGAGGAATCCGGCCAACTGGTGATGCCCGGCGTGTTCATGCCGGCGGCCGAGCGCTACGGCCTGATGCCGGTGGTCGACCGCTGGGTGATCGAGACCACGCTGGCCAACTTCGACCGGCTGCACCCGACCGGCAGCGCGCTGCGCATGGTGGCGATCAACCTGTCCGGCGCCAGCGTCGAGGACGAGGCGCTGGCCGACCTGATCATCGAGCTGCTGCGCCGTTACCGGGTGGAGCCGTCGCGGGTGTGCTTCGAGATCACCGAGACCGTGGCGGTGCGCAACCTGTCGCAAGTGGTGCGCTTCATGGAGCGCCTGCGCGCGGCCGGCTGCCGCATCGCGCTGGACGATTTCGGCGCCGGCATGTCCTCGTTCACCTATTTGAAGAACCTGCCGCTGGACATCATCAAGATCGACGGCGGCTTCGTGCGCGACATGCTCACCGACCCGGTCAGCCACCTGATGGTCAGGGCGGTCACCGACATCGGCCACCGGCTTGGCCTGGAAGTGGTCGCCGAATGGGTGGCCGACGCGGAAACCGTGCAGGCGCTGGCGGCGCTGGGCGTGAACCGGGTGCAGGGCTTCAGCCTGCACCGGCCCGAACTGGCGCTGTTCCAGCGCGACTGAGGCGTCGACGTTTCGCCGCGCGGCGAAGCGTCCGGGCAACGCGCTGGCTAGACTGCGTGCATGGACGAAGCCGCACCGCTCAATCGCTACCAGCTGGCCGAACTCGGCAGTTTGCTGGCCGAGCCGGCGCGTGCCGCCATGCTGCTGGTCCTGGTCGACGGCACCGCGCGGCCCGCGGGCGAACTGGCGCAGGCGGCCGGGATCAGCCCGGCCACCGCCAGCGCGCATCTGCGTCGGCTGTTCGACGGCGGCCTGCTGGCGTTGCAGGCGCAGGGCCGGCATCGCTACTACCGGCTCGCCGACGAGCGCGTCGCGGCGATGCTGGAATCGTTGTCGCTGGCCCGCGCCCCGGCGCTGCACGCGCTGCCGGCCAAGGGCGATGCGCAACTACGCCGCGCGCGTTGCTGCTACCGCCACCTGGCCGGCGCGCTGGGCGTGGCGTTCTGCGCCACGTTGCTGCAGCGCGACTGGCTGCACACCGGGTCGCGCGGCCTGCAACTGTTGCCGGCCGGCGTCGACGCATTGGCCGGCAGCGGACTGCCGTTGCCGAACGTGGCGAAGCTGTACGGCCGCAGCTGCCTGGACTGGACCGAGCGGCGCATGCATCTGGGCGGACCGCTCGGCGTGACGCTGACCGCAGCGATGCTCGAGGCCGGCTGGTTGCGGCCGCTGCCGCGCGGTCGCGCGCTGCAACCCAGCGCCGATGGCCTGCGCCGGCTTGGCCTGCTGGGCGTGTCGCTGGATTGAGCGGGCGCCGCCGCGCCGCTTCAGCGACCGGCGCTGCTCGATGCCGCTGCCGGCGAACGCTCGAAGCTGCCGGCATAGCCGGGGAACACCACCGGGCTCTCGTAGCCGTCGGCCGAGACCGACGACACGCCGAAGAACCAGTCGTCGATCACCACGTCCTGCAGTACCGCCTGGTCGACGTCGCCGACCGCGCGCTGATGCTGCCATTGCGCCGCGGTGGTATCGCGCCAGTGCACGCGATAGCCGGCGGCGCCGGGCACCTTGTGCCAGCTGAGCGTGGTGTCGGTGGCCAGCGCACCCTTGCTGTCGACGCCGGTGGGCGGCGCCGGCGCGCGGCTCAGCGCGGCCATGGTGATGGCGTTCAACGCGGTGACGCGGGCGAGGTAGCGGAAGTCGATGCCGTCGATGGTGTCGCCGTAGCGCACACCGCCCTCGTTGCGCAGGTCCTGGTGCTGGCGGGTGTAGTTCTCGTGCGCCTCGGTGACGCGCACGGCGGGGTAGCCCGCTTCCAGGAACGGCACCTGGTCGCCGCCGCGGCCGTAACGGTCGGTGCGGTAGACCATGCGCACCTGGAAGTCGGGCAGGTAGCTGTCGGCGAGGCGGTCGATGTAACGGGCGAGGTTGCGCGAGGGCGAATCCACCTCGCCGCCGTGGTAGCGGCGGTAGTCCGCCTGGGCCGCCGTCTCGTTGCTCTTGGTGCCCTCGGAGAACACGCGCACGTGGGTGTTGTCGATCACCCCGTTCTGGCCCTGGCTGTTGCCCACGATGTCGTTGTTGAGCTGGGCCTCGACCTGCCAGCCGTGCGCGACGGCGTAGTCGGCCAGCACCTTGCCGCCGTACAGGCCCTGCTCTTCGCCGGACAAGGCGGCGAATACCAGGGTGGCGTCGTTGTCCTGCTTCGACAGCAGCCGCGCCGCCTCGATCAGGGCGGCGACGCCGGAAGCGTCGTCGTTTGCGCCGGGCGCGTCGCTGGTGGCGTTCATCACGTCGGTGACGCGCGAGTCGAGGTGGCCGGTCATCACGATCACCCGGTTCGGATCGTGCTTGCCGCGCTTGATCGCGACCACGTCCATCACTTCGGTCGGTTTGGGTGCGCGCTTGCCGGTGAACATCTGCGACGGGGTGATCACCTCGATGCAGCCGCCGCACTCGCGCGAGATCGCCTCGAAGCGCGACTTCACCCAGCGTCGTGCGGCGCCGATGCCGCGCGTATCGGACTTCGTATCCGACAAGGTGTGGCGGGTGCCGAAACCGACCAGCTTCGTGATCGTGGCGCGCAGTTCCGTCTCGCTGGGGGCGTGGGCCAGTGCGTGCAGCGCCGGCTGTTCGTGCGGCATCGCCGGCGCCGGTTCCGCGGGCGCGGCAGTCGCCGTGGCCAGCAGGGCGAACAAAAGCAGGGAGGTGATCCGGGGCATCGCGTGCATTCTCTGGCGACAAAGCCGGCACGATACAACGTTGGCGCAACCTGCCGATGTGCGTTCGCACCATCGAAAACCACGAGGCCCGGTCGTTGCCGGCCGGGCCTCGGGTTGCCGTCGGCACGCTTCCTTGCGTGCCGGTGCGGCAGTCAGCCGCTTACGGCGTGTAGCTGCCGGTCAGCGTGACGCCGGTGTAGCTGCTGTAGGCACGCACCATGACGTAGTAGGTGCCGGCCGTGGGCGCCGTCGCGGTGCAGCTTTCGGTGTTGCCCGTCACGTACGGGCGGCAGTCGTAGCTGCTGGTGGTGGGCGTCGAACCGAGCTTGACGTACAGGTCGGCGTCGCCGGTGCCGCCGGCGATCTTGATGTTGAGATTGCTGGCACCGGCCGGCACGACCATCGTGTAGTACAGGGCGTTGCCCGTGGTCGCACTCAGGCCGCTCACCGGCACGCCGTTCTGCAGCACGTTGCCGCCGCCGCTGCCGGTGCTCCAGGTGGCCTTGACGCTGACCCCGGAGAACGCGGCGTAGCCGTTCAGCATGACGTAGTAGGTGCCCGCCTGCGGCGAGGCCACGGTGCAGCTCTCGTTGTTGCCGGTGAGGTACGGGCGGCAGTCGTAGCTGGACAGGGTCGGGGCGGAGCCGAACTTGGTGTACAGGTCGGCGTCGCCGGTGCCGCCGGACTCGGAGATCACCAGGTTGCTGGCGCCGGCCGGGATCACCACGGTGTAGGACAGCTGCGCGCCGGTGGCACCGGCCTGGCCGGTCAGCGCCACGCCGTTCTGCAGCACGTTGCCGCCACCGCCACCGCCGGAGACCGTCACCGACTGCGTCTTGGTGTTGGTCGCGCCGTCGTTGTCGGTCACCTGCAGCGACACGGTGTAAGTGCCGGCGGCGCTGTAGGTGTGGCTGGGGTTGGTCGCGGTCGAGGTGCTGCCGTCGCCGAAGTTCCACGAGCGCGAGGCGATCGAGCCGTCGCTGTCGGTGGAACTGTCGGTGAAGTTCACGCTCAGGCCGCTGATCGAATCGCTGAAGTTGGCGACCGGCGGCACGTTGGCGGGCGGCGAACCACCGCCGATGTCGTTGGCGGCGCCACTGATGATCAGCTCGCCGCGGCCGGTGGCCAGGTCATAGCCGGCGCTGGCGGTCTCGCCCCCGTTGTTGCCCGAGGTGATGTCGTGGAAGTCCGACGCCGGCAGCTGGTACAGCAGCGGTGCGGCAAAGCCGACGCTGGAGCCCTTGATCGCGATGACGCGTGCCCAGGCACCGGCAAACAGCGGGGCGGACAGGCTGGTGCCGCCGTATTGCTGGGTGGCGCCGTTGACGATGATCTTCGAGCCCGAGTTGGGGTCGGCGTCGTAGGCGATGTCCGGCAGACCGCGCTTGCTGCCCGGAGCCACGCCGTTCTGCCAGCTGGGCTGCGGCTCGAACGTGCTGGAGCTGCCGCCGCCGCTGGTCCACACGGTGGCGCTGCTCCAGGTGGTGGTGGAGGCATTCAGGGTGGTGCCGCCCACCGCCACCACGTACTGCGACGCGGCCGGCCAGCTCGGCGTGACACCGCCGTCGCCGCACTCGTCGGCGCCGGAGTCGCCGGTGGAGATCGAGAAGGTCTGCCCCTGCGCCACTGCCTGCTGGAAGATCTGATCCTGCGCCGCCGCCGAGCCGTCGCCCTGCGCACTGGTCTCGCACTCGCCCAGCGACACGTTGATGATCTTGGTGGCGTTGGCGTTGACGATGGTGTTGAAGTCGGCCGTGAGGTTGGCGTTGGACAGGGTCGGGATGTTGTAGAAGATCAGGCTGCCGACGTGGCCGCCGGCCATGCCGACGACGTCCTGGCTGTCCAGACTCCACTCGCCCAGGCCGCTGGTGTCGGTGCTGGTGCCGTTGGTGTTGACGGTCTGGGTGGTGACCGTGGCCAGGCCGTTCTGCGAGGTGAACGTGTTCAGGTCGGTGATGGTCTGGGTGATCTTGCCCTGGGTGACGATGCCCACCGGGACGCCGGCCGCCGTGGTCACGCCGTTGCCGCCGTAGATCGAGGAGAACTCGGTCGGGTTGTGGCCGGTCACCGCCTGGGTGGTGTAGCCAGCCTGCACCGGCTTGGCGAAGGTGTGCGCCTGGTGCACGCTCTGCAGGCCGATCACCGAGAGCACGCTGTCCTGCAGCGCGGCCGGAATCTGCACGCCGCTGTTGTTCATGAAGGCGTTGCGGCCTTCCTTGGTCCTGACCTTGACGAACGAGGTCTTGAATGCGGCCTGTGCGGTATCCGCGCGGCCATCGGCCGAGATCATCATGCGGTTCGGCGCGATCGTGACGTTGGTGAAACCGGCGGCCTTCAGCCAGGCGGCAACCTTGTTCGCCTGATCCGATGTGGGCGAATAAGCGGCCACGAACTGCTGCGTCGACATCCTGTGCTGGGCCATCGACAGCGTCGAGGTCCTGGCCGTGGCCAGGAACGCGTGCAACTGGTCCGGATTGCGCAGTTTCAGCGCCACCTCGATGTGGATCGGCTGCGAGGTCGCCAGTGCGCCGCTGACCACGTCGCCCTGGCGCAGTTGGGTGGCGTGCTGGTTCAGTGCAACGAAGGCCTGGCTGTTCGCCGACGTGGCGCTGGCCGACCCGATGGCGGCCATGCCGATGGCGGCAGTCAGCAAGGTGAGACGAAAATGGCTTGGCATTTGTGAAGCTCCCAAAAGGTTTTTTCGAGGCGAACGAAGCCGCTGGGGCCACGTGGACCTCATGAAGTGAGCGCCGCGGACACGGCGCCATGGTTTTTTTGGATTGCCCAGCGATCCCGCGCGTACTGCGATCGACCCTCCCCCCGCCAATCCCTCCGGGTTGTCGCGCAGTTTTGTTTTGCCGCCGGATAAACAAACGCCGGCGGCGTAACCTCATTACGGGATCATTCGTCAAACTCCCCATTGGCGAACCGGTTGACGGTAGGGTTGGCGACCGAAAACCTCAATAGGATTTTTTCAGGGATCCGGTGATTGCCGTCACACAATCCGCGGATTATGAAAAGGCCCGGATGGCGTAAATAAATACGATTTTCAAGTGGGCGAATGAATCGCGAGGAATCTGCCTGCAGATGGCTTCGTACCGCGGCCTGTGCGACGAAGATTGCACGGTGAGTCCGGCTTCCAAGGGAAAAACCGTATCGAAGCGGCATTATCCTGATCTGCGCCCGTTGGTGTCCTTGCGTCGCATTTATTTCGCAGGCGTGGCTATTTATTGACGTAATTAGTTACGTTTGGAACTATATTATTAGAGGCGCTCCGAAAGATATTGCTCGACACGCCACCTTCCGTTCCCAAGCTTTCAACTCGTGGCGGCCGTGTCCGGTCATGTCCGATTCATCCTGAAATGCTCGGTGGCGTGGTGTTGCCCGAGTGGGTATGCATGCTGGTGCGATCGGTGGCTCGCTCGCCACCGTGGCGATGCAGCCGCCGGTTCATTCCGCCCAAGCGGCATGCGACCATGCGCGGATGACCCGGACAGCTTCTCTCCGACTGGCGATCATCGGCGGCGGTCCGGCGGGGCTGATGGCGGCCGAGGCCGCGTGCGCGGCCGGCGTGGCGGTCGATCTGTATGACGCGAAGGGTTCGGTCGGGCGGAAATTCCTGCTGGCCGGCAAGGGCGGCCTCAACCTCACTCACGGCGAACCGCGCGCGCGTTTCGTCGAACGCTACGGCGCGCGCCGTGACGAGGTGGGGCGCTGGCTCGACGCGTTCGATGCGGATGCGCTGCGCGCCTGGGCGCGTGGGCTCGGCGTGGAAACCTTCACCGGCAGTTCCGGCCGGGTGTTTCCCGCCGACCTGAAGGCGGCGCCCCTGCTGCGCGGCTGGCTGCGCCGGCTGCGCGAATCCGGCGTGACGTTCCACATGCACCATCGCTGGCTGGGCTGGAGTGGCGACGCATTGCATTTCGCGACGCCGCAGGGCGAGCGCACGGTATCGGCCGAGGCGGTGATGCTCGCGCTTGGCGGCGCCAGCTGGCCGCAGCTCGGCTCCGACGGCGGCTGGGTGGCGCCGTTGCAGCAGGCCGGGATCGACGTGGCACCGCTGCAACCGGCGAACTGCGGCTTCGAGCTGGCGTGGAGCGAACATCTTTCCAGCCGCTTCGCCGGTGCCCCGCTGAAGCCGGTGGTAGCGCACTGGGTGGATCGTCACGGCGTGGCGCACTCGCGCCAGGGTGAATTCGTGCTCAGCGAATACGGCATCGAGGGCAGCCTGATCTACGCGATCGGCGCCGAGCTGCGCGAGCAGATCCGCGAGCGCGGCGAAGCGCTGTTGCAGCTGGACCTGGTACCCGGCTACACCGAAGCGGCACTCGCCGAACGCCTGGCCGCGCCGCGCGGCAAGCACAGCATCGGCGACTGGCTGCGCCGCCGCGCCGGGCTGGACGCGGCGAAGTGCGCGCTGGTGTTCGAACTCGCCGACAAGCCCACCCTGGCCGATCCGTTCGCGCTGGCGGCGCGGCTCAAGGCCTTGCCGCTGCGCCTGCGCGCGCCGCGGCCGGTCGCCGAGGCGATCAGCACGGCCGGCGGCGTGCGGCTGGAGGCGCTGGATGAAAACCTGATGCTGCGCGCCCGTCCCGGCGTGTTCTGCGCCGGCGAGATGCTGGACTGGGAGGCGCCGACCGGCGGCTACCTGCTGACCGCCTGTTTCGCCAGCGGCCTGATTGCCGGGCGCGGTGCGGCGCGCTGGCTGGGCGCGTAGCCGGCCGGTTTCAGCCGGCGATCAGGCCTGCCGGCGCGGGTTTCACGTTCTCGGCCAGCACGCCCTGCTGCGTGCGGCGCAGCACCAGCGGCATGTGCTGCGCCACGAACTCGATGAAGCTGCGCAGCGCCGGGGTGTGGCCGTGGCGCGAGGGGTATACCGCGTGCACGTTGCCTGGCGGCAGCGACCACGCCGGCAGCAGCGGCACCAGCCGGCCTTCGGCAATCGGTTCGCGGCAGACGAACTGCGGCAGCTGCGCCGCGCCGACGCCGCCGATCACCGCCTGGTACAGCACCTGCAGGTCGTCGCTGGTCAGGCTGGGGTGGTGCTCCACCTGCTGGGTGCGGCCGTCGGCAGCCTGCAGGTGCCAGAAGTGCCGCCCTTCCGCGCTGATCAGGCCCACGCTGGAAAGACGCTTGAGCTCCAGCGGCTGGGTCGGCTGGCCCTGGCGTCGCAGCAACTCGGGACTGGCCACCAGCACCTGCGGGTCCATGCCGTAGCTGCGCATCACCAGGCTGGAATCCTTGAGCGAATCGTGCACGCGGAACGCGATGTCGTAGCCGCCGGCGATCACGTCGACCTGGTGGTGGCAGATGTCGAGGTCGACCTGCACCTCGGGGTGGCGCCGCAGGAAGTCGACCAGGATCGGCGCCAGCAGCAATTGCGCGAACAGCACCGGGCAGGCCACGTGGATGCGTCCGCGCGGCGCGGCCTGGGCTTCGTCGATGACGCGCTGGGTTTGCTCGGCGGCGGCCAGCAGCTGCCGGCATTGTTCGTAGTAGCGCTGGCCGATCTCGCTGACGTGCGAGCGCCGCGTGGTGCGCTGGATCAGCCGCACGCCGAGGCTGGCCTCCAGCCGCGCCACCCGGAAGCTCAGCTGCGACTTGGCCACGCCCAGCGCCTTGCTGGCGGCGGTGAACGAACCCAGCTCCACCACCTGCACGAAGTAGTAAATGTCGTTGAGGTCCTGCACGGCGTGTCCTTGCGGCTGGGGTCAGGCTAGCGCGCTGTGGCGCAATGTCTTGTTGCGACGCACAATCATCAGAAATTGTTCTGTGATCATGGACATTTAACGCAACCAAAAGGGCTTAACAACCTTTCACTTCCGGGTGAATACTCGGGCTTGGGACAAGGCCGGCCGCCAGGGAGTTTGCACCGGGCAGGGGCGTCGCCGGCCGATTGCGGTTTGTTCACGCTAGCCAAGGGGCGTCAAGCCATGCGTGTGATTTCGTTGTTTCCTGCCGCCTTGCTGTGCGTGGTGCTGGGTGCCGCTGGCATCCTGGCGGGTTCTTGGGGTGCGCAGGCCCAGCAGGCGCCTGCACCGGCGGATTCCGTGCACAGCCCGTCCAGCGCGCTCAGCCAGAACGACATCGCGAAGATGTTGCCGGCCACCGACATGGGCGCGAGCGCGGCGCGGGCGAACAATCCGCACCTGCCGCCGGCAAGCGACAGCCCGGCCACGCCGTTCGATGCCGCGTCCATTCCGGCCAATCCGCTGGCGCCGCAGGCCGACGCGATCGGCGCGAAGAGTTGCGTGGCCTGCCACGCGCAGGAAAACATGCAGGCCTCGCATACGCTGCACGTGGCCTCGTTCCGCGCCGGTGCCGCGAACACCGGCCCGCAGGCGGCCTGCGAAAGTTGCCACGGCCCGGGTTCCGAACATGCCAAGGACCCCACCGCACCGGGCCTGATCATCGCCTTCACCCACGATGCGAAAACCTCGCCGCAAGTCCAGGCCGGGGTCTGTCTCGCCTGCCATGCCGGTGGCGCACGCCAGCACTGGATCGGCTCGATCCACCAGAACCGCGGGCTGTCCTGCACCGACTGCCACAACCCGATGGCGCGGCTGTCGCCCGAAGGCGTGCTGGCGAAGTCGTCGATCAACGAAGTCTGCGCAACCTGCCACCAGGACATCCGCGCCAAGTTCAACCGCCGCTCGCACATGCCGCTGCCGGAAGGGCAGATGGCCTGCACCGACTGCCACAACCCGCACGGCTCGATCACCAAGCCGCTGCTGAAGACCGACACGGTCAACGAGACCTGCTACACCTGCCACGCCGAGAAGCGCGGGCCGTTCCTGTTCGAGCACGCGCCGGTGCGCGCGAACTGCCTCAACTGCCACGACGTGCACGGCTCCAACCAGCAGACCCTGCTGGTCGCACCGATTCCCATGCTGTGCCAGCAGTGCCACACCATGACGCGCCACCCGAACGATCTGCAGAGTGCGGCCGGACTCGGCACCGGCCCGTATCCGGACGAGCGGCTGATCGGGCGCGGCTGCCTGAGCTGCCACAGCAATATCCACGGCTCGAACAATCCTTCCGGACCGAAGTTCCACAAGTGACGGAGGCGGACGATGCTTGCGCTGAAAGGAAATCGCACGACGCCGACAGCCTTGGCCCTGGCCCTGCTGTGCGGGCTGTTCGGCACGCAGGGCGCGCTGGCGGGTGACACCAGCGGCACCATGCGCGTGGGCGACATGCAGTTCGGCAACGGCCTGGACCCGCGTGGCTGGACGCCGATGCTGTATCCGGCCGATCCCGACGGCACTTCCTACCTGCACGCCGGCATGCTGCGCACGCCGACCGGCGCGCTGTATCCGTATCCGCCGATGGTCGATCCGGGCAAGCCGCTGGGCCAGGGGGACTGGACCTACGCCGGGCTGATCGAGTTCGGTTACCTGCACGTCGGCGGCGACCGCAACGCGGAATATTTCCGCCAGTACGACGACTGGAAAAGCGGCGCGGTGCTGGGCTTGCTTGCACTGAATTTCGATAACCGCAAAACCGGCAGCTACGTCGAGGTCCGCGGCAGCCACCTCAGCGGCGACGACCAGTACTACCGCCTGCGCGGCGGTCGCTACGGCAGCTACCGCATCGAGGGCTTCTATCGCGACATGCCGCATACGGTGTCGACCAGCGCCTACCCGATCTGGAATGGCGTCGGCAGCACCGACCTGACCCTGCCCGCCCCGCTGGTGGCCGGCGCCAGCACCCCGGCGCAGGTGGCCGCGGTGTCGGCGGCCACGCCACGGCGCAGCATCGGGCTCACCCGCACGCGCGAAGGGCTCAGCTACGAAGGCGTGCTGTACCGCAACTGGATCGGCTCCGCCGCGATCACCAACGAGAAGCGCAGCGGCACCCGCCTGTGGGGCGGCTCGATGTTCTTCAACTTCCCGTTCCCGGACAACGGCGGCATCCTGGAAACGGTGCGGCCGATCGACTTCCGTACCACCGACATCAACCTCAGCGTGCGCAACGTCGGCAAGCTGTGGCACTTCCTCGCCACCTACAACGGCTCGTTCTTCCGCAACCACAAGGACCATCTGAACTTCGAAAGCCCGTTCGGCCTGTGGAACGTGGTCGGCACGCCGCAGGTGGCCGACATCAAGGACGGCCAGTTCTCGCTGGAGCCGGACAACGACTACCACAACCTCCGCCTGGACCTGTCGCGCGAGCTGAAGGGCAACGGCCAGTTCACCGTGGCCGGCGCGTGGGGCACGATGCGCCAGAACGATGCGCTGCTGCCGCCCACCACCTGCACCGGCACCGGCGGCATCTTCATCGCACCGCCGGTCGACTACACCTTCAACTGCGCGAACTGGAACACCACCACGGCGCTGTCGCAGAAGAGCGCCAATGCACGCATCGACACCGGCTTGTTCGATGCGCGGGTCACCTTCCATCCCACGCCCGCGTTCGGCTGGCATGCCGGCTTGCGCTGGTATCGCGAGGACAACAAGACTCGCTACCTTGCCTACAACCCGCTCACCGGGCAGTACGGCTACATCTCCGAGAACGGCTCGCAGGGCAGCGTGGTGCCGGGCGAAACCGGCATCTTCGATCCGACCAATCCGCTGTACCGGTCGTACATGGTCAGCGTGCGCAACGTGCCGTTCGGCTACACCGACACGATCTTCGAGCTGGGCGGCGATTGGCAACTCGGCCGCAAGACCTCGCTCGGCGTCACCTACACCTACGACCACAACCAGCCGAAATACCGCGAACGCAAGCGCGTCGACGACCAGCGCATCAAGTTCGACTGGGTCAGCCGCGACGTCATCGGCGCCACCGTGCGGCTGAGCTGGGAATACGCCAAGCGCGACGGCGACAAGTACAACTACGATCCGTACGCGCAGTTCTTCTCCGAGTCGCTGCCCGGCTTCGTCGAGCCGGTCAACGGCATCGCCGCGCATACCGTGGCCGACATGCGCAAGTACGACCTGTCCGACCGCACCGAGAGCAAGGCGCGCGCGATCGTCATCTATCCGTGGGGCGACTCGGCCACGCTGTCGGCCACGTTCTACGGCAACCGCGATCAGTACGATGCGCTGATCGGCCGGCAGAACACCCGCACCACCGGCGCCACCTTGCAGTGGGACTGGCAGCCGACTCCGGCGACCACGATGAACGCCTACCTCGGCGCGGAAACCTCGCGCATGGGCATCTCCAACGTCAACGACGCGGACGGGCCGGACAACGGCGCCGTCTTCGGCACGCCCGGCCAGGTCGACCCCGACCTCGGTGGGCCGCTGTATCCGTACGCGAACCAGTGGTGGGAGTTCGACCGCGAGAGCAACCGCAATGCGGGGCTGAGCTTCAGTCACGACTTCGGCCGCGCGCGTGCCGATGTCAGTTACAACTACACCGGCTCGTTCGGTCACGTCGGCTACAACTACGCCACCATCGGCGCGCTGGCCTATCGCGATCCCGCCGGCGTGGCCGCGGCCAACGCCGGTTTTCCCGACAACAAGTACCGCACCAATACGCTCGACCTGGGCCTGAGCTTCCGCGTCAACCGCAGCGTCGGCGTGCGCCTGTACGGCCGTTACGAGACCGGCGCCTTCAGCGACTGGCATTACGCCGGGCTCGACAACACGCTCAGCTACGACCATCGCCTCTACACCGACAAGGGTGGCCAGCTGCACTACAACGTGAGCCTGGTCGGCGTCATGTTGAACCTGAAGTTGTGAGCCTGTTCATGATCTCCAAGTACCCCGCGTTGTCATCGAGTGGCCGTCAGGTGGTAGTGCGCGGCGCAGCGTCTGACTGGCCGTCAGAGCCTGCCCCTGCGAAAGCAGGGGTCAAAGCCGTGCGCTGCCGCATGGCGGCCACTCGATGGCAACCCTTTGGGCCGGGTCTGTTTGCGCGCATGCCGGCGTCATCACTCAGTCGTGGACCGACGTCCACTCCTTCGTTCTTCCTTGGCCTGCGCGCAAACAGCTCCCGGCGCGGGGCACTTGGAGATCATGAACAGGCTCAAGGAGCGCCGTGATGACGTATCGCACCAGTCTCCTGTTGGCTTGCCTGCTGCTGTCGACCGCCACGCTCGACGCCGCCGCACAGCAACCCGCCACCACGCCGTCCGCCGCGCTCGACCTGCGTCGCGTGCAGCCGGTCAGCGGCGATGCCCAGGCCGGTGCTGGCAAGGCCGCGGTATGCGCGGCCTGCCATGGCGCGCAGGGCGTGGCGATCGCGCCGAACTTTCCGAACCTGGCCGGGCAATCGGCCACCTATCTGTACGTGCAGTTGAAGGAGTTCCATGACGGCCAGCGCAGCGATCCGGTGATGACCGGCCAGGCCGCCACGCTGAGCGACGCCGACATGCGCGACCTGGCCAGCTACTACGCCTCGTTGGCGCCGAAGCCGGCGGGCCAGGCCGATGCCGCCTCGCGCGGCGCGCAGCTGTATCTGGCCGGCGACCCGGCGCAGGGCATTCCGCCCTGCCAGGGTTGCCACGGCCCGGCCGGGCTGGGCCCGCAGCCGCATCCCAGCAGCGCACCGCAGCCGCCATGGGCGACCTACCCGCGTCTGCGTGGCCAGTCCAGCTTGTACGTGGCCAAGCAGCTGGGCGACTTCAAGAGCGGCGCGCGCGCCGGCAGCAGCAATGCGAAGGTGATGCATGGCGTGGCGGCCACGCTCGGCGACGCCGACGTGCAGGCGCTGTCGACCTGGCTGAATACCTTGTGACGCTACCGGCCGCGGCGCGGATTCACTGCGCGGGCCGCTTCACCAGCTTGATCTCGAACAGCTGCGGCCAGCACTTGCCGGTGACGAACAGGCGCTTGTGCCGCGCGTCCCAGGCGATCCCGTTGAGCACGTCGTCGCCGGGGTTCGGCAGCTGGTTGATGTCGAACAGGCCGGTGAGGTCGATCCAGCCCACCACGTGGCCGCTGGCCGGGTCGATCCGCGCGATGCGGTCGGTCAACCACACGTTCGCGTAGATCTCGCCGTCGACCCACTCCAGTTCGTTGAGGTGGGTGACCCGCGCGCCATCCGCGGTCACCGTGATGCGGCGGATCACTTGCAGCGTTTCCGGATCGAGCACGCGCAGCACCGGCGTGCCATCGCTCATGTACAGGTGCGTGTCGTCGCGGGTCAGCGCCCAGCCTTCGCCGGGGTAGCTGAAATTGCGCTGCGGCGTGAAACTGGCCAGGTCGTAGACGAAGCCGGTCTGGCTCTGCCAGGTGAGCTGCACCAGCCGGTCCTTCCAGTCGACGATGCCCTCGCCGAAGTACTGCTTCGGCAGGCGATGGCGCTGCACCACTTCGCCGGTTTCCAGCGCCACCTTGCGCACGGTCGACTGGCCGACCTGGCCGGTGCTCTCGTAGAGGTAACCGGCCTTGTAGAACAGCCCCTCGGTATAGGCGCCGGTGTCGTGCGGGTAGGTGCGCACGACCTGGTAGCCGTAGACCGGGATGGCCGCCGAGGCCGGCGCGGCACAGGCGAGCAGGGCGAAGGCGAGGGTGCAGGTGGACCAGCGCGGCATCGGGTCGGCTTCCGGACGGGTTGGGGCGATCAGCCTAGCGGACGCACGCGGAAATTGCGGCCCTTGATCTTGCCCGCGCGCAGGCGCTCCAGCGCCTTGTTCGCCAGTGCGCGGCTGATCGCCACGTAGGCGCGGGTGGCGAACACGTCGATCTTGCCGATGTCCTTCGCCTCCAGCCCGGCGTCGCCGGTGAGCGCGCCGAGGATGTCGCCGGGGCGCAGCTTGTCCTGCCGGCCGGCGTCGATCACCAGCGTCTTCATCGGCGCCAGGTGCAACGTCTTGCCGCGCGGCGACGCCACTTTCAGCGTGCGCCACGGCAGCGGCGCGCCGCTGAGTTCCTCGATGTTCGCCGCCTTCGGCCGCTCGCGCGGCGTGCACAAGGTGATCGCCAGGCCTGTTTCGCCGGCGCGGCCGGTGCGGCCGATGCGGTGGGTGTGGGTGTCCGGGTCGTGCGCGACGTCGTAGCTCAGCACCAGCGGCAGCGCGACGATGTCCAGCCCGCGCGCGGCCACGTCGGTGGCGACCAGCACCGCGCAGCTGTGGTTGGCGAAGCGCACCAGCACCTCGTCGCGGTCGCGCTGTTCCATGTCGCCGTGCAGAGCCAGCGCGGAGAAGCCGCGGCGGTCGAGTTCCTGCGCTACTGCGTCCACATCGCGGCGCATGTTGCAGAACACCAGCGCGTGCTCCCCGCGCTCGCCGGCCAGCAACTGCGCCAGTGCATCAAGTTTCTGCGCCGGATCCACTTCGATGAACTGCTGTTCGATCGCCGGTTTCTGTTCGGCCGGCGCGTCCACCGTCACCACGACCGGATCCTTCTGCACGCGCTGGCTCACCGCGCGGATCTCGTCCGGATAGGTGGCCGAGAACAGCAGGGTCTGATGGTGTTTCGCGATGCGCCCGATGATGTCGTCGATCGCCTCGCTGAAGCCCATGTCGAGCATGCGATCGGCCTCGTCCAGCACCAGCACCTTGATGCCGCCGCCGTGCAGGCTGCCGCGCTTGAGGTGTTCCTGCACGCGGCCGGGCGTGCCCACCACGATGTGCGGGTCATGCGTCAGCGAGGCCAGTTGCGGACCCAGCGGCATGCCGCCGCACAGGGTCAGCAGCTTCACGTTCGGAATGTTCGCGGCCAGCTTGCGGATCGCCTTGCTGACCTGGTCGGCCAGTTCGCGGGTGGGGCACAGCACCAGCGCCTGCAGCCGGATCGTGTCCGCGTCCAGCGTCTGCAGCAGGCTCAGCCCGAACGCCGCGGTCTTGCCGCTGCCGGTCTGCGCCTGCGCGATCACGTCGCGCCCTTCCAGCATCGGCGGCAGGCTTTGCGCCTGCACCGGGGTCATGGCGGCGTAGCCGAGCGTGTCGACGCTGGCGAGCAGGGCGGGTTTGAGCGGGAGCGTGCTGAACGTGGTCATCCGCACATGATCGCATGGCGGCCACCGCGCCACAGGCTTGCATCCGCGCGCCGGCTCGCGGACCCTGTACGGCTCCGCCTCTCGTGATCACCGCCATGGATACCGTTTTCATCGAAGATCTGCGCATCGACGCCGTCATCGGCATCTACGACTGGGAGCGCCGGGTGCGGCAGACGCTGTCGTTCGACATCGAGATGGCGTTCGACAACACCGTGCCGGCGGCCGGCGACGACATCGCGCTGACGCTGAACTACAAGGACGTGTCCAAGCGCTTGATCGGCTACGTGGAAGCGTCCAGCTTCGGCCTGGTCGAGACGCTGGCCGAGCGCTGCGCGGCGATCATCCGCGAGGAGTTCGGGGTCGGCTGGGTGCGCCTGAAGCTGTCCAAGCCGGGTGCGGTGCGCGGCGCGAAGGCCGTCGGCGTGTGCATCGAGCGCGGCATGCGAACGCGCTGATGGCACGGGTCTACCTGAGCCTGGGTTCCAACCTCGAACCGCAGCGTCACCTGTCCGCGGCGATCGGCGAATTGCGCGAGCGTTTCGGTGCGATCGCCGTGTCGCCGGCGTATCGCAGCCGGTCGGTGGGTTTCGACAGCGCGGACTTCGTCAACCTGGCGGTGGGGTTGGATACCGAGCTGTCGCCCGAAGCGCTGAACGACTGGCTGCACGCGCTGGAGGATCGCCACGGCCGCCGCCGCGACGTGCCGCGCTATTCGGACCGCACGCTGGACGTCGACATCGTGTTCTACGACGCGCTGGTGCTCGACGGCCCGGGTCACCTGCAGATCCCGCGCAAGGAACTGCAGCACGCGTTCGTGCTGCGGCCGATTGCCGACATCGCGCCGGCGTTCCGGCATCCCGTCAGCGGGCTGAGCATGGCCGAGTTGTGGGCGGCGTTTCCGGCGGGGCACGAACCGCTGCAGGTCGAATCGCTGCCGGACTGAGCACTGTCGCATGCGTGCGACGGGTGCTAGAAAGGGCACACTCACGATCCACGGATGAAGGGGGAGACACGTATGGCCGGGAAATTTGCGCGCAGTTGGGCGTTGCTGAAAGCGAGCGCGGCGGTGTTGCGTTCGGACAAGTCGTTGCTGGTGTTTCCCTTGCTATCGGGGCTGTGCACGCTGCTGGTGGCGGCGAGTTTCCTGATCCCGGTCGGGGTGATGGTGATCGGCAACGAGCACGCCGGCGAGCAGTTCAGGCAGGGCATGTCCGCGGGCGCGTATCTGCTGATGTTCGGCTTCTACCTGGTGCAGTACTTCGTGATCATCTTTTTCCAGACCGCGCTGACCGGCGTGGCGCTGATGCACCTGCGCGGCGAGCCGACCAGCGTGGGCGCCGGCTTCGCGCTGGCCCGCGCGAAGTTGCCGCAGATCCTCGGCTACGCGCTGATCGCCGCCACCGTCGGCCTGCTGCTGCGGATGATCCAGGAGCGCCTTGGCCTGATCGGCCGGTTGGTGGTCGGCTTCATCGGCCTGGCCTGGACCGTGGCCACCTTCCTGGTGGTGCCGATCCTGGCCAGCCAGGACGTGGGCCCGGTCGACGCGGTCAAGCGCAGCGTGGAACTGCTCAAGCGCAGCTGGGGCGAGAACCTGATCGGCAACGGCGGCATCGGCGTGGTGTTCGGCCTGCTGATGGTGCTGGCGGTGCTGCTCGGCGCGATCCTGATCGGCGGCGCGGTCGCGTTGCAGTCGGCCGTGGCGATCGTGCTGGCGGTGGCCATGGTGGTGCTGGGGCTGACCCTGCTCGGCCTGGTCCAGGCGTCACTGCAAGGCATCTACTCGGCCGCGCTGTACCGCTACGCGGAAGCGGGCGAGGCCAGCGTCGGCTTCGACCAGGCGCTGCTGCAGCAGGCGTTCGCGCCGAAGAAGAAGTAGCCGCGAGCCGCAGAACTCACACCGACAACGTGCGCCCGCCGTCCACGCGGATGATCTGCCCGGTGACATACGGCGCATCGCGCAGCAGCCACAGCACGGCGCCGGCGACATCCTCGGGCGTGCCGGCGTGCTGCAGCGGCGTGCGCGCCAGCATCGTCTGCTGATCGGCGTACGGTTTGCCGTCGCTGGGCCACAGCACCGCGCCGGGCGCCACGCCGTTGACACGGATTTCCGGGCCCAGCTCCAGCGCCAGCGAGCGGGTCATCGCGGCGAGTGCGGCCTTCGCCATGCAGTACAGCGGGTGCTCCGCCAGCGGCCGTTCGGCGTAGATGTCGACCATGTTGACGATGCCGCCGCGCGCTTCGCGCAGCGCCGGGATCGCCGCCTGGCTGAGGAAGAACGGCGCCTGCGCGTTGGAGGCGAACAACGCGTCCCACTGCTGCGGCGTCGCCGTGCCCAGCGGCGTGGGGAAGAACGCCGAGGCGTTGTTGACCAGCGCGTCGAGCCGGCCGTAGTGCGCCAGCAATTGTTCGATCATTGCCGGCAAGGCGGGCAGGTCGGCCAGTTCGGCCTGCAGCAGCAAGGTGCTGCCGCGGCGTTGCCGTTCCAGTTCGTCGGCCAGCGCGCGGGCGTCGTCGGCGGAGCGGCGGTAGTGCAGCGCCAGGTCGTAGCCGGCTGCGTGCAGGGTGCGCGCGGTCACCGCGCCGACGCGACGGCCGGCGCCGGTGATCAGCGCGACGGGGCGGTCGTGGCGTGGCGGCATGGGGCGACTCCGGCGGATATCCAGATTCCAGCTTGCCGCAAAGCCCGCTTCACGTCATCCGGCGCGGCGCTCAATCAGGTTTGCGCGACTTCCGGCTGGCGGCCTTGCGTGCGGCACTCGCCACTTTGCGTGCGGCGCCGGCCACGGCCTTGTCGACCAGGCTGTTCACCGCGCGGCGGCGGGGCTTGGCTTTCGGCGTATCGGCGGCGTCGCCCTCGAGCGTGACTTCGCCTTCGAACAGTTCGATCGCGGTGCCGGCAACTTGCCCGGTGTCGTAGTACGCGTAGGCGCCCACGCCGAGTGCGCCGATTACCGGCAGCCAGCGCGAAACGCCCTTGCTGAGCGTGCGCTGGGTCAGCTTGACGCCGACCTGTTTCGCCACGCGTTGGGCCACGCCGTAGGACATCCGCCGGAACACCAGCCGGTCGCCCATGCGCACCACCAGATCGCGAAACGCCTGCGCCGCGGTGTGGCGGAACAGGCACCACATCATCTGCTCGCGGCCCAGCGTGGCGTGACGACCGTAGGCGGCGGCGATGTCGCTGACCATCTGCGCCTGGATTTTCCAGATCGCGATCAGCTCCGGCAGCAAGGTCAGCCAGCCCAGCGGCCCCGGCGGCAACGCGAGCGAGCCGGCGGTGAGTGCGGCACGCTGGGCGGCGCGATTGGCCAGCCGGCGCGCCTCGCTGGCGGGGTCCTGGCTGTTGCCGATCTTGCTGTCGGGTACCTGGCTGACGAAATCCAGGATCGCCTCGGTGATCCGGCCGTGCTCGACCGGTGCGATGACGGTGGCTACCTGCTGGCTGGGCTGGGTCATGCGTGGCTCCGTGGGACGTATCGGGCGCTGGACGCGGCATGTGTCGTTGGCAGTCTAGGGACGTCGCATGAAGCGGGGATCAACGGTTTCGCCGTCGGGCATGACTTCCGGCGCAGGCGTGGCGGAAAACTTTTCAGTAATGTTATAACATTACAAAATAAGAACCTCTTTCCACCCCTGTTGGAACTGTCGATGAAACCTTCCCTGCTCGCCTTGAGCCTTGCCGTTGCCCTGGGGACGACCGCCGTCCACGCCACCGACACGACGCCGGCGACGAATGCCGCCGCCCCCGCCGTTACCGCGAACGGGGACGATCCGGTCGACGGTGGCGGCCGCAACAGGCAGCCGGCCAAGGTGCAGGACCTGGGCGCGGTCTCGGTCTCGGCCGCGCTGGACCAGGCGCGCAATGCGCTGTCGCCGGATACCGGCAGCAGCCAGTACGTGATCGACCACAAGGCGATCGCGCAGCTGCCGCTGGGCGCCTCCACGCCGATGAACCAGGTGCTGCTGCAGGCGCCTGGCGTGGTGCAGGATTCCTACGGCGGCCTGCACGTGCGCGGCGACCACGCGAACCTGCAGTACCGCATCAATGGCGTGATCATCCCCGAGTCGATCGGCGGCTTCGGCCAGAGCCTCGATGCGCGCACGATCGACACCGTGAAGCTGCTCGACGGCGCGCTGCCGGCGCAGTACGGCCTGCGCACGGCGGCGGTGGTCGACATCACCACGAAGAGCGGCCATGACCTCGGCAACGGCGGCAGCGTCGGCATCACCGGCGGCAGCAACGGCACGCTCAATCCGAACGCGTCGGTCTGGGGCAGCAACGACCGCTGGAGCTGGTTCTTCACCGGCAACTACCTGGAGAACGATGCCGGCATCGAGAATCCCACGTCGAGCAGGAAGCCGATCCACGACCACACCAACCAGGTGAAGGGCTTCGGCGACGTCAGCTACCTGATCGACAACGACACCCGGCTGAGCTTCCTGTTCGGCGTCGCCAACAACCGCTTCCAGATCCCGAACCGGCCGGGCTATATGCCGCAATTCGGCTATCTGGATACGGTCGACTTCAACTCCGCCAACCTCGACGAACACCAGCGCGAGAACACCCGCTTCGGCGTGCTGGCGCTGCAGGGCAAGCTGGGCGCGACCGACTACCAGGTGTCGGTGGGCCAGCGCTACAGCCGCCTCGCCTATGCGCCGGACCGGATCGGCGAGCTGATGTTCAACGGCGTCGCTTCCGCGGTCACCCGCAGCAATCGCGCCAGCACCTTGCAGGCCGACTTCGCCATGCCGATGGGCGGCCGCCACACGCTGCGCTACGGCATCTACGGCAGCTTCGAGCGCGCGGTCAGCGGCAACGACGCATGGGTGTTCCCGGCCGACGCCGACGGCAACCAGGCCAGCACCACGCCGATCAACATCCTCGACAACAGCCGCCTCACCGCGAAGACCTGGTCGGCCTACGTGCAGGACGAGTGGAGCATCGGCGACACCTGGACGCTGAACTACGGCCTGCGCGGCGACCGTTACCAACTGGCACGCAGCGAGAGCCAGCTGAGCCCGCGGCTGGGCCTGGTCTGGCAGGCCACCGGCAGCACCACCGTGCACGCCGGCTACTCGCGCTACTTCACCCCGCCGGCCACCGAGATGATCGCGAGCAGCAACATCGCCAAGTTCGACGGCACCACCAACGCGGTGTCGGACATGGGCAACAACACGCCGCTGGCCGAGCGCTCGGACTATTTCGACGTCGGCGTCTCGCAGAACCTCGGCTCGGCCTGGACCGTCGGCGTGGACGCCTACTACCGCAAGGTGCAGCGTCTGCAGGACGAAGGCCAGTTCGGCTCCGCCCTGGTCTACTCCACCTTCAACTACGCCGCGGGCCGGGTGAAGGGCCTGGAATTCACCGTCAACTACGAGCAGGGGCCGCTGTCCGCCTACTTCAACGCGTCGCTCGGCAAGGCGATCGGCAAGCGCATCATCACCAGCCAGTACAACTTCGCGTCGGACGACCTGGCCTACGTCAACGACCACTGGATCTTCCTCGACCACGACCAGAAACTCACCTCGTCCGGCGGCGTCAACTATGCGTTGAACGACAGCACCCGGGTCGGCGCCGACTACCTGTTCGGCAGCGGCCTGCGCAAGGACGGCAACGTGCCGAACGGCGCCTCGCTGCCGGTGTACTTCCAGTTGAACCTCAACCTGTCGCACGACTTCACGTTCGAGCGCTTCGGCCAGCTGCACACCCAGCTCGCCGTGCTCAACGCGCTGGACCGCACCTACGAGTTGCGCGACGGCAGCGGCATCGGCGTCGGTGCGCCGCAGTTCGGCCCGCGCCGCGGTGTGTACCTTAGCGTGCAGAAGGATTTCTGAGCGCAGGAACGTGCTGCGGTTTTGCAGGGCGGGTCGATCTGCGGGCGCCCGATGAAGGGCGTGCGGCGCCATCCGCTATGCTTGCCGCGTTTTTCATGACCGGCAACAAACATGTCTTCTCGCCTCCCCGAACCGACGGCCGACGAGCGCGCCCATTCCGATCGCCTGCTGCAGTTATTGCGCGAACAGATTGCCTCGCACGGACCGATGCCGTTCTCGCAATACATGGAGCGTTGCCTGTACGCGCCGGGGCTGGGCTACTACAGCGCCGGCCGTACCAAGTTCGGCGCAGCCGGCGACTTCGTCACCGCGCCGGAACTGGGCGGCCTGTTCGCCGACTGCGTGGTGAATGCGCTGCAACCGGTGCTGGCGATGCTCGGCGACGAGGCGGATTTCCTCGAACTGGGCGGCGGCAGCGGTGCATTCGCCGAGGCGGCGTTGAAGGCGCTGGCCGCCAGCGGCACGCTGCCGCGGCGGTATCTGATCCTGGAGCCCAGCGCCGACTTGCGCGAACGCCAGCGCGAACGCCTGCTGGCGCACTTGCCGGCCGCGCTCAACGCCCGCGTGCAGTGGCTGGATCGCCCGCCCGAGCAGGACTGGCGCGGCGTGCTGTTCGCCAACGAGGTGATCGACGCGCTGCCGGCCACGCGCTTCGCGATGCGCCAGGGCGAAGTTTATGAAGAGTACGTGGCGCTCGATGGCGAAGGCCGCCTGGTCCGCGTCGACCGCCCGGCCGATGCGCT
Source organism: Rhodanobacter sp. Soil772 (assembly GCF_001428385.1). GTDB lineage: Bacteria > Pseudomonadota > Gammaproteobacteria > Xanthomonadales > Rhodanobacteraceae > Rhodanobacter. The sequence continues at coordinate 124,769 of NZ_LMSK01000004.1, forward strand.
GGTATCCGCCGCCGTGCGCCACGTCGAGCGCGACCTCGGCGTCGATTTCGTCGATGGCTACCGCTCGGAAATCCTGCCGCAGCTGCCGTACTGGATCCAGGCGGTCGCCGGCTCGCTGACGACGGGCTTGCTGCTGTTCATCGACTACGGTTACGTGCGCCGCGAGTTCTACCTGCCCGAGCGCGACGACGGCACCTTGATGGCGCATTACCGTCACCACGCACACAACGACCCGCTGTACCTGCCGGGCATGAACGACCTTACCGCCTCGGTCGACTTCACCGCGCTGGCCGAGGCCGGCAACAGCGCCGGCTTCGGCGTGGCGGGGTATTTGCCGCAGGCGCAGTTCCTGATTGGCGCCGGGTTGCAGGACGCGTTCGAGCGCGAGCACGCGGCGATCGCCGACGAGCACGGCCGCTACCGGCTCGCCCAGCAGGCGAAGCGGCTGATGTTGCCCGAGCAGATGGGCGAACGCTTCCAGGCGATGCTGTTGGCGCGCGGCCTCGACGCGCTGCCGCTGCCGGCCGAGTTGCTCGCCGCCGACCAGGGCGAGCGGCTTTGACGGAACGCGAAACGATTCAGCCGTCCGGACGGCTGCGCTGGCATCGCGCCTGGGTCGCGCTGGGTGGCGCGATCATGCTGTGGGTGCTGTGGATGGCGCTGCGCCCGGACCCCGGCATCGCGCTGGATTTCCCGTACGGCGACAAGCTGCTGCACGCCACCACTTTCACCTGCCTGATGGGCTGGTGGGGCAACGTCTACCGCGAACGCCGCCCGCGCGGCTGGGCTGCGCTGGGCTGCCTGGCGTTCGGCGTGTTCATCGAATTCGCGCAGTGGCTGGACCCGCCGCGCGACGCCGATGCGCTGGACGTGCTCGCCGATGGCGTCGGCATCGTCATCGCGCTGATGCTGCTGCGCACATCGCTCGCCAGCGTGCTGGCGAGCGTGGAAGCGCGCTCAATGCGCCGGCGCGGGGACTGAACCGACCGAACCGGCTGCTGCCGGCACCACCGTCGAGCTGGCCGGCGCTGGTGCGGAGGCGGGTTCCGCCGGCAACGGTTCCACCGGCGTCGAATCCTCCGGGCGGCGCACCAGCTGGCCGCGCTTGAACAGCTCGCTGGCGACCTGGTAATAGGCCACCGCCTGGTCGATCTGCTCTTCGTTCTGCGGCACGATCGGGGTGGCGTCGCCGCTGGCGTAGTCCGGCTTCATCTGCTCCAGCTTGCGCTGCGGCTCCAGTACGGTGAGCACGTCGTCGTGCAGGTAGCCGAGCTTCTCGTAGGTAGCCGGGAACGCGCGCTCGCGGCCGGGTTCCAACTGGAACAGGTCGTAGCCGAAGAAGCGCGAGCGGTAGCTGAAGTTGAGCAGGCCGAGCAGGGTCGGCGCGATGTCGACCTGGCCCATCAACCGGTCCACGCGCTGCGGCTGGATGTGCTTCGGCGCGTAGATCCACAGCGGCACGTGGTAGCGGTTCACCGGCACGCTGGTCTTGCCCGCGCTGGAGGCGCAGTGGTCGGCGGTGATCACGAACACGGTGTCGTCGAAATACGATTTTTCGCGCGCGCGCTTGATGAAATCGCCGATCGACCAGTCGGTGTACGCCACCGCGCCCTGACGGGTGCCGTTGGCCTGCTTGACGCGGCCTTCCGGGAAGGTGAACGGGCGGTGGTTGGAGGTGGTCATGATGTGCAGGAAAAAGGGTTTTCCTTCGGCGTGGATCTGGTCCATCTGGCCCAGCGCCAGCGTGTACAGGTCCTCGTCGGCCACGCCCCACACGTTCTCGCTGTGGATCGTGGCGGTCTTCGGGATGTCGCGCCGGTCCACCGTGCGGTAACCGTTGTGGCCGAAGAAGTAGTTCATGTTGTCGAACTGGCCGTAGCCGCCGTAGACGAAGTCCGACTGGTAACCGCGGTCGTTGAAGACACCGGCCAGCGAGAACAGATTCTCGTTGTTGTGTTCCTTCAGCAGCGAGTCGCCGGGTGTGGGCGGCACCGACAGCGACAGCGCTTCCAGCCCGCGCACGGTGCGCGTGCCGTTCGCGTACAGGTTGTCGAAGAACAGGCTCTGGCCGACCAGCGAATCGAGGTACGGCGTGATGTGGTCCGGGTTGCCGAACGTGCCCAGGTAGTCGCCGGAGAAGCTCTCCACGCTGATCAGCACCACGTTGAGGCGCTTTTCCGGGCCGACCCGGCGGATCGCGCGGGTGAGGTCGCGCGGGTCGTCGCTGACGTAGGTCGCGTCCGGCGTCTTCAGCATCTCGCGCACGCGGCGGAACGCCTCGTCGTCCGGCAGCGTGCGGTAGAACTTCGCGTAGTCGAGGTGGCTGCTGCGGAACGCGTTGAAGAACTGGTAGATGCCGTTGCCGGCCAGCTCGTTGACGTAGTTGTTGCCGGTGCGATCCTTCATGCCGCCATTCACCGCGGCCACCGAAATGACCGTCAGCACCAGCCACAGCAGCGCCACCTTGCCGCGCTGCCAGAAACGGCTGCCGTCGTCGCGCACGCGCAGGGCGCGCCGGCCGAGCGCGAACAGCACCAGCGCGACCACCGCCAGCAGGGCCAGCCAGCGGCCGATCGGATAGGACTCGCGGATATTGCCGATCACCTCGTTGGTGTAGACGAGGTAGTCCACCGCGATGAAGTTGAAGCGCACGCTGAACTCGTTCCAGAACACCAGCTCGGACGCCGCCACGAACAACAGCCCGTACAGCAGCACCAGCGCCAGCCCGTACAGCACCCACTGGCCGGTGCGCGAGGCATAGGCGAAGCCCGGCAGCGGCAACACCAGCAGGAACAGCAGCACCAGCGGCCAGGTCATGCCCAGGTGGGCGCGGTACAGCAGGTACAGCACGCCCACACACAGCGCGTACAGCAGCGCCAGCGCGATCACGTAGAGCAGCCACTGGCCCAGCCCGGACACTGCGGCGCGTCGCGTCGGCACCAGCCACAGGAACAGCACCAGCGGCCACGCCACGTAGATGTAGGTGACCAGGTCGTAGCCCAGCCCCACGCCGAACGCGTACAGCAGGTTCAGCGGCGTGTGCGGCACTTCGCTGCCGGACATCACCAGCAGCACCACGCGGGTGGCGAACGAGATCGCCAGGTAGGTGATCGCCAGCCACAGCAGCGGACGGAAGCGCTGACGCAGGGGAGAGGTCGGGGTGAATGCACTCGACACGGGCAACTCCAGCAAGAGGTGATCAACGGATGCCCGCAGCGGGCGTCATCATCCGGGCTTTATACCGCGGATCCGCCTGGCGAAGGATGAGTTTTCAGCGCGGCGATGGCGTGGATCCGCGCCGCATCCATCGCCTGGCCGATCGCCGGGCCGGCCAGGCCACGCGCGACGAAGTCGGCGGACTCGACCGCGGCGGCGGCGGCGCGCGCCTCGCGCAGGTAATCCGCCTGCGGGTAAGCGTCGTGTTCGTGGCCGCGCCGGCCGCGCTTGTCCGCCTCGCAGGCGGCGAGGAAAAGCTCCAGCCGCGCCGGCCGGCGCAGGGCATCCAGCGCGCCCAGCAGTTTCAGCACGGTGGCCGGCTTCAGCTCGAACGCGCGGTGCACGTTCAGATGCTCGCGGCAGACCAGTTCGGCCAGCGCGGCATGCTCGGTCGGCACCTTCAGCCGCGCCGCCAGCGCGCGCAGCGGCGCCACGCCGCGATGCTCGTGGCCGATGTGGCGCGGCAGCCCATCGGACGGCGTCAGCGCCTTGCCGAGGTCGTGGGTCAGTGCGCAGAAGCCCACCACGTCATTGCCCGGCGCGAGCCGCGCCGCTGCCTCCAGCACCATCTCCACGTGCACGCCGGTGTCGATCTCCGGGTGGAACTCGGCGCGTTGCGGCACGCCGTACAGCGCATCGACTTCGGGAAACAGCACGGCCAGTGCGCCGCATTCGCGCAGCACGCGCAGGAACATGGACGGCTGCGGTTCGCCCAGCGCCTTGCGCGTCTCCGCCCACACGCGCTCCGGCACCAGGTGGTCGACCTCGCCGTCAGCCACCATCTGCCGCATCAGCGCCATGGTTTCCGCGGCCACGCCGAAACCCAGCGGCGCGAAGCGCGCGGCGAAACGCGCCACCCGCAACACCCGCACCGGATCCTCGACGAACGCCGGCGACACGTGGCGCAGCACGCGCGCCTCGAGGTCGCGCACGCCGCCGAACGGATCGGTCAGCGCACCGTGCTCGTCCTCGGCGATCGCGTTGATGGTGAGGTCGCGCCGGGCCAGGTCCTGCTCCAGCGTGATCGTCGGGTCGGCCTGGAACACGAAGCCGTGATAACCACGCCCGCTCTTGCGCTCGGTGCGCGCCAGCGCGTACTCCTCGCCTGTTTCGGGATGCAGGAACACCGGGAAATCCTTGCCCACCGGCTTGTAGCCCAGCGACAGCAACTCCTCCGGCAACGCGCCGACCACCACGTGGTCACGGTCGACCACCGGCCGCTTCAACAGTTTGTCGCGGACCGCGCCGCCGACCAGGTAGATGTGCATGGGGGGATTCTGCCATGCGTGGCCGAGCCGTGATGGCACGCTGCCGGTTGGCGGCGCTTTATGCCGCCGCCGTGCTCGCGTAAGCTGGCGATTGAAACCGACGGCAGGCAGGCAGGGGGCCTTTGACGATGGTGGCAAAGCAGGCTCATCCGCTGCTGCGGGATCGTGCCGCGGGTCTGTCGCCGGAGGCGGTGCAACTGCTCGACGAAGCCAGCGGCGCGATGATCGACGGCGAGCTGGCTCGCGCCGAAGCGGCGCTGGCCGCGGTGCTGGCGCTGGTGCCCGATGGCGTGGAGGCGCTGCGCCTGTCGGGCCAGCTGCAGCAGTTGCGCGGCAACCACGCGCAGGCGGTGGCGGTCCTGCGCCAGGCGTTGGCGAAGAGTCCGCACGACGCCCTGGTGCACATCGGCCTGGGCGTTTCGCTGCAGGCCCAGGGCGAGAACGAGGCGGCCTTGTCGGCGTTGCAGCGGGCCTGTGAACTGGCGCCCGACTTCGCGCCGGCGTGGTTCAACCTGGGCCGGATGTTCCAGCTGCAGGGTCGGCCGGCCGGGGCGATCACCGCGCTGCATCGCGCGCTGGATCTCGATCCGGACCATCTCGCCGCGCGGCTGGTGCTGGCCTCGGCGCAGACCGGCCTCGGTGCCGTGGCTCCGGCGGCGGCGAATTACCGCGAGGTGCTGCAACGCCAGCCCGGCCATCCGGAAGCCTGGAGCGGCCTGGCCGGGCTGGATGCCGAGCGCTTCGGCAAGGACGATGTGGCCCGGTTGCAGCAGGCCTTGCAGATGCCGCAGCCGGCGCCGCTGGCGCGCGTCCAGCTCGGCTTCGCACTGGCGCGCGCGCTGGAAGACCAAGCCGACTACCGTGCGGCCTTCCGCGCCCTGCGCAAGGCCAACGCATGGCAGCACCGGCAGCTGAACTGGAACGCAGCGGGCATGCGGGCGCGTGCCGACGCCATGCTCGCGGCATTCGCCGAGCCGCTGGCCGGGGCCGCGGATGCCGCGCTGGGCGAGCCGGTGATCTTCCTCATGGCGCTGCCGCATGCCGGTGCCGGATTGACCCGGCAGATCCTTGCCGCGCACCCGTACGTGGGCGGCGTCGACGAGTCGCCCGACCTGCAGCGGGTGATCAGCGACGAATCGGCCCGACGCGGACAGCCGCTGCTGCAGTGGGTCGGCTCGGCCACGCCGGCGGACTGGGCGCGCCTGGGCCAGGACTACCTGGCGCGCACCGGGCATTGGCGCCGCGGCCTGCCGCGCTTCATCGACGCGAACCGGTTCAGTTGGCGCGTGGTGGGCGTGGCGTTGGCGATGCTGCCGGGCGCGCGGGTGGTGCATTGCCGGCGCGATGCCCTGGAAACCTGTTTCGCCTGCTACCGCCAGCTGTTCGCCGGCGGCCACGACTTCAGCTACGACCTGGACGACATCGTCGGCTACTGGCGCGACCACGAGCGGCTCGGCCGGCACTGGCAGCGGCTGTTCCCGCAGCGTTTCCTCGAACACGACTACGAGGCCTTGCTGGCCGATCCTGAGACCCAGGTGCGCCGGCTGCTGGCGTTCTGCGGGCTTGAGTATGACCCGGCCTGTCTGGGCTTCCAGCACGAGCCGGCGGGTGCGCGCACGGCGCCGCGCACGCGCCAGCCCTGGCAGCGCGAGCCGGCCCTGGTCGCGCGCTATGGCACCGAACTGGATCGCTTGCGGCTGCTGCTGGGCGTGCGCTGATCCGCGCGGCGTTCAGCGTTGCAGCGAGCGCGCCGCAGCCAGCCGGCGTTGCCGCGGCGGCTCGTCGAGCAGCACCGGCAGCCACGGAGTGAACGGTTGCGGCACGATGCCGAGCGCGGCGTAGCCGTCGAGCTTGCCGACCGAATCGGTGCGCAGCGAGCGGAAATTGTCCAGCGAAAAAGGCTTGCCGGGCAGCAGCTCGGCGAACTGCGCCTGCAGCCGGCCGAGGCTGTCGGGCAGCGCGACGACCGGCGTGCGCAGGCCGGCGGCGGCGCGGATCTTGTGCACGATCTCGCCCAGCGTGAGCACCTCGGGGCCGTACAGCTCGAAGCTGCGCCGCTGGCCCAGTGTCGCGTGATCGACGCAACGGGCGATCGCCTCGGCCACGTCGCCGACCCAGGTGGGCGCCATCCGCGCCTGCGCGCGCGCCAGCGGCAGCGCAGGCATCTGCCGCAGCAGCTTGGCGAAGCGGCTGACCAGGCCGTCGCCGGGGCCGAAGATCACGCTGGGCTGGTAGATCGTCCAGTCCAGCGCGGACGCCTTGACCAGCGCCTCGGCCTCGCCGCGGGTTTTCAGGTATTGCGACAGGCCCTGGCCGGCCTTCAGCGAGCTCATCTGGTGCAGACGACCCACGCCGCTGGCGTGGCAGGCGGCGATCAGCCGGCGCGCCAGTTCCACGTGCGCGCGCTGGAATGTGTGCCGGCCGCGCGGGTTGAGGATGCCGACCAGGTTGATCACCGCGTCGGCGCCGGCCAGCTGCCGGCGCAGCACGTCGTCGTCGTAGATGTCGGCGCTGCGCACGCTCACCGTGGGCAGCACGCCGAGTTCGCGGTGCTGCTCGCGGTTGCGGCTGAGCAGCACGATCTGGTGGCCGTCGGCGGCCAGGCGCGGCACCAGGTGGCTGCCGACGAAACCGGTGCCGCCGAGAATGACGAGTTGCTGTGCGGCCATGGGATCAATACCTCGGTGAATCGGTGGGTCGGTCTCAGGGCGAGACGCTGCCGGCGACGGCCGGCACCGCCTCGGCGGCGGGACAGGCGACCGCACGGCGCGCCGTCGCGGCGGTCGGCAGTGCGTACGGCTGGCCGATCGGGCCCATGCGGGTGGCCAGCGGCACCACCGTGTCGCCGCTCAAGCGCCAATCGTAGATCACGCTGAACGCCATCACCCGCGCCACGTACTCGCGGGTTTCCTTGAACGGGATGGTGGCGACGAACAGGTCCGGCGCCAGCGTGCCGCGCGCGGCCAGCCACTGGTCGACCTTGTTCGGGCCGGCGTTGTAGGCGGCGCTGGCCAGCCACGGSGAGCCGTTGAAACGCGCAGCCATCTGCGCCAGGTAGCGCGTGCCCAGCGCGATGTTGATGACCGGGTCGTACAGCGTGTCGCCGCCGCCCCAGTCGAGGCCGTTGCGCTTCGCCACCAGTGCGGCGGTGGCCGGCAGCAGCTGCATCAGGCCGCGCGCGTCGGCGCCGGATTGCGCATCGCTCATCCAGGCGCTTTCCGCGCGCAGGATGCCGTAGGCCCAGGCCGGCTCGATCCCGGCCTGCCCGGCCTGCGGCACCAGGCCGTCCTGGCTGGCCAGCGGGAAGCGCAGGTCGTACAGCCGCAGTGCGTCGCCGCTGCTCATGGTGAACACGGCGCGGTCGTACCAGCCGCGGCGGTTGGCCATGTCGGCGGCCATTCGTTGAGTGGCCGGGTCGGCATCCTGCAGCGCGCGTGTCCACTCGCGCCGGGCCAGCTTCGGCAGGTCCACGGCGTACAGCTCGAACGCGCGCAGCAGGCCGGGGTTGGCCAACAGGGACTGTTCGCGCTGCGGGTCGTCGGCCAGGGTCAACGGGCAGATCGCGTACGGCTGGTCGAGCCGGTCGGCGGACAGGAAGCCGAAGAACGTGGGTTTGTCGGCCTGGGCCTCGAACAGCTGGCGGGCCTCGTCGTCATGGCCCAGCGCGGTCAGCGCGCGGGCGCGGAAGTACTGCCATTCGCCGTCCTGCTGCTGGCCGGCGGGCATCGCGTCGAGGCCGGCCAGCACCGCGCTCCAGTCCTGCTGCGCCAGCGCCACGCGCACCCGCCATTCGCGGGTGCCGTCAGTCTGCGCGGCGGCGGGCAGGGCGATCAGCCGGGCCAGTGCGCCGTCGTCGAAATCGGTAGCGTGGTACAGCGCCAGGGTCTGCAGGATCCGGTTGCGTTGCGCTTCGCTGAAATGGAAGCGTGATTGCAGCTTCTGCCAGGCCGTATCGGCGCTGCTGGTCTGGCGCCGGGCCAGCCGGGTCAGCGCCAGCGTGGCGGCCTGCCGCTGGCGTGTGCCGTCGGGCCAGTCGGACGCGGCCGCCAGTGCGGCGGCCGGGTCGCGCAGCGCCAGTGCCAGTTGCTGCGCAGTGGCGCGCTCGGCTGCCGGCAACCAGCCGGTGAGGTTGGCGATGGTGCTGGCCTGGCCGGCGTCGGCGGCGCGGTCGATCCGCGTCCACAAGCGCGCGGCGGTCAGCAGGCCCTGGTCGTGCGCGGCGGCCAGCACCGGGTCGCAGGCGTCGGGCAGGTTCGGCTTGGCCCACAAGCCGGCCAGATTCGACTCGAAATCCAGGGTGGCGCCGCCGGCCAGGCGCGCCTGCAAGGCGTCGCAGGCCAGCGTGTCGCCGAGGCCGGGCTGGTACAGCGCGAGGAAGGTGCCCCAATCCTGTCGGCGCGCCAGTTCCAACAGGAACGCGCGGCGCAGGTCGGCGGCAGGAATCCAGTCCGGGTATTGCGCGAGGTATGCCTCCACGCTGGCGCGATCGGTCTGCTGGATGTCGTGTTGCAGCGCCGCGGCCTGCAGATACGGATACAGCGGGTAGCCGCGCAGGCCGCTGGCCAGCGATTGCCAGCCGTCGCCGCCTTGCTGGGCGGCGGCATAGGCCTGTTTGAAGGCGGCGCGCTGGGCGGCGTCGGGTTCGGCGGCGTGCGCCATCGCACTGGTCAGCAGCCAGCCGGCGGCCAGTAGCAGCCAGGCCAGCGGAACACGCCGCGATGAAGCGGAAACAGACATGGGAACTCCTGCAATGGATCACTGGCAGTGTAGTCGATGGTCCGGGCCGGCTTGTCGCGATTCGGTGAGTGTGGACGCGCCTGCTAAGCTGGCACGCTTCATCTTCAGCCTCTCCGGGATCGGCATGTCGTCAGCAGCTTCGCCCGCTTTTCGTCGAAACGGGTTGGCCTGGATGGTGTTGCTGCTGGCGGCGCTGGCCGGGGCGACCTGGTGGTGGGCGATCGGCCGGCCGGTGGCGCTGCCGGATGCGCCGTCGGCACGGATCGCCTGCGTCTCGTACGCGCCGTTCCGCCAGGCCGGCGAGACGCCGCTGGATGCGAACGCCTACATCAGCCCCGAACGCATCGACGCGGACCTGCGCGCGTTGTCGCAGCGCTTCGACTGTGTGCGCACGTACTCGCAGGGGCAAGGTCTCAGCGCGGTGCCCGGGATCGCCGAGCGCTACGGCATGAAGGTGCTGCTGGGCATCTGGCTGGGCGGCGACGCGAAGGCGAACGCGCAGCAGGTCGCGCTGGGCATCGCCACCGCGAACAAATACCCGCAGGTGCTGCGCGGGGTGATCGTGGGCAACGAGGTGCTGCTGCGTGGCGAGCTGTCGTCGGCGCAACTGGCCGGCTACCTGGGCCAGGTGCGCGCGGCGGTCCACGTACCGGTGACGTATGCCGACGTGTGGGAGTTCTGGCTGCGTCATCCCGAGCTGGCCGGTTCGGTGGATTACCTGACCATCCATATCTTGCCGTACTGGGAAGACCAGCCGGTGCCGCCCGAACGCGCCGTGCAGCATGTGGCGGCGGTGTACGCGCAGGTGCAGCAGGCGTTTCCCGGCCGGCGCGTGATGATCGGCGAGACCGGCTGGCCCAGCGCCGGGCGGCCGCGCCAGGCGGCCAGCGCCAGCGTGGTCAACGAGGCGCGCTACCTGCGCGAATTCCTGCGCTACGCGGCTACCGTGCACATGCCGTACAACGTGATCGAGGCGTTCGACCAGCCGTGGAAACGCGCGCAGGAAGGCACCGTGGGCGGCTACTGGGGCATCTTCGACGTGCAGGCACGGCCGAAGTTCGCGATGCAGGGGCCGGTGACCGAGGAACCGCGCTGGTGGGCCGGCTGGCTCGCCGGCGCGGGTGGTGCCGCGCTGTTTGCGTTGGTCGGCGCCTGGCGGCGACGCTGGCATGGCGGGCGCGGCTGGAGCGCACTCGCGCTGGCCGGTGCGGCCAGCGGCTGCGCGCTGGCCTGGCAGTATCGGCAGATGCTGTACGCCTGCCGCGATGGCTGGGAATGGGCGGTGTCGTTCGCCGCCTGCGCGCTGGCCTTGTTCACCGCGCTGCGGCTGGCGCGCTGGATCGCCGCGCGGCTGGCCGGCGTGGCCGCGCCGACCGCGCCGCCACGCTGGCTGCGGCTGGGCTGGCTGTTCGGGCTGGCGTTCTACGGGCTGCTGCTGGTCGTCGATGGCCGTTACCGGGATTTCCCGCTGGGCCTGTTCCTGCTGCCGTGCGTCGGCTATGCGCTGCTCGGCTGGCTGGGCGACCGGCGCGCATCGACGATGCCGCTGCTGGAGGAACGTTTTCTCGCGCCCTGGCTGCCGCTGCTGGCGGCGACCGTGCTGGTGCAGGAGGCCGGGCTCACCGCGGTGGCGTGGCTATGGCTGGGAGTGAACCTGCTGCTGGCCGTGCCGGTGCTGGTCGACTGGTGGCGCGCGCGTCGCCTGCAGGCGCAGCAGGCGTAGGCAGCCGATCAGCACGGCCAGCGCGCCGCTCTCGAAACAGTACAATTGCAGCGCGATGATGCCGAGCGCGGCGGCCAACCAGGCCAGTCCCATGCGTTTCCAAAACAACGCCAGCGCCGTCGCCAGCAGCGCCGCGATGCCGTAGACGTCGTGCAGGAAGCCCAGCACCAGCCACTGCCGCCAACGGCACCACCACGGCGCGTGGCCGCCGCCGCACTGTTGCGCCATCGTGGCGGGTTCGATCACGCCGTAGCGCAACCACGCCGTGAACAGCGCCACCAGCAGCAACAACAGCCATGGCCATGCCCGCTGCCATGTCGTCGAGGTCATCGCCGGTGCCTCGGCGTGGCCTTGCCGCCGACGTGCGCCGGCAACCGGATCTCCGCCGCCAGCGGCAGGTGGTCGGAGAACGCCTGCGGCAGCGCCCAGGTCTTCTCCAGCTGGATCGCCGGCGAGGTGAGGATGTGGTCCAGCGCGCGCCGCGGCTTCCAGCTGGGGAAAGTCGGCGTCGCCTGTGCCGGTGGCTGCAGGGTGGATTTGGCGAACAGCTGCTGCATTTCGGCACTGCCTGGTTCGGTGTTGAGGTCGCCCATCAGCACGGCGTGCGGGAAATCCTGCAGCAGTTCCGCGATGAAGCCGAGCTGGCGCGCGCGCGCCGGTGCGCTCAGCGACAGGTGCGCGATCATCACCGCCAGCGCGTTGTCGCCTTCGCCGAATTGGGCCAGCAGCGCACCGCGGCCGGGGATTCGGCTGGGCAGCGGGTAGTCCAGCACCGAGTGCGGTTCCAGCCGGCTGATCAGGCCGTTCGCCGAGTGTGCTAGCTTGACCATCGCGCGGTTCGGCTGGTGGCTCCAGAACGGCAGACCGGCGGTTTCGGCGAGGTAGCGGGTCTGGTTGAGGAAGCCCGAGCGCAGGCTGCCGGCGTCGGCCTCCTGCAGGCCGATCACGTCGAATTGCGACAGTACCTCGGCGAGCCGGTCGAGGTTGTCCATCTTGCGCCGTCCCGGCAGCACCGCGTTGATGCTGCGGGTGACGTATTCGCGGTAGCGCTGCACGCTGGCGCCAGCCAGGATGTTGCAGCTCAGCAGGCGCAGGCGACGCTCGGCAGGGGCGGCTTGGGAAGTGGCGGCGCGGGTCATTGCAACACACTACACGGGAAGGGGATGCCGGCGCCCACGATCATGGATCATGCTCACGCGCCGGACACGGCGGCCAGCATGATCCACCGGACGTGAATGGTGCACCAGCCGCGTTGCCGGGCGCCGCGTGCGGCGCTTACTTGCCGGCCAGCTCGCGCTTGACCAGCCATTGCGTCACCGCGACCATCTCGTCGAACGAGTGCACCGTGGCCACGCGGTACTTGCCGTTGACCACGATGGTCGGGGTGCCGTCCACCTGCCACTTCTGGATCAACGCGAGATCTTCCTTCAGCTTTGCGGTGGCCTCGGGCGACGTGGCCACGCGCAGGAACTCGGCGCGGTCGACGCCCTCGCGGGCGTAGAAGTCGGCGAGCTCGTCCATCGAACTGATCGGGTAGTGCTGGGCGAACTTGGCGTCGAACAGTTTCAGATGGGTGCGCTCGACCACGCCGAGCTGCTTCGCCGCGTAGTACGCGCGCGCATACGGCAGCCACTCGGCGCTGAACGGTGCCGGCACCAGTTTCAATTCCACGCCCGCCGGCAGCTGCTTGCGCAACGCCTCGGCGGCCGGCGCGAACTGCGCGCAGTGGATGCAGCCGTAGGAGAACACCTCGACCACTTCCACCTTGCCCGCGCTGCTGTAGCGCTGGTATGGGGCGGGCAGGGTGACGTACTCGTTGCCCTCGGTGTACGGCGCCGGCGCACCGGGTTGCGCGGTGCAGGCGCTGGCCAGCAGCAGGCCGGCGAGCAGGGTGAGTACGCGCGGGTGGGCGAATCGCTTGAACATGGGGTTTCTCTTCGCGTGGTGGCGGTGGAGTCGCCGTGCGGATCAGATTAACCGAACCGGCTTACTTGCCGGCGGCTTCCTTGGCCACCAGCCACTGGGTCAACTCGATCGACTGCGCGTAGCCGCCGGCGGAGCTTGCCGTGAAACGGTACTTGCCGTTGACGATCATGGTCGGCGTGCTGTCCACCCCGTAGGCCTTCATCAGGTCGTCGGCGCGCTTCATCTTGGTGTTGACGGTGAACGAGTTGGCGACGCCGACGAACTCCTTCGGATCGACGCCGTACTTGGCGTAGAACTTCGCTGCGTCCTCGATCGTGGGCCATGCCGAATGCTGCTTCAGCCCGCTGGCTTTCAGGTTGTAGGTGGACAGTTCGCCGCTCTTCCATACCGCGTCGAACATCGCGTCATGGGTCTTCCCGACCAGGTCCAGCGCCTGCGCCGCGTAGAACGCGCGCTGGTACATCGGCCAGTTCTCGTCCGGGCGGAACGAGGCGGCCAGGTAGTTCATCACCGCGCCCGGCGGCAGGCTCCTGGCGATCTGCTCGGCGGTGGAGTGGAAGCCGTTGCAGGCCGGGCAGCCGTAGGAGAACACCTCGGTCACCTCGATCTTGCCGGGGTGGCTGGTCGGCTGCGCCGGATCGATCAGGAAGTAGTTCTTGCCCTCGACCCACTTGCCGTTGTCGACGAACGGCGCCGCGGCCACGGCCGGAGCAGGCGCGCCGGGAGTGGTCGCGGCCGGTGCGGCGGCAGCCGTGCTGGCGGCGGCGGGCGCAGCGCTGCCGGCAGCTGCCGGTGCGGCACTGCTGGTCGCGGTGCCGGCCGGCGCGGCTTCGGCACTGCTGGTGACGGCTGGCGCGGCCTGCTGGGCGGTGCCGCTGGTGTCGCTGTCATGGCTGCAGGCGGCAAGCGCGAGCAGGGCGGCACACAGGAACGGCAGACGCTTCAACATGGCAGACCTCGAAAAGACGGAACACAAAACGACAGCGCCGACACTGCGGTCGGCGCGGATTCGATCAGGGCGTGGCGGCCGGCTGGCCGTCGGCGCTGTGCAGGCCCTCGATGTAGCTGGCCAGGGCGGCGATGTCGTCGGCGCTCAGCTGCTTGGCGATCGCCGGCATGACTTGCGAGTGGGCGTCGTCGCCCCAGGTGGTGCCGTCGTGCCAGGCCTTCAGCGTGGCTTCGATGTACTGCGCGTGCTGGCTGGTCAGCTGCGGGTACATCGCGCCCGGATTGCCGCGGCCGTCGATGCTGTGGCAGGCCATGCAAGCCGGAATGCCGCGCGTGGCGTCACCTTGGCGGAACAGCGTCTGGCCGTGCTCCACCAGCGCCTGGTCGGCCACGCCGGGCAGCGCGGTCTTGCTGGCGAAGTAGGCGCCAAGGTCGTGCATGTCCTGCTCGGACAGCGGCGCGGCCATGCCCATCATGATCGGATTCTGCCGCTTGGCCGCCTTGAAGCTGGTCAGCTGGCGCACGATGTACTGCTCGCTCTGGCCGGCCAGCTTCGGGTACTGCGCGTCGGCGGAATTGCCGTCCATGCCGTGGCAGGCGCCGCAGACCGCGGCCTTGGCCTGGCCGGCGGTGGCGTCACCGGGCTTCACCGCGGCGGCAACCGCCGGGGCCGTGACCGCGCTGGCGGGTGTTGCCGCAGTGCTGGCGGCGGCTGGCGCGGCAGTCTCCGGCTGGGCGTCTTGTGCCATCACGGCGTTGGCGGACAGCGCCAGCACAAGGGCCAGGGCAGACCCGAGAAGCGTGGGTCGAAAACCAGCGGACCGAAAACTCATACACTTGACTCCCGAGAGACTTGCGAACACTGCCAGGGATTGCGGCCATGCGGCCTGCAACAGGCAGAAACCTCAGAATTATCCCGTGCCACCCTACCTTGGTCAAACCATCCCCATGTCGAATCCCCTGCAGGGCGCGCAATTCGTGCTCGCCGCCCACCGCATCAGCCAGCTTCCTGCCGACCAGGGCGCCGAGGTGGCGTTTGCCGGACGCTCGAATGCCGGCAAGTCCAGCGCGCTGAATGCGCTGACCGGGCACAAGGGGTTGGCGCGCACGTCCAAGACCCCCGGCCGCACCCAGCAGATGGTCGCGTTCAGCCTGCCGCCGTACAGGGATGTACCAGTGTCGCGGGCGCAGGATGCGCAGGAGCGACCGCCTGCCGCAACCGCCGGCGAGTCAACGCTGGATCTGCGCCTGATCGACCTGCCCGGCTACGGCTACGCGAAGGTGCCGCTGGAAATGCGCGAGCACTGGAAGCTGGAGATCGACGCCTACCTGCACCAGCGCCGCAGCCTGCGCGGGCTGGTGCTGATCGTGGACATCCGCCATCCGCTGAAGGAATTCGACCGGATGATGCTGGAGTTCTGTTTCGCCACCCAGCTGCCCTGCCACCTGCTGCTGACCAAGGCCGACAAGCTCTCGCGCGGCCAGGCCACCCAGGCGTTGGCCGCGCTGCGCAAGCAGTTCGCCGCCGAAGGCCTGCACGCCACCGCGCAGATCTTCTCGTCGTCCGCCGGCACCGGCGTGGACGAGGCACGCCAGGCGGTGGTGACCTTGTTGCAGCAGCCGCGCGAGGGCGCGCATCAGGCTCGCGAGCGCTGAAATTTGTGCGGGCGCGACACGGACTGTCCCGTCGGAGACAGGGCGATCAACCGCGCACGGATTCCATGAACACCGCACACAGCGCTTCCATCCCGGCGCGGTCGTCTTCGTCGAAGCGGTCGGTGACCGGGCTGTCCACGTCCCACACGCCGAGCAGGCTGCCGTCGGGCTTGATCAGCGGCACCACGATTTCCGATTGCGAGGCGGCGTCGCAGGCGATGTGCCC
This sequence comes from Rhodanobacter sp. Soil772, assembly GCF_001428385.1. Lineage (GTDB taxonomy): Bacteria > Pseudomonadota > Gammaproteobacteria > Xanthomonadales > Rhodanobacteraceae > Rhodanobacter. The sequence goes on from NZ_LMSK01000004.1 coordinate 140,469, forward strand.
GGCGAACGCGTTGACGTCGCGCACGAGCTGGGTTTCGCGCGTCTGCGCGGCGGTGCCGCAGACGCCGCGGCCGAGCGCGATGCGGATGCACGCCGGCTTGCCCTGGAACGGGCCGACCACCAGCTCGGTGCCGTCGTACAGGTAGAAGCCGGCCCAGTTGAGCTGGGGCAGGCTGTGGTAGACCAGCGCGCCGAAGTTCGCCGCGTTTGCGATCAGGTCGCGCTCGCCGGCGAGGATGCCGCGCGCCTGCTGCACCAGGTCCTCGTAGTGCTCGCGCTTGCTGGCGTAGGTATGGGCTTTCAGTTCGAACATGCGGCGTGTCCGGCAGCAAAACCCGTATTATGCGCCGGGCGATCATGACGGAGATGCGCTGTGAGCCCAGCCGAACAGCGCGAAAATCAGCGGCGCCGTGGTGGCGAACCGTTTCGACCGGCGCAGCACGCAGGCATAACGGCTGCGCTGTTCATCGCCGGCACCGACACCGGCATCGGCAAGACCCATGCGGCGTGTACGCTGCTGCACGCGCTGCGTGCGGCGGGATACAGCGCCTGCGGCATGAAGCCGGTCGCCAGCGGCTGCGTGGAAACCGCGAACGGCCTGCGTAACGATGATGCGCTGGCGCTGCAGGCGGCGAGCAGCGATGCAAACCTGCCGTATGCGCTGATCAACCCGGTGGCGCTGCGCGATCCGCTGTCGCCGCATCTGGCGGCAGCGCACGATGGCGTGGAAATCTCTCTCGCGCCGATGCGTGCGGCATTCGACCGGTTGAGCGCCGGCCATCAACGCGTGGTGATCGAAGGCGTGGGCGGCTGGCTGGTGCCGCTGGCGCCGGGATTGTTCGCGGCGGACATTGCGAAGCAGTGGCGATTGCCGGTGATTCTGGTGGTCGGGCTGCGGCTGGGCTGCCTCAACCATGCCCTGCTCAGCGCACGCGCGATCCTGGCCGATGGCTGTCACTTGCTGGGCTGGATCGGCAACCGGGTCGATCCGGCGATGGACGCGCCGGAGGAAAACCTGGCCACGCTGCGCGAACTGCTGCCGGCGCCGTGCCTGGGCGTGCTGCCGCATGGAGTGGCGCCGGCGCAGGCGGCTGGCGAGCTGGCGGCAGCGGTGTCGGCCTTCACATCGGTCGTGCTTGGATAGGCACCGGTTCCCATCGTCGGAGGCAACATGGCCCGCAACCACTACTACCTTTCGATCGCCGACCTGGCTCACGCGCGCGGCGCCGATCCGCGCTTTGCGTACGACGGCGCCGGCCCGAACGATTTCGCCGTGGCACTGCAGCAGGCCTTGCGCGACGACGGCCTGTTCCAGCGCTGGCGCGCGGTGCAACCCGATCCGGATGCGGTGGACGACAGCCTCGGCGCCATCGACCCGGCGGCGCAGGTAAATGCCCGGGTCGCCGACTTGCGTACCGACGTGGACCTGGTCACCGACTTGCCGATGAGCGTGGTGCGCCATCGGCTGTACCTGCTGATCGGCGCGGCGTGGCAGCTGCGCGACCTGCGCGCGGCTTGAGCGCAGGATTCTGCGCCGTTTGGAAAGTACCCGCGCTGTCGGTACAGTCGGCGGCTATGACTTCCGTACCCGGCAACGGGCACACCACTTGGGGAACCCGATGCTTCGTCTGCGCATGATTGTGATCGCCACCACGATGGTCCTGGCTGCCTGCTCGCAGCCGCCGAACGAGGCCGCCAACCCGCCCGCACCGGCGGCCTCGACCGCGTCCGCCAGCAGTACCGCAACGGCCACCACCGACATGACCAGCAACCCGTTCTACGCCGCCAGCACGCTGCCGTTCCAGGCGCCGCCGTTCGACAAGATTCATGACGGCGACTATCAACCGGCGATCGAGGAGGGCATGAAACAGCACCTGGCCGAGATCGAGAAGATCGCGGACAACCCGGAACCGCCCACGTTCGAGAACACCTACGTGGCGATGGAGAAATCCGGCGCCATGCTGCATCGCGTGATGGCCGCGTTCAACGCGGTCACCGGCGCGAACACCAACGACACGCTGCAGAAGGTGCAGGAAGAGGAAGCGCCGAAACTGGCCGCGCACGAGGATGCGATCCATCTCGACAGCAAGCTGTTCCAGCGCGTCGAGACGGTCTACAACCAGCGCGACACGCTCAAGCTCGATGCGGAGTCGGCGCGCCTGGTCGAGGTGGTCTACAAGGACTTCGTGCACGCCGGCGCGAAACTCTCCGACGCCGACAAGGCGAAGCTGAAGGACCTCAACAAGGAAGAGTCGACGCTGAGCACCGCGTTCACCAACAAGCTGCTGGCCGCCACCAAGGACGCCGCGCCGGTGATCGCCGACAAGGCGAAGCTGGCCGGCCTGTCCGACGCCGAGCTTGCCGCGGCGGCCCAGGCCGGCAAGGACCGCAAGCAGGACGGCAAGTACGTGCTGACTCTGCAGAACACCACCCAGCAGCCCGAGCTGCAGGACCTCACCGATCGCGCCACCCGCCAGGCACTGTTCGAGGCCTCGTGGAACCGCGCCGAAAAGGGCGACGCGAACGATACCCGCAAGACGATCGAGCGGCTGGCGCAGATCCGCGCCACGCAGGCCAAGCTGCTCGGCTTCCCGAACTACGCGGCGTGGAAGCTGGACGACCAGATGGCGAAGACGCCGCAGACGGCGTTGAAGTTCATGCAAGACCTGGTGCCCGCGGTCACCGCCCGCGCGAAGGTCGAGGCGGGCGACATCCAGGCGCTGATCGACAAACAGCACGGCGATTTCAAGCTGCAGCCGTGGGACTGGAATTTCTACGCCGAGCAGGTGCGCAAGGCGAAGTTCGACCTCGACGAAAACCAGATCAAGCCGTACTTCGAGCTTGACGACGTGCTGCAGAACGGCGTGTTTTACGCCGCCAATCAGCTGTACGGGCTGACCTTCAAGGAACGCCACGACATCCCGGTGTACCAGCCGGACATGCGCGTGTTCGAGGTGTTCGACAAGGACGGCCGCTCGATGGCGCTGTTCTATACCGACTACTTCAAGCGCGACAACAAGAACGGCGGCGCCTGGATGGACAACCTGGTCACCCAGTCCAAGCTGCTGGGCACCAAGCCGGTGATCTTCAACGTGTGCAACTTCAGCAAGCCGGCCGCGGGCCAGCCGGCGCTGCTGTCGTTCGACGACGTGATCACCATGTTCCACGAGTTCGGCCATGCGCTGCACGGCATCTTCGCCGACGAGCAGTACCCGACCCTGTCCGGCACCAACACGGCACGCGACTTCGTCGAGTTCCCGTCGCAGTTCAACGAGCACTGGGCGACCGATCCGAAGGTGTTCGCCCATTACGCGAAGCACTACCAGACCGGCGCGCCGATGCCGCAGGCGCTGGTCGACAAGATGAAGAAGGCCGGCAAGTTCAACAAGGGCTACGAGATGACCGAACTGGTCTCCGCCGCCCTGCTCGACATGAACTGGCACATGCTCGGCGCCGATGCGCCGCTGCAGGACGCCGACCAGTTCGAAGCCGCCGCGCTGAAGAAGGACGGCATCGACCTCGGCTACGTGCCGCCGCGCTACCGCTCCAGCTACTTCCAGCACATCTGGGGCAACGGCTACGCCGCCGGCTACTACGCCTACCTGTGGACGCAGATGCTGGCCGACGACGCTTTCGTGGGCTTCAAGGAACACGGCGGCCTGACCCGCGAGAACGGCGACCGCTTCCGCGCGATGGTGCTCTCGCGCGGCAACACCGAGGAGCTGGCGAAGATGTACAAGGACTGGCGCGGCCACGATCCCGAGATCGAGCCGATGCTGGAGAACCGCGGCCTGAAGGACGCGCCAAAGCCGTAAGCGGCACGCCGCTTCTGCATGCAGATCAGGCCCGCCTCGTGCGGGCCTGATCTTTTTCGGCAACCCGTCATGGAAACGCTGCGGGGATGCCGTGCGGTCATCCTTCGCGTGGAATAATCGGGCATCGCCGACCGGAGTCGCCCAGCGCGTGGACAGCCATCATTTCCTGCAGACCGCGGTGGTGTTCCTGCTCGCCACCGTGATCGTGGTGCCGCTGACCAAGCGCTTCCGGTTGGGCGCGGTGCTCGGTTACCTGATCGCCGGCGTGGCGATCGGGCCGCAGCTGCTGGGCCTGGTCAGCGATACCGAAGGGGTCGCCACGATTTCCGAGTTCGGCGTCGAGCTGATGCTGTTCGTGATCGGCCTGGAATTGTCGCCGCAGCGCCTGTGGGTGATGCGCCGCTCGGTGTTCGGCACCGGCCTGCTGCAGGTGCTGGCGACCAGCGTGGCGATCGCCGCGGCGGGCTATTTCCTGTTCGGTCTTACCGGCAAGGGCGCGGTGATCGTGGGCGGCAGCCTGGCGCTGTCCTCCACCGCGTTCGGCCTGCAGATCCTGGCCGAGCGCAAGGAGGCCGGTTCCGCTTATGGCCGCCAGGTGTTTTCGATCCTGCTGTTCCAGGACCTGGCGGCGATCCCGCTGATTGCCGCGGTGCCGTTGCTGGCTTCCTCCACCGCGCAGGATTTCAACCTGTTCGCGGTGCTGCGCACGGTCGGGGTGATCGTGGCGGTGATCGTCGGCGGCCGCTACCTGTTGCGCCCGGTGTTCCGTTTCGTGGCGAAGGCCGATTCGGTGGAGGTGTTCACCGCCACCGCGCTGCTGGTGGTGATGGGCGTGGCCCTGCTGATGGAGATGGCCGGCGTCTCGGCCACCCTGGGCGCGTTCCTGGCCGGCATGCTGCTGGCCGATTCGGAGTACCGGCACGAACTGGAATCGAACATCGAGCCGTTCAAGGGCCTGCTGCTGGGGCTGTTCTTCATCAGCGTCGGCATGTCGATGGACCTGTCGCTGCTGTTGCACCGGCCCGGGCTGATGTTCGGCCTGGTCGGCGCATTGCTGCTGCTGAAGAGCGTGCTGCTGTGGCCGCTGGGGCGGCTGCTGGGCGGGCTCAACCGTTCCGACACGCTGCGCCTGGTGGTGCTGCTGGCCTGCGGCGGCGAGTTTGCGTTCGTGGTGCTGCGCCAGGCGGCCGAGCAAGGCCTGATCGGCGTGGCCCAGCGCGACGCGCTGGTGCTGGCGATCACCTTGTCGATGGCGCTGACCCCATTGCTGGTGGTGCTGGCGGCGAAGGCGCTGAACGTGCGGCCGAACAAGCCGACGCGCGAGTTCGATGCGATCGAGGCCGACACGCCGCGGGTGATCATCGCCGGCTTCGGCCGGGTCGGCCAGATCATCGCCCGCGTGCTGCGCGCGCAGAACATTCCGTTCGTGGCGCTGGAGCATTCGGCCGACCAGGTGGACCAGTCGCGCCGCTTCGGCAGCGTCAACCTGTTCTTCGGCGACCCGGCGCGGCCGGAGCTGCTGCGCGCGGCGCGGGCCGACAAGGCCGAGGTATTCGTGCTGGCCACCGACGACCCGGAGGCGAACCTGCGCACCGCGCGGCTGGTGCGGCGGCAGTACCCGCACCTGAAGATCATCGCCCGCGCGCGCAACCGCCAGCACGTGTTCCGGCTGATGGACATGGGCGTCGCGGAACCGATCCGCGAGACCTTCCACTCCAGTCTCAAGATGACCCGCAAGACGCTGGAGGCGCTGGGCCTGCCGCACGAGCTGGCGGCCGACCGGGTCGAGCGCTTCCGCCGCTACGACGAGGAACTGCTGAAGAAGCAGGCGCTGGTCTACGACGACGAGACCAAGCTGATCCAGAGCACCCGCGACGCGCTGGTCGACCTGCAGCGTTTGTTCGACGCGGATGCCGAGCGCAGCGCGCAGCGTGAGCGCCAGCGCGACGCGGGCACGCCGCTGACCAGCGAGGAAGAGGAGTAAGACCGGCGCTTCCGGGCGTCCCTAATCCGACGGCTGCGCCGGCCGGCGCAGGGTCTGCCGCACGCTGGGGATCGCGCCGCTGCGCGCGGCCAGTTCGTGGGCGATGTCGACGTAGCCCAGCTGCCGCGCCACGTCGGCCGCGGTGCGCCCGAACGCATCGGCCGCGTTGCGGTCGGCGCCGCGCGACAGCAGCACGCGCGCCGGCGGCAGCAGCGCGTGCATGGCGCAGGCGTGCAGCGCGGTGACGCCGCGCTGGTCGGCGTGTTCCACCCTGGCGCCGGCATCCAGCAGCAGCGGCACCAGTGCACCGATGTGGGTGGCGTCGCATTCGCTGCCCGGGCGCAGCTGTGCGCCGAGCAACAGCAGCAACGGCGTCTTGCCTTCGTTGTCCGCGTGGTTGATGTCGGCGCCGTGCTTGAGTAGGCCGTCGAACAGGCGCCGCGCGCGCAGGCTGTCGTTGTGTTCGAAGCCGAACTGGGCGGCCGCGTGCAGCGCGCTGCGGCCGGCGTCGTCGACCGCGTTGACGTCGGCGCCGGCATCCAGCAGCTGCTCGGCGACGTCCGGATAACCCATGGCCGCGGCCACCATCAAGGCGGTGGCTTCGTTCGGCAGGCGCTGGTCGACCGCGACTTCATGTTGCAGCAGCAGCGCGACCAGGGCCTCGCGGCGCGCGGCCACTGCGGCGGCCAGCGGGGTCACGCCGCTGCGCGCGGCCAGCGACGGGTCGGCGCCGGCGTCGAGCAGGCAGGCGGCGATGTCGCGATGGCCGGCGCCGCACGCATGCAGCAATGCGGTGGCGTCCTGGCCGTCGCGGGTGTCCACCGCGAAGCCCAGTTCCAGCAGGCGTTGCACGCTGGCCAGTGCGCCGGCCTTGGCGGCGGCGGGCAGGTCGTCGGCGCGCAGCGCACGGTTCGGCCGCGGCCAGTCGCGCCAGTCGAGCCAGCGCTCCACCGCCGGATGCTCCAGTGCCAGACCCAGCGGGGTTTCGCCGTTCGCGTCGGCCGCTTCGGGATTCGCGCCGTGGGCGATCAGCGCACGCACCAGCGGCAGCGCCTGCGCGCCGTGTTCCAGCGCGGCGAACAGCGGCGTGCAACCGTCGCGGTCGCGCGTGTTCGGATCGCAGCCGCGGGCCAGCAGGGCCTGCAGCAGCGGCAGTTGTGCGTTGACCACGGCCAGCTGCAGCGGGGTGCGTTCGCGGGCGTCCGCGCCGAACGGATCGGCGCCGCGTTCAAGCAGGTTCAGCGGCAGCGCGGCGCCCTGGGCGGCTCCGTTCAAGTGCACCAGCGCCTGCGCCAGCAGGCCGGTGCCGGCCGGGCTGGCACCGGCCTGCAGCAGGTCGTCCAGCGCTTCGGTGGCGTCCGGCAGTTGCTGCAGCAAGGCGTCGAACAGACGCTGGCCCAGTGGCGGCAGGGGCGGCGCGTCGGCGGTTTCGGCGTCGTCGATGCGCGGCGCTTCCAGTCGGGCTTCGGCATCCAGGCCGTGGTCGAGCAGCCAGCGGCGGGCTGCGTCGAGGCCCGGCGTGGCCAGCTCCAGGTACAACCGGGCCAGCTCCGGCTGCGGCCATTCGCGCACGCGCTCGACGAAGCCGGAGACGATCGCCCAGTGGCCGAAGCGCAACGCGTCGAGCAAGTGCGCCGGGGTGTCGCTGCCTTCGCCCAGCACGTCCTGGCTGAGGCTGGCCGGCAGCGGCGTGTCCGGATCGAGCAGGGCGACCAGGTCCCAGCGTCCGGCGGCGGCGGCGTGATCGAGCGCGCTGCGACCGTCGCTGCCGGCGGTCTTCGGCTCGGCGCCCAGCGCCAGCAGCGCGCGCACGGTTTCGCCGTGCGCACGCGGCGACTGGCAAGCCAGGGTCAGTGCGTCGCGGCCGTGGCTGTCGCGCAGGCCGGCGTCGGCTTTCGCCTCGGCCAGCAGCTGCACGATGCCGCCGGCACCGGCGCGCGCCGCTTCCATCAGTGCGCTGCTGCCGTGGCGGTCGACCAGGTTGACGTCGGCGCCGGCGGCACACAGCGCGCGGGCGATCTGCTCGTGGCCTTCGGCGGCGGCGCCGAGCAGCGCATGCCGTTGCCGCGCATCGACCGCGTTGACCGCGGCGCGATGCTTGAGCAGCAGCTTCACTCCTTCCACATCATCGTCGGCGATGCCGGCGGCGGCGACCAGCGCCGGCTCGCCGTTGGCCGGGGCCGGCTTGGCGCCGTGCTCCAGCAGGAATTTCGCCAGCGGCCAGTTGGCGGCGCGGCAGGCGGTGGCGAGCGGGCTGATGCCGGCCTTGTTCAGCGCATTGATCGGTGCGGCAGCGTCCAGCAGCATCGCCGCCACGCCGGCGTCGGCACTGAGCACGGCGCCGTGCAGCGGCGTGTTGCCCTCGGCGTCGGTGACCAGCGGACTGGCGCCGTTGGCGAGCAGGGTCAGCACCGCCTCGGCGCGGCCGTGCCAGCTGTCGCGGGTGGCGGCCAGCAGCGGGGTGATGCCGCCGCTGGCGCGGTTCACGTCGGCGCCCTTGGCGATCAGCGCGCGCAGCAGGCGGGTATCGGGCAGCAGCGCGGCCAGCATCAGCACCGGGCGCTGGTCGCGGTCGTCGGCGGCGGGCGCGGTGTCGGGGTCGGCAGCGGCCTCGACCAGGGCCAGCGCGCGCTCGATGTCGCCGTCGCGGGTGGCGGCCAGCAGGGCGGCGGCCTGTTCCGGCGTGCCGGCGGTGCGTTCCTGCTCGCTCAGCACCGGACGCGGTGCGGCGGCCGGCGCGCGATCGGCACGCCGGCGCGGCTGGTGGCGTTCGCACAGCAGCGCGCGCAGCGTGCGGTTGGCGATCACCAGGCAGCCCAGCGGCAACAGCAGCACGCCGTAGATCGCCAGCGCGGCGACGCGCGGCTCCGCCGGCAGCACGCCGTACAGGCCGGTCAGCGCGATCGCGCCGAACGCCAGCACCAGCAGCGCGAACGCGGCCGGCAGGAAGTGGCTGAAGAAACGTTCCTCGCGCGACAGGTGACGGCCGAACGCGATGCTGCGCAAGGTGGCGGTGAAGATCCACGAGCCGTCGCGCTGGCTCGGGTAGGCGTCGTCCCACACGAACACCAGGCCGAACGCCGGCCACAGCCGCCACAGCGCGACCAGCGCCAGCACCAGCGCCGCGGCCAGCACCAGCGCCGCGCTGAGGCTGGGTTCATGGGTCAGCTGCAGCATCGGCCAGGCGACCAGCACGAATACCAGCACGGTGTAGCCGGTGAACATCACCAGGTGCGCGGCGCCGCGGCGCAGTACGGTGCGGCCGAAGCGCGGCTCGGGGTCGAAGCCGATCGCGTGGCAGATCGCCGCCATGGTCAGCGCGTTCGCCAGCAGCAGCGGCAGCAGGGTCAGCGGATGGGTGACCAGGCCGGCGACGGCGACCGCGAGCAGGCCCGGAATGAACCAGGCCAAGGCATGCAGGAACGGAGGGCGGCGGCGCGATTTGGGCTGGGTCATGGGGACAGTATAGAAATCGTTGGATGTGCAGACGGTAACCAAGTGTTAACGCCGGCGACATGATGCGCGATTCACTCGTCCCGATCATTCCTCGGCGAATGCGTATAGGCGGGATGATTGGCGGCGGCCAGGGTTTCCTGCGGCGGCAATTGCAGGTGCCAGCCCTGCGCGCGCAGGTGTTCGAGCACCTGCTCGGTGTCCTCGACCGGCAGCCTGCGCTGCTCGTCCAGCTGCACTTCCATCACGAAGCGCAGTTCACCCAGCAGCAGCACCAGTGGCTCGGGCAGCGTGTCGAACGCGTCGCGCTGCGCCAGCCACAGGTAGCTGTCGGTCTTGCGCAGGCTGGCATAGACGAAACATTGCATGGCGAGACCCATCGGAGGCATGGCCGGGCCGGTCCCGGCACCATCCGCGAGGGTAGCAGGAGCGCGGCCGGCCGGCGGCGGGCCGCGGCCGCCGGTTCAACCGCGCTTCAACAACAACGCCAGCATGCGCCGGAAGCGTGCGCCGTACGGTGGATTGAGCAGGCCGGCACCGTTCCAGCGGGCCTGGCGGAATACCGGCTTCAGGTGCGAGAACGTGCGGAAGCCGGCCTCGCCGTGGTAGCCGCCCATGCCGGAGGCGCCGACGCCGCCGAACGGCAGGTCGTGCTGGGCGATGTGGTACAGCGTGTCGTTGACGCTGACGCCGCCGGCGTGGGTGCGCGCCAGCACCCGGTCGATGCGGGCCTGATCGTGTTCGAACAGGTACAGCGCCAGCGGGTGCGCGTGTGCACCGACGTAGGCGATCGCCTCGTCCAGCGAGTCGTACGGCAGCAGCGGCAGCAGCGGGCCGAAGATCTCCTCGCGCATCACCGCCATGCTGTCGTCGACCCCGGTCAGCAGCTGCGGCGGCAGCAGCCGGCGGGCCGGATCTTCCGTCGCCTCGCCGAGCGGATGCGCGTGCGCGCCAGCGGCCAGCGCACCATCGCGCAGGTTGGTCAGGCGCTGGTACTGGCGGTCGGAGACGATGCTGGCGTACTGCGTGCTCTGGCCCAGCTGCGGATACATCCGCGCCATCGCCTTGCCGGCCAGGTCGATGAACTCGGCCTCGCGCGCGCGCGGCAGCAGCACGTAGTCCGGCGCGATGCAGGTCTGCCCGGCGTTGACCAGCTTGCCGAACACGATGCGCTCCACCGCGTGTTCGAAGCGCGCGCCCGGGCCGATGATCGCCGGCGACTTGCCGCCCAGCTCCAGCGTCACCGGGGTCAGGTTCGCCGCGGCCGCGCGCATCACGTGATGGCCGACCGCGGTGGAGCCGGTGAACAGCAGGTGGTCGAACGGCAGTGCGGAGAATGCCTGCGCCACCGCGGCGTCGCCGTTCGCCACGATCACTTCATCGGGCGGGAAGTACTTCGCCACCTGTTCGGCGAACAGCGCCGAGAAGCGCGGGGTGAACTCGCTCATCTTCAGCATCGCGCGATTGCCGGCAACCAGCGCGTCGACCAGCGGACCGACGGCCAGGTACAGCGGGTAGTTCCACGGCACGATGATGCCGACCACGCCGCGCGGCTGCGGCCGCAGCTCGGTGCGCGCGGGCAGGAACAGCAGACCGGCGAGGCGCCGCCGCGGCTTCATCCAGCGCCGGCCGTGGCCGAGCGCATGACGGATCGCCGACAGGCTGGGGAAAATCTCCAGCAGGTCGGTTTCCTCGGCCGGGCGCTGGCCGAAGTCGGCGTTGATCGCCGCAGCGAAGGCCGCGCGTTGTTCGAGCAGCATGGTTTCCAGCGCACGCAGGCGTTGCGCGCGCTGCGGCCAGGTCGGCATCGGCTCGCGCGCCTGCGCCTCGCGCAGGCGTTGCAGGTCGGCGGTCAGGTGGCTGCTTTGGGTCATGGTGCTCTCAGAATTTCGCGCGCAATTCGACGCTTACCATACGCGGTGGCGAGATGCTGGCGTACGGCGTGCCGAACACGCTGGTGGAGATATTGTTCACCCCCGTCACGTAGCGCTTGTCGAACACGTTGCTGGCGAACAGCGCGATGCCCCAGTGGTCGTCGGCGGAGCTCCAGTCCAGCCGCGCGTCGGTGCGCTGCTGCGCGGTGCCAGTGTCGAAGTTCGGGCTGATCTGGCAGGTGCCCTGCAGCTGCGAATCGCGGTTGCAGCGCGACCGGCCGCGATAAGCGTGGTTGAGGTCGAACTCCAGCTTGCCGTTCGCCACGTCGTGCCAGGTATAGGCCAGTGTGGCGGCGAACGAATACTTCGGCTCGCCGGTCGGCTGGCCGTCCAGCTGCACCCCGGATGCTGCAGTGGCCTGGCGGTAAGTGGCGTCGATGTAGGCTCCATTGAGTCCGAGCTGGAACGCGTCGCTCGGCTGCCATTGCAGCTCCACTTCCGCTCCGCTGGCTTGCTGGTCGCTGCTGTTGACCAGGTAGCGTGGCACGCCGGAACCGGCGCTGTTCGGATCGAGCGTCAGCGACTGGCGGTTGTTGTAGACATAGTGGTAAACGGACGCGTTGAGCAGCAGGTTCTGCTGCGGGAGCAGCGTCTTGATGCCGGCCTCGTAGTTGATCACCTTCTCCGGCGCGAAGCGCGAGCCGATCTGCACGCTGTTGTAACCGCCGGCCTTGTAGCCCTTGGTGACCGAGACGTAGCCCATCGTGTCGGGGGTGAATTTGTAATCCAGCACGGCACGCGGGCTGAGGTCGTTCCAGGTGTCGTGGAAGGCGACCGGAGTGCCGACCGCGTCGGTGAAGATCAGGTTCGTCGAGAGACTCTGGCGCAGCGCATCCTTGGTCGTGCCGGCGAGCGCCGCGGCGAAGTCGAGCAGGCCGGCCTGGTCAAGCTGGTCCAGTGTCCGGTCCAACTCCGGCGCGTAGCGCGGCGCGTTGTACCAGGAAAACGTCTTCTGGTCGCGCGTGTAGCGGATGCCGGTGGTGAGGTTGAGCCGGTCGGTGAGGTGCCAGATCACGTCACCGTAGGCGGCGTAGGCCTTGAAATGGCCATCGTTGCTGATCGCCTCGCGCCATGGATCGTCGAGCAGGCGATACGGCAGGTCGAACGCTCGCAGCAACGAATCGAAATAGCCGTAGATGGTGCCGGTCGGCGTGCCGGTCGGAACGCCCAGATTCAACGCCAGCGTGTCGATGCTGTCGGTGTATACGTTGGTCTGGCTGGTCTGTCGCGCCTGCTCGTTGTACCAGCTGGCCCCGGCGACCCAGTCGACCAGATCGGTGTTGCCGGACAGCTTGAACTCCTGATACCAGCTGTTGTTGTGCTCGATGTTGGCGGTGTCGAGGTAGGTGTTGATGTTGCTGGTGCCGTCATAGTCACCACGGTTGAGCGTATCGAAGTTGCGCCACGCGGTGGTCGAGGTGAGGCTGCCCCAGCTGAAGCTGTGGTCCACGCTCAGCGTGGCGCCGTCGAAGCGACGCGTTTCGGCCGCGCCGACGGCGTCGTTGTACAGCGGTGCATGCAGCGGGTTGAGGTAGTTCGCCGGATTGGCCGGGAACGGCGGCACCAGGGTGTCGGTCGTGCCGGGTCGCAGCACGTAATCCGACTGCGCAATCAGCCCGAAAGCCGGGTGCGGCGGCTGCTTCAGTTTTTCGTGATCCCACGACAGCAGCACGCGCGTGTCCGGGGCGACATTCCAGCGCCAGGCTGCTCGTGTGCCCCAGTCGTTGTCCTTGCCGTAGTGCCGGCCGGTGGCGGCATCCTTGACCCAGCCGCTGCTCTGGTTGTCCAGCACGCTGACGCGCAGCGCCATGTCCCGGTTCAGCGGAATGTTGACCAGTGCATCGCCGTAGCGTTTGCCGTAGTTGCCGAAGCGCAGGCGTGCCTTGGCCTCGAATCGGTCGCTGGGTTCGTTGGTGACGATCGAGATCGCACCGGCGGCCGCATTGCGGCCGAACAGGGTGCCCTGCGGGCCCTTCAGCACCTCGATCCGCTGAATGTCGTTGAACGCCAGCAGCGCGCCGCCGGAGCGCGCAGCGTAGACGCCGTCGATGTACACGCCCACGGCCGACTCGGTGCCGATGCCGAAGTCGTCGGTGCTGATGCCGCGCAGCTGATAGTTGGGCTGGGTCGGCTGATCGCCGCCGACGACCAGGCCGGGCACGAACAGGCTCATCTTGCTCAGGTCGGTGGCGGCCAGCGTGTCGACCTGCCTGGCGGTGACGATCTGCAGCGGAATCGGCACCTCCTGCATCTCCTGCGAGCGACTTTGCGCGGTCACCGTGATCTTGCCGAGCTGGGTGACGTCCTTGGCGGCGGTCGCCGGCTTGGTGGCGTCGGCGGCATCCTGCGGCGGCGCATCGGCGCCGAACGCGAGCAGCGGGCTGCCCAGCAACAGCAGGGCGCTGCCGCCGAACAACAGCCGGCGCAGGCTGATCGAAAGTGGACGTTGGCGCATGCTCATTCGGTGCTCTCCCCTTGCATCGGATCGCGCGGCTGCGGGCAGCCGCGCACGGGTGTCATGGTGGAATCAGTGGATCGCCACGCAGCTCCCCGGCTGCGCCGCGATCCACGCCTTGATCAGCGCCACGCCTTCGCGGTGCACGGTGCTGCGGCCGATCTCCGGCATCATCACGCCCGGCACGTTCGAGGCCAGCCGGTACGGCAGGATCGACTCGTCCGGCTGGCCCGGCACGATGTCGAAGAAGTGGTCGCCGGTGCCCTGGCCGGCCGCGGTGGGCGGCTTGCAGATGCCGAGGTGGCGGTCTTCCGGCGTGCCGACGTCGAGGGTGAGGCCGGTGGTGTTCGCCGCGCCGTTCGCGTTGTGGCAGTGGCCGCAGTTGATGTCGAGGTAGGCGCGTGCGCGGGCGTCCAGCGTGGCGTGGGTGTCTTCCCAGTTCGCCTCGCGCGGAATGTCGGCCGGCGCGGGCAGACCACTGAGGTAGCCGAGCTTCGCCAAGTGGGCGAGTTGGTTCTCGGCGCCGCTGGCGTAGTGGTAGTCCTTGTTGATGTGGCGCGCCTTCGGGCCGATCGGGTGCACCTTGCGGTCGATCCAGTCCTGTGCGTGGCAGCTCTGGCACTGGCTCTCGTCGGGCACCACGTAGTTGAAGTCCTCGCGCGCGCTGTCCGCGTCGACCAGGGTCAGCGGCAACACCGCGCCGGTGCGCGCGAGGGTGGCTTCGGTCTGCGCGTCGTTCCACACGTACGGGATCGCCGCCCAGCCGTCCTGGCGATGCACCAGGATGCGCGTCTCGATCAGGCGCACGTTCGCCATGTCCAGCCCCTGGCCGGCGAAGTCGCGCGAGTAGTCGTCGTTGCGCGCCACGTCGCCGAACTTGCCGTCGGCTGCGCGCGGGTAATAGAACGTCTTGCTGATCACCGTGCCGACCGGAAAGTCCAGCGTGTCGGTGGGGTGGTATTTCGCCGTCGTGCCCTTCGGCATCCACACCGTGCGCAGCTTGTGCGCGTAGTCGGTGAACAGCGGCGTGTTGAGGTCGTACGGCACCACGCCGTCGTTGAGTTGCAGCTTGCCGTCGCGCACTTCGACCACGTGCCAGTCGCTGAGCTTCGCCGGGCGGCCGTCGGCGTGGAACGCCACCGGCGGCATGCCGCGCTGGCAGCCGGCCAGCAGCAACAGCGCGAACAGCGTCCATGCATGCCTTGCGAACTTCATCACCGTCATGCCTTCGGTTCCGGGTCCAGCACCACCACCGACAGTTTCGGCAGCGTGCACTGATACGGCTTCATGTCGGTGCCAGGGTTCTTGTAGTCGTGCGGGCCGTCGGCGTTGATCACGCCGTTGACGTCCTGGATGCAGATGCGGTCGGCTGCCGGCGGCAGGCCGTCGACCAGGCTCTTCGGGTCGACGTAGCCGTCCCACAGCACGTCCGGGAAGTGGCCGGTGAGGCCGTACATCGCGGTCTTCAGCGTCTTCAGCTTGATCCCGTCCGGCGAGTCGCCGCCGCCCTTGAGCCGGTTGCCGTAGATCGAAATGCCCTTAGGGTAAGGGTTGTAGTTCGGCGCCACGCCGCGGGTGTTGTAGTAGTTGGTGGAGAAGTAGCTGGCCACGATCACGTTCGCCGTCTTGTTGTCGGCGATGTCGTTGTCGAAGATCTCCACCTTGTCGTTGGAGTTCACCACCACGCCGGAGCCGGCCGGCACGCTGGCCACCGCGGCGCCCTTGGCGGCGAAGTTGTCGGTGTTGTTCGCATACACCTTGTTCTTGAACACGCGGGTGCTGTGGCCTTCCTGCGACAGGTTCGGCATGTTGAACACCAGGATGCCGCCGGTGTTGTTGGTGGCGGTGTTGCCGTAGACGTCGGCGTGCACCGAGTTCTCGATCTCCACGCCGGCCACGTTGTACTCGGCGCGGTTGTTGCGCACGATGATGTTGTCCGACTGGCCCACGTAGATGCCGGCATCGGAGGCGCCGATCACCACCGAATTCTCGATCAGCACGTTGTGCGTCTTCACCGGGTACAGGCCGTAGGCACCATTCGTGGTCTGCGGGCCGCCGGTCCATTCCACGCGCACGCCGCGGATGGTGATGTTCTTGCCCTGGTTGATCTTCAGCGCGTCGCCCTTGGTGTCTTCCAGCGCGAGGTTCTCGATGGTGAAGTCGCTGGCGTTCACCAGCAGGCCTTCCGGCCCCACCACCTGGCCCTTGAACGACAGCACGGTCTTATCCATGCCGGCGCCGCGGATGGTGACGCCGTCGGTGCGCAGGCTCAAACCCCGCTTGAGCGCGTAGTGCCCGGCCGGAATGTCGATCACGCTGCCGGGCTTGGCGTCCAGCAACTGCTCCTGCAGCTTCGCCTCGAAACTGGCGTCGCCGGCAGCCTGTGGTGCCGGTTCGGATTTGCCGCAACCGGCGAGCGCGACGGCGATGGCCACGCTGATGAACAGCTTGCGCATGATCTTGAACTCCCCATTCGGATCGGATGCCGCGAATGGGTCCACTGTCCCTCAATCCGCCGCCAAGGGGGAGGGCAAAACGGCCAAGGCGTGGGGGGCACAACGGCCAGATGGGTGAAATCGGTCCGTCAGGCGGTGGCGCGGCGGGCATCCTGCGGTGGCATGCCGGTCCAGCGCTTGAACGCGCGACGGAACTCGCGCGGGTCGTTGAAACCGACCTCGTTGCCGACCTGGGCCACGCTCAGCGTGCCGGCCTGCAGCAGTTGCAGCGCACGTTCGGCGCGCACGCGGTCGTGGATCTCGCGGAAGATGCGCCCGCTCTCGGCCAGCTTGCGCCGCAGCGAGCGCTCGCTGAGGTTGAGCGTGCGCGCCACGTCGTTGAGCCTGGGCTGTTGCGACAGCTGACTGCGCAGCAGCCGTTCCACCGCGGCGACGATTTCCTGATGCGGCTCGCCGCCGTCGGGCGTGCGTTGCTGCGCGCACAGCGCCAGCGCCTGTTTCGCGGTGAGCGGGTTGTAGCCCGGCAGCGGGCGGGCCAGCCATTGGGTGTCGAGGATCAGCCGGTTGCGTGTCGCGCCGAAGCGCACCGCGCACGCGAACAGCGTGGCGTACTCGGCGGCGTAGGCGGGTTGCGGATAGGCGAATTCGACGCGCAGCGGACGCAGTTCCGGCCCGACCAGTTCACGCGCGATCATCAGGCAGCTGGCGAACAGTTCCTCGCAGAAGAACGGCATCAGTTCGGTGTCGCCAAAACGCGGCCACGCCACCAGCGCCACTTCGCGCTCGCTGATCGGTTCGACGCCGACGTCGAGCAGGCAGCCGCAGATCTTGTGATGGGCGATGCCGGCGAACATCGCGTCGCCCAGCGTGCGCGAGGTCATCATCGCCAGGCCGAGCAGGCCGAAGCCGCCGATGGTGCCCTCGCGGCCGATGCGCAGGCCCGCATCGGGCACGTCCAGCGCCTGCAGCGCGCGGCGCACGAAACTGGCGGCCTGGCGATACGACACGCGCAGCGCGGGGTCGGCGATCTGCGCGCGATTCAGCGCCAGTCCGGCGAACCAGGGGCGACTGTCGATGCCGCGCGCATCCGCCAATTGCACCAGGTACAGCAGCTTGTTCGGCGGGAATTCCGCGGCGGTGTAGCGCGGGTCGTCGGTCGCGTTGGGCGGGCTGGCGACAAGAGGTGGGCCGATCATGCCGGCGGGACGTGCCATGCTGCGAATGCTCCGACGTAGGCCTGCCGGCACAGGCCGGCGGCGAAGGGGTTTCTATAACATGCACGGGTGCCGTGCCGTTTGCGCGCCGCACAACATCCGCGCCGCCAACGCCCCGGAGGTCATCGCATGCCGCAGCACACACACTGTCCGTTGTCATACCGTTTTGGCTTGCTGCTGGCAGGCGCGCTGATCCTTGGCGGTTGTGCAAGCGCAGATCGGCCGACCCGGACTGCCGACGGCGGTACGAAGGAGCCGGTCGGCTATCTGGCCGCGGCGCAGTTACCACAGGCCACGGCCGTGCTGCCGGCAGCGCCGCGAGCCGGCTCGGCCCGCTACGAAGCGGATCGGCAGATCTTCAAGGCCACCCGCCAGTGGCAGGGCACGCCGCGCTGGACGCTGGCGACCAGCGATGTCGACGGCGCCACGCCGGCGATGCTGCGCGGTTTCAGTTGCGCGGTCGGCGTGCCGCTGGACGCGGCGCAACTGCCGCAGCTGGTGAACCTGCTCGATCGCGCCGGTGCTGATGCGAACCACGTCAACACGCCGGTGAAGCTGGCGAACCGCCGCCAGCGGCCATTCCAGATCGACGACGGCGCAGTCTGCGAATCGAAGGAACACCTGGCGAAAAGTTTCGACTATCCGTCCGGCCATGCGACCTGGAGCTGGACGATCGGCCTGATCCTGGCCGAGTTGGCGCCGGACCGCGCCACCGGCATCGACCTGCGCGCCCGCGCCTACGCCGACAGCCGGGTGGTCTGCGGCGCGCACAATCACAGCGCGATCGAGGCCGGCGCGATGAATGCCGCGATCGTGGTGGCGGCGCTGCACGCGTCGCCGGCGTTCCGGCAGGACGCGGAATCGGCACGGCGCGAGCTGGCGGTGTATCGCCAGTCGACAGCAGCGGTAGATGCCGGGCAGTGCGCGGTGGAGCAGGCACTGATCAGCACCACGCCGTACTGATTGCCAGCCGCGTGCGGACTGAATTACAGCGGGCTACGGTTCGTGCCGGAACTGATCGAAAAACGCGTGATCGATTTCGTAGATGGTCTTCGGCTTCACGCCGATACCTGCATCTTGGAAGAGTTGTACCAACTGTTCACCGTCGATCAGCTCGATGGGAACCACGCCGTCGCGAGATGCTTCGCTCTCTGCATCTGTGGTGAAGCGACCTGTGGTGATAAATACGCCTTTCTCAGCACGGCCAAGCAGGGCGTTGCGGAATTCACCTACGGAGCTGCGCGAAACCACATCCTTGAACCGCTTGGCTTGGAATGCCACACGCAGGCTTACGAACGGACTTAATCGGAGTAGTCCGTAACCATCGATACCGCCGTCCCGCGAGCGTTGAGTAACCTCAACATCCTCAAACCCATGTTCGCGAAGCAACCGACCGCAGATCAGCTCAAAGCCATAAGGTGGCAAGCCTTTGAGGACATCCAGAAGATCCAGCTCTTGCGACTCTTCGGGCGGTGCGGTATCTGCGGTTTCAGGTACTGGCAGAGCATCACTTGAGGCGTGTTGTTTGCGTAGAGATTGGCTTGCCCTCACCCGATTCAGGAATATGGTTCGCGCCGCGTCGTCATCAATCCTGGTTTTCCAGCCCAGTGGGCTCAGTGCCCAAATGCCGCGCTTGCTGTCGTCCAACAAGCCTTCCCAGACCAAATACTGGCGTGCCCACTGAACCTGATTATGGAAGCGGTTAGCGCCGGATTTGATCGTAACTTCGGTGATCTCTGGTGGCAGGCGTAGCTCACGCGCGATCCAGTTGGAAACTTCCTTTGGCCTGGCCGAGCCGCCAAGCGCGCGCAGGCAATCAAGCAGCGGTTCCATCCACTGGACGAATTCGGTTTGGCCTTTCTTGGGTTTCGACACGCTGGACGCTCCCTGTGACCGCATGAACCGTACTCGTAGCCTCGCGTCGTAACAATGATGCGAGGCTATTCTTGGACGGCTTACTCGCCGATCGTCAGCAGCGAGGCGTTGCCGCCGGCGGCGGTGGTGTTGATGGTGAGCGTGCGTTCGCCGGCGAAGCGCAGCAGGTAGTGCGGGCCGCCGGCCTTGGGGCCGGTGCCGGACAGGTTCTCGCCGCCGAACGGCTGCACGCCGACCACCGCGCCGATCTGGTTGCGGTTGACGTAGCAGTTGCCGACGCGGGCGTGGCTGGCGATGTACTCGACGGTGTCGTCGATGCGGCTGTGCACGCCCAGGGTGAGGCCGTAGCCGGTGGCGTTGATCTGTTCGACCACGCGAGCCAGCTCGCTGCCCTTCCAGCGGACGATGTGCAGCACCGGGCCGAATACTTCGCGGGTCAGCGTGGCCAGCGAGGGAATTTCGTAGGCGCGCGGGGCGAAGAAGGTGCCGTGCGCGGTGGTCGCCGGATCGAGTACGACTTCGCCGATCTTCTTCGCTTCGGTGTCCATCCGCGCGGCGTGGTCGACCAGGATCTTCAGCGCGTCCGCGTCGATCACCGGGCCCACGTCGGTGGACAGCTGGCCCGGATCGCCGACCTTCAGCTCGGCCATCGCGCCGGTGAGCATCGCGCAGACCTTGTCGGCGATGTCTTCCTGCACGAACAGCACGCGCGCGGCGGAGCAGCGCTGGCCGGCGGACTGGAAGGCGGAGGCGATCACGTCCTTGACGATCTGCTCGGGCAGGGCGGAGGAGTCGGCGATCATCGCGTTCTGGCCGCCGGTCTCGGCGATCAGCGCGGCGATCGGCGCGTTGCGCGCGGCGAGCGCGCGGTTGATCGCCCACGCGGTGTCGGTGGAGCCGGTGAAGGCGACGCCGGATACGCGCGGATCCTTCGTCAGGGCCGCACCGACGGTGGCGCCGTCGCCGGGCAGGTATTGCAGCACGTCGAGCGGGATGCCGGCGTCGTGCAACAGCTTCACCGCGGCGTGACCGATCAGCGAAGTCTGCTCGGCCGGCTTGGCGATCACGCTGTTGCCGGCAGCCAGCGCGGCGCTGACCTGGCCCAGGAAGATCGCCAGCGGGAAGTTCCACGGGCTGATGCAGACGAACACGCCACGGCCATTGAGGAACAGTTGGTTGCTTTCGCCGGTCGGGCCGGGCAGCTGTTCGGGCTGGCCGAACAGGCGGCGCGACATGGCGGCGTAGTAGCGCAGGAAGTCGGCCGCCTCGCGGATCTCGGCGATCGCGTCGGGCAGGCTCTTGCCGGCCTCGCGCACGCACAGTGCGATGAACTCGCCGCGGCGCGCTTCGAGCTGCTCGGCGGCGTGTTCGAGGATCGCGGCGCGGCTGGCCGCGGGCAGGCGATCCCAGCCGGGCTGCGCGGCGACCGCGTTGGCCAGTGCCTTGTCGACGGTGGCGCTGTCGGCGCTGACGTAGCTGCCCACGTTTTGGCGGCGGTCGGCCGGGTTGGTCACCTGCACGGTCGGGCCGTTGGCGCTCGCGCCCGGCACCAGCGGAGCAGCAGCCCACGGACCGGCGTTGGCGTTGACCGCGTCGGCCATCGCCTTCAGTTCGTTGTCGTTGGAGAAGTTGGCGCCCATGGAATTCTTCCTGGATACAAAATTCGAATGCTGCGCGAGCGCAGCACCCTCACTGTAGATATTCACCGGCAGCGGGATGCGCGGGTGCGGGATCGAAGCGAAAGCACGCACGGTCTCGCATGGGTCGGCGACCAGCGTGCGCACCGGCACGCTCTCGTCGACGACACGGTTGACGAAGCTGGTGTTGGCGCCGTTCTCCAGCAGGCGGCGCACCAGGTACGGCAGCAGGTCCTCGTGCGTGCCGACCGGCGCGTACACGCGGCACGGCACGTTCAAGTTCTGCGGGCCGATCACTTCGCTGTACAGGTCGGTGCCCATGCCGTGCAGGCGCTGGTACTCGAACGGCCGGCCGCGCGCGATGTGATGCACGGCGGCGATGGTGTGCGCGTTGTGAGTGGCGAACTGCGGGTAGATCAGTTCGTTGCCGGCGTCGAACAGCTTGCGCGCGCAGGCCAGGTAGGACACGTCAGTGTTCGGCTTGCGCGTGTACACCGGGTAGCCGGCAAGACCATTCTCCTGCGCGCGCTTGATCTCGGCGTCCCAGTAGGCGCCCTTCACCAGGCGCACGTACCAGCGACGATTTGCCGCACGTGCGGTCTCGATCAGCCAGTCGATCACGAACGGGGTGCGCTTGGCGTACGCCTGCACCACGATGCCCAGACCGTTCCAGCCGGCGAGCGAGGGATGCGCGAAGACGTCGCCGATGATGCCCAGCGACAGTTCGAGCCGATCGGCTTCCTCGGCGTCGACCGACAGCGCGATGCCGTACTTCATCGCCAGCTGCGACAGTTCCAGCAGCTTCTCGGTGAGTTGGCGCCGCGCCAGTTCGCGCTTGGCCACCTCGTAGCGCGGGTGCAGCGCGGACAGCTTCACCGAGATCGAGGGGGCGTCGGTGTGGTTTGCGAACGGGCCGCGTGCGCCGATCGCGGCGATGGCACGACGGTAGTCTTCCTGGTAGCGCTCGGCGGTTTCGGCGGTGAGCGCGGACTCGCCGAGCATGTCGTAGGAGTAGCGGTACACCGCGTATTCCTTCTTCGCGCAGCGGTCCAGTGCTTCGTCGATGCTGCGGCCCATCACGAACTGGTGGCCCATGATGCGCATCGCCTGGCGCACCGCCAGGCGGATCGCCGGCTCGCCGGCGCGGCCGACCAGCCGTTTCAACGCGCCGGTGACGTCGTGGCGGGTGTCCTCGGCGAGGTTCACCAGGTGGCCGGTGAGCATCAGGCCCCAGGTCGAGGCGTTGACGAACAGCGACTCGCTCTGGCCCAGGTGCTTCTTCCAGTCCGCCTCGCCGAGCTTGTCGCGGATCAGCTTGTCGGCGGTGGCCTTGTCGGGAATGCGCAGCAGCGCCTCGGCCACGCACATCAGCAGCACACCTTCCTCGGAGGACAGGTCGTACTGGCGCATGAAGGATTCGACCGCGCTCTGATCCTTGGCGCGTGCGCGTACGCGCGACACCAGGCCGGCGGCGAGGTCGATCACCTGCTCGCGTTCGGTCGCGGGCAGGGTGGCTTGGGCGAGCAGGTCGTTGACGGCCTCGGTCTCGTCGCGCAGCCAGGCGGCGGTGATGCGCGCGCGCGCGGGCGTGCTGTCGATGGGGAGTTCGGGGCTGAGAATGGGCTGGGTCACGGGTCTATCGCAAAGATCCGCGGATGCGGAGGTAAACGTGGAATTGTACGCGTGCCGTGCGATTCGCGGGAGCCGGGACGCCGTTAGAAGACGCCCCGGCGGCCTAGCCCGATCGCTTGATCCAAGTCAACTCGGTGCGACATTCTTGCCCGCTGCGCCGCCGCGGCCTATCATTCCGGCGTTCCAGGCACGCCGGATCCCCATGATCGTGCTTCGACCAGCTACCGCCGGCTTGCCGCGCGTGACGATATGGCTCAAGCCCAATCGCACGCTCAGCCGGCGCGGTTTGCGTCGACTGATCGTGGTTCTGGTAGCGCTGGTGCTGATGACGGCTGGACTGGGTGTGTGGCAGGGGAACGTGTTCGCTCCGCTGTTTGCCCTGGTGGAATCCGCCGCCGTGGCCATCGCCTTGAGCGTGGCCTGGCGGGCCGGCGACCGCAGTGAGCGCATCACCCTCGACGTCGTGTCGCTGGAGGTGCAGTCCCTGCCTGGCCCGCGCCGCATGCGTTTCCAGTCGTACTGGGTACGCGTGCTGCTGGAGCCCGGCAACGGGCGCCAGCGGTTGCTGCTGTCGTCGCACGGACGCGAGCTGGAAATCGGCGCGTTCCTGGCGGACCAGGAGCGCGTCGCGCTGTCGAAGAAACTCATGGTGTTGCTGGCCGACTTCAACCAGCTACGCAAGTAGGTTCAAAAGAGTCTGTGTTCACAATCCAAGTACGCCGCGCCGGGAGCTGTTTGCCCGCGGGGCAAGGAAGAGAGAGGGAATGTATGTCGATACATGACCGAGCGATGACGCCGCTCCGTGGGCAAACAGACCCGGCCCTGCGGGTTGCCCTGCAGCGGCCGTCATGCGGCAGCCCGCGGCTTGCCCATGCAACCAGCATGGGCTTCACCACGGACTACCACCTGCCAGCCGCTGCAGGGCAACGCGACGTACTTGGATTATGAATACAGACTCTAAGGTGCAAGACATGACATCTGGCGGCATCAGGCGATCATTCACGGCAACGGCGGCGCTCGCCCTTGCATCGTTCGGCAGCGTGGCCCTGGCCGCTCCCGGCCCGTGGCAGCTGAACATGGAGCGCGGCGCGAGCACTTGGTCGCACGTGCCGTACCACCTCAACAACACCGCGCTGGCCGTATGTACGGTGATCGGCATGCTGGTGTTCGGCGCGATGTTCATCGCGATGTTCCGCTTCCGCAAATCGCGCGGCGCGGTGGCCGAGAAGTGGTCGCACAACACCACGGTGGAAGTCGTCTGGACGACCATCCCGGTGCTGATCCTGATCACCCTGGCCTACATGGCCACCGGTGGCCTCACCACCTGGGCCGACACCACCGGCTCGCAGATGACCGTCAAGGTCACCGGCTACCAGTGGAAGTGGCGCTACGACTATGTCGACTACATGGGCAAGTCGATCGACAAGGTCGGCTTCATGTCCAAGCTCGATACGCGCAGCGATCAGACCCGTCAGCTCGGCTCGGGCATGGATCCGTTCGCGGTCAAGGTCGGCGACGAAAACACCTACCTGCTTGACGTCGACAAGCCGCTGGTGGTGCCGGTCGACACCAAGATCCGCTTCGTGATCACCAGCGGCGACGTGATCCATTCCTGGTGGGTGCCGGCGACCGGCTGGAAGATCGACGCGATCCCCGGAATCATCAACGCGGCGTGGGCCAACTTCACCACGCCGGGCACCTATCGCGGCCAGTGCGCCGAATTGTGCGGCCAGGACCACGCCTTCATGCCGATCGTGGTGGTGGTGAAGTCCAAGGCCGATTTCGCCAAGTGGCTGGCCGAGCAGGAGGCGCCATCCGCGGCACCTGCTCCGGCGCCGCAAACCGCACAGGTCGCCGCTCCGGTTGCCGGCAAGCAGGGCTGAGGCCGCTTGCCGCCTTTCCGGCACAGTTTTTTTGCAGTCGCATTCCATATTCCAGGTTAGAGGTGCAAGGCCATGTCCTACGCAGCCACCCATGATCAGCACGACGATCACCACGGCGCGCCGAAAGGTTTCTTCCAGCGCTGGTGCATGTCCACCAACCACAAGGACATCGGCACGCTGTATCTGATTTTCTCGCTGACGATGCTGTTCATCGGCGGCAGCTTCGCCATGCTGATCCGTGCCGAGCTGTTCAAGCCGGGCATGCAGCTGATGCAGCCGTATTTCTTCAACGAAATGACGGCCATGCACGCGCTGGTGATGATCTTCGGCGCGATCATGCCGGCCTTCGTGGGCCTGGGTAACTGGATGATCCCGTTGATGGTCGGCGCGCCGGACATGGCGTTGCCGCGCATGAACAACCTGTCGTTCTGGATCCTGCCGTTCGCGTTCGCGCTGCTGCTGTCCACGCTGTTCCTGCCCGGCGGCGGCCCGGCCGGCGGCTGGACGATGTACCCGCCGCTGTCGCTGCAGAGCAGCTCGCTGGCCTACGCGGTGTTCGCGATCCACTTGATGGGCATCAGCTCGATCATGGGCGCGATCAACATCATTGCCACCATCCTCAACATGCGCGCGCCCGGCATGGACCTGATGAAGATGCCGGTGTTCGTGTGGAGCTGGCTGATCACCGCGTTCCTGCTGATCGCGGTGATGCCGGCGCTGGCCGGCGCGGTGACGATGCTGCTCACCGACAAGTACTTCGGCACCAACTTCTTCAACCCGGGCGGCGGCGGCGACCCGGTGCTGTACCAGCACATCTTCTGGTTCTTCGGCCACCCCGAGGTCTACATCATGATCCTGCCGGCGTTCGGGATCATCTCGGAGATCGTGCCGACCTTCGCGCGCAAGCCGATCTTCGGCTACAAGGCGATGGTGTTCGCGATCGCCTGCATCGCGTTTCTGTCGTTCATCGTGTGGGCGCACCACATGTTCGCGGTGGGCCTGCCGCTGGGCGCCGAAATCTTCTTCATGTACGCCACCATGCTGATCTCGGTGCCGACCGGCGTGAAGGTGTTCAACTGGGTGGCGACCATGTGGGGCGGCTCGATGACGTTCGAGACGCCGATGCTGTTCGCGATCGCGTTCATCATCCTGTTCACCATCGGCGGCTTCTCCGGCCTGATGATGGCGCTGGTGCCGGCCGACTTCCAGTATCACGACACCTACTTCATCGTGGCGCATTTCCACTACGTGCTGGTCACCGGTGCGCTGTTCGCGATCATCGGCGCCGCGTATTACTGGATGCCGAAGTGGACCGGCAACATGTACAGCGAGTTCTGGGGCAAGGTGCATTTCTGGAACAGCGTGGTCTGGGTCAACGTGCTGTTCTTCCCGCAGCACTTCCTGGGCCTGGCCGGCATGCCGCGCCGCATCCCCGACTACAACGTGGCGTTCGCCAACTTCAACATGATCAGCTCGATCGGCGGCTTCCTGTTCGGCGCCACCCAGCTGATCTTCGTGGGCGTGCTGATCCACTGCGCGTTCTTCTCGAAGAAGAAGGCCACCGATCGCGTGTGGGAAGGGGCCAAGGGCCTGGAGTGGACCATTCCGTCGCCGGCGCCGCACCACACCTTCGAAGTGCCGCCGGTGATCAACGACGATGAACTGGCCCACGGCCACGTCAACGATTGATCGTCCATCCGTCATGCCGGTCGCGCGGCCGGCATGATCTCGGGAGCAAAGTGACATGGCGCAGCAGACGATTCATGCGGCAACGGTCCAGCCGGACGGGAAGTCCCGTCGTGGCGTGCGGCGCACGGTCACGATACTTGCCGTGGTCGCGCTGGCGGTCTACCTGTCGACGTTCCTGCAAATTCTGCTGATGAAATAGCGTTCCACGCGTCACACGTTTTCTTCAACCGGCCGGGTGTTCGACGACCGGCGTGCAGTTCCCCGGTCGGCGTGACGGGGCAAAGTCATCAAGAGAAATCCACGGGGTTACACCATGGGTCAGCAACACGACGCTTACTTCGTTCCGGCCAAGAGCTACTGGCCGTTTGTGGCCGCAGTGGTCATGTTCACCACCGTGTTCGGTGCCGCGCACTGGTTGAACGCGGAGCCCGGCGAGACCGGTTTCGGCAAGTCCGTGCTGATCATCGGCGTGATCGGCGTGCTGGGCATGTTCTTCGGCTGGTTCCGCTCGGTGATCAACGAGTCGCTGGCCGGCAGCTACAACAGCCAGGTGGACACCTCGTTCCGCATGGGCATGATGTGGTTCATCTTCTCCGAGGTGATGTTCTTCGGCGCATTCTTCGGCGCGCTGTTCTACATCCGCATGTTCTCGGTGCCGTGGCTGGGCGGTCACGGCCACGGCGTGCTGACCCACGAATTCCTGTGGAGCGACTACACCGCCGCCTGGGGCGCCAACGGCGGCAATGGCCCGGAACAGGCCGGCGGCGCGTTCCGCACCGTGCCGGCGTGGGGGCTGCCGCTGCTCAACACGGTGATCCTGCTCACCTCCAGCGTCACCGTGACGATCGCCCACCACGCGCTGCGCGCCGGCCATCGCGGCAAGATCCTGCTGTTTCTGGGGTTGACCGTGCTGCTGGGCGCCACCTTCCTGTACTTCCAGGCGCACGAGTACATCGAGGCCTACAAGGAACTGAACCTGACCCTGCACAGCGGCGTCTACGGTTCGACCTTCTTCATGCTCACCGGCTTCCACGGCATGCACGTGACCCTGGGCACGATCATGCTGGCGGTGATCTGGCTGCGCGTTCTGAAGGGGCATTTCGACAAGGACCACCACTTCGGCTTCGAGGCGGTGGCGTGGTACTGGCACTTCGTCGACGTGGTCTGGCTCGGCCTGTTCATGTTCGTCTACATTCTTTGACGGGGGATCCCTCTCGCGAAGACCAACAAAAAACCCGCCATTGGCGGGTTTTTTGTTGGTTCCGACGCGGCGGCGGCGGGATTCAGCCGGCCGTGCCGAGGGAGCGCGCTGGCGGTACAACCGGTACAATCACTGGCCGACGTCGTGCGGGTGCAGCCAGCCCATCCAGATGCCGAACGCGACCATGGCAATGAACAGCAGCGACAGGCCGATGCGACGGGTCAGCGCCCACACCGTGCGTTTGTCGTCGTCCTTGTCGGTCATCATGAAGTACAGCGCCTGGCCGAGGCTGAAGATCACCACCAGCAGCACCACGACCAGCGCAATTTTATAGATGGTTTCCACGTGATTGATCCGATCCAGTTCGACATGGCCAGTATAACGGCCGCTGGCAGGCGCCCGGCGTGACCGGATTTCGCCGTCCTTCGTGGTGGGCGCTGCTGCTGACCGTGGCCGGAGCGTTGCTGTTCATACGTCTGGGCGTCTGGCAGCTGCATCGCGCCGACTTCAAGGAAGCGCTTCTGCGACGGTATGCCGCGGCCGCCGTCGCGCCGGTGCAGGACTTTGCCAGGGTGGCCGACTCGCCGCCGGCCGACGGCTTCCCGCGGGTGGAAGTCGACGGCCATTACCTGGCCGACCGCCTGTACCTGCTGGACAACCCGAAGCATGACCGGCGTGGCGGCATCCAGGTGTTCGCGCCGCTGGCGCTGGACGGTCGCTCGTCGTTGCTGCTGGTCGACCTGGGCTTTCTGCCCGGCAACGGCAGCGACAAGGCGCCCCAGGTGCCGCCGCTGCCGACCGGCAAGGTGAGCTTGCGGGGGCTGTATGTGCCGCCGCCGCCGGTCGGGTTCGAGATGGGTGGCAACGCGCTGGCGCGACAGGTCCGATGGCCGAAGAGCGCGATCTTCCTGGACCCGGCGCAGGTCGCCGCTGACCTCGGGCGCCGGCTGTATCCGCGAGTGCTTGCGCTGGATCCCGATCCGGCGGCGATCTACGAGCGCGAGCGCAGCCTCGATGTTTCCTCGATGCCGCCGGCGCGGCATCGCGCCTATGCGTTCCAGTGGTTCACCTTTGCGCTTGCCGCGGTGGTCATCCTGCTGGTCGTGCATCGCAAGCGCAAACCGCGCAAATCCTGATTCCACGAAGGTTGATGAAGTCCCATGAAAGCTGCTGATCCCGCCGCCGTGCGCAAGAGCCGAATCTTCCTGCTGCTGATCGTGCTGGCGTTTGTCGCGCCGATGATCGTCGCCGGCCTGCTCAGCTGGAGCGGCTGGCAACCCGGCACCAAGGGCAACGGCGAGCCGATCCTGCCGCAGCGCAATTTCGTCGACGAACAGTTGCGCGTGCAGCTGGCGAATGGCCAGCCCTACGCCTGGCGCGACAGCGAGCCGCGGCTGACCCTGGTGGCGCTGGCCGGCCCCGACTGCGCCACGCAATGCCTGGCCGCGCTGACCAGCATGGCCGCCGCGCGGGTCACGCTGAACCGCAACCAGTCGCGCCTGCGCCTGCTCTACCTGGGCACGCCGCCGGCGAATGACGCGCGCGACGGCATGCGCAACTACTGGCAGCTCGGCGAGGATGTCGACGGCAAGCTGGCCGCTTTCCGGCCGAGCGCGCCGGACAGCGTGAGTGCGCTGCTGGTGGAATCCAACGGCACCGCGTTGTCGCTGTACCGCGCCGGGTTCGACCCGTCCGGGTTGCGCAAGGACCTGCAGAAGGTGATCAAGTGATCTCGCCGCGCTCCCTGCGGGTATTGCGCTGGCTGGCGCTGTTCGCGGCGGTGTTCGCGTTCGGGCTGGTGATGTTCGGCGCGTTCGTGCGGCTGTCCAACGCCGGCCTGTCCTGCCCGGACTGGCCGACCTGCTACGGCCAGGTCACCTGGCCGCAGCACGCGCAGGCGGTGGCGCACGCCGACGCGGCGTTCCCGGATCGCCCGTACGAGGCACACAAGGCCTGGCGCGAGCAGGTGCACCGCTTCCTCGCCGGCACGCTCGGCGTGCTGGTGCTGCTGCTGGCGCTGATCGCCAGCTGGCGCCGGCGCGGCACGTTGCTGGCGGTGGTCGTCGGCGCGCTGTTCGCGGCGTTCGGGGTGGGCTTGTACATGCGCGGCGAGCATATGTGGTCGTCCGCGCTGGCGGCCTGCGCGATCGCGCTGCCGCTGTTCGCCGCGATCCGGCTGCAGCGTCCCGGCGCGTGGAGGATCTGCGTGCTCGCGCTGGCGGTGATCATCTTCCAGGCGATGCTCGGCATGTGGACGGTGACGCTCCTGCTCAAGCCGGTGGTGGTGATGGGCCACCTGCTCGGCGGCATGGCCACGTTCGCGCTGCTGGCGTACGCGGCGCTGCGTTTCGCCGGCGTGGCGGCGGCGGACGAACGCCACGCCGACCTGCGCCGGCTGGTGACGATCGGCATCGTGTTGCTGCTGTGCCAGATCGCGCTGGGCGGCTGGACCTCGGCGAACTACGCGGCGCTGGCCTGCGGCTACGGCCCCGGCTCGTTCCCGCAGTGCCTCGGCCAATGGGCGCCGCCGACGGACTTCCATGAAGGCTTCGTGCTGTGGCGCGGCATCGGCGTCAACTACGAAGGCGGCGTGCTCGACATGGCCGCGCGCAGCGCGATCCAGATCGCGCACCGGCTCGGCGCGCTGGTGGTGTTCTGCTACCTCGGCTGGCTGTCGATCAGAACAGCGCGGCGTGGCCTGCGCGTGTGCGGCCTGGCGATCGCGCTGGCGCTGGCGGGCCAGGTGCTGCTGGGCATCAGCAACGTGTACTTCGGCCTGCCGCTGGCCGTGGCAACCGCGCACAATGGCGTGGCGGCCCTGCTGCTGTGCACCTTGCTGGCCACGCTGGCGCGCACGCAGCGGCGGCATGACGAATCGATGTTCCTGTCGTTGGGGCGACACTGAAGATGAGCGTTTTTCACGAGTACCTGCTACTGACCAAGCCGCGCATCGTCGCGCTGCTGGTGTTCTGCGCGGTGATCGGCATGTTCCTCGCCGTACCCGGGATGCCGCCGTGGCGCGCGCTGGTGTTCGGCACGCTGGGCATCTGGCTGGCGTCGTCGTCGGCCGCCGCGTTCAACCAGCTGATCGACCAGCGCATCGACAAGGTGATGGTGCGCACGGCACACCGGCCGCTGGCCACCGGCCATCTCAATGCGCGCCAGGTCTTCGTGTTCGCGCTGCTGCTGGGCATCGCCTCGATGCTGGTGCTGGTGCTGCTGGTCAACACGCTGACCGCGGTGCTGACGTTCGCCGGGCTGATCGGCTATGCGGTGATCTACACCGCGTTCCTCAAGCGCGCCTCGCCGCAGAACATCGTGATCGGCGGCCTCGCCGGCGCGATTCCGCCGGTGCTGGGCTGGACCGCGGTCACCGGTGCGTTGCACCCGTACGCGTTGCAGCTGTGCCTGATCATCTTCGTGTGGACGCCGCCGCACTTCTGGGCGCTGGCGATCTTCCGCCGTGACGACTACTCGCGCGCCCAGGTGCCGATGCTGCCGGTGACCCACGGCGTGGTGTTCACCCGCTGGCACATCCTGTTCTACACCGTGCTGCTGGTGCTGGTGACCCTGCTGCCGGCGCTGACCGGGATGAGCGGCCTGGTCTACCTGGGCGGCGCCGCGGTGCTGGGCGGGGCGTTCCTGTATTACGCCGTGCGCCTGCTGAATCCGCCGGACGAGCTGTACGCGATGAAGGTGTTCAACTACTCCATCGTCTACCTGATGGCGCTGTTCGCGTTCCTGCTCGTCGACCACTGGCTGGTCGAGCCGATCGTGCAGCAGGGGCTGGCGCTGCAGCCGGTCGTCTGACCGGCCCGTGCCGCCGTCACGCGGGTGCGGAAAAATTCAGCTTGAACGTTGACACTCTCGCGGCGCCGCACGACAATGCGCGCGCCCTCCGGCGCGCTGCGTCGGCCGGCTTCCTGTCCTGACTAACCAAGGCATATGGACGTTTACCCTAGTCGCAACGTCGACATCCGCCCGCTTCGGGTGCCGGCGCCGCATAACAAATTGAACGCCTGCGGCGACCGCCTGCGGTCGGCTGGTGCTTTCCGCTAGGGAAAGTCCGGCCCACTCCTGAGGACGCCGACGGCGTCGTCATGAGGAGATGGGCTGATGAAGCTCCTTCACGATTTTTTCCGCCTGCGCCTTGCAGGCCCGCGCACCGCCTCCGTTCGCGGCGCCGCCGTGTCGCCCGAATTCAGCGTGACCGTGCCCGCACCGCTGGCCGAGCCGGCTAGTGGCGGCGTCGAGCGCGTCACTGCCGCGCCCGTGCGGCGTGAGCCGGCGTCGTTCCTGAAAGCGCCGCGCCATCGGCGGCTGGGCTCCGCTCGCTGATGGCTGCCGTGATCCCGCGCAAGGGTTGGCCTCCGCCAGCGTCCGCCGGCACGGGCCGCGTCTGCGGCCGCACGGGCTAGCGTGATGGTGGCCTGACGCCACCAGCGCTTCGCAGCATCGGCATTCCGCCTCACGGAAGCGAAGCATGAGCAAGATTTTTCAAACTCCCGCCGCCAGGCTGGCGGGCAAGGCGACGCCGCGACCGGTGGTCGTGGCCGGGCAGGCGTTTTGCCCGGCCGAGGCGCTGCTGGCCGGGCTGGATACGTCGCTGCGCGGTCTCGACGCGGCGCAGATCGGCGCGCGGCTGCATCGCGACGGTGCCAACGAGGTGTCGCACGAGAAACCGCCGCACTGGTCGCTGCAGTTGCTGCGCGCCTTCAGGAACCCGTTCATCGTGGTGCTGCTGGTGCTGGCCGGCGTGCAGCTGTTCACCGATGGCAATGATCTGACCGGGCCGATCATCATTGCGGTGATGGTGGCGATCAGCGTGCTGCTGAGCTTCACCCAGGAATACCGTTCCACCCGCGCCGCCGAGAAATTGAAGGCGATGGTGCGCAACACCGCCACGGTGACGCGGCGTGCCTCCGACGGTCACAGCGAGCGGATCGAGGTGCCGGTGGCCGAGCTGGTCGCCGGCGACATCGTGCACCTGGGCGCGGGCGACATGGTGCCGGCCGATCTGCGCCTGCTCGGCGCGAAGGACCTGTTCGTCAGCCAGGCGATCCTCACCGGCGAGTCGCTGCCGGTGGAGAAGTTCGCGCCTGCCCGCGCGAGCGTTGCCGACGACAGCCACGCCAATCCGCTGGACCTGCCCACGGTCTGCTACATGGGCACCAACGTGGTCAGCGGCAGTGCCAGCGCGGTGGTGGTGGCAACCGGCGCGCGCAGCTATCTCGGCTCGCTGGCGCACAGCATGAGCGGCCAGCGCGTGCAGACCAGCTTCGACCGCGGCGTGAGCAGCGTCAGCTGGCTGCTGCTGCGTTTCATGGCGGTGATGGTGCCGGTGGTGTTCCTGATCAACGGGCTGGACAAGCACGACTGGGCCGAGGCGCTCCTGTTCGCACTGTCGATCGCGGTCGGGCTGACTCCGGAGATGCTGCCGCTGATCGTCACCGCGAACCTGGCCAAGGGCGCGCTGGCGATGTCCCGGCGCAAGGTGGTGGTGAAGCGGCTCAACGCGATCCAGAACTTCGGCGCGATGGACGTGCTGTGCACCGACAAGACCGGCACGCTGACGCTGGACAAGATCGTGCTGGAGCGCCACCTCGACCTCGACGGCGAGGCGTCGGACGAGGCGCTGGAATACGGCTACCTCAACAGCCGCTTCCAGACCGGCCTGAAGAACCTGATGGACAAGGCGGTGCTGGAACATCGCGACCTGGAAGCCGCGGCGACGTGCTACCGGGTGGTGGACGAGATTCCCTTCGATTTCCAGCGTCGGCGCATGTCGGTGGTGGTGACCAGCGGCAACGGCGAACACTTGCTGATCTGCAAGGGCGCGGTCGAGGAGATGCTGTCGATCTGCGCGTTCGCGAAGACCGGCGAGGCGATCGAACCGATGACCGAGGCGCGTCGCCACGAGATCAGGGCGATGACGCACCGGCTCAACGAGGACGGCCTGCGCGTGCTGGTGGTGGCGGTGCGGCGCGAGGCCGCGCACGAGCATGCCTACGGCGTGGCCGACGAGGGCGGGCTGGTCGCGGTCGGCTGCCTGGCCTTTCTCGACCCGCCGAAGGACTCGGCCGCCACCGCGATCCGCGCGCTGCACCAGCACGGCGTGGCAGTGAAGGTAATCACCGGCGACAACGAAGTGGTGACCCGCAAGATCTGCCGCGAAGTCGGGCTGGACGTCAGCCACTCGGTGCTGGGCCGCGAGATCGAGGAACTGGATGACGCCGCGCTGGATGCGCTGGTGGCGCGGGTCACCGTGTTCGCCAAGATGTCGCCGCTGCAGAAGGCGCGCGTGGTACGCGCGCTGCAGCGGATCGGCCACACCGTCGGCTTCCTCGGCGACGGCATCAACGACGCGCCGGCGCTGCACGACGCCGACGTCGGCATCTCGGTGGACACCGCCACCGACATCGCCAAGGAGTCGGCCGACATCATCCTGCTGGAGAAAAACCTGATGGTGCTGGAGGAGGGCGTGCTGGAAGGCCGCGTCACCTTCGGCAACATCATGAAGTACATCAAGATGACCGCCAGCTCGAACTTCGGCAACGTGTTCAGCGTGCTGGTGGCCAGCGCGTTCCTGCCGTTCCTGCCGATGCTGCCGATGCAGATCCTGGTGCAGAACCTGTTGTACGACATCTCGCAGCTGTCGATCCCGTTCGATCGCATGGACGAGGAATACCTGAGCAAGCCGCGCCGCTGGGACGCCGGCGACATCGGCCGTTTCATGGTGTGGGTGGGCCCGGTCAGCTCGATCTTCGACATCACCACGTTCTGGCTGATGTGGCACGTGTTCGGCGCGAACACGCCGGCGCGGCAGTCGCTGTTCCACTCCGGCTGGTTCATCGAAGGCCTGCTGTCGCAGACCCTGATCGTGCACATGATCCGCACCCGGCGCATCCCGTTCCTGCAGAGTGTGGCGTCCGCACCGGTGCTGGGGCTGACTCTGGCGATCATCGTGATCGGCATGCTGATCCCGTTCAGTGCGCTGGGCGCGAAGATCGGCATGGTGCCGCTGCCGCCGCTGTACTTCGCCTGGCTGGCGCTGACCCTGGCGAGCTATTGCGTGCTGACCCAGCTGATGAAGGTCATCTACATCCGCCGCTACGGCCGCTGGCTGTAGTCGGGTTGGCCTGTCTCAGTCGGCTTCGCGGTTGTCTTCAGCGACAGCGCGCCCGCCACGCAGCGCGTACCGGCGCGCCACCACCGCGCATACCATCAGCTGCAACTGATGGAAGATCATCAGCGGCAGCACCAGCGCGCCGAGGCCGCCGAGCTGGCCGGCGAACAGGATCTTCGCCATCGGGATGCCGCTGGCCATGCTCTTCTTGGAGCCGCAGAAGACAATCGTGATCTCGTCCTCGCGCGAAAAGCCGAGCCGGCGCGCGACCCAGGTCAGCGTGGGCATCACCAGCGCCAGCAGCAGCGCGCACATCGCCAGGGTGGACAGCAGGGCGGAGATCGGCGTGTCGCGCCACAGGCCCTCGACCACCGCGGCGCTGAACGCGGTGTACACCACCAGCAGGATCGTGCCCTGGTCGGTGTAGCCGAGCAGCGGCTTGTGGCGGTCGACGAAGCCGCCGATCCAGCGCCGCGCTACATGGCCAAGCGCGAATGGCAGCAGCAGCTGCAGCATGATGTCCAGCACGCCCTGCCAGGAGGCGCCACCGCCATGGCTGGCCAGCAGCAGGCCGACCAGCAGCGGGGTCAGCGCGATGCCGAGCAGGTTCGACATCGAGGCGCTGACCACGGCGGCCGACACGTTGCCGCCGGCGATCGAGGTGAACGCGATCGACGACTGCACG
This sequence comes from Rhodanobacter sp. Soil772, assembly GCF_001428385.1. Taxonomy (GTDB): domain Bacteria; phylum Pseudomonadota; class Gammaproteobacteria; order Xanthomonadales; family Rhodanobacteraceae; genus Rhodanobacter. The sequence goes on from NZ_LMSK01000004.1 coordinate 175,507, forward strand.
GTGGACGGCAACGTGCACACGAACAGCACGCCGAGGTAAAGCTCGGGCGTCAGCAGCGCATGCCCGACCGGCTGCAGCGCCAGCCCCAGCAGCGGGAACAGCACGAAGGTGCCGGCGAACACGGTCAGGTGCAGCCGCCAGTGGGTCAGGCCCTGCACGATCGCCGTGCGCGGCAGCTTGGCGCCGTGCAGGAAAAACAGCAGCGCGATCGCCGCGTCGGTGATCCCGTCGAACACCCGCGCGGTCCCGCCGCGACATGGCAGCAGCGAGGCCAGCAGCACGGTGGCGAGCAGGGCGAGGGTGAAGTTGTCCGGGCGAACGCGACGCAGCGACATGCGGCCGGCTCAATCCAGCCCGCAGCGCGTGCGGCGCCGGTGTTTCCACCACAGCACCAGCACGGTCAGCAGCAGGACCCCCACCAGCACCCACAGGCTGCTCTGGCCGCGATGGAGCCATTTCACCAGCCATTCGTGGTTGTCGGCGCCGAAGAAGCCCAGGTAGACCCAGAACGGCACGCTGATCAGCGCCGCCAGCGTGTCGATCAGCAGGAAACGCAGGAACGACACCCGATGGGTGGTGCCGGCGGTGAGGTAGACGGTGGTGCGCATGCCGGGCAGGAAACGCGCGAAGAACAACATGCGGTTGCCGTACTGGTCGAACTTTTCCTGCACCTTGACGTAGCGTTCCGGGGTCAGCACGCGGGCCACGAAACGCCACTGCAGGATGCGCGCGCCGTAGTGGTGGCCGAGCAGGAAGATGGCCGAATCGCCCAGCAGCACGCCGAACATCGCCAGCGCGACCATCGCATGCACGTTGGCGTAGCCGAGTCCCGCGATCACGCCGCCGGCGACCAGGGTGATGTCTTCCGGCAAGGGCAGGCCGGCGCCGCAGATCATCAGCGCGATGAACACGGCGACGTAGCCGTTCTCGGCGAAGATCGTGATCAGTTGTTGCAGCAGATCCATCAGTGTCCTTGCGCGTCTTGCGAAACCTGCCCGGCCGCAGCCGGGCATGATCCCACAGTCGGATGGCGGTCGAGCCAGGCAGGATGACGCGGGGCGTCCATGGGCAGGCAGCACGTCATCGCGGTCAGGCCGAGGCTACCGGCGGCCGCGCGCGGGCGGCCAGCAGTTCGCGCAATTCCGTTTTCTCGGCGCTGTCCAGCGCGCCTTCGCGGCTCTTCGCGGTCAGCGCATCGCGGCGCTGGGTGATCGCCTGATCCTCCATCCGCGCGAGCGCGTCGAAGAACTCGGTGCGCTGGCTTTCCAGCTCGCCGACCGCCATCGCCGCCATCAGTTTCTGCAGCGACGGATACTCCGGCCGCTCGGCAAAGTGCTCCACCAGCGTGGCGGAGTTGATGCCGGGGCGAGCGCGCGCGATGTCGAGCAGTTCGGCGAGCAGGTCCACGCCGGGTTTGTCCAGGCGCAGGAAGCGATAGGGTTTCTCGACCTGGTCGGCCAGGCCCGGCTGCCCCAGCAGCAGTGAGATCGCACTGCGCACCAGGCTGCGCTGCACGGCGGTGGGGCGCTGCACGGCGCGGTGCGTGGCCGGGTCGGCCTGCAGCATGGCGCGCGCACCGCTGCGTTTCTCCAGTTCCTGCGCCATCAGGTCGCGGAACGCGCCGTCGGGCAGTTTCGCGATCAACGGGCGCGCGCGCTCGGCCAGCCGGGCGCGGCCGTCGAGGCTGGCCATGTCGACGTCGTGCGACAGCTCGTTGAAGAAGTAGTCGGACAGCGGCATCGCTTCCTTGATGCGCTTCTCGAAGCCCTCGCGGCCTTCCTTGCGCACCAGCGAATCCGGGTCCTCGCCGTCGGGCAGGAACAGGAAGTACGCCTGGCGGCCGTCGCGCAGGCGCGGCAGCGCCGATTCCAGCGCCTTCCACGCCGCAGCGCGGCCGGCGCGATCGCCGTCGAAGCAGAACACCACGTCCGGCGCGGCGCGGAACAGCACCTCGGTGTGCTCCGGCGTGGTCGCCGTGCCCAGCGTGGCCACCGCGATCGGCAACCCGGCCTGGTGCAGCGCGATCACGTCCATGTAACCCTCGACCACCACGATCCGCACCAGGTTCGCGTTGGCCTGCTTCACCTGCCACAGCGCGAACAACTCGCGGCCCTTGTGGAACAGCGGGGTCTCTGGGGAATTGAGGTATTTTGGACCCGGGCTTTGTTGAGAAGTGCGGGCAGGGATGCCCGCTTCTTGATCTTCGCGCGCAGGAGGCGCGCTGGAAATGATGCGTCCACCAAAAGCGATCACGCGGCCGCGGCGGTCGAGGATCGGGAACATCAGCCGCTCGCGGAAGCGGTCGTACTTGCTGCCGCGCTCGCTCGACGCGACCATGCCGGCCTCGTTCAGCAGCTCCATCCGCCGCGGCGTGTTGCCCAGCGCCTTGATCACGCCGTCGTAGCCGGCCGGCGCCCAGCCGAGGCGGAAGCGCTTGATCGTCTCCGCGTCCAGCCCGCGCTTTTTGCAATAAGCCTGGGCATCGGCGTTGCGCGGCAACTCGCTTTCGTACCAGAGCGCGGCCGCGTCGAGCAGCGCGTACAGGTCGGTCTTGTCCTCGCGCGGCGCCGCGTCGCGGCCGCCCTCGCGCGGCACGGTAAGGCCCACCGTCTGCGCCAGCTCCTCCACCGCGTCCGGAAACTCCAGCCGCTCGTAGTCCATCAGGAACTTCACCGCGCTGCCGTGCGCGCCGCAGCCGAAGCAGTGGAAGAACTGCTTGGCCGGGCTGACGTAGAACGACGGCGTGCGCTCGTTGTGGAACGGGCAGCAGGCCGTCCATTCGCGCCCGGCCTTCTTCAGCGGCACGCGCCGCTCGATCACGTCGACGATGTCGACGCGGGCAAGCAGTTCATCGATGAAGCTGTCGGGAATCAGGCCGCGCATAGACCGCCTAGTCTAGTCGGTCGCCGCCGGGGAGGCTCGGGCGGATTGCGCTACTCTGAGGCGAAATGTCACAGGGGAGGGGCGATGAACCGCGCTGGACTGAGCTTTCGCGCCGCGTCGGCGGCGGACGTGGCGGCTGCCGTGCCGATGATCCACAGCTCCGGCCCGGCCGCGTTCGACTATGTGTTTGCGCTGCCGGGGATGGGTGATGCGCAGGCGTTCCTGCGCCGGGCGTTCGTCGACGGCGCGGGCGAGTTCGGTTGGCGCAACCATGTGGTGGGCGAGTTGGACGGCGCGGTGGTGGCGGTCGGGGCGGGTTACGGCGGCGCCATGAAGTGGCGGTTCACGCTGGCGGCGGCGCGGCAGATCCTCGGCCACTACGGCTGGCGCCATGCGGCGGCGGTGATCGCGCGCGGGCTGAAGGTGGAGTCGGTGATCCCGCCGCCGGCCGGCGCGATGTACTACCTGGGGCACCTGGGGGTGGCGCCGTCGCTGCGCGGCCAGGGTGTCGGCTCGGCCCTGGTCGATCATCTGCTGGCGGCTCGGCCCGCCGGTTCAGGCGGGCCGGTGATCCTCGATGTGGCGGCGACCAATCCGGATGCGCAGCGGCTGTACCGGCGGCTGGGTTTTGCGGTGATCGGCGAACGCCGCTCGACACTGGCCAATGCGCTCGGGCGAGTGCCGGATCACCGGCGCATGCAATGGCAGGCGTCGGCTTGAATCGCGGCTAGAACAGGCTGATCACGCCGATCACCGCCAGCACGGCCAGCAGGAACAGGATCACGAAGCACACGAACAGCACCTTGGCGATGGTGGCGGTGGCGCCGGAGACACTGCCGAAACCGAGCCAGCCGGTGACCAGCGAAATGATGGCGAAGATGATGGCCCACTTCAGCATGTACTTCTCCCGCAGCGATGATCGCCCGCGCGGCGGGGTGCCCGGCGGGTCACGCCGTTTGTAGCGGGGTGGGCGTGAACGCGATGCATCGTGCCGCTTGCCAGTGGCGGTGCGGGGGATTGCGCCGGCGCATCGCGCCGGGGATCGTCGCGGGTCTGCTGGTACTGCGGCGAGGGTTCGCCCCTCAGCCGGCCAGGCGTGCCTTGATCCGACCCGAAACCACGCCCATGTCGGCGCGGCCGGCGGCCTTTTCCTTCACCGCGGCCACCACCTTGCCCATGTCGCGCGGCGAGCTGGCGCCGGTTTCGGCGATCGCGGCGGCGATCAGGGCGTCGATCTCGTCGTCGCCGAGCTTGGCCGGCAGGTAGGTCTCGATCACCACCATCTCGGCGCGCTCGACGTCGGCCAGATCCTCGCGGTTCGCGGCGGCGTACTGGCTCACCGAGTCCTTGCGCTGCTTCAGCATTTTTTCCAGCGCGCTGAGCACCTGCATGTCGTCCAGCTCGATCCGCTCGTCCACTTCGCGCTGCTTGATCGCCGCCAGCATCAGCCGGATCACGCCCAGCCGCTGCTTGTCGCCGCCGCGCATGGCGGTCTTCATGTCTTCGGTGAGCTGCTGCTTGAGGGTCATGGGTGGGGCCTCTGAGGTGGGATATTGATTCTACGGAAACGACAAAGCCGGCGTTGTCCTTGGGACAACACCGGCCAATGTCGAATCCGAGAGCTTGCGGTGGCTGCGAGAACCCGCGCCGACCGTGTTTCCTTCGATGCGCGGCGCCGGGGCGCCGCATGATCCACCGCCGGGCGGCGGATCGGGGAAACTCAGTACAGACGGACCTTGCGCGAGACGTCGCGGGACAGACGGCGCAGGTGACGCTTCACCGCGGCCGCGCGCTTGCGCTTGCGCTCCTGGGTCGGCTTTTCGTAGAACTCACGCTTGCGCGTTTCGGCGAGGACGCCGGCCTTTTCGCAGGTACGCTTGAAACGACGCAGTGCGATCTCGAACGGCTCGTTCTCGCGAACTTTTACGTTGGGCATGGAAACTCCGAGTGGTAATCTGCCCGCTGGTACGGGACTGTCAAATAGGGCGAGCCGCGAATTATACCGTGGATATCACAGAATTTTCAAAGCCGGCGAACAAGCCGGTGCTGGGCATCGAAACCTCCTGCGACGAGACCGGGGTGGCCCTGCTGCGCTGGGAGCCGGCCGCACCGGGCCGCGGCCTGCTGGCGCACACCTTGTACAGCCAGATCAAGCTGCATGCCGATTACGGCGGCGTGGTGCCGGAGCTGGCCAGCCGCGACCATGTGCGCAAGCTGCTGCCGCTGATCCGCGAGGCGCTGGCCCAAGCCGGGCTGACCGTGCACGACCTGGGCGGGGTGGCCTATACCGCTGGCCCGGGCCTGGTCGGCGCCTTGCTGGTCGGCGCCTCCGCCGGGCGCGCGCTGGCCTGGGCGCTGGGGGTGCCGGCGATCGGGGTGCACCACATGGAAGGCCACCTGCTGGCCCCGTTGCTGGAGGAAAACCCGCCCGCGCCGCCGTTCGTGGCGCTGCTGGTGTCCGGCGGGCACTCCATGCTGGTCGAGGTGAAGGCGATCGGCCAGTACACGATCCTGGGCGACACCCTGGACGACGCCGCCGGCGAGGCGTTCGACAAGACCGCCAAGATGATGGGCCTGCCGTATCCCGGCGGCCCGGCGCTGGCAAAACTGGCCGAACAGGGTCGCGCCGGCGCCTTCCGCTTCTCCCGGCCGATGACCGACCGGCCGGGACTGGATTTCAGCTTCTCCGGCCTGAAGACTCAGGTGCTGCTGGCCTGGCAGCATTCCGACCAGAGCGAGCAGACCCGCGCCGACGTCGCCCGCGCGTTCGAGGAAGCGATCGTCGATACGCTGATCATCAAGTGCCGGCGCGCGCTCGAGGCCAGCGGCGCGCAGCGGCTGGTGATCGCCGGCGGCGTCGGTGCGAACCGAAGACTGCGCAGCGAGCTGGCCAGGGCCGGCGAGAAAGACGGTTTTCAGGTGTATTTCCCGCGGCTGGACTTCTGCACCGACAACGGCGCGATGATCGCGCTGGCCGGCGCGATCCGGCTGGCCAGCGGCCAGCATCAGGACGAGACCGTGCAGGTGCGCCCGCGCTGGGATCTGCAAAGCCTGCCTGCCGCCTAGCGCGCGCTCACCACTGCGTGCGTGCGGGCAACAGTCCCTTCAACTCCGCTTCGGTGAGGTTGCGCCACTGGCCGACCTTCAGGTGGGCCAGCTTCACGTTGTCGATGCGCACGCGGCGCAGCTGGGTCACGCGGTAGCCGAACGCGGCGGCCATCAGGCGGATCTGCCGGTTCAGGCCCTGGGTCAGCACGATCGAGAAACCGAACTTGGCGATGCGGCGGGTGCGGCAGGGCTTGGTCATCTGGTTGTGGATACGCACGCCCTTGGCCATGCCGGCCAGGAACTCGTCGGTGACCGCCTTGTTCACGCCGACCAGGTATTCCTTCTCGTGGTGGTTTTCCGCGCGCAGGATCTCGTTGACGATGTCGCCGTTGCTGGTGAGCAGGATCAGGCCCTCGGAATCCTTGTCCAGCCGGCCGATCGGGAAGATCCGCTGCGGGTGGTCGACGAAGTCGACGATGTTGCCGTCCACGCCGTGGTCGGTGGTGCAGGTGACGCCGACCGGCTTGTTCAGCGCGATGTAGATGGCCTTCTTTGCCGCCGGCGTGGCGGCCAGGATGCGCGCACGTACGACCTCGCCGTCGACGCGCACCTCGTCGCCGTCCAGCGCTTTCGCGCCGGTCGTGACCACGTCACCGTTGATGGTGACGCGGCCGGCGACTAGCAGCTCGTCCGCCTCGCGGCGCGAGCACAGGCCGGCTTCGCTGATGTATTTGTTGACGCGCATGGGTCAGGGCCGGGATTGGGGATTGGGGATTAGGGATTCGGCAAGGCGCGTTCCCGCGAGCTTGCGGCTTCTGCGAATCCCGAATCCCCAATCTCGATTCCCGGCTTTCACGAGCGCAAGCCGACGCCGCGCTTGAGCAGCTGCAGCGCCACGACCGACAGCGCGATCACGAATCCGATCATCACCACGAACGCCCAGCCCACGTGCACGTCGCTGATGCCGAGCACGCCATAGCGGAACGCGTTGACCATGTACAGGATCGGGTTGGCGCGCGAGATCGCCTGCCACGGTTCGCCCAGCATGTTCACCGAATAGAACACGCCGCCCAGGTAGGTCAGCGGGGTCAGGATGAAGGTGGGCACCAGCGCGATGTCGTCGAACTTCTTCGCGTACACCGCGTTGACGAAGCCGGCCAGCGAGAAGATCGTGGCGCCCAGCAGCACCGAGGCGAACGTGATCAGCGGATGCAGTACGTGCAGGTCGGTGAAGAACAGCGCGATCAGCAGCACCAGGATGCCGACCACCAGGCCGCGCACCACCGCGCCGGCGACATAGCCGGCGAGGATCACCCAGTTCGGCATCGGCGACACCAGCATTTCCTCCACCGCGCGGCTGAACTTGGCGCCGAAGAACGAGCTGGAGATGTTGCCGTAGCTGTTGGTGATGATGCTCATCATCACCAGGCCCGGCACGATGTACTGCATGTAGCTGAAGCCGCCCTCGATGCTGCCGATGCGGCTGCCGATCAGCTTGCCGAAGATCACGAAGTACAGCGTCATGGTGATCGCCGGCGGAATCAGCGTCTGCGTCCAGATGCGCACGATGCGCACGATCTCGCGGCGGATGAGGGTGTTCAGCGCGACGAGGTTGGCGGCGGCGTTGCTCATGCGGCGCGCTCCACGCCGTGGTGGTCCAGCTCCTGGCGGCCATGCTCGACCAGCCGAACGAACAACTCCTCCAGCCGGTTGGTCTTGTTGCGCATCGAAGTCACCATGATGCCGTGCGTGGACAGAGTCGCGAACAGCGAGTTGAGGTCATGCGAACGGGCCATCTCGGCTTCCAGCGTGTGTTCGTCGCGGCGGCGCAGGGTGACGTTCGGCAGTGTCGGCAGTTCGCCCGGCATCGCCGCCACGTCCAGCACGAAGGTCTCCACGTCCAGCGTCGCCAGCAGGCGCTTCATGCTGGTGTTCTTGATGATCGCGCCGTGGTCGATGATCGCGATGTTGCGGCACAGCGACTCAGCCTCCTCCAGATAATGCGTGGTCAGGATCACCGTGGTGCCGGCGGCGTTGATGCCGCTGACGAACTGCCACATCGAGCGGCGAATCTCGATGTCGACGCCGGCGGTGGGCTCGTCCAGGATCAAGAGCTTCGGCTCGTTCATCATCGCGCGGGCGATCATCAGCCGCCGCTTCATGCCGCCGGACAGCGTGCGCGCCTGCATCTGCGCCTTGTCCCACAGGCGCAGCTCGTTGAGGTACTTCTCCGCGCGTTCGGCGGCGATCTTCCGCGGGATGCCGTAGAAACCCGCTTCGTTCACGCAGATGTCGAACGGCTTCTCGAACTGGTTGAAGTTGATCTCCTGCGGCACCAGGCCGATCAGCCGCATTGCCGCGCTGCGCTGCCGGTTCACCGACACGCCGAACACCCGCGCGTCGCCGGAAGTGGAGTTCACCAGCGAGGACAGGATGCCGATCAGGGTGGACTTGCCGGCGCCGTTCGGGCCGAGCAGGGCGAAGAAGTCGCCGGGCTGCACGGTGAGGCTGATGCCCTTCAGCGCTTCGACGCCGTTGCTGTAGGTTTTGCGCAGATTGTCGACGACAAGCGCGGGGGCTGTATCTGGATACTGCGGAGACATGGGCTGCACCGAGGGGGTTAGCCCTTATTATAGCGGGCCACGCCCAGCCGTTCGGCCCTGTCCGACGGCACACACTGTTTCCGGAAATCTTTCATGGCCGACCACTTCCAGCTACGTCTCGTCGACAGCCGCATGCTCGCGCCCGCAGTGCGCCACCTGGTGTTCGAGCGCGCCGACGGCCAGCCGCTGACGTTCCAGCCCGGCCAGTTCCTGCAGGTGCATTTCCATTACGACGACGGCACGGCAACCAAGCGCAGCTATTCGGTGGCCACCATCGGCGACGGCCACTCGCCGGTGCAACGCGTCGAGATCGCGGTGAGCTACGTCGAAGGCGGCGCCGCCACCAAACTGCTCGGCGAACTGCCGCTGGGCGGCGTAGTCGATGCCAGCGGTCCGTACGGCCGTTTCTGCCTGCAGGAAACCGACAGCCATCCGCGCTACCTGCTGCTCGCCACCGGCACCGGCGTCACTCCCTACCGCGCGATGCTGCCGCAGATCGAGAAGTTGCTGGCCAAGGGCGATCGCGAAGTGGTGCTGCTGTACGGCGCCCGCAGCGAAGCCGAGCTGCTTTACGGCGACGAGTTCGAGGCGTTCGCGCAAACCCACCCCGGCTTCATCTTCCACGGCTGCCTCAGCCGCGAAGTGCGCGCCACCCCGCGTCCCACCGACCGCAGCGGCCACGTGCAGCACGTGCTGGCCGAACTCGGACCGCACGCCGAGCGCGACATCGCCTACCTGTGTGGCAACCCGAACATGGTCGACGCGGCCTTCACCGCGCTGAAGGAGTTCGGCTTGCCGGTGCCGCAGATCCGGCGCGAGAAGTACATCTCGTCGCGCTGATATCAAGGTTGCCGCTTTCAGGCCGATACGACGTCTGGCTCGGCATCACGCCATGGGTACGAGCCAGGGCGGTCTTGTTCCTCGTGCGTGTCATCTCACGCGCGGCTCACAACAAGAGGGGTAAATCAGCGGGCTGGATAGGTGGCTGCGGCGAAGTCCGGTCCCGATGCGTCACTTAGTGTGACGCGCATCACGTTTCGCGGCATGGGCTGGTTCAAACCGGTAAAGCCCAGGCGGAGCGCGCCGAAAGCCATCTAAGGAACCCCATATATGGTCGGGGGTGCCTCAAGAGGTGAATGGAATGGCAAGTCCGCTTGGCACCAGGTTGGCAGGTTGTGCATGGATCGCGTTGGCCATGCTCGCGAGCATGTCGAGCGCGAATGCGGAAACCGGCCGTGTCGTGTTCTCGGGCGCCGTCGTGGAGCCGACCTGTTCCACCGTTGATGTCGTGCTTGGCGCGGGTACCTCTTCGGGTTCAGTCGATGAACTTGTGCCGCGTCATCTGACCTGTGGCCAGACGGCAGCCGACCCCGGTCGGTCCTATTCACGCACCGTGATCAGTCTCGATGCCGCAGCCATCGCGAGCGATCGATTGCTCGGTTATTTCACCAGCTATGCAAACGCTGCAAATGCCGGCGGGACACAAGCAAGGCTCATCGTGTACACCTACGAATAGTCGCCGCGGGATACCGCCCCGGTGCAGCGCGGGCCGCGTGGTTATTGGTAGAAAACGTCGAAGGTCACCGTAGCCTTCACCGGCCCGCTGGTGACTGTCGGCGCGGTCTGGAAATACTGCGACAGTAGGGACCTTTACACATCGTCATCCGTTCCTTGCAGACGCGTCCGCGATGCCGGTCGCGTGGACTGTTCGTCGCCATGGGCATTTGCCGGGATGAATCCCGCGCTGTCACGGATAGGACAAGGTGTACGTCAGGTGCGAGGCGACCGTCCCCCCGGCTGCTGGCTGTACCGCGTAATACTGTGCGTAGTAGCGGCTGACCAGGGTCACGCCCGATTGCGTGGTGCCGAGCGACTTGGTTTGCGTGCCACTGATATCCACCGGAGCGAGCGTATCGCCGTCGAGGATTTGCACCGCGACGTTGGGATCCGAACCCGACGACTGCGCAATGCCGGAGGCCGCAGGCAACGGCGTGCCGGACGAACTGGCGGGGGTTCCGGACAGGGAGATCGCTACCTGGACGCCCGTAGGGCAACCGCTGATGTTGATCGCGAATGGCGTGCGGCCGGAGGTGGCACCGGCGCTTGCCAGAGCGTTCTTCAAAACTGTGGGAAGTACTACCGTCGGGCTCGTCGCGGTGCATGACACGGACGTCACGGTGGTACTGCCAGCCACATTCAGGGAGCCGTAAGTGCTGCTGCCGCCGGGACTGACAGTGTCCGCATTGTTGAAACTGGTGATGACGGGATTGATGGTCGATAGCGTGCCTGAATTGACCGCGCCGATGCCGAGCTTGATGTACTGGGCCTGGAACCGCACGGTGGCCGATGGACTGCTCTTTACGACGTCGATCAGCGCCGATTTTTGGTTGGTGAGCGGGTGGGCCGGCGCGAGCGCGGTCAGCTGCAGATAGATGTTGCTTACGCTGGTCGGAAACAGTAGCCCGTAGGTGGGGTCGACGATTCCGCCGGCCGCCGGTTGCGCAAAGATGCTGATCTGCTGGACCTGTCCGGCAAACACATTGTTGCCGCAGTTAAAGGTAATCGATACCCGAACCGGTGAACCGATCGGGCCGTACGCGGTGGAGGAGACCGCGAAGTTGGAAATGGCCGGGAGAAAAGCTGCCGTGGGTGTCGGAGTGCATGGTTGCGTCGTGCCATTTCCGTTGCCATCTGCGGCGGCATTCGGCGCCCAGCCCAGCAAGCCAGCAAGCAGCAAGAGACCGGCCAGCGCTCGGGGAAAATGGATGAAGGGTTGATGCTTCACATGGAACTCCCGCCGGATCGGACGGTGTCAGGCTGCACGCAGACGCTCTTGATCTGCCGGTGATCGCCGACAGCGGTATTTCTGGTGGGGGACGTCGTCTGGCAATGGTTCGCCGGGATCGTGATGGTCGAAGGAAGATTGAATGTCGCCGGGGTGTTGCCGCCAACGTCGTAACGGCATTCGGCGCGAGCCCCCGGCGGCACCGGCACCGGCAGCGTCGTCCACAAGATCGCAGTGCGCATCATGTTCCGCTCCCGGCGACCTGCGTCGCGTCGTGGGGTTGTTCGCAGGTCGCGTCGATCTGTTCGATGGCGCCGATGCCGTGCCGGCTCTTGCCGCGTGGCGACAGGTGGTATGGGAACGAGCAGGTTCCGGCGGTCTGCTCATCCTGCCACCGTACGTTCAGGCGTCCGGCCTCGCGGGCGGTACGCACCATGATGCGGCCGGCCTGGCCGACCACGCCGATCGGCTGGCCTTGCTCGTCGGTGACTTCCGCCCCGAACGGCAGCGTTGCGCCGTCCGGCAGGTGTGCCTGGATCAGCACGAAATGCCCGCTCTCGCTCTTGAACCTCACCATCACCACGGCGCCCGCGCGCGGGGCCACCTCGGTGCTGGTGCTGTCCAGCTGCACGTCCAGCGGCAGGCCGGTGGGGTCGAGGCTGATCGTGTTGAGAATGTAGGGCGTGACGTACGGCACCAGCGCGTAACCGGCGTGGTCGATGCGCACGCCGGCCGCGTTGCCGACGCGCGCACCCGCGGCGTCCGGCGCCTGCACGATCGCCACGGTGTCGCCCAGCGGCTGGCCGAAGGTGACGCCGCCCGGGTGCGCGACGATGCCGCCGGTCGCGCCCAGCGAAGCCTGCGAGTAACCGCTGCCCGCACCGAAGCCGGCGTTGAGTTGTGCGTAGCTGCCGCGGTAGCCGGCGTTGACGCTGCCGGTGCTGCCCGCGCCGGCCGTCTGCCCGCTGTCGTGCGTGGCGGTGACGCCGTAGTTGAAGCGGTCGTCGACACCGGCGGTGCCGCCCAGCGTGGCCTGTTCCTGCACGCCGCCGTTGCCGTCGCGGGTGAGCGTGCCGGTGAGGTTCGGGGTGTGCTGGCTGCTGCCCAGCGGGATCGTGAGGTTGAGCATGTAGCGGTTGTCGCTGCGCCCGAACAGGTCGCGCTCGCGGCTGGCCGAGAGGCTGTAGTTCATCCGTCCGATCGAGTTGTTGTAGCCGATCTGGAACTGGCTGTCGGTGCCGCCGCGGTTCCAGTAGTCGCGGGCCGAGCCGTTGACGTAGAGCGAGCCGCCGCGGCTGCCCAGCCGTTGGCTGAGGGTGAGGCTGAAGTTGTTGCGCTGGCGGTCCACGCCAGTCGGCACCAGATAGTCGCGGTAGTCGCCGCCGGCCAGCGCGGCCTGCTGTGCCGGCGTGAGCAGGTCCGACACCGGCACGCCGTTGATCGTGAGCGGTTGGACGGCACGACCGGCGGCGAACACCGGCAGGCCGCGGCGCGCGTAGTCGCGTGCCCGCGCGGCATCGCCCAGGGCGAGGTAGCCGCTGGTCGAATAGCGGTAGGCGGCCACGCTCAGCGAGGTACCGGTTTGCGCCAGCGTCTTGCTGTAGCTCAGGCGCACGCTCTGGCCGGACAGCGTGTCCAGGCCGGGGATGCGCGTGCGTGCGGTGGTGACGTCCATGGCGAATGCGCCATAACGCGTATTCAGCGCGCTGCCCAGCAGCAGGGCGCCGTAGCCCGCCGAGCCCACCGCGCCGGCGTAGCCGGTCAGCAGGTTGGTGAAGCCGCGCTGCACGGTGACCTGCACCACGTTCGGCTTGTGTTCGATCGTCTCGTCGCGCAGCTGGCCGGCGGCCACGCCGAAGCGCATCACACCCGGACGCAGCAGCTGCGGCACCGAGGCGTACGGCACCGAGAAAGTGTGCACGCGGCCGTTCGCCTCGGCCACGCTGACCTCGAGGTCGCCGCCGTAGCCGGTGGCGTAGAGGTCGTCGATGGCGAACGGGCCGGGCGCTACCGTGGTCTGGTAGATCAGCATGCCGTTCTGGCGCACGGTCACTTTGGCGTTGCTGTCGGCGACGCCGCGCACGGTGGGCGCGTAGCCGCGCAGCGATTGCGGCAGCATGCGGTCGTCGGTGGCCAGTTGCACGCCGCGCAGGCCGAAGCTGTCGAAGATTTCGCCGCTGGTCCAGGCGTCGCCCAGGGTCAGCTGCGCGTGCAGCTGCGGCAGGTCGCGCTGCGCGTAGGTGGCGATGTTCTGCCAGTGGCGGCCGGAACGCATGCCGTCGGCGCCGGTTTGCCAGTTCAGCGAGGAGTTGTGGCGCAGGTGCCAGCGGCCCAGGTTCAGCCCGGCGTTCAGGCCGAGGTACGACGAGGTCTGCGTCAAGCCTCCGCTGCGGGTGCGGTAGCTGTTGAAGTTGTAGTTGAGCAGGCCGGCGTTCACCCCGGCATCCCAGTACTTCGGATCGACGTAGCCGCGCGCCTGCTGCCCCAGGTAGGCCTGCGGCACGCTGGTGTCCAGGCGCAGGTCGGACATCGCGAAGCTCATGCTGGCGCCGGGAATCACGCTGGCGATGTCGACGCAGACGCGCTCGTCGGCCAGGCCGGCGCTGACGCGCGCCGACAATTTGTCCGGATGCAGCCCCAGCCGGTCGAGCAGCGCCGGGGTCACGCAAGGCGTGGCGCTGGCGTCGGCCGATGTCGCGGCGAAGCGCACGTCGGTACGGCCGACCGCACCGCCGTTGAGGAAGATATCGACGCTATAGCTGCCGGCAGGGATGAAATCGCCGTGTTCGAAGCGGGCCAGGTCGGTGGTGTTCTGGCCCGCGCCGGAGAGCAGGCTGCGGTCGAAGCTGGCGTCCATGGCGTCGACGGCGGGCGCGCCGGCATCCGCATTCGTCGCGGCGGCGGCAACATGGCCGCCCCAACCGCACAGCGCCAGGCCGATCACTGCGGACAGCAGCCGGCGATGGGCGACGGGTTGGCGCCCGTCCGCAAGCGCGGCGCTGGCGCGCCCCGGCTTCACGGCGCGATCGTGCCCTGGTAGGCGGTCGCGGCACCGAAATCATTGAGTACGGTGTAGGCGACCATGGTGCCGGCCGCCGGTGCGTGGCGCAGGTTCTTGATTGGCAGGCGCAGCGTCGACAGTGGCGCGACCATGCCGTTGCCGGGTGCGTACGCCACGTTGTCGACGTTCAGCGACAGCTGGCTGAAGGTGATGTGGTACGGCGTGGGGTTGTGCGCCACCAGCGCGTAACCCGCACCGTCGGCGGCCACGGTCCAGGTGACCTGCTTGGCGGCGTCGAGCGAATCGCCGACCAGTCCGGCCGGACGGAAAAACAGCTTCAGCCGCGAGCGCACGGCGAACTGCAGGGTGTTCTGCGCCTCGCCCGGTTTCGTCGCGGGCTTGGGCGGGATCTCCAGCACGTTCAGCCAGAACAGCGATTCGCGATCCTTCGGCAACGGCTGGTTGGTGTAGACGATGCGCAGGCTCTGGCCCTTGCCCGCATTCATGCGGAACAGCGGCGGCGTGATGAGGAACGGCACGTTCGCCGTATCGGGCGTCGACGCCGGGTTGCCATCGTCGATCCACGCTTCGACCAGCGCCGGCTGGCCGCCATCGTTGCTCAGGCGCACGGTGACTTCGCCGTTCGCGGCCGGGAATACCACGCGGGTACCGGCGATCACGACACTGGCGTGGGCGTTGGTCAGGGCCAGGCAAAGCGTCAGCAGCCCCGCGCCGAGAGCGCAGACGAACTTGTTCATGGGATGGCGGGTCCGGAGAGTAAGGCCGCGACCGGCGTTGCCGGCCGCGGCTGCAAGCGGCTTACAGGTAGTTCATCGTGAATTCGACGGCGGTATTCGCCGAACCCGCGCCGGCCGCGCCGCCGACGGCGACGTACTGCGCCGAGTAGTTCATGGTGGCGGCGCCGCCCGAGAGCGAGACGACCTGCGAGTTCTGCGCCGTGGCGTTGGCTGCGTTCAACGGCATCACGACGTCGCTGGCGTTCAGCAGCTGGATTTCCACGTTGGTGGCGGCGCCAGCGCCGGTGAGCATCAGGTTGCCGGTGACGGAATCGATGTTGGCGCCGGAGAACTGGGTCTGCACCGTGCTCAGGGCCGAATCGCAGCCGCTGATGTTGAGGGTGAACGGGGTCTTGTTGGCCGTGTTGCCCGCCGTGCCGAGCACCGGCGCCAGCACCAGCGGCAGGGTCACGTTCTTGCTGGCCTGGGTGCCGTAGGTCGTGTTCTCGACCTTGCAGGTCTGGCCCACCACCTGGCCGGTGATGTTGATGGTGCCGTCGACGGCCTGGGCGGTCGGGGCGAAGCCGGCGGCGGCCAGGATGGCGACCAGCGCAGTGGAAAGCAGGGTCTTGTTCATTGCGGGTGTCCTTGATGGGTGTTGGTTGGTGATGGCTTGCGCTGCTGGCGGAGGGAGGCGGGCGGTTGCCTGGATCGACAGGCTTTGGCCCGGCGCGTGTCGCGCCTTGAAAAGTCCCCCCGGACGGAATGTTTGCCGCGAATTCCGTTGCGGCTGATTGGCACTAAGCAATACACGTGCCAAATAAGGTGTGCAAACGGTTACCTTAGGTGCTAGGCCTGTCACAGCTGGACAAGGATTGAGTCAGGGCAATGCTTGCACGCGGCGTGTAGGCAATCCCTGACGAATTTCGGCACCGAGAAGTGCGAACTGCGTCACTCTATTCTGACGAGCATATCACGCAGTTTTCACGAATTTAGTCAAGCTTGCTTGACATGTGGCGTTATCTTCCCTACCTTTCATTTGTCAAGTTTGCTTGACATTTACTGGCAAGGAGGGTCGCCGTGAACACGTGGCCGCGTCGAATGATTTCCCCGCTGCCGGCATTGGGCCTGGCACGGGCAGCAACCTGTTTGGCCGTACCGTTGCCTCGCTGCTGCAGGCTCGACCAGCCGGCGAAATTCCGGCAAGCGCCGGATGACTTTCTGAAGTCGCTCTGAAGGAGTACGCGATGCCTCGTCTTTCCGACAAGCAGTACCAGCGGCAGTCGATGCTGGCGATGACTGCCTACGTCGCCGTCATGCTGGGAGTGTGGCCGTTGGTGCGCACAGTGACCGGGCTGCCGCTGAAGATGCTGCTGGCGTTGGCGCCGGTGTTGCCGATGCTCTACATGATCGGGCTGATGGCGCGGCGCATCCGCGACAGCGACGAACTGGAGCAGCGTACGCACCTGATCGCGCTGGGCGCGGCCACGGGCCTGGTGGGTGCGCTCAGCATGATCGGCGGATTTCTCGCGTCGGCCCGGGTCTGGCATGTGGACGGCACGATCCTGATCTGGGTCTTTCCGGCGCTGATGTTCTGCTACGGCTTCACGCGCTGGTGGGTGGCGCGCCGCTATGGCGTGAGCCTGTCCTGCGACGACGAAAGCCGCGTGCCGCTGTATCAGCGCTTCCTGCTGATGGCCATCATGCTGGGTGTGCTTGCGTTGTGGTTTCGGCGATCGCTGGACGACAGCGGCCTGGGCACGCTGTGCGGCATCGCCGTGGGGTTCGCCGTGCTCGGCCTGATATTGGGCATCGCGCGCTGGCGCCGGCGTCATTCTCACGGCGAGGAGTTGCCGTGACGAGGAGCCCGCTGACCGCGCGGCGCTATCGATGAACAACCACGTGCGCGAACTGCGCGGCGAACACGGCTGGTCGCAGGCGGATCTGGCCGAGCGGCTGGACGTGTCGCGGCAGACGGTCAACGCGATCGAGACCGGCAAGTACGATCCCAGCCTGCCGCTGGCGTTCAGGATCGCGAAACTGTTTGGCCGTCCAATTGAATCGATTTTCGTACCGGGTGAGGAGTAAGGCATGGCATTGAATGGACGTACCGCAATCCGCATCGGTGCGGTGGTCGTGGGCCTGGGTTTCCTGGCGTGGAACCAGATGCACGGCAGGGAGCCGGCCACGGCGCCTGCCGCATCGGCGCCCGCTTCGACGGTCGCGGCCACGTCGCAGCCACCCGCGAAGGCGCCGACCTGGCGGCTGGGCTCGCTGACGCTGGCCGCGTGCGAACTGGCGCAGCCGAACAGCGGGCTCAGTACGGCGGCGTGGTGCGCCGACTTCCCGGTGCCGGAAAACCGCGCCGACCCGCACAGCCGCACGATCAAACTGAAACTGGCGGTGCTGCGTTCGCGCGCGCAGGTGGCGAATCCCGACATGCTGGCGTTCCTCGCCGGCGGCCCCGGCCAGGCGGCGACTGACTCGGCGGGCCTGGTGGCGTCGGTGCTGAAGCCGCTGCTGGCGCATCGCCATGTCGTGCTGCTGGACCAGCGCGGCACCGGCGGTTCGAATGCGCTCAGCTGCAAGGAGCCCGCCGAAACCGTCACGCCGGCGGACGACAGCACGTTCGACGCCGACAAGCTGCGCGCCGCCGCCACCGACTGCCTGCGGCAGCTGGCCGGCCGCGCCGACCCGCGCTACTACACCACCACGATCGCGGCGCAGGACCTGGAGGATGTGCGCAAGGCGCTGGGCTCGCCGCCGCTCGACCTGGTCGGCGTGTCGTACGGCACGCGGATGGCGCAGCAGTACCTGATGCGCTTCCCGGATGCCGTGCGCAGCGTGGTGCTGGACAGCGCGGTGCCGAATTCGCTGGCGCTGGGCGAGGATTTCGCGCGCAACCTGGACGACGCGCTGAAGGCGCAGTTCGCCCGCTGCACCGCCGAACCGGCCTGCAAGAAGCAGTTCGGCGACCCGGACCAGACCCTGTACCAGCTGCGCGATGCGCTTCGGGCGAACCCGCACGAGGTCAGCTTCCGCGACCCGCAGAGCTACCAGACGGTGAAGCGGATGCTGGACGAGGACTCGCTGGCCAGCGTGGTGCGCATGTTCGCCTACACGCCGGCCACCGCCGCGCTGCTGCCGTTGTCGATCGACGCGGCCGCGCATGGCGACGTCGGTCCGCTGCTGGGCCAGGCCAAATTGCTGTCCGGCGAATTGTCCGAGCTGATGGGCAGCGGCATGCAGTACTCGGTGATCTGCAGCGAGGACGCCGACCTGCTCACGGCGCGCCCGCAGGATGCGCACACCATCCTGGGCACGCGCATGGTCGACGCGCTGAAGGCGGTCTGCTCGGTGTGGCCGAAAGGCACGCGCCCGACCGATTTCCATCAGCCGCTGAAGACCGACAAGCCGGTCCTGCTGCTGGCCGGCCAGTACGATCCGGTGACCCCACCGCGCTACGCCGACGAGGTGGCCAAGGGCCTGCCGAACGCGCGCGTGCTGGTGCTCAAGGGCCAGGCGCACAGCGTGATGGCGGCCGGCTGCGCGCCGCAGCTGATCCAGCACTTCGTCGAGAAGCTCGACCCGAAGACGCTGGACGCGAGCTGCCTGGACCGGCTGCAACCCACGCCGATCTTCATCGACTTCAACGGAGCCACACCATGATCGAAGTGAAGGACCTGCACAAGGCGTTCGGCACGGTGAAAGCCGTCGACGGCGTCAGCTTCAGTGCCCGCGACGGCGAGATCACCGGCCTGCTCGGCCCCAACGGCGCCGGCAAGACGACCACCTTGCGCATGCTCTACACGCTGATGACGCCCGATCGCGGTCAGGTGCTGGTGGACGGCATCGACGCGGCGGTCGACCCGCTCGGCGTGCGCCGCCAGCTTGGCGTGCTGCCGGATGCGCGCGGCCTGTACAAGCGGCTCAGTGCGCGCGAGAACATCGACTACTTCGGACGCCTGCACGGCTTGCCGGAGGACCTGCTGGCGAGTCGGCGCGAGGCGCTGGTCGAGGCGCTGGAGATGCGCGACATCGCCGACCGGCGTACCGAGGGTTTCTCGCAGGGCCAGCGGGTGAAGACCGCGATCGCCCGCGCGCTGGTGCACGACCCGCGCAACGTGATCCTCGATGAACCGACCAACGGCCTCGACGTGATGGCCACGCGCGCATTGCGCCAGTTCATGCTGCGGCTGAAGGGCGAAGGTCGCTGTGTGCTGTTTTCCAGCCACATCATGCAAGAGGTCGCCGCGCTGTGTGACCGCATCGTGGTGATCGCGCACGGCCGCGTGGTGGCCGACGAATCGCCCGACGCGCTGCGCGCGCAGACCGGCACGACCAACCTGGAGGATGCGTTCGTGAAAATCATCGGCACCGACGAGGGCCTGGCCGCATGAATACCGCCGTTGCGAAAACCCGGCGCGGCCGCGCCTTCCTCACCGTGTTCCTGAAGGAAGTGAAGGAGAATCTGCGCGACCGCCGCACCCTGATGAGCGCCTTCCTCACCGGCCCGCTGCTGGGGCCGATCCTGCTGGTGATGCTGCTCAACCTCACCCTCAGCCGCGAACTGGAGAAGGCCGAGAAGCCGCTGTCGGTGCCGGTGATCGGCGCCGCGTACGCGCCGAACCTGCTCAATGCGCTGAAGGAAGGCGGTGTGGTGCCGGGCGCGGCGGTGGCCGACCCCGCACAGGCCGTGCGCAAGCAGGACGCCGACGTGGTGCTGCGCATCGCCGCCGACTACGGCAAAGCCTGGCGCCAGGGCGAGCCGGTGCAGGTCGAATTGTTCTACGACTCCTCGCAACGCGATGCCAATACCTCGGTGGAGCGGGTGACCCAGCTGGTCGAAGGCTACGCGCGGCAACAGGGGGCGATGCGGCTGGTTGCGCGCGGCATGTCGCCGGGCACGGCGTGGCCGCTGCAGGTAGCCAAGCGCGACCAGGCCACGCCGCAGTCGCGCGCGGTACTGATGTTCGCGATGCTGCCGTACTTCTTCGTGATCACCATCTTCATGGGCGGCATGTACCTGGCGATCGACCTCACCGCCGGCGAGCGCGAGCGGCAGTCGCTGGAACCGTTGTTCGCCAACCCGGTGCCGCGCTGGAAGATCCTGTGCGGCAAGCTGGCGGCGATCTGTGCGTTCTCCGCCGCGAGCCTGCTGATCACCCTGCTGGCGTTCGCCGTGGTGGGGCAGTTCATTCCCACCGAAAAGATCGGCATGGAGCTGGACCTGGGCCTGCACTTCGCCACTTACGTGCTGCTGCTGATGCTGCCGCTGGTGCTGCTGCTGGCGGCGCTGCAGTCGATGGTGGCCGCGTTCGCCAAGAGCTACCGCGAGGCGCAGACCTACATCTCGCTGCTGATGCTGGTGCCGATCATCCCCAGCCTGCTGCTGTCGTTCATGCCGATCAAGGCACAGGCATGGATGTACGCGGTGCCGCTGCTGGGCCAGAACCTCGGCATCATGCAGCTGCTGCGCGGCGACGGCGTCACCGGCGAGCAGCTCGGCCTGTGCCTGGCCGGCAGCTTGGCCGCGGGGCTGCTTGCGGTGCTGGCGACGATCCAGCTGTACCGCTCCGAGAAGCTGGCGATCTCGGCCTGAGCGAGAGCGACCCCACCCCAACCCTCCCCTGCCAGCAGGGGAGGAAGCACGGCACTCAGCGCGGTGGCGCGGTCAGTTCGCGGGCGTTGAGATAACCGTCGTGGTTGCGGTCGAGCTTGTGGAACTGGCTGCGCAGGTTGTCCTGGAAGCCGGTCAGCGTGATCGGCCGGCCGCGGTTGCCGGGCAGCTCCTCGGCTTCGAGGATGCCGTCGCCGTTGCTGTCCATGCTGCGGAAGCTCCGATCCATGTATGCCAGGTATTCGGCCTCGCTGACCCGACCGTCGCCATCGCCGTCGAACATCTGCAGGTATTGCGAACGCGTTTCCTGCGCCAGTGCGGCCGACGCCGCCAGCAGCAGCGCCAGTGCAGCGGCCAGCCGCACGTTCAGCGGTTGCTGCCGTGGATGCCGATGAATTGCAGGAACTCCGCGCGGGTGCGTGCGTCGTCGCGGAACGTGCCCAGCATCTGGCTGGTCACCATCGACACGCCGCGCTTGTGCACGCCACGGGTAGTCATGCATTCGTGGCTGGCGTCGACCACCACCGCCACGCCGGCCGGTTGCAGGGTTTCCTGGATGCACTGGGCGATTTCCGCGGTGAGCTTCTCCTGCACCTGGAAGCGGCGTGCGAAACCATCCACCACGCGGGCCAGCTTGCTGATGCCGACCACCCGATTGGTCGGCAGATAGCCGACGTGGGCGCGGCCGATGATCGGCGCCATGTGGTGTTCGCAATGGCTTTCGAATTCGATGTCGCGCAACACCACCATCTCGTCGTAGCCGGCCACTTCCTTGAAGGTGCGGCGCAGGTACTCGGCCGGGTCGGAGGCGTAGCCGGAGAACCAGTCGCGGTACGCCTTGACCACCCGCTTGGGCGTGTCCAGCAGGCCTTCGCGCGCCGGGTCTTCGCCGGCCCAACGCAGCAAGGTGCGCACGGCTTCTTCGGCCTGTTCGCGACTGACGTCGTTCGGATGGGGCTGGTCGCTCATGCGGATGCCTTTGGGATTGCGGGTCGGGTCAGTTTAACGGCAGCGTCAAGCCGGTGCAGGCGTGGGCGTGGCGGGACGCTCAGACCTCCGGGTCGTCGCTGTCGTCCGGCGCTGGTACGTCGTCACCCAGTAATTGCTGGGTGACTTCGCCCGGCGCGGTTTCCACGCCGCGCAGTTTGCGTTCGATCGCACGGGTGCGCTGGCCTGTCGCGTCGATTTGATTGCTAGCCTGGTCGAGATTCTTCTTGACCTTGTCCAGCACCGCGCCGAACTTGCCGAACTCGGTCTTGACCGCACCCAGCAGTTGCCATACCTCGCTGCTGCGTTTCTCGATCGCCAGCGTGCGGAAGCCGGCCTTGAGGCTGGTCAGGATCGCCGCAAGCGTGGTCGGTCCGGCGACCGTGATGTGGTGGTCGCGCTGCAGCGACTCGAACAGGCCCGGCCGCCGCAGCACCTCGGCGAACAAGCCCTCGGTGGGCAGGAACAGGATGGCGAAGTCCACCGTGTGCGGCGGTGCCACGTACTTGCTGCGTATGCGCTTGGCCTCGTCGCGCACGCGCCGCTCCAGTGCGTTGGCGGCGTCCGCGGCGGCTGCGGCGTTGGCGTTTTCCTGAGCCTCCTGCAGGCGCTGGTAGTCCTCGAGCGGAAATTTGGCGTCGATCGGCAACCACAGCGGGGCACCATCGACGCCGTTGGGCATGTGGATGGCGTATTCAACCCGTGCGTCGGAGTTGGGCACCACGGCCACGTTGACGGCGTACTGGTCGGGCGTCAGGAGCTGTTCGAGCAGCGCTCCGAGCTGGGTTTCACCCAGTACACCGCGTGTTTTCACGTTACCGAGCACGCGCTTCAGGTCACCCACGCCGGTGGCGAGGCTCTGCATTTCACCAAGGCCGCGTTGCACCGCTTCGAGCCGCTCGGAAACCAGCTTGAAAGACTCGCCCAGGCGGGTTTCGAGGGTGGCGTGCAGCTTCTCGTCGACGGTGGCGCGCATCTGTTCGAGCTTGGCCGCGTTATCCAGCTGGATTGCGCCGAGTTTGGCCTCCAGCGTGGCGCGCACTTCGCCCATGCGTTTTTCGTGCTCGGCGCTGAGTGCGGCGAAGCGCTGTTGCTGCTGCTCGCCGAAATGGTTGAGCGCGAGCGTGGTTTCCGCACGGCTCTTGCGTGCGTCCTCGGTGAGTTGCTGGGCCAGCGTCTGCAGGCCCTGGCTGGTGCCGTCGGTGAGCGCGGCAAGGCGCTGGCCGAAGCCGTCGATGCGCTCGGCCTGCTGCTGCGACATGCCGTTGAGCTGTTCGCCGAGGTGGCCACGGAAGCGGTCGAAGCCCTGTTGCAGTTCCTCGCGACCGGCGCGCTGCTCCTCGCGCAGGGTGCGTTCGACGCGGGCGCTGTCGTCTTTCAGCGCGTCCAGCTTCGAGTGAAGGCCGGGATCGCCGCGGCCGCGCAGCAGCGCCGCGACCTGCAACAGCAGCACCAGCGCGGCGAGGATGACGAGGGCGATCAGCAGGATTTCATGGAGTGGCATGGAACGTTTTCCCGGGTCGATGCATCCAGTGTACGTCGGGCGGTCTCATCGGCTGCGCCTGGATTTCACGTTACCGCTGCCAGCGGCGGTGCATCATGGGCTGATACGTTGGCCTGGGAGAGCGTCATGGAACATGTTCACGATTACCTGATCATCGGTGCCGGCATGGCTGCCGATGCGGCGGCCAAGGCGATCCGCGAGGTCGATGCTGCGGCGAACGTCGGCATCGTCGGCGCCGAGGCGCCGCCGCCATATCAGCGGCCGCCGCTGTCCAAGGCGCTGTGGAAGGGCGACAAATCGCCCGCCGACATCGACCTGGCCACCGCGCAAAGCGGCGCGACCTTGCACCTGGGCCGCCGCATCGAATCGCTGGACCGGGTGGCGCGCACCGCGCGCGATGACCACGGCGATACCTACCGCTACCGCCGCCTGCTGCTGGCTACCGGTGCCACCCCGCGGCAGCTGCCGTTCGACGGCGGCGAGCGGGTGATCCATTTCCGCACGCTGGACGATTACCAGGCGTTGCGCCGCTATGCCAAACCCGGTGCCTACATCGCCGTGGTCGGCGGCGGCTTCATCGGCAGCGAGCTGGCAGCGTCGTTGAGCAGCCTGGGTTGCAAGGTGACGATGCTGTTTCCCGGCGCGGCGATCGGTGCCGGGCGTTATCCGGACGGACTGACAAGCTACCTCGACGACTACTACCGCAGCCACGGCGTGGATGTGCGCAGCGGCATCAAGGTGATTGGCGGCAGCAAGACCGACGGCGGCGTGGAATTGAAGCTGTCCGACGGCGAGGTGTTGCGGGTGGAAGCGGTGGTGGCCGGCCTCGGCGTGACGCCCGACACCGCGCTGGCCGAACAGGCCGGCCTCACCGTCGACAACGGCATCGTGGTCGACGCCCACCTGCGCAGCAGCGATGCGGACATCTGGGCCGCCGGCGACGTGGCGAATTTCCGCAGCGCGGCGCTGGATCGACGCCTGCGCGTCGAGCATGAAGATGCGGCGGTCAGCATGGGCCGGCTCGCCGGCCGCGCGATGGCCGGTGTCGAGGGGGCGTACACCACGCTGCCGTTCTTCTATTCCGACCTGTTCGATCTCGGCTATGAAGCGGTCGGCCTGCTGGATACGCGACTGGAGGTGGTCGAGGACTGGCGCGAGCCGAACCGCGAGGGCGTGGTGTACTACCTCGAAGCCGGCCGCGTGCGCGGCGTGTTGTTGTGGAACACGTGGGATCAGGTGGATGCCGCGCGCGAGTTGATCGCGCAACCTGGCCCGTTCGACGCAGCGTCGCTGCGCGGACGGCTGCCGCGCAGCTGAACCCCGCCAGCGGGCTCCTGCGCGGTGAGCGGAAGTCTCAATCCACCCGGCAGAACACCGCCTTCAAGTAACGCCCTTCCGGCACGTCGGTGCGGAACGGGTGGTCGGCGCCGGCGCCGCGCACTTCCAGCACCTGGATTTCGCGGCCGGCGTTGAGCGCCACCCGGCGCAGCATCTCCAGGAACTCGCCTTCGCCGACCAGGCCGGTGCACGAGCAGGTCAGCAGCAGGCCGCCGGGCGGGATGATGTCCAGCGCCATGCGGTTCATCGCGAAGTATTTCTTCAGCGCGTCCATCACCTTGCTGCGATCGCGGGTGAGCTTGGCCGGGTCGAGGATCACCGCGTCGTAGCGCTCGCCGCGCGCCACCGCCGCGCGCACCCAGTCGAAGATGTCGGACTGTTCGAAGTTGGCCTCGACGCCGTTGGCGGCGGCGTTGGCGCGGGCGACTTCCAGGATGCCCGCATCGAGATCGACGCCGACCGCCTCGCGCGCGCCGGCCGCCATCGCGTGCACGGCGAAGCCGCCGGCGTTGCAGCACAGGTCGAGCACGCGGCGGCCCTTCGCCAGTTCGGCGAAGCGCTTGCGGTTGTCGCGCTGGTCGGCGAAGAAGCCGGTCTTGTGGCCGGAGCCGGGCGCGGCGTGGAAGCGCAGGCCGTGCTCGTGCACCTCGAACGCGGCGGGCACGTCGGGGCTGCGGCAGTCGAACGATTCCTGCTTCTGCACGTGCGATTCGGCGAACCAGTACAGCTGTGTACCGGGGAAGTGGGTCAGCAGGGCAGCGTGGATCGCCTCGCGGAAACGCCACATGCCGGCGGCGAAGTATTCGATCACCAGGATGTCGGCGTAGCGGTCGACGATCAGGCCGGAAAGGCCATCGCCCTCGCTGTGCACCACGCGCCAGGCGTCGCTGACGGCGTCGAGCTGCAGCCAGTCGCGGCGCAACTGCACGGCGCGGGCGATCCGCGCGGCGATCCAGTCGGCGTCGATGCTGGCGTCCGGATGCGTGTCGAGCAGGCGCAGCGCGATGCGCGCGTGGCCGTTCCAGAACGCGCGGCCGACGAAGCGGCCCTTGGCGTCCTGCACCTCGACCACGCTGCCCGGCGGCAGTTTCGACTCCGGTTTGTAGATCTGCGCCGACCACACCCACGGGTGGCCGGGGTTGCGATCGGATTTCAGGCGGATGACGGGAAGGGCTGCGGGAATATTCATCCGCGCATGATAGCTGGTGCCCGTGCTCCTCCCCTGCAAGCAGGGGAGGGAGCAAAGCGAGCGATCAGCGCAGGCGCAGCACCAGCCACGACAGCAGCGCCAGCAGGTTGATGCCCAGCCGCGATACGGCCGGGCCGGCGACGGCGAGCACAAAACCCTGCGTGCCGAAGTGCCAGTCGATGCCCAGCCGCGGCGCGGCCTGCAAGGTGGCGAACACGTTGACGAAGGCGCCGCTGTGCAGCGCGTAGCTGAATACCGGCGTGGCGATCAGCGGCAGCTGCAGCAGCTGCGCCCAGCGCGACAGCCGCACGCCGCTCTCGCTGCCTTCCAGCAGCAATACGCCGGCGACCAGCACGAAGCCGAACAGGAGCAGGCCGATCAGCGCGACGATGCTGTCGTGGGTCGAGCCCAGCGGCAGCAGGCGGCGCAGCATCACGGTCACGCCGTACAGGCCGCCGGCGACTTCGAAAATGCCGATCAAGCGGAAGAGAAAGTTGCGCACGCGGGGTCCTTCGTTCGGAGAAGACGCAAGCTTAGCCGAGCCGTCAGGCCATCAGCACGCCGCGCGCTTCCTCGACGATCGCATGCGGCACGAAGCGGGCGCTGTCCTGGGTGACCAGTGAGCTGTCTTCGCGGATGCCGATGCCGCAGGCGCGGTCGCCGACCACCCAGCTGCCGATCAGCGGATAGTGGCCGTCGAAACCGGTCAGCGGGTGGCAGGCCTGGCGGATGCACGGGCCATCGCGGTACGGGCCGTCGGTGCGCAGCTCGCGACCGTCGTCCAGGTGCATCGCGATGTTGGCGCCCTCGCGCGAGTGCAGCGGCTTGCGTACCCAGCCCCGCGGCAACTCACCGCCGGCGTCGAACTCGGCCGGCAGCAGGTTGGGGTGGCCGTGATGGGCGTCCCACAGCAGCGGCAGGATGCCCTTGTTGCTCAGCAGCGCCTTCCACGGCGGTTCGATCAGCTGCAGGCCGGAATGCGGCAAATGCTGGCCGAACGACTCGCGGAACATGTCCTCCAGCGGATACAGCTTGAACAGGCAGCCGATCACCTGGTCGTCGAGGTCGGTGAAGCGGCCGTCGGCGGAGATGCCGATGTCCTCGATCGCCAGCGCGCCGCAGTCGATGCCGGCCTGCAGCGCGCAGTCGCGCAGGTAGGCGACCGTGCCCTGGTCCTCCACCGAGTCGCGCACCGCGGCGAAGTGGAACGGCCGCGCGATGCCGCGCGCGATCGTGCCGAACGCTTCCACCAGGGATTCGTAGATCGAATTGAACTGGTCGCTGCCGGCCGGCAGCCGGCCGCGCGCGAGCTGGTCTTCCAGCCATTGCCACTGGAAGAACGCGGCTTCGAACAGCGAGGTCGGGGTGTCGTAGTTCAGCTCATAGAGTTTGGCCGGACCGGTGCCGTCGTAGGCGAAATCCATGCGGCCGTACAGGTGCGGCTGGCGCTCGCGCCAGCTCTGCGCGATCCAGTCGCGGTACGGCTCCGGGATCGCCAGCTGCTGCATGTGCTGCTCGCTGCCGACGATGCGCTCGACCATGTCCAGTGCCATCGCGTGTAGCTCTTCGCTGGGCGCCTCGATGTCGTTCTCGATCTCGCGCAGGCTGAACGCGTAGTACGCCGACTCGTCCCAGTACGGCGCGTCGTCGATGGTGTGGAAACCGAAGCCGCACGCGGCGGCTTTGGCGCGCCAGTCGGGGCGCTCGGCCGTGGCGACCCGGCGCATCAGCCGCCGATGCCGCGGCTGCTGCCGGAAGTGCCGAAGCCGGCACGGCTGCTGGTGACCGCGCGGTTCGGCGTGGCGTTGACCGGCACCATCGCGGTACCGGCGCCGCCGCGATAGACGCCGCCGGCGCCGGTGGCCGGGCGCTGCCAGCCGCCGTTGTTGTCGCGGAACGCCGGCGCGCTGTTGAAGCCGTTGGCCGCCACGCCGTTGCGCGACATCATCTGCGACAGGAAGAAGCCGGTCATCAGTGGGCCGAAGAACGAATGGCTGGCGCCATCGTTGCGCTCGGCGCACTTTTCCTTGCCGTAGCTGGCTTCGCATTCCTCGCGGTTGGCGAAGCGCGGCGCGGTGGCCACTGCATCTTGCTGCGCCTTGGCGAATGCCTGCTGGCAGGTGTTGCTGTCGTTGGTCTGCGCCACGCAGGCCTCGACCGAGGTGTACAGGCCTTCGCGCGACGCGCTTTCGCTGCGGTCGCAGGCGGTCAGCAACAACGGGGCCGTGCTCATCAGCAGCAGGGCGGCGGTGCGGGATCGTTTCATGGGCACGCTCGGCAAGATATCCGGCCAAGCATGCCTGCTTGCGCGTGGGGAGGGAAGTTCTTGCGATCGAATGCCGCAGCGCCCCCTCATTCCAGCTCGTCGGCCAGTTCGTGCAGGTCGGCGATGTGCTGTTCCCACCAGCGCGATTCGGCGGCGAACGGGAAGGCGGCGGGGAACGCCGGGTCGTGCCAGCGCGCGGCGATCCAGCCGGCGTAGTGCAATTGGCGCATCGCGCGCAATGCGGGAATCAGCGCCAGCTCGGCGTGGTCGAAATCGCGGAACTGCTGGTAGCCCTCCAGCACGGCTTCCATCGCGCGCGCGTCGTTCGCCAGCATCCACAGGTCCTGCACCGCCGGACCAGTGCGCGCGTCGTCGAAGTCGACGAAATGCGGGCCGGCGTCGGTCCACAGCACGTTGCCCGGGTGGCAGTCGCCATGCAGGCGCAGCTGGCGCACCGGGCCGATGGCCTCCAGGCGTGCGGCGATCGCCGCATCCAGCCGCGTCGCGGCGGCGCGGTAGTTCGTCTGCAGCGAGACCGGCAACAGGGATGCGCCGAGCACTGCGTGCATCGGCTGCTGCACCATCGTGTCGCGGTCGAGCTTGCCGCGATGGGCAAACGGCGCACGCGCGCCGATCAGGTGCATGCGCGCGATCAGCCGGCCCAGCCACTGCAATTGGTCGATGGCTTCCAGCTCCGGCGCACGACCGCCGCGGCGCGGCGTCAGCGCGTAGCGGAAGCCGGCGTGATGCAGCAGGGTGCAACCACCGAAGGCGAGCGGCGCCACCACCGGCAACTCGGCGTCGGCCAGCTCCTGCGTGAAGCGGTGTTCCTCGGCGATCGCCGCGTCGCTCCAGCGGCCGGGCCGGTAGAACTTCGCGATCACGGGTGTTGCGTCTTCCAGCCCCACCTGCCACACCCGGTTCTCGTAGCTGTTCAGCGCCAGCAGGCGGCCGTCCGGCCACAGGCCGCAGGCGCTCACCGCGTCGAGCACCAGGTCGGGGGTGAGGCTGGCGTACGGCGTGTTGTTCAACGCACGCCCATGCCGCGCGCCGGGATCACCGCCATGGTGATGCGCGAGATGCACACCAGCGCGCCCTCTTCGTTCTCGATGCGGATCTCCCACACCTGGGTGGTGCGGCCGATGTGCAGCGCCTTCGCGGTGCCGGTTACCGTGCCGCTGCGCACGCCGCGGATGTGGTTCGCGTTGATGTCCAGGCCTACCGCCAGTTCCTTCTCCGGGTCCAGCGTGAGCATCGCCGCGGTGCTACCCAGGGTCTCGGCCAGCGCCACCGAGGCGCCGCCGTGCAGCAGGCCATACGGCTGGTGGGTGCGCTGATCGACCGGCATGCTGCCGGTCAGCCAGTCGTCGCCGACCGCGGTGATACGGATGCCCAGCGTCTCCATCATAGTGTTGGCGCTCCAGCCGTTGAGGCGGGCGAGGTCGGCGGGTTGTTTCCAGAGGCTCATCATTGATTCCCGTGATGCGAGCCCGCATTGTTGTCCGCTGCGATCGCCGCGACAATGCACCTGGTGTTTACCGTTACCCTCAAATCTACCGGCCGCCAGTTTCCGGTGGCGGCCGGCGAAACCGTGCTGGAAGCGGCGCAACGCGCGGGCGTGGCGTTGCCGTATTCCTGTCGCGCCGGCGTCTGCGGCAGCTGCAAGGCGACCCTGCTGGAAGGGCGCTGCGAGTATCCGCGCAACCCGCCACTGGCACTGAACGCCAGCGCGCTGGCCCAGCACGCGGTGCTGCTGTGCCAAGCCGTGCCGGCCAGCAACCTGCTGCTGGAGGCGCGCGAAGTCGCCTCGGTGGAGGACATCGCGCGACGCCAGCTCGGCGTGGTGGTGGTCGACAAGTGGCGGCTGACGCCGGACGTGATCGGCCTGCGTCTGCGCCCGGATCACGGCGAGCGTCGGCTGCGGCGGCTGCCGGGCCAGTACCTGGACGTGCTGCTGGAGAACGGCAAGCGCCGGCCGTTCTCGATCGCCAATCGCCCGCAACCGGACGGCACGATCGAACTGCACGTGCGCCATGTCGCCGGCGGCGGCTTCACCTCATGGGTCGACGACGTGCTCGAGGTCGGCGACCGCCTGCGCGTCGAGGGGCCGTTGGGCACCTTCGTGCCGCGCGAGGATTCCGAGCGGCCGATGATCTTCATGGCCGGCGGCACCGGCTTCGCCCCGGTCAAGGCGATCGTCGAGCACTTCATCGCGCTGGGCACGCGCCGGCGGATGCAGTTGTACTGGGGCGCACGCAGCGCGGCGGATCTGTACCTGCGCGCGCTGGCCGAACACTGGGCACGCGAGGTGCCGAACCTCGCGTTTCACGCCGTGGTGTCCGACCCGGAGCAGGCCGCCGGCCTGCGCACGGGGCTGGTGCACGAAGCGGTGCTGGAAGACCAGCCCGACCTGTCCGGCCACGACCTGTACATGAGCGGTCCGCCGGCGATGATCGACGCCGGGCATCAGCTGTTCCTCGACGCCGGGCTGCCGGAAGAGCGGCTGTACTACGACTCGTTCGAGTACGCGCCGGACGTGCTGGCGGCGATCATGGCCGGGCGCGCCGGCATTCACGACCGCAGGGAAGTGGGTGGAGAGGAGTGAGAAGCGCGGGAAGAGCCTGAGCAGCGGCGCTTCTCACTTTTCTCCACTCGCTCCTGCCTATTTGGAGCCCTTGGCGACCGGCAATTGCGCCGCGTGCCATGCCAGCACGCCGCCGCCCAGCGTATAGACCTTGCCGAAGCCGGCCTTGACCAGCCGCTGCGCGGCCTTCAGCGAATTGCCGCGGCCGTCCTTGTCCATCACCACCACCGGCAATTCCTTCGCCTTGGCCAGCTCCTTGTGTTCCGGGTCGAACTGGCTCATCGCCACATGCCTGGCGCCGGGGACGTGCATCTTCTCGAACTCGGCGATCGCCGACAGGTCGATCAGCAGCGGGCTTTCGCGGTTGATCAGCTGGGTCAGGCCGGTCGGGCTGAGTTCCTTGATCTTGCTGAACAGGGTGCTGAGCTGCATGACGATCAACGCCACCAGCAGAACCGCGAACAGGGCCGACAAGGCCACATGGTTGCCGATAAATTCGGGCAGCTTGTGCAGGAAATCGTTCATCGTCAGTCCACTGTGCCCTGATGGCATCTGCTCGGGTAAACCGGCGATTATACGGGTATGCGGTGATCGACGCGGGGCACCTGCCGATCACCGGCCGGCGCTCAGTCCTGGGTGATGTCCGGCAGGCCGCTGGTCAGCCACCAGTGCTTGGCCTTCTCGTCGTAATGCCAGGTCTGGTGGTCGACGATGCTGCGTTCGGACTGGGTGTGGATGTTGACCAGGCTGATCATGGCGGTCTGCTGCACGTCGAAGTCGCCGCTCGGCACCGGGCCGGCGCCGTCGTCGTATTCGCTCACGCGGACCTGCTGGTAGCGCGCCAGTTCCAGCGAACTCAGTGGATGCGCGGCGCGTACCACCGGGTCGATGAACTGCGCGGCGCTCTGGAAATCGCCCCAGCGCAGTGCGCTGCCGTAGGCCTTGAGCGTGGTGGTCAGGGCGTCGCTGCGGGTCTTGGTGGCGCAGCCGGCCAGCAACAACACGGACAGCACGACAAGGATGCTCAGGATACGGCGCATGGTGGTTCCTCCCCCGATGGATACCCGCCCATTCTGCCTCAAGCGGAAGCGGACGACTCAGCCGCGGCGTTTGGCGACGAAACGCGCGCTCAAGGTGCAGGCAGGCTTGCCGTGCTCGCCGGGCACCACGCAGTCGACGCCGATGCGCGCCTTGCCGCGTGCGCCCAGCGTGTTGAAGAACGTGTCCCAGCCCGCGTCCACGGCCAGCCGCGCCTCGCTGCGGAAGTCCTGCCACAACGGCGCCAGGTAGCGCACGCTGGATTCGGCCACGAACACGTCGCAGTCATGGCCGCGCCGGCGCAGCGCCAGTTCCACCAGCGCCCAGCCGCTCAGGGTCATCAGGCTGACCAGGCTGCCGCCGAACGCGCAGCCCTTGTCGTTGACGTTCGGCGCCAGCGGCGCGCGCAGGCTCAGGCTGGCGTCGTCGCAGCCGGCCAGTTGCAGGTCCATCGCGTGGGCCAGCGGGATTTCGTCGCGGATGAACTGAATCAGTTGCTGCGCGTGCGATATTGCGTCGTCGGTCGTGCTCACGTGGTTAAGGGTCCGCGGGGAAGGGAGACCCCCCAGTGTAGGGCCACCGCTACACTGGGGCCATGACAGTGACCGGACGCGGTGCGCGGATGCAGCAACAACCCTCTCGGGACAACCAGGGCTTGCGCGGTCGAACCGTGGTGATCACCCGCCCGGCTGGTACCGCGTCGGCGTTGGCGCGCCGGGTGCGCGCGCTCGGTGGCGTGCCGCTGCTGCTGCCGGGCTTGGCCTTGCGTGGCGTGGCGGACGCCGCCGCTGCACGTGCGGGCCTGCGTGCGGTGTTGACGTCCGAATTGATCGTCTTCACCAGCCCCGCCGCAGTGCGTTACGCCGCGGCCCTGTCGCCGCTGCAGACGGCGGCGACCGTGCTGGCGGTGGGCCAGGGCACGGCGCGGGCGTTGCGCCGGCATGGCATTGCCGCACCGTTGGCGCCGCGCCGGCAGGACAGCGAAGGTCTGCTCGAACATCCTGCGCTGCATGACCTGCGCGGTCGTCGGGTGGCGCTGATCGGCGCGCCCGGCGGCCGCGGCGTGCTGCGCGAACAGCTCGCCGCACGCGGCGCGCAACTGCACGAACTGCATGTCTACCGGCGGGTACCGCCGCGGCTGGACCGGCGCCATGTCGATGCGCTGCTGCAATTGCCGGCCTCGGCGCAGGTGCTGCTGTCCAGCGCCGAAGCGCTGCACAACCTGCAGCAGTTGCTGCCGCCAGCGGCGTGGGCGCGGTTGTGCGCGGCGACTGCAGTAGTCAGCAGCGAACGGCTGGCGATCGCCGCGCGTGCGGCGGGTTTCCAGCGCATCGCTACGGCCGCCTCGGCGTTGTCGGCGGATCTGCTGGCTGCGGCCATGTCGGCGCACTGAGCGCTCTTCACATCCGCGTGCTACGAACGCGGCCGTATGGGCTGTTAGCATGCGCGCATGAGCAACGTAGACAAGCCGAATGCGTCCGCCGCGCCCGAGGGCGCCCGTCCCGATCCCGCTGCGCCCGATGCGGTGCTGATCGAACCGTCCGTGCGCGCGACCCGTACCGCGCCCACGCGGCCCGCGCCGCGTCCGCGCGGCGGTGGCAGCCTGGCGCTGGCGGTGCTGCTGGCGCTGATCGCGGTGGGTGCTTCCGGTTACATCGGCTGGCGCCAGTGGCAGCAGGAACAGGGCAGCGCCGCCGACAACCAGAGTGTCGCCAGCCTGCAGCAGCGCGTGGCCACGCTGGAAACCACGCTGATCACCCTGGGCGACCAGCGCAGCAGCCTGAACCAGCGGTTGGACGATGCGGCCCAGGTCAACCGTTCGCTGCGCGAGGAACTGCTCGGTCAGGCCGAGCGCACGCGCCATCTCGAAGACGCGGTGGCCAAGCTCGCCGAGAAGAGTCTGAGCGGCCGCGACGGCATGCTGCTGGACGAGAGCGAATCGCTGCTGCGCATGGCCGGCGAACGCTACACGCTGTTCCATGACGCGCAAGGCGCGGCTGCCGCGTACGCGCTGGCCGACCAGACCCTGGCCGCGGTCAACGACGGCGCCTTCAGCGGCCTGCGCCAGAGCGTCAACGCCGAACGCGAAGCGCTGGCCAAGAGCCAGCCGGCCAGTCAGGCCGGTGCGTTGCAGCAGCTGGTGACGTTGCGCGGCAATCTGGCCGACCTGCCGCTGAAGCCGCTCGACAGCAGTACTACCGAGGCCACCGACGCGTGGTCGCGCATCCGCCGCGCGCTGGCCGGCGTGGTCAGCGTGCAGCGCGACGACGGTGCGCCGCTGGCGGTCGCCGATGCGCGTTTCGCGCGCGAGCTGGCCGCGCTCGACCTGGCCCAGGCGCAGGCTGCGCTGCTGGCCTATGACAGCAAGGGCTATGCGGCCGCGCTGCAGCGGGTGGATGCCGCGCTGGCCAGCCAGTTCGACGGCAGCGCGCCGGCGGTACGGCAGGCGCGCGGGACCTTGAAGCAACTCGCCAGCCAGTTGCCGGCGAACGCGCCGGTGCAGCTGGGTGCCGCGCTGACCGAACTGCGCAACCTGCGCGCGGTGCATGCGCTCAGTCCCGCGCCGGCCGGTCCCGCGGCGCCGGGCGGGGTCCGGCCATGAGGCTCTGGTACGGGATCGGCTTGCTGGTGGTCGCCGCCGCGCTGGCCGCGTTCGGCTGGCACTGGGTGGCTGAGGATCCCGGCTATGTGCTGCTGCGCCTGCGTGGCTGGCGGGTGGAGACCACGGTGGTCGCGGCGCTGGTCATCCTGCTGCTGGCGTGGGCGCTGCTCACCGTGTTGTGGCGGCTGGCGCGCTGGCCGTTCGGCGCGTTCTCGCGGCGGCATCGGCGGCTCAGCCAGCAGCGTCTTGGCGCCGGCCTGATCGCCTTGATGGAAGGCCGCCACGGCGACGCCGAGCGCGACCTCAACCGTGCCTCGCGGCTGGACAGCCTGCGCGGCCCGGCCTTGCTGGCCTCGGCCGAGGCGGCCTCGCGTCGCGGCGAACCCGGCCGCGCGCTGGAGGCGCTGGACCAGGCTGCGCAATCCGCACCGCGTGCGGCCCGCGTGCTGCGCGCCCGCGTGCTGCGCCGCGAAGGCAAGTCGGCCGAAGCGCTGGCGCTGCTGGTTCCCGAAGCCGACAAGGGCACGCTGACCCCGGGCGGCTGGCGCGAGCTGGTGCAGGCGGCAATGGCGAACGGCGACATCCGGCGCGCCCGCGAAGCCCTGGCGCCGTTGCAGAAGAGCGGCGCGTTGGGCAACCGCGCGTATGCCACGCTGGAAGCGCAGGTGCTGGCCGCCACCATCCAGGCCGCATCGGACGGCGTCAGCCTCAACACACTGTGGTCGCAACTGCCGAAGACACAGCGCCGCGTGCCCGCGGTGATCGACGCCTACGCCCGCCGCGCGGCCGCGTTCGGGTTGACTCTGCCGGCGATGGACGAAGTGGAATCCGCGCTGCGTCGCGAGTGGTCGCCGCTCTTGATCGAAACCTACGGCACCCTGGCCGGCGACGACGTCGAGGCGCGCCTGCGCCGCGCCGAAGGCTGGCTCGACGCGCACCCGAACGACGCGAACCTGCTGCTCACGCTCGGCCGCATGTGCGTGCGGCTGAAACTGTGGGGCAAGGCGAAGCAGTACCTGCAGCGTTCGCTGGCGCTGGCGCCAGGCAGCGCCGCCTGGGAAGCCTTGGGCGACGCGTTCGCCGGCCAGGGCGATGCGGGACAGGCGCAGCGCTGCTATCGCAACGCACTGGCGTCCGCCCGCGGCGACGCGGTCACCCCGCTGGCGCAGACGGCCAACCCCTTGCAACCCGACACGCACCCGATCGCGATCGAGGAACGCGACGTGCATGGCGTGCCGCGGTTGCGCGAATAGGTTGCCTACAGCGGGGTCAGGTTCGCGTACGCCGCCACCAGCCACTTGCTGCCGGCGGCCTCGAAGTTCACCTGCAGCCGGGTGTGCGCGCCGCTGCCTTCGGCGCTGAGTACCACGCCTTCGCCGAAGCTGGGGTGGCTGACGCGCTGGCCGAGTTTCACTGGCAGCGATTCTTCCAGCGACGGCGAGATCTCGTGCGGCCGGCCGGCGTACAGCGGACGGGTGACGTGGACGCGCGGGCGTACTTCGTCGATCAGCTCGGCCGGCATCTCGCCGAGGAAGCGCGACGGCCGCGCCAGCATCTCGGCGCCATGCATGCGGCGCGATTCGGCATGCGTGACGATGAGCTTCTCGCGGGCGCGGGTGATGCCGACGTAGGCGAGCCGGCGTTCCTCCTCCAGCCGGCCCTCGTCGTCGACCGAGCGCTGGCTGGGGAACAGGCCTTCCTCCATGCCGACCAGGAACACCACCGGGAACTCCAGCCCCTTGGCCGAGTGCAGGGTCATCAGCTGCACGCAGTCGTCCCAGGCCTCGCCCTGGTTCTCGCCGGCTTCCAGGGTGGCGTGCGACAGGAACGCGGAGAGTTCGCTCAAGCCCGCGTCGATGTCCTCGACGGTGCGCTCGAAGCGGCTGGCCACGTTGACCAGTTCGTCCAGGTTCTCCACCCGCGACTCGGCGTTGCCGCGCGAATCTTTCTCGTAGAAGTCGCGCAGGCCGGTGTGGGTGATCGCGTGGTCGATCTGTTCGGCGAGGGTGAGGGCGGAAATCGCAAGGGCAACCGCATCCGGCTCCGTCGCAGCTTCTGTTTTGGCGATTCCCGATTCCCGATTCCCGATTCCCGCGAAGGCGCGCGCCATCTCGTCGATCAGTACGAGAAACGCCTTCACCGCATTCTTCGCGCGCCCGGCCAGCTCGCTGCCGCCGCTCAGTTCGACGAGCACCGCTTCCCACATCGAGATGTTCTCGCCGCGGGCACGGCGGCGCAGCGCATCCAGTGTGCGGTCGCCGATGCCGCGCGGCGGGGTGTTCACCACACGCTCGAACGCGGCGTCGTCGTGACGGTTCGCGGTGAGCCGCAGGTAGGCCAGCGCGTCCTTGACTTCGGCGCGCTCGAAGAAGCGCTGGCCGCCGTAGACGCGGTACTTGATGTTGCGCTGAGCCAGCTGTTCCTCGAAGTTGCGTGATTGCGCGTTCGAGCGGTACAGGATTGCGCAATCCTTCGCCTGGCCGTGCTCGTCGATGTATTCGCGGATGCGCTCGATCACGAAGCGCGCCTCGTCCTGCTCGTTGTACGCGGCGTACAGAGCGATGCGTTCGCCGTCGTCGCCGGCCGTCCACAGCTCCTTGCCGAGGCGGCTGCCGTTGCGCTGGATCACGCTGTTGGCGGCCTTCAGGATGGTCGAGGTGGAGCGATAGTTCTGTTCCAGCTTGATCGTGCGCGCGCCGGGGAAGTCGCGCAGGAACTGCGCCATGTTCTCGACCTTGGCGCCGCGCCAGCCGTAGATCGACTGGTCGTCGTCGCCGACCGCGAAGACTTTCCCGGTGGCGCCGGCGAGCACGCGGATCCACGCGTACTGCAGCGTGTTGGTGTCCTGGAATTCGTCGATCAGCAGGTGCCGCCAGCGCTGCTGGTAGTGCTCCAGCACGGCCGGGTTCTTCAGCCACAGTTCGTGCGCGCGCAGCAGCAGCTCGCCGAAGTCGACCAGCCCGGCGCGGCGGCAGGCATCCTCATAGGCCTTGTAGATGTTCACGAAGGTGTGCGTGACCGGATGGTCGCGATGCTCGATGCCGTCCGGCCGCTTGCCCTCGTCCTTCCAGCTGTTGATCTGCCAGCAGGCCTGGCGCGGCGGATACTTCGCATCGTCCAGGCCCAGTCCGGCGACCACGCGCTTGACCAGCCGCAGCTGATCGTCGGCGTCGAGAATCTGGAAGGTTTCCGGCAGGCCGGCTTCGCGCCAGTGCCGCCGCAACAACCGATGCGCGATGCCGTGGAAGGTGCCCACGGTGAGGCCCTGGGTGCCGCCGGGAATCAGCGCTTCCAGGCGCGCGCGCATTTCGCCGGCGGCCTTGTTGGTGAAGGTGACGGCGAGGATCGCCCACGGCGGCACCCGTTCGGCCTGGGTCAGCCAGCCGATGCGGTGGGTCAGTACGCGGGTCTTGCCGGAGCCGGCGCCGGCCAGCACCAGGTAGTGGCCGGGCGGGGCGCAGACGGCTTCGCGCTGGGCTTCGTTGAGCGGGTCGATCAGGTACGAGACATCCATCGCGTCCATTGTAGTGGGCGCAGACGAAAACCGCCGCGAAAGCGGCGGTTTCCGGAGCGGCGGGTGCTGCTCAGCGTTTCTTGCTGGCGATGCCGCCGACGATCAGCAGGCCGCCGACCACGATGCCGGCGATGCCGATCCACTGGGGCACGGCCTTGGTGTGGGTGGCTTCGATCTTGGCCGAACCCAGCTGGGCCAGGGTCTCGGTCTGCCTGTAGCTGCCATTGCCTGCAATGACCCAGATGCCGGCGACCAGCAGGATGATGCCGGCGATGAAAAGTCCTGCGCGCATGGATGCTCCCCTCGGTGGATGTGGATCGAGTATGCCGGGTGCCGTCGTGCATGGAATGTACAGGCCGCACGGATCGCGGACAAAAAAAGCCCCGGAGGCTAGGGGGAGCCTCCGGGGCGGGGGCCAGACGCGAAGACCCAGGGGAGAGGTTCGCGCCTGTGGCGGCTCAGGGAGGTGAGCCCGCCGCGGATGCCGTTGCGTGCATCCGTAGTGTTAGTGCGTGATTGGCGAGGAAAGTTGCAGGATTTCCAAAGAAATTTAAAAACGATTCATTCTCATGGAAAGTTAACCACCAAGTCGTTGTTGCGCAGAGGGTATTCCCCGGCTCGCGTTCAATGCGCCTCGTCCCAGTTCGCGCCCACACCCACATCGACCAGCAGCGGCACCGCCAGTTCCGCCGCGCCGGACATCCGTTCGACCACCGCGGCGCGCACCGCGTCGACCGCGTCGGCGCGCACCTCGAACACCAGTTCGTCGTGCACCTGCATCAGCATGTGGGCGTCGTCGCGGTTTTTCAGCCACGCCGCCACGGCGATCATCGCGCGTTTGATGATGTCGGCCGCGCTGCCCTGCATCGGCGCGTTCACCGCGGCGCGCTCGGCGCCTTGGCGCAGGCCCTGGTTGCGCGAGGTGAGGTTCTCCAGGTACAGCCGGCGGCCGAAGATGGTTTCGACGTAGCCGTCGCGATGGGCCCGTTCGCGGGTGGCTTCCATGAACGCGTGCACGCCGGGATAGCGGGCAAAGTAGCGCGCCATGTAGTCGCTGGCTTCGCCGCGGTCGACACCGAGCTGGCGCGCCAGGCCGAACGCGCTCATGCCGTACATCAGGCCGAAGTTGATCGCCTTGGCGGCGCGGCGCTGGTTGGCGCTGACTTCCTCAGGCTTCAGGCCGAATACCTCGGCGGCGGTGGCACGGTGCACGTCGCCGCCTTCATGGAACGCCTTGAGCAGGCCTTCGTCGCCGGACAGGTGCGCCATGATGCGCAGCTCGATCTGCGAATAGTCCGCGGCCAGCACCTGCCAGCCCGGCGGCGCGATGAAGGCCTGGCGGATGCGCCGGCCTTCCTCGGTGCGCACCGGGATGTTCTGCAGGTTCGGATCGGACGAGGAGATCCGTCCGGTCGCCACCGAGCCCTGGTGGTAGCTGGTGTGCACGCGGCCGGTGCGCGGATTGACGATGCCGGAGAGTTTGTCGGTATAGGTCGAACGCAGCTTGGCCAGGCCGCGGTAGTCGAGGATCAGCCGCGGCAGTTCATGGCTGTCGGCGATCGCTTCCAGCGCTTCCTCGTTGGTCGACGGCTGGCCGGTCGGCGTCTTCAGTTTTGCCTGCAGGCCGAGTTCGTCGAACAGCACCGCCTGCAGTTGCTTGGGCGAATCGAGGTTGAATTCGCGCCCGGCCAGCGCGTACGACTGCTGCTGCAGTTCCAGCATGCGTTTGCCCAGCTGCTGGCTCTGCCGGCGCAGCTCGTCGCCGTCGATCAGCACGCCGCGCTGCTCCATCGCGGCCAGTACCGGCACCAGCGGGATCTCGATGTCTTCGTAGACCTTGCGCAGGGCCGGTACGCTCTCGAGCTTGGGCCACAGTGCCAGGTGCAGGCGCAGGGTGATGTCCGAATCCTCGGCGGCGTAGCGGCAGGCGGTGTCCAGATCCACCTGCGAGAACGAGATCTGCTTCGCCCCCTTGCCGGCGACCTGCTCGTACTTCACCGTCTCGTAGCCGAGGTATTTCTTCGCCAGCGAATCCATGTCGTGGCGCGTGGCGGTGGCGTTCCACACGTAGGATTCGAGCATCGAGTCGTGCTTCAGGCCCTGCACCACGATGCCGTAATTGGACAGGATGTTGATGTCGTATTTCGCGTGCTGGCCGAGCTTGGGCTTCGCCGCGTCTTCGAGGATCGGCTTGAGTGCGGCGAGCACGGTGTCGCGGTCGAGCTGCTTCGGTGCGCCGGGATAATCGTGGCCGAGCGGGATGTAGCAGGCCTTGCCCGCTTCCACCGCGAAGCTGATGCCGACGATATCCGCGCGCATCGCGTCGATGCTGGTGGTCTCGGTGTCGAAGGCGATCAGTTCGGCGCGGCGCAGCTTTTCCAGCCAGGCGTCGAAGGCCGGCTGGGTGGTGATCAGCTCGTATTCGCCGGGAGCGGACAGTGCCGCCGCGGGCGCATCGGCTGTAGCGACACGCGCGGGCGAAGCAGCCGTGGCGGGCGGTGTTTCGAATGCCGAATCGCGGGCCCCGGATCCCGGCTCGGCGGCATCGAGGTCCTTCAGCGCGGCCTTGAACCCGTAGCGCGTGTACAACTCGCGCAGCAGCGCGGTGTCGGCTTCGCGCTGGGCCAGTTCGGTGGGGCCGAGCTCCAGCGCCACGTCGGTCTTGATCGTCGCCAGCTGGCGAGACAGCGGCAACTGCGGCAGCGCGGCGCGCAGGCTTTCGCCGATCTTGCCGCCGACCTTGTCGGCGTTGGCGATCACGCCGTCCAGCGTGGCGTACTCGGCCAGCCATTTCGCGGCGGTCTTCGGGCCGCACTTGGGCACGCCCGGGATGTTGTCGATGGCGTCGCCGGTGAGGCTGAGGAAGTCGATGATCTGCCCCGGCCACACGCCGAACTTTTCCATCACGCCGTCGCGATCCATCACCGTGTTGCTCATGGTGTTGACCAGGGTGACGTGCGGGCCGACCAGCTGGGCCATGTCCTTGTCGCCGGTGGAAACCTCCACCTCGATGCCGAGCGCCTGTGCCTGCAGGGCGAGCGTGCCGATCACGTCGTCGGCCTCGACGCCGGGCACGCGCAGGATTGGAAAGCCCAGCGCGCCGACGATCGCCAGCATCGGCTCGACCTGCGAGCGCAGGTCGTCCGGCATCGG
This sequence comes from Rhodanobacter sp. Soil772, assembly GCF_001428385.1. Lineage (GTDB taxonomy): Bacteria > Pseudomonadota > Gammaproteobacteria > Xanthomonadales > Rhodanobacteraceae > Rhodanobacter. The sequence continues at coordinate 216,359 of NZ_LMSK01000004.1, forward strand.
CGGGCGGTTCGCCTTGTACTGCTCGTACAGCGCGTCGCGGAAGGTCGGGCCGGGCGCGTCGCTGACGAAGGCCAGGTAGTCGGGCCGGGCCTTCAGCGTGGCGCGCAGCATGTTGACCACGCCGAACAGCGCGCCGGTGGGCTCGCCGTGGGCGTTGCTCAGCGGCGGCAGCGCGTGGAACGCGCGGTACAGGTAGGAGGAGCCGTCGATCAGGATGAGTTTGGGCATGCCTCATTCTCGCATGCACGGCGCGCATGCACGGCGAAACGTCGCGCTTCACGAAAGCCCGGCGAAGGCGCTGTTATGCTGCGCTCCCCGAACGAGGTTGCCGCCATGAAAACCGCTACCTTGCTGGTTGCCGCCAGCGTCCTGTTCACATCGAGTGTGTTGGCGCAGTCCGCTCCGTCGACGAGCGTGCCGCCGCCGCCCGGGATCAACGACCCGGGCGTGAAAGCGGTGAAGCCGGTGGCCAAGCCGGCCACCAAACCGGCGGTCAAACACCGGTCGACCCACGCCGCGCCGTCTTCTTCCAGTCACCCGCTGAACCTGAATCCGCAGGCGCTGCCGGCGATGCACGACGAAGGCAGCGTGCAGACCGGTCGCGACCAGCCGCCGCCGGAAGTGCGGATTCGCCAGGAAGGCGACAACAGCATCCAGGAATACAGCCGCAGCGGCCGCGTCTACATGGTGGTGATCACCCCGAAGAGCGGCATCGCGCAGACCTACATGGTCGATCCGCAGGGCCGGCTGGTCGACGAGCACGGCATGAAGCCGGTCGGGCCGGTGATGTACAAGGTGCTGGAGTGGGGCAAGAGCCGCCCGCCCGCCGCCGGGTCGAACGAAACGACACCGCCGGACGACGGCGGCCACTGAGTCGGGTGTTGACCGCGTGGCCGCGCCGGGTGCGTTGACGACGCCAGGCCGGTATCCAGGCGGAGGGCGGCGCGATGCAACTGCGTGAAAGCTGGCCGCTGCTGGTCGGCGGCGCGCTGATCGTGGCCGGTGCGATGGTGATCGCGCTGTTCTGAGCGCGGTTACGCGGGGTCGTCCAGTTCCGGGTAGTGACGGAAGAGGCCGCTCTCGTTGAACGGCAGCCGCCGCGGCGAGGCGAGGTAGGCGGCGATGCGCGGCCGCTGCGCTACCCGTTGCCTCAGCGCGCGCAGCAGCGGCAGCTCGTGCCCGAGGCGCTGCATTGCACGCGGAAACGCGTACTCCAGCCCGCTCATCAGCTGGAACAGCGAAAGGTCGACGTAGGAGTGCTCGTGCAGGGCATGATGGCCGCCGCCGCGTTCCAGCACCTGCTCGAAATAGTCCAGGTACTTCGGCAGCCGCGTCTCGCGCAGGTCGGCCGCACGGCGCCGCGCCTCGACGCGCTGGTCCTCGTAGTACAGGCTGCCGGCGATCGGGTGGTGCGAGTCGTGCACCTCGGCGACGAGGTCGCCAAGGGTCAGCTGCAGCTGGTGCGCGTACAAGCGCCGGCTCTCGCTCTCCGGCACCAGGCCGAGCGGTGGGCCGAGGTATTGCAGGATGTTCGCGGTTTGCGCGATCAGCAAGCGGCCGGCCTTGAGGAACGGCGGCGCGAACGGCAGCGCGCCTTCGTGCACGCCGTCGAGGTAGCGCACGAGGGCGTCGTCGCCCTGTATGCGCGCCACGTCGTCGTAGCCGGCGCCGGCATCTTCCAGCGCCAATCGCACGAACTCGCCGCGGCCCTGGACGCCGGTCCAGTAGTACAGCTCGTAATGCATGGCAGCCCCCGGGGCGAAGGGTGGATGTCGAGCGTGCGCCTCTGCAGGCCGAGACTCAATGCCGGAAGTGGCGCATCCCGGTGAATACCATCGCCATGTCGTGCTCGTCGGCGGCAGCGATCACCTCGGCGTCGCGCATCGAGCCGCCGGGCTGGATCACCGCGCTGATGCCCGCTTCGGCGGCCGCGTCGATGCCGTCGCGGAACGGGAAGAACGCGTCGCTGGCCATCACCGAGCCGCGCACCTCGAGCTTCTCGTCGGCGGCCTTGATGCCGGCGATCTTCGCGCTGTAGACGCGGCTCATCTGGCCGGCGCCGATGCCGATGGTCTGGCGGTCGCGCGCGTAGACGATGGCGTTGGACTTGACGAACTTGGCCACCTTCCAGGCGAAGATCAGGTCGTGGATCTGCGCCTCGGTCGGCGCCTTGCGCGTGACGACTTTCAGGTCGGCGGCGCTGATCATGCCGGTGTCGGCGCTCTGGATCAGCAGGCCCGAGCCGACCCGCTTGGAACTGTTGCCGGGATGCGCCTGGTGCAGTGCACCGTCAGCCGGCAGCGGAATCACCAGCACGCGCACGTTGCCCTTCTTGTGGAACGCCTTCAGGGCGTCGTCCGCATAACCAGGAGCCAGCACCACCTCGACGAACTGGCGCTCGACGATCGCGCGCGCGGTGGCGCCGTCGACCTCGCGGTTGAACGCGATGATGCCGCCGAACGCCGAGGTGGGGTCGGTCTGGAAGGCCAGGTCGTAGGCCTTGCCGATGCCGTCCAGGCTCACCGCCACGCCGCACGGGTTGGCGTGCTTGACGATCACGCAGGCCGGCTTCTTGAAGCTGCGCACGCACTCCCACGCCGCGTCGGCGTCGGCGATGTTGTTGAACGACAACTCCTTGCCCTGCAGCTGGCGGAAGGTCGCCAGCGTGCCCGGCGCCGGGTACAGGTCGCGGTAGAACGCCGCCTGCTGGTGCGGGTTCTCGCCGTAGCGCAGGTCCATCAGCTTGACGAAACGACCGTTGACCTGGCCCGGGAAGGCGGCGTGGCCGGCGATCGCGTCGTGTGCGTCGTTGAGTTCCAGCCCGGACAGGTAGTCGCTGATCGCGCCGTCGTAACTGGACACGTTGTTGAACGCGGCCACGGCCAGCTTGAAGCGCGTCGCGCGGCCGAGGCCGCCGTGCTGTTCGATCTCGGCCAGCGCATTGGCGTACTGGTCCGGCGAAGTGAGTACGCCGACGTCGCTCCAGTTCTTCGCCGCCGAGCGCAGCATCGCCGGGCCGCCGATGTCGATGTTCTCGATCGCTTGGCTTAGCGTGCAACCGGGTTTCGCCACGGTGGCTTCGAACGGGTACAGGTTCAGCACCAGCAGATCGATCGGCGCGATGCCGAGTTCGGCCATCACCTTGTCGTCGGTGCCGCGGCGGCCGAGCAGGCCGCCATGCACCTTCGGATGCAGCGTCTTCACGCGGCCGTCCATGATCTCGGGAAAACCGGTGAGGTCGCTGACCTCGGTGACCGCGATGCCGGCCTCGCGCAGCGCCTTCGCGCTGCCGCCGGTGGAGAGCAGCTCGATACCCTTGGCGGCGAGGCGCCGACCCAGATCGATCAGGCCGGCCTTGTCGGAGACGCTGAGCAGGGCACGACGGACCGGGACGAGCTGGGGAGCGGACATGAGCGGGTTTCCAGAAGGGGAAAGCCGCTCATTATAGCCGCCCGGATGGTGGGCGGCTTTTGCACGAATGCGCGAGGTGGGTTACAGCAGGCCGTGCGCGGCCAGCTTCTTGCGCAAGGTGGCGCGGTTGATGCCCAGCGCGCTGGCGGCGCGGCTCTGGTTGCCGTCGTGGAACGCCAGCACCTCGCGCAGCAGCGGCACTTCGACTTCGCGCAACACCAGCGCGTGCAGGCCCTCGGAACATTCGGTGTCGCCGATGTCGGCAAGGTAGCGGCGCACCGTGCGGGTGACGCATTCGCTCAGCGCGCTTTGGCCTTGGGAGCCGGCGCCGGACGAGCCTGCGCTTTGCGACGAGGTCTGTTTTGCGGCCTCGGCAGCAGGCAGTCTTACGGCATTCACGGGCATCTTCCCTCACGTACGAAGCGACGACTGCATAGGCCGCTGCTCATGGTTATGACTGATCTTGCGGGTCGCGGCGTGTATCGCATGCCGTACGGCATGCCAGCGCGAGGGACCGAGTCTACCCGCGCGGGCGGATAATTTTAAGTACCGCGGGCGTCGTTATTCGAAACCGATCTCGAACGCCACCGCCTTGTCGCCCGGGTCCTCCACTTCCAGCAGCAGCACGGCGCTGCCGCCCGGCGCCAGGCCATGGCGCAGGATCGTGGCGTCGTCTAGGTACTCGGCCGGCTGCAGGCGGCGCATCGCGATGCGCTGGCCCTGTGCGTTCGACAAGGTGATCGTCAGCACCGGCCAGGGCTGCGCGAAGGTGGCGTCGTTGCGCACGCTGGCGCTGATCATCAGCGCGCCGGCGACGCTGGGATGCGCCTGCACGTTGCTGGCCAGCAGGCGCAGTTGCTGCGGCGCGGCGACCAGCGGCAGCTCGCAGCCGAGCATGGCACAGCTGCCGCGCAGCCAGCCGCCCACGGTGGGGTTGCGGATCAGGTCGTCGCGCTTGGCCCAGGCCAGCTGGGCGACGAGCAGCAGTGCGAGCAGCAGGCACGCCGCGACCCATGGCCAGCGCCGTTCGCCGGACGAACGCCGGTGCCGCCGCCGCTCGCGCCGGGTCGGTCGTTCATGCTGGCGTGTTTGTGGTTCGCGGGCGAAACGCGGTGCGAAGACCAGTTGCGAGAAGTCCTCGACGGCCGGCCGGGGTGCCGCCGTCGTCACCATCTCGTCGGCGACGACCACCGCCGGCGGATCAGGCCGCGGCCGATAGACCACCAGGTCGAGCAGTGGCGGCTCGAACGCGGGTTCGTTGACCGGCAGCTCGGCGAACGGTTCCGGCGGCAATTGCTCGGTGAGCGTGGCGAGGCTGTCAAAGCCGGCCTCGCAATGTCCGCACACGACGTGGCCGTGCGCTTTCGCTAGCGTCTGCGCATCCAGCGAAAACACGGACAGGCATTCGGGACATTGTGTGTACATGCAGGCCGCTTTGAATCGGTGTCCGGCAAGCTTAGCAGGGTGATCGCGCGGGCAAGCCGGCGGTCCGGTGGCCTCAGCCGCGGCGACGGCCGCTGATGCGCACCCAGTCCTCGCGGCTGTCCACGCGCAACTCGTCGAACCATTCGGCATAGCGCTGCAGCAGTTCGTCCTGCTGGCCGGCGAGGATGCCGGAGATCGCGAACGGCGCGCCGGGTTTCGCCGCGGCGGCGAAGGTCGGCGCCAGTTCGCCGAGCGGGCCGGCGAGGATGTTGGCGATGAACACGTCGGCCTGTTCGGCTTCCACATCCTCGGGCAGGAACAGTGCAAGGCGGTCGGCCACGCCGTTGCGTTCGGCGTTGTCGGCCGAGGCGGTGAGTGCCTGCGGGTCGTTGTCGACACCGACCGCGCTGGCCGCGCCGAGCTTCAGCGCGGCGATCGCCAGGATGCCCGAGCCGCAGCCGTAGTCGGTAATGGTCTTGCCGGCAAGGTTCAGGCCGTCCAGCCATTCCAGGCACAGCGCGGTGGTGGGGTGGGTGCCGCTGCCGAAGGCGAGGCCGGGATCGAGGCGCACGATCACGAGGCCATCGTCGACGGGAGGCTCGATGTTCCACGGATAGATCCACAGCCGGCGGCCGAACGGCATCGGCTTGAACTGGTCCATCCATGCACGCTCCCAGTCCTGGTCGGCGACTTCGGCGAAGCTCAGCTGGTCGGGTTCCAGCCATGGCAGCAGCTCGCCCAACGCGGCGCTGAGGCCGCGCCGGTCGGCGTGTTCGTCGAACAGCGCGTGCAGGGTGATCGTCGGCCACAACGGCAGCTCGCCCACGCCCGGTTCGAAGATCGCCTGCTCGTCCGGCGTCTCCGCATCGGCGTCCTGCAGGGTGATCGACAGTGCGCCGAGATCGTCCAGCGCTTCCTCCGCGCCGGGCTGCTGCTCGGTGCGGACGATCAGGGAGAGTTCAAGGAAGGGCATGGGCGAGGAACGAATGATGAGGAGTGAGAAGGGTGGGTGGTGACGCGCTTACGTGCTTCTCACTGCTCCCCGCTCGTTGCCGCATTCTTTTCCTTCTGCTCGGCCATCCGCTTCTCCAGGTAGTGGATGTTCTGGCCGCCATGGTGGAAACCGGCATCGGCCATGATCCGCTGCTGCAGCGGGATGTTGCACTTGACGCCCTCGATCACCGTCTCGGCCAGCGCCAGGCGCATGCGCGCGATCGCGGTCTCGCGGTCGGGGCCGTGCACGATCAGCTTGCCGATCATCGAATCGTAGTTCGGCGGGATGCGGTAGCCGTCGTACAGGTGGGTATCCACGCGCACGCCGGGGCCGCCGGGCGCCTCGAAGCGCTTCACCGTGCCGGGGCTGGGCATGAAGGTGTCCGGGTCCTCGGCGTTGATGCGGCACTCGATCGCGTGGCCGTGCACGACGATGTCTTCCTGCCGCAGCGTGAGCTTCTCGCCGCCGGCGATCAGCAACTGCTCGCGCACCAGGTCGACGCCGGTGATGAACTCGGTTACCGGATGCTCGACCTGGATGCGGGTGTTCATCTCGATGAAGTAGAAGCGGCCGTTCTCGTACAGGAACTCGAACGTGCCGGCGCCGCGGTAGTTGATGCGCAGGCAGGCGTCGACGCAGACCTTGCCGATCGCCGCGCGCTGCTCGGGCGTGATGCCCGGTGCCGGCGCTTCCTCGACCACTTTCTGGTGGCGGCGCTGCATCGAGCAGTCGCGTTCGCCCAGGTGGATCGCGTGGCCCTGGCCATCGGCGAGCACCTGGATTTCCACGTGGCGCGGATTCTCCAGGAACTTCTCCATGTACACCTGTTCGTTGCCGAACGCGGCTTTCGCTTCGGCCTTGGTCATGGTGATCGCGTTGCCCAGGTGCGCCTCGGTGCGCACCACGCGCATGCCGCGGCCGCCGCCGCCGCCGGCGGCCTTGATGATCACCGGGTAGCCGATCTCGCGCGCGATCTTGATGTTGGTGTCGACGTCTTCGCCGAGCGGGCCGCCGGAACCGGGCACGCACGGCACGCCGGCGGCCTTCATCGCGCGGATCGCCTCGACCTTGTCGCCCATCAGGCGGATCACCTCGGCGGTAGGGCCGATGAAGATGAAGCCGGACTGCTCCACCTGCTCGGCGAAGTCGGCGCGCTCGGACAGGAAGCCGTAGCCGGGGTGGATCGCCTGGGCGTCGGTGATCTCCGCCGCCGCGATGATCCGCGGAATGTTGAGATAGCTGTCGACCGACGGCCCGGGGCCAATACAGATCGACTCGTCGGCGAGGCCGACGTGCTTCAGGTTGCGATCCACGGTGGAATGCACCGCCACGGTCTTGATGCCAAGGCTGTGGCAGGCGCGCAATACACGCAGCGCGATTTCGCCGCGGTTGGCGATGACGACTTTTTCTAGCATGGGATTCGGGATTCGGGATTTGGGATTTGTAAGAGCAGGATCTGGCGTTGCATCAGCTGCCTCTCTTGGATTCGATGGATCGGATCAGCGCGTTGAGTTTGGCGAAGACCCGATTGGCCAGTTCGGTTACACCTCGTGTGTCGGAGACGTAAGTGAGTCGTTCGGCGATCTGCAGTTGTGTATCCAGCTCGGACAGCGAGCCGCGGGCCATGGACAGGAATCGAAGGTACTCGGGTGTGGATTTTCGAGCCGCACCCTCCGCGATGTTCGACGGGATGCTGATGGCTGCGCGTCGCAATTGCGAAGTGAGACCAAAGCGCTCGGAGTCCGGGAAATCAGTACTGATTCGATAAATGGCTTCGACGAGATCCATGGCATCTTGCCAGACCTGCAGGCCTTCATGCGGCCGCTTGAACGAATCCCGAATCCCCATTCCCGAATCCCGGCCCTTCAGGCAATCACGAACATGGGTTCGTCGAATTCCACCGGCTGGCCGTTCTCGACCAGGATCGCCTGTACGGTGCCGGCCACGTCGGCCTCGATCTGGTTGAACATCTTCATCGCCTCGATGATGCCCAGCGTTTCGCCGGCCTTGACCTGCTGGCCGACCTTGACGAAGGCGGGCGTGCCGGGGGTGGCCGACGCGTAGAACGTGCCGACCATCGGCGCTTTCACCACGTGGCCTGCCGGCAGCGCATTCGCGACGGGCGCCTCGACGACGGCTGCAGGCGCGGCAGCAACCGGGGCGGCGGCCACGGCGACTGGGGCCGCCGGTGCAGCGGCGACCGGTGCGGTGTTCTTCGGCACGCGCGACAGGCGGACGACTTCCTCGCCCTCCTTGATTTCCAGTTCGGCGAGGTTGGATTCCTCGAGCAAGTCGATCAGCTTCTTGATTTTGCGCAAATCCATCGGATCAGCCTTTGGTCAGTCATGCCACCGCTTGGGTGGCCGGGGGTGAATGGGGTGTGGCCGCGCGGGCCGGGGCGTCAGGGTGCGGCGCTTGCCTGCAACCGTTGCAGCGCCGCGTCCAGCGCCAGCCGGTAACTGTCGCCGCCGAAGCCGCAGATCACGCCGAGCGCGATGTCGGACAGGTAGGAGTGGTGGCGGAACGGCTCGCGGGCGAACACGTTCGACAGATGCACCTCGATGAACGGGATCGCCGTCGCGGCGAACGCGTCGCGCAGCGCGATGCTGGTGTGGGTGAACGCGCCGGCGTTGCACAGGATCATCGCGGTGCGGTCGTCGCGGCCCTGATGGATGCGCCCGACCAGCTCGTGCTCGGCGTTGGACTGGAAGCAGACCAGTTCGTGCCCGGCCGCCTGCGCTCGCTCGGCCAGCTGCTGGTTGATGTCGGCCAGCGTCTCGCGGCCGTAGATCTGCGGCTCGCGTGCACCCAGCAGGTTGAGATTGGGTCCATGCAGGACCAGGATCTTCGCCACGAAATCGTCCAGCCGACGTCCGGAGGTCCCGGAACCCGGCGCAGTGTGCGCGCAGTCGGGAATCTTGTCCAGTTCGCCGCAGATCGGCGATGTTTGCCGGAGAAGCGTCGGGTTTCCGTGCGTAAGCGTATGTCGGCGCGGGCTTAGCGCTGCTCGTGCCCTGGCGCCAGCCACTGTTCCAGCTGGGCCGCAGACAGCGGGCCGGCGTGTGTCGCCAAGATGTGCCCATCGGCACCGATCAGCACGCTATATGGGAGAACCTGATGGATATTGCCCAGTTGCAACGAGGTGCTTGGCGGGCTCATCTGGCCGATCAAGATCGGGTAATTCACCGGATGTGCGGCCAAAAATGCCCGAACGTGAGCGGATTCGTCCATCGCAATACCGATCACGATCGGTGCATGTTCGCCGAACTTCTCTTGCGCCCTGGTCAATGCAGGCATCTCGGCGAGGCAGGGTACGCACCAGCTGGCCCAGAAATTCAGCAGCACCCGGCGGCCACGATAGTCGCCCAGCAGGTGCGGCTTGCCGTCGAGATCGGGCAGGCTGATCGCCGGTAGCGGCTGGCCGATCGCAGGCGTACCCATCGGCGCCGGCTGCTGGCTGCGGTGCTGCGCATAGCCGCCGAGCGCCGCGGCCAGCACCGCCAGGCCGAGGATCAGCCAGTTGCTGCGGCTCAGCATCAGCGCGCCGCTTCCGTCAGCGCCTGCTCGACCATCGAGGAGGTCAGCACGGTGGACAGCTGCCTGCCGGGGCCGCCGTTTTTCGGGAACACCACGTACAGCGGCACGCCGGGCGAGTTGTACTGCTTGAGGAAGGCGCTGATGGTCGGGTTGACGTCGGTCCAGTCGCCCTTCATGTACACCGCGCCGGTACGCTGCAGCAGGTCGCGGAACGCCTGCGTGTCCAGCACTGCGTGCTCGTTCGCCTTGCAGGTGACGCACCAGTCGGCGGTCATGTCGACAAAAACGGGTGTGCCGGCCGCGCGCAGTTCGGCGAGCTTTTCCGGGCTGTAGGCAACCACGCCTTCCTCGGCCGCGGCCGTGCTCGACGGCGGCGGCACGTGGGCGAGCAGGTACATCGGCACCAGGGTGGCAAGCGCCAGCACCGCCACCGCGACCTTGCTGGGCGCGCCGCGCGAGCGGCTGCGCTCGAACCACCACAGCGTCATCGCCAGCAGCACCATCGCCACCAGCACCAGGCCAACCGCGTCGGCACCGCGCTGGTTCGCCAGCACCCATACCAGCCATGCGGCGGTGAGATACATCGGGAACGCCAGCACCTGCTTCAACGTTTCCATCCAGCGCCCCGGCTTCGGCAGCAGGCGCGCCAGCGCCGGCACGAAACCGATCAGCAGGAACGGCAGTGCCAGCCCCACGCCCAACGCAAGGAATACCAGCAGGGCGGACAGCATCGGCGCGGCGAACGCATACGCCAGCGCGCTGCCCATGAATGGCGCGGTGCACGGGCTGGCCACCACCACCGCCAGCACGCCGGTGAAGAAGTCGCCCGCCGGGCCCGAACGCGCGGCGAGGCCGGCGCCGGTATTGCCCAGCGAGGCGCCGAACTGCACCACGCCGGACATCGACAGGCCGACCGCCAGCATCACGCAGGCCAGCGCGCCGACCAGCAGCGGCTGCTGCAGTTGCGAGCCCCAGCCCAGTGCGTGGCCGGCCGTACGCAGGGCGAGGATGCCCACTCCCAGCGCAGCGAAACTGCACAGCACGCCGGCGGTATAGAACAGCGCGTGGCGGCGTGCCGTGGCGCGGTCACCACCGCTTTCCAGCACGCTGACCGCCTTGATCGACAGCACCGGCAGCACGCACGGCATCAGATTCAGCACCAGCCCGCCGCCCAGCGCCAGCAGCAGCGCGGCGATCAGGCTGACCTGCAGCGGGCCGCCGGCGAGATCGGCCGGCGGCAGTTCCGGCGCCACGGCACCGGACGCCACCGCACCGCTGTCCAGGTCGATGTTCACCGTGCGCGTCATCAACGGATAGCACAGGCCGCCGTCCTGGCAACCCTGGAAGCTCGCCTGCAGGGTGAGCTGCTGGCGGCCGGCCAGATCGCCTTCCAGCGTCACCGGCAGCTCGACCTGGTCGAAGTACACGGTGACGTCGCCGTAGTGTTCGTCGTGGTGCGCGGTGCCGGCCGGCCACGCGGGTTTCAACGCGAGGCCGGCAGCATCCTGGAGCTTCAGCGTGGTCTGGTCGCGGTACAGGTAGTAACCCTTCGGCATCGTCCAGCGCAGCAGCAACTGCTGCGGACCCTGCGCCAGCGCCTCGAAGCGGAACGCCTGCTCGGCCGGCAGCGGCGCTCCGGTCGTGCCGGTGCCCGTGTTGCTACCGAGCTGGCTGAGCGCCGCGCCCAACGCGTTGCCGGCCGCCGGCGTGGCCGCGACGCCGGTATTGGCCGGCAGCGGCAGATCCAGCTTCTCGGTATGCGGCGGGTAGCAGATCTTCGGATCGACCTCGTGGCAGCCCTGGTACTGCACGCTCAATTGCAACCGCGTGGTACCGGCGGCGACGGTGTACGGGACGCTGGCATCGACGCCGTGGTGGTAGGTCTCCACGTCGCCGAGGTATTCGTCGTGGTGCTTCTCGCCGTCGGGCAGTTGCGCCTCGCCCAGGGTGACGCCGTCGCCGCCCTTGAACTTCATGCGGCCGCGGTAGAGGTAGTAGTCCGGCGCGATCGTCCAGTGCAGCTTCAGCACGCCGGGCGTGGCGGCGTCGGCGCTCAGCTTGTACGCCTCGGTCACCGGCAGCAGGTCGGCGGTGTCCTGTGCGAACGCAGGCAGCGCACCGAGCAGCAGGCTCAGCCAGACAAGCAGACGAACGGCCATTCGGCCGGTAAACAACGGTCGCATCACGACTCCAGCGGCGAAAACCTGCGGGGACCAGGGAGGCCGGCATTATGGCCCAGGATCGGCATCGGGACCGCGGCCTTGCCTCATTACGCCGCGCCGGTGGCGTGGCGTTGCCGTCAGGCGTGTGCGTTGGTGCGGACCCAGTCCAGATAGGCTTCGTGGCCGCGTTCCACCGGTACGGCGATCAGCTCCGGCAGGTCGTAGGGGTGCAATTCCAGCACTCGGGCTCTCAATGCGTCGAAGCATGCGGCGGTGGTCTTGATCAGCAGCAGCTCCTCGCTGTCGGTGGTCACCACGCCTTGCCAGCGATAGGTCGAGCCGATTCCGGGTACGCGATTGACACAGGCGGCCAGGTGCTCGCCGACCAGCGCCTCGGCGATGGCCTGGGCGCTGGCGGCGTCCGGGCAGCTGCAATAGCAAAGCAGGACGGTGGCCGGGTCGGTCGGAGTCATGGCCAAAGCGTACCCGGGTCGCGCCGGCTGCGCGCGCCCGCGGGTGATTTCGCGGCGCGCCCTTGAAACGCGGCCTTGTTCGCCCAATAAGCTGATGCATCCCCCGTTCAAAGATCTCTTGCAGCGGGGTCGTATACCCGTAAAATTGGCACTCATTTACCTTGAGTGCTAACAAGACCGCAGGCCCGGGTCTTGAAAGCCTTGTCCATCAACAATCTAGTCAGCTGGAGTCATCCATGAGCACACTGCGTCCGTTGCACGATCGCGTCATCGTCAAGCGTCTCGAAGAAGAGCGCGTCTCCGCCGGCGGCATCGTCATCCCCGACAGCGCCACCGAGAAGCCGACCCGCGGCAAGGTCGTCGCCGCCGGTACCGGCCTGATCATGGCCGACGGCAAGGTGCGCCCGATGTCGCTGAAGGCCGGCGATACCGTGCTGTTCGGCAAGTACGCCGGCCAGGAAATCAAGATCGACGGCGAAGACCTCGTGTTCCTGAAGGAAGACGACATCGTGGCGGTCATCGAGGGCTGACGCCCTCGCGGGATTTGGAATTTGGGATTCGGGATTCGTTAGAGCGCAAAGCCGCTCCGTTCCGCCGCCCAGCTCCAATTCCGCACGCAACCGCTTTTAACGAATCCCAAATCCCGAATTTCGAATCCCGGAGTCAAAAAGATGGCAGCTAAAGAAGTACGTTTCGGCGAAGACGCCCGCGCCCGCATGCTCAAGGGCGTGAACACCCTGGCCAACGCGGTCAAGGTCACCCTCGGCCCGAAGGGTCGCAACGTCGTGCTCGAGAAGAGCTTCGGCGCGCCGACGATCACCAAGGACGGCGTGTCCGTCGCGAAGGAGATCGAACTGGCCGACCGCTACGAGAACCTCGGCGCGCAGATCGTCAAGGAAGCCGCTTCCAAGACCTCCGACGTCGCCGGTGACGGCACCACCACCGCCACCGTGCTGGCGCAGGCGTTCATCCAGGAAGGCCTCAAGGCGGTTGCCGCCGGCATCAACCCGATGGACCTGAAGCGCGGCATCGACAAGGCCGTCGCGGCCGCCGTCGGTGAGCTGAAGAAGATGTCCAACCCGACCGCGAACGACAAGGAAATCGCGCAGGTCGGCACGATCTCGGCCAACTCCGACGCCAACATCGGCGACATCATCGCCACCGCGATGAAGAAAGTCGGCAAGGAAGGCGTGATCACGGTCGAGGAAGGTTCGGGCCTCGAGAACGAGCTCGACGTGGTCGAGGGCATGCAGTTCGACCGCGGCTACCTGTCGCCGTACTTCATCAACAACCAGCAGAGCCAGCAGGTCGAGCTGGATGACCCGTACATCCTGATCCACGACAAGAAAGTGTCGAACGTGCGCGAGCTGCTGCCGGTGCTGGAAGCCGTCGCCAAGGCCGGCAAGCCGCTGCTGATCGTGGCCGAGGAAGTCGAGGGCGAGGCGCTGGCCACGCTGGTGGTCAACACCATCCGCGGCATCGTCAAGGTCGCCGCCGTCAAGGCGCCGGGCTTCGGTGACCGTCGCAAGGCGATCCTGGAAGACATCGCGATCCTGACCAACGGTCAGGTCGTGTCCGAGGAAGTGGGCCTGTCGCTTGAGAAGACCACGATCGCCGATCTGGGTCGCGCCAAGCGCATCGTCATCACCAAGGAAAACACCACGATCATCGACGGTGCCGGCGAAGCGGAGAAGATCCAGTCGCGCATCGCGCAGGTCAAGGCGCAGATCGAGGAGACCTCGTCGGACTACGACAAGGAGAAGCTGCAGGAGCGCGTGGCCAAGCTGGCCGGCGGCGTTGCAGTGATCAAGGTCGGTGCCGGCACCGAGATCGAGATGAAGGAAAAGAAGGCCCGTGTCGAAGACGCCCTGCACGCCACGCGCGCAGCCGTCGAAGAGGGCGTGGTCCCGGGCGGCGGCGTTGCGCTGATCCGTGCGCTGAAGGCGGTCGAAGGCCTGAAGGGCGACAACACCGACCAGGACCTGGGCATCGCGATCACCCGCCGTGCGCTGGAAGCGCCACTGCGCGCGATCGTCTCCAACGCCGGCGAAGAGCCGTCCGTGATCCTCAACAAGGTCAAGGAAGGCAAGGGCAACTACGGCTACAACGCTGCCACCGGCGAGTTCGGTGACATGGTGGCGATGGGCATCCTGGATCCGACCAAGGTGACCCGCACCGCGTTGCAGCACGCCTCGTCGGTTGCCGGTCTGGCGATCACCACCGAGGCGATCATTGCCGAACTGCCGAAGAAGGACGAAGGCCACAGCCATGGCGGCGGTGGCATGGGCGGCGGCATGGGTGGCATGGGCGGCATGGACTTCTAAGTTCCACGTCCAACGCACGACAAAAGAAAACCCCGCCACGGCGGGGTTTTCTTTTGCGGCGCTGGAGCCCGGGCGATACCCGCCGAGCCGGTGATGTGGCTTAGTGCCCGTGCGCGTTGGCGTCCGCCTTCACGCCAGCACCGACCGATTGCCCGGTGGCGGTCTGCTGCACTGCGTTGCCGACCGAGCCGGCCGAGCGGTCGGTGGACTGGATCGCCGAATGTGCGGCGTCGCGCACGTCGCCGCCCACGCCCTGACCCATGTCGCCGGCCTTGCCTGCGGTGGCGGCGGTATCGAGACCCGCACCGGTATCGACGTTGGCGTTGGCGCCGGCATGCGAGTCGCCGGCGCCTACCCCGATCGTGCCATTGGCATTCACGTTGGCGTTGGCATTGGCGTGGTCGTTGACGGTCGCGCGGGTCTTGTCGACGGCCTTGCGGGTCCGGTGCTTCACGTGGGAATCGGTGCGGTGCAGAGTCTGCTCCGTTTGCGCGGTGGTCTGGCCAACGGTGTGCATGGCGCTCGGTGCGGTTGCGCCGACGTGGGCGCCGGCACTGACCCGGGCGGCGCCACCGAGGTTGGCCTGGGCGAAGGCGGACACGGTGAACACGCTGGCACCGATGACGAGGGCGGAAAGCATGGTCTTGCGCATGAGATTGACCTCCAGATTTGGGAATGCCGCCGCAAGGCGCACTGCACGCGCATCACGGACACGTCGACGCTAGACGGCGCTGCCCGACTAGCGTGTGAACGTCGTGCCGCGGTCTTCAGTCGCCGGACAGCTCGCTGAACGGCAAGCCCGGTGCAAGCGTTCGAGTCGCGCGCATCACCGTGCGGTGGATGCCGGTAATGGCGTCGGCGGCACATCGTTGTGGGCGATCTTGCCCGGTGCGGGCGTGAGCGCCGGCGGTGCCGGCTGCGGCAGCAAGCTGTCCAGCTTGTCGCTCATGCGCAGCTGGTCGATGCTGGCCATGGCCTTGTCGAGTTGCTGCTGGTCGTCGCCCTCGGCCAGCGGCGGGGCGCCGGGAGCCTCGGTGAGCGCGGCCAGTTGCGGGCCGACCAGTTGGGTCAGCGCGAAGTACGGATCGTCGTGGATGCCGATGTGCGCCAGCAGTTTGCCGGGCAGCAGCCAAGAGGCGGTGTCGGCCTTGCTGCGCTTGCCCGGGTGCTTCGGATCGACCAGCAGCCACACGCCGGCCTGGCTCAGCATGTCGCCGCCGTCGACGAAGCCGGTGGTCTGGTAGCTGTTGCTCAGCGCGGGCAGGTGGTCGCCATAGAACAGCACCACGCTGGGCCGCTGGCGCTGGGCCAGCAGCTTCACCAGCCGGCCGAGCTCGGCGTCGGCATGCTTGAGGTGGTAGAGGTAGGTCTGCAATTCCAGCTTGTCGCGGCCACCGATGCCGTCGGGCACCGGGATCGCGTCGCGTTCGGCGACGTGGGCGGGCTCGACGTCGTACGGGCCGTGCGCCTCGATGCTGATCGCGAAGATGAACTGCGGCGGGCCGTCGTTCTTCAGCTGCACCATGATCTCGTCGGTCATCGCGCTGTCGGCCATGTACTTGCCGTCGTTCGGCGACGTGGGCGGGAACGACGACTGCGAGACGAAGCGATCGAAGCCGATCGCCTTGAACGCGGCGGTGCGGTTCCAGAACGCCGGGTCGTTGCCGTGCAGCGCCAGCGTGCTGTAGCCGTGCCGGTTGAGCGTGCGCACCAGCCCCGGCAGCGCCTTGTGGCTCATCTGCAGATAAGGGAATTGCAGATTGTCGAAGTAGCGCAGCGACAGCCCGGTGAGCACCTCGAACTCGGTGCGGATGGTGCCGCCGCCGAAGGTGGGCACGTGCAGCTTGCCGCTGGTGCCGTGCGCGGCGAGCCGACGCAGGTTCGGCGCGAAGTTGCTGTGCTCGTAGCCGCGCATGATGGTCGGGTCGAAGAACGACTCGCTCTGCACCACCACGATGTCCGGCAGTTCGCCGCCGGTCGTCGGCGTCTGCATGGATTGCAGCAGGGCCGGCGTGGTCTGCTCGATCAGCTTCGCGGCCGCGGCGCGATCCGGCTTGCGGTCACCCTTGGAGTATTCGAGATGGAACAGCATCAGCGAACTGACCAGGCCGGAATGGGTGGTGGTGGAGATCGCCGACCACGGTTCCAGCCACAGTGTCTTGGCGTTGTAGATCTTCGCCCAGGCGGGCAGGCCGACCAGCATGCTGGCCAGCGCCAGCGCCAGCGCGCCGCCGCCGAGCAGGCGCGCGCCGCGCGTGCGGCGCGGGAACAGCGGCGGCTCCAGTCGCCATGCCGCGACGAGCAGCGCCACCGCGGCGAGCAGGCCCAGGTACGGCCACGGGCTGTGCGGCAGGTAGCCGGACAGCAGGTGCATGCCGCCCTTGTGCAACTGGCCGACGATGCGGAAATCGTCCGGCAGCAGCGGCGTGCCGAGGTTCGCCACCTTCAGCAGGTTGGCCGCGTACAACAACCCCTGCAGCAGGAACGCCAGCGCGAACGACAGCAGCGCGCGCCGGCTGATCGCCAGCAGCACGAGCGCCAGCAGCAGGCCCGGCCACGCATTGGCCAGCGGATAGCGCGCCTGATCGAACAGGCGCAACGGGGTCACCCCGACGCCGCCGTCCACCAGGCCGGTGAGCAGCACGAAAGCCAGCGCCAGCAACAGCAGCAGCACGACGCGCGGGACGATGGCGCGCCAGCGTGCGGGCGGGTTGGCGAAATTCGGGGGCATGGCAGTCCTGCGGTTGCTGTCATGGTCTGGACACGCCAATGTAATGGCGTCCAGATGAACAGTGGGTAGGCGCAATCGCCGAGTTTCGGGCTTGGCCGCGGCTTGTTCAAGCTGCCGTCACCGTCCTCCCGCCGGGTGCCGGCAACTGCCCGGCATGCGGCACAATGGCCGGATGACCCATCCGGAATCCGCCGCGCTGCGAGCGCTGATCGACGACCGCTACGGCGACCTGGTCGCCCGTTGCCGCGCCGCCGGGGTGCCGCTGCACGACGACGCCGGCGTGGCCGAGCGGATCCGCCGCACCCTGCTGGCCAGCGACTTCGCGTTCGACGTGTGGTGCCGCCAACCGCAGCTGCTGGCGCCGGCCGGACTAGAGCGATTGCGCTCTGGCAGCGACGCCAGCGCACGTATCGAAGCGCTGAAACTGCCCGACGACGAGGCCGCCTGCATGCTCGCGCTGCGCCGCTTCCGCCACGCCGAAGCGCTGCGGCTGGTGTTTCGCGACGTCAACGGGCTGGACGAGCTGCCGGAAACCCTGTCCGCCACCAGCGTGCTGTACGAGGTGCTGCTCGGTGTGTCGCTGGGCTGGTCCGAACGCGCGTTGGCCGTGCGCTACGGCCACAGCCGCGACCACGACGGCGTGCTGCAGCGGCTGCTGGTGATCGGCTTCGGCAAGCTCGGTGGCAGCGAGCTGAACTTCTCCTCCGACATCGACCTGGTGCTGGCCTATCCGCACGGCGGCCAGACCGACGGCACGCGCCCGCTCGACAACAGCGAATACTTCATCCGGCTCGGCCGCCAACTGGTGCGGCTGCTCAACGAGCCGACCATGGACGGCATTTGCGCGCGGGTCGACCTGCGCCTGCGCCCGTTCGGCAATTCGGGTCGCCTCGCGCTGTCGTTCGCCGCGATGGAGCAGTACTACCAGAGCGAGGGCCGCGACTGGGAACGCTACGCGTGGATCAAGGCGCGCCCGGTCGCCGGCGACCGCGCCGCCGGCAAACAACTGCAGGAGCTGCTGCGCCCGTTCGTCTACCGCAAGTACCTCGACTACACCGCGTTCGCCGGGCTGCGCGAGATGAAGGCATTGATCGACGCGGAAGTGGCGCGCAAGGATCTGGCCGACAACCTCAAGCTCGGCCCCGGCGGCATCCGCGAGATCGAGTTCATCGTGCAGCTGACCCAGCTGATCCGCGGCGGCCGCGAACCGTCCCTGCGCGTGCGCGGCCTGCTGAGCGCGCTGACCGCGTGTGAGGCGCGCGGCCACATCAACGCGGCGCGGGCGCGCATGCTGCGTGAGGCGTACGCGCTGTTGCGCCGGGCCGAGAACCGCGTGCAGATGCTGCGCGACGCGCAGACCCACGACATCCCCGCCGACGCGCTGAGCCGCGAGCGCATCGCGTTGAGCCTGGACTATCCCGACTGGGACAGCCTGCATGCGGCGCTGGCGAAACAGCGCGCCGTCGTCAGCGAGGAATTCGCCGCCGTGCTGATGCCGCAGGGCGGCCGCGGCGCCCGCGTGCCGGCCGCCGACCTGGTGCTGTGGCAGCGCGCCTGCGACGAATCGCTGGACGCCGCCACGCTGGAAGCCTCCGGCTTCGCGCCCGGCGACGAGCTGGCGGATGCCTTGCTGAAACTGCCGCAGGCCGCGGCGGTGCGCGCGATGTCGGCGCGCTCGCGCGAACGGCTCGATCACCTGATGCCGCAGTTGTTCGACGCCGCGCGCGCCACCGCGGCGCCAGTGGCCAGCCTGCTGCGGTTGTGCCGGCTGATGCAGGCGGTGGCGCGGCGCTCGTCCTACCTGGCCCTGCTGGAAGAACAGCCGTCGGCGCGCCGTCGGCTGGTGCGACTGTTCGCCGACAGCGCGTTCCTGGCCGAGCGCGTCATCGCCCAGCCGCTGCTGCTGGACGACGTGCTCGACCCGCGCATCGATCAATTGCCGTTCAAGCGTGCCGACATCACTGCCGAGATCGCCCGTGTTCTGGGCACGCTGGAAGAACGCGAGGCCGAGGCGGAGCTCGACCGGATCAACGAGTTCAAGGCGTCCACCGCGTTCCGGCTCGGCCTGGCGTTCAACGACGGCCGCGCCGACGCGGTCGCCACCGCGCGCCGGCTGGCCGCGCTGGCCGAGTCGGTGGTCGGCGCGGTGCTGGCGCTGGCCGAGCGCGAGCTGGTCGCCCAGCACGGCCGCCTGCCCGGCGAGGGTTCGGGCTTTTCCGTGCTGGGCTACGGCAGTCTCGGCGGCGAGGAGCTCGGCTTCGCCTCCGACCTCGACCTCGTCTTCGTCTACGACAGTCGCCGCGCGCAGGCGATGAGCGACGGCGCGCGACCGATCGAGGGCTCGCGCTGGTACCAGCGCCTGGCCCAGCGGGTGATGAACTGGCTCACCGTGCTGACCCGCGGCGGGCGCCTGTACGAAGTCGACACGCGCTTGCGCCCGGACGGCTCCAAGGGCCTGCTGGTCAGCAGCCTCGACGCGTTCGTGGCATACCAGCAGAGCCGCGCGTGGACGTGGGAACACCAGGCGCTGCTGCGCGCACGGCCGGTGGCCGGCGACGCGGCACTCAACGCCGAGTTGGCCGGGGTGCGCCGCGACATCCTGGCGGTGCCGCGCGATCGCGCCACGGTGCTGGCTGAGGTCGGCAGCATGCGTGCGCGCTGGCGCGTCGAGCGCGACCGCTCCGACGAGCGCCAGTTCGACCTGAAGCAAGGTCACGGCGGCCTGCTCGATATCGAATTCGCGTTGCAGGGATTGGTGCTGGCGCACGCAGTCGAGCAGCCGGGCCTGCTCGGCGTTACCGCCAACGCGGGCCTGATCGAAGCGTGCCGCGCCGCCGGCCTGCTCGACAGCGACCAGTCCGCGATCCTCACCGTGGCCCATGCCGACCTGCTGCAGCGCGCGCTCGCCTGCACGCTCGACCTGCGATCGCGTACCGCGCCGCGCGATACGGAGCTGGAGCAACTGTGCGGCAGCGTGCGCGAGGTCACCAACGCGCTGGGCTTTGCGTTCGACTGAGCCGCAGCTCAGTCCAGCGCTTGCTGCGCCTGCCGTCGCTGGATCCGTGCGCGCAGTTCGGCGGCGATGCTGGCGGTCTCGCGCAGCGGGGTGGCCGGGGCCGGCGCCTGGCTGTCGAGATCATGCAGCCGCCCGGCCGCGCGCAACGCCTGATGGAAGCGCGCGATCTTTCCTGGCAGCGGCGCCGTGACGAAGGTCTCGACCGGGCAGCCGACGGCGCAGGCTTCGCTCAGCATGTTCACCGAGTCGGGCGTGACCACCAGGCGATCGGCCCAGCCGAGCACGCCGGGGTAGGGGTTGCGGCCGTCGTCGGGGCCGGCCCAGACCAGGCCGGGTACGTCGTGCAGCGTCTTGCGGAGGATCTCGATCAGCGCCGGTGAGGTGCGTCGCGAACCCAGCACCAGCAGGCTGCCGCCTTCACGGCGCTGGCGTTCAAGCAGGTGTGCAGCCAGCTGGCGGGCATAGTCCGCGTCCAGCACGATGCCCTGGCGCGGGCCGCCGAGCAGCACGCCCACGCGCGGCTGCGGCAGATCGGCGAAGCTGGGGCAGGCATCGCGGCCGTCGGCCAGCCACTCGTCGTCCACCGAGTTCAGCGAGCCGAGTGGGCGCAGCACGTTCGGGCCGTCGAGCTGGTCGTGGCGGGGCGCGATCACCGTGTCCCAGTGTGCGGGGTCGATGCGCGGGTTCAGGATCTGCACGGTGTAGCACTGCCCGTCGGACAGCCGGCGCAGCATGCGGGTGAACAGCGCGGCGGCGCGGCCGCAGCCGATCGCCACGACCGGCCACGGCGGCGCGAACAGCTGGCGCTGGCGGGCGGGCAGGGCAAGCCGGCCGCCCAGCTCCAGCCGTGGCGCCAGCCACGACCACGGCGCCCGCGGCCGCAGCACCAGATGCCGCAGCGGCAGTTGCAGGTGTTCGGCCAGCGCCAGCGCCTGGCGCTGGTTGCCGGCAGCGCTGTCGGTGATCACCCAGCATTCGCCGTGCAGTTTCAGCATGCGTGCGGGCGTCGCGGCATTGTTTCCGAAATGAACACTGTACGTTCCCCTCATGGGTGGACTGTTCTCGTGCGACCACCTATACACTTGCAAGATAGCGTCACTGCCGGCGCGTCTTTCCACAGAGGATACCGATGAGCGAGTTGCTTTCCGAGGCCAGTCTGGACCAGTTGTTCCGCAACGCCCGCACGTTCAACGCGTGGCTTCCGAAAGAAGTGAGCGACGGGCAGTTGCACCAGCTCTACGACCTGGCCAAGTTCGGCCCGACCAGCGCGAACTGCTCGCCGATGCGGGTGGTATTCGTGAAGTCGAAGGCGGCGAAGGCGAAGCTGGAACCGTTCCTGTCCGACGGCAACCGCGCCAAGACCATGGAAGCGCCGGTCACCGCGATCGTCGCCACCGACCACGAGTTCTACGAGCAGCTGCCGCGGCTGTTCCCGCACACCGACGCGCGCAGCTGGTTCGTCGGCAACCAGCCGCTGATCGACACCACCGCGTTCCGCAACGCCACCCTGCAGGGCGCCTACCTGCTGCTGGCGGCGCGGGCGGTCGGGCTGGACTGCGGCCCGATGTCCGGCTTCGACAATGCCGGCGTGGATGCGGCGTTCTTCGCCGGCACCTCGATCAAGTCGAACTTCCTGATCAGCATCGGCTACGGCGACGCCAGCCGCAACCTGTTCGCGCGCAGCCCCCGCCTCGCGTTCGGCGAAGCCTGCACGATCGCCTGAAGTCCACGTCGCATCCCCACTTTCCCGCCCCACTTTCCAGGAGCCTTTTCATGCGTGCATTGAAGTATCTCGCTCTCGCCGGCCTGCTCGGCGCCGCCGTCTCGGTCCAGGCCGCCCCGGTCACCTACAAGCTCGACCCCAGCCACACGATGGTGTTGTTCAGCTGGAACCACTTCGGCTACTCCAACCCCACCGCCGACTTCGGCCTGGGCGAAGGCACCCTGGTGTTCGACGAGCAGCATCCGGCCAACTCCAGCGTGGAAGTGACCCTGCCGCTGGCCCGCCTCGACACGCACGTGCCGGCGCTGGACGAGCATCTGAAGAAGCCGGACTTCCTCAATGCCGAGCAGTACCCGGTGGTGACCTTCAAGAGCACCGAAGTGCAGCCGCTGGGCGGCAACAAGTTCAAGGTCAGCGGCAACCTCACCGTGCACGGCGTGACCAAGCCGGTAGTGCTGGACGCGACGCTGAACAAGGTCGGCCCGCACCCGATGACCAAGGCGCCGTCGATCGGCTTCGACGCCACCACCAGCATCAAGCGTTCGGATTTCGGCGTCGGCGCCTATGTGCCGAACGTCAGCGACGAACTCAGCATCCGCATCACCACCGAAGGCTCGGTGCCGAAGAAGGCCGCGGCCAAGTAAATTTCCGTGGCCCACAAAAAAACCGCGCCATCGCCGGCGCGGTTTTTTTGTGGGCGGATGGATCGGGTCAGTTCGATTTCACGCCCGCATCCTTCAGCGATTCCAGCTTGCCGAGGTCGATGCTGGCAACCGCCTGTTTCAGCTGGCCGATGCTGTCCACGTTGCCGTTGGCTTTCACCGTGAAGCGCTTGCCGACCACCATGCTGTATTCGCCGTACTTCGACTGGGTGTCCCACTCCTCGTGGACCAGGTTGCCGTCGACGCTGTAGGTCTTCTCGTAGCCGTGGTCGGTCTGCTTTTCCTCTTCCGGCGCCATCGCCGCGGCCAGCGACATGAAGCCCCTGGCGCCGCCGGTGTCGGAGACTTCCAGTGTGACGTGCTGGCCGTTGTCGGCGGCGTAGCTGGCACTGGCCTGGGAGGTCTGCATGCCCATCGCACTGTTGCGCTCGGCCGACAGGCTGCTGCGCTTGAGGTTGCCCAGGCTGTCGGGCAGGAAGGTTTTGATCTGGTCCGGCGCCAGCGCCTCGACGTTGCTGTCGCCGGGTTTCTGCGCCGCTTCCACCTCTTTGCCGGCCTGCTCCGCGCGCTGGCTCGTCGCGGCCAGCTTGCCGAGCGCACTGTTGCCGTCGATGGTGACGCTGTCGCCGTTGCTGCCGGTGACGTGCATGCCGCCCGTCGCCGCACCCGTCATCGCGGCGGTGCCGACCGCGCCGACGACGATCGCGCCGGCGATCCAGCTCAGCACGATCGCGATGATCACGCTGACCGCGGTATAGCCGCCGGCTTTCTCCGGCGGGCACTTCATGGTGTGCGGCAGGCCCAGATACAGCAGGTAGATGGCGTAGATCGCACCGGCGATCGCGACCAGCCAGCCCAGCCACGGCACGATCACCGCGATGCCGGCGATCCAGCTGGCGGTCCAGGCGTAGGCCACGGTCTTCAGCGCCTGCAGCATGTCCTTCTGGCCGCCGAAGGTGGGTGCCAGCGCGTTGATGATCAGCGCCACCACGTAGACGATCGCCAGCGACAGCACGTACTGCAGAAACATGCTGGCGATGCCGCTGCCGATCGAGGCGTGCACGGTGATGCCGAACAGGTTGGTGCCGATCAGGCTGCCCTTGATGAAGCCGGCGATGATCGGCAGAGCGGCGACGATCGCGATGTAGCCGGTGTACAGGCCTTGCACGGTGGCCGACTCGGCGGCGGCCACGGGCCATTCGGTCCTGGGTGTGGTCAGGATGGCCTTGACGCGTTCAACGATCTTTCCGGAATCCATGGTCAGCTCCTGAGCCCGTTGCAGTTGGCCCGGCGCAAGGCGCCGGGTCGAGGGTGGTGTGATCACTTCATGACGGTCGCCGCGACGGCCTGACGGCTGGGCGCCGCGGCGGTGGTTTTCCCCTGGTTTCCCCTGCGCTGTCCCCCGACAGAAGGCTGCAGCCTGCTACCATTTGCGGCCTGATGTCCAGTCTGGAGTCCACTGATGCCATCCCCCCTTTCCGCGACGGCGTCGCTGATGCCGGCAAATGCCGAAAATCGTTACGAAGTGACGCGCGCCGACCTGCCGCTGTCCTGCCCGATGCCCGGTATGGCACTGTGGGATTCGCATCCGAAGGTGTACTTGCCGATCGTCGACGATGGCGGCGAATCAACCTGCGCCTACTGTGGCGCGCATTACGTCTTGCGCGACTGATCGTCCGGGCCCGTCCGACCCGCTGGCGGCATTATTTTTGCATGCCTCCAGAGAATGAAAGCCTCCAGCCCCGAGCTCATGTCCAGCATTGCCGTGCCCGTCAAGCTGCTGACCGTGGTCCAACTGATCCCCGCGCTGCATTCCGGCGGTGCGGAGCGTTCGGCGCTGGAGATCGCACGGGCGCTGGTGCAGGCCGGCCACCGCTCGGTGGTGATCTCGGCCGGCGGGCGGCTGGCCGAGCAGTTGCAGGCCGAAGGCAGCGAACACATCACGCTGGACCTTGGCCGCAAGTCGCTGGGCACGCTGACCCGGCTTGGCGCGTTGCGGCGGGTCCTGCGTGAGCTGAAGCCCGATATCGTGCATGCCCGTTCGCGGCTGCCGGCCTGGATGGGCTGGTGGGCGCTGAAGGGGATGACGCCGCGGCCGCATTTCGTCACCACCGTGCACGGGCTCAATTCGCCGGGCCGCTACAGCGCGATCCTGCTGCGCGGCGAGCGCGTGGTGGCGGTTTCGCAGACCCTGCGCGACTACGTGCTGAGTCACTACCGCTGGCTGGAGCCGGGCAAGGTGCGGGTGATTCCGCGCGGCATCGACCCGGTGGCATTTCCCTATGGGCACCGCCCCGACGATGCTTGGCAGAAGGCGTTCTTCGCCGAGTTTCCGGTGCTGGCCGGCGCGCCGCTGCTGACCCTGCCCGGGCGCGGCACGCGGCTGAAGGGTCACCACGATGCGATCGAGCTGCTGGCCGACCTGAAGCGCCGCGGCATCGAGGCGCGCCTGCTGCTGCTGGGCGTGATCGAACCTGGCCGCGAGGCCTACCTGGCCGAATTGCGGGAACTGATCCGCCTGCGCGGAGTGACCTCGCAAGTGGTACTGACGCCGCCGCGCCACGACGTGCGCGACATCTACGCGATCTCGGCGCTGGTACTGCAGCTGTCGAACAAGCCCGAATCGTTCGGGCGCACGGTGATCGAGGCGCTGTCGCTGTGCCGGCCGGTGCTGGGCTACGCGCACGGCGGCGTCGGTGAATTGCTGGCCGAACTGTATCCGGCCGGCCGCGTGCCGCCGGGCGACCGCGAGCGGCTGGTCGAGCGGGCCGCCGAGCTGCTGCGGGTGGCGCCGCCGATCTCGCCGCTGCAGAGCTACCGCCTGGTCGACATGCAACAGGCCACGCTGGCGCTGTACGACGAAGTGACCGCCGGCTGAGAGCTTGCTTGGCGGGTGTGCGCACTCGCCTACAATGCGTGATCTCCCCGTTCCGGCTCGCGCATGAATTCCTTCACCACCTCACTCAAGGCCGCGCTGCGTTCCCCGCTGCTGCCGTTCTGGCTGGTGATCGCGCTGCTGCCGTTCGGGCGCAGCTCCGAACTGGGCACCGCACTGTGCCTGCTCGGCGTGATCATGCTGTTCGCGCGCGAGCCGCAGGCGCTGCGCCAGCATGCCGGCGCGCGACTGCTGCTGTGGCTGCTGGCCGCCTACGCGGGCGCTGCGCTGCTCTCCGCCGTCGACGCGATCATGCCGGGCAAGAGCTGGGGCACCGTGGCCGCGTTGCTGCGTTATGCGCCGCTGGGCCTGTACGCGTGTTTCGCGATCCGCCGCGAGCACAAGCTGCAGGCGCTGTACGTGGCCGTGGCTTGGGTGCTGGCGCTGTGGTGCGCCGACGCCTGGCTGCAGGCGCTGACCGGCTGGAGCTTGGGCGGGCACGCCGAGGCCGAGCGCGTCTCCGGCATCTTCGGCGCGGACAATCTCAAGCTGGGGCCGACCCTGGCGGTGCTGTCGCCGTTCGCGCTGTGGGTGGCGCGGTGGCGTTGGGGCCTGCCGGGTCTGCTATTGGCATTCGCGCTGGTGCTGGGGCCGGTGCTGCTGGCCGGCTCGCGTGCGGCGTGGCTGTGCTACGCGCTGGTGGCGCTGGGCTTTGCCTGGCGCGAGGCCCGTTCGCCGCTGCGCTTTGCCGGTTTCTGTGTGGTCGCGGCGGTGCTGCTGGCGCTGGCCGGCGGTATCGCGTGGAAGACTTCCGCGCGCTTTCATGACCGCATCGAGCGCACCCTGTTCGCGTTGCACGGCACCGACCAGTCCATCGACACCGCGCTCAGCGGCCGGCTCGAGATCTGGCACACCGGCGTCAACATGTTCATGGCGCACCCGATCAACGGCGTCGGCGTGCGCGGCTTCCGCTATGCGTATCCGCAGTACGCCGCGGCGAACGATCACTTCGTGGTGACCACGGAAGCCTGCGGCGTGGGTGAGGGCGCGTGCCATGCACATCAGCTGGTGCTGGAGGTGCTCGCCGAAACCGGCACGCTCGGCCTGCTGCTGTGGCTGGCCGCGGTGGTGCTGGCGTGGCGCGCATGGCGCCGGGTCGGGGCCGCGGCGCGCGCGCGGGCGTTTCCGGTCACCCTGGCACTGGGCGTGATGCTGTTCCCGCTGAACACCCATCTGGCGTTCTATTCGGCGTGGTGGGGGCTGCTGTTCGCCTGGCTGCTCGGGCTGTGGTGCGCCAGTCTATTTGTGGCCGGCGTCCCTGCCGGCAAAGCAAAGCCCGGCATCCATGCCGGACTCCTCAAAGAAGCACGCCCCCTGGAGACTCGCGATGGCGCGTGAGCCGCTGTCGGTGGTGGTGACCACGTTCAACAGCGCCGATACGCTCGACGCCTGCCTGCGCGGAGTGGGCTGGGCCGACGAGATCGTGGTGCTGGACTCGGGCTCGACCGACGCCACCGCGGCGATCGCCGCGCACTACGGCGCACGCATCCACACACAGCCGTTCGCCGGCTACAGCGCGCAGAAGCAGGCGGCGATCGACCTGGCCAGCCATCGCTGGGTACTGCTGCTGGATTCCGACGAATCGCTGGACACGGACGCCGCCGCGCACCTGCAGCAGGCGCTGTTGGCGCCGGCCCATGCGGGTTACCAGTTGTGGCGGCGCGAGTGGCAGTTCTGGCGCTGGCAGTCGCGGCGCGGCCGATTGAATCACTACGTGCGCCTGTTCGACCGGCAACGCGCGCGCATGAGCGATCACGAGGTGCACGAGGAAGTGCAGGTGGATGGCCCGGTGGGTGTGCTCGACGTGGTCATCGATCATTACGGCGAACCCGACATCGCCGGACGCGTGGCCAAGGCGAACCGCTACTCCAGCCTGCAACTGCCCGACCTGGTCAGACGCAAGGTCGGCTGGCTGCGGCTGCGCATGGTGGCGTATCCGACCGTGGCGTTCCTGCGCTACTACGTGCTGCGCGGGCACTGGCGCTCCGGCTGGGCCGGCTTCATCGCGGCGCGCATCCACGCGTTCTACGCGTTCCTGAAATACGCCAAGTTGTACGAGCGGCGGCGGCCGCGGGACTGAACGGGCTCGAAGGCTCAGTTTCCGGCCAGTATCTGCAGGAACTGACCGGCGATCACCTGCATGCTGAAATGCTGTTGCACGTAGTCGTGTGCGGCGGCACTCATCGACGCCAGCAGGGCCGGATCGCACAGCTTCAGGATCGCGTCGCGCCACGCATCCGCGTCGCCCGGCGGCAGCAGCAGGCCGGTCACGCCCGCCTCGAGTGTCTCGGGAATCCCGCCGATGTCGCTGCCCAGCACGGGGACGCCGGCGGCCTGTGCCTCGACCGAGACCCGGCCGAACGTTTCCGTGGCGATCGACGGGAAGGCCAGCATGGAGAGTGCGCTGTAATAGGGGTGGACGTCAGAGATCCAGCCCAGGAAGTGATGCCGGCTCGCGGTCGGATCCGCCGCGGCACGTTCACGCAGCGCCGGTGCATCCGGGCCGTCGCCCAGCCATAGGCAATGCAGCCGTGGCTGTTCTGCCATGGCTGCGCTGGCGGCTTCGAACAGCGGGAAGATGCCTTTGCCGTTGTGCATGCGGCCGCTGTAGCCGAGCACGATCGCGTCCTCATCCAGACCAAGCGAGCGCCGGATTTCGCTGCGCCGGTAAGGATCGGGCCGGCACCGTTCCATGTTGACCGGGTTGTAGAGCACCCGTACCAGCTGGCCGGGAATGCCTCGATCCAGGTAGGCCTGGCGGGCGTGCTTCGAGACGGCAAAGAAGCGTTGCGCGAGGCGCGGGATCAGGTAGGCGGAAAGGCGTTTCATCGGCGGCGTGCGATGCCGGAACAGTGCCACCGGCACGCGCAGCAGCCGTCCGATCAGGATCAGCGGCCAGTATTCCTTGCCGAAGTTTCCCACCAGCCAGTCCGGTTTCAGCTGTCGCGCTGCCTTGATGACGGCGACATAGCCGCGCAGATCAAACACATTGCAGAATTTCGCCTCGTAGCGACGGACATCGGAGCGGGCCAGCCCCTGCCAGATCGGGCCATCAGGGTAGACGGCCGCACCGACCTGATGCCCAGCCTCGGCCATGGCTTGCGCCAGCGCGACAAAGTGACTGGCGGCCCCGGTGTTCTCGGGGTTGGTGCCGACAAAGAGCAGCTTCACGCGCGGCGATCCTCATAGCGCGACAGCACCCGTAGGGCGAACTGCGGCAGCAGGTGGTGGCGCGCCACCTGCACCCGCGGCAGTTGCCACAGGTCCATGCCGGTGAAGGCCCGCCCGCGCCGGGTCGTGGTTGCAGCGGCGAAGCCGGCTTCGCGCACCATGCTGGCCACGCGCTCGTCGACGTCGCCATACGGGTAGCAGAACTGCGTGACCGGTACGCCGAGGCGATCCTCCAGCGTCGCCTTGCTGCCGTGGATCTCGTCGCGCAGTTGCGCGTCATCGCATTGCGTCAGCCGGGGGTGGCTGCGGCTGTGCGCACCGATTTCCATGCCGCCGCGGTGCCAATGGCGCAGCTGCTCCACCGACATCAGCGGCTTGCGTACGCCCAGCCGCTCGGCATCCCACTGGTTGTATCGCCCGATGCTGCCGCTGACCACGTAGCAGGTGGCGCTGAAGCCGTGCCGCTGCAGGATGGGCAGGGCCGAGTCCAAGTTGTCCACGTAGCCGTCATCCAGCGTGATGACGGCGATGCGGCCGCTGCGTTCGCCCCGCAGGTACGGCATCGCGGCCGACATGGACAACCCGGTGTAACCGAGTCGACGCAGCAGCCACATCTGCCGCGCGAATGCGGCCGGGCTCACGAACAAGCTGCGGTACACGCGCAGGTCGCGCGGTGCGCGCGCGATGTTGTGGTACATGAGGATGGGCAGGGCGGGTGTTCCCCGCGAAGCGGCGTCGCTCACTTTTCCAACTCCTTTGCCGGTGCGGTGCAAGGGAGTGGCGAGTCATCGCGTCTTCTTCGGCCCGGCCGTGCCGCAAGCCGAAAAGGCCCGGCGGTCTGCGGGGGTCGAGGTGGTTGCGCAAAGTCGCCACTCGGCGGCGAGGCGGGTCGTCGGGGTCGACCCGGGTCTCGAAAGTGGCGCAATTTTCGGCGAGCCAGGCTTTCACCCGGCTGTCGGAGGGGTCAGTAGATCGCGGGTGTGCCGGGCGGCCGCGTCTTGAAGCGCTTGTGCACCCACAGGTATTGCTCGGGCGCCTCGCGCACCATCTGCTCGATGCAGGCGTTGACGCGGGCGGTGTCGGTTTCCACGTCAGTACCGGGGAAGCCGTCCAGTGGGGCACCCAGGCGCAGCGCGTAACCCTGCCCGCCGGGCAGGCGGCGATGGAAGAACGGGATCACCAGCGCGCCGGACATCCGCGCCAGGTGATGGGTGGCGGTGATGGTGGCCGCCGGTATGCCGAAGAACGGCACGAACACGGTGTCCTTGCTGCGCATGTCCTGGTCCGGCGCGTACCACAAGGTACCGCCGCCGCGCAGGTACTTCACGGTGCCGCGGATGTCGTCCTTCTCGAACATCGCGTCGGCGTAGTCCAGCCGCGCGCGCAGCACCACCCACTCGAACACGGCCGAGTCCATCCGGCGGTACATGCCGGCGATGCGGATGCGCTGCGAGACCAGCCGCGCGCTCAGCTCCAGGTGCGAGAAGTGCCCGCCGACCAGCAGCACGCCCTTGCCCTGCGCGCGCGCCGCTTCGAGGTGTTCCAGCCCCTCGATGCGGGTCGGGATGGCGGCCATGCGCCGGTCGCTGCCCATCCAGCCCAGTGCGAACTCCACCAGCATCAGGCCGATGTCGCGCAGGTTCGCGTCGACCAGCGCGGCGCGCGCTGCGGCATCGAGTTCGGGAAAGCACAGCGCGATGTTCGCCGCGGCGATGCGCCGTCGCGCGGAGGGAACCCGCCGCACCAGCGCGCCGAGCCGGCGGCCCAGCCACATCAGTGCGCGCTGCGGCAGCCGCGCGATCAGCCAGATCGCGCCCACGCCCAGCCACGCCGGCCAATGGCGCGGCGCGAGCAGCGAACGGGTGAAGGTGGGGCGGGGCATGCCGGGCATCATGCGTATTGTAGTGGAGGCGGGGAAGCGGGAGCGGCAGCGTGCCGCATGCTTCAGTCCGGTGTGCCGTTCCCGCTCATCCGCTCTCGTATACTGCCGCGTTGGACTGACGGGCATTGACGTTGCGCTATCTCTACACCCTCGCGATGTTCCTGGTGACGCCGCTGCTGGTGCTGCGGCTGCTGGCGCGTGGGGTGCGTTCGCGGCCCTACCATCGGCGCTGGCCGGAGCGGTTCGGCTTCTTCGATCCGCCCGGCTTCAGCGGCAGCCTGTGGGTGCATGCGGTGTCGGTGGGCGAGGTGAATGCAGCCGAGCCGCTGATCAAGGCGCTGCGGCGGGATTATCCGAATGCCCCGCTGGTGGTCACCACGGTCACGCCGACCGGCACCGCGCGCGTGCAGCAGCTGTTCGGCGACAGCGTGTTCCACGTCTATCTGCCGTATGACCTGCCGTATGCGGTAGGCCGCTTCCTGAAGAAGGTCCGGCCGCGGTTGGCGCTGATCGTGGAAACCGAGATCTGGCCGAATCTGTACCACGCCTGCCGCAAGCGCGGCATCCCGCTGATGATCGTCAACGCGCGATTGTCGGAACGCTCGCTGCGCGGCTACAAGCCGCTGCGCGGGTTGCTGCGCTCGGCGCTGCGCTGCGTGCACCTGATCGCCGCGCAGTCGCGCACCGATGCGGCACGCTATCGCCTGCTCGGGGCCGACCCGCAACAAGTGCTGGTCACCGGCAACATGAAGTTCGACATGCCGATACCGGGCGGCGCGGTAGCCGAAGGCGCGACGATGCGCGAGCACTGGGGGCCGCGACGGCCGGTATGGATGGCGGCCAGCACCCACGAGGGTGAGGAACTGGCGGCGCTGGAGGCGCACCTGCAGGTGTTGAAGCGGTTGCCCGACGCGCTGCTGCTGCTCGCGCCGCGTCATCCGGAACGCTTCAAGCTGGTCGAGCACGCGGTGCGCAGCCTCGGTTTCACGGTCGCCACGCGCGGCCTCGAAGGCGTGCCGTCGGCGTCGCACCAGGTCTTCGTGATCGACGCGATGGGGCAGCTGATGCCGTTCTTCGCGGCGTCCGACCTCGCCTTCGTCGGCGGCAGTCTGGTGCCGATCGGTGGCCACAACGTGCTGGAGCCGGCGGCCTTGTCGGTGCCGGTGCTGGTGGGCCCGCACACTTTCAACTTCGAGGAGATCACCCGCAGCCTGATCGAACAGGGCGGCGCCGAGCGCGTGGCGGATGCCGAGCGGCTGGGTCCGGCCGTGCTGAAGCTGTTGCTCGATGCCGCGGAACGCGGACGGATGGGGCAGGCGGCGCAGGAAGTCTTCGAGCGCGAACGCGGTGCCGTGCAGCGGGTCATGCAACTGGTCGATGCGCTGCTGCAGGAATGACGATGCACAAAACGAAACGGCCGGGTGTGAGCCCGGCCGTCTTCGCATGCCGCGCGCGGCGGTTTACTGCAGCAGCGCGTTGATCTCCTCGATGTCCTTGAGGTCGGCCGTGCCCGCGGTCTGCTTGAGCAGCAGCTTGTTCAGGATGAACTGGTGGCGGGCCTGCGAGTAGCTGCTTTCCGAGGAGGTCAGGGTCTGGATCGCCAGCAGCACGTTGGTCATCGTCTGGGTGCCGACATCGAAGCCGGCGCGGGTCGCTTCGAGCGCCTTGCGGCCGGAATCCACCGAAGCCTTGGCCGATTCCACTTGGGCGATGCCGGCGATCACCGAGCGGTAGTAGTTGAGCGTGTTGCGTACCACCTGGCGCCGCTGCGCTTCCAGCGCGTCGGTGGCGGCATCGCGCTGGTAGATCGACTGGCGCACCTGCGACTGGGTCGCGCCGCCGGAGAAGATCGGCACGTTCAAGGTCAGCCCGATCGTGGTCGAGGCGGGGTCGCGGTAACGGGCGGAGACGTCGCTTTCCGACCAGCCGGCACCCTTGCCGTAGGTGACGCCGGCAGTGATCGTCGGCAGATGGCCGGCACGCGCGGCGCTGATGTTGTGCTGGGCCGTTTCCACGTTGTATTTCTGCGTGAGCAGGTCGGGATTGGTTTCCAGCGCCTGCTTGACCCAGCTTTCCTGATCGGCCGGCGCCGGCGGCTGCATCGGCAGGTCGTCGCGTAGCTTCTTCAGGTCGCCGGTCGGCTTGCCGGTGATCTGGGTGAGCGCCTCGCGGGCATCGTTGAGCGCATTCTGCGCGGCGATGGTCTGCGACTTGGCCGCCTCGTAATAGGCCTTGGCCTGGTACACGTCGGTGATCGCCGAGAGGCCGACCTTGAAGCGCTGGTCGGACTGCTCGTACTGCTGGCGGAACGCATCCTCGTTGGCCTTGGCGTAGGTCAGTTCGTCCTCGCTGGTCAGCACGCCGAAGTAGGCCGCGGCCACGCGCCCGTAAAGCTCCTGCGCCGCCGCCTGGTACTGCTCGTCCTGCGCATCCGCCGCCGAATGGGCGGCCTTGAGGTTGGCGTACTTGCTGAAGTCGAGCACGGTCTGGCTGAGCGTACCCTTGATCGTGCGCGCGCGGCTGTGGCCGATCTGGTTGCCGCCGTTGGTCTGGCTCAGGCCCATGCTCGCGCCGATCTGCGGCAGCAGCGACGCGCGTGCCTGGTCCACCCCTTCGCCGATGGCCAGTCGGGTGGCATCGGCCTGCGACAGCACCGGATCGTTGGCGCGCGCTTCGCGATAGGCATCGAGCAGATCCTCGCCGTGGCTGGGCAGCGAGATGGCGGCCAGGGCCAGTGCAAGAGTGAGCAGCTTCAAACGCATGGGGTGCCTCGTGGGGATCGATTCGGGGGCGAAATCAGAACACGAACCGTTGCGGCGGTTCGGCGTGGGTCAGATAGGGCAGGTCGGTTTCGAACAGTACTTCTTCGCGATAGCGGCCGGCGCCTTCGTGGGTAAGCAAGGTGGCCTGCTGCACCGGCGACTGGCCGCGGACGACCAGCGCACGTGCACCGGGCTTGAGCCAGCTCAGCCAGCGCGGCGGGATCGCGTGCACCGCACCGGTCACCATCAGCGCATCGAACAAGCCATCGGGCTGCCACTCGTTGACCGCTTCGCCGGTGACCAGGCTGGCGTTGGTGATGCCGGCAGCCTGCAGACGCCGTGCGGCGGTCGCGCTGAAATCGGCATGGATGTCGATGCTGGTGACCTGGGCGGACAAGGTGGCCAGGCAGGCGGTGAGAAAGCCCGAACCGGTGCCGATTTCCAGCACGTGGTCGGTGGGCAGCAGCTCCAGCGCCTGCAGTACGCGGCCCTCCACCACTGGCTTCATCATCACTTCGCCGTGGCCCAGCGGCAGGCACAGGTCGGCGAACGCCAGCTGGCGGTGCTCGGCGGCGACGAAGTCCTCGCGACGCACGCGGCTGATCACGTCCAGCACGCGGCCATCCAGTACTTCCCACGGGCGCAC
Organism: Rhodanobacter sp. Soil772; assembly: GCF_001428385.1. Classification (GTDB taxonomy): domain Bacteria; phylum Pseudomonadota; class Gammaproteobacteria; order Xanthomonadales; family Rhodanobacteraceae; genus Rhodanobacter. Next base: position 250,213 of record NZ_LMSK01000004.1, read on the forward strand.
TTGGTTTTCCACCATGTTCAGCCGCGCCTGCTCGATATTCATCGCCATTTGCTCGTGTCCCGTACGGATCGAAAAAGGTCAAAAAGGATAAGCGCTTGCGCCCGCTCCTACAATGACGCGCTCACGACGGTGACAAGCCTGCCGGTTGCATGGCGGGTCACGAAGTGCCGGAAGTCATCGCAAGCGGTTGACGGACGTCACCCGTTGTCGGGCGCATGCGCGGATGGTGCCAGGGCGTGCTTCCGGCACCATCTTGGAAAATAATTGAACCGCTGCGTATAATAAAGCCAGAATTCCCGTTTGTGAAGGTGGAGGCATGAATACCAGCGCGCCAGTCAGGCCCCAGGGTCCCGGTCGCCCGAAGGACATGGAGAAGCGGGCGGCCATCCTGGTGGCGGCGAAGGCCTTGTTCATCCGCAACGCGTTCGCCGGTACCAGCATGGACGCGATCGCGGCGGATGCCGGCGTGTCCAAGCTCACCGTGTACAGCCACTTCGGCGACAAGGACAACCTGTTCCGCGAAGTGATCCGCTCGCGCATCCAGGACCTGCTGCCGGAGGAGACCTACTTCTTCGATCCGCACGCCGACATCCACGACACCTTGCTGCGGGTGGCGCTGACCCATGCCCACCTCGATTGCAACGCCGAGACCGTGGGCACGTTCCGCGCCATCCTCAGCGACTGCCGCCAGGGCAACCCGCGCTACGGCAAGCTGATCTGGGAAGAGGGCGCGACGCGTACGCATGGCTTGATGGAACGCCTGCTGCAGCAGGCGGTTGACGCCGGCCAGTTGGACATCGACGACGTGCCGCGCGCCAGCGTGCAGTTCCTCACCCTGATCAAGGGCAACCTGATGATGCGCCAGATGTTCGGCTGCACCGAATGCCCCGAGAGCTACGTCGAGGAAATCGAGACCACGGCGCGGGCCGGTGTCGAGATGTTCCTGCGCGCCTATCTGCCGCGTTGACGCGCGGCAATCTGTTCTCGTCTTTTCCTTGATCAGGCGGATTCGGTGCTCCAGCGGCGACGAAGCCGGCGCGGCCGCCGGCTTTACCCGTGAAAGCGCCTCACAGTGCATACTTTGAACCCTCGCAGGGCGAGTGGCATACCGTTCGGTGGACGTATCGGAACGCCGTCGCGTCTACAGCGAGGCTCATTCCCGAAGCCGAGATCGGTTCATGAAGCTCAAAGCGTCCTTCATACAACTGCCATTGTTGTTCGATGCCCAACGCCTGCTTGCCGAAATCAATGCGCTGGACGCCTCGTGCTGGCGCGACCATCCGCAGAAGTTTCCGGGCAATTTTGCACTGCCGCTGATCTCGGTGGAGGGCAATCCGGCAAACGATGGTTTTGCCGGCCCGATGCGACCGACCCCTTACCTCGAACATTGTCCGTACCTGATGCAGGTGCTGGAGAAAGTCGGCGGCGTGTGGGGGCGCAGTCGCCTGATGAAATTGAGTGGCCATGCCGAGGTCAAGCCTCATGTTGATTTCAACTATTACTGGCGCGAACGGGTACGCGTCCACATCCCCGTTATCACGCAGCCTACCGTGCGCTTCATCTGTGGAGATGAAGAAGTCAACATGAAGGCCGGGGAATGCTGGATCTTCGACACGTGGCGCATGCACCGGGTCATCAACGCCAGCGCCGCCGAAAGAATCCACTTGGTGGCGGACACGATCGGCAGCGAACGTTTCTGGAGCATGGTGGACCGTGGACGCGTGCCGATCCCCGGGGCGGCGGAAGACTGGCATCCGGAAGTCTTCGGTGCTTCAGCACCTTCACCCCTGCCGCGTCTTGTCTACGAATCGACGAACCTGCCGGATGTCATGACGCCTTGGGAGCTGAGAGAACATCTGCTTTTCCTGCTGGGCGACACTCAGCCGCATGAACAACTTTCCCAGGTGAAGCAGATCGCCTCCCGATTCATTACCGCATGGCATGAGATTTGGGCGGAGCATGGCGATGACCAGGGTGCCTGGCCGATCTATCGTGAAAGACTGGATGCCTTCGAGCAATTGATGCGCCGTTTTGCAGGGACGCTGCGATTCAACAATGGCATGCTCTTCATTAATGGCGTGATTGAACTGATTCTGGTGGGTGCGCTGAGCGACCGCAGGAAGCGTTCCGCTGCTCAAGGCATGAGGCAGGCATCGTGATGGAAGCTGTGGCAGGGAATGATCCGCGGGACAAGATTTTCGATCGTCCGATTTTCATCATCTCTCCCCCCCGCTCCGGCTCGACCCTGCTGTTCGAAACGCTGGCGCAGGCACCGGGCCTGTTCACCACCGGCCGGGAAAGTCATGGGTTGATCGAAGGCATCACCAGCCTGAATCCGGCATTCCGCGGCTACGATTCCAATCGACTCGGCGAATCGTCTGCATCGCCCGCCGTGGTTGACGAGTTGCGCCGGCGCTTCCATTCACAGATGCGCGATCGCGGCGGGCAGCCACCGGTGCGACAGCCATACCGGTTGCTGGAAAAGACCCCGAAGAACGCGCTACGCATTCCGCTTCTGGCGCGGGCATTTCCGGAGGCATGCTTCGTTTACCTGTACCGCGATCCGCGGCAGACCCTGAGCAGCATGATGGAGGCCTGGCAGTCCGGAAGGTTCCGCACCTATCCGCAGCTGCCCGGCTGGACCGGGTTACCCTGGTCTCTGCTGCTGATACCGGGTTGGCGCGAGCTTGTCGGCCGATCATTGGAGGAGATCGTGGCGGTGCAGTGGGAAACCACCACGCGCATGCTGTTGGACGACCTGTCAGTGTTTCCGCCGGGTCGTTGCTACAAAATCCGGTATGACGAGTTTCTGGCCGCCCCAGCTGCGGAGATGACACGCCTGTGCAGTGCGTTGGGGCTTGAATGGGATCGGCCGCTCGATGCGGCGCTTCCGTTTTCCCGCTACACGGTCTCCCGGCCAGCACCAGACAAGTGGCGCCGGCACGCCGACGTGATCGAGCGGATCCTTCCCGCTCTGCAGGCCACGGTCGATCGTGCCGAGCGGTTCGCGATGCGCTGACCGATGTACTTCGCTGACCGTGTTCGCGCAACAACTCGGTTGCTGCGCTGTTCCTCACCTGGCTTTTCCACCTGGCTTTATAGGCTCATTGGTTAATCGTCGAGATTGATTCGACAGTCGGGTCGATATCCATCCAATGTCCCCGGAAGCAAGCCAGGGCCAAGACCAAGCCATTCGTCAGCGATCCCACCACCCGCCGCGCGCTGGAAGGCATCCTGGCGATGGAGGAAGAGCACGCCGAGGACATGAACACGCTGCTGGAACAGCTCGGCAAGAAGGGCGAGCCGGCCAAGCCGTCACCGAACCGGAAAGCCGCGGGCAAGCGCCGCTGATCACCAGCCGGCCAGCACCAGCTTGCCGATCGTGCGGCCCGATTCCAGCCGGCGATGCGCCTCGCGCAGGTTCGCCGCATGGATCGGTGCCAGCGTCTCGGTGCGCGTGCCGCGCAATTCACCCGCATCGATCAAGCTGGCGACCCGTTCGAGGATGCGGCCCTGCTCGGCCATGTCGGGGGTGTTGAAGCGCGCGCGGGCGAACATGAATTCCCAGTGGATGCCGATGCATTTGGCCTTGTACGGGTCGCCGATCCTCAGCGCGCCGGCCGGCTCCACGATCAGGCCGACGTGGCCTTGCGGTGCCAGCAACTGGCCGATCGCATCCCAGTAGTGATCGGTATCGGCGAGGTTGAGTACCGCGTCGACCTGGCCGAAACCCAGCGCTTCCAGTTGCGGCGCCAGCGCGTGGCGATGGTTGATCACGTGCTGCGCGCCCATCGCGCGGCACCAGTCGATGGTCTCGGCGCGCGAGGCGGTGGCGATCACCGTGAAGCCGGCGCGTCGCGCCAGCTGGATCGCGATCGAGCCGACCCCGCCGGCGCCGCCGATCACCAGCAGCGACTTGCCCTCGCCGCCGTGTTCGCTGTCGAACGGCATGCGTTGGAACAGCAGCTCCCACGCGGTGACCGCGGTCAGCGGCAACGCTGCTGCCTCGGCCAGATCCAGCGACCGCGGCGCGTGCCCGACCAGGCGTGCGTCGACCAGTTGGAACTGCGCGTTGCTGCCGGGGCGGGTGACGTCGCCGGCGTAGTACACGCGATCGCCCGGCTGGAAACCATCGACCGATGCGCCGACGGCCTCGACGGTGCCGGCCGCGTCGTAGCCGAGCACCTTCGGTTGCGCCTCGACCTGCGGCTTGGGCGAGCGGAGCTTGGTGTCGACCGGATTCACCGACACCGCCTCGACGCGCACCAGCAAATCGTGCGCACCGGGTGCGGGCATGGGCAGTTCGACGTCGAGCAGCGACTGCGGGTCGTCGATCGGCAGGTAGCGGGTGAGGGCGACGGCTTTCATGGGGCATCTCCGGCAGCAGAACGGCAAGCTTGCGCCCGCGGCGGGTGGCGCGTTCCAGCAGAGCGACAAGGATACGGCGGCAGCCTGTCTGCTCACAGTGGGCGACGGGCGGCGTTGTAAGCTTGGTCACCCGTTCGTTGCCCACGCAGGAGCCGCCCAATGCAGACCCAGGACACTTCGAACCCGCCGCGCCACGGCATCCGCCGCGCCATTCTGGCCCTGCTTGCGTTGCTGGTGCTGTGTGTGGCGGCGTTGATGTGGTGGTGGGACAGCGAGCCGGCGCTGTTCGATCCGGTGGCGGTGACCCAGGCGCAGATGCAGGACTTGCAGCGGCCGGCCAGCACCGGCGCGACCACCACAGTCACCCTGATCAGCTCGGTGCGCACCCTGCTGGACAAGCGCGGCGGCTACCTCAGCAACGACAAGCTGCCGCCGGGCGTGTTCATGGACAACGTGCCCAATTGGGAATTCGGTTCGCTGACCGCCTCGCGCGATCTGGTGCGCGCGCTGCGCAACGACTTCAGCCGCTCGCAGACGCAGTCGACCGAGGACAAGGACCTGGCCGAGGCCGATCCGCTGCTCAACAGCCCGAACGACCGCTGGCTGCTGCCCAGCTCGGAGAGCCAGTACCGCAAGGCGATCAGACATCTGGACGGCTATCTCGGCCGGCTCGGCGATCGCGACGACAGCAACGCGCACTTCTACGCGCGTGCCGACAACCTGGCCGATTACCTGCAGGTGGCTTCGGCGCGGCTGGGCTCGCTGTCGCAGCGGCTGTCGGCCAGCGTGGGCCAGATCCGTCTCGGCGATGTTCCCTCGATCGACGCGCCGGCCGAGGCCGGCACGGCGCGCGCGCCCGACGGCGGCCGGATGGTGAAAACCTCGTGGACCAGGATCGACGACAACTTCTACGAAGCGCGCGGCTACACCTGGACCCTGCTGGAGCAACTCAAGGCGTTCCAGCAGGATTTCGGCCCGATCCTGCGCAGCAAGCACGCCGACGTCAGCCTGGAGCAGGTGATCCGCGAGCTGGAGGAGGCGCAGCGCCCGCTGCACAGCCCGATGGTGCTGAACGGCTCGCCGTTCGGTTTCTTCGCCAACCACTCGCTGGTGATGGCGAACTACGTGTCGCGCGCGAACGCGGCGCTGATCGACCTGCGCGAATTGCTCAGGCGCGGTTGATCCAGACGAACAAACCCCGCCGGGGCGGGGTTTGTTCATGCGTGGACAACTTGCCGGCGGTGGGTTCAGCCGCTGATGGCGTCCTGGTAACGCTGGAAACCGGCCAGAATCTCGGCCTTCGCCTCGTCGGCGCCGACCCAGCCCTCGACCTTCACCCACTTGCCCTTCTCCAGATCCTTGTAGTGCTCGAAGAAGTGGCCGATGCGCTCCAGCCAGTGCGGCGAGACGCCCTTCATGTCGTTGATGTGCGCATAGCCCGGGAACACCTTGGGCGACGGGATCACCACCAGCTTCTCGTCGCTGCCGGCCTCGTCGGTCATCTTCAGCATGCCGACCGGGTGGCAGCGGATCACCGAGCCGACGGCCAGCGGCAGCGGCAGGATCACCACCGCGTCCAGCGGATCGCCGTCGCCGCCCAGCGTGCGCGGCACGTAGCCGTAGTTGCACGGGTAGCGCATCGGCGTGGACAGGATGCGGTCGACGAAGATCGCGCCGCTTTCCTTCTCCACCTCGTACTTGACCGGCTCGGCGTCCTTGGGGATCTCGATGATGACGTTGATTTCTTCCGGCACGTTGCGGCCGGCGGAGACGAGGTGCAGACCCATGGAATGTCCTTGGCGGTAAAGGGGGAAAGAAGGTTCGCAAGAATACGCCAAACGCTGCTGCGGCGCAGCAACGACGGGTTCGCCACGGCGGCGGTCAGGCCTTCTTCGGCTTCTTGTAAGGCCGCTCGCGCAGCCATTTGGTGGCGATCCACTTCTCGCCCTGCAGCACCGGCAGGCCGGCGTGCAGCGAACTCCGGTCACCGCCTTCGTAGGCGAAATACACGGCCGCGCCACGCCGCGCGGTGACGGTGAGGCCGATCTCGGGGAACGCCGTGCCGCCGCCTTGCGCGGGCGTGTTCAGATACATCACCACGCTGGCGATGCGCTGCCCGCCCACCGCGGTGATCGTGCCGTAGCCGGGCTGTTCCGGATCGAACCAATCGAAATGCGGCTCGTACTCCTGGCCCGGCAGGTAATGCAGGATCTGCAGCCCTTCGCCGTGGCTCGCCGGCACGCCGAGCAGGATGGCCAGACGCTGCTCGATACGGCCGACCAGCGGCACCTCGTTCAAGGTGAAGAACATCCCCTCGCTGGTGCGCCGTTGATCCACCTGGTGGCGGCCCTCGCTGTCGACGGTGAGCGCACGCTGCAGCCGCGGCCGCGCCAGTTCGATCAGTTCGTCGCATTCCTGCCCGCTGAGGATGTTCTCCAGCACCCGCAGCACAGGCTCGTCCACGCCGAGCGAGACGCCGACGGCATGGCCGTCGATGCGGACTTCCGGCGCCTCGGGGTGTTTCGGGCGCAGACCTTGCGGCGATCCTTTGGCGCTGCTGGCAAGCAGCGTCGCCAGCGGCAGCTTCAGCACCTCGGCGACGATGCTGCGGCTCTGCCGCGGGTCGTAGCCGTTCTCCTTCAACAGCCGCAGCACCTCCGGCACGCCATGCCCGGCCCGGGTGGTGGCCAGGATCCATTCGCGCAGTTCGGGGCTGATGGTGGTGCGTGGGTGCATGGCGATGAGGGAAGGTGACGGATCACGAAAGCTTACTTCAGGCCACCCCGCCATACGACGCGAGCCGGCAGGTGCCGGCTCGCGGGTGTGCATGACGGCGATCGGTCGCCTTATTTCAGCTGGTCCCACAAAAAATCGTAGGCCATCGCGTGCATGTGGGCGGATTGCTGGTTGTCTGCGCCAGCGCCATGGCCGCCTTCGAGGTTCTCGTAGAACCACACGTTCGGGTGGCCTTGCGCCTGCATCCGCGCGGCCATCTTGCGCGCCTGCACCGGGCCGACGCGGTCGTCGCTGGTGGCGGTGTAGAACAGCACCGGCGGGTAGTGGCCATCCTGCTTCACGTTCTGGTACGGCGAGAAGGTCTTGATGAAGTTCCAGTCGGCGGTATCGGGGTTGCCGTACTCGGCCATCCACGAGGCGCCGGCGGACAGGTGGATGTAGCGCTTCATGTCCAGCAGCGGCACCTCGCAGGCGATCGCGCCGAACAGCTGCGGGTACATCGTGAGCATGTTGCCCATCAACAGACCGCCGTTGCTGCCGCCTTCGGCGCCGAGGTGTTTCGCCGAGGTGACGCCGCGCCGGATCAGATCCTTGGCCACCGCGGCGAAGTCTTCGTACGCGCGCGGACGGTTTGCCTTCAGCGCGGCCTGGTGCCATTGCGGGCCGTACTCGCCGCCGCCGCGGATGTTGGCGATCACGTAGACGCCGCCGCGCTCGAGCCAGGCACGGCCGACGCTGCCGCTGTACTGCGGCTGCAGCGACACTTCGAAGCCGCCGTAGCCATACAGCAGGGTGCGGTTGGCGCCGTCCAGCTTGAGGTTTTTCGGGGCGATCTCGAAGTACGGCACGCGGGTGCCGTCCTTCGACTTCACGAAGTGCTGGCTAACCGCGAACTTCGCGGCATCGAAGAACGCCGGCGCCTGCTTGATCGTCTCGGCCGCCGCGCCGTCCAGCACGCCGCGCTGCAGCGACGACGGCGCCAGGAAGCCGGTGACGTCGAGCCAGTACTCGTCGCTGTGGTCGGGGTCGGTGTCGATCACGTTGATCGTGCTCATCGCCGGTGCGCCCGCCATCGCCGCGCGCTTCCAGTCGCCGCCGGGCGCTGCCATCGGCGGCGGGGTCAGCACCTCCAGCCGGCTCTTGACGTCGTCCATCAGGTTGAGGATCAGGTGGCTTTTGGTCCACGCGTACGAGTCGAGCGAGGTGTGCGAGTCCGGTTCGAACAGCACAGCGAAGTGGCGCTTGCCGGCCATGAAGTTGTCGAACTGCGTCGCCAGCAGCGCACCGGCAGGATAGGTGGTGCCGTCGACGGTCCACGGCGAGCGGGTCCGCACCAGCAGCCATTCGCGATGGGCGTCGGCCTCCGCGTCGGCCGGCACTTCGACGCGGGCCAGCTTGTTCCCGAGGCGCTGGTACAGGTCGCTGTGATAGAAATCCCTGGCGATGGAAACGAAATCGCGTTCGTAGCCCGGCGTGCGGTCGTGGTAGGCGCTGACCGCGAGGTCGCTCGGCTTGCCCTCGTACACCGTGGTGGCCGCCGACAGCGGCGTGCCGCGCTTCCATGCCTTGGCGATGCGCGGGTAGCTCGATTCGGTCATCGAGCCGGGGCCGAAGTCAGTGCCGACGTAGAGGGTGTTTTCGTCGATCCAGCCGACCTGGCTTTTCGCCACCGGCAACTCGAAGCCGCCCTTCACGAACGCCTTGTGCGGAATGCTGAACTCGCGCACCACGGTCGCATCGCCGCCGTCCGGCGACAGCGAAACCAGGCAGCGTTCGAACGCCGGCTTCAGGCATTCCACGTCCTTGAACACCCAGCGCTTGTTCTCGGCCTTGTTCAGCGCGTCGACGTCCAGCAGCACCTCCCACGCCGGCTCGGCCTTGCGGTACTCGGCCAGCGTGGTGCGCCGCCAGACGCCGCGCGGGTGCGCCTTGTCGCGCCAGAAGTTGTACAGGTGGTCGCCCATGCGGTTGACGTAGGGGATGCGTGCTTCCGAGTCGAGCACCTCGAGAATGCTGTCGCGGGTGCGCGCGAATTCGGCGTTGTCGACGAACTGTTTCGCGGTCGCCGCGTTCTGCTGTTTCACCCAGTCCAGCGCGCGGGCGCCGTGGATGTCCTCCAGCCACAGGAACGGATCGTCGCCGGCCGGAGTGGCTGCGGAAGCGGGTGTCGTGTCGTGGGCGTGGATGTCATTCATGCCCGTCAGTGTGACGCCGAGTGCCAGCATCAGCCAAACCGATTTCATCGTGTGCTCCCAGGTGCGCGAATGAACGTAATGGACATGACGGGCGCGGCCCGTGGTCGGTCGAGCGTAACCGCCCGGGCATACGGCCGCCCGTGACTAAAGTCAGGAGCGCGGGCCCGAAACAGAAATCCCGCCACGCGGGCGGGATTCCTGTCATTGCGGACGCGTGGCTTACAGCAGCGGAATCAGCAGCAGCGCCACGATGTTGATGATCTTGATCCGCGCCTGCGGCGCCCCTCACCCCGTTCCCCTCTCCCGCTTTGCGGGAGAGGGGCGAAGGTGCCGTGCGGGAGTCGCTTCGGTTAAAGCAGAGGAATCAGCAGCAGCGCGACGATATTGATGATTTTGATTAAGGGGTTCACCGCCGGGCCGGCGGTGTCCTTGTACGGGTCGCCGACGGTGTCGCCGGTAACCGCGGCCTTGTGCGCCTCGGAACCCTTGCCGCCGTGGTGGCCGTCCTCGATGTACTTCTTGGCGTTGTCCCAGGCGCCGCCACCGGTGGTCATCGAGATCGCCACGAACAGGCCGGTGACGATGGTGCCGATCAGCACGCCGCCCAGCGCCTTCGGCCCCAGCAGCAGGCCGACCACGATCGGCACCGCCACCGGCAGCAGCGACGGCACGATCATTTCGCGGATCGCCGACTTGGTCAGCATGTCCACCGCGCGCGAATATTCCGGCTTGGCGGTGCCGGCCATGATGCCCGGGATGTCGCGGAACTGCCGGCGTACCTCGACCACCACCGCGCCCGCGGCACGACCGACCGCTTCCATCGCCATCGCGCCGAACAGGTACGGGATCAGGCCGCCGATCAGCAGGCCGATGATCACCATGTGATCGGACAGGTCAAAGGTAAGCGTCGTGTACGGCACCCCGGCGGCCAGCGCCTTGGCCGCGCCCATCGCGTCGAGGTTGTGCGTGTAGTCGGCGAACAGCACCAGCGCGGCGAGTGCCGCCGAACCGATCGCATAACCCTTGGTCACCGCCTTGGTGGTGTTGCCGACCGCATCCAGCGGATCGGTGACGCCGCGCACTTCCGGCGGCAGGTCGGCCATCTCGGCGATGCCGCCGGCGTTGTCGGTGATCGGGCCGTAGGCGTCCAGCGCCACGATCATGCCGGCCATCGACAGCATGGCGGTGGCGGCGATCGCGATGCCGTACAGCTGCCCGAAATGGTAGGCGCCCCAGATCGCGGCACAGACCGCGATCACCGGCAGCGCGGTCGATTTCATCGACACGCCGAGGCCGGCGATGATGTTGGTGCCGTGACCGGTGGTGGATGCCTCGGCGATGTGCCGCACCGGCTTGAACTGGGTGCCGGTGTAGTACTCGGTGACCCACACGATCACGCCGGTCAGGACCAGTCCGATCAGCGAGCAGCAGAACAGCTGGCTGGCCGAAATCAGCTGGCCGTCGGCCGTGGTCAGGCCCTGCGGCAGCAGCGTGCCGGTGACGAACCAGAACGCGATCGCCGAGAGCACGGCCGAGGCGATCACGCCCTTGTACAACGCACCCATGATCGAGCCGCCGTCCTTCACTTTGACGAACAGCGTGCCGATGATCGAGGCGATGATGGACACCCCGCCGAGCGCCAGCGGATACAGCAGTGCGTGCGGGTTGCCGGCGAACATCAGCCCGCCCAGCAGCATGGTGGCGATCACCGTCACCGCGTAGGTTTCGAACAGGTCGGCCGCCATGCCGGCGCAGTCGCCGACGTTGTCGCCGACGTTGTCGGCGATCACCGCGGGGTTACGCGGGTCGTCCTCGGGAATGCCGGCCTCGACCTTGCCGACCAGGTCCGCGCCGACGTCGGCGCCCTTGGTGAAGATGCCGCCGCCCAGCCGCGCGAAGATCGAGATCAGCGAGCTGCCGAACGCGAAGCCGACCAGCGCGTGCAGCGCCGGCTCGCCGGTGACGCCGAAGTGGCCGAGCACCAGCCAGTAGCCGGCGACGCCGAGCAGGGCCAGTCCGACCACCAGCATGCCGGTGATCGCGCCACCGCGAAATGCCACGTCCATCGCCGCGCTCAGGCCGCGTCGCGCCGCTTCGGCCGTACGCACGTTGGCGCGCACCGAGACATTCATGCCGATGTAACCGGCTGCCCCTGACAGCACGGCGCCGAGCAGGAAGCCGATCGCGGTCGGCCAGCTCAGGAAGAATCCGATCAACAGCAGCAATACCATGCCGACCATGCCGATGGTGGTGTACTGGCGGTTGAGGTAGGCGCGTGCGCCTTCCTGGATGGCTGCCGCAATTTCCTGCATCCGTTCGTTGCCTGGCGATTGCGCCAGGATCCAGCGCGCGGAGAACGCGCCATACAAAACCGCCACCACCGCACACGCAACGACGATCCACCAGCCATACTGCTGCAGCATCGGAGCCTCCCCATGGGTTGTAAGTGGCCGTCCGGAACGGGCGGTCCCGGGGAGTATAGGCAGACGTTGCGGCGCAGGCCGTTGTGCGGCGCAGCGCCGCCCAGCAAAGAAAAGGGCCATGCACGAATGCATGGCCCCGATTCACTCACGTCGGCGCGGACTTATTGCAGCGCGATGTCCAAGATGATGCCGGTGGCGATCGCGACCAGCAGGTAGTCATTGTTCGCGCGTACCCAGTGGTAGCCGCGCGGTGGCGGACGCAGGCGGTAATAGCCGTAGTCGCGCACGACATAGGTCGGGCCGTAGTAGTGATGGCCACGCTCCCAGCGCGGATGGTGGCCGTAGCGCCGGTAGCCGTCGCGGTAGCCGTAGCGGCGGTCGTCGTAACGGCGGGTGTCGTAGCGCCGATAGTCATGGCGGCGATCGTCGTGCCGGCGGTAGTCGCCGTGGCGGCCGTCGTGGCGATAATCGGCGTAGCCGTGGCCCTGGCCGCGGCGGTCGCGATCGTGACCGCCCTGGTCGGCCAGCGCGAGGCTGCCGGTGGTGAACAGGGCAAGTGCAATGAGCAGGCGGCTGAAGAGTTTCATTTCAGGGCTCCTCCTTGGGTGTCGTGGCCGCAACAGCGCGGCGATCGACCCGGGCAGGATGGATCGTAGGAAGCTGCGGCTGAACGTAGTCCGATATCGGCGAAGCGGTTTCAGGTGGCGCTCAGCTTTGCGAAACCGGTCACGGAACCCGGCCGGTTCAGCGCTGGAACGCCGCCAGCTTCTTCGCCACCGCCACGTTCTTCAGCCGCACGTAGCGCGGCAGGCCGTCCTTGCCGTACGGCAGTGGCGCCTCGCCGCGGATCAGCGGCGCGAGGTAACGCCGCGCCGCCGCGGTGATGCCGAAACCGTCGCGGCTGATGAAGTTCTTCGGCATCTTCTTTTCGCGGTTGGCGATCTTCGCCAGCGGCGCCGGTGCGATCTTCCAACGATAGGGTGCGTCGGCCGTGCGCACGATCACCGGCATCACCGCGTTCATGCCGGCCAGCGCGTAGTCGACCGCGGCCTGGCCGACCGCGTAAGCCTGCTCCGCGTCGACCTTCGAAGCGGCATGCCGCGCCGAGCGCTGCAGGTAGTCGGGCAGCGCCCAGTGGTACTTGTAGCCGAGCTTTTCCTTCACCAGCGCCGCCAGCACCGGCGCCACGCCGCCGAGCTGGCTGTGGCCGAATGCATCGCGCGTACCCGCTTCGGCGAGGAACTGGCCGGCCGCGTTGCGCACGCCTTCGGAGGCGACCACGGTGCACCAGCCCACGCGCTCGACGGTGGCTTTCACCTTCGCCAGGAACGCCGCTTCGTCGAACGCGTTTTCGGGGAACAGGATGATGTGCGGCGGCGCGTCAGCGCCTTCGCCGGCCAGGCCGGCGGCGGCGGCGATCCAGCCGGCGTGGCGGCCCATCACCTCGAGGATGAACACCTTGGTCGAGGTCTCGGCCATCGAGGCCACGTCGAGACTCGCCTCCAAGGTGGAGATCGCGGTGTATTTCGCCACCGAGCCGAAGCCGGGGCAGCAGTCGGTAACGGCGAGGTCGTTGTCCACCGTCTTCGGCACGCCGATGCAGCGGATGTCGTAGCCCATCGTCTTGCCCAGCTGCGAGATCTTCAGCGCGGTATCGGCCGAATCGTTGCCGCCGTTGTAGAGGAACCAGCGGATGTCGTGCGCGCGGAACACCTCGATCAGCCGCTCGTATTCGCTGCGGTTGTCCTCCAGCGATTTCAGCTTGTAGCGGCACGAGCCGAACGCGCCGCCGGGCGTGTGGCGCAGCGCGGCGATCGCGGCGGCCGGTTCCTTCGAGGTGTCGATCAATTCTTCGCGCAGCGCGCCGAGAATCCCGTTGCGCGCGGCGTACACCTTCATGCCTTTCGCACGCGCGGTCTCGATCACGCCGGCGGCGGTGGCGTTGATCACGGCGGTGACGCCGCCGGACTGGGCGTACAGCAGGTTGCCGGTGACGGCGGGCGAACGGCGGCTCGGGCTCATGGGATCCTCGATCAGGCGGTGGAAGGGTGGCGATGGTTGTCGGCAAATCTTTTTCTGCAACAAACACTTGGCTGGATGCGACGAAGGTCTCTGTTTGACGGCACCCGGTGCAGCGGCTAATTTGACGGACAATTCTGTGCGTCGGGCGGGCTGTCGCAGTGTGCGGCGGCCCGCCGAACTTGTGGAGCATTATGCGACTCGTCCTACTTGGTGCGCCCGGCTCGGGCAAAGGTACGCAGGCGGCCCGGCTGAAGGCGGCGCTGGGTGTTCCGCATATCTCGACCGGCGACATGCTGCGCGCCGCCGTCGCCGCCGGCACCGCGATGGGGCTCAAGGCCAAGGCGGTGATGGACGCCGGCCAGCTGGTTTCCGACGACATCCTGCTCGGCATGCTGGAAGAACGCCTCGCCCAAGCCGACGCGAAAGCCGGCTTCATCCTCGACGGTTATCCGCGCAACCTGGCCCAGGCCGGTGCGCTCGACCACCTGCTGGCCAAGCTTGGCCAGCCGCTGGATGCGGTGGTGAAGCTGGACGTGCCGAACGAGGCGATCATCGGGCGCTGCGAGATCCGCTTCAAGGCGGAAGGCCGTGCCGACGACAACCCGGACACCGTGCGCAAGCGCCTGGGCATCTATGCCGAGCAGACCGCGCCAGTGGCGGACTTCTACGCCAGCCGCGGCAAGCTGCAGGCGGTGGACGGCGTCGGCGAACTGGCCGAGGTCACCGCGCGGATCGAGCGCGCGCTGCAGAACGAAGCCGCCGCGGCGAACGGCTGAGCACACGTCCCGCTCCCTGTAGAGCGGGCTCCAAGGAACCGCTCACCATGCGTCTGCACATCCTCGGTATCTGCGGCACCTTCATGGGCGGGGTCGCCGCGCTCGCGCGCGAGCTGGGCCACACGGTCGAAGGTTCCGACGCGAACGTCTATCCGCCGATGAGCACCCAGCTGGAGGCGCTCGGCATCGGCCTGATGAGCGGCTACACCGCCGAGCACCTGCAGCCCGGGCCTGATCACGTCCAGCCCGATCTGGTGGTGGTCGGCAACGCGATGACCCGTGGCAACCCGGCGGTCGAGTACATGCTCGATGCGCGCCTGCGCTACATCTCCGGCCCGCAGTGGCTGGGCGAGACGGTGCTGGCCGAGCGCGACGTGCTGGCGGTGGCCGGCACTCACGGCAAGACCACCACAACCAGTCTGCTGGCGCATCTGCTGGAAAGCACTGGCATGGCGCCGGGCTTTCTGGTCGGCGGCGTGCCGGGCAATTTCGGTGTGTCAGCGCGGCTCGGGCAGGGCAAGCCTTTTGTCATTGAAGCGGACGAGTACGACACCGCGTTCTTCGACAAGCGCTCGAAGTTCGTGCACTACCGCCCGCGCATCGCGATCCTCAACAACCTCGAATACGACCACGCGGACATCTTCCCCGACGTGGCCGCGATCCAGCGCCAGTTCCATCACCTGGTGCGCACCGTGCCGGGCAATGGCCGGCTGATCGTCAACGCGCACGACGAGCGGCTCGCCGAGGTGCTGGCGATGGGCTGCTGGACGCCGGTGGAAACCTTCGGTATCGGCCGCGGCGACTGGCAGGCCACGCTGGTCGAGGCGGACGGCTCGGCGTTCGCCGTGCATCATGCCGGCGAGCGGCTCGGCGAGGTGCGCTGGTCGCTGCTGGGCCATCACAGTGTGATGAACGCGCTCGCCGCGCTCGCCGCGGCCGCGGCGGCCGGTGCCGATCCGCGTGCACTGCTGCCGGCGTTCGCCAGCTTCGAGAGCGTGAAGCGGCGGATGGAGCTGGTCGGCGAAGTGAACGGCGTACGCGTCTACGACGACTTCGCCCATCACCCCACCGCGATCGCCACCACCCTGGCTGGGCTGCGCGCGAAGGTCGGCGACGCGCGCATCCTGGTGGCGCTGGAGCCGCGTTCCAATTCGATGCGCCAGGGTGCGCACGCCGCGGCGCTGGCGCCGTCGCTGGCCGACGCCGATGCGGTGGTGTTCCTGCATCGCCCCGAGCTGTCGTGGGATGCCGGCCGCGTCACCGCGGCGCTGGGCGGGCGCGGCACGACGGCGCCGACGGTCGACGCGCTGATCGCCGCCCTGCGTGCGCAGGCACGGCCCGGCGACCAGGTGATCTTCATGTCCAACGGCGGTTTCGAAGCGGCGCCGCGCCGCTTCGTGGAAAGCCTGCGCCAGGCCTGAGCCGGGTCGCGGCTGACCGCGGCATCTGCTCTGGTTACACTCGCCGCATGGTTGCCCAGTCCCAGTCGCCGCTCGTCGAGATGCCCCTGTTTCCGCTGGCCTCCGTGCTGTTTCCCGGCGGCCAGTTGCAGTTGCGCATCTTCGAGCCGCGCTATCTCGACCTGGTGCGGGAATGCACGCGTCATGGCACCGGCTTCGGCGTGTGCCTGATCCTGCAGGGACAGGAAGTGGGCGAGCCGGCGGTGCCGGCGGCGATCGGCACGATCGCGCGGATCAGCGATTTCCATCGCGACGACGACGGCCTGCTCGGCATCGTCGCCGAAGGCGGCGCGCGTTTCCGCGTCGCACGTAGCCGGGTGCGTTCCGATGGCCTGCTGCGTGGCGACGTGGAGGTCTGGCCGGACGAGCCGGAGCTGCAGGTGCCGGTGGAGTTTGCGTTGCTGCAGACCATCCTCGAGAGGCTGATCGAGACGATGGCGCCGCACTGGCGGCATGCACCGCGCAGCGCCTACGACGACGCCAGCTGGCTGGGCTTCCGGCTGGCCGAGCTGTTGCCGCTGGATACTGGCGAGCAGCAGCGCATGCTCGAACTGAGCGATCCGGTGCAGCGGCTGGCCGAGTTGCGCGACATCCTGCCGCGTTTCCAGAAGCCGTGAACCGGCAAGCCTTACACTGACCTTTTTCGATAGGGTGACGCGCATGGCCGACCTCGCCGGCAAGACCTTGTTCATCAGCGGCGCCTCGCGCGGCATCGGCCTGGCGATTGCGCTGCGCGCGGCCCGCGACGGCGCGAACATCGTGATCGCGGCCAAGAGCGGCGTGCCGAATCCGAAACTGCCCGGCACCATTCACACCGCGGCGGCGGCGGTCGAGGCGGCCGGCGGCAAGGCGCTGGCACTGCAGGTGGACATCCGCGAGGAGGCTCAGGTCGTGGCCGCCGCCGCGCAGGCGGCCGAGCATTTCGGCGGCATCGACATCGTCGTCAACAACGCCAGCGCCATCTGGCTGGCCGGCACCGCCGAGACGCCGATGAAGCGCTACGACCTGATGCAGCAGGTCAATACCCGCGGCACTTTCCTGGTCACCCGCAGCTGCCTGCCGTACCTGCAGCAGGCGGCCAATCCGCACGTGCTGATGCTGTCGCCGCCGCTCAACCTCGATCCGAAATGGTTCGCGCCGCACACCGCCTACACCATCGCCAAGTACGGCATGAGCCTGTGCGTGCTGGGCATGAGCCCGGAGTTCGCGCCGCTGGGCATCGCGGTGAATGCGCTATGGCCGCGCACGGTGATCGCCACCGCGGCGATCGGCATGATCGATGGTGTGAAGGCCGGGCATTGCCGCAAGCCGGAGATCGTGGCCGACGCCGCCCACGCCATCCTGACCCGCCCGGCACGTGACTACACCGGCCATTTCGCGATCGACGAAGCGATCCTGCGCGAAGCGGGGGTCACCGATTTCGATGGCTATGCCGTGCAGCCGGGCGCGCCGTTGCTGCCGGACCTGTTCCTGGGCTGAAAACCGGGCCCCTCGCGATGGGATGGGCCCCGACCTCGGCCAGGGTGGCCCACCTACGCTCACAGGCGTCGGTTCCTTGCCGGTGGATCACCCGGAAGGCCTTGTTTCTTCACATATTGCTCGCTTACTTGGGAGTAAATTGTGTGAAGTACATCGCACTTTTGCAGCAAAAGGGCGCAGGATGCGGCTGCAAAAGTCAGCGGGATCGATCGCCTGCCCAGGCGCATCATCCCGAACCGCAACTGCGACCTTGGGGACAGGGGGGTCAGTGCCATGACGGGCAATCAGATATCCAGGCGTTGCGTGGTCTGGTTTGGCCAACCGACGGATGAGGAATGCGCCTGTCTGGCACGAGAGGGCTGGCGTACCCGGATCGGCGATGCGCAATTGCAGGGCGGCGTGGGCATGCGGCGCGGCGATATCGTGGTGGCCATGGCCGATCTGCGTCACAGCGATGCGGATACGGTACAGGCGATGGACCAGTTGATGGCCGATCACCCATGGCTGCCCTGGCTGGCCCTGGTTTCCCAGGAGACCGCCGCCGATACGCCGGAGGTGGAACGCATCCTGCGGGCCAGCGTGGACTTCTTCACCGCACCGGTCGACATGAAACGCCTGACCGATGTCTTGATGAAGTTCGGCAACGACTGGACGCCGGCCACGGAAAAGACGGATATCCCGGGCATCGTGGGCGCGCAAAGTCCGGCGATGTGCGCCGCGGTGGCCAGCTTGCGCAAATATGCGCCGGTGGAATTGCCGGTGTTGATCACCGGCGAGACCGGCAGCGGCAAGGAAGTGGCGGCGCGCGCGCTGCACGGCCTGTCGGCGCGTCGCGAGCGGCCGTTCGTCGCCATCAATTGCGGTGCGTTGCCGCCGAACCTGGTGCAGTCCGAGCTGTTCGGTCACGAGCGTGGCGCTTTCACCGGCGCGAATGCGCGGCGCATCGGGCATTTCGAGGCCGCTTCCGGCGGCACGGTGTTCCTCGACGAGATCGGCGACCTGCCGTTCGACGCCCAGACCAGCTTGCTGCGCCTGCTGCAGGAGGGCACGCTGGAGCGCGTGGGTTCGAGTCAGCTGATCCGGTTGGACGTGCGCGTGCTGGCTGCCACCCATGTGGACCTGGAGCTGGCCGTGGCGCAGGGCCGCTTCCGCGAGGATCTGTACTACCGGCTCAACGTGCTGCGCCTGCGCATGCCCGCGCTGCGCGAACGCGGTGGCGACGTCGAATTGCTCGCGCAGAATTTCCTGGATGCGTTCCGTCTGCGCCACCCCGGCCGCGCCCGCACATTCAGCAGCAGTGCGCGGCAGGCCATGCGCGGATTCAGCTGGCCCGGCAACGTACGCGAGTTGATCAATCGCGTACAACGTGCCGCGGTGGTTGCCGAAGGCACGCTGATCAGCGCGAGCGACCTCGACCTGCAGGATGCGCAGCCCTCTGCCACGCCCCGTTCCAGCCTCGGCCTGACGCGTGTTTCGGCCGAGCGCGAGGCGGTGCTGAACTGCCTGCGCGAAAGCCGCTACAACATCAGCGAATGCGCGCGGCGACTCAACGTGTCGCGGGTCACCGTGTATCGCCTGTGCAAGAAGCACCGGCTGGAACTGGATGGGCTGCGGGGCAATGGCCTTCCCTTTCGCGCTGGACGACCCGCCGCAGGCGTGAACGCCCCCAGGCCGCCGGTGACTCAGAACATGTAGGGAATCTTGAAGGTGACGCCGTAGTCCGGTGCATCCGGCGTCAAGCCGATGCCCGGCATCGTCATCAGCGTGGTGTGCCGGCGCATCGCGCAGGTCACGCCGAGGTTGCGCGGGAGCGAATGGGTGCAGCCCGGGTTCGCGAACACGATCACCGGATCCATCGCCTTGATCGCCGACGACATGGGTCTCGTCGACGTCCAGGCGGTAGGTGTAGCGCGGATCGTGGCCAGTGCGGCGGCGCCGCAGCTGTAGTCGGTGTGCTGGCGCACCGTGTTGCGGTACGGCTTCCTGAGTGCTCGTCACTCGGCCGCTGCAATGGGCGTCGTTCGGCAGTGCGCCGCCAGCTCACATCGACGGCCGTGTTTTTCCGCCTGCGGCGGCGCACAGGCCCACAAGCAGAAGCATGGCAAAAGCGGCCCGCATCGTCGATTTTCGTGTATTCGTTCCCTGGCGAAGGAAGTCCCCCCGGCCCGCAGGGG
Organism: Rhodanobacter sp. Soil772; assembly: GCF_001428385.1. GTDB lineage: Bacteria > Pseudomonadota > Gammaproteobacteria > Xanthomonadales > Rhodanobacteraceae > Rhodanobacter. The sequence goes on from NZ_LMSK01000004.1 coordinate 269,846, forward strand.
ACGGGTCGGGGGGGTTCCTTTGGTGCCCGGCTACAGGGTCGCCGGGTTACCGCCCTCGTTCGCCGCTTGCGCGGCTCTTGCGTGACTACTGCGCGCCATCGTTGGCGGAGGCGCGCAGGTTGGCATAATCGATGTCGCTGAGTTCTTCGGTGCCGAGCGCGCGAGCCATCTCGTGCCGGGGCGACGGGTCGACCATCAACGCCATGCCCGGCGGCGCCGGGCACGCGGAGACGTTGCGCAGAAGCACGATATCCCCGGGCCTGGCTTTTGCGGCCTGGTAGGCGTCGGCGGCCAGCACGCTGGCCGGCAGCAGCAGCGCGGCCAGCATCAGCAGGGTGCGGTCGATGAGCCGACGACGATGGCACGGATACATGGATGCTTCCTCTGCATGGGTTCCCATGTCGGATGAGCAATCCGCGTGCCATCCGCGACAAAGCCCGCCACAGTGCGGTTTGCAGCGATCGGGTCGGTTCGTGCCATGGCGTTGTCGTGTCGTCGCGTATACAGCGGTCACCCGCGTCGGGTAGCGGCGTACGCGTGGCGATGCGCGCCGCAACTGCGTTGCGACGGGCTGTAACGCGGGCGATACAGCCCATTGGCAGGTGTTACAACAGCAGGCGTGATTGTGCGTGGTCGCGGCACGGCTCTACGATGCGCGCCACGCAACACCCGTCGTCCATCCAGCGGCCCGCGCCGCCACCTCGAGAACCCCCATGCACGAACAACCCTCCGCTCTGATCGAACTCGGCAAGCGCTACTGGCTGCCGGTATACAAGCCGCGCGAGCTGGTGCTCGACCATGGCAAGGGCGCGCGGGTGTGGGATACCGAAGGGCGCGACTATGTGGACTTCGGCGCCGGTATCGCGGTGAACGCGCTCGGCCACCAGGATCCGGATCTGCTCGCCGCGCTGGTCGCGCAGGCGCACAAGCTCTGGCACAGCAGCAACGTGTTCTACACCGAGCCGCCGCTGCGGCTGGCCGAGGAGCTGGTGCGCGCTTCGGGTTTTGCCGAACGCGTGTTCCTGTGCAACTCCGGCGCCGAGGCGAACGAGGCGGCGATCAAGCTGGTGCGCAAGTGGGCGGCATCGAAGGGGCGCCCGCCGGAGCAGCGCAACATCCTCACGTTCAGGGGATCGTTCCACGGCCGCACGCTGGCCACGGTCACCGCCACCGCGCAGCCGAAGTACCAGGCGGGCTACGAGCCGTTGCCGGCGGGTTTCGGCTACGCGGATTTCAACAATGTCGCCGCACTGGAGGCGGCGTTCGCCGCGGGCGACATCGCCGCCGTGATGCTGGAACCGGTACAGGGCGAAGGCGGCGTGCTGCCGGCCGCGCCGGGGTTCCTCAAGCGCGTCCGCGAACTGTGCGATCAGCATGACGCGCTGCTGGTGCTGGACGAAATCCAGTGCGGCATGGGCCGCACCGGAACGCTGTTCGCACACGCGCACGACGACGTCACGCCGGACATCGTGACCCTGGCCAAGGCGCTCGGCTGCGGTTTTCCGATCGGTGCGATGCTGGCCGGCCCGAAGGTGGCCGAGGTGATGCAGTACGGTGCGCACGGCACCACCTTCGGCGGCAACCCGATGGCCGCTGCGGTGGCCCGCGTCGCGCTGGCCAAGCTGGCCTCGCCAGCGGTACTGATGAACGTGGAGCGGCAGGCGAACGACCTGCGCGCCGGACTGGCCCGGATCAATCGCGAGTTGCCGGTATTCGCCGAGGTGCGTGGTCGCGGCCTGATGATCGGCGCGGTGCTGGCCGATGCCTACAAGGGCGAGGCGGGAACGATTCTCGACTGCGCCGCGGCGCATGGCCTGCTGTTGTTGCAGGCTGGGCCCGACGTGCTGCGCTTCGTGCCGCCGTTGACCATCAGCGATGAAGAACTGGCCGAAGGCCTCACGCGCCTGCACGCGGCCTTGAACGATTTTGTGGCAGGTTGAGCCGAGATTCTCGCCACAGCCGGCCGATCAGGAGCATTCCATGAAATACCTGCACAGCATGGTGCGCGTGCGCGATCTCGACGCCTCGCTGCGTTTCTATTGCGAGGGCCTCGGCTTGCGCGAGGTACGTCGCACGGAGGTGCCCGAAGGCAAGTACACGCTGGTGTTCCTGTCGGCGCCGGGCAGCCCTGAGGCCGAGATCGAGCTGACTTGGAACTGGGGCTCGCAGGAGGACTACGGTTCGGCGCGCAACTTCGGCCATCTGGCGTTTCGTGTCGAGGACATCTACGCCACCTGCGCGCGCCTGCAGGCGCTGGGCTGCACCATCCATCGCCCGCCGCGTGACGGGCACATGGCCTTCGTGCGCTCGCCCGACCTGATCTCGATCGAGCTGCTGCAGGAAGGCTATCTGCCGCCGCGCGAGCCGTGGGCGTCGATGCCGAATACTGGCAGCTGGTGAATCAGCCCCTCGCGTCGCGCAGGGCGCCGCGCGCAGCTTCCAGCGTGTCGGCGATGTCCTGCTCGGTGTGCGCGCCGGACATGAAGCCGGCTTCGAAGGCCGATGGCGCCAGGTACACGCCGCGCTTCAGCATGCCGTGGAAGAAGCGGTTGAACAGCGCCACGTCCGCTGCCGTCGCCTGCGCGTAGCTCCGCACCTTTTCGGCGCTGAAGAACAAGCCGAACATGCCGCCGACGCGGTTGGTGCTGAACGCGATGCCTTCGCCATCGGCCACCGACTGCAGGCCGTCGGTGAGCAGGCGCGTGCGGGCGGCCAGCTTGTCGTGGAAGCCGGGCGCCTGGATCAGCTCCAGCATCGCCAGACCCGCAGCCATCGCCACCGGATTGCCGCTCAGCGTACCGGCCTGGTAGATCGGCCCGCTCGGGGCGATCTGTTCCATCAGCTCGCGGCGGCCGCCGTAAGCGCCCACCGGCATGCCGCCGCCGATGATCTTGCCGAACGTGGTGAGGTCCGGCGTCACGCCGTAGTACGCCTGCGCGCCGCCGAGCGCTACGCGGAAACCGGTCATCACCTCGTCGAAGATCAGCAGCACGCCGTGCTGCGTGCACAGTTCGCGCAGGCCCTGCAGATAGCCGTCCATCGGCGGGATGCAGTTCATGTTGCCGGCGACCGGCTCGATGATCAGGCCGGCGATCTCGTGGCCCTGTTCGGCGAACAAGGCTTTCGCGGCATCCAAGTCGTTGTACGGCAGGGTCAGGGTGAGGTCGGCGTTCGCCTTCGGCACGCCCGGCGAGGTCGGTACGCCGAAGGTCAGCGCACCGGAGCCGGCCTTGACCAGGAAGCTGTCGCCATGGCCGTGGTAGCAGCCCTCGAATTTCACGAGCTTCGCGCGGCCGGTGGCGCCGCGGGCGAGGCGGATCGCCGACATCGTGGCCTCGGTGCCGGAGTTGACCATTCGCACCATCTCGACCGAGGGAATCAGCCGGGTGATCGTTTCGGCCATGGTCACTTCGGCCGGACAGGGCGTGCCGAACGACAGGCCATGCTTCACCGCGCGTTCGACCGCCTCGCGCACGGCGGGGTGATTGTGGCCGACGATCATCGGCCCCCACGAGCCGACGTAGTCGATGTAGCGCGTGCCTTCGACGTCCCACAGGTAGGCAGCGTCCGCCCGCGCGGTGAAGAACGGCTCGCCGCCGACCGACTTGAACGCGCGCACCGGCGAGTTCACGCCGCCGGGCATCAGCTTCAGGGCGCGCTGGAAGAGTTCGTGGTTGGTCATCGTGCGGATTCTCGATCGGATGAATACAGGTCGGCGAAACGTTGCGCGGCGGCGCGCACGTCGGCAGCGGCGAAGACGGCGGTGATCGCCGCCAGGTATTCGACGCCGGCTTCGATCAGCGTAGCGCCATTGTCCGGCGTGATCCCGCCGATCGCCACCCGCGGTACGCCGAGCGCGGCGCTTTGCCTCAGCAAGTCGATCGGGACGCGCGCCGCCAGCGGCTTGGTGGGCGAGGGAAAGAACGCGCCGAACGACACGTAGCTGGCACCGGCGCGCACCGCGGCCTGCGCACGCGGCAACGAGCCGTAGCACGACACGCCGACGATCGCATTCTCGCCCAGCACCGCACGCACGGCTCGCGGATCGTCATCGTCGCGGCCCAGATGCACGCCGTCGGCGCCAACGGCCAGGGCCAGCGCGATGTCGTGGTCGATGATCAGCGGCACGCCATGGGCGTGACACAACTGTACGAGCGCCGTCGCTTCGGCGTGGCGCCGCACCGTATCCGCGCTCAGGTCGCGGTATTGCAGCAGCCTGGTGCCGCCGGCCAGTGCCTGTGTGACGACCTCCAGAAGATCGGCGCGCGGCCCATCGGTGATGGCGTACAGGCCGCGGCCCGGTTGGGGTGTGGGCATCTTCAAATCATGGCCTCGCGAGCGTGGTGGAAAGGGCGGCGACGTCGTCGCGCTTTCGTATTGTCGGGCGAGTTGCGAGAATGCTCCATTCCCCAGAGATCCGAAGAAGCCCGATCATGAGCCAGAGTTCCACCGAAACCGCCTTGCGCAAATGGATGTGCGTCGTCTGCGGCTACATCTACGACGAAGCCGTGGGCGTGCCCGACGAAGGAATTCCCGCCGGTACTCGCTGGGAAGACGTGCCCGACACCTGGACCTGCCCGGATTGCGGCACCACCAAGGACGACTTCGAGATGATCGAGCTCGACTGAGCGCCGATTCCTGCCCGCAAACGGCCCGATCCCGTCAGTGCGTTGACCGGGCCGCCTGCTCTGATGTTCCTGCGCCCGGTCACGCGGCGCGCCATACGGGGAACATCCCATGCAACAGTTCATTCCGTTCGAAGACGACTGGGACGCACTGGAAAACCTGCGTCCCGAAGACCTGATTCCCTATCGTGTCGGCATGCTCGACGCGCCGCGTGCAGCCGCTCAGCGCACCGGTCCGATGTCGCCGTCGATCTTCAACGCGTCGCCCAGTTTCGCCCCGATGCGCTGCGCCGTACCGGCAGACAGCTCCAGCACGTAGATCGCCGGCGCGGCGCTGGGATAGGTCGGGCAGGGATCGGCCTTGCATGGCGGCACGTCCAGCTGCATCGAGACCAGTCGGCGTTCCGCATCGAAATACAGGATGTCCAGCGGGATCAGCGTGTTCTTCATCCAGAACGCCTGCGGCCCGATGTGGGAAAACACGAACAGCATGCCGTGGTCGGGCGCCAGCGTGGTGCGCATCATCAGGCCGTGTTGTCGACTGGCGTCGTCGGTGGCGAGCTCCACCGAGAAACGCTGCCCATGCAACTCGACCGCCGGCTTTGCGAGTTGCGCGGGAGCGTTGCCGGAACAGCCGGCCAGCAGGAAGAGCATCGGGGCAATCCATCGTTTCATCGCAGGCACTCGTCGCGGGCGGAAAGACGCGATGGGCAGTGTAGCGCTGCGGCCAACTGCGCTTCCGCGAGAAAAGTGCATGCGCCCCCTTCCCAGACGCGCGGCTCGGCGCTATGATTCTCGCCCCTTCGACGAAGCGCCCTTTCGCGAAGGTTTCCGCAACACTCCACGCTGAAAAATTTGTTAGCTACGGGTGTTGACGGTCTAGAAAAGCGATGTAGAATGGGCGGCTCACCCGGGACGAAACGTTCTGGGGTGCAGACCGGAAACGGGATGCAGAACAAGGATCTT
>NZ_LMSK01000005.1 GCF_001428385.1 Rhodanobacter sp. Soil772
GTACCACCTGATCCCATCCCGAACTCAGAAGTGAAACGCGCATGCGCCGATGGTAGTGTGGCTTTGCCATGCAAGAGTAGGTCACCGCCAGGGGCTTTACCCTGAAACACCCTCACCGGCAACGGTGGGGGTTTTTCTTTGGGCGTTGTTGCTGTGGCGACCGCCGGTCGCGACCCGCCACAGGTCATCGCCAGGGGCTTTATCCTAGAAGGCCTCCCCATCCGGGGAGGCCTTCGCCTTTATAGCGTTTGCTCCCGCGATCGACGATATCCGACGTTTGTGGTCTCGGCGGTGGGTGGCGCTTGCGTATATCGATAAGCTGCCCCAGCCCGGTGACAAGCAGGCCGGCGCGCATTCAACACGAGCGGGTGAGGCACGACGATCGCTCCAAGCATGACCTGTTGCTACTCTTTACCGACAGGTTAGTGCGAAGGGAAGTGCCGTGGCGCAACGTTATGTATTGGCGATAGATCAGGGCACGACCAGTTCGCGCGCGATGCTGTTTGATCGAGCCGGCGCTGTCGCCGGCTCGGCGCAGCGCGAATTCCGCCAGATTTTCCCGCAGTCGGGCTGGGTGGAGCACGATCCGCAGGCGATCCTGGCCAGCGTGCTGGCGACGGTCGCCGAAGTACTGGCCGCGGCACAAGTCGATGCCAGCGAATTGGCCGGCATCGGCATCACCAACCAGCGCGAAACCACGGTGGTGTGGGATCGGCGCACCGGCCAGCCGGTCTACAACGCGATCGTCTGGCAGTCGCGGCAGAGCCTGGCGATCTGCGAGAAGCTGGAGGCGGACGGCTATGCCCCGCTGGTGCGCGAAAAGACCGGGCTGCTGATCGACGCGTACTTTTCCGGCAGCAAGATCCGCTGGGTCCTCGATCATGTTGACGGCGCGCGCGCCCGTGCGGAGCGCGGCGAACTGTTGTTCGGCACGATCGACAGCTGGCTGATCTGGAATCTCAGTGGCGGCAAGCTGCACGTCACCGACGTCAGCAATGCCGCGCGTACGTTGTTGTTCGACATCCACACGCGTCAGTGGGACGACGAACTGCTGCACATGCTGGATATTCCGCGCAGCATGTTGCCGCAGGTGCGTTCGTGCAGCGAGGTATACGGCCATACCGTGGCGTTGCCCGGTTTGCCAGCCGGGGTGCCGATCAGCGGCGTGGCCGGCGACCAGCAGGCGGCGCTGTTCGGCCAAGCCTGTTTTGTGCCCGGCATGGCCAAGAATACCTACGGCACGGGTTGCTTCATGCTGATGCATACCGGAACCCGGGCGGTGCCATCACGCCACGGGTTGTTGACCACGATCGCGTGGGAGCTGGATGGCGTCGTCGAGTACGCGCTGGAAGGCAGCATCTTCGTCGCCGGCTCGGTGGTGCAGTGGTTGCGCGATGGCTTGCACATGCTGGCGCACGCCAGCGATTCGCAGGCCTGTGCCGAGAGCGTGGATTCGAGCGAAGGCGTGTACCTGGTACCGGCTTTCGTCGGGCTGGGTGCGCCGTACTGGCGCAGCGACGTGCGTGGCGCGATGTTTGGTTTGTCGCGCGGCACCCGCAAGGAGCATGTGGTGCGCGCTGCGCTCGAGTCGATGGCCTATCAGTCGCGCGACGTGCTGGCTGCGATGGAGGCCGATGCCGGCATTCCGCTGAAGGAATTGCGTGCCGACGGCGGCGCGATCGCCAACGACTTCATGGCGCAGTTCCAGAGCGACATGCTCGGCGTGCCGGTACTGCGCCCACGGGTCGCCGAGACCACCGCACTGGGCGCGGCCTACCTGGCAGGCCTGGCCGTGGGCTTCTGGGAGAGTCGCGAGCAGATCGCGGCGCTGTGGCAGATGGACCGGTGCTTCCAGCCCGTCATGGAAGAGTCCCGCCGTGAGCGGCTGTATCGCGGCTGGCAGGATGCGGTGAGCGCCACCATCGGTTTTCGCGTCGACTGAGAACGAGCGAGGCTCGCGGGGCATGCCGCGCGAGCCTTGTGATCAAGCCACGGTCAGTCCAGCGCGTAACCGAACTGATCGAGGAACTCCGCGGCGAATTCGGCGTAATCGAAGCGCTGGTTCTGCGTGCCGGGATGCTCCACCTTGAGCGCGCCCATCAGCGAAGCCATGCGACCGACCGTGGGCCAGTCCTTCTTGCGCATGATGCCGAAGATCAGGCCGGCTCGATAAGCGTCGCCGCAGCCGGTCGGGTCCACGATCTGGCGCTCGCGTGCCGGCGGGATGTGATGGGTATCGCTGCCGACGTGGATGAGCGAACCGCGCGGGCCCTGGGTCACGATGTACGCGGTCACCCTTCCGGCGATCTCGGCGGCGCTCCAGCCAGTGCGGGCCTGCAGCAGTTGCGACTCGTAGTCGTTGACGATCACGTAGGTCGACTTGCCGATCATCGAGCGGAACTCGTCGCCGCTGAACAACGGCATCGCCTGGCCCGGGTCGAAGATGAACGGCACGCCGCGCGTGGCGAACTCCTCGACGTGCTGCAGCATCGCCTCGCGGCCGTCGGGCGCGACGATCGCGAAGTCGATCTCGGGGATGTCGCGCACGTGGTTTTCCTGCGCGCTGGACATCGCGCCGGGGTGGAAGGCGGTGATCTGGTTGTTGTCCAGGTCGGTGGTGATGAAGCACTGCGGGGTGAACTGGTCGTCGAATTCGCGCACGCAGTCGAGCCGGATGCCGCACTGTTCCATGTGCTTGCGGTACGGCCCGAAATCCTGGCCCACGGCCGCCACCGGCAGCGGGTCGCCGCCGAGCAGCTTGAGGTTGTAGGCGATATTGCCGGCGCAGCCGCCGAACTCGCGGCGCATCCGCGGCACCAGGAACGACACATTCAAGATGTGCATCTGGTCGGGCAGGATGTGGTTTTTGAACTGGTCCTGGAACACCATGATGGTGTCGTAGGCCAGCGATCCGCAGATGACAGCAGACATGGTGTGCGGGAGTCCCCCGGATAAGGTGTGGAAAGACCGTGCTACCGCGGTCGGTCGAGTGCCGAGCCGACCGGCTTCGGCCAAAGGCTGGAATCGTACCGCTATCTGTCCTTGTTGGCGACTTTTTACGAGAGGCTTCAGCTCACTTCGAGACGCAGAAAGTGTGCTTATGGTCGTGTTGTAAAAGGGTTTCTTAACGTTATTGTCCTTGCGCATGCGAGCCACGCTGACTAGACTGGCGAGCTTACTTTTTAGCCAGGCCGAACCACGGCGGACCCATGTTCAAGAAGTTTCGCGGGATCTTCTCCAACGACATCTCCATCGACCTCGGCACAGCCAACACGCTGATCTATGTGCGTGGGCAGGGCATCGTGCTGAACGAACCTTCGGTGGTGGCGATTCGCCAGGATCGCGGCCCCGGCGGCCCGCGCACGATTGCCGCGGTGGGCGGCGACGCCAAGCGCATGCTCGGCCGCACGCCGGGCAACATCGCCACCGTGCGGCCGATGAAGGACGGCGTGATCGCCGACTTCACCATGACCGAGGCGATGCTGCAGCACTTCATCAAGCAGGTGCACAAGTCGCGCTTCCTGCGCCCGAGCCCGCGCGTGCTGGTCTGCGTGCCGTGCGGTTCGACCCAGGTCGAGCGTCGCGCGATCAAGGAATCGGCCGAAGGCGCCGGTGCGCGCGACGTGTTCCTGATCGAGGAGCCGATGGCCGCGGCGATCGGCGCCGGCATCCCGGTGCACGAGGCGCGCGGCGCGATGGTGCTGGACATCGGCGGCGGCACCTCGGAAGTGGCGGTGATCTCGCTCAACGGCATCGTCTACTCGCAGTCGGTGCGCGTCGGCGGCGACCGCTTCGACGAGGCGATCATCAACTACGTGCGGCGCAACCACGGCACCCTGATCGGCGAATCCACCGCCGAGCGGATCAAGCTGCAGATCGGCTGCGCGTTCCCGCAGAGCGAGGTCAAGGAGATCGAGATCTCCGGGCGCAACCTCGCCGAGGGCGTGCCGCGCATGTTCACGATCAACTCCAACGAGATCCTCGAGGCGCTGCACGAGCCGCTCGCCGGTATCGTGGCGGCGGTCAAGTCGGCGTTGGAGCAGACCCCGCCGGAATTGTGTTCCGACGTCGCCGAGCGCGGCATCGTGCTCACCGGTGGCGGCGCGTTGCTGCGCGACCTCGACCGCCTGATCTCCGAGGAGACCGGCCTGCACGTGCAGGTGGCCGACGACCCGCTCACCTGCGTGGCGCGTGGTGGCGGCAAGGCGCTGGAGCTGATCGATCAGCACGGCAGCGACTTCTTCGCGCCCGAATAAACAGAGCCTGCTCATGGTCTCTCCGCAGCGCGCGTTGTCGGCGAACTGCCCCTTTGGGGCAGCCCGCCGACAACCCTTCGGGCCGGGGCGATTTGCGCGCATGCCGGCGTCATCGCTCAGTCGTGTATCGACATACACTCCTTCGGTCTTCCTTGGCCTGCGCGCAAACCGCTCCCGGCGCGGCTGTGGCGAGACCATGAGCAGGCTCTAGTCCATGGCGCGCACGCGCGATGAGTCCTCGCCGCTGTTCGCCGGCAATGCCGCCGGCACGCTGCGGCTGATCGTCTATCTCGCGCTGGCCGTGGTGCTGATGGTGCTCGACCATCGCAACGGCTGGTTGTGGCGTCTGCGCTACACGGCCGCGGCCGTGGTCGAGCCGATGTATCGGCTGGCCGGGCTGCCGGCGGTCGGCGTGCGCACCATGAGCGTGGCGTTTGCCGACCGCCAGCGGCTGACCGAGCAGAACCAGCGCCTGCGCGAGGACCTGCTGCTGGCCAACGCCAAGTTGAACCGGATGGCGGCCGTCGCCGAACAGAATCAACGGCTGAAGGAACTGCTCGACACCCAGCACAGCCTCGAACTGAACGTGCAGCTGGCGCGGGTGATCGGCGTGGACCTGGGCGCCTACCGTTACCAGATGACTCTGAACATGGGTGCGCGCGACGGGGTCAGGCCGGGCCAGCCGGTGATCGACGCGCATGGCGTGATGGGCCAGGTGAAAGAGGTGCTGCCGACCACCTCGGTGGTGATGCTGATCACCGATCCGGCGCACGCGATTCCAGTGGTGATCGAGCGTACCGGCTTGCGCACGGTGGCTTATGGTTCGCGCGACGGCGACCAGCTCGCCCTTCCGAACATTCCGCTGGCGGCCGATGTGCGTGCGGGCGACAAGCTGCTTACGTCAGGTCTCGGTGGGCGCTTCCCGCCGGGCTTCCCGGTCGGCGAGGTGCGCACGGTGGCGCCGGCGGCGACCGGCATGTTCCTGGTGGCGATGGCGCAGCCGTCGGCCGACCTCGACCGCAGCGAAGACGTGCTGCTGCTGCACGACCAGGCCGAACCGGACGGGCCGCCCGCGCCGGTGACGCCGATGGGGCCGCCCGGTGATCTGGCGCCGACGGGCGCAGCCTCGACTGCTCCGCCGGCAACCAGCGGAGCGCTGCGATGAACAAGCAGCGCCTGAGCCTGTGCTGGTTCGTCGGCACGCTGGTGTTCGCGCTGCTCTCGATGCTGGTGCCGTTGCCCGGCGTGCTGGAGCCGTTCAAACCGTACTGGCCGGCGCTGTTCCTGCTGTACTGGTCGCTGGAATCGGAGGATCGGGTCACCCTGGGGCTGGCCTTCATGGTGGGCCTGGCGGCGGATCTGCTCAACGGCATGGTGCTGGGCGAGCAGGCGTTGCGCCTGTGCGCACTGGTCTTCATCGCCTTGCGTTTCCGCTCGCGCCTGCGTTTCTTCCCGATGTGGCAGCAGGCCCTGGCGGTGCTGGCGCTGCTGCTGAACGACCGCATCCTGCTGCTGATCGTGCGCGTGCTGGCCGGTGCGTCGCTGCCGCCGGCAAGCTGGTGGATCTCGCCCTTCGTCGGCGCCGCGCTGTGGCCGTTCCTGTTCCTGCTGCTCGACGACCTGCGCGCGCGACTGCGGATTCAATGAGGCATGAACCAGTGACATGAAGCTCCGGCGTTCGATCAAGGACCCCCGCGGCGAAAGCCTGCTGTTCCGGCGCCGCGCGCTGGCCGGCTTCGTGCTGATCGTGCTGAGCCTGTGCCTGCTGCTCAGCCGTTTCGTGTTCCTGCAGGTGACGCATCACGACGAGTTCGTCACGCGCTCGACCAACAACCGGGTCAAGCCGCGCGCGATTCCGCCGGCGCGCGGGCTGATCTACGACCGCAACGGCGTGCTGCTGGCCGACAACGTGCCGGCGTTCCGGCTGGAAGTGGTGCCCGAGCAGATCAAGGACATGCCGGCGCTGCTGGCCCAGCTGGGTCAAGTGGTGCCGCTGGACCAGGACGACCTGGACGCGTTCCGCAAGCAGCTCAAGCAGAGCCGGCGCTTCGAGAGCGTGCCGTTGAAGATGCATCTGACCGAGGACGAGATTGCGCGCTTCGCGGTGAACCGCTGGCGCTTTCCCGGCGTGGACGTGGTGCCCTACCTGACCCGGCGCTACCCGCTGGGCGGGATGTTCGCGCACGTGGTGGGCTACGTCGGGCGCATCGACACGGACGACCTGGAGCGGCTCGACCCCAAGCGCTACCAGGGCACCAGCCACGTCGGCCGCAGCGGTCTCGAGCGCTCCTACGAAAATATCCTGCACGGCACGCCGGGCTACGAACTGCTGGAGGTGAATGCCGACGGGCGCACTCAGCGCGTGCTGGAAACGCACGCGCCGACGCCGGGCAAGAACTTGTATCTGAGCCTCGACGTGCGCCTGCAGAAGGCCGCCGAAGCCGCGTTCGACGGCCGTCCCGGTGCGGCGGTGGCGATCGATCCGCGCAACGGCCAGGTGCTGGCGATGGTCAGCGTGCCCACGTTCGACCCCAACCTGTTCGTCAACGGCATCAGCCAGGTCGACTACGCCGCGCTGACCAACGATCCCGACAAGCCGCTGTACAACCGCGCGTTGCGCGGCGTGTATCCGCCCGGTTCCACGGTGAAGCCGCTGGTCGGCCTGGCCGGACTGGAGACCGGCATGCGCACGCCGCAGGACAGCGTGGTTTCCACCGGCGTGTTCTACATTCCAGGTCAACAGCGCGGCTATCGCGACGACCAGCGCGGCGGCGTGGGGCGAGTCGATCTGGTCGGCGCGATCGAGCAGTCGGTGAACACCTATTTCTACAAGCTCGCGCTGGACATGGGCATCGACCGGTTCAGCGACTACATGGGCAAGTTCGGTTTCGGCCGGCCGACCGGAATCGACCTGATCGGCGAGTCGTCCGGCGTGCTGCCCTCGCGCGAGTGGAAGGCGGCGAACTACAAGCAGCCGTGGTATCCGGGCGAGACGGTGATCGCCGGCATCGGCCAGGGTTTCTGGGCGGTGACGCCGCTGCAGCTGAGCCATGCGATCGCCACTTTCGCCGGGCATGGCGTGCCGTATGCGCCGCGCCTGGTGATGGCCACCCAGGGTGGCGTCAACGCGAAGCCGCAGCCGCTGGCCAATCCGCCGAGCGGACCCTCGGTGATCCGCAACCCGGCCGACTGGGACGTGGTGAACCAGGGCATGCAGCAAGTGATCTACGGCGCCAAGGGCACCGGTCGCCAGCTTGGCATCGGCTTTCCGTATCTGATGGCTGGCAAGAGCGGCACTGCCGAGCGCTTCTCGCGCCGGTCCGAGGCCTACGATACGAACCGCAGCACGGAATACCTGGCGACCCGCCATCGCGCCTGGTTCGTTGCCTACGCGCCGGCCGACAATCCGCAGATCGCGGTGGCGGCGATCCTGGAATCCGGCGCCTGGGGCGCCTCGGCGGCCGGGCCGATCGTGCGCACAATTCTCGATACCTGGCTGGCCGGGCACGACGGCGTGATCGCCGACGCGAAGCGCCTGCCGGTGTCGGCCGCGCCGTTGCCGCCGGCCGCGAGCATCCCGCCCGATGCCGGCGCGGAAGATATCGAGCCGGTCGAAGATTTGCCGGCGCAGGCTACGACGACGGGAGGCCCGCCATGATCGAGGCGCTGTACGCGCGCGCGCGCCGCTTCCTGCGCCGCATCCTTACCCGGCCGCGGATCGACCTGCCGCTGGCGTTCGGCCTGTTCGTGCTGGCGTTGACCGGACTGGCCACGCTGTACAGCGCGGGCGACGGCAGCCTGGCCCTGGTCGGCGGCCAGGCCGGCCGTTTCGTGCTGGGCGGTGCGCTGCTGCTGCTGGTATCGCGCATCCCGCCGCCGGTGCTGCGCGGCTGGGCGCCCTGGCTGTACGCCGGCAGCACCGCGCTGCTGGTGGTGGTGGCGATCCTGGGCGAGGGGCGCGGTTCGATCCGCTGGCTGGACCTGGGCGTGATGCGCTTCCAGCCGTCCGAACTGCTCAAGCTGACGATGCCGATGATGGTGGCCTGGTACCTGCACCCGCGCCAGTTGCCGCCGGGCTGGAAGGACATCGCGATGGTCGGCCTGCTGATCGCGATCCCGGTCGGCCTGATCGCCGAGCAGCCCGATCTGGGCACCGCCGTGCTGGTGGCCGCGGCCGGCGCGTTCGCGCTGTTCCTGTCCGGCATGGCGTGGTGGCGCATCGGCCTCTTGGTCGGTGCGGTCGCCGGCATGGTTCCGGTCGGCTGGCATTTCCTGCACCAGTATCAGCGCGATCGCGTGCTGACCCTGCTCAACCCCGAGTCCGATCCGCTCGGCAACGGCTGGCACATCATCCAGTCGCAGATCGCGGTGGGCTCCGGCGGCATCTTCGGCAAGGGCTGGCAGCACAGCACGCAGTCGCGGCTGGATTTCCTGCCCGAGCACACCACCGACTTCATCTTCGCGGTGTTCTCCGAAGAGTTCGGGCTGGTCGGCGTGGCCGCGCTGATCGCGCTGTACGCGTTCATCATCGGCCGCTGCCTGTGGATCGCGATGGAAGCGCGCGACACCTATTCGCGTCTGCTCGCCGGCGCGATCGGCATGAGCTTCTTCGTCTACGTGTTCGTCAACGGCGGCATGGTCGCCGGCATGTTGCCGGTGGTCGGTGTACCGCTGCCGCTGATCAGTTACGGCGGCACCTCGGCGGTGTCGCTGCTGACCGGTTTCGGCGTGCTGATGTCGATCCACGCGAACCGCAAGATGCACCTCTGAGTCCGCCCGGCGCATCGGCCTTGCGGCGCCCGAAGTTGCGCTCGCGTGCGTGTTAGGCTTTCGACGACATCGTTATTCTGTGAGCGAAGCCACAACATGACAGCCACGCCTGCGCCGCACCCGGCCCGTTTCCTCGCCATTCCGAGCCTGCTGTGTATCGGCCTGCTGTGGATGGGCGCACCGACCCCGGCCCTGGCGACGACGCACCCCGGCCAGGCCGAACTGGTACGCGAGGTGGCGCGCGAGACCGGCAAGAGTCCGCAGGCGCTGGACGCGCTGCTCGACGGCGCGAAGATGCAGCAGAGCATTCTCGATGCGATCAGCCGCCCGGCCGAGGCGAAGCCGTGGAAGGATTACCGGCCGATCTTCCTGACCGACCAGCGCATCGACAACGGCGTCGCGTTCTATCGCGAGCACCGCGCGCTGCTGGAGCAGATCTGCAAACAGTACGGCGTGGCGCCGCAGTACATCGTGGCGATCGTCGGCGTGGAGACCAGCTACGGCCGCAACACCGGCAAGTACAAGGTGCTCGACGCGCTGGTCACGCTGGGCCTGTACTACCCGCCGCGGGCGAAGTTTTTCCGCGAGCAGCTGAAGGAACTGCTGAGCATGCCGGACAACCACCTGGCCGGGCCGATCGACACGCTCACCGGCTCGTACGCCGGCGCCCAGGGTTGGGGCCAGTTCATGCCCACCAGCATCCGTGATTTCGCGGTGGACGCGGATCACGACGGCCACATCGACCTGCAGAATTCGCTGCCGGACATCTTCGCCAGCGTGGCGAACTACTTCGTGAAGCACGGCTGGGTCGATGGCGGCCCGGTGGCGGCGCGGGCGCAACCGGACGGGGCGGCCAAGCCGGTCGCGGCGAAGGACACCAAGCCGCAATGGCCGCTGGAGCAGTTCGAAGCCTGGGGCTACGCGCCGCTGCAGCCGTTGTCGCCGGCCGAACCCACCAGCCTGCAGACGCTGGAAGGGCCGAACGGGCCGGAATACTGGTTCACCTTCCAGAACTTCTACGTGATCACCCGCTACAATCGCAGCCCGCTGTACGCGATGGCGGTCGACCAGCTGGCGCAGGCGATCGCCGCCGGCGTGGGCCAGGCGGAAGTCGCGCGATGAGGGCGCTGTGCGCGGCGGCAATGCTGACGACGGTCCTGCTGCTGACCGGCTGCGGCAGCCACAAGACGAAACCCTCGCAGGGCGGCAGCCGGCAGGATCACGCGCGGGGCCAAGCCTCCGCCGGCAGCGGCGACGGTTTTCGCGACGACCTCAGCAAGCCGCAGGGCAGCCGCTATCGCGATGGCGAAGACAGCGTGCCGCCGCCGCTCGACGTCAGCAAGCTGGTCGAGCCGGTGCCGAAGGCCGAGCCGCGTTCGCTGTACGGCAACAAGTCGCCCTATACCGTGCGCGGGCAGACCTATCGCGTGCGGCCCAGCGCGCGCGGCTACGACGAACGCGGCATCGCCTCGTTCTACGGCAACAAGTTCCACGGCTACAAGACCTCCAGCCTGGAAACCTACGACATGTACGCGTTCAGCGCGGCCAGCACCACGCTGCCGCTGCCCAGCTACGCGCGGGTGACCAACCTGGAGACCGGCAAGAGCGTGATCGTGCGGGTCAACGACCGCGGCCCGTTCCACGACAACCGGCTGATCGACCTGTCCTACGCCGCCGCGGTGAAGATCGGCATCTGGCCCAAGGGCACCGGCCTGGTCGAGGTGCGCGGGATCGACCCCGGGCAGCCGCTGCAGGAACTGCCGCCGCCAGCCGTGGTCACAAGCGGACACCCCGGGATCTACCTGCAGGTAGGCGCGTTTGCCGACGCGGACAACGCCGACCGGCTGGCCCAGCGCCTGCGCCAGGCCAACCTCGGCGCGGTGCAGGTGAGCGCGGCGGTGATCAACGGCCAGCAGGTCCGCCGCGTGCGGGTCGGGCCGCTGGCCAGCGTGGATCGCGCCGACCAGGTCAGTGCCCGGATCGAGGGCATGGGTCTGCCGCGGCCCCAGGTCGCGGTAGACTGAACAGGATTTGCGCAGCTTTTTCCCATCATGTCGGCACCTGTCGCGCCGATATCCAGAAACCGGACTGAACAACACGATGAATTTTTTCCGCCGCACCCTGATCCCGTTCGCCGCCGTCCTGCTGGTCGGTGTTGCCGTTGCCCAGACGCCGCCGCGCCCGTCGCCGGTACCGCGTCCGGTGGTGCCGGACGCGCCGGTGCCGCCGCCGCCGGATGTCGACGGCAAGAGCTGGGTGCTGATGGACTACGCTACCGGCCAGATCCTCGCCAGCAAGGACCCCGACCTGCGCGTGGAGCCGGCGTCGATCACCAAGGTGATGACCGACTACGTGGTCTCGGCCGAAGTCGCCAACGGCAAGGTGCACATGACCGATCCGGTGACCATCAGCGAGAACGCGTGGCGCGGCGGCGGCGCCGGCACCGACGGCTCCACCAGCTTCCTGAAACTCAACAGCCAGGTGCCGCTGAAGGATTTGCTGTACGGCATGATCATCCAGTCCGGCAACGATGCGGCGATCGCGCTGGCCGAGCACACCGCCGGTTCCGAGCAGGCGTTCGCCGGCCTGATGAACGCGTACGCCAAGCAGTTGGGCATGGTCAACTCGAACTTCCAGAACGCCTCGGGCTACCCGATCGCCGACCACTACACCACCGCGCACGACATCGCGATCCTGTCGCGCGCGCTGATCCACGACTTCCCCGACGACTACGCGATCTCCGCCGTGAAGGAGTTCGAGTGGAACGGGATCAAGCAGCACAACCGCAACACTCTGCTGTGGCGCGACCCCAGCGTGGATGGCATCAAGACCGGCCACACCTCCGGCGCCGGTTACTGCCTGGCCGCTTCGGCCAAGCAGGGCGAGTCGCGCATGATCGCGATCGTGATGGGCGCCAGCAGCGAGAAGGCGCGCGCCGATTCGGCGATGGCCCTGCTCAACTACGGCTTCCGCTTCTACGAGACGCACAAGCTGTACGACGCCAGCAAGCCGCTGGCCACGCCGCGGTTGTGGAAGGGCGCGGCGAACCAGTTGTCGCTGGGTGTCGCCGACGACGTGCTGGTCACCGTCAAACGCGGCCAGTACGACCAGCTCAAGGCGACCATGGACATCCCGGCCACGCTGATCGCGCCGTTCACCAAGGGTCAGCAGATCGGCACGCTGCGCATCGCCCTGGACGGCAAGCCGGTGCAGAGCGTGCCGCTGGTGGTGCTGGCCGACGCGCCGCAGGGCGGTTTCTTCTCGCGCCTGTGGGACAGCATCCTGCTGTGGTTCCACAGCGACAAGAAAGCCGAGGCAGCCGCGCCGGCCAAGAGTGCGGACGCGAAGTAATGCAACCGATCGACTTCAGCAAGGCGAAGCAGGAAGGCAAGGGCTTCCAGTTTCCCGGCGAATTCGAGATCACCGCGGTCGGCAGTGCCAGCGCGAACCTGCCGACCCACGTGCCGCAGCTGCTGGAGCGCGCCGGTCTGCACGTGTTGCACGAGAGCGTGCGGCACCGGCATTCCGGCGCCGGCAACTTCGTCTCGGTCACGGTGAGCTTCCGCTGCGACAGCCGCGAGCAGTACGAGGCGGCGCACCAAGCGCTGCGCGCCGATCCGGATATCCGTTACACGATGTGACGCGCAGGGAACACGGCGCGGCGAAAGAGGTAGCCTCGCCCGTTTCGCCCGGGTGCCATTGATCACCTGCGAAGTACCCCAACGTTCCCCGTCTCCCGTTCCCCAAGGTTTGCTGTCATGTCGTTGCCGCTGAAAATCCGCCGTCTCGGTCGCCAGCCGTACGAGGCCATCTGGAAGGCGATGAGCGCGTTCACCGACAACCGCACCGCCGATACCGCCGACGAACTGTGGCTGCTGGAGCACGACCCGGTGTTCACCCTGGGCCAGGCCGGCAAGATGGAGCACGTGCTGGCGCCGGGCGATATTCCGGTGATACCGGTCGACCGCGGCGGCCAGGTGACCTACCACGGCCCCGGCCAGATCGTCGGTTATCCGCTGATCGACCTGCGCCGGGTCGGCGTCGGCGTACGCGAACTGGTCCACCGGATCGAGCAGTCGCTGATCGATACGCTGGCGCACTGGAACGTGGTCGCCGTGCGGCGCGAAGGCGCGCCCGGCGTCTACGTGGCCGACGCCAAGGTCGCCGCGCTCGGTTTGCGCGTGCGCCGCGGCTGCAGCTTCCACGGGCTGGCCTTCAACGTGGCCATGGACCTGGAGCCGTTTCACCGCATCAACCCCTGCGGTTACAAGGGTTTGGCAGTCACGCAGCTGCTAGACTTGGGCGGCCCGTCGCAGTTGGCCACGGTCGAGGACGTGCTGGTGGAGGAGTTCTGCCACCAGTTCGGCTTTGTCGCCGAGCCTGCTGCCCCCATCTTGCCCGAACTCCCCGCTCGCGCAGCGGTCTGAGCTGTCTACATGAGCGAAATCTCCACCTCTTCCGCCAAGGTCATCCCGATCACCGTCGTCAGCGGTGCGCCTGCGGGTGAAAAGCAGGTCGGCAACGACAAGATCGCGCTGAACCGCGCCGGTTTCGACACCGGCGTGCCGACCCTGCGCAAGCCGTCGTGGATCCGCGTGCGCCTGCCGCAGGGCAACGCCGTGCAGCAGCTGAAGGCACGCCTGCGCGAGAACTCGCTGGTCACCGTGTGCGAGGAAGCGTCCTGCCCGAACATCCACGAGTGCTTCAGCAAGGGCACCGCTACTTTCATGATCCTCGGCGAGGTCTGCACCCGCCGCTGCTCGTTCTGCGACGTGGCGCATGGTCGCCCGGTGGCGCCCGATCCGCTGGAGCCGGCGCGGCTGGCCGAGACGATCCACGACATGCGGCTGAAGTACGTGGTGATCACCTCGGTCGATCGCGACGACCTGCGCGATGGCGGTGCCGAACACTTCGCCGCCTGCATCCGCGCCACGCGCCACGCCAGTCCGAGCATCCGCATCGAGATCCTCACCCCGGACTTTCGCGGCAAGGGCCGCATGGAGCGCGCGCTGGAAGTGCTGAAAGACTTCCCGCCGGACGTGTTCAACCACAACCTCGAAACCGTGCCGCACCTGTACCGCGAAGTGCGTCCGGGCGCCGACTACCAGTGGTCGCTGGACCTGCTCAAGCGCTTCAAGGCGCAGCACCCGCAGGTGCCGACCAAGTCCGGCATCATGCTGGGCCTGGGCGAAACGATGGAGCAGGTGCTCGAAACGATGCGCGACCTGCGCGCTCATGACGTCGAGATGATCACCATCGGCCAATACCTGCAGCCCACGCCGCACCATCATCCGGTAGTGCGCTACTGGACTCCCGAAGAATTCGACGCGCTGCGCGTAGCCGGCGAGACGATGGGTTTCCACCACGTCGCCTCCGGTCCGCTGGTGCGTTCGTCCTATCACGCCGACCTGCAGGCCCATGCAGCCGGTGTCACCGAGTCAGCCTGAGAGCATCCATGAAATTCCGTCCCGCGCTGTTCCTGCTGCTAGCCCTCACCGCAACCTGTGCGTTCGCGCAGTCGGCGGCCGACCTCGGCGCCGGCAAGCCGCGCAAGGCGGCCACCTGGCCGCTCACGTCCACTCCCGAAGAGGCGCAGGCCGCGCAGTTGTCGGCGCGCTTCCTGACCCGTTTCCATTACGACGCGCAGCCGCTCGACGACGCGATGTCGGCGCGCATCTACACCGCCTACTTCAAGCTGCTGGACAGCGAGAAAGTGTTCTTCACCCAGGCCGACATGGCGAAGTTCGCGCCGCTGAAGCCCCAGCTCGACGACGCGATCTGGAACCAGGACCTGTCCGCGCCGTTCGCGGTGTTCAACCTGTACGTGCAGCGCGCGGTCGAGCGCATGAGCTACGCGCGCAACCTGCTCAAGCAGGGCTTCGACTTCTCCGCCGACGAGAGCTACACGTTCGACCGTGATCACGCCGACTGGCCGAAGGACCAGGCCGAGCTGGACGAGCTGTGGCGCAAGCGCACGATGAACGACTGGCTGCGCCTGAAGCTGGCCGGCAAGGACGATGCCGAGATCCGCAAGACGCTGGACAAGCGCTACGCGGGCTACATCGAGCGGGTCAGGCAGCTCGACGGCCAGGATGCGTTCCAGACCTTCATGACCGCCTACGCCGAGACCACCGATCCGCACACCGATTACCTCGGCCCGCGCGCGGCGGAGAACTTCGACATCTCGATGAAGCTGTCGCTGGAAGGCATCGGCGCGGTGCTGCAGCCGCGCGACGACTACACCCAGGTGCGCGAGCTGGTGCCGGCCGGCCCTGCCAACAAGTCCGGCAAGATCCAGGTCGGCGATCGCATCGTCGGCGTCGGTCAGGGCGACAACGGCCCGATCGTCGACGTGATCGGCTGGCGCCTGGACGACGTGGTCAATCTGATCCGCGGCAAGAAGGACACCACCGTGCGGCTGGAGGTCATTCCCGCGGACGTCGGCGTGGATGGCAAGCACGAGATGGTCACCCTGGTGCGCAAGAAGGTCAGCATTGAGGAGCAGGCGGCGAAGAAGAAGGTCGTCGAGATCAAGGACGGCGAGGTCACCCGCAAGATCGGCGTGATCGAGCTGCCCACGTTCTACTCGGACTTCGGCGCGCGCAGCGCCGGCGACAAGGACTTCAAGAGCGCCACCCGCGACGTCGCCCGGCTGCTCGGCGAACTGAAGCACGAGGGCGTGCAGGGCGTGGTGGTGGACCTGCGCAACAACGGTGGCGGTTCGCTGGCCGAGGCCAATTCGCTGACCGGCCTGTTCATCGACAAGGGCCCGGTGGTGCAGGTGCGCGACTCCAAGGGCCAGGTCGAGGAGCAGGGCGACGACGACCCGGGCATGGCCTGGAGTGGCCCGCTGGCGGTGCTGGTCAACCGCGGCACGGCGTCGGCGTCGGAAATCTTCTCCGCGGCGATCCAGGACTACCACCGCGGCCTGGTCATCGGCGAACCGACCTTCGGCAAGGGCACCGTGCAGAACCTGGTCGACCTGGACCGCTTCTCGCAGAGCGACAGCGAGAAGCCGCAGCTGGGCGAACTGAAGATGACCATCCAGGAATTCTTCCGCATCAACGGCGGCTCCACCCAGCTGAAGGGCGTGACGCCGGACATCGCGTTCCCGAAGAACGGCGACGACAAGGACTTCGGCGAGTCGACCTACGACAACGCGCTGAAGTGGACCCAGATCGCACCGGCCGACTACCAGGTGGTGGCGAACCTCAACGCCTACCTGCCGCAGCTGCAGCAGAAGCACGCCGAACGCGTGGCGCAGTCGCCGGCGTGGAAGCTGATGCTGGACGAGCTGGCGCAGTACCGCACGATGCGTGCGAAGACCGCGATCTCGCTGAACTTCGCCACGCGCGAGGTCGAACGCAAGCAGATGGAGGCGGTCCAGGCCGACTTCCGCGCGCGGCACAAGGCCATCGACGGCACCGACGCCTCGCTTGCCGACGAGGCGAGCAATCTCGACGACGGCCTCAACGCGAACGAGCGCAGCCTGAAGAGCGAGCTCAAGCAGGAGAAGGACGCGAAGAAGGCCAAGGACGTGCAGCTCAACGAGACCGCGCACATCCTGTTCGACGCGATCGGCATGATCAAGGCCGACCCGAAGCTGGCCAGCGAAGTGTTGCCCTACGGCGGCAAGTTCTCGCCCAACGCCATCGCCAGCGTTTCGACGCCGGCGCCGGCAACGAGCAGCGCCACGCACTGAGTGACCGGTTCCCGCACGACGAAGAAGGCAGCGCACAGCGCTGCCTTCTTCGTTTCCGGCACAAAGATGCGTGGAGATCGCGAACGGGCTTTCACGTGGTGTAGCCGAGGCGGTCGATCCACGGCTGCAGCACCGGCAGCACGGGCTCGAACTGCTCGCGGTAGTTCTGCCAGCGGTCGACCGCCTTGCGGTGAACGCCCTCGGTGACTTGCGCGTAGCTGGGTGTGCTGATGAAACGCTTGTGCCGGGCGTGTTCGGCGAAGCGTGTCATGGCTGACGTGTCGGCGGTTTCGAGAAACTGCCCCAGGCGCGCGACCTGCTCGTCGAACTGGCTGACCACGGACTCGTAGCGCCACTCCAGCACCTGCGGCGCAAACATCGCGACGTCGCGGTGCCACTGCTCGAAGGCCTTCGCGTAGCCCCGTGCCAGGCGTTGCAGCGACGAGCACAGCACCATGAAGGCCGGTGAACGGAACGGCTGCATGCTGCAGCTGAGCAGCACGTCGCAAGGGTGGCGCAGGCACAGGATGATGCGCGCGTGCGGAAACAGCCGCATGATCATCGGCAGGCACAGCATGTTGAGCGGATTCTTGTCGACCAGGCGACGCTCGCCGAGGTCGGGCAGCACTTCGCCGACCAGGCGCCGGTAGACGCTGCGCAGTTGGTCGGCGTCCTGCTGCGTCAGGTTCGCCAGGTCCGCGGGGTACGGCTGGCCGACCAGTTCCATGCCTTCGATCAGGTCGTGGATGTAGGCGCGCTCGTCCATGGACTGGAAATCCGGATGGGCATCGAGCATCTGTTCCAGCAAGGTGGTGCCGGAACGGGGGAAACCGACCACGAAGACCGGGCTCTGTCGGCTGCCAGGCGAGGACAGCGGTTTCCAGTCGGCACGGGTGCCGTGCCCGACGCCGCCGCCCGTCAACTGCAGCGGTTGACTGTCGGTTGCCAGCAGTTCCGGCACCACGTTGCGGGCGGTCTCGAGCTGTATGGCGTGCGCTTTCTGCAGGGCCTGCCACGCCTCGGGATAATGTCCTTGCCGGTCAAGCGCGGAAGCCAGGCCGAAAGCAGCGCTGGCCTGGCTTTCGTCGTCGTTGGCGCAGGCGAGTACACGCTGGTACAGCGCGTCGGCCTCGGCATAGGCGCCCCTGCGCATCGCCAGTGCGGCGTGCGCGCGCCAGCCGTCGGCGCGGGCCCGTTGCGCATCCGGCGGCAGGGCATCGAGTACGCTCGGCGGCAACTGCCGCAGTTCGTCTTGCGCTGCGTCGATCCGGTTGTTTCTTTCGTACAGCAGGGCGCGTTGCGCGGCGATGCGCAAGCGCATGATTCCGGCCGCCGGTTCGTCGTCGGGCACACGTGCGTGCGCCAGCGTGCGCAGCGCTGCGTCCAGGTCGCCCTGGACCGACAGCATGGCGGACAGCACCAGGGCTTGCTCGGCCGGTTGCGCCGGCCAGTCGATGGCTCCGCGCAGCATCGCCTCCTGCTGGGTGTTGTCGCCGCAGACATAACAGGCGTACGCAGCCTGCAGCCGGGCTTCGATGAAATGCGGGTCCAGCTGCGCGGCGTCCAGCAGGGCCTGCCTGGCCGGTATCCAGCGCTGTTGCTGCGTGTAGAGCAGGCCGAGGTTGTAGTGCACCTCGGCATCGTCCGGCGCCAGCGCCAGCGCCGTCAGCAGGGCCTGCTCGGAGGCGGGCAGGTCGCCCGCCTGCCGGCAGGCGACCGCCAGGTTGTTCCAATAGGCCGAAACGCCCGGCCGCATCTGCGCCAGCCGACGGAACGTCGCCGCGGCCTGCCGGTGACGACCGGTGGCCTGCTGCGCCAGGCCAAGCAGCGCCAGCACGCCTTCGTCTTCCTCGTCGGCCGGCGTGGCCTGCCCGGCGAGGGCAATGACCCGCTCTGTCTCGCCGGCGTTCCAGGCGCCGGCCATGGCCTTGGCCAGATCCGTGGTCGAAGTGGACACGGCTTCTCCATCAATCGTCTTCCGACCCCCATTATGCAAGAGGGCCGCGAATATGCTCGCGGCCCTCCTGCATGCTCCGGATTTTCCGGATGTCGCCTACCCGATCAAGTTGTCAGAACTTGATCGTCGCCCGCGCCCAGTAGTAGCGGCCGAGCACGTCGTACGTGGCGGTGTCCACGTTGTAGTTTCCGCTGTTCTGGTAGACCAGCGGCGGCAGCTTGTTGCTGAGGTTGTCCACGCCGATGTCGAAGCGGGTGTGGATCGACGGCACTGCGTAGCCCAGCTGGATCGAGTGGTAGAGCACCGAAGCCATCGGGATATTCACCCCGGTGATGGCGGCGTCGACGTTGAGGGCGGTCAGCCTGTGGATGTAGCGCGACTGCCACTGGGCGCTCCAGTTGTCCTTGTCCCAATTGAGCGTGGCCGTGCCGCGCCAGCGCGAGATGTTGCCGAATTGCTGGCTGTAAGTGCCGGCGTAGTTGATCGTCTTCGCGCCCGGCTCGCCGGGTGTGGCGTTGTTCTTGTACGTCGACGTGTAGCTGGTGCTGAGGCCGGCGCGGAAGTTGCCCGGATCCATGTTGCCCAGGTTGAAATGCGGGATCTTGTAGCGCAGCGTGTAGTCGATGCCGGTGGTGCTGAGGTTGCCCAGGTTGACCACCGGGGTATTGATCAGGAACACCTGGCCGGGCTGCCGGCTGGTGTTGTCTTCGCGGTGGATGAACGAGCAATACGGACTGCTGGCGTTGTTGAAGCAGGAGCCGACCACGGTATCGGCCTGGATCGCCGTGAGCGTGTCGGACAGGTGGATGTGCCAGAAGTCGAGGCTGGTGGACAGGCCGGGCAACCAGTCCGGGTCGTAGACCAGCCCGAGATCGATGGACTTGCCCTTTTCGGGTTTCAGCGTCGCGCCCACCGTGGAGGCGCCCGAGTAGAACGTGTTGACCTGCGCCGGCGAGTTGCCGGCCCAGTTCACCGGAACGAACTGG
The DNA here is from genome assembly GCF_001428385.1 of Rhodanobacter sp. Soil772. GTDB lineage: Bacteria > Pseudomonadota > Gammaproteobacteria > Xanthomonadales > Rhodanobacteraceae > Rhodanobacter. The sequence continues at coordinate 19,672 of NZ_LMSK01000005.1, forward strand.
CAGGCTGCCGGATGCGCCGCAAGCTCGGCCGCGGTGAGTCCGACGCACGGGTCGTTCAAGTTCGGCTGGACCAGCGTGCGGCCATCGTAGAGTTCATTGAGATTGGGCGCGCGGAATACCTGGGAGACCGTGCCACGCAGCAGCAGATCGGACGTGGGACGCCACTCGATCGCGATCTTGCCGTTGGTGGTCGTGCCGGTGGTGCTGTAGTTCGACGTGCGGATGCCGAGGTCGAGGTTCAACGAGTGGGCCCATGGCTGCTCGGAGAGCAGCGGGATCAACGTTTCGGCATAGACTTCCTTGACATCGAAGTTGCCACGCCCGGGCGAGCCGCAGGCTTCCTGCAGGATCTGGCAGGTGGTGGTCACCGGATCGAGCACGGCAAAGTCGCTCACGGTGTAGTTCATGAACTGCTTGCGGTACAGGGCACCGGCAGACAGCTGCATCGCGCCGGCGGGCAAGTCCCACAGCTCGCCGCTGGCATTGAACTGGGCCTGCTTGGTGGACTGGGTGAAGACGTAGATCGGCGTCTTCACGCCGCCCCTCAATTGCGCGCCGACGCTCGGGTCGGCCTGGTTGAAGATGTTCGCGCCACCGTCGACGGCGGCCTGCAGCGCCGGTATGTCGACCTCATTGGTATCGCTTTGTTTGCGATTGGTATGGCTGTAGTTGACCGACGCATCCCAGATCCAGCTGCTTTCCTGGCCGAAATTGCCGCGCAGCCCTGCATTGATCTGTCCGGTGCTGGTGGTGAAACTGTGCACGCGGGTGCCGGCGCCGGTGAGGCGGGTCTGGAAGTTGTAGCCGCTGTTCGGGTCGCCGGGGACCGGATTCTGGCTGAACGTGACGCCAAACGGATTGATCGGATTGCTGGAGGAGATGATCAGGCCGTCGCCGGTGCCGACCGGCGAAGGAGCATCCTGGCCACTGGATACCGTGCGGTTGTAGAACGCATCGACGTACGCGGTCAGGCTGTCGGTGAGGTTGTAGCTGCCGAGCACAAAGCCGTTGGTGCGCTTCTGCGCGGTCTGGATGTAATTGAGCGCAGCGTAGTTGTAGGTATCCGAGGAGAGACGGCAGCGGTAGTCGCCGAGGGCCGATCCGTCGCCCTGCGCCAGGGTCACGTTGGCGGTGCCGCTCGAATTGATCGGGCAGCCGTACTGGTTGGCGATCGATGCGGGCAGCTGGATTCTGCCGGTCGGGATCGAGCTGGAACCGGCCGCCACGACAGAACCGCTCGACAGGTACAGCTGCTGCTTGGAGAACTTGCGCCTTTTGCCCAATACCGCGTCGTACTTGTTGTAATCAAGGCCGCCGACGATGCTGTAGTTCTCGCCCGTGTTGCCGGCGGTCAGGTTGAAGCCGCGGCGCTGCGCGTCGCCGTGGCTGGAGATACCGTCGTTCAGGCTGAACTGGGCGCCCTTGAAGTCCTTGCGCAGGATGAAGTTGACGACGCCGCCGATGGCGTCGGAGCCGTACACCGTGGAGGCGCCTTCGGCCAGCACGTCGACCCGATCGATCATTTCCGGCGGAATCAGGTTGAGATCCGGGTTGGCCATGCGCTGGCCGTTGACCAGTACCAGCGTGCGGTTGATGCCCAGGCCGCGCAGCGAGACGCGCGACGCGCCATTGCCGCCTTCCAGCAAGGGGCTGGCCACGCCGCCACCGTTGCTGTTGTTCTGCGGATTGGTGGCATTGCCGGAGATGCTCGGCATCTGCTGCAGCACGTCGCCCAGCACGGGCTTGCCCGAGTTGGAGATGGTTGCGCGGTCCAGTGTCACTACCGGGCTGGCCGTCTCGACGTCCACGCGCCGGATCAGCGAGCCGGTCACGACAACCGCTTGCAAGGTCTTGGCCTTGCTCTTGGACGGTGGCGTGGCCTGATCCGACGACGGCGGGTTATCCGCCTGCGGCGCCTGCGCCTGGGCCACACCCGCTGCCGTGATGATTCCCGCGGTCAATGCCAGGCGTACCGCCAGTGACAAGTGATTCATGCCGTATTTCATTTGGTATCCCCAATGGATGTTGGTATTCGTTCCCTGCCTTCGAGCGCGTCGAGTCCCCTCCCCGGGGTACGCGTTGGGCCACGCGACAATGATTGCCTGCGGTGCCCAACCGCCAGAAGATTACTCCGAGAGGCGGTCCAGCGCACAACCGCCGCAGTCGGCCCGACCATCGATCGACCAGGCCGCGGTCAGGATTTCAGGGATGGCGCTGCCGTCTCGCTGGACCGGTTGAAGTCGCCGATAGCTGCGACCAGGTCGGTTACCGCAGCCTGTTCCGCTTCGCTGAGATCGGGATTCCAACTGTCCAGAATCAGTACCACGCGGGTCTGGTCGCTGCGGTTCCACGCTTCGTGCTCGAACGTGTCGTCGAAGGTGACGCAGCGGCCTTCTTCCCACACATGGGTTTCGCCGCCCACGCGCAAGGCGCAGTCCGGCGGCACGATGAGCGGGAGATGCGTGACCAGGCGCGTGTTGGTGACGCCGCGGTGCGGCAGGATATGCGTGCCCGGGCGCAGCACGGAATACAGCGTTTCCGGCGCGTGGTCGCGCACCCGGACCAGCGGCATCGAGTCCAGCAGCGCGCTGGTGCGCGGGCAACGCGCGCACTGCATGTCGTGGCGCACGCCGTGCCGGTAGAAGAAGAAGGCATCCCAGGCTGCCTCTTGCGCACCGGACGAACCCAGCAACTGGGCCGCCACGGCCTCGCCTGAGTTGGTGCCCAGGAACGGCACCAGATCGTCCTGCGCGTGCGAGAGCACGGCGCGCAACTCCTCGCGTATCACGTCGACGGCAGCTTCCAGCCGCGCATGCGCCGGAAAGCGCTCGCGCGGGTAGAACGTCCGGCTGGGGATGCCCGGGAAATACAGGAACTTGGGGTGCTGTCGCGGATCGGGCAGCACTGCAGCCTGCTCGCCGAGATAGATCGCCAGGCACTGGTCGACGCGGGTCAGTTCCGATCGGCCGTAGCGTTGCCGCAACGGCTCGATGACCGCGTCGAACAGCTCGCGCCGGCCGGCCGCCACGTAGCGCACGGCATGCTTCACCGCGTCGCGCAGGCCCGGCGCGGTGGTGGCGTCGTCCAGCCACCGCCCTTGCGCTTGCGCGACATCGATCGCGCCGAAGTAGGCCAGCATGGCCTCGTGCCGGCGTCCCTGCTGCTCGAGCGCGACGCCCAGGCGCAGGCGCGCCACGAACATGCCGGGTGCGACTTGCAGACCTTGGCGCAAGCTGTCGGCGGCGGCCTCCAGCTCCCCGGCCAGCATCTGCACCTCGCCCAGCCGGTGCAGGATGGCTGCGTCCTGCGGTTGTGCGCGGTGTGCCGCGAACAGCAGCTCGATCGCGTGTTCCGCATCGCCCCGACCCAACTGGCGGGTGGCCAGGAACTGCAGCGCCTCGGCATCATCGGGCTGGGTTTCCAGCAGACGCAGGAAGGCCTGCTCGGCCATCGCCATGTCGCCGCGCTGCCATGCGGCAAGCGCCTGCTCGCGGCAAATGGCGGGAGAGGCGGGTGACGGCTTGTTCATCGGGAAGATTCGCTGTTGAACGTTCCCGGTGATTATAGGGACGCGCGCGACGGCTGCCGGCTCATGCCGTGGCAACTATTTGCGCGCCGCCCGCTGCTGCTTCATCCATTGCCGGTACGCTTCGACGTGCGGCATCGCGCGCAGCACCTTCGAGCGCGGGTCGACGATCAGCAGGCTGCCGGCCGGCACCTGCAGCTGGCCGCTGCCGTCGCGCATGGGCAAGGTGTGCACGCTGTCGCCCACCTGCACGTCGACCGGCATCGGGAACGGCTTGCCGTGTTCGGTCACCCAGCGCAGCTTCAGCGTATCGCCGTCGCGCTGCTCGTCCAGCCGCGGCAGCGCGGCGTCGCGCAGGTAGACGTCGAAGAACCAGTCCAGCTTGCGCCCGGTGACCTGGTCGACGATCGCGATGTAGTCGTTGGTGGTCGCGTAGCGCGGCTTGAAATTGCCCGGCTGCGGGTCGGGGCGGCCGTAGACCAGCCGGCGGGTGCTCTCGAAGAAGTCCCGGTCGCCGATCAGCTGGCGCAGCGTGTGCAGCATCAGCGCGCCCTTGTTGTAGATGTCTTGGCCGGGGCCGGCCGTCTCGTCGTAGACCTGCTCTTCGGTCTTGCTGCTGCCGGACACGATCGGATGGCGATTGCGCAACTGCAGCCGCAACTGGTGCAGCCAGCTGAAGTAATCCATGTCGCCGTTGAGGTACTGGCTGTACAGCGGCTGCATGTAGGTGCCGAAACTCTCGTGCAGCCACATGTCGTCCCAGTCGGCGTTGGTGACCTGGTTGCCGAACCATTCGTGCGCAAACTCGTGCTGCAGCAACCGGTCGAAACCGTAACCGTCCTGCTTGTAGCCGTTGCCGTAGGCGTTGAGGGTCTGGTGCTCCATGCCCAGGTGCGGGGTTTCCACCACGCCCATCTTCTCGTCGCCGAACGGATACGGGCCGATCTGCTGCTCGAAGAAATCCAGCATGCGCGGGAACCCGGCGAACAACTGTTTCGCCTGCGCCTCGTGTCCGCGCAGGTACCAGAACTGCATCGGGATGGTGTTGCCGTAGCGGCTCTTGTAGTCCGCCTTGAGTTCGTCGAACGGGCCGATGTTGATCGCGATCGCGTAGGTATCCGGGTGCTTGGCGCGCCAGTGGTACGTGTGCTGGTCGCCCGCGTCGGTGATGCCGACCAGCACGCCGTTGCCGGGCGCGGCCAGGGTCTTCGGCACGGTGACGTAGGTGTCGACCAGGTCGGGTTCGCCTTGCGGCTGGTCGATGCACGGCCAGAACAGGTCGCAGCCTTCGCCCTGCACCGCGCTGGCGACCCACGGCTGGCCGTCGGCGGTGTGGCTCCACACGAAGCCGCCATCCCACGGCGCCTTCTTCGCCACGTGCGGCTTGCCGCCGTAGCGGATCGTCACGCTCACTTTGCCGCCGGCGGCGAGCGGTGCCGGCAGCTGGATGAGCAGGCGGCCGTCCGGGTTGCTCCACGCGCTGGCAGCGAGCGGCTGGCCACCCAGCTCGATCGCGCTGATCGGCAGGTTGCGGTCCAGGTCCAGCAGCAGCGTGTCGGTGGCGGACTTCGCGGTGAAGCTCAGTGTCGCGCTGGCGTCGATGCTCTGCGTGGCCGCGTCGACCGCGAAATGCAGCTCGGCATGATCGAAATGCACGCGCGCCTGTTCGGCCGGCATCACGCCGCCTGAGTTCAGCGTCTGCGCGGTCGGTGCCGGCTGGGCCGGCGGCGCGGTTTTGGCGACGGGTACGCTGGTGCAGGCGGCGAGGCCGAGCGCTACGCCGGCGGCGAGCAGGTGCGGGCGAAGAGGCATGGCGGGCTCCGGTCCGGGGAATCCCGCAGGATGCAATTTTTCACTCCGGCGCGACAACGCCAGAAGTCATGCTGCCGGCTCAGCCGCCGTAGCGCTGCCGCAGGAACGCGAACGTCGCGCGCAGTCCCATCGCCTCGCCGCCGCGCGGGCGGCCCGGGCGGTCGGCGTCGTTCCACGCGTAGGTGTCCAGGTGCAGCCACGGCGTGCCGTCCGGCACGAAGCGTTCCAGGTACAGCGCTGCAGTGATCGCGCCGGCATGGCGCGACGGGCCGGCGTTGGCGAAGTCGGCCAGGTACGAATCGAGCATCTTGCGGTACGGCCGCCACAGCGGCAGCTGCCACAGTGGGTCGTCGACCGCGCGGCCGGCGGCCAGCACGCCGGCCGCCGCGGCCTCGTCATTGGCGAACAGCGCGGGCAGGTCCGGGCCCAGCGCCACGCGCGCGGCGCCGGTGAGGGTGGCGAAGTCGAGGATCAGGTCCGGCTGCTGCTCGGCGCCGTAGGCCAGCGCGTCGCACAGCACCAGGCGGCCTTCGGCGTCGGTGTTGTCGATCTCGACCGCGTGGCCGGCGCGGGTGACCACCACCTCGCCCGGGCGCAGCGCATTGCCGGCCACGGAGTTTTCCACCGCGGGAATCAGCAGGGTCAGCCGCACCGGCAACTGCGCCTGCATCACCAGGCCGGCCAGCGCGATCGCGTGCGCCGCGCCGCCCATGTCCTTCTTCATCCAGCGCATGCCGTCGGCGGATTTCAGGTCGAGTCCGCCGGTGTCGAAACACACGCCCTTGCCGACCAGCACGAGTTTGGGATGCTCGCGTTTGCCCCAGCTCAGCTCGACCAGCCGCGGTGCGCGATGGCTGGCGCGGCCGACCGCGTGGATGGTCGGAAAGTTCGCCTTGAGCAGTTCGTCGCCGACCCAGTCGCGCACCTTCGCCTTGTGCGTCTTGCCGAGCTGCTTGATCGCGTCGCCCAACTGCTCCGGGCCCATGTCTTCGGTCGGCGTGTTGACCAGGTCGCGCACCAGCGCGGTGGCTTCGACCAGCGGCGCCAATTGCCGCAAGTCGGCGGCCGGCACGGCGAGCCGGGCCGGCGCGCGCTTCGGCTGGCGATAGCGGTTGAACTGGTAGGCGCCGAGCGCCCAGCCCAGCGCGGCCTGGCCCGGATCGGCCAGCACGCCTTCATCGGCAAGGTGGTAGTTCGCTTCGGGCAGGCTGCACGGCAGCGCGGCCAGTGCCGCCAGCGGGTCGCGTGCGTCGACGCCGACCAGCACACGCACCAGCTTGCCCGCGGCGTCGGCCAGCAGCGCGAACGTGCCCGCGGCCGCCTCGAAACCGCTGTCCGCCAGCCAGCGCCGCTGCGCCGCGGTGAGCCGGCGACGGCTCGCGGCGTAGTGCGCGGCGTCGGTGGTCTCGATGGCGATGCTGTGGCGGGTGCCGGGCTGGCGTTCGATCAGGGCGGACATGCGGGATCCTTCTGGCTTGCGATGGCACGACGCGGGGCGTGCCATGAATGGCGAATCGCCAATGATGCGCGCAATGGCTGCTGCTTGCCTATGCGGCAGGATGCTGCGCTTCGAGCCAGTCGGCCAGCGCAGTCATGTCGCGCAGGTCCAGCTCGGGCGGCGTGCCCAGTTCGGCTGGCCAGGGCAGGCCTTCACGATTCATCCAGGCGGTGCGCAGGCCGGCGTCGCGCGCACCAACGACATCCATGACCGGGTCGTCGCCGACGTGCAGGATCTGCCCGGGCGCCACGCCCAGCCGTGCGGCCGCGGCCAGGAAGATCCGCGGGTCGGGCTTGGCCACGCCGCTGTCGCGCGCACAGACGTGGTGGGCGAAATGCGCGTGGATGCCGATGCGCTGCAGGTCGGCGTTGCCGTTGGTCAGGCTGGCCAGCGGCCAGCGCGCGGTGATCCGTTCCAGCGCGGGCAGGCTGTCCGGATACAGCTCCACGCGGTTGCGCGCGGCGAAGTAGATTTCCCACAGCGTCTCGATCGGCGCATCGTCCACGCCGCAGGCGGCGAACGCCTGTCGCAGGGTGAGCTGGCGCTGGCTGGTGAAGTCGTGTGCGAGGTCGAGCCGCTCGGTGGCGACCTGCATGCGCAGCGCGCGCATGGCCGCGATCGGCCACGCGCGTGCGACGTCGGGATGGTGCCGCTGCAGCCAGGCATCCACCGCCTGGTCGGCGCGTTCGAGCGCCGGCAGCACCGGCCACAAGGTATCGTCGAGATCCAGCGTCAGCGCGAGTATCGGCACGCCCGCACGGCTCAGCGGTTGCGGATGCGCAGCACCTGGCCGAGTTTGATCTGGTCGTTCTTCAGGTGGTTCCACTCGCGCAACTGGGCCACCTCGACCGAATGCCGCTTGGCGATCGTCGACAGCGTGTCGCCCTTGGTCACCTTGTAGGTAGTCGCGGCCTGACCGGCGTCGGCGCTGACCTTGCCGAAGTCCTTGCCCCTGGTCTGGCTGACCGTGGTGGCGCTGCCGTTCGCATGGGTTACGCCGCTGACGGTGACGTCGCTCACGCTGCCCTGCACCTTGCTCAGGCGGGCGGTGTCCCTGGCATCGGCGCGACGCTGTTCCAGCGCCTGCCGCGCTGCCAGCGTGTCGGGCGAGGTCGGCGCGATCGCGGCACGCGCCGCGTAGGTGGCACCCGGTGCCGACACCGGCGTGCTCCTGACCGGGCGCGCGCCGACTTCGGCCAGGATCCGGCTGCGCCGCGAGATGTCCATCGACGCCAGCGCGCCGCCATCCTGATACGGCAGCACGGCATGCCTGCGCAGCGCGGCCTTGCCCGGCTCGGTCTGCATGAAGTCGATGAACGCCTGCGCCTGCGCGGCCTTCGGGCTGCGCGGGTTGGTTACCAGGTACAGCGGGGTGAACAGCGGGTAGCTGCCGTCGGCGATGTTGGCGACGGTGGCCGGCTTGCCGTTGATCGGGATCGCCTTGAGCTTGGCATTGCCGCTGATGCTGGACAGCGTGGACACGCCCAGGCCGTTCGGGTTCAGCGCGATGCCTTCTTCCAGCTTGCGCGTGTTGACGTACAGCCGCGGCGCCGCCACCGGCTGGTTGCCGCGGCCGAACAGCAGGCTGCGCAGGCTGTATTCCACGCCGTCGCCGGGGCTGGCCACCGCGTATACGTCGATCGGCGCGCTGCGGCCGCCGACTTCGCTCCAGTTGTGGATCTTGCCGTAGTAGATGTCGTGCACCTGTTTCAGCGTGAGGCTGCGGACCGGGTTGGACGACTGGGTGATGATCACCAGCGCGTCCCACGCCACCGGGGTGAAGGTGAGGTTCGCGTTCTGCGCGCTGTTGTCGCTGGCGCGCGCGCTGCCGGCCAGGTCGGCGGTGCCCGACGCCACCGCGTCGATGCCCGAGGCGGTGTTGAACGGCTGCAGTTCGATCCGCCCGTGGCCGGTCTTCTCCCACGCCTTCGCCACTTCGTTGACCACGCCGTTCGCGGTGGCGACGTCGCCGCGCCAGACCAGGCTGCTCTTGGCGGGGGCGCTGGTGTGCGCCTTCGGCTTGCTCCTGGCGAACGCGGGGGTGGTGAGGCAGGCCCCGATCAGGGCGACGGACAGCAGGCGGGTAAGGCGAACGGACATGGTGGTAGGGAGCCCCGGCAAGATTTGAATGTGGATGTAATGGCGCGAGTATGGCGCCTTGCAGGCGCACGCAGGATGAAGCGGTGAGGATATTTCATCGGCCTGAATGCAGAACATCAAGCGCTTTCATGGGTTTGCGCGACGGCAGACCCCGAAGCTGTGCGCCGGGACACGGCCCGGAGGCGATCCCGGCCACGCTTTCGCCTGAACGGCTTTCGCCTAGTTGACCACCACGTAGCGCGTGCCATCGTCGTCGGCGACCACCAGCACCAGCTGGCGCGGCTTCACCCCGGCCAGTCCGCGCAGCATGTTCAGGCCGGTGATGCGCTGGTTGCCCACGCCGATCACCACGTCGTCGGCACTCAGCCCCGCGCGTGCCGCGCGACTGCCCGGCTGCACCGCGCTGATCGCCACGCCGTACCAGCCCTGGTTGCGCTGGTTCTGGCTCAGCTCGGTGAAGCGCACGCCGGCCAGGCGCGGATCGAGCTGGCCGCCGTCGACGCTGGCCAGCTTCTCCGCGGTGAGCGTGGCGCTGACTTCGCGCAGCTTGCCGTCGCGCAGCACGCCCAGGCGCAGCGTGCTGCCCAGCGGCAGCAGGCCCTCGGCGTTGTTCAGTTCCTGCACGTTATGCAGCGACTTGCCGTTCAGCGTGGTCAGCACGTCGCCCGGCTGCAGGCCGGCGTGCGCGGCGGCCGAGCCGTCGGTCACGCCGGTGACCACCACGCCGTTGCTGTCCTTCAGCCCGAGCAGCTGGGCGATGCGCGGGGTGATCGCCTGGGTCTGCGCGCCCAGGCTGCCGCGCTGCACCTTGCCGTGCGCCAGCAGTTGCGCCATCACTTCGCTGGTGAGGTTGCTGGGGATCGCGAAACCGATGCCGACGTTGCCGCCGGACGGCGAGAAGATCATCGTGTTGATGCCGACCAGCTCGCCGCGCAGGTTCACCAGCGCGCCGCCGGAATTGCCGGGGTTGATCGAGGCGTCGGTCTGGATGAAGTTCTGGTAACCCCCCGTGCCCGACGAGTTCTGGCCGAGGCCCGAGCGGCCCAGTGCCGAGACGATGCCGGCGGTGACCGTCTGGCCCAGCCCGAACGGGTCGCCCACCGCCACCACGTAGTCGCCCACCTGCAGCGCGGACGAATCGGCCAGCGGCAACGCCTTGAGGTTCTGCGCCGGAATCTGCACCACCGCCACGTCGGTGTCCGGGTCGCTGCCGATCAGCTTGCCCTTGAACGTGCGCCCATCCTGCAGCGTCACGCTGATGTCGTCGGCGCCGCCGACCACGTGGTTGTTGGTCAGCACGTAGCCCTTCGCCGCATCCACGATCACGCCCGAGCCCAGGCTCTGCTCGACGCGCTCGCGCGGCGTCGCCGGCAGGCCGAAGAACTGGCGCACCATCGGGTCGTCGAAATACGCATCGCGCACCTGCACCCGGGTCGTGGTGGAAATGTTCACCACCGCCGGGGTCACCCGCGTCAGCATCGGCGCCAGCGACGGCAGCGGTTGGCCGCCGATCGCGGCCGGCAAGGTCGCCGCACGGCTGCCGCCGGGCACGCTGCCGAGGGCGACGACGGCCACGACCAGCAGGCCGGTCAGCCAGGGCACAAGACGGGAAGGCAACGGCGACATGGAGTCCTCCAGAAGGCGGTAAAAGCAGCGCTGCTTCGACCGGAGCGCGGCGCGGCGGTTCCGTCCGGAAGAATGCTGTCGTGGGACTTTACAACCAGCGATGTCGGGGTTAACTTGCTTACCCGATATCAACCACAACATCTTGTGTTCACGAACCAGCGCCAAGACAAGCACTGGTGTCGACCGTCGCACTCTTGAGGGGGAGTCGTTGTCGTCGGGAATCAGCTGACACATGGGCTGGAGGGCAATCCTCGATGGCCCGTCACGTTGCCGCTGATGTAGTTGTGAATGACATAGCCGTATCGAATAAAAAACAACGCCGGCCACAAGGTCGCAGCGAGAGGTCAGGAAGCCGATGAGCACAGTGCGTGCGCCAGCCACAAGTTCAGCCCCCAGCGCGAACCCAAGTTCAACCATGAATCCAGCCGCCAGCCGTGATGCCGCCGTGGAAATTCCGCTGCAACCGGCGTCCTACGACATCTGGGACAAGAAGTATCGTCTGAAGGCGAAGTCCGGCGAACCGGTCGACGCCACCATCGACGAGACCTACCAGCGCGTGGCGCGCGCGTTGTCCGACGTCGAGGCCACCGACGAATTGCGCGGCCTCTGGTACGAAAAATTCCTGTGGGCGCTGCGCCGCGGTGCGATCCCGGCCGGCCGCATCACTTCCAACGCCGGCGCGCTGGCGCACAAGCCGGCCACTTCCACCATCAACTGCACCGTCTCGGGCACCATCCGCGACTCGATGGACGACATCCTGGAGAAGGTGCACGAGGCCGGCCTGACCCTGAAGGCCGGTTGCGGCATCGGCTACGAGTTCTCCACGCTGCGTCCGCGCGGCGCGTACGTGTCGGGCGCCGGCGCGTATACCAGCGGCCCGCTGTCGTTCATGGATATCTACGACAAGATGTGCTTCACCGTGTCCTCCGCCGGCGGCCGCCGCGGCGCGCAGATGGGCACGTTCGACATCAGCCATCCCGACGCCAAGGAATTCATCCGCGCCAAGCGCGAGGACGGCCGGCTGCGCCAGTTCAACCTCAGCCTGCTGATCACCGACGGCTTCATGGACGCGGTCGAGCACGACCAGGACTGGCCGCTGGTGTTCCCGGTGCACGTGAAGGAACGCGACGAAGTCGACCTGGCCGACCCGGCCCAGGTGGTCTGGCGCGAGTGGCCCACCCACGAGAACTACGTCGACCGCGAGGACGGCCTGGTCGCCTGCAAGATCTACGGCCACATCCGCGCGCGGCACCTGTGGGACATGATCATGGTCTCGACGTACGACTACGCCGAGCCCGGCTTCATCCTGATCGACAAGGTCAACGAGATGAACAACAACTGGTGGTGCGAGCACATCCGCGCCACCAACCCGTGCGGCGAACAGCCCTTGCCGCCGTACGGCTCGTGCCTGCTCGGCTCGATCAACCTGACCACCTTCGTGCGTGATCCGTTCGGCCCGAAGGCGCGTTTCGACTGGGACGAATACCGCGACGTGGTCAAGGTGTTCACCCGCATGCTCGACAACGTGGTCGAGATCAACGGCCTGCCGCTGGAGCAGCAGCGCAACGAGATCATGGGCAAGCGCCGCCACGGCATGGGCTTCCTCGGCCTGGGTTCCACCGTGACCATGCTGAAGATGCGCTACGGGTCGACCGACGCGGTCAGCTTCACCGAGGACGTCTCGCGCGAGATGGCGGTGGCCGGCTGGGAAGTGGCGCTGGAGCTGGCACAAGAAAAGGGCGCCGCGCCGATCCTGCTGCGCGACTACACCGTCACCGGCGACATGCTGCGCAAGCGCCCGGAAATGGTCACCGACGGCTACAAGGTCGGCGACGCCATCCCCGGCCGCGTGCTGCACGCCAGGTACAGCCGCTACATGCAGCGCATTGCCACGGTGGCGCCGAACCTGGTCGAGCAACTGGCCGAGACCGGCGCGCGCTTCACTCACCACAGCTCGATCGCGCCCACCGGCACGATCAGCCTGAGCCTGGCCAACAACGCCAGCAACGGCATCGAGCCCAGCTTCGCCCACAGCTATTCGCGCAACGTGATCCGCGAGGGCAAGAAGTCCAAGGAAAAGATCGAGGTGCTCAGCTACGAGCTGCTGGCCTACCGCGCCCTGATCAACGCCGACGCCAAGGCGTCCACCGACGAGGCGGCCAACAAGCTGCCGGACTACTTCGTCTCCGCCGACGACATCAGCCCGAAACAGCACGTGGACATCCAGGCCGCCTCGCAGAAGTGGATCGACTCGTCGATCTCCAAGACCGCCAACGTGCCCACCGACTACCCCTACGAAGACTTCAAGGACATCTACTTCTACGCCTACAAACAGGGCCTGAAGGGATGCACCACGTTCCGCTTCAACCCCGCCGCGTTCCAGGGCGTGCTGGTCAAGGACGCAGACCTTGAAAGCACCCTCTACCGCTTCGAGCTCGAAGACGGTAGCGTTGTCGAACTGAAAGGCAATGAGCAGGTGGAATACGACGGCGAGATGCACTCCGCCGCCAACCTCTTCGATGCCTTGAAGGAAGGCTACTACGGCAAGTTCTGAACCGTCGCACGCTCCCGGCGTGCGACAACTCAAGCGGTCCACCGGAGGGGAACACCAGCATGTCCATCGATAACGAAGTTGAAATGAACGCCACCACCGCGCCGGCCGCCGCCGAGGCGCCTGCCGTCGTCCTGCCGGTCTTGCCGGAAGTGCCGCCGGCTGCGCCGGTTGCCGCACCCGCGCCGGCAAAGAAGAAGCCGGCAGCGAAGAAGAAGGCCGCTCCGAAGAAGGCCGCGGCCAAGAAGGCTGCGCCGAAGAAGGCCGCTGCGAAGAAGGCTGCGCCGAAGAAGGCTGCTGCGAAGAAGGCTGCACCAAAGAAGGCTGCCGCCAAGAAGGCCGCGCCGAAGAAAGCCGCGGCAAAGAAGAAGGCCGCGCCCAAGAAGGCTGCGGCGAAAAAGGCCGCGCCGAAGAAGGCCGCCGCCAAGAAAGCCGTGAAGAAGGCGGCGAAGAAAGTCGCCCGGAAGGTGGCGAAGAAAGTGGCGGTGAAGAAGACCGCCGCGAAGAAGGCCGTCAAGAAGGCAGCAAAGAAAGTCGTCAAGAAGGCCGGCGCCGCGAAGAAAGCGGTGAAGAAGGTCGCCAAGAAAGTCGCCAAGGTGGTGAAGAAGAAAGCCGCCAAGGCCGCAAAGAAGGTCAGCAGCAAGAAGTCGGCCAGCAAGAAGGCCGCACCGAAAAAGGCGGCAGCGAAGAAGTCCGCCAGCAAGAAAGCCGTCGCCAAGACGGTCAAGAGGTCCACTGCCAGCAAGAAAGCGAGCGTCAAGTCGGCAGCGCGCAAGCCTGCCGCCAAGAAGGCCGCTGCAAAACGGAAGTAAGCAGCACCGCATCCGGCCCGGCCCAGCGCCGGGCCGGATGATCCACGCAGCACGCCGCGTCCGCACCGGCATCAACACTCAAGAAAGAAGCGAACACCATGGCGATCAAGATCGACAAGAAGATCACGGGCTACAACGTGGTCAAACCCGAAGACAAGGTTGCCGCCACCCCGGTCACCGCCGCCGCGTCGAAAGAGGCGCCCACGGCCGAAGTGATCCAGATGCACGAAAGCGTCGAGCGGCCCGAGACCCTGGTCGGCTCCACCTTCAAGATCAAGTCGCCGCTGTTCGAGCACGCGCTGTACGTCACCATCAACGACATCGTGCTCAACGCCGGCACCAAGCACGAGCTGCGCCGCCCCTTCGAGATCTTCATCAACTCGAAGAACATGGACCACTTCCAGTGGATCGTGGCGCTCACCCGCATCCTGTCCGCCGTGTTCCGCAAGGGCGGCGACGTCACCTTCATCGTGGAAGAACTGAAAGCCGTGTTCGACCCCCGCGGCGGCTACTTCAAGGCCGGCGGCATCTACATGCCCAGCATCGTCGCCGAGATCGGCGGCGTGATCGAACAGCACATGAAGAACATCGGCCTGATCCACGACCCGGAGATGGACGACGCGACGCGCAAGCTGATTGCCGAGAAGCGGGCGGCGTACGAGCAGGCTGGGGCAAAAAAAAACTCTGACGTGAGCAAGGCGGCTTCGGCCGCGACGACCTCCAGCGATACCGAATCCTCGGGCTTCCCGCCGGGCGCGACGCTGTGCGCGAAGTGCAATACGCAGGCGCTGGTGCTGATGGATGGGTGTCAGACGTGTTTGAATTGTGGGTATTCGAAGTGCGGCTGAGCAAATAAGCGTAATGTCGGTTTGAAAAAGGGTGGCAGTGATGCCGCCCTTTATTCTTTGAGCTAAGGAGGGGGTACGTGAAGACTATTTCAATCTTTAACAATAAAGGTGGCGTCGGCAAAACAACGCTGACCTACCATTTGGCGCATGCACTCGCCGAAATGGGGCATAAGACGCTAGTTATCGACCTCGACCCTCAGTGCAATTTAACTATCCTAGGTATGGACGAGGAGGTAATTCATGCGATATGGGCCGCGGAAGATGACTTCATCCAAGATTTTGAGAAGGCTAAGATTTCTAT
Organism: Rhodanobacter sp. Soil772; assembly: GCF_001428385.1. Taxonomy (GTDB): domain Bacteria; phylum Pseudomonadota; class Gammaproteobacteria; order Xanthomonadales; family Rhodanobacteraceae; genus Rhodanobacter. Next base: position 34,746 of record NZ_LMSK01000005.1, read on the forward strand.
AGATGATGCGGCATTCGAGGCGATGCTTGATGCACCAAGGTCCATACATTTTCTTCTTAAACCGACTGAGGATGGTGTTGGTGATATACCAAGACTCCCGCCGCCATATGAGTTGTCGCACGGTCTGGGGCTTGTCCCTGGGCGCTTAACGATGCACATGTATGAAGACAAAATAAGCAAATTGTGGAGCGAGGCATTTCAGGGTGATCCTCAGGCAGTTCGCACGATTACAAAAATCCGCACGATTGCCCGTGCTTATGCATCCGCGCATGGTTACGAATTCGTAATCATGGATACTTCGCCGAGCCTTGGCGCCTTGAACAAGGTCGTTATCTCAACGACAGACGGCTTTTTGATTCCTTGCATGCCCGATATGTTCTCTTTGTATGGCATTCGTAATATCGGTGCTGCACTCGCGGGATGGAAAAAACAGTTTCACACCATGTATTCACTGCTTTCGGACGAGAAGCGTGCTGAGTTCCCGGAGCGTTTCATTAAATTGTTAGGATTTACAATTTATAATGCAAAAAAATATACTGCAGTCGATCATCCATGGAATTTGGCGACGGCGCATTTTAACTATGCAATGCAGATACCTACCGCTATCACTGATTTTATCCCAGAGGTCATTAGAGATCACTTGAGTCCTAAGTTGCTGAGTGCTCCAGTAGGCGGAGAGTCTGTGATGCATGGTCACAACACGCTTCCAGGTATGGCGCAAAAATATCATGCCCCGATCTGGAGGGTTCCAGATATAACTTCACTTGAAACGGATGATGCGTCGACAATTAGAGGTAATCGAGCAATTTATTATGGGACGAGAGCGAGTTACTTCGCTTTTGCTGAATCGCTCCTGGAACGAGTTGCTCTAATCTGACAACTGGAGGAAATCATGACTCCAGAGCGTCTGCGGGAGTTGATTGAAATTTTTAAGTCAAAGCGTAATGACTTTGACGTTTTTGCTAGTGGCATCAGGCAATGGTTTTTGGGTCATGAAGTCCTATTGAGAAAGAATAGTGTTCACTCGGTTAAATATCGCTTAAAGGATGTTGATCATCTTGAGGGGAAGTTGCAGCGTAAATTTGGAGAGGTAGATCTATCCAATCAGGATTTCTTTGCCCGGTTGACTGATTTGGCTGGTGTGCGGGTATTGCATCTACATCAAGCTCAGTTTGTCGATATTCATGAGGCGATCCGTGCGAAGATCGATCAGAACGACTGGGTTCTTGCTGAGCCTGCTAAAGCATTTACTTGGGATCCTGAGTCAAGGGACTTTTTTGTAGAGCAAGGCCTTGAGGTGGAGCTTCGAGATACTCATTATACAAGTGTGCACTATTTGGTTAGGCCTCGCGCTGACTCACCGTTATGCTGTGAAATTCAAGTGCGTACGCTATTTGAAGAGATCTGGGGTGAAGTTGACCACCAAATAAATTATCCCGTGCCTACACAAAATATTGCTAGTCGAGAGCAACTGCGTGTTTTATCTAAATTAGTCGGTGCCGGAAGTCGACTTCTGGATTCGATTTTTAGAACAAGAGAGTAAAGCTGGAGAAGCCGGGCCGCAGAAGCGCCCGCGAAACAGCGGAACCGGGACGGAGGCTGAGGTTTCCCCACGTTTTCATGCTGTCGCGGCCATCTGATCAAGCAGTGCGGGAGACGGCTTTCGTATCTGCTCCATTAGTTCTTTGAGCTTGGCGTTTGACCATCGTCGCATCAGCGCCTCACGGCCCAGTCGCATGATCGAGTACAGGCGTCGTTTGGCTCGGCATGGCGTCAGCCACCGCGAAACCGGGATGCAGAGAGCTGGGGTCAGAGTGCACTTCCCGGGAAAGGTCGGCTCACCCCTGTTTCAAAACGTGAGGGTCAGGTCTTGTTCTGCCACATGCCCGCTCGCGCGATATGGCTCACCGTGGCGTAGTGCAAACCGAAGCGCTCACTGATGGTCTTCAGTGCGAAGAGGGCAGGCATAGACGCGGGCTACGCTGAGCGATGTGGCAAAACAAGACCCGAGCCGGGGCTTCTTCAGATCACACGCCGCTTAATCGAGTTGCCAAGGTCAGGATCTGCTCGCGAACCTGGGCCTCAAGCGTGTGAGTCATCTCCGGATTGAGCTTCACCGAAAGTACTGACAGACGACCAATTTCGAGCCCAGGACTAGAGAAACCATCGGCGAGCGTTGGGCATTTTGGCGTACGCCCTGGTTCCTTGGGGTAGCGAGTCCGGCAATCAGCAAGCGTTGAGCCCTGCTACTCACGGCGTGATGGCGGCGACGGTCTGCTGGTCTGATGCTCGGCTTTCGCGCAAGCCAGCCAGGGTGCGGAAGTCCCGGGGCGGCATGTCATAGGCGCGACGGAACGCGTGATTGAAGTCTGCTGCGCTCCTGAATCCGAGCCCGTAAGCGATCTCCACCACCGGTGCCTGCGGGAATCGGATGAGTTCGTGCGCGGCTTCGCGCAGCCTGCGATTGCGAATGTAGGTGGCCAGGCCGCCCTCATGCTCGAACAGGCGGTACAACGTGGCGCGCGACAACCGCGACGCGCCCACGATGCTTTCCAGCGACAGTCCCGGCTCGTGCAGGTTGTGCTCGACATGCCGCCGCACCCTGCCGAATACCGCCGCGCGGACCGCGGCGCGCGCGTCGCCACTCAGGCCGCTCTGTTTGGCGAAGGCCCCGACGATCAGGCGCGCGCATGTGGCCATCATCACGCGGACTTCGGCCCCGCTCATCGCGCCGATGTTGCTGGAAAGCGCTTCCAGTTCGCCGAGAAACAGGCGCGCGAGTGGCGATGCGTAGTCGATCACGCGGCCATGCAACGATTCTGCATCGGGCAGCACCGACTCCACCAGGGCACGCGGCAGGAACAAGGCCATGACCTGGCTCCTGCACCCACGCTCCATGCGCATCGGCTGGTTCATATCCAGGGCCAGGATGCCCGGCTGGGCTTGCAGTGCCTTGCGCCGTGGATACAGGCCCGTCGTGGTTTCGATGCCGCCCCCCACCAGCACGTGGAAAACGTAATCGCGCATGTTGTCCGTGGAAATCCGCGCCGCCGTGCGGGTCTGCGTGGTCGGGTCGGTGCAGGCGTCGAGAAACGTCATGCCATCGACCCGGTAATGGTCGAGCGTGGCGCGAAACCCGTCGGCCACCTGCGCGTGCGACACCGCTATGTCGAGAAAGGAGGAGGTCTGATCACGCCATGCCACCAGCTGCTGCGCTCGAGCGATGTCGCATGTGCTGAAGTGGTGGTGGATCGGCGCGGAAGCGTTTGGCTCGACATCGACATGGCTTGTGCTGTTGCTGGTCATCCCGGGCCCCCGTCCGCGCGCGCCCATGCTACAGGACGCGCGCCCGCGCGCCCGCCTTTATCCCCGCATGTCGCCGCCTGTCGTGGCATGCCGTAACACCCTCCCGCGCAGGCCCTTCAGGGAACCTCGAAAACCTCCAAATGACGTCATTCCCGCGAAAGCGGGAATCCAAGCTGCCGTTACGCAAGGTCAAAATGGATTCCCGCTTTCGCGGGAACGACGTCATCGGGGGCGAGATTCCCTTCGGCTTCGGGCAGCTTGCGCATCGAGCCGGCACCCGGCACGACGCGCCACCCGCGGACACCACGAACAACCTTCCCTTCCCAACTGAGACAGTCGATCAAGTCGTCTGTGCTTTCGCGCGCAAAATTCGCCACTAACCAACCCGGTCATCCGAGCCTGCCCAAGAAGAGCTTGCACCGGAGATATCTGCGTTGCACCACAGGGGAATCGCGTGAATCACATCTACCGGCTGGTCTGGAGCCAGGTCCGTCGCACCTGGCTGGTCGTTTCCGAACTCGCCCGCGGTCGCGGCAAGGCCGGACGTACCTCGACGCCGCGCCGCGCACGCTCGGTCTGGTGGGCCGCGCTACCCCTGAGCCTGCCCATGCTGGCCCTCGCTGCCGCGCCAGCCGGCATCACGGCGATCGATGCCGTCCGTCCGGCTGCGGCAATCGTCGCCGTGCGTCCGGCGCTCGCGCTGACGGTCATCGCGCCGGCGGCATCCTCGACCCGTCCCACCGGTGGTCAGGTCACCGCCGGCAGCGGCCGTATCGATTACGGCGATCATCTCACCACCATCCAGCAGAACAGCCAGAACCTGTCGCTGAACTGGTTGAGCTTCAACATCGGCGCGGACAGCACGGTCAACTTCGTGCAGCCCAACGCACAAGCCATCGCCGTCAACCGCATCGCCGACCCCAACGGCAGCGTGATCCTCGGCCACTTGAACGCGAACGGCCAGGTGTTCCTGATCAATCCCAACGGCGTGCTGTTTGGACAAGGCGCGCAGGTCAACGTGGGCGGCCTGGTCGCCAGCACGCTCGACGTCAGCGACAGCGAACTGGGTCGCGGCACGTTGCACTTTGCCGGCGCGGGCGATGGCAGCGTGACCAATCGCGGCACGATCACCGCTGCGCCCGGCGGCTACGTGGCCCTGCTCGGCCACGCCGTGTCCAACCAGGGCGCGATCCACGCGCCGGCCGGCAGCGTGGCGCTGGCCGGCGGCAGCGCGGTCACCTTGAGTTTCGACGGCAACCATCTGCTCGACGTGCAGGTCGACGCCAGCACGCTGAACGCCCTGGCCGAGAACAAGCAGCTGATCGTCGCCGACGGTGGCCAGGTGCTGATGAGCGCCGGCGCGAAGAATGCGCTGCTGGCCAGCGTGGTCAACAACACCGGCACGATCCAGGCGCAAACGGTCGAAAACCGCGCCGGGAAAATCGTGCTGCTCGGCGGCATGGAAGCGGGCACCACGCAGGTGGACGGCACGCTGGACGCCAGCGCGCCGAACGGCGGCGACGGCGGCTTCATCGAAACCTCGGCGGCGCGCGTGCAGGTGGCCGACGGCACGAAGATCACCACCCTGACCGCCGCGGGCAACAACGGCACCTGGCTGATCGACCCCACCGACTTCACCATCGTCGCCAGCGGTGGCGACATGACCGGTGCCACACTGAACAACCAACTGGGCAGCGGCAACGTCACCATCGAATCCAGCCAAGGCGCCAACACCAGCGGCAGCGGCGACATCCACGTCAACGATGCGCTGACCTGGAGCGCCAACACCCTCACGCTCACCGCCGCCCACGATATCGACATCAGTGCCGTGATGACGGCCGCCGGCAGCGCCGGCCTCGCGCTGAACCCGGCCACCGCCAACGGCACCGATGCGATGGTGGCCCGCGGCACCGTCAACGTCCTGGCGGAACAGGGCGGCCGGGTGGATTTCATCGGCAATAGCAACACGCTGAAGATCAGCAATCAGCCGTATACCATCATCACCGCGCTGGGCGCGGCCGGCAGCGCGACCGGTACGGACCTGCAAGGCATCAACGGGGGCCTCGGCGGCCATTACGCGCTTGGCACCAATATCGACGCCAGCGCCACGGCCAGTTGGAATGGCGGCCTCGGCTTCACGCCGATCGGCAGATCAAGCACACGGTTCACCGGCGTCTTCGATGGCCTGGGCCACACCATCAGCGGTCTGACCATCAAGCGGGTCGTCGAGGATCTTGTGGGCCTGTTCGGTCTCACCGACACCGGCAGCGCAATCCGCAACCTTGGCCTGCTCGGCGGGTCGGTCACGGGCAACGACTACGCCGGCGGCCTGGTCGGAGGGAACTATGGCGGTACGATCAGCCACACCTACGCCACAGGCGTAGTCAACGGTCGGTACTACGTCGGTGGTCTGGTCGGGCAGAGCTTGGGTGGCGGAACGATCAGTCAGGCTCATGCCACTGGCGCGGTCGGAGGCTGGAGCGGCGTCGGCGGTCTGGTCGGGAAGATCGACAGCAGCAGCATCAGTCAGGCTTATGCCACCGGTACGGTCAGAGGCGACAGTGTTGCCATCGGCGGCCTGGTTGGGACCAGCAATGCCGGCTCGATAGGCCAGTCCTATGCCACGGGTACGGTCACCAGCTCCGGCGATCTAGTCGGCGGTCTGGTCGGGGACAATCGCGGCACGATCATCTTCGCCTATGCCACTGGTGCAGTCAGCGGCGCCGACTATGTCGGCGGTCTGGTCGGGTACAACAACAGCGGCGTGATCATCCAGACCTACGCCACCGGCGCGGTCAGCGGCGCAGCCAGCGTCGGTGGTCTGATCGGTTACAGCAACCGCGCGACCAGCAACAGCTACTGGGACACGGAAACCACCGGCCAGGTCGCCAGCGCCGGCGGCACTTCACTGACCACGACGGCGTTGATCGCGGCGCTGCCCACGGGTTTTGATGCCGGTGTTTGGGCCAACAGCGACAACCAGACCACGCCGTACCTGCTGGGCATGCCCGGCAATCAGGTGTTCAACAAGAACGACCTTCCCGGCACCGTGACGAGCGCCAGCCGGCCCAATCTCTACACCGTCATCCTGGATCTGAACCAACTGCAGGCCGTCGGCACCGGCCTCGCCGGTCGTTACGTGCTGGGCAACGACATTGACGCCAGCGCCTCAATCCACTGGGTGGGCATGGAGATGGATGCCAACGGCATACCCCGCTGGGGCATAACCGGCTTTGCGCCGATCGGCAACTCAGGCGCGTCGTTCACCGGCATCTTCGATGGCCTCGGCTACACCATCAACGGCCTGACCATCGACCGGCCAAATACCGATTACGTCGGCCTGTTCGGCGTTGCCGGCACCGGCAGCGCGATCCGCAACCTGGGTCTGCTCGGCGGGTCGGTTACCGGCCGGAAATACGTCGGTGGCCTGGCCGGAGACAACGGCGGCACGATCACGGGTACCTATGCCACCGGAGTAGTCAGCGGCGTCGCCTCCGTCGACGGCGACTACGTCGGCGGCCTGGTGGGGTACAACGACGCAGGCGGCAAGCTCACGGGCGTCTATGCCACCGGCACGGTCGGCGGCAACGACCATGTCGGCGGCCTGGTCGGAGACAACCTTGGCGCGATCACGAACGCCTATGCCACCGGGGCGGTCACCGGCACCTTCTATCTCGGTGGCGGTGACTACGTCGGCGGCCTGGTTGGCCACAACGACGCGGGCAGCACGATCACAAACACCTATGCCACCGGGGCGGTCAGAGGCAGCAACTATGTCGGTGGTCTGGTCGGTCTCTACGGCGGCGGCACCATCATCGGCAGCTACTGGGACACGGAAACCACAGGCCAATCCACCAGTGATGGCGGCGGCACCGGCCTGACCACCGCGCAGATGATGGACCCGGCCAGTTTTGCGGCCTGGGGCACGGATATCAGTGCGGTCGGCGGCAGCTCCGCGGCCTGGCGGATCTACGCGGGTGACACCGCGCCGTTGTTGCGTACCTTCATGACTGGCCTGGCGGTCACCGCCATGAATGTCGGCATGTTCTACAACGGCACCGCCTTTGTCGGCAGCAGCAGTTTGATCTTCGGCACGCTGACGCCGGGCTACTGGCTGCCGTCGAGCAGCGTGGATGCGAGCCTGATTCTGGGCGATGCCAACGCCAGAACCAGCACCCCGGCGACCAATGCCGGCAGCTACGCGCTGGCTGGCGACCTGTATTCCGGCCAGATGGGTTACGACATCGACTTCACGCCCGGCAAACTGACCATCGCCCCGGCCACACTGACCTATCTGGCCGATACCGCAACTACCACCTACGGCAGCACACCGACAGGGTTGACCGGCAAGGTAACCGGTTTTGTCAACGGAGAGACCCTGGCCAGCGCTACGACCGGCACCGCCAGTTTCACCACCGGTGCCACGGCCACCAGCAACGTCGGCAACTACGCCATCGTCGGCAACGGCCTGACCGCGGACAACGGCAACTACGTGTTCGCGCAGGCGGCAGGCAACGCCACCGCACTGACGATAAACCCCGCGACACTGACCTATACGGCGACATCGGCCAGCAGCATCTACGGCAACACACCGAGCGGCTTGACCGGCACGGTGACCGGCTTCGTCAACGGCCAGACCCTGGCCAGCGCCACGACCGGCACCGCCAGTTTCACCACCGGTGCCACGGCCACCAGCAACGTCGGCAGCTACGCCATCGACGGCAGCGGCCTGACCGCGAACTACGGCAACTACACGTTCGCGCAGGCGGCAGGCAACGCCGCCGCACTGACGATCAATCCCGCGACGCTGACCTATACGGCGACATCGGCCAGCAGCATCTACGGCAACACGCCGAGCGGGTTAACCGGCACGGTGACCGGCTTCGTCAACGGGGAGACCCTGGCCGGCGCCACGACCGGCACCGCCAGTTTCACCACCGTTGCCACGGCCACCAGCAACGCCGGCAGCTACGCCATCAACGGTAGCGGCCTGACCGCGAACTACGGCAACTACACGTTCGCGCAAGCGGCAGGCAACGCCGCCGCACTGACGGTGAGCCCGGCCATCCTGACCTATCTGGCGACATCGACCAGCAGCATCTACGGCAGCACACCGAGCGGATTGACCGGTACGGTAACCGGCTTCGTCAACGGAGAGACCCTGACCAGCGCCACGACCGGTACGGCCAGTTTCACCACCGGTGCCACGGCCACCAGCAATGTCGGCAGCTATGCCATCGACGGCAACGGCCTGACCGCGAACTACGGGCCGCCGCACTGACGGTGAACCCGGCCACGCTGACCTATCTGGCCAATACCGCCACCACCACTTACGGCAGCACGCCGAGCGGGTTGACCGGCACGGTAACCGGCTTCGTCAATGGAGAGACCCTGACCAGCGCCACGACCGGCACGGCCAGTTTCACCACCGGCGCCACGGCCACCAGCAACGTCGGCAGCTACGTCATCGGCGGTAGCGGCCTGACCGCGAACTACGGCAACTACACGTTCGCGCARGCGGCAGGCAACGCCGCCGCACTGACGGTGAACCCGGCCACGCTGACCTATCTGGCCRATACCGCCACCACCACCACTTACGGCAGCACGCCGAGCGGGTTGACCGGCACGATGACCGGCTTCGTCAACAGCCAGACCCTGGCCAGTGCCACGACCGGTACGGCCAGTTTCACCACCGGTGCCACGGCCACCAGCAATGTCGGCAGCTATGCCATCGACGGCAACGGCCTGACCGCGAACTACGGGGCAACGCCGCCGCACTGACGGTGAACCCGGCCACGCTGACCTATCTGGCCGATACCGCTACCACCACTTACGGCAGCACGCCGAGCGGGTTGACCGGCACGGTGACCGGCTTCGTCAACGGCCAGACCCTGGCCAGCGCCACGACCGGTGCCACCAGTTTCACCACCGGTGCCACGGCCACCAGTAATGTCGGCAACTACGCCATCAATGGCAGTGGCCTGACCGCGGACTACGGCAACTACACGTTCGCGCAAGCGGCGGGCAATGCCACCGCACTGAAAGTCAACCCCGCGATGCTGACCTATACGGCGACATCGGCCAGCAGCATCTACGGCAGCACGCCGAGCGGATTGACCGGCACGGTGACCGGCTTCGTCAACGGCCAGATCCTGACCAGTGCCACGACCGGCACCGCCAGTTTCACCACCGGTGCCACGGCCACCAGCGACGTAGGCAACTACGCCATCGACGGCAACGGCCTGASCGCGAACTACGGCAACTACACGTTCGCGCAAGCGGCAGGCAACGCCGCCGCACTGACGGTGAACCCGGCCATCCTGACAATCACGGCCAACGACGCCAGCAAGACCTACGGCGACACCCTCACGTTTGCGGGCAACGAGTTCACGGCCAGCGGCCTGCAGAACGGCGAAACCATCGGCGATGTCGCGCTCACCAGCGCCGGTGCCGCGGCAACCGCCAGTGTCACCGGCGGCCCGTACACCATCACGTCGAACGCAGCCACCGGCGGTAGCTTCAGCGCGAGCAACTACGCCATCACTTACAAGGGTGGCAACCTCACGGTGGGTCAGGCCGCGCTGACGGTCACCGCCAATGACGACAGCAAGACCTACGACGGCCTCGCCTACGCGGGCGGCCACGGCGTCACCTACAGCGGCTTCGTCAACGGCGAGACCGCCTCGGTGCTCGGCGGCACGCTGGGCTATGCCGGCGACTCGCAGGGCGCGATCGACGCGGGCAGCTACCTGCTGACCCCGGAGGGCCTGACCTCGGGCAACTACGCCATCACCTATGACAGCGGCACGCTGCTGGTGAACCTGGCAGCGTTGGTCGTCACCGCCAATGACGACAGCAAGACCTACAACGGTCTCGCTTACATGGGCGGCCACGGCGTCATCTACAGCGGCTTCGTCAACGGCGAGACCGCCTTGGTACTCGGCGGCACGCTGGCCTATACCGGCGACTCGCAGGGCGCCATCAACGCGGGCGGCTACACGATCACGCCCGACGGCCTCACCGCCGGCAACTACGCCATCACTTACAGGGGTGGCAACCTCACGGTGGGTCAGGCCGCGCTGACGGTCACCGCCAATGACGACAGCAAGACCTACGACGGCCTCGTTTACACAGGCGGCCACGGCGTCACCTACAGCGGCTTCGTCAACGGCGAGACCACCTCGGTACTCGGTGGCACGCTGGGCTATGCCGGCGATTCGCAGGGCGCGATCGACGCGGGCAGCTACCTCCTGACCCCGGAGGGCCTGACCTCGGGCAACTACGCCATCACCTATGACAGCGGCGCGCTGCTGGTGAACCTGGCAGCGTTGGTCGTCACCGCCACCGACGCCAGCAAGACCTACGACGGCCTCGCTTACACAGGCGGCCACGGCGTCAGCTACAGCGGCTTCGTCAACGGCGAGACCGCCGCCGTACTCGGTGGCACGCTGGGCTACGTCGGCGACTCGCAGGGCGCCACCAACGCGGGCAGCTACCTCCTGACCCCGGAGGGCCTGACTTCGGGCAACTACGCCATCGATTACGAAGATGGCCGCCTCACGGTGGATCAGGCCGCGCTGACGGTCAGCACCCGTGACGTCAGCAAAACCTACGATGGCGGCCTGAGCGCGATCGGTACAGCGGTGGTGAGCGGCGGCACGTTGTTCGGCAACGACACCCTCAGCGGTGGCAGCTTCGCCTTCACCGACAAGCAGGTCGGCACCGGCAAGCATGTGACCGTCAACGGCGTCACCGTGAGCGACGGCAACAGCGGCGGCAACTATGCCGTCACCTACGTCGACAACACCGGCAGCATCATCACTGCGCTGGGCATCACCGTCGATGCCACCGGCACCAACCGCGTCTACGACGGCACCACGGCCGATGCGGTGAACCTGGCCAGCACCGGCCTCCTCGTCGGTGACACGGTGCTCTTCAGCGGCATCGGTGCCTTCGGCGACAAGAACGTCGGTATCGCCAAGGCGGTCGGTGTCAGCAGCATCGTCGCCACGGGCGCCGACGCGAACAACTACAGCTTCAACACCTCCGCCCATACCACCGCCGACATCACCGCCAAGCCGATCACGATCGATGCGACCGGCGTGGACAAGGTCTACGACGGCAGCACGGCCGCAACGATTTCGGCGCTGGGCACGACCGGCCTGGTGGCGGGTGATGTAGTCACCTTCGGCAACACCGCGGCGGCCTTCGACGACAAGAATGCCGGCACCGGCAAGACCATCACCGTCAATGGCATTGCCGCCAGCGGCACCGACGCCGGCAACTACAGCTTCAGTACCAGCGCCAATACCACAGCCAACATCAGCCAGCTCGGCATCACCGTCGATGCGACCGGAAGCAACAAGGTCTACGACGGCACCACGGTCGATGCGGTCACGTTGGCGAGCACCGGCGTGCTGTCCGGTGACACGGTGAACTTCACCGGCACCGGTCATTTCGTCGACAAGAACGTGGGTGCCGGCAAGTCGGTGAGCGTGTCAGGCATCGTCGCCAGCGGCAGCGACGCCGGCAACTACAGCTACAACGCCGTTGCGGGCACGACCGCCGATATCGCCCCCGCCACCTTGACCTACCGCGCGAACACCGCTTCCTTCTGGACCGGACAGATTCCGGGCGATCTGGACGGTACCGTGACCGGCCTGGTGGGTGGCGACACGCTGGCCGAAGCCACCGCCGGCACGCTGGGATGGAACACGTCGGCCACTTCGGGCAGTCCGGCCGGGACGTACGCCATCGACGGCAGCGGTCTGTCTGCGCTCAACTACCTTTTTGCGCAGGCAGCTGGCAATGCCTCGGTGCTGCGCGTGGCCAATGGCAGCGCACCCGCCGCCGTGACCGCCATCGTGGCCGGGCTGCAACGGGATGACATGGCGCAGGACCGCGATGCGCCCACGCTCCATGCGCCGGATGTACGCGTTGTCGGTGGCGGGGTGCGTCTGCCGTGAAGCTTTCCCGCTACCTGCCATCCACCCATCATAGGGATCGCTGCATGTCCGTGTCCTCTTGCCTCCGCCTCTCGCCGCTGGCGTTGGCCTTGCTCGCCCTGCCGCTGGCCACGCCGGCACAGACGATCCCCAACAGCGGCCAGATCCTGCAGCAGGTGCAGCCGGCGCCATCGGAGAAGCCGCAGGCCGAACCGGGTCTGGTGATCGAATCGCCGGCTTCGTCCACGACCGCCGACAGCACGCCGTTCGCGGTGGCGCGCCTGCAGATCGACGGCAATGGCGCGTTCGACACTGCCACGCTGCATGCGCTGGTTGCCGACGGCGAGGGGCGCAGCTTGACCCTGACCGGGCTCAACGCGTTGGCGCAGCGCATCACCGATTACTACCGCGCACACGGTTATCCGCTGGCGCGCGCGCTGGTGCCAGCGCAGACGCTGAGCAACGGCACGGTGCACATCACCGTGGTCGAGGCGCGTTACGACCAGGTGCAACTGGATAACCGCAGCCGCGTCGGCGACGGTCTGTTGCGCGCCACGCTGGCGCCGCTGCAGGCGGGTCAACCGGTGACCCAATCGGCGCTGGATCGCAGCCTGCTGCTGCTCGGCGAACTGCCTGGCGTGTCGCCTCACGCCACGCTCAGCCCCGGTACCGACGCCGGCACTTCGACCCTGGGCGTGATGGCCGATGTGGCCCCGGCGCTGCAGGGCAACCTGCTCGTGGACGATGCCGGCAGCCGCTACACCGGCCGTTTGCGCGTGGGCGCCAATCTCGATATCAACAATCCGCTGCATCACGGCGACCAGCTCAACCTCAGCGCACTCACCGCCGGTCACGGCATGCGCTATGGGCGGCTGGGCTATCAATACACGTTGAACGGGCAGGGCACCCGGCTGGGCGCGGCGTATTCGGCGCTGACCTATGCATTGGGCGGACCGCTCGACGCGCTGGACGCGCACGGCGCGGCGCGGGTGGCCAGCGCATGGCTGACGCAACCGCTGGTGCGCACGCGCGGCAGCCGTCTGGACGTCCGTTTGCAATTCGACCGCAAGCAACTGCGCGACCGCATCGACACCACCGCGCTGCGCAACGATCGCCACAGCAACCATTGGGCCGCCGAGGCCTACGGTCAGCACAGCGACGATCTGGCCGGCGGCGGTCTCACCAACGCCAGCCTCAGCCTCGGCCACGGCCAGCTCGGGTTCGATCGCGGCGCGGCCGCGGCGGCCGCCGCGGATGCCGCCACCGCGCGCACCCAGGGCAGCTACACCCACTGGAACGCCAGCCTCGCGCGACTGCAGTCGCTCGGTTCCAGCACCCGTCTGTACGCCAGCGTCAGCGGCCAGCACAGCAACCGCAATCTCGATTCGTCCGAGCAGTTCCTGCTCGGCGGCCCGAACAGCGTGCGCGGTTACGACGTCGCCAGCGTGGCCGGCGCCAGCGGCTGGCTGGGCACGCTGGAGTTGCGCCACGACCTCGACTGGGGTTGCGCCGGCCACTGCGAAGGCAGCGTGTTTGCCGACCACGGCAGCTTGCGCATCAACGCCGATTCGTGGACCAGCGGCCCCAACCGCGCCCACCTGAGCAGTGCCGGCGTGGGCTTCAACTGGGTTGGCACCCGCCAATGGCAAGCGCAGGTGCAACTGGCCGTGCCAATGGGCGCCGCACCGGCATTACTCGGCAAGCGCAGCTCGGCGCGGGTGTGGTTGCAGGTGCTCAAGGGATTCTGAGCCCCGCGCTGAGACATCGGTGGCGCTCTGGAGAGGGCTTGCGCCGATCGCGGCGTCGCCACCGCGGCAGGCTACGAGAAGGTGCCTACGGTTCCCGCACGACGTCGAATGACCTTCACCGGGTTATTGAACGCCGGCGGTTGTCGATGACGAGGTCATGCGTGCTCGATCGACGTGTCCGATATCGATGGGTTCTCTTTGAAAAGCCAGGGTCCGCACGATCAGCAAGGCCAGGAGCGGGATGGCGATCGCGTAAACGTATTGCGTCCGCGATACGCCGATGCCGAACGGGAACCAGATGCCCGGCACGCCGATCGTATCGAGCAGCTCGGCGCCGAATAGCCCGGCCATGATCGAAGCCAGCGTGACAAGCGCCAGGATTTGCATCGGGCCGTTGCGGACCATGCGCGCGCCGATCACCACGAACAGTGCGATCGCCCCAAGCCGGCTACCGCTTGTCACGCTGGCCGAATGGGTCACGGCGCCGATGATCCCGGCGACCGCCAGCGCGACAGCCGACACGTCGATGCTCCGCCATGGACGCAGGCACCAGCGGTTCCAGGCCAACAGCCAGGCGGCCATCGTCGGCGCCCATATCACCGACGCCAGCCACGCATAGGTAGCCAGATCCAGCAGGTCGGTCCATGCGACGATCGCATTGTTGAGGCGCCTGGCTGCCGTAAGCGCAAGCGCGATGCTGGCAAAGACCAGGAAGCCCTTGCGGCTGCTGCGGGACCGGTAGCCAAGCGCCAGGCCGATGAGCGCCAGCATGGCGATCGGCTCGACCGCATCGACGATGTAACCGGCGATGGTTCGCTTCCATTGCACGCGGTGAAGCGCAGCGCCTATCGGCTGCGGCGCCAGTATCGGCGCGCTGTGCATGCCGCCGCCGTCCGCGCTGGCCCCGGAAACGGGAAGCATGTAGGTACGGACAGCGAGCACGCCACGGGTGCCTGCCGCATCGGCGGGAAGGGCGAACCGCAGCGGCCGCGTGCCGACGACGTGCGGGGCCGGGCCGAGCCTGCCCGACCCGCCTAGCCGTTGGCCGTTCCAATACAGTTCGTAGCCGTTCTCGACGAGGGTTGGCCCGAGGATGTCCCATGACGCTCGCCCAGCCGGCACGGTCACCTCGCGCCGGTACCAGGCGTAGCCGTGATAGCCGGGATGACCGTGCGCCATCCACCCGGCCACGTAATCGGGCAGGCCCACGTCGCCGTCGTGGCTGCCCGGCAAGGCGGTCATGTCGATCGTCTCCCAGTCGGTATCGTCCGTATTGGCGTCCGCCCAGCGTGGGTCATCGCCGGTATGGAATCGCCAGGAGCCATCGAGCAGGGTGGCGGCGGCGCGCAGCGTCGGCGGATCGGCGCGGCCACCGCTTGCCAGGTCGGCGATCACGATGGTCAATGCCATCAGCGTCGCCATGACGATGCCGGCAATCAGTTTGCGCTGTGTCGCATCGATCGATGGCGTCATCGAAGACATCCATTTGGGCATCATGCAATGATCTCGTCATCTTTTTGGCCATGATCGGCCTTCTTGGAAGTGTCCGCGTTAACGGGGGTGGAACCCGGCCAGTTTCATTTAACCGCGATCTGCATTTCATCGAGGAACAGGGATGACGTTTGAAGTCGATCAGAAGCTCCGGCCAGAACTGGCGCGGGACGAACGCCTGCTGTGGAGTGGCATGCCAGGACAAGGTCTGCGATGGCGTGCCGGCGACTGGTTCACCGTGCCCTTCACGTTATTCTGGCTGTACATGGTGGTGTTCGGCACGTCCCGGCACGGTTTCCAGGCAGACCAACCACCGCTGTATTTGCGGCCGGAAGGCATCCCCTTCGTGCTCGTCGGTGTCTACATGCTCGTGGGGCGATTCCTCGTGGACTGGTACCAGCGGACGCGCACGTACTACGGCCTCACCGATCAGCGCGTTCTCATTCTCGGCGGCCTGTTCAATCGGCAAGTCAAAAGCCTGACGCTGGCGACTCTCAGCGACATCACCTTCGATGTGCGATCCAACGGAAGCGGCACCATCACCTTCGGGCCTGGTGCATCGACGTCTTCATGGTTTGGTCGCAGTTCCTGGAGGGGTACGAACAACCAGCAGGCGCCAGCCTTCGACATGATCCAGGACGTGCGCAGGGTCTACGCGATGACCCGGGAAGCGCAGCAGTCGAACCGGTCGCGCACAATGGCGTGACGAAAGAAATACGGGGTGAGCCATGAGTGGTCGTGATGCCGACGCGGTGTTTGTGGGTTCCGTCCCGGAACTCTACGACACGTACATGGTGCCGCTGATCTTTGCGCCGTACGCGGCGGATCTGGCGAGCCGGTTGCGACCGAGGCCGCTTTCCCGGCTGCTGGAAATCGCCGCCGGTACCGGCGTGGCAACGCGTGCCATGGCAGCGGCGCTGCCGGAAAGCTGCGCGATCGTCGCCACCGATTTGAATCAGGCGATGCTCGATCATGCCTGCGCCGTGGGAACCCCTCGCGCCGTCGAATGGCGCCAGGCCGACGCGCTGCGGCTGCCCTTCCAGGACGCGACGTTCGACGCCGTGGTGTGCCAGTTCGGCGCGATGTTCTTCCCGGACAAGTCCAGGGCGTTCGCCGAGGCGCGTCGGGTGCTCGGGAAAGGCGGCGTGTTCATTTTCAGCGTGTGGGACCGGATCGGGGAAAACGAATTCGCCGACGTCGTCACCACCGCGCTGGCATCCGTCTTTCCGTCGGATCCGCCGCGCTTCATGGCCCGCACGCCCCACGGTTATCACGATCGCGAGCAGATCGCGCGGGATCTGGCCAAAGGCGGTTTCACCCGCGCGCCGCGGATCGACACCGTCGCGGCGCGCAGCCGCGCAGAGTCTCCCCTTGCCGCCGCCATGGCTTACTGTCAGGGCACCCCGCTGAGGAACGAGATCGAGACCCGCGATGCCACCCGGCTCGGTGAAGCCACCGAGGTCGCCGCGGAAGCGATCGCCAGGCGATTCGGGCGGGGCAGGGTCGACGGCAAGATCCAGGCGCACGTTGTCACCGTTGAAGCTGACGACTGACAGGCAAGCATGGCGGCCAGCTGGCCGGGTCCGAAAACATGCCAGTGACAATGGCTGCGGCTGGAGATGCCGGACACGGCCCTGCCGTTGCGAACGGACTGATCCGGCGCCCGCGAAAGGACTAGACTGGCCTCGGCAAACGTTCCCGCCCTCACGGCGTGGAGGGTTTCGGCATGGTGACCTGGGCGTACGCGGCAATCCTGGCATGGTCTGTTGCCGTGCCTGCACCGGTCGCGTCGGTTGCGCCGGCCCCCTCGATGGCGCCGGTCTCCTCGGTCACGCCAGTCACGCCGGCCGTGTTGCCGATACCGCGACCGGAGCAGGTCATGGCGGTGCCGCCGGAGTTGCGTGCGCAGCTGCAGCAGCAGGTCATCGACGCCGGCGGTTCCGGACGGTCGCGACTGGAACGGCTGGTGGGTTTCCTGTTCCAGAAGCCGGGCCTGGGCATGGAGTATTCGGCCGACGCCACGTCGACCGTCGAACAGGCCTACCGCACACGCAAGGCCAACTGCCTGACCTTCACCCTGCTGACCGTGGTGCTGGCGCGCGAGTCCGGCTTGCAGGCCTACGGGCAGGAGCTTGACGACATCGTGGCTTGGCGCGTGGGCGACGACATCATCTACCGGTTCAACCACGTCAACGCGGGAATCGCCATCGGTCGCTCGCGCCTCACGGTGGATGTGGCGCGGGATCTGGTGACGGCGCGCAATCCGCCCCAGCCGATTTCCGACCAGCGTCTGCTGGCGCTCTACTACAACAACCGCGCCGCCGAGCTGCTTGTCGGTGCCTCGCCCGCGGCGGCCATTCCGTACATGGCCATGGCGTTGCAGCTGGCCCCGCGCTATGCGAGTGCCTGGGCCAATGCCGGCGTGCTGCACCTGCGCCTGGGCGACCCGCGGGCGGCCGAACGCGATTACCTGAAGGCGCTGGCGCTCGATCCGGCCAACGCGGGTGCGCTGGTCAACATGGTGGCGCTGTACCGGTACAACGGCGACGAGGCGCGCCGCGCCATCTATGCGCGGCGTCTCGAGAAGGTCCAGGTGAAAGACCCCTACTTCCAGTTCCTGCAGGCCGAGGACGATGAGAAGCGGGGCGATTACGCGGGCGCCGTGCAGCACTACCGGCAGGCCATCCGCCTTTACGACGGCGACTCGCGTTTCTACTTCGGACTGGCCCGCGCTTACCAGCAACTGGGCGAGGAACGCCACGCACGCCGAGCCATGAGTCGTGCCGCCGCGCTCAGTCGCAGCGGCGCCGGGGAAAGAAACTAGGGTCGAGCTGAAGTTCAGAGTGTGCTTTTCGAGCGGGCCAGGCGAGTCGGAGGAACCAACCGGGCCACCTCAGCGCCACTTGCTTGTGTGCAGCAGGCTCCTGCGTTGGGGCAGGCCACCGCACGCTGGATCGGCGCCCCGTTCGTTTTCAGTAGAAGCGGATGCCCGGCCTGAGAACGAGCTGGAAGAGCAGTAGCAACCCTACGACCGCGGCGAACAGGTAGGCGAGCGACGGGGCGGTCGAGGTTCCGTTGGCCCTCACTTCGCGTACGCGCCAGGCTCCCGCCTGGATCCAGGGGGCGCCGGCAAGGAGCACCAGCAAGGGCACGACGAGGACTTCAATCAGTTCGCGCGGAACGCGGAACGGGAGGACCAGCGCGGTGGCGAGCAGCGCCGGCAGCGTGATGACGCGGAACACGAAACGCGCGCGGGAGCCGGGGCCCTCGATGTGCTCGCGTGCATGGGCGAGTTCGAGCGCCGGACGCCGGAGTTGCAACGCGATGACCGGCATCAGGCCCAGGGCGAGCAGGCCCGCACCGACGCGTGCGGTTTCGCCGAAGTGCAGGTAGCCCATCGCCATGCCGACGTCGCTGCCCGGGCTCAACGACCCGATGACGACCTGTGGCAACGCCATGAAGCAGCCGCAGTACGCCATCCAGTACAGGAACAACCGGGTGCCGTCCGATCGTTCCCGCGGTCGCCCGAGCAGCCACAGGCAGAACAGCCCGACGGACAGGGCCGCCAGTGCGCCGGTGCCCTGGAACAGGCCGGCAAGCGGATTCGTGCCCTCCCAGCTGTGGTTGTTGTGGAACAGGGTGGGGCGCAAACCCGGCGTGAGTGCCTTGGGGAGCACCAGGAGCAGTTCCTGGATGAAGAACGTCAGGTTGAACGCGAGCACGTAGAACAGCGTCGACGCCGCCGTGAGCCGCCAGCTTCCGGCGATGGCTGCACGGTCGCCAGGTGTGCGGCGAGCGGATAGGGCGCCGGCCAGCCCCAGCGCCAATGGCACCGCAACGATCGTCAGCGCCGAGGCTGCGAGGATCAGTATCGCTCCGGCAGTCATGATCCGCGATCTCCTGGAATGCCAGGTGACATTCTGTCGGCGCATGCTTGCATGGTCGATATGCCGTCGGTCACGCCGGAGTATCCGCAACGCGAAAAGCGCCTGACCTGCCTTCCGGGCCGGACGTATACTGACCCTCGCTGCTCCACTGCTACGACAGGCGGCCTGTTCCGCCACGGGAGATCCGCCATGAAATCTTCCCCGCTGTTCCGCCTGCTGTGCCTTGTCTGCCTGGGCCTTGCTTCGGTGACCGCATGGGCGGCGACGCCGCCGGACAACGTCAGCGTTCGCTACAAGAACCCCCAGCACTTCGCCGAGGCGACGCGCAGTTTCGGGTTGCACATGATCAAAGCCGACGCCTACCTGGAGCCGCTCAGGATCTACATCGCCCAGCGCGCCTCGCGCGTGCTGGCGCCGGGCCAGCGGCTGGACATCGAGGTGACCGATGTGGACCGCGCCGGCGAATACGAGCCCTGGCGTGGCCCCGACTTCGACGACGTGCGCATCATCAAGGACATCTATCCGCCGCGCATCGACTTGAACTTCACCTTGTACGGCGCCGACGGCAAGGTGCTGCGCGAGGACAGCCGCAAGCTGCGCGACGCGGCTTTTCTCAGCCGCAGTTCGCCGGTGGATCAGGATTCGCTGCGTTACGAGAAATCCCTGATCGATCTCTGGCTGCGCAAGGGCGCCGGGGAGCTTTGACGGGGGCGTCCCCGAACCGGGTCAAAACCTCTTGCCCGTTCGCTGGAATACGACACCTCGGGCACACCGTGCTGCCTGGTTTCCACCCCAAGTGGTAGCCCGCGAGGCGCTGCGTCGCGGCGCCTTGTCTCGGCTGGTGTGACGCCGTGCACGCTGCTTTGCCCATCGGCAGGCGTGTGTCGCAGTAGCATGTGCGTCAGGGGAGTGGATGTCGGCGTAGTCCGCGTGCCTCGGTGGAAATCACGTGCCTGCACAACGTCAGGCGAATGCTGCAAGCAAGCGAGGCTCCTCATGGTCCGTACCGGATGGTCGTGGTTGATGTGTGCAGTGCTGGCCACCGTCGACGGCGGGGGCGCCGTGCTGGCGGCTGACGTGGCAGCGGCGAACGACGCCCCATCTCCGGCGGCAGCATCCTCCAGTCATCGCATGCCGGCGCCGACCCATTACGCGGAATGGCCGGCGATCCACAGCCGGCTGGCCGCCGATCCCGCGCTGGAAGCGCGCGTGCGAAAGATCGTGGCGAGCATGAGCCTCGCCCAGAAAATCGGTCAGATGACGCAGGCCGAGATCAAGTCGATCACGCCGGCGCAGGTGACGAAATACCACATCGGCTCGGTACTCAACGGCGGCGGCTCCTGGCCCGGTGGCAACAAGCAAGCCGGGATCGCAGATTGGCTGGCGCTGTCCGACCGTTATTACGATGCGTCGATGGCGACCGACGCGGCGATCAAGGTGCCGATCATCTGGGGCATCGACGCGGTGCACGGGGACAACAATGTCTTCGGGGCCACGATGTTCCCGCACAACATCGGCCTGGGTGCGGCGCACGACCCGGCCTTGATCGAAGCCATCGGCGCGGCGACCGCCAGGGCGGTACGCGCCACCGGCGTCGAGTGGGTGTTCGCGCCGACCCTCGCCGTCGCGCAGAACGCCCGCTGGGGGCGCACCTACGAAAGTTTTTCCACCGAGGGTCCGCTGGTGCGCGCGTATGCGCGCGCCTACGTGGAAGGACTGCAGGGCAGCTTTGGCGACCACAACGTGATGGCGACCGCCAAGCATTTCATCGGCGACGGCGCGACGCAGAACGGAACGGACCAGGGCAACGCCAAGGTCAGCCAGAACGACATGATCAACGTGCACGGCTCGGGCTACTTCGGCGCGATCGAGGCCGGCGTGCAGAGCGTGATGGCGTCCTACAGCAGCTGGGATGATGTGGCTGCCGGCATCGACTACGGGAAAATGTCGGGCGCACGCGCCTTGTTGACGGGTGCGCTGAAGGACAAGATGGGCTTCGATGGCTTTGTGGTTTCCGACTGGAATGCCATCGGCCAGTTGCCGGGATGCACCAACGCCAGCTGCCCGCAGGCGATCAATGCCGGCATCGACATGGTGATGGTGCCCGATGACTGGCAGGCCTTCATCGCGAACACCACCCGCCAGGTCGAGCACGGCGAGATTCCGATGGCGCGCATCGACGACGCCGTCAGTCGGATCGTTCGGGCCAAGTTGCGCATGGGCCTGTTCGGCACGCGGCCGTCGCAACGGGCGGGGGCTGGCGACGCCGGGTCATTGCAGAGCCGCGCGCTGGCGCGGCGGGCCGTTCGCGAATCGCTGGTCCTGTTGAAGAACAATCACGGCGTGCTGCCGTTGAAGTCGGGGTCGAAGATCCTGGTCGTGGGGAAGAGCGCCGACAGCCTGTCCAACCAGACCGGCGGCTGGTCGTTGACCTGGCAGGGCACGAGCAACGGCAATGCCGACTTCCCCCACGGCGAAACGATCCTGGCCGGGCTGCGCCACGCCGCCGGTGCGGCGAACGTCACTTACAGCGAAACGGCACAGGGCGTGGATCTCAAACCCTTCGATGCCATCGTGGCGGTGATCGGCGAGACGCCGTACGCGGAGACCATGGGCGACATCATGCCGTCGGCAACGCTGCGGCATAGCGATCGCTACCCGGAGGATCTGGCCGTCTTGCAAACGGTGGCCAAGGGCCACAAGCCCATCGTCGCCGTGTTCGTGGCGGGGCGCCCGCTCTACGTCAACAACCTGCTCAACCTCTCCGACGCGTTCGTGGCCGCGTGGTTGCCCGGGACCGAAGGCGCGGGCGTGGCCGACGTGTTGTTTGCGGGCCATTCCGGCACGGGTGCCTACGATTTCAGCGGAACGCTCGCGATGCCGTGGCCGGGGGTTCCCTGTCCCGACGCGGGCGGCAGCAGTGCCAGGGCGACGCGCTGGCTGTTCGCGCCCGGCTACGGGCTGCACTATTCCGGCAAGCACGAGATGGCCACGCTGCCTACCGATCCCGCCGTCGACGCGTGCGCCGAAGCGTCGGTGCTGTCGGTGTTTCACACGCTTGCCGTGCTCCCGTTCTCGCTCTACCTGGCCGACGAGAACCCGCAGCACCCTGCGCACGACATCGGCGCCGATCTGAACGCCGTCGTCGAGTGGCCGGCCAGCCATCCGGCGCTGCGTTTGCGCACGGTGCAAGTCAACACCCAGCAGGACGCCAAATCCGTCACCTGGCTCGGCGCCGGCCGATTCTTTGCGCGGAGTCCTCAACCGAGGAACCTGACGCCACTGGTAGCCACCCACGCGGCCTTGCAGTTCGATGTGGTGATCGCCACGCCCGCCCAAGGGCCGGTGAAGGTGTACATGGGGTGTGGCCGCGACTGCACGAGGAGCGTCGACCTTGCGCACACCTTCGCCAGCTACGCGAACGGCGCCCGCCACACCGTGTCGATTCCGCTGGCGTGCTTCATCAAGGGCGGCGCCGACCTCTCGCACATCGACGTGCCGTTCGGCGTGCTGGCATCGCCGCCGTTTTCCGCGGCGTTTGCCGACGTGAAAATCGTCGCGGGTGCGCCGGCCGGACGCGCCGACCTGCCGTGCGCAAGCCTGGACACCCCGTGAGCATGGGGTGGTCGCAGGTACGCTGCAGCGCGGGCGATATGCGTCGCCGTGTGCACCATGGATGAGCCCAAGGGGGTCTCCGGCTGGATCGCCATTGCATCCGTTGCCCTGATTACCCTGTTTGCACTGGCGGCCCTGCAGTGGCAGCGCCACATGCATTCCGCGATAGAGTCCAGCGTTGCCTCGACGCCGCATCCGGTGCTGCCCGGCGTCGAGCTGTGGCTGAGCACGGCTGATCGCCGGCTGCGCCTGGCGCGGCAGCCTGACGTCGAGATGAGCGCCACCGAACCGGAGCCTGCCGATGTGGTCATCGACATCGACAGGAAGTATCAGTCCATCGTCGGCTTCGGCGCCGCGTTGACGGACTCGTCGGCGTGGTTGCTTCAGAACAAGTTGAATGAGCGGCAGCGTGGCGCGCTGTTGCAGGAACTGTTTGGCCCGCCGCCCGGCCTCAACCTGAACATGACGCGCCTGACCATCGGCGCCTCGGATTTCTCGCTGCAGCACTACACCCTGGACGATCTTCCCGTCGGCGAGGTCGATCCGACATTGCTGCATTTCAATGTCGCCTCCAATTTGCGTGACGTGATACCGACCATGCGCGAGGTCCTGTCCGTCAACCCGCAGCTGCGCACCATCGCATCGCCATGGAGCGCGCCGGCGTGGATGAAGACCAGTGCCAACCTGATCGGCGGGGAGCTGCTGCCGCAGTTTGAAAGCGCGTACGCGGACTATCTCGTCAAGTACCTCGACACCTACCGCGGCTACGGCATCCCCATCTTCGCCTTGACCCTGCAGAACGAGCCGGGCTTCGTGCCGGTGACCTACCCGGGCATGGAAGTGCCCGCGGCCACGCGGGCGCGCATCATCTCGCAGTATCTCGGCCCGGCGTTGGCGGGGCGCAAGCCGAAAACACGCATTCTCGATTGGGACCACAACTGGGACACCCCGGAACAGCCCTTGAGCGTGCTGGCCGATCCCGATGCGGCGCGCTATGTCGATGGCATCGCCTGGCACTGCTACAGCGGCAGCCCGTATGCGCAGGGCCAGGTACATCGTGCGTATCCCCGGAAGGACGCTTACATCACCGAGTGTTCGGGCGGGGACTGGGAGTCCGCGCGGAATGGCGAGCTGATGTGGTTCACGCGCGACTTGCTGCTCGCGGGGCTCAGGCAGTGGGCGCGCGGCGTCGTGTACTGGAACCTGGCGCTGGACGAGCAGCATGGCCCGCATTTCGGCGGGTGCGATCTCTGCAAGGGCGTGGTCACGATCGACTCGCGCACGGGCGAGGTAAGCCGCAACGATGAGTACTACGCGTTCGCACACTTCAGCCGATTCGTTCTGCCCGATGCCGTCCGGGTGGGCTCTACCGCGACCGACAAGGGCATCGACAACGTGGCCTTCCAGAACGCGTCCGGCGGGTCGGTGGTGCTGGTGATGGTCAACAGCAATGCGGATGCGCGCCGCGTCTCCGTGATGCAGGATCAGACCCGTTTCCACTACACGTTGCCGGCGCAGAGCGTGGCGACTTTCGTGTGGAACCCGGAGCCGACCGGCAAACCCGCGGACACCACGCGCCCGTCCCCGGCTGATTCATCCCCGGTGGATTCGCCGCCGGTCGAAAAGGCGCCCGGCGCCACGGCCACTAGCGAGACGATCGGTGAGCGCCAGGTGATCGAGTGATGCCTGTGTTCTGACAGGCGCCTTTTCTCCATCGACGGGATCGCATGATGTACTCAACTTCCGGTTTGCTTCGAAGCGTCGTCGCCACGGCGATGCTCTTTGCGGGCAGCGTCTCGCTCCCGCTGTGCGCACAGGCGGCGCCCGCAACGCAGAGGCCGAAGGTCATCGTGATCAGCCTGGACGCCTTCGCTGCGGCCAGCCTGCATGAGCCGCGGCTGCCCGCGCCGACGCTGCATGTGCTGATGCGACGCGGCGTCCATGCGGTTTCCATGCAGCCGATCAACCCCACCGTCACCTGGCCGAACCACACCGCCATGGTCACCGGCGTCGATGCGAGCCGGCATCACGTGCTGGTCAACGGGCTCATCGTCGACCAGCGCAGCGCCACGCCACCCAGTATCGACATGGGAGCGCCGAAGTCGCGGCTGGTCGCCTTCCCCACCGTGTACGACGCCGCGCACCAGGCGGGCCTCACCACGGCGCAGGTGGACTGGGTCGCCATCGAAGGCGCATCGAGCATCGACTGGCAATTCGCCGAACACCCCGATCCCGACGGCGCCATCGAGCGGGATCTCGTGGAACAGGGCATCGTCACCCGTGACCAACTCGCGCGTTTCGGCGAATCGTCCCAGGCGTGGCGCGATCGCATCTACACCCACGCGGCAATCGACATCATCCGGAAGCATCACCCCGACCTGCTGTTGCTGCACTTGCTGGCGCTCGACAACATCGAGCACGAGACGGGCTTCGGCAACGACTCGGGGCGCAACACCATCGCCTTCCTCGACGACCGCGTAAAGGATGTCGTCGACGCGGTGCGCGCCGCCGGCGAACTCGACCGCACGACCTTCATCATCGTCTCCGACCACGGCCAGCGGAGCGTTCACCAGCTATTGCACCCCAACGTCCTGCTCAAGCAAGCCGGCCTGCAGGCAGCCTCGGCGGCCCGCCCCAGTTTCTGCGTACCGGATGACGGTTTCGCCCTGGTCTTTCAGCAGCACGCCACGGAGGCTTCGATCAAAGAGTTGAAATTGCTCTTCGCGGGCAAGCCCGGCATCCGCTCGGTGCTGACGCCCGCCGAGGCGGCGAAAGAAGGCTGGCCGGTGCCGGCGCAAAGCGATCAGGCGCCCGATCTGCTGCTCTACGCAGCGGACGGCTACGCCTTCAAGAAGGGCGACACGGGAGACTTTGTGACACCGACCGAAGAAATCGGCGCCCACGGCTACCCCAACTCGGACCCCCTCATGCAGGGCATCTTCATTGCCGCGGGCTTCGGCATTCGGCCCAGGGGTGAAATCCCGGCGTTCCCCAATGTCGACATTGCGCCGACGATCGCGCAGCTGCTGCACGTTTCCCTCGGCACGATTCAGGGCAAGCCGCTGACGGACATTCTGGAATCGCCGGGCCGCGTGGCCGAGTAGGCAGGCCCGGCGCCAGTGTCGCGGCGGCCCGCGTTTCGGTCCGGTGTTAAAGTTGTGGGCATGGATATCCATGCAGAGCGAGCGACGCGATGACGAATGCCTTCTATCCGATCGGCACCCCCGGGCATCCCTGGGGGGCGCAGGAAGTCGCTGCCTGGCGCTCGCGACAGACCGTGCAGCGCAGCTACGCAGCGGATGTGCTGAGCGTGATCGAGACCCTGCGCGCACGCTTCGACGTGTCGGAGTACGGCCGACTCGATTACGCGCCCGACAGCTACCCGCTGTTCGCGATCAAGAGCCGCCACTGGCGCGACGAACTCCCCATCGCGCTGGTGACCGGCGGCGTGCACGGCTATGAAACCAGCGGCGTGCACGGCGCGCTGCAGTTCGTCGAGAAGCATGCGGCGAGCTATGCCGGCCGGGTCAACCTGATCGTGGCGCCGTGCGTCAGCCCGTGGGGTTACGAGCGCATCCACCGCTGGAACCCGAATGCGCTCGATCCGAACCGCTCGTTCCGCGACGACAGCCCGGCGCCGGAATCGGCGGCGCTGATGCGCCTGGTCGCGCCGCTGCGCGATCGCGTGCTGGTGCACATCGACCTGCACGAAACCACCGACAGCGACGAGAGCGAGTTCCGCCCGGCGCTGGCCGCGCGCGACGGCAAGGCGTACGCGCCGGGCACCATCCCGGACGGCTTCTACCTGTGCGCGGACAGCGCGCGGCCGGAACCGGCGTTTCAGCAGGCGGTGATCGCCGCAGTGGCCGAGGTCACCCACATCGCGCCGGCCGATCCCGACGGCACTATCATCGGCTCGCCAGTGATGGCGCATGGCGTGATCGAGTACGCCTGCCGCGAGCTGGGCCTGTGCGCCGGCATCACCGACGCGCACTACCGCACCACCACCGAGGTCTATCCCGACAGCCCGCGGGCGACGCCCGCGCAGTGCAACGATGCGCAGGCGGCAGCGGTGTGCGCGGCGATCGATTTCGCGCTGGCGCATCCGGCAGGCTGAGCCGGAAACGCGCATGTCGCTCAAGCTCGATTTCGAACTGATGGCCCGCTACAACCAGTGGATGAATGCGCGGCTCTATGCGGCCGCCGCGCAGCTGGACGAGGTGCAGTGGCATGCGGACCGGGGCGCGTTCTTCGGTTCGATCGCCGCCACGTTGGATCACATCCTCGCCGCCGATACGCACTGGATGAAACGTTTCGCGGCAGCCTTGCCCGAGCTGACCTCGCTCGATGCCGTGCGCGCGCTGCCGCTGCCCGAACTGGTCCGCGACATCACGTTTCCCGACTTTGCGCAGCTGCGCAGCGCGCGCGAGGCGATGGATGCGGCGATCGTGGACTTCACCTGCGAAGCCACCGATGCGTTGTATGGCCGGCCGCTGCACTACGTGAACAGCGCCGGCGAATCGCACGCCAAGCTGTCCGGGCCGGTGCTGCGCCATGTTTTCAATCACCAGACCCACCATCGCGGCCAGGTCACCACCTTGTTCAGCCAGCTCGGCATCGACGTCGGCGCGACGGATCTGTCCGCGCTGATTCCGGAATGTCTCGACTGAGTCCATCCATCCTGGCCTTCAACGAGGTCGCCCAGCGCGCTCGCGGGCACGCAGCCGCGTTGCGCGGAATGGGTGTGTTAGCATCTTCCGCTGAAGGGGAGTAGCTCCCAGTCGCTGTCGCCGTCATTACGGGCTCATGCCCCGGTGCAGCAGCAAACCGCCAGGCGGTTTGCGAGCAAGACCTTCGCCGTTCCACGGCGAAGGTGCGTCCATCACAGATGCCTTTCCAGCCGTGGCCTTTTGAGCCTTGCTGGAGCATCCGCATGCCACTGGACGTCCATCCGAAGTCGTGAAGCGCGCTTGTGCGCGTTCGTCGTTTCCGTTTGTCGGGGCTTGCCCCGGCAGGCTGGCCCGCGCATCCGCGCGGCTGGCGCCAACCCTTCATGCAACACCCGAGGAATATCCATGCTGTGTCCCGCCTGCAAAGACGTGAACCTGTCGATGACTGATCGTCAGGGCATCGAAATCGATTACTGCCCCAGCTGCCGCGGCATCTGGCTCGACCGCGGCGAGCTCGACCGGCTCATCGAGCGCGCCGAACTGGCGGCTCCCGCGCCTGCGCAGGCAGCCCCGTTCAACCGCGACTATCCGCCGCCGCATCGCGGCGATCGCCATGGCGATCACTCGCAGCACGAGCATCGGCCCAGGCGACGCAAGTCGTTGCTGGGGGATCTGTTCGATTTCTGAGTAGCGGCGGTTCCGCTTTTCTGCACCATCCCACCACCGCACCGTCACGCCGCCAATGGCGTGATGGCGCGCCACCCCTCGTCCATCGAAGAGACTTCCCATGGAATTGCTGGCCAATCCCGAAATCTGGATCGCCCTCGCCACACTGACCGCGCTTGAGCTGGTGCTGGGCATCGACAACATCATTTTCATCTCGATCCTGGCCGGCAAGCTGCCAGCGGAGCAGCGCGACAAGGCGCGCCGCGTCGGCATCATCCTGGCGGCGGTTACCCGGCTGGGGCTGCTGCTGGCGATCGCCTGGATCGTCGGGCTGACCGCGCCGCTGTTCTCGCTGCTCGGGCATACGTTCTCGTGGCGCGACCTGATCCTGATCGGCGGCGGCCTGTTCCTGATCGGCAAGGCCACCCACGAGATCCACCAGAAATTGGAGGGCGCCACCGAGCAGGTCACGGTGGGTACGGCGGCGGCGACGTTCGGCGGGGTGATCGTGCAGATCATGCTGCTCGACATCGTGTTCTCGCTCGATTCCATCATCACCGCGGTCGGCATGGTCGACGAGCGCTGGGTGATGGTCACCGC
The DNA here is from genome assembly GCF_001428385.1 of Rhodanobacter sp. Soil772. Lineage (GTDB taxonomy): Bacteria > Pseudomonadota > Gammaproteobacteria > Xanthomonadales > Rhodanobacteraceae > Rhodanobacter. The sequence goes on from NZ_LMSK01000005.1 coordinate 63,674, forward strand.
CATCCTCGCCTCGATCGGTTTCATGCTGATGTTCGCCCGGCCGATCGGCGAGTTCGTCGAGCGCCACCCCACGGTCAAGGTACTCGCGCTGAGCTTCCTGATCATGATCGGCCTGGTGCTGATGGCCGACGGCTTTGGCCAGCACATTCCCAAGGGCTACGTCTACGCCGCGATGGCCTTCTCGGTGTTCGTGGAGCTGATCAACCTGTGGATTCGCCGGCGCGCGAACAGGCAGGTCGCGCCGGTGGCGTTGCACGAGAAGTACGCGCAGGGCAGCGTCGAATAGGTTTGCGGGAGTGCTGCGCGGCGTGCCAGCGTGATGGCGCGCCGCCGGCGGTGGCCCGAATCGGAAGCTCTTGAAGTTGCCCGGCTTCGCGCAAGGTTCACGCGCCTGCGATCGTCCGGATACCATGAGTTCCCCTGCGGCTCGGAGCCCTTGCATGACCATGCTGCGCGACGCCACTCTCGCTGATTTTCCCGCCATCCTCGCCCTCAACGAGGCGTTCGTGGCCGTGCTCAGCCCGCTCGACGGCGCGCGACTGGCGCGGCTGCATGCGCAGGCGGCGCTGCATCGGGTGATCGAGCGGGACGGGCAGGTCGAGGCGTTCCTGCTCGCGTTCCGCGAAGGGGCGGACTACGACAGCCCGAACTACCGCTGGTTTGCGCAGCGCTATCCGCGCTTCCTCTACGTGGATCGCATCGTGGTGGCCGGCAGCACGCAGGCGCGCGGCGCCGGCCGCCGGCTCTATCGCGAGCTCCACGCGCTGGCGGTGCGCGACGCGGTGCCGTGGATCACCTGCGAGTTCGACGTCGAGCCGCCCAACCTGGCGTCCGAGCGCTTCCACGCCCGGCTGGGTTTTCGCGAAGTGGGTCGGCAGCAGCTGCATGGCGGAAGCAAGACCGTCTCGCTGCAGGCGCTCGATGTCGCCGCGGGCGATACGCCGCTGGCCAACCTCGACGCCGGCTGACGTCGGAGCGCTGCGGGAGTTCGCCGCCATGCCGCGGCGACAAGGGGCTATGCTGGCGGGGCAATCACGCCAGGAGGCTCCCGCCATGACTACGGTCTCCGGCACGACGAAGAACGGTTTTACCTACGAAGGCGATTACGAGCAGGCGAGCGCCGGCCGCATCGTCTGGTCGGCGACGTTCCGTCGCGATGGCGATTACGCCGGCATGCGGCATGGCCGCATGTTCGACATGCAGGATGTGGCGCCGACGGCGCTGGATGACCTGGTGAAGGCCGACATCGAGGCGACGTGGACTGACGCAACCTGATGTCGTCGTGCCGCGACTGGCGCGCTCGCCGATAATGCTTCCCCCTTGATTGCCTGGCATGCCCGTGACTGACCCTCGGCCGCCATTGCTGCTGCTTCCCGGATTCCTGTGCGACGAAGACCTGTGGCGCGACCAGTTGGCGGGTCTTGCCGATGTCGCCGACGGCCAGGTCGCCGACCTCGGCCACGGCGACAGCATCGCCGGGCTGGCCCGGCAGCTGCTGGCGACGGCGCCGCCGCGTTTTGCGCTGGCCGGCTTTTCGTTCGGCGGCTACGTCGCCCAGGAAATCGCGCGGCAGGCGCCGCAGCGCATCGAGCGGCTGGCGTTGCTCGACACCTCGTTCCACGCCGATACGCCCGAACGCATCGCGCGGCGGCGGGCGGCCAACAAGTCGGTCAGCCTGCCCGGCGAGTTCCGCGGCATGACCGAGCAACTGCTGCCGAGCTTCATCGCGGCGGAGCGCCTGCACGACACCGCGCTGGTGCAGCGGATCAACGCGATGACGTTGCGCCAGGGCCGCGAGGTGTTCGTGCGGCAGAATGCGATGCGGCGCGAAGACGGCGCGGCGGCATTGCGCGGACTGGCGTGTCCGGTGCTGGTGCTGTGCGGCCGGCACGATGCTCTCACCCCGCCGGCGCTGCACCAGGCGATGGCGGCGCTGATGCCGCAGGCACGGCTGGTGATCGTCGAAGACAGCGGTCACATGAGCCCGATGGAACAACCCGCCGCGGTCACCCGCGCGATGCGGCAGTGGCTGGCGGCGTAGTCGGGCGGTAGTTGCCTTGTGCGGGCCCGCCTCTGTCTGTCCGGCTGTCCGGCGACACTGCGTCAGCTGTCCGCGGACAGCCGGCGCGCATCGTCGGCGCCGTGCCGGCGGCCGATAAAACAACGGTTTGCGCGCTCCGGACGGGTTGGCACGGCGATTGCTCTCCATGCATCACAGGGAACATCACCCATCACTGGAGACACGTCATGAAATTCGAATCGCTGATCCTGGCCAGCCTGTTCGTCGTCTGCTTCACCGTTTGCGCGCTGGTCATGGGCGCCATGCTGACGGCCACGCCGAGCTCGGTACAACTGGCCGGCGCGAACAAGACCGCGGTGGTCGTACCGGTTGCGCGGGCGGGCTGAGACTTCGGGCGCGTGCGCACCCGGGTGGCCGCCGCGAATCGCCGTGACCCATGGCTTTAGTCATGGATGAAAACGCCGCGCATTGGGTAGGATCGGGGTTTACCCCACGACGAGATCCTTACTGATGAAGCATCCCATCGCGCTGGCCCTGGCCATTGCCCTGTCCGGCTCCATGGCCGCCTGCACCGATGCCGGCAGCGGCAAGAGCGAGTCCGCCACGTCGCAGGCGCAGACCGATAAGGTCGCAGCCGACGCCGGCAACCCGTTCTTCAGCGAAAGCCCGCTGCCGCTGCACTACCCGCAGTTCGACAAGATCAAGGACAGCGATTTCGCGCCCGGCTTTGACCGCGGCATGGCCGAGCATCTCAAGGAAGTCCAGGCGATCGCCGGCAACGCCGAGGCGCCGAGTTTCGACAACACCATCCTCGCGCTGGAGAAATCCGGGCAGATCCTCTCCCGCACCTCGACCGTGTTCTTCAGCCTGGTCGGCGTGGACACCAACGACGCGCGCAAGGCGCTGCAGGCCGAGTACGCGCCGAAGCTGGCCGCGCATCGCGACGCGATCTCGTTGGATCCGGCATTGTTCGCGCGCATCCAGCAGCTGTACGACACGCGCGACAGCCTGGGCCTGGACGCCGAGGGCGTGCGCCTGATTGAGCGTTACCACACCGACTTCGTGCGCGCCGGCGCCAAGCTGTCCGACGCCGACAAGGCGCACCTGAAGGAGATCAACGGCGAGCTGGCGAAGCTGGGCACGAAATTCAGCCAGAACGTGCTGGCCGAGGTGAACGACTCCGCCGTGGTGGTCGACACGAAGGAGGAACTGGCCGGCCTCACTGACGAGCAGATCGGCGCCGCCGCCGCTGCCGCGAAGGCGAAGGGCCTGGACGGCAAGTACGTGATCGCCTTGCTCAACACCACCGGGCAACCACCGGAAGCCCAATTGCAGAACCGTGCCCTGCGCGAACGCCTGCACCAGGCGTCGATCGTGCGCGGCAGCCGCGGCAATCAGTACGACAACACCGCGATCGTGTCGCAGGTGCTGAAGCTGCGCGCCGAGAAGGCGAAGATGCTCGGCTATCCCACCTACGCCGCCTACGTGCTGGCCGACGAAACGGCGAAGACGCCCGAAGCGGTCAACGCCATGCTGACCGAGCTGGCGCCGCCGGCGGTGGCGAATGCGAAGCGCGAGGGCGCGGCGATCCAGGCGATGATCGACAAGGAGCAGGCCGCGAAGGGCAAGCCCACGTTCGCGCTGCAGCCGTGGGACTGGGCGTACTACACCGAGAAGGTGCGCGCCGAGAAATACAGCTTCGACGAGAGCCAGTTGAAGCCCTACCTGGAAATGAAGAACGTGCTGGAGAACGGCGTGTTCTACGCCGCCGGCCAGCTCTACGGGCTCAGCTTCAAGCAGCGCACCGACCTGCCGGTCTACAACCCCGACGTGCTGGTGTACGACGTGTACAACGCGGACGGCAAGCAACTGGCGATCTTCCTGGCCGACATGTACGCGCGGCCGTCCAAACGCGGCGGCGCGTGGATGAACTCCTACGTCGAGCAGTCCGCGCTGACCGGCAACCTGCCGGTGGTGGCCAACCACCTCAACATCACCAAGCCGGCCAGCGGCCCGACCCTGCTGACCTGGGACGAAGTGACCACGACGTTCCACGAGTTCGGCCACGCGCTGCACGGCATGTTCTCGAACGTGAAGTACCCGTACTTCAGCGGCACCAGCGTGCCGCGCGACTTCGTGGAGTTCCCCTCGCAGGTCAACGAGATGTGGTCCGACTGGCCGAGCGTGCTGGCGAACTACGCCAAGCACTACCAGACCGGCGCGCCGATGCCGAAGGCGCTGCTGGACAAGGTGCTGGCCACCTCGAAGTTCAACCAGGGCTTCGCCACCACCGAGTACCTCGGCTCGGCGATGCTCGACCAGAGCTGGCACCAGATCGGCGCCGACAAGATTCCCGAAGCCGGCGGCGTGGTGGCGTTCGAGGCCGCCGCGTTGAAGGCGAACGGCACCGACTACGCGCCGGTGCCGCCGCGCTACCGCACGCCGTATTTCAGCCACATCATGGGCGGCTACGCAGCCGGCTACTACGCCTACATCTGGTCGGAAGTGCTGGACGCGGACACGGTCGATTGGATCAAGGCGAACGGTGGCCTCACCCGCGCCAACGGCGACCGCTTCCGCGCCACCCTGCTTTCGCAGGGCGGCAGCAAGGACGCGCTGCAGCTGTTCCGCGACTTCACCAGCCAGGAACCGAAGATCGAGCCGCTGCTGAAGCGTCGCGGGCTGGACGCCGCGGTCGACTGATCCAGAACCGCCCGCTGTAAACGAAGCCGCCCGGAGCGATCCGGGCGGCTTTTTCGTGCGATGCATGCAGCAGCGCAGGCGCGGTGAAACAGGCGCAGGTCGAATGCTCCGGGGTCGCGATGCCTTCGGCGCAAATGCCGAATGCCTGGGCCAGGTCATGGCCATGCACGAGCGCGTCGACCAGCTGATGCAGCAGCAGTAGGCCGTGGCAAGGGACAGCACGTCCCGGCGTGTCGGCATGCACCGGGGCACGAGCGCCGGGATGGATTGATCACGGAACCGGAACGGATTGACCACCGCCACCGATTTGGAATAACGGCCGACGGATATGCTGATCCTGGTGCGAGAGACTGCTACCGGCCACGAGCGGACGCACTAGCCAGCCACTTTGCGCTTGGATAAATGTACTGATGCCCGGATGAGTTGCGCTAGGCTGTCAGTGGCAAGTAAGGTCGCAACTGCCCCAGGATTCCTAGCCTATCGCACCGCGGTGATCCAAGCGCTGCTCGACGGCAATATGGAGAATGAAGCCTCCAACAGTATGGTTATGTTGTTTATCAGCTCCAAGCGAGCTCATTCTTGCGCAAAGGCAGCAGGAGGCTGATGGAGACCTGCGCGCTCTGTGGCGCTACTGTGCCGAGGCTAGCGGAATCGCACGTCTATCCGAAGGCGCTGCATCTCCTTTTCTCGGACGCACGAGACGATCTTCCACCGTTCGTGATCAACCGGAAGGCCGCCTATCCAGGCCAAACCGTCCAAAAATGCCGCGGAGGCGTATACGGCGAGTTCGTGTGCCCGGTTTGTGAGTTCAAACTCTTCGGGCCCGCGGACAACGAATTCATGCGTCTGCGCCATCAACTTTCGTCATGGCCGCTGCCCGACGGACAGATCGAAATGGCCCCAAACGTGGTTCCGGGCGACCCCAATCTCTTGCATCGTTTCGCTTTGCAGACGCTTTGGCGCTGGGCTGTTTGCCCTCGAAGCGGCATCGAACGGGTCGATGCTGTCGGGTTCGGCCCGGTGATTGAACGTATTCGCTCTTGGCTGTTGAATCCGGCAGGCACGCTTTGGACAAAGCATGACATCACCATCAGCTATCGCATCGCTGATGACCACGGTTTAGCACTACCGCCTCACGGTGGCTGGCGTGCTGGCGTAATCGTCATGACCATCGGGAGCTTCACCTTTTTCCTCGCCAGCCGGACGCGCGGGCTACGCGGTTCGTTGCAGGCCAACCGCCTACAAGCGGAAAACGGGGTGCGTTTGCTAGCAACTACGCGCATGCACGACTGGATCATCGATCCGATGGTGGACATGCTCGGGGAAGGGCGGATGGAGCTAGCCGACGAATTCATGGAGAGGATGCGAGCCTACTCGCGAGCGAGAAGGCGTTGAGGACTGCTGCTAGGCGCTCTGCGGAGAGCACAGGGGACGTGGTCTGAGAGGTCCGCTTTGGGTCGATAGCAGCCACTGAGCTCGAATAATCCGCATGGCGGCGCACTGATCAAGATTTCTTGGCCCTGGTGATCCATTTCATCGGCATGCGCTAGAGTCGGTCGACATCATTTTCACGAGCCTGCTTCTTGTCCATGTCTGGCCCAGCCGCCCCGGAACAACGTCGAGCCCGCATCGTGCGCTGGCTGCTGATCGTGGCCGGTGCGCTGTCGTTGGCGCTGGCCTTGGTCGGCATGGTGCTGCCGCTGTTGCCGACCGTGCCGTTCCTGTTGTTGACGGCGGCCTGCTGGTCGCGAGCGTCGCCGCGCTGGCACCGCTGGCTGTTGTCGCGGCCGCGGCTGGGGCCGGCGATCGCGCGCTGGGAGCGCGAGCGCACGGTGCCGCGGCGGGCCAAGCTGACCGCGATCGCGCTGGTCGTGCCGTCGATGACCGCGTCGATCTGGCTGGTGCGCAACCATGCGTGGCTGCCGTGGGTGCTGACGGGCGTGGCCGTGCTGGTGATCGTGTTCATCCTGCGCCTGCCGGAAACGCGCGACGGCGCGTGATGATCGAGCCGCGGCATGCGCGGATCGAGATGCGGACTGGTCGCGCAACGCGGACCCGACGGCAGGCGCATCGAGCTCAGTGGACGTAGTTGAGCGCCACCGCCGGGGTGATCGTGGTGGCGGTGGCGTGGCCGCCGGTGATCACGCGAACGCCTACCAGCATGCCTACGCGGGCGCTCCAGTTGTATTCGATCGCCGGTGCGAAACCGAACGCCGCGCTGGTGCCGGAATCGCTGCGCAGGTGTGAGCTTGCCTGCGCGCTGCCGGGAAGCGCGACGTCGCCGCGCACGCGGGTGTTGTGGCTGTGCCGGTAGGTGAGGTCGAACGCGAGCACCCAGCGCTGGCTCAGGCTGTATTCCCACGCCGCGTTGACGAGGAAGGAACGACCGGGCCGGGCCGTGCCGTGGAAGCCTTCCGGCGTGCCGTAGACGCTGACGTCCGCGACATCCGCCGTGCCGGAAAACGACTGCGCCACGTTGAAACGCATGCGCAGGATGCGGCCGTTGCCCAGCCAGAAGTAAGTCTGCGTGTTGACCTGCAGCGTGGTGGTGCGCGCGCCGCCGCCGAGGCCGTCGGCGGGGCGGTCGCCCAGCCGGTCGTACTTGCCGGTCGGCAGGGTTTCCTGCAGCTGCAGCGAGATCGTGGGCACCCAGCTGCCTTCGTGGAACTGGGTCAAGCGGTACTGCGCCTGCACGCTGACGTCGCCGAAGCCGACGCCGGAGCTGTCGGGGCCACCGTCCACCCGGTTGTAGCCCAGCACCGGCACCAGCCCGACGGTGAGCCGGTCGGTGAGTCCGTACAGCATGTAGGTGAGCGAGCCGTAGCCGTTCGCATGGGCCGAGCGCACGTCGTACAGATAGGGCTCGACCAGGACGTGGCCGCGCGGCAGCGTCGCCGCCGAGTTCGCCAGCATCGGGCCGGTCCACCACGCGTCGTCCAGCGACTGGCGCGGCGCCGGCGCGGCGCCGCCGACGGTCTGCGAATGCGCCACCTGCAGCGGCAGGGCGATGCCCAGCACGCTGCACAACAGTAGAGCCCAGCGGCCGTCCGGCCGGATTTTCATGATCGGTCTCGCACCGCTTTTTCCAACACGCACGCGTCGTTCTCCCCGCAGATGATCGTCGTTGACCCGGATAGTTACGTCCCGTGCACGCGCCGTGCATCGCGGCGCCCTGCCGGGAGCGCGCACAGCATGCGCCCGACGAACGGGACGGGACACCCCGTTTCTTGTCATGCCCCGCGCAGCGGGCCGGGCGCACGGTGGGCCGGTTGACGGCGCAGGATACATCGGTCGCAGAAGCGTGCCGGTTGCATCGGCGGGGCCATGGTTACACGCTGTCGCGCATGTATCCACGGCGTCCATCCATGACCATGAAAAAATCATTCCTGTCATTTGTCCTGTCCGGTCTGGCTGTCCTGCTTGCCGGCACGGCGGCCGCGGCGCAGCCCGATGCGCAGAAGACGCGCGCCTACATCGACCGCGCGTGGACCACGCTGACCCGTTCGATGGACGACTGCTCGGCGCTGGGCGACAGCAAGGTGGGCACGCCGCCGGTGCTGTACCTGCCAGCCAACCTGCCGGCGCCGCCGGGGCTGGCCGCGGTGCAGGCGCGTTGTCGCGTCGACGTGCACGTGCTGCCGCGGGCGATCGACGTACTGGGCGATGTCTCGCCACGTGCGTTGCCGCAGCAGGGGCTGCTCTATCTGCCGCATCCGTACGTGGTGCCGGGCGGCTTCTTCAACGAGATGTACGGCTGGGACAGCTACTTCATCGTGCTCGGGCTGCTGGCCGACCAGCGCACGGCGCTGGCGCGCGACATGGTCGACAACGCGCTGTTCGAGGTGCAGTACTACGGCGCGGTGCTCAACGCGAACCGCAGCTATTACCTGACCCGTTCGCAGCCGCCGTTTCTCGGCGCGATGATGCGCGCGCTGCTGGACGACCCGGCCAGCTTCAAGGACAAGGCCGCCGCGCGTGCGTGGCTGCAGCAGGCGTATCCGCTGGCGGTGCGCGACCATGCGACGTGGACGCGCAAGGAACACCTGGCCGGCGCTACCGGGCTGGCCCGCTACTACGACTACGGCGGCGCGGCGCCGGTGCTGGAGTTCCGCGACAGCCACTACCTGCGCGGCGTGATCGACTGGCTGCTGGCGCACCCGGCCGACGACCCGGGCTATCTGGTGAAGGCGGCCGAACACCCGGATGCGGCGGAAGTCGCGCGGCTGAAGAAAACCAGTTGCGACGTCGCGGCCTCGAAAGTCTGCGCCGGCGCGTGGTCGCAAGGCTATCGCCTCAGTGCCGACTACTACCTGGGCGACCGCGCGATGCGCGAATCGGGCTTCGACACCACTTTCCGCATGGGCCCGTTCGGCGGCTCCACCCATCACTACGCGCCGGTGGATCTGAACAGCCTGCTGTACCGCTACGAACGCGACCTGCACGACTTTGCCGTGCAACTGGGTCTGCAAGCGGATGCCGCGCACTGGGCCGATGTCGCCGCGGCGCGGCGCGCGGCGATCGACAAATACCTGTGGCGGGCCGACCAGGGCATGTACATGGACTACGACTTCGTCAGCGGCAAGCCGTCCGGCTACCGCTTCGTCACCACCTACTATCCCTTGTGGGCCGGTGCGGCCTCGCCGCAGCAGGCCGCGGCGCTGCGCGGCAAGCTCGGCGTGTTCGAGCGCAAGGGCGGCCTGCAGATGAGCGACCACGCCAGCGGCGCGCAATGGGATGCGCCGTTCGGTTGGGCGCCGACCAACTGGCTGGCGATCGATGGTCTGGACGCCTACGGTTTCCACGACGACGCCCGCCGCCTCGCGCGCGCGTTCACCGCCACCATCGACCGCAGCCTCGCCGCCGACGGCACCATCCGCGAGAAATACAACATGGCCAGCGGCAATGCCGACGTGAAGATCAGCGCCGGCTACAAGGACAACGTGATCGGCTTCGGCTGGAGCAACGGCGTGTACCTGAAGCTGCAGTCGCTGCTGCGGAAATAGTCCGTCCGGATGCGTCGGCGACCCGTTTGCACGTCAGTTTGGGGAAGCGGGTCAAGGCATTCCGCGGGAAGGAAACGGGTTCACGCAACTCAACAGGGGGAAGGGAAATGAATACCTATGATCCGTACGAGGCACCGAAGGACGATATCGCGGCGCCGGTGGCGAACGAGGCCGGCATCGAGCAGGTGGCCAGCGCGCAGAAACTGATCATCTACTCGATCCTTGCCTATGTCGCCGGCGCCGCCGCGAGGATTTTCCTGGGCCCGGTCGGCCTGCTGGTGGTGGTGTGCGCGGCGCTCGTGGGCCTGGTTGGCACCTTTCGCCTGTGCTCGGGCCTGGGCTACTCGATGGCGACCCGGGTGATCCTGATCGTGCTGATGTTCGTGCCGCTGGTCAGCCTGATCGTGCTGCTGGTGCTGAACGCGAAGGCGACCGGCAAGCTGCGCGCGGCCGGGTATCGCGTGGGGTTGCTGGGGGCGACGCGCTGAAGCGCGGACAGTGTTGTTGAGCAAGGCTCAAGGTTGCGCCGTGCTCTTCGGTTCGACGATCTCGCTCTCGACCACCATGTCCAGCACGTACGCGCTGGACGGCGCATCGGCCGGCGACTGCTTCAGCGGGTAGCGCTTCACGCGCAGCACGTTGCGCACGCCGGGCTCGTGCACGTAGCCCTCGATGTCCTGCTGCAGCGGCTGCCACGGGCCGGGCTCGCCCGCGCGCAGGCCGTTCGCGTCGTAGTGGCGTTCGCGCACCTGCAGGCAAGTTTTTTCCGGTATCAGCGGGTGCCGGCAGGGCACCGTCTGCGGCGCCACTTCCAGGAACATCGTTTCGCCGGGGCCGCCGTAGCGCGTCTCGGCGGTGGGCTGGCCGGCGAACGTGAGGGTCTGGCCGTTGGCGGCCGCCAGGGTGAGCAGCGGCGTGTTGCCGGGCGTCGACAGGATCAGCGCGGGCCGGCTCTGCAGCACGGCCTTGATGGTGGTTTCGCGCTGCATCAGGGTGGCGTCGGTGCAGGCCATCATGGTCTGCCGCAACGAAGTGGCGACCAGGTGGTCCTCGACGATCTTGTAGCCGCCGCCGATCGGGTTGCAGGCGTTGCGCACGCTGAGCTGGTCGGTGGTGAAGTCGAGTTGCAGCGGCGGCTTGTCCGTCTTGCCGAACAGCGCATCGAGGCGCTGGTTGCCGGCGTCGACGGCGTCGTGCAGTTGCCAGCGGTAGCGCGTGAGGGTGGTGGTCGATGTCGGCATGTCATCGCTGGCCGGCGCGGGCACGGCCGCTTGCGTGCCCGACTCCGGTGCCGCCATGCAGGCGGTCAGCACGAGCGGGAGCAGCCACAGGAAGTTTTTCATGCGATGCCTCCGGAAGGGCGTATGCCGTGAGGGTAGCGCAGGCGTCGCCGGTCATGGCGCGCGCGGTTCAGTGTGCGTTGAGGCTCGCGGTCATGGCGCGTGTCAAGCAGCTGCGGGGTGAGTTCGTGGTGGTCGACGGCCACGGCGCCGCTCTGAGGGCACCTCGGAGACCCTCGAACGTCCGTCATTCCGGCGAAAGCTGGAATCCAGCGCCTTGGCTGTTCAAGGGCTTGGAGTCGCTGGATCCCAGCTTTCGCTGGGATGACGAACAAAAGCCGAGTTATTCGAGGTTCCCTGAACCAAAAAAAGCCGCGCCGGCGGTAGAGCCGGGCGCGGCCAAGGTTTGAACCGATCCACTGCCAGTGCATCGGGTACCGGTGGCGGAGCGGTCCGCGCCGGCCAGGGCAGTTTGCCGAGCGTAGGTCTCACGGGCTGGGATTGCCCTGATCCCGGTCAGGGCGCCCGGCCGGGCCGGCCGCCATCATCGCCGTTGGCGGATGTCCCGCCGTTGCCCTGGAGACCGTACCGATGCTGTTTCAAGTGAAGGATCTTGCCGGTGATACCGGCGCCATCGCCGCCATCCTGCGTGCCCATGACGCCAACGCACAGGTCAGCGGCGATCCCGTCGCGGGACAGATCGACGTGGCGGCGTCATTGACCTCCGGCCAGGTCATCACCGCCCTGCACGAGGCGGGCTATGAGGCCAGTCGCGTGTCCGAGCCGCGGCAGATCCACGTCAGCGGCGGCAGCACGTGCTGCGGCAGCTGCTCATGATGCGTTGACGTCGTCGTCCGTGCCGCGTGGCCGCGCCGAGCGCGGCTTGCGCGGCCCCGGCGCGGAATGCCGGCCCTGCGCCGCGTCGATCGCGTCGATCCAGCCGGCGCGCGAACCGGGGAACGCGTCCGCGTACGGCACGTACGGCTTGATGTCGAGGATCGGCGTGCCGTCGAGCAGGTCCACTCCGCGCACGCGCAGCGTGCCGTCTTCGACCGCGACCAGCTCCACCGCGGACAGCCCGATCGCGTTCGGCCGGTGCGGCGAGCGGGTCGCCAGCACGCTGCGCTTGCCGCCGCCGCGTGGCGGGCGTACCTCGGCCTTCCAGCCTTCGCTGCGGTGGAACGCGAACAGCAGCCAGATCCGCTCGAAGCCGGCGAGATCGCGCCAGGCCGCCGCGGGGAAACCCGCCACGAACTCGATCACCGCCTCGGCCGCCGCCTGCGTCTCGGTGCCGGCGACCACGGTGGACTGGTGCGGCGCGTCGATGCGCCGCGCGTACGGCGAGCGCACGAACGCGATCGGATGGCAGGAGAATGCGCCGGGGGTATCGTGCACGGTGGTCATGTGCGGCATTATCCACGTTCGCACCGCTTCCCCATGGTTCCGTGAACCTTCCCCTGCCGAGGACGCCATGAAATTTCTCGTGATGATCTACTGCGACGACGCCTTGCTGGACGCGTTGCCGGAAGGCGAGTTCGACACCTTGATGCGCGGCTGCCTGGGCCACGCCGACGAATTGCAGGCCGACGGCTGCCTGCTCGGCTCGCAGCAGCTGGAACACCCGGCCACGGCGCGCACCCTGCGCGTGCGCGGCCAGCGCAGCAGCGTCGTCGACGGCCCGTTCGCCGAAACCAAGGAATACCTGGGCGGCTTCAACCTGATCGAGGCCGCCGACATGGACGAGGCGGTGCGGATCGCCGCGGAGTTCCCGTGGGCGCGCACCGGCGCGATCGAGATCCGCCCGGTGCGCGACATGGATGCGGTCAGGCGGCGGGTGGGCGCGTGAGCATGCGCGACGACGACGATTTCGATACCGGCCCGGACTTCGACGAGGAGGACGACTCGGTCGAGGCGAAGGTCTGGCAGTTGCTGCTGCTGATCAATCCCGGCGACGAGGAGACCGCGCTGCAGCAGTTCGCGGGTTACCGCGAGGCCGCGGCGGAGGTCGAAGACGCGGAGCCGGTCGAGCTGGTCGGCCGGGTGATCGACTGGCGCTCCGGCTTCATGGTCGACGAGCACGACCTGCGTGCGCTGGTGCAGGCGTTGGACGAGCTGAGCGCGCGCTGGAACCTGTCGATCGACTGGAACGGCGACCCGGACGACGACGACTTCTTCGACGACACCGATGCGGGCACCCTGCTCGGCATCGCCTACGACCGCCTCGCCGAATTCGGCTACACGGTGTGGTCGTGGGAAACCGCCGACGATGCCTGCGCCGGCTGGATCACCCTGACCCGCGACAACGAGCCGATGCGCGAACTGGCCACGGCCCTGCATATCAACCTGCGCCTGGGCAGCGACGTGGGCTGAACGGCGGAACACAGAGAACGGAACAACCATGCTGCAATTGATCGGTTTCGACGGCGACGACACGCTGTGGCACAGCGAGGGCTACTACCGCGCGGCCAGCGAGGCGTTCGCCGCGATCATGGGGCGCTACGTGGACCTCGGTGACCAGCACGTGCACGACAGCATGCTGGCCACCGAGCAGCGCAACCTCAAGCTGTTCGGCTACGGCGCCAAGGGCATGGCGCTGTCGATGGTGGAGACGGCGATCACGATCAGCGACGGCCGCATCAGCGCCGCCGACATCCATCGTCTGGTCGAGCTGGGCAAGACCGTGCTGCAGCATCCGGTGGAACTGCTGTCCGGCATCCGCGCAGCGGTCGAGGCGGTGGCGCAGCGGTACGAGGTGGTACTGATCACCAAGGGCGACCTGTTCCACCAGGAAAAGAAGGTGGCCGAGTCCGGGCTGGCCGACCTGTTCCGCCGCATCGAGATCGTGTCGGAGAAGAACGCCGCCACCTACCAGCGCGTGCTCGGCGAGTTCGCGCTGCAGCCGGCGCAGTTCGCGATGGTCGGCAACTCGCTGCGCTCGGACATCGAGCCGGTGGTGCGCCTGGGCGGCTGGGGCGTGTACCTGCCGTACCACGTGACCTGGGCGCACGAGTTGGAGAACGGCCTCGACGCCGACGAACCGCACGTGCTCACGGTGGATGCGCCGGCGGCGATCCCGGCGGCGGTGGAACGCTTGCGCGAACTCGCCGCGGTCTAGTCGTCGAAGCCGGTGTAGCCCTCGGGGAAGATCGGCGTGCCGTCCGCTTCCAGCCCGGTCATGTCGGCCAGCGCCTTGGCGGCGGCGGCTTCGGCGAGGCCCTTGTCGCGGAAGCTGCGGTTCTCGCAGATCGCGTAGTACACCGGAAAGCCGTGGCGGCGCGGCGTGACCGCGAGCCAGGCGGAGTAGCGCGAGCCTTCCAGGCTGGCGCCGGAGCGGGCAAGGTAGTTGTCGAACTCGCGCTCGGCCATGGTCGTCGGTTCCGGTCGGAAAGCGTGCAGTGTATAGCGTGGCCCGCTTGCCTCATCATGGCGCGATGACTGCCGACCACCTGCCGCCACCGCGCATCGTGCTGGACACCAATGTGTGCCTGGACCTGTTCGTGTTCCATGAACCGCAGTCCGCGGCGCTGCATGTGGCGATGCAGGACGGCACGATCGAGGCGGTGACGCGCGCCGATTGCCGCGCCGAATGGCTGCGCGTGCTGCACTACCCGCAGTTGCCGGTTACCGACGCCGCCCGCCCGGCGATCGAGGCGGCGTTCGATGCGCTGGTGCGCTGCCTGCCGGACGAACTGGCCACGGCGCCTGCCGATGTGCCGTTGCCGCGTTGCGCCGACCCGGACGACCAGAAGTTTCTGGAACTGGCGCAGGCATCGGGTGCGCGCTGGCTGGTCAGCAAGGACAACGAACTGCTGAAACTGGCCCCGCGCTGCGCGCGCGACGCGCTGTTCTGGATCGGCCTGCCGCAGGCATGGTCCCTGCGCAAGGGTTGAGCGTCGCATCGCCGACGCTACGCCGCCGTGGTGTACTTGGGCGCCCGCCTGTCGAGACGCGCCCATGCTCACGCCGCACACCATCGACTGCCCGTACTGCGGCGAGCCGATCGAGATCCTGGTTGATGCCTCGATCCCCAGCCAGCAGTACATCGAGGACTGCCAGGTGTGCTGCCGGCCGATCACGCTGCGCGTGGAGGTCGACGCGGACGGCGAGCCGCAGGTGCGTGCCTCCGGCGAGAACGACGCCTGAAGTTCAGGTGGCCGCCAGCGCCGTCGACGTGACGATGCCGATGCCTTGCGCCTGCAGCGTGGCGCGGCTGGCCTCGTCGCCGGCCGGCGCCACCGGGCGGCTCAAGTCCCACAGCACGCTGGCGCGGAAGCCCAGTTCCTGCGCGTCCTGCGCGGTCCACAGCACGCACACGTCGCGCGCCAGTCCGCACACGAACACCTCGTCCACGCCGCGCTCGCGCAGCCAGCCGGCCAGGCCGGTGCTGGGGCGGTTGCCGTGCGGGCCGTGGTTTTCGCGGAAGCCGCTGTAGGAATCCACGGCGGGGTCGCTGCCCTTGCGGATCACCGCGTCCAGCGCCGACCAGTCGATGCCCGGGTGCAGCTCGGCGCCCGGCGTGCCCTGCACGCAATGCTCCGGCCACAGCGTCTGCGGCTGGCCGTACAGCGTGATCTGCTCGAACGGTGCGCGGCCGGGATGCGAGCTGGCGAACGAGACGTGCCCGCGCGGATGCCAGTCCTGCGTGGCCACCACGTGGCGGAAGCGGCGCTGGCGCAGCAGCGCGTCGATGCCCGGCACGATCGCGTCGCCCTCGTGACAGGCCAGCGTGCCGCCGGGCATGAAGTCCGGCTGCACGTCGACCAGGATCAGGGCGGTGCGCGGCGAGAGTGGCTGGTTCATGGCGTGGCTTGCGCGGAAGTTCCGCCGAAGTCTAGCGCGCGCCGCGCCGTCCACGGCGATGACCCATAATGCGCGATGCAGTGGCAACACGGTTCAGGGGTGCGCGATGCAGTACGACCAGTCGTGGATGGGTTACGGGATCGTCGGCGGGGTCCAGGCCGGCTTGATCGCCGCGGCGGCAGGGCTGCTGCTGTTTTTCGTGTTCCACTGGCTGGGCCGGCGCAACGGCTGGGGCTACGGCCCGCAGATCGGCTGGTCGTTCCTGCTGGCAACCGCGCTGACCGCCAGCGGCGACTTGTGGAACCTGTTCTATTTCAACTACGGCCGGCTGCAGTCGCTGCAACTGTTGAGGGTGAAGCTGGCCGAAGTGCATGACCCGGACCACATCGGCCTGCGCGTGCTGTGCGAGTTGCTGGGCGTGACCGCCGGCATCTACGTGGGCTGGGCATTGTGCAGCGGCGACTGGCGCCGGCGCTTCGGTGGGCGCCGGTAGTTTCTCAGCGCGCGGGCAGGCGGTGCGCGAACAGCCACGGCCACAATTCTTTCGTCGCGTACGCCGCTTGCCAGGAGCCGTGGTTGACCCCGGCGAATTCGGTGTAGCGCACTTCGCTGCCGCGCGCCTGCAGCGCCGCGTGCATGCGGCGCGATTCTTCCGGCGGCACCACGTCGTCGAGCGCGCCGTGGAAGATCCACACCGGCAGCGCGCCGAGGTGTGCGGCGACCCAGGCGTACGGATCGCCGGCCTCGGCGGGAATCCCCTGCACGGACAGGTCGGCGTTGTCGTTCGGATGGCGGATGCCGCCGCAGATGACCGCGGCGGCGGCGAACATGCCGGGGCGGTCCAGTGCGATCTGCCACGCGCCGTAGCCGCCCATCGACAGGCCGGTGAGGTAGAGCCGCCGGCGGTCGCCGTGCCATTCGCCGATGCTGTCGTCGAGCGCCTTGAGCGCCATCTGCTCGATCTCGCCGTTCCAGCGGCGACCGTCGGGCGCCTGCGGGATCACCACCACGGCCGGAAAATTCCTGCCGTGTTCGCCGAGCCAGGGCGGCAGGCCCTGGCCGAGCTGGGCGCGGTTGTCGTTGCCGCGCTCGCCGCTGCCGTGCAGGAACAGCACCACCGGCCAGCTGCGTTTGGCCGTCCAGCCGTCCGGCACGAAGACCCGGTAGTGGTACGTCGTGCCGTGCAGTTCCAGCGAGCGCTCGACGAAGCGCGCCGGTTCGCTGGCGTGTCCGGCCAGGCTGACGGCCATCAGGCAAAGCAGCAGGGCGAGCTGGCGCATGGGCGTGCTCCTACAGCAGCGGATCGAACAATCGTGCCACATGCATCGCCACCCGGCGCAGGTACGGCGTGTTGCGGTATTCGTGTTCGTCGACGGCCTTCGCGTGGCTGAAATCCGCGTCGAGCATCGCGGCCACCTCGGTGGCGAAGGCGTGATCGACGACCAGGGCGGCGACCTCGAAGTTGAGCCGGAACGAGCGGCTGTCCAGGTTCAGGCTGCCGATCGCGGCGGTGTCGCGGTCGACCAGCAACGCCTTCTGGTGCAGGAAGCCGGGCTGGTAGCGGTATACGCGGATGCCGGTGCGCACGGCGTGGTAGGCGTGCAGGGTGGAGGCGAGGAACACGGTGCGGTGGTCCGGCCGCGACGGGATCAGCACGCGCACGTCGACCCCGCGCAGCACCGCCAGTTGCAGTGCCGCGCGCACCGCGGTGTCGGGCACGAAGTAGGGCGTGCTCAGCCATACGCGCTGCTGCGCCGCGTTGATCGCGGCGGCGAAGAACAGCGAGCCGGTTTCCTGCGGGTCGGCCGGGCCGCTGGCCACGACCAGCGCGCTGGCGTCGCCGTCGCCGGGCGGCGTGGGCAGCAGCGGCGGCGGCGCGCCGGTGATCCATTGCCAGTCCTCGGCAAACAGTTGCTGCAGGTCGGCCACCGCCGGTCCGCGCAGTTCCAGGTGGGTGTCGCGCCACGGCGCCAGCGGCGGCTTCAGGCCCAGGTATTCGTCGCCCACGTTGAGCCCGCCGACGAAGGCGCGCGCACCGTCCACCACCACGATCTTGCGGTGGTTGCGGAAGTTCAGCTGGAAGCGGTTGCGCCAGCGATGGGTGGCGAAGCGGTGGATCGCCACGCCACCCTCGCGCAAGGTCTCGACGTAGCGTCGCGGCAGCGCGTGGCTGCCGATGCCGTCGAACAACACGCACACTTTCACGCCGGCCGCGGCGCGTTGCAGCAACACCTGCTGCAGGCGCCGGCCCAGCGCGTCGTCGTGGATGATGAAGAACTGCACCAGCAGGCAGTGCTCGGCCGCGGCCATCGCCGCCAGCATGGCGTCGAAGCCGGCTTCGCCGTCGATCAGCAGGCGCAGCCGGTGGCCGCCGCGGAACGGCCGCCCCTGCAGCGCGCTGAGCGCGGCGTGGCGGGCGCAACCCGGGTCGACCGGCGAGGCGGCATCCGTCGCCGCGGAAAGCGCGCGTGCACGTGGCACGGGGTGCCCGGCGCGATAACCGAGGAAACGGCTGGAGCCCAGATACAGGTACGGCAGCAGGGTCACGTACGGCAGCAACAGCAGGCCGAGCGTCCAGCCGACCGCGCCCTGCGGCGTGCGTGCATGCATCACTGCGTGCATCGCCGCGAACATGCCCAGCAGGTGCAGCAGGACGATGCAGGCGGTGAGTGCGCTGGCGGTCATCGCGGGCGCGGCGGGTGGCTCAGTCGCTCAACAGCTGGTCGGCCAGGTGGCGGGCCTGTTGGCGGATTTCCGGCATCGCGGTGGACTCCCACAGCGTGCCGCGCAGCAGGCTGCCGATGGCGAACAGGTTCGGCCAGTACTGCTCCCCGTGCTGCAGGTGGCCGTCGGTGTCGGCCTGCACGCCAAGGCCGAGCGGGTCGGGTGCGATGTGCGCATTGGTGAGCAACTGGCTGACCAGCCGGTGGCTGTTGCGGCGCACGTCGGTATCCAGGCCGACGGTCTGGATCACCAGGTCGGCATCCAGCAGGTGGGTCGCGCCGGCGTGGCCCACGGTCAGTTGCAGCGTGGCGCCGGCGACGTCCACGTCCACCGCGTGCACGCGTCCGCGCTGGCGTTGCAGCCGGCTGTCGCGTTCCAGCGCGGTGATCGTTTCGCGTATCTGCGGCGGCATGCGGTGGCGCACGCGCTCCCACGCCCAGCGCGCGTGGCGCATGAAGCGCGCGCGCTGTTCCGGCGACAGCTCGGCCCACAGGCTGGGCAGGTGCGGGCGCAGGCTGTCGACGACGGCGCGCCATTCGGTGCCTTCCAGGGCGATCGCCTCGCGCAGCAGGCGCATCCAGCGGCGGATCTCGGGTGCATCGCGCATCGCCTCGACCAGCGCGGCGCCGTCATCGGCGGGCGCGGCGGCGGCGCGCAGGTGTGCCTCGGGGAAGCGGCCGTGGCGGGAGACCGCAACGAATTCGGCCTGCGGCCATTGCGCGGACAATTCCAGCAGCACGTCGACCGCGGTCAGCCCCAGCCCGATCACCACCACCTTGCGCGGCGGCGGTTGCAGCGCGCCGGCGTTGGCCAGCAGGCGCCATGGATCGACCACGTAACGGCCGCTGGCGAGGGCGGCGGCGCCGACTCCGGCCAGCGGCTGCGCCGGCAACGCACCCAGGGCCAGTACGGCGGCGTCGGCCGGGTGGCTTTCCTCGCCGTGGATCACGGTGACGCCATCGCGCTCGGGCACCAGCGCGTCGACCGCGAACGGGATGATGTTGACGTGGTGCCCGTGCACCTTGCCCTGCTGCAGTGCGCGCGCCACTTCCGCCTCGAGGTAGTCGCCGTAGCGGCGGCGCGGCAGGAAGTCGGT
Source organism: Rhodanobacter sp. Soil772 (assembly GCF_001428385.1). Classification (GTDB taxonomy): domain Bacteria; phylum Pseudomonadota; class Gammaproteobacteria; order Xanthomonadales; family Rhodanobacteraceae; genus Rhodanobacter. The sequence continues at coordinate 83,300 of NZ_LMSK01000005.1, forward strand.
GCCGGCGATGGCGGGGTTGTCGCGCTGCACGAAATCCAGGAAGCCGCGCGGCTTGCCGGCGAACATGCTCATCGAGGCCGCCCGCACGTTCAGCAGGTGGCGTTCCGAAGTGGTGCCGTAGGCCACGCCGCGCGCCGGCGTGCCGCCGCCGGTGAACCAGTCCAGCTGCAGCGGCTGCGGCGACGCGCGCTCCAGCAGCTCGCTGAGCAGCGTGGCGGCCGCGGCACCGCCGCCGATGATGGCGACCCGTCGAAACATGAAATTCCTTGTGTGTGGTGTCGTGCGGGTCAGCCGGGCAGGCGGCCGGCGATGACGCTGCGCCGTGGCTGCGCGATCCAGCGCCCGGTGGGCTCGGCTTGTTCGTAGGCGAAGTATTCTGCCAGGTCGCCACCGTAGACGTGCAGCGACAGTGCCGTGTCGTGCCGCGACAGGTTGCGGCAGCGGTGCGCCTGCCCGCGGTCGCCCTCGAACCAGACGCCGTCGCCCGGGCCGAGCCAGTTGCGGCCGTGCAGGTTCAGTTCGCCGGAGTCGGCGTCGCGGTGGTACGACTGCACTTCCAGCGCGCCTACCAGGGTCATTTCCAGGCCCCACAGGCCGGCGTGGTCGTGCACGGGGGTGGCGTGGTTCGGCGGCCATGCCAGTACCAGCACGCTGATCGGCGGCTTGCTGCGCTCGGCCAGCAGCCAGCGTTCGAAACCGTGCCGGCGCTGGCGCAGCGAGGCCAGCCGGGCGGCCAGCGCCGACGCGTCCTGGTGCACCACGCGACCCAGTTCGCGCGCCATCGTGGCGAGGTCGGGGTGTTCGGCGGTGGCGTGTTCGAGCGCGATCGCGCGCAGGGTTTTCAAGGTGTGCTGATGCTTGCCCATGCGGTGGAACCTGGCAGGGTGAATGGGCGCCAGTGGAGCATGCGTATCGTTAAAGACGCGTAAGCCGACGGCACTGCTGCGGGCACTTGCGCCGGCGCGTGGATGGGTATCCGGTCGGCGTGGTTGCCGGCCGGATACCCGCGCCGGGCCGCTATTCGCGCAGGTCGAACGTCACCGGTACCCGCGCCCACGCGCGCACTGCCTGTCCGTTCACCATCGCCGGCTGGAACCGCCACCCGGCCAGCACCTGCTCGGCGGCACTGCGGTCGAGCAGCAGGTAGCCGCTGCCGTGCTCCACCGACACCTGCACCGGCTTGCCGGTCTCGTCCACCAGCACGCGCAGCAGCACCGTGCCCTGCATGTGCTGCTGCAGCGCGCGGGTGGGGAAGCGCAGCGGGGCCGAGCGGTAGGCCAGGCTGGCCTCGACCGGCGCGGTCAGCGCCGGCCCGGGCGTGCTGGCGTTCGGCAGCAGGGTCGGGGTGGTGACCGGCGGCACGGCGACATGGCCTTCGGTACTGGGCACGATGGCCGGCGGGCTGGCCGGCAACGGCCGCAGGTGCGCGACAGGCGCGACGGATGGATGCGGCAGTGGCGCCATCTCGACCGGCGGTAGCGGCAGTGGCGGTTTCGGTTCGACGAAACGGATCGTGGGTATCGGGTTGATCTGTTCGATCGCGTGGAAAAACGCCGGGCCGGTCGGTCGCGAGGCGATCACGATTACGGCAAGGTTGAGTGCGATCGCGGCGCTGATGGCGGCGATGCGTGCACGGTCGGGGTGGGTACGATGAGCTACGGCCAGGCTTGCGGACGACATGGCGACCTCCTGACTTCGGTGGGGATGTTGCGGCGGTCACGCTGCGCGAGCAGGGGGATCGTGCCGTCGCGACTGCAGCGTATGCCCCGGCAAGGCGGTTGCGCAAGCAGACGGCTGGATGGCCAAATGCCGGATGGCGGCGCGGTGGCCGCAGCGGGCAAAAAAAGCCCCGCGGGGAGGCGGGGCGGTAATGACGGATGGTCAGGGGATGCTCGCATCCGTAGCGGTAGCTTGAACGACGGCGGCCATGATCGGGTGTGGATTCTTTGTGAAGGCGGCTTTCACGCCGGTTCACGCCGCGAGCGCCGTCGTCCTGCAACAATCGGTCCCTGGCAACGGGCCGGCAGGCGATGAGGAACGACGATGAACCTGATCAAATGGGCGGGCGTGGTGGGGCTGGCGTGCGGCAGCCTGCTGTTGGGCACGCCGGCGCGGGCCGGCGACATTTCCTGCAAGATGAGTTTCCAGCTGTCCGGCTGGTCGGTGTTCTACAAGACCGCCAGCGGCAGCGGCACGGTCCGCTGCAGCAACGGCCAGAGCCTGCACGTGAAGCTGCGCGCCAAGGGCGGCGGCCTGACCTTCGGCAAGACGAAGATCACCGACGGCGTCGGCAAATTTACCGGCATCAGCAATGTGCGCGACGTGCTGGGCCACTATGCCAACGCCGAGGCGCATGCCGGCGCGGAGAAGTCGGCCGCGGCGCAGGTGCTAACCAAGGGCAACGTCTCGCTGGCGCTCAGCGGCAAGGGCGAGGGCTGGAACCTGGGCGTGGCGTTCGGCGCGTTCATCATCGAATAACGTGACGGGGTGCCGGTGCGGCCATGCGTCACGGTAGGCGGACGTGGGCGTGCCCGGTTAAGGTATGCCCACGCGCCTCGCGTTACCCAGGAGCCACGCATGTCAGGCACATCCGGTGCGGTGATCCCGCGCTACAGCTTCGGCGACGAGCTTGCCAGCAGCATCATCCACGGCCTCGGCATCGTGCTCAGCATTGCCGGGCTGGCGACGCTGGTGGCGTTCGCGGCCCTGCATGGCAACGCGCTGACCGTGGTGGCCTGCGCGGTGTTCGGCACCTCGCTGGTGCTGCTGTACACCGCCTCCACGCTGTACCACTCGGTTTCCGTGGCGGCCGCCAAGCCGGCGTTGCGCGCACTCGACCACATCGCGATCTACGTGCTGATCGCCGGCACCTACACCCCGTTCACCCTGGTCGCCTTGCCGGGAGCATGGGGCTGGAGCCTGTTCGTGGTGGTGTGGGCGCTGGCGCTGGCCGGCACCGCGCTGGAACTGGGCCTGCTTCGACGCTACCGCAAACTGGCGGTGCTGCTGTACGTGGGCATGGGTTGGATCGGCATGGTCGCGTTCAAGCCGCTCAGCGAGCATCTGCAGGCCGGCGGTACCGCGCTGCTGCTTGCCGGTGGCTTGGCCTATACGCTGGGCGTGCCGTTCTACCTGTGGCGGCGGCTGCCGTATCACCACGCGTTGTGGCACGTGTTCGTGCTGGCCGGCAGCGTGCTGCATTTCCTGGCCGTGCTGCTGTACGTGATCCCCGGACCGGCGTGAGCGTGCCGGCGAGCCTCGCGACCCTGCGCCGCGAACTGGAGGATGCCGCCACCCATCTGGGCCGGCCGCACGACCTGCGCTTCAAGCCGATGTTCGGCGGGCTGATGGCCTGGCTCGACGAGCAGCCCTGCGCGTGGCTGACGTCGGGCGGATTGGCCTTGAAACTGGCGCCGGCCGACCAGCCGGCGCTGCTGCGGATCGAAGGCACGGCGCGGCTGATCGCCAAGCCCGGTGCGGCACCGAGCCGGCACTACATCGTGTTGCCCGCCGCGCTCAGCCGCGACACCGTGCAGCTTGCCGGCTGGCTGGCCAGGAGCGCGACCGGCGCGGTGCGGAACGCGCGCTGAAACGCGTTCAGCCGAACAGCATGGCCAGGCCGAACAAGCCGACCATCACGAACGAGAGCACCAGTTTCACCAGCGTGCCGAGCAGCAGGCCGAGCCAGGTGCCGATGCCGACATGGGCCGAGCGCAGCACGCTGGTGCCGGAAGCCAGTTCGCCGGCGAGCGCACCGAGGAACGGCCCGAACAGCAGGCCGGGGATGCCGAGGAACATGCCCACCAGGGTGCCCAGCGCCGCGCCCCACAGGGCCAGCTTGCTGGCGCCCACCCGTTTGGCGCCGAGCGTGCTGGCGACGAAGTCGACGATCACCCCGAGCGTGCCGAGCGCGCCGATGATCAGCAGCCACCACAGACCCAGGTGCCGGTAGCCGTCCACCGCGGCGGCCAGCCAGATGCCGCCGAACAGCATCGGGATGCCGGGCAGGGCCGGCAGCACGGCGCCGGCCAGGCCGCCGACGATCAGCAACGCGGCCAGCACATACAACGCGATATCCATCAGTCCGATTCCGTTGACACGATCACACGGCGGGCATGCCGGCCGCACGACCATCGCCGGTTGAGACACTATGGCATGCAACCGCGCGTCGTTCGCGCCTGCCGGAATCCCCGTGTGGACGCTGCCAACCCGATCCTGCTCAAGGCTGATGAACTCGGCCGCATCGAGATCGTCGAACGCGACGGCGTGCGGATGATCCGCCGCGACGTTCGCGCCGCGCGATGGTGGGCGTGGCCGGCCGCCCATCGTGCGGCGGCGCGCGAGGCGCGGGCGCTGGCCCGGCTGGCCGGGATCGACGGCGTACCCGCACTGCTGGGCTGGGATGGCCGCGAACTGCTGCGCAGCTACATCGCCGGCGCGCCGATGCAGCAGGCGCGGCCGCGCGAACGCGGCTACTACCGTGATGCGCTGCGCCTGCTGGCGCGGTTGCACCGGCGCGGCATCGTGCACAACGATCTGGCCAAGGAACCGAACTGGCTGGTGCGCGCGGACGGCCGTCCGGCGCTGGTGGATTTCCAGCTTGCCTGGACCCGCGGCCGCCGTGGCCGCCTGTTCCGGTTGCTGGCGCGCGAGGACCTGCGCCACCTGCTCAAGCACAAGCGCACGTATTGCGCGGGGGCGTTGAGCGCACGCCAGCGCGCGATCCTCGAAACCCCCGCGCCGCATTCGCGGCTGTGGCGCGCCACCGGCAAGCGGCTGTACAAGCTGGTCGCGCGTCGCGTGTTCGGTTACTGGGACAACGAAGGCAACGGGCGCGTGCGCGATTGAAGCGTCCGGCACGTAAAAGCTACTTCTCCACGAACGCCCGCTCGATCACGTAGTCGCCCGGTTCGCGCGTGCGCGGTGAGGAGCGGAAGCCGCGGCCGTCGAGCAGGCCGCTCAAGTCGTCCAGCATCGCCGGGCTGCCGCACAGCATCACGCGATCGGTGGCCGGGTTCAGCGGCGGCAGGCCGGTCGCCGCGCTCATCACGCCGTCGACGATCGCGTCGGTGATGCGGCCACGGTGGCGGAACGGCTCGCGCGTCACGGTGGGGTAGTAGATCAGTTTCTCGCGCACCAGCTCGCCCAGGTAATCGTGCTGCGGCAGCTGGTTTTCCAGGTAGTCGGCGTAGGCCAGGTCGTCGACCCGGCGTACGCCATGGGCCAGCACGATCCTGTCGAAGCGCTCGTAGGTATCCGGGTCGCGGATGATGCTCATGAACGGCGCCAGCCCGGTGCCGGTGCCGAGCAGGTACAGGTGCCTGCCGGGCTTGAGGTCGGTCAGCACCAGGGTGCCGGTGGGCTTGCGCGTGACGATCAGCGGGTCGCCGGGTTGCAGGTGCTGCAGGCGCGAGGTGAGCGGGCCGTCGGGCACCTTGATCGAGAAGAACTCCAGGTGTTCCTCCCAGCTGGCGCTGGCGATCGAGTACGCGCGCATCAGCGGACGGCCGTCCGTTTCCAGCCCGATCATCACGAACTGGCCGCTGTCGAAGCGGAAACCCGGGTCGCGGGTGGTGCGGAAGGAAAACAGCGTGTCGTTCCAGTGCTGCACGTCGATCACGTGCTCGGTTGCCATTGCCGCCATGGTCGGTTGTCTCGCGTTGTTGCCGTATCGGTGCCGGGAAGTCGCACGCCGGGCCATCCGGCAGGCCGGAGATGGGGACTCGCGGGGAGGGCGGCCGTGGCCGCGGTGCCTTGCGAGCGCCGGGATGGGCGCGGCGACAGCTGCCTAGGATACGCGAGCGGCCATGAACACGCCCGTTTCGGACGCGGCCATGAGGGCGATGCGGCATCGTGCCGCGTCGCCAGCCATCGCCGGGAGCCGGGTGTCACGACGGAGCGCCGGTTTTGTGATCGGCGGCCGTTTCTGGTGCAGACAAGGTGATGTATTACGCCAGTCAGCGTTCCAGTACTACGTCGATAACGGCCAAGGATGACAGCAAGAACAGCCTTGGACTGCAGCGCGGAAACTGCGCATACTCCATCGTCGCCGCTGATCCGGTGCGCCGAGGCCGGATCGCGATGGGTACCAGGGGGATTTCATGGCGCGCCGATACTGGCGTGCCGGGGTTCTTGCTGGTGACTTCGGGGGCGGACGATGCCGGTGATGCTCGGCCAATCCAAGGCGATCCAGGCGGTGCGCGCGCAATTGCAGCGCTATGCCGGCTGCGATGTGCAGGTGCTGATCGAAGGCGAGACCGGCACCGGCAAGGAACTGGCGGCGCGGGAAATCCACTACGCCAGCGCACGCCGCGACCACCCGTTCGTGCCGGTCAACTGCGGCGCGATCCCCGACAGCCTGATCGAGAACGAACTGTTCGGGCATGACCGCGGCGCCTTCACCGACGCCAAGGGCGCCCAGCCCGGGCTGATCGACCACGCGCGCGGCGGCACGCTGTTCCTCGACGAGGTCGACACGCTCTCGGACAAGGGCCAGGTGACCTTGCTGCGCTTCCTGCAGGACAACGAATACCGGCCCGTCGGCTGCGGCGCGGCGCGAGTGTCGGACGCGCGCATCATCGCTGCCACCAATGCCAGCCTGGAGCGCCAGGTGGTGGCCGGGCGCTTCCGTCGCGACCTGCACTATCGACTCAATGCCTTGTACCTGCGGCTGCCGCCGCTGCGCGAACGCGACGACGACGTGGCCCTGCTGGCCGGCCATTTCGTCGGCGCCGTCGCGGTGCGGTTGCGGGGGCCGGCCAAGCAGTGGGGGGAAGATGCCCTGCAGGCGCTGCTTGCGTATGCCTGGCCGGGCAACGTGCGCGAGCTGGACAACATCGCGTTGCGTGCCTACATGTGCAGCGAGGGGCCGATCATCGGCCTCGCCGAACTGGCGGCGGCCGAGCCGGCCTTTGCCGGCGCGGGCGCGATGCCCAGGCGCCGCGCCAGCGAGCCGGACCTCGGCTTCAGCGCGGCCAAGCTGCACGCCATCCGCAAGTTCGAGCACGACTACCTCACTCACCTGATGCAGCAAGCCTGCGGCAATATCAGCGCCGCCGCCCGCCTGTCCGGCACCGAGCGCCGCCAGCTCGGCAAGCTGCTGCTGAAGCACGGCATCGGGACCAAGCCGTTCCGTCCAAGGTAATCGCGGCACGCGTTGTGCCCACCATCTTTTGTGCCGGGTGCAATGACACCCGCCGGGCCATCGCAGCGGGTCAACGCTGCCCCATGGGCCGCTGCCCGCGGCGCCGCCAACCCACGTGACAAGCCATTCTGCCGCGCCCGACGCGTGGCATGGATGTTGCCTTTTCAGCTGGCGCCTGCTGCATGACGCAATTCATGCGCAGCGGAACATCCCGCACCGTCGGCGCACGCGTGATCCGGAGGGCGACATGGCCAAGCATGAAGATTCTGCGATGAACACCGCACACACGCCGGCAGCGATTCCGTGCTGTCCACCCCTGGTGCCATGTGCGGTTTGCGACGTTCTGAATTTCACTTATCGGCTGCCGTTTCGCCCAGTGGTGACTGTTGGCGATCAGCGCCAGGCCGTGCCGGTCGAAGTCACCCTGCATTTCCGCCTGACGCGCTGCGCAGGCCCCCTTTCGCTGGGCGACCCGATATACACCACCACGCTGTTGCCTGGCGAGCAGGTGCGGCTCACCTCCAGCGACCGTCATACCCGCTACAGCTTCGACAGCGAAACCAACCTCAGCTATCGCAACGAATCCACCTCCGAGGAGTCCTACTACGCGGCCGGCATGGCGTACGGCATGAGCAACCTCGATGTGCTCGACACGACCAAGGCCAATTCGTCGTTCAGTTCGTCGTCGGTCAGCGGCGGCGGCGGTGCGGGTATCGATCTGGGCATCTTCAGCATCGGCGGTTCGGTCGCCGCCAGCTCCCATGACGCCCACTCCACCAGCACGCTGGCGCACTCGCTGAGCCAGCATTCACAGACACTGCAGCAGCACATGGAGGTCAGCACGCGCGCTGCGGCGTCGACCTCGATCGGCGAAGTGGCCACCCGCAGTCACCAGCAGGGCGAATCCGAGGATCAGTACGAGTCGGCCACGCGCACCTTCAGCAACCCCAACCATTGCCACGCCATCACGTTTTTCTTCTACCGCATCAACAAATGCCAGACGGTCAAATTCGAACTGGTGAGCATTGAGCGCCGCGTCGACGACCCGCTGGCGCCCACATCGGTGGCGTTGAATCCGCCGAAGCCGGCCACCGGAGTCGCGGTTCATTCCAGTGCGGTACTCGCCACAGGCGCGAATCGCCTCGATGTCGCACGCCGTGCCCTGGATAGCGTGGCGGTCGAACAGGCCGGCGTCGGCCCGGCTGCCGGGGTACTGCTCGGTCGGTCGTTCACGAATTTCACCCACGCCGCACCGATACCCGTGGACGCTCGGCGGGCCGCCCTGAAACAGGTGGATCAGGATCTGGTGAAGGAAGGCCTGCTGGACAAGGAGGGTGGAACGGTTTCCGCAGCGGCGCAGAAAACGCTCGGCTGGGAAAAGACCATGGCGATTCCTACACCGGGTGTTCTCGTCAAGGGATGCCTGGACGACTGCGATATCTGCGAGCCGGAACTCAAGCAGCAGATCGCGCTCGATCTGGTGCGCCGGGATCTCGAGAATCAACTGTTGAAGAAGCAGATCGACCTGCTGGAGAAATCACAGGAATACCGCTGTTGTCCGGCGGCTGAAACCGAGACCGTCACGCACTAGTTGCCATCTCGCCGAATCGGTTCGGGTCGCTTGGGCATCTGAGCAGAGGCTGGGTCATGACGAAACCGCGGAGCAGAGACGCGGGGGACGAAGGCGGTGGCGAAATCGAGATGTCGGTGCTCGCCTATCTGCAGCGTCACCCGCAAGCAGCGGACACCCTCCGCGGCATCGTCAACTGGTGGTTGCCGCGGCAGCGCTATGAAATCAGCTGCCAGCGTATCGAACATGTCCTGGGTCGGCTGGTGACCGAGGGGCTGCTGCATCGCGACGAGTTGCCCGATGGCGAAGTGTTGTATGCGCTGAACAAGCACAAGAAACCGCCGCAGCCGAACTGACTGCGACACGGGTTTTCACGACGGAGGACCGATCCCATGCCATCTTCGCTCACCTATCCGGGCGTCTACATCGAGGAAATTCCCAGCGGCGTCCGCACCATCACCGGGGTGGCCACCTCGATCACCGCCTTCGTCGGCCGCGCCGCCCGCGGACCGGCCGATGCCGACACGGAAAGCCCGGTCATCATCAACAGCTACGGCGATTTCGAGCGCAACTTCGGCAGCCTCGACCCGGCCTATCCGATGGGCTATGCCGTGCGCGACTTCTACCTCAACGGCGGCGCCCAGGCGGCGATCGTGCGGCTGTACAAGGGCACCGACGGCAAGCCGGCGAAGGCGGTCGTCGCGATCGCCAACCTGCCGCTGGAGGCGGCCACCGCCGGCAGCTGGGGCAACCAGTTGCGCGTGCGCGTCGACAGCAATGTGTCGCCCGATATTGCCACCAGCTTCGGGCTGGCGGTCGGCGATCTGTTCAACCTTACCGTGCGCGACATGGCCAGCGGCACCCAGGAAAGTTTCCTCAACCTCAGCGTGAAGGAAAGCCCGCGCCGGGTCGACCGCGTGCTGAAGGCGGGCTCCGCGTTGCTGCGCGTGGCCGCCGCGCCTGCGCTGACGGACAGCGTGCCGACCGCCCATGCCGCTGCGCCGGCGGGCAAGACTGTATGGGACGACGACACGTCCTCCACCGGTGTGGCTGCGCCAGCGGGGCAGGCCGTTGACAGCGCGGCGCTGGATGACAACACCTACCTGGGCAACGCCGACGCCAAGACCGGCATCTACGCGCTGAAGAAGACCGACCTGTTCAACCTGCTGTGCATTCCGCCCGACCTGCGTGGAGGCAACACGTCCAAGCCGGTCTACCAGAACGCGATGGCGCTCTGCGTGGAACGGCGTGCCTTGCTGATTGTCGATGCGCCGACCGAATGGGGCAGCGCCGGCGCCATCACCCCGGCCGTGCTGGCTGCCCTTGGCCTCACCGGCATCGCCGCGCGCAACGCCGCGCTGTACTTCCCGCGGGTGATCGAGTCGGACCCGAAGCGCCAGGGCCAGCTCGACACCTTCGTGCCCTGCGGCATCGTCGCCGGGGTGATGGCGCGCACCGATACGCAACGCGGCGTGTGGAAGGCGCCGGCCGGCATCGACGCGGCGCTGAACGGCGTGCAGGGGCTCGCCGCCACGCTCAACGACGCCGAGAACGGCATGCTCAATCCGCTCGGCGTGAACTGCCTGCGCAGCTTCCCGCTGGTCGGCCCGGTGGCATGGGGTTCGCGCACGCTGCGCGGCGCCGACCTGCTCGCCGACGAATACAAGTACGTGCCGGTGCGCCGGCTCGCGCTGTACATCGAGGAGAGCCTGTTCCGCGGCACCCAGTGGGTGGTGTTCGAGCCGAACGACGAGCCGCTGTGGTCGCAGATCCGCCTCAACGTGGGCGCCTTCATGCAGAACCTGTTCCGCCAGGGCGCGTTCCAGGGCAAGACGCCGAACGACGCCTACTTCGTGAAGTGCGACAAGGAAACCACCACGCAGAACGACATTAACCTCGGCATCGTCAACATCGTGGTCGGATTCGCGCCGCTCAAGCCCGCCGAGTTCGTGGTCATCCAGCTGCAGCAGATGGCCGGCCAGATCCAGACCTGAGGAAACCACCATGGCTCAGTTCAGCGTCAATGCGCAGCGCTTCGATCCGTACAAGAACTTCAAGTTCCGGGTGAAATGGGACGGCCGCTACGTGGCCGGGGTCAGCAAGGTGTCGGGCCTGAAGCGCACCACCGAGGTGGTCAAGCACCGCGAGGGCGGCGACCCCAGCAGCACACGCAAGTCGCCCGGGCGCACCGAGTACGAGGCGATCACCATCGAGCGCGGCGTCACCCACGACAGCGAGTTCGAGAAGTGGGCGAACAAGGTGTGGAACTTCGGCGCCGGACTCGGCGCGGAAGTCTCGCTGAAGGACTTCCGCAAAGATCTGATCCTGGAGGTCTACAACGAGGCCGGCCAGCTCGCGCTGGCGTACAAGCTGTATCGCTGCTGGGTCTCGGAGTACCAGGCGATGCCCGACCTGGACGCGAACGCGAACGCGGTGGCGATCCAGCACCTGAAGCTCGAGAACGAGGGCTGGGAGCGCGACGTCGGCGTGCCGGAGCCGGCCGAGTCGAGCTTCACCGTGCCCGCCGGCTGAGCGTCATGCATACACCCACGCCCGCGCAGCTGCTGCAGGTCTGGGAACGCGGGGGCGACCCGTCCGCCGCGGCGCGCGGGCTGTTGCTGCTCGGCTGCAGCTGCGACGACGAAAGTTCCGTCGAGGCGCTGGCGGCGTTGCCGCTGGGCCGGCGCGATGCGCTGCTGCTGGAGTTGCGCGAGCGCCTGTTCGGCGCGGCGATCGACGCGGTGGCGACGTGCCCGCATTGCGCGGCCACGGTCGAGGCGACGTTCCGCTGCGATGACCTGCGGTTGCCGGATGCGGACGCCGCCGCCTCCACGCTGGAACATGCCGCGCGTGGCATTCGCGTGCAGTTCCGTCTGCCGGACAGCCGCGACCTGCTGGCATTGGAAAACTGCGGCGATGCCGAAGCCGCGCGCGCGCTGCTGCTCGATCGTTGCGTGTTCGACGCTCGATTCGGCGACGAAGCGCACGAGCCGCGCAGTTTGCCGCACGAGCTGCAGGCGGAGATCGCACAGGCGATGGCGCAGGCCGATCCGCAAGCCGACTTGCAACTGGCGTTCCGCTGCCCGGACTGCGATCACGAGTGGCAGCCGCTGTTCGATATCGCCCGTTTCCTGTGGCAGGAGCTGCACGCGTGGGCGCTGCACATGCTGCGCGAAGTGGACACGCTGGCCGCGACCTACCACTGGGCCGAGGCCGACATCCTCGCGCTGAGCCCGCGCCGCCGCCAGGCTTACCTGGAGCTGTGCGCGCCATGAGCGATTTCCTCGACCGGCTGGCGGCACGCGCGATCGGCAGCGAAACCACGCTGGCGCCGCGACTGCCGTCGCTGTTCGAGCCGCTGCAGCGCGCGCCGATCATGCCGCTGGCCGATGCGGGCGAGGCGCCGCCGGACCGGCGCGAGGCAGCGCCCGCCATTCACGCGGTGCCGGTCGAGGCGCCGGCAAGTGCCGCACCCGCGAGTACGTCGACGCTGCCGGTTGCAGCACCCGTCGCGCCCATCGAGCACGTGGTGGCGGCGGTGCCGGCAAGCGCTGCCGCGAGCGCAGCGCAGCCCGCATCGGCACCATCGATCGTCAGCGGGCGGGCTCCCATGCCCGCGGCCGACCGTGCCGCGTCGCCACCCGTATCGGCGCGTCCGGCCGCGGCTACGCCACCGCTACCGGTACAGCCACGGCAGACGCGCGTCGCGCCGGATCACCAGGAGACGGCGCGGACGCCAGCATCGAACGGCGTCTTGTTGCCCGCGCCTGCGCCGGTGTTTGCCGCGACGCTCACGGCGCCCGCACGATCCGGGCGCACCGTCGCCGCGCGGGCCGCTGCCGCGCGAGACGAAGGCAACGCCGCTGCCGCCACGACCGAGCCGGTGGTGCACGTCAGCATCGGCCGGCTCGAAGTGCGCGCCGCGCCGGTGGCCGCCGCCTCACCGCGCCGTCGCGAAAGTCCGCAGCCGAGCAGCCTCGACGATTACCTGCGCCAGCGTGGCGGCAAGGCGTCGCCATGAGCAACGTGCTGGCGATCGCCGCGACCACGCGCACGCTCCGCAATCTGCTGCTGGCGCAGATGCCCGCGCTGGATGCCGAGCTGAGCGATCTGGAAGTGACCCTGCAGCCGCCGGACGTGGCGCGCAAGGGCATCAGCAAGGCGCAGCTCAACCTGTTCCTGTATCAGGTGGTCGCCAATGCCGCCTGGCGCAATCTCGACCTGCCCGGCCAGGTGCGTCCTGGCGAGACTGCGCCGCCGCCGCTGGCGCTGAACCTGCACTACGTGATCACCGCCTGGGGCCGCGGCGAGAACGACAACGACGCGATCAGCCAGCGCGTGCTGGCCGCGGCGATGAGCACCCTGCACGACCGCGGCGTGCTCGACGGCAACGACATCCGCAACGCGCTGCCGGACAACGACCTGGCCGGCCAGGTCGAGCGCGTGCGCGTCACCCCGCTGCCGCAGAGTGTGGACGAGCTGTCCCGGCTGTGGACCGCGTTCCAGACCAACTACCGCACCTCGGCCGTGTACGAGGCGGCGGTGGTGTTGATCGACAGCCAGGCCGCGATGCGCGCGCCGCTGCCGGTGCTGCGGCGCGGCCCGCAGGATCGCGGCGTGATCGCCACCGCGTCCGCCGCCGCGATGCTCGATGCGCTCGACTATCCGCGCCACCAGGCTGCCGTGCGCCTCGGCGAGGACATCGTGCTGAACGGTCGCCAGCTCGCGACGGATCACGCGCTGGCCCGCTTCAGCAGTCTGCGTCTGGACGCGCCGGTCGATCTCGCACCGCAACCCGGCGACACGGCCGGCACGTTGCGTGTGCATCTCGCCGACACCGCCGACGATGCCGATGCCGTCGCGCGCTGGGCGCCAGGCATCTACACCGTGGCCCTGCTGGTACAGCCGCCCGGACTGCCGCCGCTGCTCAGCAACGAGCTGCCGCTGGTACTGGCGCCGCGCATCACGCTCGGCTCGCTCGCCGCCGCGGCCGGCGACTTTGCCTTGAACCTCACCTGCGCGCCGCGCATTCGCGACGGTCAGCGCGTGTTCCTGCTGTTCGGCGATCGCCTGCTGGCGCCGGCCAGCTTCAACAATCCGGCCGATACGCATCAGCCGACCGCGCTGGTCTTTCAGCTCACCGGCGTGGCCGCGGGCACGTACACCGTGCGCCTTCGTGTGGATGGCGCCGACAGCATCCCGGTCGACTTCAGCGGCAGCGCGCCCGCGTTCGCCGCGAACCAGCAGGTGATCGTGTCATGAACGACTACGTGCCATGGCTGGAAGCGAACGATCGCTACCTCGCCGGCGCGCTGGCCGATCTGCGCGCGCGGCTGGAGCGCGCGGCGCAGCGGCACGACACGCCGGCGGCGGCACCGGCGGCACCGGCTACCGCGCTGATGGAATCCGCGCCGAAGGTGAGTGTGCCGGCCGGGCCGAAGCCTTCCTGGGTCGCGCGGATCTTCAGCGGCCAGCATGCACAACAGCCGTCCGTAGCGAATGCCGACGAACCGCCCGTCGCCGCTGTGCCGGATGACGGCACGGCCGCTGCCGCACCAGGCGCTGACGAGGGCGATCACATCCCCGCGCTGGCAGTGCTGGCGAACCGCCTTGGCCTGTCCGCGTTCGAGCGCGACGTGCTCCTGCTGTGCATCGGCATGGAACTGGACACGCGTTTCCCCGCGCTGTGCGCGCAGGCCCAGCACGATCCGGCGCGGCCGTACCCTACTTTCGCACTGGCCTTCGCCGTGCTCGACGCGCCAAGCTGGGATGCGCTGTCGCCGCAACGCCCACTGCGCTACTGGCGTCTGCTCGACATCCACCAGCCCGGCGCGCAACCGCTGATCGGCGCGGCGCTGAGTGCCGACGAGCGCGTGGTGAATTTCGTCAAGGGCATGAACTACCTCGACGACCGGCTGACGCCGCTGCTTACCGCATTGCCATTGGCCACGCTGCCGCCGTCGCAGCAGGCGATTGCCGACCAGCTGCTGGACAGCCTGCGCCACGTGCCGCCGGGCGAGCCGCTGCCGGTGGTGCAACTGCTGGGCAGCGACAGCGTGAGCAAGCAAGCCATCGCGCAGACCATCGCCGCCGCGTTTGGCGCACAGGCCTATCGCCTGTCGGCCGAACTGTTGCCGGCTGCGGTCACCGAACAGGAAACCCTGCTGCGGCTGTGGCAGCGCGAAAGCCAGCTGCTACCGCTGGCGCTGTACCTCGACGCGGCCGAGGTCGAACGCGGCGACACCGCTGCCGCGTGGGTCAAACGTTTCCTTGCGCGCACCGGCGGGCTCGCCTTCGTCGACGCACGCGAGCCGTGGGCGAGTGCAGCCACGCAGGCGCTCAGTGTCGACGTGGCCAAGCCCACCGCGGTCGAGCAACGTTCGCTGTGGCAGCGCCTGCTCGGCGACGCCGCCGGCGCGCAGCCGCAGCAATTGGCCGGCCATTTCGATTTCAACCTGGGCAAGATCGAGCAGATCGCGCGCGGTGCGCTGGCGGCGGCCGAGGACAAGCCCGCCGCGCTGGCGCAGACGCTGTGGCAGGGCGCGCTGGCGCATACCCGGCCGGCGCTGGACCAGCTCGCCCAGCGCATCGAGCCGAAGGCCGGCTGGGACGACCTGAAACTGCCCGACAGCGAGAAGGCCCTGCTGCGCCAGATCGCCGACCAGGTCGCCCAGCGCAGCACGGTCTACGACGACTGGGGTTTCCGCCAACGGATGAATCGCGGCCTGTCGGTCAGCGCGCTGTTCACCGGCGAAAGCGGCACCGGCAAGACCATGGCGGCGGAAGTGCTGGCGCAGGAACTGGGCCTGTCGCTGTATCGCATCGACCTGTCGGCGGTGGTCAGCAAGTACATCGGCGAGACCGAAAAGAACCTGCGCAAGCTGTTCGACGCGGCCGAGGGCGGCGGCGCGATCCTGTTCTTCGACGAGGCCGACGCGCTGTTCGGCAAGCGCAGCGAAGTGAAGGACAGCCACGACCGCTACGCCAACATCGAGGTGAACTACCTGCTGCAGCGGCTGGAGTCGTTCAGCGGGCTGGCGATCCTGGCCACCAACATGAAGGGCGCGCTGGACAGCGCGTTCCTGCGTCGGCTGCGCTTCGTCATCAACTTCCCGTTCCCCGGTACGGCCGAACGCCGCGCGATCTGGGCCTCGGTGTTCCCGGCGCAGGCGGCGGTGGGCGCGCTGGACTTCGACCGGCTGGCGCGGCTCCCGCTCACCGGCGGCAGCATCCAGGGCATCGCGCTGAACGCGGCATTCATGGCGGCCAAGGGCGGCGTGCCGATCGGCATGCCGCTGCTGCTGGATGCCGTGCGCACCGAGTACCGCAAG
Organism: Rhodanobacter sp. Soil772; assembly: GCF_001428385.1. Taxonomy (GTDB): domain Bacteria; phylum Pseudomonadota; class Gammaproteobacteria; order Xanthomonadales; family Rhodanobacteraceae; genus Rhodanobacter. The sequence continues at coordinate 99,345 of NZ_LMSK01000005.1, forward strand.
CTCGACAAGCCGATCAACGAAGCAGACTTCCGCTGGCTGGAAAGCGCCGGAGGCAAGCCGTGAGCATCGAACTGCACATCGAACGGCTGGTGATCGACGAAGCCGCGCTCGGCGGCGAGCGTGCAGGCAGCGTGCGTACCGCACTCGAATGCGAGCTGGGCCGCCTGCTGGCGCAACCCGGCGCGGCCGGCGCGCTGCGCGGCCTTGGCGCGGTGGCCACGCTGCCACCGGCGACGCTGCCGCCGGCCAGCCACCCGCACGACCGCCTCGGCATGCGCATCGCGACGGCGGTGCAGCACGGCCTTGGCATCATTCCCGCCACGCGCGTCGCGGGCAAGGAGCAATGACATGAAAGCGATCCCCAAACCCCGACCTGGCGGCATCGTGCGCTTCGGCAAACGGAAGGCCAAACGCGACGACCGCAACCTGATGTTCGCCGCGCTGCTGAAGGCGCCGCCGGCGCTGCCGGCCGAGTACGACTTCGACGTGGCACATCACGGCATCCCCACCCCGATGTTCGGCAACGACGAGTACGGCGACTGCGTGATCGCCGGCCGCGCGCACCAGACCCTGCGCTTCGAGAAGGCCGAGCAGAACAAGCTGATCGCGATCGGCGAGCACGACGTGCTGCGCGAGTATTTCAGCGAGAGCGGCGGCGTCGACAGTGGCCTGGTCGTGCTCGATTCGCTGAAGGAGTGGCGCAGCAAGGGCTGGCTCGCGGCGAAGCGGCGCTACAAGATCAAGGCCTTCGCGCAGATCGACCAGGCCAAGCGCAGCGAGGTCAAGCGCGCGGTGTTCATGGACATCGGCGTGGGCCTCGGCTTCACCCTGCCCGATGCGGCGCTGACCCAGTTCTACGCCGGCAAGCCGTGGGCGGTGGTCAGCGGCAAGGCCGGCCAGCCGAATCCGCGCAACGGCCACTACGTCTACGTGCCCGGCTACACCAAGAGCGGCCCGGTCTGCGTCACCTGGGGCCGCAAGCAGCAGATGAGCTGGGCCTTCCTCGCGAAGTACTGCGACGAGGCCTACGCGATCATCGACGCGATCGACACCGCGAAGAAGAAGCGCGCGCTGGATGCGGGCAAGCTCGACGCCTTCCTCGCCGGCTTGCGCAAGGCGAAGCTGGCGAACGCGAAGAAGTCGGCGACACGCGCGGGAGGCCGGCATGGCTGAGCGCAGCGCCGCTGCTGTGGGCAAGTCGCTCGCTCGTCCAGCGGCGCCGGCCAGCGTGTTGCGCCGCAAGTGCGCGTGTGGCGCGCACGTGCCCGGTGGCGGTGAGTGCGAATCCTGCAAGAAAAAGCATGCGGGTCTGCAGCGTTCGACACGAATGCCGGACCCGCCCGTCGCGCTGCGGACTGCCGATCCACTGACCGCGTCATTGATGCGTTCGCGCTTCGGTGAAGATTTCTCGCGCATTCGCGTTAACGGCGCCAGCGTGCCCATGGCGCGAGCGAACGACGGCGGCAGGGAAATGGACATCGACGTGCGTACGGTGCGCCATAACGCGCCCGCCCGCCTGGGCGCGTTGCAGCAGGTAGGCGAGCGGCCGAAGGAAAACGAAGGCGATGGCGCGGGCGGCATCACGCGCACGGCACAGGTCACTTCGCCACCACCCGGCATCATGGGTCCGGTAGGCCCCGGCCCCGGCACGGGCGGCTGCAGCTTCGCCATCCGCTACGAGAACGTCCGGAATACCGGCTGCGGAGCGAATTGCGGCGCGCAGATCGAGTACGACGTAACCGGCGTGACCGCGACCGGCAGCGGTTGCCCGGCGACACTCAACGGCTTGCGTGTTACCGAATCAGTAACCACCGACAACGGTTGTGGCCCCGGTGGCGTGACCACTGGCGCGGGCTGTCCGATCGAGGAACATCCACCGCTGCTGCCCGGCCACGGCATCATCCGCAACTGCCACGACACCTACGCGCTGTGCGGTCCGGCCGCTGCCTTCGGCGCGACCGGATGCACCGAAACCTACACGCAGGCGCTGTCCGTCGGCGGCACGTTGGCCGAGACGCGCACGATCCGCTTCGTCATCACCAAGTCGGGCAGCAGTTGCTCGGGCACAGTCACGCGCACCTGAGGGAACGCCATGAAGCCGCCCGCCCGCCGATCCGATGGCCCGTCCGCCTCCACCCCAAGGCAAGCCGCTGCGTATCTGCGCGAGCAGCACCACATGGCGTTGTGCTTCATCGAAAACGGAGTCGCGTCCCGTGACTGGCGGGCGGCATCGCACGCGACGCCGGAAGCGCTCTTGAATTCCTTTGTCGCCGTCGTGCCCGAGTACGCATGGACCGCGGTGGGCAGCCGGTGCGTACTCCATCCGCGTCAGGACATCTGGCGCGCATCGCTGTCGGGTAAGGCGTTTCAGGGACCACGTCTGCAGACGGCGCGGGCCTATGTCGAGTTTCTGCGCGGCACGGCAGCGGAGATGGCCGATCTGGCGCCGCCCCTGCTGAAAGGCGATCCCGCCGCAGCGCTGTACACGGCCACGGTGTCGATACGCGAGAACTGCAGCGCACTGCAGGGGCTGGTCGATCTGCTCGGTCCCGATCCGTCGATGGTGTTCACCGTGGAACGCCAGGATGCCGACCGACGGGTGCTTTTTTTCGAGCGGGTGGATGCGGGGGAGAAGCACCATGAGCGCGAATAGCTCCTTCGCTCGTGCGCAGCCGCCAGATGCGACATTCTCCGCGATGAGCCTGCGCCGCAAGTGCGCCTGCGGCACGCACACGCCGAACGGCAGCGAGTGCCGGGATTGCACGAAGAAGCGGTTGCGGCGCAGTGCTCGCGATGCGGCAACCGTGCCCGCGGTGCCGCCGCTCGTGCGGGACGTGCTCGCCACTCCCGGTCGGCCGCTCGAACCCGCGACCCGGCAGTGGATGGAGCCGCGCTTCGGCAGCGACTTCAGCCGCGTGCGCGTGCACGACGACGGTCACGCCGCCGCATCCGCGCGCGCGGTGGGCGCGCTGGCCTACGCGGTCGGCAGTCATGTCGTGTTCGACACTCACCAGTACGCGCCGGGCACGTCGGCGGGTCGTCACCTGCTCGCGCACGAGCTGGCGCATACGCTGCAGGACCCCGGCGCCGGCGGCCTGCACACCTCGCTGGCGATCGGCCAACCCGGCGACGCCGCCGAGATCGCCGCCGACCGGGCGGCCGACGCGGTGACGCGGGGCGAGCGGGTTTCCGTGGCACCCAGCGGCGGCGGGGTGGTGCGCCGGCAGCTGCGCGGATGCGCCGCCAGCGCGGGCGACAGCGCGGACGTGCGCAAGGTGCATTGCCCGGACGGCTCCGACTACCGGGTGACGATGACGGCCACGGACGGGCCGCCGGTGCCCGGGTTCCATGGCTCGGTCACGCCCGGCGCCAACCTCAAGGAAATCTGGCTGGACATCTCCCTGTGCAAGGGCAACATCCAGGTCAACCTGCAGCCGGGCGTGGACATACCGAAGGCGCTCGGCTCGGTGGTCGCCAACATGGTGGCGGGCTCCGATGCGTTGAAGGGCGTCGCCATCAATCCCGAGCTGAAGATCACCTTCATCCAGGGCTCGAGCTTCACGGTGTCGCTCACGCCGTCGGTCAAGCTGGACGACAAGGGCGTTGCCGGCGCCGGCGGGTCGGTGGAGGTGCAGACCAAGGACGTGACCGTGAAGGGCGGCGTGAATTGCGACCCGCGGGCGGGGTCGTGCATGTTCACCATCGACATCGGCGGCGGCGCGGCCACGAAGGATGTCGACTGCCGCAAGAAAGGCAAGCAGAAGCTGGTCTTCGCGTGCGAGAAGATCACCCACGTGCCGGCGGTACCGGAGGTGCCGGCGCTGAAGCAGACAGACGCTCAGACGCGCTACGTGTTCTTCCGGCATGCCAGGCACGAGGTGCGCAAGGATTTCCGGCTGCCGACCGACATTCAGGCGTTGAACGAGCAGGGCTATCGGGTCACCTCGATCAAGGGCTTTACCTCGCCCGAGGGGCCGCGCGGCTCCGAGCATGCGCCGCAGTTCGAAGGCAACGTGGCGCTGGCCGTCGAGCGGGCGCAGGCGGCCCGCGACTGGCTGGCGGACCCGAAGGTGTGCGCCGGCTGCGATCTGTCCGGCGCCAGGCAAAGCGGCGAGAGCGAGTTGCCGCCGGAACAGGGCCAGCAGGAGCCCGAGCCGAAAGGGCCGGGCATGGAGCGCGGCGCCGTGGACGAGTTCCTCGGCAAGCAGGGTACGCCCGACCCGCTGGCGCCCGCCGATCCGGCGGCGCGTGCGAAGTTCGAGCGCATGCCGTTCGGCAAGCAGCGCGAACAGGCGTACGAGCTGATGCGCCGGGCCGCCATCGTGCTGGAGCGTACGCAGGTCGTGCGCGAGAAAGTGCCTGCCGTTCCCGCGCGCGACGATCCTGCCCCCGTCGAATGCCCAGCCGAGGTGCTGGAGGCGGCGCAGAAATCGTTCGGCATAAAGACTCCGGGGCCATTCAATTTCGACACGCCGGGGAAACCCTGATGGACACCTTGCCATGAACGTCTTCGACGGCCTGCTCGGCTACGAAAAACTGATGCTGATCTGCGGCTTCATCCTGTTCGTGTTCGCGCTGGCGGCGATCACCGTGATGATCGTGCAGCGGCGCGACTTCAAGATGGCGATGGGGCTGATCGTGTTCGCGATCGTGCTGATGGGCTTCCCCGGCATCCAGGCGGTGAAGTTCAGCCAGGACACGGTCGAGCTGGACCGCATCCGCACGCAGCCGCAGGCGCCGGCCGATCCGGCGCAGAAGCAGCAGGCCGAGCAGGCGCTGGCCAATCTGGAGCAGCGCGCGACCGGCAATCCGCAGCTGCAGGCGCAGGTGTCGGACGGCTACCGCGCGATCGGCGAGGTGGACAAGGCCTATCGGCTGGCGCAATCGGTGCTGCACGAGAAACCCTCGGCACAGGTGCAGGCCACCCTGGTGCCGGTGCTCACCGCGAAGTTGAACCAGGTGCAGGCTGGCGCGCCGATCGCCGCGCCGGCGGTGCCTGTCGCGAGTGCCGGCTCGGCCATGGCGGCAACGCCCGCACCCGCGGCGACAGGCACCGCTTCGTCTGCGCCGCCTGCCGCGCCCGCCGACAAACAGCGCGAGATCGCCGCCATCGCCAGCCAGTTGCAGGGCACCGGCGCACCGTTGCCGGCGGCCTCGCACGCCGCGCTAGCCAAGGCCTACGTGGTGCTGGGCCAGCCGCAACGAGCTCAGGCGAATGTCGACGCCGCCCGCCGGATCGATCCGAACATCAGGATCAACGCCGCCGTGCTGCGTGCGGCCAGAACGGGCGGCAACCCATGAGCGCATTCCCCGGCTCTCCGCGCATCCTGAAGGGCGGCATCGTGCTGATCGACGCGGCCAGCTCGGCGGTGCTGCGGGTGATCGCGCTGCAGTACAACCCCGATTCGCTCACGCGCTCGCTGCAGGTGCAGGCCGTCAGTGCGGACGGTGGCGACCGTTCCGAGGTGCTGCGCCTGAAGGGACCGCCGGTGGAGACGCTGAAGCTGGAGGCGGAGATCGACGCCACCGACCAGCTGGAATTTCCGGAGCAGAACGGCGGTGTCACCCAGTCCGGCATCTTCGCCCAGCTGGCGGCGCTGGAGACGATGGTCTATCCGACCAGCGGCCAGCTGCGCGCGAACGACCTGCTGGCGCAGATCGGCACGCTGGAGATCGTGCCGATGGAGACACCGCTGGCGCTGTTCGTGTGGAGCAAGTCGCGCATCCTGCCGGTGCGCGTCACCGAGTTCGGCATCACCGAGGAGGCCTTCGACACGGCGCTGAACCCGATCCGCGCCAAGGTCAGCCTGGGCCTGCGCGTGCTGTCGGTGAACGACGTGCCGTCCGGGCACAAGGCCGCCAGCCTGTTCATGAGCTACCTGCAGCAGAAGGAGCGACTGGCCGGCGGTGCCGGCGGGCAGCTGTCCGCGCTCGGCTTGAGTGGTGTCCCGTGATCCGGGCGCCAGACCACCAGGACTTCCGCCCGTGAAAAGTCGGGCATCACGATCAAATCGGAGACCACCATGCGTATCGAGGAAATGATTGCCGGCGTACAGCAGGTTCTCGGTGTTGCGGTGGATGGCAAGGCGGGCCCGCAGACGTGGGGCGCAATCTACGCGCGGCTGGTCGACAAGAAGATTGATCGGATGAAGCCGTCCGAAGCCATTTCGCCGGTCGACGATCGCAGCGAAAAGGTGATCGCCACGCTGCTGCCGGAACTGCGGCCGATCGCGCGCGCCCTGGTGCAGAAGGCGGCGAGTACCGGGATCGCCATACGCGTGATCAGCGGATTACGCACCTACGAGGAGCAGGCAGCGCTCTATGCCCAGGGGCGGACGGCTCCCGGAAAGAAGGTGACCAACGCCCGGGCCGGTTACTCGAATCACAATTTCGGCATTGCGTTCGACGTTGGCGTGTTCGAGGGGAGCAAGTATCTGCCCGAGTCTCCGAAGTACAAGGCAGTCGGCGCGTTGGGCCTGGATCTGGGTCTGGAGTGGGGTGGCAACTGGAAAACCATCGTCGATCAGCCGCACTTCCAGTTGAGACCTTCATGGGCGGCTGACCTGGGCGAGCAGCAGATGTTGGCCGAGCTGCGATCGAGAAGGGATCTCGGCCAGGCGGTGTACGCCTGACGGAACCGGGGCGATCGAGATGCCCGCAAGGAGATGATTTCATGACTTTGAACTTCCCGCCCACCAGCCGCTACGCGCTGACGCCCACGACGAGCCTGGTGCGCGCCGACGGCAGCATGGTGACGTACCTGAAGCGCCGCTTCGTGCCGCCGCCGGAAAACCTCGCCTTGCTGCAGTGGCATCGCGTGGTGCAGGGCGAGCGGCTGGACAATATCGCCGCGAAGTACCTGGGCGATCCCGAACAGTTCTGGCGGCTGTGCGACGCGAACCGCGCGCTGCGCCCGGAGGAGCTGACCGGGACGATCGGAAAACTACTGCGCATCACCTTGCCCGAAGGCATTCCGGGGGTGCCGCATGCTTGAGGGCGTGCACCTGACCCTGCTGGTCGGACCGGTGGTGCCGGTGCCGGTGCCGCAGCTCGTGCTGGACGCGCTCACCCGGGTCGAGGTGAACGCGCCGGACGAGGCGGCGGGCGCGTTCACCCTGCAGTTCACGCTGAGCGTGCAGTCGCCGCTGCACACGCTGTTCCTGCTCGCGGGCGGCGGCGTGGTGTCGTTGCTGCGGGTGATCGTGGTGGTCACCGTGAACGGCATGCCGCAGGTGCTGATCGACGGCGTGGTGACCCGCACCGAAGTGGTGCCGGGCGCGGACCAGCGCCACACCACCTTGCAGGTCACCGGCGACGACCTCACCGCGGTGATGACCAAGCTGGAATTCTCCGGCCTGCCCGGCCTGCCGTATCCGGCGATGCCGGCCGAGGCGATCGTGGCGCTGCTGCTGGCGAAGTACGCGTTCCTCGGCATCGTGCCGCTGGTGATTCCCAGCATCGCGATCGACGTGCCGATCCCGACCAACCGCATCCCCACCCAGCAGGGCAGCGACCTGGAATACATCCGCCTGCTGGCCGAGCGCGTCGGCTACGTGTTCTATCTCGATCCCGGCCCGCTGCCCGGCATGAGCACCGCGTACTGGGGGCCGAAGATCAAGGTAGGCGTGCCGCAGCCGGCGCTGAACGCGGACATGGACGCGGCCAGCAACGTCGACGAGCTCAGCTTCAGCTACGACGGCAACGCGCGCCAGCTGCCGGTGGTCTACATCCAGAACGAGCAGACCAAGGTGCCGCTGCCGCTGCCGATTCCCGACATCGGGCCGCTGAATCCGCCGCTGGGCCTGATCGATCCGCCGCCGCAGCAGTTCCGCCCGCTGCCGGAGACCGCGAAGTATTCGCCGCAACGCGCGCTGCTGCTGGGCATGGCCGAGGCGGCGAAATCCGCCGACACCGTCACCGGCCGCGGCAGCCTCGACGTGGTGCGCTACGGCCGCGTGCTGCAGCCGCGGCAGCTGGTCGGCGTGCGCGGCGTCGGCCCTGCGTTCGACGGTTTGCATTACGTCAGCCAGGTGCGCCACACGATCCGCCGCGGCGAGTACAAGCAGAGCTTCCAGCTGTCGCGCAAGGGCCTGGTTTCCACCGTGCCGCTGGTGCCGTCATGAACAAGTTCTTCGGCAAGTACCGCGGCACCGTGATCCAGAACGTGGATCCGGAACAGCGCGGGCGCATCCAGGTGATGGTGCCGGACGTGTCCGGCCTGATCCCGTCGAGCTGGGCGATGCCGTGCGTGCCGATCGCCGGCAAGCAGAGCGGCGTGTACGTGGTGCCGCAGATCGGCGCCGGCGTGTGGATCGAGTTCGAGCAGGGCGATCCGGATTATCCGGTCTGGGTCGGCGGCTTCTGGGGCACCGCGGCGGAAGTGCCGGCGCTGGCCTTGGCCGGCAATCCGGCCAGCCCGAGCATCGTGCTGCAGTCGGGCCTGCAGCACACCATCGCGATCAGCGACGTGCCGGGGCCGGCCGGCGGCATCCTGCTGAAAAGTGTTACCGGCGCGATGATCATGGTCAACGAGGTCGGCATCACGATCTCCAACGGCCAGGGCGCCACCATCGTGCTCGCGGGGCCGACGGTGACGATCAACAACGGCGCGTTGGTCGTGACGTAGGAGATGCATGATGCCGGGCTTCCTCATCCATGTCGGCGCCAGCGTGCTTTGCTCGCACGGCGGCCAGGCGCAGGCCACCGCACCGAACCCGCGCGTCGCGGTGAGCGGCCAACCCACGGTGACGATGGCCGCGCCGTGGCTGGTCGCCGGTTGCGCACTGCCGCCGCCCACGGCGGCGAACGGGCCGTGCATCAGTGCGCAGTTCGTCACGGCCGCGACCCGGGTCACTTCCAGCGGACAGCCGCTGCTGCTGTTCGACAGCCAGGCGATCTGCGCGCCGACCGGCACGCCGCTGCTGATCGTCGCCAGCCAGACGCGCGTCACCGCGATGTGAGGACGTCATGATGAATATCGACTTCCCATTCCACTTCGACAACCGCGGCCGCGTCGCGGAAACCGGCGACGACGACCACGTGCGCGACATGATCGAGCAGCTGCTGTTCACCAGTCCCGGTGAACGCGTCAACCGGCCCGACTTCGGCAGCGGCCTGCTGCAATTGGTATTTGCGCCGAACAGCCCGGAGCTGGCCGCCGCGCTGCAGTTCACCCTGCAGGCGGCACTTCAGCGCTGGCTCGGCGACGTGATCGACGTCGGTGCGCTGGAAGTCAGCAGCGAGGACGCCACCTTGCGCGTCGATCTCAGCTACACCGTGCGCGCCAGCGGCGACACGCGCAGCGACAGCTTCGTGCGGAGCCTGCCATGAACCGCGCGAACGTCCATGCGAGTCTCGGCACGATCGGCTGCGCATCGCTGCCGGTATGCAGCGTGCCGGCGCGGCGCGAAAAATTGCGCCTGGCCGGCACGCTCAACGGCATCGACTACGTCGAGGTGGGCGACGACGGCGTGAGCCTGTGCGTGCACCTGTTCGGCGACATTCCGCAGGGCCTCGGCGTGGCCAACGTGCGCATCAGCGGCGGCGACCGCATCACCGGCCTGCGCGTGCTCAGCGTGAACCCCGAGCTGGAACCGGAGCTGCACGACGACGCCTGCCTGCGCGTGGTGCTCGATCGCGAAGGCGACCACACGGCGTACTGCCTGTGCCTGGTGGATGCGGCCTCCGGCAACGACCCGGCCGGCTGGCAGGCGTATCCCGGCTTCGACCCGCGCTACGCCTGCGCCACGCTGCACTTTCGCCTGGACTGCGCGAAGACGCTGGACTGCGCGGACGAGGCGCCGTGCGTGCAACCGCCGCCGCCGACGCCTGAGATCAACTACCTGGCGAAGGACTACGCCAGCTTCCGCCAGCTGTTCCTCGACCGCCTCGCGCTGGACATGCCGGCATGGCAGGAGCGCCACGTGCCGGACCTCGGCATCGCGTTGGTGGAGACGCTGGCGTACACCGCCGACTACCTCAGCTACTACCAGGACGCGGTCGCCACCGAGGCCTACCTGGGCACCGCGCGCCGGCGCATCTCGGTGCGCCGGCATGCGCGGCTGGTCGACTACCGCATGCACGAAGGCTGCAATGCGCGCGCGCTGGTGACGCTGGCCAGCAGCAACGACCTGAGCCTCGAACTGGCCAATCTGCTGCTTCTGGTACCGCCGCCGGGGCAGGGCCATCCGCAACCCGGCGTGATCGACGCGGCCCGACTCGACGCGGCGCGCGCGCAGGGTGCGTTGATCTACGAGCCGATGCCGCTGGACGGCGCGGTCACGTTCGACGTGGTCGCCGCGCACAGCACGATCCGCCTACACACCTGGGGCGACGAGCTGTGCTGCCTGCCGCGCGGCAGCACGCGGGCGACCCTGGTCGACACGCCGCCATCGGCACCGCCGGCAGCGACGGATGCCACCGCGATCGTGGTGCCGCAACGTGCGCTGAAACTCGCGGTTGGCGACCTGCTGATCTTCGAGGAAGTGCTGGGACCGCAGACCGGCAACCCTGCCGACGCCGATCCCGCGCACCGGCACGCGGTGCGCCTGACGGACGTCCAGACGTCCGTCGACCCGCTTGATGGCACCTTGCTGCTGGAGATCGCGTGGGATGCCTGCGATGCCTTGCCGTTCGACCTGTGCCTGTCGGTACGCACGCCAGCGCCGGACTGCGCGTGGCTGCACGACGTCAGCCTGGCGCGCGGCAACGTGCTGCTGGTCGACCATGGCGAGCACGTGCGCGGGCAGTGCGTTTCGTCGGCGATCTGCATGCCGACAGGCAGCGACGGCGACTATCCCGGGCTGACCGCCGCGCTTGCCGCGATGCCGGATGCCTGCACGCGCTGCGGCGCGCTGGCCGAGGACTGCTGGCTGGTGCCCGGCGGTACGCACTACGGCTGCTGCCGCTGCGACGGCGCGGTGCAGGATGTGCGCCGTCCGCCCGCCGATACCGGCCACGTGCTGCCGGACGCGCCGCTGACCTGGGCCGAACCGTTGCCGCCGCATGCGCCGGTATGCCGGCTGCTGGCGCGCGATCCGCGTCAGACGCTGCCGCAGCTCACCGTCTATGGCGGCGCGCTCAACAACGTGCTGGTGGCCAGCACGTCCGACCCGCGCTGGCGGTGGCTGCCGCGCCAGGATCTGCTGGCGAGCGGTCCGGACGATCGCCACTTCGTGGTCGAGATCGACGACGACGGCGCCGCTCACCTGCGCTTCGGCGACGGCGTGCTGGGCGCGCAGCCGCAGGCCGGCGACTTCTTCCGCGCCGCCTCGCGCATCGGCAACGGCCCGGCCGGCAACGCGGGGCGCGACAGCATCGTGTGGCTGGCGCTGAAGTCGGGCGTGCTGTCCGCCGAGTTGCAGCCGCGCAATCCGCTGCCGGCCAGTGGCGGCACCGCGCCGGAGAGCCTGGCCGAAGTGAAGCTGTATGCGCCCGGCGCGTTCCGTGCGAAACCGCTGCGCGCGATTGTCGCCGACGACTACGCGAGGTTCGCCGCGCAGGCGCCGCAACTGCAGGGCGCGGCCGCCGCGCTCGAGTGGAGCGGCAGCTGGTATGCGGCCGACGTGATGGTCGACCCACTGGGTCGCGAGAACCTGCCGGCAGGACTGGCGCAGCAGATCAGGGCGCAGCTGGAGCGCTACCGCCGCATCGGTCACGACGTCGAGGTGCACGCAGCCTGCTACGTGCTGCTGCGGATCGCGCTGTTCGTCTGCGTGTTGCCGGACTTCCTCGTCGCCCACGTCGAGGCCGAACTGCGCGACTGCTTCGGCGCCGGCTTGCGCCGCGACGGCAAACCCGGCTTCTTTCATCCGGACCGGCTCAAGCTGGGCGCGCCGGTGTTTGCCAGCGCACTCATGGCCGAGGCGCAGTCGGTCGCCGGCGTGGCCCACGTCGAAGTCACCACGCTGGCCCGCGCCGAGGGCGACGGTGACGGCGTGCCCGACGATGGCGTGCTGCATCTCGCCGCGCGCGAAATCGCCCAGGTCGACAACGATCCGGATCATCCCGACCACGGAAGCATCGCGTTCACGCTGGGAGGTGGCCGATGAGCTGCTGTAGCGCCTGTGGCAAACATGCCTGCGCTTGCGGTTGCGGCGCGGTCGCCGGCACGCCGTTGCCGCTGTACAACCGGCCGGGACTGGCCAGCCTCGCGTATCGCGTCGGCGCGTACGCCGACTTCCGCGCCACCATGCAGGCCGACTTGAGCGACGCCGCGTTGCCGGCGCTGGCCGGGTTGCGCACGCGCGAGGCCGACGATCCGGCGATGGCCTTGATCGACGCGTGGGCGGTCGGCGCCGACGTACTCACGTTCTACCAGGAGCGCATCGCCAACGAAGGCTACCTGCGCACCGCTACCGAACGCCGCTCGGTGCTGGAGCTGGCGCGCCTGGTCGACTACCGCCTGCGCCCCGGCGTGGCCGCCAGCATCTACCTCGCCTACACGGTGGAAAAGGACTCGCCACCGGTGACGATTTCCGCCGGTGCACGCGCGCAGTCGGTGCCGGCACCCGGCGAACAGATGCAGACCTTCGAGACCGCCGAGCCGCTGGACGCGCGCTTCGAGTGGAACGCGCTGCAGCCGCGGCTGACGCGGCCGCAGAACATCACGCTCGACAACGTCGTCACGCTCGATGCGGTGTGGATCGCAAGCACGACCACCGGCCTGAAGTTGAACGACCACCTGCTGTTCCTGTTCGGTGAGCTGCCGGCCGGCGTGCCGGCGATCCGCCTGGTGCAGTCGGTCGAGGTGCAGCAGCAGAGCAGCCGCAGCAAGCTGCTGTTGCAACCGCTCGCCACGGCCACGGTGAAGATCGTGGCGGCAGCGAATGCGGCCTTCGTGGCGCTGGGTTCGTCGGGTGCAGGCCCGAATCGCGACGAATGGTTGCGGGCTATCGGTGAGGTGCGCAGGACGCTGCTGCTCGGCGGCGACAATGGCGGCAGTTACGACGAACTGATGAAACCGCCGTTCGGCGATGACGCACCGCCCGAGGGGCCGCCGGCGATCGACGATTTCAAAAACGCAGTGGATGCGGCATTCGGCACGGCCGCACCGCCAGCGGCAGGCTTCGCCGGTTTCGGTGCGCTGTTCGGCGCGCTGACGCTGACGCCGACCCCGCAGCCCGCCAGCCAACTGCGCCTGCGGCGCGACGTCGCCAGCGCGCTGGGCAAGGCCAGCGACGTGCGCCCGCAGCTGCTGCTCAACTTCTCGCCCCTGCTGCGCGACACGTTCTACCGGGCCTGGAGCAGTGTGCCGCAAGTTGACTCGTCGCCGGACTTGAAGGGCGTGTTTGCGCTGCGCGTGGCCGCGCCGCTATTCGGCTACAACGCGCCGGTGCCGGGAAGCCTGCTGATGAAGACCAGCGGCCAGACCACAACCACCGAACCCAACCCGAGCCCGATCGACTGGTCGCTCGCCGAATCCGGCAATGTGCTGTCGCTCGATCATGCCTACGAGGATGTCGTCGCCGACAGCTATCTGGTCATCGAGGCACCCAATCGAACGACCCCGATCGTGGCCCGGGCACTGCAGGTGCAAACCGCGCCGCGCACCGCTTACGGCCTCAGCAGCAAGACCACGTCGATCACGTTGGCGCATGCCTCCGACGACAGTTTCTGGTCCGCATTCTCAATGGCGAACCTGCGGTGCATGCTGGTGCGTGCCCAAAGCGAGGCGATGACCCTGGCCGAATTGACGATCGCCGATGACATCGGCCTGCTCCCCAAGGGCAGTCTCCCGCGCAGCACCGGCGACAACGCCACCCGCCTCACCCTCGACGGCGCCGTCGACGGACTCAAGGCCGGTCGCTGGGTGATCGTCGAAGGGCAGCGCAGTGACGTGCCGGGCACCGATGCGGTGACAGCCGCCGAGCTGGTGATGCTGGCCGCGGTGGAGCAGGGTGTCGATGCCGATCTGCCGGGCGACACCGTGCATAGCGCCCTGGTGTTTGCGAACAAGGGGCTGGCTTACAGCTACGTGCGCGATAGCGTGGCGGTGCACGCCAACGTGGTGCGTGCCACCCACGGCGAGAGCCGGCGCGAGGTACTGGGCAGTGGCAGTGGCGCGTTGTCGATGCAGGCGTTCGTGCTGAAGCAGTCGCCGCTGACGTACGTTTCCGCCGCCACCGTCGACGGCGTGCAGAGCACGCTCACGCTGCGCGTCAACGACATGCAATGGCACGAGACGCGCAACCTTGCCTTCGTCGGCACGGCCGACCGCCACTTCGTCACCGCCATCGACGACGGCGGCAAGACCAGCGTGCAGTTCGGCGACGGCGCGCACGGCGCGCGCCTGCCCACCGGCGTCGAGAACATCGTCGCGACGTATCGCAACGGCATCGGCACGCCGGGCAACGTGCGTGCGGGGCAGGTCAGCCTGCTGGCAACCCGGCCGCTCGGCGTCAAGGAGGTGATCAACCCGCTGCGTGCCTCCGGCGGTGCCGACGCGGAGACGCGCGACCAGGCGCGCCGCAACGTGCCGCTGGCGGTGCTGGCGCTGGATCGGCTGGTCTCGGTGCCGGACTACGCGGACTTCGCGCGCACGTTCGGCGGCGTCGGCAAGGCGGCGGCAATCAAGCTGGGCAACGTGGTGCAGGTCACCATCGCCGGTGCCGCCGATGCGCCGATCGACCTGAGCTCCGACCTCTACCGCAACCTGCTGGCGGCGCTGCAGCAGTACGGCGATCCGTCGCTGCCCGTGCGCCTGGGCGTGCGCGAGCTGCTGGCGCTCACCGTGAGCGCGAAGGTGGGGCTGTTGCCGGACTTTGCGTGGGAGTCGGTCGAGCCGGCCGTGCGCGCGGCGCTGCTGGATGCGTTCGGCTTCGAGCGGCGCGCGCTGGCACAGGCCGTCTACCTCAGCGAACTGGTCGCCTGCATGCAGGCGGTGCGCGGCGTGGCCTGGGTCGACGTGGACGCGTTCGGTAGCCTCGACGAAGCGACCCTGCTGGCCGGCTTCGGCGCCGGCGGCGACAACGGCAAAGGCGGTGATGGCGCTTCGTTGATGACCCACGTTATCGCCACGACCACCACGACGGTACCGCCGCGCGTGCAGGTGCTTCCCGCCCGCTACGACGGCAACGGCACGCTGCGCCCGGCGCAGCTGGCCTACCTGCCGCCGAACGTCCCCGACACCTTGTTGCTGCAGGAGGCCACGCCATGACTGCGCGCCCGGATCGACTGTACGACTTGCTGCCGGTGGTCTACCGCATGCGTGATGCGGAGCAGAGTTACCCGCTGCGCGATTTCCTGCACGTGCTTTCGAGCCAGGCCGACGTGCTCGAGCAAGACATCGCACGGCTGTACGACAACTGGTTCATCGAAACCTGCGACGACTGGGTGGTGCCGTACATCGGCGACCTGCTCGGCTACACCTTGTTGCCCGAGGCGGCCACGCTGGGCGAGGACGGTCGCCGCGACGCCAGCCTCGGCCGCGTGCTGGCGCCGCGAGCCGACGTGGCGAACACGATCGATGCGCGCCGGCGCAAGGGCACGCTGTCGCTGCTGGAAGACCTTTCCCGCGACGCGGCCGGTTGGCCGGCGCGCGCGCTGGAGTTCTACCGCCGGCTCGGCTGGATGCAGCATCTCGATCATCAACATCCACAGCGCGGCGGCACGGCGGACCTGCGCGATCCCGGCCGGCTGCAGCGGCTCGGCTGGGCGAACGGCGCGTTCGATCCGTTCGCGCGCAGCGTCGATGTGCGGCGCATGGGCAGCGCTCATCGGCGCGGCCGCCACAACATCCCCGCGGTCGGCGTGTTCGCCTGCCGCCTGCGCAGTTATCCGGTGACCTGCACACCGGCGTACTGCATCGAGGAACGCGGCCCGCAGTGTTTCAGCTTCAGTGTGCTCGGCAACGACACGCCGCTGTTCCAGCGCCCGGTCGCGGAAACCGAACCCACCCACATTGCCGACGAGCGCAACCTGCCGCTGCCACTGCGCCGTTGGCGTTTCGCCGAGCGCGGCCCGCTGGCCGACTACGCCAGCGTGTCGGCCGAACTCTATGGCGACGGTCGCAGCGTGCAGGTGTGGGCGCCGGACTGGCCGGCGAAAGGCCAGGGCGTGCCGGTGCCGCGCGAGCTGCTGATCCCGGCTGACCTGTCCGGCTGGCGGGGGCAGGTGAAGCGCGGGCGCGTGGCGGTCGATCCCGAACGCGGTCGCCTGATGTTTCCGGCGAACCAGCGGCCGAAGCGCGGCGTGTGGGTGAGCTACCAGTACGGCTTCGCCGCTGACCTTGGTGGCGGCGAATACGCGCGGGTCACGCCGGAACTGGAAGGCGCCACCCGCTACGTGGTGCATGCCGCGTTGCCGGATCGCGCGACGAACGGCAGCTGGCCGGCCGGCCACTTCGGCAGCATCGCCGAGGCGCTGGCGGCGTGGGCGCAGGCGAAGGCGGCCACGCCGGCATTGCGTGCGCTGGTGATCGAGCTGGCCGAGAGCGGCGTGTACGAAGGCAGCGTCGAGCTGCAGCTGGATGCGGGCGAGGCGATCCAGTTGCGCGCCGCCGAACGCACCCGGCCGGTGCTGCGCCTGCTCGACGTGCGCGCCAGCCAGCCGGATGCGCTTGGCATCGGCGGACGCGCCGGCAGCCGCGTGTTGCTGGACGGCCTGCTGATCGTGGGCCGCGGCATCGAAGTGCACGGGCCGGGTGACGAGGCCGCCGCGGACGACGACCTGTGCGAGCTGCTGATCCGCCACTGCACCCTGGTACCGGGCTGGGCGCTGCACTGCGACTGCGACCCGAAGCGCCCGGGCGAGCCCAGCATCACTCTCGACGGCACGCGCGCCGCGTTGCGCGTCGAACACAGCATCCTCGGCGCGATCGCGGTGATCAGTCCCGAGCGGCGTGGCGAGCCGCCGTCATTGGAACTGTGCGACAGCATCCTCGACGCCACCGGCATCGAGCGCGTGGCGCTCGGTGCACCGGACGAAGCGGTGGCGTATGTGGAGGCCAGCTTCCGCCGCTGCACGGTGATCGGCGAAGTGCAGGCGCATGGCATCGCGCTGGCCGAGGACTCGATCTTCGCCAGCCCGTTGCGCGTGCTGCGTCGGCAGCAGGGCTGCGTGCGCTTCTGCTACGTGGCGGACGGTTCGCGCACGCCGCGACGCTTCCACTGCCAGCCCGACCTGGCGCTGGCCGCGGTCGCCGCGGCCGATCGCGCGCACGAACGGCTGCGCGTGGTGCCGCAGTTCCGCAGCCGCCGCTACGGCACGCCGCATTACCTGCGCCTGGCCGACGGCTGCTGCGCGGAGATTCGCAGCGGCGCGTCCGATCGTTCGGCGATGGGCGTCTACCACGACCTGTTTGAGCCGCAGCGCGAGGCGAATCTCGCGGCGCGGCTGCAGGAATACGTTCCGGCGGGCACGGACGCCGGCATCCTTTTTGCGAGTTAGGAGATCGACCATGAAAGGCGACTTCGCACGCGTCAGCTTCGATCCGACCCAGCATTACAGCCAGGTGTTCCAGCAGCAGGGCCGCGTGCTGCTGGAGGCGGACTGGAACGAACAGGCGCACATCCAGCTGCATCTGCTGCGCACCTTGGTGCGCGACCTGGTCGGCCCGTGCTGGGCCGCCGGCAGCGGCTTCGCCATCACCGGCAGCACGACCAATGCGGACGGCAACAGCAAGCCGCTGCCGCTGACCGATTGGCAGCTGGCGCCGGGGCACTTCTACGTCGACGGCATCCTGTGCGTGAACGAGGTCATGTGCACTCTCGCGCAGCAGCCGAACGCGCCCACGCCCGACTACGGCGTGGCCGACGGCAAGAACGGATTCGAGAATCCGCCGCAGGGTTTCGCGTTGTGGCTGGACGTATGGGAGCGGCACCTGTGCGCGGTGGAGGCGCCGCTCATCGCCGACGTGGCACTGGACGGCGTCGATACCGCTTCCCGCGCGCAGGTGGTGTGGCAACTGCGCATGCTCGATCAACCGCGGGCGCAGCAGCAGCTCGACGACGTCACCGCGGCGTTGAAGGTGCGCCAGGCTGCCGCCGACAATCCGACCGACGCGGCGACGATCAAGCAGCAGCTCGCCGAGGTGGCCGCGCTGCGCAAGAGCCTCGACGGCGGCGACCAGGCTGGCGCCTCGCCGTGCACTGCGGTGCGCCAGTTGCTCGGCGCACGCGCAACGTACGCGTTGCCGCGACTGCGCGCGGAACTGGGCCCGCAGGAATCCGACAACGATCCCTGCGCGATCGCCGCCGACGCGCGCTACCGCGGCTGCGAGAACCAGCTGTACCGGGTCGAGATCCACCAGAGCGGATTGGCCGGCGCGGCCAGCTTCAAGTGGTCGCGCGAGAACGGCTCGGTGGTGTTCCCCGTTACGCACCATGACCCCGGTGCGGTGGCGGACGACGGCAGCGCGCCGCTGACGGTGACCCTGGCCCGGCTCGGCCGCGATGCCCGGCTCGGGTTGGCGGCAAACGACTGGGTCGAGCTGGTCGACGACCGCTACACGCTGGGGCAGCGCGCGTACCCGCTGCTGCAGGTGCTCGCCGTCGATGCGGCAAGCTGCACGGTTACCTTGAATGTGCCGAAAAGCACCACGCCGTGGCCGCTGGACGATGACCCGCACCGGCATCCGTTGCTGCGCCGCTGGGACCAGCGCGAGGCGGTGAACGCGCAAGGCGTGCTGGCCGTGGCCGAGGGCGCGCCGATCGCGCTGGAGGACGGTATCCAGATCAGCTTCGAACCAGGCGGGCTGTATGCCACCGGCGACTATTGGCTGATCCCCGCGCGGGTGGCCGGCAACGGCCAGCTCGACTGGCCATCGGCTGGCGCCACGCCGGCCGCGCTGCCGCCGCGCGGATTGCATCATCACGCGGTGCTCGGCGTCACCGGCGACAACGGTACCTACGACGAATGCTGCTGCCGTTTCGACTCCTTGTGCCAGTTGCTGCAGGCAGGGCGGAACCAGCTGGTTGGAAAGCGTGCCGCACCTGTACGGGCGGCGCCCGCGGCGGTGAAGAAGGCGCGGGCGAAGGTGGCGAAAAAGGTCACGAAAGTGGACAAGCCGGCGTAAGGAAGACGCGCGGAAATAGCCGCACTTGCGCTGCATCCCGCAGGGCGACGCTCTGCCGTACGAAGTGCGTCCGCGACGCGTCCCGAAGGCAGACCGCCGTTCCATCGGCGGCCTGCCGGCCATGATCCGTCAGCCCTGCTTGACGGTGTCCGCGGGTACGAAGGTGTAGCCCATCGCCTGCAGGCCCGCGACGATCTGCTTCAGGTTGCTGATGTTCAGGAACGGGTGGAAGAAGAAGCTCTGCACGCCGTCCTGGATGACGGCGTTGCGATTGGCGCTGTAGAGGATGTCGGCAGGAGAGCGTGGCGGGTTGTGGTTGAACTCGACCAGCTCGACGTTGCCGAGCTGTTCCGGTATCACCACCGAGCCGTAGATGTCGCGTACCAGGTAGGGGTAGAACTGGCCGTAGATCCTGGTGTAGTCCGGTATGCCGCTTCCGCAGGCCCCGTTCGGACACCAGCCGGCCGCGAACAGGCCGCGGTCGTAGCGTGCGGTGAACGCGGGCTGGAACACCTGGTAGTCGATCGCCGAGGCGGCGTAGTGCGGCGCTTCGAAGATGTTCGGCACGGCGAAGCCTGCCTGGGCGAATTCCTGCTGGCCGCTCGCGATGCGTCCCTGCGCCCACAGGGCGGAGTCTTCCGCCATCGGCGAGTCATAGATGACGTAGTTGTCCGGGCTGACGTGCGCACGGTAGAACTCGAAATCGTCGCCGCTTGCACCGCTGTACGGGTTGGCGACGTTGGAGTACTGGTGCGTGTAACCGTGCATCAGCAGCGTGCCGCCCTTGGATTGCATGTAGCGCAGCGCCTTGACCACGGCGCTGGCCTGGTAGAGGTGTGTACTGACCGGCACGCCGTTGTTGTACGTCCCGTTCGGATCCTTGTAAAACGGGATCACCGCCACGCTGAAAGGCACGTTCTTGCTGTACAGGTAGTCGGCGATCGCGCGCAGCCTGGTCGGGCTGGCGTCGGCGCCGACATCCTCGATGCGCACCAGCGCACGCTTGCGCGACAGCATGGACGGGTTGGATACCTTGCCGATCAGGTCGACGGCCGCGAGATAGCGGTCGTTCGGCCCCGTATAGCTGAAGGGAATCTCGCCGATATAGGTCAGGTTGGCGCCGCGGGTGGCCCAGTTGATGGTGCCGCCGACGTCGTTGGTCGCCGTGGCGAGCACCTGCGCCTTGGTGGGGTCGTTGATTACCGTCTGCAGCAGGCCGGTGGGAGCCGCCAGCGCATTGCGCTGCAGCGCGACGCCCTTGTAGGTCACCGTCAGCGCATTGCTGAAGTCGAAGAACATCGGCGTGAAGCCGTACTGCCCGGCGAAGTTGCTTGCGCGGGCGGCCAGCTGCCAGATGTTGTTGCTCATCCACAGCACCGGCTTGGTGGTCGCCAGCACGTCGTCCAGCAGCGCGGTCGGCAGCGGTTCGTCGTACGTCGAGCCGACATAGATCAGGCCGGTGTAGCCGCCGAGTTCGCCCGCGACGTAGCCCGCCGCCGGATGCAGGGTGTACTTGCTGCCGTGGGTGACCAGGTTGCTCGCCATCACGCCGTAGGCCTCGCCCAGCCAGCCCCATTGACCGGAGCTGTCGTACAGCACCAGCGTGTTCTGGCTCGGGTTCGCGCCGGGCGCGCCGGCGTACTGGCTCACTGCCTGCAGCAGCGCCGGCGCCAGGCGACTGGTCGACGTCGGGGAAACGACGGTTGATTTTTTCTTTGGCAGCGCCGCGCCCGGTGGTGGTGGCGGCGCGGGAAGCATGCGGTTATCGACGGAGCGCACGGTCGGCGCGGTCGCAGAGACGAGTTGCGTTGCGCCGGCGACGGACATCGAACCGAATGCCGCCGCGGACAGCAGTACCGCACTGATGATGACGGACTTAAGAGTCGACAGTCCGACAAGCGTTGACCTTGTCATGGGAATTCCTCTCACGCAGTGGTGGGGCAGGCGCGCGGCCAGCGCGCGCTGCTGGAAATGCACTACACATCCCGAATGCCCAGGCCCCTGATCCCGTGAAAGGGACGCCTCGCCCTCCGTGGCAAGCTTGCTTGCAACCGGATTGCTTACTTTGCTACTCGGCTAGTGTAAATTCATACATATGTCAAGTGCAATAGAGAGAGAATTCATCAAAAATTGGCGTCAGTTTAACGTTGAGTTGGCAATATTGAACATCAAGGCGGAATTTCTGACCGCCGATACGGGCTTGATCGCAAGCACTCCCCCGCCCACTCGAGGCGCTTGCGATCGGCTTCTCGTGACAATGGGGACATGGGCAGGACGCCCGCGTAGCAGGACTGAGTTGCGGTCCTGTGGGGGAAGGCACATGCAGGATGCACTGATCATCTGTGGCACGCGCCCGGAGATCATCAAGCTGGCACCGCTGTATCACTGCATGCGCGCCAGCGGCTGGGTGCGGCCGCACTGGCTGCATACCGGGCAGCACGACGAGATGGCGCGTCAGATGCTTGCCTGCTTCGACATTGTTCCCGACATTTCGCTCGAGCGCGCTGGCGAGGGGTTGCACGAGTTCAGTGCACGCTGTCGCAGCTTGCTCGACGCGGTGATGTCCGACGGGTCATGGTCGCTGGTGGTGGTGCAGGGCGATACCGAAAGCACCTTCCTCGGCGCGTTGTGCGGCTTCCATCACCGCGTTCCCGTCGCGCACGTGGAGGCGGGCCTGCGCACCTACGACCTGGAGCGGCCGTTCCCCGAGGAAGGCCTGCGCCAGATGGTCAGCCGGATCACCCGGTTCCATTTCGCGCCGACCGAGCGCGCGGCGCTGGCGCTGCGCGAAGAGGCGATTCCGCGCGAGCGCATCTTCGTCACCGGCAATACCGTGATCGACGCGCAGCACTGGGTGGTGCGGCACCATCGGATACGGCGCAGCGTGGAGGGTCGCGGCCACCTGTTGGTCACCTCGCATCGCCGCGAGAACTGGGGCAGCGACCTGCGCGAGATCTGCCATGCGATCGCCGAGGTCGCGAGCCGCCACCCGGAGCTGCAGGTGCTGTTTCCGGTGCACCTCAACCCGGTGGTGAGTCAGCCCGTGCACGCCATCCTCGGCGGACTGGCCAACGTGCGCCTGAGCCCGCCGTTCGACTACCTGGAGATGCAGCAGGCGCTGATCGACTCCTGGCTGGTGCTGACCGATTCCGGTGGCCTGCAGGAAGAAGCGCCCACCTTTGGCGTGCCGCTGCTGGTGCTGCGCACGGAAACCGAGCGGCCGGAGGCGATCGAAGCCGGTTGCGCCCGGCTGGCCGGCACGCAGCGTGCATCCATCGTGAAGCAGATCGAGGAGCTTTGGTCGGACCCGATGGCGCACCAGTCGATGGCGCGTGCGGGCAATCCATTCGGTGATGGCCAGGCCAGCCTCCGGATCGTCGATCTGCTGCAGAACGCGTTGGCGTGCGACGAACGCCTTCGCGCGGCGATCTAGCCAAGGAGAACGGCATGTGGTGGCTGGATGCATTCTCGACCTATCTCTACGGCTTGAGCGTGGTCGTTACCGCGATCGCCCTGCTGATGCTGGTCAGCGGCCTGGACGACCTGTTCATCGACGTCGCCTACTGGCTGCGCCGGCTGTGGAAGTCGCTGGTGGTCTACCAGCGGCACGAGCACACCAACTACCACGAGCTGTACCGCCCGGCGGAAAAGCCGCTGGCGATCATGGTGCCGGCGTGGAATGAAACCGGTGTGATCGGCCACATGGCCGAACTGGCGGCGACCACGCTGGACTACGAGAACTATCACATTTTCGTCGGCACCTATCCGAACGACCCGGATACCCAGCGCGACGTCGACGAGGTATGCGCGCGTTTCCCCAATGTGCACAAGGTGGTGTGCGCGCGGCCCGGGCCGACCAGCAAGGCCGACTGCCTCAACAACGTGCTGGATGCCATCCTGCAGTTCGAGCGGCGCGCCCACATGGCGTTCGAAGGCTTCATCCTGCACGACGCCGAGGACGTCGTGTGCGCGCTCGAACTGCGCCTGTTCAACTACCTGGTCGGCCGCAAGGACCTGATCCAGATTCCGGTCTACCCGTTCGCGCGGCAGTGGAACAACTTCACCAGCCTGCACTACCTGGACGAGTTCGCCGAACTGCATGGCAAGGACGTGCCCATGCGCGAGGCGCTGGCGGGGCAGGTGCCCAGCGCCGGCGTCGGCACCTGCTTCAGCCGGCGCGCCGTGCTCACGCTGATCGATGCGGGCAACGGCGTCGCGTTCGACGTGCAGAGCCTCACCGAGGATTACGACATCGGCCTGCGCCTGAAGGCCTGGGGCATGGAGGAGATCTTCGTGCGCTTCCCGGTGCTGCGCTACCGGCGCCACCCTTCGCCCGAGAACCGGCTGGGCCAGAGCTGGCGCGAGTCCAACGTGATCTGCGTGCGCGAATACTTCCCCGACCGCCTGGCGACGGCGGTGCGGCAGAAGTCGCGCTGGATCATCGGCATCGTGTACCAGGGCTACCGCACCCACGGCTGGAGGCACGGTCCGGTACTCAACTATTTCCTGTGGCGCGACCGCAAGGGCGCGATCAACAACTTCGTCAGTTTCGCCGCGATGCTGATCCTGCTCCATCTGATCGCGATCTGGCTGCTGCAGCAAGTCTGGACGCAGGCGCCGCGCTTCGTCTCGATCTTCGAGGGGCGGCCGTGGTTCGAATACTTGCTGGTCGCGAACTTCGCGCTGATGGGCAACCGCATGCTGCAGCGAATCATCTTCGTGTCCAGCTACTACGGCGTGAAGCAGGGTTTGTTGTCGATACCGCGGCTGCTGTGGGGCAACCTGATCAATTTCCTCGCCAACTGGCGCGCCATCCGCCAGATCATCAAGTGCGGCGATCCGCGCCGCGTGGCCTGGGACAAGACCACCCACGACTTTCCCAGCATCGGCGGCGAGAACCATGCCAAGCGTTCGCTCGACGAGATACTGGTGGCGAACGGCGCGGTATCGGCGCTGGAGTTGCGCGAGGCGAAGCTGCATCGCATCGACGGCCTGCAACTGGGCAGCTCGATGATCCATGAATTCCGAATCACCGCCGCGCAACTGGCGCGTTCGACCGCCGAACAGATCGGCGTCAGTTGCGAGTCGGTGGACTTTGCCGGGTTGCCGCACGAACTGCTGGACGCGCTCCCGGCGCGCATCGCGCTGCACTACGCGGTGCTGCCGCTGCGCTACGAAGGCCACGCGCTGGTTCTCGCCAGCGAGTCCTACATCGACCCGGTGTCGTTGGCCGCACTCGCGCGCCAACTCGACCGGCCGGTGCGTTATGTGATCGCGCACAAGGGTCAGGTCGCGGTCGGGCTGCGTCGCTGGTACGCGCATTTGTGCGACTGCGATCGCGACCCGCATCATCTGCTCGACGCCGCTGCGCGCAGCGGGCGAATCGATGGCGACCGCGTGGCGTCGCTGTGGGACAGCTATGTGTCGCGCCAGGTCATGCTGGGCGAAATCCTGGTCGCGCAAGGCCACCTGGATGAAGTGGCGTTCAGGTCATTGCTGCTCAGTCACGCACGCAGCGCGCAGCCGCTGGGAGAGTTCCTGGTCGAGCAGGGTGTGATCGGTCGTGAAACGCTGGATCGCATGCTGGCCCTTCAGACGGCACTGCAGCCGAACATCGCCAGCCTCCTTGAAATCGAGGCCGCCGTGTCGGCGCAGCTGGCGACGCCGGCGGAGCAAGCAGCATGAAACGACCATGGCCAATCCGCTGTGCGGTGGCGCTGCTGGTGATGGCGCCGACGTGGTCGCCGCACGCGGCGGGGCAGGCACCGACCGTTGGCGGCAGCCGCTACCGGCAGTTCCTGGTGTACCCGCATCGACAGGCCGGCTACGCGGCCATGCGGGCCGGCAATGAGCGCGTCGCGGTGGAAGAATTCGAGCGCGCGCGCGCGCTGGCGCCGCAGGATATCGACACGGCGCTGGACCTGGCCGCGGCCTATCGGCATTTCGGCCACGCGGTGCAGGCGCAGCAGGTGCTGGACGAGCAGCGTCGCCACACACCGGGCGATCCGCGGCTGCAAGTCGCTGCACCCGTCGCTGCACCCGTCGCGGCAGCCGCGGTCGACTGCAGCCGCGACAACCGGCCGGTGTGCCGCGCCCGGCGCGGCTTCGACGACTTGCAGGCCGGCGATCTCGCCAAGGCGCAGGCCGAACTCGACGCCCCGGATTTCGCGCGCAGTCCCGAGGGTCGCGCCTTGCGCCATGCGCTGGTCCAGCGCGCGGTCTACCTCGGCGACCGTCAGCGCGCCGCCGCGCAACTGGCCGAGCTGGATGCCGGCGACGAGCTCAGTGCCGACGAGCGCGGCCAGTGGTTCAGCCTGCTGCTTCAGCTCGGCGAGCTGGATGCGGCGCGCCAGCTGCAATCGCGCGGCGGGCTGGATGCGCCGGCGCAGAACCTGGCCCTGGCCGAGGCCATCGGTGGCCGCGGCGATCGCAAGCGGCTGGCTGCGTACATGGCCGCCCGCCAACCCGCATTCGCCAGTGAAAAAGACGAGCGGCGATGGGTGAATCTGCTTGCGTCGGTGGTGCACGACCGGCCGGGGCTGCTGGTCCGTTATGCCGCGCGCTACCCCGCCAACGCGGCGTTGCAGGCGCGGCTTTCGGTACCGCTGGCGATGGCGCGCGGCGACAGTGCGATGGCGCAACGCATGCTGTCGCGGCTGCCCGACGGAAGCCTGCGCGAGGAGCGTTTCAGCCTGGACCTGCAGCAAGGCCGCCATGCCGAGGCAAGGCAGCAGGCCGAGGCGCTGATCGCCCAGCCGGAAGGCTACCGCCTGCTCGATCCGCTCAGCTATCGCCTGATCGAGGCCGGTGCGCGCGGCGAGGCGAAGCAGCTGATGCTGGGTGCATACCCGTTTGCCGGCAACCCGGGCCGGGCGGCCCTGTTTTCCCGCCTGGCCGTGCTGGCCGGCGAGCAGCCGACGCTTTTTTCATCGGACGATCGCGCGCGTCTGCGCTTGCCGCTGGAAAGCGTGCCGCTGCGCGTGGCGCAGATCCCCATCCTCAGCGCGCTGCGCGACTGCGAGGGGATCCGCCAGGTGATGGCCGACCTCTCGCCGGACTACCCCGCCGGCCTGTGGCGGCAGCTCGGCGATTGCTACGGCAACGACCGGCCCGGTCTCGCCGAGTACGCCTACGCCGAGGCCAACAAGCGCAAGCCCGACAGCGACGTCACCCGCGCGCTGGCCTATCAGGCCTATGGCGCGCAGGACTATGCGACGGCCTTGCAGGCCTGGCGTTCGGTACCGGCGGCGCACATGCAGCCGGCCGACCTGCTGGCTGCCGCGACCACCGCACTCACCGTCGACGATCCGGCCGTCGCACGTTCCTGGCTGGATACGTATGCGGCGCAGGGCGGTCGGCAGGATCACGCCTATTGGTGGTTGCGCGCGCAGGCCGACGAGCCGCGCGATCCGGCGCTGGCCCGCGTCGATCTGGAAAACGCCGTGGCGACGCACGCCGATCCACGTTACTACGCGCGCCTGGCGGCCCTGCAAAGCCGGGCCGGCGAAGCGCAGCCGGCGCTGGTTTCGCTGCAGCGTGCCAGTGCGCTCGCGCCCGATGACAGCCGGCTGGCCGCCTCGCTGGGCTACGCCTATCTGCAGGCGGGTGCGCCGGACGAAGCGGTGGCGCAGTTTGAGCGCGCGCACCGGGCCAACCCGGACGATCCGGCACTGACCCGGCAGTTGCTGTACGTGCACCAGCAGCTCGGCGACAACGCCCAGGCGCAGGCCTATGCGGCGCAGGCGATCGACCAGCTCGGTTCCGTCGCGGCTGCCGACACCGTGGGCGGCGGCACGACGCAGGAAGACGAGGACCAGCAGCGCTACACCTTGCGGCGCCTGCACGAGGATCTCGGCCGCAAGTGGCGCTTCAACGCCGACATGACCCTGGGCGATACCGTGTCCTCGGCGGCCAACGCGGCGGCGCCGGGCGTCTCCTATCGCAGCTACCTGCAGCTCGAGGCGCAATACCGCTTCGATCCGCATCTCACCGGCGGCGACGCCAACACGCTGGCCGCCTACGCGCGCGTCTTCGCGGGCAGCGGCGTCAGCGGTTCGGTGTGGCCGGTGCATTCGCCGATGCTCGGCGTGGGGCTGCACTGGAAGCCGCTGCTCGCGCAGAACGTCGTGCTGTCGATCGAGCAGCAGACGCCCATCGGCGACAGCCGCAATACCCGCAGCGACACCATGCTGCGTGCCAGCGGGTCGTGGTCCTTCAGCCCGCGGCTCAGCGACGACTGGCATGCGACCGGGTCGGGCTGGTTCACCCAGAACTTCTACGTCGACGTCGCCCGCTACCTGCGCGCCCGGCAAACCGTGTTCACCGCGGACTACCTGCTGGGCTGGCAGCGCAAACTGGTCGACGGCCAGACCATCGAACCCTATGTCCACGTGCAGTACACCGGTATCGACCGTGCGCACGGCGCGGGCTATGCGCGCGACGCACGCGCCGGCGTCGGCCTGCAGTGGAACCTGTGGTACGGCGAGACCCGTTACGACGCCTACCCGCACCGCTTCAGCCTCGCGCTGGAAGGGCAGCACGCCTTCACCAGTTACCTGCGCGAGAGCAACGCGGTGTTCCTGATCGTGAGGACGCAGTGGTGAAACCTGCGTTGTGCCGGCTTGTCGGGCTGGCGCTGCTGCTGACGGCGCTGCTGGCCGATGCGACCACGGCGATCTTCTACCAGCCCCAACTGCGCGATCGCGAGGTCGCGCAGGCGCAGTGGCCGTCCGCATTTGCACAAGTGCGCGCGCGCGGCTTCGACACGCTGGTGGTGCAGTGGACGCAGTACGGCGACGCGTTCGGCGACCCGGCCGGGCATGCCTGGTTGCTGCAGCGGGTGCGCGAGGCGCACGCGGCCGGGTTGCGCATCGTGCTGGGGCTGGATAGCGATCCCGCGTTTTTTCAGCGCCAGGAAGCGTCGCCGGTGGCGCTGGACACGTACCTGCGCACGCTCTCGCGCCGCAACGCCGAGGCCGCCCGGCGCTGGGTCGACGACCTGGGAAGCGCAGCGATCGTCGGCTGGTATCTGCCGCTCGAGATCGACGACAGGCGCTGGCGCGATCCTGCGGTGCGCAGGCAACTGCTGGATTATCTCGCCGCGGAACGGCGCCAGCTGGACGGCATCGCGCAGCGGCCGGTCTACGTGACCTCGTTCTTCGCGGGCAACATGACGCCGACTCGCTATGCGGAGTTGCTGACCGACGTGCAGCGCAGCGGCGTGCGTGCCTGGGTGCAGGATGGGGCGGGCACGGGACGCCTCGGCCGGGGAGAGCGCGAGCTGTATCTCGGCGCGGCGAGCCAGTGTGCGGGATCGCACGCGCACGGCATCGTCCACGAAATCTTCCGCCAGATCGGCGAAGACAGCGCCTTCACCGCCGTCGCTCTGTCGGCCGCCGAAGCCGATGCGGCCCTGGCGCAACGCGCGCCGTGCGGAGGCGACAGCGTCTTCTTCGAATTGCGTTACCTGCCCGGGATGGCGACGGTGTTGCAGCGCTAGCGTCGCGGAAAAAAGAACGCCTCCATCCGGAGGCGTTCTTCTTTATGCTTTCGAACTACCGATTGCGCAAGGCGATCGGTTCGCCGCACGGTACGGTTGCCGGCTTACTGTGGCACTTTCAGCGGGGCGATCGTGTCCCTGAGCGTGGTCCAGTACGACTTGGTGTACGGAACCATCTGCTCGGCGTAGTTCCACCAGAAAACACCGCCGACGAACTTCGGGTTCTTGATGGTGTTGATCATCGGGTAGTACGTCTTGATCATGTTCGTCTGCACCGATACGGGTGCGCTGAGGCTCGACGTGCCGATCTCGCCGAAGCCGATCTTCGCGTTCGGGAAGATGCTTGCGAGTGCACTGAAATCAGCTTCCCACGAGGGCTTCAGGTTGGGGCAGTCCTGGTACGGGTAATAGCTGAAGAACGCGTAGTCGGTGCCCTGGCGGACGCTGGCCGACAGGAAGGTGGTGGGCCAGGTCTTCCAGTAGTCCTGCGGTTTCGCCCAGCAATTGGTGCCCTTGCTGTCGTCGTTGTAGTAAAGCGTGATGGCGGTCTTGCCGCCAACGCCCTTCACGATCGAGTTGGCGGCGGCGACCATTTGCCCGATGGCGGTTTCCTGGGCGTTCACCGTGGCCTTGCTGCCGTTCGGGTTCTTGCGCAGCCATTCGCCGTTGATCTCGTTGGCGATCTCCCACACGTCGACCGTACCGTTCAGGCCGTAGACCAGTTCCTTGGTGCGCGCCGTGTAGGTGTTGATGTCGGTGGGGAAATAGTACGAGTCCATGATCTCGCCCATCACGTAAGCCACCGTGTGCAGCTTGACCAGCGCGGGGTAGTACTCGGCGGCGCTCGTGCCGGGGTCGAACACCACGCGCACCATGGGCTTGTGCGGCAGCTTGGTCAGCGAGGTGATGATCGCATTGAGGTTGGACAGGTCGTCCAGGGTGACGCCGTAGATGGGTGCTTTGATCGTCGTTGCCGCCTGGGCATGGGCGGCTGGTGCGAGCGGTGCCGATGCGGCGTAGAGGGCGACGGACAGGGCGAGTGGAGCCAGCAGGGTTTTTGCAGCGGTTGCAAGGTGGGTCATCTGATGAGAGTTCTCGTATGTGGGCGATCCTTTACCCGTTTGGGAGTAGTGGTTGTGACACGGGATGTGCCACGGCATGGCGCCGGCACCGTGGAAAAAGCTTGCGGGATCGGGCCGGGTCGTGCTCGTCCGGGCACCGTGAAAATCGTCCATGCAAAGGACCCCCTCCCCGAGCACCTAGGCAAAGGGATGGCGATGAAGCTGCCGTTGGGGATGCCAGCGAAAACGCCGATACTGCATGGATGGCCGAACCAGGCCGGAACCATCCGTCGACACACCGATCAGACCGGCCTTATCTTGCTTGGACCGGAGACCGCGCGTGGATATCGCTGGCGCTGCGAGTCTAACAAACCGACTTTCGGCGACATCAAAATTTGGTTAGTACGTGATAATTTGCGGTGATGTCCGTGTGTTTTTGTGACGTGGTTGGCAGACGTGTGGCTTGTCAACGCGTCGATGACATCGTCGCTGCGAGTGCAGTGGATACGTGCCTTGGGCCCGCGCCGATGGCTTGCTTCCGCCCGCGACGGGCGCTGTGACGTCGGTCGTGCTGGGCTTGAAGGTATCCTGCGCGGACTCGTCCAGGACTCGGCGGTGGCTTGCCGCGGAAGCTTCCGGCAAAGTTCCGGCGGCGTGCAATCGACGCGCCCCAGGAGTGGGTGCCGGCGACACTGCCGGAAATGAGTGAATGAGAGAATGCATGACCTGGCGCTGCGCCAGGCCGATCGCAAAGTTTGAAAACTTGATTGAGCAACCCATTGAACACGTCAGGCTACCAAGTGTCCGTCGCTCCGATGATGGACTGGACCGACCGGCACTGCCGCTACTTCCATCGGCTGCTGTCGCCGCGGGCGCGGCTGTATACCGAGATGGTGACCAGTGCGGCGCTGGTGCGCGGCAAACAATTGCGTCTGCTCGAGCACAGCCAGCAGGAGCACCCGCTGGCCTTGCAGCTGGGCGGCAGCGAGCCACACGAGCTGGCACAGGCGGCGCGCTTCGGCGCCGAGGCCGGCTATGACGAGATCAATCTCAACGTGGGTTGTCCGTCGGACCGGGTGCAGTCGGGCCGCTTCGGCGCCTGCCTGATGCGCGAGCCGGCGCTGGTCGGCGAATGCGTGAAGGCGATGCGCGACGCGGTCACGGATTCAAATCGGCATGTCCCGGTGACGGTGAAGTGCCGCATCGGCGTGGACGACCAGGACGACTACGCCGGGCTGCAGCACTTCACCGAGCTGATGCTGGAAGCCGGCGTCGAGGTGCTGATGGTGCATGCGCGCAAGGCCTGGCTGAAGGGCCTGTCGCCGAAGGAGAATCGCGAGGTGCCGCCGCTGGACTACGCGCGGGTGTATCGGCTCAAACGCGAATTCCCCGAACTGGTGGTCGTGATCAACGGCGGCATCACCACGGTGGCGCAGGTACAGGCACACCTGGCACAACTGGACGGGGTGATGCTGGGCCGCGCCGCATACCACGACCCGTACCTGCTGGCGCAGGTCGAGCATGCGCTGCACGGCGAACCGCTGCCCACGCGCGAAAGCGTGCTGCAGCGCCTGCGGCCGTACATCGAGGCCGAGCTGGCGCGCGGCACCGCGCTGAAGCACATCAGCCGGCACCTGCTCGGCCTGTATCAGGGCGAACCGGGCGCGCGTGCGTTCCGCCGCACGATCAGCGAAGGCGCGCATCTGCCGGGCGCGGGCTGGGACTTGCTGGAGCAGGCGCAGGCGCCCCGCGCGGCGGCGTGACAGTCGCCGTCCGTCCGGTCAGTATTCAGGCCTGATTGCCTAGGCTGGATGTTTCGGCAGCTGCCGGGCGGGGACTTCGCGCATGACAACGCACAAAAACTTCATCCCTGCTCTGTTCATATCGCTGTTCATCGGCGTGTCCGGGGCGGCCTTGGCGCAGTCGACCGAGTCGGCGGTGACGCTGGACCAGGCGGTGCTCAGGGTGCAGCAGGACACCGGCGGCAAGATATTGTCGGCCGAGCAGCGAGCGGTCGGGCGTCGGCAGGAGTACCGCATCAAGGTGCTCACTCCCGATGGTCACGTCAAGGTGATGGTGGTCTCTTCCGAATCGGGCAAGAATCCATCATCTACCCAGTCAACCAAGAATCTGCCCGCCAAGAGTGCGGGCCGCAAGGAGAAACGCTGATATGCGCATCCTGTTGGTGGAGGACGAGGCGCCGTTGCGCGAGACGCTGGCGGCACGCCTGAAACGGGACGGCTTTGCCGTCGATGCGGCGCAGGATGGCGAGGAGGGCATCTACCTCGGCCGCGAGGTGCCGTTCGACCTGGCGATCATCGACTTGGGCCTGCCCAAGATGTCCGGCATGGAACTGGTCAAGGCGCTGCGCGAGCACGGCCAGCGCTACCCGATCCTGATCCTGACCGCGCGCGGCAGCTGGCAGGACAAGGTCGAGGGGCTGAAGTACGGCGCCGACGATTACCTGGTGAAACCGTTCCACGTCGAGGAACTGCTGGCGCGCATCAACGCGCTGGTGCGCCGCGCCAGCGGCTGGTCGAAGCCGATCCTGGCTTGCGGCATGATCAAACTGGACACCACCGCGCAGACGGTGACGGTGGAGGGCAAGCTGGTCGACCTCACCAGCTACGAATACAAGGTGCTGGAATACCTGATGCTGCACGCCGGCGAGCTGGTCTCCAAGGCCGACCTCACCGAGCACATCTACCAGCAGGATTTCGACCGCGACTCGAACGTGCTGGAAGTGTTCATCGGCCGGTTGCGCCGCAAACTGGATCCGGAAGGCACCCTCAAACCCATCGAGACGGTACGTGGACGCGGATACCGCTTTGCCATCCCGCGCACCGACGGCGACGACGAATGAGCGTGGGTCGCCGCGCCGTCCGCTTTCACTGGCGGCGCGCGCGGCGATCGCCACCAGTTTCGTGCTGGCCGGCTTTCTCGGCCTGGTCGGGCTGACCCTGACCCAGACCAACAAGGCGCGCGCGCTGCGCACGCTGCATGACCGGCTCGAGAGTTTCGCGATTGCGTACATCACCAATACCGACGTCAACCGGTACGGCAAGCTGTTGCAGCCGGAAACGTCGCCGAACCCGAACTTCTCGCGACCGGGTTCCGGCCTGTATGCGGTGGCGCTGGGCGACCATGACTATCACTGGGAATCGTCCTCGGCGATCGGCCGCGACTTCACCTTCCTGAAGCCGCTGGAGCCCGGGCAGAGCCAGTTCGTCGGGCCGATCGACACCCGCATGGGCCGGCTGTACTACTACAGCTACGGCGTGGCGCTGGATACGGTGGACAGGAAGTCGGTGCGGCTCACCGTGATGGTGGCGCAGACCGAGGACCAGCTCGAAGGCGAGAACGCGGTGTTCCGCCACACCTTGGTGATCTGGCTGTCGATCCTCGGCGTGATGCTGATCGTGCTGCAGCTGCTGCTGCTGCGCTGGAGCCTGACTCCGCTGCGCAAGGTGGCCAGCGACATGAGCCGGGTCGAGCGCGGCGACAGCGAGCAGCTGGACAGCCAGTACCCGCTGGAACTCACCGGTCTGACCGAGCGCATCAATGCGTTCATCACCAACGAACGCGAGCAGCGCACGCGCTACCGGCACACCCTGGCCGACCTGGCGCACAGCCTGAAGACGCCGCTGGCGGTGATCCGCTCGCAGCTGGAATCGCCGGCGACCGGAGACGAGGCGGCGCGGCGCGGCAGCGTGCTCGACCAGGTGCGGCGGATGAACGAGCTGGTGGCCTACCAGCTGTCGCGCGCCGCCACGTCCGGCCGGCAGACCTTCGCCAGCGCGGTGCCGATTGCCGGCCATGCGGAAGATCTGGTGCAGGGCCTGGAAAAGGTCTATGCCGCCAAGAATGCCCTGTGCGAATTCGACATCGAGGACGGTGCGGTGTTCTACGGCGAGCAGGGCGATCTGCTGGAACTGATGGGCAACCTGCTGGAGAACGCGTTCAAGTGGGCCGGCCACCGTGTGCTGCTGGTGGTGAAGATGCAGCGTCAGGCCGGCCGGCAGCGGCCCGGCCTGTGGCTGAGCGTGGAGGACGACGGCCCGGGCATCGCCGAGGACAAGATCGAGAAGGTGCTGCAGCGCGGCGTGCGTGGCGACGAGCGGGTGCAGGGTCACGGCATCGGCTTGTCGATCGTGCAGGACATCGTGCATGCCTACCAGGGCGAACTGGTGGTCGACCGTTCGCCGGAATTCGGCGGCGCACGCTTCAACGTGAGCCTGCCGGCAAGCTGACCTCTCAACGCGCGCGGCAGAAGCCGGCCGGCTCGCAGCCCTCGGCCGGCGAGCGGCCGTAGAACGCGCCCAGCAATTCGGCGATCGCCGGCTCGGCCTGGCGCAGCAGCGCCGGCTGCGAGTAATGCAGCTCGCTGACTACGGCGAAATACTCGGCGGCACTTTCGGTGGCGTAGTGGTCGATCGGACTGTCGCTGCTGTCCTGCGGCATCGCGGCCAGGCGGTCGTAGGCCAGCTGGAACTGCTGGATCCAGCGTCGACGCGGAATGTTCACCAGCGGCGGCACGCCGTCGGGTGGGCCGTCGAGCATGTCCAGCTTGTGCGCCATTTCGTGCACGACCACGTTGTAGCCGTCCCACGGCTGCTCCAGGTCCAGCTGCACGTCGGCCAGCGACAACACCAGCGGGCCGCGTTCCCACGCCTCGCCGATGCGGATCTCGTCGCTCTCGGTGACCACGCCGGTGCGGTCGTCATGATGACTGCGCCGTACCTTGAACTCGCCCGGGTAAATCAGTACCTCGCGCCAGCCGCGCAGGCTGGCGGCGCCCTGCTGCAGCGCAGGCAGGCAGGCCTGCATGGCGATCAGCAGGCGCCAGTAGTCGTCCAGCACGGCGCCGGCCAAGGCATGGAAGCGTTTGCGTGCCAGGAACAGGGCGGACAGCCGGCGCAGGTGTTGTTGCCGGTCGGGGTCGAGCCGGCGCGCCAGCGGGCAGCCGGCCAGCGCGCGTCGCCACAGTGGGTCGGCTATCGGCGCCGGCTCAAAACGCGCCCGCAACGATTGCCACCATGGCCCCGGCATGACGCCGAGCGCTTACTGGATCGACCCAGGCAGCAGCGATTGCCAGCCCAGATGCGGCCGGCGGGTTGGCGTCGGCGCGGAGGAAGCGCCGCCGGAGTGATCGCTGCCGTTGCCGGGAGTGCTGCCGGAACTGTCGCTGCTGCTGGCCGGCGGACAGTCACGGGTCAGCCCCAGCGCATCGCCGCCGCTGCCGGTGTTGCCGTCGTGAGGGCTGGCGCTGTCCAGCGCGGCGTGCGAGGAACTGTCCAGGTCCTGGGTGGTGTCCAGACTGGTTGCCGCGGCGCTGCCGATCCCGGCAATGCACAAGGCGCAACCGACAAGCCAATAGGTGGCACGCATGGCGATCGAACTCCCTGACCCGCAAGCGAAGATCTTGATCGTCTCAGAAACATGGGTGCCATGCCAGTGCTGCCGCCCCGACGGCGGTCACGCAACAGGCCGGCGGTGGCTGCCGCAGGGTCGGCCGGCCGGGCTAGAATCCGCCGATGCGCAATCTGCCCCACGATTCTTTTTCCAGTTGCCGCCGGCTCGTCGCCGCTGCCGTGTCCGGGGCTCGCTGATGCAGCCGGCGCAGTTGCTGGCCCTGCTTGCCGAAGGCGAGCCGCTGTCCGGTGCCGGACTGGCCGCGCAGGCCGGGGTGACCCGTGCGGCGATCTGGAAGCAGGTCGAGGCCTTGCGTGCCCGCGGCGTGCCGATCGAGGCACGTGGCGCGGCCGGATACCGCCTGCCGTGGGCGCTGCAGATGCTGGACGCGAAGCAGATTCGCGCCGTGCTGCCGGCGCCGCTGGCGCGTTCGCTGGGTGCGCTGGAAGTGCATTGGGAGCTCGATTCCACTTCCAGCGAACTGCAGCGCCGCGGCGCCGCCGCGAAGGACTTCAGCATCGTGCTGGCCGAGACCCAGCATGCCGGCCGCGGCCGGCGTGGCCGTGAGTGGCTGTCGCCGCCGGGGCTGAACCTGTATCTGTCCTGCCTCAAGCGTTTCGAGTCGGGGTTCGCTGCGCTGACCGGGTTGTCGCTGGCCGTCGGCGTGATCGTGCTGCGCGCGCTGGAGAACCTGGGCATCGCCGGGGCCGGCTTGAAGTGGCCGAACGACGTGCTGGCCGTCACCGACGGGCAGGCGGGCGGCAAGCTGGGCGGCATCCTGGTCGAGCTGAGCGGCGAATACCAGGGACCGTGCGCGGCGATCATCGGCATCGGCCTCAACCTGCGGCTGACGCCGGCGCTGCACGAACAGGCCGGCCAGCCCGCCAGCGACCTGGCCACCCTGGCCGGCGGCACGCCGCCGGATCGCAACCGCACCGCGGCGGCATTGATCGCGGTGCTGGTCGAGGGGCTGCGGCAGTTCGAGCGCGACGGTTTCGCCGCATTCGGCGCCGACTACGCGCGCTACGACCTGCTGCGCAACCAGCCGCTGCAATTGAGCGGGGCGCTGGGCGCGTTCGACGGCGTCGGCGCCGGGGTGGATGCGCACGGCGCGCTGCAGGTGCGCACGACCGACGGCAGCGTGCGTCGGATCGACAGCGCGGATGTCACGGTGCGCCGCGCATGAGGCTGCTGCTCGACCTCGGCAATACGCGACTGAAATGGGCGCTGCAGGCGCAGCCCGATGGTTGGCTGGCGCGCGGCGCGGTGGACTGGCAGGAGGATTCTGCGGCCGCGTTGGCGTCGGCCTGGACCGGCCTGCCGCGACCGCAACAGGTGATCGCGGCATCGGTCGTCGATGCCGCGCGCGAGGCGCAGGTGGCCGCTGTGGCGGAGCACCTGTTCGCCTGCACGCCGACCTGGCTGCGCACGCCGGCCCATGCCTGTGGCGTGCGCAACGCGTATGCCGAGCCGCAACGGCTGGGCGTGGATCGTTTCCTGGCGATGGTCGCGGCGCATGCCGATGGCCACGCGCCGTGCGTGCTGGCCGGCGTCGGCACCGCACTCACGCTGGATGCGCTGGCCGCAGATGGACAGCACCTGGGCGGCTTGATTGCGCCCGGTCCGCGGTTGATGCAGCAGTCGCTGCTGGACGCCACGGCGCGGGTGCGGCCGGAGCGGCCGGGCGAGATCGTGGAACTGGCCGACAATACGGCCGATGCGGTGGCCTCGGGCTGCTGGCAGGCAGCCGCCGCGCTGGTCGAGCGTTTCGCGACGCGCTTGGCCGTACGACTCGGCGCGCCGCCCGCGCTGATCCTCGGTGGCGGCGACGCCGCGCCGCTGCTGCCGCTGCTGTCGTTGCCGGCCAGGCTGAGCCAGGACGGCGTGCTGCGCGGCCTGGCCGTGTGGGCCAACGCGCAGTGACGCCGGCGCCGTCCCGTTTAGAATGCTGATTGCTGCCGGTTGATGGGGGTTCGATGTTCCTGCGTCTGCTGTTCGTACTGTTGACCGCGCTGAATATCGCGGTGGGCGCCTGGCTGCTGCTGGGGCAGCCGTATGCCCGCGGCGGCACGCCCAGCGATCCGGGCGTGGCGGAACTGCGCCTGCTGTCGGAGTTGCCGGAACCCGGCCCGGCGGCGGCGGCGGCGACGGCGGCCGCGCCCGCGCCCGCGCCCGCGCCTACGGCGGTGACGTCATCGCCCAACCTCAGCTACAGCTGTCTCGCGCTGGGCCCGTTCGCCACCCCGCAGGACCTGCGCAACGCACGCCAGGCGCTGTCCGCGCAGGTCATGCGGATGCGCTCGCGCCAGGAACAGGCCAGCCAGACCAGCGGCTGGTGGGTCTACCTGCCGGCGGCCGGCAGCCGTGCGCAGGCGCTGGCGGTGGCGCGGCAGCTGGCGGCGCGCAACATCGATGACTACTTCGTGGTCAGCTCCGGCGACCAGCCCAACACGATCTCGCTGGGGCTGTTCAAGGATCCGGCGAATGCGCGCAAGCGCCGCGACGAGGTCACCGCGGCCGGCTTTCCCGCCCGCATGAACGAGCGCAGCGAGAGCGTGCCCGAATACTGGCTGGACCTGGTGGTCGCCGACGGCGGCAATTTCGACTGGCGCAGCCACGTCCGCACCAGCGGTATCGGCTCGCACAGCACCGGCTGCTTCTGAACACGCGTTGCGATGCAGCCTGCTAGAATCCCCCACCTTCGCCGGCATAGCTCAGTTGGTAGAGCAACTGATTTGTAATCAGTAGGTCCCGGGTTCGACTCCTGGTGCCGGCACCACGAAAACCACGCGCCAGGGCTGCCTTTCCGGCTGGCTCGTGCGGCCTTGGCTGAACGCTTCGCACAGGTCTTAACGCGATCATCGCGATTCGTCTACTTCGGTTTGTCCACGCTCGGATCTTCGAGGGCGCGCGAGACACATCATGGGTACGCTTTACGTGGTGCAGAGCTTTCACACGGTGAACGGCGATTTCATCGCGGACAAGCCGATTCTTCACGGCATGGAACAGCTGGCGCGCACACGCGGCGAGATGCTGGCTGAAGAGCGTGACGGTGTGCTGGTTTACGCGCAGGCGGCGGATACCGATCGCGACGAATACTCGGAGCCGGTCATCCTCGCCAAGTATGGCCGTGTGCCGCATCCGGAGCAGCAGAGCCTGCGTCAGGCTGGCTGACGGGGCGCCGACCAAGGCCACTCCGGGCGGGGCAGCTGCGCACACGTGCCGTAGGCGTACGCCGACATACACGGCGAACCGCGCGGGGCAGACTGGGCAAACACCGGAAGCACACGATCATCCGTCACCGGGGGGGCACGGATGGACGCTCCGGGCGGTTTCTTTGTCCGAGGATGCGGCGATGCGCATGGTTTTGACGATCAAGGAAAGCAGCCACGGCCTGTGGCGTATCTGCAGCGGGGAGGCGGCGCTGTACGACAAGCTGCGCTTCGCGCACGCGATTCGGCTGGCTCGCGGACTGGCCCGCGAGGAACACGCCAACTCCGGCCGTGCGGTCAGTGTCGAGATGGTCTGTTCGGAATTCACCATCGCCCTGGTGCACTACGCGGGGCCAGTCGTGTCACAACGTGCCGCTGCCTGATTCGCCGTCGGTATAGATCTCATACGCAGCACCGGTCGTGCCTCGACCGGCAGGAGCCATTTCGCCCGTCGGTCGGCTGCGGTTTCGCACAGCATCTCAAGCACATGTGATACGGACGGGCCTTGGCGGGCGGTTCCGTGTCGCTCCGCTTGGCCGGCGCCTGGCGCCTTGATGTGCGCGTAGCGTAAAAACTTGCTAGGATCGGCCCACGGCTGCGCAGGGGTAGCCCGGGGTGATCGACATGCAAACGCTTCTTGCACATTCCGCCTTCTGGCGTGGAGTGTCGCTGTTTGCAGGGATGCTGTTCGGAAAAATCGTTCGGGACGCTGAACCCGGAGCCTCGCTGACCCGTGGCGCCGGAGATCTGGTGTCCTGGAGCCCGGGTGCGCAATCGCGTCGCGAGGACGAACTGGCACGAAGTCGCCAGGCGGGACTCCACTAACCGGCGAACGCGCCGGTTCCGGTTGGGTAACGTGGTTGCAGTGGATGTGACCACCGTGGTCGTGTGCGTCGATCCGGTGCCGTCACTTTTCAAGCCGAGCCGGAGAATGTCCATGCCCCTGTCATCCCTTGCCCGCATCTGCGGTCTGTGCGCGTTCGCGTTGCTGGCCACGGCAGCGTCGGCGCAGTCGGATTCCGGCAACGTGATGAAGATGAACGTCACCATGAAGATGCAGGTGCAGGTGCCGGTGCCGGGCGCGGGGGACATGCCGGCGTATACGACCACGCAGGACGTGTGCACCTCCAGGACCACGACATGCGCGCCATGCTGCAACAGCGGAAGGACTGCACCGTCAGCAATTACCGGCAGGTCGGCGATGTCGTCAGTTACCACCTGGTCTGCGGCGGCGATCCGCCGAGGATGACCGGCGACGCGCGCTTCGAGTTGCTGCCCAACGGCAACATCAAGGGCAGCGTTCACGCGAACAGCAACATGGGTGGCCAGAGTGTCATCATGGACATGACTTATGCAGGCGAACGCACCGGTAGCTGCGACTACGCCGCGAGCCGGCAGCAGCGCTGAGCGGGAACCCGCTGGCGCCGACCTTCGTGACTGTCGCCTGCTGAAACCGCCGACCGCCGCTCCGGCGTCGGCGGGACCATTGCGGTAAACTTCAGGTCACTCGTGGCGGTTGCGTCGCGGGTGTCTTTCTCACAAGGGCGGCGGTGACGCGCACGGCAGGGCGGCAAGACGCCACCCTTCACCGGCTGCCGTACCGGCATTGACGGTGTGCGATGGCCCAGGCCTGCGCCTGCCGTGACGCATGGCAGGAACACGGATCATGAGCGAGCAGACTGTTTCACTTATCGGCGTGCCGACCGACATCGGCGCCGGCCACCGTGGTGCCGCGATGGGGCCGGAGGCGCTGCGGGTGGCCAACCTGGCGGAAAGGCTGGAGCGTCGCGGGCTGAAGGTGATCGATCGCGGCAACCTGCAGGGGCCGCTCAATCCGTGGCTGCCGCCCGAGCATGGCTATCGTCATCTGGACGAAGTGGTGGCCTGGAATACGGCCGTCTATACGGCTGTTCACCAGGAACTCCAGGCCGGACGCCTGCCGATCGTGCTCGGTGGCGACCACTGCCTGGCAATCGGCTCGATTTCGGCGGTGGCCCGCCATTGCCACGATGAGGGCAAGCAGCTGCGCGTGCTGTGGCTGGATGCGCATACCGATTTCAACACGGCGCAGGCCACGCCCACCGGGAACATCCACGGCATGCCGGTGGCCTGCCTGTGCGGCATCGGCCCGGCCGGGCTCACCGATCTGAGCGGCGCCACGCCGGCCACCACGCCGGACGTGTTCCGCTACATCGGCATCCGTTCGGTCGACGAGGGCGAGAAGAAACTGGTGCGCGGGGCGAACATGCAGGTGCACGACATGCGCCATATCGACGAGGTCGGCATGAAGCGCGTGATGGAAGAGGCGCTGGCCGGGATCGACGAGAACACCCACCTGCACGTGAGCTTCGACGTCGACTTCCTCGACCCCAGCATCGCGCCGGGCGTGGGCACCACGGTGCGCGGCGGGCCGAATTACCGCGAAGCGCAGTTGTGCATGGAAATGCTCGCCGATACGGGACGCGTGGCGTCGCTGGACATCGTCGAGCTGAACCCGGCCTTCGACAAGCGCAACCAGACGGCCAGGCTGGCGGTGGATCTGGTCGAGTCGCTGTTCGGCAAGTCCACGCTGATCCGCTGAGGCGGGTCGACGGGGGTTTCGGCGCGACCCGACGGGGTCGCGCCGAAGTGCTCATTCCTCGCCGAGCTTGGCGTCCGGCGCATTCGCCATCACCGAAGCGATGCCGGCATCGCGCGAGCGCTCGCTGTCGTACATCTCGCTGCTGCCGATGACCTGGTGGTTGGCGGCCTTCAGGTTGAAGTGGAACTTGCCGCTGGCCGAGGTCTTCTTCTCGTAGCGTGCCGCATCCGGCGCGTTCTTGCGCACCGACTCGACGCCGTTGTGCGCGCTGGCCTTGTCCTTGTAGCCCTCGCTCTTGAGGATGATCTCGCCGTTGCCGGCCTTGAGGTTGAAGTAGGTCTCGCCGTTCTTGCCGGTAAACAGGGTGAACTTTCCGCTCATCAGCCGGATCTCCTTGCCATGGTCAGGGTCGACAGAATCTGGACTCGCCCACGTGATTTTTTTGGCAAGAGGCAACGCCGATCGCGGTGGACGGCGGGCCGGTCGGTCGAGCCGTTTTGCCGGATGTCGTAGACTGGCGTTTTCCTTGCGCGACGCAGCATGAATACCCGAGTCCTCACCGGCATCACCACCACCGGTACCCCGCACCTGGGCAATTACGTGGGCGCGATCCGCCCGGCCGTCGAGGCCAGCCGGCGCGACGACGTGGATGCGTTCTACTTCATGGCCGACTACCACGCGCTGATCAAGAGCGACGACGCGGCGCGGATCGAGCGGTCGCGGCTGGAGATCGCCGCGACGTGGCTGGCCGCCGGACTCGATCCGCAGCGGGTCACCTTCTATCGCCAGTCGGACATCCCGGAAATCCCCGAACTCACCTGGTTCCTCACCTGCATCGCTTCGAAGGGCATGCTCAACCGCGCGCATGCGTACAAGGCCGCGGTGGACAAGAACGCCGCGGCCGGCGAGGACGCCGACGCCGGCATCACCGCCGGCCTGTACATGTACCCGGTGCTGATGGCGGCCGACATCCTGGCGTTCGACGCGAACCAGGTGCCGGTGGGCCGCGACCAGATCCAGCACATCGAGATGGCGCGCGATCTCGGCCAGCGCTTCAACCACCTGCACGGGCACGAGTTCTTCGTGCTGCCGGAGGCGCTGATCGAGGAGCAGGTGGCCACGTTGCCGGGCCTGGACGGGCGCAAGATGTCGAAGAGCTACGACAACACGATCCCGCTGTTCGCCGGCGGCAAGAAGCAATTGCGCGAGACGATCAT
The DNA here is from genome assembly GCF_001428385.1 of Rhodanobacter sp. Soil772. Taxonomy (GTDB): domain Bacteria; phylum Pseudomonadota; class Gammaproteobacteria; order Xanthomonadales; family Rhodanobacteraceae; genus Rhodanobacter. Next base: position 141,342 of record NZ_LMSK01000005.1, read on the forward strand.
GCGCATCGTCACCGACTCGCGCCTGCCCGGCGAGCCGAAAGATCCGGACGACTGCGCGCTGTTCACCATCTTCCGCGCGTTCGCCAGCGAGGCCGAGACCGCGGCGTTCCGCCAGGCTCTGCTGGACGGCATCGGCTGGGGCGAGGCGAAGCAGGTGCTGTACGAGCGGATCGAGGCCGACGTGGCGCCGATGCGCGAGCGCTACGAAGCGTTGATGGCGGACCCGGCCGCGATCGAGGCGATCCTGCAGCAGGGTGCGCAGAAGGCGCGCGCGATCGCCGCGCCGAAGATCGTCGCGCTGCGCGACGTGCTCGGGCTGCGTGCGATGACTACCGCACCGGCACGCACCGATCAGCCGAAGGCCGCGCCGAAGCAGGGCAAAGTGCCGCGCTTCGCCAGTTTCCGCGACGCCGATGGTAGTTTCCGTTTTCGTCTGTTCTCCGCGGAAGGCGAGGAGCTGCTGCTGTCGAAGCCGTTCGCCGATCCGAAGGCGGCCGGTGCGCTGCAGAAGCAACTCAAGACCCTGGGTGCCGCTGCGGCCGTGCTGCAGATCCAGCCGCTGGGCATGAGCCTGGAGCTGGATGGCGAGGCGGTCGCCCGCACGCCCGATTACCGCGACGGGCAGGCTCGTGACGGGGCGCTGGCGCAGCTGCGCGACGCGCTGGACCAACTTGCCGCGCAGGAATGATGCGCGGCGCCAAACTTTCCAGGTGATCGACCGATGCGTTACCTTGCCGTCCTGCTGCTTGCGCCGTTGCTGCTGATCCTGTGCTGGGGTTACTGGGCGTACCCGAAGAGCTTGCCACGCACGTCCGGCCGGCGCATTTTCGATTTCACCGCCTTGCTGCTGGCGCTGATCGCGGCGGTGCAGTGCGCGGTGCTCGGCTTCGACATGGTCGAACTGCCCGCGGTCGACGGCTTCGGTCGCGCCAGTGGCGCGATCTGGCAGCAGGTGCTGCCGGCGTTGTACGGCTACGGCGCGTTCGCCGCCGTGCTGGTGCTGGCGATGCTGCTGCGCCATGCGTTCTGGGGTCGCCGCCGGCGATCCTGATCGGGCGCGAAGCCGCGCCCGGCGGGGCCGGGCAGCGCCTGCCACAAGTCATTGCGTGACTTATGGCGGTCGAGGCAACTAAACGCAAAAGGCAAGCTGCGCATCCTATCCGACGTGGCGAATCCCCTCGCCCCGTTGCGCAATCCTGCGTCAGCTCCCTGGAAACCTTGTCATGCGCATGGCGTGCCTGTTGTTCGTGAGTCTTGCCGCGTTGTCGGCGCCGGTGCTGGCCGTCGACATCGACGGCCACATCGGCGCCGACGAGTGGAAGGGCGCGCGGCATATCGCCGATTTCCGCCAGACCCAGCCACTCTCCGGCAAGCCGGGCTCGCTGCATACCGAAGCCTGGGTCCTGGCCACGCCGAAGGGCCTGGCGGTGGCGTTTCGCTGCGACCAGCCGGCCAATGTGCCGCGCACGCGGCAGCGCGTGCAGCGCGATTTCGAGGACCAGGTCGACCGGGTCAACCTGATGGTCGACTTCAACGGCGATGGGCGCACCGGCTACGACTTCGTGGTCAGCTCGACCGGCGGCATCAACGATGCCGTGGTCACCAACGAGAACCAGTTCAACAAGGACTGGGACGGCAACTGGCTGCATGCGGTGAGCGAGGATGCCGAAGGCTGGACGGTCGAGATACTGATCCCGTGGTACATCGCGCCGATGCACACGGCTCGCGACGGCAAGCGCACGATCGGCGTCTACCTCGACCGCGTGACCGGTTCAACCGGCGAGCGCGATTCGTGGCCGGTGGCCAGCTTCACGCTGCCGCGCTTCCTGTCCGAGTTCGGCCGGGTCGAGGTGCCGCAGTACAGCCAGTCGCTGCTGGCGGTCACGCCGTACGTGTCCGGCCTGTACGACAACGTGCGCGGCCGCAGCCATTTCCAGGAAGGCGCCGACCTCTTGTGGAAGCCGAACGGCCAGTTCCAGCTGACCGCGGCGCTGAACCCGGACTTCGGCCAGGTCGAGAGCGACGACCTGGTGGTCAACTTCAGCGCCACCGAAACCTACGTCAGCGACAAGCGGCCGTTCTTCACCGAGAACCAGGGCATCTTCGACTTCAGCCTGCTCGACGACTACAGCCAGCTGGTCTATACGCGGCGTGTCGGCGGGCCGTCCGACGACGGTCACGGCGCGGCCGACATCAACGCGGCGGTGAAGCTCAACGGCAGCTTCGGCACCACCAGCTACGGCGTGCTGGCCGCCGACGAGGATGGCGAGGCGGGGCGCTTCTTCGGCGCCGCACGGCTGACCCACGATTTCGGCGACCAGAGCCTGGGCATGCTGCTGACCCGGGTCGACCGCCCGTGGCTGGACCGCGAGGCCACCGTGCTTGGCGTGGACCATCACTGGCGGCCGACGTCGCAGCTGACCATCGCCTCCAACGTGGTCGGCAGCGACATCCTGCAGTCGGGCACGCACACGCGCGGCAGCGGCGGCACGGTCATCGCCGATCTCGAGATGGGCGATGGCTGGCGCCAGCAGTGGCTGGGCATGCATTTCGGCGACCGGTTGCAGGTCAACGATTTCGGCTACCTGGAGCGCAACAACTTCAATTACGGCCACTGGGAAGTGCGCAAGCGCTACACCGCGCTGCCGGCCGACTCCGCCTACAGTTCGCACGAGTGGCGCTTCCGCATCGATGGACTGGACAACGACCATGGCCTGCGCCTGCGCCGCCAGCTGCGCATCAGCCGCAACAGCAACCTGCGCGACGGTGCCAACGAAATCGTGCAGCTCAACGTCAACAGCGCGGGCTGGGACGACCTGCTCACCCGCGGCAACGGCGCGTTGTTCCTGCCGCCGTCGGTGGACCTGGTCTACGAGCGCATCAGCCCGCGCCATGGCGACTGGGCGTTCAAGCTGGACGCGGAAGTCGAGAGCGGCGGACTGGGCGGCAATCGGCAGTTCGGCTACAACGTCAAGTTCATCCCGACCTATTTCGTCAGCGACGCGTTCAGCGTCTACGCGGGCCCGTACTACGAACACACGCCGGACTGGCTGGTGTGGCAGCACGACAACCTGATCGGCCGCTTCGACCAGCACACGCTGCTGCTCGACGCCGGCTTCGACTGGAGCATCGACAGCCGCCAGGAACTGCGCCTGAAGCTGCAGGCGATCGGGCTGGATGCACGCGCACGTGGCGGCTATCGCGTTGGCGTCAATGGCCGGGCCGTCGCCAGCGGCGAGCCGGTCGATGACTTCGGCGTGCGCAACCTGGGTTTGCAGATCCGCTATCGCTACGAGCTGGCGCCGCTGTCGTACCTGTACGTGGTGTACGGGCGCGGTGGTTATGCCCAGGACGAGTTCGCCGGCAACACCACCGACGCGCTGCGCAACAGCTTTGCGCTGCGCGATGACGAGCAGCTGCTGGTGAAGCTGAGCTACCGCTTCGACATCTAGTCCGGCGCCTGGCCTTCAGTCCCAGGTGTTGAGGTGCGGCCCGAATGCCTTGCGCTGCGGCCGCACCACGCAGAAACGATGCCCGCTGGGCGCCTCCAGCACCCACCAGCGCTCGCGCACGAACGCGATTCGGCGCGCCCCCAGCTGCTCCAGCCGCGCCACCTCGGCGTCGAGGTCGTCGGTCTCGATGTCCAAGTGCACGCGGCTGGCATGGTCCACCTTCTGCAGCAGGATGATCGGTTCGTCCGCGGCGGTCTGCAGCTCCGCGTACTTGCCGTCGCCGTCCTGATCGACGCTGGCGATCGGCTTGCCCAGCGCCCGGCTCCAGAAATCGGCGACGGGCGCGAGTTCGTCGACGTGGCAGTCGATGACGATGGTGCAGAGTCGGCTGTGATGCATGGGATGTCTCCGTCGGCTTGTCGGTACGTGTGCAGCGGTGCAGTGCGAGAATACCCCGCATGATCCCGCTCAAATATCTCCAGGCCTACCCCGCCGCCTTGCAGGACAAGGTGCGCGAGCTGATCGCGCAGGAGCGTCTGGGCGAGCACCTGGCGAAGCGTTATCCGGGTCGCCATGAGGTGCAGAGCGACAAGGCGCTGTACGCCTATGTGGCGTCGTTGAAGCAGCAACACCTGAAGAACGCGCCGGGCATCGACAAGGTGCTGTACGACAGCAAGCTCGACGTGTTGCGCAATGCGCTGGGCCTGCACACCGCGATCTCGCGCGTGCAGGGCGGCAAGCTCAAGGCGAAGAAGGAAATCCGCGTGGCCAGCCTGTTCAAGGCCGCCGCGCCGGAGTTCCTGCAGATGATCGTGGTGCACGAACTGGCGCACCTGAAGGAAATCGATCACAACAAGGCGTTTTACCAGCTGTGCACGTACATGCTGCCGGACTACCACCAGCGGGAGTTCGACCTGCGTGTCTACCTGACCTGGCGCGAACTGCCTTCGACGAACGACGCGAACCACCGGGGGTGACGATGGACAGTGCGGCGCTGCAGAAATACCTGTTGCGGTTGTTCGAACGCCATGATGTCGAACTGGAGGCGGACGAGGACGGCTGGCTGGTCACCGACGGCGACTTCCCGGCGATTCGTGCCGCCTGGCACGAGGGCGTGGCCGGCGAGCCCGGCCGGCTCGACGTCGATGTGGTGCTGAGCGAGGAGCGCTACATCGAAGAGAGCTTCGCCGGCATCGGCGGCGGCGACGTCGGCTGCCGCGATGCCCTGCACACGTTCGAGCAGGATGTGTTTCACCCGCTGCTGGCCGCCTGCTGGTACGTCACCGACGACCGCAAGATGCGGATCGCCGCGTGGGATATCGGCGTGCGCACATGGGACGTGTTCATCGGCCCGTTCAGCGCGCGCGGTGCGGACGCTGCAAGCATGCCGGCCGAGGCGCTGGCGTCGATCGAGGCTGCGTTGAAACGCGAGGCGCTCAGCCCCGAACTGCACTGGTTGCGGCTGGTGCACAGCCATGGCGCCGAAGGCGATTCACGCTGCGAAGCGCTGCTCGACAACGAACTGTGGACGGCCGGGACGCTGGCATTGACCGCCGCCCCGTGGCCGCACAGCGGCGACTACAGCGCACGCTGCTTCATGCTGCTGGACGTGCGCGATTACTGACGGCTGGCAAAAACAAACAGGGCACCCGAAGGCGCCCTGTTTGTTTCTGCGGTTGCGGCGCCCGATCAGTTCGGCAGGGCCAGGTCGTCCAGCATCGCCTTGAGGAACCTTGCGGCCTCGCCGCCGGTGGCGGCACGGTGGTCGAAGGTCAGCGACAGCGGCATGCGGCGGTGCACTTCGATGCCGCCGATCACCGCGACCACGTCGTGGCTGAGCTTGCCGGCACCGACGATGGCGACGGTCGGCGGCACCACCACAGGGGTGGCGTAGCGGCCGGCGAACATGCCGAAGTTGGACAGGCTGATGGTGTAGCCCGACAGCTCCGAGGCCGGGATCGTGCGCTCCTCGACCTGCGTGCGCAGGCGCTTGATCGCGGCGCGCACGCCGGCGGCGTCGAGCACGTCGGCGTTGCGCAGCGCCGGCACGAACAGGCCATCGTCGGTGTCCACTGCGATGCCGATGTCGACCTGCGGGTGCAGCGTGCGGGTGAGGTTCTTGCCGTCGAACCAGGCGTTCAGCGCCGGCACCGTCTTGCACGCCGACACGATCGCGCGGATCAGCCGCGCAGTGATGTCCTGCTTGCCGATCCACGCATGCAGGTCGGCGTCGTCGACGAGCGTGGTCGGCACGACCTGAGCGTGCGCGTCGGCCATCACGCGGGCCATGTTGCGGCGTACGCCCTTGAGCTGCTCCGGCTGGCCGCTGGCCGTCTGCGACGGCGGTGCGGTGCGCACCGGTTTGCCAGCGAGCGAGACGGGGCCGCGGGTAGGTTCGGGCTGCAGCAGTTCCGGGGCCAGGTGGCGGCCGGCGGAGGCGAGCACGGCACGCGCCGGTGCGGCGCCAAGCGCGGCCGAGCCGTTCGCGGCGGCGTCCTTGACGTCCTTCATCGTCACCACGCCGTCGGCGCCGCTCGGGCGCACGCGGGCGAGGTCGATCTTGAGCTTCTTCGCCAGCGCGCGCACCGCCGGCACGGCCTTGACGCCGCCGATGCTGGAAGCCTGCTCGACGTGCACGGAGTTGCCGCTGACCATTGCGCCGACCACGGTGCCTTCGTCTTCGCGTGCCGCGGCGGTCTCTTCGACTTCGCCGCCTTCGTCGGAAGCGACCACCTTGTGGCCGTCATTCGCGGCCGGGCTACCCACGCTCTTCTTCGGGCCGTGGTGATGGCCGGTGGATTCGGCTTCGGCGCGCTGCTTCGCGTTCGGGTCCGGCTCGAAATCGGCCAGCGCGGCGCCGGTCTCGATGATGTCGCCGGGCGCGCCGTGCAGCTTGACGACCTTGCCGGTATACGGCGAGGGCACGTCGACCACCGCCTTGGCGGTTTCCATCGAGCACAGCGGCGCGTCGAGCTTGATGCTGTCGCCCACCTTCACGTGCCACTCGACCACGGTCGCGTCGGGCAGGCCTTCGCCGAGGTCGGGGAGGTAGAACGTCTTGATATCAGCCATGGGATCGTTTTCCGTTGTCTGGCGCTACTGGCGCTATCGTCGCTTCGGTATTTTGGCCGTCATTCCCGCGAAAGCGGGAATCCATTATCTCGTGGTGGACGATCAAAATGGGTTCCCGCTTTCGCGGGAATGACGTCGTGCAATGTTGATGCTTCCTGCTTATGACGCCGCCATCGTACGCTTGGCCGCGTCGACGACGCGCTCCACGCTTGGCAGGTATTTCATTTCCAGGCGGAACAGCGGGATGTGCGTGTCGAAGCCGGTGACGCGTTCGACCGGGGCGAGCAGGTCGTACATGCATTCCTCGGCCAGGCGCGCGGCGATCTCGGCGCCGAAACCGGCGGTCTTCGGCGCCTCGTGCACGATCACGCAGCGGCCGGTCTTCTGCACCGATTCGGCGATGGTGTCGAAGTCCAGCGGGGTCAGCGTGGCGACGTCGATCACTTCGGCGCTGATGCCCTGGCTGGCCAGCTCGTCGGCCGCTTCCAGCGCTTCCTTCACCTGCGCGCCCCAGCTCACCAGGGTCACGTCGGTGCCGTCGCGCAGCACGAAGCACACGTCCAGCGGCAGCGCCTCGCCGTCGTCCGGCACCTCTTCCTTGTACTGGCGGTAGATGCGCTTGGGCTCGAAGAACATCACCGGATCCGGATCGCGGATCGCCGCCAGCAGCAAGCCGTAGGCACGCGCCGGCGAGGACGGCATCACCACGCGCAGGCCGGGGATGTTGGTGAACAGGTGTTCGTTCGCTTCCGAATGATGCTCCGGCGCACGGATACCGCCGCCCCACGGCGCACGCCACACGGCCGGCACGGTCAGGCGGCCGCGGGTGCGGTTGCGCATGCGCGCGGCGTGGCAGGCGATCTGTTCCATCATCGGGTAGATGAAGCCTTCGAACTGCGCTTCGGCGACCGGCTTCATGCCGGCCACGGCGAGACCGACAGTGACGCCGGCGATGGTGGTTTCGTCCAGCGGCGTGTCGAGCACGCGCAGCTCGCCGAATTTTTCCTGCAGGCCCTGGGTGGCGCGGAACACGCCGCCGTTGACGCCAACGTCCTCGCCCAGCACCACGACGCTGTCGTCGTGCGCCATTTCGTAGGCGAGCGCCTGGGTGACGGCTTCGATGAGAGTGATTTGTGCCATGACTTAATTCGCCTTGTTTTCAAGCGAGAGGACGTAGTCGCGCTGTTTTGCGAGATCGGCGGGGACTTCGGCGAAGATGTAGTCGAACATCGCCGTGACCGGCTGGGTCTTGGTTTCGAGGTAGGCATTCACCTCGTTGTCCATCCAGTCGTCGCACTCCGCTTTCCAGGCTTCTTCCTTCGCGTCGTCCCACACGCCCTTGGCCACCAGCCAGTTGCGCAGGCGCTTCATCGGCTCCTTTTCCCAGCCGTCCTTCACTTCCTGCTCGCCGCGGTAGCGGCGAGCGTCGTCGGCGGTGGTGTGGTCGCCGAGGCGGTAGGTGACCGCCTCGATCACGCTGCCGCCCTTGCCGCTGCGGGCGCGCTCCAGCGCGTCTTCCATCGCCTTGCGCACCGCGATGATGTCGTTGCCGTCCACCTGGATGCAGAACAGGCCGGCGGCGATACCCTTCTGCGCCAGCGTGGGTGCGCCGGACTGGATCTTGCGCGGCACCGAGATCGCCCACTGGTTGTTGACGATCACCGCCACCAGCGGCAGATTCTGCGCGCCGGCAATGTTGATCGCGCCGTAGAAGTCGCCCTTGGACGAGCCGCCGTCGCCGATCGTGCATACCGCCACGCGCTTCTCGCCGCGGATCTTGAACGCCAGCGCCGTGCCGGCCGCGTGCAGGCACTGCGTGGCGATCGGCACCGACCAGGCGAAGTCGTGCCGCGCCGGTTCCTTCTGGTAGTCGTTGCCGCGCTCGTCGCCGCCCCAGTACATGTACACCTCACGCGGCTGCACGCCGCGATAGAGCTGCGCGCCGTATTCGCGGTAGCTCGGCGCGTAGACGTCTTCCGGTTTCATCGCGCTGCCGATGCCGACGTGCGCGGCTTCGTGGCCGAGGCAGCTGGCGTAGGTGCCGAGCTTGCCGGTGCGTTGCAGGGCGATCGACTTGGCGTCGAACACGCGGGTCGACAGCATCAGCTTGTACAGCTCGACCATGTGGCCGAGATCCTTGGCGAACTCGGGCAGGTCATCGCGTACCTGCTTGCCCTCGGCGTCGAGGTATTGCAGGTATTCGATTTCAAACTTGGCGGCGATAGTCACGACTCGCTCCGGGGGTGAGGAAGAGAGGGGAAAAACCTGGCCGATGGTGTGTCCTCGAAGGATCCGCGGGCACACAAACGACCGAACAAGACCGCGCTTGATAGCAGGCGGACATGTTGCGCTGCAAGGTACGGCGCAGCATTCGTGGGCGTATGGGGAGGGGGTTTGCCGGCCTTGCAAGAGCGCCAAGGCGCGTTCTACAGGGCTTTCTCGCCCGCAACCTGTAGGAGCCCGCTGGCGGGCGATGCTTTCTCACGGGACTCGGGAGTCGCAAGAGCATCGCCCGCCAGCGGGCTCCTACCCGCGCCATGTCCAAGGTCAAGATTTGAGCGATGCGCAGCCGTTACCATAACCGTTTCCGGAAACGTGACGGAACACCATGAGCGACAACCAGCGCGATATCGAAGCGGGCATCCAGACCGACCTCAACGGGCAGATGACGTATGGCGGCTATCTGCATCTGGACACGCTGCTGTCGGCGCAGCAGCCGTTGAGCCAGCCGCCGCATCACGACGAGATGCTGTTCATCGTGCAGCACCATGTGTCCGAGTTGTGGATGAAGCTACTGATCCACGAGTTGAGGGCGGCGGTGACGCATCTGCAGGCAGACGACGTCGACGCCTGCCTGAAGATCCTGGCGCGGGTGAAACAGGTGCAGCGCCAGCTGTTCGAGCAGTGGGCGGTGCTGGAGACGCTGACGCCGTCGGAGTACCTGGAGTTCCGCGGCGTGCTGGGGCCGTCGTCGGGCTTCCAGTCACTGCAGTACCGCCAGATCGAGTTCCTGCTCGGCAACAAGAATGCCGGCATGCTGAAGGTGTTCGCGCACGACCCGGCCGCGCAGGCCGAGCTGCGCGCGGTGCTGGAAGCGCCCAGCCTGTACGACGAATTCCTGCGCTACCTGGCGCGGCGCGGCCACGCAGTGCCGGCCGGGCTGCTGCAGCGCGACTGGACCGAAGCCTATCGGCGCAACGAGGCACTGCTGCCGGTGCTCAAGCGCATCTACGAGCAGCGCGCGGAGTTCTGGCCCGAGTACCACATGTGCGAACAGCTGGTGGACGTGGAAGAGAGCTTCCAGCTGTGGCGTTTCCGCCACATGAAGACGGTGGAGCGGATCATCGGCCATCGTCGCGGTACCGGCGGTTCGTCCGGGGTGAGCTTCCTGAAGAAGGCGCTCGACCTGGAATTCTTCCCCGAGTTGCTGGACGTGCGCACCGTGCTGGGCAGCTGAGCGAAAGGCCCGTGCTGCAGCGCATTTGACGATCGCGCAGCCTGCGGTTACATCTGGCCCCTCGCAACATCTTTCGATCAGTCGACAAACAGGGGTCAGGCATGGGCAACACCACACTCTCCGGCGATACCAGGCCGGTACCCGACTACCCGCAACTGCTCGGGCATCCGCGTCCGCTGTGGATGCTGTTCATGTCGGAGTTCTGGGAACGCTTTGCGTTCTACGGCATGCGCTGGGCGCTCACGCTGTACATCGTGGCGCAGTTCTACGACGGCAACGACGCCGGCCAGGCGGATGCCAGCCGCACCTACGGCGCCTACCTGGCGCTGGTCTACGCCACCGCGGTGTTCGGCGGCTACGTGGCCGACAAGATCCTCGGCTACCAGCGCTCGATCCTGCTTGGCGCGGTGGTGATGGCGGCCGGCCTGTTCATGGTGATGGTGCCGCAGCACGGGATCTTCATGCTCGGACTGGCCACGATCATCGTCGGCAACGGCCTGTTCAAGCCGAATATTTCCTCGATGGTCGGGCAGTTGTATGCGCAGGGTGATTCGCGCCGCGACCGCGGCTTCACCTTGTTCTACATGGGCATCAACGCCGGCGCGCTGATTGCGCCGGTGCTGACCAGCATGCTGGCGACCAAGGTATTCGGCACGCCCGGGCATCAGAACTACCACGTGGTGTTCGCCGCCTCCGGCGTGGGCATGTTGATCAGCCTGGTGTGGTTCTGGTTCGGCCGCCGCCAACTCGGCTCCATCGGCATGCCGGCACCGGAAATCGCCAACCCGATGCGCATCGTCTACGTCGCGCTTGGCGTGCTGGTGGCGATCCCGCTGGTGTACCTGCTGATGGATCGCGCCGGCGCGGTGGTGTTGCAGTGGTTACTGACCGCGCTGTTCCTCGGTGTGGGCGTGATGCTGGTGGTGGAGGCGATCCGCACCGGCCGCGTGCAGATCCAGCGGGTGATCGCGATGTTGATCATCTTCGTGTTCAACGTGCTGTTCTGGATGTTCTTCGAGCAGGCCGGCAGCTCGTTCAACTTCCTCGCCCAGCACATCGTCGATCGGCAGATGTTCGGCGGCTGGGAGTTCCCGATCGGCTGGTTCCAGTCGGTCAATCCGATTGCCATCGTGCTGCTGGCGCCGTTGGTCACCCTGGTATGGGCGTGGCTGGACAAGCACCGCATCGAGCCGTCGATCCCACGCAAGTTCGGCCTCGGCCTGATCGGCAATGCGCTGGGCTTTGCGGTGCTGATGTACGCGTTGTCCAGCCTGGTCGACAGCAGCGGCATGATTCCGCTGTGGACATTGGTGCTGTGCTACGTGCTGCAGACCTCCGGCGAGCTGTGCCTGTCGCCGATCGGTTTGTCGATGGTGACCAAGCTGGCGCCGGTGCGGCTGGTCGGCCTGGGCATGGGCGGCTGGTTCCTGTCCACCGCGATCGGCAACAACCTGGCCGGCCTGTTCGCCGGCCACGTCAGCGGCGAGACCGGCATGACCGTGGACTCGGCGCTGTCCGGCTACACCATGGGCTTCTGGATCCTGCTCGGCGGCGGCATCGTGCTGTTCCTGATCGCGCCGCTGATCAACAAGCTGATGCACGGGGTGCGCTGAGAGCCGGGATTCGGGATTGGGGATTCGGGATTCGCAAAAGCGGCGGCGGCGCCAGCTTTTCGCTCTCCGAATCCCGAATCCCCGATCCCGAATCCCGCTCCATCATTGACGCGGTGCCGGCGCCCGGTTACATCTGGGCGCTTGCGGCTGCCTGACGCATGCCGACGAGAGGATTGCATGAGCCAGACCAGCGCCGCCGGCGACAGCGTACCGATGCCTGCTTATCCACAACTGCTCGGCCATCCACGGCCGTTGTGGATGCTGTTCATGACCGAGTTCTGGGAGCGCTTCGCGTTCTACAGCGTGAGCTGGGCGCTGGCGCTGTACATCGTGGCGCACTTCTACAACGGCGATCCGTCCGGCCAGGCCTGGGCCAGCAGCATCTTCGGCGCGTATACCGCGCTGATCTACGCCTCCAGCATCTTTGGCGGCTACGTGGCGGACAAGGTCATCGGCTACCAGCGCTCGATCCTGCTCGGTGCGCTGGTGATGGCGCTGGGCCTGTTCGCGGTGATGCTGCCCAGTCGCGAGATCTTCCTGGCCGGCCTGGCGATGGTGATTGTCGGCAACGGGCTGTTCAAGCCGAACATCTCCACCATGGTCGGGCAGCTGTACGGACGCGACGACCCGCGCCGCGATCGCGGCTTCACGCTGTTCTACATGGGCATCAACGGCGGCGCGCTGCTGGCGCCGCTGCTGACCGGCTGGCTGGCCAGCCATTTCACCGACACGCCGATGCAGCAGAACTACCGCATCGTGTTCGGCGCCGCCGGCGTCGGCATGCTGCTCAGCCTGCTGTGGTTCTGGTTCGGGCGACGCGGCCTGCAGGGCGTGGGCCGTCCCGCGCCGGAAGCCGCCAGCCGGATGCGCGTGGCATGGGTGCTGCTGGGTGTGGTGGTGGCAGTGCCGCTGGTGTACCTGTTGCTGGCGTTCGTCACCACGGGCTTGTCGTGGGTGCTGGGCGTGCTGTTCGCCGGTGTCGCCGCGATGCTGCTGGTCGAGGCGCTGAAGCACGGCCGGGTGCAGGTGGATCGCGTGGTGGCGATGCTGGTGATCTTCGCCTTCAACATCCTGTTCTGGATGTTCTACTTCCAGCTGGGCACGTCGTTCAATTTCCTCGCGGCGAACCTGGTCGACCGCGAGATGTTCGGCGGCTGGGTGTTCCCGGTGGGCTGGTTCCAGTCGGTGAGTCCGCTGGCGATCCTGCTGCTGGCGCCGCTCGTCACCGTGGTCTGGGGCCTGCTGGCGGCGCGCCGCCGCGAGCCGTCGATCCCGCGCAAGTTCGGCCTGGGGCTGGTCTTCAACGGGCTGGGTTTCGCGGTGCTGATGTATGCCTTGTCGCACCTGCTCGACAGCCACGGGCTGATTCCGTTCTGGCCGCTGGTGCTGTGCTACGTGTTGCAGACCGTGGGCGAGCTGTGCCTGTCGCCGATCGGCCTGTCGATGGTGACCAAGCTGGCGCCGCCGCGGCTGGTCGGCCTGGCGATGGGCGGCTGGTTCCTGTCGCTGGCGGTGGGCGGCAACCTGTCCGGCCTGCTGGCCGGCCGCATCAGCGGGGAAAGCGGCATGACCGCCGCCTCGGCGCTGGCCGGCTTCACCTTCAGCTTCTGGCTGCTGGCCGGCGCCGGCGTGCTGCTGCTGGCGGTCTCGCCGCTGATCAACAGGCTGATGCACGGCGTGCGTTGAAGGCCGGGATTCGGGATTGGGGATTCGGGATTCGCCCAGGAGCGAAGCGCGAAGCCCCGGCTTTTTCGAATCCCGAATCCCGAATCCCGAATCCCGAATCCCGAATCCCGAATCCCGAATCCCGTCAAGAAAGCAGCTTGTCCAGGATGCGCGTGAGCCACACGCGCTCTTCCGCATTGAGCTTCGCCAGCACCTCGCGTTCGCGCGCCCGGGCCATCGGCGCGACTTCGTCGTGGATCGCCCAGCCGGCGTTGCTGAGGTTGAGCACCGAGCGGCGCTTGTCGTTGTCGTGGACGGCGCGGTCGACCCGGCCGGCCTCGACCAGCCGCGCCAGCGCCCGGCTCACTGCCACCTTGTCCATCGCGGTGCGCTCGGCCACCTCGCGCGCGGACAGGCCGGCGTAGCGCGCCAGCACGGCCATCACCCGCCATTCGGTCATCGAGATGTCGTGGCGGCTCTGGTAGTCGTCGGCGATCGTCTGGCTGATCGTGTTGGACAGGATCGACAGCCGGTAAGGCAGGAAATGCTCCAACTGCAGCGGGGCGTGCTCGGCAGTGGCGGGGGCTGGATGGCGCTTGACGGGCATTGCGGCGATGATCCTTGCAAATGGTTTCATATGAAACTATAACGTGGGAGTTACCCCGATGGTGGCACGCTCATGTGCTGCCATCGTGCACCGACAGACAGGAGAGCGCCATGAACGCCCAGCCGAACCTCGGCATGCAAGTCACCACGTTCGAAAACCCGATGGGTATCGACGGCTTCGAATTCGTCGAGTTCGCCGCCCCGGTCGGCCGCGCCAATGAGCTGCACGACCTGTTCAAGCGGATGGGCTTCAGCGCCGTACTCAGGCACAAGACGCGGCCGATCACCGTGTACCGGCAGAACGGCGTGAACTTCCTGCTCAACGAGGATCCGGATTCGTTCGCCGCCGACTTTGCCGCGAAGCACGGTCCCAGCGCGTGCGGCTTCGCGATCCGCTTCAAGAAGCCGGCCGCGGACGTGCTTGCCGCCGTGCTCGGCAACGGCGGCGAAGCGATCAGCCACAAGGCGGCGAGCAAGGCGGTGAACGCGCCGGTGATCAAGGGCATCGGCGACTGCATGCTGTACCTGGTCGACCGCTACGGCAGCGCCGGCAGCATCTACGACGCCGATTACGAGGCCATCCCGGGCGCCGGGCAGAACCCGGCAGGCTTCGGCCTGACCTTCATCGACCACCTGACCCACAACCTGTATTTCGGCAACATGCAGAAGTGGTCGGACTACTACGAGAAGTTGTTCAACTTCCGCGAGATCCGCTACTTCGACATCAAGGGCGTCAAGACCGGCCTGGTGTCGAAGGCGATGACCGCGCCGGACGGCGTCGTGCGCATCCCGCTGAACGAGTCGAACGACCCGAAGAGCCAGATCAACGAGTACCTCGACGCGTATCACGGCGAAGGCATCCAGCACATCGCCTGCTTCACCGACGACATCTACACCACGGTGGAGAAGATGCGCGAAGCCGGCGTCGAGTTTCTCGACACGCCCGACGCCTATTTCGAGGTGATCGATGTGCGCGTGCCGAACCACGGCGAGGACGTGGCGCGGCTGGCGAAGAACAAGATCCTGATCGATGCCGACCTGGAGACCAAGCAGCGCAAGCTGCTGCAGATCTTCACCCAGAACGCGATCGGTCCGATCTTCTTCGAGATCATCCAGCGCAAGGGTAACGAGGGTTTCGGCGAAGGCAACTTCCAGGCGCTGTTCGAGTCGATCGAGCGCGACCAGATGAAGCGCGGCTTCCTGTAAGGAGCAGTTCCCATGGCGACGAGCGTCAGCAACGGCTACCAATCCGGTTTCGGCAACGAGTTCGCCAGCGAGGCCATTCCTGGCATCCTGCCGCAAGGGCAGAACTCGCCGCAGCGGGTGGCGCACGGCCTGTACGCGGAGCAGCTGTCCGGCACCGCGTTCACCGCGCCGCGCCATGCGAACCGGCGCAGCTGGCTGTACCGGATCCGTCCGGCGGCGGTGCACCAGCC
Source organism: Rhodanobacter sp. Soil772 (assembly GCF_001428385.1). Taxonomy (GTDB): domain Bacteria; phylum Pseudomonadota; class Gammaproteobacteria; order Xanthomonadales; family Rhodanobacteraceae; genus Rhodanobacter. The sequence continues at coordinate 156,643 of NZ_LMSK01000005.1, forward strand.
GTTCCAGCCGCTGGCGCATGCCACGTTCCACAATCGTTTCGACGAAGCGCCGGCCACGCCGAACCAGCTGCGCTGGGATCCGCTGCCGCTGCCGGAACAGCCGGTCGACTTCATCGACGGCCTGGTCACCCTGGCCGGCAACGGTGGGCCGGCTGAACAGGGCGGCATCGGCATCCACGTCTATACGGCCAATCGCTCGATGCAGGGGCGGTTCTTCTACGACGCCGACGGCGAGCTGCTGATCGTGCCGCAGCTGGGCCGGCTGCGGCTGGCTACCGAACTGGGCGTGATCGAAGTCGAGCCGCAGGAGATCGCGGTGATTCCGCGCGGCGTGCGCTTTCGCGTCGACCTGCTTGATGAAGCAGCCCGTGGTTACGTCTGCGAGAACTTCGGCGCGCTGCTGCGCCTGCCGGATCTCGGCCCGATCGGCTCGAACGGCCTGGCCAACTCGCGCGATTTCCTCACCCCGCGCGCGGCATATGAAGACGTCGAAGGCGCGTTCGAGCTGATCGCGAAGTTCCAGGGCGCGCTGTGGACCGCGGCGATCGGCCACTCGCCGCTGGACGTGGTCGGCTGGCACGGCAACTACGCGCCGTACAAGTACGACCTGCGCCGCTTCAACACGATCGGCTCGATCAGCGTCGACCATCCCGATCCGTCGATCTTCACCGTGCTGACCTCGCCCAGCGACACCGTCGGCACGGCGAACGTGGATTTCGCGATCTTCCCGCCACGCTGGCTGGTGGCGCAGCACACGTTCCGGCCGCCGTGGTTCCACCGCAACGTGGCCAGCGAGTTCATGGGCCTGATCACCGGTGTGTACGACGCCAAGGCCGAGGGTTTCATGCCCGGCGGCGCGAGCCTGCACAATTGCATGAGCGGGCACGGCCCGGACGCGGCCACGTTCGAGAAGGCCTCCAGCGCCGACCTGGCGAAGCCGGACGTGATCGGCGCCACCATGGCCTTCATGTTCGAGACGCGCAAGGTGATCCGGCCCACGCAGCAAGCGCTGGACGCGCCGCAACTGCAGCACGACTATTACCGATGCTGGCAGGATATCCGCAAGCACTTCGCGCCGTGACGGCGATCCATCCACGCAGCAGACACAAGGCAGCACGATGAAACTCGGATCTCTCAAGGAAGGTGGCCGCGACGGCACGCTGGTCGTGGTCAGCCGCGATCTCTCCCGTGCGGTGAAGGCGGCCGGCATTGCACCGACGTTGCAGGCAGCGCTGGACGACTGGTCGAACGCCGCGCCGCGACTCAACGCGTTGTCGGACGAATTGAGCGCGGGCAACGCTGCCGGTGCCTTTGCACTGGACATGGCCGCGCTGGCCTCGCCGCTGCCGCGCGCCTATGAATTCGTCGACGGTTCGGCCTACCTGCCACACGTCGAGCGCGTGCGTCGCGCCCGCGGTGCCGAGGTGCCGAAGTCGTTCTACACCGACCCGCTGATGTACCAGGCGACCAGTGCCGGCTTCCTCGGGCCGCGCGATCCGGTGGTGGTGCCGAGCGAGGATTACGGCATCGACCTGGAAGCCGAAGTGGTGGTGGTCACCGACGACGTGCCGATGGCGGCGACGCCGGCGCAGGCGTCCGAACACATCCAGCTGGTCGGCCTGATCAACGACGTGAGCCTGCGCGGGTTGATTCCGGGCGAGCTGGCCAAGGGCTTCGGTTTCCTGCAAAGCAAGCCGCGCTCGGCGCTGTCGCCGGTGCTGGTGACGCCGGATGAACTCGGTGATGCGTGGCAGGGCGACAAGCTGCACCTACCGATGCGCACCTGGTTGAACGACGCCTGGTTCGGCGAGGCCGAGTGCGGCGTCGACATGCAGTTCAGCTTCGCCGAGCTGGTTGCCCACGTGGCGAAGACCCGCCCGCTGACCGCCGGTACCATCGTCGGTTCCGGCACGATCGCGAACGAGGACACCGGCAAGGGCGCCTCCTGCCTGGCCGAGCAGCGCACGGTGGAAACCCTGCGCGACGGCCATCCCACCACGCCGTTCCTGAAGTTCGGCGACCACCTGAAGATCGACGTCACCGACACCGCCGGCGCCTCGATCTTCGGCTCGATCGAGCAGCGGATCGAGCCGTATAGCCGCTGAAACGCGTCGGAGCCCCGCGCGAGCCGGGACTGCGGCAGGTCGCCACAACAGCTGCGCGACTTGATCCGGATCAATGCGGGCGGGCGGGGGCGTCGACAGACTCGCTGCCATGGCCATTCCCATCACACCTCCCGAATTCGACCCGGCGCTGATCGCCCGCTACGACGTGGCCGGGCCGCGCTACACCAGTTACCCGACGGCGCCGCAGTTCACGGCCGACTTCGACGAGGCGGCGTTGCGCGAGGTGATCCGCGCCTCCAACGAGGAGCCGATCCCGCGGCCGCTGTCGCTGTACGTGCACGTGCCGTTCTGCATGAGCCCGTGCTTCTACTGCGGCTGCAACCGGGTGATCACCCGCGACGTGACCCAGGCCGACCGCTACCTGGAACGGCTGTACCGCGAGATCGAGCTGATCGCGCCGCTGTTCGACCGCGACCGGCCGGTGCGCCAGCTGCACTTCGGCGGCGGCACGCCGAACTTCCTCGATACCGCGCACATGGGCGAGCTGCTGGAATCGCTGGCGCGGCATTTCAGTTTCAGCCACGCGACGGATCGCGAATACGGCATCGAGATCGACCCGCGCTTCGCCGACGGCGCCTACATTCGCAACCTGGGCGAGCTGGGCTTCAACCGGATCTCGGTGGGCATCCAGGATTTCGACCCGGTGGTGCAGAAGGCGGTGAACCGGATCCAGAGTTTCGAGCAGACTCGCGAGGTGCTCGAGGCGGCGCGGGCCGCGTCGTTCCGCTCGGCCAGCGTCGACCTGATCTACGGCCTGCCGTTTCAGAGCGTCGACGGCTTCAGCCGCACGCTGGACCAGGTGGTGGCGCTGAACCCGGATCGGGTGGCGGTGTACGGCTACGCGCACCTGCCGGAGATGTTCAAGGCACAGCAGCAGATCGACGCCGCCGACCTGCCCGACGCGGCCACCCGGCTGGCGCTGTTCGGGCGCGCGCTGGAGCACCTGTCGGCGGCCGGTTACGTCTACATCGGCATGGACCACTTCGCCAAGGCCAGCGACGAACTGGTGCTGGCACAGCGCGCCGGCACGCTGCAGCGCAACTTCCAGGGTTACTCGACGCATGGCGACTGCGACATCGTGGGCCTGGGCGTCAGCGCGATCGGCCGCATCGGCGACAGCTACAGCCAGAACGCGCGCGACCTGATCGGCTACTACGCGGCGCTGGACGCCGGCCGCCTGCCGGTGGTGCGGGGGCTGATGCTGGACGAGGACGACGTGATCCGGCGCGAACTGATCAACGAACTGATGTGCCATGGCACGCTGGACAAGCAGGCGTTCGGCGCGCGCCACCGGCTGCTGTTCGACGAATACTTCGTGCGCGAGCGGCAGCGCCTGGTGCCGCTGCTGGACGACGGACTGGTGCTGGAAAGCCCGCGCGAGATCCGGGTAACCTCGCGGGGGCGGTTGCTGTTGCGTATCATCGCCATGTGCTTCGACGCCTACCTGGACGACGCGGCACAGGCCCCACGCTACTCTCGCGTGATCTGATCCACGCAGCCCCGACCCGGCAGCCCATCACCATCATGCAATCCAAGCCCATGGCAGGTCGCCTGCCCGAGCCGCCAAGCCCGATTGCCGACGACGGCGACGAGACGCGATTCTGCGGCACCTGCGCGTTCTCCAGCGCCTGCATCGCGGCCGGCTACGACAAGCCGGAGCTGGCCGAGCTGCAGTGCCTGGTCGAGCACGTGGGGCCGTTCCGCGCCGGCGAGCACATCTTCCGCACCGGCGATCCGTTCCGCGCGATCTTCGCCGTGCGCGCGGGCACCGTGAAGACCCGCATGGTCGACAAGGACGGCCGCGAGCAGGTGCTGGGCTTCTACCTGCCCGGCGAGGTGATCGGCCTCAACGCGATCTACCCCGAGCATTTTCCGTGCGATGCGGTGGCGCTGGACACCGCCTACTTCTGCCGCTTCTCGTTCCCCGCGATGAGCGCGCTGGCCTCGCGCATCCCCGCCGTGCAGCAGCACCTGTTCCGCATGCTGAGCAAGGAGCTGGGCACCGCCAGCCTGCTCGCCGGCGACCACAGCGCCGACGAGCGCGTCGCCGCGTTCCTGCTGGACCTGGCCGGCCGCTACGCCGTGCGCGGCTTCTCCGGCACGCGCTTCCACCTCAGCATGTCGCGCGGCGACATCGCGAACTACCTGCGTCTGGCCGCGGAAACCGTCAGCCGCGTGCTCAGCCGCTTTCGCAGCCAGAAGCTGATCGAGATCGAGGGGCGCGAGCTGGAGCTGCTGAATCCGAAGAAGCTGCGCGAGATCGGGCAGGCGCTGCTGCCGGAGTGACCGGCCCGCTCCCGGGCGGGCACTGGCCGCGTCGGGAAGTGTGGACGGCTGATCCAGGTCAGTGCCCGTGGTGGCGGTAAGCTGCCACCATGACGAATCATTCTCATTCGGGCTGGCGCCGTCATGGCTGAATCACGATCCCCCGCGGCGAAATCGGCCGCGTTCGCGGAGCTGTCGGCGCGGCTGGCTTCGGCGCCGCACCGGCCGCTGTTCCTGGCCGGCACCATCGCGGTACTGCTCAGCATGGCGTGGTGGGCGGTGGAGCTGACCTGGATGCGTTTCGGGCTGGCCGGCTGGCCGCAGCCGTCGATCCCACCGGGCTGGGCGCACGCGATGCTGATCCAGTACGGCCTGTTTCCGCTGTTCATGTTCGGCTTTCTGCTGACCACGTTCCCGCGCTGGCTGGGCCGGCCCGATCTGCCGTGGACGCGCTACGTGCCCGTGGCCGGCTGCGTGTTCGGCGGTTACGTGCTGGCGAACGTGGGCCTGCTCGACCTGCCGTGGCTGCTGAAGCTTGGCATCGCCGTGATGCTGGCCGGCTACCTGATCGGCGTGTGGACGCTGGCCGGGGTGCTGCGTGCATCGGTGGCCGAGCGCAAGAGCCACGCCCGTTCCTGCCTGGCGGCGCTGAGCCTGGGCAGCCTCGGGTTGGCGGTGTTCCTGGCCTATCTGTTCGGCGCGCCGGCGGACTGCGCGTTGCTGGCGATCAAGCTGGGCACGTACGGCCTGCTGTTGCCGATCTATTTCACGGTGATGCACCGCATGCTGCCGTTCTTCAGCGGCAACGTGGTGGCGGGCTACAAGGTGATTCGTCCGGACTGGAGCCTGCCGGTAGTGTGGCTGTTGCTGCTGGCGCACCTGCTGCTGGAATGGCGCAGCGCGTTGGGCTGGTTGTGGCTGGCGGACGTGCCGCTGGCCCTGGCATTCGCCTGGCATGCGCTGACCTGGCAGCCGTGGAAGGCGATGCGCCCGGGCCTGCTGGCGGTGTTGCACCTGGCGTTCGCGTGGCTGCCGGTGGCGTTCGTGCTGTACGCGGTGCAGGACGTGGTGTACGCGGCCAGCGGGCATCTCATTCTTGGTCGCGCACCGCTGCATGCGCTGGGGATCGGCTTCTTCGGCTCGATGCTGGTGGCGATGGTGACCCGGGTGACCCAGGGCCATTCCGGCCGGCCATTGCAGATGGGCGCGGTGGCGTGGCTGTGCTTCGGACTGCTGCAGGTGGTGGCGCTGTTGCGCATCCGTGCCGAGTTGGGCGGCGACGTCTACCTGTGGCTGGTGATCGCCGCCTACGGCTGGCTGTTGGCGTTCCTGCCGTGGGTGCTGCGCTCGGCGTGGATCTACCTGACGCCGCGGGCGGACGGCAAACCCGGCTGAGCAGCCGTGGCGCAAGAGTCTGTGGCAGGGTGACGCAGAGGGCCGCCAACGCGACTCAAATTGACTCAGATCAGTAGGGCGACCGGGCGATCTCCTAGGCTAGGATGCGCAAGAACTCACGGAGATCGCCCCATGTCACGTTCATCGCTCCTCGTCGTCGCTGCCGCCGCGTTGCTGACGCTGGCGGCCTGCTCCGGCAAGCCGCAGGCCGCAGCCAAGACGGATGCCGCCCCGACCGCCAACGCCCCGGCCGAGCACATCCGCGGCGACTTCGGCCCGCCGCAGGGCGAGCCGATCCACGCGGTGCTGACCAGTCCGCCGCACGTACCGCCGCCGGTCAACCGCAACTACCCGGCGAAGGTGATCGTCGAGCTGGAAGTGATCGAGAAGGAGATGCCGATCTCCGAGGGCGTGAGCTACACGTTC